>CAWHRX010000008.1:0-53766 GCA_963831905.1 uncultured Acidobacteriota bacterium | reverse complement strand
GCGCGAGATCGCCCTCTGAGCGAAATAACCCTTTATTGAATCGCCTGCTTTTGTTCTGCGATGTCCTATAACTCGCTATAATCTAAGTACTTCCCCACAAACGAGCAATTTGACTATGGACCGCTCTTTAGCCCCGTCTTCGAAGCAGCGACGTAAACGAGGTTGTGCCCCGCGCGAAATCACCCTTCACTGACTGCACATTGTTGCGGGCCTGCGGAACCGGCTCACCTTGTGTGGACATCAAGTCACCGAACCGGGCACTGGGCCGCTCGCGTTCAAGCAGGGTCGATGAAGTGTCGAGCTATCTGCCCGAAGGAAGTCGGCGGGGACATATGAGGCTGCGCTCTTTCCCGAAGATCTCAGAGAGCCGCTCGTTAGCACGAAACGGTGAGGCGACGGTAGAAGAAGGCATAACAGAGTTGAAGCACTGTCCGGGAACCAAGGCCCGGATAGTCCCGAGCCGTGGACGACAAAATGGAGGGTCTTGAAGCCCAAAGGCTGGGGTTTGATGTCCGACTCCGTTGCTCCTGCGACAAGCAGTAACCCGCTGACGTTGGGGTGATTGACCTGCATGGGGCGCCGCGCCACCGTTGCCTTACCCAAAGTGGAATTGTTGTCCGTTGACCGCCGCTGATCTTTCGGCTGCCTCACCCTTAGCTCTGGAACAACCCTAGTTGATCTGACGACGTTACGGCACTTGATGCCCTGCGCGAGGCTTTACGCCTAGGCACACGCTCAAGTGACATACCGAACATGAGGAGTTGTGTCACCAGTGCCGGTATCGGTGCTGGCGGTGGAACGATGACTTCTGGTACATCCCTCTCCGGAGGTTCTGCTTCCACGGGGGACGTTCCCCAGCCCGAACTCCGAACACTTCCGCCTGCTTGTCCACGAGGCGCTTCCACACTGCATCAGCACTCTCCCCGATGCCCTTCTCCGTCACCAGTTCCCGCGCCATTGCCATCAGGATGTCATCACCTTCGTCGATCGCTTGAAGACCGTCAGTTGCGAACTTCCCTTCCATTGCCAGCGAAACCAGCAGCTTCTTCCCCATCAGCCTCAGGCATGCTTCCTGCATAGTGCCGGCGTAGTAGAAGAACTTGACGTTGACATTCTTCTTCTGCCCGATCCGCCACGACCGCCTGCTGGCCTGCCGCAGGGTGTAGATGGAATAGCCAGTCTCATAAAAGTAGATGTCGGCCATGGCCCATAAATCAAGTCCGGTCTGAACCAAACGCGGATGGGCAATGCATACCTGCATGCCTGCCTGCAGTTGCCGCTCGTACCACGACTCCCGCAGCTCCGGCGCAACCTCCGTGGTCAGTATAGCTACACGGATCCCTTCTCTTGCCAGGATGCTCTCCAGCCGGCGCGTCACGTCACGCTTCTGCGTATAGACCGCGTAGACCTGCACCTTCCTGCCACGCTCAAGCGAGGATTTGATTTCCTCCACCAGCCGCCGCTCCTTGGCGTAGACAATGTCCTCATCCAGGTCACGCGTAGCTGCGATCAGGAAAGGCTCTCGACGCTGAGTTTCGGGATTGAACTCACGGCCGATCAGGTCCCCGAACCCGAAAGGCCGGTCAGGGTACGCAAGCAGAGCATTCAACGCTACGCTGATCACTGACTGGTTGCCTCGATGCTCGCGCAGGGCCTTCTTGATGTCCTCCTCCAGGTCCTCGTACGCCTTCTGCAGGGGTTGATCCATCTCCACGCTGACAACTTCCTCTTGGTAAGGAGGGAGAGCGTCGGAGATGTCTTCCAGCGACACGAAGGCACCAAGACTCATCAGGAAGCGGCCAAACAACAGGGGTGACGCTCCTGGCCGGTGGCGGAACCGAGTTGTGACCCGAGCTTCGGAGCAGGCATTGTCAGCCGGCTCGATAACGGTGATCCTCTCCAGCAGGCCGTAAGCTTCGGTGAAGGCGCGCACGCCAGCTTCCCCGTGCTCAAAGCCTTCTTCCAGCATCCTGGAAGGTTCCAGACGAAACAGGATGTTGAACAGGTCCAGCGCGTAGCCGCCCAAGAGTGTGCCGGTGAGGACGGCAATGTGACGGGCGGACGCAGCCAGTGTGCCCAGAGCGTTGCCCTGGGCCGTATCTCCTCCCTTCAGTTCGTGAACTTCGTCAGCTATGGCGTAGTCGAAGAAACCGTCACTCATGTACCGGCCGATGAAGTCGACCGGGGCAAAGCGCCTAATCTTCTTGCCATCTGCCTGCCACAGGGCGCTGTAAAGAGGCCGGCGGGCATGATTGGTTTCATCACCTTGGCCCAGCATTTCGCTGAGCTTCACCTTCTTGAAGTCCATTGCCAGGAGGCGTTCGCTCTCCGTGCCGAGGTAGACCGGACAGCCACTGTCAGCATTGACCACGCTGCCTTGATAACGTCCGCAGCGGGCAATCTGATACGCATGGCGCCAGAAGTTGCCGAGCTTCGCTCTATCCCTTCCCACCACCCAGACGGAAGGGCAACCGCAGATCGCATCCCATCGTTTCCGCGCAGAGGAATATGACCTGCGGAGGCGTAATTCCGTCAGGCTGGTCTTCAGTCCCTCGCGCACGATGCGTTTGTTCCGTAGCCTGACCTCATTCACGCCGTGGTGATTGTTGGAGCTGGTGGGCGTGCGTAAGCCGTCGATTATGAACACGCGGACTCGAGGCAAGGTGAGTATCGCTTCCCGGCACCACTTCTCGACCAGTTGTGGCGGGACCATGGCAATTGCTGTAAAAGGTCGGCCTTCGGCGTGGGTGTAAACGGCTCCCAGCGAGATCAGCGTCTTGCCGGTGCCGCATTCTGCAATCACCGCTCCTGCCCGTGCCTGCTGCCAGCGCCGGACCAGGCCCATTATTGCGAGGGTCTGAGCTGGATAAGGCTTCCGCAGGAGCTTGCTAATCAAGGGTGAAGGTGGGTCGTCGATCGCGTGCAGGGGTGGGAACGATTTAAGTATTCTTGTGGCGAGTTCATTGGTGTTGGCGCGTAAGTAGTCACCGATGCTGGCGGGCAGGGACACGATTTCCTCCTCTCAGCGGAAGTTCAGAGCTTGGCGGCAACTGGTTTGCCTTATTGAAGCTCAGTCATTCTATTTAGGTGGCGGGCTCAGCCGTACTCGCTAGAATAATAGACGCTAAGGCAAGACCTGTGTTTGTAGTTGAAATCCGCACGGGCAACGGCTCAGTTTCCGATATGCCCCCATAACCGGCCGAGTGAACGGTGCTCGGTAAGTGCTCCGGCGTTACACTCGGGCCACACGGGTCCGCTGCCAGGTTCCAAATTGTAGACGTGGGTTGAACCGGTCGGACTATTTGTTGTCAGCGATCACTGCATCTTCCAACGTCTCGTGTATAATAATCTTCATTGATGGGACTGATCTCAGGCGCCAAACTTGGCCCTTATGAAATCGTTTCGGCGCTCGGTGCCGGCGGCATGGGCGAAGTTTATCGTGCGCGCGACACTCGTCTAGGGCGCGACGTGGCATTGAAAGTCCTGCCGCAGACCTTCGCCGGCGATGCTGAGCGCCTGGCGCGGTTCAGACGCGAAGCCCGAGTCCTTGCCTCGCTGAATCACGCCAACATTGCCGCAATCTACGGCTTTGAGGAGAGCGGTGATTACCACGCGCTGGTGATGGAGCTGGTCGAAGGTCCGACCCTAGCCGACGGGCTGGCGCAGGGACCGATCAAGCGCGAAGATGCCTTGCCCCTTGCCAAGCAAATCGCCGAGGCCCTCGAATACGCCCACGAGCGCGGGATCATTCACCGCGACCTGAAACCCGCCAACATCAAGGTCACTACGGAAGGCGCAGTGAAGATTCTCGACTTTGGCCTAGCGAAGGCCCTGGACACAGGGGCGGAGCCGGGAGTAGGGATGCAAGGCCTCGGGCCACTACAGGATTCGCCAACGCTCAGCGTGGCGGCGACGCAGGGAGGGGTGATATTGGGTACGGCCGGCTACATGAGCCCTGAGCAAGCGAAGGGAAAGGCGGTTGACCGGCGGGCGGACATCTGGGCGTTTGGGTGCGTGTTCTACGAGATGCTCACGGGTCGGCAAGCCTTCTCCGGTGAGACCACGACCGAAGTGCTGGCGGCGGTGGTGCGCGCCGAACCGGAATGGAACCTGCTGCCCGCCACGACGCCCATCGCCATTCAGAAACTGCTGCAACGCTGCCTCACCAAAGAGCCAAAGCAACGCCTGCGCGACATTGGCGAAGCCCGCATCACCATTGAAGAAACACTCAGCGGACTTTCCGATGCAGGAGCACCTCTTGTGCCTGGCCTGGGTGCAGAGGAGGGGGCCCCCCAACAGCTCTGGCGGCGCGGTCTGCCCTGGGCGCTGGCCGGCTTCTTAGTGCTCGCCGTGGCGGCGCTGATTATCGTCGGCGCGTTGCGCGCGCCTCGGTCCTCTGCGCGACCTGTCGCGCGCCTGGCGGTGACTCTCGCACCTATCCAGAGGCTGGAGGGCCGGGTCGCCCTGTCACCTGATGGCTCGCGCCTGGCGTACGGGGTTTACGACGGCAAGACTAGCCAGCTTTACCTGCGCCAGATGGACCGATTCGACGCACGACCGATTCCCGGCACGGAATGGGCAGAGAGCCCATTCTTTTCTCCGGACGGTCAGTGGATCGCCTTCTCGGCTGACGGCAAACTCAAGAAGGTTGCGCTTACGGGTGGCGCTCCTCAAGTGATCTGCGATTCGCTCGCGGCTTACTACGGCGGCCACTGGGATGCCGATGGCAACATTTACTTCGCGCCCAATGTGATGTCGGGGATCTACCGCGTAACTTCTACGGGTGGAACACCGCAGGCCTTAACCCAGCCGGCGAGTCAGCAAGTGGGAGACAGTTGGCCACAGCTACTGCCCGGCGGCAAGGCACTGCTACTGACGGCGTGGAGCAAAGGGAGCTTCGATGACGCCATCATTGAAGCTGTTTTGCTGCCTTCGGGACAGAGGCGGGAGCTAATCACCGGCGGCTCGGCCGCGCGGTTTGTACCGCCGAACATCCTCGTCTATGCGCGGGCTGGCAGCCTCATGATGGTTCGTTTTGATCCGGACCGGCTGGAGGTGAAGGGCACGCCGGTCGCTGTGATCAGTGATTTGCTGACGGTTCCTGCTTCCGGCGCGCCGCTATTCGACATTTCTGCGACAGGCACCTTGGTCTACCTGAGCGGCCCCGCCATGGTCTATGGAAACAGCCTGGACTGGATCGGGCCGGGCGGGAAGGCTCAGCCCTTCGCGCTCCGGCCGGGTCTTTACCAGTCGCCGCGCTTTTCTCCCGATGGCACTGAGTTGGCCCTCACCGTCCGTCTGCCCAACCCTGAGATTTGGATTTACGATCTGAAGCGCGGGACATTCCAACAGATGACGTTGGCCCCAGGGGAAAACGAGATCCCGGTCTGGTCGCCCGACGGCAAGCAAATCGCTTACGCAGGCAACGGCCGCAAACAGGCCTATGTTTTCCCCGTGGATGCCAGCGGGCCGGAACGGTCCATAGCAGCGATCCCCGATCATTTCCATCTTGACTCCTGGTCCAGCGATGGAAGCCTCATCGCGCTCGAGAGGTATAAGATCGACGATCAGAGCGTTGCAATCTGGATGCTTCCGCTCGCAGCCGGTCGCCAGCCCTATCTGTACCTCAAGGATGCGGGCTACCCGGCGTTTTCTCCAGACGGTCATTGGTTGGCGTATGTTGCCGCGGACGAGGGTAACAATGTGTACGTGAGACGCTTCCCCGGCCCGGGTGAGACGATCCAAGTTTCGGCTGCAGGGGGGACTGAGCCGGTCTGGTCGCGGGATGGACGCGCACTTTATTACGAGGCCGGCGACACGCTCTTTCGGGCGAGCGTGGCCGCCGCTCCCAAGCTCATGGTCGGAAAGCCGGAAGTTGTTTTCCAGGGTCAATTCTGGCATACCACCATCGCCGGACCGAATTACGATGTCGCCCCCGATGGCAAGCGAATCCTCATGCTCGAACGTGTGAAGGAACCGGAGATAACACAAATCCAAGTGGTGCTGAACTGGACTGCGGATTTGGAGAGATGAGCTGCCATGCGGGAATGATTAAGCCATCTCTTTGTTACGGTCGTAGTTGCCGCCTCCGTGCTTACTGCTGCTGTTTACTAATCGCAGCTGACACCACCACGGTCGGCACTTGGACAGCTTAAGATGAGAAGTGCCGAACGACCGATTACACTCAGTGGCGCAATCTAGACCCACCAGCGTAAATCTTGTCCAATGGCCCAGTCGAATCGTCCTCTGCCGACTGAGAGAAGCAACGTCATGCGCCTCCTTCCGGGCTACTTCCCTCCTCGTGATCACTCGTGTCGATTCGGAAGAAGCTGCTTGCCAAGCTCCAGCAGACCGGTCCATTGCTCTCGGGAAACGCGATCCTCTGCTGCCTCAGTGCCCTTCCAATCCACTTCAAGAACACTTTCTTCGACCCTCTAACCAGGACAGGAGAACATCCCATGCCCGCGATCGGCTGGATCATTCCGCGCCGGCTGAGTTCCTCCTTGAACCAAGTTGCCCACTTCGGCATGACAGGCAATCCATAGCGCTGCGCGATGCGGTAAAGCACAAACGTCGGGTCGTTATCACACAGGATGGTGCGCCTGCCTTCCGTGTCCATTCCCGGACGTGTGTTGGCCAGTTCTGCCGAGACCGCGACCAGGTGGCGGATCGGCTTGCGGCCGGCAATGCTGATGGTTCCGCGAAAGCACTGCGCGGCTTCACCCAGGCTGGCAGTGAGTGGATCCATACCCGGAGCCTCCACCGTGAAGACATGCTGTTCGACGACGGCCGCCCAGATCGCTCCCACGTCGGAATCTCCACCGAGGACAGAGATAAGATGAGCTTGGCAGCTTCCGTTGCTTTCTACCTCGCCAATAAACCGATCCAGCCGCAGCCGGATTCGCGTGGTGGTGTCCTTCATACGCTTCGTATACTCCAAGACGCCGAAGCGCTCGTGGGCATTCTTCATGATGATTTTCCTCTCGGGATTCGTACGGGTCGACGAAGAAAGACGCGGTAGGGTTGATGCGGTTACTTCAGTATCGCTACTTCGCCGGTGGAATACACGAGGGTCAGCTCGTTGGAGAATCGTTCCTTCTCTCTGATGGTGATCACTCCATCCTCTTCTTCCTCTGTTTTGTCTGTCACCTTCACCGCCTGCCAGCACGATACATGGCGTTGATCCCCTGAGCCGAACATGCCGTTAAGGAGGCCCGAGCAGGCAAGGAGACCTACGTGGCCTGCGTGCAACGGTGTAAGTGGCCGGCCGGTTGCTGACACAGACTCAGCGAAAAGGATCCTCCCAGCCTGCCTGTAAGCCGATGACTGCGGCAGCAGGTCTTCGATCTCATCAAGTGGCAGCCCTCGGTGGACCAGTTGTGCCGGCCCGCTCTCAGGAACTGCATATCGCAGCTCGGGCTCGGAAGGCAGAACCGGGATTTGGGAGGAATCCCTTGCCAAGCCGGCGTAGTAAAGCCGTGCTCTGGTGATGTCGTTGTCCGTCAGCCGCTCTTTCTCACGTCGGCTTCGCCGTGCCCCGATGACAACCACCTGCTTGTAGCGGACGCACTCAGGGGCTTCCAGCCGGTAAACGCGGACATCACGGAAATGCGTGGAGAGAATCTGACTGCATTCGGCCAGGCGGTCGCCGGGGATGACGAATATCAGCACGCCACCGGGTTTCAGCCAGCGGTACGTGTGACTCAGGAATGCCGGCTCGGTGCGACGACTGTCAGCCGGCCCAAGGGCCCAATCGTAAGGCGGATTCAAATACAGGAGACCAAAGCACTCAACCTGGCACTGCACCTCCAGCGTATTTCCCTGGACGATGTTGGGAATACGCTGCCTGGCTTGCTCGGCGCGGTAGGCATCAAGCTCGATTCCGTAACGAATCACGTCGGCATCGCTAGTGATTGCCTCGAAGGCCACGCCATCGCCAACACACGGGTCGATCGCGGAGGAGGGCTGGTCGGGGAAGAGGAGAAACCTGCGAATCCGCTGGGCCTCGGACAAGGGCAGCGGGTAGAAGCCGAGTCGACTCTTTCCGGTAAGGCGCATCCGGGACCTCCTTTCTCTGAAGAATGTGTGCGGTCGTCGTGGAGGCGGCGACATCATCGCGGAGCAAATCATCGTCGGGACAGAGCCTGTGAACAAAAAGCGATGGCCCACGAAGGCCCGTGGACTTTTCAATGCGATGTCGGCGTGCCTTCCCACCCCACCAAATACTCCTGGGCGGACTGGCTTGACTTGGTAATATCCGGCGCGTAGTATCGGTACATCTCACTAAGACTGTAGAAGTGCCACCGCAGGGTGTCTGCGATGTGGCGGACACAAAACTTCCTTACGACCGCCTTCAGGAAAAGCTGGCATGCGTCGGTGCGGGTGAAGTTTGCAATTGAACTGGGCCGCGCTGTCGGGCTACGGCATGCTCTTGACGCCGTGGTTTCTTGGACGGCTCCGTCGTTAACCAGGCCACGACACCGACTTTGTGCCATGGCCACCAAACCTTTGCCCGCGGCCACGCCACGGGCGAGCATGTATTCCAAGGAGGATCTATGAGACTCAAAATCATCTTCACGCTTCTCATCGTTTTGGGGTTGGCGGCGTTGGCTAGCGCGCAGACCAAAGTCTCGGGAACCGCGCAATGCGGAAAGGCCGACCAGGAGCACTCGATCCAGATAGGAGACCGACCGAACCATTCCTTCACCATCAGCCAAGGCAAGTGTACCTGGACCACGCCCGTAGAGATTGCGGGAATTCAGAGCAAGGAAGGCGTGTACACGTTGTTGACTGAAACTAGCGGCAATACGTCCCACTACCGCTTCTACTACGTGGACACCATGGCCAACGGGGACAAAGCTTATTACCGTGGTGAGGGCACCATGACGGTGAAAGACGCGGCGCCCCAAAGCGGCGACGAAAAGTGGACCCTCGTTCGTGGCGAGGGGAAGCTCAAAGGCATCAAGGGAAAGGGAACCAATACGTTCAAAAGCGCCGCAGCAGATGGAAGTTCGACGTGGGACACGGAAGGTGTATACGAGCTTCCTAAGTAGTGCCGCGTCGGTTCAACAATGCACTTCGTCCGAACTGTGGGGCTCACAAGTAGTTGAGAAGGTGAACAAACCTATAGATCGCGGTTCCTATGGCAGCCGTTAGCCCGCTTTATTCATGAACGGCATGTGAAGGTTGGTTCTGGCTCGTTTTGCTTGGCATGAGACGAACCCGGCAGCCCGAACCGAAGTGCCAGGGCATGCAGTTGGGTTCGTTCCTCCCGTCAGCGCAGGAATGCGGCGGTTTTTGAAGACACCTCGGCGAGAGTCTCGTCGCAGAAGAAATGGTTCGACATGATCCCAGTAAGAGGAATTGGCTATCCGCTCGAAGCGCCAAAGCTGAGGGCGATCTGGCGGAAGCTGCCCAGGAACGGGAACGAGACAGGAAGATGAATTACCACACGACGCACCGAGACGATCACACTGGCCCCCAACTTCAGCAACCGCTCGCGCAAGGTCCACACCTGCGCCCGCGCACAAGCGGTGCGTGCAGCCCGCAGACGCAACTCCTGCATCAGGACGTAAGCCGCCGCCGTCATCAGCACCCGGAACTGATTGGCCAGAAACTTCGTGCAGCTCGTCCGGTCGATCTCCAATCCGTAATGCAGTTCCTTGATGCGATTCTCGATCTCGCCTCGCTCACAATAGACGTGCTCGTAAATCCCTTGCGGGCTCTGCTTCAGGTTGGTGATGACGAAGCGCGGATTGTCTTTCGGCTCCTTACCTTCTTGGCGCACCACTTCCGCCTTGAAGATCACCCGCCGCTGCGAAGACCAGCTCTCGGCCGCGTAGCCAGTTTCTCCGTAAATGTGCTCCGTCTTCGCCGTCTCTTGCGAAAGCCGGCGGGCTGCTTGCATCTTGGGCTCGGCCAGGCGGTTCAACACCGCATTTTTAGCCATGGCGACCACGTATTCGACCCCCATGACATCCAGGAAGTCCAGCAGCCGCGGATCAGCGAAGCCGCCGTCCAACCGCACTCGGACGCGCGCTTTGGGGAAGGCTGCCCACACCCGCTTCAGGATGCGCCAGAGTATGCCGATCGCTCCCTCGCTGGCTGGCGCATTGCCCGGCCGCAGCACCGCCGCACACAGGTATTGCTCCTTCTCGTCGTTGAAGCTCAAGAAACCCAGCAGCGGCAAATAGCACCAGGTATCGTAGTGGCTGTTAAAGAAGCTCAACTGTTGGGCACCGTGCGTGGGATCGTCGGTCACATCGAGGTCGAGGGTGATCCGCTGGGCGCGCCCATGCAGCCGGCGGCCATGGCGCTCAATAACGCGGTCGGCCAGCGCCTCACCCATCCGGTAAAGCTGCTTGCGGTCCGGGACATTCTCAAAGCGACTCAGGGTCGGTTGCGAGGCCAAGTCCGCTCCCTCCACCGGATCGCGCCCGATCAGCATCTTGTGCACGGGGTCTTCGCCCAATCGAGCCGCGTCGTTGGCATCGGCATAGCCACAGGCGATACCGAAGATACGCTGCGCCAGCAGTTCCTCGATCGCATGGTCGACTTTGCCCGGCTGCCGCTCGTCCTTCAAGCAGGCCGCCAGCGCCTCCGTCAGTTGCATCCGACGGTCGGCAGCCTTCAGCAGGATCGCGCCGCCATCGGAACTGCTCTGGCGCTTATCAAACTGCGCAACCACCGGCTTCGGAAAAATATTGGAAAACAACAAACACTGTGCTGTACTATTCTCGGTCAACCGAAAGCCTCCTCGTTTGGTTCAAACCCGCATGAACACCGTGTTTGTACCACAGGAGGCTTTTGGTGTCTTTAGAAATGTGAATTATTCAGGTTAGGAGCAAGAAGCCAGCGGCTAGCCAGAGGAATGCTCGTACGGGAGCGATGAGTGGAGGTGATGCGAGCTTATTTGGCGCCTCGGGAGGCCTTCTTTCTCTTCTCGGCCCACCGCTTCTTCATCATATCCGAAATACGCTTTCTGCCCTCCGGGGTAAGGTGGCGACGCTTCTTGGCTCGTGGGGCAGGAACACTGGTAGCTGGGGATGCTTTCCGGGGAGCTGGGGGTAAGTCTGTTCCTTCTAAAGCTACGATTGCTGTGTTCAGCCGGTCGCGTTCACGTTTCAACTCTTTCACGATTGCCTGGATATCCAAAGGTTCCTCTGTGGTTATCTCATTTCATGCTTAAACGCCAGTCAGAGTAGCATGGTCTGAGATAGCTGTCGAGAATTGCGTACCTCAGCAGGACAACAAGACCCGGGCCTGTTGGGTGAGGGTCAGCATTGCGAGCGGCTTTTGTCTTTGGGTTGATTTATCAGTACTGAGGCTCACATGTAGTCGAGAAGGCGCCCAAGGAGATAAATCGCGCTTCCAAGCGCGACCGCGAGGAGCAAGACGCCAATGGCAAGCCGGAGGAACCAACGGATGCCCTTAAACTGTCTTTCAGTTTCAGCCATGCGAGCACCTTCCACTAGATTGCGTAAAGGCGAGCAAAAGTGTGTCAGGAATTGCAGCAGGTGGGGCTGAAAGGGACTTTCTGGCCGATCTTACTCTCTGCTCTTTTCACTCTTGCAGCGCCGTCGGAGTCGCCGCCACAAGGAGGCATCAATCGGCAAACGGCTGCCCACTCCCGTTGAGAGGTTGATGAAACCGCCGTGATAACACACCATCCCGTATCGGAACAACCGCGCCAGCAAGGCCAACGCGTGTTGGGCGAGGGTTGAGTTGATGAACGGTTCCTGTCTTTCCAGGGCAGCCGCGGCGCTACAGCTTGGCTCTCCGTCATCGTCGAGAGCTGGGTCCACTATCTCAGGAAATAACTCCGCCGCAGTTTGGAGTCGTTGCCTTGACCTGCGATTCCGCTGATTGAGCGGTTCGCCCAGGATGAATTGTCCGCTGTCGGCATTGTTCCCCAGGTCGAGCCAGTACGATACAGTGCTCCATTTCCCAACTGCATCACGAATCGCAGCTCTTGCGGCACGCGTATCGACGCATCCCGCGACAATGTGAGCATGCAGGTCATCACCAGAATAGCTGCGTGAGATGAACGTGCCTGCTTTCAGGTGGACAGGGATCGCCTCCCACTTGAGTCCCCAGAACATGTTCAGTCGGTTGACCAGAACGATCGCCTTGTTATGACCGATTTCTGATCGTGCGAAAGGCTGGCGGACGCAATTGGTGGGCGAGATCGTATCACCGTCCATGACCGTGACGTGCAATCCCCCGGGATGGCCGCGGGCCAGGAGTGACTGATGGAGATAAGGCAATCCTGCCACAATCGCACTGCCGGTCCCTCCGCAGCCCACCACCAGCACACGCACCTGCCGCTCAAGCAGCTCCGGGTGGATGCGGTGAGTATCCATGGTCGGCTCCTCAGCGGTCATCTCCGCGTGTGACGAATTCTTGTAGCGTCTCGCCGGCGTCGATCAAGTACTGAACTGGAAACCTCTTCCTGCCTGCGAGGCTTTTCCATAGCCCGATGAATCCTCCAGGATGACTCGTAAGCCGGACTGCCCCGGCTGCATGGGTGAATTCCGATTGAAAGTAAGCAGCTTCGAAAGCAGATATCGAGGCAACATCGGAAAACTCAGGCACGCGCATGCTGCCGGCACAGACCAAACCTCGACTGTCGGTGTTCCAGTATGGAGCCATCTTCAGCGGCGTTTCCGGTGTCGGCCGTGAGATCGTTGCGATTGCCCGCACGAAAAGATCCTTGCCTACGACCTTGAACACCAACCCGGGATGGGGGAAGAAAAGACCATTCATTTTCCGTGCTTCCTGATCAGTTCCGCCCAAGAACATCACCCTGCATTGCGGCCGTGACCACCACGCCAGCAGATCGGGAGTGCGCGCCAGGATGTTCTCTGGGAATATCTCCGATTTCACCTGTGCTCCAAGCCCCTGGGCAAGTGCGCGCACGAAGGCCGAAGTAAGGGGTTCACCCGGCGCCAGAAGGGGAGCTTCATCGTCAGCCTGCTTTACGCGGTGGAGGCTGGCAAAGGCTCCTCCACCTCCAGCCCGATATACAAGCACGGCTTCGCTGAGCTTGAATTCGCAATTGGTTCCGATGGCGACATAGGCCTGCATGGCTGTTACCTTGAGTACTTGGCATCGGTACGAAGCTTTCGGCGGTGATGTTCCCGGCGGCCCTGCCTGTGGCAATCAGGTCGACTGCAAACAAGCTGGTGGAGATGATAACGGGAAAGCTGGAAAAGTTGCTGGCAGTAGCGACAGGGGCGTTCCTTCATCGGCGGCTCCAGATCAGGATGCATGCCGTCCATTGTGAGCGCATGTCTTCTCACGATTCCGAAGGGGTCAGCAAGACGAATTTCTCGTCCGGCAGTCGGATGCGGGATTACTGCATCCGATCAAATTATTGCGCTTACCATCCTGAGGGAGCGAGTCTTCGATTGGCCAGGGGAGTTCCCTGAGATTCTAGAACTGGAGAAGTAAAACCGTCCGTCCGTTTGTGCGTGGGGCACTCAGCACTGAAAACTGGATTGGAACCTTGTATTCAGAGGCGGTCGGGTATATGCTCCAGACAGGCTGGAAATGAAGGTGCAAGTTCCAGTTTGCGAGGCTTTGGTATGAGGAGGCACGCCGGCCGGAGTCTCTACTGGCTGCCGCGCGGCTTGCGGCTGTTCTCAGGTCTAGTCTTAGTTGCCTGGCTTTCCGCCCATCCCGAACAAGCCCCCGGGCAATCTAGAGCGTCCGACCATGAAGCCCAATCCACCTATCAACTGAGTGTGCAGCGCAACTTGGTGGTTATCCGTGTGGTGGTGCGCGACTCGAAGGGCCGGGCGATAGACGGCCTACACAAAGAGGACTTTACCTTACTCGACAACGGCAAGCCTCAACTTATATCCGGATTCTCGGTGGAGGAAGCAGGCGCTCCATCCGGAGCGGTTCAGGCGGGGGCGAGAGAAATCACGAAGCCTGGGTTAACGCCACAATCGCCCGCCGTTCCCGTCACACCTCAGCGCTTCGTGGCGCTCTATTTTGACGACCTCCACATGGGTAATCCCGATGTGGCGCGAAGCCGGGCGGCGGCCGACCGCTACCTCATGTCCGCGTTGCAGGCGGAAGACCGCGTGGCGGTCTTCACCTCTTCCGGCGTCCGTGAACTGGAGTTCACCGCCGATCGCAGCGAGCTCCGCAAAGCTCTTTCCCGCATCCAACCCCGGTCGAAGACGTCTCCCTTGATGGCGAGCACATGTCCGCGAATCGGCGAATATCAGGCATACTTGATCGCGCAGGTGCACGATCCGGTTGCCACTCAGATCGCTGATGCAGAAGCCGCAGCTTGCACTGGGCAACAAACGCAAGGAGAAACAGACTTCATGAACCTGAACTCGCGGGTGGAAGGTAACCAGGAAGCGCGTCGCGTCTGGGAGCTTGCCGCCCTGGAATCGAAATCTGCCCTGGATAAACTGGCGCAGGTGGTGGGCCGCCTCGCTGCCATGCCCGGGCAACGAAATCTGGTGCTCGTCTCCTCGGGGTTTCTCTCCTCCACGCATGAGATCGAGGTGGAGGAGATTATTGATCGCGCTTTACGCTCCAGCGTGGTCATCAATACGCTCGATGCCCAGGGCCTGTATGCTTATGCCCCAGGAGGCGGTGATCCCGGCGCCTACTTTACTTCCACGCCGGGGCGGCCTGACCTCGAGGCCCGCAAGTCCGTGATCGAGCATCAAGGCCTCACGGAAGCCCGTGATGTTCTGGCTACCCTCGCGGCGGCCACGGGAGGAGCTTTCTTCCACAACAGCAACGACCTTGACGAAGGGTTTCGCACTGTGGGCGCGCTTCCAGCCGCTTATTACGTCCTAACTTTCTCGCCTCAGAATCTAAAGGCCGATGGCGCATTCCACGAGCTGAAAGTTCGCGTTAACTCGTCCGAAGTGCTGACGGTGCAAGCCCGGCGTGGGTATTTCGCCCCAGGGAAGGCCTCTTCACAACGCTAGCCGGGCCAGGCGTTCAGCCCGGCAAAGGCAGAAACGGAAAGTGCGATCTTTTCCCTGGAGGAGTCCCACGGGCTCCCTGTCGAGGTGCACACGAAGTACAGCAAGCTCAATGACCAGGAGGCAACGCTCACGGTCATGACCCACCTGGATTTGCGGGCGCTCCGGTTTCGAAGGGTGGGGGGCCGAAGTCTCAACGTACTGACTTTTACTACCGCTCTATTCGACCGCGACGGCGAGTATGTAGCGGGGGATGAGCGGGCCCTGGAATTGCGCTTAAGCGACGAAACGCTGGCAAAGCTTAGCCAGTCAGGGCTCACTGTAGCTACTAGGCTGACCGTGCGGGCTGGGATGTACCGGCTGCGCGAGGTTGTCCGAGACGCGGAAGCTGGCAAGATGTCTTCCCTGAACAACGCCGTGGAAGCCCGCTTTTGACCAGGCAATCCAACCGGGTCCGCCTTCACAACTTCGTCGGATCGGCCTCAGTTCGCCTCGTTCGAAAAGCCTCGTGTCACAACAGCGCTAGCCCACTATAGAAACCAGTGTAGAGTCGTTGACCGCGTCCCCGCCGATGAGGCCGTGCACCTCGGTTTCCTAAGAACCGGATGAAACTGAGCCCCTTTCTCCCGATGCTGACAGTGACTCTCAAATGACCCACTTGTCGTTGCTTGGCATGAGGTCGATCATTTTGCTTGCCGCGGCAACGGTCTCACAGGCCACGCCGAGCACGTGGAATGCGTCATGAACCCTCCCGGTGTCGCCGGGATCGAATGGAATAATCAGATTCGGTTCCGGCGTGACTTCTAACATTCCTTGTGCTTCTTCATCGAATGCCGCCGCTACGGAATCAGCTTCAGCAAACTGAGCCAGTAGACAGGGCAGAGGCGGATTGCAATCTGAGAGTTGTTCTCCGATGTCGTCACCAAGCTCGGGTCGTTTAGCCTGGGCGGATACGCGATCAAGATTGATTGCAGCTTCGACCAGCTTCGCTGCTAGCGGATCTTTGATTCTGGCCTCGTGGTAGGCAAGCTCAACTTCCAATGCTGTCTGCCGCATGCACGCCGGAATCGACCCTTGCACGTCTGGGATTTCGTACTTGTCAGCGCCATCTTCCTGCGAGGCCCATTCCCACAGCGTCTCGGCACGTTCTTCAGCGTCCCTGAAGTCGTAGACCCGGATCCACCTGTTAAGGGCTCCAACGAAGAGGTTGAAGAACGTCACTGGCAGTTGTGGATGAACTTTCTCCAGCGGTTCCAGGGTGGGACCAAGGGTCACGCAACCGCAGGTTGCCTCGGAAGGCTCGACAGTGAGGAACAACTGGCTGGGCTTGCTTTCATCACGCTCTGCCCATTCGCAGGGAGTGTCGCTAATGCTGGCAACCAGAAGGAAGCGGCGACGGATGGCTGATCCTCCGTGTGCCTTGATCCAGCGCTCAAGCGTAAGCCTGGTGAAGGATGTTGGATCGCCTTCTGCTCTTTTCCAATCTCCCGGGAGACCAATGTCCAGCTCGGCGAGAGACTTGGCCAGCATTACGGCCAAACGATCGTCGGCAACCACGCGATGGATTGGCGGGACGCCAGCGAGTCGGGGCAGCAGTAAGCCGGTTCCTTGTGCCATCAACTGACCGGAGGAAGCCAGCCAGGTGGGGCAGCGAGTGGCGTGCGGTTGTATGTGCGAGCGCTGGCATCGACTGCGGCGACGAACAATGCGGCTGTGTGTTGCAGGTGCCGGCATCTGGCGAACCTCCCCACGAGTGTCCGGTAACGTGCATGGCGGCCCTGGCGAAGGCTTTCGAGTTCCGCCAGGACCGCCTGCTTCGTTACCTCCTTTCTACGAGTGTTTCGGCTCATTGGTTATCCCTTTGTGCCGATGGCTCGCGTGAACTGATAGCGCAACTTGTCTCCGGATGCCTCAGGACCAGTGATTGCGGCTGTGGCGATGTCGGGATACTGGTGTGCATTTCCACCACTTTTTGAGGACCTTCGTAAATAGCTGATTCTGCTAGAGAAGAAAATGCGGCAGCGCCGCATAGAGCGGGTCATTTCGTTTCCCTTCTTTTAAGAGTACGCGGCAGATTTTAGGCCGACATCCGGATGATTGCTCTCTGGGCAGGCCGGTTGAAGCACACACTTAAGCTACTGTCCTCGACGTCATCGAGGCGATGTTTCGCAGGGCATTGCACTTCCATCCAGCAAGCCTCGAACGGCGCAGGGTAGATTGGCGAGGCGGTGACACTAAGGCTAATGAATCTAGCCCTTCGTTCCGATAGCACGGCTGAAACGGAAGATCAGTTTGTTCCCTATGGCCTCGGGACCCTCAATCGCCGCGGTCGCGATTTCAGGATGGGCCGCTGCGTACAGATTGCGAACTTCGTCGACAGTAAGTTTCGGGTTTGGATCGGGCAAACGCACTCCGTTGTAATTGAATTCACGAACCAGTCCTTCGACCTTCATAAGGTCCTCCTCGTGTTTTTTGGGGCTTGGTGGGTGTGGGGACAGCACTGCAATTGGGAATTGGCGGTGGAGGGTGATACGGCTAAAGCGCCTCTGCCACCTCTAATCTCTCGCGCTACGCCTCGCCGTTCTTTCAAAGTCCGACAGCTTCAGGCTGATTTGGATGACTTCTTCGCGAAGTTTATTTTCAACGTGGGCTTGTCGGCTGAATTGACTTTCCAATCGAATCAGTCGGGTGATCAAACTGTCTTTGGGTTCTCTGCGGAGTCGAGCAACTTTCGCATACAAAGCTGCTCTGTCGTCCACATCGGTCTCCTTGTATAGGGACAATAGAGATGGGGTTCTGCCATTTCGGGCCCTCGGTTGCCTGCTATGTTGCCGGTAGATCTCGTAGGCAAGTTCATTTCGTCGGATGGTGTTTGTAGACAATGACAATCCGTAGAGAATCTTCACCGCTTCTCGTATCGAGGAGAAAGTAACCGGCCTCCTCTCACTCGTCAGTTTCTCGACCGCGTCAGCGATACGTAGCGCTGTTTCCCGTTTCTTCTTTTCCCATTGCGGACGCAACCAGTGAGGTATAGTTCTGTCACCCCTATTCATTCCGTCAACCTTTCGTGGTGTGCGACAGTGACGGCCTGGGCTGTATCTCTCCTGGCGCTCTCGATGAGATTCATCTCTTCCAGCATCAGTTCGCAGTCCTGGGCGAGTTGTTTCATCTGTCGGACCTCGGCGAGCAAATTCTGTTTTTCGGCCCAACTGGCCTGCTGCTGCGCCCAAGCGAGCTTACGCTCGATCTGATGACGCTTGCCAGGGTCTGGCGCATTTCCCGCACATCCGATGCAGGCGAACTTTGCGGGGCACGTGTTCGCGACCACACACGTTCCGCCTAAAACCTCCGTCAGAGCGCCGACCTTGCCCTCCGCTTCCCTCAGCATGCGGCCAATCTCAGTCGGACTTCGGAGAGCCTCTCCGGCAACATCAACCCGGTCGACAAAGATCATTTCGGCCGCTTCCATAACCTGCGTCCCCGTGGGCTGCGAATAATACTTCGTTACCGTGGTGTCGCGTTGATGAAGGATCGCCGCGATCACGTCGACGGGGACTTTGAGACTGGCCAATTCCGTCGCAAACGCGTGACGAAGGGCATGGGAGGTGAGGTGTACGGCTTTGCCGTCGGCAGCGCGGATCGCTGCGCCATGCAACAGAAAGCGAATCATGCAGTTCAATTCACCTTGGTCGAGCGCCTTGCCAGCCCATTGGAAGACATATCGATCCGGAGGCGTCTTGCTGAACTCTGGCAGGACGACGGGAAGCTTCTTCGTTTCTGTTTTGCTGCGCAAAACACTAACGACTTCCAAAAGGTCGTTTTTGGTATCCTCATCAATGTAATAATCTCGGCGCTCTGTGGCCTCTCCCTTCGGTATCAATCGCAAGAGCCAACGCGTAGCCGCCTTAGGACCCACATTTACGAGTTGCTTTATGCAGTCAGGATTTTGGGCCACCTGCTGGACTTCTCCGAGCCTTGCTCCGGTGATGGTCTGGAGGCGGATTGCCAAATGACCAAACAGGGCCGCTACAAACACACCTTCACTACTAAACAGCCGGTGGCCTCTTTGCCTTAGAAATTCCCACTCTCTCAGGTGGGAACCCCAGCCGACGATCCGCAGCGGTACGTACCAACGATCCCTGCCGTCATAACCCCAGCGCTGGTAGAACTCGCTACGCCGGCGCAATAAGTCGGCACTCTGCGTATCGGAGAGGACATAGTGGTCGCAGAGTTCCAGGAACCATGGCTCCAAAGCCGTCACGCCACTCTCGAGCAATTCCGTACGGCGGTATTCCACTTGATAGCAGACTCTGTTGGGGGAGAATTCCCCTCCTCGTTTGCGCCGCAAACGAAGCTTCTCAATCGAGCGGTAACCGAGCGCTATCATCTGGTCCCACCGGGAGACCGTGTCCCAGAGTGTCATGTGCACTCTCTGGCGCATGCTACGGCCGCTTTCCAATGGGCATTTCTCGTCGTAGCTGAAATAGTGCGGCAATGGAAGCTGGTGTAGCTGAACGTGTTCGATTGCCTGCCGGGTCGCTTCGAACATTCGTCGAGACTGGTTGAGCCGGAGCTTAGCAATGTACCGCAGCGGGTGAAAGCGACTGTGAACAACGTCGGTCTTTGCCTTAACTCTTGCTTGCTGTTTCCGCTTCCACACACTGTAAGCGCCATATTTGGAGATTCTCCGGCGATCAACAATTGGCGGGATGAAGTGCCGTGACACCGCTTCTCGTTGCGCCGGAGACAACCTTACCGCATAGTCGTCAAAGCAGTTCCTGATCATGTTCCAACTCTGGGGAAGGTGCACACGCTGGGACTCAGAAAGGTCTAAACCAATCTCCTTCTCGAGTAGGCGGCGGAACAGATCATCGGGGTCTATGTTGGTAATATCCTCGATACCCCGTTCTGTCATTAGGCGACGGATTGCGCTGACAAAACTCACGATCCTTGAGTAAAACTGGGATTGGCTCAGGTCCTTCAGCGCTGCGTAAAGGGCCGTGGCATTTCGTAGGGAGGGGTTTTCGATACCGCGGATATAACCGATGACGCTCGCTGGGGGAGCAGGCCAGCGACCATCGTTCGTCGGATCAAAGCAGGTCAGGGGCGCGACCGCAATCTCAGGAGCAATGTGCGGGGTCAGATCCTCAATGCTGCCGATTCGTGGATACTTGGCCTTCTTTGCGTACCCATGTTGCCGACGCCAAGCACCAACACCTGGGAGGAATGGCCGGGAACAGCCGCCCGAAAAGTACGATGCAACCCTCGCCACATTGGGTCGATGGCCAGCCAGCCACAGGGCCTCACACAGGGCAATCACCGGCTCTTCGGGAAGGGGCTTCATCTTCGGCCATCCATCGCCGATAACGGCCCTCAAGTTGGTGACCGCCTCCTCAATCGTCACTGTCTTCTCCCAAAAGGAAGGCTAGATCTTCGCTGGTTGCGCTAGCCACCGGAGGCGGCGTAAGAATTTCGGGCTTCTGGACTCCTGGAGATGAGTCCGGATTCAACGTAACGTTCCGCTCTCGCCTCTGCATCTCCTTGTGAACAGCCTGGAGCTCAACTCGAAAGTCAGCAGCTCGCTGGACGTGATCATACGCCTGCAATGTCCTTTCTCCGGAAAGCCACCCCATGTATTGTATGAGCTGCTGGCGCCGCCTCACCCGATCAGCCTGATCCTTTGCGGTCCGATCGATGTTGCGCAAAGCGTTCGTCACAAACCAATGACGGGCTTGGTGAGGATCCGCATCCATCCCCGCCGCCTCCAACGCCGGCTTCCAGTACTCTTCCCTGAAAAGCCTTGCGCTCAGGGGTGTTCCCCGTTCGGTCAGGAACAGAGGAGTCTCCGCCAACAAAGGGGGATCCGTGCGAGACAGGCTCGTCAGGTCACTAACCCGCAATTGTCTTGCATCGTGCGCGCAGCGCCCCTGATGGTCGTCGTCGAAGTAACGCCGATAAAGTTTGACTGTCGGATTGGAGATCACCAGCGTCTTGGTCCTCAATCCATGACTACCTTTATTACATGCGCCCAAGAGGTTCCGGAATCCACTCTGGGACCAGTCAAGAGCAGTGAGTCCGACCACTTCCGAGATGCGGGCGCCAGACTCAAACAGAGTCCTGGCCACGCATAGTTCGCGCAATCTCCATCCATGCCGCTTGCCCGCGGCGTAGACAAGATTGGGGAAATTACGATCATCGATCGTCTGGGGTATCCATTCCCTCTCGACACAACGGAAGTAGTTCTCCGAAAGCCGGATGCCGGATCGTTCGTCCACTCCGCTCACTGCCGGCATAGGATTGCGTCCTCGTATAGCCCGTACGGCCTGGCGGTACTGCTCCCTGAGTTCAGCCCCGACCCTCGCGGCGTCTTCATGAATCATCGGATTCGCGTGCGAATAGAGGCCGTGCGTGATGAGCAACTCGTATAGGCGCTTGAGTGCCGACAACAGCACGCGCACGTTGATACGGGTTCCACTCGTCGCATTGACGTAGGTGACCCTCAAGCCGACGAGATCAGGTCTCGTAACTAGTTTGCAGTGGGTAGCGACGGTCAGATACTCGCGCAGAAGATTGCGCACTCCCTGGGGAGGCCCTAACAATTCCCACCCCTGCAAAGCGACGGCTCGATCGGCTAGCGCCCAATTCGCCAGATCAAGGATCGCACGCAGATAAATTGGCACCGAAGACTCGGAGAGCGACTTCAACAACTCGTTGGCGAACAGCGTCAAGGCAACGTCCGGTAGTCCGTCAGGACGCACTACCTGAAAGCGCCAATGCAATCTCGGCGTCGAAACTATCCGGTAGCCGCTCACTCAACTCCTCGCCCGGGTTTATCGGTGGAATGCCCCTCGATCTGTTTGACGGCCCTTCATCAAATTGGTTTGGAAGAAAGAGGGTGGGCGACACTCTCGCGGCGCTTTGGTCGGGCTCCACCTTCCGCTCGCCCTAAGCGCTCCGCCCTTCGGGCTACGCAGGGCTTCGCTTCAGGCGGAGCCCGACCAAAGCAGATCAAGTTTCAGTCAGGAGTTGCCAGGCAAAAGCCAGAACACCAGGACCAAACCAGAGGAAGGGAAAAAGTCAATGTGCTCTGAAAATTATCTATCCAGCGACGCCGCATACATTGCCCTTTTCACCGCCCCATCTTGCAGGGAAATCAAACCAGTAACCTTATCAGACTATAGAGGGCCCGGACATCCTCGACGGAAAGGTTGGGATCGGGGTCAGGGAGTTTCACTCCATTGAATTCGAAGCAGCGGGACAGTGGTTTGCTTTCCATTAGAGGGCGAGTCCTCCTTTCAATTGGGTTGGAGCAGGCTCGGGCGCTGGAGGTGGGAACAGCCCAAGTGTGCCCGATGAACCTGAAGCGGGCACAGGCTCAGCAGGATCTGAGGATGCAGGCGTGGTGGTTGCGGATGGCTTCTGAATCGCCTTCTTGCGCTCCTCAGCTTTCCGCTTTGCCTCCTCCTGAGCTGCCTTGGCCGCAGCCTCCATGGTGGCCTTGGCTTCGGCCAGCGAGTTGGCGGTCTGCTGGTGGGTTTGGACGTAGCCGGCCAGGTGCTTGCCGAGTTCGGCATCGAGTTCCTCGGGCAGGCCGGTAAAGGTGAGTGGCGTGGTGAGAGCCAGGTTCTCGTCGGCCTTGGCCTGGGCAGGAATGACGTTGACGCGGAGCGTGTGGTCATCCACCTTGGCCACTGTGATGAGCACGGTTCGGCCGGCGAGGAGCGGCATGAGTTCAACGAACACGGGACCTCCTCTCGTGGCACAGGCGCCACGCGTGTTGTTAGTTGGGATGAAGATCGAGTTGTGGGTCAGTTTGCGAGAAGCGATGCTTGGTCCAGGTGGCTGTTCGCAAGATCTAAAGGGGGCCACGGCAGGTAGGTTCCGAATTCGGTCTGCGAAGAGCGGACGTCACTCCCAGACTATGTTATGAAAGATGGTGATTATTCCCCAGCCGTAATAGAGGATGTAGGTAGCCAAGACTTGACGCTGAAAAGCGTTGTGGATGGTCCCATCAAGGTTATTGATTACCCAAGAGCTTGGATGTATCAGCTTTGAGCATATCTTCCAAATCAGGGACTCCTGCGGGCCTGATGGTTCAACAGTCACCCGCTTCCCCTGGGTAAACGGCATTTCGAGTTGATAGGTGTCAGGTGGGACAAGCTTTCCCAACCGCTCATATAATTCCCGCGCATCTATTGACACTTCGTTCAGGAACTGCGTCGCTTTCTCTGGGCTCTCTGAAATGAAGTGAGCCCAGAACTTCAACTCTATAAGGTTCCGCATAACGCCCGCCATCAGATCAGCATCGTCCTCAATCCAACGAACCGCTCGTGAAAGCTGAAGGTCGAGAAACTTGAGAATCCTGCACCGCGCAATTTGCTGGTCGGAACGGGTATCCTCAGCGATAACCTTGGCAATCACGTCACGGCAGTTTCCAACCGCAAAGCGGAAATGTTCGGGACTGAAGTTATTGGAGAGGTCAGTGATAGCGAGCACTGGATACGGGATTTTGTCATTGGCACCCATTAGGTCGGATGGTACCACGGGCGTTGTAACGTGTATAGATTACGCCTTCGTGTTAATTTGGCAAAGGCTAATGCTCTCCTGTGTGCCGGCGCTCTGGGAAACAATTGGCTGCGACGCCCGTTCAAGAAACTGGCCCACTACCGAAGATTGAGTTGATCGGGACGGGTACTCGAAGGGTTGCTGGCAGGACAGCACGTCAGGAGACACTTCTGCCAGGCAGGGATGGGTTTATGGGGAGAGCTGCCTTTGTGATGAATCCTTCCTGAGCACGGTTATCTTGGTGGTCCTGATTATCCGGCCTGTCATTGATACGTTCTATCGGATCTGGCGTATTGCCGATGTTCTTCGATAACGCGTCGCATTCCTCATTCTGCTCACGAGGTATCCAGCAGAAGTTGATTTGCCATCCCAGCCCACGCAGGTGAGCAAGCAGCTCTCTCGTCTCTATGGCGATTGCGAGATACAGTCCTTTGCGAACACGCCATTTGCCACTGAGCTGGTTGATGACCAGGTTGGAATCTCCATGGATCGTCAATCTTCCTGGCGGGCGAGAACCCAGGTATTTCAAGATGTGGAGAATGCCGGCATATTCCGCCACGTTGTTGGACATTGCCTTGCCCTTGCCCACCACGCCATGCTCTCTCAGCAGAACGATCCCATCTTTGTCTTTGATCACGACACCGAAGCTGGCAGTTCCTCCCGGATTGACGGGTTCGCAGGCGCCATCGAACCAGGCAAGGTATTCGTTCATGCTGCCTGCTCGGCTTGGAAGAGGACGGGGAAGGTAGGCAGGTGAGATTATCCCGGAACCTATGCAGGCAGGGTGATTGTCATTCCTGGTCTTGGGCGGTAGCATCAGATTGCCCGCTCGCTCGCGCCGTTGCCTGCGCTCGGCTCGCTTGTTATCTTGTCTATATTGTTATCAAAGTGGGCCATGAGCAGGCGTCACGTCCTAGGAAACGGATACACTTCGGGTAGAGCATCCTTCGCTTAACAAGCAAGCAAAAGCTTTCTACGCTCTACACGATTACTAAGGCTTCACAGCCCTGAGGTATCCGGTGACAGTAATCGTCTGGCATTGCCATCACGCCTTGTCGTTCACTTAACAGGTATGTGGCGGTAGCAGCCGCAGGCTGCTCACAGGCCACACCTTCTTCGTTGTCGTACCCGGTGGGGTTCTCTAAACTCCCTGTGCTTCTCTGGGCCAGCGGGTTGTTCTTCGCCTTACCCCGCCTTACCGGTGGTCTTGCAGAAACAGGTTGTGTGATGGGCTCTACCTTGTCCTTAGGACTAACTCCGGACTGTCGTTCTCCGAAGCTGGCCAGGTCGCCGGTGTGGATCCCCACTGTAGCGGCCGTTGCTTGCGTCACCTGACTGCCAGAGAGCAGCTTCTTGGCCTGTTTCTTGAGTATTACCTGCTCATAACATTCCTGAGCAGCCTTGCCAGTCCAATGGCCACGGTATCCAAGACGCCTGACGCCGTCATAACGCCCATACCGCATAAAACCATGCCATATCATAAGACGCTTAGCTTTTGTATGTACTCTGGTCGCCATTGATCTTTCCATCTTATCGTTGTCAACTTAGATCTTGCCCGGTCACTAAGTCCTTACAAAGAAGACTAAATGGCATCGCTTTCCGGTCAATGCCAACGGCAACGGGTCTGAACCTGATCCTGTCTTCCTTTCACTCAGCCAGCGGGAAGGTAACCATCTGGCCTTGCCTGCTGGAGATTACCTTGTCAGTTACTCCAGCCTTTCTCTGCCCGAGAACTTGTGAGCCAGAGGCAATGAGTTCCCGGGTATTGCCATGGAGCCTGTGAGCCAGAGGCAATGGGCTCCCATGAGATAACTTGCGTATTACTAACGCAACTAACAGTGTACCACATCAGGCAATGCCAAAACTAGCCCTGGATTGGCACTCCGGGGAGCATCCAAATGCGTTCAGTTGTCGATGGGATCTAACTGGGGTGCGCATTCAACCTTCCCGTGTTTCCCAGTCTCTCTGCCCTCGGTAAAGGGGAGGCCGGCAGCTACCGAACTACCGGCCCTGAAGCTGGGAAAGCTGAACTACTTCTTACGCTCCTGGTTAGTATAGCTTGGCGGGCTCGGGCAATCAGGCGAGAGACAAACTCTATTTGCCCTACAATGAGAGGCTTACGAGCAGTGTATCTTGTCCGCTAGTCAGGAGACGGGAGCAGCAGGGACCTGCCTGCAGCGTGTGAGAGCTTAGTGAAAGGTATACGCTAGGCCGTTGATCGCGGGTTATTGACCAGTGACCTCGATCCGGTGCGGTGATAGGGCACTTGCACCAATAGTGCGTTTTCCATCAGCTTGACGCCGGACCGCCAACTGGACGCGCGACGGCACTCAGGTGCGTAGGCGTGTGGGAGCATCGCCGGTCCGGGCTTGCAATTCGGCTGCCATAGCCTCCACCGCGAACTCAACGGTGAAGCCAATCCCTTGGATCGGGCCAGCCTTGAACCTATCCATCATGGCTTCGAGCAAGCGATCCGGCCAGTATTGGATGGCCTCGCGGAAATCGCTTTGACGTTGGAGATCCTCGAGAGTCACATCGACGCTCGTTGCCACTTGCGGAGGTTCGGCGAGGACGGTCTCCACAGTGTAGGTAGCGGGATTACTCACGGCCAGTTTAAGTTGCACATGTGCTAACGTTGGGTTGTTCCGGAGCGCGATGGCCGCTCTCCTGCGATCCTCGATCGACATGTTGATGCCGAGGATTACTTCGGAGATACATGACGGAGGTAAATCAAACAGAATAACCGGCATTTCTGCGGGGTCGCAAAATGGCATCTCATGGGCGCGGAAACCGGGGCGGCACGAGAACCCGCGCGCATCGTCGTCGTCCCAAGGGCACTCGTTCTTCAGCCGCCGAAACATGCGCCATTCCTGCTCATACGCCCAATCCTCAGCTTTGAAAAGCATTTCTCCGAAATCCATAATCTCATATTCCGGCCTATCCCTCAGCTTTCCTTCGCCGGGTGCCACGGGTGAAGCAGTGGTCCTAAGGTCGCTGTATATAACACGCGTGACCGGCGGAACTCTCAGCTGCCGCTCCGTGGGAATATCGAACCCGAATGGGAATTCTGGTAAGTCGTCGAACATGTTGAAATAGCCGATTTCCCGCACAAAGAAACTACGTACGTCTCTTTCGAAGAAGGCGTTATCAGTAGAAAGGCCCACGACGAATCCGCGGTGCGAGTCCGTATAGTGCGACCACATCACTGGGTTGTCGCCGCGGGCCGACAGTGACAACACCCCAAGCTCATTAAACCTGCTTTGTTTCTCGTAGCCACCGAGCATAACAATCGGGCGCTCGCGCGTCGGCGACAAACGGCCGGACACCCATCCCTTACCACCGAAGATGGCAACCGATGGCAGGAAGGGTTTAGCGGAACCGGCAGAGCCCAGATCGAATTTGATCGGAAACTTTGGAGGACCTAGGCGAACTAAACAGTCGAAGCTAGGCAACCCGGCTTCCTGCTTAGGCCGACTCTTTTCATATTCGTCCAGCTTCTGCCGCAGTGAATCGCACTCTTCTCTCATCCGACGACGGGCGTATTCGCTGATTCTGTGGAGGCGGTCCTGAACCCCGCCGTCGTCAACTTCGCGGTGGTCGACAATCGATCGCGCCGGGGCTCTGCAGTCAAACGGGTCGTTGAACGAAGCGGGAGGACTAAAACGGAGCTTCAGGGTTTCGAGCACGTCCAGGCGGGTGGGCGGTAGATATTTGTAGAGAATTGGGGGCGGAGTCAACCACGACATTAAGGCATTATAGCACGCTCGTGCGGCAGCATGGGCCGAGGATACCGGCGGGGCAGGACAGGTCAAATTGAGGGCTGTCGCCTAACCTAAGATGTGCCCGCTCGGTGCCCGGAACGGTCCTGGGCCAGATAGCTCCTGCCTTGTCGCTTAGTACTAACACCTTCGAAGGTCCCAGGCGTGTCAGCGAGCACTCGGAAACAATCCATTCGAATGCGGAGCGCCTTACGCCTGGGGCTGGCCCTGCTGCGCGAGACATGAGTTCTACTATTCAATTGGCGCACGACTTTTGCCGGACCACTCGGATGTGGACACCGAAGAGGACACCCATCAAAACGGGACGTCCAAGTCTGTGCCTGCGTCCGCTGCATCATTGAAGGGGTTATCGACCTCATCAGCTGGCTCTGCCGCCTTCGAGGACTCTGCCGGCTTTGCACCGTTGCCGTTCTTGGCCGGCCCCAATAACCGCAGCAGCGTGACGACCACTTCCGTCACGTCGCGCTTCTTGCCTTCACGATCCTCGTAGCTGCGCAACTGGAGCCTTCCTTCAATAAACAGGAATTTCCCTTTGGTCACGAACTCGCCTGCGATCTCTGCCCAGCGGCGCCAGGCAACGCAGCGGATCCAGAGAGTATTGGTCTTTTTCTCCCCGTCGCCGTTCTTGTAAATCTCCTTCACGGCCAGAGAGAAGTTTGCCACTGGGATGCCGGCTTGGGTAAACTTCATTTCACTGTCGGCGCCGGCGTATCCAATCAGCAGGACTTTATTCAACATGTGTGAATTGCCTCCTTTCGTCATTCTGAGTAGAGCGATCCGTAAGGATCTGACCTCATGCTTCGTCAAAGCGAAACTTACGGCTCACGCGATCGTTAACGAGCACATCCATTTGAGCGGCGATGCTGGCCATGCCGTCCCGGACAGAGGCACGAACCAGCGGCATGTTTCGCAGCTCATCCGTGCTGACGCCTTCCATAAGCGCCCGCGCTCTCTCCACTTGGTCCTTCAGCTCCTGATCGTCCACCACGTTTCGGAGGTTGAAGGTCGCCAAGAATTCCCGCAGCTTCTGAACGGTTGATTCCCGCAGGCGCTGTGGCTTGCCGTCCGGCTGGTCGCCCAGTCGGTCACGCAGGTGATTGACCATTTCCAGCAAGGAAGCACGCATCACCTGCTGGATCTCGTCGCAGGCCTGGGACATGGCTTCTGCAGCCTTCTCTCGCTCCGTCTCGAAGATCCGGGCAGAGATTTCTCCCAATTGCGCCGGCACTCCGTAGCTGATGTACTGCCAGCTCAGGGTGAAGCAGGCGCGAACTTCATCCACTGGCGGGTAGTCAGTGGGGTTGTGGAGGGTGCGTAGACGTACAGCAGCCTCCTGGCAGAGGCGTGGATAAGCCAGCAGGAATGCCTCGACCAGCTCATCGCGCTGGGCTCCGAACTCCCGTAGCCGCTCATCGACGGCTTCAATCAACCCCAGCGGCAGTAGGTGAATGCCCACGTCGAAGGGCAGGCAGGTGTCGTACAGGTAGCGGCGGATGTCACCATCAAGGCTCCGGATGGCTTGAAGCTCCGGCGAATCAAGCAGGTTCTTCGACACCCGGATTAGGGCTTTGTCGGCATCGACCTCAACCTGGGATGAGCTGACCTTTCGGCTATTGCCAAGCAAGCCCAGATGAAGCTTGATGAAGACTGTCTTCCTGGCTAGATCTGCGCCAGGCTCCTGGAGATCCAGGATTGGTAAGACTGTTGCCATTTGATCCTCCTTTATATAATGGGAGTTCTCAGGACAGTGCGCAGGTTTGGGCGGTGTCTCAAAAGTGGGTTACGGGCCCGCGCGGACCCTACAAGAAAAAGAATTGAAACCCGAGCGGCTTGGATTTTGTGGGCTGAGAGTGTGAACCGGTACGCCTAGCGTGAAGCTCGATATGCCTTCAAAATGGGTGCGAGAATGAGGCGCGAAACATCTTCGAGAGAATCGAAACATCTGCCGAAGTACGAAAATTGAACGTTCTCGTTCTCATCTATGTCAACGCTAATGATGTCCGTCTTTTCTTCCGTAAAGCCAAGCGGGACTTGAACCTCTCTAGTTTTCAGGTCAATCATCCGCCCGTCCAGGCGAATTGACGCAGTGACCTCGACTGTGGGTCGAGAGTTGTTTTTGACTGTGAGTGTGCGGGCTGGAACCTCAATAAACTCAACTTCTCTCTTGTAGGTGGAGACTAGAAAGGCCACGTCTGCCTTTACCTGTTCCATGACGGAGCACCAAATCTGAAGACTTTTACTTCTGAGAATTTCCGCCTTGTGAAGTGACCACTCCCGTGCGGCCTCCTTTTGGTCCTTTTGAAGTTTGATTTCTTCGAGTTCCTCTTCAATCCAAGACATGATAATTACACCTCAACTGAATTCTGACCCATTCGATTTGTCAAAATCAACACCAAATGTTTGAGTGTGCGGCCTTCACATTCTTACGCAACGGGAGTATCATCGTGGCCAAATCCGAGGTGCCCATTATGACCGGACAGCACTTCTGCGTGAAGTGCGGTAGACCCTTACATGAAGGAGACATATTCTGCGCAAAGTGCGGGCACCCCACGCGGGGGCAGACGCAAACCGCGAAGACATCTGCGGAACCGGCGCACGGCGTTGTACAAGCGAGAACCCCAGTGAGGAAATGGAAACAAGTGGCGAGGGTAGCCTTTGCTGTAGTTGCGGTTTTCGTTGGCCTCATTCTAATCGGCGCAGTGGCGAAGCAGTTTGAGAAAGAACCATCCCTCCCTCCAAAGCAACAAAAGGTGGTCAACGAGCGCAAGCGGTTCGCCGAATCGTCGAACCTTTGCAAGTCTTTCAGCAGGGTTGGAGCAGGCTGCCTCTACTCTCCTGATGCGCCCAACAGCATTACCATTTTTATTGACCAGATAAAACCACAATTCCGTAGGCAGTTTGCTTCCCAAATGCTGAACTCGAATGATCTGGTACCTGCGCTTAGAAATGCGGGTTTCCGCAAGCTCACAATTACGTCTGGAGGAATCTCGCCCGACTTCGAAGAGAATTACGACCTGACGACCAACCCGGTATCAAAGATGGGGAGTGACTACGAACCGTGAAGGTGGGCAGCAAGCCGCTTGCCAACCCTCTCGCCCTCGAATTCAAACTGCACCACTACCTAAAGAGGGCAATAATTGACTTGACCCGCCCAAGTGGTACAGTCGGTTAGTTGTCCTAGCCCGCTTTATTCATGAACGGCATGTGAAGGTTGGTTCTGGCTCGTTTTGCTTGGCATGAGACGAACCCGGCAGCCCGAACCGAAGTGCCAGGGCATGCAGTTGGGTTCGTTCCTCCCGTCAGCGCAGGAATGCGGCGGTTTTTGAAGACACCTCGGCGAGAGTCTCGTCGCAGAAGAAATGGTTCGACATGATCCCAGTAAGAGGAATTGGCTATCCGCTCGAAGCGCCAAAGCTGAGGGCGATCTGGCGGAAGCTGCCCAGGAACGGGAACGAGACAGGGAGATGAATTACCACACGACGCACCGAGACGATCACACTGGCCCCCAACTTCAGCAACCGCTCGCGCAAGGTCCACACCTGCGCCCGCGCACAAGCGGTGCGTGCAGCCCGCAGACGCAACTCCTGCATCAGGACGTAAGCCGCCGCCGTCATCAGCACCCGGAACTGATTGGCCAGAAACTTCGTGCAGCTCGTCCGGTCGATCTCCAATCCGTAATGCAGTTCCTTGATGCGATTCTCGATCTCGCCTCGCTCACAATAGACGTGCTCGTAAATCCCTTGCGGGCTCTGCTTCAGGTTGGTGATGACGAAGCGCGGATTGTCTTTCGGCTCCTTACCTTCTTGGCGCACCACTTCCGCCTTGAAGATCACCCGCCGCTGCGAAGACCAGCTCTCGGCCGCGTAGCCAGTTTCTCCGTAAATGTGCTCCGTCTTCGCCGTCTCTTGCGAAAGCCGGCGGGCTGCTTGCATCTTGGGCTCGGCCAGGCGGTTCAACACCGCATTTTTAGCCATGGCGACCACGTATTCGACCCCCATGACATCCAGGAAGTCCAGCAGCCGCGGATCAGCGAAGCCGCCGTCCAACCGCACTCGGACGCGCGCTTTGGGGAAGGCTGCCCACACCCGCTTCAGGATGCGCCAGAGTATGCCGATCGCTCCCTCGCTGGCTGGCGCATTGCCCGGCCGCAGCACCGCCGCACACAGGTATTGCTCCTTCTCGTCGTTGAAGCTCAAGAAACCCAGCAGCGGCAAATAGCACCAGGTATCGTAGTGGCTGTTAAAGAAGCTCAACTGTTGGGCACCGTGCGTGGGATCGTCGGTCACATCGAGGTCGAGGGTGATCCGCTGGGCGCGCCCATGCAGCCGGCGGCCATGGCGCTCAATAACGCGGTCGGCCAGCGCCTCACCCATCCGGTAAAGCTGCTTGCGGTCCGGGACATTCTCAAAGCGACTCAGGGTCGGTTGCGAGGCCAAGTCCGCTCCCTCCACCGGATCGCGCCCGATCAGCATCTTGTGCACGGGGTCTTCGCCCAATCGAGCCGCGTCGTTGGCATCGGCATAGCCACAGGCGATACCGAAGATACGCTGCGCCAGCAGTTCCTCGATCGCATGGTCGACTTTGCCCGGCTGCCGCTCGTCCTTCAAGCAGGCCGCCAGCGCCTCCGTCAGTTGCATCCGACGGTCGGCAGCCTTCAGCAGGATCGCGCCGCCATCGGAACTGCTCTGGCGCTTATCAAACTGCGCAACCACCGGCTTCGGAAAAATATTGGAAAACAACAAACACTGTGCTGTACTATTCTCGGTCAACCGAAAGCCTCCTCGTTTGGTTCAAACCCGCATGAACACCGTGTTTGTACCACAGGAGGCTTTTGGTGTCTTTAGAAATGTGAATTATTCAGGCTAGACCCACACCTTTCTTGGTGCGGATGATGCGATTGAAGAAGAGGATCAAACTGTGGAATTCAGACTGCTGTTTGAGGGACTAGTGCGCCCGACTGGGAACAAAGGGCATCCAGGGGACACCCATGCAATTCGCAAGACGTTTCATCCACAACTGCGGCATCTGTGGGAGTCGAGACCTAGCCTTCGTCAGCTGGCCGAACATTGGTCCCTAAAATTGCCCGAGGCAATCCCTACTGGCTACTCGTCCATGGATGAGAAGCTCCGCATCTCGTATGGATTTAAGGCAATGGGTAACAACTGGGATCGTGCGGGGTTTAGTTGTATCCCGCTTGTGGCGCGCGATCTTGACGCCACGTGCTCACTTGATGTGCTGCTGTTGAGACCTGGGCCGCAGATGACTAGGCACATCCTAAGCCAAGGAGATATTGACGGGCAGTTGAAAACGATTATGGACGCCCTCAGAATCCCTGACGGTGTACAGGAGACAGCAAATGCGACGCCAGAGGCAGATGAAACGCCGTTTTTCTGCTTATTGGAGGATGACCGACTTGTATCGGAGGTGCACGTAACGACAGATGAGTTGCTCTCACTGCCCGGCAAGCCAGAATGTCGATCCAAACGATGCACATGTGGTTATCCGCGTCAGGGTCGGCCACCGACATCACAGAACGTTCGACAACTACTTGGGATAATGACGGGGAAACAAATGTCCAAGGAACCGCTAGCGTTCGACAAGAGCGGGCGAGTCAAGTAAATTATTACCCTAAAGAGGAATTCAGGAAATGTGGGATACCCCCTCCCCGAAATGCTGATCAGGGTGGCCCAACAAATCAGGCCTCTGATCTCGAAGGTGGCATTACGGTCAGCGGGCCTTCCAGGTCCCGGATGACACGCCCCCTTGGTGCAGACTGGATTTCCTGGTACTGGTAAACGCCCGGTGTCGAGGCACTGATGAACTTCCCCGACGCCATCTGGCGGAGTGCTTTGACCTGCTCAGCCGCAGATCGTGACACCGGCACAATGAATCTGGCTGCCTGCGTGAGAGTCATGCTCAAGCGATGTGCCTTCCGACAGCACTCTTTGATCTCAGCCCCTGTCCAGCCTTCGTCGTTCGGAAGCTCACCCGTCACCCCGTACTTCTTGAAATAGATCTGCCAGATGACTTCGCGCTCCTCTTCGGTAGGCAGGTCGAAGAAGAACGTGCCCAGCGTGAAACGCCTGCGCAACTCCGGCGGAAGACTTGCGATCGAATTGCACGTGGCGATGAAGAGCATGCGTCCCTGGGAGACCGCATCAATGATCTTGAGCGCCGTGCGCAGCCGGTCCGTGGAGGCGCCCACCAGGGAACTCTCCATGGCAGCCAGATCGAAAGCAATGGTGGGAATGCCGGCGGTGTTGCCGGTGGCTTTGGCTACGGCTGATTTCGCCGCCCCGGGCGGACCTGTGAGCACGATGCCATCGGCTTCACGGTCCTGCATGTAGGTCAGGATCGTTCCGGTCATTTCCGTCTTCACGCCGGAGAGGTCGGTGCCGGTCCCGGCGAATGCCTTTTCGATCTCATCAATGAACACGATGACGCGCGGAGGATCGACGCCGGCAAGCACTGCGTGCAGGAAGCTTTTCACGTTGCTCAAGCCGCCCAGGTCGTCAAAGGTCTCACCACCTCGCCAAACGGACAGCCCAGGCGTTTGTTCGATGACCTGCCGCTTGCGTTCCCAGAGATCTTCCGTTTCCAGCTCCCGCTTGACCAGCGAGATCGCTAGCGCCTGCTCCGCTGGGAAGGCAGCCAGACCAATCAGGGCATCGACTGCTCTGTCGATCATGGCGCGTTCAGGCTCAGCCAAGTTGGCCGCGTGGAAGGTCTCTCGGACGATCCGCTCCAGGTGCGTGGCGGAGGGCAGAGGTTCGTCAAGGACGAGCACGTCCTGCCCCAGCTCCGCCGGCAAGGTCGCCCCAGGGACAGACAACAGGACCAGCATCCGTCCTGTCGCCTTGAACGAGTCTCGGAGATTCCAGATTCCCTGCATCACTCCGGGTTCATCCCAGAAGCGGTGGGCATTGGAGTAGAGCAGGAGCCCGTTCTCGCCAAGCTGCTGGGCCAGAGACAGGGCATCGGCTGGGCCAACCGTCGCAGCTTCACGATTACCCAACACGCGAGCAAGTTCCTCGCCACTCTCCTTGCCGATCGCATAGAGGCCGCGGATCACATCCCAGCCGAGCAAGGGGGGAGGCTGGCGGCTCTGCTTGAGAGCGTCGCTGAGGAAGTAGGTGGTACTGGCCGGGTCGGCCGTGCGGATGGCGACCAGCGGAGTCGACACACAGCGTGCGGCATGAAACGCCGACACAAACTCTTCCATAGATCGAATCATCTTCTGTGTTCCTTTCTGAATTACAGGGGAGAGCAATCGAGGGGCACTGAGGAGGTCTTTACCAGGGCAAGCCCAGAATGGGAAATCCAGTGACTTGCGCTCGCCCATCGGGGTGGATAATCACTTCAACCGATTGTGGGCCGTAGTCCCTGGCGCTGTAGCGGCTCGACAGCATGCGCAGCGCTTTGCTGCGGCTCGTGCAAAGCGGCAGGCCGCTCGGCTGCGTTTCATTGAAGCGCCCGAGAACCGCGAAGTCGAGATGCTCACGGATCTCTTGCCAGAGGCGACGGCGGTCTTCTTCGGAATAATCCCGGCCCCATATCGAATAGCGTCCCAGAACAAGTTCCAAGTCCGAGTAGCCGCTGAAGAGGCCAAAACTCAAGCTGGGCAGTTGCCGGCGCAGTATCTGCATCAATTCCAGCAAGGCAGGCGCTTGCTGCATGGGCTCGCCACCTGTAAAGGTGACGCCCTCTACGCCGTGCTCCTTGCGCGCACGAAGCACTTTGTCAGCTACGGTATCGACGGTGACTTCCGTTCCTGCGAAGGAATGGGTGTCAGGATTAAAGCACCCGCGACAGGCGAGGGTGCAGCCCTGGAAGAAGACGACAGCGCGAAGGCCGGGGCCGTTAGCGCGGCTGGTGGGAATGAAAGCGTGAAGCAGCATGTCAGGCTCCTTCAGCGTTGGCTCTTTTCCCGCTCGACCTGTGGTCGGCTGTAGTAGTCAAGCTTCTTCCGCTCCACCTTCAGCAGGTCCCCGCCACGGAAATCGTCAAACACCTGCTCGCAGCCCTTGCCTGCGAAGCCTTCCAGATCAAGAGTCGACCTTCCTTGCTCGTCAATGGTGATCGTGATGGTTTTCTCTCGCATCGTGATCTACCTCCGCACCACAAACTGCAGGCGCACCTGTTTGCCTTCCGAAGTCTCAATGACCTGGCGGCTTTTCAGGCGGTATCCCTTCGCCTGCGCCACGGCCAGAGTCTGATTCTCCTTGTAGATCTGCTGAACGCGCCCAAGCCATTTCTTGCCGTAACCGCTGTGATCGTCGATTTCGTCCTCGATCAGGGTGAACGGGCCGTCCGGCTGCCTGACGAATCCGACATCGCCGAAGGCTCCAGGCAGCTGCGCGCGCCGAATGATGATGTTGGCAACCTTCGCCTCTTGCTCGGAGTAATACGAGTTGAGTGGTGCGCCCTCAGGATGAACCTCAACCTGGTAGCCCATCGCTTTGAGAGCATCCAGGAGGAACTTTTCCTCGCGTAGGACGGTTTGGGTCTCTCCGTATTTCGACATTCGATGCCTCCTTCTTGTGAGAATGCTGGCCATGTTGTGACTCGAATGATGACGTGCTCGGCCTCGACGACAGCGCGTCAACGTGATTAGAGGAAATAGGGCAGGTGACATTCGAGACCGGGATCCCGCGTCGTGATCTCCTTAAGGATTCGGCGCAGAGCAAAGTTCTGCGTGGTCTGCACGACCTTCGGATGGGAAACCAAGGTACGGACGCACAGTCGGCATCGCCTTTGTCCGGCGCAAAGGAATCTCCAGGTCGAGGTCACTTTAAGGGCCGTTTCGCCGCCTTCCATGGTGGCTTGACACGCCTTCGTCCCATTGGTAGAGTGTCTGAGTCAGGCGATCCCCACAAACAAGGAGCTAGTTATGAGTGCAAAGCGACTGTTTCTCTGTGTGTTCGCTTCCCTGGCGCTTCTTTTGACTGCCCGCTCTATGGATCTGCTTTCCCAGTCTGTCAATTCAACTTCTACGCCGACTTCACCGCCCGTGGCGCCGATGAGGCCGGTCACCGACGACTACTTCGGGACCAAGGTGGTGGATTCCTATCGCTATATGGAAAACCTCGACGACCCGGAAGTGCAGGCGTGGATGAAGGCCCAGAATGATCACACTCAGGCTGTGCTTACGTCGATTCCGGGCCGTGAGCAACTCCTGGCGCGGATTCGGGAACTCGACCAGTCAGTGCCGCAAGTCGGAGCGCAGCGGTTGCCGGGCGGCCTGTACCTCTGCCTGAAGCTTCTCGCCGGAGAGAACGCCGCAAAGCTCTACCTGCGAAAAGGGCTCGGCGGCCAGGAGAGGTTGCTGGCGGATCCCGATAAGATCAGCCTCGTCCCGGCGGACCAGGGCAAAGGCAGGAATGTGATCAGCGGCTGGGCGGTGTCGAATGACGGCAAATACATTGCCCTGGGTGTGGTTCCGGGTGGAGATGAACTGCATGGAGAGCTGCACCTAATCGACGCGGCCTCAGGCCGCGAAACCGGCGACGTGATTGCACAGGTGGGCGCTGAGGCGTGGGATCCTCACTGGTTGCCGGACAATCGGTCTTTCGTTTACGGTCGGCTTCAAAAGCTGTCGCCGAATGCGCCCGCCGCGGAAGTGCGGCAAAAGTTCCGCGCTTACCTCCATGTGCTGGGGACCGACCCTGATAAAGACTCGCCGGTGTTTGGTTATGGAGTGGTGCCGTCCATTGACGTCGACCCCAGCCTGATTGCATCTGTCCAAATTCAACCGGAGTCGCGTTATGCGCTGGGCCTCCTCAACGGGAGCGTCACTCCCAACAGCGCTTATTACATCGCGCCGGTCGATTCCGTCGGCAAATCGGACCCGGAATGGCGAAAGGTGGCAGACTTTGACGATGGCGTCACGAGCATTGCCATCCACGACGATGACCTGTACCTGCTGACGTACAAGAACGCGCAGCGCTACAAGATCATTCACATTGACGCTCGCAAGCCCGATTGGGCTTCAGCGGAGACCGTCGTTCCCCCGAGCGAAGCTGTGATTCAGGCGATGTCCCCAGCCCAGGATGCGCTTTACGTACGACTTCTCGACGGTGGCCTCAGCCGCGTGCTCCGCGTCCCATACGGCCCTAATCCACACGCCGAAGAAGTCGCGCTACCGGTTAAAGGCTCTGTTTATCTGGACACCGATCCCCGCCTGCCGGGTGCGATGCTCTACCTGACCTCCTGGACCCAAGCATTCAAGATCTTTGCCTATGATCCGGAGACGAAGCAGGTGGCGGACACGAAGCTTCAGCCTCTCGGCCCTTACGATAATCCCGCCAACATCGAGTCGGTTGAGGTCCAGGTCCAAAGTTATGACGGCACGCGGGTGCCCCTCTCCATCGTCTACCCGAAAGGCATAAAGCTCGACGGAACGACTCCCACATTAATGGAGGGATACGGCGGTTACGGCTGGCCGTTCCCTCCCTACTTCGAGTCGACGCGGCTCGCATGGCACGAGAAGGGCGGAGCCTACGCGGTATGCCATGCTCGTGGCGGCGGGGAGTATGGCGAGGAGTGGCACTTGGCGGGTAAGGGGCCCACGAAGCCCAATACTTGGCTCGACTTCATCGCCTGTGCCCAATATCTCATTGATAACAAGTACACCTCGACGGCGCGCCTGGCAGGCGAAGGCGTGAGCGCCGGCGGCATCCTGATCGGCGGGGCTATTACGGCACAGCCCAACGTGTTTGCCGCGGCCATTGACAAAGTCGGGCTCTCGGACACGTTGCGATTCGAACTCACGCAGAATGGTGAGACAAACATCCCTGAGTTGGGCAGTGTGAAGGACGAGGCCGGCTTCAAAGCTCTTCAGGCTATGAGTGCCTATCACCACGTTAAGGACGGCACAGCTTACCCAGCGGTCCTGCTCGAGACTGGCATGAACGATCCCCGCGTTGATCCGTGGCAAATGGCCAAGATGACGGCACGGCTGCAGGCAGCCACAGCGAGCGGCAAGCCGGTGCTGCTGAGAGTGGATTATGCGGGCGGCCACGGCGCAATGGGCGCGACCAGAGCGCAGGCCGATGAGCAGCTTGCCGACGAGTGGAGCTTCCTGCTGTGGCAGTTCGGAGTGCCGGAATTCCAACCGAAGCCGTGAGGCCTGCCGCTACGCGTCACCATTGCGATGTGTGACCAGCCTTGGGGATGCTCACTGCCGCCCGAATCATGTCTCTCGTGCACCCGGCCCAGCAGATGTACTTGCGCGGGTCTTCGATTGAAATCGAAAGGTTGTCGCCACTGCGGTCATGTCCATCCTCGGCGCAGGATGGGCAGCGGGTCACTTTGTTGTGTCCAACCGTGCGAAGGCTGGTGCTGATGTGGTCAAGGATTCGGAATGCACCGGAGTGTCTTGTTACGTTCAGCTCAGGCTTGGGTTCGGGTGGCGCAAGCTGCGGTGGGATTGTCTTCCCGGCGATCAACCGGGCGAGCTGCTCACGTGTCATCTTCGGAAGCGAATTGAGGTAAGACATCTGCGCGCCAAGCTCCTGGTCAGCATCACCAAACCAGAAGCGTTTGCCCGCACCTCGGTGAATGCCCAACGGTCCACGAATGGCGTTGCCGTACCTGCCAGGCTTCAATGCCTCGTGTTTGGGGAAGATCTCGATCCCTTCCCGTTGCCTGCCTCCCTTGATCGGAATGCCTGACCGCAGAGCGAGGTCGCAGACGTAAAGCCGGCAGTCGCGCGCCAATAGTGGCTCAGCCATGAAGATCCAGAGATGCCCGCCACGCCTGCTTTGCTCAAGTGCTGAGTCCACCCCATCCTGTTTGAAGCAGTGGTCAAGCTTGATGAGATCAGCAAGCGCATCCTGGTAATCAGCGTCGATGGCGACCCACTTGCACCGCTGCGTGGCGGGGTTGATGGCGTAAAGGCCGATGGTGATTCCCCCTTCCAGGTGGCGGCGGATGGTGTCAAGCGTCAGGCTGAGTCCTTGGCCAGTCTTCCTGTCCTTGGGCCGGTAGTAATGACGCCGAGTGCTTGCCGGGCGGGGTAGGTTCGACTGGAGCGTGTAGGCGCGGCGGTTCACAAAGAGACGGAAGTAATCCGCCACTGCGTCGGAGGACGATTTGAGGCGAAGATATCGCATGCTCTCCTCACTGAAGTCAGGTGGACGGCATCGCTACTTCATTGGGGTGGTGAAATGATGACGGTACTCGGCAAACTCGACATCTTGGCAACCGCTTCATCTACTCTTCCCAGTTTGCTCAATCCAAAATGCGACTGACTTGCATTTGGCAGAACGTTTGGGTCGCCTTATTTCATCGTTGCGAATTTGTGACGTGAGCGGGCTCGTCTGTGGCCTCCCCGCTTTCCAAGTGCAAGCTCTTTCGTTTCCATCATGGGACAATTCGTCTATATACCTTTTTAGCGACTTGCCATTTACTCTCTTGGGGCGTTACACTCTGCGCAATCACTCTGATTCTCACTTCAGATGAGGTTCCTCATGCTCCCGCGCCTCAATGTTTCCACGCAATCGGAGACAGCAACCGAAAGCATTGTGTTCTGCTCTGGATTTGTTTGCCTTTCATTTCTCGCCATTATAGGGTTTGGTCTTCTTCAGAAGGTGCAAGCGGCCGAGAATACTCTCCCTCCCCATCAGGTTCAGGCCACGCCCACGAAACTTCAGCCTAAGCTGGTTGCGAATTATGGCAAGCTGCCTCTGAGTTTTGAAGCTAACCAAGGTCAGACTGACGCTCGGGTGCGATTCCTGGCGCGAGGCGGCGGCTACACGATTTTCCTAACCGCTGACGCGGCCGTCCTGACTTTGCGGAAATCTCAGCCCGGCATGTGCCGATTTGGCAAGTTCGGATTTCCCGGCAGGCTCAAGCCGTTTGACCTGATTGACCCACGCGGCAGACGCTGGCCGACCCTCGCCGTCGAGTTGAAATTGCTGTGGCCGTCGCTGATACCCGACCTCAGCCAGATGGTTCCCGAGCCGAACGCAGGCAAAGGCGGCATGGTGGGCGGACTCGAATCTCAGCCGCCGCAAGTGTTGCGGATGAGGTTGGTGGGCGGCAACGCCAAAGGGAGTGTCGTCGGGCTCGACGAGCTTCCCGGCCACAGCAACTACTTCATCGGCAACCACCCAAAGAAGTGGCGCACCAACGTTCCGAGTTACGCCAAGGTGAAGTACGAGGGCGTCTATCCCGGCGTCGATTTGATCTATTACGGCAACCAGCGCCAGCTTGAGTATGACTTCGTGGTGGCACCGGGCGCTGACCTGGACCAGATGAAGCTGAACTTCGCAGGTGCGGACGGAATGCGCATCGACCCGGCCAGTGGCGACTTGGTGCTGAAGGTAGGTGACGATGAGGTGCGCCTCCACAAGCCCGCCGTCTACCAGCCCATTGTCGCGGCGGCATCTGACCCCAGTTGGCGTTCAGAGAGCGGCGCTACAGCGGAACTCGACGGCACTTTCGTGCTGGCGGACAACAACCAGGTAGCTTTCCGCGTGGCGGGGTACGACCCCAAGCGAGCGCTGGTGATTGACCCGGTGCTGAGCTATTCCACCTACCTAGGCGGGAGCGGCGGGGACCAGGGTAGCAGCATCGCGCTGGATACGGCTGGCAACGCCTACGTCACGGGGCTCACCGAATCGACCAATTTCCCGACTGTTAACGCACTCCAGCCCAAGTGCGGCGACTGTGGCGTGGAGTACGGCAGCGACGCCTTTGTATCCAAGCTAAATCCCACAGGCAGCGCCCTCGTCTACTCCACCTACTTGGGCGGGAGCGGGGCCGACTATGGTTACGGTATTGCAGTGGACGCGGCAGGCAGTGCCTACGTCACGGGATACACCAACTCGACCGACTTCCCCACCGCCAACCCGCTCCAGCCCAGCTACGGCGGCGGCGAAATGGACGCCTTTGTGGCCAAACTGAATCCCGCCGGGAGTGCGCTCGTTTACTCCACTTACCTGGGCGGCAGTGGCGGTGACTATGGCTACGGCATCGCGCTGGACAGCGCGGGCAGCGCCTACGTCACAGGGGCGACCGGTTCGACCGATTTCCCTACCGCCAACCCGCTCCAGCCCAGCCTCCGCAGCCCATACAACAACGCCTTTGTGGCTAAACTAAGTCCCACTGGCAACGCCTTCATCTACTCCACGTACCTTGGAGGGACCTCCTATGACTCTGGCACCGCCATCGCAGTGGACTCAGCTGGCAACGCCTACGTCACAGGGGCGACCGGTTCGACCGATTTCCCTACGGCCAACCCGCTCCAGCCCAGCTACGGTGGAGGCAACTACGACGCCTTTGTGGCCAAGCTGAATCCCACTGGCAGCGCTCTCGTCTACTCCACTTACTTGGGCGGAAGCGGCGGGGACGAAGGCACCAGCATCGCAGCGGACTCAGCTGGCAACGCCTACGTCACAGGGGCGACCAGTTCGACCGATTTTCCCACCGCCAACCCGCTCCAAGCCAACTGTGACGGCTGCAACGAGAGCCTCGGAGTGTCCGACGCATTCGTGGCCAAGTTGAATCCCAGTGGCGGCGCTCTTGTTTACTCCACTTACTTGGGCGGGAGTGGCGACGACGAAGGCATTAGCATCGCAGTGGACTCAGCTGGCAACGCTTCCGTCACGGGTGGCACCAGTTCGGCCGACTTCCCCACCGTCAACCCGCTCCAAGCCAACTGCGATAACTGTAGCTCGAACAACGGCGACGCCTTTGTGACCCAGCTGAATTCTGTCGGCAGCGCTCTCGTCTACTCCACTTACTTGGGCGGGAGTAGCGATGACTATGGGTCCAGTATCGCAGTGGACGCGGCAGGCAACGTTTACGTCACGGGCGGCACTAGCTCGACCGACTTCCCCACCGCCAACCCGCTCCAGCCCGGCTACGGCGGCACCAACGCCGGTTCAGGCCATGGCGACGCCTTCGTGGCGAAGATTTCGCCTGCGGTGTTCAGTCTCTCTCCGACCAGCCTCACGTTCAACCCGCAGAATATTGGCTCCACCAGCGTGGCCCAGGCGTTGACCCTGAATATCACTGGTGAAGGAACTCTCCTGATTTCGAGCATCGGGGTTTCGGGCGACTTCGCCCAGACGAACAATTGCGGGAGTTCGTTAGCGCAGAACTCCAGTTGCACCATCAGCGTGACCTTCACGCCCACGACAACGGGTAGCAGAAACGGCTCTATCACGATTGCCGACAACGCCAGCGTTACCCCGCAGACAGTGGGCCTGACCGGAACGGGCACCGCCCCAGTGGCGAATGTCTCCTCGCCCACACTGACGTTCAGCAATCAGAATTTGGGAACGACGAGCGGGTCGCAGCCAATCACCCTGAGCAACACGGGCAGCGGTGCGCTCACTATCGCAAGCATCGCCACAGGCGCCAACTTCGGCCAGACCAACAACTGCGGGAGCAGCGTTGCGGCCAGCGGCTTCTGCACCATCAACGTGACCTTCTCACCCACGGCGACGGGTCCGCTCACCGGTACCCTGACCATCACCGACAACAACAATGGGGTGGCGAATAGCACGCAAACGGTGAGTTTGAGCGGAACCGGGACTGGACCTGTTGTTAGCTTGTCCGCTCCGCCGACTTTCCCGTCTGAACCAGTGGGAACCACCAGCCCAGCACAAACAGTGACGGTGACGAACACGGGCAACGCAAGCCTTACCTTCACGAAGATTACAGTCTCTGGCACTTTCGCTATCGCCACGTCAGGGACAACCTGCTCGACCTCGAACCCTGTTGCTGCGTCAGGGTCCTGTAAGGTGGCAGTCACTTTCACGCCGACCGCCGGAGGCTCGGCCTCAGGCAACCTCTCCTTCACCGACAATGCCGGCAACAGTCCGCAGACGCTCGTGCTGAACGGAGCGGGTCAGGACTTCACGCTTGCCGCAGCCTCCGGCTCTCCCACCTCGGTGACCGTCGCGCCCGGCTCACCCGCAAGCTACACTTTAAGTGTGAGCGGTGAAGGGGGATTCGACCAAAGCGTGAGCTTCACATGTACTGGGTCTCCCTCAGACGCCACCTGCGCGGTCTCGCCAAGCCCGGTGACCCCAGGCATTCCTGCGACGAATGTCACGGTGAGCGTCACGACGACCGCACCCTCTGTCAGCACGCCTCGCTCTCGACCACTTCCTCCAGTCCCACCCCTTTCGCCGGGCCTGCGAGGTCTGGTGCTGCTCGCCTTGGCTCTTGCGGCGACGGCATGGACCATCGGGCGTCGGAACCAGCCCGGCGTGAGCCGATGGCAGTCCAGAGTGGCCCTGCTCGCCTCGGGATTGTTGCTGACCCTTGTCCTGGCAGGGTGTGGCGGCGGGGGAAGCAGTGTCAGCACACCGCCGCCCAACCCCGGAACACCCGCCGGAACCTACACGCTGACGGTAACGGGCAGCACGGGTTCGGGGTCTTCTGCCTTGAGCCATAGTGTGACGCTCACGTTGACCGTGACGTAGAGCAGACGCAAGACCCAAGGTTCCCTTGGGAATCGGTCCGAGGCATGACGGGCTCGGCGCGAGTTTCGGCGCTACTTTTGGTTGGATACCGCTCGCAGCCCCAGATAGGCCAGGGATAGGTCCGAGAGTAGCAACATGACCAGAATGTCTAAGCAGAACGTCGCCGAGCAGATGCGAACGCTATCATGGAATCTTCGACTAAACTTCTGGATATATCAGTACAATCTAGTAATCGCCCTCCTCTCAGTCCCGGTAGCGGTTGTTCTTCTCATTCTTCTCGTCCATTTCAGGCGGGCAGGCAGCGATTGGCCCGTGGCTCTTACGCTCATCGCTGGGCTGTTCGCGTTTGCCTACACGGTACAAAAGCAGGGACTCGAAGAGAGCAAGCTGTTCCGGGACCTCTTCGGTGAGTTCAATCGCAGATATAATGAGATAGACCCGCAGTTGAATCAAATCATCTGGGAAGACGACCAAAAGAAGGCACTGAGCCCGGAGCAGAAAGTTACGCTCAATCGCTACTTCAATCTTTGCGCCGAGGAGCTTCTCTACTTCAGAAAGGGATACATCGACCCGAGGGTTTGGGACGCTTGGATCAAGGGCATGACGGTTTACTGCCAGAACAGACGCATTCGAGAGTATTGGGCGGCAGAGTTGCAGACCGATGCGTACTACGGCTTTGTGCTCCCATGCGCTGCGGACTTTTAACCCCCTCGCCTGAGGCGCTACTTTGACCATCACCACCGCTACCCCTAGTGGCGGCTTCAGGGGCTACAAGGCGGGTCAACGTGAGGAAAGGAGATGCTTTCGGTCAGCAAGATGTGCCAGCTTGCGTTGACGCCATGAGTTCAGTGGCCGCCCGCAACATCGGGATATCAGACTCCGTCATGCGACCGATGTCGCCGTACTTGAAGGCGCCACGGCTGGCCCATTCAACTACTTCGCCAATAGCCTGGTTCTTCCTCGTCGCCACACGTCGGGCAGTACTCAGGAACTCGTTGCGAAGCTGGTTGAGCCCAGAGCCACGATGTGATCCGTTGCCATTGTTCCCATTGTTGCCGGCAGGAGCTGAGGCGGCCCCATTGGCAGGTAACTTGCCAGAACCATTTCCACCATTCGAGCCAGAGTGACTTTGAGAGGACGGTGGCTCCGGCGTCGGCGCAGAATCGGAAGGCTGATTGACAGGATCGACAGGTCTCTCCGCTGATTCAGTACTCAAAGAACCATTCGCCGGATAGAACTCTGCTGCCAGATCTGGTGCCTGCTCCTGCTCGTCTTCAACCACCTCAAGGATCTTGCCTCCCCCCAGCAGCTTCCGGGTCTCGGCGAAGAGCCGTGCGTTCTCCGTCAGGTTGGCAATGAGTTTCCGCATGTCATCGCCTTCGACTTCGAGGCTGAGGGCCCAGAACGAACCAGTCTTCTTCCGCATCTCCTTGCGATCGAAGTATGGGACTTCTTCCGGCCGAATCACAAGCTTGCATGTGATGCCGGCCAAGCGACCACCTATAAAAGTCTGCATCTCCTCCAAGGCGGAGTGAATCTGGCGGATCGAGCGGTACGAGCTGGTGTGAATTCGACAGACACTTCCGAGGCGGGGGAAGTCTGCCAGCACAAAGCGCAGATCACCGCTTGGCTTGCACAGGCCCGCGGCAAGCTCCGGGCATCCGTTGCCGCACTGAGGCCACGGTTCACCGCCAGGCTTCTCAGGCGTGCGCCGGGTAGCAGTGACACCGTCACCCCAGCACTTGCGCTCGGTGGCCGTCCACCAGGCGTAGGAACTGGGGAAGACATTCTCGATGTCGTCGTCGATCAACATGATGTGGAGTTCACGGCACTGCTCGCCATAATGCCGGGTCAGCTCCGGATCGGCTTCCCACTCAACCCTGTTGGGTGTCTTCTTCTTGCGCAGGAAAGCGAAGTGGTCGAGCTTGGTGGGGTGGTTACGATCTCCATTGGGTGGCAGGCCGATGGAAACCTTGGTGGATACGGACAGCCGTTGGACGACACAGCCGTCTTTGTCGTGGGTGACGCCGATGATCATGGAAATTCCTTCTATTCAAGGTTTAGCCGACACACGGCGTCGCACGTACGAATAGCAGCAGTTGGTGAAAACGGGAGGACGGCTGGTGACACATAGCCGATATTATTGGCTGCTATTGGCGGAGAGTCATCTGACGCGGCGACTGTTTGGAAGCAGGGTACGGCGGAGCACCTCGCTAGCCTTGTCAGCAGGTTAGCCGTGTGACTGACCGAGCAGACTTCATTGATCAGGGAGGCAGGGGGTGTGAAAAGTGTCAGTGGGAAGGATTGAATCAGCGGAAGCTTCGAGCTTTCGGATGCTGCGGAAAGGCAAAACTGATCGGTTCCGTGGCCTGTGGAAGCACCTGGCACTGCAAATCCGACTGACAATGTCAAGGCAAAGTAGAAAGTTCCTAATCTGAGCAAAGTAGAAAGTTCCGCTTTTCGTTCTTTGGCGGCTAACCGGAGGAGCCCGTAGGGCGACGGAGGTTAGCCGCCAAAGAACGTCGGCGACCCGCCCCGTGTCGCGTCCGGCAGAATTACTCCTAAAGGAGGACTCTTCCGGAGATGGAAATCTTTCATCCAGTTGTGCACAACCTTGGGACGAATCCTCGGCGCGCTTGCCGGTTTCCGGGGTGAGGGCGTTTTCGGTTGAGCCAGGCACTCCGCCACGCTCAGGCCGTACTCACGAAACTTCACCGCCATGCTCCCGTCCAGCCGTTGCTCCACTCGCACCCGACCGCCCCGCAGTCCGGGGCGGATATCACCGCGTGCGATCTGGAAGATCTTCCCCTGATAGCGAATCGTGTAGTCGGAGGTCACGATCCGTTCTTCCACCACACTCAAGATCGACTTCAGCTCATGCTCCGCGCGCAGGGGACGATGCGCATCCGTGCTGCTCGCCGGCAGCACCGTGAAGGTCTGGTTCCAGTGCGGCAGGTATTCTTGCTCGAGATAAGTCTGCGCCGCGGGCAGGGTCTCAGCCCGCGCCAGACGTAACCCTTTCACCAAGCGGTCCTGCGCCGTGCCGAAGAAGCGTTCGATGCGACCCTTGGCCTGGGGTGAATGCGCCGGGATCCAACCAATCCCCAGTTCCCGCAGGCCACGCCCGATCTGCGTCAACTCTTCCTTCACCGCTTCATCAGCGGCTTCCAGCACCGGCCGGTTCACCGTAAACAGGCTGCTCTTGTCCGTATAAAACTCCACCGGCCGACCCCAACCCTCCAGGTACCCCCAGAGCACGCGCAGGTTCTCCTCCGTGCTGTCCCGCTCCACAAAACGTGCATAGGCTTGGCTGCTGGCGTCATCGATCATGGCCACCAGGTACAGCCTCGGTCCCCGCCCTTCCAGCCAGTCGTGCTCCGACGTGTCCCATTGCACCAACTCTCCCCGGAAACTCCGGCGCTGCCTCCACACGTGCACCTCCTCGACTGGGCGCCGCTTCCCCCGCCGCAACCCCGCGGCCATCATCCACTGCCGCAGCGTCTCCTTGCTCACCTCCACCGCGTGCTCTTTCGCCAAGTACTCGCAGGCTAGCGTGGGGCCAAAGTCTCCGTACTTCGCTTTCACCAGCTTCAGCGCCTGGGCGCGCAGACTCTCCGCTAAGCGCCGATTCGACGCCCGGCCCCGCAGTCGGTGCACGATACCGCCGTCGCCTTCTTTCTTCACCCGTACCAGCAGCTTCCTCACCCAGCGGTCCGTTACGCCCAACTGCTGCGCCGCCGCCCCTTGCGTGAAATGTCCTTGCTGCAGCTCATGCAATACCTTTAGCCGATCCCGTTCCTTCGTGTTCATCACCAGCAGCTCCTGTTTGCTCATCCGGCAAGTTTGCCGACTTTCAACAGGAACTTTCTACTTTGCTGGAATAGGAACTTCTCACTTTGCTGCGACACAAATCCGACTGACAATTGCGTTCAGCGGTGGTCGGGTGTATATTGCCGGCCGGGCAGAAAGCCCATAATGGAAATTCCGGTTCATGCGATTCCAGAATAACCCGCTCCGGCGGGTGCAAAGTGGAAATCTGACGAAAGGAGATCAAATTCGATGTTCATCGACCGGCGTATCAACAGGGGTTCTCTGCTGCGGCTGTGGCGGCTGTTGCTGCTCACTTGCTGTGTGGCACTGTTGCTTTGCGCGGTAACCGCGCTGGCTCAATTTCCGTCCCCGCGGCCTGAAATCTCGCAGGAAATAAACTCCTCGGCGCTGCGATCGTGCCTGATTCCTCCTTCGCAGGCAATGGGATATCGTCTTGCTTTCTCCACCGATTTCAACCCGCTCAATCTCAGCCCGAATAGCGTGGGCAGCTTTAATTGGTATAATCCCGGCATATGGTGGGAATCCCCTGCTCCCTACAGCAACATTTACCTGCTCAACTCAGCGCTCGACCTGGTTTGGACAAACGGTCAAACCAACGCCGACACGAGCGTCTCCACCGCTGCACAGGACGGTTCGTATTACCAGGCGTGGCACTATGGATATTTTGAAGTCCGCATGCGCTGGGACACCGTGAACGGGGCCTGGCCGGCGATCTGGATGATCCCTATTGAAGACATCCTGACTCCCGGTCAGCAAGAAGAAGGCGAACTCGATATCTTCGAAGGGCAAGGCAACACTCCCGACATATTCTACGGCACCATTCATGATTGGAAGAACGGCCAAGACGTTGCCAATAATAATTGCTGCAATGCCTACCAACTACCCAGCAACGTTGACCTCTCCCAGTTCCATACCTACGGTGTGCTTTGGACTCGGGGACACGTCAGTTGGTACTTTGATAACCACCTCCTGAACTCCGTCCAGACTTACCCCATTTTTGACGACGTGCAGCAGAATTATTACCTGATCCTGGGCAGCCAGGAAGGGGCCGACTGGACGGCTGGCGATACTTCGGGCGTCACGGCGACGAGCATTTCGATGCAGGTTCAGTGGGTTCATGTGTGGCAGCGGGAAGGACCAGGATGCTTCGCTGGGCTGTAGCCGTCGGCTTAGCCGTGGTCGCCGGGACCGCGGTGTTCGGTCCATTGAAGTGCCAGCGGGTTCAAGCGCAATCACCGGAAACCGCGGCGCCGCTGCCCTCCTGAGGGCGCACGCGCCTGCGGCACGCCCCAGAGGATGAGAATCACAAATGGTAATTCCTGCCAATTACGGGAGCCGACCTCGGCAGTCCTTGGTCTGCACGCCATTCACCTCCTCCATCCTGCTGAACTCTTCAGCCGATACATCATTGGCCGGCTCTGGTCCGGGTCCGTCGACCCAGCCAAGCTTTCGCTGTATAGCAGAAGTCCCTGCTCAGATTTGCCTGGGTGAAACCGTACAAACACGCCCGCCCGGAGTGCTCCGCTCTCATTGACCTTCATGGCTCTCACTTCGGCGATCTGACCCGTCAGCACCTCACGATGCTCCCAAATCCACCGCCGCTGCTCATTGGTCAACTGGAATGAGCCGATTTCGCTCCTCGCGCCGGTCGGTCCTTCCACAACCATCGCTCCCAGGCTGCCAGCGAACTTTCCCGCGCCTTCGATGCAACGCACCACTTTCACATCCAGGGTGTCGTTCGCCTTCACCTTGAACCACTCGTCCACGGCGTCCCTGTACTTCATCACGATGCCTTCGCTGTAAGGCAGGCCCCGGGGATCGTTGATGACCGCTTGATAGAACTTCACGGGATCGGCATCTTGCGACATAGCCGGGACGACGTGGAAATGTTCGTTGAAAAGCCTGATCTCCTCGACCACGCCCTCATAGAGTTCACGCCGTTCTCCGTAGGGCATCTGGCTAACGTCCCTGCCCTTGAACTTTGCGATGTCCCAGGCGTAGAACTCGACAGGACCCCTCTCGGCCTGGATTTGGATCGCCTTCTCGGGCAGCGCGTTCACGATTCCGCCCACCCGAGCGGCACCATCAGGATGATGAAGTTCGCCACGCAGCACAGTTCCCTCATGCTCGGGGCCTGGGAAGAGTCTGCGGGCAAGCCACATAGGGGAGTGATTGCTGACGTCTTCTATGGCCGGGAGCTTATCGTAATAGGGTTCTCCTTCCGGCCGATGGCTGCGATAAACAGCACGCAGGTTGTGGATGGCCACGTTCGCCAGACTGCCGTCGTCTTTCCATTCCACGCTGACCGGCCGACCGGACTGGCTGATGGTCTTGAGGAACTCCGGCGGCTTCAGGTCAATATCGGGCTTCGCCACCAGAACAGATTCGTCCTTCATGCGGACAACCAAGTACCGGTTCTCCTCGAAGGCTTGCCGGAAGGCGTAGCGTCCTTTGAGGGCACCGTTTGCAATGTTGACCTCGAAGGAACGCGTGTGCGGGTCAACTCCTTCGGCAACGAAGTCATAGTGGAAGCCTGCTTTCTCGGCCTGGTGTTCGTGAACATTGATCTTCCGAAGCCGGCAGGTTCCATCAATCTTGATGACGCCGGTGCCGGAGTAGATAAGCCTCTTTTCACCCTTTCCGTAGCCCTCCTCGATGACTCCGTTGAAATCGTTCACGGAGTGAGGCTGATTCTCAACCGCCAAGGACATGGGCCGCTGAACAGTGGGCAGGCCTTTCTTCAGTGTGAACTTGGCGTATTCTTTGCCAGTCCGCGGACCTGCCAGTAGAGCGCCATCCACGGCTTTCCTCTGCAAAGCACGATTCAAGGCCAACTGCCGGGTTCCGAGGGGCTGGGGCGTACCCAGAAGTACCTTCGCCCTGCCGAGAGCAACTCCGAACAGGAGCCTTCCAGCTTCATGAACAAGTGTTTCTCCCACGCTGAGAGTTAGGTTGGCAAGACGATTCATCTTTGACCTCGATGGCGGGTAGGGAGTGGAAATCTGCGCCGCTTAAGTAAGCTGTTGAGCCTCGGACGAGCGATTACCAATCCCAGGCTTGCGGCGGGTCGGAAACCCGGAGCCAGTTCATACCGTGAATCCGGGAGACGGGCAATATCAACCGCGGACATCAGACCGCTGCGATATCGTGACAGATTGACAAACACCCGGCAAAGCGGTATTGCTTGGCTGTGAACAGATCCCTGCGGAACGACTGCGCGAATGTGGTGATGGGGCGTGGCGGCCCACGACTGAATAGCTGCATCTGAGTCTCTGTAGCGGCCGAGACGACTCGGCTTTATCGCATTTCACAGGATGGGAGTTGCCTCCATGCGTCGCGTTTTGTTCCTTCTGACGCTCCTGCTGATCATCGTATTCCTTGGCGCCCGCCGGGGAGGGTCCTATCTAGCCCCGTACATAGATGTTTCTGCGCTTATTCGGGACTCCAACGTCATTGTGGTGGGAGAGGTGACTGACGTTTGGGAAGATGGACAGGAAAACTACCAGTTCAAAGGAACCTCTGAGTCCGGGCGAATGATGCGGGGCCGCTTGCGTATTCAGCGTCTGCTCAAAGGCGACGCGGTAGGCGAGCTATCATTTGCATTCTTGCGCTCGAATTTAGGCGATTCTGGGTTGGTTGGCGTCGACAAGGGCGAGTTTGGCATTTTCTTCTTCCGCGATTCCGACGACGGTCTCATTTTTACTTCTCATTTTTATCCCAAGATAATCGCCGGGCAAGAGGAGTGCGTCACAGCCGGCGAGCCCATCGACCGCGTCGCAGGCGAACTCGCCTGCGTTATCCAGTCTTCCACCAGCACCGTTTTCGAATGCTTAAGCTCCCTGCGAGCGCTTGCCACGGTGCTAGCCCCGTCCGCGACTGAAGTGCTGCAGCGGGCTGCACGAGAGCTTCCTTCCCCGCTGAATCTACTGGCAGCTATCGACCTCGTCCAGCGCAACGACATCTCTGCCCTGCCCTTAGTCGAGGAGGGGGCACGAACCTCGCCCAAGCTGAAGGTGTCGGACAAGGGGACCACGATTTTCGAGTATCACTGGGGACGGGCACTGGAAGGAATCAAGGATCCTGCTGCTATCCCCGCCCTGGCGCGCTTGCTGAGGGTTGATGATTCCGAGATACGCCAAGGAGCGGTGGTGGGATTGCGCAATACCGGGTCAGATGCAGCGATCGAGGCGCTGTCTCAGGCGTTATATGATTCCAACATTTGGGTTCGTTGGAAGGCAGTGATGGGTTTGGCAGTAATCACTCATCAGAAGGAATGGTATCCCTTCTGGGACGACTTCAAAGATAACGAGCAACTCTATCTGGATCATTGGAAGGCCTGGGCAACACAGAGGTTCTCGAAAGGGTACTAGCAGCAAGCGTGGCATGGACTTCCGTTTCTGGGGTCTGTGGACCTCCCTCAGATTCGCGCTTTCAAATCCAAGAGCAAACTGGCAACCCTTAGTCCGCAGTGGCGCCATTGCTCCGCCACAGTCATGCCAGTACAATCGTTCACAGCGCACCATTGACAAACCGTGAACTGAGGACCGACAGTATAGCTGTACTCATCCGTTCCTTACGCAGCCTTCGCCAGCTTGTTTCTCTCGCGCTTGTCCATCCGAGCCACGACCTGGCCGGTCAGCAGGTCCACAGCGAACACGCCTAGCATGGCGACCGCTTCGAAGACGATGCCGGCGAGATGGCTGACTGCCAGGATGGAAGCGAACGCAGCGGTGGATTGCATGATCCTGTTCTTGAAGGGGCTGGTCAGCCAGATCACCACGTACATCAACAGCAGGGCAGGTGCGTACAGAACCATGAGCAGCACCAACCCTGTGTCGATGACGGACTTGCCCAGTCTCCAGGGCCTGGATTTGCGTGGGTAACTCTTCGAATTCTTCCAGAAGGCCAGGCTGCAGAGCGTGGCGATGCAGGCAGCCCAGAAGAGTTTGTACTTTGCGACGAGTGACATCGCTTGCCTCTCCTTCAATTTGTTAACCGAACTGGTGGCCTCCGATCAGGCCGCAGGGGAGACTCCCGCTTCCTGCGCGGCGGTGGCTTCGGTGTGAATCAGCGTGCTTGCCAGCTTGGTTGCGTAGCGCTTCACCGGGGTGAAGCCCAGATCCTTGTGCATCAGACGACGAATGCCGAAATATCCGGCGACAGCGGCAACAACGGACAAGAAAACAGTAATCGTGTACTTCATGGTTTTATCGTCTCCTTTGATTGGGTGAATTGTGTCTTGCCGGAAACGTACGGGGAAAGGCTCAGGACACCCGGGACTCCAACCTGGTCAGCCGGCACCAGATGGGCACTACGAACGCGACCATCAACGTGTTCACGATGGTCCCGCCCAGCGCAAACGTCACGCCCAGAGGATTGCTGATCCCGTGGACGGAGTAATTGACGACCTCGGTGGCGGTGAGGGCGATGACTTTGTGGGAGTTTATCCAGCGCAAGACGGATTCCCTCGGTTTGGCTCGCTTGAAGCCGACGAACCTGGCCAGTTCGTTAAGCTTGCCAAGCCCTGCCCACACCATCGACCAGAATACGGCGCCGGCGGCGAAGGACGAAGTGCTACTCGGAGTGAAGGTCATGCTCCTCCTTCCATTTCTTGTAGGTCTCGTCCATGTAGGCTGTCATTTCATGCTCCCAGTTGAGAGCCCAGGCAGTGATGCAGAGAAAGAGAACGATAAGACCACCGGGCAGCACCAACATAAGAGCAATGAATAACAGCTTCTTCCAGTAGAGCTTGAGCAGCCTCCAGAACAAACCCTTCTTCTGAATCGGGCAGGTCCCAAGGCTGGCCAGCAACTCCTCCATTTCACCGGGTTGCATGGGCGCACATCTCCTTCTTCCTCTGTCGCGCCTTCAGGGCCGTGACCGCGTTCTGGAGTGCGGCGAAGATCCACCTGGCGCCGCACACGGCAGCCCATGCGACTGCGGCGGCCGCAACGATGGCGATCATATACGCCAGCATGTCGAGGAAAAGTAGCAGGCAAAGATTGAGAAATGATTTGATCACCAGGGTCTTCCTCCTTTCTTCCTTAAAGCCTGGCGCATCGGGGAATGCGCCAAGGCCAATCCACGAACTACTTGACGGAAGGCCTCGTATTGCACGAGCTTCCGAATGACGTTCACCAGTCCGTCGGCAAGCTGCAACCGCAGGCCATCTTGCCGGGTGGCAGCTCGACCTGC
>CAWHRX010000007.1:0-46865 GCA_963831905.1 uncultured Acidobacteriota bacterium | reverse complement strand
AATTACTTCCGCCAGCCCAACGACAGGCCATCCCCATTTGACAAGCTCCTGTGCGCCAAAGTCGGCCGAGCTTTCACCAGGCAAGATCGCCTGCGGTTGCAGCTTGCCGACGGGCTCGTGAACCTGATTCGGAAGCTCGTGCAATACGATGCCTTCCGTCAGGTAGTTCGTGGATTAGCCTTGGCGCATTCTCCGATCCGCCAGGCATTAAGGAATAAAGGAGGAAGGCCCTGGTGATCAAATCATTTCTGAATCTTTGCCTGCTACTTTTCCTCGACATGCTGGCGTATATGGTCGCCATCGTTGCTGCCGCCGCCGTCGCGTGGGCTGCCGTGTGTGGCGCCAAGTGGATCTTCGCCGCGTTCCGAAACTCGGTCATGTCACTGCGGGGCCGATGGAGGAAGAAGGAGATGCACGCCCATGCAGCCCGGTGAAATGGAGGAGTTGCTGGCCAGCCTTAAGACCTGCCCGATTCAGAAGAGGGGGCTGTTCTGGAGGCTGCTAAAGCTGTATTGGAAGAAGCTGTTATTCATCGTTCTTATGTTGGTGCTGCCCGGTGGCCTTGTCGTTCTCTTTCTCTGCGTTACTGTCTGGGCTCTCAACTGGGGACATGAAATGACAGCCTACATGGACGAGACCTACAAGAAATGGAAGGAGGAGCATGACATTCACTCCGAGTAGTACTTCGTCCCTCACTGCCGGCGCCGTATTCTGGTCGATGGTGTGGGCAGGGCTTGGCAAGCTTAACGAACTCGCCAGGTTCGTCGGCTTCAAGCGGGCCAGGCCCAAGGAATCGGCCTTGCGGTGGATCAACTCCCACAAAGTCATCGCCCTCACCATGACCGAGGTCGTGAATTACTCCGTCCACGGGATCAGCAATCCTCTTGGCGTCACATTTGCGCTGGGCGGGACCATCGTGAACACGTTAATGGTTACCTTCGTTGTTCCCATCTGGTGCCGGCTGACCAGGTTGGAGTCACGGTTGTCCTGAGCTTTTCCCCGTCCATTCCAGGCAACACACAATCCACCCCATACAAAAGGAGAGAACAAAACTATGAAGTACACGATTGCTGCTTTGCTGGCTGTTGTTGTCGCTATCGCCGGATATTTCGGCATCCGTCATCTGGCACGCAAGGACCTCGGCTTCACGCCGGCGAAGCGCTACGCAACCAAGCTGGCGAACACGCTGACTCACACCGAAGCCACCGCCGCGCAGGAAGCTGGGCTCAGCTAGGCCGCGTAGTCGGTGATCCTCAGCGCCCAATAGCAGGGGCTGAAGGAGGACGAAGCATGTCACTCGTCGCCAAGTACAAACTCTTCTGGGCCGCCAGCATCGCCACGCTTTGCGGCCTGGCCTTCTGGAAGAACTCCAAGAGTTACCCACGCAAATCCAGGCTCTGGAGACTGGGCAAGTCTGTCATCGACACAGGGCTGGTGCTGCTCATGGTCCTGTACGCACCCGCCCTGCTGTTGATGTACGCGGTGATCTGGCTCACCAGCCCGTTTAAGAACAAGATTATGCAATCTACCGCTGCATTCGCCTCCATCCTGGCAGTGAGCCATCTCGCGGGGATCGTCTTCGAAGCGGTCGCCGTCTTCGGTGTGTTCGCCGTGGACCTGCTGACCGGCCAGGTCGTGGCCCGGATGGACAGGCGTGAGAGAAGCAAGCTGGCGAAGGCTGCGTAAAAACCGATGAGTACAGCTATCCGTCGAGCCGCGGTCTGCGGCCTGCAAATGGTGCGGCGTGGAGGACGATTCCGCCATGAGCTCGGCGCAGCCGATGCACCGCTGCGCGTTAACGATTGCCTATTCTCTCTTGAATCTAAAAGCGCATTTCTGAAAAGAACTGCAGAGCTCCAAGGCGGAGGTGCGACGAACTTCAGACCCACCTACATTTCATCTACCGCTCGATCAACCGGTTCTTTGAGACTCATTGGGGCAACCCTGAGCTGCCTCACCCACTGGAACGGAAAACGCCAATGAAAACTGTCACGGTAGAGAAATAATTCTTGGCTCGCGGACCCGCGGTGATCGCAAGGTGTGGAAATCGACGAATAAACGTGATAGCTTTGGTTCATCTTGCACCGATCACTTGGGCGGTCACGCCATGGACCCATCGGAACAGCAAGTCGCACAACTGCTCAAGGCTTGGAGCGAGGGCGAGGCAGCCGCGCTCGAGTAGATCGTGCCCTTGGTGTATCGGGAGTTGCATGAGATGGCGCGCCGCTACATGGCGCACCAGCGGCCGGGCTACACGCTGCAACCCACTGCCCTGGTGCACGAGGCTTATGTGCACTTGGTGGATTCCGCGCAGGCGAGCTTTGAAAATCGTGCTCAATTCCTTGCCCTCTGCGCGCAAGTGATGCGGCGCATTCTGGTGGATTGGGCTTGTTCCCGCCAAGCCGAGAAGCGTGGGGGTGAAATTCCGCCCATGCAGTTGGACGAAGCGCTGGTGGTGGGGGAGGAACGGGGCCCCGAACTTGGCGGCCTTGGATGATTCCCTGAAGGCCTTGACCGCTCAGGATGCGCGCCAAGGCCAAGTGGTGGAGTTGCGCTTCTTTGGTGGGCTGACCGTGGAGGAAACGGCCGCGGCGCTGAAAGTCTCACCCGAGACGGTGATGCGGGATTGGAAGTTAGCCAAGGGTTGGCTGCGGGACGAATTGAGGGGGGAGAAGCAGAGTGGAGCGTGAGCGCTGGCTGAAAGTCGAATCTCTGTACCACGGCGCTCTGGAGCGCGAAGCGAGCGCGCGGCCGGAGTTTCTGCGCCAAGCCTGTGCCGGAGACGAGTCGTTGCTCCAGGAAGTGGAGTCGCTGCTGGCCGAAGAGGAGCCGGGAAGCTTCCTGGGAAAGCCGGCGTTCGAGGTGGCGGCGCAGGTCCTGGCACAGGATCAGGCTGGGGTGGCTGGAACGGCGAGCCCGGAGTCGATGCCAGGCCGAGTGGTTTCTCACTACCACATCCTGGAGAAGCTGGGCAGCGGCGGCATGGGTGTGGTCTATAAGGCAGAAGACACCAAGCTGGGCCGCTTCGTGGCTTTGAAGTTCCTGCCCAAGGCCCTAGCCGAGGAACCGCTGGCCCTGGAACGCTTCAAGCGCGAAGCCCGTGCCGCCGCGGCGTTGAACCATCCCAACATCTGCACGATTCACGAAGTCGGCGAGCATGAAGGCCAGCCCTTCATCGCCATGGAGTTGCTGGAGGGGCAGACCCTGAAGCAGCGCCTTGGTGGGAAATTGCTCAAGACGGACGAACTGCTCGACCTCGCCATCCAGATTGCCGATGCGCTGGGCGCGGCCCACGCGAAGGGAATCATCCATCGGGACATCAAGCCGGCGAACATCTTTGTCACGATACGTGGACAAGCGAAGGTCCTGGACTTTGGCTTGGCCAAACTGGCACCAAGGGCCAGGCGGGTGGCCGAAACGGCGGGTGCCTCTGCGCTGCTCACCGCGTCGATTGATGCCGAGCATCTCACCAGCCCCGGCACCGCAATGGGTACGGTCGCCTACATGTCGCCCGAGCAGGCCCTGGGGCAGGAACTTGATGCTCGGACTGACCTGTTCTCCTTTGGGGTCGTCCTCTACGAGATGGCCACAAGCAAACCAGCATTCTCCGGACCCACGTCCGCCGCCATTTTCGATGCCATTCTGAATCGCGCACCGACATCGCCACTGCGGCTCAATCCCGAGTGTCCTGCAGAGCTGGAGCGAATCATCAACAGGGCGCTGGAGAAGAACGGGGAGCTGCGTTACCAGCACGCCTCTGACATGCGGGCCGAGCTACAGCGCCTGAAGCGCGACACGGAATCCGGGCGGGCTTCTGCATCGAGCCAGGCGAGAGCGGCCCAAGTTCCTGTGGCGGGCAGGAAACTCTGGAAGGTCCTTGTTCCCGCCGCCCTGCTCCTTGTCGCGGCGGCCATCGGAGGGACGCTCTACTTCCGGTCGCGCCAGGCCATGGCCCGCCTGACCGAAAAGGACACCATAGTCCTCTCCGATTTCGACAACAAAACCGGCGACAGCGTATTCGACGACGCGCTGAAGCAGGGGCTCTCGGTACAGCTTGAGCAATCGCCCTTTCTCGCCCTGGTTTCCGACCGCAGGGTAAATGAAACCCTGAAGCTGATGGGCCGTCCCGCCGGTGACCGCCTGACGCCCGAGGTTACCCGCGAAGTCTGCGAGCGCACGGGCAGCAAGGCGATGCTGACCGGCTCGATTGCGGGGCTGGGCAGCCAGTACGTGATTGGGCTGAAGGCAGTGAACTGCAACACGGGGGATGTGTTGGCGGAGGCGCAGGAGCAAGCGGCAGGAAAGGAAGCGGTGCTCAAGGCCCTGGAGGCTGCGGCAGTGAGTTTGCGGAGCAAGATGGGCGAGTCGCTCAGCTCGGTGCAGAAATACGCCACGCCGTTGGCGGAAGCGACCACGCCATCGCTGGAGGCGCTAAACGCCTACAGCTTGGGAGTAAAGACGTATGCGAAAGGGGACGCCACCGCCCTGACCTTCTTCAAGCGGGCGGTGGAGCTTGACCCGAATTTTGCCATGGCCTACGCCTCGATGTCGGGTGTCTACTGGGACCTAAACGAAGGGGGGCGGGGGGTCGAAAATGCACGCAAGGCTTTCGACCTGCGGGAGAAGGTAAGCGAACGGGAGCGGTTCGACATCGAAGGGAACTACTACGTGTACGGCACGGGAGAGCTGGAGAAGGCGGCGCAGACCTATGGGCTGTGGCAGCTGACCTACCCAAGAGACGAGGTGCCTTCTAGAGAGCTGGGAATGATCTCCGCCTTCCTGGGAAACTGGGAAAAGGCATTGGAGGAGTGGCGAGAGGCGCTGTGCTTAGACCCAAATAACGCGGTCAACTATCTCACCCTCAGCGTCGCCTACACGGCCCTCAACCGGCTGGATGAAGCGGAGGCAGTGTTCAAGCAGACGGAGCAGCACAAGGTGGAGAGCGAGTCCCTGATCCAACGCTACCAGTTGGCTTTTCTGAGGGGCAATGCGGCGCAGATGGCGCAGTTGGTCTCAGCCGCCGTGGGAAAGCCGAGCACGGAAGACGACTCGTTCTTGGCCACTCTAGCGGACACAGAAGGTTGGTACGGCAAGCTGAAGAACGCGCACGAGCTGACCGGGCGGGCGATGGATTCAGCCCAGCACAACGACGCCAAAGAGAGGGCGGCAACATATCAGGTAGCGGCAGCGCTGCGCGAGGCGGCAGCGGGCAACCGGGAGCAGGCCTGTGCTGAGGCCAATGCGGCGCTGAAGCTGGCCCCGGGCCACGATGTGCGGGCCGTGGCGGCGCTGGCCCTGGCGCGGGCCGGCGACAGGGCAGGGGCGGAGAAGTTGGCTGCCGAACTCGACAAGGCTTTCCCGCTGGACACTGTGGTCCAGAGGTATTGGCTGCCCACCATCCGGGCGGGGGTCGCCCTGGAACGCAAAGACCCGAACCAGGCAATCGAACTATTGAAGGTGGCGAGCACGATAGAACTTGGCTTCCCAGGTAACCTCCCACTATCAATGTGCCCAGTTTATTTGCGTGGAGAAGCCTATCTCACGCTCCACGACGGCAACGCAGCGGCAGCGGAATTTCAGAAATTCATCGACCACCGAGGACTAGTGGAGAACTTTCCATGGGGAGCGCTGGCCCGCCTCGGACTGGCGCGCGCGTACGCCATGCAGGGCGACATGGCAAAAGCTCGCTCCGCTTATCAGGATTTCCTCACGCTCTGGAAAGACGCCGACCCCGACATCCCCATCCTGAAGGAAGCCAAGGCAGAGTACGCAAAGCTGCAGTAATTCCACCGGTCTGTCCCGGCTGCGTCGCTCTTTTCTTTCCAATCCATTTTTCCTTGTAATGGTACGCCCACTCAAGCGGCGTAGATTTCCACTCCCCACCCCCATCGAGGTCAAAGATGAATCGTCTGGTGAACCTGGCTCTCAGTGTGGGAGAAACACTCGTTCATGAAACTGGAAGGTTGCTGTTCGGAATCGTTCTCGGCAGGGCGAAGGAACTTCTGGGTACGCCCCAGCCGCTGGGAACCCGGCAACTGGCCTTGAATCGTGCCTTGCAGAAGAAAGCAGTGGATGGTGCTCTGCTGGCCGGCCCGCGGACCGGAAAGGAATACGCCAAATTCACACTGAAGAAAGGTCTGCCCACCGATCAGCGGACAAGAACATTGGCGGTTGAGAATCAGCCTCACTCCGTAGACGATTTCAACGGAGTCATCGAGGAAGGTTACGGAAAGGGCGAGAAGAGGCTTATCTACTCCGGCACGGGCGTCATCAAGGTTGACGGAAGCTGCCAGCTTGGGAAGATCAATGTTCACGAACACCAGGCCGAGAAGGCAGGACTTCACTTCGACTTCGTTGCCGAAGGGGTTGAGCCACACACGGAATCATTCCAGGTCAACATCGCCAATGGAGTCCTCAAGGGACGCTATGCCTTCCGGCAAGCTTTTGAGAAGAACCGCTATCTGGTTGTCCGCCTGAAGGACAATTCCGTTCTGGTGGCAAAGCCCGATATTCACTTGAAGCCACCGGAGTTCCTCAAGACCCTCCGCCAGTCCGGCCGCCCAGTCAGCGTCGAATGGAAAGACGATGGCAGTCTGGCGAACGTGGCAATCCACAATCTGCGTGCTGTTTATCGCAGCCATCGGCCGGAGGGAGAACCCTATTACGATAAGCTACCTGCCATAGAAGACGTGAGCAATCGTTCTCCCATGTGGCTGGCCCGCAAGCTCTTCCCAGGTCCCGAGCAGGAAGGAACTGTGCTGCGTGGCGAGCTTCATCATCTGGATGGTGCGGCGCGCGTGGGCGGAATTGTGAATGCCCTACCCGAGAATGCGATCCAGATCCAGCGTGGAAGGGGTCCAGTCGAGTTCTACGCCTGGGATATTGCGATGCTCAAGGGTAGGGACGTTAGCCACATGCCCTATGGACAGCGACGTGAACTCTACGAAGGCGTGATCCAAGAGATCCGTTTGTTCAACAGGCATCTCCATGTTGTCCCCGCCATGCCGGAAGACGGCGATCTCGTGAAGTTCTATCGAGCTATCATTGACGATCCACGTGGCCTCCCTTACAGCGAAGGCGTGGTCGTCAAATGTAAGGATGCCGTGGGCGAGTGGTTCAAGGTGAAGGCGAACGACACCCTCGATGTGAAAGTGGTGCGTTGCATCGAAGGCACGGGAAAGTTCGCTGGCAGCCTTGGAGCCATGGTGGTGGAAGGACCGACCGGCGTGGAGAGTGAAGTTGGCTCATTCCAGCTTACGAACGCACAGCGGCAGTGGATTTGGGAGCATCGTGACGTGCTGACGGGTCAGATCGCCGAAGTGAGAGCCATGAAGGTCAATGAGAGCGGAGCAATCCGGGCGGGCGTGTTTGTACGGTTTCACCCAGGCAAATCTGAGCAGGGACTTCTGCTATACAGCGAAAGCTTGGCTGGGTCGACGGACCCGGACCAGAGCCGGCCAATGATGTATCGGCTGAAGAGTTCAGCAGGATGGAGGAGGTGAATGGCGTGCAGACCAAGGACTGCCGAGGTCGGCTCCCGTAGTTGGCAGGAATTACCATTTGTGATTCTCATCCTCTGGGGCGTGCCGCAGGCGCGTGCGCCCTCAGGAGGGCAGCGGCGCCGCGGTTTCCGGTGATTGCGCTTGAACCCGCTGGCACTTCAATGGACCGAACACCGCGGTCCCGGCGACCACGGCTAAGCCGACGGCTACAGCCCAGCGAAGCATCCTGGTCCTTCCCGCTGCCACACATGAACCCACTGAACCTGCATCGAAATGCTCGTCGCCGTGACGCCCGAAGTATCGCCAGCCGTCCAGTCGGCCCCTTCCTGGCTGCCCAGGATCAGGTAATAATTCTGCTGCACGTCGTCAAAAATGGGGTAAGTCTGGACGGAGTTCAGGAGGTGGTTATCAAAGTACCAACTGACGTGTCCCCGAGTCCAAAGCACACCGTAGGTATGGAACTGGAAGAGGTCAACGTTGCTGGGTAGTTGGTAGGCATTGCAGCAATTATTATTGGCAACGTCTTGGCCGTTCTTCCAATCATGAATGGTGCCGTAGAATATGTCGGGAGTGTTGCCTTGCCCTTCGAAGATATCGAGTTCGCCTTCTTCTTGCTGACCGGGAGTCAGGATGTCTTCAATAGGGATCATCCAGATCGCCGGCCAGGCCCCGTTCACGGTGTCCCAGCGCATGCGGACTTCAAAATATCCATAGTGCCACGCCTGGTAATACGAACCGTCCTGTGCAGCGGTGGAGACGCTCGTGTCGGCGTTGGTTTGACCGTTTGTCCAAACCAGGTCGAGCGCTGAGTTGAGCAGGTAAATGTTGCTGTAGGGAGCAGGGGATTCCCACCATATGCCGGGATTATACCAATTAAAGCTGCCCACGCTATTCGGGCTGAGATTGAGCGGGTTGAAATCGGTGGAGAAAGCAAGACGATATCCCATTGCCTGCGAAGGAGGAATCAGGCACGATCGCAGCGCCGAGGAGTTTATTTCCTGCGAGATTTCAGGCCGCGGGGACGGAAATTGAGCCAGCGCGGTTACCGCGCAAAGCAACAGTGCCACACAGCAAGTGAGCAGCAACAGCCGCCACAGCCGCAGCAGAGAACCCCTGTTGATACGCCGGTCGATGAACATCGAATTTGATCTCCTTTCGTCAGATTTCCACTTTGCACCCGCCGGAGCGGGTTATTCTGGAATCGCATGAACCGGAATTTCCATTATGGGCTTTCTGCCCGGCCGGTAATATACACCCGACCACCGCTGAACGCAATTGTCAGTCGGATTTGCAGTGCCAGGTGCTTCCACAGGCCACGGAACCGATCAGTTTTGCCTTTCCGCAGCATCCGAAAGCTCGAAGCTTCCGCTGATTCAATCCTTCCCACTGACACTTTTCACACCCCCTGCCTCCCTGATCAATGAAGTCTGCTCGGTCAGTCACACGGCTAACCTGCTGACAAGGCTAGCGAGGTGCTCCGCCGTACCCTGCTTCCAAACAGTCGCCGCGTCAGATGACTCTCCGCCAATAGCAGCCAATAATATCGGCTATGTGTCACCAGCCGTCCTCCCGTTTTCACCAACTGCTGCTATTCGTACGTGCGACGCCGTGTGTCGGCTAAACCTTGAATAGAAGGAATTTCCATGATCATTGGTGTTACGCACGACCAAGACGGCCGTGTTGTCCAACGGCTGTCAGTTTCCACCAAGGTTTCCATCGGCCTGCCACCCAATGGCGATCGCAACCATCCCACCAAGCTCGATCATTTCGTCTTCCTGCGCAAGAGGAAGTCAGCCAACAGGGTCGAGTGGGAAGCCGACTCGGAGCTGACCAGGCACTACGGCGAGCAGTGCCGCGAACTCCGCATCATGCTGATCGACGACGACATCGAGAACGTCTTTCCCAGTTCATATGCTTGGTGGACCGCCATCGAGCGAAAGTGCTGGGGTGACGGTGTCTCGGCCACCCGGCGCACGGCTGATAAGCCTGGCGGTGAACCTCGGCCTCAATGTGGCAACGGATGCGCGGAACTCGCCTCGGGCCTGTGCAAGCCAAGTGGCGATCTGCGCTTTGTGCTGGCGGACTTCCCACGGCTGGGCAGCGTCTGTCGCATCCACACATGCTCTTACCGATCCATTCGCCAGATCCACTCCGCCTTGCAGGAGATCCAGACTTTCACTGGTGGGCGCCTGGCCGGCATCACCGCCAAGCTGACGGTTCGCCCGGAGGAGGCCACGTACTTCGACCGCAAGGAAAAGAGGAAGAAAACTTCATCCATCTGGGCGCTGAGTCTGGAGGTTGAAGGCGACGACATGCGGAAACTCATCGCCAATCTGACAGAGAACGCCCGGCTTTTCGCTGAGACGCGGAAGCTGCTGGGAGAAGGCAAAGTCCTTGAGGTGGTCGAAGACGAGCAAGAGCAGGCGCCAGAGCTGGCAGCCGAGTTCTATCCCGCGAATGGTTCTTCGAGTCCTGAATCAGCGGAGGGAAGTCCCGTTCCTGGCAATCCGCATCCGAATGCTTCGACGCCCGAGCCACCAGTCCCTCGAAGCGACTCTGCCACAAATGGTGGAAACGGATCTGGCAAGTCGCCTGCCAATGGGGCCGCCTCAGCCCATGCCGGCAACAATGGGGACAATGGCAACGGATCACATCGTGGCTCTGGGCTGAATCAACTCCGCAACGAGTTCCTCAGCACCGCGCGACGTGTGGCGACAAAGAAGAACCAAGCTATCGGCGAAGTCGTCGAATGGGCAAGTCGTGGTGCCTTCAAGTACGGCGACATCGGTCGCATGACGGAGGCCGATGTGCCCAAGCTGCTCGCCGCGACTGAACTGGTCACGTCAAGCCTCCCTGGTCCTGCCCGCTGAGCATTTCCGCCCACTCGTCCAGCCTTCACAACTTACAAATCGCCTGATTTCAAGGGGAAGAGAGAATGTGGAATCTTCGCGTGCGCGCATCACCCATGGTTGTGGCCGATTATCTTCGCCTCTTCGTGAATCGCCGGGCCTACACGCTCCAGTCCAACCGGCCGTATCGGAAAACTCGCCATCATTATTATTACCGGCCCACCGACAAGACAACGGGCCAAGGACTCAGCCTGACGCTGGACACAATCCGCCGCCACATGGAAGGGGAAATCACCATCGGCCTCTACGCCATCAACCCCGCCACGCAGCGCTGCAAGTGGGTCGCCATCGACGCTGATTACCAGGATGCGCTCGCTGATCTCATCAGGCTTGGTGACTGCCTGAAGCAGGATGGTGTCGATTCGGCACTTGAGCGAAGCAGGCGTGGCGCCCACCTCTGGATCTTCATGGCTGAGCCACTCCCGGCGCGCGATTGCCGGCTCTACGTATGCAATGTCGCTCTGCGAGCCGGCATACCCGTAAAGCAGGGCAGGCAGCGGGAAGGAATCGAGATCTTCCCCAAGCAGGACTGTGTGAAGCCCGGCAGGTACGGCAATGCCATTCGTGGGCCGCTGGGCATCCACCGGGGCGCAGGTCAGCGCTTCTGGTTTGACGGCGCCGATGAGGATGTCGGGGCGCAGATGAGCTACCTCGACTCGCTTCCGAAGATGACACGTGAGCAGCTCGCCCGGTTGATCGCCGGGAAGACAATCCCACCTCAGCTTGCGCCACCCGAACCCAAGTCTGAGCTGAACGTAACGAGACACTCCGGAGCATTCCGAATCCTTGACCACCTCAGCACCAGCCTTCGCACGGTTGGACACAACAAAGTGACCCGCTGCCCATCCTGCGCCGAGGATGGACATGACCGCAGTGGTGACAACCTTTCGATTTCAATCGAGGACCCTCGCAAGTACATCTGCTGGGCAGGCTGCACGCGGGACATGATTCGGGCGGCAGTGGGTTGCCCGCGGCCAGTCCAACATGTGTGACTTGAGGGAACAATTGGCCACGAATGGAATCATATTCGGGCGGGAGTACAGAATCTCGGCTATCGTTTGACAGTATTCTCGGTTCCGCTTGAGCGTGACTCAATCCTGCGGCGTTCCTCGAGATCAATCCCAGCGAGTGCTGTCCCAGCACAAACTTCCTCGAAGCAAAGTTCGATTAACGATGCCCGCCACCACCGCCGCCACCACGAGATCCCCCGCCGCCTGCCTGCTGCCTCGCCTGCAGCTGCTGCGCCTGCTGCGTGTGTGTTTGCTGCAAATGCTGTGTCTGTTGCTGGTGTCGCTGCTCCATTTGCTGCGTTTTCGCTTCATTAGCCGGATGTTTCGCCAACTGCTGATGCTCCTTGTCCTGCTTCTGCTGGAGTTTCTGCCGATCCTGGGTCTGCTTTGCAACCAGCTTATCCTGTTGCTTCTGGTATTTCTGGTCCGCCTTCGCGTTCCCCGTCTTAGAAGCAGCGGGGCGTTCGACGGGTGGCAGCTCCTTAGGATGGACGGCAAGGTTGGGGCGAGGAGTCGCAGCAACTGCCGGTGTGCCGTGGTTCGCAGAAAGCTTTTGCTGGGGGTCATTTCGGGCAGCGTACGCATGTTGAGTCTGTGCGGCTACCGTTCTGGCATGTGTTTCATGAGCAGAAGCCTCTTCTTGAGCGGTGGCGTGCGCGTTGATTCCGCCGTTGCCGCCGTTAAAACTGACGTGGTTCCTCGCCCCCTCGTTCACCCTCGTGTTGTAAACGTTGTGGATGCTGTGGGTGTCCACGTTATTATACGACGTGTTGTAGAAGAAATGCCCGTGGTCCCAGCGTCCACCTTCATAACCATTACCGAAGTAACCGAACCCATAGTTGATCCCACCATAGAAACCTACCGACAGGCCCCAGTAGCCTTCATTGAAGAAATATCCGTCGTCGCCCCAACCCCAATAGCCCGGAGTCCAGAGGTACCCGACTTCCGGAGCCTCCACCCAGGTGCCCGGTACCCAATAGTACTCGCTGCCGTCCCAAGCCCAGTATCCCGGCGTCCAGATATAGCCGTCCCCCGGGCAGATCGGTTGCGTATAATCGGGCAGCGGCGGCGGAGCGATGCCGACCCTCACTCCCACAGCGACTTGCGCGGAAGAAGGTACCGGTATCGCCAGGAACACTGCGAGTACGAAAAATAGCGGTAGAATCACACGAATCATCTTTATTGTTCGCATCTTGTTTCACCTCCTGAGGTTTTTATTCCCACGCCATTCGGACGCGCGGCAGCGGGAACCGCACGCCGGCCATGCAATTCCCAGACGTTCAGATCGTTGAGCATCCAGTCAGCCAGGAACTCCATTTCGATTCCAGGGCAACTGAAGATCACGGAGAATCAGGATCTACCACTAGGGTAATTGAGTCGAGAATAAGGTGTCTGTATAAAAGGGAACACGGCTACTCGTGCGCGCATTAGGCCGGAATCAGCGATTGGGGCCTGTGGCTAGCACATCGTATGCTTCTCCTCACCTGGACAGAATAACTGCACCCTCCGTTCCGACCATTGGGTTGTTTTTAACGCCTCTGCGAAAACCTGCAAGTAGCGATGTCATTTGAGGCGGAAGGAGAGGCTGGCCGACTTGGAAGTTTATCGTGTCGCCAGTTTGAAGGGGCCTTTCGACCGATCACGCCTTCGAGGTGGACAAAATACGATGTGCGGCTGCGCAACTTCCACAAAGGCAAATCTCACGGGTCTCTGTCCAGGTTTCTTTGAATTACACCGCAACATATCAACTCCATGGGTCCCATGTTTCTAGTCAAACAGCCGATCAAATGACCGGTAAGGAGGCATCGAATGTCGAAATACGGTGAGACACAAACAGTCTTACGCGAGGAGAAGTTCCTCCTGGATGCTCTCAAAGAGATGGGCTACCAGGTGGAAGTTCACCCTGAGGGCGCACCACTCAACTCGTATTATTCCGAGCAAGAGGCGAAAGTCGCAAACATCGTCATCCGCCGCGCGCAGCTCCCTGGCGCATACGGAGATGTAGGCTTCGTCAGGCAGCCCGACGGACGCTTCACCCTGATCGAGGACGAACTCGACGGTCACAGCGGTTACGGCAGGAAATGGCTTGGGCGCGTTCAGCAGATGTACAAGGAGAATCAGACTTTGGCCGTGGCCCAAGCGAAGGGTTACCGCCTGAAAAGCCGCCAGGTCATTGAGACATCAGAAGGCAAACAGGTGCGCCTGCAGTTTGTGGTGCGGAGGTAGATCACGCTGCGAGAGAAAACCATCACGATCACCATTGACGAGCAAGGCAGGTCGACTCTTGATCTCGAAGGCTTCGCAGGCAAGGGCTGCGAGCAGATGTTTGACGATTTCCGCGGCGGGGACCTGCTGAAGGTCGAGCGGAAGAAGCTTGATTACTATAGCCGACCGCAGGTCGAGCGGGAAAAGAGCCAGCGGTGAAGGAGGGCTGACATGCTGCTTCATGCTTTCATTCCCGCCAGCCGCGCTAACGGCCCAGGGCTACGCGCAGTCGTCTTCTTCCAGGGTTGCGCCCTCGCCTGTCCCGGGTGCTTTAATCCCGAAACCCATGCCTTTGCAGGAACGGAAGTCACCGTCGATGCCGTAGCTGAGCGAGTGCTTCGTGCGCAGAAGGAGCACGGCGTAGAAGGCGTCACCTTTTCAGGCGGCGAGCCCATGCAGCAGTCGCCCGCCTTGCTGGAGTTGATGCAGACACTGCGCCTGCAAGTGCCCAGCTTGAGCTTTGGCCTCTTCAGCGGCTACTCGGACTTGGAACTTGTTCTGGGACGGTACTCGATCTGGGGCCGGGACTATTCCGAACAGAACCGTCGCCAGCTCTGGCAAGAGATCCGCGTGCACCTCGACTTCGCAGTTCTCGGGCGCTTCAATGAGACGCAGCCCAGCGGCCTGCCACTCTGCACGAGCCGCAGTAAAGCACTGCGCATGCTGTCGAGCCGCTACGGCGTGAAGGACTACGGCCCACAATTGGTTGAAGTCATTATCCACTCCGATGGGCGGGCACAAGTCACTGGATTCCCCATCCTAGGCTTGCCCTGGTAGAAACCTCCTCAGTGTCCCTCGATTGCTCTCCCCTGTAATTCAGAAAGGAACACGCAACATGATTCGATCTATGGAAGAGTTTGCATCAGCTTTTCATGCCGCGCGCTGCGTCTCGACTCCGCTAGTCGCCATCCGCACGGCCGACCCGGCCAGCACCACGTACTTCCTCACCGACGCTCTCAAGCAGAGCCGCCAGCCTCCTCCGTTGCTCGGCTGGGATGTGATCCGTGGCCTCTATGCGATCGGCAAGGACAGCGGCGAGGAACTTGCTCGCGTGTTGGGTAATCGTGAAGCTGCGACGGTCGGCCCAGCCGATGCCCTCTCTCTGGCCCAGCAGCTTGGCGAGAATGGGCTCCTGCTTTACTCCAATGCCCACCGCTTCTGGGACGAATCTGGAGTGATGCAGGGAATCTGGAATCTGCGAGACTCGTTCAAGGCAACTGGACGAATGTTGGTCCTTTTGGCTGTTCCTGGCGCGACCTTGCCAATGGAATTAGGGCAGGACGTACTCGTCCTTGACGAACCTCTGCCCTCCGCCACTCACCTGGAGCGGATCGTCCGAGAGACCTTCCACGCGGCCAACTTGGCTGAGCCTGAGCGGGCGAAGATCGACAGAGCAGTCGATGCCCTGATTGGTCTTGCTGCCTTCCCGGCAGAACAGGCATTGGCGATCTCGCTGGTCAAGCGGGAGCTGGACACCGAAGACCTCTGGGAACGCAAGCGGCAGGTCATCGAACAAACGCCTGGGCTGTCCGTTTGGCGAGGTGGTGAGACCTTTGACGACCTGGGCGGCTTGAGCAACGTAAAAAGCTTCCTGCACGCAGTGCTTGCCGGGGTCGATCCTCCGCGCGTCATCGTGTTCATTGATGAGATCGAGAAAGCCTTCGCCGGGACCGGCACCGACCTCTCCGGAGTGAAGACGGAAATGACCGGAACGATCCTCACCTACATGCAGGACCGCGAGGCAGACGGCGTGGTATTTGTCGGTCCAGCCGGGGCAGCCAAGAGTGCAGCAGCAAAGGCCACGGGTGGTACCGCCGGCATTCCCACCATTGCCTTCGATCTGGCCGCCATGGAGAGTTCCTTGGTGGGCGCCTCCACGGATCGGCTGCGCACGGCGCTCAAGATCATTGATGCGGTCTCCCAGGGACGCATGCTCTTTATCGCCACGTGCAATTCGATCGCAAGCCTTCCCCCGGAACTGCGCCGGCGGTTCACACTGGGCACGTTCTTCTTCGACCTGCCTACCGAAGAGGAGCGGGAGATTATCTGGCAGATCTATTTCAAGAAGTACGGGGTGGCGGGTGAGCTTCCGAATGATGAAGGCTGGACAGGTGCGGAAATCAAAGAGTGCTGCCGCAAGGCACACCGCTTGGGGATGACGCTCGTTCAGGCTGCCAAATACATCGTGCCGATCGCACGTTCCACGGCTGAGCAGGTCAAGGCACTGCGCCAGATGGCTTCCGGGAAGTTTATCAGCGCCTCGGCGCCAGGGGTTTACCAGTACCAGGAAAACCAGTCTGTACCGAGGGGGCGTGTCATCCGGGACCTGGAAGGGCCGCTTACCGTAATGCCACCTTCGAGATCAGAGGCCTGATTTGTTTGGCCAGGCGACCCCAGGTTGACTGGCCCGGGACGACGGAACACGGACTACTCACAACTGACGATTTGCTTGGCTAGTTTCTCTTCCAACCGCTGAATCGTGGAATCTAACCAGACCAGCAACGCCTGCTGGGCTTCTTCCCGCTTGCCGGCTTCTTCCAGCTCCGCGATGCTTTGGCCTTGCTGGTTAAGCGGGATGAACTGGCAGGGAATGTCTTCGTCCTTGTGCTCCTCGGGTACCCACTCCCACAGCAAACATTCGTTGCAAGGATGTTTCTTGACCTGTTCGGTGACGTTGAGGCAGGTGACGGAATCACGAAAGAGACGCTCCTCTTTCCCAGGTGTGCGGACCGAGCGGCCGTAGCCACCGCCCTTTACGATGTCACGTTGCAGTTTGAGTTGGCTTATAATCTCTTTGAGGTCGGATTCCATGGTTTTGTCTCCTTCCTGAGCCTGGGGGAGAAAGCAAGCTCGACACTCGTTGCCTTTTCAGAAGTGCCCGCACGGAAGGTTCGTCGTCCACCAACACACCGTTTGGGGAAACCTCCCGCAAGCCATTCTCCTCGGTAAACACTGGGCCGCCATCCTGGCCCCCAAGGGTCTTGTACACCGAAGGGGACTCAGTGTCTGTATAGAATTGAACACTGCGCTCGCCTCAACGACTTTCCCATCGAACCATAATTCAGATACGAGCAACTACACAAAGGAGGAAGATATGGCAACAGCATTACCAATCCTGGATATCCAGGAGCCCGGCGCTGATCTGGCCAGGAAAACCGTCTTCATCAAGCTTCACCTGGGCTTGCTGGGCAACAGCCGCAAGGTCAGCTCATCCCAGGTTGAAGTGGACGCCGACAAGGAACTCATCCGGGTAGCGAAGACATTGCTCGACTCGCCGGATCTTCAGGCCATCCGCACACTCGATGGCGATGTTCGCCGCTTTCTGTACGACACCTGCCTGCCCTTCGATGTGGGCATTCACCTGTTGCCGCTGGGCTTGCTGGAAACGGTGGATGAAGAGCTGGTCGAGTTCAAAGAGAAGCGCCGGGTGTTGGTGGAAGTGTTCCTCGCTGCCTACCCGCGCCTGTGCCAGGAGGCAGCCGGCCGACTGCGCACCTTGCATAATCCGGCTGACTATCCGCCGGTAGAGGAAGTCCGTTCCCGCTTTACCTTTAGTTGGCAATATGTCAGTTATGGCGTACCGGAGCAGCTGAGGGAGATCTCAGCCCGTATGTTCCAGACGGAGCGTGACAAGGCAGTCCAGGCCATGTCGGAAGCCTGCGCCGAAGTCCAACAGGTTATGAGGGCTTCGCTGCTGGAACTGGTGCGCCATCTCCGGGACCGGCTGGCTGATCAGCCGGACGGCAAGCCGCAGCGTCTGCGAGAATCAACCTTGCAAAAGCTGCGTGATTTCCTGGGGACGTTTGACTTGCGCAACGTGGTGGACGACCAGGAGCTGAAGGAACAGGTCGATAAAGCACGGGCGCTGCTTGATGGTGTCAGCACGGACGCCCTGCGGAATATGCCCCTGATTCGTGCCCAGGTACGGGAAGGTATGGCAGACCTTGCCGCTCAGATGGATGTGCTGGCCGGTGATCGCGTCAGCCGCAAGTTCAGGTTCGCTGAGGAATAAGTCTTATTGAGAGTCCCCGTCCGCTGGGTTCGATCCACCCACGACAGAAGTAGGAACCTGACGGACGAGCACGCCTGTGCGTGCAACTCTGTGATAGCCCTTCCAACCTAATGTTTGCGCCGGCCGTCGGGATTCCCACAGCTTCTTAGAGGTCCGACCAAGGGGGGGGGAGGGCACTTCGACCAAAGGCGAAGTGCCCCTTCTGGGCTTGCAGAGTTTTGGAGGGGGGTTGCAGAGAATCATCCCCAGCTTATTAATTAAGTGTCCGCGTTCCACAGCTAGCCCGCTTTATTCATGAACGGCATGTGAAGGTTGGTTCTGGCTCGTTTTGCTTGGCATGAGACGAACCCGGCAGCCCGAACCGAAGTGCCAGGGCATGCAGTTGGGTTCGTTCCTCCCGTCAGCGCAGGAATGCGGCGGTTTTTGAAGACACCTCGGCGAGAGTCTCGTCGCAGAAGAAATGGTTCGACATGATCCCAGTAAGAGGAATTGGCTATCCGCTCGAAGCGCCAAAGCTGAGGGCGATCTGGCGGAAGCTGCCCAGGAACGGGAACGAGACAGGAAGATGAATTACCACACGACGCACCGAGACGATCACACTGGCCCCCAACTTCAGCAACCGCTCGCGCAAGGTCCACACCTGCGCCCGCGCACAAGCGGTGCGTGCAGCCCGCAGACGCAACTCCTGCATCAGGACGTAAGCCGCCGCCGTCATCAGCACCCGGAACTGATTGGCCAGAAACTTCGTGCAGCTCGTCCGGTCGATCTCCAATCCGTAATGCAGTTCCTTGATGCGATTCTCGATCTCGCCTCGCTCACAATAGACGTGCTCGTAAATCCCTTGCGGGCTCTGCTTCAGGTTGGTGATGACGAAGCGCGGATTGTCTTTCGGCTCCTTACCTTCTTGGCGCACCACTTCCGCCTTGAAGATCACCCGCCGCTGCGAAGACCAGCTCTCGGCCGCGTAGCCAGTTTCTCCGTAAATGTGCTCCGTCTTCGCCGTCTCTTGCGAAAGCCGGCGGGCTGCTTGCATCTTGGGCTCGGCCAGGCGGTTCAACACCGCATTTTTAGCCATGGCGACCACGTATTCGACCCCCATGACATCCAGGAAGTCCAGCAGCCGCGGATCAGCGAAGCCGCCGTCCAACCGCACTCGGACGCGCGCTTTGGGGAAGGCTGCCCACACCCGCTTCAGGATGCGCCAGAGTATGCCGATCGCTCCCTCGCTGGCTGGCGCATTGCCCGGCCGCAGCACCGCCGCACACAGGTATTGCTCCTTCTCGTCGTTGAAGCTCAAGAAACCCAGCAGCGGCAAATAGCACCAGGTATCGTAGTGGCTGTTAAAGAAGCTCAACTGTTGGGCACCGTGCGTGGGATCGTCGGTCACATCGAGGTCGAGGGTGATCCGCTGGGCGCGCCCATGCAGCCGGCGGCCATGGCGCTCAATAACGCGGTCGGCCAGCGCCTCACCCATCCGGTAAAGCTGCTTGCGGTCCGGGACATTCTCAAAGCGACTCAGGGTCGGTTGCGAGGCCAAGTCCGCTCCCTCCACCGGATCGCGCCCGATCAGCATCTTGTGCACGGGGTCTTCGCCCAATCGAGCCGCGTCGTTGGCATCGGCATAGCCACAGGCGATACCGAAGATACGCTGCGCCAGCAGTTCCTCGATCGCATGGTCGACTTTGCCCGGCTGCCGCTCGTCCTTCAAGCAGGCCGCCAGCGCCTCCGTCAGTTGCATCCGACGGTCGGCAGCCTTCAGCAGGATCGCGCCGCCATCGGAACTGCTCTGGCGCTTATCAAACTGCGCAACCACCGGCTTCGGAAAAATATTGGAAAACAACAAACACTGTGCTGTACTATTCTCGGTCAACCGAAAGCCTCCTCGTTTGGTTCAAACCCGCATGAACACCGTGTTTGTACCACAGGAGGCTTTTGGTGTCTTTAGAAATGTGAATTATTCAGGCTAGGGTGTCTCCGCTCATAGGATTCGACTAATTTAACAGGTGGAATTGTTACTGTCTGTTCAATATCGCACAGGCATAAAGATTTATGACATTACGTCCGCGCTCGACAGCCTGAGGAGTGAGTCTCTATTGAGAGCCCCCGCACACTGGGTTCGACCCATCTACAACAAAAGGAGGTACCTGACGGACCAACAGGCTAGCTCCAGCCTCTACGTCCCACGGTGCACATCATGTTGAACAAAGTCATACTGATTGGATACGCCGGCGCCGACAGCGAGATGAAGTTCACCGCTGCCGGCATCCCAGTGGCAAGCTTCTCTCTGGCCGTGAAGGAGGTTTACAAGAACGGCGACGGGGAAAAGAAGACCAACACATTATGGATTCGCTGCGTTGCCTGGCGCCGCTGGGCCGAGATCGCAGGTGAGTTCGTGACCAAAGGGAAATTCCTGTTCGTTGAAGGAAGGCTCCAGTTGCGCAGCTACGAGGACCGCGAAGGGAAGAAGCGCGACGTGACGGAAGTAGTCGTCACGCTGCTGCGGTTACTGGGGTCGGCCAAGAACGGGAACGGCGCAAAGCCGGCTGAATCCCCAAAGGCTGCGGAGCCGAGCGATGAGTGTGACAACCCTTTCAACGAGCTGGGAAGCGAAACGGCGGATCTAGAAATTCCGTTTTAGGGCTGTCCCTTTGTAGTGCCTCCATTTGACCGGCCCCAGTTGTCTCCTGCCGTAATTGAACACTGGAAGTTTCGCCTCGGACGGCAGGGCTACTGCTATGCGTAGGAAGTTTTACGTCCAAGTAGATTGCTTCCGCGCCGTCGCTCGGGCGGAACCAGTGCTCGGCTTCGGCGGGGCCCTAGTCCTAGCACTTCTACAGTAGGGCGTCCCGTGGCGTTGGGTTGGGTCGTTGCTGGAGCAGTGGGCCCGCAACACTCCCCACTTGTCACCATTGGTTTGCAACCGATCTGTCGGAGGATGGTTACGACGTCCAAACACTGCAGGGGATGGGGGGGCAGCTGCCGGGAGGCCCTAATGGAAATCCCGACTGAAACGCACCAAAACGAGGCCGCGATACTGGTGTTCAATTTTGCACAGACAGGACAAGTTTTGAATTGGTATCTTGCCTAATAAGTAAGGCGTGATATGAACCATAACGTACTTCTTATCGAGGACGATCCTGCTGTTGCCAGGGTGATCCAAAACGCCCTTGCTGGCCCAGGCGACAGCCCATTCATCGTGGAATGGGTCAAGCGACTCTCCGACGGCCTCGAACGAATGAGCGGGGGAGGAATAGCGGCGGTCCTACTCGACCTGGCTCTGCCCGACAGCCAGGGCCTCAACACATTTGGCACGCTGTCCCTGGCCGCGCCTGGCGTCCCCATCTTGGTCCTCGTTGGTTTGGGTGATGAGGACACCGCTAAAGAGGCCGTGGAGCGCGGAGCCCAGGATTATCTTTTAAAGATCCGCCTCGATAGATACTCATTGACGCGGGCTCTACATAGCGTCATCGTGCGCAAGGCGGCGGAAGACGCGTTGTTTCTGGAAAAGGAACGCGCCCAAGTTACTCTCAATTCCATTGGGGACGGCGTAATCAGCACGGATATCTCGGGCAACATAACTTATCTCAATCAAGTCGCGGAAAGGATGACGGGCTGGTCCGGGGAGGAGGCATCGGGCCGGCCGTTCGCCGAAGTATTCCAAATCATTGAGGGTGTTACACGCGAACCAGCGCGCAACCCCATGCAGTCAGCAGTTGAGCAAGACCAAGCTGTGGGCCTGACCTCGAACTGCATCCTTATCCGGCGCGACGGGTGTGAATCTGCCATCGAAGATTCCACCGCCCCTATCCACTCCCGGACGGGACAGGTTATCGGCGCCGTGATAGTTTTCCGAGACGTGAGTGAAGCGCGGGCGATGAGACTCAAGATGACCCATTTGGCCCAACACGACTTTCTCACCGATCTGCCTAACCGATTGCTGCTGAACGATCGGATTACCCAGGCGATTTCGTTATCCCGCCGCCACGGCACACACCTTGCAGTGCTGTTCCTGGATTTGGACGGCTTTAAACACATCAACGACTCTCTGGGACATGAGATCGGCGACAAAGTGCTTCAGTTGGTTGCACAACGCCTGGTGGCTGGTGTGCGTACCTCGGACACCGTAAGCCGCCACGGTGGGGATGAGTTCGTGATATTGCTTTCAGAAGTCGACAAAGCGGGAGATGCGGCGATCAGTGCGAAAAAGATACTCGCTGCGCTGGCGAGGCCCCACGCCATCTCCGAGCTAAAGGTCCATTTGAGCGCGAGCATTGGGATCAGTATCTACCCCCAAGACGGTCACGATTCGGATACCCTCATCAAGAATGCGGACGCCGCAATGTATCTGGCCAAGAAGAAGGGGACCAACAACTACCATTTCTTCAAGCAGAACATGAACGTCCGGGCCGTCGAGCGGCAATCCCTCGAAAGCAGGCTGGGCAGGGCCTTGGAGCGGCGGGAGTTTTTGTTGCATTACCAGCCAAAGGTAGATCTCGAGACGGGAGCAATTACCGGCGCCGAGGCGCTCATACGCTGGATGGACCCCGATCGAGGGCTCATCCCTCCGGCGCAGTTCGTGCCCTGCGCTGAAGACTGTGGCGTTATTGTGCCGATCGGCCGGTGGGTCCTGCAGGAAGCATGCAGACAAGCTCGCGCCTGGATGGATGCGGGCCTGCGGCCGATGCCGGTGGCGGTCAACATCTCCGCCCTGGAGCTCCGGGCCAAGGACTTTCTCGAATGCGTTTGCGGCATCCTGAGGGAGAACCGACTGGAACCGCGCTATCTCGAGCTCGAACTGACCGAAAGGGTTCTGATCCGGGATGATGAGTCCAGTAACTTCGTGCTCCACGCACTCAAAGCCATGGGAGCGCAGCTCGCGCTTGATGACTTCGGCACCGGGAACGCCAACTTGAGCTATCTGAGAAGGTTCCCGATCGACACCCTGAAGATCGATCAATCGTTCGTGCACAAGATTGGCGCCGGTACAGACGACGCATTCCTCGGCGCAATGATGAACGTGGGCAAGAACCTGAAGAAACGAGTTGTTGCGGAGGGCGTAGAAGAACGAGCGCAGCTCGCGTTCCTTCAGACCGAGCAATGTAACGAGGGACAAGGCTACTATTTCAGCCCGGCTGTGGACGCTGAGCATTTTGCCCGGCTACTTGGAACCGGCAAACCGAACTTTGAAATAAGAGCGGGTTAACCACTCGCGGATCGTCAAACCATGCTGCTCCTGCCCGCCAAGCGTGCTGGTATCCAGAATGGCCGTTTGTCACGCAATTGCTCGCGGAACACCTCGGACTCCCGACAGCGCTTCGAGTAGTCGCCGCCTCACGAGGGCTCTGTATCGTCAACGAAGAACCGTACGCGGGCCTGGCAGTGGATACAAGTTGCCATCTGCTCACCGCTTCTTATTTCAGGCGTGTCCGAGATCTTAAGGGGACGCAAACAGTCCGTACAGGGGACGACGAAGTCGCCGACGCCGCCGTGTTGTACCCGGAAAGGGGTGTCAGCGAGCTCGGGGACCTGTAGTTGACTTGGCCCTTGCCGGACCAAATCGTCAATCGACTCCACGAGTTCTTCGATATGCAGCGATCCCTTTCCAAGCCAAGCGTCGGGCCTGAAATCACGGGGTGGCTGCTCGGGTTGAGCTCCTCCTGAGATTACGATCACCGGGATATGAGGGAGGCGGCGGCGCACAACAGAAATGAACTCCACTCCTGACATGCGGGGCATATTAAGGTCGGAAATGATAACGTCGGGAAGCGTCTCCCTGAGTTTTGCGAGACCGTCGATGCCGTCTTCTGCTTCTTGGGTTACGAAACCAGCCGCGTTCAATAACCTTGATAAGATCCCACGAGCCCTTGGCTCGTCGTCCACGAGCAATACGCGAGGAATAATGGAGCCGTTCATGGCGCCCTCCTCATAGGGACCGAGGTACTACCAGAATAGAAGTCCAATTATGCGCTCCCCCCTTGCGCCACAGATCCCCCCTGGGTGTTACAAGAAGTGCAATGGGTGGAGTTATGCGGCCGCACCCTCCGAAGAATCTCCATCCTCGATCCGCAACTGGATGACGCCACAACAGTGGATGCAAGTCGTGATGTGCTCACCGCGGGTGAATCTGGGGCCACGAGGAACCGTGGTCGACCGCAGGCAGTCGGGACACTGCATGGCGTAGTGCCCGTCGCCATCCCATCTTGCCGGGACTGGTTTGTTGTCAACGTGCGGGAGAGCGGTTCGGAGAGGAGGTCTTGTGGTCAGGTCTGAAATGGCTTGCAGGAGCTGCTCAAATCCGAATCCATTCTTGTGGTAGTAGGCGTCGGCGGCCACTACTTCCGGCATTTCATCGACCGCCATGGCGCTGATCACAATGACGGGTATTTGAGGGAAGCGTATGCGCACGACCTCAAGAAGCTCAATCCCTGACATGCGGGGCATGTTGAGGTCGGAAATAATCAGGTCCGGGAGTCCCGTCCGAAGTTTTTCGAGCGCATCCAGACCGTCAACCGCCGTCCGAACGACATACCCCGCAGCCACCAAGTATCGTGAAATATGTTTTCGGACAACGGGATCGTCGTCTGCTAACAAGACTCGGGCGCTTAGTTGTCCCACCATAGTCGCCGCCTCAGCATCTTAGGACGGCAGGTTACATCTTCAACCCCAGGGCAGAGACTGTCTGGTCAATATTGCACGCTTCGTGAGAATTATTCGGGAGCTTGGCTCTGTATCGAGCATGGCGTCACACAGCGCTTGCGCATCCTGCGCTGCCTGGGCCTCGTCGAATACCGCAGGCACGGGCTTTAACGGTCATCGTCCAGAGATGATTCGTCGATGTCGACCAGTTGATGTTGGAGGGCGAAAAGAACCAGCTCGAATTGGTTCGAGACGCGTAGTTTGTCACAAATACAATTGATGTGCAGCCTGGCGGCCGGTTCGCTGATGCCGATTCGCTTTGCGGCCTCCTGACTCGAGTAGCCAGCCACAGTTAGAGCGACGACCTGTTTTTCGAGCTCGATTAGGCCAAAGTCATTCCGGTTTACCTCAATAGACAATAAGCCTGCATTGGGCATAGTACTCCTCCTCTCAACGGTTCTTGCTGCACCCGATTCATCAGAGGTGATGCCGTTCATAGGAGACCCCTCGACAAGCATGAAAACTGTGAGGCGATATTGGCCCCTTCCGCCTCACAAATGGGAAATTTGCATACTGCGCCCTTGGACAGGGGTTGTCTGTTCAATACTGCACACCTGGGAAGATTTAATTGCGAGCTTGGATGAGTGACGAGCTGCAGTGGAGTGACACGGAAGAGTCCAGTGCCGCACTCCAATTCTCGTCCCAAATAGAGCTCTCCTGGCACTGGGTTCCTCAGCGAATGGTGACCCATCAAACCAGCCAACTATATTCTGCTCCAGCCTGAACGTGAGTACCCGTAATCAACTCATTCTACGGCACATATAGTTTGCTCTCGCATGAATGTTGGAGCTTCAGCAACCTATACTAACCAGGAGCGAAGACAAATTCAGCGTTCCCAGCTTCAGGGCCGGAAGGGGTAACTTCCGGCCTCCCCTTTACCCAAGGGCAGAGAGACTGGGAAACACGGGAAGGTTGAATGCGCACACCAGTTACATTCCATCGACAACTGACGCCATCACAGCTTCCCAAAGTGCCATTTCAGGGGGTAGTTTTGAAATTGCCTGATCTGGTACGATATTAGTTGAGTTAGCGATATGTAAGTTATCTCGCGGGAGCCATTGCCACTGGCTCAAAAGCTCCCGGGCAGATAGGATCTTGGCCATGGGTTACAGACTGATACAGACAAGGCGGGGAAGCATGTTGGTTCGCACCCCGTCGCCTGCTCAAAGACGGAAAGCCCGGCAGCAAGCCAGGAGCGTCCGTCGTGCCATGGCTAAGAATTGTAAGGTTTGGCACGGAGAAGCAGCTCAAGCTTATTATGAGCAGCTTGTTCGTGAAGGCAAGATAAAGCCCACGGTATCTGACAAAGTAATCCGTGGCAGGGTAGAGGTAGCGGATGCCCCTCCAGAGGGAGCCAAGCCCCAGGTACACAACGCAAGGTGCGCTTATAAACCCCTTGGACAGTCTGTGGGGACGGATAGCAAGATTGACTCTCTGGCACAGAATGTGCTGACTCTGGCTCCAGCTCTCCGAGCTGGTGAGACCGCAGGAGATAACCCATCTGTACAAATGACCGGACCGGGCTCATGTCAGGCAGTGGAGCCTAACCCGTCTCCTGATAAGGGGTCGAGACAACTCCCGACGTCCTATACTTCGACGACGTAATCTTCGGGTTGTATCTTGGTAGCTAACAGGTAGCTACCAGTGTGTCCACCGCTCAGAGCCTACCATCGACAACTGCTATAGCCCGTCGGGTTTATGAGGTAAAGCAAGCGAAGGCGAGCCCGCCCCAAGCGGCCAGCCGAGCGGCCATAAGACAGATGAATCACCACATCACAACCAGTGCCAGCAACATTCAGGATTAGGAAGTTAAGGAGAACTCTGTCTTGATGCTGCCGCCCAAGACCAGGAATCGCAATCACCCTGCCTGCATAGGTTCCGGGATAATCTCACCTGCTTACCTTCCCCGTCCTCTTCCAAGCCGAGCAGGCAGCATGAATAAATACCTCGCCTGGTTCGATGGAGCCTGCGAGCCGGTCAATCCCGGAGGGACTGCCAGCTTCGGTGTCGTGATCAAGGGTGAAGACGGTACCGTTCTCTTGAGAGAACATGGCGTGGTGGGCAAGGGCAGCGCCATGTCCAACAACGTGGCGGAATATGCCGGCGTCCTCCACATCCTGAAACGCCTGAGTTCCCGCCCGCCAGGACGAGTGGCCATCCATGGCGATTCCAACCTGGTAATCAACCAGCTCAATGGCAAATGGCGTATCAGGAAAGGACTCTACCTCGCAATCGCCATCGAGACCAAAGAACTGCTTGCTGACCTGCGCGCTCTGGGCTGGCAGATCGACTTCCGCTGGATCCCTCGTGAGCAAAATAACGAATGCGACGCATTATCGAAGAAAAGCTGTCTGGTGATGGACGAGTCCGCTCAGCAGGATGGAACGGACATGCCCACTAGCAATCCCTGCCGCCCAGTGTCAGCAGGAGACCACGCTCGGTTAGTGGCTCAAATGGCTTGATTGGGAATTCGCACGATTTGCACCGAGCATGGGGCGTGCCGCGCCACGTTTTCCGCAACGCTGCCAAGCAAGAAACGCTGCACACCTTTTCGCCCGTGGGAGCCCAAAACGATGAGATCCGCACGGGACTCCGCAGCGGCATCGAGGATCTTCCCTCTGACGTCACCGGTTTCGACCGCACCGCGCGTCTTGAAACCCGCAGCGCGAAGCTTCTGGACCTCTCGCTCTACCAACTCGTGACCTTCCTTTACCTGTATCTCAAGCTCAGGGGTATAGCTCGGCGACATCTGCGGGGGAGAAGAGAGCGTGATCGGCTCCACGACGTGCAACACCAGCACTTCCGTGCCCTGAGGGGGAATCTGTGCAATCACCGCCTGCAGAGCTGCGTCCGAGAACTTCGAATCATCAACCGCCAACAAGATCTTCATGACTGCCTCCCACAAGGAAAAGTGCCCGCTCCTCGATTGCTCCATAGATGCGGGAACTTCCTCTGTACGCGGTCTCAATCGCACGATGCCTGTTCTCAACTCGTGTCATCCGGGGTCGTTCCTTTTAGCTTTCCGGTCGACCCGCAAGATATCATTGGTATCATCTCGAAGCAACGGCTGGTCGAGTTCTTAGACTTCCGTGCCTCAGAACCACCGAAGGGGACCTATTTTGCCACTTCCCCACCAACTGGTCAGCCACCTACTTCTTTCTTGCCGACCCCTTTGAGTGGGGCGTATTCTGCCTTAGCTGCTTTCTTTGCGGCCTCGATGGCTTCCTCGGAAGAGAGGAGCGGTGTCGTTTTTACGGATTTGCAAGCTCCTCCCGCCGCCACCAGCATGGCAAATGCCGCCGCCGTAGCGTCATCCGGCATTCGTAGAATCGCCACGACATCATATTCCCCAAATGACAGCCACCCACCCACGACACTCCCGCCCAGGTTCTGAACGGCCTTTGCTACAATCTCGATCCGATCCTGGGGGTTTTTGAGCATATTCGCCCACGCTTCAGAGGTGTATGCCACCTGCAAGAGATAATGAGCCATTGGACCCTCCATTTAATTGGAGTTTCGAGTTCGTCCCCCGTGATGACCCGTAATATACACGGGTCTTGTTACGCACGCAATCCACACCGGATGTCAGTTCGGCCGCGGGGAAGTCCTTGCCGGCCGCAATGTGCTCATCTCGGTGAGTGGAAGACTCCAGCAGAGCAAGCCGCCTCTGCTTACGAGCGGGGGGGGCCAAAGGACTGATCTGGCACTCCAGTACCATTGCCTCGAAGCGAGACTTGGGACATTTTGAGCCTATGGATGAAAAGGACTCCCCGACTCTATTCGTTCGGTTGGCCTTTCGCGCCGCGCTTTATGGTGCCGGCTTGATTACGATTTACACCGCGCTCGCCAGGGTCATAATGTGGTTCGGCCCCGCTCCTAAATAACGAGCCTTATCACAGACCGGGCGGCGTGCCGTTCCCAGGGACCAAGTCTGAAATAATCAAAGTCAAACTGTGCGTCTTTCACACTCTGCAACCGTGGGCCCGGATTTCTTGCGTCCGGGCTCCCTCTTGCTGCAAGCGCGGACTGCAAGAGACTGTGGTCGCACCACCGCTCTTGATGAAGACCTGCATTGATGACAAGCATTAGGTAACCTGCTGACTGCATGCGCGTCATGGCCCGCAAGCGTACGGAATCCCTCCCATAAATCCAACCCTGCCTGGCAGAAGCGTCTCTTGACGAGCTCGAAGCATCCATCTGAGCTCCAAATGGACACGACCAGAGTGTCCATTTGCAAGAATGTCCCTTGAGAACACATCTGCCTGGACGGCAAAAACCATACGCTTACGAACTTCAGCACACTGGCGCTGGAAGGGGATTCAAGAATTGGAATCCCGCCTGGCCGGCCTGGGCCGAGTCGGCCTTGCCTACCCAGACTACGCGGGCTTTAATGAAGAAGTCGGCGTTGGCGGCAAGAAGCAAGCCCACGGGCTGGCCCGGGGAAAGGGTGGCGTCGGATTGCAGACGCAGGCCGTAGGGGGAGACGTCAACGGTAGTCCCGACGTATTCAGCCTGCTCACCTTCGATCACCACAGTCACAGCCATTTGAACCCGCTTACGCTCCGCCGGGCGCCTAACTGAAGGTGTGTTGTCAAACATGCCATAAAGTTACCTGAAGAAGGACAGAGAATCAACTGCCCTCGTTGGGGATTGTCGTGCGGACTGGTGACGTGACGGAAACGCTTATTGGCACACCGCCGCACACGATAAGATATTGTTTCGGTCCCGTTCGTTGGTGACAATTGTACCGGCACCTGTGCAAAATGGGACAGACACGCGTCTTCGCCGCTTTTATCGTGACGTTCAGGGAAAGAGTACGGAGAACTTCCTCTGACAATTGGCGGGTGGACATGGGAACCACAAGGAAACCCAGGAAAGATTCTAACAAAGCGACACTTGCGCGGGTCAAGAAGGAAATGGCGCAACCGCGCATCGTCAAGTCTGCGAGGAAAGGGGCGTCAACCAGAAAAGACTCGCAGTGACTTCGTCATAACCGCTAGTCGCCGCAGCTACTTCCTTGAAAGCTCGCGTTCGAAACGCCCTTCGACCCCTTCACGAGTGAGCTTGGTTTTGGCTTTATTCAATAGGATCGAGTAAACGACTTCATTGCCTTCGATCTGAGCGGTGATAAAGGTGGCGTCCATCAGCTCGTCCTGATTGAATTTCACCTTTCTGCCGTCTGCAAGTGTTCTAATCCACTCATCGTTTGGCATTTTCGTTGTCCCCCAAACATCAAGTGTCGGAGGCGACTCCAGGTTCCCGGTGAAGGGGCCAGAGCAAGAACAGTCCGCTCCAATCACAAACAGACGCGACAACGCCAAGAGTGCTTAAGGCAGTATAAGCTACCCATCCCGATCAACTCAATCTTCTTCGCAATTAACAACACGCGTGGCGCCTGTCCCACAAAGGAGGTCCCATGTTCACTGAACTCATGCCGCTTCTTGCCGGTCGCACTGTGCTCATCACGGTGGCCAAGGTGGATGACAAGACGCTTCGTGTCAACGTTATTCCCACCCAGGCCAAGGCCGACGAGAACCCGGCTCTCACCACGCCACTCACCTTTACCGGCCTGCCCGAGGAACTCGATGCCGAACTCGGCAAGCACCTGGCCGGCTACGTCCAAACCCACCAGCAAACCACCGACACTCTGGCCGAAGCCAAGGCCACCATGGAGGCCGCGGCCAAGGCAGCTCAGGAGGAGGCAAAGCGGAAAGGTGAGGAGCGCAAGAAGGCGATTCAGAAGCCATCCGCAACCACCACGCCTGCATCCTCAGATCCTGCTGAGCCTGTGCCCGCTTCAGGTTCATCGGGTACACTTGGGCTGTTCCCACCTCCAGCGCCCGAGCCTGCTCCAACCCAATTGAAAGGAGGACTCGCCCTCTAATGGAAAGCAAACCACTGTCCCGCTGCTTCGAATTCAATGGAGTGAAACTCCCTGACCCTAATCCAAAGCTTTCCGTCGAGGAGGTCCGGGCCCTCTATAGTCTGATAAGGTTACTGGTTTGATTTCCCTGCAAGATGGGGCGGTGAAAAGGGCAATGTATGCGGCGTCGCTGGATAGATAATTTTCAGAGCACATTGACTTTTTCCCTTCCTCTGGTTTGGTCCTGGTGTTCTGGCTTTTGCCTGGCAACTCCTGACTGAAACTTGATCTGCTTTGGTCGGGCTCCGCCTGAAGCGAAGCCCTGCGTAGCCCGAAGGGCGGAGCGCTTAGGGCGAGCGGAAGGTGGAGCCCGACCAAAGCGCCGCGAGAGTGTCGCCCACCCTCTTTCTTCCAAACCAATTTGATGAAGGGCCGTCAAACAGATCGAGGGGCATTCCACCGATAAACCCGGGCGAGGAGTTGAGTGAGCGGCTACCGGATAGTTTCGACGCCGAGATTGCATTGGCGCTTTCAGGTAGTGCGTCCTGACGGACTACCGGACGTTGCCTTGACGCTGTTCGCCAACGAGTTGTTGAAGTCGCTCTCCGAGTCTTCGGTGCCAATTTATCTGCGTGCGATCCTTGATCTGGCGAATTGGGCGCTAGCCGATCGAGCCGTCGCTTTGCAGGGGTGGGAATTGTTAGGGCCTCCCCAGGGAGTGCGCAATCTTCTGCGCGAGTATCTGACCGTCGCTACCCACTGCAAACTAGTTACGAGACCTGATCTCGTCGGCTTGAGGGTCACCTACGTCAATGCGACGAGTGGAACCCGTATCAACGTGCGCGTGCTGTTGTCGGCACTCAAGCGCCTATACGAGTTGCTCATCACGCACGGCCTCTATTCGCACGCGAATCCGATGATTCATGAAGACGCCGCGAGGGTCGGGGCTGAACTCAGGGAGCAGTACCGCCAGGCCGTACGGGCTATACGAGGACGCAATCCTATGCCGGCAGTGAGCGGAGTGGACGAACGATCCGGCATCCGGCTTTCGGAGAACTACTTCCGTTGTGTCGAGAGGGAATGGATACCCCAGACGATCGATGATCGTAATTTCCCCAATCTTGTCTACGCCGCGGGCAAGCGGCATGGATGGAGATTGCGCGAACTATGCGTGGCCAGGACTCTGTTTGAGTCTGGCGCCCGCATCTCGGAAGTGGTCGGACTCACTGCTCTTGACTGGTCCCAGAGTGGATTCCGGAACCTCTTGGGCGCATGTAATAAAGGTAGTCATGGATTGAGGACCAAGACGCTGGTGATCTCCAATCCGACAGTCAAACTTTATCGGCGTTACTTCGACGACGACCATCAGGGGCGCTGCGCGCACGATGCAAGACAATTGCGGGTTAGTGACCTGACGAGCCTGTCTCGCACGGATCCCCCTTTGTTGGCGGAGACTCCTCTGTTCCTGACCGAACGGGGAACACCCCTGAGCGCAAGGCTTTTCAGGGAAGAGTACTGGAAGCCGGCGTTGGAGGCGGCGGGGATGGATGCGGATCCTCACCAAGCCCGTCATTGGTTTGTGACGAACGCTTTGCGCAACATCGATCGGACCGCAAAGGATCAGGCTGATCGGGTGAGGCGGCGCCAGCAGCTCATACAATACATGGGGTGGCTTTCCGGAGAAAGGACATTGCAGGCGTATGATCACGTCCAGCGAGCTGCTGACTTTCGAGTTGAGCTCCAGGCTGTTCACAAGGAGATGCAGAGGCGAGAGCGGAACGTTACGTTGAATCCGGACTCATCTCCAGGAGTCCAGAAGCCCGAAATTCTTACGCCGCCTCCGGTGGCTAGCGCAACCAGCGAAGATCTAGCCTTCCTTTTGGGAGAAGACAGTGACGATTGAGGAGGCGGTCACCAACTTGAGGGCCGTTATCGGCGATGGATGGCCGAAGATGAAGCCCCTTCCCGAAGAGCCGGTGATTGCCCTGTGTGAGGCCCTGTGGCTGGCTGGCCATCGACCCAATGTGGCGAGGGTTGCATCGTACTTTTCGGGCGGCTGTTCCCGGCCATTCCTCCCAGGTGTTGGTGCTTGGCGTCGGCAACATGGGTACGCAAAGAAGGCCAAGTATCCACGAATCGGCAGCATTGAGGATCTGACCCCGCACATTGCTCCTGAGATTGCGGTCGCGCCCCTGACCTGCTTTGATCCGACGAACGATGGTCGCTGGCCTGCTCCCCCAGCGAGCGTCATCGGTTATATCCGCGGTATCGAAAACCCCTCCCTACGAAATGCCACGGCCCTTTACGCAGCGCTGAAGGACCTGAGCCAATCCCAGTTTTACTCAAGGATCGTGAGTTTTGTCAGCGCAATCCGTCGCCTAATGACAGAACGGGGTATCGAGGATATTACCAACATAGACCCCGATGATCTGTTCCGCCGCCTACTCGAGAAGGAGATTGGTTTAGACCTTTCTGAGTCCCAGCGTGTGCACCTTCCCCAGAGTTGGAACATGATCAGGAACTGCTTTGACGACTATGCGGTAAGGTTGTCTCCGGCGCAACGAGAAGCGGTGTCACGGCACTTCATCCCGCCAATTGTTGATCGCCGGAGAATCTCCAAATATGGCGCTTACAGTGTGTGGAAGCGGAAACAGCAAGCAAGAGTTAAGGCAAAGACCGACGTTGTTCACAGTCGCTTTCACCCGCTGCGGTACATTGCTAAGCTCCGGCTCAACCAGTCTCGACGAATGTTCGAAGCGACCCGGCAGGCAATCGAACACGTTCAGCTACACCAGCTTCCATTGCCGCACTATTTCAGCTACGACGAGAAATGCCCATTGGAAAGCGGCCGTAGCATGCGCCAGAGAGTGCACATGACACTCTGGGACACGGTCTCCCGGTGGGACCAGATGATAGCGCTCGGTTACCGCTCGATTGAGAAGCTTCGTTTGCGGCGCAAACGAGGAGGGGAATTCTCCCCCAACAGAGTCTGCTATCAAGTGGAATACCGCCGTACGGAATTGCTCGAGAGTGGCGTGACGGCTTTGGAGCCATGGTTCCTGGAACTCTGCGACCACTATGTCCTCTCCGATACGCAGAGTGCCGACTTATTGCGCCGGCGTAGCGAGTTCTACCAGCGCTGGGGTTATGACGGCAGGGATCGTTGGTACGTACCGCTGCGGATCGTCGGCTGGGGTTCCCACCTGAGAGAGTGGGAATTTCTAAGGCAAAGAGGCCACCGGCTGTTTAGTAGTGAAGGTGTGTTTGTAGCGGCCCTGTTTGGTCATTTGGCAATCCGCCTCCAGACCATCACCGGAGCAAGGCTCGGAGAAGTCCAGCAGGTGGCCCAAAATCCTGACTGCATAAAGCAACTCGTAAATGTGGGTCCTAAGGCGGCTACGCGTTGGCTCTTGCGATTGATACCGAAGGGAGAGGCCACAGAGCGCCGAGATTATTACATTGATGAGGATACCAAAAACGACCTTTTGGAAGTCGTTAGTGTTTTGCGCAGCAAAACAGAAACGAAGAAGCTTCCCGTCGTCCTGCCAGAGTTCAGCAAGACGCCTCCGGATCGATATGTCTTCCAATGGGCTGGCAAGGCGCTCGACCAAGGTGAATTGAACTGCATGATTCGCTTTCTGTTGCATGGCGCAGCGATCCGCGCTGCCGACGGCAAAGCCGTACACCTCACCTCCCATGCCCTTCGTCACGCGTTTGCGACGGAATTGGCCAGTCTCAAAGTCCCCGTCGACGTGATCGCGGCGATCCTTCATCAACGCGACACCACGGTAACGAAGTATTATTCGCAGCCCACGGGGACGCAGGTTATGGAAGCGGCCGAAATGATCTTTGTCGACCGGGTTGATGTTGCCGGAGAGGCTCTCCGAAGTCCGACTGAGATTGGCCGCATGCTGAGGGAAGCGGAGGGCAAGGTCGGCGCTCTGACGGAGGTTTTAGGCGGAACGTGTGTGGTCGCGAACACGTGCCCCGCAAAGTTCGCCTGCATCGGATGTGCGGGAAATGCGCCAGACCCTGGCAAGCGTCATCAGATCGAGCGTAAGCTCGCTTGGGCGCAGCAGCAGGCCAGTTGGGCCGAAAAACAGAATTTGCTCGCCGAGGTCCGACAGATGAAACAACTCGCCCAGGACTGCGAACTGATGCTGGAAGAGATGAATCTCATCGAGAGCGCCAGGAGAGATACAGCCCAGGCCGTCACTGTCGCACACCACGAAAGGTTGACGGAATGAATAGGGGTGACAGAACTATACCTCACTGGTTGCGTCCGCAATGGGAAAAGAAGAAACGGGAAACAGCGCTACGTATCGCTGACGCGGTCGAGAAACTGACGAGTGAGAGGAGGCCGGTTACTTTCTCCTCGATACGAGAAGCGGTGAAGATTCTCTACGGATTGTCATTGTCTACAAACACCATCCGACGAAATGAACTTGCCTACGAGATCTACCGGCAACATAGCAGGCAACCGAGGGCCCGAAATGGCAGAACCCCATCTCTATTGTCCCTATACAAGGAGACCGATGTGGACGACAGAGCAGCTTTGTATGCGAAAGTTGCTCGACTCCGCAGAGAACCCAAAGACAGTTTGATCACCCGACTGATTCGATTGGAAAGTCAATTCAGCCGACAAGCCCACGTTGAAAATAAACTTCGCGAAGAAGTCATCCAAATCAGCCTGAAGCTGTCGGACTTTGAAAGAACGGCGAGGCGTAGCGCGAGAGATTAGAGGTGGCAGAGGCGCTTTAGCCGTATCACCCTCCACCGCCAATTCCCAATTGCAGTGCTGTCCCCACACCCACCAAGCCCCAAAAAACACGAGGAGGACCTTATGAAGGTCGAAGGACTGGTTCGTGAATTCAATTACAACGGAGTGCGTTTGCCCGATCCAAACCCGAAACTTACTGTCGACGAAGTTCGCAATCTGTACGCAGCGGCCCATCCTGAAATCGCGACCGCGGCGATTGAGGGTCCCGAGGCCATAGGGAACAAACTGATCTTCCGTTTCAGCCGTGCTATCGGAACGAAGGGCTAGATTCATTAGCCTTAGTGTCACCGCCTCGCCAATCTACCCTGCGCCGTTCGAGGCTTGCTGGATGGAAGTGCAATGCCCTGCGAAACATCGCCTCGATGACGTCGAGGACAGTAGCTTAAGTGTGTGCTTCAACCGGCCTGCCCAGAGAGCAATCATCCGGATGTCGGCCTAAAATCTGCCGCGTACTCTTAAAAGAAGGGAAACGAAATGACCCGCTCTATGCGGCGCTGCCGCATTTTCTTCTCTAGCAGAATCAGCTATTTACGAAGGTCCTCAAAAAGTGGTGGAAATGCGCACCAGTATCCCGACATCGCCACGGCAGCCATCACCGGGCCTGAGGCATCTGGAGACAAACTGCGCTATCAGTTCACGCGAGCCATCGGCACAAAGGGATAACCAATGAGCCGAAACACTCATAGAAAGGAGGTAACGAAGCAGGCGGTCCTGGCGGAACTCGAAAGCCTTCGCCAGGGCCGCCACTCTCGTTACCGGACGCTCGTAGGGAGGTTCGCCAAATGCCGGCACCTGCAAAACACAGCCGCACTGTTCGCCGCCGCAGTCGACGCCAGCGCTCGCAGCTACAACCGCACGCCAATCGCTGCCCCGGCAGGCTGGCTACCGCCGGTGAGTTGATGGCTCAGGGAACAGGCCTTCTGCTGCCGCGACTGGCTGGCGTCCCGCCAATCCATCGCGTGGTTGCCGATGATCGTCTGGCTGTAATGCTGTCCAAGTCCCTTGTCGAGCTGGAAATTGCCATCCCTGGAGATTGGACAAGGGCAGACGGCGACCCAACATCGTTCACCAGGCTAACTCTTGAGCGCTGGATCAAGGCGCACGGAGGCCGAGCCATCCGCCGTCGCTTCCTGCTGGTTGCCAGCATCAGCGACACGCCTTGCGAATGGGCAGATCGTGATGAAAGGAAGCCCAGCCAATTATTCCTCATTGTCGAGCCTTCCGAGGCAAGCTGCGGCTGTGTGACCTTCGGACCAACGCTGGAACTGCTGGAAAAAGCCCATCCACAACTGCCGGCGACCTTCTTCAACCTCTTTGTTGGTGCCCTTAATCGCTGGGTCAGGGTCTACGATCACCGGGATGCCGAAGAGCGAGCGGAGACGCTGCGGGAATGGGCCGCGCAGGAGGCAGACGCTGACCAGTATGAAATCCCCGACGTGCAAGGGTCAATTCCGGCCTGCATGAGGCAGACGTCGCTGGCTAAAGGTGAGCTTGCCCACCTCAACGGGACGACCAACGATTCACTGGCAAGGAGACTGGTCGAGGCTGCAATCAATCTCGATCTTGTGTCCGCCCAGGCCAAACGACCCGAGCTTGGCGACGACATCGGCCAACAGCTTTCGGATTGCAATCCACCTCTGCCTTGCCTGCTGGCCGTGTTTGCTGAGTCTGATTCCGTAGCGGCGGCATTCGATGAAGAGGCCGATGGAATGTTAGAGGTGATCCCAGAGCCTAATCTGATCATTCCGTTCGACCCCACGGATGTTGATAACGTTCGTGTCGCATTCCGTGTGCTCGGAGTGGCCTGCGACACCATGGCCGCGGCAAGCAAGCTGATTGATCTCATGCCGGGCAACGACAAATGGGTGATGTGAAGGTGAAAACATGCAAGCCTATGTCGGCATTGGAGCCAACTGCGAATTCAAGCTCAGCGAAGCCGTGCTGGTCTACCGGGCCGGAGGTGGAGGTGCCTTCGCCAGCCTCCACCAGGTTAGGCAGGGGGACAATGGCGTTCCTTATCTGGCGCCAGGCCAGCCGTTAACCACAGCTTTCGTACGCACACTTGCTCAAGGGCTTGGAGCACAGGTGAAGCCGGAAATCCTTCCCGATAATGTCCTGGCGCGCACGCCCGACCTACTGGTGTGGTGGTCCCGACCGCAGTGCAGGGTGATGTTCTTCGGCGGAACTGATCAGGAAGCAAGGAAACTGAACGGTCTCGTCTTCCCGCATCCGGCGCTGATCTTCAAGGTGGCAGGCAGGGACCTCTTTGTGCGGGCAACGGCGGTGACCTCTCGGCCGGGACCAGAGACCGCGATGAAGACAGCGCCCTACTGGAACACCGACAGTCGGGGGTTGGTCTGCGCAGGCAGCATGCGACTGCCGGAATCTTCCGATATTGTCTCGATACCCGCGTGGCAAGACGCCTATTTCCAAAGTCAATTCACCCATGCAGCCGGGGCAGTCCGGCTTACCACTCATCCCGGAGGCTTCGTCGGGCTTTGGAAAGGGCTCGCGGGCAGGAAGAGGTTTCCAGTTCCGTACTTGGCCGACGCCGGCGAGACGCTGCAGGAATTCGTCACACGCGGAGATGACCGCTGAGGAGCCGACCATGGAAACTCACCGCATCCACCCGGAGCTGCTTGAGCGGCAGGTCCGCGTGCTGGTGGTAGGCTGCGGAGGAACTGGCAGCGCTGTCGTTGCAGGGTTGCCTTACCTGCATCAGTCACTCGTGGCGCGTGGCCATCCTGGAGGATTGCACGTCACGGTCATGGACGGCGACACGATCTCAGCCACCAACTGCATACGTCAGCCTTTTACGCGGTCAGAGATCGGACTCAACAAGGCGATCGTTCTGGTCAACCGACTGAACATGTTCTGGGGACTCAAGTGGGAGGCGATCCCTGTCCACCTGAAAGCAGGCACGTTCATCTCACGCAGCTATTCTGGAGATGACCTCCGCGCTCAAATTGTGATCGGGTGCGTGGACACGCGGGCAGCACGAGCGGCGATTCGTGATGCGGTCAGCAATTGGAGCACGGTGTCCTACGCCCTCGATCTTGGCAACAATACAGATAGCGGACAATTCATCCTGGGTGAGCCGCTTAACGAGCGAAATAGGAGGTCAAGGCTACGACTCCGATCTGCGTGGGAATTATTTCCTGAGATAGTGGACCTGAATCTCGACGGTGACGGAGAACCGAGCTGTAGCACCGCGGCTGCTTTGGAAAGGCAGGAACCATTTATCAACTCGACGCTCGCCCAGCATGCCCTGGCATTATTGGCAAGGCTGTTTCGCTACGGCGAACTCAGCTATCATGGCGGCTTCGTCAACTTGGCAAATGGCACGACTTCGGTGCTGAGGATTGACCCGCAATGCTGGAAACGCACCCGGCGCGCCAGCGGGCGCTACTCTCGGCTACATCAAAGGTAACGAAAAAGACTGAGTGACTGCCTACCTACGCGCTAACTCCTAGTCGCAGTTCCGTACATAGCCGACTTACCGTCAAAGTGGATTGGGATAGGTAAACGCTGGGCCGTTGATTGGGAGTAATCGGGTCTTGCCTCTCGTTTCCATTCAGCAACGGGACTAGGTGGAATCCTGGAGTCTCGAGCGAACCGGAATCGGCGGATGGTTTCCAAGTACGGCGCGGTCCACGCATTGATGTACTCACAAGTTGAGTTGGTGCCTGCTGCAGGGGATCAAACGGAAGAGCTTGTTGACGACCTTCTCAATCGCCCGGATGCGCACCCCATTGCGCGCGAAATCCCAGCAGAGGTCGCCCAAAATCTATACAAGGGACTGACTTACTTTCAGTTCCTGGCACAGTCTTCCCGACTGGTTCGACGACATCCTCGACGTCACCTTTCAATAAACGTACGGTCCGAAAGCGAACCTGATCTGTGCATTGGACAAGGGGGGGGTGAAAGGTCGTGCGGCCTATTGACGACTTTTAATGTCCTCATCGCGGATCAGCACCACGTCGTTCTGCTCGCTGACGCGCACGACGGCGATCTTCCTTGCGTTCGGGGAATAGCGAAAATCGGTGATCGTGCCGGACTCATATCGCGTCAGAGGAGTGGAACTTGTTCCCCCTGGATTCTCGCGCCAGAGATTGTCCGCTCCGTGGGCGCTCAAACAGTAAGAAAGTCCGCGGCCATTCGGCGAGAGGCGGTATTTCACAGTCCGTTCCTTGGGGAGGGTTCTTTGCGCCAGTGTTTTCCCGGTGATGAGGTCAGCCTCGGTCAGCCGGTCGAGCGTGTCGGTCAGCCCCATCAAATCAGTGTAGGAGACTACGTGCCGGTCAAGGCTAACGTCCATGTTAAACACCGCCACAGGTTCAGCGAGCTTGCGTGGAGCGCTGCCGTCCGCCGGAGCCAGCATTACCGCCCCCATGCCACCGCCATGATTTTCAACGTAAACCACAGACCCATCCTGCAAGCATGTGGGACGGTCATCCTCGCCGCCCGTCGTCAGCCGTTTTAATGTCCCACCCTTGATGTCCACACGGTAGACATTCAATCGGCTCTCTTCACCACCCGCGCCAGCAGTGAACACAATCGAGGTGTCGTTGGGGCACCCGTCCGGCGCATGGACCCCGGTCATGTCGTTAGGCAACAGAGTAGTTGCCGGCTGGCCAGCGGAAACAAGGAACAGTTGCCGGTCCTCGCTGTAGACCACGCGGTCGTCGTCTATCCATGCCACGCCGGTGATTGGCGCTTCGGCTTCAATCCGGCCAAGGCTCGCACCCGACGGGTCAAGCACATCAATTGAAGTGTGCATGTCGCGCTGCACCGCGGCAATCGTAGCTCCCGCAGCGTCCACAGCAAGGTCGGTGTAATCATTGGCATCACGCGTGACCGGGCGAAGCCTGCCGTCTGGATAGGAAAGCACGGCGATTTGATGGCGAGCATAGCCTGACTCGTTGTGCTCCTGTAGAACCAGGAGGCTTCTGCCGTCGGGCAGCCACACCGGAGAGCTCAACATTCCATTGCTTCCCGACGAGATTTCGCTTCTTCGACCGGTCTGGACGTCCAGTGTAATGAGACGGCTGCTTTTCGCCGTTGAAACCCCGACTGTTGCGGCGAGTTTCCTTCCGTCGGGAGACCATGAGGGGGTATGGGGAGCCAAGGCCGCCGGACCCTTGTCCAACATGCGCTCCTCCCCACTGCCCAGTGAGTGCACGATCAACACGAACTTCCCCGACTCGGGATTGTTGTAGCGGCAAAAAGCGAAGCTCTTGCCATCGGGCGAAACGGCGGCGGGGCTGTCAATGTCACGAACAAGCTGTTGTTCCGGCCCGCCCAGGACCGGCACGCTATTCAAAAGCCTGACATATGGATCGTGCGGTTCCTGGCGAGTAAACAAAACATAGTTGCCATCCGGGGAGAAAGTAATGTATCGGTAGGCGTCATCTCCCGGCGGAATGATCTGGGTGTTGCTGCTCGTAGCAATGTGCCGCATCCAGAGACTGAAGCGACCGGCATCTTGTACGGCGTAGGCAACGTACTTGCCGTCGGGGGAGATCGCCGCCAACTCTGCTTTCCCCGTGGTGGTTGCTTTAACAATCGTGATGTGCTGAAAAGGCAGCATGCGGCGGGACGTCAAGAACCAGTAGGCTAAGGCAGCGACTCCCAGAAGCAGCAAGCACGCGACCGGCAATCGCCAGCGCCACACGCTCCTTCCTCCCGTTGTGGCGAAGGCCACCCTCGTGAAGCCTGACGCCTGGGCAGGCGCGGTGGGTACCGCCGTAACCTGCGCGGGCACGGCCGCCGAACGGGCGGAACTGCTATCGCGCTTCAGACGTTTCAAGTCTGAGCGCATTTCCGCCGCTGACTGGTAGCGCAGGTCACGATCCTTTTCCAGTGCTTTGTCGATAATCCGTTCCAGTTCCGGCGGCAACTCAGGATTCAGTCGAACCGGAGGCGTGGGCGCGCGGTTCAGGATGGAGTCGAAAATCACGCCCGACGTGTCGCCGCGAAACGGCAACACCCCCGTCGCCATTTCGTAGAGCACCACGCCAAAGGAAAAAAGATCAGTTCTCGCATCCACTTCCTTACCACGAATTTGCTCTGGCGACATGTAAGCTACGGTTCCCAGCGTCGTCCCCGGACTGGTCAAGTGGCGTTCGTCCAGTGCGGTCGCGGTGAGAGTGGGCAAACCGCCCTCATGACCCAGGGAACTCTCCGCCAGCGTGACCTTGGCGAGACCAAAGTCCAGCACCTTGGCGTGTCCGCGCTTGGTGAGGAAGATGTTCGCCGGTTTAATGTCCCGATGGATGATGCCCTGGCTGTGAGCTGCGTCGAGGGCATCCGTGACCTCGATGGCGATCTCCAGTAGTCGTTCCAACTCAATGGGGCGGCCCTGAATCTGATGCTTCAGCGTCACGCCATCCAGGTACTCCATGGCGATGAACGCCTGACCTTCGTATTCGCCAATGTCGTGGATCGTACAGATGTTAGGGTGGTTCAGCGCTGAAGCAGCTTGCGCTTCGCGCTGGAAACGAGCCATGGCTTGTGGGTCCTGGGAGACGGCCTCCGGGAGGAACTTGAGGGCGACAAAGCGATGCAAGCGAGTATCCTCGGCCTTATAGACGACACCCATCCCCCCGCCGCCGAGGCGGTCTACAAGGCGGTAGTGCGAAACATTCTTGCCGATGTCTGGAATATGCCTTATCCCTTTCCGTAATTTTACAAGATTGGACAGGGGGAAACAATGAGAATTTGGCGCAGCCAAGTATAGGAGGTTTATCTCTTGCACGACAGATCCGAGAAGAACCCAGCTGGCCGACAAGTGGCGAGCCACGCGTCCAATCACAACTCCCAGTGCTTCGTAGAACAGAAAGGAGCTTCCCCGTGCACTTTGCCGGCAAGACCCGTCTGGGCTTCTACCCTCTACCATTGTTCGAAGCCCAGCGGATTCGCAGGTATCTCGTGTTCCCAGGCTTGTCCTCCGCGATCGACCCGTGTGTTGGCGATGGCGCCGCGTTCGAGGCGATCACCAGCGGCGCTGAGGTGCTTCGCAACGGCATTGAGCTTGATGCCTACCGCGCCGAGCAAGCTAGGCAGCGGATTCCCAACATCGTTCAGGGAAATACAATGGAGGTGCAGTGCCCGGTCGAGTGCTTTGGCCTCCTGTATTTGAATCCACCCTATGATTGGGCACTTGGGCCGGGTGACAGTCGGCGCACCGAGCCGGCATTCCTGAGCCACACCTACCGCTGGCTGAAACCCGGTGGCGTACTGATATTCGTTATCCCCGGTGACCGGCTGGCCGAGTGTAGCCAGATTCTCTCCACGCATTTCCGTGACGCTCGCGTTTACCGGCTGGAAGCCCCTGAGTGCGTGCGCTATAAGCAGGTAGTGGTCATCGGAGCACGACGAAGCCGACGTGAGCGAGAACGCCTCACCGACAGTGACATCACCCGGGCACGACTTTACTACGCCAGCCTGGTAAGGAATCCCTCCCAAATCCCGGTCCTGCCTTCCGAGCCCGAAGCACGGTATGACGTGCCCACAAGCGGTTCGGCACAACTGGTCCACCGCGGACTGCCTCTCGACGAGATCGAAGATCTTCTGCCGCAGTCATCGGCGTACAGGCAGGCAGGACGTATTCTCTTTGCTGAGCCTGTATCGGCAACCGGGAGACCCCTCACGCCCCTGCATGCCGGCCACGTAGGTCTCCTTGCTTGCTCAGGCCTGTTGAACGGCATATTCGGCTCAGGGGATCAACGCCATATATCGTGCTGGCAGGCAGTAAAGGTGACAGACAAAACAGAAGAAGAAGAGGATGGAGTGATCACAATCAGAGAGAAAGAACGATTCTCCAACGAGCTGACGCTCGTGTATTCCACCGGCGAAGTAGCGATACTGAAGTAACCGCATCAACCCTACCGCGTCTTTCTTCGTCGACCCGTACGAATCCCGAGAGGAAAATCATCATGAAGAATGCCCACGAGCGCTTCGGCGTCTTGGAGTATACGAAGCGTATGAAGGACACCACCACGCGAATCCGGCTGCGGCTGGATCGGTTTATTGGCGAGGTAGAAAGCAACGGAAGCTGCCAAGCTCATCTTATCTCTGTCCTCGGTGGAGATTCCGACGTGGGAGCGATCTGGGTGGCCGTCGTCGAACAGCATGTCTTCACGGTGGAGGCTCCGGGTATGGATCCACTCACTGCCAGCCTGGGTGAAGCCGCGCAGTGCTTTCGCGGAACCATCAGCATTGCCGGCCGCAAGCCGATCCGCCACCTGGTCGCGGTCTCGGCAGAACTGGCCAACACACGTCCGGGAATGGACACGGAAGGCAGGCGCACCATCCTGTGTGATAACGACCCGACGTTTGTGCTTTACCGCATCGCGCAGCGCTATGGATTGCCTGTCATGCCGAAGTGGGCAACTTGGTTCAAGGAGGAACTCAGCCGGCGCGGAATGATCCAGCCGATCGCGGGCATGGGATGTTCTCCTGTCCTGGTTAGAGGGTCGAAGAAAGTGTTCTTGAAGTGGATTGGAAGGGCACTGAGGCAGCAGAGGATCGCGTTTCCCGAGAGCAATGGACCGGTCTGCTGGAGCTTGGCAAGCAGCTTCTTCCGAATCGACACGAGTGATCACGAGGAGGGAAGTAGCCCGGAAGGAGGCGCATGACGTTGCTTCTCTCAGTCGGCAGAGGACGATTCGACTGGGCCATTGGACAAGATTTACGCTGGTGGGTCTAGATTGCGCCACTGAGTGTAATCGGTCGTTCGGCACTTCTCATCTTAAGCTGTCCAAGTGCCGACCGTGGTGGTGTCAGCTGCGATTAGTAAACAGCAGCAGTAAGCACGGAGGCGGCAACTACGACCGTAACAAAGAGATGGCTTAATCATTCCCGCATGGCAGCTCATCTCTCCAAATCCGCAGTCCAGTTCAGCACCACTTGGATTTGTGTTATCTCCGGTTCCTTCACACGTTCGAGCATGAGGATTCGCTTGCCATCGGGGGCGACATCGTAATTCGGTCCGGCGATGGTGGTATGCCAGAATTGACCCTGGAAAACAACTTCTGGCTTTCCGACCATGAGCTTGGGAGCGGCGGCCACGCTCGCCCGAAAGAGCGTGTCGCCGGCCTCGTAATAAAGTGCGCGTCCATCCCGCGACCAGACCGGCTCAGTCCCCCCTGCAGCCGAAACTTGGATCGTCTCACCCGGGCCGGGGAAGCGTCTCACGTACACATTGTTACCCTCGTCCGCGGCAACATACGCCAACCAATGACCGTCTGGAGAAAACGCCGGGTAGCCCGCATCCTTGAGGTACAGATAGGGCTGGCGACCGGCTGCGAGCGGAAGCATCCAGATTGCAACGCTCTGATCGTCGATCTTATACCTCTCGAGCGCGATGAGGCTTCCATCGCTGGACCAGGAGTCAAGATGGAAATGATCGGGGATCGCTGCTATGGACCGTTCCGGCCCGCTGGCATCCACGGGGAAAACATAGGCCTGTTTGCGGCCGTTGCCTGCGTAAGCGATTTGCTTGCCGTCGGGCGACCAGACCGGGATCTCGTTTTCCCCTGGGGCCGACGTCATCTGTTGGAATGTCCCGCGCTTCAGATCGTAAATCCAAATCTCAGGGTTGGGCAGACGGACGGTGAGGGCCAACTCACTGCCATCGGGAGAAAAGCGCGGCGACTGGTAAAGACCCGGCCGGAGCGCGAAGGGCTGAGCCTTCCCGCCCGGCCCGATCCAGTCCAGGCTGTTTCCATAGACCATGGCGGGGCCGCTCAGGTAGACCAAGGTGCCTGTCGCAGAAATGTCGAATAGCGGCGCGCCGGAAGCAGGAACCGTCAGCAAATCACTGATCACAGCGACCGGCGTGCCCTTCACCTCCAGCCGGTCCGGATCAAAACGAACCATCATGAGGCTGCCAGCCCGCGCATAGACGAGGATGTTCGGCGGTACAAACCGCGCGGCCGAACCGCCGGTGATTAGCTCCCGCCTCTGTCCCGAAGGCAGCAAAACAGCTTCAATGATGGCGTCATCGAAGCTCCCTTTGCTCCACGCCGTCAGTAGCAGTGCCTTGCCGCCGGGCAGTAGCTGTGGCCAACTGTCTCCCACTTGCTGACTCGCCGGCTGGGTTAAGGCCTGCGGTGTTCCACCCGTAGAAGTTACGCGGTAGATCCCCGACATCACATTGGGCGCGAAGTAAATGTTGCCATCGGCATCCCAGTGGCCGCCGTAGTAAGCCGCGAGCGAATCGCAGATCACTTGAGGAGCGCCACCCGTAAGCGCAACCTTCTTGAGTTTGCCGTCAGCCGAGAAGGCGATCCACTGACCGTCCGGAGAAAAGAATGGGCTCTCTGCCCATTCCGTGCCGGGAATCGGTCGTGCGTCGAATCGGTCCATCTGGCGCAGGTAAAGCTGGCTAGTCTTGCCGTCGTAAACCCCGTACGCCAGGCGCGAGCCATCAGGTGACAGGGCGACCCGGCCCTCCAGCCTCTGGATAGGTGCGAGAGTCACCGCCAGGCGCGCGACAGGTCGCGCAGAGGACCGAGGCGCGCGCAACGCGCCGACGATAATCAGCGCCGCCACGGCGAGCACTAAGAAGCCGGCCAGCGCCCAGGGCAGACCGCGCCGCCAGAACTGTTGGGGGGCCCCCTCCTCTGCACCCAGGCCAGGCACAAGAGGTGCTCCTGCATCGGAAAGTCCGCTGAGTGTTTCTTCAATGGTGATGCGGGCTTCGCCAATGTCGCGCAGGCGTTGCTTTGGCTCTTTGGTGAGGCAGCGTTGCAGCAGTTTCTGAATGGCGATGGGCGTCGTGGCGGGCAGCAGGTTCCATTCCGGTTCGGCGCGCACCACCGCCGCCAGCACTTCGGTCGTGGTCTCACCGGAGAAGGCTTGCCGACCCGTGAGCATCTCGTAGAACACGCACCCAAACGCCCAGATGTCCGCCCGCCGGTCAACCGCCTTTCCCTTCGCTTGCTCAGGGCTCATGTAGCCGGCCGTGCCCAAGATCACCCCTCCCTGCGTCGCCGCCACGCTGAGCGTTGGCGAATCCTGTAGTGGCCCGAGGCCTTGCATCCCTACTCCCGGCTCCGCCCCTGTGTCCAGGGCCTTCGCTAGGCCAAAGTCGAGAATCTTCACTGCGCCTTCCGTAGTGACCTTGATGTTGGCGGGTTTCAGGTCGCGGTGAATGATCCCGCGCTCGTGGGCGTATTCGAGGGCCTCGGCGATTTGCTTGGCAAGGGGCAAGGCATCTTCGCGCTTGATCGGTCCCTGCGCCAGCCCGTCGGCTAGGGTCGGACCTTCGACCAGCTCCATCACCAGCGCGTGGTAATCACCGCTCTCCTCAAAGCCGTAGATTGCGGCAATGTTGGCGTGATTCAGCGAGGCAAGGACTCGGGCTTCGCGTCTGAACCGCGCCAGGCGCTCAGCATCGCCGGCGAAGGTCTGCGGCAGGACTTTCAATGCCACGTCGCGCCCTAGACGAGTGTCGCGCGCACGATAAACTTCGCCCATGCCGCCGGCACCGAGCGCCGAAACGATTTCATAAGGGCCAAGTTTGGCGCCTGAGATCAGTCCCATCAATGAAGATTATTATACACGAGACGTTGGAAGATGCAGTGATCGCTGACAACAAATAGTCCGACCGGTTCAACCCACGTCTACAATTTGGAACCTGGCAGCGGACCCGTGTGGCCCGAGTGTAACGCCGGAGCACTTACCGAGCACCGTTCACTCGGCCGGTTATGGGGGCATATCGGAAACTGAGCCGTTGCCCGTGCGGATTTCAACTACAAACACAGGTCTTGCCTTAGCGTCTATTATTCTAGCGAGTACGGCTGAGCCCGCCACCTAAATAG
>CAWHRX010000006.1:0-431782 GCA_963831905.1 uncultured Acidobacteriota bacterium | reverse complement strand
CACGGATCTCAACCAGGCAATCCGCGAATTACTAGAGAAGCTCAACCACCGTCCCTTCCGCAAGCGCCCCGGCTGCCGGGCCAGCTTATTCGCAGAGCTGGATCGGCCGGCCCTCAGACCGCTCCCCGCCGAGCGCTTCCAGCTCCATCACTGGTCGCAAGCGCGTTCAATATTGACTACCACGTCCAGTTCGACCTCCACTTCTACAGCGTTCCTTACACGCTCACCGGCCAGGTCGTGGAGATTCGCTCCACCGCAGCGACCATCGAGATCTTTCACCGCGGCCAGCGCGTGGCTTCCCACACCCGCAGCCATCAGCCTTATCAAGCTACGACGGTTAACGAGCATCGCCCCAAGAGCCATCAGCAGCATCTGGCTTGGCCACCCTCGCGCTTGCTCCACTGGGCTCAGACCGTGGGACCGGCCACGGCGCAGTTGTTCGCCGAGATTCTCAAACGTAAACCGCACCCGGAAATGGGCTATCGCTCCTGCTTGGGGATTCTGCGACTGGGCACGCGCTACTCGAAGGAGCGTTTGGAGGCGGCTGCGCGGCGGGCTGTCGCGACCGGCGCTTGCACCACAGCGTGAAGTCGATTCTGGAACGCTCACTCGACCGACAGCCTCTGGCAACGCCGCCGCCCTCAGCCCCGCTCGCGCACGAGAACCTTCGTGGCGCTTCGTACTTCGAGGTCTCGTCCCGCAGCACGGGACCCCAACTCCCACTTTATTCTGCAAAGGAGAACGCATGTTAAATCAACCGACTCTTAACAAACTCGAAGCCCTCCGCCTGCACGGCATGGCCGAGGCCTTTCGCGCCCAAGCGGACCCGGCCCAACGGACGGCTTAGCGCCTCTGAGCTTCGAGGAACGCTTCGCCTTGCTGGTCGATCAAGAGTGGATGTGGCGGCAGAACCGCGCCCTAGTTCGCCGGGTCGCCCAAGCTAAATTCCGCTATCGTGCTTCGGTCGAAGACATCGACTTCCGCACCCCGCGCGGCCTGGACCGTTCTCTGGTCCGCTCCTTAACGCAAGACTCGGCTTGGGTGACGCAGCACCAAAACGTCTTTCTGTTGGGGCCGACCGGGATGGGGAAAAGCTGGCTCGCCTGTGCCCTGGCCGAGAAGGCCTGCCGAGACGGGTTCACCGCTTTCTTCGTTCACGCCCCCAAACTGTTTCGCGACTTGGCCCTGTCCCGCGCCGACGGCAGCCTAGGCACCCGGCTGGCTCGGCTGGCGCGGATCGACGTGCTGATCGTCGATGATTGGGTCCATGCGCCGCTGGCCGAAAGTGAGCGCCGCGACTTCCTGGAAATCTGTGAGGACCGTTATCAGATGCGCTCCGTGATCCTCACCAGTCAGGTCCCCGTCGCCAAGTGGCACGAGCAGATCGGGGACCCGACTTTGGCCGATAGCATTCTCGACCGGCTAGTACATAACGCCCACCGCATCGAGATGCACGGCGAGTCGATGCGCAAAGAACGTGGCGGAAAGAAAGCCTGACAAAGAGGTGAAAGGCGCCGTGGAAATGACGCCCCGTGGAAAGCGTGGAAAACTCAAAAACCAAAAGCGAGTTTCCCACTCTTTCCACCGGGCTTGGAAATCCGACCAAAAACAAGAGCGTCGGATTTCCACATTTCCACCGCGCCGGCGGCGGCTCGATATCAAGCGGAAAGGACAAAAATGAACCCGAAACCAAATTCCAGTTGACCGATCGCGGTCAGTTCAGACACCATCGTAAGGTCAGCGTCGCTTCGCTCCGATCGTGATGATCATTCCGTTCGGAAACGACCATCACGATCAAATCGGAATCACCCATCACCATCATCGGAATCCGCAACCGACCGAAGGCAATAGTTATCGACCTCTTTAGGGCAACTGATTGGGGTGCGTACCGCTTGGCGTGCAGGTGGTCAACAAAAGCATCAATGTGGTGCTGAAACCGGCCGAGCCCAAGAACTTCCGAAACATTCGTCATCATGTGGTCTCTCCTTTTCCGGCGCAATGGCCGGAATGATAAGACCACACCGATTATGCCGCGTCTGCAACAATCAATGCTGCCGACACCCGCTCGCTATCCGTTGGAGGTGAAATCGCGCGGCATAATCCGGAAGTCGGCATTCCGGCGCCGAGAGGAGTCTGCGCGGAATTGCGGTAGGTCGGAGAAATTGGACCTTCCTGGGGAGCGACAACGGCGGTCGCACGGCGGCGATTCTGAACAGTCTGATCGCCACCTGCAAGCGAATGGCGATCGACCCCTTCGCCTACTTGCGCGACATCTTCACCCGCATCAGTGATCATCCCCAAAGCCGCTTGGCCGAATTGCTCCCCGATCAGTGGAAGACGGCCCGGCACCGAACTGCCGAACATCCTAGCTTTCCTTGACGGAAATCTTTCCCCAATACCACGGTCATGAATCCGAGGCGGACAAAAGCCACGGGCCTTGGAAGGCAGGCTCATGTTTGCCACTACCACTTAGTAGCCCACTTCGGGGCCTTCAGCGATCTCGGCTTTGAGGCGTTGAAATCAGCCAACTGATCCATGACCATCCCGCTACTCTTTAGGAACGCAGAAAAGAGCTTGCCCCCCGAGGCGAATACCAAGCGCCCACCTTGGTCGAAGTCTGCCCATGTTCCAACACCGATCTCAAATTCCTTTCCTTTTTTGGTCACAATTGAGCAGAGCCATTGTTCTTCGGGCTCCTGGTAAATTTCAACTCGTAGCTTGAGATTCCCTTCGCCGCTCAATTTTTCCATGATTACCGGCTTGAGAGTTCGATGTCCATAATAGTCGTAGTCCAACCATTGTTTGAATTCCCATCCGTCACGCTCCATCCGCGGAATCTTAATCGGGTCGTCTTCTCCGCAAGCCTCAGGATTTGGCATAACCCGAAGACCTTGCGGAGGATGCAGCGGATGTGATTTGCCATCAGCAGGCCGATGATTGAGAAAAACATCATGCGGTCCCCTGAACAGCCCGCCGCCGTGCCAACAATCGCCCTTGGGCCAAAGCGCCAGCGCGGTCAGGAATGGAGGCTTGCTCACAGCGGTCCAAGCATATGTGTACTCTTTATCCGTGACCGTTTTCTTGTTGAACTTGTTCGCAAAGTAGATGAGCAGCGAACCGCTAGGGGATAGATCGGAGCGGCCAACATAAATGTGTCCGTGAAACCATTGCCCCTCCTCAAACACATCCTTTCGTGTGTCCCATTTTATGAGTTGAATCCACCGTGTCGGTCCGCGGCGGAAAATGACACCCATCGGCGCGGAGCGCGCCAGAAGAACTTGTAACCGGCAAGGGGCTGCGGCTAATTTCATGCTGAAAGCATTATAAGCCTCTCCGGATGGTTACCTGAAATTGGAAGGTGGGTTCACCGGACGGATACGTCCTTTTTCGCTTGTAACCCTTCTCTGCCATGTTCTAACGTTAATCGTGATCTGCATTGTCCTCCATGATGATTATAACGGCTTGTTAGAGTAGCAGCACAAGCACAATACTAACGATTGCTCGAGGAGGGCAAAGACATGAGGAACATGTTACGGCACCTGTGGCAGGACGAGGAAGGCCAGGATTTGACGGAATACGGTCTGCTCCTGGTTTTGATTGGTCTGGCGGCTATTGCGGCAATGGGCAAATTGGCTTCTGCGATCAGCAGCGTGTTCACTAACGCATCGACTACCCTGTCGTAAGCCGGTAGTCCGGGAGTTCGGCGTTTGTTGTCCCCTAAAGTGATTTCGATGCCGTGATCTCGAACTTGGGTTGTGGGCCGGTTACCCCGCAGCTTTGTTCCGGTACTTCTCAAACTTCAGCGGGGAACCGGGCCTCGCGACTACGGGTGCGATATGGTTGCGCTGCTGAGAAAAACGGCAAAGTGAGCAAAATTGGACAGACAAAGTGTCCGCGTGGTTATTAGATGTTTGTCATACCCAGCAAGTCTTGCCAGTAAGCCCAAATACGGGGCCCTGGTTGCACCCGGGGCCTCCTTCCTCATTTTGACACTATAATCTTTAGTTATCGGTTCGGGAAGAGGTACTTTGTAATGATTGTGAGAATTGCCAAGAAGCTTCCTGTGGTACTTCCTATGAGTGTCAAAAGTGCCGACCCTGACAAGTCAAAGCCGTGACCGTAGACCGTGACTCTAAAACCCTGTAGAAATAGAATCGTTCCAACGACTCCGAGCCAAGTCGATATTAAACAGAAATTGCGGTGGGCGTAGTTCTTCTTTCCGGCAGCTTGTGCTTGAGCGTCTTTGGTGTTCGGGTTATAGCCCGGCATACTGGCGGGGTCGGCTTTATGACCGCCCTTGCATCCGCTTCGCGGGCGGAGTATAGTGTCCCCGATCAAATTCCTTTGCAGCCTGGAGGTGCCCATGTTTGCCGCGCTCATCCCAAAGGCGCATACCGCGACAAAGCGCTTGGTAATTTACTCGGCTTGCGTATCGCTGATTTTTCTGGGGAGTCTTTGGTTTAGCTTTCATCAAGGCTGGCAGGCAGGGAACGAGATTTCTGCCAAACCCGCGATGTCCGGGGCTCAGGCGCAGCTCGTAGCGAGCTTTGGGAAACTGCCCCTCAGTTTCGAGGCGAATCAGGGGCAGGCTGATGGAAGGGTGAAGTTCCTCTCGCACGGGCATGGCTACGCCCTGTTTCTCACCGGTGATGAAACGGTGCTGGAACTTCAGGAGCCTGGAGTCAGGAGTCAGAAGTCAGAATCGAAGAGCGAAAAGCGAAAAACGAAGGGCGAAAATCAGGTTGTTCGCCTGCGACTGGTGGGCGGGAAGCCCAACGCCGAGGTGAGCGGACAGGACGAACTGGCGGGCAAGGTCAACTATTTTATCGGCAACGACCCAAAGAAGTGGCACGCTAACGTCCCCACCTACGCGAAGGTAAAGTACCGGAGCGTCTATCCCGGCATCGACTTGCTCTATTACGGGAATCCGTCGGCTGGCGGGCAGCTTGAGTACGACTTCATCGTCGCACCCGGCGCCGACGCGAACGCTATTGCATTGGATGTAAGGGCGGTTCGCGAACTGCCCCTACGGATCGACGCCAAGGGTGACCTCGTGATCCCGGTCAAAGGGGGCGAGGTGCGCTTCAACAAGCCGGTGGTTTATCAACCTGGTTCAGCCGACGAGCAACGGACTACGGACAACGGACCACTGACCGCCGCTAATCCAAAATCCAAAATCGAAAATCCAAAATCAGTCGAGGGTCACTTCCGCCTGGACGCGCAGAACCGCGTGCGCTTCGAACTGGGCCCTTACGACCACAGCCGGCCGCTAGTTATCGACCCGGCGCTGACGTTTTCCACGTACCTGGGGGGCAGCGGGGCGGTAGTTAGCGGAAGTAGCGGCAAGGCCATCGCTATTGACCACTTCGGTTATAATGTTTACATAACCGGGTCAACCTCACAGACCGACTTCCCAACACTGAATCCGTTGCAGAAGAGCCTGGTGGGAGGCGAAAACGTTTTTGTGGCCAAACTGACTCCGGCCGGCGCCTTGATTTTTTCAACCTACCTGGGCGGGGGCGGCGAGGACGTAGGCGAGTCTATAGCGGTTGACCTCGGTGGGGACATCTACGTTACCGGCGCGACTAGTTCATCTAACTTTCCTTTGGCTCATCCGCTGGAGGCGAGCCCGAAGTCGGTTGCCGGGCACGCGTTTGTGTCCAAGCTGAACACCATTGGCTCGGTTTTGCTTTATTCCACTTACCTGGGTGGGAGCAGCAGCGACATCGGAAACGGGATCACGGTAGACGGCGCGGGTAACGTGACCGTGGTCGGAAACACTACTTCGGCTGACTTTCCGATGATGAATCCGATTCAGGCTAACCCGACCGGTGCGTTTGTCAGCAAACTGAACGCGGACGGCTCCGCCTTTATTTATTCCACCTTCCTCGGCGGCAGCACTGGCACTAGCGCGAATGCCGTTGCACTGGACACCTCCGGGGACGCCTTTGTGACCGGCAGCAGCGCCGCGAATTTTCCCGTGACGCCGGGCGCCTATCAGACCTCGTGTACAAAAGTCGGGGCCGCGACGAGTTGCGTTTACGTGACGGAGGTGAATGCCGCGGGCACGGTGCTGGTCTACGCCACTTACCTGAGTGGGAGTAACGACGACGTGGGAACCGGGATCGCGGTGGACACGTCGGGCAACGCTTATGTGACGGGTTACACCACTTCACCGGACTTTCCCAGCTCGTATGGGGCGCAGCCGACGTTGGCAGGACTCCAGGACGCGTTTGTGAGCAAGCTGAACGCGAATGGCACAGCTCTAGTCTATTCATCGTTCCTTGGTGGTAGCCAGGCGCCGAATGCCTCCGGTATTACTGTTTCCAATGCCATTGCTCTCGACGTTTACCGTCAAGCCTACGTGACCGGCTGGACCAACACGACGGACTTCCCTCTTGTCGATCCCATTCAGACAACCAACAATGCGGTAGGCGCCCCTGATAACCAAACCGCCTTCGTGACTGAGTTCGACCAATATAGCACCACCATACTGTATTCGACGTACCTGGGAGGAAACGTTTACGACGTGGGAAGCGGCATTGCCACGGACCTATCGGAGAACGCCTGGGTCATTGGGTCAACATCCTCGACCACCTTTCCGATGGTGAACCCGTTGAAGGCAACCAACACCGACACTTGGGCAAATCAGACCGTGGCGTTTGTGTCGGAACTCTCACAGGGTCCGGTGCCGGCAGTTAGTTTATCCGCCCCCGCCCTGAGCTTTCCGGGCGGATTTCTAAAAGTGACCAGCGCGCAGCAGAGTGTTACGTTGACGAACTTGGGCAACGCTGTCCTCAACATTTCCGGCTTGGTGGCGACCGGCGACTTCGCGCTGGTCAACACAGCAACGTCCTGTCCATATCTCGGCGGGACGGTCGCGGCCCTGGCCAATTGCACCATCGATGTGACCTTCACGCCGGAGGCGACGGGAGCACGTGCTGGCTCGGTGGCGATTACCGACAACGCCGGCGGCAGCCCACAGGCCGTTCAACTGAGCGGCACCGGCGACGCGGCTGTTGCTGTTACTGTTTCACCCGTAAGCCTGAGCTTTGGCAATCAGCTCATAGGCACCCCCGGCACGCCGCAGGGCGTGACCGTCACCAATCCTGGCGCGGCGGCCATCAGCATCAGCAGCCTAACGATTTCGAACGGTTGGACAGAAACCGATAATTGCCTGCCCGCCATTCCTGCCAATTCCAGTTGCAACATCCGAGTCGTTTTCGCTCCCACGGCGAGCGGGAATCAAACCGGCACGCTTACGCTTACGGACGACGCCACGAACAGCCCGCAACTCATAGCGCTGAGCGGCACGGCGCTGGCGCCGGTGGTCACGCTCTCGGCTACGAGCCTGAGCTTCTCCTCGCAGAATGTCTCAACCACCAGCGCACCGCAAACGATCTTATTGACCAACACGGGGACCGGGGCCCTGACGCCACTCACGATGAGCACGAGTGGAGATTTCGCCGAGACTAATAACTGCACAGTCCCCATTAATCCCGGTACCGCTTGCACCATCGGCGTTACATTCACTCCTACTACCGGTGGTGCGCGAAACGGCACCCTGACGTTGACGGACAATGCCGTGAACAGCCCGCAAACCGTGACCCTGACCGGGACAGGGCTGGGGGCTATGGCCAGCCTCTCGCCTACCAGCTTGAGTTTCGGCAGCATGGCGGTCGGCTCCACGAGCGCGTCTCAGACGATTACACTCACTAACCCCGCCAATAACGTGAGCGGTGTGCCCGAGGTTCCCGGAATACAGGTCAGTGGGGATTTCCAAATCCAAACCGGCTGCGAAAGTGAGACGGTCTTAACTACCAACAGCCCCTGCCCGATTACGGTTACGTTCACGCCAACTGCAGCGGGGATGCGCACCGGCGCATTGACCGTTACGTACACCAGCCCGGTCCCCGCCACGCTGACTGCGACCCTCACGGGAACGGGGGTCGGGGCTGTGGCGAGCTTCTCGGCTACGAGCCTGACTTTCGCGGCACAAACGGTCTCTACGCAGAGCGCCGCGCAGACGATCACGCTGACGAACACCGGTAATGCGGCTCTCACTCCGCTTACCATCGCTCGCAACGGCAGCTTCGCCGAGAAAAACACTTGCCCGGCCTCGCTTTCGGCGGGCGCCAATTGCACGATCAGCGTCATCTTCTCGCCCACTGGCGCCGGGAGTCAAAGCGGGACAATTACCGTGACGGACAACGCCCTGGGCAGTCCCCAGACGATTGCGCTTTCGGGCACTGGAATAGACTTTGCGCTGACCAGCACCACTACGAGCCAGACCGTGAGCGCGGGGCAGACGGCAAATTACTCATTGACGCTCAGTCCCGAAGACGGGTTCAGCCAGACTGTGAACCTGGCCTGCACGGGGGCGCCGACGCTCGCCACTTGTACACTGACACCCAACTCGGCGACTGTGAGCGGCACGGCATCGGCGACTGTGGCCGTAGCGGTTTCGACGACAGCCCCATCCACGGCGTGGCTCGCGCCACCTGCGGGAAGGTCGCTGCCGCCGGGCTCTACCGGGTTGGAAAGGATGTTCTGGTTGTATGCGTTACTGGGGTTGGCAAGTTTGGCGACGCTGGCTGCCGCCAGGAAGCGTCGCGCCGCGTATCTGGTGGGCGCGTGCTTGCTTCTGGCGATGCTGTGGACCGCCTGCGGCGGTGGGTCGAGCACTCCTGCCAAGACCGTCCCCGGTACGCCGGCGGGGACTTACACCGTGGTAGTCACGGGAACCGCCGCCTCGACTTCCACCCTCACCCACACGATCAATCTCACCCTCACGGTGAATTGACGTCGGCGTGGTCCCCCTCCTTGGCCGCCTTAATCTCCCCTCCAAAGCCAAGGAGGGGCGGAGGGTGGTTAGGTTGTGTGATGAGTTCGTGCCCGCGAGGGACGTGATTTTCGAGAGAGCCCGCTTCCTGCTTAAGGGGGATGGGGGGTGGCCGATGGAGGACGCACTCGAACCGACCACCCCTCGTCTCCCGCTCTGCCGAGGAGAGGCAATTCAAGCTTACCTTGCTAACTCGCTCACTGTGTCGGCGGCCGCGACAAGCGGAAATGAGACGTGAACTGTTTCCTCGTCCGAGTCTACGTCGATAAAAACAGACCCCTGCAACTTGAAGATTCTCACATGCTCGCGACGGCTATCTACCTCAACTAGCGGGCCGTCGGGGCAGCGCGCGAGTTCTGCGCTGGCCGCTTTAATGGTCGGAAGCCATGGCCGGATTTTGTCGCGAGCGTCGCGGAGTTTGCTCCTGGGGATCATAAATGCAGCGACCGGGGCAACGGCGGCCGGCAAAATCAAATGGATGTGGTTGCCACCTTGGCTCTTTTCTCGCACATCGACCCTCACCGCCCCCTCGTTACAGACAACCACAGCGCCTGCCGTGAAAACACCGAGCGTCCCTGCGAGAACTGCCATGCCTGCCGTCATAACCCACCGCCTTTTGGTGACTTGGTTGGAGTGCGGCAGCGAAGCTGCCGCACTCCAAACATCAGTCCGCTGTATTATTCGAATCCACCCAGATGCGAACGTCGTCGCTGCCATCCTTCACGGTGACCAACTCCAGATTCTGGTATTCGTCGAGAGCACGAACTGCCGCCAGCACATTCAGTTCGTCGTTGGGGCCAGAGAGCAAGGCGTTGGCGACCTTGAAGGGAACCTTGATGTCTACGGTATTCTCCGCCTTCGTAGCCTGGTCCTTCTTCGCGCCGTGCTTGAAGTTCTCGTGAACTTTGATGAGCAGGAACTCCCCAGCCTTTGCAACCTCCACGTTCTGATCCTTGGACTCGACGGTGACGTACTGGTTGTCCTGCGTCTTGCGGACCGCTTCCAGCAAGGCGCGCACATCCACCTGGTCAAAGGCATGGCCTTCCACCTTGACTCTGCCTTCGTAAAGCTTGTCACATTTGATCGTGGGAAGAACGGCTTCCGCCAAGCTCAGCGGAATGTTGACGCGTACGTGATCTCCGTCCGGACCCGACTCAATGACTCGGATGTGTATCCAACGGTCCGCGGGCAACGCCAGCGCCGCAAAAACCAACATGCCAACCATCACACCAACTGTTTTCTTCATCATCGGGGACCACCTCCTCACTCTAAAGCGAGGAACGCAGTGGGAGCTGGGAAAGTTCCACAATTTTTTGGTTTGGTGGTGCGGGCGTCCCGCCGGCTGTCGCGGGCAGGATGCCCGCGGCACCGCGGGCGAGACGCCCGCACCACAAAATAACCGGAAAGGTCCGGCAACCTGAGATTGGGCTCCGGTGTCTAAGCCAAAGAACGGCGAACACGTTTATTCAACACGCCGCTTTGCTACTTTCCAATACGAAGGGGGATTTAATGCGGAGACTAATAGTCACAAGTGCATTAATGGCCTTGCTTGCGGGCATCGCAAATGCCCAGCAGAAGCCCAGTGGCCTAGCTGAGACGAATGTCGCGGCGGAGTCGCAGGAGCGCTTGCCGGTGAAACGAGTGGTGCTCTACAAGAACGGAGTTGGCTACTTCGAGCACTCCGCCCGGGTACGCGGCACGCAGGAGCTCAACATCGACTTCACGACGGCGCAGCTTAATGACGTCCTCAACTCGCTCACCGTGGTGGACCTCGGCGCAGGCCGGATTAGCGGTGTGCGGTTCAACTCAATTGCGCCCCTCAGCGAGCGGCTGAAGGCGCTTCGATTGCCACTCAGCGAGGGGACGTCGCGGGATGATTTTCTCAACGCCCTGCGCGGCACAAGAGTGGAGGTGCATAACGGGTCGGCGTCCGGCGCGGGCCGGGTGTTGAGCGTCGAGACACGCAAGACCCTCAACCCCAAAGGCGAGCAACTGACGGAAGTCACCGAAGTTTCCCTTGTAACCGATGGGGGCGAGCTGCGCAGCTTCGAGATGGGGCCGGCCACTTCGGTGCGCATCGCCGATCGCGACTTGAGCGACGATGTGGGGCGTTACCTTAACCTCATCGGGTCCGCCAAGGCTATGGACTTGCGCCGCATGACCATCTCCGCCACAGGCGAGGGCGAGCGCGACGTGTTTGTGAGTTACATCAGCGAAGTGCCGGTTTGGAAGAGCACTTACCGCATCCTGCTTGCTGACAAGCCTGACGATCCGCCGCTGATCCAGGGATGGGCGGTGGTGGATAATACGATCGGCGAGGATTGGAAAGGCGTCCGACTCTCTCTTGTCGCGGGCGCGCCGCAGTCTTTCATCCAGCAGATCTCGCAGCCCTACTACGTGCGCCGGCCGGTGGTGGCTCTGCCCCAGGAGATGACACTCACGCCCCAGACGCATGAAATGGCGCTCATGGCAGTGCCGGCTGCACCCCCGCCTCCGGGTTCCGGCGAGGGCGGAGGAACCGGCGGCGGGGTGTACTCTGCGGGTGGTGGCGTTGGAAGTGGAGCTATGGGCGGTGTGATAGGTGGCGTGGTCGGTGGGGCGACCGTCCTGGAGGGCACCGTGAGGGATCAGACCGGGGCTGTCATCCCGAATGCCAAGTTGACCCTGACGAATAACTCCAACGGCGCATCCCGGACCACCCGCGCAGATTCTAACGGCCACTACCGGTTCCGAAACGCTCAGGCAGGTGACTCATCCCTTACCGTCGACTCACCGGGATTCCAGCGGCTGGCCGTGAGCAACGTGGCCGTCTCCTCCGGCAGGAATCAGTTTCAGCCAACTTTGACAGTGGGAGCCGTAACGCAAACTGTCGAGGTCGCTGCCAACGGACTGGTAGCTGAGCCCAAAAGGTGGGTGGAACAGGAGCAGCCCCAAGCGGAAGCGAAGGAAATCGGCGACCTCTTTGAATACGATATCAAGCAAACCGTCACCATTGATAAGAACCAGTCGGCCCTGGTTCCGATTATCCAGTCGCATATCGATGCGGAAAAGGTGACGTTGTGGAACGCCGAGTCGGCCGCGGCCCTGCGAGCCCTCTGGCTGACCAACGCGAGCGGGCAGACGCTGGATGCCGGAAGCTTCAACGTGCTCGAGGGCAATACGTTTGCCGGCCAGGGCCTGCTCGAGGCCGTTCGTCCTGGCGAGAAGCGGCTGGTCTCCTACGCGCCCGATCCGGCATTGCACGTTAAGGTGGAGGAGAACTTTTCGGAAAAACCCATCAGCAGGATTGTGATCAACAAGGGTCTGATGTTCACCACCCGCGAGCAGCGTTCGAGCAACACTTACAAGATCTCCAATTCGGACGTCACTTCACGAGAGGTTGTTATCGAGCACCCGGCTCGCCCCCTTTGGCAGCTTGCGGACAACTTGAAGCCGGAAGAGTCGTCAGCTTCATTCTACCGCTTCCGGGTAAAAGTGAAACCGAAAGAGAGCGCCCAGCTTGTGGTCGAGGAGCATAAGCCCGAAACGGCCACGTTGGCGCTCACCAACCTGACGAGCGACCAAGTCGAAGTTCTGACCCAACAGCAGCGAGTGACTCCCGCCATGGAGCAGGCTTTCCGGCGTGTGTTGGACCAGAAGAGCGCGATTGCAACGCTCGACGCGCAACTTCAGGCGCGCCATCAGGAGATCGATTCCATTAGCGCCGACCAGGCGCGCCTGCGCGAGAACATGAAGGCACTCAAGGGCAGTGCAGAGGAGAAAGCCTTGACCGAGCGCTACACTCGTGAACTCAATACGCAAGAGGACCGCCTCGCCGCGCTGCGCGCGCAGATCGCTGATCTCGAGGGAAAGCGCGAGCAAGCGGCACAACGATTGGACCAGACGTTGAATGAGATTAGTTTGAACGAGAGTTTCTGAGGCAGCGCGGCCCCTCGCGCCGGAGGGGCGGTCCCCCTGCACATTCGTCCCTACGATGGACGGGGAAGGAGCTTGTAGGGGGACGGCTTGCCGTCCCCTAACGACGAGCCGGGTAGGGCAAGCCCTACCCCTACACCTTTTCAGAGGAGAGGGCAGCGATTTGGGCGGGCAGGGCTGCCCCTACGATGGACCGCGCAGGAGCGAAGCAAGGCTCTTTCCCGTGCCTAGAAGTCGTTGGGCTTCGTCGCGTTTAATCCTGCGATGAAGCATCAGCAGGGCTACCGGCAAACTTCCTCCGGCGGCGCTCAGGGTCCGGGAGGCACGGGCAGGAGTGGCGCCCGTGGAGCGCGTCAAGATTCGCTGGCCTCTCTCGCGCAGCTTCCGGTTGGTCAACCGCATGTTGACCATCCAACTGGAGAAGACGCGCCCCAGGCGGACCATGACGGTGGTGGAGAGCATATTGAGGACGAGCTTCTGGGCGGTTCCGGCCTTCATTCTGCTGGAGCCGGTGAGGACCTCAGGTCCCACCACGGGCGCAATGAAGACGTCCGAGAGCGGCTTCATCGGGGCGGCAGGGTTGACAGTCAGACCGACCGTGCTGGCGCCGATCCGGCGAGCATAGCGCATCCCGCCCAACACGTAAGGAGCCTGCCCGCTGGCCGAGATTCCGACCAGGACATCTTTCTTGCTGAGCCTGATGCGGCGCAAGTCACGTTCGCCCTCCAGAGGGTTGTCCTCCGTCTCTTCTGAGGACTTCAGCAGGGCGCCTCGGCCTCCTGCGATTACAGCCTGTACGCGGTCGCTGTCGAAGGTCGGGCCGCACTCGGCAGCGTCGAGGACGCCCAGCCTGCCGCTGGTCCCGGCGCCCAGATAAATCATACGCCCGCCGCGGCTGATGGCTTCGACAGCCGTATCCACTGCGCGCGCGATGCGTGGTATGACCTTCTCGACGGCCGGAGCGACGCGCCGATCTTCGCGGTTGATGATGCGGAGAATTTCAGCGGTGGGTTTTGTGTCGAGCGCTGCTGACGACGGGTTTTCGCGTTCCGTAATTCGCATGTGAGATACAGTGACGAGTGATATTATACCATCCATGACGCCTGGGGAATTCGGTGGCCAGTCGAGCGAGTTGCTCCCAGCCGGTCATTTCCGGTCTGACGCGCTGAATGACGGGGAAAAGCCAAAGCATATGTTCCCCGCGCTCAGAAGGTCGTGATACAGTGTGCATTTCAGCCCCCTAGACCGGACAAAGGTCATTGCTTTCCCAGCAGGTGGGCTGCTGGCCGTCCTTCCAACAGGGCCTGGCAAACGCCGATGGATCTGGCATTGCTGACGGCGCCAGACCGGAGTATCCTGCTGAATACAATTTCTCCGTGCGTCCAGGGATGGATCTCAACCCACATCCCCAAGGGAGCCGGAAGTAAAACAGAAAGGCGAGCGTGCAAACTTCCAGGGGCTTCAAAATGCATCCGAAAACCTATAACCGTTTCTTAAAAGTGGTGGGCGGCCTGGGCGGGCTGCTCTATGGCATCGATGTCGGCATCATCGCGGGGGCCTTGCCCTACTTGGTTGCCACCTCGGGGCTGAACGCGGGGCAGATTTCGTTTGTAGTGGCGGCCGTGCTGTTAGGCACCGTGATTTCAACCCTTTTTGCCGGCGTGCTGGCCGATCGTATGGGACGGAAGTATCTGATGATATTCAGCGGGGCTCTGTTCGCCGCAAGTATTCCGGTGATCGCGCTATCGCACGGCTACGGACCGCTGATCTTGGGGCGACTGTTCCAGGGTATCAGCGCCGGGTTGATCGGGGTGGTGGTGCCGCTGTACCTGGCCGAGTGTCTGGCGCCGGAGGACCGCGGCCAGGGCACTGCCATGTTCCAGTGGCTGCTCACCATCGGCATCGTGGCGGCCGCTGGGGTGGGGATGTATTTCAGTTTGAGGGTTGAAGAAGTCGCCAGGCTGGGCAATCCGCAACTGCTGTTCGCGTATAAAGACCAGGCTTGGCGCAGTATTTTCTGGGTTTCGCTACCTCCGGGATTGCTCTTTGTGCTGGGTGGGTTTGCCGTGGCGGAATCGCCGCGCTGGCTGTTCCGGCGCGGCCAAAAGCAACTTGCCCTGCAGGCCCTTTTACGCTCGCGTACCCCCGAGCAGGCGCACCTGGAACTGGAGGAAATGGAAAGCATTGAGGCTACTGAAAAAACCAAAGCGGCCGGAAGACTTATTGCCGAGAGCTTGCTCCGACGCAAATACGTGCTTCCGTTTTTGCTGGCCTGTGTGATTCTGGCCTTGAACCAGACGACCGGCATTAATTCGATTATCGGATATAACACCGCTGTCCTGGTCCAGAGCGGCCTGTCGGACGTGGCGGCGCACTGGGGTTACATTATTTTCACCGTGGTTCAAGCCCTGGGCACGGTCGTGGGAATGCTGCTGGTGGACCGAAAAGGGCGAAAGTTTCTGCTCTCACTCGGCACGGCAGGCCTCGTGGCGTCGTTGGTAACGACGGCTGTATTATTCCACCGCAGCGAACGCTATCGCGTGGACTCGCGCCAGGCCGTCCAGACGATGCTGGATGCGCGGGCGGACGTGACGCTGAATCTTACACCGGAACTGGAACGGCAATGGCTGACCCAAGCCGGGCAGGCTGATCTAGCGGAAAAGCCGACCACGCTGACCATCATTTATTCTTACGGCGATTTCAGTGCCGTGACTCCGGCGGCGATTTTGAATCATGGGCTCTCGGCGCCGATCCAACTCAGCCGTTCAAACTGCGTTCCAGCCAATAAAGTATTGGCTTTCTTCTCCGATCCCTTCGGCAATCTCGAGGAGGCTCGCACCGCTCCGTTGCACATCCAGCATGCACTGATCACGCCATTGCCCAGCTCGGGGGACGGCTGGATAGTGGCCATCAGTCTGTTTGCTTTTGCTGCATTTTACGCGTTGGGGCCTGGTATCTGCGTCTGGCTGGCCTTGTCGGAACTGATGCCCACCCGGATCCGGTCCAACGGCATGAGCATCGCCTTACTGATCAACGAGGCCGTTGCCACTTTCCTGGCCGCTATTTTCCTGCCCACGGTTGGCCGTTATGGCTATACAACAATGTTTTTACTTTTCGCCGGCTTCACCGTCCTCTACTTCGTCACCGTGACCTTCTTCTTGCCGGAAACGATGGGGAAGACCCTGGAAGAGATTGAAGGCTTCTTTTCCAGGGCAGGTGCGAAGGCCTGACGGAGGCGATCTCTTTCACCCTTTTGACTTTCTCGTGCGGGACGGTCCTCGCCTCGGACATCATTTAGACGACTCCGGAACTGTGTCAACTGGGAGGTAAGGAACGATGAAGGGTTTGCGGATAATGAGCTTTTTCCTGGCGGCCTGTGTCCTTGCGGGCACCCTGGGCGCTCGAGCGGTCACGGTGCAGAAGACGAAAAAGCCGGAACAGGACCTCATTAAACAAAAGCTGGCTGCCATCGATTCCGTAGTGAAGGAAGCGATTGGCCGAGGGGACTGCCCGGGGGCCGTGGTAGTGGTGGGTCAGAACGGAAAGGTGATCTACCGCAAGGCTTTCGGGAGTCGGGCCGTGGTTCCGCGTCCGATGCCGATGAGCGTCCGCACGATCTTCGACATGGCCTCGGTGACCAAGGTGGTGGCCACCACCACGGCCGTCATGCAACTTGTGGAGCAAGGCAAAATCGTCTTAAGCGCGCCCGTCTCCGAATACTGGCCGGAGTTCAAGACTAACGGGAAAGAAAGCATCAGCGTGCAGGAACTCATGACGCATTATTCCGGGCTGCCTCCTGATCTCGAGTTAAAGCCGGAGTGGTCAGGGTACGGCACAGCAATGAAGATGATCGCTGAGATAAAGCTCATCAACCCGCCCGGCACGCGCTTCGTTTACAGCGACATTAACTTTGAGACGCTGGGAGAACTAGTGCATCGCGTCTCGGGCCAGCCGTTGGATGTCTACTGCTTGGAGCACATCTTCAAGCCGCTGGGCATGAAGGATACTCGCTTCAATCCTCCTGCGAGTTGGCGCAAGCGCATTGCGCCCACTCAATACCAGGAAGGCGACCGGGGGAAAATGCTGTGGGGTGAGGTGCACGATCCCACCGCGTACAACATGGGCGGCGTCGCGGGCCATGCCGGTCTTTTCTCGAGCGCGGATGATATGACGATATTCGCCCAGATGCTTCTCAACGGGGGCAGCTACAAGCGCGCGCGCATCCTGAGCCCTCTGACCGTCGAAAAGATGACCTCGCCGCAGAATCCACCGGATAAGATGGCGGTGCGCGGCATCGGTTGGGATCTGGACTCGCCTTTCGCCTCCAATCGGGGCGAGCTATTCGAAGTCGGATCGTTTGGCCACACGGGATTTACCGGAACGAGTATCTGGGTCGACCCGGTGACCAAAACCTACCTCATCATCCTCTCGAACCGGGTACACCCTAACGGCAAAGGCGACGTGGTCCAGATGCGCATACAGATCGCAACCATCGTGGCCGCTGCGCTGGGGCCCTCTTCCGCTGAGCAGGTGCTGGCCAGCCGGCGCTCGCTTACCGGTTACTATGAATTAATGAGAGGCTACCGCGAGCAAGGCCTCAGGAACGGGAAGGTGCAGACAGGCGTTGGCGTTCTCGAGGCACAGAACTTCGCTCCCTTGGAAGGTCGCAGGGTGGGCTTGATTACCAACGCAACGGGCGTGGACGCCGAAGGCCGCCGCACGATCGATCTGCTCTACCATGCACCCGGAGTAAAGCTCGTCGCTCTGTTCAGTCCGGAGCACGGACTCGCGAGCCAGGTGGACGCCAAGGTCGCATCAGGCACTGATGCCACGACCGGCTTGCCGGTGTACAGCCTTTACGGCGATGTCGAACGGCCCTCGGATAAGATGCTGGAAGGGCTGGATGCACTGGTCTACGACATCCAGGATGCGGGAGTTCGCTTCTACACCTATACCACGACGCTGGGTTATTGCCTGGAGGCCGCCGCGAAGAAGGGAATTGACTTCTACGTGCTGGATCGGCCCGATCCCATTAACGGAAATGAAGTGGAGGGGCCAATCCTCGACAACGACTTGCGCAGCTTCGTGGCTTATTTCCCGGAGCCTGTACGCCCTGGAATGACAGTTGGGGAGTTGGTCCAGATGTTCAACGGAGAAAACCACCTCGGGGCCAGGCTCCACGTGATCAAAATGCAGGGATGGCAGCGTTCCGATTGGTATGACGAAACAGGCCTGCCATGGCTGAACCCCTCTCCCAACCTTCGCAATCCGACCGAGGAAGTTCTTTATCCCGGCGTGGCGATGGTGGAAGGCGCGAACGTCAGCGTGGGCCGCGGAACTGACACGCCGTTTGAGGTGCTCGGCGCGCCTTGGATCGACTCGCGAAACCTCTCGACGTATTTGAACGAGCGCCACATTCAGGGAGTCCGATTCCTGCCGGCGGATTTCAAGCCTGCAAGTAGTTCGTTTGCCGGCCAGGTTTGCCACGGCGCGCAGATTCTGTTGCTGGACCGCCAGGCGCTTGATTCGCCCGCGTTCGGCGTCGAACTCGCCGCCGCCCTCTGGAAGCTGTATCCGAACGACTTCAAGCTGGATAAAACGCTGCCACTGATCGGGGCACGCTGGGTTCTGGATGCCATCAAGGCGGGGAAGGACCCGCGCCGTATCGTCTTCGAGTGGCAAGAGGCGCTGCAACAATTCCGTGCCCTGCGGGCGAAGTATCTGCTCTACTAGGGGTTGGGGATTGGGGGCTAGCGTGCGTTGCAGATAAAGCACACGAAGCACGTTCCCACTGTCGTGGCTGGCGCAAAGCCGCGCTTTACGGTCTCGAAGCAATATCACCCCGCTGCTCGGCGAGCTTCGCTCTGGCCCGCCAGCCTGAGCGCCATTCTTCTAGCCGTTCAGTGCCCTCTGTGTTAATCTAACGGACATGGGAAACGCTGGTATCGACATGGCGCTTGACGGCCTCCTGGACCCACTGAGCCGTTGCCTCGACACCGAGTCAGCGCGGCGGGTGATAGAGATGCGAATTGACCCAGCCGTCCAGTCGCGACTTGACGTCCTCGCGGAGCGCGCCAATGACGGTGTGCTTACTGATGAGGAGCGGGCCGAGTACGAGGCCTTCATCAATGTCGGGGACTTCATCTCCATCTTGAAGCTCAAGGCCCGCAGACACCTGGACGCTCAGACTTAGCGATGGTTGACACCACGCGGGACCTTGTGCGGCGCCGAGCGAATAACCGCTGCGAGTATTGCTTGCTGCCCCAGGAGCACAGCGAGCTAACTCACCATGTCGAGCATATCGTCTCTAAACAGCACGGGGGGCGCGATGACATGGGAAATCTCGCGCTGGCCTGTCACCGCTGTAACCTCCACAAAGGCCCCAACCTTACTGGCATAGATCCCCTTACTGGCGAGGTTGTGAGTCTTTTCAATCCCAGGCATGAACGCTGGAATGAGCACTTCTCGTTTCACGGGACGCACATCATGGGGATTACGCCCACAGGTCGTGCCACGGTGCACGTGCTTGCCATGAATGATCCTCGCCGCCCGGGGTTGCGCTCCGAAATTCTCGTCCGTAACCAGTTCTGAGGCCACGCTTATTTAGATATATGTTCTGCGCCAGCGACGCACTGGTCTCGCTAATTGATGGTGACTTTCACGGTTCGCGTCGTCCGTCCGTACTGGTTGGTCGAGTAGAGCTTGTACGTAGTGGTTGCCGGCGGCGCCGCAATGATAACGCTCGATCCGCGCACCGGCCCGACTTGCGGTGAGATGATGTCGTAGCTCTGGCCGCTGGTCGTCCAACTGAGGGTCACCATCTGCCCGGGGGCCGCCGTGGCGGGGTTCGCCGTGAAACTGGAGATAGTGGGCGAAGTGCCGCTCGGTACGTTCGAGGGTGTGTAGACCGTACCGGTGTCGACCACGTCGAAGTCCGCGGCCGTGACTTGCTTGAGCAGCGCCAGGTCATCATTATTCCAGCGGCTATCGGGCGTTCCAGTGATGAAGATGGCGCTGCCATTATCGGCCAGAATCAGACCGTACTTCTTCATGCAAGTCAGAATCACCTGGTCGTCAGCGGGGTACCCGGAAATATCAAAATCCGCCTTCAACCGCAGACGCAGCCCCATGGGCGGCGCGTTGGCGCTGGTATTGCTCGACGCCCAATGCGTGGCAGGCAGGACGAAAGCCTCCTGAGTCGTAGGCACAGTGAAGCGCAGGGCGTGATTGATGGCGCCCGCAGCAACTTCGTCATAACGCGCCAAGCCCGCGAAGACCGACAAGCCCGCCGCGTCCGCCGAAGTCCACGTGTAAGGACGCTGCTCATCAATGGTCATGTCCCATAGGGCGGTTGAATTGGCGCTCCAGGCGCCGCTCTTCGATTCCTTGGCGTAATAAAGCTCGTAAAGCCAGCAGTTGCCCTGGTCTAGCACGAGGACGTGCCGGTCGCCGGTTCCCGGATTGGGGTAACCCTCAATCAACGCGTTAGAGGGGACAGGCATGGGGCCGGGATCGCTTTCACTCGCATAAGTTCCGAGGGTGACTTTAACCTGCGTCTGGGACCCCGGCACCACCTGGTAAGGTATGCCAATGGTTTGCTTGTCGTAGGTGCCGGAACCAAAGTCGGCGTGCAATGTGGTGGCCGAGCCGATGGAGTTGATGTAGTTGGCGGAATTGGTGTCTACCGTTGCGTTCGATATATCCGTGTTCCATAAGTTGTCGGAAGGAAAGGGGACGAAGCCGTTGAGGCTGGCGCCCTGCCCCAGGCTCATGCCGGCGCAGGTGCCGGTCTGGGCACGGAGCGGGAGAGCGAGGACGAAAAGCCCAAAGGTAATGCAGAGAAGTCTGTGGGAAGCAGGCACGGGACCTCCTAACGGAAGCATTAATGCCGCATCAGTATACATAGCCGACGGGCCCCCGGCAAGCGCCATGTTCTTGCTGTTTCGTCTTCCGCGTTTCGCTTGAGTTTGACGGACTCTTGACGAGAGTATTCCGCGTGACCCTAAGGGCCCCCGACTTTGAAAGGCAGTTCTGCGTTGCAGCGCCCCATCCTTGTTCAGACTTTACCCATTACTCTTTTCACTTTTGTCCTATTGTTTTCGGTGCCGGAGCGGAGTAGTATTTCCACGGAAATTATCGAGTATGAGTCTTGAGAGTTTTATCTCCACACATTGGAAATGCCGGAGTAGCAGTACAGGGGGAATGATGCGAACTTGCCGACCTACGTTCCTTTTGCCCGCGGCGCTTTGCGCGCTCTTGATAACAGCGGGGCTTCCGACCTTCTGCGTTGCCAAGGAAAAGCCCGCGGCGGTCAGTCCGAATGACGTCACGTTGCGCCTATTTCAGCTTCTCGACAGTTCTTACGGCGGGAAACTGGCGGAGTTTTACTTTGTGGGCGACGTTTACAAGGACCCCAAAAACGCCGACAAGGAACTCCAGCATGTTTTCAAAGCAGAATACGATAAAGATAAAGCCTTCGGAAGGTTACGGATCTACGTACGCAGTGTCGACAAGCTCAGCCCCGGTCAGTTGAACGACTACACTCCCAAACAGATCTACGAGTTTGCCGACGCGGATATGGAGAAATTCACCAAGACCGACCCCGGTCCGCTGGGCAGGACGGGCGATCTTTATTTTCAGGCTACCGAGAACGGCCCTCTCGCTACGACCCCCATCACGGACGAGGCAAGAAAAGAATACGAAGCTTGCATATTACAGTGGCTTATGCCCGCCCTCGAAAAGAAGTGACCGCAACGCAGCGCTGTCTGCTGATTTCTCCAACGGGTACTATAACTGTCGCCTTACTGGAATAGGTCCTCGCGGATGAGTTTCTGTCCTCCGAGTGAAGTGTAGAAACCCCAGGCGGCAATGGCGACGAAGCTCAGGACCACGGCAAGAGCGCTGGTGGCGTACCAGTTGCTGAAGTCAAACGTGTAGGGCACGCTCAGGAGAACGTTGGCGGTGAAGATGGCCACGGCCAGACTAATTAAGCCAAAGCGCGTGACCGCGTAAGCGGCGATGCCAAAGACCACGAGCCAGACCGGTACAAAAACTTCCGGACGCGTGTTGCGGAGGGAGTTATTCGTAGTCCAAAGAGCGATGAAGACTGCGGTTGCCAGCCATTTGTTGCGCAGCACGATGCGCAGCAGGAACATGGCAAAGAAGAACTCGATTGTGGAGCCGATACACCCCATGATGTTCAGCAGCCAGATTCCTACCATCTCGCGCCCGCCGGTGAGAAGCGACTGACTGGGTAATTCCGGGGCTTCGCCGAGCCGGTTCAGGATGAGGAGGCCAATGCTGATCACCACCGTCCAGATCACACCGAGGAGGACTCCCAAGAGCACATCGCGCGCCACCAGCGGATCGCGCACGCGGCCTGTGGTCAGCCTGCTCCAGGAGACGACCGCCTGCGGCCAATGCCGGCGCACATAGGGCTCGAGGGCAAGGTATAGCATGCCAATGGCCCCCGACAGGAAGAGCCCGGTGCTTACGGCCAGCACGAAACGCCCGAAGGCGGCGAGAGTCGGGATGAAGTGGTAGCGGCAAACCCAGATGGCGATCTCGATCACGAAGACTGCGACGGCGAGGCGAAGGGCGCCGCGAAGATCGCTCTTGCCGCGCAGGTAATTGCGCCGCGCAATCAGAGCGCCGGTGGTCAAGAACAGAATTACCAGAGAGGCGCCCAGAATTGAGCCTGCGTGCTCAAACACACTCGTGCTGGATTGCTCTTCCCGGCCGGGCGTAACCCACGGACCAATCAGCCGGAAATAAACCGGCTTGCCCCGCCACGCGGCCGCTTCCACCCGCAGGGGCCGGCCGGAATCGGGCCATGTTCCCGTCCACGCCGCGCGCAGGTCGGCAGCACCTAGCTCAACCCACTGGGGTTCTGTGGGCTTCAGTTGTCCAGGATTAATTCCAGCCGCCGCAAAGAGGGGTTTCCAATCCACGGGACAGGCCGGTGGAGGATTCGCGTCGAATTCCTTGGGGATTGCTTCGAAGGAAATCAATCGGCCCTGGGAGTCAATGACGAGGTTGATCATGCCGGACTGGATTGCGGGTGGGTCATCAAACTGCACGACCCCGGGAGTGAGCGAGTTGCCCTGATAGCCGTCGGGATCGAGATAGACGGGACTTTGCCGATACCCATAGACGAGCACTTGGGGTCTCTCATAGAGGATCTTGGGCCAGTCCGGCCGCGCACCGTCGTGCTTATGCACGTAACCGACGAATTCAGTTTGATAATACCACTGCGCCGAGTGGTCCACCGGCCGATCGGTGTAGCCAACGCTCTTGACAATCTCGCCCGCTTTGGCTTCCAGGACGGGGGCAGGCAAAGGCTGCGGCATCAGGCGTAACGCGCTCACTCGGACGCCAATTAGACTGCTGATCGCAAGCCCCATGAGGACCACCGCGAAGGCGGTCACCGCAGCGCGCGGCGCGATGCCTTGTTTCTCGCCCGCCGCCGCCACCATTTCCGGAGAGGGGGTTTCTCCCGCGGCCAGAGCGGCGGCCAAAGGATCGCCGCCGGGCAACGCCGCAGCCACGGCAAGCGCCGAGGCCGGCCGGGCCCCGGGTTCGTGCTCCAGGCAGCGCATAATTACTCGTTCCACTGCGGGGTCAAGGTCCTTCACCCAGCTCGAGGGATTGCTCACCGGCCGTTCGTTCCGAATCTGCACCAACTCCGCGAGTGTCTCGGCTTCAAAGGCACGCTTGCCCGTGAAGATCTCGTACAGCACGAGGCCTAGTGAATAGATATCGCTCTTGGCGGTTACTTCCTTGCCGGCGAGCTGCTCCGGCGACATATAAGCGGGCGTGCCGCTGCGCACATCGGCGCCCTGGATCTGATCCACGAGGCCCGCCAATCCGAAATCTGTCATCACGGCGCGGCCGCGCCCGTCCAGCATCACATTCGCCGGTTTCAGATCGCGATGTAGAACGCCCTCCTTGTGCGCAGCGGCAAGCCCGGCGCAAAGTTGCCGCCCAATCTCCACTGCTTTGTCCGGTGGCAAACGGCCAATGCGGCGCAGGAGCGACGCCAGGTCCTCGCCATCGACGTATTCCATGGAAAGAAACATCTGCCCGTCGACGGTGCCCACGTCATAGACTCGACACACATTGGAATGGGAAACCCGGCGCGCGGTGCGGACTTCATTGCGAAAGCGTGTGAGCAGTTCCTCGTTAGATGCGGCGGCTTCCGGAAGGAATTTCAACGCCACCGGTTGGCCCAGCACCAAGTCGTCAGCGCGATAGACTTCGCCCATTCCACCCCGCCCGAGCACGGCCACGATTCTGTACCGTTCCGCCAGCAGAGCTCCTGGGAGAAAACGGCCTTCGCTCGCGAGGCCGCTAGAACTCGTGGGCGTGCGCGGGTTGGTGGGCGGCCGCGAACCGCCGGAGCGCGGACGAGCCTGCACGCTCGCCACCTTTGGAGTAGCCGGCGCCGGTTCGGCCGTCGTTGCAGCGGCAGTAGCGGCCGCGGTGACTGCATAGTCAGAAGCTGCGCTTGCCCCGCAAGACGAGCAAAACTTCGAATTCTCGGTTAGTGCAGCTCCGCATGATTGGCACTTCAGCATGAATGGCCTCGTCCGGGCGCCTACAGGATACTCCTCAATGCTCTCATGGGCACAGGCAGACTGCTTAAATGATATCATTGATGATCCATGAAAAAGCCAGATTTCGATCCCGGTCTAACCCAACAATACAGCGCCAAGCTGCGGCGTGTGATCCGCGACGACGGCGAGTTCAACGTTAAACGCCGCGGCAGAACCTGGCGGGATGTTAGTCCTTATCTTTTCCTGCTCAACACGCCCTGGACGGTGTTCATGACGCTGCTCTTTGCAGGTTTCGTCAGCGTCAACCTGCTTTTTGCGTTTCTCTACTACTGGGTGGGCGGCGTCGAGCGGGTTCATCATGCATCCGTCACGTCATTTAGCCGATTTCTGGACGCGTTCTTTTTCAGTTCGCAGACCTTGACCACCGTCGGCTATGGGGCCATCTGGCCGGAGACCGCGGCCGCGAACTTGATCTCCTCTACGGAGGCGATGATCGGCCTGTTGGGTTTCGCAATAGCTACTGGCTTCCTGGTGGGCCGCCTTGCACGCCCTACCGCCCGGATCGGCTTCAGCAAGTCGATGATCGTGGCGCCCTACCAGGACGGCACGAGCCTTCAGTTCCGCGTGGTAAACCGCAGCGTCAGCAACCTGATGGAGCTCGAGGCCTGGATGCTCCTCATGACGGTGCAACCCGTGGACGGGCGCCTGGAGCGCAAGTATGAACGCCTGGAACTCGAGCGGCCCACCGTCCTGTTCATGCCTCTGACCTGGACGATTGTTCATGTTCTGGATGGCGAAAGTCCGCTTTATAAGAAGACGGCCGCTGATCTCGAGCAGTTGCAGGCGGAACTCCTCATCCTCATCAAGGGTGTCGACGACCGATTCAGCCAGACCGTGCACGCGCGCTATTCCTACCGCTACGATGAGATTGTGTGGGGCGCGAAATTTGCCCGAGCCTTCGATGTCGACGAGGACGGCGACTTGCGGCTCGACCTCGACCGCGTGAGTGACATCGTCAAGGCTAGCTGACCCAGCGGCGGCTATTGCGGCCGCGCACGGGCAACCCAAATGGTTGCCCTGACGGTGAAGAGGTGAATCATGAGGGTTCTCCTGATTTCCGCCAACACCGATACGATAAGTATGCCCACCCTCCCACTGGGCGCTGCCGGCGTGGCGGCCGCAACACGCGGCGCTGGCCACGACGTAATCCTGCTGAACCTGATGTTCGAAGAAGATCCGAACGCGAGCGTCCAGCACTCCATTGAGCACTTCCGCCCGGAACGTCATCGGGGTTTCGGTGCGAAACATCGATGACCAGAACATGGCCGAAACCCGGTTCCTGCTCGCGCCGGTCAAGGAGGTCATAACGAATTGTCGAAGCTTGTCCGAGGCCCCGATTGTGCTGGGCGGGGCGGGTTACAGCATTTTCCCTCAGAGTGCACTGGAGTATCTGGGCGCCGACGTGGGAGTTCAAAGTGAAGGAGAGGTTGTTTTCCCTCTCTTGGTAGATCGACTAGGCAAGGGTAGGGAAGTCTCGGATCTTCCCGGAGTCCACCTGTCCAGCCGCTTCTCGTCATTGCCGCGAACGCGAGATTCGACCGCTGGTGCCGACCCCCGCTCATGCGGGGGTGACAACGTTTGCTCGTTCCAGCGGGGAGACGGAGCGGATGCAGACCGCGAACCTCGCCGGCGTGTTTTTGTAGAGAATCTCGACGAACTGCCTCTCCCGGAGCCCAGCCTCTGGATTCCGCCGGGCGCCGGCAAGCGCAAGCTCTGGGTGCCGGTGCAGAGCCGGCGAGGCTGTCCGCTGGACTGCGCCTATTGTTCGACCAGCCTCATCGAGGGAAGAGGGATACGGAGACGTTCGCCCGTTCAGGTAGTGAAGTGGCTGGCGCAATTGAGGGAAACGGACTGCCGGAATTTCAACTTCGTCGATAACACCTTCAACCTTCCGCTGGACTATGCAAAGGACCTTTGCCGGCACTTGATTCGAGCGGAACTCGATCTCAATCTTTGGACCATCATTTATCCCAAGTGGGTCGATACAGAACTGGTTGAACTCATGCGCCTGGGCGGCTGCCGGCAGGTCAGCATTGGATTCGAGAGTGGCTCGAACGAAATGCTGCGTAGCCTCGGCAAGCAATTCGATCAAGAGGAAATCAGAGCCATCTCAAGAATGTTCGGAGAGGCAGGAATCGAGCGGATGGGATTCTTGCTGCTGGGCGGTCCTGGGGAGAGGAGAGACAGCGTCGAGGAAAGCCTGTCGTTTGCCGAGTCCCTTCATCTCGAGGCTTTGAAGATTACCGTCGGCATCCGCATCTACCCCCAAACTCCTCTGGCAAAAACTGCGCTGGCGGCCGGCCTGATACGAGCCGAGGAAGACCTGCTGGTGCCGAAGTTCTACGTGCCGCCTATTCTGAAGGATTGGCTCCCCGAACGCATAGCCGCTTACAAAGCCTCGCGCCCGTGGGTGAATTGATTTAGGCTATCAGCTCTCAGCGAACAGCTTTCAGCAAACGCTTGGCAATCGGATTCGCCTGTCACAAGGGGCAAGTCCTGGCCCGCACTCGTTGGGCCAACAGGGGACGACAAGCCGTCTCCCAACTGCGGGCCGATAGCTGAAAGCTGAAAGCCGAAAGCTACTTACGCTTCTTTGGCCTTTCCGCTTGTGGCATCCCAACAGATCTTCTTACCGCTGCGCACGGAGAGGTTCACCATGTGGCCGGCGGCGGCGGAGTGGTGCCCCATGGCGGCGTTTTCGACGGGCTCGCGCCGGGTTCGAACGGAATCGAAGAAGGCGTTCAGGTGGAAGATGACCGCGTCCGGGCCGCCGGGCTTGAAGTCCAAGGACCCTTCGGTTTGCACATAAGGGTTCGACTCCTCGCGGTGGTGTCCTTCCGCCCAGAATTGGTCCTGAAGCTTCTTGGGCCACGGCTCGATTTGCGACTGGTAACCTTCTCTTACGCTCTCGTTGGTCAGGGTCATGTCCTTATCCAGGGTGACCATCAAGGTGCCTTCGGTGCCGAGGTACTGAATGCCTTGTTGAGAACCGCTGGCGTTGTTCATGGTCGAGCCCATGTTCACGTGGAAAGCCGGGTAATCAAACAACGCATCGAGTGTGTCAGGCACTTCGCGGCCATCGTGACGCGCCAGGATGGAGCCGATTGCGGCCACCGTATCCGGCATCGGGGCGTCCATCACGAAGTGGATCGTGTTAATCAGGTGGACGAAGAGGTCGGTGGAAATGCCGCCGGAGTAATCCCAGTATTTACGGTACCGGAACACCCGCTCGGCATCGAAGGGGCGCTTGGGAGCGGGCCCCAGCCATTCTTCCCAATTGAAATTGACGCCATTCTTCAAGTCCGGCGGGATGGGATAATTCCAGGCGCCGGTAGAGCTGTTCCGGTTGTAGAAGGCGACCACCTTCGTCACTTTGCCGATTTTTCCGGACTGCACGATCTCTTTCGCCTTGATGTGCATGGGAGCAGATACCCATTGGCTGCCCGCCTGCACCATGCGGTTGGTGCGCTTGGCCGCCTCGATGATCTTCTGCCCCTCTTCAATGCAGTACGTCATCGGCTTTTCGATGTAAACGTCCTTCCCGGCCGCCACCGCGTCCAGCACTATGGGCGTGTGCCAATGGTCCGGCGTCGCGATGACGACGGCGTCAAGGTCTTTTCGATCGAGCAGCTTTTTGTACTGCGCAAAATAGGTCTCAATCGCGCCGTCCGTGCGTTCCTTGGCACGGTCGAGATGCCCTTGGTAGCAGTCGGCCACGGCAACAAGGTTCGCCTGCTCCGTCTGCTTTACGTTTTCCATCAGATAACATCCGCGGATGCCGTAGCCGATGAAACCGACGTTGATCCGATCATTAGGGCTGGCAGGCTTGGGCAGCGGCGCAGCTTCCAATTGGACTCGTTTTCCGTTGAGGAATAACCCCAGTGCAGTAGCCCCGGCGGCGCTCTGCTGTATAAATTGCCGGCGTGTGACGAACGACATTTTGTGCTCCTCCATCAGTTCCAAATAATCCCACGTATATTATCTTGCCGACCGCCGCAGGGCAAGCAAAACGGCACCGCGAAATCGGGTGATTGGGTCAACATCTTTTCGCGAGATATGGTGATCCTCATACCACTTTAGCTGTCATTCTGAGCCCGCTGTTTTTTGGCGGGCGAAGAATCTCGGTAGTTGTTTGCACTCTTCACTGACCGTGCGGACTGCCGGGATGCTTCGCTGCGCCCAGCATGACAGGCTTTAATGTTAGAGCCCATACCAACCGATGGGAGGAAGGTGAGCGACTTGAGGATTACTCTATTCGCCCAATTTCGATCTCTCGATCGCAGGATTTGCCAACCCAAAGACACCTCGGTTTGGTATTCTCTGTTTCATATCTTTCTTGGAGAGACAAGAATGGCGATAAGAAAGCACGAAGCTGAAGAGAAACTTTTAGTGGCCTATCAGAACCACCATTTTCTGGAAAGCGGTGATGCCAGGATGTTGCGCATTCTGAGCGAATACCTGGAACCGCAGGCTAGGCTGAGGCGTTTGGGCATCCATCACACCGTGGTGTTTTTCGGTTCGGCTCGCATCCAGCCGCGCGCAGAAGTGCTCCAGAGGGTTCAGGAGTTGGAAGGAAAGGGTGGAGACGGAGGCAAGGGCCCCTTTGCCGCAGCGTTGCAGCGAGCGCGCATGGACCTCGAAATGTCCCAATACTACGAGGACGCGCGGGAGCTATCACGCTTCGTCACGGAATGGGCTCTTACTCTCCGACCCCTTTTCATGGTGGTCTGTTCGGGCGGGGGCCCGGGTATTATGGAGGCCGCCAACCGAGGCGCTGCCGAGGCCGGCGGCCAGTCCATTGGGTTGAACATCACGCTTCCCGCTGAGCAACGGCCCAACCCTTATATCTCGCCTGAGCTCGGCTTCCTATTCCGATACTTCTTTATGCGCAAGCTCTGGTTTGCCCAGCCCGCCCGAGCCCTCATCGCATTTCCAGGCGGCTTCGGAACGTTGGACGAGCTTTTCGAGATGCTTACTCTCCTTCAGACGCACAAGATGGGACATCGCGTCTCGATTGTGCTTTACGGCTCGAGCTTTTGGAAGCGCGCCATCAATTTCGAGTATTTCCTTGAGGCGGGCACCATTTCCGAAGACGATTTCAAACTCATCCGCTTCGCAGACTCGCCCCAGGAGGGGTTCGATATAATTAAGGAGGACCTGACCCGCATCCTGCAAATCAGGCCCGTGGTCAAGCATCCGTTCATTTGATTTGAGATTTTTGATCGGCGATTCTGGATTCGGCGGACCGTCCGTAGTCCGTTGTCAAAATACTGACTCCTGACTTCTGACTCCTGAATCCCGAATTCTGAATCCCGAATCCTCCCTCCCGTTCAGCGCTATAATTCTCACCGGAGGGCCCAATGCAATTCTTCAAAGAAAGCATGCTGGAACTGATTATTCAGACTTCCACGAACCTGCCCCCGACGTGCGCCAGGCCATGGGTAAGCGCTCAAGAGCCGAAGAGCCGCAAACGCAAGCGGGACAGGCGCTGGCCATCATCGGCCAGAACATTGACATGGCGTACGAAGATGAAGGCGCCATTTGCCAGGACACGGGCATGCCCACCTTCGAAATCAAAACCCCTGTGGGCGTGAACCAGATTGTGATGAAGAAGCAGATCCAGGAGGCCGTCGCGGAAGCCACCAAGCGCGGCAAGCTGCGGCCCAATTCGGTGGACTCGATCAGCGGCAAGAACAGCGGCAACAATCTCGGCCCCGGCACTCCCGTCATCCACTTCGAGCAGTGGGAGGAGCCGGATATCGAAGTGCGCCTGATCCTCAAGGGCGGCGGCTGCGAGAACATGAACATCCAGTATTCGGTGCCCTGCACGCTCGAACATTTGGGGCGTGCCGACCGCGACCTTGAGGGCGTAAAGAAATGCCTCCTGCACGCCGTGTGGCAGGCGCAGGGACAGGGCTGCGCGCCGGGGGCCATTGGCGTCTGCATCGGCAGCGACCGCGCGGCGGGCTACCACCTGGCGAAGCTGCAACTGTTTCGCCCGCTCGACGACGTGAATCCCGACCCCGCGCTGGCCAGGCTCGAACAGGAGATTATGGACGAGGCCAACAAGATTGGGGTCGGGCCGATGGGCTTCGGCGGCAAGGTCTCCCTGATCGGCTGCAAGATCACCGCCGCCAACCGCCTGCCCGCCAGCTTTTTCGTTTCCGTCGCCTACGATTGCTGGGCCTTCCGGCGGCTTGGGGTGTTGCTCGAAGCCGAATCCGGCGCCATCAAGCAGTGGCTCTACCGCGACCCGAAGCGGCCCGTTGAGCAATTAGTGGCAGGCGCCGGGTTCCAGGTTTCAGGCAGAGAAATACGGCTGGAAACGCCGCTCAGCGAAGAGAAAGTTCGCGCCCTTAAAGTTGGCGACGTGGTTCTCGATCAATGGGCCCGATGGTTACCGGGCGCGACGCCGCCCACCACTTACCTGATGCACCACGACGCGCCTTGCGACCTTAACGGCGCCATCCTCTACCACTGCGGCCCGGTAATGATGAAAGAAGGAACGCCGCCCGATGTTCGCTGGCGCACCAACGCTGCCGGCCCCACCACCAGCATCCGCGAAGAACCTTACGAGGCCGATGTGATCAAGCGCTTCGGCATCCGCGCCGTGATGGGCAAGGGCGGCATGGGCAAGAAAACCCTGGCGGGCCTGAAGGAACACGGAGCCGTCTATCTCCACGCCATCGGCGGCGCCGCACAGTTCTACGCTCGCTGCCTGCCCAAGGTCCAAGGCGTGTACTTGCTTGAGGAGCTCGGCAGTCCCGGAAGCGATGTGGGTCTTCGAAGCCAAAGATTTTCCCGCCATCGTCACCATGGATTCGCACGGGAACTCGCTGCACGCAGACGTGGCAGCAGCCACGGGAGCGGAGTTGGAGAAGGTGGGGGCGGGGAGATAGGCAGGTGGGCAGATCGGCAGGTGGGCAGTCGGCGGGAGGCAGAAAGCAGAAGGCAAAAGGCAAAAGGCACAAAGGCCGTCCCACTTCCTAAACTCCGCAGAGTATGGAAGACTTCCCTCTCCCGAGGGGAGAGGGTGGTCCGCTGCCGGTGCTTTCATCAGTCCGTCAGCTGACGGAGCCGGGTGAGGGGTTGGTTGGGAAGTAGCGAACCCCGCGAAGAAGGCGGGTAGCCCTCGGACCATGAGACCATAAGGCGACGGGGAGGAGCAACGCAATCCAGAGGTCATTCGTCTTCGGGCAGGGACTCGTGGTATTCGTCGATGGCCTCGGCAGCGACTTCAGCTTTCATCTTGAGCCAAAATAGCTCGACGGACAATTCAGAAAGCAGGTCCTGATAGGGCTCACTTTCACGTTGCACGCTCTTCATCTTTTGGCGGATGTTGCGAACACGCTCGTACCATTCATCAACCTCTCCGATCAGCCCCTCAACCGTTTCGAGGTTGGGCACAATTCTAGTCGCCATTGTATTACTACTCCCTCCTGAGGCGGCGAACCAACTGCTCAATCTTCTCTGTAGCCGTGTTTATTTCGCGCGCCCAGCACCGGATATACGATTCGTTGGGCGACGGCTTCATCAATTCCAGTCTGACCTTTTCGTTGTGCTTCTCGGCAACCTCCCTCAGCGCCGCGATCTTCTTTCGAAGTTCCTTGTTCCGTCCCATTCGCCGCCAGTATTATACTACCTCCGGGCGGACTCTTTGGCTCTGCCTTGACTGCCCGCATTCTGTTACAATGCCGCTCAAGCCCAAAAGCAGTAGGGCGAGGCAGCAGGTGGGATCGAGGGCGCAGGTTTTGGTGGAATCGTTGAGGTGATCCGGAGTGGAACAGGAACAGGAGTTACTGGACCGTTGCCTCGCCGGTGAAGATTCCGCCTGGGAAGCTCTACTCAAGGCATACAGCCGAAAAATCTATAATCTCTGTTATCGCTTTACCGGCCGGGTGGAAGAAGCCGAAGATGTAACCCAAGAGGTTTTCATCAAGGTTTTCCAGACTCTGAAGAGTTATCATGCCGCTCAGGGCAGCTTTGGAACATGGCTTAACCGGGTGGCGCGCAACCATCTGGTAGATCACTACCGGCGCGCCCGCAAAGACCGCGTGACTTCTTCACTCGAGGATGAACTGCCCGAGGCGGAGCAGCAACCCAGCCCGCATATGGAGCCAACGGGCCAGGTGGAATCACGGGAACGCAGGGAGGTCTTGCAACAAGGGCTAGATAAGCTCTCCCCCGATCTGAGGGAGGCCGTCATCCTGCGCGACCTGCACGACCTCGATTACGAGGAGATTGCCCAAGTCTTGAGTGTGCCCCAGGGAACGGTAAAATCTAGAATCAATCGCGGAAGATTGGAACTGGGGCGAGTTCTTAAACGTATGGAAGGTATGAGAGGCCCCGTAAAGGCGGGGAACGAGCCATGACGCACCTGGAAGTCGAAAATCTAACGAGCGATTACCTGGAAGGGCTTCTCGAGCCGGGGCTGAGAAAGGAAGTCGAAGCCCATTTGAGCACCTGCCCTTCCTGCGGCGAAATGGTTGAAGACGTGCGCCGGGCCATGGAACTGTGCCATGCCGCCCCGGCGCTTGAGCCCTCTCCCTGGCTGGTGAAGAAGATCATGCTGGCCACGGTGGGTGAACGCAAGCCTGGCTGGACGGAGCGGCTGGCGGCCTTTTTCCGGCCTACGTTTCAGCCCAGGATTGCTTACACCGTAGCGATGGCGGTATTTTCGCTTTCGATCATCGTGAACGCGGCAGGAATCAATCTGCGGCACCTGACCGTTGAGGACTTGAACCCGCGTACCTGGTTCCAGAGGGCCAATCGAGCCCGGCATGTGTACGCGGCCCGGGCGGAAAAGTTCTACTACGACCTGAGGGTGGTCCTCGAGATTGAATCGAGACTTCGGCAACTCCGCTCTCACTCGGAAGAAGAGCCAGAGGCCCCGAAGCAAGAAACGCCGCCGGGAGGCTCAACCAACACCGCGCCGCCGCCCTTCCCCGCGCTGGCAGCCAATCAGACTCGAATCGTCGAGATGGCTAACACCCGCGCTACTCAGCATAGTGGATCTGCACTGCCACCGTTGATTATCGAGTCAGTAAGGAGCCAAAACCCATGAAATGCGCCAACCATCCTGAAGTTGATTCCATTGCCTATTGCGGCTTGTGCGGACGCGCTCTGTGCGCGGACTGCAAACGCGACGTGCACGGCATGCTTTATTGTGAGACCTGCCTTGCGACCCGCCTGCAAACACCCATTTTCGGCCCGCAGGCCGGCCCCAGTCCCGGAGTTGGCTTGGCCTTGGGCTTCATCCCCGGCGTGGGCGCCATCTATAACGGTCAAATCGTAAAGGCCATGGTTCAGGTGCTGATCTTCGGCTCCCTCATTGCCCTGAGCGATCGAGTAGGCAGCCCTATGGACACCATTTTCGGCCTGGGCGCTGCGGCCTTTTACTTCTATATGGTGATTGACTCTTATCAAACCGCCAAGGCCAAGCAGTTCGGCCAGCCGGTCCCGGAGTGGTTTGGGCTCGGAGACCTGAAGATGAATGCGCCGGTGGGCGCCGCACTGCTGATCGGCCTGGGGGCTCTGTTCCTGCTGGATAATCTCGGCATACCGGTTTTTCGCCAAATCGGTAGATATTGGCCGGTGTTGCTTATCGTCATCGGCGTGCTCCTGCTGCAACGGAGAATGGGTGGGGGTGGCGGGGGCGGGGGTACGCATCCTCCCTCGCACTCCTCGACGGACGCCCGCAGCTTGAGGCAGGGGCCCGGAGGCACGGCAGGACCACCAGAACTGTAATTACTGCCCTCCCGGAACGAGGGGGAGAATTGGGACACAGCGCACGACAAATCACCAGCCCGGAGGCTCTGCATGGAAAGCATTCTGACCAATCCGATCTTTATCCCGCTGGGAGCGTTCGTGATGGTCATCTTTATCGTGGGCATCACCGCCATGAGAAAAATGCGGGAACGAGAGCTCCAGGCCCACCAGGAGCTGCGTATTCGGGAGATGGAGCACGAACGAAAACTCAAGGAGATGGAAATCGAGAAAGCGAAGCTGGAACTCGAAAGGGCCAAGGCTGTAAAGAGCGTCTAGCGTGCGGCGCCTGTCGAACTAGACGCATTGTGCCGGCTTGGCTTAAAAAGGAGACTTATGTTGGAACCGGGTATGTTGATTCCCATTGTCGCCATCGCCATGCCGTTGGGCATTGTTGGCATCGTGTTTTGGTACAAGTCGCGCGAAAAGGAACTCCAATTCCATCAGGACTTGCGCATTCGCGAAATGGAGCATCAGCGCAAGATGAAGGAGTTGGAACTGGAGATGGAAAAGGAGAAGAACCGCCGCGCTGCTGACAAGACGGTCTGAGCTTGGTGCTGGGGGGCACGGGACTTGCCCTTCTCAGCCCACGGCCGCGTGGCCCGAGCAACGAATTTCTTCGAGTTCGCGGAGGGGGAGCAAGAAGGGGAGTTCAAAGGAAGCTTGCTATGGAGCATATTCCCGAGATGATGTTCCCGGTTTTGGGCGTAGGGGTGCTATGTCTGACAACCATTTGTGTCGTTGCCATCGTGCTCTGGTATAAGGCGCGCGATAGGGAGCTTCAGATTCAGCGCGAGATGCGCATCCGGGAGATGGAACATCAGCAGAAGATAAGGGAATTGGAAGTAGAACGCGAGAAGGCGAAGGCGGCTCAGGTGCACGAGCGCGTGGCGTGATGATAGGTCCGCGGACAGAGTGGCAGAGCAAGCTTCGTCTGCCGCGACGGCGGGGCCGGAACGACACGGCCGCTGGCGACTTATTGAGAGGGTGCGGAGGTGATTGGAGCATGGATTCGCCTGTAATCATTCCCCTGGCGGCGTTTGCTTTGGTGGTCGTCATCGTGGCGATCGTACACCTGATGAAGATTCGCGATTTGGAAATCGATACCCACCAGCGACTGCGGTTGGAGGAGATGGAGCACCAGCGCAAGATGCGCGAACTGGAACTGCAATTGGAACAGGTGAGGCAAGTGAAGTAAGCATGACGGACGAACCGGACAGGGATCGGAGCGAGGGAAGGGAGGGGCCGCGGCAGACTATGGATTATTCGCCAATTACGACTGTTTCGCGCAGACCTGGTTTGATGGGGCCGGTCTTCCTCATCACCCTCGGCATCGTTTTCCTTATCGGCGAGTTCGTTCCGGAGTGGGGCGTCAGGAAGACTTGGCCGCTTCTGCTGATCGTCGTTGGCGTTCTGAAACTTCTCGATTCTGCGAGGCCGCCGCGGCCGCCGGAGGGGCCCAGGCTGTAGCGATGAGCCAAGGAAGACTAACCGCTAAGCGAGACGCTAGGGTGAAGAGGAAACCATGAGCACTTATGGATATCGTCGGGGATCGATTTTCTGGGCGCTTACTTTGATCGGGGTGGGCGCGATCTTCCTCTGGGAGAACTTTAACCCAGCGATTCACCCTTGGCAGGTCATTGCCAAGTTCTGGCCGATACTCATCATCTTTTGGGGCCTTTCGAAGTTGATCGATTACATTCAGGCGCGCACCCATCCTGAGACCGTACCGCCGTCGCTTTTCAGCGCCAGCGAGGTTATCTTGCTGGTGTTGATCCTGGTTTTGGGAACCCTGGTTTCGAAGATCGTATTGAGGCCGTGGCAGCAGTGGCCCGCCTCCTGGGGCGTGGATATGGACGACGAGGGTTTTGGCGGCCTGTTCATGAACTCCTACACCTACACGCAGACCTTCTCCCAGCAGGTTCGCCCCCAGCCTCACCTTCTGGTGGTGGACCGCCGAGGTGACGTGGAGGTCCATGCGACCGACCAGGCGACCATTGACGGCGTGGTGAAGAAGACCGTCTGGGCTCCCAACGAAGACGACGCCATAAAGCTCTCAAACCAAATCAAGATTGAAATCGTCGAACAAGCTGGCCGATACCTGGTTCAAACCAACCTGGATTCGCTTCCGGGCGGTGGACACAACGTGCGCCTGGACTACACCTTGCGCGTTCCTTTCGCCACCAGCACGGAAGTCACGGTGGAGCACGGGGATGCTATCCTGGATGGATTAAAGGCGGAGCAGGCCGTCACTGCTCGGCACGGAGACGCGCACATCAGCAATGTCGAAGGGTTGGTGCGTCTGACTCGGGGCAGCGGGTTGACGGAAGTGCGCGATCTGAAGGGCAGCCTGGAAGTTGAGGGGCGTGGGGGCGACGTCAATATTTCCGGGGTCACCGGCACGGCAAGTATCAACGGCGAGTTCAATGGCGACATGGACTTCCGCGACATCAAGCAGACCCTGCACTTCAAGTCCTCGCGCACCGATATGACCGCGCAAAAACTCACCGGCCGGCTCAACATGGAAATCGGGTCGCTCGAGTTGAACGGCATCGACGGCCCCTTCGAAATCTCGACTCGCCAAAAAGACATCACCCTCACAGACTTCAAGCACAGCGTCAAAATCACGGACACCAACGGCGACGTGCAGCTTCGCACCTCTACTCCTCCGACCCATCCCATCGATGTCGAATTGAAGAAGGGTGAGATCGAGCTTAGCCTGCCGTCCTCGAGCAGTTTCGAAATCGAGGCAGCGTCCCCGCATGGGGAAGTGGATAGCGACTTTTCCGCGCCGGGCCTGCGGGTCATGAAGGAAGGCGACAACCCGAGTATCAGCGGAAGCTTGGGCAAAGGCGGACCGTCGATTCACCTCCAAACGGAATACGGGACCGTACGCTTGCTTCGAATGGGAGCCCATCCGCAGACGCCTCCCGCTCCCGCTTCGCCGCATCCCGCTGCTGGAGAGGAGAAACGAGCCTGGAACCCGCCGCCGCACCATCGCCCCGTCTCCGCTGCGGCGGGCCGGACGGTCAGTTACCGGATCGTCACTCAGTAATTTTGGACAGCGTATCAAAGAAACCCGGGAAGGAAATATCGACGCAACTGCTGTTCTTGATCTGCGTGTCGCCTTGGGCGACGAGTCCAGCCACGGTGAAAGCCATGGCGATCCGATGGTCGTCATGGGGATCGATCTCGGCCCCATGAAGGATTTGCCGCCCGGCAAGGCACAGGCCATCCGGGAATTCTTCCACCTCGGCGCCCATCCGCCTCAGATTCTCCGCCACCGCGGCCAGCCGGTCGCTTTCTTTTAGGCGCAACTCTCCAGCCCCTCGAAAGCTCAGCCCTTGCTCGGTTTGTGTCCCTAGGACGGCCAGAACGGGCAATTCATCAATTAAACCGGGAACCGCGCTTTCTGGAATCTCCCCGCCTTGCAGCCTGCTGGTCTCGACGTGAAGATCGCCGATCAGTTCGCCGTTCATCATCTCCAGGTTAACCACGGTAACCCGTCCGCCCATGGGGACTAGGACATCGAGGATGCCGGTACGAGTCGGATTCAGGCCGACGTTGTGCAGCATGAGGTTGGAGTTCGAAGTCACCAAGCCTGCCACGATGAAGAAAGCGGCCGATGAGAGATCGCCCGGCACATAGAGCTTCTTGCCTTCCAGTCGTGCCCTGCCGCGCACCGCAATGGACCGCTCGTGGCGGCCAATGTCGGCCCCCATTTGCTCGAGCGCAATCTCCGTGTGGTCTCGTGTCCGTTCCTTTTCGATAACTTCGGTCTCACCCTCGGCGAATAATCCCGCCAGCAGGACCGCTGACTTGACTTGCGCGCTGGCTACCGGCATTTCGTAGCGAATGGGCTTCAGCGCGCCCCCTTCGATTTCGAGCGGCGGAAGCCTGCCTTCACGCAACTTGACCACCGCGCCCATCTGTGAAAGCGGATCGGCGACTCGCTTCATGGGCCGCGCCGAAAGCGAAGCATCGCCCATCATAACGGAACGGAACGGCTGGCCCGCCAGTATGCCTGCCAGCATGCGCATCGTCGAACCTGAGTTCCCTGCATTCAGCGGTTCAACGCAAGGCCGCAGCCCGCCAAGACCGGCGCCCTGAATCGTTACGACATTGTCCTTGCGCTCGATCTTCGCCCCGAGTTGTTTCAAACAGGACAGAGTGGACTGGCAATCGGCGCTGGTCGAAAAGAAGTGAATCTCGCTTGTGCCCTCCGCAATCGCTCCCAGCATCGCGTAGCGATGCGAGATCGATTTATCGCCGGGGAACTGAACCGTCCCCGTCAGTCCCTTGACAGGCTTGACCTTCTTCGTCTTTGAACCGAACAGTCCCATGACGAGTACTCAGTCTACCAGGAAACGCGCCCCCTCCGCATCGGCCATGGACGCCTTTGGGAACCATGCTGCCGTCGAAGGAGCGGATGAACGAATTGCGAACAGTAGCATATTGGGTATTACATATATCAATGCCATCTGAATTATAACGTAAGGATCCGTCATGGCCCATCTCCGAGCACGTGTAGGGGCAGGGCTTGCCCTACCCTCGTCGGGCCCAGTAGAAATGCGGGGACGGCAAGCCGTCCCCCTACAAGCCGAGAAGGGAGGGGAACCGGCGCATTCTCCCTGTATTCCTGTTCATCCGATCACCCGATCTCCCGATCCTCGGATCACCCGATTCAATCATTCCGGCGTCAACTCATAGTGCCGCAGAAGCGGCTTCGCGGTTGCGCGCTGCACTTGCACGATCTGCTCTTCCAGTTTGTCAAGGGCTTCCACAACGGCTGGTTCCCCTGCGAGCTTGTAGTCCTTGAGCGATATCTGCACGTCCAGCCAGCGCGCGAAGTGGATGTCGTTATGCTTCAGCGTCAGGTCGTGGACTTTGGCCGCCTGCTTGGCCATGGGCGTTGGGAGCGTCGCGAGGTTGATTCCTTCTTCCAGTTGTTCCTTCGCAAAGCTGCCAACTTTCTCGCCATCGATCGTCAGGGTATAGCGCGACGCAGAGAGGCCGGTGACCTTGAGCGGCTCCTGATCGAGCGCCGCGATGAAGTCGGAGCTGCGGACGCTGAGCGCCGTAGGCTTGTCTTCCATGTCCACCGGCATGGGGAGCGCGCCGTCGGTCTCAGCCCAGGAAAGGCTCGGTCCGGTCTTCAGGCCGGTGATCTTGGCATTGTCCGCGTGCGCCACGCGTCCGCCCGCCGCGTCGATCTCAACCGCGGCTACGGTGGCAGACGCGTTCCACGCCTTGAGCAGAGCCTCGGCCATAATCAGATGGCCGCCTCGTCCGGGATGGACTCGGTCCTGGATGATGCTCTTAGCGAGCTCCGGATCCTCTGCCTTGGCTTTCTCGAGCATGCTTACCACCGGCGCGTTCAGATCGGCCACCAGCAGGCCCTCGCGCTCGCCCAACTCTTTGACGAACTCGCCGTAGCGAACCAGCACGGCATTGTACCCACCGTCGAAATTCGGCGGGCGCGTCACGTCGTCGAAGGGAGAAGCTTGGATCACGGTGATTCTGATCGCCGGCAGGGCGTGCTTCATGGTGTCAATAATGTGCTGGTAGCCTGTCGAGTAAGTCTTAAAGACTCCGTCGTCCCAGCCGCGATAGGCCCCGTCATTCATGCCGAGCATAATGGTCATCACGGTGGGCTTGTAGGCGATCACGTCGCGGGGCAGACGCACATCGATGGGGCCGGTCCATCCGCCCGTCACCCGGTCTCCGCCCACGCCCGAGTGCACGAACCAGACCTTCAGGCGCGGGAATCGAGTCACCACGTAAGTCTCGGCGAAGGTCGTATAGAGGCGCTGGTCGGTGATGCTGTCGCCGTAAAAGACCACCCGGTCGCCGTCCTTCAGCGCAAACTTGTCTTGTGACCACGCCGCGCCAGCCAACAGCAGCGCGGCAGCGAACAAAAGCAGAACACGTCGTATGATCCTCATTCGTTACCTCACAGGAAGATAGGTCAAAAAGTTCGCGCTAACTCTAGCAGTTTGGCCCGGAGAGGTCAATAAGCTCGGGGCTAGGGACTGGGGGCTAGGGCCCAGAGCGCGCAGAGGCTGTGGTGCGGGCGGCCCGCCCGCAGTCCAGCGGGCATCTTGCCCGCGTGTGGGAGTGTGACGATTCCGCGCCTGCAGGCGGGACGCCCGCACCACGCGAGGGGACGCGGACAATCTTCCTTGACTTCATCTGCCTTTATTCATAATTTGTATCTCTCCTTGGGAGCGAGGTGGCGAGGTAAACTCGCCGCTACATTTAGGAATCCTGAAAGGTGGAGGAAATGGCAGAAGAAAGCAAACCGGTGCACGTCAGCGACAAAATGGTCGAAAAGGGGGCCACGGCGGCGGCTCTCGCGGGAATCAGCTTCATTACCGAGCCGCAACGGGTGTTTGGCGCCAACGACCGCGTCCGGGTCGGAGTCTGCGGGCTTCGTGGAATGGGTTTTCAGCACATCGAGGAATATTCGCGCATGCCCAACGTGGAGACCGTAGCCGTGTGCGACGTGGATGAGAACATCATGAGCGGCCGGCTCGCGGACATGGACCGTATGAGCCTGCCGACACCCAAGACTTATACTGACGTGCGCAAACTCCTGGAAGACTCCTCCATCGACGCCGTCTCGGTTGCGACGCCCAACCATTGGCACGCCTTGATCGGAATCTGGGCTCTGCAAGCGGGGAAGGACGTTTACATCGAGAAGCCTTGCTGCCATTACTTGTGGGAAGGCAGGCAACTGGTTCTGGCTGCGAAGAAGTACAACCGGATCGCCCAACACGGAACCAACAACCGCTCGGCGGGCGCGGTCATCGAGGGCGTCCAGAGAATGCGGGAGGGGCTGATTGGCGACGTGTACCTCGCCCGCGGCCTGTGCTTCAACCAGCGGAACACCATAGGGCGCGCCCCGGTGGAGCCGGTTCCGGCGGGCGTGAACTACGATCTCTGGGCAGGACCCTCTCCGCTTCATCCCTTCACCCGCAACCGGTTCCACTACAACTGGCACTGGTTCTGGGACACGGGGAATGGCGACATCGGCAATCAGGGAGTACACCAGATTGACGTGGCCCGATGGGGATTGGGAGTCAAATTCCCGAACAAGGCATCGGCGCTCGGCGGGCACTTCATGTTTGACGACGACCAGGAGACTCCCAACACGCTCAACGCGGCGTTCGAATTCCGTCAGGAGGGCGGCAAACCCAAGATCCTGGAATTCGAAGTGCGCCATTGGCTGGGCAACGAGGAGGCTGGCATCGGATCGCTCGGGTTCGGAGTGGCCATTCCAGGCTTCCTGGGCCCGCCTCCGCGCCATTCCCGCCCGCAGCGCGAGGCCAGGCAGGGTTCGGTCGGCGATATCTTCTACGGGTCGAAGGGCTACATGGCAATGTCCAATGAGGAATATCCGTCTTACCGCACCTGGTTGGGAGAGGAGCAGGAGCGAGGGCCCAGCGGGGCGCGGGAAGGGAACAACTGGCAGAACTTTATCGATTGCGTGCGCAGCCGCAAGCAGGAAGAACTGAATGCGCCCATCGAGGAAGGGTACATCTCCTGCGCATTGATCCACTTGGCCAATGCCTCGTACCGGCTGGGCCGCACCCTCAACTTTGATCCGGAGACCCAACAGGTAATCGGCGACGACGAGGCGAATAAGTTGCTGCGGGGCACGTACCGGACGCCCTATGTAGTGCCGGAACAGGTCTAGTTCCCTGTCGAAAACCCTTGAGGATGTCATCCTGAGGAGCCGCCGGCGACGAAGGATCCCGGCAGTTGCTCGTTTCAAGGACTGCAGAGATTCTTGGCTTCGCTCAGAATGACAACCAGTCGGCGTATTGAGCATCCTACCAGCACCCGGTCGTAACGGCGGCCCTTGTGGCCGCCCGCGAGCCACTCCAACGGCTGCCCCTCAGGTCAATTACCGCTCGCGGCGCCGGCTGCCGGCTTTTCGAACAATTTCGGGTCCACGGCAGGATTGACCTGAAGTTCCTGAATGTCCTCCGTGCCCGCGTCGTTGCCGCCCTGCTTGATCTTCAGCTTGAACGGCAAGTTGATTCCCTCTACGTCTTTCCATTCCGAGTAATCAACGACCTGCTCAACCGGGCCGCCCATCCCCGTCGTCTGAGCGGAAGTTCGAAGGATATGCCCGGTCTGGGCGTCCACATACCAGCGAACCTGCGCACCGTCGGCATTGATGTCGAGGATTTGGGCATCGACATCGCCAATTCTCTCCGTGCCGCCGGCAGCGAAGATGAACTTGGGATCATCCGCGTGCTGGGCCACAAATATGGGGTGGCGCTTCAATTCTTTCAGGGCATCTTCCTTCTGTGCACCCGGCAAGTCCTGTGACCCCATGGGAGACTTCATGAAGGCGGCGGAAGGCGAAATTACCATGGTCATCTCGCCCATGGGCATGCGCATCTTTTGCCAAAGCTGGTCGGGGAAAGCAGCGATTTCTTCCATTTGTATCGACATGTCCCCTTGTGGAGTCTTGGCCAGCAGGGTGCTTTTCTCGCGCAGCGCCTTCACGGATTTGACCTTTTCCGCACCACCGAGGCTCGCGATGACTTTGGCGATCAGCGCCTGACCCTCGGAGTTGCTCGCAGTGGCCGCCTTGGCTGCTCCCGGGGGAGGGGGAATGGTAATGTCGAGCGTGGTCACAGGGCCATAAGTGGAGAGTGGCTTATCAAAGTCCGCCGCCTTACCGACTACCAAAGTAGCAAGCTGGTCTTTGTGGACATACTTGCCCGCTGCACGGGAAACATCCTCGATAGTCACCTTCGCAATTCCCGCGCGGTATTGCTCCAGGAAATCCGCCGGATAGCCGTAGAACTCGTAGGTCATTCGCTCGCGCAGCACCTTCTCCTTCGAATCGAAGCGGAAGACGAACGAATTCAGAATGGCCTCTTTCGCTTTGGTCAATTCTTCGGGCGTGGCAGGATTGGTTTTAAGCGCATCCAGTTCCGCGTTGAAGGCGTCGATGGCCGCAGCCGTGGTGCTGCTCTTGGTTCCCAGAAACAGGCGCAGCACGCCCGGGTGGTCGTAATCGGTCCCGATCCCTCCGCCCACCGCATAGGCGAGCCCCTTCTTCGAGCGGATGTTCGAGAACAAGCGCGACGAGAACGAGCCGCCGAAGAATTGATTGAACACCTCGATTGCGTAATAGTCCGGGTTATTGCGCGTAGTGCCCAGGCCGACCATCTGCACGGTGCTGGCGGTGACGTCGTCCTTCGCAACAAAATAGATGCCGGGCTTCGGCCCACTGAAAGAAGCCTGAATCTTGGGCGCCGCCGGGCCCTGCGGCCAGGAGTCGAATGCCTCGTGAAGCTTGGCTTCCAAGGCAGCCGCATCGAAATCGCCCTCAATCCCGAGGATGATGTTATTCGGATGCACATACTGGCGGTGCCAGTTCAGGAGGTCGTCTCGCGTCACGGCCGCCACCGTCGCGTACTCAGGCTCCCGCGCGTATGGGGAGTCCGCACCGTACACCAGCTTGGCCGCCTCGCGGCGTGCGATTCCAAAAGGCTCGTCATTGCGCCGGGAAATCGCGGTGTTGATCTGCCTCTTCGCCAGATCGATCTTGTCCGCGCGAAACTCCGGCTCGTGGAGAACCTCCACGAAAACCTTGAAGACTTCGTCAAAGTTATCCTTCAGGCAGTCCCAACTGACCGTGGTCGAATCGGCTCCGCCGAACGTCTCCACTTTGGCGGCGTGCGCTTCCAGGAAGTCGTCAAGCTGGTCGCCCGTCCGGCTCTTGGTGCCGCCGGTGCGCCAAGCCTCGCCATAAATCTCCACCAAGCTCACCTTGTCGGCAGGTTCGTTTAGCGATCCGCCGCGGATTTGAGCGGTACCGCGAATGAGAGGCAATTCGTGATCTTCCTGAAGAAAAATCACCATGCCGTTCGAAAGTTGCACACGGCGCGGCTGCTCGGGGTGAAAGGCGTGCAAGGCTGGAGCTTTGATCTGTTTCCAATCGGTCGCCTGGGCAGCCGCTCGCGGAGCGAAGGCCAGCGAGCTGAGGAATAAAGCGAGAACGAAAGTCATTGCGCGTCTTGGCGTCATGGTTAGTTCTCCTTTCCGGCCGCCGGGGCCGCCTGGGCAAGCTGCGTGGACTCGATCATGCCCACCGTGCGGTTCGATTCCACAAACGTGGTGTTCGCCACGCGGCGGATATCCGCTTTGCTCACCTTGCCGATGTCGTCCACGTGGCGAAAGACTTCCCGCCAGTCGCCAAAGAACGCCTGATAGCTTCCCAGTTGTTGGGCCAGGCCCTCGTTGTCCCCGAGTCCGCGCACGAGGTCCGCTTTGGCCCGCACCTTGATCATCGCCAGTTCCTCATCCGTGATGTCTTCTTTCTTGACCCGCTCGATTTCAGAGTGAATTGCGTCGCGGAGTTCTTCCGGCGTGTGCCCGGGGGTTGAGACCGCGAAGAAAACGAACAGGTTCGGATACTTGTTGCCGGGGAATCCATTGAACCCGCCGGAAAACACCGCCAGCTTCTTGTCCCGGACCAGGGAGCGGTAGAGGCGTGAGGTGCGGCCGTTCGACATCAGGTCCTGAAGCGCGTCATACACCGCGTCATCCTTATCGCGCGCGCCGGGTTTGTGATAACCCTCGATGAAAATCGGCTGCGAGGTTTCGTGCAGGATCACGATTCGCTCGGCAATCTGCGGTGGCTCGACGGTCCGCAGCGGCTCCGGCTTGGGCCGCGCCGGCAACTGGCCGAAATACTTCTCCATGACGGGCAAGGCCTCGTTGGCCTTTACGTCCCCTACGACGGTCACCACCATATTCGCGGGGACGTAATATTTGCGGTAGTAGTTCTCGGCGTCTGTTTCGGAGAACGATTCCAGGTCTGAAGGCCACCCCAACACCGGCCTGCCGTAGGGATGTGCGATGTAGGCCGCCCCGAGAAACTGCTCGGACAACCTGCCGAATGGCTGGCTTTCACTCAGGCGCCGTTCCTCGTGCACCACGTCGCGCTCCTTGTAGAACTCGCGAAAGACCGGATGCAGAAACCGATCCGATTCCAGATAAGCCCAGAGCTCAAATTCATTGGATGGAAACGAATAGTGGTAAGCCGTCTCCTCGTTGGTAGTGAAGGCGTTCAGTCCTTCGCCGCCCTTCTGTTCCACAATCTCGCCAAACTGGTTTTCCACCACATACTTTTGCGCCGCCGCCATGGCGTCCTTCCAGGACTTCTCCAGGTCCGCCACTTTCTTCTCGTCTCGCCCCACTTCTTTGCGCCGCTCGCGGTCATAAGCCAGGTAGGACTGCTCCACCTTTTCGAGCGCCACCTTTTCCGCGGGGTAATTCGTGGTTCCGATCGTATCCGTACCCTTGAAGGCCATATGCTCGAACATGTGCGCCAGGCCGGTGATCCCGGGATACTCCCGGTCCGCGCCCACATCCACGTGGGTGAAGAATGAAAATACCGGAGCCTCCGGCCGCTCGACGACCAATACGGTCAGGCCGTTCGGCAGGACCTTCACCGTCACGCGTTTCTCAAACGATGCTACGTCCTGCCCTCGTGATGCGACTGTGAATGCCATGAGCAACACGACACTCAAGAGCAACCTGGTCCATAAAGCCCTTTGCTTCATTTCGCCTCCAACTTGCCGGTCATTTCGAGCCCGTTCTGGCGGGCGCGCTATCCATGCAGTTGTCATTAGAATGTGCCGAATCTGCCATTATACACTCGTTCCGCTGGCCGCTACTGTAGCCCGGGGTCCGTGCTACCACTTCGCAAACGTGTAGGGGTAGGGCTTGCCCTACCCCTCGAGTTTCTGAATTTGTGAGTCCGGAAGGCCTGGGAGCGCGGGCTTCCAGCCCGCATCTCGCATCTGGATGGGCGGGCTGGAAGCCCGCGCTCCCAGGAGACCGCTCCGGCCAGGGGACGGCAAGCCGTGACAATCCCCGAAATGAGTTCGTTTTGAGGCCGCTATTTCATTTATCCCCTGTCTTTGCAATAAATCTTTGAGTTCGTTCCCACGATTTTTAATCTTTGTGAAGACGGCGGCGAGGACCGCGCCCATCCAGATCAGCAGCGCTGCCGACTCGCCGACAGCCTGTCGTGTGGGGTCTCGAATGCCCTGGGGGGGACACAATGTCCTCGGGGACCGGCTGGATCGAATCGGCCGTTCCAGCCTGTCCCTTCGGGACATCGCAGGGTCGAAAAACCTGTCTCAGGCCGGCACCCCCGCTGCGAGCTTAAGCAGTTCGACGCGATAACCGAGGTCGCGGAGTTGGCGGATCATTCGGGCGGTGCGCTTTTGCTTTGACTTTTGGCTGACCGCTGGGCCGCGTTCCTCGTAACGAACTCCTTGGTGCAGAATCTTCCAGATTAAGCGACAAAGCCGATGTGCAATCACCGCGATGGTTTGGTTGTGCCCCAAGCGCGCCACATAGCGGCGGTAGAGGATCGCAAAGACGCTGCCTTTGAGTTTAACTGCGGCGTGGGCCGCCTGATTCAGGATGCGCCGCAGGTGGCGGTTGCCCTTGGGCGAGCGGCGGTTGTGGTTGACTCCCGCGCTCTCCTCCTCGCCTGGGCATGCACCCACCCAGGAGGAGAGAGCTTTAGCGGAAGGGAAGGTCGCTGCCGAGGCGCCCACCTCCGCCAGGATCTGCTGTCCTGAATCCACCCCCAGGCCGGGTACCTCCGCCAAGCGCTGGACTTGCTCCTGGTGGGCAGCCAGCAGCGTGGCCATCTCTTGGCTGAGCTGAGTAATCTGTGCCTCGGCGCGTTGCCACTCCTCCAGCGCCCTCTGCAACAACCGGCGGTAGACGGGATGGAGCTCGCCACAGGCACCCAGCGCATCGCATAACTCTTCCGGCGTGGCGCGCAGGCGATAATCCGCTCGTGCCGCCACCGCTGCCGGATCCGTCTCCCCTTCCGCGATGGCCGTTAACATACGCCGTCCACTGAGGCCCAGCAGGTCGGAAACCAAACTGGACAACTTCAGATGCGCCTCTTCCAGCAAAGCCTCCAACCGGTTCTGTAACTGCACTTGGTTGCACCTCAACTGGTACTTGGTGCGCATGACCGTGCGCCACACACGCTGCTCGGCACTCGGCACGAAGCTCAGGATCAGTTCGCCTGCCACCAGTCGTTTCACCAGACGTTCGGGGTCGGCGAAATCGTTCTTCCGCCCCCGTGGTCCCCGGTTCGACTGTGCCTGCGCCAGATGCAGCATTCCCGACATCGGACGAGCCCCTTCCCGTCCTTGCTGGAGGGGCTTCCAGTATCGTTCCAGGATTGCCCAGACCGGTTTCCAATACTGTGCCGTGGACTCCATCACCACTTCCTCAACCTCTTGCTCCACCAGCCAAGCGGCCAGTGAGCGCAGGTGCGAGGGGGTACTGCCACACGGTCGCCGCTCAAACTCATATTCACCCCTTACTTCCACATCGCAAACCACGACCGTCAACATTCTCTTATGAACGTCAATTCCTGCTATTCTATAAGGCATCACACGCTCCTTTGGGCGGGAGCGGAGAGCGTGCCCAAAGTTACCTTATGCAGGGTCGCGGGCTATCGCCGCTCCCCCCTGAGGGAGACAGCAACGCCCAATTATTCGCTCAACACGCACGCTCCGGATCAGACAGACCTACGGCCTCAACCGCTCCACTGCGACTACGATCTCACCGCTCTCGACCGTGCCTATCATAACCCAACACCTTTTTCATGAGCTTTCGCGGGCCGAAGGCCCATGGGGACAGACCTCACAAGACGAGGTCTGCGCCATCCCCGTCGCGGAAGGGTGTGAAGCCGCCGGGGCTGCGCCGCCCCCGGGATCTGCCGTGGGCTGGCGCAGCCCCGGCCCGCCGTCCGGCGGGTCGCTCGGATCGGGCGGCGATGACGCTCCGAGGCTCTCCAGAAGTTGTGCTTCGCTCTTCCGTTCCTGCTGCAACTCCATCAGCAAGCGTATCTTGCGTTCCAGTTGCCGGTCGAGCGAGTTCTGCTGGCGGATGATGGCTCCCCACTGGGCCTGCGTGGGCGCCGTCACCGCCATGCGAGCCGCCCGCGTGCTCTCCACGTGCTCGTGCAGGTACAGTTCGTATTCCCGCCCCACGTCCGAGATCTCCTCCACCACCCACTTCATCATGTCCAGCTTGAATTGCTCGCGGTCCTCCCCCGGCGGCATCTTCTCCAACGCGTAGCGGTACTCGTACAGTTTCATGCCCCGCAGGGTGAAATCGTTTCCGTACAGGGCGGTCAGCGCTTCCTGCATCCCGTAACCGAACTCGTTCTTCTCGATCATGGCTATAAGACTCGTCAGAAAGCCCAGCACCTGCTCGAACTTTCCGGGCGAGTCCAGGAAGCGGCGCAGGCCCTTTTCCCGCACCTCGAACTCCACCGCGTCGCTGTTGCAGGTCCCCACCTGGAGGCACAACTTGCGGCGCTCCAGATCGTGCTGGTGGAGGTTCGAGACCTGCACGGCCAGTTCCGAGCGGTCCACCCGCGCCTTCTTGCAGAGCAGCAGAGCGATGTCTTCCACCAGGGCCATTTCCAGGCCGCCTACGGGCCGGCGCGCCTCAACCAGACTCTTCAGCAGGCGCTGGAACTGACGCGGGTCGTCGCCCAGTTCCATGGCCGCGGCCTCGAAGAACCGCTCGTCCGTGTAAAGGCCGTGCTTGCGGGCGTTCTGGCAGGAGCGCCGCTTGCCCTCTGCCGTGCGCGGGCCGCCGGAGTGCCTGGCGGTTGGCGATGGGCTGGTCGCTTGGTTAGCATTTGAATCTTCCATGTCTCGTTTCCTTTCTGTAGGGGCACGCCATGGCGTGCCCGTACGGGGCGCCGACGGCCGACTGCCGACAGTCCCCCATCTTCCAGGCTATCAGATGAAAATGAGAGAATGGGAAAAGCTGAGAATAATGCAAGAATAAATATTTATTGCAATGGAATCAACGGGTTGGCTACATAAGAAACTTTCACAATGTGAAAAACAGGGTCCAGAGTGTGGCAATTTGACACATATATGCAAGAACCTGCATATTTAGGCCCCGGCGCATGGGTGGCGCCACCCGCGGCACTCTGTCCATAGCCAACCGCGAAGTGTCTTGGAGAGAATAGAACCTCCAACTCGACCACGGCCAATCCCCGGGCTCCTTCACCAAGTATATGTCAGCCCTTCAGCGATGGGGCTTGAGATACAGCGTGCGCTAACCAACCAATGATCTTTCATTTCCAGATTTCCCCAGCGAAAGTCAGAGCCGGATAACTGTTTTATTTCAAGGAAATAGCGGCCCGGCATTATTGACCATTTGTCCATCTCGGCTTAGCCTAGATGAATCTCAGGGACTCGGGTGAATTCAGACTATGAATAGACTTGTCAAGCAGGGGTTCTGTGCTTACATTCCGTTCCTGGCGTTCATGCTGGCAGGCGCGCCACTGCTCGCCCAGGAAGTCACGGGCAGCATCCGGGGCGAGGTGCTCGACCCAAGCGGCGCCGGCGTGCCTTCCGCGGAGGTCACGGTAACGCAGGTTGAAACCGGCCTAACGCGCGTAACGGCTGCGGGGCGTCATGGTGGTTACTTATTTGTACTCCTGCCGCCAGGGCACTATCGTCTTGTGGCGACGGCGCAGGGCTTTCAGAAGTTTGTGCAGGAAGGGATCACGCTCAGCGTTAATGAGAGCGCCAACCTTCCGGTTCATCTGGAGATAGGGTCGCCCGCGCAGGTTGTACAGGTCCATGCGAATGCTTCTTTGATCGAAAGGGCGGACACCACGCTGGGGGAGACGGTGGGCGAGCGCGAGATCGTTGACCTGCCACTCAACGGGCGCAATTTCTCTCAACTCGGATTGCTTCAACCCGGAGTCGTCCCTCTTACACCGGGCTTGGCCGAAGCCGGGGGCTCGCTGCGCGACGGGCAACCCTATTCCGTCAATGGCCAGCGGCCTGAGTCCAACGATTTCCTCATTGACGGCGCTTCCAATTTCAACGCCGTGGATGGGGGCTTTGTGCTGAAGCCCCCGATCGATGCGATTGCGGAATTCAAGATTCTGACTCACACCGCCGACGCTGAGTTCGGCGACGCATCAGGCTCCACGACCAACATCGTCACCCGGTCCGGGTCAAACCATCTGCACGGTGACGTGTGGGAGTTCGTGCGCAACGACGCCGTGGATTCCTCGAACTTCTTTGAGAACGCCGACGGTCTTGCGAAGTCCGAATACCGGCAGAACCAGTTCGGCGCCACGCTGGGCGGCCCCATCCGGCGGGACAAGACGTTTTTCTTCGGCTATTACGAGGGCTTCCGCAATCGCCAGGGCGAAACGATGAGCGATGTGCGCGTGCCCTCCCTGCTTGAGCGGCAAGGGGATTTCTCTCAAGACGTTGCCCAAGACGGCCCGCTCCTCAATCTGTTTGCCCCCGGCGGCCCTACGCCGCTTCCGGGCAACAAGGTTCCCGGCATCGACCCTACCGCGCAGCAGGTGCTGGGGCTTTACCCGCTCCCCAACGCCACCGATCCTAACGGCGTGCTCGATCTCTATAACGTCAGTCAAGTATTGCGCGACAGTGAGGACCAAGCCGGAGTGCGCGTCGACCATTACCTCTCCTCCCGCGACACGCTGAGCTTTCGTTATATGTTCTTGAACGGCACTCTGTTCGATCCCTTGTCCACTTCAGGCGCAGGAGTTCCGGGCTTCCCGGTCGGCGAAAACCATCGCACCCAGAATTTCGTCGCTCAGTTGACTCACACGTTTTCGCCGACGGTCGTAAACATCGCGCGCCTTGCGTTTCTGCGCAACAAGTTTCTTTTTGACGAGCACCTCAATCACGTTTCACCAGCCTCCCTCGGCTTCGAGTTCCAACCCACGCTGGGCATTGCGGCCGGCCCGCCCTTCATCGAGTTCGGAGGCGGAGGTTACGCGAGCGTTGGCGATCCCATAACCGGACCGCGCGACACCTACGAGAACGCCTTCGCGGCAGCGGACTCCCTGAGTTGGATTCACGGGCGCCACGAGCTGAAATTCGGCGGCGATTATCGTCGCGACCAAATCAACGTGGTGAATGGGATCGCCTCAAACGGCTTCTTCGTCTTCATCCCGGCGCCCCTCACCAATGCCTTCGCCAACTTCCTGATCGGGCAGCCTTATCTCTTTCTGCAAGGCGGCGGCGACCAGCCGGACGGCGGGGGCGACTTGTCGCGAGGGTTGCGGGGCAACGACTTTAACTTTTATGCGCAGGACACTTATAAGGTAAATTCTCAAGTAACACTTAACCTGGGACTGCGCTACGATCTGCCTTTCCCTTACACGGAGATTCGCAATCGCCAGAACCTGTTTGTGCCAGGAGCGCAATCCAAGGTGATTCCCACCGCGCCGCTTGGCCTGCTTTATCCGGGTGACGCGGGCGTGCCCGGCGGCTTGATCCCAACTGACACGCGAGCCTTCGCACCCCGCGTCGGCTTGGCGTGGGATCCTCACGGTGATTCGCATTGGCTGGTGAGATCCGCCTACGGCATCTTCTACGACCCGTATTACAACGGCCAGGGCGGTCCCCTGCAAACTCCCATCAGCGCGCCGCCCTATCTGCGCACGCCGCAGTTGCTGTTCCCTGGAAGCCTCTCGAACCCGTTCGCCAGCGGCAATCCTTTCGCCTCGCAATTTGCCGAGCCGATGACGCTGCTGACGCTTTCTTCCCAGTTGCGCCTCCCGTACGCGCAGGATTGGAACCTGACCGTCGAGCGTTCGTTCGGAAACGACTGGCTGCTCGAATCCGGCTACGTGGGCACGAAAGGAACTAAGCTGCCGCGGTTTATTGAAGGCAATCCCTCCCTTCCCGAGGCCGGCCAAACCTGGGCAGAGCAGCAGAACAATATCGACCAGCAGCGCCTCTATTGCATGCCGAATGCGCTGGGCAACTGCACCTACAGTTCCGTCGGGCTGATCGCCGCCATCGCCAATTCCTCGTATAACGCGCTCGAGACCAGCCTGCGCAAGCGATTCAGCCGCGGCTTTACTTTCCTTGCTTCATACACCTATTCGAAGGATCTGGACGATGTCTCGTCGTTCAATATCACCGGCTCCGCCTCCCAGCCGGTCGCCGGGGAGAACGACTTGGCGCAGAATCCTTTCGACCTCGGCGCCGAATACGGGCGGTCGATGTTCGACGCGCGCCACCGGCTTGTCCTGAGTTACCTGTGGGAACTGCCTTTTTGGAAGCAGGGACACAATTGGTACCAGCGCGCGCTGGGGAATTGGCAGGTGAACGGCATTACGACACTGATGAGCGGTACGCCATTCACAGTAGAAGACCAGAGCTATAACGATGACGCGCCCGAGATCACAGGGTTTTCGTCCTTCCGTCCCAATCTCATCGGCAACCCCAACAGCGGTCCCAAGACGGTCGCGCAATGGGTCAACACCAGTGCGTTCCAGCGCATCGACCTGACGACGACGCCGGCGGGGGTGTACGGGACGGAGGGCCGCAACGTGGTTCAAGGACCCGGCTTGGCTCAGTTTGATTTTTCGGCCTTCAAGAGTATTCAACTCGCCGAGTCGAAAAGCCTCCAGTTCAGGGCTGAGTTTTTCAATCTGTTCAATCGCGCCAATTTTGAGTTGCCCAACAGCGATATCAGCTCGACCACTTTTGGCGAGATTCAGCAGGCCCTTTCGCCGCGGCTCGTCCAGTTCGCGCTGAAGTTCCTGTTCTGACTGTAGGGGGAGCAGTCTTAAGACCTCCATGAACGCATTGATTTCCCTAAAGCTTCTCTGCGGAGGGAGGCCGAACGAATGCCGTGAAGGAAACCGATACACCGATCCACGGCCAGGCCCCGCAGGGGCCGAACTTGAGTAGCCGGGGGCAACGCCCCCGGAAACGTAGCCCCTTCATCCCCTTTCCCCTCTCCCCGCGGGCGGGGAGAGGGGCGCCGAAGGCGGGGTGTGGGGCGTGGTCCGGGGGTTTCACCCCCGGCTACTCAATTGGCCCCCCTCCGGGGAGCACGGGCGGCACTTCTACTATCGCCGTCGCTGCGGAGAGTTACTTTATTGCGAGGGGGAAAGTTGATTATGGCGTGGATTAAAACCATTCCGATGGCAGAAGCTGACGATGCTCTGCGCCGCGCTGCGGAAGGCCAGAGATCGCTCTATCCAATCGAGTACGCAACACCCGTACACGCAACTGAAGGAGGCGGCGCACAGATCGTCGAGTCACACAGCCTGATCCCGGATGCGCTCTATCACGCCTTCGCGACCTTTGGCGCGCTTATGTCGCCGCAGCTTCCGCTGAGCCGGCGCCAGCACGAGATCATCACCACAATGGTCTCGGTGACCAACCGGTGTGTTTATTGAATTGAGTCCCACGCAGAGTTTCTGCGTCGCGTCACACTGGATGAAGCATTGGTAAAAGCGCTTGAGTCGGATTACACGACGGCGTCGCTCACCGCGCAGGAGCGCACGATGGTGGATTACGTGGTCCAGCTCACCAAGGATGCCACAAAAATCAGCCGCGCCCACCACGAGCGGCTGCGCCAGGCCGGCTTCGATGATAAGGCCATTCTTCAAATCACCCTTATCGCATCGTGGTTTAATTACATCAACCGCGTTGCGGACTCGCTCGGCGTGGGCCGGGAAGGATAAGGGCTGCCGCGAAGACCAAGCAATATGGTCACCACCCAGAGTGCCAATGCGGCGCCCGGCCTGAGTGAAACCGATCCGCATTATTACGGCTGGCGTGTGGCGCTGGCGGCATGCCTGGGCGTCATGGCGGGGTTCGGCTCGCTGTTCGTGTACACCTTTGGAGTGTTCGTCAGGCCTCTCAGTGCTCAATTTGGCTGGAGTCGCGAGGGAATCTCGCGCGGCTTCGGTTTCGCGGCGCTGAGCGTGGCCATTTGCTCCCCCACGCTCGGCCGCTGGCTGGACCGCTACGGCCCGCGGCGGGTCATCCTTCCCTGCGTGACCTTATTTGGCTGCGGCATTGCCTCACTGGCGTTGCTGCGATCACACTTGTGGCAGTTCTACGCCACTTGCATTTTGCTGGGCGCGGTGGGAAACGGCGCGGCTCACCTTTCCTACGCTCGAGCCATCTCCACCTGGTTTCGACGCCGGCTCGGAATGGCGCTGGCGTTTGTCATGCTGGGGGCGGGCTTGGGCGCTATGATCCTGCCGCTGGCGGCCCAAACCATCATTAGCCGATCCGGCTGGCGTACCGCCTACCTGTTGCTAGGAGGGATTGCATTGGTGCTCGGTCTAGCGCCCACCTGGGCCTACGTCCACGAGCGTCCGCAAACACAGGACGATCCAGCTCCTGTCGCAAGCTCCGGCATGACATGGCAGCAAGGTGTAGGTACCTACCCCTTCTGGATTATCGTGGTTGCACTTTTTGTGGGCTCGTTAAGCATGAACGGGGCGATCACCCACATGGCGGCATTGCTGACGGACCGAGGCGTCACCGCCGGCAGCGCGGCGCTTTGCGCGTCCCTGCTCGGCGGCTTGAGTGTGCTTGCCAGGTTGGGAGTGGGTTCGCTACTGGACCGCTATTCTGGCGGACGTGTTGCCATGTTGGTTTATCTGGCCACCGCTGCCGGGATTTTTCTCCTCGCCCGAGCTACCAGCTTTGTCACGGGCTGCCTGGCCGCCGCGCTCATCGGAGTTGGAGCGGGCGGTGAAGCGGATATCACACCTTACTTGTTAACTCGCTATTTCGGGCTGCGCGCCTTCTCGACGCTTTACGGTCTCACCTGGACGTTTTACGCCGTTGCGGGGGCCATCGGCCCGATAGTCTTGGGCCGCACATTTGATAGGACTGGCTCTTACGCCCCGATTCTGGTAGCCCTCGCAGTGGCGACAGCAATCGCGGCTGTGTTGCTTATTCTGCTCCCATCCTATTCAAACTCGCCAGCAATCGATCAGACCTGACCTGAATCCCAGCCGCGTCAACGCTTACTCAGTAAAAGATCGAGGCTGCGAGAATGATACGCTGCCGGAGTCCGAGACCGACCAAACTCGCCACCTCCAGGTGCCTGGGACGGTCCACAGTATGCCGGCCGAGCAGTGCTCCGTGGCCGGAGCAGGCCCTGAAAAGAAAACTGTAATCAGGCGCGCGTCGTCGTTGTAAGCGAACTCGATGACTTCCGCCACCTCGCCGCCTGATGGGCTGGGGTGCCAACTGAAATCGCCGAACCGATTCCCCGGAGCGGCAGCGGGGTATTGTCCGTCCGAAGGCGAGAGGAGGCTGGGAGGTTCGGGGGCGTTGCCAGCAGTCCAGGGTTTGGTGATCAGCCGAACGATGGCTGGCACTTCGCTCACAAATGCCTCATTGGACACCGGGTCGTTGCTGGCTGCCAGGAGGCGCCACTGGTCGCTGAGTCTCCGGAACACCATCAGGGTACTAGCCCAGCCGATTGTACCATGAGAAATGTAGCTCGCTATGGAAGGTACGAAGGCCAGATGGTCCGTTCCCCAATACCCGCAAGCCTTGACCGTCTCGACACGGCGCTCCTTTGGTTCCCTCACGCTAGTGTGCAGACGATCGGGATCTTCGAGGTTCCTGATGGAAGGGTCATTCTCGAGATAGGCGCGGGCGGCCTGCATAGCAACCTCGCGAAGTTCCGGGGATAGCGCCGCGCCGGCACTGGCTGCGCATTCCGGCGGCCTTAATGCCAAGGCTCGCGCGGCCTCGAAGTTTGGCGAGGTGCGGATCAGGTATTGCCTGCTCCGCGCTTGGAGAGCTGCCAATGACTCCGTCACCCGGACCAATGCCGCGTGGATCTCCGGGTCGGATCCGATCCCTGTGACACTTCCGTTCGGCGTCGAACCGCCCTCGAGAACTCCGATATGGTTGAAGACCAGAATGTCCGGCGGCTGATGGTTCTCGAAGGCGCGGAAAAACAGGCTGGCGAACCCTCGGATAGGGAAGGCTTCAACTCTCAATTCGTAACCAAGTTGTCCCGCGGCGAGTTCAAGGCTGGGAGGAACGGCGGTATCGGGCGTGCCGCCGGAATAAGGGTCTCCGACTTTCCAGATCCTGATCATTTTTGCTCCGGACTGAGGCGCGGGCCGGCTTTCATTCGAAGCTGAGTTCTGTGCCAAGATTGCGGGAGTAACGAGGAACATTACCATCAGGGCGGCTGCACGTGGTTGGGCGGGTACGTGCTTGGTCATGTTCTACCTCCTGGTCGAGGTTTCTAGCTGCTATGATACTCCCGAGGCTGCTGGTGTTGCCTGCTTTTTGAAGGAGAACTGATAAACGTCATCGAGACAACCGCTTTAACACGCCGTTTTGGCGACTTGATTGCCGTGGACGAGTTGAATCTCGCGGTAGGGGGTGGCGTCGCGATTGTACCCGAATCTTGCCCGCTAGCGAGCTTGCTCGCCATCATGGGTATGGCTCGGCGAAAGAGGTTGACCGAACGAGGAGCGTGGTGTACGCTCAGCGCCGATTGACGATATCTGGTCGGGAGCGCACGCAGGGCACGACTTTAACTACTGCAGAGGAGGGCTCGGAGATGATTCAACGCTTGATGATATTTGCGATTTTGTTTCTATCGGCGGCGGCAGCAGGGCTGGCCGCGCCGGCGAATCCGGTAGACGGCCACTGGCAGGGGACGGTCAGCGGGCCGAACGGCGATATCACGCTCAATTTCACATTTAAGGCGGATGGCACTAAGCTGACAGGGGCAGTCGAAACACCCAACGGGGAACAACCCATCAACGACGGGAAGATCGAAGGCGACAAGCTTTCGTTCAAGACACAATTCCAGGACAACACCATCGAACACGAAGGCACGGTCTCGGGCGACACGATCCAGTTGAAAGTCAAAGGACCGTGGGGCGAGATGGACATGACCCTCAAGCGTGTGGAAGAGAAAAAGAGTTAAGGGCCCTCCTCAGTGCCCCGGCGAATCCATCGTTGATTCCGCGTGATTCTCTCCGGCGTAGCGGCGATTACGTGAAAGGTCGTAATGCGCCCTTACCGTGCCGGCGGTGGTAATCGAAAAGCTCTCATGAGCCGAAAGGCCGTCGATTCCCTTGGCTGTGAGACTTCCCGTATAACTCCCAGCCAGAGTGTACGTGTGGGAAACGCTCCGCCCGGCGGCCTCCGTTCCATCGCCAAAATCCCAGCGATACGAAAGGACCGGCACAGAATTGCTGCCCAGCGTGGCGGAAAGCGCGATGGATTGTCCCGCGCTTGCCGAGGCCGGCGCCTGGATGGTCACTTGGGGCGCCGCGGCAGGGACGGAGTCATCGACCAGCTTGATCAGCCGAACGGAGTGAGCCGGTTGATCTGCAATCTCCAAAGTGCCGCCTTGCAGGGGAACTCCCTCGTCCTTGTTCAGCACGTCGAAGGCGTGGAAGGGGTGATCGGCCGGCAGACCGACGCCGGAGAGAGTAAAGCTGTGCGAAAGCGGGTGCTCCGTCCAATTGAAAACCGCAAGCATGGCCTGGTGGGGATCTTCAGCAAGGAAGAAGACGCTGGGTTCTTCGTCCTCCGGCCGGAAGGTCATCAGGTCGAGCGGCAAGGCGGCGCGACCCAAGCGGTTCATGTCGAGAATTTCCTGGTTCTCAACCAGCGCCAGCCGGTCGGGTTGCGAGCCGAGAGTGGGCAGATCGTCGCCGATCTCGTACATGCCACCCGCCAATGCCGCCAGCACAACCTGTACCTGCGCTTCGCTCAGGGTAATTCCGGTTCTCGACCTGTGCCATCCCTGGTCAGGGTCGAGGTTGACGACCTTGGTTACGGAAAACGCGTCCGGATCGCTCAGGTAGAAATTGCCGTGCATGTAGAATCTTGCCGCAATGTTCGGCACCGCGTCCTTACTGGCTGAAAACGAGTGCCCTGTATCCGGCGCGATCCGGCCCTCCTGCACCAATCCCACGGGATTCAACATGGCGCTGCCATCCTTGTCCAGCGCCACGTCGTCGCCAACCGCTTTCCGAATGATTTCGAGGCCGATGCGCTGCGCCTGGAGCGCCGTGGTATTGGGCCGGTGGAAGAACCCTTCAATGGCGGTGCTATCCATGAAGTCCAGCTTGATGAAGCGGATCCCCCACTCGCGGGCGATGATTTCATAGGTCTTGCGCAAGTATTCTTGTGCGCCGGGATGCGTGGGATCGAGCACATACAAATCATCCTGGCGGCGTGCGACTTGACCGATCTTGATGGGCTTGCCCTGCGCGTCGTGGACCAACCAGTCGGGGTGGTGTTCGAAGACCCAAGCGCGATTCGAAACATAGAAGGGCGCAGTCCAGATGCCGGGTGTCAGCCCCAGGTGGGCGATATCATGCTCGATGTTCCACATTCCGTGTGGAAACTGCACGGCGTTCGCGGTGGTGTATTCGCCTCGGGCATAGGCGTAGCCTTCGTCGATGAAACAGTAATCAAAGCCCAGCGAGAGCAAATGCTGCGCCAGCCAGAGCGCGTTCGAGGTCACCTCGCCCTCAGTTATGCCCGCATAAAAAGCCGTCCAACTCCACCATCCGATGGGAGCGGGTTGCGGAAAATCGAGCTTATAGAGGCGGCGAACCGCCTTCCCGTAAGTCTCAAGCTCCTGCAAATAGTCTGTGCCTGCTGAAATCATGACTCGTTCGGAAGAGAGCGAATCCCCGGGAGGGACTGATAGGTTCAACTGGAGTTGCTGGCTGGGCGCGATCTGATCCCGGTCGAGCACGAATTCTGTTGTGCCGGTTGAATCCACCGTGAAAGATGTAATGTGCGCGTCGTGCGAGGAGGGCGGGCTGACCTTCAAGTGAGACACAGTCAGAAACCGATCCGAGGTGAGAGCCGACAGCATCAAACTCTGTTTGCTGGCGAGATTATAGATGAGATCGTTACAGGCACCGGAATAGATCCCGTGCGGAGCCTCAGCAAGCGTGCCGATCTTGATCGTCGGGTCCTCGGTGAAGCCCTCGAACATCACTCGATCATTCTCTTCACTCGCACCCAGATTGACGAGCGGGTTGCCCGCCGCGTCTAGCACGCGAATCGCCTGCACCGAAATGCCGTTGCCTGTTCCATTGCGCACCAATACGGTGACGTCGCCGTAGGGCGCATCCTCATAAAGACGTAAGGTGCATACTAAATCGGGCTTGTTGGCGAGTCCGCTGAAGGTGACTCGAATGGCGGGGCCTTGGCCCAACGCGTCTTCAAACGATGTGGGCGTGGCTTCGTGGTGCGGATACTGGGAAGAACTCAGCCACTCACCATTCACTTCCACACCGACACTCGAAACCAACACCGGCTGCTGAAGCCCGAGCGAGCGGATTTCGTATGCACCGTCTTGGGCCCTCACTGCGATCGTTAGTTGTTTGTTCTGAATCAACAGGTCGCTCTGTGCTGAGGCCTGTAGAGCTGAAATCACGATTAACGCTACGACGTGCATGAGTCTGATCTTCATAATCAGAGGCACCTCCCGGCGCGCTGGGCAGAACGCGCCACGTTGTTAAAGAAGCTTAACACGGCAGCAACCGCGATGCGTAGTGTAACCTTGGTCACTACTCGCGCCAATCCAGGCCGACCAGGCGGGCCGCCGTCGCAAGCGGAATCACCTCAGCGGACGGATTTGGGTTATCCTGGCGATTCAGAGGTGTTGCTGCAAGATTCTGGAAAGGATGTAAAACCTGACTATGACCCATCAACAGCAGATTCTAATCACCACGAAAGGTCACGGTGACATGCACGACGTTACCGAGCAAGTTGCAGAAATTGTGAGTTCCTCGGCAATCCAACGCGGCACCGTCAACGTCTTTAACGTTGGAAGTACGGCCGCTCTGGGCACCATTGAATTTGAGCCGGGGCTTCAGCATGACCTGCCTGCCATTTTGGACAAGCTCATTCCGCCGAGCCGTAACTACGGGCACGAGCAAGCCTGGCATGACGGGAACGGACACTCGCATTTGCAGGCGACACTCCTCGGGCCGTCGTTCACGGCGCCCATCGCAGGCGGCAAACTCATGCTGGGGACATGGCAACAGATCTTCCACCTCGAATGCGACGTTCGAGGGCGCCAGCGCACAGTCGTTGTGACGGTTGCCGGCGAGTGAAGTGCGACATTAGAGTTCTCGCAAAGACGTGAAGTCCGCAAAGGTCGGCCGGAAGAATGACGCGGCGCGAATGTTTTCGACTCCGCCCCACCTTGCACGGCGCGGGTGCGAGTCCAAGCCGGATCCCGCCAGTCGGCGGCAAGTTCGATCGGAGCATGAGGCCCCATCAGGTTCCCGCCCCTGAGGCTCGGTTGTCTCTCTTCGCTCCATTCCTTTCACTTTCTAATCCCAACCCTTCGCTAGAACGCTATTTCTCACCAGAGTTCACCTCGATCCCCATTTAACTAGGCACGCTTTGCCGAGTCCGGAACGGGCAGGCTTTGCCCCTTTCTCCAGTTTCAAAAAAGCGCGCACAAGAGTTGTCGACACAACCCTCGATAAATGTGTCGATTGGGCCGCATCAACGGTTTGGTGTAGCTGGCACGAAACTTGTTCTACACCTGTGCGAGTGGCGGCCAACGAAACCCAAGCCCGTAAGACGGCCGCCTGGAGCAACGAGCCATAAGCTCGCAAAAGGAGAGGCGATGCCCGCACACGGTATTTCCAACAACAGTATATTAACTTATGTCAATTGTCATATTCAGAACACCCGTAAGACGAACAGCGGCAGGCGCTCGTCCCAGCGTGCCGTTCTTCCACTGGTTGTGATCGCGTTCTTTTGCGTCTTAGAATGTGCTTGGGGATCGGCCCCGCTCATTTCGAGTTCAAATAGCATTAGCTTCGGAAATGTCGCCGTGGGGAGAAGCATGACGAATGTCGTGACTCTTACCAATCCCGGGACTCGCAGTGTGCGAATTCTTGAAGCGGCCGTAAAAGGCGCGGAATTCAGTATTAGCGGGCTCGAGTTGCCCTTTACCTTGGGATCCAATCAGAGTGCGACCTTTGGCGTGAGCTTTGCGCCTAAGGCCGCCGGCAGCGTCTCCGGTAGCCTAACGATCTTCATTAATTTCCATTCCACTTTCTTAAGCATCGCCCTGTCCGGGACCGGAGTCGTACAATCGCCTTCTGTCGCGATGTCTGCCAATAGTCTTGCTTTTGGAAGCCAAGCTGTTGGCGCCACCAGCGCCGCCCGAACGATTACTTTGAGTGATACCGGCACTGGGGCCTTGAGTATCACAGGTATTGCGCTCACCGGCGCGAACCCGAGCGACTTTGCGCAAAGCAACAACTGCGGGGGCAGCGTCGCGGCGGGCGGCAACTGCACGATCAGCGTGACCTTCACGCCGGCTGCCAGTGGATCCTTCACCGCTTCGGTGAGTGTTGCGGATAATGCCAGCGGCAGCCCGCAGACGGTGGCGCTCTCCGGTACGGGGGCGAGCCCTGGCGTGAGTCTTTCACCCAGCAGCCTGAGTTTTGGGAATGAACCGGTGGGCGTCGTCAGTTCCTCTCAGACCATCACACTGAGCAATACCGGCAACGCCGCGCTCAGCATCACCGGTCTGGCGCTGGCCGGCGCGAACCCGAGCGACTTTGCGCAAAGCAACAACTGCGGGGCCAGCGTCGCAGCGGGCGGCAATTGCACGATCAGCGTGACCTTCACTCCGGCTGCCAGTGGTTCCTTCACGGCTTCGGTAAGTGTTGCGGATAATGCCAGCGGCAGCCCGCAGACGGTGGCGCTCTCCGGTACGGGGGCGAGCCCTGGCGTGAGTCTTTCACCCAGCAGCCTGAGTTTTGGGAATGAACCGGTGGGCGTCGTCAGTTCCTCTCAGACCATCACACTGAGCAATACCGGCAACGCCGCGCTCAGCATCACCGGCCTGGCACTGGCCGGCGCGAACCCGAGCGACTTTGCGCAAAGCAACAACTGCGGGGGCAGCGTCGCAGCGGGCGGCAACTGCACGATCAGCGTGACCTTCACGCCGGCTGCCAGTGGTTCCTTCACGGCTTCGGTGAGTGTTGCGGATAATGCCAGCGGCAGCCCGCAGACGGTGGCGCTCTCCGGTACGGGGGCGAGCCCTGGCGTAAGTCTTTCACCCAGCAGCCTGAGTTTTGGGAATGAACCGGTGGGCGTCGTCAGTTCCTCTCAGACCATCACACTGAGCAATACCGGCAACGCCGCGCTCAGCATCACCGGCCTGGCGCTGGCCGGCGCGAATCCGAGCGACTTTGCGCAAAGCAACAACTGCGGGGCCAGCGTCGCAGCGGGCGGCAACTGCACGATCAGCGTGACCTTCACTCCGGCTGCCAGTGGATCCTTCACCGCTTCGGTAAGTGTTGCGGATAATGCCAGCGGCAGCCCGCAGACGGTGGCGCTCTCCGGTACGGGGGCGAGCCCTGGCGTAAGTCTTTCACCCAGCAGCCTGAGTTTTGGGAATGAACCGGTGGGCGTCGTCAGTTCCTCTCAGACCATCACACTGAGCAATACCGGCAACGCCGCGCTCAGCATCACCGGTCTGGCGCTGGCCGGCGCGAACCCGAGCGACTTTGCGCAAAGCAACAACTGCGGGGGCAGCGTCGCAGCGGGCGGCAACTGCACGATCAGCGTGACCTTCACTCCGGCTGCCAGTGGTTCCTTCACGGCTTCGGTAAGTGTTGCGGATAATGCCAGCGGCAGCCCGCAGACGGTGGCGCTCTCCGGTACGGGGGCGAGCCCTGGCGTAAGTCTTTCACCCAGCAGCCTGGCCTTTGGAAGTATACCCATCAAATCGGTCAGTTCCTTGCAAACCATCTCCTTGAGCAACACCGGCAACGCAGTGTTGAGCATCACCAGCCTGGCGATCGGGGGCGCCAATTCCAGCGACTTTGCCGAGACGGCAGACACCTGCGGCAGTTCGGTTGTGGCGGGAGGGAGTTGCACGATCGGAATTACCTTCACGCCGTCGCTGGCCGGCGCTGAAACTGCGTCGATCACTGTCACCGACAATGCCGGCGGCAGCCCGCAGACCGCAGCGCTTTCAGGCACGGGAGCTCACGACGTGATTCTCACCTGGACGGCGAGCACGACTTCGGGAGTGGTGGGTTATAACGTCTACCGCGGCACCAACTCAGGTGGGGAGAGCGCGACTCCACTCAATCCCTCGCCGATCGCCGCAACTACCCTCACCGACTCGAGTGTTCTGGCCGGGCAGGCATACTACTATGTAGTAACCTCCGTGGCCGCCGATGGCACCGAGCAGAGCCCTCCCTCAGGCGAGGTCTCTGCGACCGTGCCGTAGCCTTAAGTATCGCCGAGCGGTGACGTAACGCTAAACGACTGTGACCTCAATCCCGGCTTCCTCCAGGGCTTTGACGTTGGATTTCGGGATTCGGTTGTCGGTAATAATCTGTTGAATGCTCGACATCGGCGCAATCAAGGAGAGGCTGCGGCGGCCAAACTTGCTGGAATCGCAAACGAGCACGGCACGGCGAGAGATCTCCACCATCACCCGATTCACTCTCGCTTCCAGCAAGTTTGGGGTCGTCAGGCCGAAATGAACGTCAATCCCATCAACCGCGAGAAACAGTATATCGGCGCTCAAACTGCGTAGTGTCTCCTCGGCCAACGGGCCCACCAGCGAGAAAGACTTCTCTCTTAGAATCCCGCCTGTCAGGATGACTTCGATCGAGGTCCCCGCCAGTTCAGCGGCGATGTTAACGGCATTGGTGATAACGGTAAGCTGTTTTCGCTCCCGCAGCGCTCGGGCCACTGCCCTCGTCGTCGTCCCGGAATCGAGAACCACGGATTCGCCTTCCTTGATCAATGCGGCGGCCGCCTGGCCAATTCGCTCCTTCTCCTTGCGATGCAGCTTTTCCTTCTCCTGAAGGCTGAAATCCAGGAGCGCCCCACTCTGCAAAGGAAGCGCCCCCCCGTGCGTGCGGTGGACGACTCCGCGGTTGTGAAGAATTTCGAGATCCTTGCGAATGGTGACATTCGAGGTTTTGAAATGTCGTGAGAGGTCTTTCACAATTCCTCGCCCCTCACGATTGATGATTTCCAGAATACTCCGGCGTCTTTCTTCGTTGAGCATAATGGCCCTAATATAACATGTAAATTCTTCTCTCTTCCGGTAAGAGTTACACCTTGTTTGATAGCCAGCCCCGGCCCCGCCCCCATCGAATCAAGAGGTTGACCGCGACTCTGCGGTTTGGCTAGTCGTGTGCGAAGCCCTTGGGCAAATTGTGATCGCCGAAGAGCGTCTCTATGCAGATCCGGCGGCCGGTAAGAAAGAATCCGAGCGTCTTTTGCGTCCCTGGCTCGGATGCAGCAAACGCGGGGCAATTGATCCGCGTGTCACGTTGTCGTTCAGTTTGTGGCAAGAAACCCAGTTGAATTCCGACCCGGCTGAAAGCTGGTGTTGCGCAGTGGTGCCGGGCGGCAATGGGTCGAGAAGGGATGCGCCAGGAGAGAAGGGGACGAATCCTCAGCAAGAGCGAGTCCAGCACCGCTGGAGAAGGCATTTTCTCACAGGTACTCATAACCAGCTTGTTGCGCCAAGATAAGCGAATCGCACTCATCATGATTAATTGCGGTGCCTAGGGAGCCGCCTGAATTAGCCAAAAAGGATCCCGTGGCGCCGGGACGCACAGGCGAACACGCACTTCTTCAGGGCTGCTAGCCCTTCGATCGTGACGGTCATTCCTACCCGTAAGGACGATTGGGACCGAGTAGTTTCGTTCCTCGGTGTGAGCCGATAGTCTCGGCTGCGGTGGGGAGGACGGCCTCGCCGACCACTGGACGACTCGCGTCTGTTGCGAGCCGGAGGAGTAGAAGCATGCCTGCGTGGAGCGACCTGATCCGATACCGTCAGAGAATCGGCCGAAAGACGCCTCGGTCCGGCTGGCCAATACTACAGACGGCTGGGGCGGCGCTCGCGGCGCTTTGCCTGTCGGGATGTGGCGCCACCCCTGGCGTGCCTGCTCTGCGTTTGTCGGCCGCGAGCCTGGCCTTCGGCCACCAACCGCGAGGTACGACCAGCTCAGCCCAGAGCCTGACCGCGACGAATACCGGCAGTGCAGCCCTCAGCATCACTCAGATCCGGCTCACGGGTGCCTACCCCACTAGTTTCAGAGAGACCGATAGCTGCGGCACGAGCCTAGCGGCAGGAGCCAGTTGCACCATCAGCGTCCAGTTCGCCCCCAACGGGGTCGGCTCCTTTGCGGCGGCCGTCACTCTTAACGATGATGCCCCTGACAACCCACAGTCGGTGGCCCTCTCCGGCACGGGTACAGGCAGTCCGCAGGTCAGCTTTTCAAACACCAGCTTGGCGTTCGGCAGCCAAGCGGGAGGTTCCACGAGCTCGTCCCAGAATTTGACCGTGACGAATACCGGCAATGCAACCCTAAACATCACGCAGATCGGGCTCACGGGCTCCTATCCCAACTGCTTTAAAGAGAATAATAGCTGCGGTCGCAGCTTGGCGGTGGGAGCCAGTTGCACCATCAGCGTCCAGTTCGCCCCCAACGCTGCCGGCTCATTTGCAGCGGCTGTCTCGCTTACCGACAACGCCCCCAACAGCCCACAGTCGGTGCCCTTATCCGGCACAGGTACCAACTCCAGCGGCAGCGCTGGGGGGAACGGGGGTTCCGGCGTAAGTCTCTCGCCCAGCAGCGTTAGTTTTGGGAACCAGCCCGTCGAAGTAGCCAGTTCGCCGGAAACCACTACTTTGTCGAACAATTCCGGCACCGCCTTGAGCATCTCCAGTCTCGCGTTCACCGGAGCGGATCCCGCCGACTTCACGGAGAATAACACCTGCGGCTCGTCGGTAGCGACGGGAGGAACTTGTACGATCGTGACCGTATTCACGCCGTCAGCGAGCGGGAGCCGCTCGGCCTCGTTGAGCGTCACTGACAATGTTAGCGGTAGCCCTCAGACCGTGGCGCTTTCGGGGACGGCAACCCACGACGTCATTCTCTCCTGGAGCGGCAGTTCGGGAGCGGCGGGATACGACGTTTACCGCGGCAGCAGTTCAGGCAGCGAAAGCTCGACGCCCCTGAACACCGAGCCGATCGCCGGGACCTCATTTACGGACACGAACGTCCAGGCGGGCCGGACCTACTACTACAAAATCACCGCTGTAGCCGCGAATGGGAGCACTCAGAGCGAGAGCTCCTTGGAAGTTTCTGCGACCGTGCCCTCCCCTTAACTCCCGGCGGCCAGGTGAGGCTGCCTTGCCTTCGTAGAGCCTTAGGGTAAAGACCAACGATGCGTTACAGGGTCACCAGCGGGTGCATTGTGCGTCAGCCCAGCGATGATGCAAGTCAGCCAACCGAACGGGATTGAATCGACCGCGATCACAATCACTGAGCCTCGCGCATGAGCACGCTTCCCGCATTCGATTGAACCGCTCCGGCGAAGCTTGGGCGCGCGGGTGGTGGCTAGTCGATGCCTCGGCGAGTTAGACTGTAGGTGTCGCACGGTTTGTGCTGTGCGGTTGATCTGGGGCGTGCGCTTTCCCCGGTAAGGCGCGATGAAGCAGAGCTCCATTAAAATCGCGTGCGTTTTCCTGGCGGTATTCCTCACGTTTGGGGCGCCCCGAAGCGTAATTGCCTACTCCGTGCTCAGCCATGAGGCGGTGGTTGACGCTTTGTGGCAGACTTCCATTCGCAGCCTCATACTCAAACGGTTTCCCGGCGCGACGCCGGAACAACTCCACGAGGCCCATGCTTACGTCTACGGCGGGTGCATTATTCAGGACATGGGGTACTATCCCTTCGGCAACGCGTTTTTCAGCGACTTGACCCACTACGTTCGCAGCGGCGATTTCGTTGCCTCTCTGTTGCGTCAGTCGCGGAACATCAACGAATATGCCTTCGCGCTCGGCGCGTTGGCGCACTATTCGGCGGATAATCTCGGCCATCCCATGGCCGTGAACTTGTCCGTGCCGATCTTGTATCCCAAACTGGGCGCCAAATACGGCAACGTCGTTACTTACGAGGACGACCCCCCAAAACACATCATGGTGGAGTTCGGGTTCGACGTTGTCCAGGTGGCCGCGGGTGTTTATGCACCAAACGATTACCATGACTTCATTGGTTTCAGAGTCTCGAAGCCGCTGCTGGAACGCGCGTTCAGCGAAACCTATGGGCTCGAACTCCATGACGTTCTCTTCATCGAAGATCTTGCCTTGGGTACTTACCGCTACGCCGCGGGCAAGATGATTCCGCACCTCACCGCGGCGGCATGGCAGCTCAAGCGGGACGAAATCGAAAAACTAATTCCCGGCATCACAAGGCGGAGATTCGTCTACCGCTTCTCGCGCCGCGAGTACGAGAAAGAGTACGGCAAGCAGTTCCGGGGCCGGCGAGTGACCGGGGAAATCGAGGGCTACGAGCACCGCATTGTCGAGGCGGCTCACACTCCTGGCATCGGAGCCAAAATCCTTGCCGTCATCTTCACCATCATTCCCAGGATCGGCCCGCTTCGCACACTCGGCTTCAAGCCCGCCACGCCCCAGACGGAGCATATGTTCCTGGACAGTCTGAAAGCGGTCCGCTCCAATTACCGGCGCCTGCTGGAGCAAGTGGGGGCGGGCACACTTGATTTGCCGGATTCCGACTTTGACACGGGCAAGCCTACTCATGCCGGCGAATACTCGCTTGCCGATCATACTTATGCCAATCTCCTGGCTCAACTGCGAAAAGGCCGGTACAAGAACGTTACTCCGGAGTTGCGTGCCAATATCCTGGATTTCTACAATAACTTCGACGCCACACATCCCCCACGCCACTGCAAGGTCTGCAAGAACATTCCGCAGGAACTCGACGAGTTAAAAGCTGTCCCTGCTCATCCAGCGAACGTTGCCGAGGAGAGGTAGCGCAGGCCAGGTCTTCCGGTCTGCGCCAACCCCGCACGGAACCCGGCCATTCACTGTACCGCGCCGCTCGGGACTTTAGGCTATCATGTGTGACCTGGTCGGGCCTGTTGCGCCTTCGGGACTCCGCTGACGAGGAGTTCCTCGCCATTCACTCCGCCGCGTAATCGATCTGCATGCGGCGGACTTGCAGGCTGGATAATGCCAGGATGATCAGGCACAGGATCAGCAGTCCCAAGATGGCCGTTGCAGGCGCGGCGGGGGAGGGATTGACGGCGAGGAAGGCGAGCAGGTTGTTCTTATCCACGTTAATCGCTTCCGGTATGGCGACCGGGCACAGCGACTTCAGATAGAAGATCACGCTGATCCGCTGCAGGAGTGCGGGCAGGAAGCCGTTCACAGCCTCCCACACCAGCACCACCACCGTAGGAATCAGCGGGTTCCGAAAGAGCAGGCCCGCCGCGAGAAAAACGCTGCCGTACCCGATGCAGGCCAGCAGCGTCACGCCGAGGTAGGCCGCCAAGTGCGCGAGGCCATGCTCGTGGAAAAGGTACTCCCGGATGGTGTTCGAACTGAAGTAACAATAGAGGGCAATAAACTGAAGGAGGGCGCTGGAACAGAAGATGACTGTCGCCGCGAGCAGGCCGGAGAGGAATTTCCCAACTACCAGGACTTCCCGACGCAGAGGCGCCAGGAAGTAATAATGCAAGCTCTTCTCCAATACCTCCCCGCGAAAGAGGTTGCCGAAAATCCCGACGCAGCCGAAGAAAATGGCTAGCCGGAGAAAGAAGAACTGGAATACGGCAGCAAAGATGTGGCTATCCTCGCCCACGTCGCCGTGCACGCCATTCTTCAACTCCACGAAGGAGTGGAGGGCGTAGAGCACTACGGGCGCGAACGCCAGGAAGTAAATCCATGCCCCGCGCCGGGTGAAGAAGGTCTTTTTCAATTCGAGGCGAAGGATGGCCAGAATCTGCGCTCGCCAGAGCGCCCAGGGCAGCCGCTGGAAACTCATTTGGGTGGCTCCTCCGCGCCTATCAGATATTCATAGACGGATAGAACGTCGTCGTCAGCAGGCGCTACCGACTCAATGCTGATGCCGCCTTGGGCGATGCGATTCAGCAACAGATAGAAGCGATCAGCGTCCCGCGTTTTCACCAGCAGACCCTGCGCGTCGGGGAGGATCCTGGCTTCCACGACATATTCCTGCTGGAATATGCGTGATGCAAAGTCGCTGGGCTTGTTGCAGCGGATAAGAATCTGCATGGGGTGTTCGTGAATTTCTTCGCGCACTCCGTGAATCTGCCCCTCCGCCACTACGTAGCCATTGCTGAGGAGGACGACCTGGTCAGAGAGCGCGTCCACTTCGTGCAGCACGTGGCTGGAAATGATCAAATACAGCCCTTCTTGAGCCAGGCTGCGGAACAGGGCGATCGTCTCGGCGCGAATCAACGGGTCCAGGCCGTTCAGCGGTTCGTCCAGCACGAGTACGGAGGGTTTGTGGCACATTGCCTGGGCCAGCTTGATGCGCTGACGCATGCCTTTGCTGTACCCGGCGATCAGGCGGTGCGCCGCCTCAGTCAGGTTCACCCGTTCAATCGCCTGCTCGGCCAGCCTCGCTGCGGCGGCATGCGCGTGTCCGAAGAGCCGCAAATAAGAGTAAACGAACTGGTAGCCGGTGAGCCCTTTGGGGAACGAGTCGAACTGCGTGCAGTAACCGACCTTGTGAAACAGACGTTCGGGTTGGTGGGGCGATATGCCAAGCACGGTGATGCACCCTCGCGTCGGCTCAACCAGGCCAGTCATCAGGTTCATCAATGTGGTCTTCCCCGAACCGTTGGGGCCAACCAGGCTGGTGATGCCGGGAGGAATCGACAGGTTTACGCGGTTTACGCCCAGCACTTCGCCATAGAACTTGGAGACGTCCTCGAAAACGATTCGCTGGTCCTGAGCTCCGGCCTTCATTTGAGGAGGGGCGAAGGGCTGGTGGGCCTCGTTTTCGCCTTGACGGGCAACCACCCCTGCCCCCTCCTTAGCAAGGAGGGGAATGTCTGCGTCGTGTGCGTTCATCCCCGCACCACCTCGTAAGCCCTGACTTTCTTTTCCAACAGCAGCAGGCAGAAGGCGCCGATTGCCAACAAAACTAACCATGCCCAGTCAGCAGGGATGGCTGTCATCCGCCGTGCGTACTGGTGAAAGAGTTGGATCTCGATACGGGCGATAAGACTTCCTAAGTCAATCAGGGAGCCATTCTTGGTTCGCAGCACAGCATTGATAGCCTGCCCGAAGCCGGCGCCGAAAAAGAACACGCCCAGCAGCGCCGCGCCCGCCGCCGTCTTCCGTTTGATCCACGCCGAGAGGGCTAAAGCCAGGAGCGAGAAAACCAGGATCTCGATTGCCGAACCCAGGAAAATGCTTGCCGCCATCCACAGGTCGCTCCACATCCAGCTTGCGCCCGCGAGGCTGGACTGAATCAGAAAGAGGGTCTCGCCCGGAATCCAGGTGACCAGCGAAAGCATCAACACCAGCACAAACAGTTTCCCTAAGACGTATTCTACCCGCGAAAAAGGCCGGCAGAAATAGAGCGGCAGGGCATGATTGGCGAGGTCGGGTGAGACAAGGCCAGGTCCCACCAAGGCTGTTAGTATAAAAGCCAGCACGCCCTGAACATTCATGAAGTGATAAAAGAACGTGGCATCGACGGAGAAGAAGGAGCTCAAATTGAATATTGCCAACAGGCGCTGGTTGTGGTTCATGTAGAGAGCCAGGGCGCAGCCGAGAGGATAAAAGAAGCAGATGGCAAAATAAGCAACAATAAACCTGGAAGAAAGCGCTCTCTGGTAGGCGTACCGGCTCACAATCAGCAAGCGAGACCACGCCGGGCTGAACTCTCCCGCATAGCTGCGATAGCTCCGCTTATGGACGGCCATTGGAGTTCTCCATAGCCTTCAGGAAAATGTCCTCGAGGCTGTCGCGCCGGTAATTCAGGCGGCGGATCTGAACGCCGTGCTCCTCAGCCAGCCGATAAAGGTCCTGAAGGGCAAAGTCCTGGCCTAGCACCATCTTGAACCGCCGAGGGCTGCGGCCGGTATGGCTCCCCGCCGGCGCGGAAAGGACCGAGCCGGTTATCGCGCACTCACAGTCCAGGCGCTCGACTGCCTCTGCAAAGGCGCCGTCGCCGCCCAGCGTCTCAAGCTCGAGGAATCGCCGGTTGGCTCGACGTTCTTCTTCCAGGTTGGCGTAATGAACCTGATGGCCATCCTTCAGGATCAGGACTTCTTCGCAGGTCTCTTCCACGTCGCGCAACAGATGAGAGCAGAGCAGGATGTGGAGGTCGCGGCTGTCGCGCATCTCGCGAATCAGGCGGATCATGCGCTGGCGGGCAGGCGGATCGAGGCCATTGGTAGGCTCATCCAAAATCAAAAGGCGAGGACCATGGGCGATCGCCTGGGCGAGCTTGGCCAGTTGCTTCATGCCCAGCGAATAGGTTCCGAGGAGGCGGTACCGCGCTTCGCCCAGCCCGACGTAAAACAACGCCTCGTGAGCGCGCTCCAGCGCAGCCTCTGAGGGCAGGCCGGAAAGCTCCGCCATCAAGCGTACGAAGCTTACCGCAGTCATCTGGCCAATGAAACACTCGGACTCCGGCATGTACCCGGCAAGCGCTCGGATTTGCTTTATTTCAGTTCGAATGTTGCGCCCGAAGACCCGTGCCATGCCCGCCGCTACCGGATAAAATCCCAACAGCGTGTTGATGAGAGTCGATTTGCCGGCGCCGTTGGGGCCCAGTAACCCGATCGCCCTGCCGGAGAGCGAACACTTCAGACCTTCCAGGATCTTCCGCCCTCCCAGCGTGACGCCCAATCCCTCGAGTTCGATGATCGGTGGCATAGTTCAGTGCCTAGTGCGTAGTGCCTAGTGCCTTGTGTCTAGTGCGTAATTCCCTACGTCGCCCACCTGCCCCATCTGCCGACCTGCCCACCTGCCGACCTGCCCGTCTGCCTACTGCCTGCTGCCCTTCAGAAGCGGAAGCAGGTCCAGGACTCCTGCACCCTTAATCCCGAGAAGCGGGCCAAAACCCATCCCGAACATGTTCCCCGTATTGGCGACCACGATATCCTGCGGCTCGCCGTAAGCGCAAGTCAAGCTGGGGCCGCTGTTCTGCTTCAGGGACTCGATGGCCTGCCGTTCCGCGGGAGTGAGAATAGGGAGGTCCGCTACCGATCCGATCATGGCGCCCAGGTTTTGATAGACGAGCGCGGAACAGTTTGTGAATCCGTCGCGCGGCAAACGGCTGCTGAAATCGCTGGAGCGGGCGAGAGTGTATTGTGTGTTGCGGTTTTGGATCGAGCTGAGCAGCAATGCCCGGCTCGGCGCGGCTAAAAGATAGCCGTCCACGAACACATAATCGATCTCGGACGGAACGCCCGCCGCCGCCGAAGGCCGGTTGATCTGAAGGCTGTAATAGGTTCGACCGTCTGCATTCTCTTTGGTCAGATTAAGAGTGCCTGCTTTCGAATCCGCCTGGTGATTGTAGCTGGCCACCAGCTTTTCGATGGTCTCCTCGAGCCGTCCCGGATCGTTCACTTCCAGCGCCGCCTTCCAACTTGGAGTGGGCAGAATCGGACCATCAAGCGCGAATGTGACCTCGCCGCCCAGTTGGGCTGCCAAATCCTGCGACACATTCACTCCGGTTGCCGATTCGAAGTCCTCCAGGCCCTCGGTGAATCCCGGATCATGACTCCCTGCCAGACTGAACATTTCCTGCACGATTTCCTGCGGGTTCTCGACGACAAAGGAAACCGCCAAGCTGGCGGTGGGCGATACAAAATCCAAGGTCGCCATGGGGCTGGGGGAACCCAGCAAAGCCGTCAGGCCGTGGCGCGCCTGGGAGAAGGTCAGCGTCGCTCGGTTTTCAGTGCGGCCGCTTGCGTCCTTGCTCTCCATAATAAGATATCGCATGTCGGCGAGGCCGGTCCTCTCGTCCCGAACCAGGTCCAGACTCTCTTTCTGATTTACGGAATGCGCAAGAATTTGTTCCATATCAGCGCAAATAAGTAGGCCGGCCCCGGCTTGGTATGCCTGCCGGATGGCTCCGTAGAAGGGAGTGGAAGTGAAACCACTGGGAGTGGCATGCTCCATCAGGGATGCCACCTTCTGCAACTGGTGTGCATCCGCGGCCATCGCCATAAGGTTGTTTTGCAAGTAAACCAGCATGGTGTTTGTGCCGGCGGCAGGCGGAAGCAACGAGGGGTTATCCACGATCTGCACCTCGAGTTGCTTCTCGCCGCCTTTGATCTGGCCCAGTTGCTGCTGGACAAAGGCTCGGAAGTCGGGTCGTCGCACCTCTGCCAGAACAATCGGCGAATGCTGATCGGCCGTCATGGCGACGACAATCTCGTCCCCGAGGTAGTCGCTGAAAGTGCGGAGCCGTTCAATCAACTCGGGTTCTTTGCCTGCTCCTCCAGACGCCTGCTGGCGGGCCCACCAGGCTTGCAGCACTGCGCTCTGTTGGATGCGCTCCTGCAAGAGTCGATTCGCTTCAGTCAGCGTCGAACCCAGGTTAGGGATGGCAGCGTAGAATACAGTGTCATTCGGCACCAGATTCAGCAGGACTGAGTTGTAGCGGGGCGTGGGTCCCGGAAGAGCCTCCAACTGCTTGTGCAGGGCCGCAAACTCACTCAGCAGCGCGAGGTATTCAGTCCGGTTGCGGCTCCACGATACCGAGTAGCTCACCGGAACCGGCGCCACATCCGGCTCCGTCGAGACCTGTTCCCCGGGATGAAGCAGTTTTGTGTTGCGCCCTTGCTCGACTTCCACTTCTCCCTGAATAACGGAAACTCGCGCGCCCTTCATGCCTTCATCCACGGCAAAAATGGTGCCCTTAACGGAAACTACGCAATCCCGTGTGGCAACGTTGAGCCGGCCTCGGCCCTGCTTGGCCGCGCGGACAATGATGTCGCCGCGCTGCAAGTGAAGCGTCGTGTCGCGCCAGCCTTTAGACACCCAGAATGAAGTGCGCTGGTCCATTTCGACTGTCGATCCATCCACCATCCGGATCACGGCGGAGGAAGCCTTGGCAGTGCGAATCTCTTCGTCTTGGTGAATGGAACGGCCGGGAAGAACTGCTTCGCCGCCGCGTCCAGAATCAAGATAGAGAGTTCCTTCAGCGGAGAGCACGGCTGCTTCGGCTTCCGTACCACGAAGCATTCTGGCCCAGTGTCCGTCGCTCAGAAACACCACGAGGCCTATGATGATCACGCCCGTCGCGAGGGCCCAAGGCATGATCCATCTGGTTCTGGTGCCGGCTGCCTTGCGCGTGGCGGCAATCTCAGATTCTTGAGGGGCGACAGGTTGCAGAGCGTGGCGCGCTTCTCGCAGTGCATGGCGGCAGTCCACGCAGCCATGCAGATGGTCCTCGAGCAACGACGATCGCGCTTCGGAGAGGTTCCCGCCCAAGTAAGCAGGCAGCAGGGCCCGGAAATCCGCGCAGCCGCGAATCTTCCCCACGTCCGCAGCAGCTGCCGTCGCCGGGGCGGGGAAGCGCTCGCGCAGTCGGGCCCAGACGCGGTCCGCCGCCTGCTCGACAGCCGGATCGGCAACGTCGTGTCGGCGCAATTCAGTGATCAGTTCATCCAAGCTTGGGTCGCGTTGTTTTGGTGGTTGGCTCATGATTTCCCTCCAATGTAGGAACGAATCTCCTTCTGCAGCCGCCGCCGGGTGCGGTGCACTGTTACCGCCACCCAGACTTGCGAGACGCCGAGCATGCGCGCGATTTCTGGATTGCTGTAGCCCTCCAAAAAACGCAGAGCGAAAATCTCGGCCGCCTGCGGACTCAAGCTCGCCAGAGAGCGCCGCAAGCATTCGCGCAATTCTCCCCGTTTCAACTCTTCGCGCGCTGGCAGCGAATCCGGCAACGGCGCGCTCTCCGCCACTCGCCGGGCCCGCACCACGTCCAGCGCGGCATTGACTGCCGCGCGGCGAAGATACCGCTCGGAATTCTCCAGTTGAGAGGCCGCGCCGTCGCGGCTGATGAGGCGCAGGAAGACGGTCTGGAGGACATCCTCGGCGTCGGTGAGATTGCCGGTGATCCGGTAGGCAGAACGGATGACCAGAGCGTGGTGCGCGCGGAACAGTCGTTCAACTGCATCGCTGGGGCTGGGAATTGTGACCTCCGCGGTGGCCGATCGCACGGGCGCCTCCTGACGACTGCCGTCAATGTGAGGACGAGCCACCATGCCAATTATTACAGTCAATTCAACAATATTTTGAAGGTGTATGCGAGGGCGGCGGGTTTGGCTGCGGGCAGGCTTATCCTAAGGCCCACATCGCTAGGTTCCCAGGATAGCTTGGCGTCGCTGCCCAGGAGAGAAACAGCCGCGATCTCGCCCTTGGCGAGAAGCGCGTCGCGTGTGTTGAGTGGTTTGATCAGCAAGTCCGGAGTGTCCCGGGGCAAATCCAGGGCGATGGCGTAGAGAGTTTTCCAGCGGCTGGTGAAGCGAACATCTTCTGCTCCGAAGTCCGGAATATGCTCCTCACCGAACATGCCGCTTTGGACCTGGGTGGGGCCCCCTCCAAAGATCTTCCAGGGCCGCGTGCCGTAAATTGCTTCACCATTCACCGACAGCCACTCGCCGATGGCGAGCAGGCGCTCGACGACCGGCTGGGGAAACACCCCTTCGGCTGTGGGGGTGATGTCGAGCAGGAAGCTTCCGTTCTTGCTGACGATGTCGATGAGCTCACCGAGGATGCGATGCGCGGTTTTGTAGTTCGCGTTCTGGACGTGGCACCAGGAATTCCAGTCGATGGCGTCATCGGTCAGCCACTTATAGCTGGCAAGATGGTCGAGCCTGCCGCGCTCGATATCCAGAATTCCAGCGCCTGAGGGCAAGTCTTTTTCCTTGTAGGTCACGCTGACTTCCTCATGCCGAAGCTCACCTTGGTTGTAGTAATAGGAAATCACGTCGGCCAGGCGGCGCTCGTCAATGATATTCAGGCGGCTATCAAAGTAAATGAGGCTGGGGCGGTACTTGTCGATCACTTCTCGAACTTTCGCTTCCCAGGTTTCCTGAAAGGCACGCGACGGTGGCGGCGTAGGCTTGTCGTAATCCCTGAACGGACTTTGGGGAGCCGGTGGGCCATAGAGTCCGCTGTACTCGGGATTCGAAGCATCAACCGACTTGTCGATGGTCGGGTACCAGCCCCATAGCCACTGATGGTGGAAGGTGGAAATGAATCTCAAGCCCTGATTGCGAAGCGCTCTGCTCATTTCTCCCACCACGTCGCGGCAAGGGCCCATGGCGGCCGTATTCCACTTGTTAACTTTCGAGTCCCACATGGAGAATCCGTCGGCGTGCTCGGTGACCGGCCCGGCGAATTTCGCGCCCGCCTTGCGCAGCAAATCCGCCCACTCCTCCGGGTTGAACTTCTCCGCGCGAAACATGGGGATGAAGTCCTTGTAGCCGAATTTTGAAGGAGGGCCGTAGACGAGTTTGTGATACGCGTTCACCCGCTGGCCTTCGAGGTACATGTTGCGGGAGTACCACTCGTTGTCGAAGGCAGGCACCGAGTAAGGCCCCCAGTGAAAGTAGATGCCGAATTTGGCGTCGTTAAACCATGCGGGAGCGGCGTGCTTCGTCAGCGAGTCCCAGGAAGGCGCGAAGGCCTGCTGGGAGCGTAGGCCGCGAGGCCTCGCCAGCGCCGCGGCCGCCGCACCTGTGGTTTTCAGGAAACTGCGGCGAGTGATATGTTGGGTCATGATGCACCATCCTATCAAGCATGGATAAGCGAAATCAACGGCATGTAGCCGAGTCAGCGGCAAAACCGCTCAGCTGACGGGGCGCGCTGCTAGTTTAGACGACGGCTGGCGCGAGCCTGCCCTCCAAGGTCTGCGGCTTTTTCGGTGCGGCGGACGCACGAGCCTCGGACCTAAAGAGAAGGTCCGCGCCATCCGGCTTGTTTTCCAACCGTTCTACTTCCGTGGCACGCTCTGCGGGTTATCGCGCTCAAATTGGTGAATGATATATGGTGTGAGGCGATTCATGCCGGACCGCAAACGCACGTTCAAAATCGCAGCGTCAGGCGGCTCGCCTTGCAGAATTATAACGCCGTTGATAGGAGTGTCGTTCGCTGTTAACCACCGGGAGTCAGTGCCAAGGCCCTCTGAATGAGGAGGCGTTTGATACTCAACGATGTGGTCACTTCGATATGTCAACCTGTCCTTCGGATAAGGGCCGAACGGAAAATCGCTCGCCGCCAAAATCCCCTCGCGAATGACCCTCTGCGCGAATTCCACTTGGTCCGGGAAGACACGGGCAATAATACGAGCAATGTCGAACCTTCCCGGAGACTGCCAGAATGTGGAATCGGATTCGATAATTGGCCCCGCAAATCGCCTTCGGGCCGGCGGGAGCAATTCATCAGTCTCGAAAGGCTGGGGTGTAACGAACAAGCCATCACCGCTCGATCCGTACAATCCAAAACAGAACCAACCTCGTGGAGCTAGCACACCGGAAGATGTCGCCGCATAATACGCAAGGCCTTGCGCTGCACCTGCATCTATCGACACGACCTTCTCTGGACCCTTTGGTGCTGGCAAGGGCCCATTTTGGCCGTCCGATGCGCATCCTACAAACGGAACGCGAACGAGGGTAGGTTGTTGTGCCTGAACTTGGGAACTGATAGCTCCACCGGCGACAGATAAGGCGAGCAAAACAAGTTCGGTAAGTCGGGACGTACTACGACACGGAAAAAAGTTATTTCCGAGTTGCCGAAAGAGTGATGGCCCATCGCCATGCCAGACTGGGCGAGAAGCGGAACGCGCTGATTTGGCGCTGCAGTTTGGGCGCGAAATTGGACGGCCCTCTCTCCTAGAAGCTCAGAGTATACCCCGACAATTACATAAGTGGTAGACTGGCACGATGAATCGCAGGGAATTTCTGCTTGCCGCGGCGGGGATCGCGGGGCTAAGGGGCGTTGCTGAAGATACGCCAATCATCGACACTCACATTCACCTGTTCGATCCCACACGCCCGCAGGGTGTGCCTTGGCCCGAGAAGGGCGACGCAGTTCTGTACAAGCCTGCCTTGCCCGAGCGCTACCGGCTGGTCACGAAAGGTCTGGGCATCGTGGGGGCGATCGAGGTTGAGGCGAGTCCCTGGCTCGAGGACAACCAATGGGTGCTGGATGTTGCTGCGAAGGAGTCGATTATTGTGGGCACGGTCGGAGATCTCGAGCCGGGCAAGCCGGACTTCCGCAATAATCTGGACCGATTTCACCGCAACCCGTTGTTTTGCGGGATTCGGTACGGGAATCTGTGGAACAGGAATCTTGGCGAACAGTTGTCGCGGCCGGAGTTCATTTCCGACCTCGAGGCATTGGCGGATGCCAATCTGGCTTTGGACAGCGCAAACCCTGACCCAGCTTTGATTGAAGCCTTGGTGCGGCTCACCGACCGCGTTCCCAGCCTGCGGGTTGTGGTCGATCACCTGCCTCAGCTCGATCCGCCCTCGGAAAAGCATTCCCGAGAGGCGTACCAGCACAATTTGCGCGAGTTGGGCAAAAGGCCTCAAGTCTACGTCAAAGTCTCGGAAGTCCTGCGGCGCGTGGACGGGAGAGTGCCAATCGCCCTGGATTTCTACAAGCCGCGACTGGATGAGATCTGGGAGATTTTCGGCCGGGACCGGCTGTTGTACGGCAGCGACTGGCCGAACAGTGATAAGTGGGGTACGTACCCGCAGGTTTTGAGCATCGTGCGTGACTACTTCACCAGCAAGGGCGGAGCGGTGGCGGAGAAGTTCTTCTGGAAGAATTCGGTGAATGCCTACCGTTGGGTGAGACGAGATTCCACGCAGCCCCGACTGTAGGTGGACGGCCTGCCGTTCCCGGCCACCACGAACCCCCTCACCCGACCCCCGACGGCTGATGAGAGCGCCGTCGTGGGCCACCCTCTCCCCCAAGGGGGAGAGGGCAATACCCCCCTCGTGGACTCCTGAATCCTGACTCCTGACTCCTGAATCCTGCCTTCCCTACGTCCATCGGAACCAGCGCAGCGCCAGCAGATAGGAAATGCCGCCCCAGAGGACCATGACGAGCAGGCGCGACCCTTGAGTCGCCAGCGAACCGCCCTCGAGGATGGAGGAGCGGAGAGCGTCGTTGAGCGCGGTGAGAGGCAGGAGTTTAATCAGAGGCAGCAGTATCGTGGGAAAACGCTCGTAGGAGAAGAAGACTCCCGAAAAGAGCCACATCGGCATCATCACCAGGTTGATCAGCCCGCTGATGCTCTCGATTTTCTGGGCCCGGCTGGCTGTGAGTAGGCCTAACCCGCCAAAGCAAAGCGCGCCGATACCACTGATCAGCATGACGGCCGCCCACGAACCCATCAGCCGCATGTGAAATGCCAGAATGCCGAAGCCGAGTAACAGCACCAGTTCGACCAGCATCAGAATCAAGCGGCTCGAGGCCAGCGCCAGAAGAAAATCGCCCCGGCGCATGGGCGTCGCCACGAATCGCTTCAGCTGTTTTCGTTGGCGCATGTCGACCAGGGCAAAGCCGACGCCCCACATGCCGGAATTCATCAGGTTCATGCCCAGCAAGCCTGGGATCAGGAAGTCGATGTATCTCGCGCCCGGCTCAGTCGAGGCCTTCTCAGATGTGGCCAGGGGGTCCTTTCTCCCCGCCGCGGCCTGCAAGGCGTCATTCACAAGGGAGCGGGTCAACACGCTTTCCGGGCGCGCGGGATCGAATCGGTATTCGAAGCTGCTGCTTGACTGCGGGATCACCACCAGGTCGTACTTTCCGAGCCGGAATTGATTGAAGGCGCTCGACTCGGGAAGCACCTCCGCCTTTACCAACCCCTTTTGGGGAGACGTTTGCAGCATTTCGAGTGTGCCCGCCGCGTCCTTCCCGGCCACGATAGCCATGCGGTGCACCTCGGCGGGTTTGTTTCGAAAGGCAATTCCCAGTCCTAGGGCCAATAATATCGGGAATCCAAATACCCAGAAGATGACCTCCGGCTCGCGCCACATCTCTTTCTCGCGAGCGATGAGCAGGTGCAAATAACCTGCCCAACGGCCGTTGACCGGCGCGAGCGTAGGGGATTTTGTCCCAGGGATGGGGGGAGCCGCCGTTTGGGATTGAGTGTTCATCGTGTTCAGCTACAAACCTGGCAATTTCCCTCCTCCGGCGAGGAGGGGAGCCATTCTCATGACGGCCGCTCAGTCCTCCCTCAGGTGTCGTCCGGTGAGATGTACGAAGACATCCTCGAGGCTGGCCTGGCGAGTCGTGAGGCGCAGCAACCGCGCACCTCGCTTCTGCAAGGCCGCCAGCAGGGAAGGGATCGTCTCATGGGTCTCGCGCACGCTCAGAATCACGCAGCCGTCTTCCTCATGGACGGCCTCGACACCAGGCAGTGACCGCCACACTTCGTTTGCGCCGGGGTCGTTATCCGTCGCATCAAATTCCACCATCTGATGCCCGCCCAACTCCTCGATCAACTGGGCAGGCGTGCCGGAGGCAATGGCTTGGCCGTGGTCGATAATCGAGATTCGGTCGCAAAGCCGCTCGGCTTCGTCCATATAATGGGTGGTCAGCAGGATGGTTCCGCCGCGGTTCTGGAACTGGCGGATGGTGTCCCAGAGCTGTCGGCGGCTTTGCGGATCCAATCCCGTCGTGGGTTCGTCAAGAAACAGGATTTTCGGATTGGCAATCAGCGCCGTCGCTACCGCCAGTCTCTGCCGCTGGCCTCCCGAAAGCTTGCCGACCCAGCTATCGGCCTTTTCGGTCAGCGCCATCTCTTCCATCACCTCATCAGTCGAACACGGCTGGCGATAAAAGCTGGCGAACAGCTCCAGTGTTTCCCGCACCGTCAGCTTCTCACTCAGGCGAGTTTCCTGAAGCGAGATCCCCAACACCTCGCGGAGTTCCCGGCTTTGGGCGTTCCAGTTCTTCCCGAGTATCTCGACTTCGCCGGAGGTTTGAGGCAGCAACCCCTCGAGGATTTCGATCGTGGTGGTTTTGCCCGCGCCGTTCGGGCCGAGCAACCCAAAGCATTCGCCGCTCAGTATTTCGAGGTCAAGTCCGCGCACGGCTTCGACGCTGCCGTCATAAGTCTTGACCAGGTTGCGACACCGCGCCGCCACGCCCATATCGTTATCATACAGAATGAAACAGCTTCAGGGAAATAATTGGGGGGAGCGGGAAGTGTTCTGAGTTGCGTCATAGCGCCCCGACCGGTCGGGGCGTTTGCCGACCTGATGGTCGGCGCTACTTTCGAGTAAGTACAGTTTGTTTGAGAATTGCCGCAGCCCTGTGCGTGCTTCCCAGTCGCGGCAGCAGCGGCGGCATTTGGGGTGGGGTGTGACCCGTGGGCCCCGCGAAGTGCCCCTTACCGCCGTCCGCTCTCCCGCCCACGCGGGGGAGGGGTTCCCGCGTGAGCGGGACGGGGCGGGGATCGTCCTGCCTGGGCCCGGCGCCCTGGGCCGCTGACTACCGCCTCTGGAGTGGTCGAAACGTGAACCATCTGCCCGGCCGTCGATCTTACGTTAAACGCCAGGAATTGGGGTTGACATCCACTGGAGTCGGAATTGGCAGGTCAGTCATGCTTCGCGCTTGAGGTTGCGCAAGGCTCGAGGGGTTCCGCAAGGGGCACAATCTGCAATCATGACTGAAGAGCCAGGTAGCCAGTTCCAGGCGGGACGTCACGCCAACTTTCTCGAAGATGGTACACAGATGGTTCTTGACTGTTTGAATGGAAATCTTCAAGTCCCCGGCGATCTCGGCGTTCGAAAGTCCCAGGGCAACACGAGCCGCGATCGTTTTCTCGCGCGCTGTCAGCGTGTCGGCCGGTCGTCGGGTTCTTCCGCGCATGGATAAGATACGTTGAAATGCTTCAGGATTCAGGGCGCTATCCTCCTCGCAGCCTTTGCTGCTCCACACTCTTTTAGCCATCGGCAGAAAGCCACGAGGAGGTGAATAGTTTTTACGCGATGAACGATACTGGGCTGGCTGGGCTGTTATCCGCTATGTTTTCAGGTCGTGTTGGACGGCACCGGCGAAGATTGGAGACCCGGTGGATGCCCGCCTCGCCCGGGTCTCCTCAGCATTCGATCAGTGCGTATCTCCGGAGCGTGCAACTTCCTTGTTGTTGGCGCCTTTGGGGGCACTGATGTAGCCTTTGACCTGGTTCTGACCGACGTCGTTGATCACCAGTTCGTAGGGCCGCTTGGAGCCGTTGACATAGAAGAAAATTGGCTCATTGATGGTGCGATCTTTCTTCTCCACGCGGACGTCGTCGACGAGCATAGCCAGGTTGAATTGATGCCGCTTCACGTTGGTTTTGGTCAGCGACAACCCGACTCCCGCCACCCGCGCCGGGGCCTTCTTGCTGGCCGTGAACTCGAAGTAGTCGCGTTCGCCCATTTTGCGAAGAGTCTCGATATCGTCATGATTGCGGGCGATCAGCGTGCCCATTTCGCTGCGGGCCATTCCCAAGTCGGAGCGCACGGAATCGAGCGATTTCTTAGTGTTGTCGAGGTCGGTGCGCTGCGTGGAAACGTCCTGGCCGAGCGCTCCCACCTGCTGCTGGTCGGCCTTCAGAGCCAATTGTTGCTGAAGTTGATCGGACCGCGCTTGTTCGTCCTTCTGGAGTTGAGCCACCATCGCCCGTGAGCGTTTCAGTTCACCGCCCGTTGCTCCCAAGCGCTTTGCCGCAGAGTCTAACTCGTCTTTCAGCGCATCGAATTGCTGCGCGTTGGCGTTTTCGATCGCGCTCAACCGGCTGGCCAGTTGATCCTGGAATTCGGCGGTCATTTGCTTGTGCGTCTGAGTCTGCTGCGTTTCCAGCGCGTCGCGCGTTGTGTTGATTTTGTGGAAGGAATAGATCTCACCAGCGGCCAACGCCGCCAGTACAACCAAGATCAATAGAAACTTGCCTTGCGAACCAGAACGCTCCGGTTCGACGACGTGAACTTCCTTTTCAGGAACCTCATCGATCGCCATTTGGTTTTCTCCTTCTCGGGGCGCGGTTACTCTCTTCCACCGGCTACCCGTCTTGTCCCGACGCTTGATTAGAGCACGCCGAATGCCACTCCGGCCTTTTGTTATCCTGCTGAAACAAAATCGTTAAGCAGCGGCTCGGGCCGCCAGGCCGTATTGCGCCAAGGCAATTCTTACGCTCGGAATGCAAAAACTTCAAGAGAAATCTGCAGGTAGGGGCGGGAGAAACCCAAGCCCTGAGAACGGCTCTTTACCGCCTTGGGTTCAAAGGGTGCTGTGCCCGGCAGGCCGCCGCGGGCAGTGCAGGGGCGGGCGCCGCTGGACTTTCTGTCCCTTGTCCAACTTGCTGACCTCAGTATACAGTGTCCAAGAGCTACATCAAGATGTGAGCTATAATCGGAGTGTGAGCCCCGGACCCGCGGGCACAAAACGCACGAGCGGCGAGGAACAGGAACGATGAGCTATCTTGTGGCACCGTTTGAAGTCGCCTCGAAAGGCTTAGGCGCGCCGGTCAAAGTTCGCTTCGTTCACCTTTACCCCGCCATCGCCACCCGCCACAGCGACAGCATGGATGCCGTTTTCTTGCTGGACGGCCGAAAGGTGACGGTGGCGATTTCCTGCGCCACGCTCTCCGAGTGGCGTGAGCGTGCGGGCAGGAGTTTCACCGACCAGCAGTTGGCGGATGTTGCTTCCCTGCACCTGCGTCGCACCCTCGAGCAGGGATTCGAGGCTACGGAGGCGGAGCTTTTCCTCAGCGGCGAGTCGTTCCGGGCCCTGGCTCATGAGCTCGGATACCTGTAGGCCTTTTCAATCGGCAATCTTCAATCGACAATCGTCAATCATTAATCCCGAAAAAGGGCAGACCCGTCCGGCTCAGGGCTTATCAGGCAGGATTGTGGGGTTGCTATATAATCCCGGACGGGTCGGTGGGCTCGTTGGTAGCAGTTAGCTGCTACGAAACTCTTGAGGGACCGAAATCTACTTCACATCGGCGGGCCTTGACTCAACCTGGACCGGCGACGTTAAGTTTCCTTTCGGTGCCTATTTTTGCATCGCGCCATGGCGCTCTCCAGCACGGATTATGCCACGGCCGAGGCCTTACTTCCTCCTTCGTCTGTGCGCTTGCTATTGTAGCAGTCGCCTGGTCGCTCCGGTCGGCGCGCGTAAATGCTCTTTTCGCTTAAGCGTTCCGCCCGTGCCACAGATAAGATAGCTCAGCCTGCGGGGATGTCAATAGATTTCGCAATCGGTCTCCTCTTTTTTACATTGGTGTTAATATTCGAGCTTAAAAAGCACTAAATCGCCTCCACTCTTGCCCCCAGTCCGCGGCCTTAGCTGGGACCCCAGCGTGCTACAACCTCTGATTTTTCGCAATGGTCACGCGGCATGGGCTGGTTGTAGGGGTACGGCTTGCCGTACCCTCTTGGCCCGGTCGCGCGATAAAGGAGAGGGTACGGCAAGCCGTACCCCTACAACCAGGGCGCAGGCCGGCCGCTACGCCTGATCTGCACAGTCCCAGCCTCGGATGACTGTAGTCGGCTAGGGATTGACCTTGATCAGCACAACGCCGTGGGCGGGCACCTTGGCCGAGAACCGGTCAGCGATTCTGCCGAGGTCTTTGTGAGCCCACAGATCGCGGACCGCCGGCGCACCCTGAAATCCAATGTCAGACCAGCGCAGCACGACCGTTGCCTCAGCCTCGCCTCGATTGAACAGGCCTACAGCCACGGACTTGTCGCTGAGAGGCCGCGCGGCAATCACCGTCGGGCCCTGCTCGAGGATCTCTTTCACGGGTTTGGCGTCGGGATCCTGGTCAATGGCGATGACTTCGCGATTCATCAGGATCGCTTGGGTGTCGTCGCTCATGCTGCGAAGATCGTTGCCGGCCAGCAGCGGCGCTGCCAGCAGTGACCAAAGGGTCATGTGAGTTCGGTATTCGTCGCTGCTCATGCCGCCGTTGCCCACTTCCAGCATATCGGGATCATTCCAATGGCCCGGCTGGGCATAAGGGGCATTCGCGAACTGGCGGAAGCCGATTTCCTCCATGGACTTCCAGTGGTCGCTGATGTCCCCGGTAGTCCGCCAGAGATTTCCGCCCACCTTCGCCCCCCACTTCCACACGTCCTCTCTTCCGTACTGGCATAGGCTATAGACGATCGGCCGGCCCGCCTTGTGCAGTGCATCGCCCATTTTCTGATAGACGGCTTGCATATCCTCGTCCTTGTAAATGCGCTCCGCGCTGCACCAATCGTACTTGAGATAATCGAATCCCCATTCCGCAAAGGTCTTGGCGTCCTGTGCTTCGTGGCCGTAGCTGCCTTCGTATCCGGCGCAGGTCTTCGGCCCGGGCCCGGAGTAGATACCGATCTTCAACCCTTTGGAGTGGACATAGTCGGCGAGCGCTTTCATGTCCGGAAACTTGCGGTTGGCGGTGATGTTGCCCTGCGAATCGCGCTGGCCCTGCCAGGTATCATCAATGTTGATGTAGATATACCCCGCGTCCTTCATCCCCGTGTCAACGATGGCATCCGCCGCGCCGCGCACGACCGCGTCGTCGACCTTGCCGGCGAACTTGTTCCAACTGTTCCAGCCCATGGGAGGAGTGCGTGCCAGCCCGTTGTCCGGCACGTCATGCAGCGAGGGCAGCGGCAGTCGGGGCGGCGGTAGGGCGGCTTCCGGCCTGGTCCGCTCTGCGATGCCCGTCAAAGGATCGCGCCCAGGGAAGTTCACGGTCATCGAGATTCTGCCGTCCGCCACGGCGCCTTCGTAGGTGACCTGGCGCTCCTGCCCCCCAAAATGTGTTGCGACCACCAGATGTAATTTGCCGTTGGTAAACGTGCCTTCCGTAATCGGCAACTCGCGAAATCCCGGCAGCATCTTGCCCGTCACGGTCTCTCCAGATTGCTTGAGGTCCAGGAACGTCTCACGATAGGTGCCGTCTCCCCTCGGTATCCGCAGAACCCAGAAACCGCTCACGTCCGTCTGGGCAGTAAGGGGAAAAGGCTTGAACAAGAGCCCGAAACACGTCAGGAGTGTGGCTGCCGCCGCAAGACGCCGCCCTGACTTAGCCCACTGCAGCGCTGAATGCATCATGTTTCCTCCCTGGCAGCGAATTGTTGTCTGGTCGGACTAATAGTACGTCCGAATCTGAGCCGATGCAATTCGTTCTGCCGTTTCCGCATCGGAACGCAGCGCCGGCGTTCAGGCGGGCAAATGCCCGGACAGATCAGGGTCTATGAATCAGATTGCGACGAGACCTTTGTGTCATTTTGCTTGCAGATTATTAAATTTGTGTTAAGATTGGCGACCAAATAACAACACTAGGTGGTTCACATATGAGCATTGGAACGCGCGTGATGCAGATTCGTAACCAGAAAGGGGTCAGCCAGCGGCAATTAAGCGAGCGGTGCGGCATCGCAGGGTCTTATCTTTCGCGGATTGAGAATCGTCACCTCGAGCCTCGGCCCAGGACCCTTCGCAAGATCGCAGAAGCCCTGGAAGTGCCCTTGGCGGAGTTCTTCCAGGATCATCAGGAGAACCTCGCGGGGGTTCAGTGCGTGGTTACACCCTCCGGGAAGTGCCTTATGGACCTTATTGGGGCCAGCCGGGGAAAACCCCCTCAGCCTGGGGCCGAAAGGTACACGGCGCGGCATTTGCGACTGATCCGCCTGGCGGGCTATCTCATTCAGAGTGGAGACCGGCGCCTGCTCGACGCGCTGGAAGTGGTTCTGGGGGCCTTGTTGAATAGCGACACGAGCCAACCGGAACGGCTTTCGCCTTACCCTGCTCCGCCCACACCCGAGTTCCAGCGAGTCGGGGACGAATCTGCGTAGCACTCCCCCCTGCTCCCGATTTTTCCTCACCTGAAAAGGGAGGCACAAGAGTCTCCCTTGCCTACAGGGCGGCAAAGCTGCACTGAAACGCGCTTCTCAGTGTCCTTTGTGCCTTGACAAGACTCAACACGGAGAACACGGAGAATCTCAGTGGCCTCCGTGTTTATCCTTTTGCTGCGCACAGAGAACACGAAGAAAAACTCTTCGCGGCCCAAGAAGAAGCTCAAGGTCAGCGCTACAGAGGGAAACAGCACATTTCCCTCCTTGGGTAGGGGGGAACGGCCGCGGCATCCCGTCAGCCTCGCGCCGTCACGCGAAAGTAAACTCCCTCCTACTCGGCTGCTTTCTCCAATTCCTCCGCCGCTTGGTTGACGAGTGCGGCTTCGGCATTCAGTACTCTGCCGACTTCGACGATGCCCTCGTCAGCCAATTTCCATTTCTTCAGTTCGATGGACTCCCGAATCGCGGGCATGGTTTTGGCCCCATAGCCGGTGTAAACACCCGGGGCATAGATTTCGTGCTTGTACCAAGCGCGTCCTGGGAGGCCTTTGGCGCTGGTCAATTTCCGCTCGCTCTGGATAAGCAGCTCGTTGAGAGCGCCCAATGATGCGTTGTTGAGAACCGCCCCGCTATTGGCCTTCGCCTTTTCGAGCGCTTTGGTATAGCGCTGGGCGCTTTGCGTCATCGCATCCATGGCGTTATCCAGGGGAGCGAAATTCAAATACGGCGGGACCTCCTCGCGATCAGGAGGCACGAACGTCTTTTTCGGGTCGGAAGTAGCCGTAAACACGCCTTCCTCGATCTCTTTATTCCGCTCGCGAGCTTCCTCCTGTTTGTTCCTCAGAAGCTTCTTCAGTTCGTCGCCATACCGGTGAACGGTGTCGGCGAAATTGGAGAAGTCGAAGGGCAGCAGTTCGGCGTCCGCGAGGCGCATGACCGCCGTCCCGGCGGTTTGGGCCAGGGCGCGGCCGTAGACAAAGGTAGTATCACTAAAATGAGTATACCAATAGAAGTCATCGTAAATGGAATGGTATATCCCTCCGCTGTCCTCCCCGCCGTAGCCGAGGTTGAGGGAGGCGACGCCCAGGTGGTCGACGAACACGCCGTAGTCGGAACCGGAGCCCAGGGCGCCGATGCGCAGATCGGGCCGGTCCCGCGCTTCCTGGCGCGCTTCCGGGGTGCCGGCGTCTTCAATCTGCAGAAGCTGGCTCCGCTTCCACACGCTGATCTTTTTCTCGGGGTCATCGATATCCCGTGCGACTCCGTTAATGAACTTTTCCAGGGAGTGTGATCCTTCGGCGCCGAAATAGCCTCGCCCGTTCGAGTCGGAGTTGAGATAAGCTACCGCTTTCCGGGTAAGCTCATCGGCGTGCTCCTCGGCCCATTCGGTGGAACCGATCAGTCCCGGCTCCTCGCCATCCCACACCGCGTAGATGACGGTTCGCTTGGGCTTCCATCCTTGTTTCAGCAGGTCCCCGAACGCCCGCGCTTCTTCCATTTCCGCGACGGCGCCGGAGATGGGATCTTCAGCTCCATTCACCCAGGCGTCGTGGTGATTGCCGCGCACCACCCATTCGTCTGGGCTTTCGGAGCCGTCAATGCGCGCGATCACGTCGTAGAGCGTCTTAAGATCCCAATTGGCTTTGACCTTTAGATGCAATTTGGTGGGACCCGGTCCGAGGTGGTAAGGGAAGGGAAGCGCGCCGCGCCACTGCGGCGGAGCCATCGGTCCCTTAAGCGCCGCCAGCAAGGGTTGCGCGTCGGCGTAGGAGAGGGGAAGGGTGGGAATCTTGGTGATTGTCTGGACGTCTTCGAGCGGCAGCCGCTTGGCGTCTTTGGTAGCTCCCACGCCGGGCGTCAGCGGGTCGCCGGTATAAAGCGTGTCGTCCATGACGCTCCCGCGCTGCACGCCGTCCGGCGGGCGAAAAGCGCCGCGCGGGAACACGTCGCCCTCCTGATAGCCGTCTCCGCTCGGATCGGAGTAGATCAAACAACCCACGGCGCCATGCTCAGCCCCGACTTTGGGCTTGATCCCTCGCCATGATCCCCCGTAGCGCGCGATGATAATTGCGCCTTTGACGGAAATCCCGAGCCGGTCCAGTTCCTCGTAATCCTTGGGCACGCCGTAATTGACGTAGACCAAGGGGGCCGTTACGTCGCCATCCGCCGAATACGCATTGTAAGTGGGGAGTTGCTCGTCATGTTGGCTGGAGGTTGGGTCCTCGGCCACGGTCGGCTCTTCCAGCTTGGCCTTGAAGTGCGTGGGCTCGAGCATCTCCACCAGCCGCTCTTTCGGCGTGGGGAAGAGCACGTCGAAGTTCTCAATGTGCGCATCCCAGCCCCACTCTTTGAAATGGGCAAGAATCCACTCCGCATTGTCTTTGTCGTACGGCGAGCCAACATGGTGCGGGCGCGCCGATAAGCGCTGCATGTAATTGCGCAGATTGTCGGTGGACGGAACGGAACGGAACTTCGCTTCCCATTCGCGCTCCTTCTGCGAGGAGTTCGCAGAGAAGCCTTGCAGGGTCACAGGTTCTTCAGCGGGCGCGGCAAAGAGCGCAAGAGTCGAGAGCAGCAACAACCCGGTAATTTGCCAGCGATGCATCAAATGGCCTCCTTGGGGGGAATCGCTTGAGAGTATATCCCAATTTGGGCGGCGTCGTGCCGGCGTTTCGCCGTTTGTGGAGGGACAATCCTAATTGCAGGCAAATCTGTGGCAGCCTGTTAAAGAGCCTGCTAGCCCTAATACTGTTCACTTAATGATTCTGATGCACTTTGAGAACTCAATTCGTTGGCTACAGCAGGCTGCGCGCGGACGCAGGGGAAAATTACTCATCTTGCGCTTCACCCCGCGCGGGCGTCGCTGGCCGCGACTGCTCACCACGCGCTCTTGCAGGATTTCCTCCAACACCGCCTCATGGAAGGCCTTTCTCTCCCGAGGGGGGAACGGCACCGTAAAGAGGGAGCTTGCGACGAAGGACCCGCACGGCGTGCAGAAAGGAGAGCCGGTCGGGATCTTCTCCTACCTTCAAAGCCGCCTCATGCATCAAACCGCGGACGGCGAAATGCGCCAGCAGCAGACCATAAAATTCTTGCCGCACCAAGTCCGGTGTCTTGCTGCGCAGGACGATCTGGGCGCCGCGGAGGTGGGTCTTCAGCTCGTCCAGTGCCCCCTCGATCTCCCACCGTTCATGATAGAGCGCCGCCAATTCCTCGGCCGGCGCGGCGCTTGGATCCAGGATCGTCGTCACCAAGCGGTACAGGGGCTCGGCGTCGGCGACTCCTTCCAGGCGGTAATCGATCACCCGCACCACCACGCCGTTCGTGTGATGCCGCCGATCCCGCTCCGAGGGATAAATACGGCTCAGATACGAACCCTCCGGCAGGCGCTTCTCCACCCCCAAGCGCAGGTTCTTCTTGATCCGCCAGAGCAGATCGGCGCCCTGGGCACGGGCCTGATTCCACAGCCGAAAACCAAAAAAGTTGCGGTCGGCCAAGCACAGCATCCCCTTCTGCAGAGCCGCCATCACCGCCGGGGCGAGGGTGATTTCACCCGTCGCATAGCCTCCCAGGCGGGTGCCAAACAAGACGTGCGTCCCGTTTTCCACCAGCGCCACGAAGCGAATTTGCGGGTAGGCGCTGGCGCCACGACTCACCCCCGGGCGGCCGAAGGCTTGCACGTTTTCTTGCTCGTCCGCCACGTCCAGCGTACTGCCATCCAAGCTCACCAAATGCCAGTGCCGGTACCAAGCCCCGCGGGTGTTCTTCACGGCGACGGGCTTCACCACCTCGTCATACAACTGCTGCAGAACCGCCCAACCCAGCCGGGTGCGCGCTTGCGAGATCCCCGATTTGCCAGTGATCTTCACCGCCTGTTGCGGCCCCAGCAACCAAGTCAAGCCTTCCAACAGACAGCGCAGCACCTCGCGATAGGACACTTGCATGAACAACGCCAGAGCGATGACATAGTACACGACCACGTGTGCGGGCAACTCGCGCTGCCGGCGGCTGGTCTTCTTCTGGGCGGCCAGCACCGCCTGCACCTGAGACAGCGGAAACGTCGTGGCCAATACGCCGAGACTCATGTAATCGGTAATTCGCGTCCCCTTGGGAAGTTCCGCGATCGTCCGGGCCATGGGCATCCTCCTCTCACAGTTAATGAGGAGAGGATACCGCAAAATTTGTTAAGTGAACAGTATTACTGCTAGCCCCCACTTTTCGGGATGGGCGTTTTCCGTTCCTACTGGCGGAGTATGAAAAGTTGGAACACATAATTCCCGGGGATAAACTTTGGTCGGAAAGTGCGACGACCTTTCAGGGTACTGGTTACTTTCGGGCTCCTAGAGCAGGAGACAGCAGAGGAGTGGGCTTGGACGCTTAATTACCGTCCGGGGGAGAAGCGTGCTTCCGCTCGACGTCCTCCTTGATGGTGCACAGGGCGTGGTTCCACACTATGTCGTGCACGAATTCTGGAAACAGCAATCGGACACCGTCCCATGGAAGCTGCCTCACGATGCCCTTGCCCTTCTTGTATTGGAATGACGTGTAGACGGCGAGCCTGCGGTTTCCGTCCTTGGTCGGTGCGACGTTGAAGATAAGTTTCCCGTTTTTCACAAGCCGCTCGTCGACCTGATAGAGCAGGGTTTCGAAACCGACTCTCTTGGTCAACTGCATTTCCGAGCTTAATCCGAAGAGCGGTATTCTGTAGCGGATCGCCGATCCGACCTGGTTGGGGACTCCTCGGATTTGTCGAACGTTGACGAATCGCAGGTTGACGAACCTTGCGGTCGGCCGGCCGAAATCCGCGAGCTCCTCCATGATTTCTTGCTCGGAGCCGCGGATCTTGATCGTGTACATGCGTTCGAAGTCGGACGACCCGCCGAGTTCCTCCCCCAAGCTCGATGCCAATTGCGCCTTGAGGACTTCGCGCTTCTCGCGCAACACGACGGTCGGATAGCGGCCGTACTCCCCCCATTTCAGGCCGAAGAGCTCCTCGAAGGCCAGGTTCCTCAGGGTGACCGCCGCACCCACGAGAATGGATCGCAGCACCCCGTAGCCAGACATGTCGTGCAGAACTTCCTGGTAGTCCGCTGTGCCGCTGGCAATCTTCCACAGCACTTTGCTCAAGGGCCGGCTGCGCTCTTCCCGCACCTTGCACTCCGTTGCAAATGCCTGGTACACGATGCGGCTGACCAAAGGCCGCGTGAACGCTACCCGGCTGAGGCCAAAGACCATTCGCCCAGCGCGGTTGTCTGCCGCCAGCCACTTAATTGTCTTCCCGTATCCCCGCAAGAGAGCTTGCTTGTCGATGCCGTTCACGAGCACGGTCTCAGCGAGTTGGGTCGCAGTCGTGTAAGCCGAGTACAGACCATCTTTGTTCAACCGTGATCCGACGGCGTCACCAACGAAGGCGCAGCGATCGGCAAAGGGTGATCCCGCCGTGGTCACGGTCATCCGAGGAACACAAGCGCAGGTGACAGGAGCTTCGGCGATGCCTGGAAAGATGCGGTCGATTTGAGGAAGCGTGAGAAAATCGCGGGCGATCTGGCGGCCCTCGCGCGGCAAGTCCGCCTCGTCAACGCACTTGCCAATCAGGGCGACGGTCAAGAACCTGCCTTTGGGGATGAGCGCGGCGTGCTCCATGCTGAGGTGTCGTGAACCATATTCGACGAAGTAGATTTCGCGGTTGAGATGGCGCTGAAGATAGTCTTCCCCTACGTCCAATTCGAAGATGAAGGTCTTTCTGGTCCTGGCGGGAACGAACGATGGATTTAACCGCTGAAGCGAGGCAATCAGCGGATCGTCGCGATAATCGTGGCCACAGTGTGCATTGATTCCGGTGGCGAAAGTCACAAAGCTGGAATCGAAAGAAACCTCCGCTCCCGACTGGGCCCCCACCGTCAGGCTGGGCATTCCCGACGGAGTATAGGAGACCGCCTGGACTTCGCCGTACAGGATGCGCGCGCCTTCCTTGACCGCCGCGCCGAGGAGAAACCCATCGAATCCCGCGGGCCTACCGCTCCTTCTGCCGGGTAGCGATCCCCTGAAAACCGAGTACATCCGCATGTTATCGGGAACTCGAAGCCGGAAATTCTTCCATTGCCCCTGAATCCAGACGTAATCAATGCGCCCCTGGATGATCTCCTCGGGAACCACGAGGCCGTAGTGGTCGAGTATCTTGTTTAACCTTGGCGAGATAAGGCCGGCGCAGAAGTTGCATCCCCGGCACTGAAAATCCTCGGAACACGGGTCGGTGGGACCTCGTTTTTCGATGATGACAACTTCGATGTTTCGACCAAGGCGCTTGGCTGCGCGAAGAAGGTGTATGGCGAAGAACGAACCGGCAGGCCCACCGCCGACGACGGCGACACGATCGTCGTTCTGGAGGCTGCCTGGTGGAGACGACATTTGCGTGTTCGAGCTCGCAGATTAGAGAGCCGCAAGCCAAAACTTCCGGCTACAACCTATCCAGGGTTCAGAAAATGAAATGCACATCAAGATACACGGTATTATTGCCGCTTGCGTTGCGACCTGCACCATCGTAGTTCATGGCGGCGCCGTTGAAACGCGTATATCCGGTATATTGGAAGGCGAGTTGCAGATTCTGCATCGGCCAAACCGAGATGTTCGCAATATACCCGGCGCCTCGTGGATCGCCATTCGCACTGCCGGTCACCGGACTCTGCGAATACAGCGAAGTGTCGCCAGTCCCTCCGGTGTCGAACCACCCCACTGTGCCGGAAAGGCGATTGCCGAAATGGTATTCGGCATTGACCAAAGCCGTGTTTAAATGGTGGTCGGGCTGTACAGCTCCCATAGCCGCGTAGGTCGCGACCAAATCTGAATTCTCGTGGATATACGTGCCGCGCAGCGAAAGCACGTCCTTCCTGAACATCGTCCGATCCACCTGAAAGTCCGCCGCCCAGTCTGTGTAGGCATCTTTGAGGCCAACGATGGCGCCAGGGGTCGACTCCATGTGCATTCCGTAGGCGCCTACCTCGTATTGGGTCCGCGGCGTCAGTTGCTGCCAGGCAACCCGCCAGTACGGCGCCACCCCACGGATGTTGTACGAAGCTGTGCCTGGATTAGGTTGAGAAACACCCACATGCTCCGAGCGATAAATAGTGGCATCCAGATACAGGTGATTGTCCCACATGGCGTAGCCACCGATCCCTGCGACGTCCTGCGCCAGAGCACCTTGAATGATAGGAGCGGCTGTAGGCGTGGGTGCGGAGTCGCTGGCGACCCAGGGGAAACCCCATGCCGGTGTGCTATTCCATAGGTCCTCCACGGTCGGATTGTTATTGAGGTCAAGGCCGTAGACCAGTTCCTTGCCCGCGACATTCCTCTTATTGGCGTAGCGGATATCTGTATTATCCATACTGAAATGGTCGTCCTGGGTATCGTAGGTGACTTGAAGAAAACTGCCGACATTCGATGTCCAGGCTCCGGCAAGGAAGAGCGACACATCTTGAGGGAACTCGAAATTGCCGTTCTGCGTTCCCGGCTGTGGTGATGCTGTTGAGGTGAATGAGGCTTCCAGCCTCGCGGAGAGGGGCAGCGAGGCAAGAAGGTCAAGCCCCGCATGTCGCTTACCTGAATTGTCCGTGATGCCTGGCTTATCTTTGTCTTTATCAACGTAACCGAGTAACTTGAACTTTCGTCCCGCGGGATTGAGCTCCGGCGGATTATAGTGGCACCCACTGCACGGCAAGCCCGTCTGGCGCGCATAGCTCGGGACGGCTTGCACGCTGCGCGGAGTCAGTGTGGTAAGAAAGGCGAGAGAGAGCGCAGGGACTGTCGCAAGTAATGAAATCACGACTTTTTTCATACAGCACCTTCCTTCGTTGGGAAGTCACTCAAAAAATAAAGCCTCAGTTACGGCTTTACGATCTCTGCTTATCCGACCAGGCACGCCTGCCAAGAAGGAGGCAGCAACCTGGGCACGTTCCGAATCAACAGTGCGAGACATTTCAAACGCAGCGTAAACGTCATGGCCTTCTACCTCACCGAATACTGGGGCCCGGGTCGTGCCGGGGGCTGGTAAGGTGGCTGGGCGATGGCGCGGTAGAAGGCGATGACCGCCTTGATGTCGTCATGTTTAAGCGTATTGCCCCATGGGGGCATAAGGGCGGATTTCCCCACTGCGCTCCCCCCCAGAGCAATGGTGTTACGAAGCAGGTCATCGCTGAGAGAATTGAGCACGGCCCCGTCGTTGGCAAGCGGTGGCATAGGGTTGAGGTTCGAGCGATTGGAGGGGCCCGCAGGCGTCGAATCCGCGTGGCACCAGACGCAGTTATGATAGAAGACGCGCTTCCCTTGCGCTTGCTGATAGTTGAGCGGGATCACCCGCTGGGCATCGTTCCAATCCGGCTCGCTATCGTAGGCGCGTGAAAGCGGATCAGGTTTTTCCGTCACCACCCTCGTGTGGCAGGCAGTTGTAAGACTTGCGCACGCGACCAGGAGCAGCGCGATGATGAGTTTCGGTTTCATTGACCCCTCCCGGCTGAGGCGGCAGGACCGGACCCGCTCTGTCTCAGCGTCATTAAGTAGGCGGTCAGCGCTGTACGTTCTTCGTCCGTGAAACTCCGTCGCGGCTCGATGGATTCGGGAACGAGGGATTGGGGATCCTTGAGCCACTCCTCAATCCAAGCCGGGTTCATCCAGTTACCCACGTTGGTCAAGTTGGGCCCGACGTAGCCGCCGGCCGAGCCGATCGTGTGGCAGGACTGGCACTGATACTTCACGTCATACAGTTGTTTGCCCAGGCTGATCATTTGAGGAGTGAATGCCTTAGCGTCCGTCCCTGCCAGGTTGACGTTGGGAGTTTGCATGACCATGGTGAGGTAATCCGCGAGGACGGTTGCCTCTTCCGTCGGGATGTTGAACTGCGGCATGCGGAAGGTGAGCGTCGGCCGCAACGTCTGCGGGTTCTTCAGGAAGTCGACGATCCATTTGTGCTGGGCGCGGCTGCCCTCGAAGGTCAGGTCGGGCGCCAGCGTGCCGCCGTAGCCGTTGAAGCGATGGCACACGTAGCACTGGTAGCGCTCATAGAGCTCGCCGAAGGCTCCGGCGGGACGGAATTTAGGGTGCTGGGAGGGCAGAATCAGGCCTTCCAGTCCCGCCTGCTCGGAGCTGCCCGTCATGCCCAGGAGCGCCGTGGTGACTGCGGCGAGGTCGCCGGGGTTAAGCGCATACTGCGGCATTCGGGCTGCCGTGTTTACGGAGCGGGGGTTGGTGACTTTGGCTTCGATGTAGGCAACGAGCGTACGAGGGATCTTGGAGTTGCCGAATTCCAGTTGGGAGTTGGTCTTCCGCCCGAGACTCGCGAGGTCTGGTCCGTAATCCGACTGCGGGGCCACCCCTTGGATGACATGACAACTGCCGCAGCCTTTCTCGAGGAAGAGCCGCTTCCCCTGTTGGATTTCCGTGGAGTTCGGGGCGCCAAGGCTTGGAACGTCACTCAACAGGCTCGGATCGGTCAGTTTCTCTTCCATATACCGGGTTACCGTGAACAAGTCCTGGTCGGACCATTGGTAGCGCGCCATCTCGGCGTGCGGGAGATACTCTTGCGGATTGCGCAGCCAGGCCAACAGCCAATCCGGATTCACTTTGCTTGCAACCTTGGTAAGTTCGGGGCCGATATCGCCGCCGATCAGCTTGGTTTCGCCGGCACGGGTCACGGCCAGTGAATGGCACGTGGTGCAGAACATCTGCCGGAAGCGCGTCTCGCCTTGGTCGAGGAGGTCGGGCCGCTTCTCCCATGCTGCCACGACGCGGGGATCGAGTTTATAAGGCTGGATCTTCTGGCTCTGAAGGGAGCTGAGGTATCCGGAAAGCGCGACCAGTTCGCTCTCGCTGAGCTGGAATTTCGGCATGCGCGGCTCGTCTTCGTTCTCGTAGCCATTGACTTCAATGCTGCCGTCACTCGCGGTGATCGTGCGCGGTGCTTTCAGCCATTTGTAGATCCACGAGCGTGTGACCTTGCTGCCGATCTTGCTCAGATCCGGGCCTAGCATCGCCGGGCGTTCGACTCCCTGGAGGCGATGGCAACCCACGCAATTGAGCCGAGCCAGTATCTCTCGGCCCCGATCGAGTCGCGGGGCTTCCCTCAGTTCGGAGCGGTGGCAAACACCGCAGGAAGCCTGGATGTACTCGACGGGCAGGATGGGCTGCTCCCAGGCGAGCGTGGTCTCGTGGGCGTCACGTTCTTCCGTTGCCAAGCCCTGGCCACGATGGCAAACAACGCATCCCCAATCACGCACTTGATGCGGAATGGGTGGATGGGCGCGGAAGGGCTGAGGCACGTTGGAATCTTGCAGGCTCAGTTCGGTTATGCCCCGATGGCAGGTGGTGCAACGGTCCACCACATCCATTTTCGGGATCCAGATCTGGCTGATCTCGAAACGGAAGTCTGCCAGCAACCGCTTGGTGTCCGGCCGGGTCTGGGCGAAGCGGACGTAGTCCCTTTCGTACCCCTTCCACGACCGCTGATACTCGCGCACGGGCGAAATCGCCAGCACCGCCAGGAAGACCACGCTTGAGGCAGCGAAGGCCCAGCGAAAGCGTTTCGTGACTTTGCCCATCTCCTCAGGAAGCATGTCGACTCCAAGGCCAGACCCAAGACCATCCCGGGCCCCTGAAAAAAGTGCCTATCAACGTGAGTGTCAGCGCCACTGCAATGAACCAAGTCATCACCCACCACGAGACCGTGCGCGACCTTAGGAATTGCACAAAGCGCGCGGAACTGGACGGCGTGAAATAGGGAAGCAAGGCCAAGACTCCCACCACCACCGTGGGAACCAAGACGGTCCAAGCGTCGTAAACTGCCAAAAGAGCGCCCAGCACAATGACCACTCCGACCAGAACCTGGGCACGCCGTTGCTGATTGCCGGACCAAAGGGGTTCGCCCTGCACGTTGATTTCGAAGTAAGGAATGACCACGAGGCCTAAAACCACAAGCGTAGGGATCAGAACGCCCGCGACAATGGGCGGGAAATAGTGGAGCAATTCCTGAAGGCCGAGGAAGTACCACGGCGCTTTGGCGGGATTGGGCGTGAGCAGCGGATTGGCCAGTTGCTCGAGCGGAGCATCCCAGAAAAGCGCCACCGCCACCAGCACGATGGTCAAAACCTGGAGGACAATTGCCTCCCGCAGCACCAAGTGGGGGTAGGACATCAGTTGCGGTCCCGCCTCGCCTTTGACCTTCGCCGACGCCTTCCGCGTTATAAAGACGATTCGGCGCGGATCTTTAGTAGCATCGGACCCGAAACCCACTACGTATTTATTCGTCTCGCTCATGGTCGTCTCGAATGGTCAACCCGCCATCCTTTTGAATCCTCCAGAAATGCACGGCAATGAGTGCCACGGCGGCAAGCGGCAGGATGACGCAATGCAAAACATAGAATCGGAGCAAGGCGTTCTGTCCGATGATGTGCCCGCCCAGCAGCAGAAATCGGAGAGGCCGCCCCAACACGGGAACGTAACTGATGATGTTGGTCCCCACGGTGATCGCCCAAAATGCCAATTGATCCCAGGGGAGCAAGTAGCCCGTGTAACTCAGAAATAGTGTGACCAGCAGCAGTCCCACGCCGACCACCCAGTTAAATTCGTGGGGAGGTTTGTAGCCGCCTCGATAGAAGACGTGGAACATGTGCCAAAAGACCGCAACCACCATCGCCTGCGCAGCCAGCCGGTGCAGGTTGCGCAGGAAGACTCCGTTCGAAACCACGTAGATCAGGTCTTTCATGTCGCGGTAAGCGTCCGGGACGGCAGGGTGGTAGTAAAGCATCAACAGGATCCCGGTGGCGGACAGAACGACAAAAAGGAAGAATGCGATTGAGCCCAGGTAATAGGTTGCGCGCACGCCCAGCGACTTCTCTCGCACTTTGACTGGCAAGAGGTGCAATGAGAGGTTGCCGAATATCGCCAGGCTGCGCGTGCGGTTGGTGCGCGCCGGCCCGCGCCGGAAGACGGATCGCCATACGCGGGTGCCTCTGAGTTGCTCGAATCTCTGCTGTATCCAGGGTGTCGTCGCCATGCACTCCTCAAACTCGGAGGATTTCCCCTTCCTTGACCGTTTCGAGCTTGTCGACCTCCAGCGCACCGTCCGCCGTCAAGCGCACCGCGAAGTGCGGGAGCGTGCGTGGCGCGGGCCCTGCCTCCACGTTGCCATTCCTCCCAAACTTGCTTCCGTGGCACGGGCAGGCAATCTGATTGGACTCCGGCTTCCATTGCGTAATGCACCCCAGGTGTGTGCACACCGCCGACATCGCCCATAGGCCTTTTTCGGCGCGAACGATGTACACCTGCTGGTCCTGGATATAAGTGACGGAGTTCACCGGATAGCCGTCCAAAGACCCGGCGCGGAAGGTGGTGGGAGGCTCGAAAAGAACGTTGGGCTCGGAGTACTCCATTGTGACGACCGCAGCGCCGATGCCGGCAATCGCCAGCGCGCAGCCGGCAATTTCGTTTAAGAAATCACGGCGGTTGACGGGACTTTTGCTCTCGGATTTCTCGCCGGCTTTCGATTGGTCTTCCGCGGCCATATTCATTTCTCCCAGCTCAACGCCTCGAGCGCTTCAGGATCGCGGTCGTACACCTCGAAGCCCTCCATGGTGATCGTGTGCGCAGGGCAACGCTGGGCGCAGAGGCCGCAGCGAATGCAGATCGTCTCGTCCTTAACCATCACGGACCCTTCGCCATCCGGCAGTTCGTCGGGGGTAAGGTGCTGCAAGGCGATTGGATCTGAAGCGAGCGACTCCTGAATCTTCCCCGTCGCTGTTTCAGGAATCCTCAACTGACTCAGAGGCACAAGCTCGAGGCAGTTTTCCGGGCAGACATCCACGCATCCGCCGCAGAGAATGCATTCCGTGCCTTCGGCTTCGTTCCCCTCAAAGATGGTGTTGATCCAGCATTTCAGGCAGCGCGTCGCTTCCAGCCTCGCTTGTTCTTCGGTGTAACCTACTTCGACTTCCGCGATCCCGGTGCGGCGGTCGAGGGCGATGGTGGGCACAGAAAGGCGTGAGTACTCGTCGTACTCCTGCGCCATCTGGTGATCATCCAGTACCGTGATCTGCACGTAGCGGGGTTTGGGTTTCCAGGCTGGACCGCGCAGATAGCGGTCAATTTCCTCGGCGGCTTTCTTCCCATCAGCCACGGCGCTGATGATGAGCCGTGGGCCGAAGGCAATGTCGCCCGCGGCAAAGACCCCTGGTGCCGTCGTCATGAGGGTCTGGGGATCAATCTTGACCGTTCCCTGGCGAGTCGTTTCGATGCCGTCCTGGGGCGCAAGAAACGAAAGGTCGGAGGTCTGGCCAATGGCCAAAATGGCCGTATCACATGCGAGAACGCTTTCGGTCCCCGGCGCAAAAACCGGGCTGAAGCGGTGCTGGGCATCGAAAACGGAAGTGCAATGGACCGTCTCGAGCCCCGCCAGTTTGTTGTTCTCGCCAACGAACCGCTTGGGCCCCCTGGAGGCCTGAATCTTCAACCCTTCGAGCTCTGCTTCTTCGATCTCCTCCTCGAAGGCCGGCATCTCCTCGCGGGATTCCAGGCAGACCATGTGGACTTCTCTCGCGCCCAGCCGCATTGCGGTGCGGGTTACGTCCATAAGTTCTTTCATCACCACGTCGCGCTCAGGATCAGTCAACTGGTCGGGGAGGACCGAACTCGAGAGCGCATCGAGCGTCTGGCGCTGCTGCTGGCGCAGTGCCGTGCGCGCCACGTCCATGGCTACGTTGCCGCCGCCAATTACCGCCACCCGCTTACCGATGGAGAACTGGTAGCCGAGGTTCACGTTCAGCAGGAAGTCGGTGCCGGTGATGACGCCGTCCAAGTCGCGACCCGGGAGGATCAGGTCGCGGCTGCGATGCAGGCCGATCGCCAGCAGAATGGCTTGGAACCCCTCCCGGCGCAGGTCAGAGAGTGAGAAGTCGCCTAGCCGGCTGTTCAAGCGCAACTCCGGCCCCAACGCCAGGATCTCCCGGACTTGGGCCTGCACGACATCGCGGGGCAGACGGTACTCGGGGATTCCCAGGTGGAGCATGCCGCCGGGCACTTGCGCTGCCTCGAAGATCGTCACCGCGTAACCGAGCAGGGCCAGATCGTGCGCGGCGGCCAGTCCCGCCGGACCCGACCCGATCACAGCCACACGCTCCGGGTGCGTCACCTTGGGCTTTTCAGGAAACAGATCGAGAGGATTGCGTGATTCTGGACCGTACCGCTCGGTCACAAACCGTTTCAAAGCGCGAATCGAGAGCGGGGCGTCAAATTGTCCTCGACGGCAGGCTGTTTCGCAGGGATGGCCGCAAACTCTACCGCAGATCGAGGCCAGGGGATTCGGCTGGCGGGCGTATCGGTAGGCTTCTTCAAAACGCCCCTCCGCGATGAGGGAGACGTAGCGTCCCGCCTGCGTGTGAACGGGACACGCCTGCATGCAGGGAAAGTTCGATTCCAGCCAGTCCAGGTCCACGAGTTTGGTAGGTTGCTTAAGCAACTTGCCGTTCCGCCTCATTTGCTGTTTGCCCGGTGGGGGTGGTCGTTGCTCCCGTTCCCCCGGCCGAGTTGCCGATCAAAGAGCGTTACTACAACTCGAGAAAACTGCGCCTACTTGGAAACCGTGAGGTTCACGGAAGTCGAGTCACCGGACACGGTCACGGACTGGGTGGAAGGCTTGCCCTCTTCACTCCAGGTTTTCAGCGTGTAGCTGCCGGGCGGAACGTCTTTGATCTCGAACTCCCCTTGGCTGTTTGTGATGGCGAAGAAGGACGTGGGAACCACGACGATGTAGCCGGCCATCTCGGGATGCACGTTGCACAGCAACGGGGCGGCGCCGAGGTCGTTGAAGGTGAAGGACTTTGTCTGACCCTGCGGCCAAGTCCCCAGATTGTGAGCCAGCTTCTTGTTCCCGCTGATGTTCGGCCAATAAACGTTGTGGCCAACGGGGTCGCTGTTGAGGAAATCCACCGTGGTCCCTTTCAAGACCACCATGACATGAGGCGAGAAGGCCATGTGCTTCTGATCTTCCACGACGTGCTTCTCGGGCGCAGTGAAATCCTTGCCGGGAATGGCGTCGATGTAGACAGCGATATTTCCGGCAGAGCGGATTTTCTGCACGGTAACTTTGCCCTTAATCTCGCCTGCTTGGCTGCTGCTGGCGAGAAGGAGGCCCAACATCAGGTAGCTGAGTGCAAGAGTCGCTTGAGTCCTAGTTTTCATTTTTCCACCTCAGATTCGCGATAGGGGCCGCTTCCCCGTCCCTGACCCTGTGGAAAGGTCGGCCCATGTCGTAGGTTAACTTAGGCTTGAACCATCCTCAGTGACGGGTGCACGTGGATGTTGTGACGCTCATCACAAGGTGCGCTGGTCCCTGGATGTGACGAAGTGCCTGAGCCATTTGAGCCTAAATACGGGAATCGAGCCGCCAGCTTGATGCTGCCGCGGAATGCTGCGACTTATGCGAGTCGAGAGCGAGCCACGGAGGAGGGCATACAAAGGCTCTGTGACGAGTATCACAATGGTAATACAATGGACACAATGACCTGGTGCTGGGTCGCGTTGTGTTGAAGTTTTTTGCTGTTTTTCCTGTCTTGCGGTACAATATGGCAGCAATTGCCGTTTCTGGGAGCTCCTAAATGGCTGCCGATGGACCAAGAGGTCCTCATAACCTGCGAATAATGGAAAGCTGCCTTGGTTGCGCCCTGCGGGAAGAAGGAATCTTCTGCCAACTGCCTCACGCCGCGTTGTCTACTCTAAATTCTCTGCGCCAAACTTCCTTTTATCACAAAGGGGTTATGCTGTTTGTGGAGGGCCAGCCGGCTCGAGGGCTCTACATCATGTGCTCAGGTGAGGCGAAACTTTATCTGAACTCTGCTGACGGCCAGAGCCTTACGGTCCGCACTGTTGAGCATGGGGAAGTCCTTGGCCTCAGTTCCCTGATGGCAGACGAAGCTTATCCGGTCACCGCGGAGACGCTCAGCCCAAGCCAGGTGAGTTTCATTCCGCGTTTGGAGTTTCTGCAGTTCATGCGCGCTAACTCCGACGTAGCGATCCGCGTGGCCAAGCATCTCAGCATGGAACTGGGCAAGGCGTGGCAGCAGACGCGGATGCTCGCCCTCGCGCCGGATACTTACTCGAAGCTCACCCAGTTCCTCTTGCAATGGGCGCAGAAGCACGGGCAACAGGCGCCTGAGGGTCTGCGCATTGCGCTTTTCATGACTCACGAGGAGATTGCCCAAAACATCGGCTCTTCTCGCGAAAGCGTGAGCCGCATTCTCAGCGACTGGAAACACCGCGGAGTAATTCGCGTGAATGGCGGGACGCTGACGATCACTAAGCCCTTGGAGCTTGAGACTGCAAATGCCCTCCTAACTGCTCCCTAGACAGTCCCCCCGGTCAATTGAGGTTGGTGCGAAACAAGCCGCCGGTTCGTAATGGACTTCTTCCAGCCCCAGGGAAATCCGCGGAGTCTCCAAACCCGAGACTCCGCGCTACCTTCGCAGGTCACGTCCGAGTCGCCGATCCGGGAGTTGGGCGATTTCGCTGTTCCCCGCGGCGTTACTGAGCGTGCATGTTGGCCAGCAGCCATTTCTCGGAAAGGCGTCGGAATGCCATCTCTTCACCCCGATGTTGTATAATCCGTGCGGTTCGCAGGTTGGTAACCCCCGTGTCGGCGGAGTTAGCCGACGAAACAGAACGGTGGAGTGGGGAGCTAGAACATGGCAAGGCGAAAAGACTCCGAGAACGGCAAAAAGGCGACTAACGGAAAAACCAAGAACGGAAACGGGCCGCTGGCGGGGGTGAAGGATTTCCGGTACGAGGCCACGAAGCGGAAGAACATTCCTCCGGCGAAGATTGCGGCGGAGGGAGTGGTTCCCCTCTTGCCGAAGGCCGAATACTTTTAAAGCGCCCGACGCCCCCCTAAGCTTCAATTCGATCCCACGGGGAAACCAGACCAGTTGCCTGAGTTGCTGGCAATAGCCCGGCAGAGGGCGCTGAACGCGGATGAGGCGAGCGCGCTGGCCGAGGCCTTGCGGGATCAGGAGCCGTGGCTGGAGTGGGCCGGAAAGCGCGAGGCGAAGAAGTTCGATGTTGACCCGGTTGTCCTGCACATTCACGAGCGCATCAGCGCCAAGGCAATTTTGAAAGTCGCGGCGCGGCAGGACGTGGAACGCTCGCTCTTTGCCGATCCCGAACAGGCTTACCACGAGGCCGTGCAATTCTACCGGCACGATATTGATTGGACGAACCGGCTGATTCTGGGCGACAGCCTGCAAGTAATGTCGTCACTCGCCCGACGTGAAGATTTGGCGGGCAAGGTTCAGATGATTTACATGGACCCGCCTTATGCGATAAATTTCCGCAGCAACTTCCAGCCATTGGTGGGAAAGCGCGAGGTCAGCGATAGAGAGCAGGACTTAACACGTGAGCCTGAGACCGTTAAGGCCTATCGAGACACCTGGCACCTCGGCGTGCACTCGTACTTGAGTTACCTGCGGGACCGATTGGTCATCGCCAAGGAGTTGTTGGCGGATAGTGGGAGCATCTTCGTCCAGATTAGCGACGAGAATTTCCATCGTGTGAGACTACTTCTAGACGACGTGTTTGGGGTCTCGAACTTTGTATCAGTGATTACAGTCAAGAAAACCGGGGGCATGGGGGAAGAACTTCTCGACAATGTCTCCGACTACTTGGTGTGGTACTGCAAGGAGAGAAATAAGGCAAAGTATAACGCGCTCTATGTCGACAAGGATCTTCAAGAGGGTGTGGGTGAGCGTTACTCCCGGGTTGAAATGCCAGACGGAAGCATCCGGCCCATAGAATCAGGGGAAGCCGAGCTTCCGAGTAATCTGCCGCATGGAAGCACCGTATTTCTCGGGGGACCACTCACATCCCAGACAGCAAGCGAGTCAACTAGCTTTGAGCTTCAGTTCGAAGGTCGCACGCTTAGGTTGCGCAAGGGTGGGTGGAAGACGAACGTTGAGGGAATGGGGCGATTGGCAAAGGCGAATCGTTTACTGTCAACTCGAGACTTCATCAACTATAAGATCAGGTTTGAGGACTTTCCGGAAGTCTCCATCGGCAATCTGTGGGCAGACACAATGGGCACCGCCGAGCAGAACAAGGTGTACGTCGTCCAGACTACTACCAAAGTCATTCAGCGCTGCATCCTTATGACGACAGATCCCGGAGATCTGGTTCTCGACCCTACCTGCGGAAGCGGCACCACGGCCAACGTCGCTGAACAGTGGGGGCGGCGCTGGATTACGATCGACACAAGCCGCGTGTCTGTTGCCATCGCACGCCAGAGGCTACTCACAGCTAAGTTTGACTATTATGAAACGAGGCGACTTACGGCGAACGATCAGGCACGAAACGAAAATGGCGCATGGCTGACCGACCCTACCGGGCAAATCCAAGGCTCCGTGACCTTGAAGTGCAGAACCGTTCCCCACGTCACACTCAAAAGTATCGCGCAGAACACGAACCTCGACCCGATTTTCGTAAAGCACGAACCCATTCTTGAAGAAAAGCTGGCAGCCTGCAACTCGGCCCTGCCGCGAGTCCCCGAGTCAATACGGCGAAGCCTCGCAATGAAGTTGATGCAAAAGCAGAAGGCAGAAGGCCGCAAAGCCATCACTGACGCCGACCGCCGACGCTGGGAATTGCCGGTTGTAGCGGCGGTCTATGACCGCCGACCGGATGCCGTCGGTCCCGGCGGTCATAGACCGCCGCTACAAGGGGGGTGGGAACATTGGCAGGTTCCCTTCGATGCCGATTCGGACTACCCAAAGGATTTGGCGGATGCCGTGACGGAATATCGCAAGGCATGGCGAGCTAAGATGGATGAGGTAAACGCCTGCATTGCCGCCAATGCTGAGCAGGAAGAATTGGTCGATCAACCTGAAGTTGCCAAGGGCATGCTCCGCGTCAGTGGGCCGTTTACCGTCGAGGCCGTGCAACCCCCGGAAATGATGCTGGGGGACGTGGAGGTGATCGATTTGGGGGACGGTAAGTTTGGAGGCGAGCCGGAAGAGCTTGACGGCACCTTTGCGGTTCGGGAGGTTGAAGCCAGAACGGACCTGGAAGCCAAGAATATTGAGGCCTATCTCGAGCAGATGATTCGTTTGCTCCGCATGGATGGCGTGCGATTCCCCGACAACAAGCAAATGCGGTTCACCCGGCTTGAGCAATTGCGAGTGGCTGAACCTGGATTGCAGGCGGAGGGGCGATGGGTGCCGGAAAAGAACGGAGCGAAAGACAAAGACGGCGGCCATAGACTCGAACCTGACGGCGGTCATAGACTCGAAGCTAACGGCGGTCATAGACCGCCGCTACAAGAGGACATGGACCCGGAGGGGAAAGCGACGGTGTGCGTGGCGTTCGGCCCGCAATACGGCCCCGTAACCGCCAAGATGGTTGAAGACGTGATTCGTTCCGCCAACCGCATGGGATACGACGACCTGGTGATTGCGGGGTTCAGCTTTGATGGCCCGGCACAGGCCGTCATCGAAGAGGCCCAGCGGCCCAAGCTGCGAATTCACGCCGCACACATTCGCCCGGACGTGAACCCCGGCATGAATGGACTTTTGAAGGAACAGCCGGGCAGCCAATTATTCACCGTCTTCGGCCAACCGCGCACGCGGGTGCGTGGACCCGACCGTGACGGCCAGTACACGGTCACGATGGAAGGCGTGGACATCTACAACCCGGTGGAGAACAGTATTGCTTCGACGGGAGCGGACAAGGTTGCAGCCTGGTTTCTGGACGGCGACTACGATGGTCGAACTTTCTGCATCACCCAGGCATTTTTCCCGGATAAGACAGCCTGGGGCAAACTTAGCAAAGCTCTTGAAAATGTTGTCGATCCTGAACGGTTCTCGGCGCTGAGCGGTACGGTGTCGTTGCCCTTCCCGGCCGGCAAGCACAAATGCGCGGCGGTGAAAGTGATTGACCCTCGCGGAAACGAAGTGATGCAGGTGCATAAGTTGTAGCGGCGGTCTATGACCGCCGAAATGATGGAAGATCAAAAGCGGCCGGTATAGAGCGGCGCCATGGATGCCGACACAAAACGAATACGGCGGTCACAGACCGCCGCTACAAGAAGATGAAAAGAGAATTTAAGCCTCGGTTGCAGCGACTGAAATGGTTGTTTACGGATTGCCCGGTATACTATCTCACCGTATGCACCGAGCCTCGGCGCTCTATACTAGCCAACGAAGAAATTCACGATTCATTCATAACATTCGCCGATCGCGCTGAAGGGTACAAAGTCTTTGTGGGCCGCTATGTACTCATGCCGGACCATACACATTTCTTCGTCGCCTTTACACCGAAATCACCAACGCTTTCCATGTGGATGAAATCCTGGAAAAATGCCCTGTCGAAGACCTTGAGGCGGATGAACATTCTATCCCCGCACTGGGAGAAAGATTTTTTCGATCATGTCATGAGGTCCAGAGAATCGTACGAGCAAAAATGGCTCTATGTGCGGGAGAATCCCGTCCGAGCGGGTTTGGTCAAGCGTTGGGAGGATTGGCCCTATCAAGGCGAGATACATCATTTAACAGTATTGTAGCGGCGGTCTATGACCGCCGAGAAGATTGAATGTCAAGACGGCGGTCATAGACCGCGGAAAAGAATCGCACGGCGAAAAGATCGAATATCGAGACGGCGGTCATAGACCGCCGCTACAAGAAGGAAGAGGATGCCAGAACGACTTCCAATTCAGCCGGTCGAGAAGCCCATCATCTGCGATCCCTATGAAGAGCCGACGGACCATTGGCTTTATGACAAGGAAACGGGTGAGGCGAGCCACGCGGGGCACCGCCGGCCCGCCGGGTATTGGTACAAAACGGAGAGAGTGGGTACGGCACAGGCGCGGCTCTTTACGGAAGAGGAGAGGGACGATCTCGAACTGGTGAATCTACTGCGCGAAGACGTGCGCCGATGGCGGAACGTAGATTACAGGGGCGGGTCGCCCGTCACGCGGGAACTCTTGCGCTACTGGGCGCGCAAGGACCGCTATCGCAGGCTGTTCTTTTGCCAGCGGGAAGCCGCAGAAGCCGTCATCTACCTTGCGGAGATAAGAATTCCGGCCAAGACTTCCCGAACCGGCTTTCACAATTTCAGCCTTACGGATGAGGACCTGGGAAAGCTCCTCAAGGGAGAGCGGCCTCCGTTTGCCAGCACAGCTACCGATTATTTCCCCACCCTCATCGATAAGTCCGATTGCTTAATCCCTTTGCGCCGGATGGGCTGCAAGATGGCGACGGGCGCAGGGAAAACCGTGCTGATGGCGATGCTGATTGCGTGGGCGTTTTGCAATCGGGGAGAAAACCCGCAGAGCAAGGAATTTCCCGACGCGGTTTTGGTCTGCTGTCCTAACCTGACGGTGAAAGAGCGCCTCCAGGTGCTCAGGCCTGAGACTGCGGCCAATTACTATGCCGACTTTGATCTGGTCCCCGTAAAGTATCGCCCGCATCTTCAGCGCGGCAAAGTCCTGGTGGAGAATTGGCACCGGTTCAATGAGGAATCGGAACACAAGGAAGGGGACAAGAGCTTCGCGGTGGTCAATAAGGGACCCGAAACGCCGGATAGCCTGGCGCGCCGGGTATTGGGGGATCTTTATGATCGAATGCCCCTTATGGTTCTGAACGACGAAGGCCACCATTGCTGGCGGCCTGCCGCTAACCGGGCGGTTGAGGGTCTGACGGCGGAGGAGCGAAAGAATCTGGAAGAGGAGGTTTCAGAAGCAACGGTCTGGGTGGACGGGCTAGACCGAATAAATAACGCCAACACCGCAGGGAACGGGAAGCCCGGAATCCTTTTCTGCGTTGACCTTTCGGCCACACCTTTCTACATCAAGGGCAGCGGCTACCCGGAAGGAAGACCCCTGCCGTGGCTCATCAGCGACTTCGGGTTGGTTGACGCTATCGAGAGCGGAATTGTAAAGATTCCCCGACTGCCGGTTCTCGACAACACCGGACGGCCCGACCCGAAGTACTTCAAGCTCTGGGAAAAGATCAAGGAAGGCTTGGAACCGGCGGAGTTCCTTCCGGGTGGAAGGCCTAAACCTGCGGTGGTGTACCGTGAAGCGGAAGGCGCATTGCAACAAATAGCCGGGCAGTGGGTGGAGCGATTCAACTACATCAACCAGGCGACTCCCGGACAGGATCACATCCCCCCGGCGCTCATCGTGGTTTGCGATAACACAGACATTGCCGAAGTCCTTTACCGGAAGATCAGCGGAGAGACAGAGGAAGAAATCGTGACCCAAGAGGAAGTGGAGGAAGTTCTGGCAGGGGAGGAGGGGGAAAACGAAGAGGAGAACGGAGAGAAATCCGGCAAAACGAAAAAACCGAAGACTCGAACGGTCTATGGCCCAGGCGCCGTGTATGCGCAGTACTTCTCCAACACGCCAGGGCAGAAGCGGACAATCCGCATCGATAGCAAAGTGCTCAAGGATGCTGAGAGCGAAGATCCAACGAAGAGGAAGCGGGGCGCGGCGGAAGAAATTCGCCAAATTGTGGCGACCGTCGGGAAGGCCGGACAGCCGGGCGAGCATGTCCGCTGCGTGGTGAGCGTGGCCATGCTGAACGAGGGATGGGACGCCAACAATGTAACTCACATCCTGGGAATTCGGGCCTTCGGGAGCCAACTACTCTGCGAGCAAGTGGTAGGGCGTGGGCTGCGGCGAACCGACTACACGCCTGACCCCCAGACGGGCCTTCTGACGGAAGAATACGCGGACGTTTACGGTATTCCCTTTTCCGTAATCCCCTTCAAAGGGCGGCCGCTAAAGAAGCCCGAACCCGATGACAAACCCAAGAATCACGTCCGCGCTCTGCCGGAAAGAGCCGCGATGGCCATCCATTTTCCCGTGGTGGAGGGCTATGCCTTTGCGCTGAAGAAGAACCTGATTCGATGCGATATCGAGAGTATGGAGACCTTGATTTTGGAGCCGAACCAGGAGCCCACCGCGACCTTCTTGATGTCTACCGTCGGATACAAGGAAGGGTATCCCTCGCAGCAATCCGCCACGTTTGAGTTTGTCGAACAGAACCGCGAAACCTACTACAAGGAGACTCACATTCAGGCGATAAAATTCCAAATCGCCAAACTGGTTTTAGACCAACTCCTTAGCGGATACACAAATGGAGGGGACGCGAAGACTCGAGTCCTTCGATTACAGTCGCGCCATCAACTCTTTCCCCAGGTGTACCGTTACGTTAATGAATACGCGACGCGCAAGGTGGATCGGCAAGGCTGCCACGAATGCGAACTGGGACTGGAAAAATACGTGATGAGGATGGTCGAGCGCCTTCGCGACCAGATCATGCCGGATGCGTCCGAGGGCGAACCGCCCTTGATGCCGGTGCTCAACCGCTATAAGCCCATCGGGACGACCGCCGAAGTGAATTTCAAGACGGTCCGCCCCTGCTTTATGACTGAGAGAAGTCACATCAATCAGGTTGTGGCCGATACCGCAACATGGGAAACGACCGCCGCATTCCGACTCGAACAGGCGAACGTGGTCTACGCGAAAAATGACCACCTGGGCCTATTTATCCCCTACGAGTATCAAGGCGTCGATCACAACTACGAGCCGGATTATCTCGTGCGCCTCGCCCCTGACGTTACCCTTGTTCTCGAAATCAAGGGTTTCGAGGACGATGTCGTAAAAGCCAAGCACGCCGCGGCGAAACGCTGGGTTTCTGCCGTGAATAACTGGGGACAACTCGGCACATGGATGTTCCATGTTTGCCATAACCCGCAGTTGCTGGGCAAAGAATTGGCCTACCTTAGCGGACAGTGTGCACACGCAGCCAAATTTACTTTTTAGCAGATCGATCCCGCCCGGTCCCTAGGCGTGTAGCGATACACGCAACTCTGGACGGATGACGAGCCACTCTCAATTTGGACAGACGCGGTCAAGTTGACGGCGCGCACGCGGGGCTGGCAGACTCCGAACTGAGAAGTCTGCGATCTCCCGAAGGGAGAGTCCTTTTCGGGGGGCCGAGTCAAGCCGGTCAATGGAGAAGTCTGAACGCCCCCGAAGCGAAGAGCCCGACTTCAGCGGCGCCAGCTACGAACTCATCTGTTCAGGCCAGCGCGTCCATTGCGGGGATGCCGAGGTGACAACTCGATTGTGGATTTACCTATGGCGCAGCTTTGGAGTGCGGCAGCTTGCTGCCGCTTTGTTGCAGGCCAGCTTGCTGGCCGGAACCTCGCTCCAAACCCGAGCCATTGCGAGGAAGCTCGCGCATCGGTTTACCGAGCCCTCAGCGGACCGCGAGCAAGCTCGCGGGCGGAAAGCGGCAGCAAGCTGCCGCACTCCAAAGCTCCGCAGAGGAGTTCGCGCCGACCAGCCAGGGCCGCTCGTCCTCCAAGTAAAGTTGGCGAAGCGAGTGCGAGACGTCTGGAAACGCCGTCATGGTCAGAGGTGCGATTATACGCCTAGTCTCAGGCTGAACCGCAGCACGGCTCGCTGGCGCAGAGTCCAAGCTCCGGAATCTGCGTCGACAGGGTGCAATCGGGGTGGTTAACTTAGTTGGTACTTGACAAATCTACTCATACATGTTACAATTGTTGAGTAAGGTCGGACAAGGCGCTCAGGGCCTGCCGGGAATGCCATGCCAGAAAGTCCTCTTCTGTTTTCATCCGTAATCCCTGCCTGTGGTTTCTGCCTCCAAGCGCAGTCGAGTAGTCGAGGAGTGCAAAAGCAAGGGCAGGTGGGCAGATGGGCAGGTGGGCAGATCGTTGTCGAGGAATTGGACACCCATTGCCGACCGCAAGCGACGGACCGCCGGCCGGAAGGTGGCGGAGGGCTCCCCAACGTCTCGACTCCTCCACTTATCGACTACAAAATCGGGGGAACAAAGCGAGAATGTCTATGAAAACAAAGGACAAGTACAAAAAGTCTGGTAGCGCAGACCGCCGGTTCTGCGGTCTGCGGCTTTTCCATGGTCGCTGGGGCGGGCCGCGGACCGCCAACACGGCGGTCCGCGCTACACCAAAATCGGGGGAACAAAGCGAGAATGTCCATGAAAACAAAGGATAAGGACAAAAAGTCGAGAAGTCTAGGGACAGAGGACCTGAAGCAGACCACAAGCCTCTGGTCTGATGTCGTAAGCTGGCGGCTGGCTCCTCGTCTCCTCAACTTCTCGATTGCAAAATCGAGCGAACAAAGCGAGAACGTCTATGAAAACAAAGGACAATGACAAAAAGTCGGGGAGTCGAAAGTAGGAGACCAAAGGCCCCTTCGCCCGCCCATTCAAGGCTGCTCGGCAATCCAGAAGTCATTCGACGTTTGGGGGGCGAGATTGGTATGTGCGAAGGGAGGACTTCGTGATTCCGCAAGAGAAGATCGCGGCCGTGACTCGCGGCCTGAACCAGGCTTTCGGTGCCGCCGCATTCGAGCATATCCGGGACCTGACCGAGCGCCCCCGCTCCAATCGGGCTTTCCGCATCGTCGTGCGAGGATCTGCATACCTGTTGCGAATCAACACGCGCGCTGGCGATATGACGCGTCACTTTAGCTGCATGCAGGCGGCGGCCGAAGCAGGACTCGCTCCGCGCGTCCGCTACGCCAGCGTGGAAGACCGGGTCTCCATTACCGATTTTGTGGAGGCGGTACCCTTTCCGGCCACCGACGCGCTGCGCCGGGTACCCGCCGCACTGCGCACCCTGCACGCGCTGCCGCCGTTTCCCGTGGCCCCGTTCAATACCACGTGCACGTTCCTGCTGAACAAAGGGCCCGCCCTGGATGGGTTCCTCGAGAAGTTCCGCGCCGCGAACATCCTGCCGAAACACGACCTCGAGGAACTTCTCGCTCAATACGCGCAACTGGCGGCGGCTCACTCGTCACTCGATCCGGACTTGGCGCCGAGTCATAACGACCTGTTCAAGCCAGACAACATCCTCTTTGATGGAAGCCGCCTGTGGCTGGTGGATTGGGAAGCTGCGTTCCAGAACGATCGCTATGCCGACCTGGCGGTCGCAGCAAATATGCTCGTCGCCAATGATGCGGAGGAACAAATCTATCTTCGGGAGTATTTCGGAGCACCACCCGTTTCGTACCAGGCAGCCCGGTTCTATCTGATGAAGCAACTCGCCCACATGTTCTACGCCATGGCTTTCCTCAGTCTGGGTTCCGCGGGCAAGCCGGTGGATTGGAAGGAGCCCCTCCCCGCATACGACGATTTTCAGCCGCGCTTCTGGGCGCGCGAGGTTGACTTGGCGGATAACCATGCGAAAACCGTTTACGGAAGGATTCACTGGGAGAAGCTCAGGCACAACCTGCGCCAACCGAGATTCGACGAAGCGTTGAGAATCGTCGCAAACCGGCACCCCACCTCATAATCCCCGGAGCTTTCATATCCACTCCAACATCAACGTTCTGGGAGTGATTCTCACGGCGCAGGAGTCGATCAAGCGGGTCGGCGCGGAGGGCGGAAGCATCATCAACCTCAGCTCCATCGTCGGCTCGCATCCCGTGCCGGGAGCCCTGCGCGACGCGTCCACAAAAGGCGCCATCGAAACGTTGACCAGAGGATTGGCGCTCGAATTGGCGCCGCGCAAGATCCGTGTCAACGCCCTCGCTCCCGGTCATACAGAAACTGAAGGCAATATGGCTGCGCGGACTTTTGAGAGTGGCGCCGGCGCCGTTCTGGTTCGGAAGACGCCGCTCGGCACCCTTTTTCCCTCCACGCCTAATAGCACATGGGCTCCTGACAAATCGCCAACCGAGATTGCCTTTGGGTTTGTGCGTCCGCTGGTAGCGGCGCATCAACCGGAACTTGCAATCAACCATCCGGTGCAAAGAGCTGCTATAATGGTTTGGCACGAAGTCCTGACCGCAATTGCTCCCAACGGACAGGTTGTTACCGTAAGTGCTTGAAACGTAAGGCCGGAGGGATGGGTGAGCGGTTGAAACCGGCGGTCTTGAAAACCGTTAGCCCCGAAAGGGGCTCGGGGGTTCGAATCCCTCTCCCTCCGCCATACTAAGTTGTTCAGAATGAAGCACTTACATACATCAAAAAAATAGCGTGCGCAATACGTGTGAGCCAAGTTACAATGGTGTGCCGTGATCACCATCTTCCGCCGTCATCTCGCGTCGTGTAAATACCGGTCCCGAAGGTATAAGGGCTGCTCCTGCCCAATCGCCGCCGAAGGAAGGCTGCACGGCGAGTACATTCGGAAGTCACTGGATATTCGGAACTGGGAATCTGCCCAGAAGATCGTGAGGGAATGGGAGGCGGGGAACAAGGCCGCCGCCGTGACCGTGAAAGAGGCGTGTAAGCGGTGGATCGCCGATTGCGAGGCTCGGAAGCTGAAGCATGTGACGTTGAGAAAATACCGGCACCTTCAGAAGGAGTTGGAGGGCAGGTTCGGCGAACACGTGGTGAGCGCGCTCGGAGTGAATGACATACGCGAGATGCGGGAGTCATGGAAGCTCTCAGGTGTGACGACGGGGAAACGGTTGGAGCTCGTGCGGTCGTTTTTTTCATTCTGCATGGCCTCCGGCTGGTCGGGCAATCCGGCAAAAATGGTGAAAGCGCCGCAAGTGAACCAGAATCCGACGATGCCCTTCAGCAAAACCGAGTTTGAAAAGATCATGTGGGCGCTGGAAGTCTATTGCGAAAAGCATCCGCAGTCTCCGCCGGATACCCAAAAGAAACTGCGAGCTCTTATTCTCCTGATGCGGTATTCCGGGGTCCGAATCTCAGACGCGGTGGCGTTGACTGAGGACCGGATCAAGGCTGGCCGGCTTTTTCTCTACCAGGCGAAGACGGGCGTGCCGGTGCATATTCCGCTCCCGGCGGAAGTGTTGAACGCCCTCTCGGACTGCGAGGAGCCGTCTGCCCGTTATTTCTGGCCAGGCGGCTCCCTGAAGACATGGACAACGGAATGGCAGGCGCGGTTGAAAAAGGTTGCCGTGATCGCAGGTGTAGCGGACCATCGTGGCTTCGCCCATAGACTGCGCGATACGTTTTCGGTTGAACTCCTCCAGAATGGCGTCCCATTGGAAACGGTGTCGTTGCTCCTGGGACACACTGATATCAGGACCACGCAGAAGCATTATGCGCCGTGGGTGAAAAGCCGGCAGGATACTCTTGAGCGCGCCGTCAAAGCGACGTGGGGTTGATGTGCCGGCCGCCGATAAAAGAGTCGCGCGAAATTCCAACGCGGCAGCTCCGAGACCACACCCCGAAGGTCACTTCGTTACGCAGGTGCCAGGGGTGGTTGGCTGGCGTCCGATAGCTGGAAAACAGAAGACACAGTGGAAAGCTGTTCTTAGATTCTCGGTTTGAAGTCCACTTCGGCTGCCTTGTGGTCACTGAGTCTCTTGTGATCACTAAGTCCCCGTTCCACAGCTTTATCCAGGTACTCAAACCTCTGCGGATTCATGGAAGGAGAAGCGAAGACATGATCGAAGCGACGCGTCACTCCGTTCCGCTTGCAGTCCTGCCAGCTCCAACCCTTAGCTTTATAGCCGTACAGAGAGCGATAGGCGTCCACAAGGTTGTAGCGCGCGAGGCCGGTCAGAATGTTGCGTTCACCCTCGTCCCAACGCTCACCCCCTCCCTTGTGAAAGGCTAAATCACGGTTGCGTTTCTTGTGCTGACCCCAGTACTGACCCCAGGTTATGACGAGCCCGTTTGGGGTTTCCTCTTGGGGCGTGTTGAAGTCACCGCACAGTATCCTGAAACGTTTAGTGATGCGGGCAAGCCGTCTAAAGATTCCCCTAAAGGTCTTGATCTTAATCCATTCATGGGAAGCACCGCAGGGGATGTAGGCAGTGTGAAGTTCGAGGTCTCCAAAGGGTGCCTCAATAACAACAGACAAGACTCGCTCCGGCCAAACTCCGTAAGAATGCCACCCTGGTTGAAGTACACGAAGGGGCCACTTGCTGGCGATGAGGACCGCATAGCGTCGGAACGGGTTCCTGTTTCGCTTGGCAATCTCGACTGTACTTTCCACATATTTAAGCCCAATCTGATTAAGCTCGTCCTCATACTCCGCGTTCGGGTTGAGTTCCTGCAGAGCAATTAGATGTGGGCTTCTCTTACCGATAAGCGTCATGTGATCTTGAACATTCCTTCTTCCCTTCACGTTCCACGAAATGAGCCGTGTAGGTTGCATCCCGATCCCTCCATTCCTTTCCGTACAAGGGCGTGAGCCGCCAGGAATTTTGTACCACCCGAAGCCAGAGAGCATATCACTTTAGCCTAGTTCCCGAGAACTACTAACAGGGAATCTCGGTGAGCCAAAACTTGACTTCTCCCAAGGCGGCGACCTTGAGCGTCAGGATTATACTCCCGTCCGGCACGGTTTCAATCTTCTGACTCGGGTGCCAGGTGCGCTCACGGATGTACGGCGCCTGTGACGCGGAAAAGCGAATCTTTACCTCTTGTGTCCCACTGACACACCTTGGGTGTATGCTCTTGGGCAACCGGACGGACAGCTAAGGTGCCAGTCCAAAGCGAATCGCCCGCCCTGGTTATTCGGGAGGTCTATGGGGCTCTCCAAGTCGAAATTCATGGCCGGATGGCAGTGCCTGAAGCGTCTTTACCTGGAGGTTCACCAACCAGAATTGGTGGGTGAGCCCGATGAGCAAACCATGGCAGTCTTCGAGCAGGGTCACGAAGTAGGCTGTTGGGCGCAAAAGAAGTTCCCCGGCGGAATCCTGATTGAGGCCGGACCTGAGGAGATGCGCGAAGCCCTGAATCAAACCGAGCGGGCAGTGGCTGACAAGCAATGTTCCGCCATCTTCGAGGCGACCTTCACGCACGATAACGTCCTGGCGAGAGTTGACATCTTGGAACGACTGCCTCGAAACAAGTGGCGCCTGATTGAGGTAAAGTCATCTACCAGCGTCAAGGATTACCATCCATATGACGTGGCCATCCAACGGCTCGTTCTCGAAGGCCTAGGGATGAAGGTGGTTCCCTGCCTGATGTGCCTGAACCGCGATTACGTCTACGACGGCAAGCAATACGATGTGGAGAAGCTCTTTGTCATTCAGGACCTCACGGCGGAAACTGCTGCCATCGAGCAAGAAGTGCAAGACCTCCTTCGTGAAGAGTGGAAGGTACTCGCCAGGGCAAAGCCGCCGAATATCGTGCCGGGAGATTACTGCAAATATCCCTACAAGTGCGTATTCTTCGACCTTTGCAATAAGCCACTGCCGGCTGACCACGTTAGCTATCTCCCGGGCATATCGGCGAAGAAGCTAGAGGAGCTGGCGCGCCGGGGAATTGCTTCCATCAAGAGGATCCCCAAAGAGTTCCCTCTGACTGATAAGCAGAGGCACGCATGGGAGTGCGCCAGGACTGGGTTACCGTGGTTTGGAAAACGGCTCAAGGATGCCCTCAGTGAGTTGAGCTATCCCCTCTATTTCATGGACTTCGAAACCTTGTGGGTAGCGCTTCCCCGATACGCAGGCATGTCTCCTTACGACCAGATCCCTTACCAATGGTCCGTTCATGTCCAACGCAAACCCGGAGCAGCGTTGGAGCACTTTGAGTACCTGGCGGACGACTCCAATGACCCTCGGCCGGAGTTCGTCAAAACCCTTTGCCAGGTTATCGGGACGAAAGGGAGTGTCCTCGCTTACAGCAGCGGGTTCGAGTCAGGACGCCTCGGAGAATTGGCGGCATGGCTGCCTCAACATAAGGATGACATCGAAAATATCCAGGGCAGGTTGTGGGATCCGTTGCCCGTTATCCGCGCCCATATCTACCACCCGGAATTCCGCGGTTCCTATTCGCTGAAGTTGGTGCTGCCTGCTCTTGTGTCTGATATGACCTACGATGGGATGGCAGTGAGCCAAGGACGCGAAGCTGGGCTTGCGTGGGAGAAAATGGTTCGCGCTGAGGCGGGAAGCGACGAGAGAAGAAAGCTTAGAGACGACCTGCTTGCTTACTGCAAGCAGGATACGCTGGCGATGGTGCGGCTGCTGGATGTTCTGCGAAGAGCATAGAAATATCATCCGCGTTCAAAGCCGTGCCGGGCTCCTAGTCCGAAACTCTCTCGTCCAGGCGCGGGATTAAAATATGCGCGTTACGATTGCGCATCAGATTTCCAACAGCATCAACAGGGACGTTAGTTTGTTCTCGTCGAAGACCCTATTGAATCCTGCGCGCACACAGTCTCCGCGCTGAACGGTTCCGACACCTTCCCGTCCACCATCAGCCTCAAATAGGTGGAGTAATTTGGCAGGCTCACCAGGTCCACCGGAGCGAACTCAGGGTAAAACTCCTTCGCAAGGATCTCGGCATCTTCCATTCCCACCCGGAACGAAATGATGGTCCCTGCATTCCCCAGGATCGCGCTCCTGATCGGAAGATCCAGCTGCGCCAGGTACTGGTGGGCCAGCACCATGTTCACCCGGTACTTCCGCAGTTCCGAAAGCATCGAAGCGAGGCTCAAGGTGGTGAAATTCTGGAACTCATCCAAGTAAAGGTAGAAGTCGCGCCGGTCACGCTCGGGCATCTCTGCCCGGCTCAAGGCGGCGAGGCTCACCTTGGACACCAGCATGGCGCCCAGGAGCGCGGCGGCATCCTCGCCGATCTTGCCCTTGGCAAGGTTCACGATGAGGATCTTCCCCTCGTCGATCACCTGCCGCACGTCGAATGCGCTCGTTGCCCTTCCCACGATGCGATGGAGGATCGGGATTCGCGAGAAACGCTCCGATTTTGTTCTGAATCGGCGCGATGGCTTCGACCCGGAAGCGGGCGGGATAGCTCTCGTATTCTTCCAGCCAGAAATTCCGCACGTGAGGGTTTTGAACCCTGCTCGCGACGTGTCGCCGGAAGGCTGAATCCACGAGGAGCCTCAGCACGTCCGCCAGGATTGCCGAAGGCTGATCGAGCAGCGCAAGCAAGGCGTTCCGCAAGATGTGCTCCAGGCGAGGCCCCCAGGAGTCCGCCCATATTTTCTTGAATACTTCGAGCAAGTCCCGCTGCGGCGAGCGGCCGTTTGAGCGGCGGCACGTTCTCGAGCGGATTGAAACCAAGTGGCTCCGGGCCGATGGGATCGAGGTAGAGCAAATCACGTTTCCGCTCCTCGGGAATTGCGGCGAGTACCTTTTCGGCCAAGTCGCCGTGCGGGTCGAGCAGCGCCACGCCTTCGCCGCGCGCGATGTCCTGCCGGATCAGGGTCTCGAGGAGCGTGGACTTCCCCGTCCCGGTCTTCCCGATCACGTACATATGCGCCCGGCGATCGGCTCGCCTGATGCCGAAGACGCGCCGCTCGTTGCGGTAGTTGGTCCGGGCAAAGAGCACAGTATCTCGCTCGTTTGGCGATCGCATCTCTCCATCGTCGCCCGCCGTATTTGTGCCGCCAAGTCTCCGTAGTTTGCCCCTGGGGGCAATTCTTCCCGCCTTTTGCGCCTCCGTACGTTCCCTAGGCTGAGATTGGTTCTTTGAGAACCCAATCTTTGACAATTAGGAGGAGGTCGCTATGACCCAAACACAGTTTGAGGCCCGCCAAGAACGCGCGGAGAACGGAGCCCTCGTCGCCTCGAAAACCGACGAAGGGTTCCGCGTCTATTCTCTCCACAACCCTGGACAGATTTATCTCGTCCGGCAGGAAGGCGAACGCTGGACCTGCACCTGCCCGGATTTTGAAGCTCACAAAACCGACATCACGTGGCGGTGTAAACACATCCTCGCGGTCGCGCCTTGGCCGCAAACGCCAGCCTTGCCCGGGCCGAACCCGCCAGCCGAAGGGCCGGCCAACGCCCTGCCCGCCACCGCGCCGCCCGAAAAACCTTCCGCCTCGAAGGGAAAAACGCGCCAGCCGAGTGAGCCCGTGCCGCCGGCCCTCATGCTCATCAAGCGGAGCGTCAGCCCCGACGGACGAATCGATTCGGTCTCCGTCGAGTTTTCGATGCCGGTGTCCGGCCAGCAGGAGGAGGAGATCAAAGCCAAGGCCGTCAAGACGCTTCAGTTGCAGCGGGAGATCGTCGCATCGTTTCTCAAGCTCAACGGGCACGCCGTGGCTGCCGCTCCCGCACCGAGCGCTCCCCCGGCACCCACGAATGGGGGAAACGGCAGCCCCGTCTTCGCCCGCATGCTCGACATCGGCAAGATGAACGGACGGTGGGGCGAACGCCTGTACATCACGTTCCTGGTGAACGACCGGCGCTGCCGCCTCTTCGGTTCCTCGAAGCAGCTCGCCACCCACATGGGCTTGGCGGGATACGAAATCGATCCCGAAGGCATCGAGGAGGGACTCCGGCTGAATCTGCCCTGCCGCGTCACCACAAAACCCAGCGACGACGGCAAGTACGTGAACGTGGAAAAGGTGTTCCCCCTCAAAGGGAATGCTCCCAAGGGAGGGAACCATGACGGCAACATCCCTTACTAAAGAGCCGGAAGAGGCCATCGAACAAGAGCGCACGCCCCATCTCTCGTACTCCCGCATCAACCGTTACCTCACCTGCCCGGAGCAATACCGCCTCTACTACGTCGAGAATCTCCGGCCCAAGATCGAAAGCGCGAGCCTGGTCTTCGGAGGGCTGGTCCATGTGGCCCTCGCGGACTTCTTCCGCGAGGGCGTCATCCCCGAGGACACCTTCCTGCGGGAATGGGACAACCTCAAGACCCTGGAGCTTCACTACAACAAGCGGACGTCCTGGGAGGATTTGAGGGAAAAAGGAAAGAAGCTCCTGGAACGGTTCCTCGCCGAGGAACTGCCCAAGATCCAGAAGGTGTACGGCATCGAGAAGAAATTCGAACTTGCCGTCACCACCATGCGCCTGCCCTTCATCGGCATCGTGGACCTCATCGCCCAGGTGGACGGCCTGGCGACGATCATTGATTTCAAGACGGCGGCCTCGGCTTACGAAGAGCACGAGGTCGCCCTCTCCGATCAATTGACCGCCTACTGGCTCGCTGATCCCACGGCGGACCGCGTCGCCTACTGCATTCTCACCAAAACCAAAGAGCCCGTCATTCACTGGCACTTCGCCAAACGGGACGCGAGCCGACTGGCGGAGTACCTCGCCAAGGTGCGAATCGTCTCCGACGACATCGCGGCGGGGAAATTCTACAAACGGCCCGGCAAGCACTGCAGCTACTGCGATTTCCTGCCGGTTTGCCTGGGGGACAAGCATACGGCGCAGGAAACACTGGTGCGAATTACCTAACCAATTCCTGCCCAGAGCCAAGCAAACTTGTTTGGCTCTTCTTTTTTGTACTTATGCACTTGCTTCTGGTTTTATTTCAAACAATACACGAACCAAATCCGGGCATGCTTCGGAGAATCTTTTTGTCAGCTCGTCGAACACCTCTTTCGGGGGCATTCTCGGACCCGAGAGTATGACGACGCGGCCGGAAAGAGTTGGGGATTCGAGGTCAGGAAGTTCAACATCGAGACCGTATTCGGAAGATATCACTTTGAGCTGATTCATATCGATTGCCAAAGAATGCCTCCTGGCGTATCGCCGTACGGATTGGCGCACTTTTACTAGCAGTTGAGACAAGTGCTTTTATAATAGCACAGAAACTATACGTCAATGACCCAACGGGCGCAATCTTAGCAGGTTGCAAGGAGTCCGTCTGGCTTTTCCGCATTGAGAGCAACCGGGAAATCAATCGGATTTGATCAGAATACGCTTCCGAGTTGCTGTTGGAACAGCCGGGAGATGTCGTGAGGTTTTGCGCTTGACATGCTAACCTTAACATGTTAAAGTCTGGCTCGTGGACCTTGCCATTCAAACCGACCGCGCTTCCGACCGCAGAATCGTAGATGTCTGCACCCAGTTCTATGAACTGAACGTATCAAAAACTGAGATTGCAAACTCACTCAATATTTCCATAACCCATGTGAATCGCCTTCTTAAGGAAGCTCAGGAAAGAGGCATCGTTAAAGTCACAATTCAACCACCGCGTTTTGAGAATTTGGAATCTCAGATCATTCACAAGTTTGCTCTTCGGGATGTTCGGGTAGTTGAAGCAGGCGACAACCGGGAATTGCTTCGTTCAGAACTTGGTCGGGTGGCCGCAACTTACTTCGAGCGGCTTGCCGACAATGAAGCGCAGGTTGGGGTTAGCAGCGGTCGTACTATCTTTGAGATGGCGTCGTTTGTCTCCGAGCGACCAAGAAAGCTTTCTATTTTCCCTCTGAATGTGATCCTTGAACGCGACCCGGTCGTCAGGAGTCTCAGCGCAAATACTGTTGCCACCATTCTGTGGTTTAAGGCACGACCGCTCGCCACCGCCAGGCGAGTCGAAATGTTCTTTCCCAACGGAGGCCTCGCATCGTTGCGCAAACGATCAAGAGAGATTCTGGAAGCCAAAGCCGTAAAGGAACTTGGCGAACATATCAAGAACCTCGATGCATATTTCGTAGGGGCAGGAGAACTGCGTGAGGGATCGCAGGTGCATCTCCTGTCTCGAGTGTGCGGCATAGAACTTTCGGGTCTCGCGGAGATGGGAGTGGTTGGTGACGTTACATTTAACATGCTGGACGCAAAAGGATCGCCGGTCCGGGTCGGTATTGAAGATCTCATGTTTCGCGTGGAGGCAGAACATCTCAGGGCTGCAGCCGCCAGCGCAAGGAAGGCAGTGGTGCTTGTTGCTGGTGGACATGAGAAGATTCCGTGCATAAGGGCAGCCTTGATGGCGAGAACCTGCAACGTTCTAGTCACTGATTCAGATACCGCACAAGGACTACTTGACACAGCTTAGGGAGGAGTCTATGAGTTGCAGCCAAAGGTTCCGCCGGGATCCAGGATTAGCACAGATGTCAGCTTTTGCACGACAGGGGATCCCCGTCCCGCGATATCCCATTCGTCCTTTTGTCCCTTCAGTAAAACATCGCAATGCCCTAACAGGATATAAGTCCGTGTCCCGCAACACAGAAGTCCGGGAAGCCATCGTGGCACTATGGGACGACCCTAACGGTCTTTTCCTGTATCCATATGCCCAGGACCTACTAGACTCTACAGAGACTGCCTGGACGGTGGTACGCGAAACAACAGCGAAGCTCTGTAGCTGCCCCGACACATTGTTCTTGGGCAACGTTTTATTACGAGAACGGGAGCGAACGATTAACTTCCACAGGGACACGCAATCTGGGCGAGATCTCCAACTGAAGGGGCTACTCATCGGAGCATTTGGATACACGGGCTTAGATCCATTGGCACTGAAACTTTTTGAAAAGAACCCTGCGATTTATCTCGGGCGACAGCTTCTTGGACTCCTCTGCGATATCGTTGAGCCAGCCGAACCTGCTCAGTGTACAGACCTTCGCGAGGGCTGACTTGAGAAAGAAGAATTCAAGCAATTTGAAAAGTCGGCGAACTGGCGCGGTTAATCGCTGCGGGACCTTATGTGAACTTGCGGGCGTAAGGAACCCTCGCCACGCGGTCATTGCTATGGCCCAACGGACCGTTCAAGAATACGGTAGGCGTTTTCCACCCTTCCAGGCCAGAGAGCTTTGCGAATTGCGTAAGATCCGGGTCTATGAACAGTGTTTGGTGGACTGCGACGCTAGACTTTTTCCAACATCAGATGGGTATATTGCAGAAGTCCACGAAGGTCACCGAAAGGAACGAAAAAACTTCTCCTTATGCCATGAGATTGGCCATACTTTCTTCGCGAGGGATTCATCAGAGTTTGCTGGTATAGACTACCGTTGCAAACCAGCCAAGGTGGGTGAGAATAAATTCGAAGAATACCTGTGTAATCTAGCTGCTGTCGAACTGCTAATGCCAGGCGGCATTTTTCGGCAATATGCCAACGACTTGAAGCCGAATGTCAATTCGTTGTCGAAGCTCGCTAAAGAATTCCAGGTTTCTCTTGAAGCAGCGATATACCGTATTCTCGATCTCGACGTTTGGTCATGCTGTTTCCTTTGCTTTAACGCTAGCACAATCGAGTTGGGAAACGGGCCTCAATTGACGGGGTGGCAACCGTCTGTTACATTAGGAAAGAATCCCTTGATGATCTTAAGCTTGATGCTAGAGCTGCAGAGAATGCTTGCCACCGGACCGTTGGTCGATTACCTCCAGCGATGCCTTTCTCAGGGATCACAACGAATGGTCGTGGAGATTCCGACCTTGAAGACGTTGTTAACCCTTGAGACCTACTCAGTAAATCTTGGCGCTGTACGTCAAGTCAATATGCTTCTGTTCCTGGGGGCACGCTCCGACATCGACCTTTGTCCCTCGGCAAGCCCATCGGACGGAAGCAGCAACCAGCTACAACTTTTTGCCTAACAACTCAGAGCCGGGCCGAAACTTTCAGTGGAACGGAAAGCTGCTAAGTATGAATGAACCACAAAAAATCGCAATTCTCGACGCAGGTGGCCAGTATTGCCACTTGATCGCTCGTAAACTCCGGGAGATCGGCGTGTTCGCCGAGGTCAGGCCGAGCTCGACATCTAGTCTTGATCTGCAACCGTACACAGGCATCGTAATTTCGGGTGGACCTGCGAGCGTGTATGCAAGCAAGAGGCCGGAATTCGATGCATCCATCTTTAAGTTGGGCAAGCCGATTTTGGGAATCTGCTACGGTCACCAGTTCATGGCTCATGAGCTCGGAGGAATAGTACGCCGAGGCAAGGTTGCAGAATATGGCATTGCGAGACTCTCATTGGCAACGCACGATACTCTATTCAGGAAGCTAAATGGACGCGAAACGGTTTGGATGAGCCACCGTGATGTCGTGATTGAAATCCCAAAGGGCTTTGAAGTAATGGCACGTACAAGGACCTGTCCCGTCGCGGCAATGGGAGACATCCGACGCAAGCTGTTCGGCGTACAGTTTCATCCAGAAGTTGCTCATACGCAGCGAGGAACCGAGATTCTACAAGCTTTCGCACTTGATATCTGCAAATGCGAGTCGAGGCGTTGGCAACCCCAATACCAGCTCCAGAGAATTCTGCAGGAGATTCGAGAAAAGGCAAGCGACAAGAAGGTGTTCTTCTTGGTTAGCGGTGGCGTCGACTCCTCCGTTGCGTTCATGTTGTGCACCGAGGCACTGGGAAGGGACCGCGTCGAAGGACTTTATGTTGACACAGGCCTGATGCGGAAAGTGGATACGCAAGACATCGAATATTTGATTCAGGAAGGCGCAAACATCCACATCGAAGACGCGAGTCAGGAGTTCTTACCCCTCGTTCAAGAGGCGCGGACTCCAGAGGAGAAGCGGAAGAAAATCGGCGGGAAATTCGTAGAGATCTACGAGCGATATCTTGGGGAGAACTTCAGCGGTTCGGAGGATAAGTGGTTGCTTGGCCAAGGCACTATCTACCCCGACACGATAGAGTCTGGCGGAACCCAGTATTCCTCCAAGATTAAAACCCATCACAACAGGGTGAGCATCATTCAGGACATGGTACGCCTGGGGAAAGTCATTGAGCCACTAAATCAGTTCTATAAGGACGAAGTGCGGCAAATCGGTCGGCAGCTCAAGATCAGCCGACGCTTAGTAGATAAGCAGCCCTTTCCCGGACCCGGGCTCGCTGTTCGCTGTATAGCATCCGAGCGCGCTAGCAAGCTGGAAAAACATCTCGTTGTCAGCGCGGTTGCCAAGGAATATGGGCTTTTCGGCGGCAAAATGAACCTCAGAACCGTCGGAGTAACGGGTGATGAGAGAAGCTACCAAAGCGTCGCCGTGCTTGCGGGGAATGTGCGAGTTTCCTGCTTAGGAAAAGTATCTACGAAAATAACCAACCACGCTATCGATATCAATCGGGTCGTCTATCTATTGACCGATGAAACCCTCGAATTAGACCAATGGCAAGTTAGTTCATCGGATGTGAACTCAGAAAGGATTGCGATATTGCGCGAAGCCGACGAACTAGTGCGAGGGTTCATGGTTAGTCACCAGCCCAAGCTGCAAGCCAGGATTTGGCAATTCCCTGTAATCCTGATTCCTTTCGGCCGCCTTGGTGCGAATCGAGGGAGCATTGTACTGAGACCCGTTGACTCCGTAGACGGCATGACCGCGTCATATTTTAGACTACGGAAAGACGTACTTGTGCCGCTTGCAAGCCTTCTACAGAAGGCCCTCCGGGTTGAGGTGTTATTCGATGTGACGAACAAGCCGCCGGCAACCATCGAATGGGAGTAACAACCGCACTGAAGTATTTCCGATTAGGGAACTTGCGCCTCATGAAGAAACGGACGCACGCGATAAAAACCTGGGCGGAGGAAATAAGAAGATCCACCAGGGACTGAAGCTGTCGAAGCTGTGAAGGCGCTGCCCTCCGTCCGAGTTACCAGGGACGACCTGCCAATGCCGGCGCCCCCTCAGGCAGACTGAGGCGGCGCTCTCCCCGTCGCTCGACACGTAAGGCTCTATCGAAGCATTGACGCGGGAAGCCCACCGAGATGGTTGGGCATCGCGAACTCGGAATTTGGGTGTTATTGGCAGGGCGTTTGATGAGCGGAGCGATACCCTCTGGCCTCGGCTTCTTTCTGCGTCATGTATTCGCCTTCCTTAGTTTTTCCGTACCATCTCGTACCGGAACAGTGATACGTGGCTGTCTTCGTGTTGACCCAGACTTTCGCGATAGGATTACCGCCTTCAGCGGCACCCCTTTCGCTCTGCGCTGTGTTCGCAGCACCGTCATATTTTAGGTTCGCGTCCAGCAAATAGGCGAGCCTGACTCCGGCCCTTTCGAGTTGGAGCTTTATCACCGCGTCCGCTTGGCGCTCATATTGAGCAGTAATAGACGCTGGATTTTCGTTGGTCGGGAGGTCTCCGTAAGCGACAGCCTGCGCGAGCTGATGGCCCTCCATGACCCAGTCCTCGATACTCCCCTTTTCCCACGCTTGCTGGTCGCGGGCCGTTATGCGCGCTTTCAGCAGGGCCGCGAGTGCGGCAGGATCGCGGGTCATATGCTGGAGCAGGCCCGCATCCCACACCCAATGAAGGTTATCCAGGCGGCCTCCAAAGATCACCCGACGGGAGTTGCCGCCTTTGTCGCCGTTATCTTCGTCATGGAGGGGCTGGTGCAGGTCCCCCACCAAATGAATAACGAATTTCAGGGCTTGGGCCTTGGCATCGCGGTCGGCACCTGGGTCGTTGAGGATTGTCGTGAATTCCTCGGTTTTGGCAACGACACAATCGCCGTGCGCACATTCGCGCCCGAGGTCCAGCACGGAGTCCATCAGAGGAATATTAATGTAGTGCCATGCCGCCGTCTCTCGATGTCGGGTGCGGTACTCATCGGCCCAAGCTGAAGCGGCTTCTAGACTCTGGGGTGCGAGCAGCTTTCGCATGCGGTTCGACGTTTCCGGGAGCATGTAGTTTTCGGCGAGCATGACGATGATCTCATGGCCCTCCCGACCCCAGGGGAAGCAAACTGTCGGAAGTCCGAGGAGAACCGCAAAACACACGGAGGCCACAACGGGTTTACTGCATCTGCACATAAAACGTCGTCCGAAGCTGTTTGTAAGCGACCACAAAATCCTCGGTGTTAACGCCCACTTGATACGAGACATTGACGAGGTATCGGCATCGTTGGCTTGCTTGGCGCAGGTCCGCATCATACGCGGCTGATAGATCTTTGAATTTCAGGACGCGCCCATCGATCTCGTAGGAATCGCGCCCCTGAATAACCGCGCTGAACAGGCTTGCCTTCAGGCCGAGTTCCGAGCATACCGGCATGAGATTCGACCTTCCGCCGTTTTTTGCCCCGCCCTCCGTCTTAGCCATGGTGAAGCCGCCTTGCCCCACGGCGGCTTCGAGCGCGGTAAGGGAAGCTGGTGGATCAGTCCGAAAGTTCTTCCGCCACCAATCGCGGATTTTTTCCAATTCGGCCACGTTTTCCTTCTCCGCCTGAAGCTCGGCCTGCAGTTTATCGATTTGTTCTTGTCGTTGCTCTGCGATTCGCTTCCAGTCCTGCCCGGCGCCGGGGCCATGGCTATACCACACCACGAACAAGATGAGGAGGAAGGTTTCGGCCAGCGTCATGCCGATAATCAGGTCGGTTTTGATTAATGCGGGCTTTTCCATACCCGATTAGGAACGAAAGGGCCACCACTTGCTTTTCCCCACATCGTCGCGGGGAACTTCTTTCGCGGTCGCAGTTACACTATCAAGCGAACTCCGCAAATCGTTGATCGAACTCGTTAGCCGGAGAGTGGCCGATGACGCCGATTCCGAAGCCCTCTCCCAACGCGTGTCGCCAGCCTTTTGCAATAGTTCCTCGACGGCACCACGGAGATTCTCAAGGGAGCGTGTGACGCTATCGACATCGATAACTACAGCGGGGGGGATTTTTATGGAGTCGAATCGGCGCGCGACATCCTCAAGGGCACCCTCGAGCCTCTGGAGAGCAGTTCTGACGCTATCGGCGTCGATCACCACTTCGGACGGAACCTTGATCGAAACCAACCGGCCGGCGACATCCTCGATAGCACTTCTCACATCCTGCGCGCGGATCTGCACCTCATGAGCGAAGGCGTAGAGGTTGATCCGCACGTCTCCTTCCGGACCCAGCAGCACGCCGAGAGCCGCGATCGCGCGTTCTACGTTCGCAAAGGCGTCGGCAACGGACTTTAATCCGTCGGCGGGCAAGTCAATTTTTGCGAGCCGTTCGGATAACAAGCGAAATTGTTCAATCATCCGGAAAAACTGGTCGCGCAGACGCTCAGATATCGAGGCATGATCGGACGCGATTTTTTCGCCGGCCTCGCGGATCGTCGTGCTGATTTTTTGTGTCGCATCCGCAGAGGCCCGGCTGACTTCACCCGACGACTTTTGCCAGGCCTCCACGAAGAACTTCGACTGCTGGTCGACGTTGGAGGTAAACGCGCGGATAGCACGGCCGTATTCTTGCACGGGCGACTTGAGTGCAGCACGAATGTCCGCCACGACAGACGCGATGTTCTCTTTGACGGCCTCCGTTGTCTTCCGGTGGGTCTCTGCAAACTGGCGATCCCAGTCGACCATTGTCTTCGACAGTCCATCGACGCTCTGGTTGAGCGCGTTCGTGAGGTTATGAAATGCCCGAATCGACTGGTGCGCGTCCTGCATCGCCTCTGACAGGAGTTGAAGGTTGCGTTCGACGGTGAACTCCGATTCCGCCGCTTGCTCGGCGCCGCCGTACTTGAACTGCAGCAGGTACAATCGCGTCCCCATGCCGGCAAACGTAGTCACGAGCGCATATCCGAAGACGCGAAAGGCGGAATCGCCTTCGGTCTGTGTCTTCAGCACGAACGAATCGATGAGCGCCCACAACGTCCACAGGAATCCGAGGAAATACGCCGAGTCAGCCAGTTGCGCAATGCGGGTCGCCCGCAGTCCCGCTCCCGCGGATGGATCCCTCGGGTACGTGAGCCACGTGTACACGAGCATCACGATTACCGGAAGTAATAAACGCACCTTGCCCGGAGGAGCGACCGTGATTGACGCAACACCGAGAAACGCGGCGACAAGCCAAGCAAAGGCCGGCTGTCGTCCCGCAGCGGCAGCGTACCAATTTCGTTGCACCTGCGGCGTGGCGGCGGCGACCGACCGCTGCTCAATGGGTTCCGGTTGCATACTCGGGCTAGTGCCCATAAATGCACCTGCTCAACGAGGTCGTGGTGAGCCCGTTGAAAGGGATGCGGCGGACGTCGGCGTGTTGCCGGCTCAGCCGCTCCTGCCAATGCGCCAGACGGTTCTCGTATCCCGATTCGTCTGCTGCATCCTCGCCGTTCGGTGCCGGTAGCATCACCACGCGTACGCCGGAAAGGTCAGCGGCCATTTCGCGTTCGCCGGAAGGTAAGTCAGGGAAACTCGAAATGATCAGCACAATGTGTTTTGCGTCGACTGCACCCGCTGCGGCGTAGTACTCAATGGACGCACCAATGTCCGCCTTTCTAGCTCCCGGCCAGAATCGTTCCATGCCTGATGCGCATTCGTTGAGAAGAAGCGGGAAATTCTCGTTTGCGGAATCATCCGAACCTCTGGTGAGATGCGGACTCAATTCCAAGGGCGGCATCTGATCGGGCGGATTGGGCTCATCGCGGATGTCGGCCCAACTGACGGTGACCGGAGACTCCCAGTCGCGAGCGGCCTTGATTAAGGTCTCGGCAATCGTTCGGAGAATCTCAGGTCGAGCCGTATCCGGCAGATTCTGAAGCACCACGACGTCCGTGCCTTTCTTCACGCCGCCCGCTAGCGCCCGCATGACCCGTTCACGGGTGATCGATCCGAGCGGGAGGGATACGACGGAGGATGCACCCGCCGCTCGCAGCTTCTTGCTCCATGTGCGCACCCGGTCAAGATGTTCCAGTCCCTCGCTGGGCGTCCGGTCCGTCCCTGTTCTGTGCAACAAGAGCACTCGCTCTCCGTGCAAACGGAAACTCGCCGGGTGTGCTCCAGGGGGCAAATCCTCCATGAAATCGGAGATAATAATGAGATATTTCGATCCGGGAACGCTCTCGCCTTGATCGGCAGCCAGCGCCACCGCTCCCGAAATATCCGTGTATGGGGTTCGGTTTTTTGCATCGGCCGATGCCCGTACGGTGGATGTCGTGCATTCCTCCAGCCGCTGGGCGGAATCATCCTTCTCCAGCTTGATAAGCGACTCTTGATACTGGAAGGGTCCGCACAAAGGTGTTGAGACCAGACTGGCGCTCTGTATACGCGACCACAGGAATGCCACGGGCGGGTCCCACGTCTGCCTGGCCAACCTTGAGATCGCCGCCGACGTTTCCCGAAGCGCTCGCTCGTCTTGAGCGGACAAGGGCACAAAACTTTGGCTGAAATCGACCAGCACAACGAGCGAACTGCCGGACACGCGCTGCTTAGCGCCAGAACATCCGCCCAACGAGGCGATGATCGTGAGCACCAGCGCGACGCGCGATGCGGGCGTTAACGCGGACATAAGTGCAACCCAATCAAGCTGCCAATCGCGGCGAGGAAGTTCCCGTGCCATCATTAGGCGTAACTTGCATTGCGGGAAGATCGCGGCCCCGAAGGAGGTAGACGGGAGCCGCGAGCGCAAGAGCCAACACCTCAACACCATAGGACACGCCGAAGACGAGACGCCAGACCGTACGGACGCCTGCCTCTAAGCAGCACAGGAGAAGGTGCGCGCACGAGTGCAGCCATGGTCGCAGTCCCTTGCCGCTGGCCGTAGCTTGGCTGCAAGCTCCGGCTAGCGCCCCTCCAAGCACCAGGATGACCAACCAGAGCACTGCTTGGTAGCTCGTCACGCCGACTCGCCAAGCCAGTGCGACGATGGCTACGATCATGGCAACCGCCAGCACTATGATCGTCTTTGCCCTCCATGGAGATCCCGATACGATTGCCCGTGTCGTTCCCGACCCGTCAAGGAAGAATTCGCCGCGGGGCAGCAGTAACCCGAGCACGACAAAATACACGGCCAACCCAATGGACACAAAGACGCACGCGGCGATTGCCAAGCTGGGGAACGTGTAGCGAACTGCGAAAAAGCCGCTCGCCGTCACGATCACTGCAGTGACGGTCGTCAGGACAAACCACAAGCCTGACAGGTGGATGAAATGGTAGGCCTCGGCACTCGTTAACAACCGTGCGGGCACCGCATCGGGCGCGCGCTGCCGGGCCGCGTCCCCCAACCGATCGGCGGAATCAGCGACAGCAATCGCCTCGCGGGATGCGCTTTCCAGATGCCTTCCGGCCGCTTCGACCTTCTGCGTGAGGTCGCTCGCACTCCTCGCGGTTTTCTCACAAGCCGTCGCGAAACGCTCTCGGTGCCGGGACAGCCGTCGAAGGAGGGACGGCAGGTGATTGGACGATGACGCAATTCGCTCCAAGGACGTCAGCCATACGCCTCCGAGGCCGAAGAGGACCGAAACAAGGACTACGCCCCAAAGGAAGAACAGTTTCCCTTGTTTTAGCTGATAGCCAATCGGGAGATCGACAAACGAGTCCTTGCTAGGCGCCACTTGTGAATAGAAGAATCCTTCCACGCACGCCATAACGATGCAAATGCAGATCGTTACTACCTGTCCAACGGGAGCTTTCGGCGGCTCGCCGGCCTTCGGACGCGTCGTCGCATGCCAACATCCAACGCCGGCCTCCGCTATCGTAAGCAAAAGTGCAAACGCGAGATAGAGAGGTACGCCGAAATAGGAGAGATCGTGGACGATTAACTCGCGCAGGATCTGGCCAAGCATGCCGGTGTTCACCGTCATCATGGCTATCAAGAGCAGGCTCGACACGATCAAATGCACCCACGCGATTCTGAGGCCGGCATCCTGAGAAGCGATTTGCTCGCAGGCGGGAATCTCCGGGGGCATGGCGGGCGACTTCGACACCGCCTCCGTCAGTCTGTCCCCGTACCGCTTAAAGGCCGGCAGTAGGCCCTCGATGCTCTTGAGTCTTGGCCTTGCCGTTTTGTGAATCCGTGTAAACGACCAGAGGGCGCTCTCAAATCCCTTAGTGGGCTCCGACACACACGAAAGCCCGGAGTTGCTCCTGAAATCCTCGACAAGAGTTCCGAGTGATTGTTTTCGGCCCTCGCGGGCAGCGGCATGCCCAGAAAACAACTGTGCCAAGTAAGACCCTATTTCACGCCGCACCCTAGAGGCAATCGGATAGAGAATTAAATACGCGGGTATGCTGGCAACTGTGAGGAAAAGTAGGATCACAACCGACCAGGCAAGAAATCCCCAGAACCACGGGACGTGCTGTGAAACGAACTGTTCGAACGACTGCATCGGAGGCTCCTCGCCATTCCGTCGAGTACGCGGGACGGCAACGGATCTGACCCGGAGAATTCATGGACCTGAGCAAACCTCGATATTCACCGACATGGCCCGGCCTCAGCCAAAAAGCACCGGCAGTGTAGCACATATATCGCAATTTCGAGGACATGGAATAGATTCTGACATGGAACAGATTCATTACTACTTGGGAAATAGGGTGCGGGATAGCCGCTCTTATTTTTGCGCAGTATTGAAGTTAGAGCGATCGAATCCCCCAGTGAACGACTTAATGTCTACATTATCTTTCCGAAGACCGGGTCCTTTAAACAGTCTCCCTCCGAATCAAGTCCGCAATTTGTCGAATGTCGTTGTCCAGCCCGGCATCGGCGCTGCGGTTCCTGCTGATTTTCTTATACGCGTGAATGGCCGTGGAGTGGTCAAAGCCGAATAGGCGTCCGAGAGCAGGATAGGATAATCCCGTCATGTCCCGGATCAAATAAACCGCGATCTGCCTTGGCACCGCGATGTCTGCCTTGCGCGTCCGTCTCTTCATTGCCGCGATGCCGATTCTGTAGAATCCTGCCACAGCGGCAATGATCTTGTCTTGCAGGTCCCGCGCGTGACTTGCCTCCGCTGCGAGCGGCTTCTCAGTATTCATTTTCGCCGGAAGTGATGTCATGCATATCCGGGTGAGTGTGGGGAATTCCCTGATTTCAGAAACGGGTCACTCGTGCGCGTTCACATAGGCTCTGGTCTTCGCGCCGAAGTAGCCCCTGGCAGGGGATGATGCGCGCCTGCGCTTGGAACTCATCAGGGCTCTCACTCGAACACCCCTTTCCCCGAGTCAATGTCCCGGTCAGCATTTCTGATGGCCGGATTTGGGTGACCGCTTAGGCTTCTCTAGCTGCTTCTCGGAAATTGAGTATCCGGATGCCCCGAAATCCTTAGCTCAGCGCGTTTCGAGTTGAAATTACCAACGCAAAAGCCCAGCCGTAAATTTTACGACTGGGCTGTTTGCTGTTCCTGTCCCTAGGTCACAAGCGGAGGGAAAGAGAACTGGCCGCGTAGAGGACTAGACGCCCTGGTTGAAGCCGACCTGCGTCGCAATCGGGACAATGTTCGCTGGAAGACTGACCGTTGCTGCAGTGCTGTCGGACAACGAGGAATCCATGTACTGTACGTCGGTATTGTTCTGAACTGCGATGTTCAGACCGAGCGATACACTGCCCGTCGGTCCGACCGTCCCCGCACCGCTGTCGTTGATGACAACCTGGAAGACGTCTGAACCGCCGGCCGGGATCTGCGTACCCGCCGTACCACCCGTCTGGAATGTCCACTTCGCCACGCTGCCATTCGTCGTACTCGTTGAGAGCACCGCCTGGGCAAACGTCAACACCGCGCCATTCAGCCACAGCTGAACGTTGTTGCTCGTAAAGCTGGAGCTTGCGGATGAAGACACGAGCGAACCACTGAAGGTAAGCTGCAGGTAGTTCAAGGTGGCCGGGCCGGCGCTGTTCGCCGTAAACGTTACCGTAGCTACCTCATCCTGCGAACTCCTCGCCGCGCGCGTACCGCCAACCGATGCGATCGAAGGCGTAAGCGTGGTGCGAAGCACCGTCATCGGGTTCCCCGCAGCGCTCGTGAGCGTCACGGTCGGAGCCTTGGACGAACTCGCACCCAACGCCGTCACGTCAGAAGGTGTCGCGACGGAGAACGTGCTCGTCGTGTTGTCCGAAACCGCACCCGCGGTCCAGTTAGGCAGATCGCCCTTCAGGACCAACGGCAAGGTGCCGTTCTGCGGGATCACGAGGTTCGGGGCGAACGAGCTGAAGGTGTAGGTGTAGTAGTTGCCGATCGTCGCGGTCATCGGCGTCAATGTGATGCCGGTACCGCCGGTCGGAGCTCCTACGCTGATCACGTACTTACCAGAACCAGCAGTGAAGGTAAGGAGGCCGCCCGCCGGAGACATCGTCAACCCTGTCGGAAGGGTCGGGGCAATCGTCGCTGCAGTAGCGGCAGAACCGCTCGCCACAGTCAGAACGTACGATACTCCATTAACGATGACCGAGGAAGTTACGTTTGCCGGTCCCACAGCGGAACCAGTCAACGTGGTGGTCGCCGTCGCAATGAACACTCCCGTCGCGCCCGACTGCACCTGCGCAACCGAGTTGGCGCCGTTGTAGAGCTGAAGGTTGCTGAATGCCGCCTTCACGCCCGAAGAGGCAACCGCGTCGGTCACCACAAGCTGCGTAAGCTTCACGGGTTCAATGTTCTTGTTCTCCGAGAAGTCAAACGTAGCGAGCGCGACCTGCTGGGACGGCATCACGTACTGCGTGGATGCCTGCTGGCTGAAGTCCGAGGTGATCGCAAGCGTCGTGCCGTTGGCGTTGAACGAGATGTTCTGACCGGTCACCGAATTGCAAGAAACGGAGTTGTATGAAACCAATCCCGTTCCCGTGCAACCCGTGAGCATTGTCGCGCCACCCGTCGTGCTGCCGCTTACGCTTGAAAGCGTGTCGGCAAGGACGTTCACGACCGTCGTGCCTCCCGCCGGTACCGTAAACGGAGAGCCGGAGAAGACATATGTGGATCCGCCCGAAGCCGTTGAACCCACCACTGCCTGAGTGGTGCCGAACTGCGCACCATTCACCATGATCCGCAGGTTCTGGAACGGCGTCGAACCGCCGACACCGCTATTGCCGTTCGGCAACACTTCCACCGAAACCGTGTTCACCTGCACGCCACCCGCGGACGAGGCAGTGAGCGCAAAGGAACCGACCGTTGCACCCGAAGTGTTCGGGGTCAAGGTCTGCGTGCCGACTGCGTTATTCTGCGAAGCCGTGAGGAGCGAGCTCTGCAAGGTGAGCGAAGAACCGGTAGCGCCGGACGAAGAGCCGGGTTGGCTGGAACGTCAAGCCCTGCAAGTTCTGGCTGGTTTCCTGCAAGAGCGACCCCACAACCGAGCCGAAGTTCGCCGTGGACTGGATGTCAGCTTTGAGCGTGAGCACCCGAGTCGTGTTCGCAGGAACGATGTAGTTGATGTTGGAACCCTGGGTCCCGAAGCAATCAACGTACGTCAAGTTTGTCGAACTCGGAGCGCTGCTCTCGCCGGGGAATCCCGCCGATGTGAACCCGCTCGGAGTGCCTGCATCACAGGAGTTTCCGGACGGAGGCGTGTTGATCGTGGTACCTACCTGGTTCCCTGCGTCATCCACGAGCGAAATATTCTTCACGATCTTGCTCAAAGCAGTATCGGAAGCAGTGTTTACGCCAGTGAAAGCAAGCGAGAAGCCAATGTATTCCACCTTGACAGCTTCGCCACCGGCGTAGATGTCAAACTTCGCGAGCGGTACGCCCGACTGGCCAACCGCGATGTTGCCCGTCGGCGTCCCAGTGTCCTGCGACACCGTGATCGTGCCCTGCGCGATGCTCACCGAGGTACCAATGCCACCTTTGTTTTGTATTTCAATCGGGACATTGTACTGGGAGTCAACCGCATACACGTCATAGCCGTTCAGGAGCTCAAACTGGAAGTAGTAGGACGGGGAACCCATCACGTCCGCAACGAGCTGGACGTTGTTGTCACCCGTGTTCAATTTGGCCGGAGCGGACTGCATATTGAAGTATGCCAAGCCGCTTGCCGGAACGGTCGGGAGGGTCTGGCCCACCTGCGTGCCGTTCACCAAAAGCTTCACGTTCCGGATGTCGCCCTTGTTGGCGCTGCCGATTACGTGGAAGTTGATGGATTTAAACCAAACGGGGTTGTTCTGGACGTTGAAGTCCCATGCACCAACGATGTTGCCCTGCGTTCCCGCCGTCACCGAAGTGCCGATGGAGGACGAAGTGATCGTCACCGAAGCGAGCACTGGGTTGCTCACCGTCGTTACCGTCATGGTGTTGCCCGTGAGCGGGAACGCGCCGGTCGGAGTGATCGCGTTGTTGTTCGCGTCAACCGCCGTCACGTCGGACGCCGCAGGCACTGCGAACCCGGTGGAGTTACCGGCGGCAAGGCCGCTGCCTGCGTCAACCGCAAGCGTGAGCTCAACCGTCTGCCCGGCTGGGATCGCAAGCTGCATGCCGGAGAAGGTAATCACACCCTGGTTCAAGGAAACATACTGGGCAACCACCTGACCGTTCTGGGTGAGGTAAGCGCCGCCAATGGAGCTGTCAGCAATGATGCCTGTCTTCTGGAACTGCACGCCCGTAAGCGTAACGCCACCCGAGTTCCCCGCGGTGAAGTTCACCGAAAGGACCGGAATGCGCGCTGCGTTACCACAAGTCGGGAAGGAACAGTTGTTCCCCGTGGAAGCAACGATTGATCCCGCCATCGGGTTGTCGGCCGCCAAGGTGACCATAAGGCCGGTCGCCGGAGCTGTCACCATGGTGCCAGTGCCGGTACCCGTGCCAGTGCCTGTGCCAGTGCCCGTGCCTGTGCCAACGCTCATAGAATTCACGAATGCCCTGGTCTTAGGACCAAAGTATCCGGCTGCAGGGGCGATACCGTTCGCTGCCTGGAACTTCGCCAAAGCTGCTTGGGTCAATGTTCCGAAGTAGCCGGTCGGCGCCGAAACGCCGGTCAGGTATCCCTTGTTGATCAGAAGCTGCTGCAACGATGACACGTTGGCACCCTTTGAACCAACGGTGAGGTCGGTGGTAAAGTTGTATGCCATTGCGCCGGTCGTTCCTGAGCTCTGGCCAAGCTGGGCCTGCAAAGTCTGGATCTGTGCGAGCAAAGCCGCGATCTGAGCCTGAAGGCTCGCCGTGGACTGTGCCTGTACAGGAAGCGCAGCCAATCCGACGCCCCACAATATTGTGGAGGCCGTGATGGCCACTGTTATCAATTTTTTCATTTCTGAGATTAATTTATCGACAATTTTTTAGGTTATCGACCTTTGGGATCCGTTATAGATCCAAAGACCGTCGACCTTTTATTTTTGTGCTCTTCTGGGCCGCACTCGTCATCCTTATCCGCGATCGCCGTGAGGTTGCGACGGCGGGAAGGATGAAGAACACGGGATCTTTATCAAGAGGGGATTAAAAACACTCGCTTCTGGCGAGGCTGGGTTGCTGCTATTCGGAAAGCTGCGTTACTTTGGCGCCAGGCGGCGCGTGCAGAAACACAGCCTTCTACAAATAATCGGTCCAGCCTCACACTGAACCTTTACGGTAAATTATAACGCTAAAACTCACTAAAAGTTACCCCGTTGCGGCTGCTGCGCTGCCTATGCCGGTTGCCGAATACGGTAGTAAACCGATGGTCTGCCGGCACCTATCCGTTCCACGGAACCCCGCTCCACGAGCGTCTGCAGATCATACCCTATAGTCCGATCGCTATAATCCGGCAACATCTCAAGAATGTCTCGTAACCCGCAATTGCCGCATTGCCGGATTGCCGCATTGCCGGATTGCCGCATTGCCGGATTACGTTGCGTATTTCTGTCATGCGAAGGACCTCTCTTACCGGAGCGCAGCGTGATTCTTGGCGCCCATCGCTAGACTTGTTTCGCGCTCCTGTGAATAAACTTAGGTAGCAGATGAGCTCTCAGGAATAGGCTGGGGACACTATTGCCGGGCTGCGGATAAAGAGACTGCCCCGCAATCATATCTTTGGACGGCAACCTGATTTCGATTTCCAACTCTTCGCCTCGGACGACAACAGAGTTGATGAACGTTTGGAATATTTCACGCTTAGCTTCGTCGGAGGCACTCTCCAGTTTGTCCCTATATTTTTTGTAGAGCTCCCGAATGGAGCCCTCGGAGGCAATTATGTCCATCGCCGAACCCGTTACAATTTCGATCCTTTTAAGTTCCCTGTTTGCCGCTTCAGCTTGATCGAGGAACTTGCGCCGTTCTGATACGTAGTAGGCTTTGTCGACCGCGCCGTTGACGTAAACTTCTGCCAAACGCTGGAGGCGCACCTCGATCTCCTGCTTGTTTCTTTCCAGCGTTTGCTTTCTCGCTTCGGCATCCGTGATCATGGTCTTCTCTTTTCGGTAGTCTGATAGGTGTCGAAGTACGAGACTCGGTTGAGTGAGTAGCTCCCTGAGTTTGTCCCAGATGGGGGGCACCAACCTGTCCTCTCTTACCCGGCGCGACTTACAAGGAATGGCGGCGTGGGCTTTGTCCGTGGCGTTGCAATAATAATATTTGACACCCTTCCCATCTTCAGCGCCTGGCATCGTGTGGGCTTGTAGCTTCCTTCCGTCATTGCCGCAGACGAGCAACTTTCCAAGAAGGTAAAGCCTCTTGGTATTCCGGGGCGAATTTGCGGCGTTTTTGACGAGCTGTGCCTGCGCCTGGGCGAATAGTTCTCGTGAGATGATGTTCGGAGTTTTAATCGCGATCCAATCCTCCTCTGGGCGCATGTTGGCCTCCCTATGTGACAGCCCCCATTGCTTATACTTGCGCAACATGAGCCGGCCCGCGTACACTTCGTTGCCGAGAATCCGCCCAATTACACGCGAGCACCACCACCCCGTTGTTGCCGTCCGTTTGCTTCGGCCCATCCGATCGTATTTTGTCGGTACATGCATCTCATTCAACCGGCACTGAATCTTGTAAATGCTCAGCTTCCCATTCACGTACCAGTCAAAAATCTGCTTTATAACGGTGGCTTCTTCCTCGTCGATCACCAATTGTTTCGAGGCCATGTTGTACCTGTATCCAAATGCTGGATTACTGATTCCGTAGACGTAGGAGCCCCTCTTGGCGGCGGCTATCTTGCCGGACTGCATGCGCAAATTGATGTCTTTTCGTTCCTTCTCGGCACCGGCGGCAAAAATCGTCAATAGGAAACGCCCATTTGAATCATGGGTAAACGCCTCCTGAACCGAACGGAATTCAATTTTCAAGGCCGCTAGTTCGTCTATGGTTTGCAGCGTAAGCTTGGTATCGCGGAAAAGCCGGTCGAGTTTCCAAACGACAAGCACGTCAAATCTCTTCTCTCGCGCCCATTCCATCATGTCGCGGAAGCCCGGCCGGTCTGCGGTGCCACCCGAATAACCCTCGTCCCGGAACACGTGCAAAAGATCCAAATTGTTTCGTTTGCAGAAACTTCTGATGTCCTCGTCCTGAAATTCCAAGCCGTACCCTCCGCGCGCCTGCTCTTCCGTGCTGACCCGAACGAGAGCGCAGGCTCGTTTTTGATTGGCCTCCATGAGTAATAAAGTTATTGCTTGCTGCAGCTAGTCTTCGTGCTCGCCCTTTGGCTTACATATTATTCCTCTGATGCGTTTTCGCAAGTGCGGGGGTACGAGTTCTTCGTCTAAGCCCAACAAATCAAAGACGCGAAAGAACTCATGTTGAAGCGTATCGTCTGTGGTTGGCAAATGCGTGACGCGGACTTTGGGGCAGGTCTGTTTTTGACGTTTTTGATCCTTCATTACTGCCACTGTTGCAGGTGGCGAGAAGACAGCCAAGGCTGTAAAAGTTGCCGTCGCCGGCAACTTCTCCCCCCTTGGCTATCGGCGCCGCAGAGATAGACTCAGGACTAATGCTTACCCCAGCCTTTCCCACTAATAGAGAGAACGAATTTCGGAAGACCAGGGAAGCCGTCGAGAAGGCCAAAAACAAGCACGCGACGCCCACGGTGTCGGGGGTGCTCCGGGACGGCTCGCTCATCGAAATGGTCTACCGGCCCAAAGAACACCGGACGTTCTCTGCGCCGCAAAGGAAGGAGGAATCCGCTACGTCCCGAACATCCTGGAAGACGGCCAGATGCTGGTCCCGTATTCTCCGGAGAACAACCTCCTGAAAAATGACGTGGTGCTCTTTCCCTCGGAGGCAGCAGAGTACGAATCCGACAACGCGCTCATCGCCGAGATCCGGCAGTTCATCCACCGCTACGTGGACATCTCGCCGCTCTTCGAACAGATCGCGAGCTATTACATCCTTTTCAGCTGGGTCTATGACGCCTTCAACGAACTGCCGTATCTTCGGCTGCGCGGCGACACCGGGACTGGGAAGACGCGATTCCTCCTTACGGCGGGGTCGCTCTGCTACAAGCCTATCTTCGCGAGCGGCGCCTCCACCGTCTCTCCGCTTTTCCGCATCCTGAACGACGTACGCGGTACGCTCATCATTGACGAAGGCGACTTCCGGTTCTCGGACGAGAAGGCGGAAATCGTGAAGATCCTGAACAACGGGAACGCGCGGGGGTTCCCCGTCCTGCGGAGCGAGTCCGTGAATAGCCGCGAATTCAGTCCTCGCGCCTACGCCGTGTTCGGCCCGAAACTCGTGTCCACGCGCGGGTTCTTCCAGGACCGGGCGCTCGAAAGCCGGTGTCTGACGGAAGAAACCGGAGGCCGGCGATTGCGCGACGATATCCCGCTCAACCTCACTGCCGAGTACCAGCAGGAATCGCTCGCTATCCGCAACAAGCTCCTGATGTTCCGCATCCGCAACTTCGGAAGGCGGGAGATCGACCCAAGCCTGGTGGACCGGAGCATCGAGCCACGGCTTTCCCAGATCTTCGTACCCCTCCTGAGCGTGATCGACGATGCCGAGGCCCGGCAGGCGTTGCGGGAGGTGGCGCGGGAATATCACCGGGAACTGGTGGCCGACCGGGGTATGGACATGGAGGCCCAAGTGCTTGAAATCATTCAGGAACTCCGGGAGTCGCCTTATGCCGACGGAGTTTCGATCAAGGAGATCGCCGAGCGCATGGCGGACCGTTACGGCGACGATTTCGAGCGGAAGGTCACGCCCCACTGGATCGGAAACGTAGTGCGCCGCAAGCTGGGGCTCAAAACGGAACGACGCCGGGACGGTTATTTTATCGCAGCGTCCGAGCATACAAAGCTGGCCCGGCTGTGCGAAAAGTACGGTATCGCCCTGGACACGCAGGACAGTGTGAACTCCGTGAACTCTGTGAACTCTACGGAGGATGGACAAGCCGAGGGGATGGCCTAGATCCCAAGTAAAGCAAGATGCGGGTTTCCGAGAGTCCTACTTTGACCCCCACCCTGAGTGAAGTTCACCAAGTTCACGAAGTTCACAGGACAAGGCAAATCCTTTAGCCCGTTCATTACGCCTTCATGCTATTGACACGTCAAACGCGCACTGGTCCCTGGTCCCCGCGTGTTACACTGGGACCTGGAAGGCCTGATGTAAGGAAGCAAGAGGCCGCCCATCAGGGATGTCGCCACCTTACTAGCGAACATGCAGCTGAAACGAAACTCTCCGGATCGCGTTATCGAGATTCTCCACAATCTGGAGAGTCGAGCTGACGCGTCTTTCAGCGACCTGGAAATCTACTCGTTTCCGCGAGGGATGGCATCATGGGCGGTCCTCGTTTCTCTCGTGCTCGCCACGGAGCGGGCCCGTGAAGAACGCGGGTACAAGAACTACGACGTAAATTTGATCAACCTTAGCATACGAGGCGCGCTCGCCTTGCGGTGGATCCAAGAAAAGGGGAAGGAAGCGAAATCAGAGGCGCAGGCATTTAAGTGGACCCTGTCGCTTGCCAGAGCCGTCAGTCAAGTGCTGGCAATCGCAGCCAACTACCGAGTCTTTTCAGATTGCTTTTCGATGTGGCACCAAGACAGGGAGTTCGCGGAGCTTCTTTCGGAGTCTGTAGTCCGCTTTACTGCTCCAGGGGGAATGTCCGCAAGACGGGTGTCGGCGTTTCAGAAGGGGTTTCGGCCGTTTTCCAGCCCTGCGCAAGACGAGGGGCTGGTACTCTCTCTCGCCCAAGCGCAAGACAGGGATGCTGCATTGTCCCGCTGTTTTTATGCCGGCCGTCTGGCAATGGCATACCCCGAGCCAATTGAGTTCTATAAGTCGCTGTTTCCTTCCTATTTCGAAAGGCTCGATGCAATGTTCCGGCGCGCTGACTCGCTGGACCTCGGCCCCTATACCATGGGCGAGCTGAAACGGGCCTATGCCGCCCTCACAACCGTGCTTTCAGCGCATGAGGATTTCTGTTACCGGTTTGGCATGCGACACCAATATCCCGTGAACTCGTGCGTGATGGTGCGGACATCGGACCAATTGGCGAACCTATTAGCAAGAATCGCCGGGCTCGAAGAAGCAAAATGTTCCGCGATTGTCGAGGACCTGACGGTCAGGGATCGGTATTGGGACCTACACGTTGAACCGTTCATCGCGGTCGGTGACAATGTCCTCGCCGTTGCGCCGCAGTTCCCGCTTCACTCGAGGGCCGACGAGAATATCCTTCGCGTCTGCAACCACCGCAGAGAATCATATTTCGACAAAGCGGCGCAGATGAAGGAGCAGGAAATGCTGGACGATCTCCTTCCTCGGTGCCCGAAAAACCTTTCAGCGAGCGTCCGAATCTCACTTCCTAATCGTCTGCCCGACATAGACCTTCTTCTGGTGGATGAAGAAGCGAAGGCGGTAATAATCGCTGAATTGAAATGGTTTCGGAAGCCGTCGTCTCAATGGAAGGAGCGAATTCATCGAGAAGAGGACTTCGGAAAAGGATCGCAACGGTTCTCGGATGTGAGAACTTTTCTAGGGGAGAATCCGGGCTTTCTGTCTACCAAAGGCAAGCTGAAGAGACCGCTGAATGAATACCAACAAGTCGCCTTCGTATTTGTCGCTCGGGATTTTTTTCTGTGGCTGGACTCTCACGACCTTATCCTGGCAGACTACGAAGTTTTCAAGGAAGCCGTAGCCGAGACCGCTAATCTCGCCGGATTGATAGATAAGCTCAGAGCATACGAATGGTTGCCCGTCGAAGGTAAGGATTTTCGCGTCTCCTTTGACCCCGTAGGGCTTAACGGGGTTACGATCGAATCGGAGATTTTTTACCGGATTTGACTTTAACCCCGGCCACTTTTTTTCAATTTCTGGGGATCTACGCCAAACCCCTCACTTCCCAGACACGCCGCAAGCTGGGCCTCGATCGAACTCCTCGCCCCCCGCGAACGCCGGAAGTGAAACACAAAGCATTCTTCCTGCGTATTATTAGGAGGCTGTGCCATCCCTTTTTTTCCGCACAGCCCTTACGCCGAGCCTTATTTCAAGACTGCGGCGTTTTGTTTTTACTGTCTCAAAACTTGTCGCTGCCGACAATTTTTCCCGCCTTTTATCGCTTCCTTGCCGCCTCTACGCTAGAGAAAAGAGGTCGCCCCTCATGGCAACCTCCCCTTTTCCCCAATGCAGACCGACAAGCTCGACAACTACCTGCGGACGTACCGCAAGAAACTTGGCCTCACCCAGCGTGAAGTGTCCTTTTTGCTCGGCTGCCACGGTGAAGCCAAGGTATCTCGGTACGAGCGGTCGGGACGCATCCCGGATCTCAAGACCATCTTCGCCTACGAGGTTATTTTCCAGAAGCCGGCGCGGGAACTCTTTGCCGGAATCTATGAGCGCGCCGAGCGTGAAACGCTCCGCAGAGTCCGGCAGCTCGTCAGCCGCCTCAGGAAGCGCCAGGAGAGCCCCATCTTGGCTCGGATGATTGCTGACCTCCGCGCCTTGGTCGAAGGCGGGGACGAGGAACTGCGCTACACGCCGATCACGGACCGATGATGGAAGCGCGTTACCGGGAATTGCGTGTCCTCTCGATTGACCCTCATCCGAGGGGGTTCGGTTTCGCGGTCTTCGAGGGGCCGCTCTGCCTCGTGGATTGGGGAACGAAGGACGTCCGGCAGGACAAGGAGCGTGTCGCGCTCCATAAGATTGGAGAACTGGTTCGCCGCTATCTGCCCACGGTTATCGTGGTCGAAGACTGTGTTCACGGGAAGTCACGGCGCAATCCCAGAGTCAGGCAGCTTACACAGAGAATACTCGCCGCAGCCAGAGAGTCCGCCGTCGAGGGCCGCGCCGTGCCACGTGCGGCCGTCTACCGGACCTTCGCCGGGACCGGCGCGGGCACCAAGTACGGGATCGCCACCGCCCTGGTACGGGCCTTTCCCGAACTCGTGGTGCGGCTGCCTCCGAAGCGGAAACCCTGGCAGACCGAGGACAGCCGCATGAGCATTTTCGACGCGGTCGCCCTCGGGCTCACCTACTTCCACAGCCTTCGTAGAACCGAGCGTTCCCGCTCCCAGGACGGTCTTTCCCAAAGCACCGTTCGTCGCACTTGAAGGTCCGCGCCGGCGGGAGGAGCCGTGCACCTTCCGCCGACGCGGGCCCTCAAGCCCGAATCGCACCTTAACAAACAAGGAGAAAAAATATGGAACAAGCAACCCTTATGGCCCACAGCGGCACACAGAAACTCAGCCGGGAGGAACTGAGAACCATCCCCACCCCGGCAGGAACCGCCACGCACCATCCGGTGCCCCACTTCGAGATCGTGCAGGCCCTCGTCGAAACCCTGGGTTTCCGCAACATCGGCGTGGTGCGCGACGAGTACGCGGTTTCAGGCGACGGCATGAAGATGTTCGGCGTCCTCGACCTGGAATCCAGCTTTGCGGAGTGCCGGTTTTCCATCGGCATCCGCAACGCCAATGACAAGTCCATGCGGCTCGCCATGACGGTCGGCTATCGCGTGTTCGTCTGCGACAACATGGCCTTCTACGGCGACTTCACTCCCGTCCTCGCCAAACACTCGAAACACTTCAGCCTGATTGACTCGATTTCCGTCGGCGTCGACCGGATGCAGCGCAATTTCGAACCCCTGCAGCACCAGGTGGAGGCGTGGCAGGAACTCCAACTGCCTGACGCCCAGGCCAAAATGGTGATCTACCGGGCCTTCGTCGAAGGCGAGCTCGAAGCGCCCCGGCACCTTGCGCGGCCCGTGCACGACCTGTACTTCAACCCAAAGTTCCCGGAGTTTGCTCCCCGCACAGTGTGGAGCCTCTCGAACGCGTTTACGTCGGCCTTCAAGGAACTCGACCCGATCCCACAGTTCAAAGCCACCGCACATCTTGGCGATTTTCTCGCCAAACTACGATAAAGAAGGGGCAATTCGTTCATTACGCCGAGACTGGCCGTCTCGGCTTTTTTATGCTCTCGGATCGCTTGGATGCGCGGCCAGAAACACAAAGGCGAGCCCGACGACGTTAGCCTTTTAATTATTTGTCGGCGAATCTTGCTCCAGTCGGCGGGTCCGCTTTTTTGCGGGATTTCCGGAAACGGGATAGGATAAAAAGGAGCCTGCGAAACCCTAGAATTTCTGTGCTCTCTTTCCAAAAACTGCGGTATTATCAATGCTTCCTGCCTTGGAAGAACGATGAGTTCTACTGAACTACAGACCATAAACGCCATGAACTCAGACCTCACTTTCATCACAAACGAAGCCGATCAAACCCTCAGAGATCGGTTCACGGTACTCATCAAGGACACGCGTTTTTTTGATTGCTTAATCGGCTACTTCTACGCGAGCGGATTCCACACTCTTTATCAATCTCTTGGGGCCACCGAGAAGATACGCATTCTGATTGGTGTTAGCACCAACCGGGCGACATTCGATCTCATTTCACGAGCGCAAAAGGCGACCGTCCAGTCTTCTCTTGAGTTCTCCCATGCCGAGGTGAAGCAGGAGGTGTCCGACCTTGTCCAAGAAGAGCTGGATAATTCTGCCGATAACTCCAACGTGGAAGAAGGTGTTGCGAAATTCATTGAATGGGTCAGAAGCAATAAGTTGGAAATCCGAGCCTATCCGTCTGAGAGACTCCACGCGAAGGTTTACATCATGACCTTTGCCGAGAGTGACCGTGACAAGGGACGAGTGATTACCGGATCGAGTAACTTTACGCAGGCTGGTCTGATGGACAATTTGGAGTTCAATGTTGAGCTCAAAACTAGGGCCGACTACGATTTTGCACTTCAGAAATTCAACCAACTGTGGAATAATGCGGTTAATGTAAGTGAAAAATATGTCGAGACGATTCAGACCCGTACCTGGTTCAGTCAAAGTGTCTCGCCGTACGAGCTCTATTTGAAATTTTTATACGAATATTTCAAGGATGAACTCAATCAAGCCGAAGACCTCTTCGTAAAGTACCTGCCAACAGATTTCAAGAAACTAGAATATCAAGAGCAGGCCGTATTGAACGCCAAGAAGATTCTCGAAGAGTACGGAGGAGTTTTTATCTCCGATGTTGTCGGACTCGGCAAAACGTATATTTCAGCAATGCTTGCCGGGCAGCTTGATGGCAGAACCCTCGTTGTCGCTCCGCCAGTACTACTCGACCGCAATAATCCGGGCTCTTGGCCGAATGTCTTTTCCGACTTTCGAGTGCCTGCTGACTTTGAATCTCTTGGCAAGCTAGACAGCCTCATCAAGAGCGGTACTGATAAGTACTTAAACGTAATCATTGATGAGGCCCATCGGTTTCGGACAGAAACTACGGTCACCTACGAACAACTGGCGGAGATCTGTCGCGGCAAGCGAATCATTCTTGTGACCGCCACTCCTTATAACAACTCGCCAAAAGATATCTTGAGCCAAATTAAGCTTTTCCAAAACTCCCGGAAGAGTACCATTCCCAATCTGCCTAATTTGGAAAGATTCTTCGGGAACCTAGAGAAGACCCTCAAAGGTCTCGACCGTCAAAAGGACTACGAGGAATACATCACTCGCGTAAAGCAGAATGCGAAGGAAATCAGGGAACACGTCTTGAAGTACCTGATGGTCCGGAGAACACGCACAGAAATCAGTCGCTATTTTGGAGAGGATTTAAAGAGACAAGAACTGCGCTTTCCGACTATAGAAAAGCCCGAACCGTTTTTCTATGAGTTGGACGAAGCAGAAGACGCCGTGTTTACAAAAACGGTGGAACTCGTCACGCAAAAGTTCACCTATGCCCGTTACACTCCGATGTTGTATTTCAAGGGGGACCTAACGCAGCCCGAAGAGCTGTCGCAGAGGAATATGGGCAAGTTCATGAAAATCCTTTTGGTCAAGCGCTTGGAAAGCAGCTTCTATGCGTTCCGCCAATCGATAGATAGATTTATACACTCATACACGCAATTTCTTTCTGAGTACGAAAAAGGCAATGTCTACGTCAGCAAAAAATACACAAGCAAAATATTCGAATTGCTAGATGATGATGATGATGACGCAGTTCAGCGTCTGATCAACGAGGGCAAGGCGGAGTTGTTCAAGGACACTGCCTTCAGGGCGGCGCTTAAGAGTGACCTTGAGGGCGACTTGGCGATCCTGCGGGAGATCGAGTGCTTGTGGAAATCTGTCTCACGCGATCCGAAGCTGATCGCTTTCTTGGGGAAGCTAAGAACAAGCCCAATTCTCAGGAAGCATAAGCTCATCATTTTCACTGAGTCGAGGGAAACGGCTGAATACCTGACAAGGAACATCGACTCGCAGCTTCCTGGGCAGGCGTTGTGCTTCTCCGGAGGGTCAAACGAAAGCATTCGGGACAAGGTAATCGACAATTTCGACGCAAAGGCCCGAGTTCCGAAAAATGATTACCGGATTCTCGTGTCGACTGAAGTGCTGTCGGAAGGAGTGAACCTTCACCGCTCTAATGTAGTGATCAACTACGATATACCGTGGAACCCCACCCGGATGATGCAGCGAGTCGGCCGCGTGAACCGCGTAGACACCAAGTTCGACAACATCTATACATTTACCTTTTTTCCGACACGCCAATCCAATGACCAAATCAAATTGAAGGAGGCTGCAGCGGGGAAAATTAACGCGTTTCTCACGTTGCTGGGAGGGGATGCCGCTCTCCTCACGGAAGGTGAGCCAATAGGATCACATGAATTGTTTGACCGTTTAGTTTCTGTGCGATCCGCGACTGGTGAAGACGACAGCGAACAAAGTGAATTGAAATACCTGCAGATCATTAAAGGCATCCGCGACGCCGATCCATCGCTGTTTGAGCAGATAAAGCGGCTGCCCAAGAAAGCTCGATCCTCGCGCGTAGTTACGGCAGGAAGCAGCTCATTACTGACCTACTTCCGTCGAGGCAAATTGCAAAAGTTTTTCAGAGCGACTCATAATTCCGAGCCGCAAGAGCTCGATTTTCTTGCGGCGGCGGGCGTACTCGAAGCCAGCATCGAAACACCGCGTGCTTCTTTAGGTGGCGACTTCTACGAAATGCTCGACCGCAATAAAGAGATATTCGCCGCCGCCACGGCAATAGAGATACAAGAGGCAGGCCGGCGGCAGGGTCGAGACAGCGCGGCGCAGATCCTCAAGATTGTGAAGGCGATTCTGAAGGACCGGCGCCAGTTTACGGATGACCAGGAAGATTATCTCACTAAGATCTTGCAGCAGTTGGAGGAGGGAGGACTGCCAAGACAAACGACCAAGGAGACACTGAAAGCCCTCCAGGCTGATATGAAGCACGGCATTTCTGCGCTCAGGCTGCTAGCCGTTCTCCAAACAAATATTTCAGACAGACTTCTCCAAAGCCATTATGCCGAAAGTGCACCTCACGCAACGGGAAAAAGGGAAGTAATACTTTCAGAATATCTGACGAGTCGTTGATATGGACAAAACACAAAGCCATAAGATTGTAAGAGAGACCTTCGAAGGCATCTTTAACAAGGACCGATTCGTTTACTTCTGCAAGAATCTACTGAACACGTTTGATGCGTCTCGTGCAAGTTCGGCCGTCATTCCCATTCCGACCGCTTACAAGGACTTCATAAGTAAGTATGAACGAGTAGGTACGTACACCGATCCGGCCAAAAATCGGGTAGACCTCCTAGTCGTGTATCTTCAGCGGGGGACATCGCTTGAGCGCGCACGAACCGCACAGCGAAATTTTGTGGCGCGCTATCTCAAGGAGCAAAATCAGCGAGATGCGGGTCTGGTCGCGTTCGTATCGCCGACTTCGACTGACTGGCGATTTTCTCTCGTCAAGATGGACTATAAGTTCGCCGAAACAAAGGGTGGCCGAGTAAAAGTTGAGGAAGAGTTTACTCCGGCGAGACGTTGGTCATTCCTGGTGGGCGAAAACGAAAACAGTCACACAGCCCAAGGCCAGCTGGCTCCCGTGGTGCAGGAGGATGAAGCCAATCCGACGCTGTCGGAACTCGAAGATGCTTTCAATATTGAAAAGGTTACAGACGAGTTCTTCGAAAAATACCGCGACCTGTTCCTTAGAACCAACGAAACGCTAAAGAACATTGTCGACGAGAGTTCCATCGTGAAAGCGGAGTTTGTTCGCAAGCATGTCAGGACTGCGGATTTTTCTAAGCAGCTACTTGGGCAGATCATATTTCTCTACTTCCTGCAGAAAAAGGGGTGGTTCGGCGTGGGTCGCGATGCTATTTGGGGATCCGGCCCGAGGAACTTTATACGCCAACTGTTTGAAGGCAAGCACGGAAATTACAACAACTTTTTCAATGACATTCTAGAGCCGCTATTTTATGAAGCCCTTGCAAAGGAACGAGACGACGATTACTACGCGCGATTTAACTGTAAGATTCCTTTTCTGAACGGTGGTTTATTCGATCCCGTGAATGACTATGACTGGATCCACGCCGACATTCTCCTCCCTGACACGCTTTTTTCCAATTCGACTAAGACTGCCGAGGGTGACTCCGGTGACGGCATCTTAGATATCTTTGACCGTTATAATTTCACAGTTAAGGAGGACGAGCCTCTTGAGCGTGAGGTCGCCGTCGATCCGGAGATGCTAGGTAAGGTCTTTGAGAACCTTCTTGAAGTGAAAGATCGAAAGTCCAAGGGGACGTACTACACTCCGCGCGAAATTGTCCACTATATGTGCCAGCAGAGCTTAATCAACTATCTTGTCACGGATCTGGACGGGGTTGTCACGCGGAAAGACATCAATCAACTCATTACCGGGGGCGAGGCGATCGACGACATCGTCGAGAGGCGAAGCAAGCACTCCGAGCTGGCCGATGGTTTAAAGCGTGCCCTTCCGGAACGAGTCCAAAGATCTGCGGCGGCGATTGATGAAGGCCTTGCAAATATCAAGGTCTGTGACCCGGCAATCGGATCGGGTGCTTTCCCGGTGGGCATGATGAGTGAAATTGTCAGAGCTCGTTGCATCCTCTCGCCGTGCATTGGCGGCGATGGGCGCACCAGCTACAATTTCAAGCGCCATTGCATTCAGAATTCTCTTTATGGTGTGGACATCGATCCGGGTGCGGTGGAGATTGCGAAGCTTAGGCTATGGCTCTCCCTAGTAGTCGACGAAGACGACATCAAACAAATCAAACCACTCCCCAATTTAGATTACAAGATCATGCAGGGAAACAGTCTTTTGGAAGATTTCAATGGTATTCAGCTGTTTGACGAGAAGATGATTGCACCACTGCCGATCGACGGCGCTATCGAGGAGTTGAAGGAACAACAGATTGAACTGCAGAAGCAGTATTTTTCGCTTCATTCGCAAGGCTCGTTAGGGCCAAATAAACAAGCAGAACTCAGTAACGCATTGAATAGAATAGCTACCGAACTCAAGAGGCTAGCTAACAGAAAGCCGGATATGGCCACCAACGCCGGGTTATTCGAGGCGTATAGCGAAGCGAATCGTAAGGCCGGGGAGTTGAAGCAACTGCACAGGGAGTTCTTTGGGACGACCCAAAGGCAACGTAAGGAGGTTATCAAGAAGAGAATTACGGCACTGGAATGGGATCTCATAGAGGCAACTCTCAAAGAACAAGGAAAGACGGCTGAACTCGACAAATTGGACGGGCTCAAAAAATCGGACACGAGACCATTTTTTCTCTGGAAACTCTATTTTGCCGAGGTATTTCAGGAGGAGGGTGGTTTCGATGTCGTGATCGCCAACCCCCCGTATGTGGACTCCGAGAGGATGACGAAAGAAATGCCGGAGCAGAGGGAGGAGATTGCCAAAGCATTTGCAACAACAAAAGGCAATTGGGACCTGTATATTCCATTTTGGGAACGGGGGTTTAAGCTACTATCGGTGAAAGGGTGTGCGGTGTTTATAACGCCCAACAAGTGGCTAGCCATAGGATATGGCCAGTACCTATCCCCTGGGGTGAGACAAACAGTTAAGACACTGTTCGCCGTTCGCTGGAATTGTATTGTACTGCGAAGGCGTTTTCTTGCAAAATGGGCGCCGGCTGGTGAAGCGGAGGCAGGCTCTGCGGGAGCGCAACCTGCCAAGGAATAGCCAGCTGGAAACTCATCGTTTCGATGAGCGAGGGCGTGGTCCGCAGGGATCGCGCCCTCATCGAAATGATAGATTTCCCCATGCCTGAAAAACTCATAAGGGAAGCTGCCGCGCAGCGGCCTCCTTTTTGTTTTGGGCCTGCAGTCGCGCTCGAACTCCGCCGGGGGCAAATAACCGAGGGCGGAGTGCAGGCGCTGGTGGTTATAGACTTTTTCCAGGAACACGCCGATGCTCGCCGAGCCTCGGTTAGATCGCGATATTCGGTGCGGTAGACCTCTTCGTACTTCAAAGTCTTCATAAACGATTCGCACGCGGCATTGTCCTAGGGATTGCCTTTGCGGGACATGCTGATGTGGATGCCGTGGGCCTGGAGCAATTGCGTGTAATCGGCGCTGGCGTACTGCACGCCGCGATCGGAGTGATGCACCAGTCCCGCCCTCCGCGATCGCCGCTCGCCAAGCGCCATGTGCAAGGCCTCAAGCGTCAGCGCGGCTTCCAGCGTGCGGTCCAGCGCCCAGCCGATCACGCGCCGCGAAAACGCGTCCAGAATCACCGCCAGGTAGACAAACTCCAGCGCCAGGCGGATGTAAGTGATATCGGCCACCCAGAGTTGATCGAGGCCGCTCAGCTTCAGAGTGCGGGCGAGGTTCGGATACACCGGCAGGCCATGCCCGGAGTCGGTGGTCACCACGAACTTCCGCCGCCGCAGGCACAGCAGATTGTCCTCGCGCATCAGACGGTAGACGCGTTTGTGATTGACCGCCCAACCGCGACGTTGGAGTTCCGCCGTCATCCGCGGCCAGCCGTAACTGGGAAATTCCAGCGCGACCCGTTGCAGCGCGTCCCGAAGTTTCATGTTCCGATCCGGCCCCGGCGGGGCGCGGGAAAAGCGATAAAACCCTGCCCGGCTCACCTTCGCTAACTCGCACATGCGTTCCACCGTCAAGCCCTCGCCTCCCTCCTTTTGGCTCTGGATCTGCTGGTAGACAGCGGCTTTCCCGCCAGTGCCTGCAGTTTCCGCTGCTCGTCGATGCGCTGCAAGCACCCCTTCAAAAAATCAATCTCCAGCGCCTGCTGACCGATCTTGCGCTCCAGTTGAGCGACCTGGCCCTCCTCCCAGCGCCGTTTCCCCAGGCCCGGAAACACATTGCCGGGCCCTTGGCGAAACTCCCGCCGCCAGCGATGGAGCACGCTGGGGTTCACTTCAAACGCTCGTGCCACCTCCGCCAGCCGCGCCCCCATCTCCAACCGCTGGATCGCCGCCAGCTTGAACTCCTTCGTGAACTGCCGTCGAGACAAACCCATGACTCAATCCTCCCTTTAATGGCATTTTCATACCATTCGCTGAATTTTGAGTCTTAACTTTCTCAATGGGACATAGAAAGTGTCTCAGAGAGTTCATCTCGCTAATTGCAAATTGCGACAGGGTTAAGGTCTTTGAGGCTGGCAACTCGCCGATAATCGTGTTTGTCGACAAGCCGAGCGGACCTCCAAAGATAGCAATCGATACGTTTGGGGCTGAGTACGCGTTGGGCGAGAGACTCGAGATCGAGTCGAGTCTTCTTGATAAAGACAGTTGGGGGTTTCTCCTATCGAGCAACATTAAATTGCTGTTGAAACTCGAACGGCAGCCGAAAGGGACGCAGTTCTATCAATGCGAGAACCCTTTCACGGTTGGCGAGGCATATGAAGTAAAGCCACTGATAACGGATGTCAGAAGTGCACAATCGTATAGGATTAGCACGCATTTTAAGTTTGTGAATACAGGTACAATCGAGAGGTACTATTCTCTTTGGGGCAAGTCGGCTACAACATATTTGAAGGACAAGTACATGTATCCTGTTATCAAGAGAGATGCTTTTCTAGCAACATTCCCGAAGCGCTACAGCCAGATGAACGTGTCGAAACTCCTTATTAGCGGTATGAGGCATTTCGAATGTTTATTCGACGACAATGGCAGTATCGTGGCGGGCAAGTCCACCGTCATCTTAAAAAGCAAAACTGGTAAGGACTATAAATTCTTGATGGCAGTTTTGAATTCACGCCTGACCAGTTTTTACATCAAGGAATCCTACGGAGTGCTTGGAATTGATGGCGGGATCAATTTTACAGCCGACCTGGTTGAAAACCTGCCGATTCCGGAGGCAAGCGGTCGAGACGTGGATACAGTGACCCGAATCGTGTCCGATATCCTTGAGACGACGAGCTCACCGGATTACCTCAGCGATGTGCAAATGCAGGCGAAGGTTGCGGAGCGCGAGCAAGCAATCGATCAGTTGATATACAAGCTTTACGATTTGACGCGCGACGAGGTGAAGATTGTGGAGGGCATCACCAGAAAGTCCTAGAGTTTTCGCTCTCGCTCAGTGTCGTTGAAACTTGATCGAGCGGCACGCCGGCTTGCAGCCAGCCCCCAGCCGCCGTGTCGCGAAAGAGCTGAGCGCAAATCGGGGAACAACTAGAGAACAATAACGCCCGAACACTCCTAGGACTGACCAAATACCGCTACTCCAACTGCGCAACGGCAACCATCGCCTGCTTCACCGAATCGTTCGGCTCCCCTAACTCCTGAATCGTGACGCCCATTTCCCCACCTTCCTGCTGTCTGCGCGGCCGCCCCCGGCGCTTCTCGGCCGGCGCGATCTCCTCGTGGCCAAGCGTGCGGAGCATCCCGTCAATCGCTTTTTTCTCATCGAGCAGCGTTTGGATCGCCTGCTGCCGTAATTCTTCTGCATGTTCTCTCGCGGTCATCGTTTCCTCCCGGAAGTGGGTAAAAGGGGCAAGGGGTTAGTTTATATTTACCGACTAGACAAGCGGCTCGACAATGCCTTTCGCCTCTTCGACACTTTCAGTGGCAAGGACGTTGAGGATCGCCTTCTCGTACGTCTTGCGACTTTCCTCTTTCTGGCCGTCAAGAATTTCCGATGCCTTCTCTTCAATCTCCGCGTCATATTCGTCTTCGTGACTGCCGGAGAACCGAATTTTGCTTCCGGAATCGAAGTAGACGCCAAGTTTCTCGAGCGCCTGCTCGGATTCCTTGAGGATCTTCTTCGCTTCCTTCCACTTTTTCGCTAATTCGGCGGCACCAATCCGTTCGAGCAGGGACTGGCGGGCGACATCTTTGGCTTTCTCTTGGCGCTTCCAGCGGTTGGTCGCCAGGGTTTCGATAATGCGGTCCCTCGCATCCTTGAGCAACTGAACGAACTCCTTGCGCTGCTCTTGGGTCAACGGTCTTGATTCTTTGTTCATGGTGATAATACTTCTTGTTCCTTGCCCCTCTCACTGGCGTCGGTTCCCGTCGGCGACGTTCAACCTCGGCCAGAAACAGAATACGCAAGGAGCGGCGTGGATTGAAGGGGGCGCAAGCGGGCAGGAAACGCCAGATACGCAGGTTTCGCTGGATTCGTTTCTCGGTTGCTCGAATCGGGCGCCCGGTGGGCGTCGCCCATGGCGGCGGGGGAAAGAGGGGGAAGGGTTAGTTTGTGTTCACCCAAGTAGCGCCTGGTCAGCGAGGGCGTCCTAACTGGTGCGCGGAAGGGGTGCGGATTCCGGGGCAAGGCGGGCGCGATTCCGGGATCAATCCGGTCAGCATTCCGAAATGAATCCGGTCACGATTCCGGGATGAATCCGGTCACGGATTCCGATATCAAGCCGGTCACTTTGGGACGGTTGTCGGAATCCTGACCGAGATGATTTCGGAGAGATTTCCACAGGGTTTGAAAGGGGAGCTGGGCGAAGCACGCTGGACAACAACACGGGCAATGAGGCTCCACTGGAAAGTGGAGGGTACCCACATTGTCCATGCAAAGGCTGTCCATGCGAAAACTGAAGGAAGTCCTGCGACTCCGATACGAGCTGGGACTGGGGCAGCGGCAGATCGCCCGCAGTTGCTCGATCGGACACGGCACAGTTTATGAATATCTGAGGCGTGCCCAGGCGGCGGGAGTCACCTGGCCGCTGCCGGAAGGTTGGGATGATCGCCAACTGGAAGCGGCCCTGTACGGGCCGGAGCCGCGGCGCGTCTACGACAGCCGCAAGCCCGTTCCAGATTTTGCGCGTCTGCACGAAGAACTCCAACGCCATTCTCACCTGACCCTGCAATTGGCCTGGGAAGAGTATCGCCAAGTGCATCTCGACGGCTACGCCTACAGTCGCTTCTGTGAGCTCTACCAACAGTGGCGGCAGCAACTGGACGTGGTGCTGCGCCAGGAGCACAAGGCCGGCGAGAAGCTCTTCGTGGATTACGCCGGGGACACGATCCCCATTCACGACTCGCGAGGGGGACCAGAGCGCCCCGCCTCGATCTTTGTCGCCGTCCTGGGCGCCAGCAATTACACCTATGCCGAAGCCACCGCCAGCCAAGCGATGGAGAACTGGATCGGCTCCCACATCCGCACCTTCGAATTTCTGCAAGGCGTCCCGAAGCTGGTCGTCCCGGACAATACCAGAACGGGGGTGAATCGGGCCTGCCGCTACGAACCCGATCTGAACCGCACTTATTACGAGCTGGCCATGCACTACGGCGTGGGCGTGCTGCCCACGCGGCCCTACAAGCCCCGCGACAAGGCCAAGGTTGAAGCGGGGGTGCTGGTGGTCGAGCGATGGATCGTGGCGGCGCTGCGGCATCGGAAGTTCTTCAGTTTGACCGAACTCAACCAGTCGATCCGCGAATTATTGGAAAAGCTCAACCAGCGTCCCTTCCGTAAGCGTCCCGGCTGCCGGGCCAGCTTGTTTCAGGAGCTGGACCGGCCGGCGCTCGGGCCATTGCCCCGTGCACGCTACGAGCTCCACGAGTGGTCGAAGGCACGCGTGAACATTGATTATCACGCCGAGTTCGATCACCACTACTACAGCGTGCCCTACGCGCTGACGGGGAAAGAGATCGAGATCCGGGCGACGTTGACCACGGTGGAGATCTTTCATCGCGGCGAACGGGTGGCTTCGCACGGACGCAGCTATCAAGCCCATAAAGCCACGACCGTGAACGAGCATCGACCCAAGAGCCATCAGCAGCATCTGGCTTGGCCACCCTCGCGTCTGGTGCGTTGGGCGGAGTCGGTAGGGCCGGCCACGGCGCAGTTGTTTGCCGAGATTCTGAAAAGCAAGCCGCACCCGGAGATGGGCTATCGCTCCTGCTTGGGGATTCTCCGGCTGGGCCAGCGCTATTCGAACCAGCGCCTGGAGGCGGCCTCGCAGCGGGCCGTCTCCACCGGCACTTGTTCTTACCACAGCGTGAAGTCGATCCTGAAACGCTCGCTCGACCGCCAGCCGCTGGCGCCGCCGCCCCCCTCAGCACCACTCGCGCACGAGAATCTTCGCGGCGCTTCCTATTTCGATGCCGCCTCCCGCTCCACGGGATCGCAACTTCCACTCTATTCCGCAAAGGAGAACGAATGCTAAATCAACCGACTTTAGACAAACTCGAGACCCTCCGCTTGCATGGTATGGCCGAAGCCTTTCGCTCCCAGACCGACCCGGCTCAACGCGACGGCCTAGGGAATCTGAGCTTTGAGGAACGCTTCACTCTGCTGGTCGATCAGGAGTGGAGTTGGCGGCAGAACCGTGCTTTAACTCGCCGGGTCACCCAAGCCAAATTCCGCTATCCCGCCTCGGTCGAGGACATTGACTTCCGCACCCCGCGTGGCCTGGATCGTTCCCTGCTCCGCTCCTTGACGCAAGATTCCGCCTGGGTTGCGCAGCACCTCAATGTCTTCCTGCTGGGCCCGACCGGGGTCGGGAAAAGCTGGCTCGCCTGCGCCCTGGCCGAAAAGGCCTGCCGAGACGGTTTCACCGCTTTCTTCGTCCGTGCCCCCAAACTGTTTCGCGACTTGGCCCTGGCCCGAGCTGACGGCAGCCTGGGCCCGCGTCTGGCCCGACTGGCTCGCATCGATGTGTTGATCGTCGATGACTGGGTACATGCGCCCTTGGCCGAAAGCGAGCGTCGCGACTTCCTGGAAATCTGTGAAGACCGTTATCAGGTGCGCTCCATGATCCTCACCAGTCAACTGCCGGTGGCCAAGTGGCACGAGCAGGTTGGGGACCCGACTTTGGCCGACAGTATTCTGGATCGGCTCGTGCACAACGCTCACCGCATTGAGATGCGTGGGGAGTCAATGCGCAAAGAGCGCGGCGGCAAGAAGGCCTGAGCACAATGGGAGGTATCTCTCCTGGAGGACTGTGATCCTGCGCCTGCGGGACTAGCGCGGGATGGCGGTGAACGCACCGTCCGCGTCGTTGCGCTCCGCGAACGACGAGATGAAAAGCGCCGTGGAAATGCCGCCCCGTGGAAAGCGTGGAAAACTCAAAAAGCGAGTTTCCCACTCTTTCCACCGGGCTTGGAAATCCGGCAAAAAACAAGAACGCCGGATTCCCACATTTCCACCGCGCCGGCGACGGGTTTACATCAACAAGGAAGGACAAAAACTGAAGTGCAACCAGATTCCAGTTGACCGATGCCGGTCACTTCAAGCACCATAAAAACGCCAGCGTCGCTTCGCTCCGATCGTGACCGGCTTGGCGTCGGAATGAGCGACCGGGATCAAATCGGAATCACTGACCACCTTCATCGGAATCAGCAGAAGGGGTAAGGGGTTAGTTTATTTTACTGAACCAGCGGAAGATTCGCTGGCGGAAGAGGATCAACGTGTTTCCGCTGATCCAAGAGGCCAAGCTGCTGAAGCTTGGCGAAGGCTTCATCCGGCGACGTTCCCGAATCCCAACCCAGTCGTGCATGAACCAAGCTCAACCCGAGTGGTTGAATTTTCGCATTGAAACAGTCAAGAAGTAACTTGGTAAGCAGCGCCCGTTTTGGTTGCGGGCCGTCCGCCTCGCTGAAGCTATCGCGGGCGACACAACGGTTGCCGCGTTGGGTTAACGTCGGAATCATATCTTTCATCTGCTCACGTTTTGAAACTTTACTCATGGTCTTGTAATTTAATTCTTGTTCCTTACCCCCTTCACGCTTCGGCCTCGGTTCCCTTCGGCGAAGTCCAACCTCGGCCAGAGCCAGAATAAGGCCCGTGAAGAGGGGTTTTCAAGAGGGCAGAACGATGCCCAAAACGCTAAATCCGCAGAAGGCTCCCAATGGGGCGCCGGATTTCCTTTTTGGGCGTTCCCATGTTCTTCGTGGCCCAGGCGATGGCCCTCCGGGCGCCTAGGGCGGCCAGTTGGGGCACATTCATTAAGTTGGATCGGGTCGCATAAGAAAGGCCAGTTGTCCTGCATCGTGAACGCGACGAAGCGGAAAGAGGGGGAAGGGTTAGTTTGTGTTCACCCAAGCTGTGCCTGGTCAGCGAGGGTGTTTAATCGTACCAGCATCGAACATAGTCGCTGGTGATTTCGAGCTCGTCGGCGTCCCTGAAAGCGTTGGCAACGTCGATCACCTCCTCCGTGGTAAGCCGGCCCACCTTCTCGATGCCTTCGATGGTGACGCGGCAGTCCGGCCCTCCGGGAGAGACGGCGTACCCGTGTGCGGTGCACTCGGGATGCGCCTTCAAGAAAGGCAGAAACAGCGCGGCAACACCGCGGCATTCGTTCCAGGGACCGAGCTCAACGAAGCTGTGGTCGATCATTTGCTGCAACACCTTCAAGGGAAGACCTCGGAAATACCGAACACCGCCAAACTCACTCTGCCCGGAATAAGGAGCGAGCAGTTTCTCTCTCAAATTGTCTTGCATGGTTAGTGGTAAATCCAAGCATTGCCTTCCCCCGTCCTCCACAGGCAGCACGAGCGACCATGCGTCGGCGACGCTTTACGCCCTGCTGCCGGGGCAAGAGTATATAACAAAACTGGTGGCCGCACAGCCGCACGTATCGCAGGGTCTCTCACTCCCTGGTAGTGGGTCTATTTGAAATCGGCATGTCTTGACGGTCCTTCCGCTACTTCTTTTGACCGACCACTAAATTCCGTATCTGAATACTACTTGGCGCTTTTGATACCCCTTGGTCGAATATCGAAAGCTGGATTCCTTCGTGTGGCGGAATCATGAAGGTCATATTAATTGATGTCCAGTCGTTAGAAGTGATCTGCACCTCCCTCGCAAGCACCCGGCCGCCCACAAAGTCTCTAAGAGTAAACCGTAGAGTGTGATTACAACTAGCCTTTGCCTCACAACTAACGCGGATCTGCCTGTTGCCGGAGATTGACTCATCTTTGGGAATTTTGTTATCTTCGTTGCCTTTATATGAATAGCGTTGGAGCCATAGTTCGAAGCGCTCGTCTGTGTTACTTCGCTGTAAATTCAACACACCGTCTTCAACCCGCAGGGTACCTTCACCCTTTGTTGGAGCATGCGCGCCATTCCGCCAAAGTTCGCCGGGGACTCCCTTGACATCGGACGCGTATAAACCCTGCCTACTATCGAACAGGATCTCCTCGGTATCGGCCTTTACTGGAGATTCACGTTCTCGTTTGGCGCGTATCAATCTACTCGTGCGCCATATAAGCAATTCGAGTAGAGCCCATATCACCACAAACGAAACTAGTCCTACAACGATAATCTCCGGCCACGTTCGGTGAGAAAACCATTGCCACACAGCAAGTACTGCCGACGCTACTAAAGACACGATGGCCTTCCACTTGGTTTTCTCCATGCATCGCATGGCAAGATCCCAGCTCGCGTGATCGATGATCCAATCGAAAAGTTTCCGTAGCGCTTGGAGCATGCCACCATTATCACATACCGCTTTCGCATGGGCCATGGGTCTTCGGCATCCTCGCTGGATTCTGTCAATCGCGAAAGCGCTGTGGGAATTTCAAATAGACCCACTACCCACCCCTCCCTCACTTGACAGAATGTTCATAATAGTATATTATCTGCGTAGTACTTATCCATCCGGCTTTCTAACTCACCAGTAACTCTCGCATTTGTGGCCATAGGCAAAAGGCGCTGACCTGAGCGCTTTCTGGCTATGGCTACACGAGTGGCCCTCTGGCACACAAGGAGGCGATGCCAATGCGTCAAAGCATGACCTGTGGCGAAAAACAATTTCCGATTTGGAAGGTGATCGAACTCGGGAGTATGTCCGCGAACGAACTAAAGGAAGCCCTCTGCGACAACAAGTTCGGTACGATGGGGAGTGCGAGCGAGATCATGGATAGGGTTCACATCTCGGGTCTTGGCACAAAAATCAAGCTCGTCAACGTCTCCCTTGAAGAACTGCGACTTGGGAACGAACCCACGCGCGAACAGGTTTACGACCGCGCAAAGGAATGGGGTCTCAATCTTGTCCCAGCGGAGGTCGGCCCACAGCTTCGCTTGCAGTACCCGGACCAGCCGGACGGCGAAGAGCTCTTTATTGGAATGGTGCCCATGTGCGCCCGCGACGGCAACGACTACATATTCCTAGTGGAACGCGATGGGGAGAGCCCTGGCAGCAGACTTCTATTCGGCTACCGCGGCGATCCAGGAGGCCCCGACGTACGTTGGGTTTTCACCTACCAGCACGTAACGGTGGTTGACTGACTCCGTTTCGCTCCATTGTGCAAAACCCTTTCACCTGCCCGCGCTTGGATTCGTTCCTCGTGGGCATTTTTTTATCCTCTATTGCGAACTTTGAATATCAAATAATGCCGGAGAAGCCAAAGGATTGCGCCTCGCAAGCCTTTGGCGTGACGAAGATCTCACTGCCGATATCGGCCCTGCAAAGCGCTTCCGTGGTAATCCAGAACATCGGGTGACCGTACTTTTCCTGCAACGCATTGCACAGATTGCGGCGGCGCTCATCGGTGCGCTGGACGACAACGACACGGAATTGCCGGACGCCCCACTCCTTTTCGCAATCTGGTGTGTCGAAGAGTTTGTAATATTTTTCAAGCTTCCGGATGATAGAGGATTCCCCATCCCTGTAGCTGCTTACCTTCGAGCGCTCCACTTCCAGGAAGAAATGGTGAGTGTTCCTGCCTTCGGGCTTCTCGGGGTCCGTGATGGCGAAATATGCGTCGGGGTGGATGGTCGCAGTCTTGAGGTCGGCCTGTTGCCAGTACAGGGTCCAGCCGCGTATTTCGCCAAGGCTCTTCAGCGCGATATGAAAAGAGGTGATTTCAAGCTCGTGGTCAAGCGTACGGAGGGAGTGATCGTCAAAGGTCTTGCCGCCGTACTCGCGGACGCCCCTATCGGAAAGGCCGTAGACCTGGGAGCGGGAGGGGTGCTCGTAGTCCAGCTCGTCGTATGGCAGGCGCTTGGCGAGTCCCTCCTTCCAAAGCAAACGGAGCGTCCGCTGGGCGGTGCGAAGGTCATTGTCATCCGGCTCGCGATAACGTAATAGCTTCGCCGCGTCGCAGGAACGCAAACAAAAGTATTCCGCAAGGATTTCAAGAGTTCTTCTTTTTGCCCTGGTGAGGCGGAACGTTTGGCGCGGCGCCCGCACCAATTTCGTCGGACTTTGGACCGCTGTGGCCATCATCCTTAGTAACGCATACCTGCGGCGTACCGCAAGAGTACAAGTCCTTCGTGCGGTTCCTGATGTATTCTGCGTAATTGTCTTCCGGCGGGATGGGGGGCGCCGGGGTGGGAACAAAGTTGGCCGGGCCATTTGGAGGCTTGAAAAGGACCTGACCTCTGGGGATTCTCGTGAGGAGGCCGGTGTCGAATGGAACGTCGCGCTCAACCCATTCCATGAGCTCGGTTTGAGGGCTGCGCGTCCAGACCTTTTTCTTTTCCATCGGGGGGATCTGGCTGCCGAAGGATGGGGCGTCCTCTGGTCCGAGGCGGAAGAGGCAGAAGGTGGAGACGTTCCCGCGAATGGAGTGGAGGATAGCCGGATCGAGCTGGAAGAGGTACTGATGGGAAAGGCAGAGGCAGAGGCCGAGTCCTCCAGCCATCGAGAGCATCCGGGCGAAGTCAGAGGTCTGGAACTCCTGGAACTCGTCGCAGTAGAGGTAGAAGGGGGTGATCTCGGAATCCGGGTCGCGGCGGTAGACCGCCTGGCGGATCTTCGAGAGGAGAAGTGTGCCGTACATCTGCTGTATCTCGTCCATCGGCGCGAGGTTGACGAGGATCACGCTCTTGTTGTTGATCTCCCGCTCGATGTTGAGATTCGGGTTCTTCGCGCCGAAGATTTTTTTCAGGCTCTGCGAGCGGATGAATGGGTTCATCCTGGTCAGGAGGCGCGAAATGTCCTGCTTGTCCGGCCAGCGGTTTTCCCAACGTGAAAGAAGCTCCTTGTCCGTCACGCGGCTTTTGATCTGTTCACGGCGCGTTTCGTCCGTAAGGAAATATTCGATGTCGAGGAACGTCGCGCGGCAATAGTCGGGCGTCTTGGGGTTCTCGTTGTAGTTGAACAAGGTGTAGAGCACGTCCGTAAGATTCGCCCCGATCGTCGGAAGGTGCGCGGTTTCGACGGTGTGGAGCAAAAGATACTTAAGCTCTCCAATGACCTGGCGCTTCTCGGCCTCGCCCCGATAGCCCATGAAGTCGAGTGGCACGGGCATGTCGAGGTCGAGCGCGATCACATGATCCTTCCGCCAGGGTGGAATGGCTTTGAGAAGTTTGTCTATAAGTCCGCCCTTTGCGTCCATGACGCACACGCCCTTGTCCTGGCAGATGTCCTGCCAGGCCATCCAGAAAAGAAGCGTGGTCTTGCCGTAGCGGGTCATGCCCGGCATGTAAATGTGCATCGGGCGGTCGTCGTCGGGGATGGAGAAGTCTTCGTCGGGAATGGTCATTCGTGCTTAAAGCTGATTTGAATTCCGGGTTTTTTGTTGGGACGGGAATCGGGAGCAGGATCGGATTTGCGCTGCACATCAACGATTTGGATGTGAAGCGCATATTGGAGTTTTACGAGGTCGGCATTTGGATTGGCCGTGAGGATTTCCCGAAGGCGTTGCTCGATCCAGTTGATGTCAAAATTGATGCCCTTGACGCGGTATATGACGATGGTTCCCTGGAAGGTAAATATCTTGTCGCCTTCAATGATACCGGCGATATTACTGAGTGCATCAAGGATGTTCGCGCCGGCGTCAACGATAGTGGCAAGGGAGCCGTCTTCCTTCGCGCGGTCCTCCTCCTCAATTTCCCTGTCCAGTTCCTCCAGTTTCCACGGCATGTTTTCCGTGAGCCAGTCACGATACCACTGTTCCCTATTGGCCATAGTTCCTCCTGCCGCCCCGCCCTGGAGTGATAACGGAACCCGAAACGATAGTGAAGGGCGAGCGCGAGCGACGGGTGGCCTGCGGACGATAGCCGTGTAAACGGGCGATGAGGCGAAAGACGAAGAGATACGCAGGCCACCCGTCGCTAGACGAGGGGCGGGGCGGCAATCCGGTAGTAATTGATAATAGTGAAGTTCGGCGCATTCGCGCGGTCGTTTTGCAGTACGCTTCAGCGACAGGGCAGCGTACTCGTAGAGCGATAGTATAAACCCGTTGTCAAGAGTATAATGCTGCCACCTCTGCCCTTTGTGGGCAGGGGGAGTCGCCGCTAGGCCGCGCTGCGGAAAGCGGTGGCGCTTTTCTGGTTCTCCCGAAAGGGAGAGGAATCTAACTGCGAGGTGCACCATGCTCGTACTGGATTCCATTGAACTGGAAAGGTGGTACTCAGTGAAAGAGGTTGCTGCGATCCTGGGCTTTTCGGAGGATACGGTAATCCGGCAAATCAATCGGGGCTTCCTGAAGGCGTTTCTTCTGCCTGGGAGAACCGATAAGAAAGTCCGGCGTTATTACTGCCGGAGAGTTCAAGGTTCGGAGATAATCCGGTATCTCAAGAGCTACATGAGCCGGAACTGAGTACGGGGGGGCGGCGCGAGTCGCCCCTTTTCTTGGGGGATACATGGAAAAAGACCCGAAGGTGCTTGACCTGCGGAAGTCGGTGCATCAGGACGTGAAGATGCTGAAGACGGAACACGGAGATGATATCTCCAAATATCCCGCGAGCTATTGGCAGGCGTTTCTGCACAAGGAATACGGACGGCTATATCCGCTGAATCTGTTACAGGAGTTTTTACGATACGAAAAAATGGCGGTGTTGCCGGAGGTACCGAGTGGGCAATACGTGTGGCCGACCGGTGGAAGGTGAGATTTGGTAGGTTTGAGCGGTCTTAGTTTTCAATAAGTTACGTGTTTTCAATATCAGCCAGGAGTTCGAATCCCTCTCCCTCCGCCAGCCCTTCAATTACCATTTGCCCTGTGGGATTCGCCCGTCGTCTGACGGCGTTGTGGTGCGGGCATTCTCCCCATGCTGCCGGCGCGGAGTGATTGCGTCAACCTCGATTCCGTGCGCAAGGTAGCAGGAAAGGTGAGAGTAGCCGGCGGCGCGATCGTCTCCCGCAGTCCCAACAGTTTTCCGCTCGCCAATGGGTTCCGAGCGCTGGCCGTGTCTGATTTGGAGTAGACCGGCTGCCTGGAACGCCCGGGCCTGGCGCAGACCCAAGCTCTTCGGTAACCGGAAGCTGATCCCCCGTCCATCGCAGGGATTTGCCCTGATGCGCCATCCGCGCTTATTACTTGCCTTTTACTGCAGGTTCGCCATATTCTCGAAAAGGGCATACTCCTTCAATCGAATCGCTGTCACTGGAGCAGCGGGCTCCAAGGAGCCAAATCCTGAGCTTTCGCCATCGGCTCGTTGGGATGCGAAGTATTTGGTTTTGCACACAGTGTTTGGCATAGGGCTCACCTCTGTGTCGAACCTGCCGCTCGGCGGAGCCTGGTCCGGGAGCCAGTGTCCGAGCGGAATCTGCCGGGCGGCCCCATGCGTGGCGAACCATGCAGCCGACCCATCTGTACGACGACCAGGGGAAGAGCAAAGGAGACTACGGGAGCGTATGAGACACTACTGGATGCTGGCGGGCGTGTGGGCGATAATGTTAGTAGGAGAGTATTCCTACTTCATGTTCAAGATGTTGCTGCCGGGGTCCTTCTCTCCAATGCCTGCCGTGGTGACGGGGCTGTGCCTGTCGCTCGTGTACGAGGGCGGGAAGGAGAGGCTATGGTAAACCCCTTCTTTGACGACCAGTTTTCTCCAGAACAACCCAGATCGCCCCTATAGTGGCGGCCGACGGGACTGGCGAAGCTCTGCGGCTACCGCGCCTTGAGACTCCGCCTATCGCGGCTGGCGCGTACGTCCCGACGCCTTTCGTCGGGATGTGTGCGCCTCTCGGTTCGCCCTCCCGCATGGGGAGACACGGAGAAGCGCAGACTTGCCAAAGGCCGGCACGTCTGATGGCCACCCGCAGGCGCATTCCGGAATTTTTCATACATTCAAAGTGCCCGTACTCACGCGCTGCGCGTCCGGGGCGAATTATGCTTGTGCGAGGTAAGATTCGAATTGTTTCCGCCACGCTTCGGGTGTGGTATGAAGGGCGCGCCCAAGGAAGGAGGAGCGAAGCCGTGCAAGTTCCGGGAGCTTGCGGAAGGCGATGGCATAGCGCCGGAAGCGCGGCTGAATCTCCAGCGACGCCTCGGGCAGATAGATGGGCTCGCGGCGGAAGTTCAAGAGAACGATCACCCGATTCAGTTGCCGTATCGCGGCATCGATGAGGGCGGGCGCCCTTGATGGATCCTGCAATTGGGCTGCGTCGCCCGGCGGCGCCAGGCGAAAGAAATACGTTGCCCGCCCGGAGCGTGAGGTGGCTTCCCAAGCCACCAGATTGCCCGCCGACTTCGCGCCGGGCTTGGCCGCCAGGGGCAGGAAGAACCAATGCAGGACGGGCGCAGCCTCCTCATCCCCGCCCGTGTCCGTCTCGGTTTCCTCAACCGGCGTTGCTCCTTGGCTTGGCCCTGAGTTTGGTGCAGCCGTCTCGGCGGTTGCGGCTTCTTGGTCTTGCCCCGTTTGCTCCTCGTCTTTGCGCACTAGTTTGAAACCGGCGTAATAGTTTCCGCCGGGAACGTGTTCCAGCAGAGCTTCGAAATAGGGTCGGAGCCTGGCATCGACGGCGTTGGCGGAGAGGGCTTGTTCCGTCTTGGGGTGGATGGCTCGCAGTTGCGCCAGCGACGCCGCGCGCCCTTCTTTCAAGAGCGCTGTGGCCTGTCGAAGTTGATCGGGGTTGAGGAAGGGAAATAGACTGCTAACGGTCTCCGAGGCGTGCTGCGCAACTTTCTCGATGGCGTTCGTAAGCCGCTCGCGGAATTCCACCGTGCGCTTGGCAAGCTTGCTGGCGATCAGGCGCTCGCCGGAAGATTCCGCCGTCACATTCCAAGTGGATGCATCGAAGCGCACCGCATCGATATCCGCGAGGCGCCATTGCAGGCCTGTGGCTTGGGTCGGCAGCACAGCCAAATTGCTTTTGTACACACGGAATTCCGCGGGACTCGAAAAAGGCCGGACCGGCGACTCGAGGCGCGCGACACCGTCAAAGCGTGCAATCTCTTCCAGATCCTCGAGCAGCAGGCACTGGAGCAGTCTTTGGCGGTAAGCTTCCAAGAGTTCCCGCCGAAGGTTCTGGAAGGTCTTCCCAAACTGGTGGAGAAGGATCTTCGCACCCGTATAAAGGGTCAGGGATAATTCGTACTCCCCGGGTAGAAACAGGTCGATGTCGCCCAGATCGATGGTAAGCGGCGGGCCCGAGGCTGGCGTAACTGTAAGGGTCTCAGCCTCAAAGGACAACCCGCATGGGCCAGACTCCAGGGCGGCGCCGTCGGCCCGCGCGTAATCAAAGCTCCCTGTGAAGGTGGGCATGGGGCTCAGGCAACCTTCTGTCCGCACTCGGGACAGAACTTCGTTCCCGCTTCAAACTTCGTTCCGCAGCGGGAGCACTCATTCTTGGGCCGCAACGTCTGTCCGCACTCGGGGCAGAACTTCGCGCCCTGCGTCCGCGCCCCGCACTTGGGACAGAGCGCCACGGCTTCGGAGGTCAGGTCGAGGTCCCTGGTCAAATCCTGCTGCCGAAGCGCGCCTTGCATTTGTTCCACAGCAATCTGCGACTGTGCGGCCGCCATCTCCGTCTCGATGTTGGGGGCGCAGTCGTAGCAGAGGCCGCGTTTCTGGTTCCAGCACATGGTGAGGCAAGCCCACTTGGCGCACTTCGGACACTGGCGGAAGTTGGGCTTCGCCTCTTCGACGGCTTCTTGAAAGGCTTTGTCGTGGCCGGGTCCCTGGATGGCTCGCTCGATCTCGTAAGCGCCTGAGCTGGCGCGACCGAATACTCCGCCGAACAGGTCGCCCGCGGCGCGCAAGGCGCTGCCCGCGTAACCGGCCATGGAAGGTTTGAAGGCGCTCATGAATCCGTTGCCGCACCGGTCGCAGAAGAACTCGAATTGATATCCCTTGTCCGTGGAATGGTCAGAATGATTCTTCGTAAACTGAATCAAAGCCATGGAGAATCTCCGTTGAATGTTATGGGCATTTGAAGGTGTGAAGAAAGTCGGGATGAAAAGCGGTTGATCTTTCCACACCTTCCTACCGCTGGATGCTGCCCAGCGATTGTATTATCTCCGCTTTGAGTTTTCAACACGCTTTGGCTGCGGAGCGACGGGAAGGGCCGGGCTCCAACTGAAGGGGCGGTTCGCGAACCACCCCTAACGGCCTTATCATCCTGCGACCGCCAGCTAAGCGAGATTTGGCGACAGATACTGAGGCTGCTCGCATTTTCCGCGGATGGCGAATACGTCCCGACGCCTTTTGTCAGGATGTATGCGCCTCTCGGTTGGTCCTCTGGCGCGGGGAGTCACGGAGAAGCGCAGACATGCCAAAGGCCGGCACGCCTGCGCCACCCGCACGCGAGCATCCTCCGCGGGCGCGGCAGCGCGGTGCTCCTGCTGCCTGCAAGACTGGTTCCTGTGGCTTGCAATTTGTACGATTGTATCGCATATTATGCACATGTGGATATCTCGCGATATCGAGCCTCGTCTCCGACGCTCTGCCCGCACCCGGCCTGTCGTGGTGCTGACCGGCGCCCGCCAGACAGGCAAGACATCGACTTTGCTCAGACTCTTTCCGAAGCTCGGGTACGTCTCTCTTGACCTTCCCACCGAAGCGGAGCAGGCCGAAAAGGAGCCGCAGAATTTTCTTCGCCGACATCCGGCGCCCACGATCATCGACGAAGTGCAATACGCCCCTGGTCTATTCCGCCACCTGAAAGTAGCCGTTGACGCCAGTCGCGCCCGCAACGGGCAATTTCTGCTGACCGGCTCTCAGAAGTTTACCTTGATGAGGAGTGTTTCCGAATCGTTGGCGGGACGGGCGGATATTGTGGAATTGGAGACGCTTTCGTGGGCCGAGATGCGAGCTGCGCTGCCGCAGACCAGGCTCGAGGCGGCGATCGTTCGAGGCGGTTTTCCGGAGTTCGAGGCCAACCCGGACATCGACCATGTGGCTTTCCACAACTCTTATCTCGCCACCTATCTGGAGCGTGACGTGCGGTCGCTGGCCAACGTCGGCAATCTGCGGGACTTCGAACGCTTTTTGCGCGCTTGCGCGTCGCGCTCCGCCAACTTGCTCAACAAAGCCGATTTGGCTCGCGACGTTGGCATCGCCCCTTCCACAGCCAGCCTTTGGCTTTCTACTCTTGAGGCTTCCGGCCAGGTCGTCCTGCTCGAGCCGTGGTTCTCCAATCGCACCAAGTCCATTGTCAAGAGCCCGAAACTTTATCTGGCGGATACCGGGCTGCTTTGCGCCTTATTGAATATCCGTTCCGAAGATGTGTTGTCTCAGTCACCGGCGGCGGGCGCAGTTTGGGAAACTTTCGTTTTCGCTCAACTGCGGGCTCGTGAACGCCGGGCCGGGCGCGCGGGTAGTCTCTTCTATTGGCGGGACCGCACCCGCGAGGTAGACTTCGTGGTTGACGTTGGCGGCCAATTGGAGCTTTTCGAAGCCAAGTGGACCGAACTCCCGGCGCAGAGTGATTGCGTCAACCTCGATTTCGTGCGCAAGGTCGTAGGAAAGGCGAGAGTACCCGGCGGCGCCATCGTCTCCCGCACTCCCAACAGTTTTCCGCTCGCCAATGGCTTCCGAGCTCTGGCCGTGTCTGATTTGGAGTAGATTGGCTGCCTGGAACGCCCCGGCCTGGTGCAGACCCAAGCCGTTCGGTAACCGGAAGTTGATGCCCCGACCATCGAAGGGCTTCGCCCTGCGCCACCCTGCGAAATTCAGGGCATGAAAGGGTGGGAATTAGTAGGTTTCAATTGAAGTATAATACTGCGGTAACATATTGGAAAGAGGGGCCTTATGGAAGAATGGCTGAGACAAATCTGGCACGACAGCGTTTGGAGCAAGGTGATTGCGGCCGGAATCATTGCACTCATCACTGCGGCAGTGGCCCAGCTGAAGTTTAAGTGGTGGAACCGCATGACTGCACGCTGGGCAATAAAGCTCACGATGACGAACGGCAACGTCAGCTCGCAGCCTACCGCCCCAGGTTATCCTCTGAAATACTACGTCGAGATGCGCAACGATTCGGCGAGGTCCGTCGAGGTCAGGCTATCAAATTACCACCATAAGAAAGTAACTCTAAAGTCATTTCCCCCTGAGGTGATGCAAGTACGCTTCAACAACAAATGGTTCCCGGTCGATCCGGTCGATAGAGTGGCCGTTCTGCCCGGACAACTGTGTCGGGCATGGATCGGGCTAGATGAGGGGAAATTCAACGAAACCCAAGTAAATGCTGCCACAGGAAGCATTGGAACGTTGGTCGTCTCCGCCAACAAAAAGCATATTTCGTTCGAGCTGTGAACTGGAAGGTGGAAAAGCCATGACATTTGAGGAATTTGAGAAAGCCGATCCACGCAAGCTCCGAGAACTGGCAATGAATAACTTTGATGCGGCTCAGTACTTGGTGGGCGAATTGAAGACACCATATATGCTTGAGGCGCAGTTCTACATGCAGGAACTCGACCGCAGAGAAGGCTCCCGGGTCGCTTTGCGCGACTTCCGGATGGAAGTGTGCGTTATCGGACTAATCGGACTGGAGATCGTCCTTGCGATTTTGGGAATCTGGCTTGCGATCAAGCAAGGCAATAACGACGACAACCTGATGAAGAAGCAAAATGTAATCTTGACGAATCTCCAAACAAGCACTGCTGACACCGCCACGGCGATGAAAGGGCTATCGGACCTCACCAAAGCCATGAGCGATAATACCTCGGCAAGCGCAAGAACTCTGCTATCCTTGCGTTCAACCACACAGGAGATGAATAAGGGGGTTCACGACCAGATTGCCTTGTTCTACGATCCGTCCGTTTTGGTGACCTACAATCAAACCAACAATAACATAGTCTTCACCAATACGGGACGCTCGAGCGTGAAACTCACAAAACTTGAGATGGACGAACAACTAAGAGTGATAGCCGGGGCGCCGATGCTTATTGTGCCAGGAACCAGCCTGACCCTCGATGAATCCGACAGGTACAAGAAAGTGTCGTCTGAGCTGCAAAAGGGTTCCATAAGGGAGGTTAATGTGGAGGCGCATCTGGAGTCAGAGGCCGGAAAGCGCTTCCGGCTGACTGGTGCCTTGTGGTTCATTTGGGTGAACGATAAGCTGGAGGTTCGTACGCAAACCACCGCGATCCTCCCTGAACGTTAAGATATTTACCCTTTGGGGTTAGATAGCTCGTTCAGCGTTTGGGTGAGCTTCTGGATGTCCTCAACGTCTCCGATAAGCTCGATGCGGGATTTCATCTTGCGGAGAGATTTCAGGTCATGAGTATTCTCGGCCACATTGAACTATTTCTCCAACTCCTTCTGGCTCGCGGCGGGGTCGAATTTTATGGTGTAGCGTTCGATCATGGTGCATAAGTGCTGTAAACCTGTTGATGAGGTGCATAAAATGAGACACAAATGCGGAGCTTGCGACGGGACAGGCCTATGTCAAAACGGGTTTCATGACACTGGCGGCCCGGCCATTATCGGTGCCCTTATTCAGGATGCGATAGGTGACACCTGTCCGGCCTGCGGCCAAGGAGCCGGCGATCCTGGCAACTGCTGAGTTTGCGGCGGTTCAGGCGAACAGGATGATTAAGCTGCCCCCGTTGCCGCCTTTTCCAGCATTTCGTGAATGAGTGTTTGATAGGGCATCGACCGCCGGGCCGCGCGACGGCGGATTTCCGCGAGTAAGCGCGGCGAAATGCGAATGGCGATGAGTTGTTTTGCTTGACCCGTGCGGGGCCTGCCGACGCGGCGGGCGCGTTTGAGTTCGGCGTCCGTCGATTCCGGGATGTCGGAAAAGTCGATTCGGCTATCCGGCATAGGCTTTTCGCTCTTTCTGGCTCGCCTGCCGTGCGCTGATGATACGGATTGTTTCGACGCCATCTCTTAACCTCCGCAGTGTGTATACGACCAGCAGAACACGGCCCTCTGCCGAAAGAGCAAGTCTCTTCCAGCGCGGTTCCGTCTCTGCATGTTCAAGGTCCTCCCAGTCCAAGCCGTTCGGATCGGCAAAGACCGTCGCAGCTTCTTCAAAAGGGATGCCATGCTTCTTACGATTCCTCACGGCTTTCCGGGCATCCCACGAGAACATATTACTGTATATACGCTAATTGCCCGTGCATTGTCAACTGCAGAGATCCTTCACTTAGGATGACACACTGCGACTTTGCTCGGACCATCACACGCTCGGCACACATGCCCCACCCCCCCGGGGCGAATTATGCTTGTGAAAGTGTAGGGGCGGTTCGCAAACCGCCCCTACACGCGTTTTTGGGGGCTGTCGCAATGCAACTCTGCGACCTCCGGCGTCCAGGGGTTACGATTCCAGGCCGTAGGTTTTCGGAGAGAATGCCGATTTAACCCTTGTGGACTCTCGTACCGCATCGCCCGATTCGTCAAGCGTCGTTCATCGTCCAATTCGTTTCATTGCCCGGCAACCGATCTTCGACCGCAGCGAACAGGTGTACGGTTACGAACTGCTGTTCCGTTCCGGGCTGGAGAACCGCTACACGGCCGATGATGGCGACGCTGCAGCCCTGGATGTGGCTGACAATTTCCTCAACGCCAGCGCCCGGACGCTGACGGCAGGCCGCCGAGCTTTTATTAACTGCACCCGCCGATTTCTGGTCAATGAATACGCCACACTGCTGCCCAAGGATGAGACGGTCATCGAGATCCTCGAGACAGTTGAGCCGGACGCCGAAGTGCTCGCGGCCTGCCGAAGATTGAAGCGTCTGGGCTACGTCATCGCCTTGGACGATTTCGTTTATGCCCGGGAACTCCAACCCTTCATCGATCTGGCCGACATCATCAAAATTGACTTCCAGCTCTCGGCGCCCAGCCAGAGGCGGCGGGCCGTGGCAGAGTTCGCGCCGCTGGGTATCCAACTGCTCGCCGAAAAGGTTGAAACACGCGCCGAGTTCGCCGAAGCTCACAGCAGTGGGTACGGCTTCTTTCAGGGATATTTTTTCTGCAAGCCGCAGATCGTCCCCAGCCTGCACATTCCGGCTTTCAAAGCCCACTACCTGCGGCTTCTTCAAGCTATCAACGAACCCGAATTGGACAGAGACGAGGTCGTGTCGCTGATCGACCGTGAAGTCTCCCTCTGTTACAAGCTGCTGCGATTCGTGAACTCGCCTCTTTTTGGATTCAAAAGCGAAATCGGTTCCACTGCTCATGCTCTGGCGCTGCTGGGAGATCGAGAGGTGCGGAAATGGGCATCGGTTGCGGCAGTCCTGGGCATAGCCGGAAGTAGAAGCAACGAACTGGTTCTGACCTCGCTCACCCGAGGCCGTTGTTGTGAGCTGTTGGGCGGGCTTCCAAGCGCCCGCCGGGCCGGGCAGAGCATGTTCCTCTTGGGCGTCTTTTCGCTGATGGACGCCATGCTGGGCCGGCCCCTGTCAGAAATCGCCGCCGAGATTGCGCTGCCCGAGGCGGTGCGGGCCGCGCTTCTGGGAGCGCACAACCGCCACGCGACGATTCTCGAATTGGTCAAAGCCTTTGAAGCCGCGAGGTGGGACGAGGTCAGCGAACTCGTTGTGGCCGTCGGAGTAGGCGAGTCGCAGCTCTCCCTTGCTTATCTCGAAGCCGTGGATTGGGCGCAGAGGGTTTTCCTGGTCTGAGTTGAGATCCCTCGATAACGACCCGCATTGTAGGGGGACGGCTTGCCGTCCCCGCATTTCTACTGGTCCCGACGAGGGTAGGGCAAGCCCTACCCCTACACCACTGCCGACCTAAAGGTCGGCGCTACCAGTCAAATTAGGGCACTACCAAACAGCCTCCACGCTTGACTTGCCAACTGACTTAGTACGAGCATAAAGAATGTATCGGTACACTGGGCGAGAATCTCAATCAATCTCCGGAGGGTTCCATGCGTCGGCCGTACGTGATCGCAACTCTATTGTCTTGCGTCGCCGTGCTCTGCCTGCTAAGCGCGTCGGTCTCAACTCGAAGCCAATCGAATTCTGCGAACGGAGCGAAGAGTTCGTTGTGTCCGGACGACGACACAGGTTTAACGCTGCCCGCCGGCTTTTGCGCGACGGTTTTTGCTGACGGCATCGGACATGCGCGCCACCTGGTGGTGGGACCGACTGGAGTCGTTTACGTCAACACCTGGTCGGGCAGGTACTATGGAGGCCATGGCACTCACCCAGGAGGATTTCTGGTGGCCCTCCAGGACACAACCGGTGCCGGAAAGGCCAATGTCGTCGAACGCTTCGGCGCAACCGTCCAGACGGGCGGCGCGGGTGGCACCGGCATCGGCATGTACAAGGGCGCGATCTACGCAGAGCTTAACGATCGAATCGTACGATATGCGCTGCCTGCCGGGTCGGTTGTGCCACGCGACGCTTCTGAGACGATCGTCTCCGGTCTGCCCCTGGGCGGCGATCATCCCATGCATCCGTTCATTATTGACGCCGAGGGAATGCTGTACGTGGATGTTGCCACCGCGACTAACGCCTGCCAGCCGCGCAACCGCCAACCCCACGTGCCAGGCGCCGACCCGTGTACCGAACTCAGGACCCGCGGCGGTGTGTGGCGTTTCGACGCGAACAAAACGGACCAAAGGTTTTTGCCCGAGGCGCGTTACGCGACGGGCATCCGCAACGCTGAAGGCTTTGCGTTCGATTCCGCCGGGCGCTTGTTCGTTACCCAGCACGGACGCGACCAGTTGCATGCGAATTGGCCGGAACTCTATAAGCCCGTTGAGGAGGCGACCTTGCCCGCTGAGGAGTTGCTGCTCTTGAAGCCCCACGGCGACTACGGCTGGCCCGAATGTTATTACGACGGAGTTGCGGGAAAGCTGGTGCTGGCGCCCGAGTATGGTGGTGACGGCGGCAAACGCGTGGGCGTTTGCGCCGACAAGATCTCTCCCGTCGCCTCGCTTCCCGCCCACTGGGCGCCGAACGGCATGGCGCACTACGACCAGACGCAATTCCCAGCCCGCTATCGCGACGGAGTCTTTATCGCCTTCCACGGTTCATGGGATCGCGCTCCTTACCCGCAGGGCGGCTACAACGTGGTCTTTCAGCCACTCCTCGGCGACCAGGCCGCTGGAAATTGCGAGATTTTCGCCGATGGTTTTGCCGGCGCGGTGAAGACTCCGGAAGGCGCCGTACATCGCCCTTCCGGCGTGGCGGTGGGGCCGGACGGGGCGCTCTTCGTGTCCGACGATGTGCGGGGCCGAGTTTATCGAATTGTGTATAAGGGCGGAGGCGACGGCACCACCGGAATCACTCCCTGCCCGAGTCCGACGGCGCCGGCCGGTGAGGTGGAGGAGTCCTTCGCCAAGCCGCCGGAGGGCACGCATGCGAACGCCGGCGCGGCGGCATCGGGGAATCTTCCCGTTCCGCAGGGCGCGACGCGAGCCATGGTTGTCCTGGGCGATCGTATTTACCACGGCCAAGTCGGCGGGGCCACTTGTGTGGGTTGCCACGGCGAGCACGGTACGGGTTCGCCCTTGGGCCCTGACCTTACCGCGAAGAAGTGGCTGTGGAGCGACGGCAGCTATGCGGGAATCTCGAAAACGATTCGGGAAGGCGTGATGCACCCCAAAGAGTATCGCAGCCCCATGCCGCCCATGGGCGGGGCACAACTCACTCCTGACCAACTCTCGGCGCTCGCGGCGTACGTGTGGTCGTTGAGCCATTAAGAGGAACGCCGCATCACCCCCTCAACCTCGACCCCTCTCCCCCAAGGGGGAGAGGGGAGAAACAACCCGACTACATACCCTCGCCCCCTTGGGGGAGAGGGTGTCCGTCAGCCGACGGACAGGTGAGGGGGTTAGTGGCTAATCCTCCTGCCGAATTTCCCTGAAAAGCGCCTTGAAGCATTCCGCAGCCTTGACCGCGTCGCCGCTGGTGGAGGTTTGCCCGTAGTACGCCTTCACAAAGTCGCCCAGGTCTATCCAGGTGGTTTGCAGCAGCCCCAGGGTGCGCGACTTGAGCGGATCGGTCGCATCGGCGCGCACTTTGCGGATCATCTCCAATTCGTTGAGGGCGACGTTAGTCATCTGCCACGGAGCCGACACCACGCGGAAGCCCTGAATGGCGAAGTAGGCCGCCGTGGGAACCGCCGTATCGTAATGCCAGTCGCAAATCACGATATCCTTCGGAACCAGGTTGATGGCGGGCGCTGTCCCGTTCTGGCTTGCTTCCCACTTCCCCAGGCCGGTGAGGTCGCCGTCCAGAAAGCGGTCTCCCCACATCCACATCTCGCGATGGGTCGCGGCCAGATGCTCGTGTAAGGTGCGCACTTCCTGCGCGAACAGCTCGGACTTGTTCTTGCCCCGGCAGCGCGGGCAGTCGTCCTCGCCCAGCAGAAAGACCTCGTCCATACCGACATGCACGGCATCGGCCTGGCAGGCGCCGGCAAGCTCATCGATCAGGTCGAAGACCACGTTGTGCAGCCCGGGCGCCAAGGGGCAGTAGCTTCGGCAATAGATGCCTTGGTTGCCGGGGTATTTCCCGGGCGTTTCATCGAACTCCGGGTGGGCCCTCAAGAGCCCGAACGTCTGCCCCGCCCACGACTGGTGGCCCAGCGAATTGATCAATGGAATCAGGCGAACCCCGGCGTCGTGACAAGCCGCCACAATCTGTTTGACTTGGTCTTCGGATAGCGCATCCGCATCGATCACCTCCGGATGCGACTTGAACTGGTAGCGATAGTCGAACTCCATCACCAGCACGTTTACGCCTGCCTTCGGCAGGACCTCGCGGATGAATTTCACCGCCAGGGGCAGTTCATCGGGCCTCGGGGCGCCGAGGTTGAGTCCTCGCACGGGAATTGGGGATGCCCCGGCAAAAAGCGGTGTGCAGGGCAGGAATGCGATTGCGGTGATTGCCATTAGACCAAAGTTGATCAACCGCCAGCTCTTGCAACAAGTTAACCGATCGTTCACAGCGTCGCTCCTTGTGGTTGGCATCTTTGAAGCGACCCGAGTATATGCCCTCAGGCGCCAGAGGCACAAGCGGACCGCGGCGGGTCCAAGCCTTTCTGTTGAAGTGGGGAAGACAGGGTGGTGTTGATTTAGGGAGGCGGGGAGGGCAAGCTGCGAAAAGTTAGTCTGGCCGCCATGGAGTGGCGGCCAGACTGCCGAATGGGTCTAGCGTCTCTTGGCATCTGACCGTCGATCAGTTTGCCCGGAGTTCCTGTTCCGCTTGCAGCCAATCGCCGACGTTGTTGCCCGGTGTACCGCCTCGTTGGACGTAGAGTTCATAGGCTCGAAGTCTCACGTCGTCTTCCGAAACAGTCCGTCGCTGCAACGCATCTTGAGTCAGAGTGTGAGAAGACGATGGTAGAGAGATGGCCGGTCGCCTTGGTTCGACCTTTGGGGTTGCGGCGAAGGAAGTCCGTTCTGATTTTCTTTCAAAGCGTCCCATAGGGGCACCTCCTTTCTGAATTTCATGCTGGCACTACCAGCGTAGCGCGATCAGGGACAAAGTGTCAATGTTCAGCATCCGGAGGCAGTCCCCATAAGCGCTAATATTCGGCTCCGCTGAGTGGTCCCGAATGGGGCTAACCGCAAGTAGCCGCAGGTTTTAACCTGCGGATGACGGGAGCGCCCCCAAACCAGGCCAACCCCAACGGGGTTGACCTCGGACAGTCCGGCCCCTCCAGGGCCGGAATGTTGATGGACGCTTAAGTTTCCGTAGGTTTCACCTACGGCTACTCATGGTGTCCCGCTTCGCGGGACGCAACCCAGAGCGCCGGATTGACTGTAAGCGCCGATGTGGCTTTCTTGACATGGCCCACCACTTATGTCAAATTTGAGGCCGGGCTAGGGCTAATCGTAAGGTGTGTGAAATCAATATCAGCTATATCGCCTGCGCCAAGGAGGGTAGTCCGTGGAATCTACCCATAAGTTAGGCTCACCCCTCAGCAGCTTCGACGAGTGGGAAGACTTTCTCAAGCAACGCTACCCCGAAGCACCTTCGGACGCTCAGGCCGTGGCGGCAGCCTCGGGAAGCACGGACAAAAAGCCAGAGGAGTTCCGCGACCACACCGGCGAAGCCCGTTCCTCCGTGAAGGAGTTCTATCGCCTTAATCACACCTACCAGACGCGCGAGTTCGTCAAGGCCAAGCAGCGCGAATACGGCGATCGCGGACGCACTCGCATGGGCATCTGGGAGGCGATGGAGTACCTGAACACCCTGGTTGACGATAGCGACCCGGACACCGACCTGCCGCAGATCGAGCACCTGCTCCAGACCGCGGAGGCTTGCCGCCGCGACGGACGCCCGCGCTGGTTCATTCTCACTGGCCTGGTTCACGACCTCGGCAAGATTCTCTGCCTTTGGGGCGAGCCGCAATGGGCCGTGGTGGGCGACACGTTCCCCGTAGGCTGCGCTTATTCTCCCAAGATTGTCTTCCACGAATTCTTCTCTGCGAACCCGGACGTGGCCTTGCCTCAATATCAAACGAAGCTGGGGGTCTACGAGCAGGGTTGCGGACTCGATCACGTTGACATGTCCTGGGGCCACGACGAGTACATGTATCGGGTGTCCAAGGATTACCTGCCCGAGGAAGCTCGCTACATGATCCGCTATCACTCCTTCTACCCTGCTCACCAGGAGGGCGAGTACACCTACCTGATGAACGACCGTGACAAGGAAATGATCAAGTGGGTCCGCGAATTCCAGAATTACGATCTGTACTCGAAGAGCGCCGTGCGTCCAGACGTTCGGGAACTGCGCCCTTATTACGACCAACTGATCGCCGAATACTTCCCGCCCCAGATTCCCTGGTAGCGCACCCCAGTTGTAGGGGCAACTCTTGTGGTTGCCCCAGGGCGGCCACAAGGGCCGCCCCTACAGGGTACCGGTTGACTCCATCCTGAAGGGACGCACTTGGCCGCCGAATGGCGCGCTGGCGTCAGGAGTGCGGAATTGCGGTTGCGCACCAGCCGTGGGTGTATACTGCTGAAGATTGCTGCCGGGAGGCATCAAAAGGGCTTAGATGTCCAGGCACATAAAGGCGGGGACCTCGCGAGTTTGGAGGGTTCGATGGGAACTCAGAAATCTTCCTTTATCGGCTTCCTAAGGGTTTGGCTCTGCTTCTCATTGCTGTGGGTAGGACTGGCGTGCGGCAACGCATCGGCGCAGTCGGCGGAATTGTGTGGTCCCGCGCCGGCCGTCAAGGCGGCCCTTGATCAGTTGCCTCAGCAGACCCTCGCGCTGACGGGCTGGCAGTTCCACGAACAACACGCCGCCGCCCTTCAAGCCTTGCTGCGCCAGTACCCCGATGACGTCTTCGTCCAGCGGGCGTACATCGACTCGATGGGCGGCAGGTTGGACAAGGACAAGGTGATTTCCGAATACAAGGCGCGCAATGAGCGGAACCCCGACAACCCGCAGTTGGCCTACCTTTACGGCTTGACGCTGGTAGGACGCCAATCGCCGGAGGCCATCAAGCTTTTCAACGCGGCTCTCAAGGAAGACCCAAAATTCCCTTGGCCCCATCTTCAGCTCGTGACCATCTACAGCTCATCGGCCTTCTTGAACAAGGAACAAAGCGCCGCGCACCTCAGGGCCTTCCTTGACGCTTGCCCCGCCTCCCTGGACGGTTACGAGGCGCTGAGCCGCATCGACGACAAGGACCTTCTGCGCCCGTATACCACCCCTTTGCGCACGATGCTCGCAAGCCGCAGCGACGCCGAGGCCGCGGGCGCTTACCGAACCCTCTGGGCGCTCGAGTTCAAGGCGCATCCGGCGTCTGAATATGACGCGCTGCGGCGGCAGGTGGGCCAGGACCTGGAACGCCTCCGCCAGCTTAAACTCGAGGACAAACGCGAGTGGTACGCGGCGCTCGAGGACGGTTATAATCTGGTGAACGATCAGAAGCAGGCCGACTGGGCAACGGAGCAGCAGTTGGTCCGTCTACCGAGCCCTGAGGTAACGGCGGCAATGTGGAAATGGTCGAAGGACCACCACTGGCCGGGCGATGATGCGACCCCCGACGTGAAACATGCCTTTTTCAGTGATCTTTTGCAGCAAAGTGCCCAGTGGGCCAAGGAACGTCCTGACTCTATCTTTACGTGGTATGACCAACTGAATGCCATCGAGGGGCTCGAAGATGTGGCCGCGGCTGACGTGAGGACGGCGGTCGAGCAGACGCTCAAAGTCGCCATGAACAACGCCGGACCCGACGGCCCGGACTCCGATGTTTACTCCGAGTTGGCCGAGGTCCTTTCCCAGAAGCATCTGGAGCCCGAGCGCGAGGTGGAGTGGGCGCAGCAGGGGCTCGTGCATTGGGAAATCGAGTCCAAGACGCCGCCCTACGATCTCATCGACAAGGAAGACCTCGACAACCTCAAGTACAACCATGACTACACACGCCTTCAGATGCTGGAATTTGAGGTGGACGGGTACTTGCAATTGAAGCAGGCGGACAAGGCCCAGATCGCGCTGACGAAGATGGATGAATGGCTCCAGGATCTCAAGTCGCAGGTGGGTGACAATCAGCGCCACAAGAAATCCTATACCCGCCGGCTCTCAGTCTACTGGGGGTTGATGGCGCGCCAAGCGGAGCTCCGCGGGCGCAAGCTCGATGCCATGGGGTTCTACGAAAATGCGCTGCTCACCCGCCTCGAGGCCGAGCAGAAACCCGAGACAGGAAAGAAGGACGAGCTCGCGGACAGTGCGCATCAACTCTGGACCAACCTGGGCGGCACGGACGAAGGCTGGCGGCTGTGGTACGGCCGCCGAGCCGACGCCCTCGCCAATCAATCCGGCTTGACCTGGGAGGATGCCAACCTGCCCCTGCCGTCCTTTGAACTCGCGGACCTCAGCGGCAAGACCTGGAATGTGGCCGCGCTGAAAGGCAAGGTGACGTTCCTGAACTTCTGGGCGTCCTGGTGAGGGTCATGTCGCGAGGAGTTGCCTCGCTTACAAAAACTCATCGACCAATACAAGAATCGCACCGACGTTCAGTTCATCTCATTTAACGCCGACGAGAACCCGGGGCTTGTCGCGCCCTTCATGAAGGAGCATCAGCTCGCGTTCACTGTCATTCCGGCGTCCAATTATGTGTGGCAGACGCTCAAGGTGTTTGGAATCCCGTCGAATTGGATTGTCGACGCGCAGGGCCTCGTGCGCCTGAAAGGCCTCGGTTACGACGCGACGGAGAAGTGGGTGACCGGCATGAAGGACGCCATCGCCAAGGTGCAGTCCGCCGCGCCCCCTTCCAACCCTCCTGCGAAGTGAGCGTGCTGTCGGGACCATCATGGGCGCGGTTATGTCTGACGGCGCGGCATCGCTTCAAAGCTGTACAATTAAGAGCTGACACCCCTGCCGACTGCTGCTTCGCCGCTCTGCTTTGTGGAAAGGCTCCACCTTTCCAGCCCATGCCGGACCCTTTTCCCCTCCCCCGCGACAGTCCCCCCGCGCTTGTCTTTGCATATTGCCGAGCCTATAATCGCGCCTAGCAAACAAGAGGGCGGAGGTGGAGTCCCATGAAAAGGCATACGCTGGCCACACTGGCGCTGGTATTGTTCATCGCCATGCTCGCCGGCGCCACTGACACCGGGAATATCTCCGGAATGGTCACCGACCCAAGCGGAGCAGTCATTCCGGAAGTGGCGGTAAGAGCCGTCAATATTTTGACGGGAGTTGCGCGCACCGCCACAACCAACACGCAAGGGTTTTACGCGTTTGCTGACCTGCCGGTGGGGTCTTACGAGATCAGTTTTCACAAGTCCGGCTTTACCGAGGTTCGGAAAACCGGCGTGGTGATCGATGTGAACGCAGCCCGGCGCGTAGATGCTGCCTTGCCAATCGGTACCGTTACACAAGAGGTTACGGTTTCCAGCAACCCCGTACAAGTGGAAACTACGCGCACGGAGATGGGAGAAGTCATCACCGGCAACCACATGGTCGCCATGCCGCTCGATGGCCGCAGCTACACCGACCTCATGTCGCTGCAGCCCGGCGTGGTCCCGGTTTCAACCGGAGAGTACAGCAGCCAGTCGCCTTCCGGAGAGCTGAACCCGGGTAATCTGTCGGTGAGTGGGCAGCGCGAGGATGCCAACGGCTTCATGGTGAACGGCGGCAACGTCGAAGAGGGCGGCGGGAACGGCGCCGCCGTCATTCCCGATCTTGACTCGATCGCGGAGTTCCGAATTCAGACCGACAACTTCGATGCCGAGTACGGAAACTATAGCGGGGGGCTGGTCAACGTGGTGACCAAATCGGGCACGAATCAATTCCACGGCGACCTCTTCGAGTTTCTACGTAATCCCAACCTGGATGCCCGCAACTTCTATTCCTACGACCAGACCAACGCCGTCACGGGCGCGGAGATTCCAGGGTCGGCGCGTGCGGTGCTGCATCGCAATCAGTTCGGAGGGACGCTGGGCGGTCCCATACTTCGCGACAAGGTTTTCTTTTTTGGCGACTACCAGGGAACGCGCCAGGTCGAGGGCCAGCCGAACCTCGTCTTGGTGCCCTCCGGCGCAGACCGCACCGGCAACTTGGCCGATATGAGCGGCGAACTCACCGGGACCGTCTCCGGTCCCTACTGGGCCAATACGCTCAACACCGAGCTCGGTTATCCGGCCGGGACTGTGACCGTCGGCGAGCCTTACTACGCACCCGGCTGCACGAATCCCTCACAATGCGTGCTCCCGAATGCGGTCATCCCGCAGTCTGCAATATCCGCCCCCGCCCAGGCTCTGTTCAATGGAGGGTACATTCCTCCTGCCAATACGGGCGCATTCTACGGGACCTCGGCTTATAAGAGCACCCTGCGCGATGACAAATGGAGCTCGCGCCTCGATGCAAACACCCGCTTGGGCATGCTTTCCGCCTACTACTTCTTTGACGATTACTACGCGGTGAATCCCTACGGGAGCGGCAACATACCGGGGTATGCGACGGCGGTCCCAGGGCGGGCGCAACAGATCAACCTGAGCGATACGAAATCCATCGGACCCACTACGGTCAATGAACTTCGCTTGAACTTCACGCGTTACGCGTTCTCGAGCGGAGAACCCGTAGGTGGGGTGGGGCCGAGCCTCAGTTCTTTCGGGATCACTGGAGTCATTCCCGTGGATACGGCCCTCGAGGGCGTTCCGAATGTGTGCACGAATGAGTGGTGCCTCGGCGTCTACGCCTATCCCGAGAAGCAGGACAACAACACCTACCAGGTGATCGACAATTTCTCAAAAGTCCTTGGCACACACACTCTGAAGTTCGGGGGCGAGTTCCACTCGAGCCAGATCAACCTATTTGACCACGGCGCCAACGATGGTTCTTGGAGCTTCACCGGCGGAGAGACCGGGTCGGATTTCGCCGACTTTCTCCTTGGTGCCGTGAACACCTACAACCAGGGACAACAACTGCCCGAATACACGCGCACCCGGTACTACGCTTTGTACGCCCAGGACGGTTGGCTGGCCCGGCCCAACCTGACCGTTAATTACGGCCTCCGCTGGGAGGTCAGCACACCCTGGTTTGAGGAGCACAATCAACTCGAGACCATGGTTTACGGCGTGCAATCGCTGGCTTTTCCGGGCGCGCCCACCGGCTGGGTCGTTCCCGGCGATCCCACCGTCCCGCACTCAGTTTCCCCCATCCGCTACAACAACTTCGGGCCCAGAATCGGGCTGGCCTACTCGCCCAAGGCGAGTGGAGGAATCTCCCGAAAGCTCTTCGGCGGCCCCGGTAAGTCCAGCATCCGCACCAGTTTCGGCATGTTCTACACAGCCTTCGAGGACGCCACCAGTTTCAATACGGTCGGGGATGCTCCGTTTGGATACTACTACGTGAATCCCGAGGAGACGCTTTTTGCGAATCCTTACATCAACCTGCCCGACGGCGGGGTGCACGGTCAGCCGTTCCCCGCGCCGATTCCTCCCCTCAATGTCTCGCCGTCACACCCCGATCCTAATATCAATTGGTCTGTGCTCGAGCCCATCGGCAGCTCGCCCGGCTTCAACCATACCAACCGGGTGCCTTACGCGGAGCATTACATGTTCTCTTTCGAACGCCAGGCTAATCGAGATACCATGTTCAGCCTGAGTTACGTCGGAACTCAGGCGCACCGTCTGCTGGCCGACCAGGAGGCCAATCCCGGCAACCCCACGCTCTGCGCCAGCGTGAGCCTGCCCAGCGAAGTGATGCCCGGCACGCTGACCTGCGGCCCCTTCAACGAGAATGGCGTCTTCTCTCCCATTAGCGGTGGCGTCATCAATAGCACCCGCGGACCGTTTGGGCCGAATTTCAGCAGCGATGGCTTGTTTTCGACCATGGCCAATTCCAACTACAACGCCTTCGAGGCAAGCCTGCGGCACACGAGCGGCCGGGCGCAGTTTCTGGTTGGCTATACGTACAGTAAAGCCATGGACAATTCGTCCAGTTGGGGGCCTGGCTCCGGCGCCGCCGGCGTCGAGATCATCAACCCCATCAATCCGAAGCTCGGTAAGTCGCTCTCCGCGTTCGACTTGACGCATAATTTTGTGGCGAGTTTCGTTTATGAGCTTCCCTTCGACAAATCCCTCCACCCCAACCGCGCTACACAGGGCTGGAGGCTGACCGGCATCACGCACTTTGCCACCGGCCTTCCGGTATTCATGACCGAACAGGATGACCAGTCGACGCTGGGGAGCGGTTCCACAGGTCCGACCGGCAGCGACTCGGACACGCCCAACTTCACGCCCGGCCCCATTCAGCGCATCGACGCCCGCAACCAGAACCTGAACAACTTGACGAACCCCTACCTCGCCAACTCGGCTTCGCTTTTTTATCTCGAGGGCTGTCCTGCGGGTTCCGGGCCCACCGGCTCGAGCGGGCCTGGATGCACGAACAGAATCGTGGGGCAGATTGGGACGTCCAACCGGCGCTTTTTTCACGGCCCGGGACTTAATAACTGGGACATAGGTCTTCTGAAAGACCTCAAGCTGACCGAGTCGAAGTCGCTCGAGTTTCGGGCCGAATTCTTTGGCGTTTTCAACCACGCGCAGTTCGGGAACCCGGATGGCAACATCAACGATTCGGTCTTTGGTTTTGTCACCGGCTCAGGCGGCGAACGCGTGGGACAGGTGGCTCTGAAGTTTTACTTCTGAAATGGGTGCTTTCGGAGCGAAAAGGGAACCCAAAACGAACCCACGATTGATGCAAAAAAGGCCAAGTCAAAGCGAAAATGCACGCACTTGGCGCAAACCCGGCAAATTCTAGAAAGGTCTTTCCGATGGCCCAGAAGACACTCGCGTTTCTTACTTTGGCACTCCTGCTCGGCTCGATCCCGGCTTACGCCCAATCGCCCTCTTCCGGTCCCATCTATCTCGACCCGGCTCAACCCCTTGAGCGGCGCGTGGACGATCTGTTGGGCCGGATGACGCTGAAGGAAAAAGCCGGGCAGCTCAATTTGCCTGCTGTCTATGTTGACGGGCTCGGAAAAACCAACGCAGAGAAAACAGAAGCCTGCAAGCGATTCGCGGCCGGAACTTACAATCCGGAGATCGGACCGGGTTGCGGCTTCTTTACGCTTGCCGACACGCTTCTCCGCGTCCCGGCACGGCAGCAGGCTGAGTTCTTCAACGCCCTTCAAAAGATCGCGCTAACCCAGACGCGCCTGAAGATACCGCTGCTCGAAGACGAAGAAGGCACGCATGGGACGATGTTGCCCGGCGCGACGGTTTTTCCCGAAGGACTTGCCATTGGCAGCACCTTCGACATGGACCTGGTGCGCGCGATCTACGCCGCCGACGCTCGGGAGGCTAGAGCGGTAGGCATTCATGTCCTGTCCACGCTGGTGCTCGAATTGGACCGCGACCCGAGAATGGGGCGCAACGAAGAGGCCTACACGGAGGACCCCTACCTGGGCTCGAGGATCGCCGAGAGCATCGTCGAGGGCGCGCAGGGCTCCGACCTCAGCGCTCCGGATAAAGCGATCGCGCTGATGACGGATTTCCCAACCCAGAGCGAGCCGGTGAGCGGCCTCGAGCGGGGCGCCATCGAGTTGTCCGAGCGCTACGTCCGGGAGAACATTCTGCCGCCGTGGATTGCCGCGTTCAAAGCGGGGGCGTTAGGTGTGATGGCAGGCTACCCCGAAATTGAAGACGTGCCGGCGCACGGCTCTGAGAAGTGGATGACGAAGATTCTCCGCGATGAACTTGGCTTCAAAGGCATAGTTGAAAGCGAAGGCGACGGCTTTGACAGCTTGGTCTACGAGAATATCGTGCCGACGCAAAAGGAAGCCGGGGCCATGGCGTTGCGGGCCGGCGTGGATTTGGACATCACTTATGAGCCCGCCTATATGAAACCCCTGATCGAGAACGTTGAGGAAGGGCGGGTCCCCGAGGCGCTGGTCGACCGGGCGGTGCGTCGCGTCTTGGAACAGAAGTTCCGGCTCGGATTATTCGAGCATCCCTATGTCGATCCCGAGAATGCAGCCAAGGTCATGCACTCGAAGGAACATCAGGACCTGGCGCTGCGATCGGCCCAGGAAGGGATTGTGCTTCTCAGGAACGAGCACAACCTTTTGCCGCTGAAGAAGACACTCAAGACCCTTGCGGTGATCGGCCCCAACGCCGACAACGGCCCCAACCAGCTTGGAGATTACTCCCCTCTCGAAGTTCCCCAGCACGTCAGCACGGTGCTCGACGGCATCAAGGCCAAAGTCTCCCCCGCCACGCGCGTGGTCTATGTCAAAGGCTGCGCGGTGACTGGCGCCGATAAGAGCACATTCGAGAAGGCGGTTCAAGCGGCCAAGGCCGCTGACGTGGCCGTGGTTGTGGTCGGGGAGAACACTCAGTTCCAACCCACTCGGGGGACCGATGGGGAAGGCCAGGACGTGGCGAGCCTGGATTTGAGCGGCTTGCAGGAAGACCTGGTGAGGGCGGTCGCTGCCACCGGCACGCCGACGGCGTTGGTGCTGATCAACGGGCGGCCGCTTTCCATCCGCTGGGCGGCGGCGCACCTTCCGGCCATTGTGGAAGCGTGGAATCCCGGCGAGCGGGGAGGGGAAGCGGTGGCCGACGTGCTCTTCGGCGACTACAACCCGAGCGGACGCCTCGCCATCACTATTCCGCGCGGCGTGGGCCAGTTGCCTGCCTATTACAACTTCAAGCCCTCGAAATCGTATTGGATTGACCACGGCTGGACGAACGAGAAAGGCTACGCGGACATGCCCGGCTCGCCCCTTTATCCGTTTGGTTATGGGTTGAGTTATACTGACTTTCGATATGGTAATCTCCGTATTGACCCAGGCAAGATCGGCGCCGCATCCGATTTGCGCACCCGCGTGAGCGTTGACGTTGAGAACACCGGCCATCGCGCAGGCGTGGAGACCGTCCAACTCTACCTCCACGAGCGGTTCGCGCCCGTCTCGACGCCGGTAAAGCAACTTCGCGGCTTTGAGCGGGTGGCGCTGAACCCCGGAGAAAGTAAGACGGTGACATTCACACTCTCGTACGAGGATTTTAAGTTGCTCGACCAGGACATGCACTGGGTGGTCGTGCCCGGGACATTCGATGTCATGATCGGCAAGTCGTCCGCAGACGTTGCGCTGAAGGGGACACTCGAGGTGAGCCCGAACTGAGCGCCCCCTCGACGATAGAGGGCTTTTTTCTTGAATTGCAGATTTCAAATTGCAGATTTCAAATTCCAGAGGGCGAATCCCAAATTGAAGATCTCAGATCGCAAATCACAGATCGCAGATTTCACATCGCTGATCAAAACTTGCCGATGTCAGACCATCTGAAATCTGCCATTTGAAATTTGAAATTCCTTCTAGTATTTTGGGTGCAAAGGAGAGAATCCTATGTCGCGTGATGATAAGCAGGTGAACGAGGAAGCAAGGCCTGGTCTGGGACGGCGCGGCTTCCTGATGGCGGCGGCGGGCACGGCGTCCGCGTTGTTCTCGAAATCCAAGCTGGCCGCGGCAAATGGGCCGTCTCCAGCCGCGCCGCTTCCGGCTGCATCGGCCGGCGCCAATCAGGAGCCGCTGGCGCTCGATGGGGGCAAGCCGGTTCGCGCCACCAAGCTCGCGGCCAACTATCCGGGTCCGCTCTATTATGGCGACGAGGAGAAGGCCGAATTGATAGACGTGATCGAGCGGCGCGCGCCTTTCCGGTGGTACGGCATCGGCCCCAAGGGTGGTGAGCCCGGCAAGTGCAATAACTTCGAGAAGGAACTGGCCGCGCATCAGCAGACGCGCTATGCGCTGGCGGTGACCTCGGGGACGATGGCGCTTTACACGGCCATGGCGGGGCTGGGCGTAGGGCCCGGCGACGAAGTTATTCTCCCTGCCTGGACATGGTATTCCTGTTACAACGCCATCGTGGCTGCCGGCGCGACGCCGGTCTTTGCCGAAATCAACGACTCGATGGACATCGACCCTGAAGACGTGGAGCGCCGCATTACGCCTCGCACCAAGGTTATCATGGCCGTGCATATCACGGGTGAGCCTGCCGAGATGGATAGTATTTTGAAGATTGCGCACCGGCGCCACGTCAAAGTGCTGGAAGACTGCGCGCAGAGCGCGGGCGCGACTTATCACGGAAAGCCGGTCGGCTCGATGGGCGATTGCGGAATTTATAGCTTCCAGGAGTGCAAGACGATTACGGCCGGGGAAGGCGGAGCGGTGGTGACCAACGACCCCGCCATTTTCGAACGCGCCGCGCGCTTCCACGATCTTGGACAACTGCGCAAAGGGCATCAAACGATGCTGGGCCAGTCGCCGCACTTCGCGCAGCTTCTGGGCGGCCAATTCCGCATGAGCGAGTTTACGGGCGCGGTGCTGGGCGCGCAACTTCGCAAACTCGACCGAATTGTCGCCGACTTCCGCGACAAAACTGACCGTGTGACGAAGGGCCTTCAGGACCTGCCGGGCATCCAGTTCCGCAAAAGCAACGATCCAACCGGCTCGGTCGGGTCAGCCGTCTATTTTCGCACCGCGAGCAAGGCGCAACGCGATCACTTTATCCGCGCTCTCGAGGCGGAGAATGTGCCCGCCATGACGATGGAGGGCTCGGTGATTTTGCCGATCGTTCCCTACGTCGAGCAGAAACAAAACCCCAACATGGACGGGAGCTGGCCTTCTTTCTCTTCCCCTTCTGCCAAGGCTCTCAAGTATGGCGCCGCGTGCTGCCCGCGGACCTTGGAGATTTACGACCGTTACGTTGGCGTGCAGATGGACCCGCAATACTCCGATCAGGATGTGGCGGACATCGTCGCGGCGGTGAGGAAAGTCTGCGGGGCAGTGATTTCGTAGCGCTATCGGCATGTCATTCTGAGCGGAGCGAAGAATCTCTGCAGTTTTCCGGAATTCACGGACTGAGGAGATCCTTCGTCGCCTGCGGCTCCCCCGAAAGTCACGTCATTCCCGCGCAAGCGGGAATCCATTGGACCGACAATGGGTCCCCGCTTACGCGGGGACGACGCTGACTTTCATTGCCTCGGGCGGGCCAAAGGCCCATGGCAACTCCTCAGGATGACAGGCGAAGAGGTTATTCCGCGGCCCGTCAGAAAATCACCCTGAGCGAAAACTGAATCTGTCGCGACGTGCCGGCGGTCTTGTTGATAATCCCGAAGCCGGTTCCTCGAACGATATTCAGTGGCAGTCCGAAGTTAACGATATTAAAAACGTTGAAAAACTCCGCGCGGAACTGAAGGATCGCGGCTTCGGTGTTTCCGCGCCGGCCGAAGCTTGTGTCCTTGATCAGCGAAAAGTCCAGATCGTGGAGCCCCGGCCCGCGGAACGTGTTGCGTCCGAGTGATCCGAGCACGCCCTGGTTGGGTCCGGTGCCGCCGGGAACGTCAATAGGAATCTGGAAGAATTCCGTGTTATTCGTGCCCTCTCCGAAATAATCCTCCCGCACCGTACGGCTGGTGGAGAAGACGGGCCGCCCGATCTGGTCGGGACGGTCGGCGCCTCCTGATCCCAGGCCTGTCTGCTGGACTCCTGAGAAAACGGTGAATGGAGAACCGGTGGTGAGCGTGGTGATATTGAGGATTTGCCAGCCGGAGGTGAGCTTGGTGCTGACGGGCCGCAGGAAACCGGCGTGATCGAATGGTAAATTCTGAACGGCGCTCAAAGTAAAGACATGCGTGACGTCAAAGGTCGAGGGACCCTTGTCGAGCGCGGGATGGCGCGGGTCCTGGGGCACAGTCTGCAATATCGGATCGCTGACTGCTAGGTATCCGGCCAGCACAGCGCTGGTGTCGTCGAGCGACTTGCTGTAAGTGTAGCTGGCTTGAAAGCCCAGGCCGAGGCGCTGCGAGGTCTTCCCGACACTGCTCTGGAAGGAATGGTAAGTCGAGTGCGAACGCGTGGACATCAGGTTGAAAGGCCCGTAGCCGCTGACAATGTTGCCGCTGGAATCGGTTTCGACGAAGGGTGCAAACTCAGGGCTTGCGCCCGCATAGCCGTTGAGGGCCTGTATGGCTGCCAGATGAACCCCCGCCGTGGCCACATAGGACGCGCTCACGTTAACGTCGGCGAACGAATGCTCCAAGCCCGCGCTGTAGGTCGGGATGTACCCGTTGCGGAAATCCGGGCTGATCCCTCCCAGACTGAACAACTGGAGTTCGTGTCCGGGCGTGAGCGCTGTCAGGTCGCGCTGGAAACGTAAAAGGTCGAGCGGAGTGTTGGGCGGCACGGCGGTGGATGGGCCTTGCGCGTAGATTTCCCGGCCGTCCACGGTGTAGACGGGAGGCACGGCGACGCTGGTGACCGAACCGCTAAAAGGCACCGCGACATTGGGCTTCGCGGTCACCAACTGCGACAACGTAAAAGGAAAGTCGCCGGTGAGGAAATCGTCCTGCCACATGTCGGGCAGGATGGTCGTGATGCCGCCGGCCACGTGCAACACCGTATGGGTGGAGGCCTGGAAATCAATTGCCATCCGCGGCCCCCAGCCTCGCCAGTCCTTGTCGTAGGGAGGCTGAGGATTGGCCAGATACTTGACCGAGGCGCTCGGAGCCCAGGGCACCGCTGGCGCGCCCTCGGGATTCACGACCCGAGCTTCCGAGGTCAGATCGTGAGCTTCGGCGATGCGCGTGTTGACCTCGTAACGCAATCCGTAATTGACGCTCACCCGCGGCGAGATTTTCAAGGCATCCTGAAAGTAGAAGTTGTAGGCCCCGCGCCGCTCCGCATCCTCACCAATGTGGTTGCCTTGCGGAAAATACCTGGGCGCGCTTGCAACGGAATAACTGAAGGGTGTTGCGGTGAGGAAGGCGCTCAGCGTATCCGGCAGCGGGTCGCCGGGATGGATATCGTGCTGCCCGCTCACCGACGGGATGGCGGCTTGCGAATAACTTGGCCCGCCGCCAAAAGTGTAGGCTCCGTCCGGACTGACGTTGAAGATCGTGGTGTCGCGATTGAAGCGGGCTTCCACTCCCCACTTCAGGGAATGACTTCCGTGCACGAAGGAGAATGATTCCCGCAGTTGAATCAACATGTCGAAGGGCCCCAGGTTGGTGCCCGCGGGGCCATTGAAGGGCTCGTAAAGGCCGTCGCCAAACCCCAGGCCGGGTTGCGTCGTGTTGATGGTCGGGAAAAACGGCGTGCTTCGTTCCACGCCCAGCGTCGTGTCGGCGATGAGATGCGGAGTCACGGTGCGGGTGTAATGAATACCGCCATTGCGCTGGTGATCGAAGAAGCGGATGGCGAAACTCGTGTCGATAGCTGTCTGATCGGGATTGGTCAACGGCCCGGTGACTTGGTTTAGCGTGAAGCGCGCAAAGAATTGCGCCTTGTCGGAGATGCGGTGATCGATCCGAAACGAGAATTGATCGGTTACGGTGGAGACGGGTGAGGGCGCCGCGTAAGTGCGGGCCCCAAATGGTCCCTGGGGATCGTCGGGCAGAGGATAACGATTCAGAACTGCGGCGATCTGGGGGTTGACCGGCACTCGCAAAGTGTCGCCCGGGAAGGCGGTGGTATCTATGCCTTGGCGCTCCAGCACGGTTGGAACCGAGAGGATCTGGGTGGTGCCCAGCACCTGGCGGAATCCCGAATATTGCCCGAAGAAATAAGTCCGCTTGCGGCCGTTGTAGAGGCTCGGGATCACAAAGGGCCCACCGAGCGTAAAGCCGAATTCGTTGCGTACGAAGTGCGGAAGGCGAGCGGGGCTGACCGGGTTGCGCTCGTCGAAAAAGTTGCGGGAGTCGAGCGCCGAGTTACGCAGAAACTCGAAGACGGATCCGTGCAGATCGTCCGTGCCGCTGCGCGTGATGATCTCGGTAAAGCCGGCCGCGCCGTGGCCGACCTCCGCCGGCATGACCCCGGAACTCGAGCGCACTTCCTGAATCGCGTCCACATTGAAATTGGAGAAAGTCGACCCGCCCAATTCCGGGTCCGTGGTGTCGATCCCATCCATGGCGAAAACCGTGGTCACACCACGCTGGCCGTTCACGGCAAACTGCTGGGTGAAATTCGCCGCCCCGTTGGTGTCCGACATGGTTCCGGCAGCCAGCAAGAGCAGGGCGCTGAAGTCGCGCTTGTTGAGCGGCAACGTCGACACTTCCTGCTTCGATAAGTGCGCGCCGCCGCTAGACTTGGATTCCGGGGAGGCTGGCTCTTCCGTCGGATTCTGGTTCTGGGAGGCCGGGGCCTGGTCCGATGTCGCGGCGGGCTTCGTTTCTGTCCCTTGACTTTGCTGGGCGAATGACTGGCCGGGCCAGAAGCCGATCACGATGAACGGCGCCAGGAAGCGAGCTGTGAGAGAAAAAATCTGATGCCTTGAATTGCCAATATTCCCGTTCATGCCTTCTCACTAGGGTGAAAATAGAGCAGATGATTATAGCCGATTGCGGCTGAGGCAACCCCCACTGCGACTCAATAATTCGGTTCATTAGCCCACTTGCCGGGCTGAAGCCCGGCTTTGGAGTGCGGCAGCTTGCTGCCGCTTTTCTTCAGGCCAGCTTGCTGGCCGGAAATCGAGACCCTGCCGAAAGGGCGCGAGCAAGCTCGCTCCCGAGGAAAGCGCCAGCAAGCTGCCGCACTCCAAAGCGGCTGCTGCCGCAGCGCCCGCAATATCACTTTACTTTCTCTGCGAAGGGAGTTAGCTTTTCCCCACACGAGACACATGGTGTTTCCTTGCGGGCGGCCTCGGAACAGCCACGCGAGAGCAACCACGGGAGGAGCGAATTCACATGAAACGGCGAGCATTCATTCAGAGTGTTGCGGCAGGGGCAGTTACGCTCATCGGCATCAGGCCGAAGATCAATTTTGGCGCGGAGGCGGCGGGCACGCTCGAATCGGCATTCCGCGAGCCGCCCCCGGGCGCGCATTGCAAAACCTGGTGGCACTGGATGAACGGCAACATCACCGCCGAGGGGATCACGCTCGACCTCGAGGCCATGAAGCGTGTGGGCATTCGCGGCTTTCAGATTTTTCAGGTCGGCACCGGAATTCCCAAGGGTCCGGTGGACTACAGCAGCTCCGAGCACACCCGCCTGCTCCACCACGCGGCGAAGGAAGCTGAGCGCCTGGGCATGGAATTCGACATCATGAACTGCCCCGGTTGGTCCTCGAGCGGCGGCCCTTGGATAACTCCTGAACTCTCGATGAAGCAATTGACCTGGAGTGAAGCGCTGGTGCGCGGCGGGCAACGAGTGGTCACGTATCTGAAGCAACCGCTCACCAAGCTGGGTTACTATCGCGACGCTTTCGTGTTGGCTTTCCCGGCCCTGGAGGGTGAGACCCACGCCTGGGAAGACACGCTCCAGAGGGCCAGCACCAACGCCGGCGCGGTGGATCGAGGCGTGTTGATTTACGCCGATCGCCGCATTGGTGTCGAGCTTCGCCCCACGCCGGACAAGCCTGCGTTCCTGCTGCTGGAGTTCTCCGAACCGTTCGAGGCGCGCTCGCTGGCGGCCTATGGCATTCCCATCAATGATGCGCCACCGCCTTCCCACGAACACGAGCAGACGCCCCTCTGGCTGGAAGTCTCCGACGACGGTGTCGACTTCCGCAAGGTCTCGGACCTTGACTGGGGCGACAGTGGCGACGAGTCGGTCGAGTATCCCGAAACGGCAAGCTTCCCCGCCGTCCGGGCAAAGTACTACCGCATGCTTACCTGGCACGCGGCGCGCATCACCGACCTGCGCTTGAGCGGCGCGGCGCGCCTTCCGCACTGGACGAAGAAGGCGAACTTCACCCGTAATTCCGGGTTCGGGCCTGACACCGTCGAGGTTCCACGCGGCTCGATCATCGATCCCTCCAAAGTCGTCGACATCACTCAACATCTGGACAGCGAGGATCGGTTGACCTGGGACGCGCCGGAGGGTACGTGGACGGTGCTGCGCATCGGCCAAACCACCACCGGGGTCCAGAACCATCCCGCGCCCGATGGCGGATGGGGTCTCGAGTGCGACAAGTACAGCCGCGAGGCTTACGATTATCACTTCGATCATTTCTTTGGCGAATTGCTCGAGGCGCTCGGCCCGCTTGCCGCGCAGGGATTGGCCGGCGGCCTCATTGACAGCTACGAGACTGGAATGCAGAACTGGACTCGTGAATTCCCGCAGGAGTTCTCGAAGCGCCGCGGCTACGACCTGGTGAAGTACCTGCCCACCATGACCGGCCGTGTGGTGGAGAGCGCGGAAATCACTGAGCGCTTCCTCTGGGACATTCGCCGCACCTGCGCCGACCTGATGGGCGACTACTACTATGGCCGCTTCGCAGAGCGCTGCCGCGAGAACAAGCTGAAAGCCTACGCCGAGCCTTACAGCGGCGGGCCCTTCGAGGAAATCCAAAGCGGCTCCCACCTGGACGTGCCGATGGGCGAGTTCTGGGTAGGGCAGGGAAATAGCAACTACAGCGTGAAGCTCGCCGGTTCCATCGGGCACCTCTTTGGCAAGCCTGTGGTCGGCTGCGAGTCCTTCACCGGCGACGAAGTCTTCGCCAAGTGGCAGAACTATCCTTACCAGATGAAAGGGCAAGGCGATTTGATGTACACGCAGGGGCTCAATCAGTACATCTTCCATCGCAATGCCATGCAGCCTCATCCCCCCGCCGCGCTGCCCGGCATGACCATGGGCCCCTGGGGCTGGGAAAACGACCGCACCAATACTCTCTACGACTCGTTGACGGGTTGGTATAGCTACGCGGCCCGCGCCCAGAATATGTTGCGCCAGGGAAATCTGGTGGCCGACCTCATTTACTACATCGGCGTCGAGGTCCCTGTGGATACGCCCGTCTATCCGGAGCAGTTGAAGCCGACGCCTCCGGAGGGCTTCTATTATGATGTCGCCAACGAAGGCGCCATCCTGACTCGCATGAAGGCCGAGAACGGCGCCATGGTGTTTCCCGACGGCCTGAGCTATCGCGTGCTGGTTCTTCCCGAGGATGCGCGACTCAATCTCGACGTGCTGCGCCAAGTGCGCGATATGGTGAAGGAAGGCATCGCCGTCGTGGGCCCCAAGCCGCAAGCGAATCCCGGCCTCACCCAATACCCATCCAGCGACTCGGAATTGCGCCAGATCGCCGAGGAAGTTTGGGGCAATCTCGACGGCAAGACCGTGACCGAACGCAGCTACGGCAAGGGACGCGTGTTCTGGGGCCTGCCCCTGGCGGCAGTGCTCGAAAAGCTGGGCATCAAACCGGATTGCGCCGTCACCTCGCGCTCCGGCGACGCGGCGATCAACTTCATGCATCGCCGCGCGGAGGGCACCGACTTTTATTTCGTGGCCAACCTGCGACGGCGCGCGGAAGACGTGGTCTGCACCTTCCGCGTCAAAGGCAAGCAGCCGGAACTCTGGAACCCCGAGACGGGCGAGATCACCAATCTCGAAATCTACGACACCTCAGAGGCCGGGACTCGAGTGGCGCTCGAGCTCGGCCCCGCGCAATCGGTGTTCGTGGTGTTTCGCACTCCCGCTGGCGCGCGGCATATCCGTTCCATCGTCAAGGACGGCAAGCCGGTTGCGGCATCCAATCCCTTCCCGGCGTTCAAAGCCGGCAACCAACGCGATGTCACGAACGATTTCACCGTGAGCGTTTGGATCAAGCCGGATCTGGATAGTTACCAGACCGCCAAAGGCGAGAAGAACACCGACGTGCCCAACCGCAGCCTGGTGCTCTCGCCGCCGCAGGGCGATGCGGTCTATGGCTCCGGGCACGTTTCCTGCGGGCTGCTGGCAGGGCGCAACTTGATCGCGGTGCTCGAGCGTGATCGCGCCAACTGGCGCACCGTGCTTTCGATGCCCATGGCGATCTCAGGCTGGGCACACGTGGCCCTGGTCTATAAGGCTGGCGCGCCCGCGGTCTACGTGGACGGCAAGCTGATCGCCCAGTCGGAAGCTTCCGGCGCCGTCGTTCATCCCGGCGTCCATGATGCCGCTGAGCGCGACGGTGCGGAATACTTCGACGGCGATATGAGCGAACCCGAACTTTTCAAAGAAGCCCTGAGCGAGGACCGGATTCGCACCCTGGCCTCGGGTCCAAGCCCCGCTCCCCTTGAGCCTCCCGCGGTCGAGTGGCCCGGCGGTGCGAATTCCGAGTTGCTCTTCTGGCAGGACGGCAGCTACACCCTGCAAGGCGCCGGCGGCAAATCAGCCGTGAAAATTTCCGGGATTGGCAAGCCCGTGGAAGTCGCAGGGCCGTGGCAGGTCAGCTTCCCGCCCAACTTCGGTGCGCCGCCTGAGGTAACGCTGCCCGAGCTGATTTCGCTTCACAAGCACTCCGAGCCGGGGATGAAATACTTCTCCGGGACGGCGACCTACAGCAAACAGCTCACACTTTCTCCCGGCGCGCCCTCCGGCGAACGGCGGCTCTACCTGGATTTGGGCTGGGCGCACGCGGTGGCGCAAGTACGCCTGAACGACAAGGATCTCGGGTTGTTGTGGAAACCGCCATTCCGCGTGGACATCACCAGCGCCGCCCGACGCGGCGACAACAAGCTCGAAGTCCTGGTCACCAATCAGTGGGTCAATCGCCTGATCGGCGACGAGCAATTGCCGCCCGACAACGAGTACGGACAGGACGGCGCCATCAAAGTCATTCCACAGTGGTTCACCGATGGCAAGCCCAAGCCGCCCAGCGCGCGGGTCACATTCGCCACCTGGAAGCACTTTACCAAGGACTCGCCCCTGCTCATCTCGGGGCTGGTAGGCCCGGTCCGCCTCCGCACCGCAATCCGCCGGCGGGTTAGTTGATGGTTACGCTGGTGAGGACGAGATCTCGTCGTCCCCAGTGAACGCACTATGTAGTTGACAGCATATGGAGTATATGCCATATTGTGAGTGTCGGTTGGGTGGTTGAGATCGGCGACGAGTTCGCGCCGGAGTTTGACGCTTTGCACGAGGATGTGCAAACGGAGATTCTCGCGCTGTCACGCCTTCTCCAATCCTTCGGACCGCAGTTGGGGCGGCCGCGCGTGGACACGCTCAAGGGTTCGCGCCATGCAAACATGAAGGAGTTGCGCTTCAGTGCCGCTGGAGGCGAATGGCGAGTGGCTTTTGCCTTTGATCCCAAGCGGCGGGCAATTCTGCTTGCAGCGGCAGATAAGTCGGGTGTCGGAGAAAGAAGATTTTACCGGAGGTTGATTCGAAACGCAGATGACCGCCTTGACGCCCATCTTGCGCGACTCAGGCCGACAGGAAGGTGACCGTGCCGATCAACGTGAACGATAAAATCCGCCAATTGCGCCCCGCGCAGCGCAAGAAAGTGGAGGCGCGCGCGGCGGAGTTGATGGCTGAAGAGATGACCTTGCGCGAACTGCGAAAGGCCCGCAAGCTCACGCAGGTCCGCATGGCGAGGGCTCTAGGTGTAAAGCAGGATAGTGTCTCACGGCTTGAACAACGAAGTGACTTCCTGCTTTCGACACTCCGCAAAGCGGTTGGCGCGATGGGCGGCACCCTGTCTCTAGTCATAGAGTTCCCCGACCGGAGCCCGGTGGTGCTGTCGTCCCTGAGCGGGGAATTCTCGCCCAAGTCTACTAGTCGGAAGTCTGCACAAGGCTGATGCGTCTGCCGCCGACCCGCGAAGTTGGCATTTCGACGTTATATGCAGTTTTCTGCATATATGTGTCAAAATGCCACAGTCTACCCCCTGATTTCCACAATGTGAAAAATCTTCGCCTCGCCAACCTCTTGATTCCATTGCACTAAAAATAATTAGTCTCAATTTTCGCACTGTTTCCCATTTTTCCATCCCCGACCTGATAGGCTAGAAGCCGTAGGGGCGCTTCGCGAAGCGCCCCTACCCGTCGAGTTTGAAGGGAGAACTTCTATGCAAAGCAGAAATCCAAGTCCGGCGCAGACCGATGCGCGCCGCGAGAATTCCCGCAAGTCCACCGGCCCGCGCACCTGTCGTGGCAAGGGGCACTCCCGCCGCAACGCGCTGAAGCACGGGCTTTACTCCGATGTTCAATACTCTTTCCAGGAGGCGGCCATAGAACTGGGCGAGGACCCGGGCCAATTCCGGCGCCTGTACGCGGGCTTGCTGGCGGCGCGCCCGCCGGCGGACGCGCTGGAGCAAGTGCTGGTGGAAGACCTCACGGTGCTGATCTGGAAGAAAGCGCGCCTGGAGCGCTCCGAATCGGCCGTGCAGGTGTGCAACGTGCGCAAGCACGATCTGGAGCGGCGCAAACAGTTCATGCAGGTGGGCCGCGATGGGACCACCATGTCGCAGGCGGAGATGCTGGAGAAGGGCCTGCGGGTGACGCTGGACGCTCCGGGGAAGTTCGAGAAGGTGCTGGAGATGCTGGGCATGCTGGAGGATCTGCTGGAGCGCAACGAGTTCAGCGACAACATGCACCGCCTGCTGCTGGCCCTCTACGGCCAGACGCCGACGCTACGGGGCGCGGGCCTCTTGAACGGCTATGTGAAGCTGCGCAAGCTGAAGTCGGAGGGCCAAGACTTCGGGGAGGCGAAAGAGGTGTTCAACCTGGGGCTGCTGGAAGAGACGGAAGAGGTGCTGGGGGAATACGATCTGTTTCTGCACGAACACGTGGAGAACACGCGGGCGGCGCCAATCGCGGCGATGGGGCCGTCGCACGCGCAGTGGGCGGCGATTATCCGGCAGCAGAACGCGCTGCACCGGCAGATGGAGCGGAAGATCCGGCTGCTGGATGAGACGCAGGAGCGGAGGAGGAAGATGGGCAGCGCCACGGACCTGCTGTCGAGGCTGGCGGGGATAAGGAATCGCCTCGACGAACCCGACGACGGCGGCGGCCCGACGCCCACCACCCCCAACCCTTCCTCATCCGAGGAGGGGAGCCAGGCGGATGCCGCCGACATGCCAGAAGACGGCGCGTCGGCGCCACCCCCTGAATTCACAATCCCCCCTCGCCCCCTTGGGGGAGAGGGGTCGGGGGGTGAGGAGGTTCCGGTGGCCGCCCCCGGGCAACCACAAGGGTTGCCCCTACGACATGATGAAAAAACACAAAATCGTGGGAACGAAGCTAGGAACTCATTGAAAACAAACGAAGTCACCCAAGCAATTTGCACAGATCAGACGCATTTCGGAGCACGGAACGCGCGAAACGAAGCGAAGAAAGGAGGGAATTCTCTGCAATCGGCGCCGGTCGTCACAGCCACAGAGAGTGCGTTTGGCACTGACAGCGCGGTGCAGGCGGCCTCACAGGGTCAGATTGACCGCTGACCAGCCTGTCGCCGTGCGGATCGTGCTCAACGAAGCCGATCGCGGCACAGCCAGTGCGCTAACATTGAGTGCCGGATAAGCGGTCGACGCCGGGGTGTGCTATGATCTGTTGCACTTTATTAATCGCAAACTTCGGAAGGTGAGATGGCTTCGAATGCTGATCCTCAAGATTCTGCGTTGGGCGGCCCGCATTCTGGGAACGCTGCTGGTATTGCTGATTCTGGTGTTCCTCATCGGTGAGGGCGTGCCGAGGCTCTCGATGCTGACGGCGCGCGACAAGTTGATGTTTCTCGCCCTCGGAGTGATGCTGACGGGACTGGTGCTGGCCTGGAAATGGGCAGGCATCGGCGGACTCCTGGCGCTCGCGGGTTATCTCTTATTCTGTGGCATGGGCGGACGGCGGACGATACTGTCGCCCTTCATGGCCGGGGGCGTTGCCGGTTGCCTTCACCTGTTGGTCTGGTGGGCCGCGTACCGCATCAAGTGGCAACAACTGCGCCGCACAGGCTCGTAAATCTGGTTTCTTCGCGGAGTTGGTGATGAAAAAAATCCTCAACGATCCTTTTGCCTATGTTGACGAAATGTTGGAAGGTTTGTGCCTGGCGCATCCTGAATACTACCGGCGCCTAGGGCCCGAAGGTCGCGTAATTGCGCGGGCCAGTGGTCCGGTGAAAGGAAAAGTTGGAATCGTCTCAGGCGGAGGGTCCGGCCACTTGCCGGTGTTCACCGGCTATGTCGGCAAGGGCTTGCTGGACGCTTGCGCCATTGGCGACGTATTCTCATCACCTTCCGCGGACCAGATGGCGGAGGCGATGCGCGCCGCGAATGGCGGCGCGGGAATCCTGCGCCTGTACGGGAACTATGGCGGGGACAACATGAATTTCGACATGGCGGGTGAGATGCTCGAGATGGAGGGAATCGCGAGCACCACCGTGCGCGTGGCGGACGACGTGGCCAGCGCCCCGCCCGAAAAGCGCGCCAAGCGGCGCGGTGTTGCCGGGCTGGTTTACGCTTACAAGGTCGCCGGGGCCAAGGCCGAGAGCATGGCAACGCTCGATCAAGTCACTGCGGTCGCCCGCAAGGCCGTGGACGCCTGCCGCACGATTGGCGTGGCTCTTAGGCCCTGCACGGTTCCCAGCGTCGGCCGCCCGACCTTCGAAATCGGCGAAAACGAAATGGAAATCGGCATGGGGATTCACGGCGAGCCGGGCGTACAGCGGGGGCCGTTACGGCCCGCGGACGCGATCACGGACGAGATGGTTTCCCGCTTGTTCACTGATATACCTATAACTTCAGGAGATAATATCTCTGTACTGATTAACAGCCTGGGCGCGACACCTCACGAAGAGCTTTATATCGTTTACCGCCAGGTCGCGAGGCGATTGAAAGACGTAGGGGCCGCGATGGTGATGCCCCTGGTCGGCCGTTATGCCACTTCCATGGAAATGGCAGGTCTGTCGATCACTTTCTGCAAACTCGATGACGAGCTGGAAGGCCTGCTCAAAGCTCCCTGCGATTGCCCATTCCTGAGGATATGACATGCCGGCAGGGCTCACCACCGCAGTAGTGTGCGAGGCCGTGAAGCGCGTGGTTGCGAAGCTCGAAGCCTGCGCAGACGAATTGAACGCTCTCGACGCCGCTTTGGGCGACGGCGATTTGGGAGTGACCATGGTGCGCGGCGGCCGCAGCGTGCTGGCCGAACTGCCCAACCTGCCGGAGGACGTCGGCATGGCGCTGCTGAAATGCGCGCAGGCGCTGACGCGGCTTTCAGGGTCGACGTACGGGACCTTGCTGGCCACCGGCCTCATGAGCGCCGCCAAGTCAACCAAAGGACGGCGGGAAGTTCCCTGGCTTGAAGTCTCGCCTCTGCTGGGCGGCGCGATCGCTGCGATGTCCCAGCGCGGCGGGGGAAAGCTCGGGGAAAAGACAGTGCTCGATGCGCTGGACGCCGCGCGCGCCGCTACCGATGGCCTTGACGATCCTGCTGCTTTGGCCGCCGCCGCCGATCAGGCGGTTGGCGCGGCCTTGCAGCGGTTTCGTGACCAGCCGTCTCGACAGGGCCGCGCCCGCATCTTTGCATATAAGAGCGTCGGCCGGGACGATCCGGGCATGGTGGCCTTCAAACGCATTACGGAAGCACTGAAACGAGAGGATTCAGGATTCGGGATTCAGGATTCAGGGGTGGAGGCAATATGAAACGTCTTTGGACTGTGCCGGTCGTTTTCTTCATAGCGATGAGCGCCTTGGCTCAGTCGGACCCGTGGGCGCCGTTGCGCGCCTTCGAAGGGAAATGGGAGGGTGACACCTCCGGCAAGCCGGGAAAAGGAACGACCACGCGAGATTACCGGTTTGAGCTGAACGGCAAGTTTCTGTTCCAGCGTGACAAGTCTGTTTATCAACCTACGGATCCGGCAGGGAAGCCGCTCGTTCACGAGGATTTCGGTGTCTTCAGCTACGACACGAGCTCGAAGAAGATCCTCTGGAGACAATTCCACAGCGAGGGATTCGTCAACGAATACGCCCTGGACTCGGTGAGCGCGGACGACAAGACTCTCGAGTTCGTAACTACGCGCATCGAAAACCTGCCCGGCTTTCGAGCCAAGAAGCAGTATCGAATTGTCTCAGCTAGTGAGATTGAGGAAACGTTCTGGCTGGCGCCGCCAGGAAAGGAGTTGGAAGTCTACGCCGTCGCGCATTTGAAGCGGGTGCAGTGATGCGGTCGCGACGTAGGCGCCACCCGCGGCACTGCTGTAGGGGTAGGGCTTGCCCTACCCGCTCGTGAGGGGACGGCAAGCCGTCCCCCTACAAGGAAGCTACTTTGAGAGAGCTTTCTTCAGCGCTTCCAGTTCGGGTTCGCCCGGGGGGAGAGGCAGCTTGACTTTGCCGCGCTGGACCACCGAGCGGCAAATGCCCATCATGATCTCGAAATCCCGGAAGGCGCTCTCACCGTTGCAGGGGTGAACCTTGGTGTCGTCGTCGAGCCACTCGACCATCTCCTGCACATACGGGCCCATGTCGTGTTCATAGTCCATGCAGCCCGGACCGGAGCTTGCCCCCTGGTGAGTGACCGCGCGCCAACCGCCGCCGGTCAGCACTTCCGCGAAGCCTTCGGAACCCTGCGCGCCGACGCGGGCCTTGCGCCACCAGTAGTCGACCTCGGGAACATCCGGCGCGCCCTCGCCGCATTCGACGATGCCGCGCACGCCGTTGGCGAACTGGATGAACCCACCGATGTAGTCTGGGGACGGGTGGTTATCTGAAAACTTTCCCGTGCCGTCCGCCTGGCCGGCAACCCATTCCGCTTCGGCGTAATCGTTGTACCAGCGGGCATAGTCAATGAGGTGTGTCATCATGTGCATCATCCAGCCGGTGGCATGGCCGTAGACGGTGTGGACGCGGCCGAGGGCGCCGCTCGAGATGATCTCCTTCACCTTTTTATAGTGTTCGCCGTAGCGGTGCTGGTGGCTCACCACGGTTTTCACTCCGGCGTCTCGCACCAGTTTCATCATCTCCAGCGCCTCGTTGGTGGAAAGCGCCGTGGGCTTCTCGTAGGCGATGAGCTTCGTGCCAGCCTCAACGCCGGCGCGGATCAGCGGCAGGCGCACGTCCGGCAGCGTGCAGAAGCAGAACACGTCGGGCTGCGTTTTCTTCACCAGCGCAGCAGCGTCGGCGCTGGTTTCGCTCACGCCAAATTTCTTCGCCGCGGCTTCCAGACGGCCGGCGTCAATGTCGCACAGGCCAACCAGGCGGAACCGGCCGTTCTTCTGGAACGCCGTGGCATGATGCGTGCCGCGCTTCCCCATGCCCGCAACCACAACGGTGTATTCTCGATTGGAACTCATGGAACCCCCAGTGGATTGAGCCATTGAGCCATCGCGTCATTGATTCATTGAGGGACGCCCGCACAGGACTGGCGAATCAATCGGCAGGCGTTGTACAGGCGGCCCAATCAATCAACGGCTGAATGGCTCAACGGCTCGAGGTAATAACAAACTCGGCTATATGAGAGTCGTCCAGCCCGCGCCGGCGAGCCAGCGAAAAGGCGACGCAGGACTGGACCAATGGCTCAATGAACTAATGACTCAATCGCTCAATGACTCGACTTGTCCCAGGCGACCACGCCCTCGATCACCGCTTGCACTTCTTCCTGGGTCAATTCGGGGAACATGGGCAGCGAGAGCACACGCGCCGCCGAGGCCTCGGCGTGTTTCAACGAGCCCGAGATGCGCGCGCATTTACCCCACGGATAGCCTTCCTGCTGATGAATGGCGATGGGGTAGTGGGTAAGGGCGGTGATGCCTCGCGCATTCAAAAACGCTTGCAGGTCGTCGCGCTTGTCCGTCTCGATGATGTAGAGGTGATAGATGTGCCGGCAGCCCGGGACGGCATAGGGCAGCTTGAGAGATGTGTTCTTCAGGCCCGCATCATATTGGGCCGCGAAGCCGCGCCGCTGGTCGTTCCAGTGGTCGAGTTGTTTCAGCTTCACGCTGAGCACGGCAGCTTGCAGATCGTCCAGGCGGCTGTTGTAGCCCATGCTGTGAACGGAGCGCTTGAGCGAGCCATGGTTGCGCAACCTGCGCACGTGCTCGGCGACGTCCGGCCGGTTCGTGACTACGGCCCCGCCGTCGCCAAAGCAGCCCAAGTTTTTCTGGATGATGAAACTGGCGCACATCGCGTCGGAAAGTTCGCCCAGAGTGAAGTCCGGGCCGCGCGCGCCCATCGCTTGGGCGTTATCTTCGATGACCAACAGGTTGTGCTTCTTGGCAATCGCTGCAACCGCGCGCATATCGGCAGGCTGGCCGTAAAGGTGGACCGGCACGATGGCCTTGGTCTTCGGCGTGATGGCCGCCTCGATCAGGTTGACGTCGATGTTGCAGGTCTTCGGCTCGCAGTCGACGAACACTGCCGTGGCTCCGGCGACCCAGATAGCTTCGGCCGTTGCGAAAAACGTGTTTGCGGTGGTGATCACTTCATCGCCAGGCCCGATGCCGAGCGCCATAAACACCAGCCACAGAGCGTCCGTGCCGGAGTTCACGCCCACCGCTTCCGTAGTGTTGCAATACGTGGCAAGTTCTTTTTCAAATTGCTTGAGCTTGGGGCCCATTACGAAACTGCCGCTTTCCAGGACTTCCAGAATCGCCGCGTCCATCTCAGCCTTGACGTTGTGATACTGCCGGACGTGGCCGTAAAACCCAACTTTCACTGGCGACATAACCTTCCTCCTTATTTCTCCAAATAAATGACCAACAAGAATAGCGGAGACTTGCGGAACTGTCTAGGGGAGTTGAGAGTCGAGAAGTTGATAGTCGAGACTCGAAAGTCGAGAGCCGACAGTCCACAGTCAACAGCCAGCAGCCAACTGCCTACTGCCTACTGCCGACTGCCTTCCTCACGCGCCCTTCACAACCTCGCGGACCTTCTCGACCGCGGACGTATCCTCAAGGCCCGTCACATCACCCTGAACGGCGCCGGTCGTAGAAAGTTCCACCAGAAGGCGGCGCATGATCTTGCCGCTTGGTGTCTTGGGAAGGGCCTGAGTAAAGAATATGGACCGGGGCGAGGCGATCTTGGAAATTCGCGACTCGATATGCGAGCGAATTTCTTTGCGGCGATAATCCGAGGGCGTGAATCCGGTGCGCAGGGTAACAAAGACTACGGGCACCAGGCCTTTGATAGGATCCGGCACGCCAACCACGGCCACTTCGGCGACCCCTTTGCATTCCATCACCACGCTCTCGATCTCCATGGTGCTGAGGCGATGACCCGCCACGTTGATCACGTCGTCCACGCGGCCGAGCACCCAGAAATGACCATCCGAATCCTGGATGGCGGCGTCGTAGGTGAAATACGCTCCCGGAACTTTGGTAAAGTACTCCGTGACGAACCGTTCCGGCTCGCGCCACAAGGTGCGCAGCATCATGGGAATGGGCTCGCGAAGGACGAGGTTGCCGACGGTATTGGGCGGGACTGGATTCCCCTGGTCATCGACAATATCAGCTTTGGCGCCTAGGAATTGGATGCCGCAGGAACCGGGCTTCATAGGCACAAGCCACGCCGCACTGGCCAGCGGACATCCCGCGGATTCGGTCTGGCCCCAGGTGTTGTTGATATAGACTTTCCCTTTGCCTAGCTTCTGATCCGTCCAATGCCAGGCTTCGGGACTGAACGGCTCGCCCACCAGCGAGATTACTTCCAGGCAGGAGAGATCGTAAGGCTCCATGAGCTTCTCGCCATATTTCATGAGCATGCGCAGCGCGGTGGGAGAAGTGAATATCTTGTTCACACGGTACTTGTGGACGATCTGATAGAAGCGATCGGGCGTCGGATAATCGATGGCGCCTTCGAAGACCACAGTGGTCACGCCGTTGGATAGAGCCCCGATCACACCCCAGATTTGCAGCGTGGCCCAACCGATGTCCGCCGTGCACCAGAGGATGTCGTGAGGGTGGTGGTCCATGTGATACTTGGCATAGACGTAGTTGTTGATCAGAAACGCCAGACCCGAATGCACCACTCCTTTGGGCTTGCCGGTTGTGCCGCTGGTGTAGAAAACCACTCCGGGCTCGTTCGCCTCGATCGGCTCCGCCGGGCATTCGATGGGCGCAGTTTTCATCAACTCATCCCACCACCAGTCTCGTCCCTTCTTCATCCGCACCTTGGTTCCGGCGCGCCGCACCACAATAACCGTTTCGACCACGCGGAGATCTTCTATCGCCTCGTCAACTTTCTCTTTCAGCGGCAGCGCGTGGCCGCGCCGGTAAGCGGCGTCCGCGGTGATGATAAGGCGAGGGTCGAAGTTTTCTATTCGCGAACGAAGCGCCGATGAGGAGAAGCCCGAGAAGATCGTGTTGAAAATGATGCCCAGGCGATAGCAGGCCAGCACCGCCACCAGAGTCTCCACCAGATTAGGAAGGAAGATCGCCACGGTATCGCCTTTGCGCATGCCGAAACGCTTCAGCACGTTCGCGAACTTGTTCACTTCGTGATAAAGCATGCGATACGTGTAAAAGCGCGTGCTGAAGTCTTCGCCTTCCCAAATCAAGGCCAGCTTGTTGTCCGCGCCATGCCGCAAGTGGCGATCAATCAGGTTCAGGCACACATTGCTGATTCCGCCCGAGAAGTACTGTAGGTCTTGAAAACCACCCTTGCGCACGCTTTCCCAGGGTTTGATCCATTCGAGTTCGGAGGCAACTTGCGCCCAAAATGCGGCTGGATCTTCCTGCGACTCGCGCAAGAGACGCTCGAAGGCCTCGATGCTGCCGGCGTTGGTTCCAGCCGCCTTCTGGGGGTCGAGAGACCGCAACCGGCTCTCGCGCACCATGTCGATCTGATCGGTCGATTCACTCATGCAGGTCTCCTGCGCGTTGTTGAACTGCGCTGTCCTTCGTGCGCCTGGACGCAGCGTGCTCAAAGCCGCACGCCCAAAATGGGGCACTTTATCTCTAGCTGGAGCGAGTGTCAAGCTATCGTCTATAATCTCCTGTCCTAGCGACGGCCAGAGTCAGCATACGAGGAGGGTTGGTTTATGAAGAGTTCTATTTCTCGGAGATCGGTTCTACGAGCTATGGGAACGGCGGCCTTGTCGAGTGCTGTGGTTCCAGCAAACTTGGCTCTTGCAGAAGTTCCCGGGGCTGCGGATGGCGGTTGGTTTCCGGAAGGCCCCCACACGCCCAAGATCTGCTTAGACATCTCGTCGAACCACCTCGAGGAAGCTACGATGCGCGGCGTGAAGCAGATCGGAGTCAACCACGTGGCCTGCGGCGGAAGCCCTCCGATTCCTTGGGAAGAAAGCCAAATCCGGTCGATCATGGACACCCTTAAATCCGCAGGCCTAACGCTCGGGAACATGATGATGGGTGGGTTCCCGAACACCCTTTACGGAAGGCCGGGGCGTGACGGAGAGATCGAGAAAGTGCGCCAATCGATCCGCGCCGCGGGCAGAGCGGGTTTGCCTGTCATTGAGTACAATTTCTATGCGCACCGCGCCACCGAGGGATATTATGCGGAAATCGGAAGGGCCGGCGCGGGGCTGACGGCGTTTGATTACGACCGCGTTAAGGACCTGCCTCCGCTTGCGAATGAAGGGGCACACACTCTCGACGAGATGTGGCGGAACATCACGTATTTTCTCAAGGCAGTGATTCCGGTAGCCGAGGAATCGGGCGTGCGACTGGCTCTGCATCCCAACGACCCGCCTGCCCCGATCAGTCGCGGCTCAGAACAGATCATGGGGAGCGTGGAAGGATGGAAACACCTCATCGAGATCGTGCCCAGCAAGGCAAATGGGATCACGTTTGATTGTGGCGTGACACGGGAAATGGGCCAGGACCCCGTGGAGGTGTGCCGTTATTTCGGGACGCGGGACCGCATCAATCACGTGCATTTCCGAAACGTTCAGGTGCTGGTGCCGAATGAGAAATACACCGAAGTGTTCCTGGACGACGGACAGGTCAACATGTTCGCCGTCATGAAGGAGTTGGTGCGCCAGAAATATCCGAGATTGATTTATCCGGAGCATCCGCGCGCCTTGGATGCTGACCGCGAGCTGCCGCGCATGGGATCGTCCTACCCAGGTGGCGGCGCGTATGTTGGCTTTGTCTACAACGTGGGTTACACCCGAGCTATGCTGCAAGCGGCCCTGACTTAGAGCGGACCGGAATCAGCCGACCCCGCCGGACATAGAATTCCGCGTCGCCCCACCGGACGCGATTTGAAAGCAGTGCCAGCACCCAGACCAGGAACTCGAATGCGTCGCGCAGAGGGATCAGCCACCATCTCCTCGCCAAAAGCGGGTCTTTCATTCCGTAAACTCCAAAGCTTAAGGCCACTCCCAGGCGGGCCGCCAGGGGAATCGCCAGACACCCGATCGCGATCAGGCGAGAGGGCGCTACCAAGGCTGCCGCGATCGACCACGGCAAACCTTTCGTGAACAATTCCCCAACATATCCCCAGGGCCGGCAATGGCGTATAAACACGCCCCAGCGTAGTTGATGGGTAAAGAACTGACGAGCCGTAGCGGAAGCGCAGAGTGTTTGGACGGAGCCGGGGATCAATTCAACACGATAGCCTCGACTTGCGATGTGCTCGCCGAGGTCGTGATCGTCGGTGGCGCGGTCCGCCAAGGCCTCGAAGCCACCGATCTCCGCCAGACGGGTCCGGGTGACCGCCATCGTGGCGCCCAAGGCAAATCGCACGCCTTCGAGCTTCCGCGCCACCAGAGTGCTGGGCAGCCAGTCGGTGGTCAGGTTCAAAGCCTCGAGTTCGGACCAGAGGCTGGGCACCGTCATGCCGCGGTACAAAGATGTGACTGCCCCGACGGAGGGATTGCGAAAGGGCGCGACGACGCGCCGCAAATAGTCCGGCCGGACGCGCGTATCGGCATCGCTAATTACCAGCAACTCGTGGCGTGCTTCCGGCAGCATGCGGCAAAGTTTGGCTACTTTGTTGTTCGTGGCATGGTCCGCCTTTCCTATCACCAGGCGGATCGGAACTCCCGGAAAATCGCGCATGATCCGCTCCACAATGGGAATGGCTAAGTCCCGTTCGTCATCCACGCCAAAGAGGATCTCGTATTCCCGGTAATCCTGCCGGCAAAAGCTCGCAAGGTTTTCGTAGGCCCCACGCTCCAGGCCCTTTAAGGGCTTCAGAATGCTGACCGGGGGAGTGAAGTCCGGGCTCGGCTCAGGTCCGCCCCGGAAGAAATCCCAGGCGCAGAGGATAGCCGCCAGATAGTAAATCAGTGGAAGAGTAGCTATCGCAAGAACTGCCCAGCTAAGAAGAGACAACAGCGTCAGTCCTTTCTTCGAACTTGTGTCGAACCGCCTGCCAGGTCATTCTGGCGAACGGCTATTTTACTCGAAGCCCACGACGGTGTGCAGCGCGATATGGTGGCAGTTTCGCAGGCTCCAAGGCAATTCCAGAGTCTAGGCCTAGGAGACGTTGTCCCTGACACGGGGAAGGCACGGCGGTAGAACTATTTTGTCTGGCTTGTCAAAGAGTGCAGACTGAAAACTCTGGCCGCGGAGGATACACGCGGCGAGAAGGACCAGTCCGTCGAGGAGCTAAAGACGGTTCTCCGTATCACGGAGCAGTACCCCGGGGCCGTTCAAATCGCCCCCTGCCCGGCGAATGATCTTTTGTTTACAGTGACCGAAACGGGATCTCCGCGCTGAGCTGCGCGGGGCTTCGAGTGAATTAAACGTGCGCGGCGTGCTTAACGCGTCTTTCGGCTTCGTGCATGGCTTCGTAGATCTGCTCGAAGCTCTCGATCGCGAAGAGAACTTTCTGAAGCTCATCGACCTTGACGGGAGTCTCAAGAACGGTCTCCAGATCAAACGGCTTCACTGCGCAACCGCCCTGAATCACATTCGTGCATTCCCCGTGTGAGCTGATCACCCCGCTGCCGTAGACCTTGATCTTTCCTCCTCGCCGCATGATCCCGAATTCAACCGTGTACCAGAAGAGCCGCCCCAGCCGCTCAAGAACCAGTTTGTCCTCAATCTGCGCACATACGCTCCCGTAGTGCTGGAGAAAACCCGCAAACACAGGATGCGAATGCATGGGAACGTGGCCGAAAACATCGTGGAAGATGTCCGGCTCAGGAATGTAGTCAAGCGAGTCCCGGCTTCTCAGCCAGGTGGTCGTTGGAAACTTGCGAGCCGCAAGCATCTCAAAAAACGCACCGGCCGGAAGGAAGCCGCTGACCGGTGTGGCGCTCCAGCCTGTCCGTGGCTGCAGCCTCTCGCTGATGCAGGCCAGGTTTGGAATGCGGTCCTTCCGCAAGCCAATAATATCAACGCCCTCAAGATATTCCTGGCACGCATATTCCTCTACCTGGGGGAGTCGTCTCCGCACGAGCTCTGTCCAGACGGCGTGCTGCTCGGCGGTGTAGTGTTCGTAATCCTGCCTGATGAGGTAGCGTTCGGCAGCGACCAGAGCGGGACCTCCCATCGCATCTCCTTCCGACGAAGGCAACTGCTCGCCTGCCTATTTGATGTATTCGTGATCGGGGAAGTTTCCTGTGGGCCAAGCACGGACGGCCGGACTAGCGTCCCTTGCCCGAGTGCCCGACATACCGGGAGACAAGTGACGAGAAGCGCGGTTATTATAACCTATCTTCTGATGGAAGTTCGTCTTGCTCTGGCCTGACTCTGGGGGATTGTGATGAAGCCTTTGATTTTTGCTCTTTGTGTTGTGTCTGCGTTTGGCAGTCTGAGCGCGCAGAAGCCTGTGTGGCAGCCATCGCCGGGACATACGCAAGTGCCGATATGGCCGGGGAGAGTGCCCGATCCCCAGCCTGTCGCGGGGCCGGAGGCCGCTGAGACGTCGGGGAAAGACTTTCTTGTTGCCGGGAGGCCGGCGGTTGGCGTGAGCAACGTGACGCAGCCTACGATGACGGTCTATTCGCCCAAGGGAAAGAATACGGGCGCCGCGGTGGTCGTGTTTCCCGGCGGGGGCTATCAGGTTCTTGCCATCGATCTTGAAGGCACGGAGGTCTGCGATTGGCTGACGCCGAAAGGGATAACGTGTGTGCTGTTGAAATACCGCGTGACGGATGTGGGGCCGTATCCGAAATCGGGGCCATATCCGGAATCACCGATGGCGTTGGAAGATGCGCAGAGGACGGTGGGGCTGGTGCGCTTTCGCGCCGCGGATTGGCACATCGATCCGCACAAGATCGGAGTGCTCGGGTTTTCGGCGGGCGGGCATCTGGTCGGCAGCGATGAGCACGCATTTTGCGAAGCGTTTGTATCCGGCTGTTGATGCGGCCGACAAAGAAAGCTGCCGCCCGGACTTTGCGGTGGCTATCTATCCGGGCCATCTGTCGTTGTCCGCGGCGGAGTGGGATGCTAAGCAAGGCGCCAAAAAGTTTGTGATTCCTCATCCGGCGACCGCCGATAAGCGATCTTGCGTTGAACCCCGATCTCCATGTCACCAGCCAGACGCCGCCTACGTTCTTGCTGCAGGCGGAGGATGACCACGTGGACAATGTAAACGACTCGCTGGCTTACTACATCGCGCTGAAGAAGGCTGGGGTTCCCGTGGAGATGCATTTGTATGCGCAGGGCGGGCATGCGTTTGGGCTGCGGCGCACGAAGTTTCCGATAACGGGATGGCCTCAGTTGGTGGAGACGTGGCTGGGGACGATTGGGATGATTTCGAAGTAGGTGCTCTGGGATCGCATACGACAAACGGGACTCGTCGGAAGCAAGTCGCGTAACTCCCGGATGACGGGCAGTCGGAAGCGAGCCCGGCCCAGAAGTTCGCTTTGCGGAAGTGTATCCTGGCACAGCGCTCGCGGGATCAATCGCAGTTAGGGGCTGAGCTCGGGCTGGTCAGAAATCAATACCACATTTGACAGCGCCCTCTTCCTGCGTCAAGGGGCTTCGAGTGCCTCTGCAGATTAAGGCACCACCGGCAATTCTTTTGGCATTCCTGACGCCTGGGGGCGCGTACACCCGCGGGATTGTTTACCTCGGGACGTTGGCTGTGAACCCGGATTGTACCGCGACCGCAAGCTTCTGTGCGGGGCGGTCGGCGAAGGTCGTACCTACCGCGAGTCTCGCTGTCAACTTCCGCGCCACTCCTATATGCCAGGCAACTTGGGGCCCGAGCCAAGGCCAGCTCGGGCAGTACAGCAAGGCTGAGCGACAGCCCCCGTGTCAGCGCGGGTTCGCGGTCATCGACGCGCGATGCCCAGTAGTAATCGAAAAATACTCAATCCACAGTTTGCGAACCGCCTCTGTTCGTTCGATCAGTTCGCGACTCGGTTTCGCTCCGTGCTGAACCAAGATGACCATCCCGGAATTGAATTGCCGTTGCGATTTGTCAACGGCGGGCAAGCGTGGGCCTTCGGCCGCGATGACGTTCCTGAATGGTGACCTTGGTTCGGTCCGCCTTGAAAATGGGGTGCCCATTGGCGTCTTTGCCCGCGGCGACCGGATGACGCAGAATGAAAAAGTCGGGAACCTCAGCCGGGGAGATCAGACCCATGAGATAGAGATCAAGGTATGACCATCCCGTCGCGGGCACATAATAGTCGTCATCGAGCTGCGTGTAGGTGCCATCAAAGTTGTCCTGCCACACGCCGCCGCCCATGATGGATGCTTCCGTAGGCCGCCGGTACGGAAACGCGACGGAAGCCTGCAACCCAAATGCCCAGTGGACGGGACCAAGCGGAATCGTCTCGCTGCCCGCCTTGGCCGAAACAAACGCCCCCCATCGATGGCCCATTTCGTGTGCAATCTGTGACATCGCGTACATGTACGGTGGCATCTTGCCGTCCTGCGAAATCTCCTCGAGCTGCCGCCGGTAGAACGTGATGTCGCGACTGGTCCCCATCGGCGCGTCGGCGGGCGGCCGTTCCTGCATCTGATTCGAGCCGACGTACACAGGTTGGATGAATTGCCACTGGAACCTGCCCGGCGTGCAGTAGGACTCGATGCCCCGCTGCGTCGCGCCGATTCCGGTGACGGCGCCTCCCACCGCTCCCAGCGGCCCGTCACTGGGAGTGCCTGCTTCCTGGTTGTCGACGCGAAAGTCCGAGTAGTAGGCGAGAAAATCGAACTTGTCACCGAGGCCCTTGATCACCGTGCAAGTCAAATCACGGGGATTCGGCAGCGCATAATAATGGAAGGCTTCATAGACAGCCGAAAAGGGACCGTCGTGCGGCTTGAGAGAAGACAGATGGACTTCAGGACTGCGGATGCCGCCCAGCGCGACCGGCTGGGCCGAGATCTGCGCCGCCGGCTGTGCCGAATCAGCCGCAGAAGCATCAGCAGAAACGTCGATCTCGGCGGCACCGCGCAGCACCGGTGGCAGGATTCCCTGGATCGAAATGGTGTTGCCGCTGGTGTTGACGACCCGTGATAAGCCCGGACCAAACGCAAAGTATCGCGACCCGCCGCTCGAGCGGTTCTGAAATGCAAAGCCGCGAATCGTCCACACGGCATCCGCGCGAGCCGCAGCGCTTGCGGGCGCCGTAGAAGGCTTGTGGATGTAAAAAAAGACCCGGTAGGCGATCCCTGAGAGGCCCGAATCACCTTCGGGCAAAACAGGTCCGGCGGTTTCGAAGGTGATCTTCAGGAACAAGCCGTTAACGACAGAAAGCTTTAGGTCTCTAAGGTCGAGATGGGCAGCGACCGGGGGGTGTTTCGTAGCGGCGAGGGAGGCGAGTGGTTTTTCTGCCGCGCCAGAGACCAGCGGGTAGATACCGACGATAGCGTCCTTGGCCGCAAGCTGACCGTACGACATCTCGATCGCGCCATCTTTGTGAAGCACAGCCTGGAACCGGTTGGTTGTCTTAGTCCACGTAAAGTCTTGGATGTTCCCGTACGGTTCGGTTACGTCCCAGGTCACGACCGCGCGATCAGCGAGTTCCTTCACATAGCGATCGCCGGTCATGCGAGGCTTGAAAAATACGCAGATCGCCGCAACGGTGTTCGTCAAACTCGCCGCCGCGTCGCTCAGCGGGTCGAAGCGGCCAATCGAAACGCCACCTTGGTCGCGGGGTCCGGAGCCGGAGCCGGGACCTAAGTTACCAGCATTGGTCGCTTCCCCGAACCGAATCGATCCAGTAACGCCGACCGAGAACGAATCCCAACTCTTCCCGGAAAAAGGGAATGAAAAGCTGTGCAGCGTGACCCGAGGGTCAGTGATTTGCTGGCCGAAGTCCGCATCCCATTTCAACGGGAGGTTTTCGACGCGGTATCCTGCCCGTCCGGGCGTGAAGTGAAGGGTATAATGCCCCAGGTCGAAGAGGTTCTCCCGGCCGAGCGCGCCTTCGTCCAGCTCCATCAGGATCAGGTTTCCGGCGACGGAGACCTTGCCGACCGGCTTGCCGGGCTCCTCCCGATCTTGAGCACGCACTCCATTGCCCGGTAGAAGAGTGGCACAAACGATGAGGGACAGTTCGAAAGCTAGGCGCTGTCTTTTGATCATGCGCGCGCTCCTCAGCATAAGGTGGGCATAGGTATACAATATCCGGAGCCTGAAGGAAAGTCGTTCGGCGCCAGTGCACAAAACAGAGGGAGTCCTCGCCGCAATTCCTTCACCATCGAGGGATCACAGACAAGCGTCAGCCGGACCGTCGAACTTACACCGCGTCCGCTCTTCAGAGTCGCGCTGAAGTGACAGAAATACTCTTCCCCTTGTTGGACGACATCTTTAACCATGGCGTCGTCGAATAGCAGTAGCCGGAATTCGGGTTGAAGCTGCGAACGATTGCACAGGCCGTTTTCAATCGGTCTGTTGACCGGGCGCCCAATCGGGCGCGGGTGGAAATCGCCATCCAATCTGGTAGGGATGTACGTGCGGGTCCGCCCTCCGAACATAGCGCGACGTCTGGCGGGGCGCCGCGGCTCGCAACCGCAACCACTCTCCACCATGTCTCTCACTTCACCGAAAAGCCGGCAAACCGTCAAGGCGGCCGGTAAAGACCACGGTCAATGCTTACTTGACCGTTGTCTCTGCTGGCGCCCAAGTATTCAATCGGCTAAGGCGTTCCAATACGGCGAAAATGCGACCATCGGTGGGCACAAGAGGCGCAGCTGACTGTTCGGAAACCCCGCACTATAGATCAACCTGCGGGTGAGAACATCGTTGGGGCACAGTGGAAATACACCCGAATCAACGCGCTCGCCAGACGCGCCGCAAGCCGTGCAACTTTCCCTTCCTGCTGGGGGCTCGATGGGTTCAGACTTGCCGATTCCGACACCGCCTCGTGATGCACCAGGAGAACGTTCCCCACGCATGGGGGCCCGCGTCGAATCACACCCATCTCCAATCGTGCAACCACTGGTAATTGGCGGGCAGGTTGTTCCACATTTGCGCGGTCAGATCCTGGTAGTGCGCGGCTTCGGCGGTTTCAAATTCCCGGCGCTCTTTCACGGCGGCCGCGGCGTTTTTCACTTGGTCAACGGTGATGAGACCGGGGATGGCGGCGCTCAGGACATCACAGCAGAGCACGTAGCGTAGGGCCATACGGGCGCGCTGGTCGTCCTCGGCCTTGCTGTCGGAATCCGGCGTGCCGCGCGAAGCAAACAGGTTGCCGCTGGCGAACGGTTTGATGCCGATCATGCCTACATCGTGCTTGCGCAGGGCCTGGAACATACTGCCCACGGGCTTCTCCTTGCTGCCCGCGCTGTAGGGCGTCACTACAACCTCGATTTGCGGATACCTGGCCACAGCCTCGGCGATCCAGGGGCGATGGTGTGTCGAGATGCCGGTGAATCGCGCTTTGCCCGTCTTCTTCCCCCACTCCAGCGCCGCCATCACGTTTTCGATTTCCCGCTCTGAGTTCTTCGTGGTTTGCTCCATCATCGTGAGCCGCCACAAGTCGACGTACTCCAGTCCGGATTGCTTCAGGCCGTCGTCCATGCCTTGCTTGAGCTTGTCGAGCGAACCGGCGACGGATGGACCGCGCGCCAGCGTCCAATCGAAGCCCATGTAAACTTCCTCGCGCCGGCCCTTCACCGCTTCGGCATACACCGCCACCTCCGGCTCGCAGCAGGCATCGATGTAGTTGATGCCGCAGTCGAGGCAGGCATTGATGACGTCCCGCCGATTCTTCTTGAAATCCTCGCTGCCGGGCTTGAACGGAATGCGCTTCCAGTGTCCGCCGATGCTGACTACGGAGATCATGAGGCCGGTGTGGCCCAGGCGGCGATAATCCATGTTTTCATTGTAACTGCGCGTCTTGCGAGGGTCGGGCGCCGTCGGGACATGTGTTTTCGCCCCCAGCACCACGGCGGCCAACATCGCCGCGCCGGTCTGCATGAAGTCGCGCCGCGAAACAGGTCGATGGTTTGTCATGATTTCTCCTTCCGCAAATGTAGTGTCTTGTGCAGGTTGTCGACTTCCAGGGACACTAACTTCTTAACTGGTTCGCCTTTGGCGTCACCTCGTCGATGTTGGCTGCGACGTCCGCATCGAATCGCCCCAGCACCCACTCGAGTCCGGCCTGGGCGATGGCCTGAAAGAACGGGTTGGTCCACATGTCCGCGCGGTGCCCCATCGATGTGTAGAACACGCGGCCCTGGCCATGTTTGCGCGCCCACGTGCAGGGGTAGTCCGGCCGCCGGTAGGCACGGCCCTTCAGGTAGCGGGTCTCCTGCACCAGCACCACGTGCAGATCTTTGGCGAAGTTCTTGAACGTGCACCACTCGTCCGTAAACGACAGTCCCTGGCCGGGCACGCCAATGCTTTTTCCGAGGAATGACGACCCGGCGAGCAAGGATGCCTCCTGCTCCGCGCCGTGCGCCAGGCACTCGCCGCCCAGCATGGCGATGTAGGGATCTACATCCGTCTGGTTTTGGTAGCGCCGGCCCGGCGAATGGAACGTGTCAGCGGCGGAGTGAAATCCGATAAAGCCCTTGCCCTGCGCGATCGCTTCCAGCAATCGCTGCTTGCCCGCCGCGGACATGGGCGGCGAACCGTCAGGCGCGCGGCGCGTCAAATCACCCGAAGTATAGAAAGCGATGGCATCATAGCCGCTGAGGCCGCCTTCGAAAACTCGCCCGTCATTCGTACACTCCACGTCGAACCCGCGGAGTCGGCCCATCTCGATCATGCTCTTCTCAGAAACGCTGGGCTCAGTGCCGCGACGCTTCACCACGGCGTGTTCGCCAGCCGCGCTGCGCGTGAAGTAAAGCATCTTGCCTCTTGAGACTGCGCCAGCCGCCCTTCGCCAGGGGAAAAAGGAAAGGGCCGCCGCCAGTTTCAAAATCTCTCTTCGCCTCACGGATTACCTCCTTGCCAACGATCTTCCGCCTTTGGCATCGCGCACGCCGATAATGCCAGCCGCGCCGAATGCCCGCAATCGACCCGGGCATGACCGTCTACGTCGCTAGCGATGCGGGAGAATCATCTTGGCGCCCTTCACGGGCTTGTTGGTCGTCCCCGGTCTCGTTCCCGGTTGAAGAGCCGGTTTCCTCTCCAGCGGCTGCTGGCCGAGACTCGAACGCTCGCTTGCCGGACGAGCAAACCAAAGATGTTTTCCGTGTCGCACGGCACAGTAGTCTACACCCGAGGGGAGTGAGAATAAACCTCGAACTTCTCCCGGTTTTCAGAGAGTTTCTGGGGTAAACTATTCGCCGCCATGCATGAAGTTCCAAGACTCGGCGCGTTGACGGCAGCGCAGGCGGTTATCCTCACGAGGGTAGCAAGCTCCGTGACCGCAAAGTTCTGGTCGACGGCAAGACTTGGCTGGAGCGCGGCGTTTTTTATTCTTGCACTCGCCGGCGCAAGGCCAGCGCACGCTCAGGACCCACAGCAACTGTTTCAGCAGGCGGACGAAGCCCAGCAGCGCGGCGATACAGAACTGGCGGTGCACAAGTACCGCGAGATTATCGGGCTTCATCCGGAGATGATCGCAGCGCGCGCCAACCTGGGCATTGCGCTCGTCACGTTGGGACGATTCGACGAAGCCATCGAGCAATATCGCGCCGCCCTTAAACTGGCGCCCGGCGACCCAATCCTCCACCTTGACCTCGCGTTGGCGTGGTACAAGCAAGGGGATTTTGGGAGCGCCGTTGCCGAGTTGGAAAAAGCGCGCCGCCTGCAGCCGGACAATCGCCAAGCGCTCTATCTTCTCGCCGACTGCTACCTGCGCCTGGGGAAAAACGCGGAGGCGGTGAAACTTCTCGAACCCGCTTACCAGGCTCATCCGGACGACCGTGCCGTAGATTATGCGCTGGGGACGGCGCTCATCCGCGACGGCCAAGTGAAGAAGGGTGAGCAGGTCATCGATCGCATTCTGAAAGACGGCGACACCGCGCAGGCCAATCTGCTGCTGGGGGCGGCGAAACTTACGGCAGGGGACAGTAAAGGGGCTGCGGAGACGATCCGTCTCGCCCTCGATCGAGATCCCCAACTCCCAGGTGGTTGGTCATTATATGGGCGGGCTCTCGTGAAGGGCGGGGACAATGAAGGCGCAAAGACGGCCTTCGAGCGCGCGGTCCAAGCCGACTCGAACGATTTCGACGCCAATTTTCATTACGGCCGTTTGCTGCGCCTCCGCGGCGATAATGCTCGAGCCGCCCCTTACCTGGGGCGGGCGTTAAGGCTTCGACCCGAATCCCTCAGCGCGCGCTTCCAAGTTGGCGCGCTGAATCTCGCGCTGGGAAAACTGGACGCGGCACAAAAGGATTTGGAACAAGTGGCGCGGGAGTCGCCGGACTTTCAAGAGGTCCACGTGCAACTCGCGGCGCTCTATTACCGGCTGAATCGAAAAGAAGATGGAGAGCGCGAACGCCAGATCGTGCTTCGCCTCAACCAAAAAGCTCGCCAGGAAGGCCCTCAGCCGGAACCGTGAGCGCCGCCGGCCGGTCGCGGACGGGCACCCTGAAACCATGAAGTACCCGGGAGCGCGGGCATCCTGCCCGCAGCGTGCGTGCAATTGCGGCGCGAAAGGCGGGCAGGAGGCCCGCGTTCCCGGGTATCTTCAAAGCAGTAGCGTGCCGGGCTACTGTGCTTCCCTGACGCGGAGAATCTGGTCCGCAGGCACGTCCTTGAGCACCTGCTTAATCCCTGAAGGCCAGCGAATCTCAATCTCCTCCACCTTGTTTGCCTGGCCGAGGCCGAAGTGAACGGGGCCGGCGCTGGAGGAGGCGTATCCAGCGGCAGTAGACATGTGATTGAACTGCGCGTGACCAGCGACGGAAATTCGAATTCGCGCCCCGATGCCGTCCCGGTTGCTCTTCGTGCCCTCGAGTTTGAGTTCCAACCAGTGGTTGTTTCCCGGGCTGTCGTTCATCCAGATTTCCGCGGGAGCGCTGAGCGCAGTCACCACCACGTCGAGCTTGCCGTTGTGTTTGAAGTCCCCGATCGCCGCGCCGCGGTGGCGCCGGGGCGGTTGGGCCGTGAATCCCGCCTCTTCGGTCAGCGCCAGCCACCGGCCATTCCCCAGGTTACGGAAAACGGTGTTGGGCTGATCGATTTGTGCCCGATCAGCCATGGCCGGAGACTGCACGTCTCCGCGGCTGACGAAGAGATCCTTCCAGCCATCGTTGTCGAAGTCGGCGATGTTAGGGCTGTACCCGGACATGGAGTTGCACAGAGTTGTCATGCCGCTTTCCGAAGTTATTTCCTCGAACCTTCCCTTGCCGGTGTTGTGGTAAAGGGGGAAGGTCTCGTTGGCGAGTGCGACGACAGCGATGTCAGGCCAGCCGTCGTTTGAGAGGTCGCGAAAATCGACGCCCATGTTGGAGATCAGGTTGCCATGTTCGGGCAAAGCCACACCGGCCTCAAAACCGACTTCTTCGAACTTGGCGTTTCCCTTGTTGTGGAAGAGGAAGTTGAAGAGCTTATCGTTGGCGACGAAGATGTCCGGTAGGCCGTCGCCGTCGTAGTCGGCGACTCCAACCCCCATGCCTTTGCCCGGGTGAGATCGAATCCCCGATTCCGCGGAAACGTCGACGAAGGTGCCGTCTCCCTTATTCAGGAATAACTGGTTGGGCAGTTCTTTGTAAAACTTCGGGTGGCAGTACTCCGGTTTGCCGTTGTAACGGCAGTCCGGCTCGTGGTTAACGTCCCAACTGAGATAATTCACCACGAACAAGTCCAGCAGGCCGTCGTTGTTCACGTCCACCCATGCGGCGCCCACCGACCAGAGCGGTCCATACTCTTTGTCGAGGCGTGCCAAGCCGGCTTTTTCGGTAACATCGGTAAAAGTGCCGTCGCCATTATTGTGGTACAGGGTGTTGTGATACACCCCGCCTACAAAGATGTCCTCGTAGCCATCGTTGTCGTAGTCTCCGATAGCGACCCCGGTGTCGTAACCGGTCCCTGCCAGCCCGGCTTTATCCGTGACGTCGGTGAAAGTTCCATCGCGGTTGTTGTGGAAGAGCCGATTCCGGTAGCGCGGCGAGGATTTTTGCAGGGTTTTGACATCGGCCCCGTTGGTAAAGAAGATGTCCGGGTACCCGTCGTTGTCGTAGTCGAAAACGGCTACGCCGCCAGCCATGGTTTCAGGGGCGTGCCTTTCGGGAGTCTCGCAACTGTCGAGAGAGAAATCGATGGACTGGAATACGAAGTGGATCGGCGCCGGATGCGGCTGTGTGCTTGCCGGCAACTTCCAAAAGAGGCTCGCCACGCTCGCCACTAGAAGGCAAGCGCAACCCATCATCCTGGTACCGAGTTTTCTACCCACGAATTCCTCTGGTGGAGCAGGGCCAACCGTAGCGCGCGTACGGGCAACCACGAGGGTTGCCCCTCCGAATCACCGCGTGAGGCCAATGCCACAGCAGGTCATGGCTGCGACGACGGCCGGGCCAGCTTTTCGATCGCCGCCTTCTCCTGGCGGGCATCCTCGGTCCGGCCCGCTTCCGAGTAGGCGCGGAACAACGCCCAGTGAACCATCGCGTTTTCCGGCGCCAGGTCCCGTGCCCTCTCCAGTTCCCCAATTCCGCCTGGAGAATCTTTCTTTGCGAGGAGGGCTTCCCCGTGGGCCATGTGGGAGGAGGCATCCTTGGGTTCGAGTTTGACGGCCCCCTCTGCCATAGACAGCCCCAGATCGAGCTTCCCTTCCTTCACGTACTCCTCCGCAAGCCGAACTTTCGCCGGGACGTTAAATGGCGCGATCTCGAGCTCGTGCTGCATCTCTCGAACGCCCTCTTCCGGACGCACGTTCATCAAGAAGGCGCCCAACAAAAAGTGGACTCCAGGCTCGTTGGGATAGGTGGTGGTCATCTGGCGGAAGAGTTTCTCGGCGTCGTCCTGGTGCTGACTGTTGAGCGCGAGAGCGGCTCTGCCGGCCAACTGGACCATCTCACGACGGTCCAGGGAAATCTCCGCGGGCAGAAGCGGCATCCGCAGCACCGCCAAGCCGAGCGGTTCCACCAGGAACGACTCTGCCTGCCCTGAGCGGGCCATTTCGAAAAGCAGGCTCTGGCTCTGGTCGTACATTTCGAATCGGGTTAACAACACCGCAGCATAATAGAAGACGGAACGCGCCATGCCCTGGCTGCCGCCCACGCCGAAGGTCATGGCTTGGCGAAGGTGGTCGAGGGCGCGCGCGTACTCGCGGGTTTGACATTCGCTGAGGCCCAAGAGCGCCCAGCCCATGCCCGCTCTGGGCTGGTCGGCGACGAATACGCGCAGACGGTCGCGTGCCTCGGAGTATTTCTCCTTCTCGTAAAGGAGGCTGCTCAGGTTCCAGAGCCCCTCGTCCCACTCCGGTCGCATTGTGAGGGCGCGCCGGTAGAGCGCGATTGCGTCATCGTCATGGTTTTGGCTCCGCTCCTGCTCAGCTGCACGCGATAACTGCTCGAAGGTGGAATCGGGCGGCGCGGCGGAACCCGTTTGCTCCGACGCCGCGGTGGCCGGCAGAAGCCCGAGCGCGACAAGGACGAGGCAGAGGGTTGCGGCTCGTGTCCTCATCTTTCTTGCCCCGGCTGCTGATTGCGCAAGAGTTCCTGCAATTCTTCTGGGGGCAGCAGGACCTCTCGCTTTCCCCTGAGGGTTTCGAAAATAGCCTTTTCGTGTTCGGCGTCTTTGGTCCGCCCGAGTTTCTGGTAAACCGTCATCAGGTGGAAACGAATGGAAGCGCTGTCGGGAGCCAATTGTCTGGCAGTTTCCAATTCCCTGGCGCCTTCCTGAAGATGGCCGCTGGCAAATAGAGTCTGGCCGAGGACGTGATGTGCGGAGGGGTTCTTGGGTTCGAGTCCGTCGGCGCGCCTTGCTAACGACAAGGCCTCATCCAACTGGCCATCGTCAAGGTCAAGGCGCGCAAGCTCCATCATGGCCGGAGCGTGGTGGGGTGAGATTCGCAGTTCCTGACGATACTCATTCTTGGCTTGTTCCCGTTTCTTTTGGAAGCCGAACAGGGTGCCTCGGAAGTAGTGCACTTCCGGCGCCTGGTCATAATGCAGCAACAGCTTGTTTTCGTAATCTTGAGCCCGATCGAACTGGTGCGGGACCACGGAAGCGTAGAACGCCGCTTTGCCCGCCAGCCAGACCCGGTCTCGCCACTCTGGCGGATAATCCTCGGGAAGGCGGGCCATGCGGAGGGAAGCCAAGCCCATGGCTTCCGTCAGCGCCGCACTGCCCCCGCGCTTTTGGGCCTTGGCAGTGAGCAGGTAGAGGGCTTGTACGAAGCGGCTCTCGCGGGTCAGCAGCAGGGCCCAGTGGAAGCTTGCCACATCAATAAGCTCCTCATTGCCGGGTGAGCCCGCGAGCGCCCATTCTTGAAGATGCTCGAGCGCGCCCGCGTAGTTCTTTGTCTCGTATTCCGAGAGAGCCAGAAAGGCATAAGCCGGTCCGGGTTTGGGCGCCAAAGCTACAAAGCGTGTCAGCGCCGTTTGGGACTCAGGAAAGCGATCCTGCTCGTAGTATAGGCTTCCCAACCACCACCAACCGTCTTGCCAGGAAGGGCGCAGGTCCACGCCTTGGCGGTACAGCCGGATCGCGTCCTGCAACCGATCCGCCGTGCGCGCTGCTTCGGCATTCCGTGCCATCGCATCGAAACGCGTTTGCTGGGCGGGACACAAACCGGGGAGGGTGGCTGTGAGCACGAAACAGAGAACGAACGACGGGAAGCGCATGGGCAGTATCATACATGGCGTGGCGATGGCGGGCCACTGCTTTATCGGACAAGGGTCAGATGCTCGTCCCATCTAATGAACGAAGGGGTGGCCGAGAGGGCCACCCCTTTGTGAACGAACGACGACCAAGACCCGACGCCATCTAGAAAGTGTACTTCACTCCCATTTCCATGATCCGATGTCCGAAGACATACTGGGCAATGCCGAAATTGGGATTCGTCAGTTGGCCTTGAGCATTGAACGAGGCATGGAGGTTGCTATCGCCGGTGGTAAACGACGGCAGGTCATGATTCAAGAAGTCAAACGCGGCAAAACGGAACTGGAGGCTTTGCCGCTCGCTGATCTTGAAGTTCTTCATCAGCGAAAGGTCGCTTTGCCAGAACGCCGGACCCGCCAGGTTAGGCATCCCACCCGTCCCGAAGCCCCCGTTTGCGGACGCGGGCGCAAAGCAGGCCGGGTTGAGGTATTCGTGGGGCGCCGTCAAGCCTTTCTTGGGGTTGCAGGTGATCGTCGGCTGCAGGGTGAAATCCGGGGTCCCCAACAGATGGACATTGTCGTAATAGGCCAGAGTCGTGGTGGTCGTACCCACCGTCTGGGTCAGGTTGGCTTGCGCGTAATTCAGGTTCCAGGATTGGGAGGTTTCATTAGCGCCGCTTTGGAAGGTGGAGATGCCTGAAATCTGCCAGCCATTCGTCACGCCTCTGGTGAACTTGTTGCCTTGGTGAGTGCCTGGAATATTGAAGACGTAGGCCAAGTTCAACACCTGCGCGCGGTTGTTGGGTGAGACACCGTAGTAATAATTCTGGCCGAAGTCGGACATCGTGCCGGTGGGGAAGTTGCCGAAATCGCCCAGCGCTTTGGACCAGGTGTAATTGGCGTGCAAGGCGAGGAAGCCAATATTGCGGAGCACGCTCACCTGGAGAGAGTCATACCGCGCGATGCCCGTCGTATTGGTTTCGTTCACCTGGGTGAAATTCTGGTACGGACGAGCGCTGTCCTGGCAGGCCGTAGTCGTGATGCTGCAAGATACCTTGAACAGCGAACCTACCGGGACGGCATTGACGTTGGGTTGGGCTTGTAGGAAGTCCGAGTGGTTGCCCACATAGGATGCTTCGAGCAGGAACTTACCAGGCAACCTCTGGTCAATGGAAAAGACGTAATTGGTGACCAGCGGCTGTTCATGATCTTTGGGATTATACACAGCGACGGTGGAGGCCGCTCCAATTTGTGCACTGCCGAAGGTGGGCACGGCCATGGCGTGGGCGTCGATTCCCTCCCAAGTAGGGCAGAGGGGATCGTTCTGGCCGCACGACCATCCCACGGAACCAAGGGCGGTATCGACTGGCCCGGTGTAATTGCCGCTCTGCACCGAGTCGTAAGCGCGATACTTACCCCAGCCGCCGCGGAGAATCGTCTTGCCGGTTCCAAACAAATCGTAAGCAGCGCCCAGGCGCGGGGAGAAGAAGAGGAACTGGCTGTTGGCGCCGGAGAGGGGGATGGACTTATCGATCTTGTTCCAGAGGACACCGGTGTTGGTTTCGTTCTGAGCAAACTTGGTGGGATCACTCTGGTAAAGGAGAGGATTGAACACGGCCATACCGTTGCCGTCACCATCGTACGGCTTGGCGTAATGCTCGAACCTCAGACCGTACTGAACGGTAAGCCGGCGGTTCACCTTCCAGTCGTCCTGGGCATACCAGTCAGCAATGTTCTGCGCGAGCGTTGAGGGAGGCGGCAGTGCAGCTTCGTAGTAACTCCCTTGTCCAATGCCCATCAAGGCGTCAGCATAGTTATTCCCCGTTGGCGTTGACCATTGCTCGTAATAGAGCACTCCCATGTACTCACCCCAGTTGTCCTGCCGGTTGTAGACGTGCTCGAAATAGAAGCCGTACTTCATGGTGTGCGTCCCGAGCACTTTGGTGAGGTTCTCCGACACGCTGGGGATGCCCTTGTAGCAAATCATCGTGGGGTGGAAGTCGGCGCCCAGGTTGGACCCGCCGAGATTGGGGATCGAGTTGTTCCAGCTTGTGAGGTCCGGAGCCGTTGGATTGCCGTAGATGCCCTTCAAATTGAAATTGGGGATATCCGCTCGCAGCAACTTTGTGGGATCTTGAGGCGCATTGGGGAAGTTGATTTTGGTGTAGCCGTACCGGGTTTCGCTGGTCATGGTCGGCGAAAAGGTGTGAACCAGGCTGACGGCGACAAAATCCGAGCCGTTGGCTCCCACCACGTCGGTTGCATCCGGAACCGCCCAGTCCGACCCCGTACTTGCCCACAGGCCGAGCGGTTGGTTCTGGACTTCACGTTGCCGGCTCCAAGTGACGTACGCTCGTGTGTTAGTGCTGATGTTGTAATCCACGCGCGCGACGTTCTGCCACGAGTTCTGGGGCACTGAAAACGATTGGATGTAGTTGAAGCCGTTATGGTCCTGCGGATCGCCGTTGGTAGGCGCAGGGAGGAACGCCTTCATCAAGGCCTGGGCACTGGGAGAAACGCAGGCCGACGAAAGCACGCCGCCGGCAATGGTGCAGCCGGCCGCCGCCCTCTGGTTGAACCCCAGCCAGGAACTCCCGCCCGTCAAGGGTGGCGCCGTGGGAACAACCCCCAGGGTTGGGCGTCCAACCGAGCTGCCGTAGGTTGAGAGAGCACTGAAGTTACCATTCAACATGGCCTGTGTTGGCACGAAATCGCGGTCAACGCCGCCATCGAGTTGCTGGTGATAATTCTCGTAGCCCTCGAAGAAGAACACCTTCTGGCGGCTCTTGTTGAAGCCCGTTCCAGGGATAATCAGAGGGCCGCCGATGTTCCCGCCCGGATAGTAATAGGAACTGGGTGGCTTGGCCGCTCCCACGCTGTTGTTGAACGCGTCGTTGGCATTCATTGCGTCGTTGCGGGCGTACATGTAGGCAGCGCCGTGGAAGGTGTTGCCTCCCCCCTTGGTGACGGTGTTGACCACCACAGGTCCCTTGGCGTTCTCGGCTGAAAAGCTAGCATTCAGAACCTTGACTTCCGAAATCATGTCTGGATTCGGATTGACCGGAGTAGCAGCACCCGAAGAGCCGGGGTCAAAGACGTGTTGCCCGTCCTGGGTGATGTCCACCGCTTGGCCGTTGATGGAGACCGAACTGAGGCCTCCGGTGTTGCCCGAAATGGAGCTGTTGTTGATGCCGATGGTTTCACCAACGTAAGCCGCCCGGTTGACGCCGCCGTTGGCATACATCGCTGCGCCCGGCATAATCTTAATGAACTCGGCAGCGTCTCGGCTCACCAGCGACAAATCTGAAAGGTCGCTCGAGGAGATCACGTCGGTTTTATCTCCGTTGTCCACCGTCGCTATCGTCGTGACCTTCTCCGTAACCTCGACCTTGGTGGTGGCCGAGGCCACTCTGAGCGTTACATTGATCGTCCGGCTGTCACCGCCGTTTAAGACGTTGCCGACGCTGACCCATCGGTCGAATCCCGCCAGAAAGGCGGAAACCTCGTACATGCCGACAGGTACCTCTGTGAGCGAGAAATAGCCGTCTTGGTTTGAAGTGAGGGTTCGAGTTACCCCGGAGCTTGAGTTCTTGATCTTGATCTCAACCCCGGGTATCACTGCGCCGCTGCTATCCACAACCGTTCCCGATATACTCGCGAAGAACGATTGCGCCGGCGCTGGCCGCGCGATTAGTAAGCAAATCACCGTGACCCCTAATATGTACAGCATCCTTCTCATCAAATTCCCTCCTGGGCGTGCATTAAGTCCCCCTGGGCTTCACGCCTGATGAAGATATTCGGTGGGCTTGACCACCGGAATGAAAGTTCGCAAATCACGACCACCTCCGATGAATGCCGATTGCTTCGAGGATTTCCTTGGCGATCATTCGCTTGAGGATCCGGCGGCGGCCAAGTTTGCTGAAAAGCCACCCCCGCTGCGAGGTGGCGAAGCTAATCTCGGCGTGCAGAGTCTCGTATTATCTGAAAGTTACAGTCAAGTCTACAGGCGTTAGTAGACTGTTACATGAGAGGGCTGCCAGCGTCAGATCGTCAGGTTAGATGTTACGTAACGCACTTTTTGACGCGGGATTATAGACATATTGCGACTCAGGACTTGTTGTGCTATAAGCTTACCCGCAGAGAGGAGGGTGGAGATATGCCTTCGGGAACGACATATCCCGAGGAGAGGGCCGAGCTTGGTAGGGTACTTGCGTCACAGTCTTTTGCCAAATCACCCAACCTTTCCCGGCTCCTGAAATACCTCTGTGAGAAGTCTCTCGAAGGCGCTATTGAGGACCTCAACGAGTACAGCATCGCCGTCGATGCGCTGGGGAGGACTGCTGATTTTGACCCTGGGATAAGTTCCATCGTCCGCGTGGAGGCCCATCGGTTACGGGACAAACTGAGCAAGTATTACGAAGGTGAGGGCGCCCGGCATCCGATGATGATCCTGCTCGAGGCGGGACGTTACACGCCGCAATTTGTGAAGCGGGATGAGGCTGTCTTGCCAGGGGGCGGTTCTCCGCCCCAGACGCTTCCTAATGACTCCCTGGCGCCACCGGAGATCGTTAAGCCGGGTGCGATTGACGCCGAAGCCCCTGCCTCTCCCGGGCAACGGATTCCGCTCCCGATTCTGGTTATCGGTTTGGGACTGCTTGTCGTGGGCGTGGTGGCCGTTTCCTGGAGATCAAGAAACAACTCCAGCGAAGTGGTTCCCGCGAGGAGCGGCGAGGAAAACACTTCTGTCCCTGCCCCCCCAGCCCCGAGTGACGAGATCAGGATTTTGGCGGGTTATTCCAAGCAGAACTTTATCGACAGGAGGGGAAAAACCTGGGGGAGCGATCGTTACTTCAAGGGTGGCCAGCCTTTTACGGCCGAGACACAGCCCATCACCCGATCTCTCGACTCAACGATGTACCGGCAATCACGGGCGGGCGAGTTCACCTACGACATCCCTCTTAAGAAAGGCGTTTACGAGCTGCGACTCTACTTCGCGGAGACGCAATTCGGTCCTACAACGTTTGCGGGAGGGGGAGAAAGCAGCAGGATATTTGCTGTCGACATGAACAGCCGGCCGCTGCTTGAGGATTTCGATATCTATGCCTCGGCGGGCGGGAGTAGCATCGCCTACGAGCGTGTTTTCAAGGACGTAACACCCGCATCGGATGGTTACCTTCACCTCCGCTTTCGGTCGACTTCCCGTGAGAAACCTATCCTCAACGCCTTGGAGATTGTGCCCGGCATGACTGGCAAAATGCGTCCCATTCGCCTGGTGGCCCGCGAAGATTCTTACACCGACCACGAGGGACGATTGTGGAGTCCTGACTGTTATTTCATGCACGGCCGGTTCGGTGCGCACGCGGGCCCCATACAGAATACTTCTGATCCCGATCTCTACACAGCGGAGCGATTCGGCAACTTTGACTATGCCATTCCCGTGGCGTCCGGCACGTATGCCGTAACGCTTCGTTTCGCCGAAACCTACTTCGGGGTGCTCAATTCCGGTTTGGGGGGGAAGGGTTCGCGCGTCTTCGATGTCTTCTGTAACGGCGTAACGCTGCTCCACAACTTTGACATTTTCAAGGAAGCTGACGGCGCTAACCGCGCTTTGGACAAGACCATCCATGGACTCGAGCCGGATCCCCACGGCCTGCTCAGGCTCAGCTTCGTGCCGAGCCGAAACTATGCCATGTTGAACGCCATCGAGGTGGTCGACGAGTCCAGGTAGCGTTAAAGAATCGAGGATCGAAATTCGAAATCCCCGCTGTTGGCACAGAGGAAAGCTCACCAATTGGGAGGATAGCTTGTCAAGTGGAGTGAGGCCATGGGATGGGCGGTCGTTGCAGGTTCGCCACCTGGCTTGAGAACCCGCCCAATACTCAAGACAACGCCGCAACGTGGTGTTTCGCCGAAGAGCGATAACGGCGTTTGCGGCGGGCGGCTGAGCAGACCCCCCGCGATCAAACTGCCGAGCAAGAACACATGCTGAGTGACCATGGTCGCGAGCGAATCCCAATAGCGGGCGTCCTGGACGGCATCCATCGCCAGCCTGATGAGGCCCGGAAAGTCGAAGGGCAGCCACGCCTCGAGATTCAAGAAGCCGAGAGTTGCCGCAAAGGCAAACACACCTGGCAGCGGCGTTGCACGGTGCAGACGGCTGATGGCCCACCCGGTCGCTGCAAGCTTTAGGCGGTTGAGTGCCAAGCTGGCTGTCGCCACCCAGTGCGCTCCCACGACGGGCGCCGTTAAGAGAAAAAGGGGGCGCTCGGCGAGGCAGGTCAGCGCGAACAGCACCGCCCAACCCACCCTGATCGACCGCGCCACCACCCACAGCCAGCGCCGTAACATCAACCTCACCTGCAGGGAATCTCCCTCGCCCCGGTGACGTTCCCAATCCCCAATTGGTCACCGATTATGCCCAAGCTACGACGACGTGGAGATACCACACTGCCGCGCTAGCGGCTTACTGGAAGTCTCGATGCTTTAAACATAGGTCAGGCGGACTTGCCCAGTCTCCAGCGGGCCTGATGGCGTCGTATTGACCTCAGGAATTAGTAATTCGCCATAAACAGGCGGCGCGCCTAAACATTTCGGTCGAGATCCGGGCAGAGGGCTTAGCCTTGCCGACATCGTCCGGTTTTTGTTGACACAGTGTTGACACCGGAGAGTTGCTAAAAGGGGAGAATTGGTGAATACAGCATGAATATTGGCTGGGAGGCAGGGATTCGAACCCCGATACGCAGATCCAGAGTCTGCAGTCCTACCGTTAGACGACCTCCCAGGGACAATCAGTTACATTACCATAGCTGGTGTTTGGAGTCTAATTGAACGGTTGCGAGGCAGTGTCCTGATTTGGCTTGTAGTGCTGGCCTGCAGGCCGGCATTTGCCGACCTGCAAGTCGGCACTGCATTCCAGTCAAGACACTGGTAGGTCGCGAAGGATACACGACAACAATGTATGGGAAACCGTCTGGCTTGGTTCAGCCTGCCAAATGCGGAGAGCAGATTCTGACTAGAACTGTCGACTGGCAACTGTTGACCGTCAACTGTTCTTCAGAACAAGCGGAAGCTGACTTCCACAATTACGCGTACTGGAACTGGCGTGGCGTTGCGCATCGCCGGCTTGAATTTCCAGGTCCGCACGGTCTCCGTGGCCTTTTCGTCGAGCCCCAGGCCCAGTGGCCTCACTACCTTACAGTCGGTAACATTGCCTTGGGCGTCCACGACGATCATCAGTACCACGGTGCCCTGATACTTGGCCTTCCGGGCTTCTTCGGAGTAAGGGGGTTCGGGCTTGAAGATCGGGATAGGCGCGCTGACGCCGCCACCGACGCTATAGATCCCGCCGCCAGTCCCGCCGCCCTCTCCAGGACCCAACCCGGCGCCTTTGCCGGACCCGATGCCGGTCCCTTCACCGGAACCTATGCCTCCCCCCGTTCCAGGCCCGTTGGAAGGCGGGCCCGCAACACCCTGCGGATCACCCCAGTTGGGCAAATTGGAAGCCATCTGTGGGAGCTTCAACTCAGGCGGGCCCAACAAGGTTGGCTCGACCTGCAGGATGGGGTGAAGATTTCGAATAACCGCCATTGGGGGAGCAACTTGTGTCCTCGAAAACCTGGGAACTGCGCCCTTCGATGCGGGCGTGGGCGAGCGGTCGCCTCCTCCGCCACCCCCTCCAGCCTTCTTGCCGGCTGCCTCGATTTCGGCCAAGTAGGGCGAAATGTCTATCACCTCGCTTTTTGCGGACACTTTGGCCGGCTGGTTGACCTGGGAGATCAGGAACGGCAGCATGATGATCGCAACTCCCACCAGATGAACCAGCAAGGAATTCATCCAGGAGCCCGACTGGGGTTGATAGTCCTGCCACATGTTGGGCACGTCGACGGGGTGGGAGGTAATGGGGATCGAGGGGGGCTTCGGTTTCTCGAATAAGGCCCTTATCTGGTTTGGGATGTCGAGGATCCAGGGACGCATATCCGTGGCGGGCAGATCTACCTCGCCCCGGTAATATTCGCTTCCGATGTTGTTTTTCGGCTTCTCAAACAGCGTCCTTAGTTGGTTGGGGATATCAAAGATCCAAGGGCGCAGGTCGGTGGCAGGCAGAGCGACCTTTCCACGGTAATACTCTTTCGGAACGGTGTTTTTCGGCTCGTGCAGCGACTGCCAAATCTGGCGAAAGAGAGAAACCGGCGGAAGCGTGGAATCCACAAAAGTGAAGTGATACTCGGGCTCGGGCTTCGGCGCGCTGCCGTGGGGATCGCCCCCCGCGTTAGCGCCAACCTGGGTATCGCTCGTTGCCGTCACACTCATGTCGTGTCCCTCGGGCATTCGAAAAACTCTACAGCGGTTCTCCTGGCCCTAAATTAATGATGGCCGCAGGCCCTCCGAAGTTGCATGCGATAGCAATTATTCCTTTGTTTTCTTCTCAAACTCATTCTACCACAGCCTGGCCACGGCCAACTCAGCAGAAGTTGTCTCTGCACTGGCGCGAACATAGTCTCGCGTCCCGACGCCCTAAGTTCCGGCGTTTGCGCCGATGACGTGGCTTCGGCCAAGGTAGTTGACGTATGAAAGACGCTTGAAGTTGCATCTGAGCTAGACACCCTCTTTGCTCGTTCTCTATAATACTCGCTGGCTCACTCAGCGGAGGACGAATGCAGAAGACGCTCGACCTGAAACACACTCTTAACCTTCCCAAAACCCATTTTTCAATGAAGGCCAATCTCCCTCAAAATGAGCCCAGATGGCTGGCCGAGTGGGCGAAGGGCGATCTCTACGGTCAGATTCGCGCCGCACGGAAGGACGCACCAATCTTCACATTGCACGATGGGCCTCCCTATGCTAACGGCCGCATTCACCTAGGGACGGCGCTCAACAAGATCCTGAAGGATTTCATCGTCAAATCGAAGACCTTGGAGGGGTTCAACGCTCCTTTTGTGCCAGGCTGGGATTGCCATGGTTTGCCGATCGAAATCTACGTCGACAAAGAGCTTGGGGGACGGAAGGCGCAGATGAGCGTGGTGGAAGTCCGGCAGGCTTGCCGGCGCTACGCAGCAAAGTACGTGGATATTCAGCGTCAGGACTTCATGCGCCTGGGCGTCTTGGGCGAATGGGAAAAGCCCTACCTCACCATGAACTTCGAGTACGAGGCGGAAATTGCGGAAGCCTTCCTGAAGTTTCTGGCGGGCGGCTATGTCTACCGCGGCCGAAAACCGGTGTACTGGTGCATTTCCTGCAAGACGGCGTTGGCAGAAGCGGAGGTGGAGTACGAAGACCACCGCAGCCGCTCGATCTATGTGCGATACCCTGTGTTGACGGACCCCGCCAGCCTGGATCCAGCCCCTGCCGGCCGCAGACTCTACGTCATCATCTGGACCACGACGCCGTGGACGCTTCCTGCCAGCATGGCGGTGGCGTTTCACCCTGAGTTTGAGTACCTCGCGGTGGCGGAAGACGGCGGTGATGCGTACCTGATCGAAAGCCGGCGGCATGATCCGGTTATGCAAGAAACGGGGCTCAACGCCACCAAAATCCTGGCCAGAATACCCGGGCGCAGGCTGGATCGCCTGGAATTGCAGCACCCGTTTCTGGACCGTAAGATCCTGGGTGTGCTGGCCAATTACGTAACGGCGGAAGATGGGACCGGATGTGTCCACACCGCCCCCGGCCACGGGCGGGAGGACTACCTCACCGGTGTGCAGTACGGACTGGATACGTACTGCCCGGTTGGGGACGGGGGAGAATTCACCGAAGGCCTTCCCGAGTATCTTGGCAAGAGGGTTTTCGACGCGAACGAGCCGATCGTGGAGTTGCTGAAAAGCCGGGGAATGCTCGTAGGGCCGGCGGGGTGGCTGAGTCACGCCTACCCGCACTGCTGGCGCTGTCACAACCCCGTGATTTTCCGGGCCAACGAGCAATGGTTCATTAACATCGACCACCGCGAATTGCGCGAGAAAGCCCTTGAAGAGATCAAGAAGGTGCATTGGCTGCCGACTTGGGGAGAAGAACGCATCGCCAACATGATCGCCGAGCGTCCGGACTGGTGCATCTCGCGGCAGCGTATGTGGGGCGTTCCCATCACCGTCTTCCACTGCGAGACCTGCAAGCAGCCCTTGCTGGATCCGAAGTTGGCGGAACATGCGGTGGAGTTGTTTCGAAAAGAAGGTGCGGACGCCTGGTACGCTCACAGCGTGGAAGAGCTTCTGCCGCAGGGGGCCAAGTGTCCGGATTGCGGCGACACGCGACTGCGAAAGGAGACCGACATCCTGGATGTCTGGTTTGATTCCGGCTCCAGCCATTACGTGGTGCTGGGTCATCGGCCGGACCTTCCCTGGCCCGCGGACGTTTACCTGGAAGCCGGGGACCAATACCGCGGCTGGTTTCACAGTTCGCTTCTGGTCGCCCTGGGCACACACGGCATGGCACCGTATCGCGCAGTCCTTACTCACGGCTGGGTTCTCGACTCCGAGCGCCGGGCCATGTCCAAGTCGCTGGGAAACGTGATTGATCCCAACGAAGTCATCAAGACCCATGGTGCTGAAATCCTGCGCCTCTGGGTGGCCTCAGTCGAATTCGGTGAGGACGTGACCATCTCAGCCGATATGCTGGCCCGCCTGTCCGAGGCCTATCGTAAGTTGCGAAACACGTTTCGATATTGTCTGAGCAATCTCTATGACTTCGACCCGCAGAAGGTCTCCGTAGAGAGCTCGCAACTCGAGGAGTTGGATGCCTGGGCGCTGGTGCGCACGGCCGAATTGCTGGAGCGAGTCCAGGCTGCCTATCAGGAGTACGCTTTCCACAAGGTGTATAGGGCAATTTACGATTTTGCTACCGTGGACCTGAGCGCGTTTTACTTTGATATTCTTAAGGACCGCCTCTATACGGCCCCCGCCCATTCCACTCGGCGACGCTCCGCCCAGACAGCGATCTGTTACATCGCGGAGGCCTTGGTTCGGGCGCTTGCTCCTCTGATGCCGTTTACGGCCGAGGAGGTTTGGGCGAATCTTCCGGGACTTCAGGGGCGCGAAAAGAGCGTGCATCTCACCCAATTCCTCCGGCCGGAGGCGCTCCGCAAGCTAGTTCCAGCCGAGTATTCCGGGCGCCTGGAAAAGTGGCCGCGCTTGATCGAAGTCCGCAATGCAGTCCTCAAGGCGCTCGAAGTGGCGCGGCAAGAGAAGTTCATCGGCGGCTCGCTGGAGGCGCGCATTCTCATCCGGGCAGACGGCGACGTTAAGAGTCTGCTCGAGGAATATCAAAAGGCGCTTCCCACGATCTTTATTGTCTCGCAGGTCGAGCTCTGCGCCAGTCCTGCGGGGGGCGCGCTGGAAACTGAGATCCCGGGACTCAAGATCAAGATCGAAAAGGCCTTGGGCCACAAATGCGAACGCTGCTGGAATTATTCCGAGCAGGTGGGTAGAGACAGCCGCTACCCGACGGTGTGCGAGAGGTGCTCGCAGGCACTGCGTGAGATAGAAAGTAGTAGTCAGTAATCAGTCTTTAGTTGTCAGCCCTCAGCTCGCGGTCTTAACTCGACGCTGGTCCGGAGCTGGCACCCAGTTTTGTCCATGCATTCGGCCGCGGACCAGGGTCGGCTGAGAACTGAAAACTGACGACTGAAGACTGATCTATGCCAACTCGTGTCAATCGCTTCTCACGCGCCGTTTGGGCGGTTATCGCCTCGGCAATATTTGTCGCGGACCAGGTGACCAAGGCCGCCGTAGAGGGCTCAATCCCGGAGCACACCACAGTTCCTGTGGTCCCCCACTTTCTCAACCTCGTCTATACCAAGAATGCCGGCGCCGCCTTTGGTTTGTTCTCAGAATCGCCATCGGCCTGGAGGACCGTGCTGCTCATCGTCGTCTCCAGCTTGCTTCTGGCCATGGTCATCGGCGTCGTCTGGCGGAATCAGCAGCTTCATCGCATGGCGGGCATCGGGCTTGCTCTCATCCTCGGTGGGGCGCTCTCAAATCTCTTCGATCGCATCCGCTTCGGCCGAGTTGTGGATTTTGTTGACGCTTACTACCGAGGATATCACTGGTACACCTTTAATCTTGCTGATGCTTCCATCGTAGTTGGGGCCGGGTTCCTTGTGTTCGAGCTGCTGTTTTTGGATTGACGGCTCGAATAGTAGCTGGACAACCGCAGATTTCCTGTGTGTCATTCTGAGCGAAACGAAGAATCCCCGCAGTTTGTAAGAACCGGGGGCCGCCGAGATGCTTCGCTCAGAATGACCAGCCGTGGTTTCAAGAGATGCCCGAAGAGCGTGAATACTTGGCCGGGACAGTAGATGCAGGTGAACGGCTGGACATCTTTCTCGCCCGGCAAATGCCAGATTGGAGCCGCAGTCAGATCCATCGGCTGATTCGCTCCGGATTGGTTCGGGTTTGCGCGCGTCACGCCCGGAAGGGCGGGGAATCGGTCCGAGCCGGCGATATCATCTCGGTGCGCGCGGAGCGGCACGAGTTGGCGGCCACGCCGGAAGCCTTGCCGCTTTCCATTGTGTTCGAGGACGAGGATCTGCTGGTGGTAAACAAGCCTGCGGGAATGGTTGTGCACGTCGGCGCCGGCGTGAAATCAGGCACGCTGGTTAATGCCTTGCTGCATCACGTTGGGACGCTTTCTGCGGGCGGCGATGTGTCGCGTCCGGGCATAGTGCACCGCCTCGATAAAATGACCTCAGGCTTGGTCTTAGCGGCCAAGAACGACGCCACCCACCGGCGACTGGCAGAGCAATTCAAATCGCGCACCGTCCACAAGACCTATAGTCTTCTGGTTCACGGGAAGGTTACCAGCGACCAGGGCCAAATCTCGAAGCCCGTGGGACGCGATCCGGTCCGGCGCACCCGCATGAAGGCAGGCGGACTGCGACCGCGAGAGGCGCTTACCCGATATGAAGTTGGGCAGCGATTCCGCGATTTCACACTTCTCGCGGCCCACCCCGAAACCGGCAGGACGCACCAGATCCGGGTCCACTTCGCAGCCCTTGGCCACCCGATTGTCGGCGACACAACTTACGGTGCGCCGAGCAAGTTGCGCGTTGCAGGTCGTGAGGTGCCGACGCTTTGGCGCACCTTTCTACATGCAGGCTCGCTGGAATTCGAGCACCCGCGCCTGCACCACGCGATGAGCTTCTCGGCGCCGCTCCCTCCCGAACTGGAAGAATTCCTCGCCTCACTTCCAGAACGAGCATATCCGTAGCAAGTCGTAAGTCCTCAGTATTCAGTTATCAGTAACGACGTGTGGCAAGGCGATAGCGGAAAGCGGACAACTGATCCCGAATCCCCAGCGCGAACCCCCGAGGCCCGATTCCCAGACCCTTGCCGCGCGCATTCAGGTGCATGTATTCGAGTTCGTCATCGAAGGAAAAGAGACGGTCAGAAAAACGCTGACCGCGGCTACCCGCTTACCTATCCAGACAGAGCGTCGGATGGGGGTTAGTTCTCTTCGTAGGCAGTGCCGATTGGCGGGGGCGTGAAATGAATCAAGATTTGTGAACCTGCACGACTTCCATGCTGCCGAGAACAAAGAGGGCGTAATCTGTGGCGAAGCCTAGAACGATTGTTGTGCTTTTGAGTGGTTCGGCCACGAGTAGCTGCATGTGCTTTCCGGCCACGGCGAGGATGACGTTTATGGTGTTCCCGGCGAGGTGTAGCTGCGTCTGTTTTCCATCGATCGTTACCGGGAGGGTGGGTGGCATCTGAGAATAAGCGAAGATCACAAGGGCGCTTTGGTCATCCCTAAGGCCAGCGCGCACAACTCCGCTAGGGTCTCGGAGCGGGATATAGTCTCTTAGGAACGCAGCGACTGTGGTAGCAAGGGTCCGGCCCGGAAGATTGCGCGTCCATAATTCCTGGTTCGGCGCAATTCCCAAGAAGTCGAACAGGTCAACTTCCATAGGTTTCAGGATACGGAAAAGCCTCGCTTGTGGCAAGTTGCATGATGGACCCATTCTGAAACGAGAGGCGGGGCTTTACCCGCTCTAGCGGGTCTTTCCGGCTGCGTAGAGATCGATGAGGATTTTCCTCGTGTTCAACAGCACTTCGTCAAACGTATCCTCGGGAAACTCTTTCCTAAACTCTTTCAGGTCATGCACTGCCAAATTGCCAGCTTTCTTGATTCTCTTTAACCATCCCGGTCGGTCATCAGAGAGGATGCCAGTCTTCTTTGCTTTGTCGGCTAGAGCGATAAGATAGGACCTGCATTTCCCTCTGGACCACCTCTCCTCATCCAATTGCTTTTCGAGGACACCGCTAGGGTCGATAACATCCATCAAGGCCCGTTCCAAAATCGCCCTACACATCACGGCACAAGCTACCCTAAAACCGTAGAGATAACACTGATGCACTTCACGGAAGTACTCCCTGACAGACTTCGACGGAGCTTCCCCAGCCTCGAATGGATCAAGCCGGTCGACTCGAGATACTATCTTCTCGAGCTTCCCCATGACTTCCCGCGCGTACCGCGCGTCTAGTGCGTCGACGTGCAGGTCCTGCTGCTCGATGGCGCCTTGATGCACAAGAGCTTCGTATTGATCTCTTACCTGCTGTATGCCCTCGAGGGTCTTCAACATGGCCTCTATGCCTTGTGGAGAGTACCTGTGGATATCGAATAGAGGCTTCGGTTCTGCTGTGGCGTCCATGCTCGTGCGTTGAGAGGCGAGCATGTCCCCTTCACTTTCCCTGATGTTCTTAGTGATTTCTCCAAGGATCGCATCGGCTTCTGCCTCAGCCTCGCGCTCGAGCTCCCCCTCATCCTTCAGAATCGCCTGCAACGATTCAGGGAGCTTCCCAATGGTGCCTAGCAGAAGTGCTCGCGGCCCAAACACCAAATAGTCTTCGCCTTGGTACCAGTCCCCTTTCTCAAAGCAATCCAAGACTTTTTCCAGAATTTGAGCCCTCGTGGACTTTCGAGGTTTATGATGGGGGTGCATATAGGCTTAGCTCCTCAGAGTACTCTCGCGGGTGGCGCGGAGATCGCATATTATGTCGGCGACCGTTAAGAAAGCAGAACGGGCCACGAATAGTGAGCGGTGACAGAGATCTTGCACGTGTTGTGGGGCGCATACATAAAAGGCGATGCATGCGCCGCCCCCGGGGTAATCTCGGCCACGGGCGCCCCCTGCGGCGAAGAATCGCCAGCAAGATTATAAGCACCATTTCAGTACTTGTCGTTCGTATGGAAGAATGAGTCCCCTCCAGCGTTGCCCGCCAACCCCGCCCCCTTTTTCACAGCTACTTGCCGCTGGAGGGTCAAGAGTCGATCGATGGCGCTATCAAGCTGGCTCACATCTTTGCTCTCTTTCACGTCATTGAGAATGTCTACCACAGCCTTGATTTCAGCCTGCACAGCTACAGCATCCATAATTCACTCTCCCTAACCTCACCTTCGCAGTTCCACACATTTGTGAGGGGAAGGTGACCTCCCTATCGGTCTAACGTCTTATCCATCAAAGCAGGCTTTGCAGAAAGCCGTTGTAGTGCCGACCTACCCTCTTTACAAACTCTGAAGGAAGCTGTCAGGATGCGCGCTGACGATGTTTCTGCGCAGCAAACGGCGATGCAAGGACGGCAAGGAACACCGCTACTGGAGTGTCGTGGAGAACCGTCGGGTGCGTTCGGGGCGGGTGGTGCAGCGGCAGGTTTTGTTCTTGGGAGAGATCAATGACCGCCAGCAGGGGGCCTGGCGACAGACGTTGGAGGTGTTTGATGAAGCCGAGCAGCGGGCCCGCACGCTGAGCTTGTTTCCAGAAGATCGTGCGATCCCCGCCGAGGCGCTGGATGGCGTGCAGGTGAAGTTGCGGGAGATGGAGCTGCGGCGGCCACGGGCGTTTGGGAACTACTGGCTGGGCTGCGAGCTGTGGCAGCAGTTGGGACTGGGGGCGTTTTGGGGAGGGCGGTTGGAGGTCGGTCGCGAGGAAGTGCCGTGGGCGAAAGTGCTGGAGTTACTGGTGGTGAGCCGGCTGATCGCGCCGGGCAGCGAGTTCCGTTTGCACCGGCAAGGATTTGACCAGAGCGCCATGGGAGATCTATTAGGCAGCGGTTTCGCGGTGGCGGAGAAGGATCGGCTGTATCGCTGTCTGGACCGCATCGTGGAGCACAAGACGGCGTTGTTTGATCACCTGCGGCAACGCTGGCAAGACCTATTTCAGGCGCGCTTCGACGTCTTGCTGTACGACCTGACGAGCACTTATATCGAGGGCGAAGGAGAGGAAATTCCCAAAGCGAAGCACGGCTACAGCCGCGATCACCGTTTCGATTGCCGGCAGGTGGTGATCGCGCTGGTGCTGACGCCGGAGGGATTTCCGCTGGCTTACGAAGTGATGGAGGGCAACACCTCGGACCGCACGACGCTGCGGGGCTTTCTGGCCAAGATCGAAGCGCAGTACGGCAAGGCGCGGCGGGTGTGGGTGATGGATCGGGGGATTCCGACCGAAGAGGTGCTGGAAGAGATGCGCGGCCCGGGGCGGGAGATGTTCTATCTGGTGGGCACGCCGCGGGGCAAGATTCAGCAGTATGAAAAGAAGTGGCTGGAGTTGCCCTGGCAGAAAGTGCGCGAGTCGGTGGAGGTGAAGTTGTTCGGGGAGGACGGCGAACTCTATGTGCTGGCCAAGAGTGAAGGGCGGCGAGCCAAGGAGCGCGCCATCCGACGGCGCAAATTAGTGGGGTTGTTGAGGACCTTGCGCAAGCTGCGCCGCAGTGCTCCGACGCGGGATCAACTGCTGCTGCGCCTCGGGGCAGCGAAGAGGCAAGCGGGGCGGGCCTTCGGCTTCGTATCCCTGCGCTTGCCCCGAGAGGGGGAGGAAGTCACCCCCCAGACGTTCACCTTTCAGTTGCACAAAGAGAAGTTGCAGAAGGCGGAGCTTCGCGACGGACACTATCTATTGCGCTCCAACCTGGTGGGGGAGAACCCGGAAGTACTCTGGGAACGCTATATCCAACTGACCCAGATTGAAGCGGCCTTCAAAACCTTGAAGAGCGAACTGGGACTGCGTCCGATTTATCACCAAGTGGAGAAGCGGGTGGAAGCCCACATCTTCGTGGCCTTCCTGGCCTACGCCCTTTCGGTGACCCTCAAGCAACGCCTGGCCGCCTTAGCGCCGGGCCTGACGCCCCGCGCCGTGCTGGAAAAACTGGCCACCCTGCAGATGCTCGATGTCTGCCTGCCCACCACTGACGGCCGCTGGCTAATCATGCCCCGCTACACCCAGCCAGAACCGGATCAGTCGTTGATGCTGCACCAGCTTAACCTGACCTTGCCTTCTCAGCCACCACCCCGTATCAAGGCCCCCCAGGAGACTGCCCAAACCCCGCCACCGAGATTGAAAATGTAGTGCCGACCTTTGAGATCCCTTCGCTAAAAACAAAGCACTTACCCTTTACCTAACCCCTCAACTGCGAAAGTTCGGCTAAAGTAATTTCAGGCGGGGACGATTCTACCACCACCCCCTACCGGCTCACATCGGCGGAATGCCGAAATCATGGGGTACTCGTACCGCATGGTCTCCATCCCATCCCGGACCGTTTCTACCCAGTACGTGCCGAATCAGGTCAGCGTCCAGGGCGTTCTGTGCGAACGCTTCGGAAACGCCCGACCCCTTCACTAACTCATGGAACGATATAAGGCCAAAATCGGCTCTGCCGTTGAGGCACCCCTTAAGGACCTTGCAAATCTTACCGAGCTGCTCCCGGAACTCGGGGTCCCCCGACCGCCCCGATTCCTCGAGGGCTCTAATGTACCCATACTTTGTTAGCCGATACGCAACAATGTTCATCCCCTCATCTTCCAACAGCCCGCATCTAGTCATCTCCGTCCACGTCGTTGGCAAGACGTCGGGGTAATGTGAGGGCAAGAATGTGAGATTGGTGAAGTGTGCTTCGCCAAGTGAATTCAGCAGGCTAACTAGTGCCTCGTTCAAGTTCTTGCGCCTCACCGTAATAGATAGTGTCATGGCCATCCTCCATCGAGTATTACACGGAACTACTATAACTCACTAAGATAATGATTGCAAGGGGGATAGCCACGGTTAGTGCAGTCCTGACCGTGGGCTCTTCTCTTCCGTTGGTGGCGGGCTGGCGCAGAGCCCGGCCATCGGGGGTCTGCGATCCCCGGTCAGTGCGCATGGAGGATCGATGCACCGGTAGCGGTCGCATCAATTTACGACAGCCGCGCGATACCCGGGAACCCATCAAAACCTGAATCAAAACTCAAGATTCGACTGATTCCATGCTGTTCCATGATGGCGAGATGGAGAGCATCACGTGCCGACAGCCGTCGATGTCCCAGGACAATCTCCTTGGCACGCTCGGTGGCGGTTCGCGTAACGTCAAGAACTTGATCGACGATGCCGAGCAGTGCGTCGAACGCCGGTTGGATGGCGTCCCGGCGGTCAATGGCGACGTACCGATGCAAGATCTCTTGCAGGACCTCGGCGTCGGTGACGAGGCGCTGGCGGTCAGCAACCAGTTGTTCCAGCAATCGCTGTGCGTCACTCTTGTGGGGATGAGGCGAGCCCACGAGATACATAGGGATGTTCGAATCAACTAGAATCACGGATGCGCACCCGATCGGTATCCCATCTCGATCTCCGCCAGCATGCGGTCCATGTCACCCGTGGGATAATCCAATCGTGCTGCAGCGCGGATGACTTCGAGCTTCCTACCGACCCTGCCCACAGGCTGACGGCGACGTGCCTCAGCGAGCGCCTGCCGGACCCATTCGGCAATCGACATTTGCCGAGAGCGCGCGGCGCGCTTAATCTCGCCGTATTCAGGGTCCTTGAGGATGACTTGCAGTCGTTTAGCCACAACTTGAGTATATTTGACTCATGACCATGAGTCAACTCCCGGATCCCACTCCTTTTGATGCTTCGAAGAAATTTGGCGGGGCACGGAATCCCGCTGTATAATTGCGCCCAGGATCCAAAAAACAAGGAGGGAAAATGAAACGACTTCTGATGGGGGTTCTGGCACTGGGTTTGCTCGCAATTACGGTGGAGAGCGCACTTGCACAACGCAACCCGCGCGCAACAACGCAGATCAGCGTGGGTGGCAAGATGGTCTCGATTGAATACGGACGTCCTTCGCTGAAAGGACGAAAGGTGTCCGAGTTGCTCGACCAGTTGAAACCCGGCGACTTCTGGCGCCTCGGAGCCGATAAGTCCACCACATTTTCGACGGCGGCTGATCTGCAGTTTGGCGACACGACGGTTCCGAGCGGAGAGTACAGCCTTTGGGTAGGGCGGGCAGAGGACAATTCGTGGAAGTTGGTGTTCAACAAGCAGCACGGCCAGTGGGGAACCGACCACGACGCCGCCCAGGATCTGGCTTCCGCGCCGCTCAAAGAGACCAAGGCTTCCAACTCTGGGGAAATGGTCACGATTAACCTTACGAAATCGGGTGGGGGCGGCGTTATTACGATTCAGTGGGGCGATATGAAGTTGACAGCGAGTTTTAAAGCGAAATAGAAGGGTAAGCTCATTCCGAGCGTGGCGACGAATTTTGCTCTGGCTTTTTTCACGGTGCGGCGCGAACCGGTGCGGGACTCCTCGCTGCGCTCGGAATGATACGGTTTCGAAGATGAATTTGGAACAATTCGCCAGAAAGTGTGTCTATGTTAAGTAGTGAAAACTCTGGAGGGTAAGTGTCATCATGGTAATTATCGTACTCGTAGGTGGACTTTTTGCAGGCGCAGCGGTTTTTGCAGCTCTAAAGAACACGAGTAAGGCAAGAGAATCAAAGGTCACCAAGCTGGATCTTGGATAGTCTGGGAAGTACGTCTACTTGCAGGCCACAGGTCGCCTCCTAAACGGATGATTCCTGCGACAACTTGGGTTGGTCGCCAGGCTTAGGCGCAAAGGTGGAGGTGTGGCTGCGACTCGTGGTTGGGGATGCGGAAATACTAGAGCGGTTTCGATTTAAGTATTTACATATCCACAGGAGGCGAAGTAATTTGTGCATTCGCTTGGGGAGACCGTATTGAGCAACTCCCCGATTTCCTTCCAGAGGGTATCGATATCGCGCCTGGCGGCTTTGCGAAGCAGCGCCTTGAGTTTGGAAAAGAACTTTTCGATCGGGTTCAGGTCCGGAGAGTAAGGGGGCAGATAGAGTAGGGTAGCTCCGGACGCGGTGATCGCTTTCGCGACTCCGGTCACCTTGTGACTGCTGAGGTTGTCGAGAATCACGGTGTCTCCCGATTGGAGTGTTGGGCACAGGAATTGATGCACATAAGCCAGAAACGTCTCGCCGTCCATGGGCCCGTCGGTAACCATCGGTGCGGTCAACCGGCGGCGGCGCAGAGCGCCCACAAAGGTGGTCGTCTCCCAATGTCCGTGCGGTGCCGAGTCGAGGCAACGCTGACCTCGGGGGGCGCGTCCGTAGCGTCGCGTCATGCTCGTAGATATCCAGGTTTCATCGATAAAGACGAGCTTTTCGACTTCCATCGTGGGCAGCGCTTGCTGCCAGGCTTTTCTTGCCTGCTGCACGTCCTCGCGTTCTTGCTCGCTGGCGTGCAGGGTTTTTTTTGAAGGTAAGGTTCCATTTGTTCAACTGGTGCCACAAGGCACCGATCTTGATCGATATGCCCTGCTCGGCGAGACGTTCACCTAACTCGGCCAGGCTCAGACCCGGCGCTTGTTCGATCCAGGCGCGCAGCACGGGCTCCATCTCCGCGATCCGCGAACGGCGATGGCCTCCAATCTGAAAGCTGGTGCGTTGTCCGGTCTTCTGCTCCCGACCCCGCACCTGGTAAACCCAGACGCGACTGACTTCCAGCCGCTGCGCAATCGCCGTCGGACGTTCTCCGCGATCCAATGCCCATAACACCCGATCCCGCAAATCTTGTGAATAGGATTGCATCCTCCGCCTCCCCTCAACCGGAAGAGGCATTATCGCACATAAATGTATATACTTAAATTAAAAATGCTCTAGACGCCCGACGCTTAGGCTCCCCCAACGGGGTGACAAGCGACCCGCGGACAGTTTCCTCTCAACGTCTTCCACCGGTTTGCCTGCTGGCGTGGTGCGAGTTCCTAGCCCCGGCGCTACTGACCGCTGGCGGCGGCCGTCGTAGTGGCATTCAGCTTCGGAGCATAGTAGCCGGGCCTGGTGCGGACCGCCAGCTTCGAGTGATTGCCACTGGAAAAGGCATCGACGCGGACAGTGCGGAAGGTTCCGTCTTTTCTGGCATTGGTGGGATAGTAAGCGAGAGTATACTGGTTGCGAATGTCGTGCGCGATCTGCTCGCAGGTGCTCTGAACATCATCAAGAGATCTGGGGAAGTAGGCTTCTCCACCGCTGACGTCGGCAAGTTTCTCGAGAATCTTGGCGGCGCGATGCGCGCTGCCGCCGTGGATTTTGAACAGGCCGCCGGGTTCTTCCGACCCCAAAAGCCCAATCGTATAGATAACGGCGTCGGATTTCTGTGCGTAGCGCAGTAGTTCGTCGATAGTGTAGCGGCTGGCGTTATCCTCACCGTCCGTAATGACGAGCAAGGTCTTCTTATCGCGGTTACCGAGCTTTACATGGTCAAGTGAAGCGTATACGGCATCGTAAAGCGCCGTCCCGCCTCTGGAATCAATCTTCTCCAATGCACTCTTCAGATCTTCGATGTTGCTGGCAAAATCTCCGGGCGTATCGAGGTAATAGACGTCATTAAAATTGACCACGAACACCTGGTCCTGAGGATTCGAGGTTTTGACAAAAGTCAAGGCGGCAGCATTCACCGCCTCCCGCTTTTCGCGCATACTCCCACTGTCGTCGATCACAATCCCCATAGTCACTGGGACGTCGGCATGGCTGAACACCGAGAGTTTCTGCGGCGTGCCGTCCTCGTACACCTGGAAGTCCTGGGACCTCAGATCGTTGACCATTCGCCCCTTTTTATCGACGACGGTGGCGTGAAGGACCACGAGGTTAACGTCAACATTGATGGTGTATTCGCGTCCCTTCTTCTCCGCCGGCGGAGTCTGTGGATTGGCAGGCTGGGGAGCTTGGGCGAGAAGGCAGTTGCAGAAAGTGAGCGCCACGCAAAGCGGCGCTAAACCGCGAGACTTCTTTCTGATGCTAAAACTCATACTATTGTGTTGGTGCATAGTAGCCAGTGCGTGCGTAAACCTGGAGCGGAGGCAACCCTCGGGGAGGATCGAGCTTTACCTTAATTCGTCTCCAGCGACCGTCGCGAACAAGGTTCGAGGGGTGATACCCGATTACATACTGATTCCTCAGCTCAATGGAGATTTTCTCGGCGATGTCGGGCAGTTCGTTCGCATCCTCGACACTGAACATTCGGCCTCCCGACACTTCCGCCAAGTCTGCCAGCAGGCCTGGTCCACCTGCTTCCTCGGGCGTACGTGCACGGGAAGATAGCGGCTCGAAGATACCAACCGCGTAGATCTGCACATCGGACTCTCGGACTGCACGCTTGATGTCATTCTCCGTATACCTGCTGTGATTGTCGCCGCCGTCCGAAATCACGAGCAAGGCTCTTCGGTTGGTCGTGGCTTTCTTCATTTCGCTCAGTCCCAGGTAGATGGCGTCAAGCAACGCAGTTCTCCCGCCCGCTTTCACAAATAGCAACCGATCCTGAATATTCTCGAACTTCGAGGTGAACCCCGTGATCAGGTTAGGGCGGTCGCTAAAATTGATGAGCATGAACTCATCCTGGGGGTTAGATGTCTTGAAAAACTGTAAGGCTGCTTCTTTGGATTTTTGAATCTTATCACTCATGGAGCCGCTGCTGTCAAAAACTAAGCCGACTGAAATGGGCGCGTCTTCTGTAGAAAAAGATGCAATCTTCTGTTCAACTTTCTCGTCGAACACCTGAAAGTTGTTCTGTTCAAGACCGGTCACGATCCGATCGAACGGATCGGTTACCGTCACATTGACCACCACCAAATTCACGTCCACAAGAAAAGGCGCAACATGAATATCGGGCTTGCGGACGGTGACTTGGCTCGGTCCAGAGTCACCAGCCGATTTCACCGGAGTTTGCTTATCAGCCGCTGGTGCAGGCGCGGGATCCGGCTGCTGGGTGCCCTGCGCAGCCGCCTCCTCTATTGCGGCTACGCCCAGCATGCTCCCCACGATAAGGCCCAGTATCCAGAGTCGGGAAACTCGGTGCGTCGATAGTGCGTTCATCCTCGCGGCCCCTCCCCTGGCAAGCAAGTGGGAGGCACGCCCCCGGCCTACCCCCAGGCTTGCAGCCCTTCTTCGCGCATTGATTCATTTTAGCACAGTTCGAATTCGCCGTCCGTAGTCAGCTGCCGCTAGGAATAGGGGCGCGTTCGCCACTCCGAGTTAGGGTAAGCCAGAAATGCTGGGAAAGAAACAGGAAGTCTGCCACCCGGAACGGCGCTGGGTCAGTCCGCCCAGGATGGCGGAGCCTGATATCTTCACGCCTGCGGACGCATTGCGGAAGTAGGATCACGAACCTTGGGAATTTATCGTTGACAAACCACCTCCTCGCCCGGATAATTGACCGTACCGATTCCTTCCGAGAACTTCCAATTCGGTACAAAAGACCTGGTTGGATAGCTCCGAGCTGCAAGACACATTTGGATCTATCGCGCATAGGTCACAAAACCTCCAGCCCATTAGACATTGCCAAGGAGGATCATGGGTGCAAAGTACATCTTCGTCACCGGTGGCGTAGTCAGTTCGCTGGGCAAAGGTTTGGCTTCAGCTTCGATGGGGTGTTTGCTCGAGGCGCGGGGGCTTAAAGTCACTTTTCTGAAACTGGATCCCTACTTGAACGTCGATCCGGGAACGATGAGTCCGTTTCAGCACGGTGAAGTCTTTGTCACCGATGACGGAGCCGAAACCGACCTTGACCTCGGTCATTACGAGCGCTTCAGCCATGCCAGGATGAGTCAGGACAATAATTGTACCGCCGGACGTATTTACGAGATCATCATCACCAAGGAACGGCGTGGCGACTACTTGGGGAAGACGGTGCAAGTCATTCCTCACGTTACCAACGAGATCAAAGCTGCTATCCAAAAAGTCGCGCACGACGTGGACGTGGTCATCGTCGAAGTGGGAGGCACGGTGGGAGATATCGAGTCGTTGCCTTTCCTCGAGGCCATTCGCCAGATGCGGCAGGAAATGGGCAGAGAGAATGTGCTTTTCGTGCATTTGACGCTCGTCCCCTATATCCAGACCTCGGGCGAACAGAAGACCAAGCCCACCCAACATTCCGTGAAGGAATTGCGGGAGATCGGAATTCAGCCTGACATTCTGCTGTGCCGCACAGACCGCTTTCTCTCGCCCGATATCAAGGCCAAGATCGCTCTTTTCTGTAGTGTCGCCGAAGACGCCGTCATCACCGCCAAGGATGTGGACAACATTTATGAAGTTCCGTTGATCCTCGGGAAAGAGGGATTGGACTCGCAGATTCTGCGCTGCCTGAAACTGGACCCGGGCGAGCGCAACGTCCAGCCATGGATTGAGCTCGTGGAGCGCATCCAGCATCCACAGGATGAGGTCACCATCGGAATCGTGGGGAAGTACGTCGGATATCAGGACTCTTACAAGAGCCTGAATGAAGCCCTCGTTCACGGCAGCATTGCTCACGATTTGAAGCTGAACAAACTCTGGGTGGAGGCAGAAGATCTCGAAGGCCAGGACCGGGAGGCACACCTGCAACCACTGGACGGCATCCTGGTCCCGGGGGGGTTTGGTCAGCGTGGGACCCTCGGGATGGTGCGAGCTGTCGAGTTCGCGCGCGAGCGCAAGGTACCCTATTTCGGCATTTGCCTCGGAATGCAATGTGCGGTCATTGAATTCGCGCGCAATCTCTGCGGCTTGACGGACGCCGACAGCTCCGAGTTTGATCCCTCCACGCCTCACCGCGTCATTTACAAGTTGCGCGAATTGCGGGGCATTGATGAATTGGGCGGCACGATGCGCTTGGGCTCTTGGACTGCCCGGCTCAAGCCGGGATCGTTCGCTCACCAAGCCTACGGACAGCTCGAGATTTCGGAGCGCCACCGTCACCGCTACGAATTCAATCGCGAGTACGAGGAGATCCTGGTTAGCAAAGGGTTGGACCTGGTGGGCGTGACTCCGGACGGAACCTATGTGGAGATCGTCGAAATTCGCGACCACCCCTGGTTCTTGGGTTGCCAGTTTCATCCTGAATTCAAATCGCGGCCCCTCGAGCCACACCCCCTGTTCAAAGCCTTCATTGGCGCCGCGTACCAATATCGCCGCAAACGGTTGGGGGCGTTTCCGAGTGCGTTGTTGGCGGACGAGGCCAAGGTGGCCGCGTCAACGTAACGGAAAATGGAAACAGCAGATTCGAAACTGGAAAATGGAAATTGGAAGATGGCCCCAGTTTGGCAATCCGGCCGGATTAGGGGAAATGAAACTTCTACGTCTGGCCTCGAGCACGACTTTCCAGGTGCCATTTTCCAGTTTCTAATTTCCATTTTCCATTATCACTTCACGAGCGAACAATGGGTCACGTGGTTCCAGTTGGAAGAATGAAGCTGGGAGCCGGTCATCCGCTATTTGTGATTGCGGGGCCGTGCGTCATCGAGAGTGAACGACATACGTTGAGGATGGCTGAACGCTTATCCTGCGTTGCGCGCGCCCTGCGCGTTCCTTACATTTTCAAGGCCTCTTTCGACAAAGCCAACCGCACATCACTGCATTCTTATCGTGGCCCCGGCCTGCAACGCGGCCTTCAGATTCTGGCGCGCGTCAAACGGGAAATCGGCGTAGCCGTCCTGACAGACGTGCACGAGCCATCACAGGTTGGGCCTGCGGCGGAAGTCTGCGACGTGATCCAGATCCCGGGTTTCCTTTGTCGCCAGACCGACCTTCTGCTCGAGGCCGGCCGTTCGCGAGCGGTGGTTAATATTAAGAAAGGTCAATTCCTCTCGCCTTGGGATATTCGCCACGTCATTGAAAAAGTCGAAAGCCAGGGCAACCAACACATCCTTGTGACCGAGCGCGGCAGCACATTCGGCTATAACAATCTGGTGGTTGACATTCGCGGCCTCGCCATCATGAGGGGTTTCGGATTTCCGCTCATCCTCGACGTGACCCACGCTTTGCAGCTTCCCGGCGGTGAAGGGGACAAGAGTGGGGGGCAACCGCAGTTCATCAGCACTCTGGCAAGGGCGGGCGTGGCGGCGGGCGTGGATGGCGTATTCATGGAAGTCCACGACCGCCCTGAACGAGCGCTCTCTGACGGCGCCAACTCGCTGCCGCTTCGCCAATTCGAACCTCTGCTCAGGAACCTCCGCGACCTGGGGAAGTGGGTACGAACGGCGAAGCGATTATAGGGGCGCCGTTTGTGGTCGCCCAGCGGCCATCGTATCGGCCATTCCTGCTCAATCTGACAAGGTGCTTGCCAGTATTGCAAAACCCCGCTAGTCTTTAATTCCGCCAGCCTAAGTAAGGGGGGGTATTGATGCATGCGAATCTCGCGCAGAGGTAGGTTTTTGGCCGGTTTACTGTTCTGTGGTGTCGCGCTGTCAGTTCTGATTGCTCGCGTTGCGGCAGAACCGGCCCTTAAGACTGTCAACTTTCGAGATAACTTTTCTTCTGGCAAGCTTGACGCCTGGCAGTTCCCGTTTGCTGAGGACTGGGTGGTGAAGCAAGAGGGCCCGCTCCATTACCTGCACATGCTGCGTAGCCGTGACCCGCTTGTTCCGCGCCGCCCCCAGCAATTTGGGCTGGTGAAGGGCGTCACGGTTGGGAGCTTCACACTCGAAACCCGCGTCCGGCGTGAAGGCAGCTCGATGATGATCGTTTTCAACTATGTCAACTCGCTGCACTTCTACTACACGCACTTATCCAAAGATCCCGGCCGCAAGATCGATGTTCATAACGGGGTCTTTCTGGTGGATGGCGCGCCGCGCCGCCGCATCGCAGGACTTGAGGCGGACCCGGTGCTTCCCGAGACGAGTTGGCACAAGGTTCGCGTCGAGCGCGATGTTGCTGCGGGCTCAATAAGGGTGTTTGTCGACGCTGAGCCCCAGCCGCGTTTCTCGGTGGTCGACAAGACCTTCAAGTGCGGGCAGATCGGCCTGGGATCGTTCGACGAGACCGGCGACTACACCGACTTCAAGCTCTCATCCGAAGACGCCGGCTGCCAGCCGTAAAGGGCAGTGCTCATTACCTGGTGTCTGGTTTGGAGTGCGACAGTTCCGCGCCGCAGTCCAGGACCTTGCAAGGACCCTCCTGCAAGAATGTTCGGTTGCTGACGAACTTGCACTTCAATACTCGAGGAGTATAATGTTTCCGGGGCAAATTGAAAGTACTGTGGAAACCTAACTAGCGGATTCAGCGCGGCCGGTGGAACTAGGCAACGGGTACTAGCCACTTGCCACCGCTGCTACCAAGGAGTTGCCATGAGCAAAGATGTTTCGAGAAGGAAATTCCTGGAGAAGATTGCTATTGGGGGAGCGGCGGGCGCCAGCCTTCCCTTGTGGACGAATCTTGCCGGCGCTAAGGCTCGATTGCCGCAGCGTACACTTGGCCACACGGGCGCCAAAGTTTCTATTTTGGCTTTTGGGTGTGGCAGCCGCTTTCTGATGTACAAGGACGACGACGAAGCCGTGAAAGTCCTCAACCACGCCCTTGACCTGGGTATCACCTATGTCGACACCGCTTACCTTTACGGCGACGGCAAGAGCGAGACGCGGGTTGGCAAAGTCATGGCAACACGTCGCAAGGAAGTGTGGCTGGCAACCAAAATCCCCGACCGTACACGCGATGGCTTCATGAGCCGCCTCGAGGGCAGCCTGAAGCGCCTCCAGACCGACCACGTAGACTTGGTGCACATTCACGACCTGCGCCATGCCGATGACCTGGAGAAAATCGAAGCCGCGGATGGCGCTCTCAAGGGATTACTTGAAGCCAAGGAACAGAAGATGGCGCGCTTTATCGGCATGAGCTGCCACACCGACGGCGCAATTCTGGCCCAGGCCATCGAAAGGCATCCGCTTGACTGCACACAGATGGCGCTGAACCCTACCGGCACGGGCGAGTTTGAGAAGACCGCCCTCGTCGCCGCCAACAAGAAGGGCCTGGGAGTTATCGCCATGAAGGTTTACGGCCAGGAATTCCTGATCGGCACGGAAGGCGGCAAGACGGATCCGGACACGCTCCTGCACTTTGCCATGAGCTTACCGGTCACCACCGCCGTCACGGGTATGCCCAAAGTCGAGATGCTCGAGCACAATATCGAACTGGCGCGCAACTTCTCACCCTTTAGCGCTGACAAGATGGACGACTTGCGGCGCAGTATGGCCGTCCTCCACGACGATATGCAACATCACCTCGTCGGGCATCTGGATGGCCCCACCGGCCACGGAGACGTGTTCTGGGCGTAGTAGCGGCAGGGCGGAAAAGTATTTCAAAACCCAAATGGCAAACGGCAGGTAGCAAATGAAGAGCCAGGCGGTGTTTGCCGTTTGGCTGGCTCGCCCGGCATTCATCTCCCAGAGATCGAAAACCGTTACTGCGGTAAGCCAATTCCTTACTCCAGTGTCGGGCGGGATCAAGGCGGCGGGATCCCCTGAGTATTCGGCATTTCAATTGCCCCCACAGAGCCGTCGGGCGTTAATTCGAGCGTAGGCGCGTAGAGGCCGAACATCTTGCGCCTCCACCAGAGACCCTCCTCCCGCTTGACCTTTAAGTCGGTAAACCAGTACTGCCACAGCACGGCGCGCACTTCACGCGGAGGCTTATCGGGGAAAGGGTTCCCTGCGAAAAGCGAGAGGACGCTAGGGCTGCCGCGAAGAAGTTGCACTTCGGTGCGCACTACAAACGGGTACTCTCTCCATCCGCCCAGGGATGCGAACCAGAGGTTCCAATCGAAGCGCGGCTGATAGGGAGCGTAGAGGCTCGGCGCCTCGCGGGGATCCTGCGGCTTGTAACGAAAGGGATAAGCAGCCCAGGTTTGCCCGTCATTGGAGCCCTGAAATTCAATTTCGTAGCGAGCTCGCGTCATCACCGCAAAGAGGCCGTACTGGTTGGAAATCCGAAACGGCTCGAGCCATAGCATGGGCGAAGTGGGGAGAGGCAAGCCGGGCAGGAGCATTAACAGCAAAAGTGCGGTGGTGTTGTAAGCGATCCAGGAAAGCATCAGGGCAGAAGTGACCCGTGATGCGCGTTTAAGATATCTGCCAAACCGGTGTCGGGTAGCCTCTTGCGCCCGTCCCGCGTCAAGGGCAGGGACTTCAATCGTGGGCGCCGGTGGGGACGGCTTTTGCCGTTGCCGGAAGACCGCCCATACAGTAGCGCGTACGCGACTCAGGAATTCGTCATCCAAAAGCAACACGCCCAGGCAGAGCACCAGGTAGTTGAGAAACGCCAAGTTGGCGGTGAGGATGATGCCGATTTGGAACACGGAGGCAATGAAGAAACAGAGAAGGCGGAGGCGCCGCGGCAGGACAAGCATCCACACCAAGCCGAGTTCGATGACGAGCGTGGCGAGGGCGAATGAAGCCTGGAAGCGGTGGGGGAGTTGCTGTGCGTACCAGCCAATCCAATCGGGCAGGGGACCGTTCTCATAATAATGATCGAGGGCCGTCAGATTTCGCCATTGAGGGTCGTGACTCGCGAGCTTGACGATTCCGGACTCGAAATAGATGCGGAACCACTCCCAACGCAAGAGGAAAAGGCTGGCGCGAGAGGGCGCGCTGGCGTCACCCAGGTGCGGCCGCCAGCCTCTCGGGGCAAAGAACAAGCTGATAAATCCCGCCTCAAGAAGCATCCCATCCGATTGATAGGAAGAGAAATCCCGGGCCGCGGCGACAAAACTAAGATACATCACCAGGCAGACGGCAATCATCCCACGAGGCCAGAAGTTGATCACGAGCAGGAGCGAGGCGGCCAACCCCACCCAGGCCATCGCCATCAGCGCGTGGTTGCCGCTGCCTAACCACAGCAGGCTCGGAACATACCAATACGAAAGCGCCCCAGCCTGCTCCCGCGTGCCGCTCAAGTAACGGCCGGCGGGAAGAATTCCATCCGGCCCGATCAGCCCGCGGATCTGAAAAAGCAGGGAATAGAAAGCTGAAAAGAAGATCAGCCCCAGCGTCCGCAACCAAAGCCAGCGCGGCAGGAGGTGACTGCGGTTCGACGGCGCCTCCGCCTCGAAGAGGTACTGAAACACCGAATTGAGGCAACTCACCATGCAAGCGTTTGCCGGCGTTAGGCGCGGGCAAGGCGCCTATGGACCAATGCCCCGGCTACTTCGTTGATTCCCTCCGGAGATCACCGGTGACGAAGACTTAGGGCCGGTTATCTCTCGAGAGGGAAATGATCCCGCACTGTCGGGCGCAGCAAAAGGACCGGACAAGGCGCGTGGTCAACAACAAAGCGCGCGACATGCCCAACCGACTTGGGCCCGATCTGATCTCTCGACTGGTATGCGGCGCGCGAGCAGACGATCACCAGGTCGGCGCGCCATTCAGCCGCGAGGTTCACGATCTCTAGTTCCGGCCGCCCCTCTCGTCCTATGATCGCCGCGCCGGCACAATAGCTACGGCTTTCCTTCAAAATCTCTTCGGCAGAGGCTTTCTCAGCCTCGTAGATTTCCTCCTCGCGTGGAGAAGGGTGGGGAAGATGCTCCGATGGCGGTGCCGGAGCGTGGTGAGGATGCAGAGGATGTCGCCAGAATCGCTCGCGAATCAGATCCATGTCTTCTCTTGGGCGAGTATCGGTCACGTGCAGCATGCCCACCGTGAGCGGCTGAACCGCCGTGAACATCCTCAGCGCCGTGCCGATTTGCTCGGCGTTGGTTCCGTCCAGACAGCAAAGTACGCGCATAGTCACCTCCCGGCATCCGTCCTATAAGAGCAGCCACATGGTGAGCGCTCCTGCAACAAGCATTAGCGGCGTCACGATGATGCCTACCTTGAAGTAATCGAGCCCTGACACGTCGACATTTCGATGCCGCAAGATGAGCAACCAGAGGACCGTGGCGAGTGAGCCAACCGTCGTGAGATTCGGGCCTAGATCGCAACCGAACATGGTAGCAGCGATAAATCCCTGGCGGATTCCGGGTGACGCGTTCTGGATACTGACTAACGCGGAGTTCATCAGCACGGCCATTGGAACGTTGTTAATCAAGTTGGTACCGAGCGCCGCGCCTGCGGTTCCCACCATTACCGCGCCAAGACTCGATCCTCTCGACAGGTGCAGGAGTAAGTTCCCGAACTTCGTCGTAAGCCCCGTTCGTTCGACGGCCCGAACCACGACGAACATCCCAGCAATGAAGCCAAAAATGGACCACGAGATTCCTTTGCCTGCTTGGCAGAGTGTCGTACGTCGCCAATAGAGAGCCCCGGCAAGCAGGAGCATGGCTCCCGCCATGGCCACCACCGAGAGCGGGAAATGAACCGCGGATGCGGCCATATATGCAGGCGCGACGATGGCCAGCACGCAACAGGTATAGCGAAAATACGCTTTGTGCTTTATCGCTGTTTGGGGCGAGGAAAGGCGCTCGACGTCGAAAGACCCCCCAAGTTGCCCGCGGTAGAGGAAGAAAAACACTCCCACGTTGATCCCGATCACCACCACGCTCGGCAGCAGCAACAGCCGAAGAAACCCCGGCAGATTCAGGGGGTGGTGTGAAAGGATGATGATGTTGATGGGGTTGCTGATGGGGAGCAGAAACGAGGCTGAATCCGCAATAAAAGTACAGGCGAACAGGTAAGGCAGGGCGGGTAACCGGAGCTTGGTAACCAAAACGTAAACAATGGGTGTCAGGATGAGCGCTGTGGCGTCGTTAGAAAAGAGCATCGAAATGAACGTCCCCGTTAAAATACATTGAGAAACAGCCGCGCCGCGCTTTCGCCCGCTAGTCGCGCCGCTTGCACTCCCAGCCAGTCGAATAGGCAGGCGGTTTCCGCGAGAGCCGATAGGGCCATCATGCCCAGAAAGAAAAAGAAGGTGTTCCAATCACGCAGCAAGGTGAAGAGCGCATCCCTGGGACTGATCAAGCCGAGAAACAGCAGAAGAGCGGCGCCGCTCATGGCGATGCGTGCTTCGTTCCAGCGAAACGGGCGGATCATGATGCCGGCCAGTGTCAACAATGCGATAAAAGAACTCAGCAGTGCTTTCCAGAACTCCGGCAGATGAAAGAGCGTGAGCAACGCGGCTTACCCTTTCGGGCGGAACCGGCGAGACGAATGAGGTTGCTTTAGTCCCGGGAATTCTCGCGGCGATACCTCGTTCGCCCGTCCGCCGAAACTTCAGTTTTGTGCTTGCTGCCCATCAGCCATTATATAACCAACGGTCCGAGCGGCACGGACACTCTTGTCGGATGTAGCGCGGGCGTCCCGCCCGTTGTCGCGGGGGCGGAAATCCAGAAACCATGAAAATGACTCGCCGCCTGAGCTAAGGAGGGGGTGGGAGTGGTTGGTTCCGTCGTGACGCTGGCACCCACCACCCCTGCCCCTCCTCGCGCTGAGGAGGGGAGTCATTCTCAACGCACAAGGCTCGGATTTCAGGCTTGGAATCCAAGGCGATGCCAGAAAAATCCTGTTACAATAGGCGACGCTTTGAACGAGACCTTTATTTGTGAAAAAGAGGAACAAGCTATGAGCGAGCAAATCAACCGACGTGATTTTATCAAACGGGCAGCGGCGAGCGGCGCCGGGCTCAGCTTGGCGATGTCCGGCGCCAGCACGGGCAGAGTGCTCGGGGCCAATGACAGAATCCGACTGGGGCTGATCGGCTGCGGGCGTCAGGGCCGGGACAACATGGGCAACTTCAGAAGGCAGAAAGTGGAAATCGCTGCGGTGTGCGACGTTTACGAGCCTAATTTGCAAAAGGCGCTCCACGAAGCCGGCGGATCGGCGAAGGCACTGAAAGACTTTCGCCAAGTCCTCGATGACAAGGATATTGACGTGGTCATCGTTGCCACGCCCGACCATTGGCATCCTCTCCCGACCGTCATGGCGTGTCAGGCAGGCAAGGACGTTTACGTTGAGAAGCCCATCTGCGTTGCCGTCGAGGAGGGCAAGAAGATGGTGGAGGCGGCGCGTAGATACAAGCGAGTTGTGCAAGTGGGGTTGTGGCAGCGCTCGAACGTACATTTCCAGAAGGCCGCGCAACTCGTTCAGGACGGCCTGATCGGAAAAGTCACTTACGTGCGCACCTGGAACTACTCCAATACTTACCCCGAGGGCATCGGCAACCCGCCGGATTCCGATCCGCCTTCGGACCTCGACTGGGACATGTGGCTTGGCCCGGCCCCGAAGGTGGCCTTTAACTCGAACCGCTTCGGGGTGGGCGACCGCTGGTCAACCTTCCGCTACTTCTACGATTACGCCAACGGGTGGCCCGGCGATTGGATGATCCATCTGATGGATATTGTGCAGTGGGCGATGAAAGTCGACGGACCGCATACCGTCACCGCATTGGGCCGGAAGTTTTACCTCACGGACAACAGCGACACGCCCGATACGCTCCAGATCACGCTAGAGTACCCCGAATTCGTCGCCACCTACGAAAACCGGCTGTGCAACGACGCGAGGGAGGAAGAGCACGGCTACGGAATCGAGTTTTACGGCACGGACGGAACCATGTTTGTCGACCGGGATGTCTTCCAGGTTTTCCCGCAACACGGGCGTGGGGGAAAAGGGAAAACTGCTGAAATGAAGATGCAAAGGGAGGACGACGGCCTGGCAAACCACGTGGCCAACATGCTGGAGTGCATGAGGACTCGCAAGATGCCGCAAAGCGATATTGAATACGGCTACCATTCGACCAGCGCCTGCTTGCTGGGGAACGTCGCACTACGCAGTAAAGAGCGGATTGAATGGGACGTGGCCAGCCAGCGGTTGACCAAAGGCGGGCCGGCGGCGCAAAAGCTGATCACGCGCGAATATCGCGCCCCGTGGAAGCTGGAAATCAGTTAAGAGTCGAAAGTCGAGAGTCGAAAGTCAAAAGTCAAGAGTCGAGAAGTCGAGGAGTCGGGGGGTCTAGGAGTGGAAGAGTGCAGTAGTCGGCGTGTCGAGAGCTTGACTCTTGACTTTCGACTCTCGACTCTTGACTGCTCTTACGGAATTGACGTGACGTAGATGGCTGTCCCACCCCCGGCGGCGCCGGGTGCGATGAAGGCGGTGGTCTGCTGCGAGTCCCCGACCAGCGAGAGAATCGGCTTGCCGGGCGCGGTTTGGACTACGGGCGCGAAGTCATCCGCTGAAGTCAGGCGCGCCACCTGGCCCCCGCAGAAGCAATAGAGCCCAATATCGTCGGGCGAATCCAGGGATGTTGCGGCAAAAATGATATTTCCTTGCGCGGAAGTGGTCTGGCCCTCCACCTGCCCCACGGCTTTTATTTCAGGTGCGTCTGCAACATGCCTGGCCATCACCGGCTGGGAAGGATCGCCGGGCAGAAGCGCGGTTTGCACGTTCTCGCCTTCCATGATGACGAGAACTAATTGCACGGGTGCTTGGCCGGCTCGCGGAGCGAGAAGTTGCACGGTGTCCGCCGGATCAGGCGCAGGGGTGATCTCCTGAAAGCTGCGGATGGCGACGGCCCTGAAGAATTGCTCGATCGCGGCGGCCCCTGGAGTGCCGCGCAGCGCCAGCGCCGCCTCATCGTGGCTGAAGAAGATCGGCTCGAAGATGTCTTTCGGCGTTGGCGCGACACCCGCCGGAAAGTCCAGCCGCTGGAGACCGCGCCCCGTCCAGAGGAACAGGCCCGTGCCCGGTTTATTCCCGCCCCAGCGCGCTCCGAACAGAATGTTTCCCTGAGAGTTGATTAAAGGCGCTGAGAATTCGAGGAAATTCGCGTCCGGCGTTCCCGGAAGGCTGTCCGCACTGGTCACCAGGGCCCTGGCGCTGCCACCCTCCACGCGGATAATCGCGCTGCTCGGATTGCCCTCCGTGTCCTTCAATTCAGCCGCAAAGCAGATCACTCCCGCGTCATTGATGCTCGGAGCACTGAACGAATCATACGATGTCTTCGCGATCGGCGTCTGAAGGCCCTGAAAGGCCACTACAGAAAAGCTCACCCCGCTGGACACCACCACCGCCCGCAGCTCATTGCGGGGGCTCCGCAAAGAAGACAGGAAGGCAGTCTGCCGGTTATCGTTCATCGCCAAGTCGGAGAACGGGCCGAAGGCTATGCCCGAGTGTCCCGGAACGCCGGAACCGGCTGACAGCAGCAGACGGGTATTCGATTGGGCCGACAATCGCGAAGGCGTGGCCAGCAGAAAACTCAGAGTTGCGAGGGAGAATGCCAGACTTCGTTCGACTCGGGTCATCAGGATTCGGTCGGATTAACGGCTGCCTTTCTCCCTCGGGGCTTTGTCGCCGCCGCAGGAGGGGCGTCAGGCGTGGCGGGCTCCACTTCATTCACCTTGGCCACGGCGGCCGCTTCGTTCGCAGCAATGACGAAGAACTGAGAAAGCTTAACGTCATCCAGGATCTTTCGAACGTGAATGTTTATATTCGATAAAACCATCCGCACAGAAGCGTTTTGAGCTGTCACACGTGTCCCTGCAAGAAAGCCCAATCCCGTGGAGTCAATGTAAGGGACTTCGGCAAAATCGATGATGAGTTTTTTCGTGCCTGCGTCAATGAAATCCTTAACCTTTTGCCGCAGGTAGGGTCCATCACTCCCCGCCAGGAATTTTCCGCTCAGGCTCACGATGGCAATATCTTCGGCGAAACGGGCCGTAATTCTCACAGTTACACCTCTTTAAAGAGCCGGTCAGTACTAGGTATGAAAAGCTATGCTAAGGGACGGAGAGAAGGGTTGTCAAGCTGCCTATTTGCTCTCAGTACCTCGTATGAGCTTTACCCTTGCAGCCGGCATGTGTATCATGCCCACATTCGGGACCGCGAAAAAGGAGAACGTACCATGGACTCTCGGAAACGACATGAAGACCGCGATCGGCGTGAATTCCTGCAACTCTTAGGCGTCGGCGCGCTGGGCCTTGCCGTGCCTGGCTGGAGGGTTTTCGGCGGCGAGGCTCCTGGTTCCAAACCCTTGCGTGGTATCTTCCCTGTCGCGCAGACACCGTTTACGGAGTCGAACAAGTTGGACCTGGACTCATTGATTGAAGAAGTCCGGTTCATCGACAGAGGGGGAGTGCACGGGTTCGTCTGGCCGCAGATGGCCAGCGAGTGGATGACCCTGAGCGAGGCAGAGCGCCTGGAGGGAAACGAAGCCATTGCTTCCACCGGCAAGAAACTGCGCCCGGCGATCGTGATCGGTGTGCAGGCGCCGAATGTGGCCACTGCCGTCAAATATGCAAAGCAGGCGGAAAAGGTGGGAGCGGATGCCGTCATTTCACTTCCCCCGTCCGAGAATAGTGATCCGAAAACCGATCTCGAGTATTACAAGGCAGTGGGCGCCGCGACCTCACTGCCCATGTTTGTTCAAGCGGTGGGCAACATGAGCGTCGACTTGCTCGTTGACATGTATAAGGCCATCCCCACATTTCGCTATGTCAAGGACGAAGCGGGTGCGCCCTTGATGACCGTTGCGCCGCTTCGTGAGAGATGCTCAGACCAGCTCAAGATCTTCTCCGGCAGCCACGGACGGGACTTGCTCGATGAGATGCGTCGTGGGTTCAGCGGCTGCATGCCGGCCGCTCCGTTTGCTGACCTCTACGCACAGACCTGGGATCTCTGGCATGAGGGTAAGCACGACGAAGCGTTGGCAATGCACGCCCGGACTCTGCTGATCCTCACCGAAATGCTGAGCCACGGCCCCGAATCGGTGAAGTACGTTCTCTGCCTGCGCGGAGTTTTTAAGACGTATGGGCTTCGCACACGGCAATCGCCGGGATTTGCTTCCGCTGCCAAAGTCGCCGGCGGGGGCGATCAGCCGGAAGCTTATCTCGATGAGGAAGGGAAACAGGCATTTCGAGATACGTTGAATTACTTGAAGCCTTACCTTAAGGCGTAGGGCGGCGGTGGAAATTGGAAAATGGAAAATGGAAGACGGAAACTGGAAAATGGAAACTGGAAAATCGAAAAGCGAAAATCGAAACTGGAACCTGGAAACTGGAAATTGGAAAATCGAAACTGGAAACTGAGAACTCGAAAATTGGAACTCGAAATTGGAAATCTGAGTATTGATAATACCGAGCCGACGGGTAATTTCGAATTGGCCGTTTGGTTTTCGGCTTCTGAAATCTGAAATCTGGAATCTGAAATGCGGAAGGGAAGGTCGTATGTCAACCGGCATCGTCTCGCGTCGTGATTTCTTAAGCGCCACCACGGGGAGCGCCTTGGCGAGCGCCGGGGCGTGCGGACTGGTTGATCCGGGCGGCGCTGCTGCACAGGCAGCGGGGATCAAGCGCGGTGACCTGCCCGACCTTTCGATCGAAGAGGTCAAAGTCTATGTCGTCCGCCCAGACAAGGCGGAACGAGCCGGCGCTGAAAGTTTGACCCGCATTGCCGCAATCGTAACCAAGGGCGGGATCGAAGGCAACTACACGCTGGCCGAGCGCTATTGGCACCCTAACTGGAGCAATCTGGGATGGCTTGAGTATGCCAAGAGCCTGCTGCCGGGCAAGAGTGTATTGGAGTTTCCAGCGCTCACTTCTCAGTGGGCGCCCAACAAACGCCGAGTGGGGCAATTGTCATACTCATCTGCCATCGATAACTGCCTGTGGGACATCCTTGGCAAGGCCGTCAACCTTCCCGTGTACCAGCTCCTCGGCGCCTACAAAGATCGCGTCAGGGCCTATGCGAGTTCGCAACACCTCAAAACGGTGGGTGAGTTTGTGGCGGATCTCCAGCACGCCAAGGGCGAAGGATTCACTGCCTACAAGATTCACCCTCCAGAGCTGCCCGATGGCGGCGCCGATTACAAGCTTGATATCGAGGTCGCGAAGGCGGTGCGCCAGGCCGCCGGAGACAACTTCACGCTCCTCTTCGATTCCGTCGGCGTCTATACGCGCGACGAAGCGATGAAAGTGGGCCGTTTGCTGGATCAGTTGGGCTTCGTCTCCTTCGAAGACCCAATACCGACAACCGACATCGAAGGCCTGGCGCAATTGGCTCAGGCGTTGGACGTGCCCATCACCATCGGGGAATTCATCTTTTCACCTTACGACTACGCCGAATATATACGCCGCGGAGCCTGTGATGTGGTGCGTTTTGTGGTCGACAACATCGGCGGGATCACGGGTGGGATGAAGGTCGCGCGGTTGGTGGAGTGTTTTGGCATGGAGTGCCAGCCGCACAATTGGGGCACCGCGCTGGACCACGCCGTGCACTTTCATTGCGAACTGGCCATGCCGAACTCCGTTTGGTTTGAAATGACCCAGCCTCAGGGCATCACCGACCGGCCGTATTTCAAGGACAAAATCCGTATCGATCGAGATGGATACGTACCTGCGCCTACCAAGCCCGGACTCGGCTACGAGATTGACCGTAACGTGCTGGACAACCTGACTGTGAGAGTTGAGCGGTAATCTCCCGCCGGGTGCTGCAGGGGCTTTGTGAGAACTGCCCTGAAAACGTGTAGGGGTAGGGCTTGCCCTACCCGGTTGCCCCATCCATCCGCAGCAAGGGGACGGCAAGCCGTCCCCCTACGAGCAGGTGAAGGCGGGGATGAAAAAAGAGTTGACAGCCGGCTTCTATATATGTAGAGTTCGCTTATGAAAACTCCTCGTATCTCGCCGGAAACTTTGCGCGTACTGGAGAGCTTCCTCGAGCGACCCACCGACTGGCACTACGGTTACGAGTTGAGCCGTGAGACCAAGCTCAAGTCTGGGACGCTCTACCCCATTCTCATGCGCCTGGAAAAACACAAGTTGCTGGAGGCGCGCTGGGTGGCGACACAAGACGGCGTGCCGCCCCGCCACACCTACCGTCTGACGCCGGATGGATTGGAGTTGGCCCGGACTCAGTTGGAAGAGGCACGCTCGCGTTGGATGGTTCAACAGCCTGCTTTGAGCAGAGGTTGAGGCTTATGCAGGAAATGCCCCTCCGTCAGGCGGCCGCACTGCTCCTGGACTACGCGATCCGCATCGCGCCGCCGGAGTCGCGCGAGTGGGGCCAAGCCATGCGCGGCGAACTGAGCTTCGTCGAGGGGCATTGGGCAGCGCTGCTGTGGGCCTTCGGCGGGGCGAGCGTGATGGCGAAGCACGCGTTGATCTCCCTCCTCATCCCGGGACGCCGGGGCCAGGCTATTCTGTTTGACGGAGGGCTCTTTGCCCGGAATGTCTCCGTGCGCAAGGCGTTGCAGGTGATCGCCGCGGGCCTGACCCTGGCATCGCTGCTTTTCTTTGCCGCCCCGCCATTTCGGCAAGCAGTCAGCGTTTCTTTGGCGGGATGGAACGAACTGCTGCACATTACCGGGCGAAATGGCCAGAGCCGGCTGCAAGCCCTCGCGATCAAGGCGGAGAAGAGGCGGGACCCGGAAGGGTTGGTGTTTGCCGCCGCCCGGCTCGCGGATGCCCGCGAGAGTTCGCGCTTGGTGACAGAAGCTGTCCAACTCAACCCTGCTTTTGATTGGGCCTACGCAGTCGTCGCGGTGCGCCATCCGGAGATCCCTGAAATCCTCGAGTGGCTGCCACAACTAGCCGGCCGGGATCCGCAGAATGCCCTGCTGGATTTTATTAGCGCGGAGTCGATCGATATCGCTGAGGGTACCAAGCCTTCCAGACGACCACGTTGGGAACCCAGGGAAGTCAACCCGGCTTGGCAAAGCGCCATGGCCGCCGCATTCGCTTCACCGAAATTCGACGACTATCTGGACCGTCTGAGAGCGCTGGATGCTGGCGTACTGCGCCGCTACGCTTTCAATGACCCGTACGCAGTGTTGTCTGGTGAGGATGAAGGCTTTCCGAGCTACGCGTTCGCGGATTGCCAGAGATTTGCGGTGTCGATTTTGAAAGCAGGAAAGAGCCTGGAGGCGCGGGGCGACCGCAAGGGAGCGGCCGAAAAGTACTGGAGTGTGGCGCGCTTCGGTCAAATCATTGACTCCCGGAGCCGTACTGACTCTGAGCACCTGCTGGGCCGGACTCTTCAAACTGAAGCTTACTGGCAACTCGGGAGCGTGGCGCTCGAAGGAGGCAACAGCAACGAAGCTGCGCTTTTCGCCTATCTGGCGGCAACATTCGAGCAGTCGATGAAGTCGCTATGTCCTGGGGGAACTTGACTGCTGCCGACTGCCGGTCACGGAGTGTCCGGCCGGAACGCCGCAGGGGGAAGTCTCCCGAAGCCGGGCGAGCCGTGGGTTTTTGGTGAATACGTCTTACTACGGAACGCTGCGGTACTTCAGGTTTCTACATTGATCATGATCATCTTGTGCGCGCTCTTGCTCGTCGCCGCGTCGGTGCTGATTGCGGGAACTCGTCGGGGCGGGAGCGCCGGCGCTTCGCGCACTCATCCCTGGGCGACCGTACTGGCATTGATCTCCGCGGTGGGTCTGTTGCTCTCTTCCGCTACGATTTATCTGACTTATCGGCCCTACTGGTATATTCTCCAGCGCGCCATTTTGGAAGGCGACAGGAGCCAAGACCGCGACCTGCGTGAATTCCTTTCGGCAATCCAATTCCCGCCTGGATTCAATCTGGGCAGAAGCCCAAGGTTCGACGTTCCGATGTACTTTTGGGCCGGAGTGACGGTGCTCGCTGTCGCCGGCCTGGTCATCATTCTTTTGCGACACTTCCCGAGCCACCCTGAAGCAAACAGGCTTCAGAACCATCCGCGAGTGCTATAGCACCTCCCGGCGCAAGTAACGGCCTTCGGGAAAAGCAAGACATCAAATCCTTCACCACAGAGACCACAGAGAGCGCAGAGAAAGAACGCTTGCACATCTGCTTCGTGAACTCTGTGTCCTCTGTGGTGAACGCCTGCGCACCTACTCCTTGCCGCCCGAAATCGCGGCTTGCGTTTGCTGAAACTGCACGGTCTCTCTGGCTTTTGCAAAGGCGCCTGTTGCGTCGCCGCCGGCACTGTAACGAGAGACGATCGGCAAGGCAACCAGGAAAGAGGCAAGCGCGCCAGTCGCTACTCCCGAAAGAACCGGAATCAGGCCGCCTTTCGGCGCCATGGCGATATACGCGAAGATGCTTCCCGGGGCGGGCGTGGCCACCAGGCCCGCATGCATCATGACAAAGGTCGCCGTTGCCGACATTCCTCCGGCAATCATGGCGAGCACGCTCAGCGGATTCATCAAAACATAAGGGAAATAGATTTCGTGAATCCCGCCCAGAAAGTGGATCACGATAGCCCCGGGCGAAGATTGCTTCACCTCTCCTTTGCCGCACACCCAATAGGCCGTGAGCAGCCCCAGGCCCGGCCCGGGATTAGTCTCGAGCAGAAAGAAGATGGACTTGCCGGCCTGCTTTGCTTCGGCGATCCCGAGCGGCGCCAAGACGCCGTGGTTAATAGCGCCGTTCATGAATAACACCTTTCCCGGCTCGATGAGCAGGGAAATCAAGGGTAGGACTCCCGCTCGCGTAATTCTCGTCGCCCCGCTCCCCAGGGTGACCGTCACGGCCTCGATGAACGGACCGGCAACAGCATAGGCTAGTAAAGTCAGGCCCACGCCCACCAGCCCGGCGGAGAAGTTCGAGACTAGCACTTCCAGGCTTCGGGGAGTTCGTCTCTCGAGTAACCGGTCAACCTGCAGGATCGTCCATCCGCCCAGCGGGCCCATCACCATGGCGCCCAGGAACATCGGCACGCTGCTGCCGACGGCGGCTCCCATCGTGGCCAGCGCGCCCACCACTCCGCCGCGAATACCATAAACCAGTCGGCCTCCCGTGAACCCGATCAACACGGGCAATAAGTACATGATCAGCGGAGACACCAGCTTGGCCAGGTGCTCGTCCGGAATCCAGCCTCGCGGAATAAAGAGCGCGGTGATCAGACCCCAGGCGATCAGGGCGGCAATGTTAGGGATCACCATGCCTGCTAAGAAAGCGCCGAGTTGTTGAAGCTTTTCTCGCACCACGCCATAACCTCCAGACGAGCCTGAATTCAGCATAAAGGCTAAAGTGTAAAGGCTAAAGGCTGGACCCCACAGTTTTAAACTCAGGTTGCGCTCTTTTTAGCCTTAACCCTTTTCCGTTTAACCTTTAATCGCTACCTTCCGAAAACGACGGTGGCGCGTCCTCGGGCTTTGTGCCCCAATCTTTGTTGGGGAGGCTGCCAAGCTTGAATCGCAGCGTCGCGCCTCGGCTTAGCAGTTCGTAGGGCAGCCAGGTCTTTCCGTATTGTTGCCCGTTAACGCTCAGGCTGAGGACATAGGGGTTTTGAGCGGCGGCGTTCCCGGCTTCAATCTCGATGCGGCTGCCGTTTCCGAGCTGAATTGTGGCTGCGGGGAATAAGGGGCTGTTGAGGGCCAACCCGCCCACGCCTGGGATGGCTGGGTAGGCGCCCAGCGCCGCGAATACATACCAGGCGGACATAGCTCCCAGGTCGTCGTTTCCAGGCTCGCCATCCGGACGAGCCGAGAACAATTCCAGTTCAACGCGCCTAGCCACGGACTGCGTTCCCCAGGGAGCTCCAGCGAAATCGTATGCCCACGGTATCGCGAAGCTAGGCTCATTCCCGATCCAGGCAAAAGGCTTGGTGTCCGTAGCATTCACTTCGGTGAAAAACTTATTCAGCCTCTCCACCACTTTGGCGTTTCCACCCATGAGGTCGAACAACCCTCGCAGGTTGTAAGGCACCATCCAACTGTATTGCGCGGCATTCCCCTCGACGTAATAGTGTCCCGACGCCGGGTCCACCGGAATGAAGGAACCATCCTTCTTCCGAGGAGCGATGTAGCCGGTCCGTGGGTCAAAGATGTTCTTCCAGAACTGCGCCCTTTTCATGAAGGTCTTGTAAGTGGTTGTGTTGCCAATGGCTTGTGCGAATTGGGCGATGGAAAAATCCGCCGTCGTGAATTCCAAAGTTTGGGAGGGCCCGCTATGGAGTTTATCGGAGCGAACGGTGTCCGGGCCGACATATCCGTGAAGGAGATAATCGGACAGATTGTCCCATTCCGGGCAGTATTGCTCGTGGGCGTCTGGATCGCTGGCGCCTTTCAGCATGGCCGCCAGCGCGCCCTTGGCGTCAAACTTCCGCGCCCCGAAAGCGTAAATGCTGGCGATGATCGGCGAGGACGGGTTCCCCACCATCACACACGCTTCGCTGTTCGCCACGGGCCAGACAGGCAGCCCTCCGCCCTGTTGCGCCGCCAGCACCATGGACGTGACCATATCGCTGCTTTCCCTCGGAAAAAGCATCGCTAAAAGTTGCACCTGGCAGCGATAGATATCCCACCCGGAAAAGTTGGCGTAAATGTTGATGCCCTGGGCGAGGTGAATCTGACGGTCAAAACCGATGTATTGGCCGTCAAAATCGTTGAAGATATTCGGGTGCAAAAGCGCATGATAGAGCGCTGTGTAAAACACCCGCCTCTCATCATCGGTTCCCCCGCTCACCGTGATCAGTCCCAGGTCGTGTTTCCAGTGTTCGTGGCCTGCTTCGCGCACGGCGTCAAGACCCCATCCCGGAATCTCGGCATCGAGGTTCTTCCGCGCCTTTTCGGCGCTGACGTAGGAGAGGGCGACTTTCATCTGGACCACCTGGCTGGATGTCGTGTCGAACTCGACGAAGCCGCCGGATTGAGCCCCGGTTAAGGAACGTCGGCCCCGGTCGAGCGATGGGCCGGTCCAGGTTCCGAAACGAGTGAATGGGCGGTTGAACTCCGCGGCAAAATACACCGTGTATTTGTTCTGTTTCATGCCACAAAAACGGCCGCTTGAAACGCTTCCCGTAATGCTGCGGTCGCCCACGATGTCAATTGAAGCGCTCTCCACGCCGCTGCCGTCGCGGCCCACGTTAAAGAGCAAGCCAGAGGAAGCGGAAGCTGGAAATGCAAAGCTGCCGATACCTGCCCTTGTCGTCACCGCAAGTTGAACCTTGGTCCCATTGTCAAGAGCAACCGAGTAGTACCCTGGTGAAGCTTGCTCATTGGAATGGGAGAACTTGGCCGCGTAGCGTCCCGGGTCCGCCGCTGGTGAGTCGTTTATCGACCCGGCGACGGGAGTGATGAGCACATCTCCCATGATCTGGCAGCCGGGGCCGCTCAAGTGAGTGAGGCTGAATCCGCGGATGGCGTTGTCGCTATATAAGTAGCTTCCCGCGTGCCTGCGGTCAAATCCCCTCAGCGAATCCGGACTCCACTGAATCATGCCGAAGCGCAGGGCCGCTCCGGGAAAGGTGTTTCCCATGTCGGCCCCGGCGCTCCCGACATAGGTATTCACGAATTGTGTGAGGTCAGCGTCAGCCGCGGAAACCGCCGCGGGCGCCGCGATGCCGCTTCTGCCCCGGGCGAAGAGAATTCTTGCACCGGGCCGAGTCCCGCTGCCGGAAAGCAGCAATGAAGCGAAAAGTAACCAAGCCAGTGAGGCCTTGTTAGGGTTACGCATTACTTCCTCCCGAGTCTCCTAAGGGGCTAGAGAAATCCCTTGGCCTTCATCCTTTACCCTTTGCTCAGATCCTCGACGTGCACCTCAGCCAGCAAGCGTTTGATGGCTGCCCAATCGGCGAACTTCGTGCCTTCCAGGGTCACCGCGGCGGCACTTGCGGCCATGGCGAGGCGGAACGAGTCGCGAAACGAAAGGTGCGTGATTTCCCCATAAGCGAATGCCGCCACCATCGCGTCTCCAGCCCCGGTGCTGCTCCGCACCGCCACCTTTGGAGGGAGCGCGGCCAACAGTTCCTGGTTACCGGCTGCCACGGCGCCCTCCGCTCCGAGTGAGATGAGGGCCATTTCAGCGCCCATCTCGAGCAACTTGCGGGCTGCGTCAGCCAGATCATGCCCGGTCCGCAAGGAACGCTCAAGTAGCTCTTCAACTTCGGCTCGATTGGGTTTGACAAGAATGGGCTTGGTTCCGATCCCCAATCTCAGCGCCTCGCCGCCGGTATCCAGCATACATTTTGACCCTAAGGCTCTGGCGATCCTCAGGAGTTCTGCATATGTCTCGGGCGGGGCGCCGGGCGGCAGGCTTCCCGAGAAGGTCATCACCTCACAGCGCGAGGCGTGCTCTCTGATTTTTTCCTTCATCGCATCGAGATGGGTCGGAAGCACCTGGAACCCGGGCTCGTTAAGCTCGGTTTCTGTGCGATAGATGGGATCGCGAATTTTCAGGTTGACGCGCGTTTCACCCGGGACGCTGACGAAGTCCGCGGGGATGCCGCTCGACGCGAGTGCCTCGAGGATGAAGTGGCCGTTGCTTCCCGCCATGAAGCCCAGCGCGCAAACGTCCGCGCCGAATTGCTTCAACGCCATGGCGACATTGATTCCTTTGCCGCTCGCATCGGTCCGCCCGACTTCTCCGCGGTTAGTCTTGCCAACCTCAAAGCGGGGAACCGTAAGACTCTTGTCAATTGCCGGATTCAGCGTGACGGTAGCGATCATGTGACCTGCTGTCGGGGGCTTGTGACTTGCCGCACTTACTTCCAGCGGGCGATTTTACCCGAACTGGCAGGGCATTGGGAGAGTAAAGTCAGTCCCTAGCAGGCGACAATCACGCCCCGTTGCCGGGTTGCCATTTGTGACTACAAATCCGCTCTTACTCCGACAGCGCGCAGCCGCAGTCAGCCGGAATGCGGCCAAATTGCCAGACTTAGAGTGGCGGTGCGTGTGTTGACCCAGTTAGCGGGAATGGTGTCCCTGCCAGATAGCCTCTATCCACATGGGGAGGGACCCACAAAACGCGATCCCAGCGCCCAGGCACTTTCGCGGGGCATATGTCCGAGTCAATCCCCCAAAAGTGTTGTAGTTGTCAACATGCTTTCCCGATTTTGAAATTCTATTTGGCCAACAGCTTGCTCGGCTACGTCCGTGGTGTGTTCCGTGTCGAATTCCACTTGGTTGCCCTAGGCACGGAGGCGCTAAGCGGACAAATAGAAACCCTCGCCTCCAGGAGGCTTGATTCCCATGGCACAAGACCTTCCCCGAATTTCGGCGAACGTCATCGTATCCAAACTGGCTTTACAGAAGGTCTTTGACAATCTCCGTGCTTCCGGCTTCAGCTTGGTGGGCCCAACCGTGCGTGACGGGGCGGTAGTGCTCGATGAGATCGCGGCGATCGAGGACCTTCCGGTCGGTTGGACGGCGGAACAAGAACCGGGCAAGTATCGCTTGAAGCAAACCCAGACTCAGGAATATTTCGGTTACGGCGTAACTCCGCAAAGCTGGAAAAGGTTTCTTCATCTGCCCAATTTGAAGCTGTTCTCGGTGGAGAAGACGGACGGGAAGTGGGTGTTTAAGCCGGCCGAGGAGACAATTCCGTTGCGGGCTTTCATTGGCGTTCGAGCCTGCGAGTTGAGCGCCATCGCTATCCAAGATCGCGTCTTCCTGGCGGGCGAATTCCGCGACCCGCATTACGCGCGCCAGCGGGAGCGCATTTTCATTCTGGCGGCCCACTGCGGACGCGCCTATTCCACCTGCTTTTGCAGTTCGATGAAGACCGGTCCTAAAGCCACTGAAGGGTTCGACCTGGCGTTGACCGAATTGCCGGATGCTTTCGTCATGGAAGTGGGTTCGGAAATGGGCTCGGAGATGTTGCGCAATACCTCTTGGGAGCGCGCCTCCGCGTTCGATCTGGGCCGCGCCGCGCAAGCCATTCAGAAGGCCGAAAGATCCATTGAGAAACAGCTTAGAACCGAAGACTTGCCCAAGTTGCTTTACGACAACCTCGAATCCCCGCAGTGGGACAAGGTGGGAGCGCGATGTTTGAGCTGTTCGAACTGCACGAGTGTTTGCCCCACCTGCTTCTGCGTCACCGTGGAAGACACTTGTAACTTGAAGGCCACGGCTGCGGATCGGACCCGCCTCTGGGATTCGTGTTTTGTGCGGGAGTTTTCTCATGTGCACGGCGGCAATATTCGCCCCACCATTCGGGCGCGTTACCGCCAGTGGTTAACCCATAAGCTGGCTTCCTGGATTGACCAGTTCGGGACCTCCGGGTGCGTAGGTTGCGGCCGATGCATCACCTGGTGCCCCGTGGGAATCGACTTGACCGAAGAAGTTAAAGCCATTCGCGAGAAGGTCCAACGATGAGCTTAGCCCCAACCGCAGTAGAATTGCGTATGATGCCGGATCCGATGATGCCTCTTTCGGCTGTGATCGAGGACATCCAACCCGAGGCCTACGGTATCTCAACTTTTTCCATGGTCTTTATGAACACGGCCCAATCCGCGACGTATCACTTCGCGCCCGGCCAGTTCAACATGATCTACCTGCCGGGGTTCGGAGAAGTCGCCATCTCGATCAGTTCCGATCCCGGTACACCCCACGTGATGGGCCACACCATTCGTTATGCGGGCAGCGTCACGCGCGCCATTGGGCGTCTCAAAGCGGGTGATATGGTCGGCCTTCGGGGACCGTATGGCAGTTCGTGGCCGATTGAAAAAGCGCGCGGCAAGAACCTGGTCATGGTCTCTGGCGGGATCGGCTTGGCGCCGCTGCGCCCCGTGGCGTTGTCGATTTTGCGCCACCGTGAAGACTTCGGCAGAGTGGTGTTGCTTTACGGCGCGCGCACGCCTGCCGATCTCCTCTACACCGCGGAATTCGAACGCTGGCAGGCCGGCGGCGTCGAGGTCCACACGACCGTTGACTTGGCCGACGAGAACTGGCACGGGCTGGTGGGTGTGGTTCCCGCCCTGTTTTACCGCATCCGGGTTGACCCCAAGCAAACTGTGGTCATGACCTGCGGCCCGGAGATCATGATGCGCTTCGTGATCTACGAGGCCTTGGCCCGCCGCATCCCGAAGGAAGCCATCTTCCTCTCCATGGAGCGGAATATGAAATGTGCCATCGGGTTCTGCGGCCACTGCCAGTTCGGCCCCACGTTTATCTGTAAAGAAGGCCCCGTGCTGAACTTTGCGGCGATCGAACCTTTCTTCGGCAAGGAGGACTTTTAAGATGCCTGCCAGTACTCTTCCTAAGGTTGCAGTCTACAAGTTTTCCTCCTGCGATGGCTGCCAGTTGGGCCTGCTGAACCTCGAGGACGATTTGCTAGCCCTCGTGGGTGAAGTCGAGGTCGCTTACTTCTTGGAAGCTCGATCGCAAATTGTGCGTGGTCCCTACGACGTTGCATTGGTGGAAGGATCGATTACCACCGCCGAAGACGAGGAGCGCATCCAGAAGGTACGCCAGGAATCGAAGATCCTGGTTACGATCGGTGCTTGCGCGACCGCGGGGGGAATTCAGGCTTTGCGGAACTGGGGGGATGTGAAGGAATTCACCAGGGCGGTCTACGCCACTCCGGATTACATCCACACCCTGGATCTGTCTACGCCCATCTCCACCCACGTGCCGGTGGACTTCGAGTTGAACGGCTGCCCAATCAACAAACTGCAACTTCTGGATGTCATTACCCAGTTGCTGGTGGGGCGTGTACCTCGTGTGCCCATGAACACGGTCTGCCTGGATTGCAAGAGGCGCGGCACCGTTTGCGTGATGGTCGCGCATGGCACGCCTTGCCTGGGGCCGCTGACTCAGACCGGTTGCGGCGCGATCTGCCCCGCTTACAATCGTGGCTGCTACGGATGTTTCGGGCCACTGCCGGCTGCAAACGCGGATTCATTGAGCCATCAACTCCTGCAGGAGGGCATGCACCGGCCCGACTTAGTGCGGCTGCTTCGCGGTTTCACGGGATACGCGGAAGTGTTTCGGTCCGCGAGCGACAAGGTAGAAAAGGCCGCGTAGGGTCATAGCAACCACCCCCGGCCCCTCCTTATCAAGGAGGGGCGTTCGGCTCCGCTGGGAGGAGGGGTGGTGAGGCGGCGACGAGTTCAGGTTTGCGGGACCTGAATCCCGAATCCTGAATCCTGGTTTGAAACGTGTAGGGGTAGGGCTTGCCCTACCCTGTTCATCAGGGGACGGCAAGCCGTCCCCCTACGAGGTACCGACATGGCGAATGGGAAAACGAACGGGGAAAAGGCTGTCAAGATCGACTACCTGACCCGCGTTGAAGGCGAAGGCGGAGTTTACGTCAGGTCGGAGGGCGGAGAACTGCGCGAAGTCAAGATCAACATCTTCGAGCCGCCGCGCTTCTTCGAGGCGTTCCTGCGAGGGCGATATTTCCAGGAAGTGCCCGATATCACCGCCCGGATCTGCGGGATCTGCCCGGTGGCTTACCAGATGAGCGCCGTGCACGCTCTCGAGGCCGCGCTGGGGGTTACGCCTCCGCCCGAGATTCGCGCCTTGCGCCGCCTGCTCTACTGTGGCGAATGGATTGAGAGCCACGCGCTGCACATCTACATGTTGAACGCTCCGGATTTTCTAGGATACGAGAGCGTCATCAGCATGGCGGCGGATCACCCCCAAGCAGTTGAACGGGCTCTCCGCCTGAAGAAGATCGGCAACCGGCTGCTCGCCGTCCTGGGCGGCCGATCGGTTCATCCCATTTCCGTTTGTGTGGGCGGTTTCTATAAGGCTCCGCGCCGCAAAGAACTCGATTGCCTGCTGTCGGAGTTGCGCTGGGCGCTGGAAGCATCGCAAGAGACACTGAAGTTCGTTCTCACCCTTACGTATCCCGACTATGCTCCCGACTATGAGTTCGTGTCGGTCTCGCACCCCAACGAATATCCCATGAACGAACGGCGGATCGTGTCCTCGAAGGGCGTGGATATCGAGCCGCAGGATTTCGAGCATGTCTTTCTCGAGGAGCACATTGCGCACTCGACCGCGCTTCATTCTTCCCGCGCTGACAGCGGCTCGAGCTACTTCGTCGGACCGTTGGCCAGGATTAATCTCAATCTTGACAAGCTGATGCCCAAAGCGCTCGAGGCTGCCCGCACCTGCGGCGTCTCGTGGCCCTGCCGTAATCCTTATATGGGCATCATCGCCCGCGCCATCGAATTGATCCACGCTTGCGAAGAGGCGATCGTGCTCATCGAGGCCTATCGCGAGCCCGCCGCAAGCCGGGTGGAGCTTAAAGTCCGCGCCGGGGAAGGCTGCGCCGCCACCGAAGCCCCGCGCGGCCTGCTTTATCATCGTTATCGCATTAACGACCAGGGCCTCGTGGAGTTTGCCAGAATCGTTCCTCCCACCGCGCAGAACTACCATCGCATGGAGGATGACCTGAAAGCGATTCTCCCGGGCGTGCTCAACCAATCCGAAGCTGAGATAGCGCAGGTCTGCGAAAAGCTGATTCGCACTTACGATCCTTGCATCTCCTGCTCGACGCACTTTGTGAAACTCAAGCTGGATCGTCGTTAGTTCTCAGCCTTCAGCCGTCAGCTATCAGCCCTCAGTTTTCCTTCCTTACCATTCTGCAGCCCCCTTTTCGGGGGCCGAAGAGTCCCCGTAGTCCCCAAAAGCCGGGAAGGCCGTACGTACCTCCGGGTGCTCGTTCTTGAAACGTCCCGCGTGCGGCTCTCCGCCCCTGGCGGGACTCCGAAACGGCCTTACCGATGCGGACGATCGTCTCAACAAACTTTCGACTGACGCGAGCGGAATCTCAATAAAGGTCAAAAACAAGCCGATATACCACCGCGCGTTCGCCTTCGAACGTGGATCGCCCAACGAGACATGGGATCGGGCGTGGGCGAGTCGAAGTGGGAGTCTCAGACGTAAAGTCGCTTACTTTGCGAACTCACAGCAAGGCATGCTGGACTGACGGCGCAGCGAGAGGTTCTCGCCTGCAAAGTTGCGATATAACACTTTTTGTCGTAATCTATCTCGGGTCAACCTATGGGTACAAGTTTTCGCAAACCGGTCGCTCCTAGCTCGGACAAAAGGTGGCGAATCGTCGAGGCTACAATGCGGCGACTTGGGAACGAGTCGCATGCGCTCATCGAAGCGTTGCACACCGTCCAGGAATCGTTCGGTTATCTTGACACCGATTCACTTCGGTACGTCGCCAACAGCCTGCGGGTGCCGTTGAGCCAGGCTTACGGAGTAGCGACATTTTATCACTATTTCAGCCTCAAGCCGCCTGGGGCACATACCTGTGTGGTCTGCACGGGGACGGCGTGTTACATCAAAGGGGCCGCCAAGCTTTTGCAAACCATCGAGCAGAAGTTCGGAATCCGTCCGGGGGAGACGACCGAGGACGGGCAATTTTCCTTGGTGACCGCGCGCTGCCTCGGTTCCTGCGGACTAGCGCCTGTGGCGGTATTCGACCAGCAGATTTCGGGGATGGTGACCCAGGAGGCGCTGTTGGCAAAACTCGGGAGGATTGAGAAACATGACGCCTGAAGAACTAGGCGAAATCGCCGCGACTCAGCAAGAGGCCGTCTTGCGCTTCAAGCACCGGATTCACGTCTGCACGGCGGCGAGTTGCCTCTCGTCGGGAAGTGACAGGGTCAAGCAGGAACTGGCGAAACAGGTTGTCAGTCAAGGGCGCGAAAAGCAATGTAAAGCAATGTCAGGTTAAGGGCGTCGGCTGCATGGGTCTCTGCGTGAAAGGCCCGCTGGTCTCGGTAAAGCCGGACAACGTGATGTACCAGAATGTGACGCCGCAGGATGCGGCGGACATCATCAAATCGATGGACGGCAGTCCGCTGGGCCGCCTGGAGTGCGCTACAGACCAGCCGTTTTTCAGACGCCAAGTTAAGATCGTGCTCGAAAACTCAGGCCGGGTCGATCCCGAAAAGATCGGGGACTATATTGGCGCCAATGGCTACGAAGGACTGCTGAAGTCCCTTACCGAGTTCTCTCCCGGCGAGGTCATCGAGCAGGTGCTGCGCAGTGGTCTGCGGGGACGGGGCGGGGCCGGTTACCCGACCGGTTTGAAGTGGAGTATGGTCTCCAAGGCCGACAGCGATCGTAAGTACGTCATCTGCAATGGCGATGAGGGCGATCCGGGCGCCTTCATGGATCGCAGCGTGCTCGAAGGCGACCCGCACCGAGTGCTGGAGGGTATGGCCATTGCCGGCTATGCGGTGGGGGCCTCGCTGGGCTACATCTACGTGCGGGCCGAATATCCGCTGGCGATCAAAAACCTGAAGACCGCGATCCGCCAGGCTCAGCATCACGGTTTGCTGGGAACCAACATCTTCGGGACGACCTTCAGCTTCAACGTCGATCTGCGTTTGGGCGCCGGAGCATTCGTGTGCGGGGAAGAGACGGCGCTGATCGCTTCGATCGAAGGGCGGCGCGGTATGCCGCGGACACGGCCCCCTTATCCGTCGCAAGAGGGGATTTGGGGAGAGCCGACCCTTATCAACAACGTAGAGACGTTCGCCAATATTGCGCCCATCATCCGCAACGGCGGGGATTGGTTCGCACGCATCGGAACTGAAAAGAGCAAGGGCACCAAAGTATTCGCGCTGGCCGGCCGGGTTGCCAATACGGGCCTGATCGAGGTGCCCATGGGGATCACACTCCGCGACATCATTTTTGAAATCGGCGGAGGGATACCGGAGGGAAGACGGTTTAAGGCAGTCCAGACCGGCGGCCCTTCCGGCGGGTGCATTCCGGAAGAGTCCCTGGATATGCCGGTCGACTATGAGTCCCTGAAGAAACTGGGCTCGATCATGGGTTCCGGCGGCATGATCGTCATGGACGACTCCTCCTGCATGGTGGATGTTGCCAAGTACTTCATGGAGTTTTGCAAAACGGAATCCTGCGGGAAGTGCGTCCCGTGCCGGGTGGGCACTTACCAGATGCACGGACTTCTGGAACGGATCACGGACGGCAGCGCGAGCGCGCAGGACCTGGCCACCCTCGAGGAGCTTTGCGATCTGGTGCAGAACACCAGTTTGTGCGGGCTCGGCCAGTCGGCCCCCAACCCTGTGCTCAGCACGTTGCACTATTTCCGCGAGGAGTATCGCGCCCACATCGAGGACAAGGTGTGCCCCGCGAATGTCTGTCAGATTCACAGTGCCAGGGAGGTGCCGGCTTGAGTCCTCAAGTGCGCGTCATTACGCTGCATGTTGACGGGAAGGAAGTAAGCGCTCGCGGCGACCAGACGATTCTGCAGGTTGCGCGCGAGAACAGCATGTTCATTCCCACCCTCTGTTATCTCAATGGACTGTCGCTGGTGGGCGCGTGTCGATTGTGCCTGGTCGAGGTGAAAGGCTCTCCCAAACTTCAACCGGCCTGCGTCACTCGGGTCGAGGAAAACATGGAAGTGACGCTGAACTCCGACCGGCTCAGCAAGTATCGCAGGATGATTCTCGAGCTGTTGTTCTCGGAACGTAATCACATCTGTTCGGTGTGCGTCTCGAACGGGCACTGCGAACTGCAAAACCTCGCCCAGAACCAGCAGATGACGCATGTGCACTTTCCCTATCGCAACCCGAAGCTCGAACTTGACAGCTCCCACAGCAGGTTTCTCTACGATCCTAATCGTTGCATCTCGTGCACGCGCTGCGTGAGGGTTTGCGATGAGATCGAAGGCGCCCACACCTGGGACATCACGGGTCGCGGCGTGGATCTGAAAGTCATTACCGATTTGAATCAGCCCTGGGGCAGTTCCGACACCTGCACGGGATGCGGCAAGTGCATCCACGTGTGCCCCACCGGCGCGCTGGTGGAGAAAGGAAAGTCGGTCGCGGAAATGTCGAAGCGGCGGCAATTCCTTCCTTACTTAACATTGATGCGGGAGGGGCGCTGGTGAGCAGACCTCGCGTGGCAACAATGTGGTTGGACGGCTGTTCAGGTTGTCACATGTCATTACTGGACATGGACGGCCGGTTGTTGGAGTTGGCGGGGAAGATGGACCTCGTCTACAGTCCCATCGTCGACACGAAGGAGTTCCCTGAAAACGTGGATATCACCCTTGTGGAAGGGGCCGTAGGGAACGAGGAGGATTTGCACAAGATCCGGATTGCCCGCGAGAGGTCCCGCCTCCTGGTTTCGCTGGGGGATTGCGCGGTGACGGCGAACGTGCCGTCCATGCGAAACTCTTTTGGCCCCAAGAAAGTCCTCGAAAGGGCGTATACGGAAAACGCCACGCTTCGGCCGGGACCTCCGCAGGGAGCCGTGCCCGCGCTCTTGCCGGGCTCTCGGCCTCTGCACGAGCTGGTCACGATCGATGTTTTTGTGCCTGGGTGTCCGCCTTCCGCCGATACGATTTACTACGTACTGAACGAACTGCTCGAGGGGAGATGCCCCGACCTGCGCGATAAATCGAATTTTGGTTAGGCTGGTATCGCCTGCGCAGTCATCAGCAAGGGCAGCCCCCGCGGCTGTCAATGCTCAGGATGACAGCAGGAGTAGCGATCAGAGGAACGAATGGAGAATACTCATCCCACAGCTCGTCGAGAGATCGTGATCAGCCCGGTGACTCGCATCGAAGGGCACGGTAAGGTTACGATCCATCTGGACGAGGACGGCAAGGTCGAGGACGCGCATTTTCATGTCACGCAGTTTCGCGGATTTGAGAAGCTGTGTGAAGGAAGGCCTTTTTATGAAATGCCCTCGCTGATGGCGCGGATCTGCGGCATTTGTCCTGTCAGCCATCTGGTAGCTTCCGCCAAGGCCTGCGACTCGATCCTGGCCACTCGCATTCCGCCGGTGGCAGCAAAGTTACGCAGCATCTTGAACCTCGCACAGATTGTTCAATCTCACGCGCTGAGTTTCTTTCATCTCTCATCGCCGGATTTCCTGCTGGGAATGGACGGCGATCCCCTCAAGCGGAATATCTTCGGTGTCTTCGAGACCAATCCCTCTCTTGCCAGAGACGGAATCCGTCTACGTCAAATTGGGCAACAGATCATCGAGTGGATGGCAGGGAAGCGAATTCACCCCGCTTGGGTGGTTGCGGGCGGTGTGAGTGAACCACTTCCCAGCGAAGTGCGCGACAAGATTCTGGCGATGCTTCCGGAAGCTCTGAAGATAACGCAACGTACTCTGGACTGGTTCAAAGGTCTACTGGACGAGTTTCGCGAAGAAATTCGGACCTTCGCAAACTTCCCCACGCTTTTCCTGGGTTTAGTCACCCCGGGCGGCGAGCTGGAGACTTATAACGGAGTCCTCAGAATTGTCGATTCGCGAGGCACCATCGTGGCGGATAAGTTGGACGTGCTCAACTATCAGGACTACATCGGCGAAGCTGTGGAGCCCTTCAGTTACCTGAAGTCGCCTTATTACAAGCCCCTCGGCTACCCCGAGGGAATCTACCGCGTCGGCCCACTGGCCCGTTTGAATGTGATCGACCGCTGCGGAACTCCGCTTGCCGATCAGGAATGGGCTGAATTCAGGGAGTTGGACCGCGGCGCGGTGCTGAGTTCTTTCTACTACCACTACGCTCGCCTCTTGGAAGCGCTCTATGGAATAGAGCGAATGGAGCAACTCTTGAACGATCCCGAAATCCTCTCGAAGCACGTGCGCGCCTTTGCGGGGCCCAACAACCCGGAAGGGATCGGCGTTGCGGAAGCGCCGCGCGGCACGCTCATTCACCACTACAAGATTGATGACGACGGGCTGATTACTTGGGCCAATCTAATCATCGCCACCGGGCACAACAACCTGGCGCTCAATCGCGGCGTATTTCAGGTGGCCAAGCATTTCGTTAATGGCGCGAAACTGTCGGAGGGAATGCTGAACCGTGTGGAGGCTGTGGTGCGTGCCTTTGACCCGTGCCTAAGCTGCTCCACACACGCTCTGGGTCATATGGCCCTGCAAGTTCAACTCATGGCTGCGGATGGCACGATCGTGGATGAGATTCGTCGGAACTGAGGCGGAAGTCGCGTGAAAGCGCCACGACGCATAGAGCTTCTCAACAGAATCGGCAGAGCGCAGGGAGAAAATGTCCGAGCAGTGCTCTGACAACTCCCGGACCTGTGCGGTAATGCTTTCCTGATTGCGACTAAGAGTCGCACTTTCCCCGGCCGAACCCACCTCTGGATCAAGCAAGTGCTGCGCCATTCCACCCATCCGCTTCGAACCCCCGTTTCTGCAATCCCAGTAAGGCAAAACAAATCAATAAGTTAAACCTAACCTCAATTGGCAAACTGCATGCAATATACAGAACATATGTAGACCACGGGGCTCCAACGGGTCTTGGGTGAGCTGTTTTGCGAAGAGGGAGGACTGTGTGCATGGCGACAATGATGTCAATTCCGCTGGCAGAGTCGGAACAGGAATATCTCGATAAGGTGATTGCGGAGCAGCTAGGGCGCCCAGGCGCGCTGCTGAGTATCCTGGAACAGGCCCAGGACCACCAGCCGCGCAAATTCCTGTCACGCGATACGCTTGAGTACGTCGCAGCCAAAACCGGCGCGCCCTTGGCGCGCGTTTACAGCGTGGTCACGTTCTATGGGCTTTTCAACCTGGAGCCGCAAGGCAAGAACACCATTTGCGTTTGTCGCGGGACGGCCTGCCACACGCGCGGCTCGCGAGATCTTCTGGAGCGCCTGATGCTCAACCTGGGCTTTCAGAATCTGGACGAAGACGCGGTCGACAAGATTTCGCTGAATACGAGTGACGGCCGGTACACACTCCGCACCGTGGCGTGCTTTGGCCAATGCGCGCTCGCGCCGGTGGTGGAAGTGAATCACCAGGTTTACGGCCATATGAACGAGCAGACCCTGCAACGCGAAGTAGAGCATTTGGAAAGGGAGAACGCAAAGAAATGACGCCCATCCGAGATCTTAGTACGTTCAGCGCCGTACGTGGAAAAGGAATGGCCAAGCTTCTGCCTTTCCGTCCTCGCATTGCCGTGGGGATGGGAACTTGCGGCGCCGGCAACGGTGCGGAAGCGGTTTTCCATGCCTTCGCCGATACCATCGACAAGCGCGGCTTGGACATCCATCTGGCCCGCGTCGGCTGCTTTGGTTTCTGCGCGCAGGAGCCGCTGGTGAACGTTCGACTCCCCGGCAGGCCGTTAGTCATCCTCCACCAGGTTCAAAGCAACTTCATCGACGAGATCCTCGATACCGTCATGATGGGCGATATTCCCACCGACATGGCGCTTTGCAAGATTGAGGATTGGGACCACATTACCGCGCAAATCAAGTACGGGACCGGTTACGGAACAATCCCGTCCTGGCAGGATGTGCCGTTCTTCAAGGGACAGAAGAAGATCGTGTTGCGCAACTGCGGACTGATCAACCCTGATGATGTGGAAGAGTCCATGGCGGCGGGCGGTTACTTATCGCTCTTCAACGTGCTCATCGAGAACCACCCCGAAGTGGTCATCGAGCAGATCAAAGCGGCCAAGCTGCGCGGGCGCGGCGGGGCCGGATTTTCCACGGGCCAGAAGTGGGATTTCCTGCGCAAAGCAGTGGCGGAAAAGAAGTACATCATCTGCAACGCCGACGAAGGCGACCCGGGCGCATACATGAACCGCAACGAGATTGAGAGCGACCCGCACTCGCTTTTGGAGGGCATGGCGATTGCCGGCTTTCTGACTGGCGCGGCGCAGGGCATCATCTACGTGCGCGCGGAGTACCCGCTGGCCGTGCACCGTCTAAAACGAGCGATCGAGCAAGCGAAAGAGTATGGCTTCCTGGGTGAGAACATTCTCGGGCGCGGCTTCAATTTCAACATCGAGCTTGTGGAAGGCGCGGGAGCGTTCGTTTGCGGTGAAGAAACAGCGCTGATCAGCTCCCTGGAAGGCCATGCGGGCCGTCCCCGCCCGAGGCCTCCCTTCCCCGCGCAAAAAGGCTTGTGGGGATGCCCGACCAATATCAACAACGTCGAAACCTGGTACAACGTGGCGCCCATCATCGCGAAGGGGCCGGCGTGGTTTACGGAAACCGGCAGCGCCAAGAGTCCGGGCACTAAAGTGTTTTCCCTGGTGGGCAAGGTGAAGAACACCGGGTTGGTGGAAATGCCGCTGGGAACGGACCTGAAGACTTTTGTCTACGATGTGGGCGGCGGCGCGATCAATGGACACTCGATTAAGGCGGTTCAAACCGGGGGGCCTTCCGGGGGATGCATACCCCAGGAGATGTTCGACACACCGGTCGACTACGAGACACTGTCGAAGCTCGGTTCCATCATGGGATCGGGCGGAATGGTGGTGATGGACGACGACAACTGCATGGTGGACGTGGCTCGCTACTTCATCGAGTTTACCCACTCCGAGTCCTGCGGCAAGTGTGTACCGTGCCGTGTGGGGCTCGATAAGGGCTTGCGGCTTCTTAACAACTTCACCCAGGGGAAGGGGGCGGAAGAAGATCTGAACACGCTGGACGAGTTGGGGCGTATGATTCGTGACACCTCGCTGTGCGGCTTGGGGCAGACCGCACCCAACCCGGTGCTCACCACCATGCGGCATTTCCGCCATGAGTTCGAGGACCATCTGCGCGCCCATCGTTGCCGCGCCGGTGTGTGCCAGGATCTGGCGCTCTCGCCGTGCGAGAACAGTTGCCCGTTGCACATGAACATTCCACGCTTCCTGCAACTCTACAAGGAAGGGCGGTTGGACGAAGCCTTCGAGTCGGTCATTTTCGATAACCCTCTGCCGGCGTCCACGGGGAGAGTTTGCCAGCACCCCTGCGATAATCGTTGCCGGCGGCAGGCCGTTGACGAATCGGTGAACATGCGGGAAGTGCATCGGCTGATCGCGGACAGTATCCTGCTCTCCGACCGGTTTGGCGAAATGGCGGACCGCGTCGCGGCGCGTAAGTTGGCTGCCACGGGAAAGAAAGTTGCAGTGGTGGGTGCAGGACCGACCGGCCTTACGGCGGCATTCTACCTCGCGCTGTTCGGTCACCAGGTTACGATCTACGACTCCCATGCGGAAGCAGGCGGGATGTTACGATACGCGCTGCCCGAATACCGTTTGCCTAAAGCTGTGCTCTCCCGTGAGATCGAATTGATCAGCCGCCTCGGCGTCAGGTTCGAGTTCAACAAAAGCGTGGGCACGGATGTCTTTCTGAACGGTCTTGACTCTGAGTACGACGCCGTTTTTCTCTCCATCGGCACGTGGAAAGAAGCGTGGGTTTACCTCTCCGGGACGGAATTGAAAGGAGTGATGCCGGCGCTCCTCTTCCTGGAAGGGATTGCCAAGAACGAACCCGTTCCTCTCGGCCGGCGGGTGGCGATCATCGGGGGTGGGAATGCCGCGATCGATTCCGCCCGCACCGCCTTGCGCCTGGGGGCGACGGTCACGGTGATTTACCGCCGCGAGCGCAAAGACATGCCCGCCATCCAGGAGGAAGTGGAAGCCGCGGAACAGGAAGGCGCGCACTTTGTCTTTCTTTCGGCACCCCATCGTATTGTGGGAGAGAACGGCGCCGTTAAGGCCATTGAAGTCGTCAAGACGCGCTTGGGCGAGTTCGACCCCTCAGGCCGCCGCCGCCCGATTCCCACCGAAGAAATCCAGAGCTTCAAGTGCGATACCGTGATACTGGCCGTGGGCGAGGCGGTGGACCGCGACTTCTGCAAGGCCTCCGGCCTTACCATCAAGGAGAACGGCACGCTGACCTATGACCGCTACAGTCTTCAAACCAGCCGCGACAAGTTCTACGCGGGTGGCGATCTGATTTCCGGGGCCTCGAACGTCTCCAACGCCATGGGCTACGGCAAAAAGGCGGCGCGGCGAATCGACCAGAGATTGATGGGCGAGTCGCGCATGGAAAGCCTGTTGCCGCATCCTGAGTACGACCAGAAGCCGCCCGAGCACGTCATCGACTGCGGGCGCCACCATCCCCTTCCGCTGCCCGCCAAGCAGCGCGTGAAGGATTTCCAGGAGGCGGTCCTGGCGCTAACCCCCCTGGAGGCGGCGGAAGAGGCGAGCCGTTGTCTGCGTTGCGACGTTCGCGATACCAACGCAGTGGGAGTTCGAAGTTAGGATCGGGAGATCGGGTAAGCAATTTGCGATTTGTGATTTCTGATTTGTGATCGACCTTTTCAATCGTCAATCACCAATCGCAAATCACAAACTGTTCGTCGGCTCACCTGATCAGCGCAAAGGAGTGAATCATGCCGCAAGAAATCTCCGTCCGGATCGACGGCGAGTTGTGCCGGGCCACGGAAGGCCAGACGATCCTGGACGTGGCGCGGGCGAACAAGAAGTACATCCCCACACTCTGTTACCTGGAGGGGCTGAGCCCTTCGGGTTCCTGCCGCCTTTGCCTGGTTGAAGTGGCCGGGGTTGGACGCCTGCTGCCGGCCTGCACTACGCCGATCCAGAACGGCATGTCGGTGACCACCAATTCCGAGAAGCTTTTGCGGCATCGTCAGATGGCGACCGAGTTCCTTTTGCTGGAGCGCAACCACTACTGCGCTGTCTGTGTGAGCAACAATCACTGTGAATTGCAAGCTATGGCTATGCGTTTGGGAATCACGCACGTCCGATTCCCTTACAACTACCCGCGCTTGCCGGTGGATGTTTCGCACCAGCGCTATGTGCTTGACCAAAACCGCTGCATCCTCTGCACGCGGTGCGTGCGTGTGTGCGCGGAGGTGGAGGGGGCCAATGTCTGGGAAATCAGCGCCCGAGGAATTAACTCGCGCCTGGTTTCTGATCTTAATGGGACGTGGGGTGAATCGGAAGCTTGCACGAGTTGTGGCAAATGCGTACAGGTGTGTCCCACCGGAGCGCTGGCGGAAAAAGGCCGTTCCGTGGAAGAAATGACCAAGAGCAGTGAGAACATCAAGTTTCTCGCCGCGCGGCGGGCCGTGCACGCGTGAGGTGGGCAGTGGGCAGGTCGGCAGATGGGCAGATAGGCAGTGGGCAGGTGGGCAGACCGGCAGTAAGCAGAAGGCGGAAAGCAGAATGCAGAAGGCGGAATTGAGAAGGCAGAACGCAGGGGGCCCGATCTTGAATCTGGAATCTGATATCCCGAATCAGCATCGGTGCGCAGCAAAATCCAGCGACCTGCCCATCTGCCCACCTGCCCATCGGCCCACCCCCCGGACTGGAGTTAGCTGATGAAAAAAGCGAAAGTGGCAACGATGTGGCTGGACGGGTGTTCCGGCTGCCACATGTCGATCCTGGATATTGACGAGGCGCTTGCCTCGATTGCCCCCAAGATTGACTTGGTGTATGGCCCTCTTGTTGACGCTCAGGAGATGCCTGAAGATGTGGATGTCGCGATCGTTGAAGGCGCGGTCAGCAGCCAGGAAGACTACGAGAAAATCCAACGCCTTCGCGAGCGGGCCCGCCTGCTGGTTGCCTTAGGTGATTGCGCGGTCACTAGCAACGTGCCGGCCATGCGCAATTCCATTCCGGTCAAGAAGCTGTTGGAGCGAGTTTACATTCAGGGCGTCGATGTGAAGCCTCGCATTCCCACCGAAGGAGTTCCTCCTTTACTCAAGCGCGCGTTGCCGTTACAGGAGGTTGTGAAGGTCGACCTGTTTGTTCCCGGCTGTCCGCCTCCCGCGGTCGCCATCGCGTACGTCCTGGGTGAATTACTCAACGGGCGAATGCCGGACTTGAACTCGAAGGTGAAATTTGGGTGAGGCAATCGAGTGATCGGGCGATCGGGAGATCGGGTGAGCAAGAAGCCGTGATCCCGCCAGATTTGGCCTCCATCTTCGTGGCCTCACAGAAGACGGCGAGGGGAAGGTGACCGGGGACAGCACTGGGCTTTTTTCTTCACCCGATTCCCGGATCACCCGATTGTTGAGGGAAGGATACCAATGCGAAAGATCATGATTGACGCCGTGACGCGAATTGAGGGTCACGCGAAAGTCTCGATCCAGCTCGATGATGACGGTAAGGTGGCGGACACCCAGCTTCATGTGACGCAGATTCGCGGCTTTGAGAAGTTTACGGAGGGACGCCCGTACTATGAGATGCCGTCCATCACCGCGCGGATCTGTGGAATCTGCCCGATCAGCCATCTTCTGGCCGCTTCCAAGGCCTGTGACGCCATCATGAGCGTACGCATTCCTGACACGGCGGTGCTGCTCCGCGAGATCCTGCACTGCGGCCAAGTGGTACAGTCCCACGCTTTGAGCTTCTTCCATCTTTCCGCGCCCGACCTCTTGCTGGGCATGGATTCTGACCCCGCTCAGCGCAATGTGCTTGGGCTGCTGGAGAAATTCCCGGACATCGCTCGAGACGGTATTGCATTGCGCAAGTTCGGGCAGCAGGTGATCGAGGGTCTCGCCAAGGAGCGCATTCACCCCTCCTGGGTGGTTCCCGGCGGAGTGAATACGCCGTTGGAACCCGCGGTCCGCGATAAGATTCTCTCCGGTTTGCCCGACGCCAAGGCTACGGTTCGTCGCACACTGAAGTTCTTTAAGGGAAATTTGGATCAGTTCAAAGAGGAAATCGAACACTTTGGAAATGCGCCCAGCATGTATGCGGGCCTGGTGGACGCGGCGGGGAAACTGCAACTTTACGACGGTGGAATCCGGTTTAAAGATGCCGATGGCAAGATCGTCGCTGATCACATCGCGTCGCGCGATTACCGCAACTTTATTGGCGAGGCGGCCCTGGCGAATTCCTATTTGAAGGCGCCTTACTTCAAGCCCGTCGGGTTTCCGGACGGGGTTTATCGCGTGGGACCTTTGGCGCGCTTGAATGTCGCCAGGAGTTGTGGAACTTCCATGGCCGATGCCGAGTTCACCGAATTCCACCAGCGCTTGGGAAAGATCGTCCCTGGCTCCTTCCATTTCCATTATGCCCGGCTGATTGAAGCACTCTACGGATTGGAACGGATGGAAGCCCTGCTGAATGATCCGGCAGTACTCGGCCGGCAGATTCGGGCTCACGCCGGCGTTAACTGCCAGGAAGGCGTGGGGATGATCGAAGCGCCGCGCGGCATCTTGATTCACCACTATAAGGTCAATGAGGAAGGGGCCATTACCTGGGCGAACCTCATTGTCGCAACGGGGCATAACAACCTGGCCATTAACCGCAGCATCCACCAGGTGGCGCAGCATTTCGTGGACGGCAATCACCTTCAGGAGGGGATGCTGAACCGAGTCTCGGCAGTCGTGCGCGCCTACGACCCGTGCTTTAGTTGTTCCACCCATGCTTCCGGCCAGATCGCCATGCACATTCAGTTGTTTGGCCCGCAAGGGTCCTTGCTCGATGAGCTGAAAAGTGCTTAACTTCGTGGGAGCGGCCAACAGGGCGGCTCCTACAAGGGCATGGGCAAGGTGCTGATCATCGGCTACGGAAATCCTCTGCGCAGCGACGACGGATTCGGCTGGCACGCTAGCCGCTTGATTGCTCGCGAACTCGCTGGTCATGATGTTGAGGTGATCACCTGCCATCAACTTACCCCGGAACTCGCCGAACCGCTCAGCCAGTGCAGCCAAGCCGTTTTCATCGATGCCGATGCCCAAGGTGAGCCGGGGGAGATCCACTGGCGGGAGATCCAAGCTCAAGCCCCCTCTTCTTCAGCGCTCACACACACTTGCTCGCCCGCGGGGTTGCTCGCTGGTGCCGCACGACTCTATGGCCGGTGTCCGCAGGCGGTTTTAATCACCGTCTCCGGAAAGTCATTCGATTTTGGAGATTCCCTTTCACCCGTCGTTTCCGCGGCCCTCCCGAAGGTAGCGGACCGGGTACGCCAACTTGTATCCGCAGAAGGGTGATCTCAAACAGTTATGTCAGGCTGATGGGTCCTCGCCAAGACCTCGACGGTGTATAATGCTGTTGGGGACGATCTTCGGGAGGCAGAGGGAAGAGAATGGAGCGCGATCAGACTCAAGAACGCCGGGAGGCCCACGCGTTGCTCGATCTATTGCCGGGCGAAAAACTGAGTGCTGTGCGCATCCTGCTGGAAGTGATGGTGGGACCGCTCTCGCGATCGCTTGCCCTTGCCCCTGTCGAAGACGAAGAGATTACGGCTGACGCGGCCGCGGCGCTGGAACGCGCACGCGCCTCCTTGTCGCGGAGAGAGGGCATTCCGCACCACGACATCCTGACCGAGTTCAGTCCATCCAAATGACGGAAGGCTTCGACTCCGAGCGGCTGACAGTCGTCTGGGCGCCCGAGGCTCGCGCGGATTTGCGCGCCATAGAGCGCAGCGCGGCGATGCAGATCCTGTACGGCATTGACCGCTACTTGGTTACTCGCGTTGGCGACGTGAAGAAGCTTAAGCCTCCTCAAACCGGCTTGCGGCCCCGTTGCGGCGACTACCGCGTCTTCTTCGATTACAAGGGAAAGAATGTAATCGAGATCACAGCCGTTCGTCATCGCCGTGACGCCTACCGCTAGCTCTGTGGCCCGGATGTGAGGTGCGCCTGGCTCGCCGTATTGCCTTAGTCATTACCATGCGTGAGATTCGATTCAATTATCGTCGCGGCATTTGGGAAGCGGATGAGTGAAATTTCGGGCCGGAGTTCCGGCAGATTATTGATTGTCGGTTGTGGCAACCCCGAGGCGGGCGACGACAGCGTGGGCTTGGAGATTGTGCGCCGGCTGGGCGAGCACGACGATTGTGGCTGCGACCTGCGCGCTGAAACTGCACCAGGCATTGAACTATTGGAACTCTTCCCTCTGGCCGAGGTGATCCTGTTTCTGGACGCGGTAGTAAGCGGCGGCGCCCCGGGTACCCTCTACCTCACATCTCTTCCTTCAAAGGATCTTGAGCGGCAAGCCTTAGGCTCTCTGTCGAGCCATGGTTGGGGGGTCGGCGAGGTCGTGAAGCTGGCCGACGCGCTAGGGCGGCATATGCCTCGTCTTTACCTCTTGGGTATTGAGGCCGGCACGGTGGCCCAAGGCGCTCCCCGTTCGGGCGCTGTCGAGGAGGCCATTGCTTTGGTTGTCGAGAGAGTCTCCGCACTTAAGCTTCACCTCCTGACCTCCGAAGTTCTATCGACCCGGAGCTTCCCGCCCAACGATAATTCGTTTCCCGGACCGGCTTGAGTCTGGGGCAGGCTCAGAGTACAATAAAACGGGCTATTTGGCGCACTTCTTTTGGTCACGGAATTGCTACTTCTAGTCCGGGGAGACTCATTATGTGTCTGGCAGTTCCGGGGAAGATTCTTGAGACTAAAGAAGAAAACGGCAGCCGGCTTGGCCGGGTGCAGTTCGGCGGCATTACGCGACAGGTTCAACTGGATTTCGTGCCAGAGGCCGGGATTGGCGATTATGTAATTGTCCATGTGGGCTTCGCGCTAAGCAAGGTGAATGCGGAGGAAGCCGAACGCACTTACCAATTGTTAGAAGAAATGGGCGTGCTCGACGAGGAATTAGGCCTCGGTCGGCAATCAGGAATGGCGGGTGGGGAGTCCGGCTCCTCGTAAGAAGGGTCTCCTGAATCCTGACTCCTGCCTTTATGAAATACCTTGACGAATACCGCGATGCGCGTGTTGCCCGGGGCTTAATCGCTGACATCGCCCAACGGGCGACACGCCCGTGGGTCCTCATGGAGATCTGCGGCGGCCAGACCCATACGCTGATGCGTTATGGGATTGACGAACTGATCCCATCGCAAGTCGAACTGGTCCACGGTCCCGGTTGTCCGGTCTGCGTGACTGCCCTCGAGACCATCGATAGGGCCATCCAAATCGCATCGCTTCCTGGCGTAACCCTCGTCTCCTATGGAGACATGCTGCGTGTGCCAGGCTCGCATTCCGATCTTTTTCATGTGAAGGCGGCCGGCGGCGACGTGCGGGTTGCTTATTCGCCGATGGAGGCGCTTAAAGTCGCGCGAGCCAACCCTCAGCGCAAGGTCGTGTTCCTGGGAATTGGATTCGAGACCACCGCACCCGCTAACGCCATGGCGGTCTGGCAGGGGGCGCGGGAGGGCCTGGGGAATTTCTCCATGCTGGCTACGCATTTCCTCGTACCGCCCGCGATTCGCATGCTGCTCGAGTCCCCGAGGAACCGTGTCCAGGCATTTATCGCTCCGGGCCACGTTTGCACGGTCATGGGCTACCGGGAATACGACGACCTCTCCCGTAAGTATCGCGTCCCCATCGTGGTGGGCGGCTTTGAACCTGTCGATCTGCTCGAAGCGATTTCAATGCTGGTGGCCCAGCTTGAACAGGGGCGGGCGGAGGTTGAAAACCAATACGTCCGCTCGGTCGCTTGCGAGGGAAATCGTCCTGCTCAGGAGCTTATGGATAAAGTGTTCGAGGTATGTGACCGCAAATGGAGAGGGATTGGGCTAATCCCTCAAAGCGGGTTGCGCTTGCGAGCGGAATTCGCGGCGCACGACGCGGAGAGGATCTTCGATGTTGCGGCCACGACTACCGAGGAACCGGCTGAATGCATCAGCGCCCTGGTGCTGCAAGGCCTGAAAAAGCCGGTTGACTGTCCCGCTTTTGCCGTGCGCTGTACGCCTGAGAAGCCGTTGGGCGCGCCCATGGTCTCGGGCGAAGGTGCCTGCGCAGCGTACTATCAGTACCGGCGTCCGACCGGGAAGCAGGGCTGACCTTTAGGTCAGCACCCTGCCTGCCGACATGAGGGTCGGCGCTACGCAAAGTCGGAAAGGTTAACCGTGCCAGACGATCGAAGTACGATCGAAAATCCCACCTGCCCGGCGCCCTTGCCTGCCGGGGATAGGATCCTCCTCGGCCACGGCAGCGGTGGACGTCTAAGCGCTGCCCTCTTGCGGGAAGTCTTTCTTCCGGCGTTTCAGAATCCTGCCTTGGCTAAGCTTAATGACCAGGCGGTCGTTGACGTTGAGGGCGTGCGTTTGGCATTCACGACGGATTCGTTCGTCGTCAACCCACTGTTCTTCCCGGGAGGCGACATCGGTTCGTTGGCCGTGTACGGCACCGTGAACGACCTTGCCATGGGTGGGGCGCAGCCGCTCTTCCTCAGCGCCGGATTCATCATCGAGGAGGGACTGCCGCTCGAAACGCTGCGGCGAGTTGTCGGGTCGTTGCGGGCGGCAGCCGAAGCAGTTGGGGTAGAAGTGGTAACGGGCGACACGAAAGTCGTCGAGAAGGGAAAAGGGGACGGCCTCTTTATTAACACTTCAGGAATCGGGCGCGTTCCGGCAGGGGTGAACCTGTCCGCTGACCAGGCGCGGCCCGGCGATTGTGTTCTCCTCAGCGGCTCGCTGGGCGATCACGGCATTGCTATTCTCTCGCAGCGTGAGGGGCTGGAGTTCGAGACGCCCATCACCAGCGATCTGGCCCCGTTGCACTCCCTGGTTGCGGCGATGCTCGAGGCTACGCATTCCATTCGATGTCTCCGCGACCCTACCCGAGGCGGCCTATCGAGCACATTGAACGAGTTCGCGGCCCAGTCGCGTGCGGGGATCGTCGTGGAAGAATCCGCCATACCTATTCGCGAGGAAGTGAAAGGCGCCTGCGAGTTGCTGGGGCTGGACCCGCTTTACGTGGCGAACGAGGGGAAACTCGTGGCCGTCGTAGCGTCTCTGGAGGCCGAACGGGTCTTGGGAGCCATGCGTAGCCACCCACAGGGCACGAACGCTCGCCTGATCGGAAAGGTGGTAGATGCTCATCCTGGCGTCGTCACCATGCGTACTTGCCTAGGCACTTCCCGAATTGTCGATATGCTGGCCGGCGACCAGTTGCCAAGAATCTGTTAGGGAATTGGGAACAGGGAATAGGGAATAGGCAACACGAGAGAGGCCTGTTCCCTGTGACCTGTTCCCTATTCCCTGCTTTTCCATGCACGAACTGAGCATTGCCAACTCGATTTTGGAAGCGGTACGCAAGGAGCGCGAACGGCTGAACGGCGCGCGGGTGACCAAGGTGGGCGTGCGCATCGGCGAGTTGGCAGGGGTAGATCCGGACGCACTCAGTTTCGGGTTCGAGGTTTTAGTCAAAGACACTGACTTCGAGCCCTTGCCCCTGGCCATCGAGTTTGTTCCGCGCCGCCATGAATGCTCGCACTGCCGGCGCGTCTTCGCGGTAGTGGATTACCGGATGGATTGCCCCGCCTGCGGCTCGGCCGATACTCGCTGTATCGGCGGCGACGAACTCGAGCTGGCATACCTAGAAGTGGAGGAGTCATGAGCCGCTTGCCGCTTGAACAGAAGGTCCTGAGTGAGAACGACCGCATCGCCCAGCGGTTGCGGGAACGTTTCCTGGCGCGAGGACTTTTCTGCTTGAACTTCATCAGCTCGCCCGGGGCAGGGAAGACGTCACTGCTCGAGCGGACCCTCGAGCGCTTTCGCACCGGCGAGAAGGTGGCGTTGCTGACGGGCGATATCCAGACCGACAACGATGCGAAGAGATTGGCTCGATTCGGCTTCCCGGTGAAACAGATCACCACCGGGGGAACCTGCCACCTGGATGCGCGGATGATCGAGCGGGCGCTCGAGGACTGGCCGCTTGAGTCTCTCGATATGCTGCTTATTGAAAACGTGGGCAACCTGGTGTGCCCGTCGAGCTACGACCTTGGCGAAGCAGCGAAAGTGGTCGTGCTCAGTACGGCGGAAGGCGAAGACAAACCTCTCAAGTACCCTGCCATCTTCTTCAAATCCGAGCTCTTGATCCTGAATAAGACTGACCTGCTCCCTTACGTCTCTTTCGACCTTGCCCAAGCGCGCGCCAATGCCCTTCAGGTGCATCCGGGAATGGAGATTGTTGAACTCTCCTGCAAGACCGGCGCGGGCTTCGACGACTGGATGAAATGGCTGGCGCGGGGCCGCGAGTCGGTCAAAGCCGGCACGATGCCGGCCGTGGGTCGAGCATGAAGTGGGAAAGAATTCTCAGTCGAGTGGCACGAGCAAATTGAAAGCGCGGTTCCTCCGCCACTGATAGAACCGAAAATCGCTGTCGAGCGTGAGGATGTCTCCCGTGTCCAATTCTTCGGCAAGCTGAATCAGACACGCATCCGCGAAATCCGCAGCAGCATTGCGATACTTGCGAAGCGTGCTGCGCACACCCGCCGCGCTGCGAGAGATTTGAAACGGAACCTGAAAGACTCCCCGCGCCACGTTTTCAAGGACTGTCTCGGCGGCTCCGGAAAGTCCACGCAGCAGATAACAACTCTCCGCAATCACCGCCTCGCAGGTGACAAGCGGTCGCTGGAATCCCCGCATGGCCTCGACGCAGGCGGTATGGTATCGCTCATTTCGGTCCAGCAGCGCCACAATAACACCCGTGTCCAAGAGTACGGGCTTCATTGTCCAAAACCCTTAAGGTGCTTTTTGTTGAAGCCGAGATCGGGAATGCCCGAGGCAAAGCGTCCGACGCCGATCACTCGTTTTGCCGCTGGTATGCCCCGGCAGGCGGAAAGCAATTGAACGCTCTCGCGGATGACGCGCGATGGGCTCCAGCCGGTAGTCCGGACAAGTCGATCCAGAGCCGCTTGGGAGCGGCGGTCGAGGCGAGCCTGTACAGTCGCTTTCATATAAACAGTGTAACACAAGTTGCACAACGTAATACAGCGTGGGGCGCTGTCTGCATATGAAGAATTGACAGAACGTCCCCCCTGCCGACTGCCCACTGCCTGTCTGCTCAGTGGCTCGTCCTAAGATGTGTCTTTCCTCCTGCGGCAGGAACGATATGCCGGAGCAGCCACAGCAGCAAGCATCCCATGGCTGCCCCAAACAAAGTGCCCATTCCCAGGCCGAAGGTAATGTGGCCGAAGATATGCGCCAAAGGGCCGGCGCGGGGTGAATACTCCGGCAGGCTGTAAACGTTCATAGTGTTTGTCAAAGCGGAGAAGGCGATGGCGCTGCAGATGAGAAACTGCGAACAGAACTCCAGCAGGAAGGCGGCCACCACAACGTTGCCGTAGCTGCCAAAGGCCTTGAAGTGGATCAGCAGGACGGCAAGCAGGATCGAGGCGGCGCCGGCCACGGTCACACTCGCCACGCGGACAATTGCCGGCGGCGTGCCTGCCTTGTCCATGATCAAGCGAAGCAACCACACCGCCGTGATCAACCCGAACAGGGGCATCAAAAGGCGAATATGTTCTCGTAATCCGTGCCCGCCGATTTTCATAGTGCCTCCCTTGGCAATTGCTCGAGTGTGCCGCTGGGCTTTCGGGCGGCGCGTGCCGGCTTAAAGGCCAACGCTACGAGCTCCTGCCGCCCGAATCAAAAGCAGCGTCATGTCGTCTTCCAATTCCTCGCCTGACCAGTCGCGCACCGCCTCCAAAACGTGTTGGCGGATTTCGTCCAACGGTTCCCCGGCGTGCTGCTTGAGGACGGCTTCCAGCCTCGCCTCGCCGAACTCCCGCTGTGAGCTTTCGCCGGCTTCGGTTATTCCGTCGGAATAAAGGGCCATCACGTCGCCGGGCTGAAGAACGATCCTGCCCACTTCGAAGTCCGTGGCGGGAAACAGCCCGAGCGGGGGCCCGCCGGCGTCAAGCTGCTCGCCGGAGCGTGATCCCAGCAGGATGGGCGCGGGATGGCCGGCATTGACATAAGTGAGACTGCGGTCGCGCGCGCTCCACTCCGCAAAAAATGCGGTTGCGAACCGCGTGCCGTCGGTGACGCGGTAAAGCTGGCGGTTGAGCTGGGAACAGAGCTCCCCAGCCGGGTGGCCGGCGTCGTAGAGGGTTCGAAGCACGGCGTGGACGTTGGACATCAGGATGGCCGCCGAGATTCCTTTGCCGCTGATGTCGGCGATGGCGAAAGCCAGGCGGCCGCCGGATCGTTGCAGGACGTCATAGTAATCTCCGCCAATTCCCCGGGCGGGAACACAAACGGCGGAGAACTCGAGCCCGCCGTCGGCTGGATATTGCTGCGGAAAAAGCGCCTGCTGTACCTCGAGAGCGAAGGTCAGTTCCGCTTCCTTGCGCGCCAGTTCGTGGCGACTGGCGCGCAATTCGAGTTGCACGCGATAAAGCACCATCCCCAGAACCGCGGCAGCCGTAGTTCCCGCGAACGTCAGGCCGAACGTCGCATAGGCGGACATGGCGATGTAGCCACGGCCGACGTAGAGCAGCAGCCCTGCTCCCACAAGGAAAACCAAGAGGTAGAGGCGGTCGCGCATGGTTGGATACAGTCTGACTTAAGTTTGAAAGCATGGCAAGTGTCTGCTGCCCTCCTTATCCGGAGGCGAGACGTCGGGCTCTTTCGAACGGGGTCTGCGAATCGATCGACGCACGAAGAAACGGTTTCACGCAAAGGCGCCAAGCACGCAAAGACCGCAAAGCAAGAAAATCGCGATCGCATCTATTTGCGCCTTTCGCCCGGTGCATCACCTGTGTTAAGTTTCTCGATTCTGACTCCTGACTTCTGACTCCTGTCTCCTGAAGTGAGGCGAAACCGAGAATGATTTCTCCTTTCGAAGGTCGAGTTCGCTGGCTCTTGATCGTTTGGATTTTTGTGATGAGCTCAGTGGGATTCCTCGACCGCGTTAACATTTCCATCGCCAGCGATTATATTGTCAGGGAATATCACCTTACGAATATCCAGCTTGGCTATATTTTCAGCGCCTTTGTCTTCGGATATGCGTTGTGTCAAGCTCCGGGCGGGCGCGTCAGCGATCGGTACGGGGCGCGGCGGGTGATCACCCTCGCCACTTTATGGTGGGCGGTGTTCACGAGCCTGGCGACGGCCATTCCCAGGGACATCGCCCACGTGGCCGCGGCCTTTATCGCCGTGCGATTCATGTTAGGCGTCGGCGAGTCGGTGATCTATCCAGCTTCGAATCGCGTGGTGGCCAAGTGGATTCCCACTCATGAACGCGGCAGGGCCAACGGCGTGATCTTTGCGGGGGTGGGTGCAGGCGCTGCGGTCACGCCTCCGTTGATTACTTACATTATGCTACGGGGCGGTTGGAGGCTCTCTTTCTGGGTGAGCGCTCTGATCGGCGTCGCCGCCGGCATGGTGTGGCTGTGGCTGGCGCGAGACAATCCGGAAGATCACCCCTGGGTGGGCGAGCGTGAGATGGGCGTCATTCGCTCCGGTTTGCCCAATGCGGAGGATCAACCAAAAGGGATGCTGCCCTGGAGATGCATCCTGGGTTGCAAGGATTTCCTGCTGGTCACGTACAGTTATTTCTGTTACGGCTATGTGGCCTATATTTTCTTCACTTGGTTCTTTCGTTACCTGTCCACCGTGCGCGGGCTGAATCTGCGGGAGAGTTCGTACTTTACAACCCTTCCATTCATTGCCATGGCAGTGTGTTCGCCGCTGGGCGGAGTCATAAGCGATCGGATTACGCGCCTCTACGGCAAGCGTTGGGGAAGGTGTGGCGTTTCCGTGGTTGGAATCGGGCTTTCCGCCGTGTTCGTGGCATCAGGCGCTTACGTCGCTAGTCCCAGGCTGGCCAGCATTGTACTGGCGGGCGGAGCAGGCGCCCTTTATATATCCCAGAGCACATTTTGGTCGGTCACAGCGGATATCGCGGGGGAGTCTGCCGGCGCCGTATCCGGCGTCATGAATATGGGCGCCCAGCTCGGAAGTACGGTTACCGCCACGCTCACACCCCTGATCGCATCGCGTCTTGGCTGGGAAGCGTCATTCGGAGTGGCCGGCTTACTCTGCGCCACCGGAGCGCTGGCCTGGCTGTGGGTTGATCCCAACCGCAAGCTTTCGCCAACAGACTGACCGTCATTCATCCCCTTGCAACTGGATAGCGCGGACCCCAAAACCGGGTGTCCGCGCTACTTTGCTAGTAGGGAATTTCGACGGTGCGATTCAGCGCCGTCATCCGGGCGGAATCGATTTCGTAAACGACCACGCGGAGGGCGTAGTTTCCTACGTTGACTTTGAGTTGGTCGCGGATGGACAGCCCGGAGCTTAGAAGATGGGCGAGGGTTGCGTCGCGCAGCATCAGGTCCACTTCTTTCTGCGTCCCATCGACCAGGTTGCCGTCGCGATCAAAGGCGACGCAGACCATTTTCAAATTCAGCCGGTTGCGGTCGCCTTCCTTGTGGAAACGCAGTGCGTGCGCGTCGATTCGCGCCGTTACAGATAGCTGAACTTTGTTGTCGCTCAGCTTGAAGAACTGGGTGTGGACATCAACGGGGAATTCCAGGTACTCGTCGCGGGCGAAGACGGCGTCGTCAATCTCCTGCTTTGCCCGTTCCTGCGGCCGGAGTTCCTGGTTGGGAGCGAAGTACCCGTTGCGCGCCTGCACGCTCAATCCCTTCGCGTTCACCAGTTCGACCTTCAGCTTGTGAAACTTCCCATCGTACTTCAAGTTCTGCGGCGAGAAGGTGAGCAGATAGGTGATTTCGGGAAGCGCCCCGGCCCTGCGGAATCCCCCGTCATAGTCATTGGTGTTGTGAACGAATATGCCACCCGTGTCGTGCGAGACGTAGGCCATCACATCGTCGTTCATCTCCTTGCCTGTCCTACGGTACATGGCCTGCCTCGCGAGCATGGAGGGGTCGGTGCCACCAAGGCCGCTGGTCCCGCCGGAAGCATGAAACGGCAAGACGGTGCCCTCAGAGGCGTCGCCGCCCGGGATATCCACCCACAGGCCGCGTGCGTCCAGCGCGCTGATCACCACGTGTTCCCGCAGGGCGCGGTCGATAAGCTGGCCGAGGTCCGGCTGCAGATCGAGGGCCAGAAACCCTTGCGAGAGCCATAAAATGCTTCGCTGGCCAGGTAGCGCACCCAGGCGCCGCACCAGATTCTCAAGCACGTGCAGACACTGCCTGGATTGCACCTGATCGTCTTGCCAGGCAATACGGGCCGCCTGCTGAGCCTGGTTCTGTGCATCTGCACAATGCTGCGGGTCGCTGCCACAGGCGCAACCGATGTATTCCCACGTGGCGATATTGAGCATTATCGAATCGTGCTGCTCATCGATCAGGTAAGACTCGTAAGGCGTAAGGGGCGGGCAGTCGTTCTCGGCACGGACAGTTCGCGGACGTGGCCGGAGATTTGCCAGGGCCTCGTGCAGCTTGGCGCGGTCATCCGTGAAATCGAGAATTCCAAGGCCAGACGAGGTGAAGATGCCTGCGCGGTCCGCTGGCTGTAGCGAGGAGTTAAGGTATTTCTCCGCTGCCGCACGGGTGCGGTACATGTCCTCGAATGTCACTACCAGGTCGTCGAAGTAGAAAGCCACGTAGCGCTGGGGCAACTCCAGCGCTGGTGCGGCTTCCGATGGTGCGGGGGGCTTGGCAGTTGCGGAAGGCGGCGAAGGAGCCGCGGCTGGAGCGGCCGCGAAGGTCTCAACTCGGAAGACGGTCAGGCTCTGAGGCTTGCCGTTGTCGGAGAGGCGGAAATCATCCTTCGTAAGTCCCCCGACGGCCTTGCCGTCCTTGTCGCGCACCACCACGCGCACCAGAACTTCGTTCCGCTGCGCCCGGACGGTAAACGTGGGTGTCGTCTCCTCGCTTTTGATCTCCGGGACGTCCTGGTTTTGCGGGTTCGGAGCGGGTCTGAGGGGCCAGATCCCAGCGATGCCGACTCCTAGGAATGAGATAGATAACAGCCGTACCCATTTCACCGGAATAGCCATCCGGAACCTCCGGCCTGCGTCAATGCGCCGCATCTAGTGTCATTCCGAGTGCAGCGAGGAATCTCGCACTGCCTCGCGCAAACCGAATAGTAAAGTCCAGAGCAGGATTTCTCGCTGCCATGAAAATCGCCGGAGCTTTTATTGAAAACACGTGACTTAGTTCCTACGAGGCCATTTTCATGCACAGTGGTGAGCCCAAGGATCATGAAGTCTGCGCTCGGAATGACAGCGAAGAGCGGGGCGAAAGAGGCGTAGCCTCACTCGCCCAGTTGCCGGGCCAGATAATCCGTCAGGCTGAGCTCTTTGATCAGGCCCAGTTGGGTTTCGAGGTAGTCCACGTGGCGTTCTTCGTCGCGTAAATTCGCCAGCAGCAGGTCAGCACTGCCCTGGTCTCCGGCCTTGGTGCAGACGGAGTATCCCTTGTTGTAGCTGACGATGGCCGTGTGCTCGCCTTTGAGGTCAATCGTGAACTGATCGCTGACATCCTTGCCCGCTTCGATTTTGGGAAATGTCTGTACGTCCGGCGTGCCTTCCAGGAAGAGAATGCGTTCAATCAACTTTTCGGCATGTTGCATCTCTTCGATGGCGCGCTTCTTCGTGAAGGCGCCCAGCGGCTTGTAGCCCCAGTTATCGCACATTTCGGCGTGCAGGATGTATTGAACGGCGGCGCCCAGTTCTTCGGTCAGCGCTCCGGCTAGGACTTCCAGTACCTCGGGTTTGCCCTTCATGGCTTATTGGCTCCTTGAGTTGAATGACGGACTGTGCGGTTGTGAGTGGCTTGCATGCTGCCAAGTTTCTGGCCCCGTCAAGGGGACGGAGTCGAGGCGCTTACCGAACGGACGGTGCGTGACACGACATTGGGCTTCTGCCTCTCGGCTTCGGGTCCTTGTGCGAGGGCTCTTATCCCATCACTTTTCAAGGGCTGTGTCAAGAGATCGCTAGGTACTCTCCTAAATCTGTGTTGGTAAATGTCGCCCAACATTTAGCTCGAATGGCGCTGAACACACTATTCAAAGGGTATAGCGAACACGAGGTAGGAAGCTGTTCTAATCCTCAACCCTCAGGCAAAAAGGCCGCACTCTCTGGAAAGGGGGCCCCGAGAATGGGGCCCCGTATTTGGGCTAACTGGCAAGACTAGCTGCGAATGAGAAACATCTAACAATCGTGCAGACAGTTTGTCTGTGCCCTTTTGCTCACTTTTGCTCATTTTCTGCGGCACACTTTTAGTACGCTAACCTTGCCTACTTAGTGCCTGATCTAGCCACAGCGCTGACCCACTCTGCAAGGTCAGCGGGGCGGGGCTGTCGCTAAGAGTACGCGGCAAGAAGGAGCGGGCTGTCTCGCTTGACTTCGACAGGGCTGGGTTCTAGAGTAGGCGTGACTGATTTGATGGTACCTGTCCTGGGAGTGCGCAGACGGTTCTGAACTCCCTCGAGACCGCGAGGCTGGCTCATGTTGCTCTTTGCCGGGTTTTCAGCGTTCGCCGTATTTCTGGGCATTGCGTCCATCGGATTCCTTGTCCTCGTCGTGAGTTTTCTCTCCGGTGAATTATTCGACCACGGCGACCTGGCAGGGCACGATGCCGACTTCCACGGCGACGTGCACGGGGGCGCAGGCGTCAGCATCTTTAGCTCTCGCATTCTCAGTGTTTTCGTGACGGCTTTTGGCGGCTTTGGGGCGATTGGTATCCATTTGGGCCACAGCACCGAGGTCAGCACGGCTTGGGGCGTGGTCGGCGGCCTGGTTTTCGGCACCATTATTTACCTTTTCGCGAGTTTCCTTTACAGCCAACAGGCGTCCAGCGAAGTGCGGATAAGCGATCTGGCTGGGAATACGGCGCAAGTCAGCGTGAGCATTCCAAAAGCCGGCGTCGGACAAGTCCGCTGCAGGCTGGGCGAGAGCGTGGTGGACAAGATTGCCCGGTCGCAGGACGGGGAACCTATTCCCGCCAATACCCTGGTGAAGATCGAAGCCGTGGTGGGTGAGACCGCGATCGTCCGGCGAGCAGAGTAGTAATCGGAAATCGAAAATCGCCATTGCAAACTGGAAGGTTGAAGCTGGCTAGACTCGCGGCGAGCGGTGGTGTGGCGATTCGCCACTTCTAGGCCGCAGTGACGACTTCCGAATTTCGATTTTCGAGTTTTGAAGCCTGGGGGAGATGTCATGAGCATGATTACGCAGTTTTTTGTTCCCATCATTGTGATGTGTGTGCTTTTGGCCCTGATTGTGGCCATGGCGCTTTTCAGCCGGAACTACCTGAAAGTGCCGCCCAACGCGGTGGCGGTGTTCAGCGGTCGCAAACGCAAGTTGAGCGACGGGAAAATCGTGGGCTACCGCATGATCAAGGGCGGAGCGGCCTTTCGCTACCCGCTCCTCGAGCAGGTGGACTACCTTTCGCTGAACGTTTTCACGATTCCGCTCGAGATCAAGCGGGCTTACACCAAGCAAGGCGTACCCATCTCCGTGAAAGCGGTGGCCAACGTCAAGATCAAGAGCGACGACATGTCTCTCAGTGCTGCTGCCGAGCGCTTCCTCGGCATGTCGCACGAAGAGATCCAACGAGTGATCTTCCAGACGCTCGAGGGGCACCTGCGATCGATCCTCGGTACGCTGACCGTGGAAGAGGTCAACAGCGACCGCGCGAGCTTCGCCCAGAAGCTGACCTCGGAAGCCGCCGTGGACTTGGAGAGAATGGGCATTGGCGTGGACGTACTCACCATCCAGGACATATCCGACGAAGAAGGTTACCTCGACGCCCTCGGCAAGAAGCGAACGGCGGAGGTGAAACGCGACGGAACCATTGGTGAGGCCGAGGCCACGCGAGATGCTAAGATCAAGTCCGCGCTGGCCATGCAGGAAGGCGAGAAGGCGAAGTTCGACGCGGACGCCAACATTGCTGCGGCGCAGCGTGACTTTCAGGTCAGGCAGGCCCAGTTCCTGGCCGAAGTGGAAACGCAAAAGGCCACGGCGGCGCAAGCCGGTCCGCTGTCGCAGGCCAAAGCCAAGCAGGCAGTGGTCATGGAAGAGGTGCGTGTTGAGAGGGTGCGCACCCAGGAGCAGATAGCCGTCCAAGAACAGGAGGTACAACGCAAGCAGAAAGAGCTGGAGGCCACGGTGATCAAGGCCGCCGAGGCTGACCGGCAGGCGGCCATTTTGCGTGCGGAAGCGAAGAAGCAGGCGGCCATCCTCGAGGCGGAGGGCAATAAGGCCGCCCAGATCGCCATGGCTGAAGCCGCGCAGGAGAGATTCCGGCAGGAAGGTCTGGGCCAAGCTGCGGCCACCGAGGCGCAGGGCCGCGCCGAGGCCTCCAAGGTGGAAGCAGTGGGTCTAGCCCAGGCGCGTGCCATCGAGGCGCAGGGTGTTGCCGAGGCACAGGCCATCCTGAAGAAGGCGGAAGCGTGGAAGCAATTTAACGAGGCCGCCAAGCTCCAGACCATACTCGAAAAGTTGCCTGCTGTGCTGCAAGCCTCAGCGAGCGTTTTCGGGGCGGTTGCTGCTCCGCTCGGTAACATCGATCGAGTGGTGGTCATCGAACAAGGTAACAGCGCGGCTGGTGACGGAACGGGAGGCATCGGCCGCATCGCTCAAACCGGGCCTGCCTTGGTGTTTAGCCTGCTCCAGCAGTTGCAAGCCTTGGGCCTTGACGTGCCCAGTGTCCTGTCGCAGTTGGGCGTGTCGCATGAGCCCGCGGGCAGGCATGAGGCGGCCAAAGAACATCAGGGCGCCGAGCCCAAGGTCCTCGCACAGGAAGTTCACGAGACCGCCGCGCAGAACAAGAGTTAGAGGCGCGTGCTGTAGGGGCGCCCCTTGTGGGCGCCCGCGGGCGGCCACAAAGGCCGCCCCTACCCGGGGGTAGCTATGCCTTCTTATCAGGTCGAATCCAAACTCCAGAGCGACGCTCCTCGCGCCTTGGTGGTGCACTGCGGTGACCATCGGTTTCAAGCGGCCTTCCAAGAGTTTTTGAATCGCGTCCTGGGGTTGGGTGGCAACTACGACTTGTTCGTCGTTCCTGGCGGTCCCCAGAGTCTGACCCTCGCCGAGTACCTGCCCAAGTTCTCCTGGGCGAGTTGGAGGTGGTTCCGCTTCTTCGTCGATAACCATGAAATCGACCGGCTCATCCTCATCCAGCACGAGGACTGCGCCTGGTACAAGAGCCTGCCAGTGCATCTCCACACTTCCTCTGAGCCACGCGAGCGCCAGGAGGAAGACTTGCGCAAAGTAGGTAAGACCCTTCGAAAGGATTTTCCTCAGCTCCAGCTCGAACTCTATTTCGCGGCCTGGGACGGGAAGCCGCAGGGGAAGATCGAATTCTTTCCGCTTGCTGTGTGACTCGCCCAGTCGGCACCGTGACACTTGCACTGTTGTCCACACACTGCCTTTGTCGGCAAGCCAAGTGGCTCAAAATGGCCACCGTCATGGCGCAAATCGGCCACGGCCGGAGCTGTTCGCATGCGTGACCGACTGGCGCCGCAGCCATCGAGCATCGTATCGTATACAATCTACGCAGTCAGGTAAATCCTTCCGAACCAGCCACCTACAGATGTTGTTCGCTTATAAGTATTACTCGTACTTTCAATACTTTTCGGAACTAGTATTTGGAAGGCGACGTGCTTCCAGTCCCGCGGCAGCGTTCATCGCGCGTCGCATCGTTAGGTAAACGGTAGTCCGAAACTCCTCAGACCTTGAGGAGTGGCGGCTGAGACTCGAAAAGCGCGGATCTTACTGACATTTTGTTGGATTCAAGGAGGCCCGGCATGCTTAAGAGTGGATATGTATTCTTTCTGGCACTGGTCGTAGGCATTGCGACAGTCGTGATGGTGGGTTGCAACGGGAATGGCACGCAAGTGAGTACGCCGACCCAGCCCGCCACGCCGACGGGGATGCTGGTCACTTTTGGAACGGACCAGCCTAGCTGCGATGTGGAGTCGTTCTTGGTAACGATCCAGTCGGCTTCGCTCGTTCAAGAATCCGGTGGCGCGCCGGTCACGATCACGGCTCCGAGCCAGCCAGTGGATTTTGCCAGCTTGGTGGATTTCACCAACATTCTTAGTTTTGGCAGCGTCAACACAGGAACTTACAGCCAGCTTACACTTACGCTGACCAGTCCTCAGTTGACTTATCTCAACACCTCGGTTAGCCCGCCCGTGCCAGTTACGATGCCGCCCTGCGCTGTAGGCAGTGCCTCTAATTGCACTTCGTTTTCGAACGGAACAGCTACGGACACGCTTAACCTGATGTTCAGCCCGCCCCTCTCGATCACGACCACCGGCGCGGCGGGGTTAGTGCTGGACTTCGACATGCGGGATTCGGTGCAGACCGGAACCACGGGCATGATTACGGGAGTCGTTGACCCTCAAATTACCGTCACGCCGTCTGTTGCGTCCGGAACCACCTTGGGTGAGGCGGATTCGGTTTATGGCGTGGTTCAAAGCGCGCCCTCCACGACGAGCAGTAATCCGAGCTTCGTGGGCAGCTTCCCGCTTCAGGTGCAAGGTGGAGTGGGGCAGATTCTGACGATCCAAGTCACCAGCACGACAGAATTCCAAGGTGACGGCGCAAGCGGCCTCTCCGGCGATGCAGCCCTCCAGGCCCTTGCGCAGGGAACTTTCGTCGAGGTCGATGCCATTGTTGACACCAGCGGCAACATTATCGCCCAGGAAGTAGATTCAGAAGCCCAGTCGGTGACAACCGGTCAGTCTGGTGGTTTCTTAGGCAGAGTTATCGCGGTCACGCGCGACAATTCCGGCAACGCGACCGGATTGAATCTGCTGGTCGGACACGAAACCATGGACATGACCAGCGAGGTGCCGTTGCATTCCTCCCTGGTGGTGACCGTCTCGAACTCGACCCATTACTGGGCGAACTGGCGCCATTGGAATCGTAACTCTCTTCAGTTCGGACCGCAGACGCTTGGGCTCGCGGAGGACGTGGCCGTGTACGGCACTCTGACCGCGGGCACGAGCACCACGCCCGCAACGCTCGCCGCTCAAGCGGTCTTTCTGCGGCAGCGAAACGTGCTTGGGACCTTCCAATCGTTGCTGACGTTGGGATCCGACAATAAGACCGGCGGTTTCACGATGATGCCGTGCGGACATCTGTTCGGAGGACAGGCGATCACCGTACTGACTTTCGGCGATAGCAGGTTCCACTCTTTAGGCGGATTATCGGGACTGAGCGTGGGCCCTGTCATCAACGCCGCTGGGTTGCTCTTCTACGAGCAGCAAAACGGCCCGGCCCAGCAACCCACTTGGACGGCGCCGACCTGGGTGATGCAGGCCAAGACGATTCACAAGTTGCCACAGTAGCGTCTGACCGGAAAGCGTTAAGGCTCAAATCACAAAGGGGCACGCCATGGCGTGCCCCTAGCGCCATTTTCAGATTCTCTTCACGGAATCAAGCCCTTTTCCCATTTCTCGACAGCGGGTGGAATTCTGCCTTGCAGCAGATCGACAAACGAGTTCAGCGTCCTGCGGGCGTCTCCAATTGGGTAATAAAAGGCTTCCCAGTTGTCGCTGTCCTCGCCGTCGTGGTTCGGGATCACATAATTGAAATGCCAGGCCTCCTTGAGTTCGCCATATGCGCTGGAAGCGCGTTTCTCAATGTTCTCGAGGTCCTTTGCCGAAAGTTCGAGTTTCTGTCGGTGCGTACGCCGCAGCAGTTTACGCCTCATGATGTCAGTGACCAAGTCCGGAAGGGAGAGGTTGCGCTCTGCCTCCTGGAGATAGACGATCTCGTCCTTCGATAAAGGCGAAAGAAAGATCGCCAGCCGACCAATTCCTGCCAAATTGGGATGACTCTGAAGGACTCGTCCGACATACGGATTCCCCTCGAAGAAGGCGCAGTTCTCTGCCAGAAGCTCGTGCAACTCTTCCACATCCAAAGCTTGCAGATCCCCTCTCACGTCCAACACGGCATACCGGGTTTGCGCCCGCAGCGCCTCAACCTGACTCCGAGTGCGAAAATGATAGTCGACCCCGTCGACCTCGCCAGGCCGTGGCGAACGGCTGTTGTAAAGTACCAGCTTCCGCAAGGCTTGGCGCAACTCGGGATAAAACCTAGCCAGGGCCTTATCCAGTGGACTCTTGCCAACGCAGGATGGTCCGGACAGGATCACCAGCCTGCGGGAAAGTTCATTTCTCATTGGCTCCCACCGCCTCCACACGTGAACGCCAGCGTGGCCAGTATAATACTGCTGGACTTGCTTTTTGGCCTTTATTTGTGCGGTTGTGACAAACGGTTGGAGGGTTACTGCGGCACAAAGCAAACATCTGGATCTCCCTTACTTTCTCGGGAGGTTGCCTGAGTCCTGGAACTCCCCCGCTTCCGGTCTTTTCAACGGGCAGACATGCACCGCTGGCGCATGGCCAAGGAGTGGGGGCATAATGAAAAGCTATGTTACGTACAACCACACTTTGCATGTTGATGATCACGTTTGCCACGACCGTACCCACGAGAACTCCCTCAACCCTCGCCAATGCGGGTATGCATGCCGATGCGACGCAGGGCGCCAAGTTGATTGCCTTGACCTTTGATGACGGTCCCAAACCGTATGTGCTGATGGGTACGCGCACAGGGAAGGGAGTTACCTCGCCGAGCTTGCTCAGTTTGCTCGACGAGCAAAATGTAAAGGCGACGTTCTTCGTGATGGGCTGGAGACTCTCGAAAAACGCCGACGCCAAGTGCCGCCAGGACGACGGCGGGGTTTGCCGCGAGGCCGCGGAGGAAGAGCACCGGCGCGGCCACGAGATTGAGAACCACACTTTCGGCCACGGCGACTTCCGCCTCATGGTGAAGCGCTACGGCGAAGACTGGATACTCAACGACATTGATAAGGCTTCGACGGTCATTCAGAGTATTACCGGAGTCAAGCCTTCTTATCTGCGGCCGCCGGACTGGACCATCTGGCCCGAGCTCCAGAAAAAGATCGAAGCGCGCGGCTACCGCGTCATGACAAGGTCCAGAGACGTGCCGCCCGCCCTGCGCGACGTTGACTCCGAGGACTACTTCTGCGCGGGCCGCAGCCTGGCTAAGTGCCCCAAGCCTTCAGACTATGACTACGTGCTGCGCAACATCGCCCAGCGTGAGCGCCAGGGTGTTGAACAGCACATCCTGGTATTTCATGAGCTGCCGCAATCGGTCGAGCTGCTTGCCCGGCTTATCCCCGAACTCCAGAAGCGCGGTTACAGGCTTGTGACGCTGCGGTCGTATATGGCAGAGGTTAATCGCTAGCAGACTCCGGAAGAGGGCCATCTGTCATGCTGAGCGGAGCGAAGCATCTGCATTATCTCCGTGAAAACAGGCAAATGCGGATCCTTCGCTCCGCTCAGGATGACAGGTCGGGGAGACTTTTTCCGCAGCCTACGATGAAACCTTCAACACCGCGGCCCCCCGGATGGCGTCGTTCTTAAGCGAATTGAGCGCGCGATTGGCGTCGCGGAGCGGGAAGACCTCGGTGTCCGTGTGGATAGGGATTTCAGCGGCGAGGCGCAGAAAATCTTCGCCATCCTGGCGGGTGTTGTTGGCGACACTGCGTAGCACCCGCTCGCCGTACAGCAAGTCGTAATCGAATGACGGGATCGGGCTCATATGGATGCCGCCCAGCGCCACGGTGCCGCCTTTCTTCAAGGCCTTAAGGGCTGCAGGCACGATTTCTCCCGCAGGAGCGAAGACAATGGCGGCATCGAGTTTTGCGGGCGGCTCGTCGACCGTCCCGCCTGCCCAAACGGCGCCCATCTCGAGCGCCAACTTCTGGTGACGCTCGTCGCGGGTCATAGCGTACACTGAAACGTTCCAATGGCGCGCCACCTGGATCGCCAAGTGCGCCGCCGCCCCAAAACCGTACAATCCCAGCTTTCCACCCGCTTCAATACCTGAAAGGCGCAGGGAGCGAAAACCGATGATGCCTGCGCATAAGAGCGGGGCGGCATGCTGGTCCGTCAGGCCCTCGGGGATTGGATAAACAAAGCCCTCCGGCGCGAGCGTATACTCCGCATAACCCCCGTCCACCATATACCCCGTAAAAGTGGGATTGTCGCAAAGGTTCTCTTTTCCTGCACGGCAATAGTCGCACACTCCGTCGGTTCGATGAAGCCACGGGATGCCCACTCGGTCCCCGATGCGAAATCGCTTGGCTGCCTCGCCTGCCTTCTCAATGCGCCCCACCACCTGGTGCCCTGGGACCACAGGTGATTTGCGTGGCGGCAGTTCTCCCTCGACGACATGTAAGTCTGTGCGGCAGACTCCGCAGGCGTTAACCCGTACCAGAACTTGGTCGCCCTGCGGCACTGGATCGGGCAGGTCGGTGAATACGAGTGGATTTGTCTCGACCCGCGCGGGGGAATGGAGCAAACACGCCTTCATGGTACCCTCCTAGAGAATCGTACTCGAACTAGTGGTTAGTAGCTAGTGGTCAGTGGCCGGGAACTGGCGCCAGTCGTCTGGCCGTTGGTGGCGAGTGTTCACGGGTGGGCGGTTGATGGTAGCTAGTGGTTGGTGTCTCGGGTCGCAGCCCACCAACCACAAGCCATTGACGTTTCGGCGGTCACGCGAAGATCGACAGAGCGCCGGTCGCGGAGCCTGTCGACGTATTTGTGCTGGTGTTGCTCTGCAAAAGCTGCTGCAACGAACTAAAGTCTGACTGGGCATTCGACAAGTTGCCGGATTGTAAATCTTGACCCAATTGTGTGAACAGTTGGGAAAACTGACTTTGCTGACTTCCCTGACTTCCGCCAGAGTGATGATGATGGTGCGAGGCTTGGCTTTTCATGTCCTGCTGGATGGTCGAGTAGTCATTCTGGGCGGCTGAAAGGTTGCCGGCCTGAAGATCTTGCGCGAGTTGATTAAAGGCCTGGGCAATCGGGCTGTTGCTTTGCGACGTAGACGCGGAACCGGTTTGCTCTAGAGTGTTCTCGATCGTCGCAAAATCGGACTGCGCTGAGGACAGATTGCCGGATTGCAGATCCTGGCCGAGCTGTTTGAACTCCTGCTGGAACTGTTGGAATTGACTAGACATGCTGCTGGTAATCCCGGATGTGGACATTCATGGTCTCCTAAGAAACAAGTCACTTTCCATCTAACTCCATCGACAATTTACACTGCAACTTTAATCACGCTTAAATCAGAGACAAACTCTGCTTACCAATGTGGCAAGCGCCGTGCCAGCTCCAGCCAGGATCGAGTCCTCATCAATCTTCCACATTCGCTGGGACTTCGCCGCCAGGCCTCAAAGCGGGCGCCGTGATTGTTCCCTCCTATTGGGCAACAAGTGCTGGACACGCGCCCGGCAAGCCTTGCCTGGAGGTGCGAATAGAATTAGTGTTTTGGTGATGGCCCGTACTCGAGCGCCGTCTCGTACATCGCTACGATGTTTTCCGGCGGCACCTCGGGCTGGAGGTTATGGACGGCACAGAGGACGTATCCGCCATTCCCGTGCAAGTCGTCGATGCGCCGTTTCACGTCTTCCGACACTTCGGCCGGCGTGCCCCGAGGCAGCACTCGATGTGTGTCGATTGCTCCCCAAAACGCCAACTCGCTTCCATACTCGCGCTTGAGCCGGCTGGTGTCCATGTCTGCGGCTGAAACCTGGACCGGGTTCAAAACATCGACGCCGACTTCGATCAGGTCGCGGAGCAGGGCGTAAACCGATCCGCAGGAATGAAAGAGAAGCAGCTTGCCGTGACGGTGGATGGCGTCCGCTAGCGCCTTGTGCCGGGGCTTGATGATCTTCCGATACAAGTCCGGTCGAACCAGGCTGGCATTCTGAGTGGCGATGTCATCGCCAAAGGTGACCAAGTCAACATAGGCGCCCGCCTCTTCCAAAGCACGGTTTGCAATCTGAACCAGGATATCGACCACCCTGTCCATGAGCGCTTCGGCGAAGACGGGGCGGAGCAGAAGGTCCTCGAGCCACGCGCCGTAGCCGCGTACATATTGGCACTGGTGCACGGGGCCGTTGCTGAGGTTTAAGACGACAGCGTAGTCGGTCTCCTCGTGGAGCCTTCGGGCGCGCTCGCGAAGCCTCTGGAAGCGGCCGGGGTCCAAAGGCTCGGGCCAATTATGCTTCTCGAGGTCTTGCGGTGCGGGGTCCGTCAGACTGCAGAAAGGACCGTCAGAGTTGATGAAATGGCTGGCCCCATGCCTCGTCCAGAGGACTCCCCACTCGTCCAGGAACATATCCTCGGAAAGCTTACGGTCAGGCCGCCTCAGGGGACTTCCCAGCAGAACAGGACGCGCGTCAACGTCAAAGTGACGCAGGATGGCCTCGTCAGGGATCACGGTTGTGGAGCGGAAGGACCACGGGACCGGTGGAGATTCAACAGCCAGCCCAAGATATGCCTGCAATCGCTCGTAGGCTTTGACGGTTATCGTGGTGGCTCCGGTCGAGCCCAAATCGAGCGGAACTCGATCAGGTTCGGCGTGTTTCAAGGCGGATAAGATCCTTTCCCGGTGGGTCATCGTTGGTTTCCTCTGATTGTCGATCCTCAATCGGCGATCATCTAGACCAGTTGCGCCTCTTTCATCCAGCCCTTCAAGGTTACGAGGTCCTTTCGGATGGCGGCCAAGACTGTGGACTTTGGCAAGGTCAGCGTTTTTTCGCCGTTTTCGGCGCCACCCAGTGGATACTCGGAGTGCAACTGCACGGGACCGGAAAAGTCGGCTTCCTTTAGCATCGCCAAGAACCCAGGGAAGTTTACCATGCCTTCCCCAAGCGGGCACCAAAGTGGTTCCCATTCGCCTTTGGCATTCTTGCTCCACTTGAAATCCTTGATGGCTGTCCCCCGAATGAATGGGACCATCAAACGTGTGCTATTGACCCAGCCGCCCAGCCCTCCTTCGACCGTAGCATGGCCGATGTCGAAGTTCGAGCTGACCCAGCGCGCGTCAAAGTCCTTCAACATTATCCACAGGTCCCACACCGAGGCGCCGACCAAGGGGCCGGAATGATTGTGGTACATGGCGCAGACATTGAACTTCTGGTTCAATTCCGCCAGGTCTGCAACGCGATGTTTCAATTCGGCAAGCCGCCCCGGCACATCGATGAGCAGTCGGGAGGACTTTCTGAGACTCGCATGGAAACCCGACAAATCGGGAAGTCGCACCGTATCCGACCACGAAAACCAGCCCCACCGATAGCGCGGAATCCCTACCTCGCTGGCCGCGCGAAGAATGTCTTCCGCGTGGGGAGAATGAATGTCCTCGATACCCGCTGTAATCATGGGAATATCCAGGCCTGCCTTCCTGACGATGGCGGCGACTTTGGGCAGATCTTCTTTTACGCGCTCAGGCAGGACGTGTCCACCTTCTCGCACCGTCAAGTCGATCCCATCGAATCCCAATTCTGCCGCGGTCTCCGCCATTTGTTCCCACCCGAGCCATTGCAGGTGTTTTGAGAAATAACAGGTCTCGACTCGCGGCTTTTCTGCTGGAGAGGCGGCCGACTCAAGTCTGGGAAAGCTCACGATCGCTCCAGCGCCGGCCAAATTCCTGAGAAAAGTTCTACGCGAAGAACTGGTGTTCTCATGATTAGACATAGGACCTCGATGAGTGGTTTCGACTGGAATAGGCGCTGGCTGACGCTGCCGCGCTCCCGGGCTGCGAGCCCAAACCGTGGCTACACATTCTCAGGCACTACCCAAGGGGCACGATAAGACCGCTTCAAAAGGCGATTCGCTTCCGGGTCATTCACGAAAGTTTCAGTGGAGGCGTCGAATTCCAGCTTCCGGTTACCCAACCGATAGGAGATGTTTGCCATGTGACAGATGGCGGCGGAAATGTGGCCGTGCTCGATGTCGGCGTTAGGACGCTGACGGCTGCGGATGCAACCGATGAAATTCTCCACGTGCGCTGCCTGCATCTCGGAGTGGCGCTGTTTGTCGGTCGCAACTTGGCGGCGGCTCTCGTCAAAGAGTTGCCATCCTCCGCCCTGTCGTCCCAGAATCATCATGCCGTTGTCTCCGTAGATTTCGATTCTGGTGGCGTTGAAGGGGTACCAATTGGGGAACTGGCTCATACTTTCCCTGATGCTATCGGGAGTTTTCTGCATGTAAGCTGTCCACACCGTCTGTTCGAAGACCAGCGTCAGGCCGTCATACTCATACGTTGCAATGGTCGTATCGGGGGTTTCCGCCAAGTCGGTAAAGTGAAGCTTCCCGCCGGTATGATGAGCAGACTTCGGATAAGAGACCCCGAGGACTCTGCGGGCCAAGTCGAGCTGGTGAACGCCGTCGTCCGTCATCATTCCGCCATTGAAGTCCCAAAAGACCCTTTGAAAGTACTTGGGGTTGTAGGGGCGCAACGGCCCGGGACCCAGCCAGATGTTCCAGTCTAATTCCGGCGGCGGAGTGCCATCGGGGCTGTCCACTGGCGTCCGGTTGAGCATATTGTAGACCCGGGCCAGATGAACGGGCCCGATTTTGCCGGCTTGGATCAAGTCGCGCGCGCTTCCTCCGTAACTGCTGCTGCGATTCTGCATGCCCACCTGCACCACGCGGTTGTACTTACGCGCCGCCTCCACCATCTTCCGGCCTTCCCAGATGTTATGAGAGGCGGGCTTTTCCACGTAGATATCCTTGCCCGCTTGACATGCCATAACCGTGGCCAGCCCATGCCAATGGTCCGGCGTTGCACAGACCATAGCATCCACATTCTTGTCGTCGAGGATGCGCCGGAAGTCGCCGATGGTCTGCGGTGCCTTCCCTTTCTTGTCCTCGACCACCTTCACGGCCTCGCGAAATTTCCGGCTGTCCACATCGCAGATGTAGGCGATTTCAACATCCGGCCTCGAGGCGAATTCTGTCGTTAAGAATGTCCCGCGACCGCCCACTCCCATTACCCCTACGACCACCTTCTCGCTGGCGGCAACGGCTTTCGGTGCAGCGCCCAGCCCATACACCCCTGCGGCGACACCAAATCCACCCTGGATGCTTCGTTCCAAGAACCGCCTCCTGCTTACTCCCACGGTGTGCCTCGCTCTCCCTTTTGGGATTCCCTGACCAATGCAATATACACCTAACGGGTAGGGAAGAGGGAACAGGGAACAGGGAATAGGGAACAGATGCCAGATGCCGGGGCGGGGAATACTGGACGCTCTTAACCTCCACCCGTAAGCCGTCCGCTAGGCCGAGTAAAGTTCTTTCAAGTCGAGGGAGAAATCTGGAAGCGTATCGATTACAAGAGGCTGGTATTCTTCGAAATACTGTAGCGGACGGTCAGGATAGACCAATTCCACCAGGCGCTTCTCGAGGTCGAACCAGCCTTGAACCACGCCGCTCTGCTGGTAATCCTTGCGCTTTCGTTGGATTTGGCCCGGGGAATCGGAGGGCGAATGAATCTCGAAGGCCACGTCCGGCGCGAAATCGGCTTTGGTGGGCATCGCTCCACCTGGGAAACGCGCTCTTCGAACCAGCGACACATCCGGCATCCGCCAGTTTCCGGAAGACACGGTGAAAACGGCGTTCGAGCCAAAAGCCACCCATTCCGAGTGGGCGCGGCAGAATGAGCCTAGGCAGCCAATGAGGAGCGCTAGGAAATGTCCGTGTTGCAGGCTGACTGATGACATGAATTCGATTCTGCCGTCGCCCCACTCCCACCTCTGCCATTCTTCGCCGGCGGCAAGGAACTCTTCCCAAGTTAGAGTGGTCCTGGTGGCCATGGTTTTTCCCTCTGGTCATTCTACTACAGGCCTACGCCTTTACAGTTTCAACGATACACGCACTCCTTGGCCGCGTCGGCCATGGCCTGAAGGTGCTGGACCGGCGTATCGAAGAAGTGGTCGCTGACCGAGCAGATATAGCCTCCGTCCTGGCCGACCTTTTCGAATAAGGTGTGCACAGTTTGGCGGATCTTTTCGGGTGGACCGGCGGTGAGGACGTTGAACTGGTCAAGTCCACCAATCAGAGCGAGGCGATCGCCGACTTTCCGCTTGAGTTCCCAGGGTTCCTGGTTCCCACCGATGCTGGGAGGCGCCAGCGTCTCAGAAGCGTCCGCCCCATTAGCGACAATCAACTCCTCGATTCCCTTCGTCCCGCCGCAGGTGTGGTAAACCGCCTTGAATCCCAGGCCGTGCAGAGCGTCGTGCATCTTGCGGTCGTAGGGAGTGCAGAACTCCTTGTGCAGTGCAGGAGAGATGACCGTGGACGAGCCCGCTCCGCCGCCTGTCTCGACAAGATCGAACTTGGCTCCCTTCATCGATTCGATGAATCGCAGTTTCTTTTTAAGGAGAATCGTCAGGAAACGATGAACCCAGTCCGGCGTGTCAACGCAGCGCAGGATGAGCTCGGTCACGTCCGTCAGGCAGCAGGCGTGTTGCCAGCAGCCGCCTTGGTCTCCCCAGACAAATCCGCGCAGGATGCCGTCGTCGCCGATTTTGTCGTAAAGGGCGCGCACCGGCGACAGATCGAGCTTCCCCACCGGCAAATACTTGTCGATGAGCTCAATGTCCTCGTCGCGTTTGACCATGTATTCCGTAATCCACGTGGTCTTTCGATCTCCGCGGGTCTTGTAGGTCAGTAGCCCTTTGGGTGTTTGAATCGCATGATAGGCCACTCGATGGTCAGGATCGCTGTCGACGACGGTGACCTCGTCCTGCCATTCCGGAGTGGAGAACTTGTTGAAATCGTAATCCACCAGAGCCGTTTGACCTACGTCGCCGAAGTATTGAATCTGAGCGTCCATGCCGAACTTCTGAAAAGCCTCCAGCGCCGAAATGCCATTCAAGAAGTACTTGAGGTGATAATCCTGCCATTGGTGGACCGAAATCGGCAGCCGGTCCGGCTTGCCCTTTCCAAGCGCTGTCAACAGCCTCTCCTTTGGAACCATAAGAGCCTCCAGAGTGCCTCACTCCCATATCGAGCCCAGATAGTATATCCTTGTTCGCCGCAGACATCGCCCCTGTCTGCGATCAGGTGCTAGGTAGGAGCGAGCGACGAGATGCCGAAGCCGGAGGGTTGTATGTTTCGTTCTTTCATCGCAATCATGGCTCTGAGTTGTTGCATTTCCGCAGGAGTGGCGCAGGGAAAGGGTTCCGCGGAGTTGAGTGCCTGGTATGTCGACTCATTGGTCAAGGTCTTCCCGAACGATGCGCCTCTGGCGCACGCCCTGCGCTCACCGGAATTCACCGGGGCGCGAAACCAGCATCTGAGCGTACTGCTTGCCATTCGTTCCAGCCGCCCGCTCCCTGCCCTAACAGCGGAAGTGAAGCCGCTCGAGGGCGGCGCCGGCCGCAGCATAGCGAGCGTCGAAGTCCATCACGTCGCTTACGTAGTGGTGGGCTCGCACCCGCCGGACTCCCCGCCGGATGAGCTGGTGGGAACGGCGCCGGGATGGTATCCCGATCCGCTCGAGGATTTTCCCTTCGATCTCGAGGCTCGCCGTACCACGCCAATCTGGGTGACCATTGCCATCCCGCCGGACGCTGCGCCGGGAGTCTACGAGGGCTCGATCGCGCTGCGTTCGGGCGACCGCTTGCTGGCGCGCAGGCCTTTTCGTCTTCGAGTTTTGAAGGCCTTGGTGCCTGCGGAGATGTCCCTCAAGGTCACCAACTGGTTCACCTTGGACGACAAGACCTCGCAACAGTTCTTCGGTGTGGCGGCCTATTCGCCGCAGTGGTGGACGCTGGTTTCCAATGTGGCGCACGTCTTGGCAGAGCATCGTCAAAACGTGATCATAACGCCGCTGCTCACGCTCATCCAACCTCGCCTCGCAGGCGGCAATCTCCAATACGACTTCACCAACTTCGACCGATGGGTAGAGACGTTCCAGCAGGCGGGAGCAATCGGGTACATCGAGGGCAGCCACTTGCTCGACCGCGCCGGCAGCTATGACGCGTCGCTGGTCGTTTCGAGCTTTCAAGTAATCGACGGCAAGCCCCAGAGAGTTTCGCTTCCGCCTGATGACCCGCGCGTCGAGCCGGCCGTTTCCGCCTTCCTAGCCGCCCTGGGAACACATCTCAAGGAAAAAGGCTGGGACACCCGTTATTTTCAGCACGTCCTTGACGAGGCGCACGGGAATGAGCCTCCCTATTACGGCCGGTTCGCTGCCCTCGTTCACCAACAGATGCCGGGAATTCCGACTCTCGATGCCATCGACGCGGAAAATCTGCCGGAGGTGCTGCAGAAGAATTGCGACGTTCTGGGTTCCGCAACTGGGGCGGTTCGACGACCAGATGCCGCTGCTCAAGCAGCGCATAGGCGATGGCCACGCCGTCTGGTTCTACACCTGTCTTTATCCTCAGAAGCGGCACCTCAACCGCCTGATGGACTTGCCCTTGATCAAAGTGAGGCTTCTCCAGTGGCTCGATTTCCGCTACGGCTTTACGGGGTTTCTGCATTGGGGCGGGGATTACTGGACTCCCAAGCCGCAGCTCGACACCCAACCGGTGATCGACGACAACGCGGAACTGCTGCCTTCGGGCGATGCCTTCATCGTCTATCCGGACCGCGAGCACCTTACTGTCCGAAGTTCGATTCGATTCGAAGCGATGCGCGAGAGCATCGAAGATTATGAAATGCTACGCGCGCTCGCGGCGCGTGATCGTGACGCTGCCGACCAGATTTGCGCGAGCGCGGTTTCGTCTTTCACTGATTACGTTCGGGATCCTGCCGCTTTTCGCCGCATCGAGCAGAGACTGATGGAAGCGTTAAGTAGGGAATAGGGAATAGGGGGCAGGGAACAGGGAACAGGAACTGGTGGAAAGCAGGTCACTCAAAGCACCCGCAAAGCTACGACGGTCGCGTCATCGCCCTGGCATCCCTGCGAGAATTCATCCATGACTGTGAAAATTGCGTGGACGATGCCATCGGCAGACTGGCTGGCACTGCCGCCAACCGCCCTGCGGAGGCCCTCCACGCCCCACTCCGTGCCGCCGGGGTTCGTCGCTTCAATCACCCCATCCGAGTAGGCGATTACCAGGTCATGCGGGTGGAGTTGAATCGAGCCTTCTTGATAGGACCAATCTGGAAATATGCCGACGGGCGCGCCGCCAGTCTCGAGCCAAACAGTCGACCCGTCTGGGCGCATAACCATGGGAGGATTGTGACCTGCGTTGACGTATCGCAGCGTGTGCGCCGTCGCGTCGAATACGCCATAAAACAAGGTGGCGTAGCGATCCGCGAGAGAGGATGCGTACACCTGGCGATTTACTGCCCGGAGCATTAACGCCCCTTCAGCTCCTGTGAGCAGAAGCGCGGTGCGAATTGATGACTGAACATTTGAGATCATGAGAGCCGCGGCCAAGCCTTTGCCGGAAGCGTCGCCAACAGTGACGGCCAGGCGATTCTGCGGCAGCGCCAAGAATTCGTAGCAGTCCCCGCCCAACTCCAGCACCTGCCGGCATCGAGCGCTGTATTCCAGATTGTCGATCGCTCGATTCGAACCTCGCATAAACCGCTGCTGAACGCCGCAGGCCGTCGCCCAGTCGCGGCTAACGTCGACTACCATTTCATCGCTTGCCATGTTCGACCCTCCACTCGTAGGTCGTTCCTCGACGCAGAGATTCGACACGAGCGGGCGTCGGCCTATACGATTTTTCTTTCGACATCGGTTGATCGCGATGTCGAAAATGGGCAGCCCGCTCCGACTACACTATGAGAGCGCAAATCAGTAGCGCTAAAATGAGCAGATGAGAGGAGCGGAGAACATGAAGTACATTCTGATGATGACCGGCACCAAGGCCGGTGTCGAGACATACCGGTCGTGGTCGAAAAGCGATGTCGAGAGGCACTTCGCGCACTTGAAGAACCTGAATAGTGACTTGCGCGGAGCCGGAGAGTTGGTTGCTAATGATGGCCTGGCTGCTCCGGAGCAGGCGAAGTTGGTGCGGGCTGGTAGCGGCGGCGTGCCCATAACGGACGGCATTTTCCCGGAGGCAAAGGAGTTTCTCCTGGGTTACTGGATCGTCGACGTCGAAAGCCCGGAACGCGCTTATGAGATCGCAGCCCGATTGTCAGCGGGCCCGGGTCCGGGCGGAATCCCGACCAATATGCCGATCGAAGTGCGCCAGATCATGAGCGCGAGAGCCAGTGAACCGGCCATGTAGGGGCGATCCGTGCCGTTGCCCGAGCGGCCCGCCACCGGAGATGTTGTAGCCGTGCGGGACGCGATAATGGAGGCGGAAACCCTGTCATCCTGAGCGGAGCGAAGCATCTCTGCAGTTTGTCGTGCGTGCCGAATCCAGGACGTAAATGCGGAGATTCTTGGCCCTGACGAGCCGGGGCTCAGGATGACAGGGAGTGTTATCTAGAGGACAGCAGTCAAGAATGATGGACACTGAAAACCTCTTGCGGGAACTGGCGCCGCGGGTCCTGGGCGTGGTGACTCGGCGTTTCCATGACTTCGCCGCTGCCGAGGACGCGGTCCAGGAGGCCTTGCTTGCGGCGTCGCTGCAATGGCCCCGGGAAGGCGTTCCCGACAATCCGCGCGGCTGGCTGATTCAGGTTGCCGGCAGGCGCATGATGGATTACCTGCGCAGTGAGGAAGCACGAAGGCGGCGGGAAGAATTGGCAGCCGGTGAGGCCGCCCAGCTAGCGCCACCCGTCGACGTCAATCCGGAATTGGAGCAAGACGACACGCTGACTTTGTTCTTCATGTGCTGTCATCCGTCGCTGACTTCGTCCTCCGCCATTGCCTTGACGTTGCGGGCTGTGGGCGGCTTGACCACGGCCGAAATCGCCAACGCCTTTCTGGTCCCCGAGGCGACTATGGCGCAGCGCATTAGCCGTGCCAAGGCCACGATCAAGGCTTCCGGCGTGCCGTTCCAGTTGCCGACCTTTCAGGACCAGGCTCAGCGAATCCGCTCTGTGCTGCACGTGCTCTATTTGATTTTTAACGAGGGCTACACGAGCAGCACTGGGCCGCAACTGCAGCGGCTGGAACTGGCCAGGGAAGCTATTCGCCTGGCGCGATGCATTCACACGTTGCTTCTGGAAGACGCAGAAGTCGCGGGATTGCTGGCGCTCATGTTGTTGACCGATGCGCGTCGCGCCGCGCGAACCGGACCGGACGGGGAGTTGATTCCGCTGACGAAGCAGGATCGAAATTTGTGGGACAAAGCGCAGATTTCGGAGGGCATCGCGCTGTTGACCGCTGCGCTGTCGAAAGGACCGGTTGGCGCGTACCAGCTCCAAGCTGCCATCGCTGCCGTTCATGACGAAGCGGCTCGAGCCGAGGATACCGACTGGCCGCAGATCCTGGCGTTGTATGAGTTGCTCAGGCGCATGTCTGACAATCCCATGGTGATGCTCAACCATGCCGTCGCCGTCGCCATGGTGCGCGGCCCCTCCAGGGGATTGGAACTGCTGAAAACGCTCGACGCTGATCCGCGCATAGCCGGCCACCATCGCCTCGACGCGGTTCGCGCCCATCTGCTGGAGATGGCCGGCGACCCTCAGGGCGCAGTGACGCATTATCGAATCGCGGCCAGCCGCACAACAAGCACACCGGAACGTAATTACCTTATCACGCAAGCAGCACGGCTGAGTGAGGGAAGGTAGCAAACCCGAGGTTTCACATCACCCGTCAGCGCCGTGTCATTCTGAGCGAAGCAAAGAATCTCTGCAATTGCTTCCGTAATACACTATAGCCAGGCCTGAAGACGAACGGATAAGATGAAGGCGACCGCCAGAACCCCGGGAGGATCTATGCTTGAATCTGAAAGGCTCGTGGCTTTCGTAGGTACCCGCGACCCAGGTCGCGCCAAAGAGTTCTATGGCGGCACGCTGAGTCTGCGTTTGGTTAGTGAGGACCAGTTTGCGCTTGTCTTCGATTGCGGCGGAACGATGTTGCGGGTCACCCGCGTTCCGGAACTCGGCACAGCCGCGTACACGGTGCTCGGCTGGCGTGTCCGGGACATCGTTTCGACGGCAAAACGACTTCAGGAGGCGCACGTGGTCCTGGAACGCTATCCGGGAATGCAGCAGGATGAACTTGGCATCTGGAAATCCCCGAGCGGCGCTCGAGTGGCGTGGTTCAAGGACCCGGATGGAAATACCCTTAGCATTACGGAGTTTTGAGCAGGCCGGCGCGTGTATCTCGTTCGCCGGAGGCCTCGCTTGAAAGCCGTCTTCATTCAGCGTAGATTGCCTCAATGAGAATACCGGAGGAACCTGATGAAAAACTTGACCCGTCGAGATTTGTTGAGGACTAGCTTGCTTACGCCCGCAGTGGCAGCGGCGGCGCATGATGCAATCGCCCATGGAAGGGCTCCGGCTAGCATTTCAGGAGAGGCTGCGGAAACCGGACCTCTGCCTGAGGTCGCCACGCCTGACTCTACAGAGGCAGGCGCCGTAAGGGAACGACTGCTTCTGGATTTCGGGTGGCGGTTCCATTTCGGTCACGCTGATGATCCCGCCAGGGATTTCGGCTTCGGCGGAGGAAGGACCGGCAACTTCCAAAAGACGGGGAATTTCCTTCCCGCAGGCGCCCTGGCATTTGACGACAGCGCGTGGCGAGCCCTGGACCTGCCTCACGATTGGGCCGTCGAACTGGATTTCAAGAACGATCCGGCGCTCGCGAGCAAAGGTTTTTACCCGCTAGGGCGAGCCTACCCGGACACGAGTATAGGCTGGTATCGCCGCGCCTTCGAGCTTCCCGCCGGCGACTCCGGCAGGCGAATCACCCTTGAATTCGATGGCTCGTACCGCGAAACGACGGTGGTCTTCAACGGTTTTTACATCGGCCGGCACAGCGGCGGGTACGATCCTTTCAGTTTCGATGTCACGGACTTTGCCACTCCGGGCGGCAGGAACGTGCTGCTGGTTCGCGTTGATGCCACGCTGAGTGATGGGTGGTTCTACGAGGGAGCAGGAATCTATCGCCACGTCTGGTTGGTGAAGACGAACCCGGTGCACGTAAAAAAGTGGGGGACGTTCGTCGTCGCGCAAGTGCGGCCGGGTGAGGCAGCACTTGCCATTCGTACCGAGGTGGATAACCAAGGGAAGGGCGCGCAGAGCACTCGGGTCATCTCGACAATTCTCGACCCCGCCGGCAATCCGGTGGGGAAGGCGGCCACCACCGTCGCCTCAATTCCAGAGGGAGACGGTCACACCTACGAGCAGTCGATCGTGGTGAAACAGCCTGCCCTCTGGTCGCTCGAGGAGCGGAACCTCTACCGGTTGGTGACGGACGTTGAGGCGGGCGGCCACATCGTCGATCGTTACGAGACGCGCTTTGGTATTCGTACGGCTCGCTTCGACGCGGCGCGCGGCTTCCTGCTCAACGGCCAACCGGTCAAGCTCAAAGGCACCTGCAACCACCAGGACCACGCCGGTCTGGGCGCCGCGCTGCCCGACGCCGTGCAGCGCTATCGCGTCCGGAAACTTCAGGAGATGGGTTGCAACTCACTTCGCACTTCGCACAATCCACCGACTGCAGAGCTCCTTGACGCCTGCGACGAAATGGGAATGCTGGTGTTTGATGAGACCCGCATGATGTCTTCGAATCCTGAGGGTCTAAGCCAATTCGAGAATCTCGTACGTCGCGACCGCAACCGTCCCAGCGTGTTTATGTGGTCTATGGGAAACGAAGAAGGACAGGCCAACACCGAGAAGGGCCTGCGAATTCTGACGGCGATGAAGGAGTTGGCCAGTGCGTTTGACGGATCGCGGCCAGTGTCGATTGCGCCCATCCGGGCGATCGGCGCGGGCGGCCTGGTGGTGTGCGACGTCATGGGTTACAACTACATGGATCCCGGCGCCGAGGCCTATCACAAGACTCATCCCGATATCCCGGTGATCGGCACGGAGACGGTCAGCGCGGTGGGCACGCGCGGCATCTACATCACCGATCCCGAGAAAGGCTACGTGGGGTCGTACGACCCCTACACGACCACGGGCCGGGCTTCCGCCGAAGGTTGGTGGAGGTTCTGCAACGCGCGCGCTTGGCTTTCGGGCGGCTTCGTGTGGACAGGCTTCGACTACCGCGGCGAACCCTCGCCCAACGAGTGGCCCAACATCAGCTCGCAGTACGGAATCATCGATACGTGCGGGTTTCCGAAAGACTCGTTCTACTACTACCAGTCCTGGTGGACGGCAAAGCCGGTGCTGCACTTGTTCCCGCATTGGAATTGGCCCGGCATGGAGGGAAAGGAGATCGCGGTTTGGGTTTACTCAAACCTGGAGAAGGTTGAACTCCTCTTCAATGGCGAAAGCCTGGGCACGAAGGAAATGAACAAGGACTCGCACCTGGCATGGGTCGTCAAGTACGCTCCTGGCGCGATCGAGGCGCGCGGGTACAAGGGCGGCAAGCCCGTGCTGACGGCAAAGCGGGAGACCACGGGAGCGGCGGCGAAACTGGTGATGAAGACGGACCGCGAGGAGGTGTTCGCCGACGGAGAAGACGTGGCGATGTTCGCGGTCGAGGTTCAGGACGAACAGGGGCGAGTGGTGCCGGTAGCGGACAACGACGTGAGCTTCCGCGTTTCCGGGGAAGGGAAGCTGATTGGGGTGGGCAACGGCGACCCTACCAGCCACGAGTCGGACAAGGGCGCGTCGCGACATGCCTTCTGCGGCTATTGCATGGCAATCGTTCAGTCCACGAAATCGGCCGGCAAGATCACCCTTGAGGCGACTTCTCCCGGGCTTGCGCCCGCGAGTGCTTCCGTGGAGGCGAAAAGCGCCGGACTCCGGCCCCAGGTCGCGGCCTGGGAACGCGAGGCGCCGGTAGGACCTGGCATCACGGGACTGTGGCGGCCGATCCCAAGAACTGAGGGAGGCGGCGAACTGATCGCCCTGCTCTTGGGCAGCGGCAACATTCTGTTCACACTCAAGCAAGACGGGAGCAGCCTTGCCGGGACCGTGGAAGGCACAGGCGGCGGCTTCTTCGGCGGCGGCGATGTTCCCACCCCGATTCAGGACGGCAAGGTGGATGGGCCTAACGTGTCGTTCAAAGCCGGGAATGCCACCTATACGGGAACGCTGAATGGCGATCAGATTGAGCTGCAGCGGCAGTTCGATTTCGGCTTCCGCCTGCCAACCCCGAGTGAGCCGGCGCCAGGGTCACGGCCGGCGATCGGGCCGCCGCCGGATGGGTCAGATCCATCCATAGGAACCGGTCGTTTTCGGATGCCCGGCCCGCTGGTGCTGCATCGGGTGGAACGGTAGACCTGAGGCGGGAAGCAGAGAAGTGCCGCTGTCAGTGACATTGTGTCCGTATTGAGATCTGCCGGACGGATTGTCCCCGGCGGATGACCCCGTGCCTCTCGAACCAGCCCTTCCCGCCAACTGTCACCCTTTGTTTTCATAGACATTCTCGCTTTGTTCCGTCGAAAACCTGCTTCAACAGCGCCAATTCCGGTTGGCGCAGACCCCTGACTTATGGGGTCTGCGATGTCCCGAAGGGACAGTCCGGTCGAGCAGTGCAATTTGACCGACCTGCGCCTTCGGCGCATCGCAGACATTCAAAAGCAATGTCTGCGCCAGCCCACGATCCTTTGTTTTCATAGACATTCTCGCTTTGTTCCGGCGATTTTCGAAAAATGAGGGGGCGGAGAGGTGTGGTTAGCCGGAAACGATTCCTCGGAATGCCCGGCGAGGGCGGGGCGCAGCGTATTGTTGTCCGAATCACCACTCCGGATGACCGCCGGGCAATTCTCCACTTCTCGTTCACTCCCCTCAAATCACGCAGCAAAGCCACAAGCTCGCAATCCCACACGCATATCATAGCCTACTGGATTGTGTTTGTCAAGAGACAGAAAGTCCGTGCCAGGGTAACGTCAGTGCCGCAGGAGAGCACGATCTAAGCGGAAGACCTAGCGCAGCTTTGGAGTGCGGCGGCTTGCCGCCGTTTTTTTCCGCGAGCTTGCTCGCGGAGGTGGGAGCAGACAGCCCGGCCAGCAAGCTGTCCTGCGGGAAAGCGGCGGCAAGCCGCCGCACTCCAAAGCTGCGCAGTCGACTTTGACGCGACCCTGAAGTCCGTGTTTGGTTCGAGCCAGCGGTGGCGTGCGCCTGAGCTGGAAGAGCCAGGTAGAGGGATGTGACGAACACAAACGGAGACGAGTAGAAGCCGGGCATAGGCCGACTCTAGGTTGCTCCAGTGAAAAGCGGGAGCTGACTATTGCCTTACTCGTGGCGCAGCGCGACCATGGGATCCACCTTCGTCGCCCGGCGGGCGGGAATATAGGTGGCAATCACGGCTACGGCCATGAGCACCAGGGAAACGCACGAAAAGACCAAGGGGTCATAGAAGCGGACCCCCATCAACTCATGCCCGAGGAGATGCCCGAATCCAGACGCGCCGGCCAAGCCCACACACAGGCCTCCCGCCACCAGGGTGATGGCTTCTCGCACTACCATGGTCACAACGTCACGAGGTCTTGCTCCCAGCGACATGCGGATGCCGAACTCGTGCGTGCGCTGCGCCACCACGTAACTGGTAACGCTGTAAACCCCGGCCGAGGCCAGTATCAAGGCGAGCACGGCAAACGCCACCAGTAGCTTCACCAGCGCATAGGGCCCCGCCAATTCCTCGGACCTCCGCAGTTCTTGGGTGCGAACGTCTTCGAGCGGGAGGTCTTTGTCCACAGCCCACACGGCGCGCTTCAAGGGCGGCTCGAGGCCCAGCGGCGGTGTCAGGGCGCGCAGCACGACGGTCATCTCCGCTTCCGGGTTTTGCGCGTACGATAAGTAGACTCCGGGCAAAGGGCCTTTGCGTACGTCGCTGATAATGTCCGCGATCACGCCAACCACGGTGACCCAAGGTTGTTCACGGCCCTGGCCTTCCAGCCGCAGCCTCCTGCCGATGGGGTCGTCGCCGTTCCAGGCCCGCGCCAGCGCTTCGTTGATCACGGCCACGCGCGGCGCCCCCGCCGTGTCTTGTTCGGTCAACACTCGGCCGCGGGTGAGGGGAATCCGCAACGCGCTGAAATAACCGGAGCTCACTGTGTTTACGATGGCGAAGTCCCTGGCCACGGCGCCCTGCTCGCGCTCCAATGTGATCGGGCGGAACGCTCGCCGGTCTTCCTCAATAACGGGTAGACGGTCCGTGACGCCGGCCGACTCCGCACCGGGGATGGCTTGAGCGTTCTCGAGCACTCTATGATAAAAGGAAGAGAGGTCGGATTCGTGGGGATACGCCCCGGCGGGCAAAGAAACATTCATGGTCAGCAGGCTCTTGGGATCGGCGCGGTCATTGACACTTCCCAGCACCATCATGGCGCGTATCAATAAGCCGCCGAGTCCCAATAAAACGATCGCAAGACCAACCTCCGAGATCACCAAGTATTCGCGCAGCCGATGCGAACCGCCTGAGCCTTGGGAGCCTCGACCTCCCTCTTTGAGCGTCTCATTGAGGTCCAGCTTCGACGCCGCGAGGGCCGGCGCAAGACCGAACACGAGCGGCGTTAGTACGCCGAGAAAAAGCGCGAAGCCGAGAACGCGCAGATGCATGTGCGGTTGGACGGCGGAAGCCGGGAGGGCGCCTGCAAAGAGGGCTCGGAGGATCGCCATTCCCCACGCTCCCAGGAGAAGGCCCAGAGCGCCTCCCGCCAGGCCGAGCAGGACACTCTCGGTAAGGAGTTGTCGGATCAAGCGAGCCCGCCGCGCGCCCATGGCCACGCGAACCGCCATCTCCTTCTCCCGCACGGAGGCGCGCGCCAGCAGCAGATTGGCGACGTTGGCGCAAGCGATCAGCAGCACCAGCGTCACGGGTCCCATGATGAAGATGAGGCCCAATCCGAGCTTTTTACCGATCTCCTCCTGAAGTGGAACGACCTGCACTTCCCAGCCCTTGTTGGTCGCGGGATACGCCTGCGCGAGGCGATGAGCAAGGTTGTTCATGTCCGCCTGGGCCTGCTCCTTGCTGAGTCCGTTTTTCAGCCGGCCTCGCACCATGACATGGCGAACTCCCCGGCTGAGAGCGCTGAAGCCAAGGTTTAGCGGAATCCAAAGACCGCTTTCTCCGGGATCGGCCATGACCCCGATGACAGTGTAGCTCTCCCGGTCGAGCGTAATGTTTCGCCCCAGAATTCCCGCGTCGGCGCCGAAGCTTGCTTGCCACAGAGCGTGGCCTAGGATGACGACCCTGGGCGCGCCGGGTTCGCACTCTTTGGGCAAGAAGTGACGGCCTATAGACGGTTGCACCCCCAGAACCTCGAAATAGTTGCAGGAAACTTGGAGGCCGCCAACGCGCTTGGGCTCGGCTACGGCAGTAAGTTGGAAGTCTTGGTCGGAGTACGCAGCAAGGTCCTGGAAGGAGTGGTTTTGCTGCCGGTAGTCGAGGAAATCAGGTATGGACAGACCGCTTCTCGTGGCGCCGGAGGTGTTGTTGAACGCCCAGAGATTGGCAATCTGCTTCTGGTCTTTAACCGGATAGTGCGGGTTCAGTGCAGAGTCGAGAAAGCTAAAGATGGCGGTGTTGGCGCCAATGCCGAGCGCCAGCGTAAAGACGGCTACGGCCGCAAAACCTGGGTTGCGCACCAGCATGCGGAGGCCGTAGCGGAGATCTTGGGTCAGTGTGCCCATGGTGTTTTTCAACGGGGCAGAGGATTTCGACTTGCCTGATTTCTCACCATCTTATCGTACGCTTGCCGGGCGCAGACTTCCATTCCGCGCAAGTGCTTGCCCCAGTTGACTATTACTCGTGGCGCAACGCGGCCATGGGATTGATTTCTGTGGCGCGGCGGGCGGGGATGTACGCGGCGAGCAGGGCGATGCCGGTGAGGGCGAGGGCAACGATGCCGAACGTCAGCGGATCGTTGGGTTCGACGCCGAACAGCAGGCTGGATAGGAATCGCGTCAAAGCCAGTGCGGCAACTATGCCGACCCCGACGCCCGCCATCGCCGCGGCTAGTCCCTGACCCACCACGAGCGCCAGCACGCTGCTCCTCTGGGCGCCGAGGGCCACCCGGATACCAATTTCGTGTGTCCTTTGCTGGACGGAGAATGAGGTGACGCCGAGAATTCCGACTGCTGCCAGCAGCAGAGCGCTTGCTGCGAAAATGCCGAGCAGCAGAAGGTCGAAGTTCTTCTGTGCCGTCGAATCAAGCATTACCTGGTCCATGGTCTCGACTTTGGTGGCGGGCAATTGCGTGTCACGAGTCAGCAAGGCTTGCTCGACCGCTTGGCTGACACTCATGGGTGCTACGCCAGGTTTGGTACGCACCGCGACGCTGGCGGGGTACATCTGGCTCACCATCTTGATCCCGCCGCCGGGAACGTTCGACCAGACCTGGTACATGGTGGCGGGAGGATCAGCATCCAGTGACTCGCGCACGTCACCGACCACGCCGACGATCTCCGTGCTGCCTTGCTCGAGGGGCGGGCCCAGGCTGGCGCCGATCAGAATCGACTGGCCCACCGGGTCTTGCTGGGGCCAGAACCTGCGCCGCATGGCCTCATTGATGATCACCGTATGGGGCGGCTCCTGCTCGCGGAACCCTCGCCCGGAGAGTAGTGGGATGCTCAGCGTGTCGAAGTAATTGGGGGAAACGAAACACCAGAGCACGTCGCCCGTAAACCTGAAGCGTTTGAGCGGCGGCCGGCCGGGGATGTCGAAGATCATGTCGGCGATAGATTGCGTGGGCAGGGAACTGGCCACCGTCGCCCGCTCGACTCCGGGAATGCGCTCGATGCGCTGGGCGGTTTGGTAGGCCAGTTGACCCATCGCGCCGGGGTTCGCGTCTTGCGCGCCGGCCAGCGCCACTTTCAGGGTGAGAAGGTTTCGCGGATCGAACCCGGGCGCGACGCTGTGCATGGCGAGAAAGCTTCGCATGAGCAGTATGGCCCCGCACAGCAGGACCACGGCGATAGCCATTTCTGCGGCTACCAGCACGTTACGCGTTTGGCCTTGCTTTAGTCCCGTTCCGGTGCGCCCGCCCGCTTCCTTGAACGACGAAACAAGATCGACGCGCGAAAGCTGGAAGGCCGGGAGAAGGCCGAAGAGAACAGCGGTAAGCAGGGAAAGCGTTACGCTGAAGGCAACCACGCGTGCGTCGAGGGCCGGAACGCGCGCCATCTCCTGGATGCGCGGCAAACCCCCGGGCGCGAAAACCACAAGCGCCCGCACGCCCCAAGGGCCGAGCAGGAGGCCCATCGACCCGCCCGCAAGCGCGAGCAGGAGACTCTCGGTGAGCAGTTGGCGTACGATGCGCCCCCGCCCGGCGCCGAGGGCGGCGCGCACGATCATTTCCTTCTGCCGGCTGAGAGCGCGGGCGAGCAGCAAGTTGGCGACGTTGGCGCAGGCGATCAGCAGCACCATCCCGACGGCGCCCAGCAGAATGATCAGGGCTGGCCGTACGTTCCCCGTCAAACGCTGCCGCATGGGAATGGCGCCTACATGTTCGTCGCTCCCGAGCTGCTCGGGATGCGCCTGGATGTAGCGGTCGCCAAGGACTTTCATCCAGGAATTGGCTTGCGCGAGGGTCGTGCCGGGCGAGAGCCGGCCGACAGCCGTCAGCACGTGCGCCTGATCGGTGCTATTCGGGTCAGCCTGCAAAGGAATCCAAACCTCGGCCGAGGGGTAGGGCTTGAAGCGAGGCGAGAGGACGCCGATTACCGTGAACGATGTGCGGCCCAGAGTGATAGCTTTGCCCACAATCGAGGGATCGCCGCCGAACCGCAGTTGCCAAAGGCCGAAGCTCATCAGCAGGACGCTCGCGCCGCCTGGTTGGTCCTCTGCGGCACTAAACGTTCGCCCCAGGATCGGGGCCGCGCCAAACAACCGGAAGTATTCCCGCGAGACCTTGAGTGCCTGCACCAGTTTCGGGCGGTCGCCGCCCTTGAGATTTACGCTGCTGGCGTCTTGTTGATAGGCTGCCAGATCCGCAAAGCCCGGATTGTTTTGCTGCCAGAAGCTGAACATCGGAACGGTGTCCCCATAAACGTTGCCCGGGCCGGCTCGACCGATGTTGACGATGCGGTCGGCATCCGGGTAGGGCAGCGGGTGCAGGAGCACCGTATTGATCACGGTGAAGATGGCTGTGGTAGCCCCGATGCCCAGCGCCAGAGTCGGCACCGACACCGCTGTGAAGCCAGGACTGCGGCGCAGTTGACGGAGGCCGTAACGAAGGTCGTGAATTAGCGTGCCCATGGCGTTATATAAAGTGCCAGTTGGTAAAGCTAGGGTCGAGCGGTGTTCCCTGGCGAAAGCCGGGGTGGCAAGTCTACCCTGCAACTCGATTGGTACGCCGAGGCTCAAAGCTGATCTGCAAACGGGACCCCGTGGCCGTCGCTAAGCGTTGGAGAGTCCGCATGGAGGGAAGCGTCCGCCCACTTTCCAGGCGGGCAACTGTGGGCTGCGTCGTTCCCATCTTTCGGGCCAATCTCTCTTGAGTGAGCCCGGCGCGATTCCGCGCGCGGATGACCGCCTTCGCCAAAGCGAATTCCTCCCCAAGAGCCTCATAGGCCTGCCGGTACTTCGGCTCATGCATCCACTTCTTGTGCAGTTGGGTTATTCGGGCCACGGATACACCCCTGTCATCGCACTAAATTGGCCCGGGAGAGGGCCAACTCTATCTCACGGCGCGGTGTTTTCTCGGTCTTTTTCAGGAAGACCCGAACAATGACTACTCGCCGGCCCGCGGCCGTCACATAGAGTGCTCTGGAAATCCCGCTTCGGCCGCTTAGCCGCATTTCCCACAGACGGCCTTCAAGACGCTTCACATGTGGCTCGGCCACATGTTCGAGGCCAACTTCTTCAATGAGATTCGCGATACGTGACAGCCTTGCCCGCATATCTTCAGGCAATGCCTCCAGTTCCGCATCCACAATCTCATTTAAAGTCTCGACCGTCCACGCCATAGGCTAATATACCAGAAAAGATATATTGACACCACTCAAAAGCCGCCACGCGGGCTTTATTCATACCGCAGCGCCTCGATCGGATCGACCTTGGTCGCCCGGCGTGCGGGCAAGTACGAGGCGAGGACGGCCACGGCTGTAAGCAACAACGACAAGGCCACAAAGGTGAGGGGGTCACGGGGCCGGACGCCGTAAAGCAGGCTCGCGAGAAGCCGGGTGAGCGCGAGTGCGGCAGCAATCCCTGCGCCCACGCCGATCAAGGTGAGAAGCAGACCTTCTCCGACCACCATCTTTAATATATCTGCGCGACTGGCGCCCAAGGCCGTACGAATACCGATTTCGTGTGTCCGCTGCGTGACCGTGTAGGAAAAGACTCCGTAGATGCCTACGGCCGCAAGCAGAAGGGAAATGGCCGCGAAGATTCCGAGCGTTAACCCGGAGACGCGCTCCCACCAGAGAGATTCCGAAACGACATTCTCCATCGTTCGTACCTGGGTCACGGGCTGGTCCCGGTCCACATCCCACACCGCGCGGCGCACGGCGGCGGCAACATCAGTGGGATTCGAAGAGGTGCGGATTGCGAAAGTCACCAGGAAGGATGCAAACGGGGCCTGGGCGTAAGGAATGTATAGCTCGGGCTCCACCTTCGATCCCACGGAGCCCATCTTCGAGTCGGCAACCAAGCCCACAATCAAAGAGGGGGTATCGTTCCGGCACTCCTTTTCAATTTGCCGCCCCACCGGGTCCTGGCCCGGCCAGTAGAGGCGAGCCATGGTTTCGTTGACGATGCGCACGCAGGGCGCGTCCTTCTGGTTGTCGGCTGCAGTGAAGTCACGTCCCCCTTTCAACCGAATCCCCATGGCCTGAAAATACCCGGGGCTCACACTGCGAGCGCGAAGAAAGAAGGTGTGCCCCCCCGTCCAGTTCGGGGGGGCAGGGAAATCGACCGAAGTGTTAAATCCTATGAAAGGCAGGTTATTCGCCATCCCGGCCGCCCTCACGCCAGGAACAGCGAGGATGCGTTCGAGCACGGTGCGGTAAAAAGCCGCCGACTGTTCGCGTGTCGAATGCTTGTAATTCACCAGCGGCACTCGCACCGTCAAAAGATGGTCAGGCTTGAAGCCGGTGGGTGCGGTTTCCAGTCGCGCGAAAGTCTGAATCATCAGTCCTGCTCCTACCAGCAGGACCAGCGCCAGCGCCACCTCGGATACAATCAGCACGCGCTGAAGCCGCGACCCTCGTGCGCCTGTCCCCGGGGTTCGACCCTGCTGCTTGAGAGATTCATTCAAATTGCAGCTCGAGAGGCGCAAGGCGGGAAGTAAGCTCACCACGACTCCCGTTAGTAGCCCCAGCGCTACGGCGAAGGCGATCACCGGCAGATTAAGCGAGGTCCGGTACACGCCCGGCTCGATCAGGGTGTACTTGGGAAGTAGCTTCAGGACGGTCGAGAGGCCCCACCACGCCAAGATGAGGCCTGCACCTACGCCCCCTACCGCCAACAATGTGCCTTCGGCCACGAGTTGCCGGATCAACCTCAACCGGCCGGCGCCCAAGGCGGCGCGGATGACGATCTCGCCTTGCCGCGTTGTGCCGCGGGCGAGGAGCATGCTGGTCATATTCGCGCACACAATCAGCAGCACAAAGATCACCGCCGCCAGCAAGGCCAAGATAGCCAGGCGGTAGTTGTTGCCGATTTCCCGGGCTTCGAAGGGCTTGACGATGGAACTCCAGCCGGCATTCGTCTTGGGGTACTCGAGGGCGAGCCGGCGTGTAACCACGTCCAACGCGGCTTGGGCTTGTTTCAAGTTACTGCCTGCGCTCAACCTCGCGATGACCCTGACGGTGTGATGCTCGTGATCGGCCTTTTCGGCGGCGGTGAACGTCAAGGGAACCCAGATCTGGGTGTGGGGATCGGGAAACTCGAAATCAGCCGGGGCGACGCCGACCACCGTGTACGGTTTGGAGTCGAGGGTCAAGGCTTTGCCGATGATCTTGGGGTCCGCGGCGAAATGGCTGCGCCAATAGGCAGGGCTCAAAACTACGGCTTGGGTCTCATTCTCCGCAAAAGTGCGTCCCAGGACCGCGTTGACACCGAGCAGGTGAAAAGCATTGCCGGAGATCGGCGCGGTCCACACCTCGTCCGGCTCGCCAGCCCCGGTGAGAACGCGAAATTCCCATTGCTTATACGCAGCCAGGCTCTCAAACGCTTGGGGTAATGACTGCCAATCATTGAAGTCTCCCCCAGAAACCCACATCTCTTCGCCTTGGGGGTTTTTGGTGCTGATCCCGACGAGTTGAGAGGGATTCCGGTAGGGCGTGCCGTGCATGAGCACGGCGTCCACCACGCTGAACACCACGGTTGTGGTTCCGATTCCCAAGCCCAAGGTGGCCACAGCCACGGCCACAAATCCGGGACTGCGGCGAAGTTGCCGCAGGATGTAGCGAAGGTCTTGAATTAGAGTGCCCACCGCGTTCCTCCGACCGGTTTCACGCAAAGCCGCAAAGCACGCAAAGGCCGCAAAGGCAACTAACCACTAGTACTTAATGACGGAAGTCGCCGCGATAACGCGGCGCCTTGGAAGGGCGGGGCTTCAGCCCCGCCGCCTCCGGGAGCCCAACGCGTTGGGCCTTTAGGCCCCGAAGCCACGTTCCTTCAGGGGCTAAAGCCCCCAATGACCAGCCGTTTTCCGCGGCGGGGCTGAAGCCCCGCCCTTCCCGCCGCCCAGCAATACGACGCGGAACTTCGGCAGCAAGTACTAGCCACTGGCTACGAGCCACTGCTTTATTCACACCGCAACGCTTCTATCGGATCGATTTTGGCCGCCCGGCGCGCGGGAACGTAACAAGCCAGCAGCGCCACCGCGCCCAAAAGCAGCGACACGACCGCGAGCGACAGGGGATCGGTGGCCTGGACGCCGTAAAGCAAACTGGAGAAAAAGCGGGAGAGGCCGAGGGCGGCCGCCACGCCGATCGCCACGCCCAAGATGGCGATCTTCAATCCTTGTCCGACCACCAACCACAGCACGTCACTTTTCTCAGCGCCCAGCGCGACTCGAACCCCAATTTCCTGCGTCCGTTGCGCCACCCAATAGGCGAGCACTCCGTAAATGCCAACCGCGGCAAGGAGCGCGGCGACGAAAGCAAAGCTGCCGAGCAGCCAGGCGGTGAACTGCCAGTGGGCCTCGCGTTCGAACAGCATGGAGCGCGCCGAATTCATGTGGGCAATGAACAGGTTTTTGTCCAGCGAGCGGAGTTCTCTCCGCACCGCAGAGCCCAGGGCGAGCGGGTCGCCTTTGGTTCGAATAATGATGTCATCGCTCATGTCATCGTTGGACGGGACGTACGCCATCGGGTCGGACTGATTCTCCAATCCTTCGCCTCGGACGTTGCCCACAGTGCCCACGACGGTGAACCAGGGGCTTTTGAAATTCGGGTCCGCAAACTTGAACCGTTTGCCGACGGATTCTTCATCTCCCCAGATGCGGCGAGCCATGGTTTGGTTGACCACGGCAACGGGCAGCGCGCCTTTCGCCGAGTCCGCGGCGGAGAAGAGGCGTCCGCGCACGAGCGGGATTCCCATGGCACGATAAAAATCCGGACTTACCTCGCTGTTCGAAATCAGCAGTTTTTGACCGGACGGATCCGCAGAGAGTCCTTCGGCCTCGAAAGGAACCTTGTACATCTCATCCGGAAACAGGACAAACGACGCGGTGGCGACTGAGGTGACCCCCGGAAGCGACCTCAAGCGGCGCATGAGAGCGACGCTCAAAGCGCTGCGCGCTGAGGACTCTTCCGGCGTTTTCGCCCCGCCCGGCCAATAAACGTGGAACGCCAGAACGTGCTCCGCGTCGAACCCCGGGTCGGTGTGCAGGATTCCCCAGAGGTTGCGGATCAACACTGCGGAGCCCATAAGCAGCACAAACGCCATCGCGACCTCGGTTACGATCAGCACGCGGCGGGTCGAATGTGTGGCGAGGGACGCGGAGCCGGCATTTTCTTTGAGCGCGCTGCTCACATCGACCGACGGAACGATCGCAGCCGGTAGTACGGTGCAAAGCAGCGCCGTGAGGACAGTGATTGCCGCCGTGTAGGCCAATACGCGGATGTCCACAACTGTGCTGTTGAGTCTGGCGATGTCCGGATTCAACTTGGAGACCAGGTTCACGATCGCCACGGCCAAGCCGACGCCGAGCAAGGCGCCCGCTAAGGCGAGTGCAAGGCTCTCCGTAAGAAGTTGGCGCGCCAGGCGGCGCCAACTCGCTCCCAGCGAGAGTCGCAGAGCGATTTCCTTCCGGCGTCCCGCGGTGCGGCCGATCAAGAGGCTCGCTGTGTTCAGGCAGGCAATCAGCAGGACTCCCAAGATGGCTCCCCACAGCATCACGATGCCTTGACCGACCCTTTCCGATAACTGTTGGCGAAGCGGAACGATGCGGATGCCCACTCCGGCGTCGACGGCGGGGTATGCACTGGCCAGGCGCGCGGCGATGGTGCTCATCTCCGCCTGGGCTTGTTGCCAAGTCACTCCCGGCTTGCGACTGCCGACGACGGCCAGGTTAGGGTACTGCCTTGCTTTGGTCCGAAGGAAAGCGTTTACTGCGCGTGGTTCCCAAATCTGAGTTTTATTCGGGAACGTGAATCCACTAGGAAGCACTCCAACTATGACGTTCTCGTTCTCTCCCCAGATTTTTAGGCGTCTGCCGACAATCTGAGGGTCGCCTCCAAATCGTTCCTGCCACAGGCCGTAACTGATGACCAAAACACTGGTGTGCCCCTCTGCCGAGTCTTCGGGAAGAAAGCCCCGGCCGAGCAGAGGCCTCACGTCAAGCACCGCGAAAAAGTTGGTGGAGACCAGTGCGGCGGGAACCTGCTCCGGTCCGCTCGGCCCGTTGAGCGTCGTACTGCCGCCACTCCCGGTCAGGAAATTCTTGCCGAAGGAGATGAAGGCCATGTCCTCAAATGCCCGGCTCTGGGCGCGCCAATCGGCGTAATTCGGGTACGAGACGGCGCCTTCGGTTTCTCCCGTACGGGAATTGTCCTGCCAGAGGAAGGCGAGACGATCGGCGTTGGGGAAGGGAAGACGGCGAAAGAACGCCGAATTGGCCAGAGTGAAAATCGCCGTATTGGCGCCAATGCCGAGAGCGAGCGTGACCATCGCCACCACCGCCACTCCCGGGCTACGACGCAGTTGGCGCAGGCCGTAGCGTATGTCCTGAATCAGCGTGGTCATTCCGTTTGTCCCGGCAAACAGGCGGCCAGCAATGCGGCCTTACAATCGCGCAATCCACTGCCACTGTAACACAGGGGGGCAGGGCCACAATTCAAAATTCAAGATTCCGGATTCAAGAGAATGCGGCGCGGACGCAAGGCCTCGGCGGCTGGCGAGAACGTTGTGACCGAGTGATCCACTTTGAGTGTTGTCTGTTGAATTAAAAAGGAAAGGGAGCAAGCGCAGCACGGCCGGCCTCGGCCTGGACAGGATGCGGCGCCGACCCACGCCTACTTACCTGCGATTCGCTCCCAGGTGTTATGGAAGCGGGCACTCCAAGTGGTGTCGGGTTCCTGGGCTTCTACCCAGAAGGAGCGCTGGTGCCAAGCCTGGCGAACACTGTCCCAATAGTGAAGCCTGAGATCGGCAAGGGCCTTCGCGCCGCCCGGCGGGTCGTAGGTGCCATCGACTCGAAATTCATCGGGCGGATCGGCCGGCAGATCGCTGCCGAACGGATACTTGGCCTGCAAGGCCGCGGCTGCTGCTCGCCAATACGCCTGCGCGACCTCGTGCTCCCGATCGCGCCGTTTGGCATTCCAGGTCGGATTATCGTCGGCGAATTCTGTGGGCGCGTCATTTCGCAACTGCATCACAGTGTGCGTGGAAAGAGAGACAGCCAGGAGAGACGCCACCATGATAAGGAAAAGTCCTGCTCCGACGGCCAGTTTCACTATGAGACTCTTCCGGTCCGAAGGGTCTGCACTGTGAATTGCCCCGACGGACATCCTCGCCATGCGTCGCGCGACAAGATCCTCGAGGTCTTTTCGCGCCGTCTCAAACTGCATTTTCAACTTTCTCTGCTGCGCCTCGAAACCCGCCGCAGCGTTCGTCGCAACCTGGTTAAGGGTGGCCCGCTTCGTTTCCGCCAGACCAGAGAGTTGACGCGCCAATTCCTCCACGGCGCGCCCGGCGTTCCTTACTTCTGCCCGCACTTTCTCCACCGCCAGCTCGGTTTGCTTCTCGAACTGCAGGGTCATCCGGTTGCCTAGTTCTTGGGCGACATTGTCCAAATCGGCGGCTTGCAACCCTCCGCCCGCGTGGACGCTCTCTGTCAACGACTCCACCGCCAGGGATACTGCTTTCAGACGTTCCTCGGCTACGCCGGTCCGTGCCAGAAAATCTTCCTCACGCTGACGCCCCGCCACCTGCGCCTCTGTGATCGCGTCTTGCGCGGCCTGCCTGATGGCATTCACTTGCGCATCCGCTGCGGCTTGTATCTGCTGCACCTGTTCCTGCAACGCTTGGGCGAGGAGCGGGCTGGACTCCGACGGGTTCACTTGGCCTGCGGCTGCCAGACTGGACTGCGCCAGACTGGCCAGGTGTTTCTTGGTCTCCTCCACGATTTGGCCTGAACTCTCTGCTTCCTCCCTCAGCCGCTGCACGGCTTCCTTTGCCTGTTCCTGAATTCGCTGGGAGCACGTCGCTTCCAGATCCCCTGAGACCCTCTCGAGATCCGCGGCCTTCCTTGTCTGCGTCGCTTGGAATTCCTCCGCCAGCGCCGTCATGCGGGTGCGCAGGGCTTCGACGGCTGCGGCGGCCTGCTCCTGAAATTGCTGAGACCACCGCGCTCCCAACTGCTGCGCAATTCCCTCCAAGTCTTCCTTCTTCGCCGCGTGGTGCCCCTCCAGTTCCTCCGTCAGTTGCCCCACGCGCCCCTTCAGCGCCTCTATTGCCGACGTGACTCCTGTCAGGCGCTCTTCCGCGACTTCGGCCCGGAATAGGAGATTCGACTCCTTCGCCCGCTCGACGGCATTCAGTTGAGCAATTGCCTCTGCGGTGGCCTGCTTGATTGACTTCACCTCACCTGCCGCTGCCGCGTGCATCTCCTGGGTCTGGTCGCGCAAGGCTTGTGCCAGGCGCTGAGCGTATTCGTCTTGGGTGGCTTGGCTGAGGGAAGTGAGGTTGGCTTCCGCCAGGCTGGCCAGTTGTTGCTTGCTTTGCTCGACGGCTTGGCTTGAACTTCTCAGTTCCTCACGCAGTGTTGCAATGGCCTCCGCGGCGGCCTGCCGGATGGAGTTGACCTCGCCGTCCGCTGCCGCGTGCATCTCCTGGGTCTGGTCGCGCAAGGCTTGTTCCAGCCGCTGAGCATACTCGTCGCGAGTGGATTGGCTGAGGGAAGCGAGTTTGGCTTCCGCCAGGCTGGCCAGTTGTTGCTTGCTTTGCTCGACGGCCTGGCTGGAGGACCGCAGTTCCTCCCGGAGTGTCGCCACCGCCGCTTCGACTTGCTCCTCAAGCTTGTTGCTTAACTGCCCGATAGCTTCCTCGGCGGCGTGTTTAATTGAGTTCACTTCACCGTCCGCTACGGTGCGCATCTCGCGAGTCTGCTCGTGCAAGGCTTGCGCTAAGCGCTGGGCGTATTCGTCTTGGGTAGCCTGGCTGAGGGAAGAGAGTCTGGCTTCCGCCAGGCTGGCCAGTTGCAGCTTGCTTTGTTCGACGGCCTGGCTGGAGGACTGCAGTTCTTCCCGCAGTGTCGTTACAACGGCCTGGGCTTGCTGCTCAAGCTTGCCTTGCAGTTCCGCGATGGCCTCTGCGGCGGCTTGCCGGATCGAGGCGACTTCGCCGTCTGCTGCCGCGTGCATCTCCTGCGTCTGGTCGCGCAAGGCTTGTTCCAGCCGCTGGGCATACTCGTCGCGAGTGGTTTGGCTCAGGGAAGCGAGCTTGGCTTCCGCCAGGCTGGCCAGTTGTTGCTTGCTTTGCTCGACGGCCTGGCTGGAGGACTGCAGTTCCTCGCGTAGTGTTGCGATGGCCTCTGCGGCGGCATGCCGGATCGACGCGACTTCGCCGTCTGCTGCCGCATGTATCTCCTGGGTCTGGTCGCGCAAAGCTTGTTCCAGCCGCTGGGCATACTCGTCGCGAGTGGTTTGGCTCAGGGAAGCGAGCTTGGCTTCCGCCAGGCTGGCCAGTTGTTGCTTGCTTTGCTCGACGGCCTGGCTTGAGGACTGCAGTTCCTCCCGCAGTGTCGCGACGGCTGACTGGGCTTGCTGCTCGAGTTTGCCTTGCAGTTGCGCAATAGCCTCTGCGGCGGCCTGCCGGATGGAATTGACCTCGCCGTCTGCTGCCGCGTGCATCTCCTGCGTCTGGTCGCGCAAGGCTTGCGCTAAACGCTGGGCGTATTCGTCTTGGGTAGCCTGGTTGAGGGAAGCGAGCTTGGCCTCCGCCAGGCTGGCCAGTTGTTGCTTGCTTTGCTCGACGGCCTGGCTTGAGGACTGCAGTTCCTCCCGCAGTGTCGCGACGGCTGCCTGGGCTTGCTGCTCGAGTTTGCCTTGCAGTTGCGCAATGGCCTCTGCGGCGGCCTGCCGGATGGAATTGACCTCGCCGTCTGCTGCCGCATGCATCTCCTGGGTCTGTTCGCGCAAGGCTTGCGCTAAGCGCTGGGCGTATTCGTCTTGGGTGGCCTGGCTCAGGGAAGCGATTTTAGCTTCCGCTAGGCTGGCCAGTTGTTGCTTGCCTTGCTCGACGGCTTGGCTTGAGGTTTGCAATTCCTCGCGCAGTGTCGCCACCGCCGCTTCGACTTGGCCCTCAAGCTTGTCGCTGAGCTGTCCGATGGCTTCCGCGGCGGCGTGTTTGATTGAGTTCACTTCACCGGCGGCTACGGTGCGCATCTCGCGAGTCTGCTCGTGCAAAGCTTGCGCCAAGCGCTGGGCGTATTCGTCTTGGGTAGCCTGGCTCAGGGAAGCGAGTTTAGCTTCCGCCAAGCTGGCCAGTTGTTGCTTACTTTGCTCGACGGCTTGGCTTGAGCTTTTCAGTTCCTCACGCAGTGTTGCGATGCCCTCTGCGGCGGCCTGCCGGATGGAGTTGACCTCGCCGTCTGCTGCCGCATGCATCTCCTGGGTCTGTTCGCGCAAGGCTTGCGCTAAGCGCTGGGCGTATTCGTCTTGGGTGGTCTGGCTCAGGGAAGCGAGTTTAGCTTCCGCCAAGCTGGCCAGTTGTTGCTTGCTTTGCTCGACGGCTTGGCTTGAGGACTGCAGTTCCTCTCGCAGCTTCGCCAGCGCCGCCTCGGCTTGCTCCTGAAACTGGGAGGCCCACTGTCCTCCTAGTTCCCGGGCGACTCTCCCCAATTCCTCTGCGTGGTTCGCTTCTCTCCCCTGGACGGTCTGGAGGCTGCTCTCGATTTGTCCCTGGAAATTCTCTACCAGAGCTCCGACGCGGCGCTCCAAGGATTCCATGGCCATCGCGAGTTTCGCTAGACGCCCTTCGATATCCGAAGCAGCGGCCGCGCGCATCTGGTCGGACAGCGAGAGGGTCCGCTCCTCACTGCGCCCAAAAGCCGGGACCGCAGCCGAGGCCGGCCTGGCTGGCTCGCCCATAACAAATTCGATGATTTTTCCCGGCTGCATCTTAAACTCGGAGCGAGTATCTGCAGTCGGGGCGAACGGCATGGGAGACTCACGGGAAGGTTCGAGCTCACCAGCAACTTCGGACGGCAGGGTCGGGGCTTTGGAGAGCGACTCGAATTTTGTTACCCAATCACGCGCATAGATGCGCTCAAGCCGCCTCGCGGCTGAGGGCTGCTCGGGGCCTTGTTTCCAGTCTTCCGGCGCGGACTCGATGTTCCAAATGTGCTCCGCTTCATCGATCTCCGGCAAGGTGACACAAATCTCAAAAATACCATCTTGTTGCGCGCCGTGGCGGACGACTCTCGCGACGGTCGGCTTCTGCATGTTGGGGCTTTCGATCCAGAGGTACGTGCCGACAGCCAGAAGAGTCGATGCGGCGATTTTCGCTCCGCGCTTACTAACGTCTAGGGTGCGCGTCTCTTCGCTGAAGAGATGGCCGTCCTGGTCGATTCCGCTGATGGTAACTGGGATATCTGCGTCAACGCGAGTACTCTCGCGGCTGAAGATCCACTTCTTGGTGTGGAGTTGACTCGGGATGCGGCGGGCCCTGGCAAACAGACCCCCTCCTTTCCCCTTGTTTTTTGCGCTGTTTCGAGCCTGCTTGTCGGCGCCATCGCTCTCTTGCGATGAGTCCTTGGGCCAAGCCCTATCGGATAAGCTCAACGTGTTCATTCGTTCAAACCAGGAGCAAAACTTCCTTCAGTCGAAATTCCCTCATGGGTCTGCGAGGGGCCGAATCTATTGACAAACGACCAAGAATGGGAAGGGATCGGGCAGTCTGGGATTTGTTACAGTGGTATTGATTAACAATAGAACAACAACTGGCGACCCCACAGGTTCATACGTATCCTCCTTTATTTGTTCAGGTTATCTCCCGGGACAGATCAGGGAAAAGTGAGGCTATGCGCATTTAGGCCTCCTTCGCGGCCACCCGTTGCAAATCCGAAGACCAATTCCAACTCTTTCTTATTGCGCAAGATAGCGTTTTTACCAATAGTACCGTGGTACTGTTGTTCGTTTCGTATCCATCGGGTGACGTTCTGTGATGCCCAGGCGAATCACGACGAACCCTCCGGCGAGCATGGCCTTGCGCTGGAGGAAATACGGAGTTGCCTTTGGCCGCATGGTTTAGTAAAGTTTGGCGCCGCGTGTCGGCCCGGTTTCTTCTCCGAGTTCGGCAGCGGCGGCCAGCGTTCCTCCGAACGTATAGTCGGTCACGCTTGGCGAAACTTAAGTCCGTTTGAAAGCCGCAGGGCGTGGGGAGCGCCTGCGTTTGCGCGGGCGCGGCCGCAAAGGCAGTCCCCACAAACGGAGCAGGAGGCAAAAATGAAGGGACACAATGTGCAAACCTCACGAGCGACGAGGCGGGAATTCGTGAGTCTTGTGGCTGCGGCGGCACTCACCGGGCTGGCCCGACCGGCCATGGGCGGCGGGGGTGCTGGCGGGCGCGTGGGCCCGAGCGAAAAGATCGCGCTAGGGTGCATTGGGGTTGGCGCACAAGGCACGCGCGTGATGATGGACTTTGTGAAAATGAAGGACGTTGAGGTCGTAGCGGTGTGTGACGTCAACCGGGAGAGCAGTGATTATTCCGAGTGGGGTCACGGAGAACTGGTGGGGAAGGAGCGCAGGCTATTGAATGACTCAGGATGGGGTGTGGATTGGAAAGGCCCCACCTGCGGTCGCGAGCCGGCCCGGCGCCTGGTGGATGCATACTACCGCAAAGAGCGGAGTTCCTCCGGCTATGCGGGCTGCGGGGCGTACAACGACTTCCGGGAAATGCTCGACAAGGAGAAGAAGTTGGACGCCGTGGTGGTCTGCACACCCGATCACTGGCATGCCCAGGTTTCCGTTACCGCCATGCGGCGCGGCAAGCATGTCTTCTGCCAGAAGCCAATGACCCACAGCATTCGCGAGGCCCGTCTTATGGCGCAGGTGGCGCGGGAAACGAAAGTGGCCACACAGGTGGCGATTATTAACGAGGCCTCGAAGGCGACGAGACTGCTTACGGAATGGGTTGCGGCGGGAGTGATCGGGCAGGTGCGCGAAGTGCACAACTGGTCGCAGCGCCCATACTGGCCCCAAGGCATCGAGCGGCCCAAAGATCCTGAGCCCGTGCCGGACGGCCTGGATTGGGATCTGTGGTTGGGTCCTGCACCCGCGCGTCCTTACAACCATGTCTATTTGCCGTTTGTGTGGCGCGGATGGTTTGACTTTGGCGTGGGCGCCATTGGGGATATGGGCAACTATAGTTTCGATACGATGTTCCGCGCGCTGAAGCTGACCTCACCGGTCAGGGTGGACGCCAGCTCTACGCCACGCTTTCCGGAAACCTATCCTGTGGGTTCGCTCATCCATTGGGAGTTCCCGGCGCGCGAGGATCGGGCGCCGGTGACCCTCCACTGGTATGACGGCGATCTGCGCCCGCCCCGCCCGGCGGAGTTGGAACCGGATGAGCATATGAGCGATGTCGAGGACGGCGAAGGCATGCTGCTGGTAGGAGAACGAGGCAAGATCCTGTGCAGTTTTGAGGGCCAGAATGCCCGGTTGATCCCCGCCAGCCGGATGAAAGCTTTCGAGCCGCCCCCGGACAATCTGCCGAAATCGCCCGGGGCCTACGAGGAGTGGATAGGGGCCATCCGGGGCGGCGAGCCACCGCGCGCAAACTTCGAGTTCGAGCAGAAGGTCGTGGAAGCCGTGTTGTTGGGCAGCATCGCGGTGCGTATGGGAACTACGCTGGAGTGGGATGCCGAGCATGAGCGCATCAAGCGCGTGGCAGAGGGCCGTGCCGGCGACCTGGAGATTGCCAACGCGCAAATCAATCCGCCGCGCCGCTCGCCTTGGGAGTTGTCGTGACAAAGAAGGGGGCAAAACGATGAGCACCGATGTATCCAGCAAAATAGCTGACCTTGCGGGACCTGGAATTGGTAATTACGACGAATTGGAGAGAATCCTTCCCTTAGACTATCGCTCCTTGCTGAACGAGAAAGAAACCCAGCAAGCGATCTTTCATGTAAAACGGTACATCGAAGATAACCTCTGTAAAGAACTCAATCTGATGAGGGTTGAGGTGCCGCTGATCGTGGACGTAGAAAGCGGCGTGAATGACATGCTGGACCGGGATGGATCGCGCACTCCCGTGTCGTTCCATATCTCGAACGATTACGACAAGCATCCCATTGATGCCCAGGTGGTGCAGGCGGCGACGAAGTGGAAGCGAGTTGCACTGAACCAGTTCCACTGTCGCGTGGACGAGGGTATTTGCACCGATATGCGAGCAGTTCGCAAGGACTACTTCCTTGATCATGACCACAGCGCCTACGTGGACCAGTGGGATTGGGAGCGGGTGATCACCGCCGAGCACCGTAACCTGGGGTTTTTGAAAGAAGTCGTAGGAAGCATCTGGAAAGTGCTGGTGGGCGCAGAACGCTTCGCGCAGGAGATGTTCCCGCAGCTCAAGGATGGGCGATACCCCGATCTGCCTGAGAAACTGACGTTCTTACACGCCGAAGAAATCCTCGAGATGTACCCCGATCTGCCGCGCAAACAGCGGGAGACGAAGGTGCTGCAAACGTACCCGGCCATCTTCATTATCGGGATCGGCTGGCCATTAAAGGACGGCTATCCGCACGAAAATCGCGCTGCCGATTACGACGATTGGGTGACGGATACGAGTCCGGAAACCGGCAAGCCCACGCACGGAATCAACGGCGATATCCTGGTGTGGAATCACGTGACCAAGCGGCGGCATGAGTTGACTTCGATGGGAATTCGGGTGACGGCGGAAACCCTGAAACTACAACTGGAAATGGCCCACCAGCTTTCGTTGATGAAAATGCCTTACCATCAGGGGATCTTGACCGGCCGTATTCCGTTATCTATTGGCGGCGGCATCGGACAGTCGCGAACGCTGATGCAATTGCTCCGTAAGGCTCACCTGGGCGAAGTCAGCGTAACGGTATGGCCCAAAATCCTGAAAGAGATCTGCTCCAAGAAGAACATCTTCGTGCTTGAGTAGGATGGCGACAGGAAAAAATCAAACAGTGTCATCCTTCGCTGCTCTGAAGATATCCGGGAGCGCGGGCATCCTGCCCGCCTTTCGCGCCGCAATTGCACGCACGCTGCGGGCAGGATGCCCGCGCTCCCGAGTACCTCACGCCTTCTGGCGCTCGGGGGACGCAGCGTAGGACTGGATCCAGTCGAGGAAGGCCATCACGATCTCGGGGTCGAACTGCATGCCGGAGCAGCGGCGCAATTCGGCCAGGGCATCTTCGAAGGACTTAGCGCTTTTGTAAGGCAGGTCGGATAGCATGCTGTGGAAGGACTCCGCGACGGCGACGATGCGTGCGCCCAAGGGGATCTTGTCCGCCGCCAGCCTATCGGGATAACCCTTGCCGTCAAATCGCTCGTGGTGGTGGCGCACGATGCTCTCGATGGATTTCACATTCAGCGGTTCCAGGATCTTCGCGCCCCACGACGAATGTCTGCTCATCACCTCGAACTCCTCCGTGGTAAGCTGATCGGGCTTGTTGCAAACGGATTCCGGCACTTGGATCTTGCCGATATCGTGAACAAGGCCTGCCAGCCGGGTTTCTTCGACTTCTGCGACGGATAATCCCACCTGAATGGCGATGCGGGCTGCCAGCCTGGAAACCACTTGAGAATGGCCCGCGGTGTAAGGGCCCTTGGCGTCAACGGCGAACGCCAGGGCAGTGATGGTGTCCAAGAGAGAACTTTGGTTCGGCGCGGTCGTTGAAGCATCTCTGGAATCGCCAGGCTCCGGACCATGCGCCGTGTGGGGCGTCGCTTTCGCCTCCAAGTCGAAATACTTTTCCAAGAGCCGCTCATTACGTTCGGCATTTCCGGGTTTCGGGACGGGCGGAAGCACCTTCACACAGTTCCCCTTATATCTCTTCGCGAGCTGCACTCCGGAATCCGCAAGCTTGAGAATCTCTTCAGAGACACCTCCGTGGTCCGGGTAGGTTGCGATGCCTATGCTGGCGGTCACTGCGCGCGCCCGCAGCACAGCGTTAGTTTCCACGGAAGTTCGTATTCTCTCCGCCAGTATTTCTGCCTGCTGCGTGTTCGTCTGAGGCAAGAGGAGGGCGAACTTGCCTCTCCCGTAACTCGCGACCAGATTAGGCTGCCTTGAGCGCGCTTCGAGCAACTTGGCGACGACGGTCAGGATCTGCTTACTTTCTGATTGGCTGTCTCGGTCACTAGTGGGCTCAAAGCCGTCGAGGTCCACCAGGACCACGGAAAGCGTCCGACCTAGACGCGCGGAAACCCGACACTCCTCGCCCACTGCCTCGAGGAATCGGCCACATGCCTGGAGACCCGCGAGACGGTCGGTGGTGTTGTCTGCGTCAGAATCGTGCACAGCGGGCGACTCGTGCGGCTCGGCAATTGCCGCTCCTCCCTGCGTGGTGCCGGCCGCACTGCTGCTTAGCGCTTGAAGCCCAAGATTGGAAAAGCTCGGCCGACGGCGCCGCCTGGCGCCAAGAATGGTTCCGCCCGCCAAAAGAATTGACCCAACGACGACCCAGTAAATCCAGGTCCTGCTGTGCTCCGGCGCTTCTCCGGGCGCCGGCTGGCCAGAGATGGCTGCCAGCAATTGGTCCGGCATGGCGGGGGGCTCGCATTCCACGTTGATATCGAATTGCTGGCTTTGCCCCGTCGCATCCGCCACCACGAGTGAGACGCGGCCCCTCTGTTTGCCGATCACCAAGATCTCGTTGTTGTTTAACACCACGAGGTCAACGATGTTGGGATCGGCAACCGAGAACCGAGTGATGGTTGCCGGGGAAGTGACCACCAGCGGCCGTCCCAATAACACGCGGAGACTCTCCGTCTCGGTCGGCTCGGGTGGCGGCGACGCCTTCGCACGCGGCTCGAGATCGTCAAGTTCGTCCAGCGGTGACTTCTGTCTCTGCGCTTTAGGCGGGGTTCCAGGCCGCCGCTCGGAGTCAGATTGCGCTGCCGACGGCGGCGCTTGAGACGGCGTTGCAGGCGATGGCTCAGCTTGTGGCTGGACGGGCGGTGGCGCCTCTTGCTGAACTTGCTGACCCCATAACGCCGCGCTGCCCAACGCCAGCATCAGCGCGAAGCTGCAAACCGACGCGTGCCACGCCTTGGTTTTCTTGACCAGCGACTTAGAACGCATAGGATCGAACCTGTCGACCACGGAATCTCTGGCGTTGGGGTGTATTCCTGCGGCCAGAGCGGACGAAACTCGTGCCGTTATCCTGAACTCTCGCCGGGGCAACCGCTCGCCCATGGTCCACCGGCAGCTAACCCGATTCTAATGTTGAGGTTCGCAGCAATCAACGGTACACAAGTACTGCCTTGCGCAAGCCCCGCTACGGCATCGCCTCAGCGGCCTTGAGCGGCTTGATGGGAACCCGCCAGCCGCCACCTGCCCTGCTCGCGGCCGCTACGCCACGAGCCTAGGATATCCTTTTGGAGCGTCCATTCCAGCATCTGTCTGAACGTCTTGATGCTTGAGCCGATGACGTCAGCAGTCCAAGTACCGGAAAATGACTGGCCCGTCAGGGTTCGAGCCGCCCAGGCGCCTTGCCAGCCGAGGCGTGTCTTGTTGGCTGCCCACGTGCCTTCGAGAATGGTCTGGCCGCTCTCGTTGAGGAGCGTCCAAGAGCCCTCGGCGGAGTTTGGCTTGTCCGGCAGAACCTGCGCCGTCCACGTGCCCAGGAAAGTCCGATTGACCCCTGCGGTCGCCGTCCAGCCTCCATGGAGTTCAATGGGGGCTTCCTGGGCTGACGCCGGCACGGTCAGGCCTAACGCCACAAGCAATGCGATTGAGCCGAGAATTCTTCCTAAAGCCGGCATCGGATCTCTCCTAAACCGGATGGACGGCTGAGCGTCGGCTGCCAGTCGCTCGCCAGCGGGCCTGAACGAAACAGGTCGATCGCGTGCGTAGCCGACTTGTTGTCGCTGTCACGGTTCGGTGCCTTTACTCAAATGCGACGGGATTTGGTCTGTTTATGCGCCGATTCGTGCCAAATAACGCGCAAAAACGCGCGCAATGTGCAGCATCAAAAAGAGTGACTTTCTTTGTTTTCAGGCACTTCTTAGGTTCGTTCCCCCGATTTTCGATTTTTTGTAGTGTGCTGCTCCTCTTCCTGCCGAAGCACTCCGCGATTGTCCCGGGCATCGGCGCCGCATGGCGCCAAGCTACGACAAAATGTCTCGAATGTGACCACAACTATAGGCTATCATGGGCTCGTGGGGTTGTCAAGCGAAAAATGCCAAAAATGCGAGGGAAGCGCCCGACTGGCGCGGGGCGCACTGCGATCGGCGGAATTGCCATGCCGGGGGGAGCGCCAATCCTCGCTCTCCGCCAGGCGAGGGTTTCAACAAGCCTCGAGAACTGCCACTCTACCGCTGTGTCCCGCGCTCCAAAGACGCTTGCAATTCCAGCAATTGTACTTGTGTCTGCTTGATTTCCTTCAATAGATCAATCTGGTAGCGACGGATATAAATCACCGTTTGCTCCTTCAAGCCGATCAGGAAGAAAAACACAGCGACGACCGCGAGGGAGCGCACGATTGACCCGTCGTGCGTCCCTGCCCAGCGGAGAGCCCACATTGCGAAAACCAGCGCGAGAAGCGACCAGATGCGACTAGTCCAACGAAATGTGGAAAATGCCTTCTCTTTCCTGGCCACGAGGGCGGCCACCTCCTCTCGATACGCCGCTACATTCGTTGCCTGTGGCAGGTGCGCTAACAGGCGTTCGCGCACACTCTCATTTCCCTTTTCCATAACCGCTCCCTTTCAGCATTTCCTTTATAGCTCGTTTTGCATAGTGAATGCGGGATTTGACGGTATCCTCGGCGCAGCCGATTACAGTGGCGATCTCCGCCATGGACAGATCTTCGAGAAAGTGCAGCACCAAGACTTCGCGATGTTTAAAGTCGATCTCACTTAGCGCATGGTGGAGAGCCGCTCCGTCGACTTCAGCAAATGACGGTTCTTCGGCTTCGTTGAAGTCCTGGAATTGAAATCTCTCCGCTCCTTCACGAGAGCGGTCTTTGCGCATATGATCGATCGCGATGCCGTGGACGATGCTATAAAGCCATGGCCTGAGCGCCCCAGGATCACGCAGTTTACGAATGCCACGGAAAATTCGGATCCAGGCGTCCTGCATTACGTCGAGCGCAACGTCGGGGTTGCCGAGAAGACTGGTGGCGTAGTACAAGAGCGGCCTCTCCATGACTGCGACCAGATCTTCGAATGCGCCCGGTTCGCCCGCCTGACAACGCAGGGCCATCCATTCATATCTGGCTTGATCGTTCTTTTCCATGCGCGTTCACTGATTATGTCGAACGAAGTACGCTAAAGGTTCAATTCTCGGCAGGCATCTTTAATCGTGGATGGCGCAGAACGAAGCTCGGCGTTTCGCTTGGATGCGACGCCTGAAGCCCGCAGAGCTTCGCTCTGCGCCAGCCGCGTGCTTCAGCCCTGCTTTGGAGTGCGGCAGCTTGCTGCCGCTTTTCCCGGGCGCGAGCTTGCTCGCGCTGCTTCATTAGAGTTCCCGATTCCGGCCAGCAAGCTGGCCTGAGCCAAAGCGGCAGCAAGCTGCCGCACTCCAAAGCGCCTATGCTGCCCTTCCTTGCCAACTAAGCATTAGCGCAAACTGGCGCGTTGCTTCACCACGTATTCGCCGATGTTCTTGACGGTATCGACCCAGACGCCGTTGGCGGGGTCGTGCAGATAGCGGCAGAGCGCGGCGAGGGCGATGGTATCGGTGACCTGAAAGGCCTTTTGGCCGATATCGTGGCCGACGAAGATGACCCAGCCGCCCTGCTCGGCGGCCTTGTTGATGTGTTTTATCATGTCGATGTAGTCTGTGTCGTCGAAAGCTGTGCCGCTGGCCTGGGCCAGGTCGCAAAACACCGGGTCATTGTAGTATTCGTCCATATACCCGCGCCCCACCAGGAACTTCCGGCCGATCAGCGGCACGTAGCTTTTCAGCTCGGGACCTCTGCCCAAAAACTTCTGGCCGCAGGGATAGGCGAAGGTCGCGGCGCGCACGCCCAGATGCTGCTGAATCACGGCGTTCGAATCGTCAAGCTCCTGGGACATGTGCTCGAGCGTGTAATTCTCCAAGGCGTTGTGAAATGACCACGGGAAATTGCCCGTGCAAGGATGATTCACGGTATGGTTTCCAATCTCATGGCCGCTCGAGAGCGCACGCTTCCAGCCGTCAAGTTTTGTGCGGAACGCATCGCTGCTCGTCGTGACGAAGAAGGTTACCTTGACGCCGGTGGGGTTGATTACATTCAGTCCGACGTCGATCTGGCTGGCGCGGGCGTCGTCGAAAGAAAGGCTGACGGCCACGCGCTTGCCGTCCGGCCAATGAAAGCCCTTCGCGCTTGCTTGCGGAGCGGCGTAGGGAATCGATGGGTTGCGAACACCCGTTTCCAGGAACAGCGACAAAGCGATTGCGAAAACGATGTAAGCAGCGATGCGCGACATAGTTTGTGCCTCCGCGGTCATGGCGCGAGGACGCCGCGGATGCGATCTTCGCGGCCCCTCTTGGGGGAGCGTTAGTATATACTCGGAGGCGGCCGGATGTGTAATCCATGCGGGCAACAAGCCAAAACGGAAATTCTGGCTAAATGGTTCAAAGCAGTCGCTCATGCCCGTCCGCTGACGGGCACGCAGAAACCATGAAGTACCCGGGAGTGCGGGCATCCTGCCCGCAGCGTGGGTGCAATTGCGGCGGGAAAGGCGGGCAGGATGCCCGCGCTCCCGGATATCTTCAAATCAGGGGGGCGGCATGAAACTCTCAGTTTTCTGCGGAGTGAGCGTGGATGGCTTTCTGGCTCGCACGGACGACACGTTCGACTTTCTGGACGCCGGTGGGCAAGAACCTCACGGGTTCACGGAGTTTCTGGCTAGCGTCGATGTGGTCGTGATCGGCCGCAGGACCTTCGAAGTCGTGCTGAAACTCGGACACATGTCACTTTACGGCAAGAAGCGCTTGATCGTGCTGAGCAGTCGTCCGCTCGATTTCTCATCGGTCAAAGGCGCCGCGGTTGAGCAGATGTCGGGGGAGCCGGCCGAAGTCGTAAGGCTGCTCAAATCCCGCGGCTTAAAACATGCGTACATCGATGGCGGCATTACCATTCAACGATTCCTCTCTGCCAGACTGATCGACCGATTAGTGATCACCCGCGTGCCTGTGCTGATCGGAGCAGGCATCCCTTTATTTGGCCCCCTGCCGCGCGACATCAGCCTTCGCCACGTTGCAACGCGCAGCTATAGCGGCGGTTTGGTGCAGAGTGAGTACGAGATTGGCGATCCCGGACCCTAGGCCGCCCCTTTGGGGCTTAAGGACAGAGCGGAAGGAGAAATGCCGTGGGCATTTTACTTAGTTTTCTGGGCGGTCTTTCCTTTGGCCTGTTGGGCACGGCGTTGAAGGCTGCCGAGAGAAGGAAAGCCGATGCCGCGGGATTAGTCGTCTCGGCGTATGCCTGGCCTGCCCTGTTCATGCTATTCAAGACCGTGCTGCAAAAGTCCGGGGGGCACATCCCTGCAAAAGTGTTTGTGATTGCGGTGATTTTCGGAGTCTGTGCGGCAGTGGCGTCGTTGGCTTTTCAAGTGTCGATCGGCTTTGGCAAAGTCACGGTAGGCTGGTTGATGATGAATCTCTCAGCGGGCGTTCCGGCGGCCGTCTCCGTTTGGATGTACCACGAGGGACTGACCGTTATGAAGGCTGTGGCGCTGGGGTTGGTGCTGGTCTCCATCGTTTTCCTGGCCTGGGGGCAGGTGGTCGAAAAGCGCGCCGCCGGGCGCAATCCTGCAGGAGGAGAGTGAATTCGCCATGTGGTTCTTGCTGATGCTCGTGATACTTCTCACCAACGGGATGAGTGCTTTTGGACTTAAGATGATCGCGGCCTGGGGGCTTCCCGAGACTGTCAAATATCCTTATCTCACGGTTTGGTACGCCGGCGGCTTAGCGGTTATAGCCCTGCCGATGTTATGGAAAGGGATGCGCTTGGGGAAGATCGAAGTCGTTTGGGGCGCTCTGGCGGGAGCCCTGAGCATCGGCGGGCAAGTGGCCATGGCAGTGGCATTGAATCGGGGCGTTCCGGGACACGTGGTGTTTCCCATCGCCATCGGCGGCTCGATTTTCGTCGTCGCCCTGGCCGGCCGGTTGATGTTCGGCGAGCGGCTGAGTGCGCCGACCGCCATCGGCCTGGCCTTGGGATTCATTGCGGTCATCCTGGTGGGCGTGAGCTGAGGGGCGGGCCTTTAACGCAAATCGCGTAGGGGAAGGGCTTGCCCTACCCGCGTCGGGATCAGCGGAGGGGCGGGGACGGCAAGCCGTCCCCCTACAGTGGGCGGTCATGGAGTGGTTGAGGCGAACCATTCCGCCTTGACTTCCTCAATCACCTCCTGGGCTGCCTGCTCAACCTGCTGTTCTCCCCAGGCGGGATCAAAATGGGTGCGCGGGTCCTGCGCCTCGCGCAGAGTGTGATCGGGCGTGGGGGCGCAGTCGAAGGTCTCTCCATCGACGATGGCGTAATCCACGTTGTGCAGCTTGCCCGTGGCGGGAAGGCGGGAAAGATCGACCGAGCCCGGCCAGGTTGCCTCGAGCATGGAAGTCTCCTCCGCCGCGGCGTGGCCGATTGCGCCGGCGATGAGTGAGCGCGGAAAGCCTGGATAAACCCACCTTACTCGCCGCGGGACACGGCCGGCGTTGAATTCGGTGCAAAGCCGGTCAAGCACCGCGCGCTGGTTGTCCGCGCCATGCCCGTTCACAATCAATACGCGGCTGAAACGCATGCGTCCGAAAAGGATTTGGAGAGCGTCGCGCACTACCGCCGCGAACACTTCCTCACGGAAATAAGCGCTGGCCACCGAATTCTTAGGGAAATCCATTCCCTCAATGAAAGCGTCGCGGGCGAATCCCAGCGACTCGAGCATGTTCGGATTGCGCTCCCGCTCCGTGCCGACGAACAGGGGCGGGAAATATGGACATTGGAATTCGCGAGCCAGGCGGCGGGCAAAAGCGTGCGCCAGCAGGTTGTCGCAGCCCATTGCCAGGTGCGGTCCGTGCCACTCTAAAGGAGCCAGCGGAAGCAAAACCATACCACTGCGTTCCCGGGCCGCGGCCACTTCCCCGGGAAATAAGAAGGCCATGTTCCAGTCGCCCCGTTCGATGGGACGTTGACGCAACGAATCTTCAACGTTAGGCATTTATCTCCTCCCGGACAGCGAATGCCCGAAGGGCATTAATATCATTAGCCGTAGGTGAAACCTACGGGCTATTAGCCATTATCCTCCAGTTTTCGGCGACCTCGAAGGGGTCGAATGTGCTTTCGTTCAACCCCTTCGGGGTTGGTCAACTCCAGGTGGACGCTTGTTCCGTAGGTTGCACCTACGGCTAATGATATTGGGTCCCTTCGGGACCCAGAGAGCATTGAGCAACAGACGCGTGTGGATTCGGGAAGCAAATTGACCCTCGCAACCGGCGCAAGGTATATTCAGGTAAAGAGGCTTTCGGCAAATAGCGTTATGTTCTGTCATTCTGAGCGAAGCGAAGAATCGCGGCAGTTGTATTTTCATGCAACTACACAGATCCTTCGTCGTCCGTCGGCTGACGGACTCCTCAGGATGACAGGTCGACGGGTTCGACAGCGCCGTGCTGGACCGAGCATATGGGCGATGGCCGTGTTGCTGATTGCGATGCCCGCACGGGCGCAGGTGGCCGGCACAGTTTCCGGCCTGGTCGAGGACGCGTCGGGCGCCGCCGTCACCGGTGCGACGGTCACGGTGAAAAGTCTCGAGACCGGAGTTGCCCGGGTTGTGACCACCAACCCCGCGGGCGCCTACACGGTTCTGTCGCTATCGGTCGGGCCCTGCGAGGTGAAGGCCGAGAAGGAAGGCTTCAAGACGACGGTTCGCACCGGAATCAACCTCCAGGTGGGGCAGCGGGCCGTGGTGAACTTCCGGCTGGAGGTTGGCGAGGTCAAACAAGAAGTGACCGTTTCCGTGGGCAATTTTCTGGTGAACACCAGCGTGACCTCGGTTTCCGGTCTCGTGGGAGAGAGCGAGATCAAAGAACTGCCGCTGAACGGCCGCAGTTTTGATAATCTGCTCACACTGAACCCGGGCACCCTCAACTTCAGCGCCCTGAAAAGCGCTCAAACCATCACCAGCAACGGGAACACATTTTCCGTGGAAGGACGCAGGACGTACGAGAATTTATTCCTGCTGAACGGCATCGAGTACGCCGGCACGAGCCAACTCGCCATTACCCCGGGCGGCGTCAGCGGGCAACTGCTCGGCATCGACGCCGTCAGGGAGTTCAACGTTCTCACCGGCGCCTACCCGGCGGAGTACGGCAAGCGCGCCGGAGCGCAGGTGGCCATCGTGACGCAGTCCGGCAGCAATACCTTGCATGGGTCCCTTTTCGAGTTCCTCCGAAACAGCGCGCTCGATGCGCGCAACTTCTTCGACGAGGGGTTTGTTCCGCCCTTCCGGCGAAATCAGTTCGGCGGATCTCTGGGAGGGCCGCTCGAGCCCGGGAAGTTGTTCTTGTTTGGCAACTATGAAGGCTTCCGGCAAAGCCTGGCGGTCAGCGATGTGAGTGTTGTCCCTGACCAACTTGCCCGGCAAGGCTCGCTGCCGAACTCCTCCGGCATCTATGCGCCGGTCGTCAACCTCGACGCGGCGATGCTGCCCTACATGTCGTTCTGGCCCCAGCCGAATGGCGCGGAGTTGCTCGTCAACGGTCAGCCGAGCGGAACGGCGCTCGCCTACTACAATCCCCGGCAGTCTATTCGAGAGGATTTCGGCACGCTACGGGCTGACGCTCCAATCCGCAGCCGGGATTCTCTTTCGGCAGCCTACACGATCGACGATGGAAACAGTTTGACGCCCCTGGCCGATCCTTTGTTCGGATCCGAGTTGGCGCTGCGGAGCCAGGTGGCGAGTTTCCAGGAGACGCATGTTTTCTCACCGCAACTGCTTAACGTATTCCTGGCCGGCTTCTCCCGCGCCGGGTTCAACTTCGAGCCGTTCTCTTTCGCCAGTTTTCCGTCGAACCTTTCGTTCGTCGCCGGGCGCGGGCCGGGAGGGATTGTCATCGGAGGCGGCCTGACCACAACCGGGGCTTCCGCGATCACTTCCGCCGGACCGAATAACGCCGCGCGAGCCTGGAATGGCCGAAACCTGTTTACCTATTCCGATGACCTGCACGTCCTCAAGGGCGTGCATCAGCTCAGCCTGGGCGTTTGGTTCCAGCGGCTTCAGGACAACGAAGACACAGCTTCACGTCAAGTGGGTCAAGCCAGTTTTACGAGCTTGCAGACGTTCCTGGAGGGAACTGTAAGCAGTTTTCAAGCGGTGCCTACCCCTACCGAGTTGGGTTGGAGAAGCCTGTTCGGCGCCTGGTACTTCGAAGATACCATCAAGTTACGGCATAATCTCAGCTTCGAGGTGGGACTGCGGGACGAATTCACCAGCGGATGGAACGAAGTGAGCGGAAGGGCTGCGAACTATCTTGTGGATGCGACTGGAGAACTCGAGACCAACCCGCGCGTGGCCGATTCGGCATTCACCGAGAACAACGCGAAGTCGCTGCTTGGCCCTCGACTCGGTGTGGCCTGGGACCCCTGGGGAAGCGGAAGGACGGCCCTACGCGGCGGGTTCGGCATCCACTACTCCTTACTGGATGATTTCAGCTACCTGCTCAGCGCGCTCCCGCCTTATAACGGCTCAGTCTCGTTTTCGCGTGTTCCGCTCTCCTCGATCGTGCCGATCCTGCCCAACCTGCCGCCACGACCGTCTTGCGGGCCGGGTGTTCCTGCGCCTTGCACTATTTATGCGCCTCAGGGAGTGCAAGCCAATGCGAAGACTCCCAGCGTCGAAGAGTGGAGCTTCTCCGTCGAACGCCAGGCCAGCTCGAACACGCTGGTTCGCGCGGTCTACGACGGATCGTTTGGTTATCACGGGCTCTTGAGCGTCGATCCCAACACCATCCCGGCCGAAATCTGCTCGCATCCAAACGGCTGCCAGGCCGGCGGAGTGGGCACTGCCAGAAGTGTTGCGGCTAACGGCGCCCAGTACATTCCGGTCGGGTCGCGGCCCAATCCGTACCTGTCTGCCGGATTCTTCTGGTATACGGAGGGAAACAGCAGTTACAACGCGCTGCAGCTTGAGATTGTCCGGCGCCTCGCTCAAGGCTTGCAATTCCGGGCCGGTTATACCTGGGCGAAAAACCTCGACATGAATTCCGCTCTGACGGGCGCCCAAGCGAACAACCAGGCGCAGATGGTGCTCGACCGGAATGATCCGCGCAGAGACTGGGGACGTTCGGCGTTGAACGTAACTAACCAGGGGAGCATTTCCGCGCACTACGAGTTCCCATTGGGCCACCATAAGCAGGGGCCGAGAAGTGCGAGAGGTCTGGTTAACCAGCTGATCGGCGGTTGGCAAGCCAATGGGATCGCCACGGTGCTGAGCGGCTTCCCGTTCACTCCTCAGGACGGTTCGAACGTTTCCGGAGACGGCGACACAAGAAACCCGGATCGGCCGGAGGTGAATCCGTCGTTTAGCGGCCCAATTCTGCTTCGGAATCCGGCTCAATGGTTTAGTCCCAACGCCTTCAGTCTGCCCGCCGCAGGCACTTACGGAAGCTTGGGGAGGGGAACACTTAACGGGCCGGGATTGGCAGACGTGGATGTTTCGCTCGCCAAAGACTCTGCCGTATCGGAGAAGATCAAAGTGCAGTTCAGGGCGGAATTCTTCAACGTGCTTAATCGCGCCAACTTCGATACTCCCAATCCGATCGTGTTCTCGAGTGGCGCAATCAGCTCCACGGCGGGACTCATCACCGCCACCGCCACGACCTCCAGGCAAATCCAGTTCGGACTGAAGCTGCTCTTTTGATACGAGCTACCGATTTGTCGAGGCGATAACAACCCGGTTTCACGCAAAGCCGCAAAGGTCGCAAAGGTCGCAAAAACCACCCGCAATGTAGAGGGACGGCTTGCCGTCCCCGGACGGTCACTAGGCCAACGAGGGTAGGGCAAGCCCTACCCCTACCTCAGGCAGTGATATTCGGGGAGACCGCCAGTCCTTCGCGAGCGCGCTTCAACTGGCCGGCGAGCAGTCCGAAGCGCCATCGCGTGCCATCGGCGGCGATCAGAACGAGTTGATCCAGCAGCAGCCCTTCGCTCGTCTCGACGGCATGCAGCGGAGCGATCTGGCGTGTCACCGGCCGCCCCCACCTGCGGGCGAAAAACACGGCTTCGCTCTCCCTGAGGCAAAGCGTGCCGAGTGCGTTGTGCAGACCCTTCGTGTCCGCTGTGCCGATCACGTGCAGGAGCCGGGAAGGCGCGGGCCCGGGGAAACATTCGGTGAGCCACTGTTGCTGATTCGGTGTGAGTTGCGGTACACGACCCTTCCCGAACCAATTGCGCAGCAGGGCTGCGATCGCCGCACACTCTGCTCTTAAAGCGCGGTAGATTCTCGGGCCGAGCCAGGCCGACAGCGCAAGGAAGGCCATCGCGATACCGGCCAGTACCCACGGATGCTTCACCAGCAGGTAGAGACCCCCGGCCACCGATGCGTCCTCAGCCAGGCTTAAGCCGATATTGCTGAACGGCTCCGGGCTGTGATTCACGGCCAGCCGCAGCGTGGCTTTGGCCGAGTGCCCGGTCAAGGCGACGCCGCCCGCCAGGAGGAACAGCAAGACTTGATAAGCGGGATCAAAGTTTGAGAACAGCGAGGACGCGAGCAGCACGGCTCCGATGGGACGAATAACGGTGTGAATGGAATCCCAGGCGCTGTCCACCCAAGGAATCTTATCCGCAAAGAATTCGATGGCGCAGGCGATACCTGCAACCACCAGGACGCGCGTGTCAGCTAGCACGGACGCGTGGTGCCAGGCGGGGGGCAAAGGGAAGCGGCCGAACCGGAGAAGCAGGCCAACCACCAGCACGGTGGCATAAAGCCGGATGCCGGCCAGCATGCCCAGCCCCAAAGCCGATGCGACCGGACTCAAGGTGTCCATGAATCGATTATAACCGCACGCAGGCGGCTTAGATACGCACGAACGTCTTCTCGCGGAACGTGTAGTAAAGCCCCAGCCAGAGAATCCCCACCGCTCCGCCCGTACCCCAGGCCTACAATCAGACTCACATTATCCGCGGCGATGGCGGCATCGTCGGAGAAGAATGATGGAACTATTCGGCAATCTGGCGCGTAATCAGGGCATGGACAACCTCCTCGCCGACCTGCGACACGCCTTTCGCGTCTTGCGCAAGAGCCCCGGTTTCGCCGCTATCGCCATCGCGGCGCTGGCGCTGGGTATTGGCGCCAACACCGCCATCTTTTCGGTGATCAACGTAGTCTTGCTGAAGCCGCTGCCGTATCCGGACGCCGACCGGATCATGGCAGTGGTTCGCGGTTTTCCCGATTTCCAGGGCATTGGCTCGACTTCCATCCCAAAGTTCAATGCTTGGAAGAAGAATGACGTGTTCGAGGCTATGGCCGCTTACGACTTCGCTGGCCCGGGAATGAACATCGGTGGCAGCGAGCACCCCGAGCAGGTGAAGGGAATCCATGTTTCATCGGAATTCTTCCGGGTCTTCGGAGTCTCGCCGGTGCTCGGCCGGACCTTCACCGCCGATGAGGATATCCCCAACGGGCCTAAAGTCGCGGTAATCAGTTATCAACTCTTCAGCGGGCGCCTGGGCGGCGATCTGCGATTGGTGGGCACGCCCATCCAGATCGGCGGCGAGCCCACCACAGTGGTGGGAGTCCTACCGGCCACTTTCAAGGCCGATCCGCCGGCGGATATCTTCATTCCCTTGCAGGCCGATCCGAACAGCACGGATCAGGGCCACTATCTTTCGGTGGCAGGACGCTTGAAGCCGGGCGTTACTCTCAAAGCCGCGAGGGCCCAGATGAAGGTCGTCGGCGAGCGGTTCCGCCGGGCCAACCCCCTATGGATGGACAAAACCGAGAGCGTGGCGGTGGCGCCGCTGCAGCAAGCGCAAGTAGGCGACGTGAAATTGCCCTTGATGATCCTGCTGGGCGCAGTGGGATTTGTACTCCTGATCGCCTGCGCGAATGTGGCCAACCTGCAACTTGCGCGCGCGACAACCCGGCAGAGGGAATTAGCCATCCGCACGGCGATCGGGGCGAACCGCCTGCGCATCGTCCGGCAACTCCTGACCGAGAGCATAGTCCTGTCCTTGGCCGGCGGCGTTCTTGGCTTTCTGATTGGCGCCTGGGGTGTGCGGGTGCTGATAGCCGTCGCCCCGGGCAATCTGCCGCATATCAGCGACAGCCTGCAATCCTCGACCGCGGTATCCGCGCTGGATTGGCGCGTGCTGGGCTTCACGCTGGCCGTATCCATCGCCACCGGCATCCTGTTCGGACTCTTGCCGGCTGTGCACGTATCCCGGCTGGACGTCAATTCCGCGCTCAAAGACAGCAGCGGCCGCTCGGGAACGGGCCGCCATCAGAACCGGGCGCGCGGCTTCCTGGTGGTGAGCGAGATCGCGCTGGCGGTGATCCTGCTGGTGGGCGCGGCGCTGATGATCCGCACGTTCGCCAGCCTGCGCGCGGTGAATCCGGGCTTCGATCCGCACAACGTCCTGACATTGCAGACATCGCTCTCCGGAGGCCGGTACGGCACTACCGCCAAGGTCGACAACCTGATCCGGCAAATGACGCCGCGCTTGGAGAGCTTGCCTGGAGTGCAATCCGTCGCGACCGCCGTTATGCTACCCATCGAAGGTGGCATCGACCTGCCCTTCAACATCGCCGGCAAGCCGCCCGCAAAGGGCGGCGTGTATAACGGCGACGAGCAATGGCGTTCGGTATCGGCCCATTACTTTGCGGCGTTCAGGATTCCGCTCCTGCGGGGACGCGCCTTCAGCGAGCACGACACGGGAAACTCCCCGCGCGTAGTGATCGTCAACCAGGCGTTCGCCAAGAAATACTGGCCAGAGGAAAATCCGATCGGCCAAATCATGACGATCGGCAAAGGCCTGGGTCCCGAATTCGAGGAGCCGGCGCGTGAAATCGTCGGCATCGTCGGCAACGTGCGCGAAAACGGGTTGACCGGCTCCGATCAAGGCGTCATGTATGTGCCGGCGAGCCAGATCACTGACGGGCTCACGCAACTGGCGAACAAAGTGATCCCGCTGAGCTGGGTGGTGCGCGCGTCCATGGAACCGGCCGCGCTCGCCAGCGCGATTCAGCACGAGTTTCTGGCGGTGGACGATCAATTGCCGGTTTCCAGATTCCGCACGATGGAACAGGTGATCTCCGAATCCACCGCGCGCACGAATTTCAATATGCTGCTGCTGACGATTTTCGCGGGCACGGCTTTGCTGCTGGCGGCTCTCGGAATATACGGATTAATGTCCTATTCGGTGGAACAAAGGACGCAGGAGATCGGCATCCGCGTGGCGCTGGGCGCCAGTGGCAGCAATATTCTTCGGATGGTGCTCCGGCGCGGTCTGCTGCTGGCGGGCATCGGACTGGCGGTGGGGCTGGCGGCGGCGTTCGGCCTCACGCGGCTGCTCTCCAGCCTCTTGTTCGGTGTCAAGGCCAGCGACCCCATCGCATTCTGCGCCGTGATGGTCACCCTGGCGACGGTGGCGTCGGTGGCGATCTATGTTCCGGCGCGCCGGGCTACCCGCATCGATCCGCTCATCGCGCTGCGCAACGAATGACCAAGAGCGAGTAGCGGCCTCCCCGAAACCCCCAATACCCATCGGAGGCTGTCTTCTAACATCGCCGAGACGGATACAAACGCAGAGTTTCGCGGCCCGGAAACGCTGTGGTAAGGTCCTTGTGTCGCGGCGCGGCCTCGTTGGCAGCGCACTTCCTCAGATACCCGTTGACCGGCAACTTGACCGCCCCTGTCCAACGCCGAGTAGCTCGTGATACATCCAGAACACGTTCCAGGGTCAATCTGCACTCCCCCGGCCCCTGATGCCAGCGCCTCAACCCTGCCGGCTCGCGCTCCTTGCGCAGGTTGCGGTGTGCACTTTAATCGTCAGGTTAATGAGTTATTGCACGAGGAAGCCTATTTCCTAAGCCATGCACCCAGCTGCGATGGCACCGCTCATGGGGAAGTATAAATTAGCGCAGGTGTCAGGGTTCAGAGATCAGGGAACAGAAATCAGGAATCGCAAAATTCACACTTGACATTGATAGAACAATCCACTACCATATGGTTGTGGATAAATTGGGTACAACATTTGCTGCTTTGTCTGATCCAACCCGGCGGGGGATGATCGAACGACTCTCACATGGCCCTGCCTCTGTGCATGGATTGACGGAACCGTTTGCACTCTCGCAGCAGATGATTTCAAAACATATTGCCTACCTGGTGCGGGCGCGGATTGTGATCAAGACGAAGCGTGGACGAGAGAGTGTGTGCACGCTTAGGCCAGAGGCGATAAAGACAGTCAGCGACTGGGCGGCTTATTATCGCCGATTCTGGGAAGAGAGTTTCGACAAGCTGGATGTAGTTGTGAATCAAATGAAAAAAACGGAGGCCAGAGATGACAAAAAACGCGGTTAACGAGACAGAGCGGATGGTTGTCACAAGAGTTTTTGATGCCCCACGCGAATTGGTTTGGAAGGCGTGGACAGACCCGAAGTATGTGATGCAGTGGTGGGGGCCGAAGGGTTTTACTGCGCCTTTTTGCGAGATGGATTTTCGCGTGGGAGGAAAATTTCTCTGCTGCATGAGAGCGCCGGATGGCCAGGAGTTCTGGAATGCTGGTGAATACCACGAGATTGTTCTGCACGAGAAGATCGTTTCCTCCATGTACTTTTCCGACCCGGAGGGAAACAAGGTTGAGCCTGCGCAATATGGAATAGAACATGAGGCCATAGACGGTGCGCACGATGTGATTACCTTTGAGGATTTTGGAAACGGCCAGACGAAACTCACCCTCATTGGAAATGAAACTATGGAGAGCGCAAAAAATAGCGGTCAAGTGGAGGGCTGGAACCAGATACTCGATAAAGTTGCCGCAGTTGTTGCGGGGCTAGCGCAGGCGAAATAAGAAGTTGAAGTTTTGATGACCGTCATGCGCGAGATACTGAACGTAAAGCAAACGCAGGTCCATCCAGGAGACCCCAGCTACGGGTGGAAGTGGAAGGCATTCTTGGACGATTTGTCGGATAGGTCGAGCGCAGCGCAACGAAGGCAGGGAAAAGGGAATACGAGACAGGGGTTTCAACCAGAATCTCGCCTTTCTACACCTGATCTAGGGGTTTGAATCGCTCCTCGGGGCTTTGTACGGTCAAAAAGTACGGCTACGCCGAAAGAGTCATCTTTTTCGGTAAGTTTCGCACACGCCTGTTGCTAAGACCCGAGTTACTCATTCTGGCTCGACGCAGGTGAGATTTACGGGTTCCGGTCGGGTTGTCGGCCACTCGGACAATATCCGGGCGGTCAGTTGACGGTTATCTCGGCAAACCGTTGAAGTGCCACTCGCATGCAAATTCCCGACATACGGGGTTCGGGTCATTGATGCCGACTTCGGGCGAGCGAAGGGCTGAATCTCTACCACCGGGCGTTGTACGACCGCCTGGGTTGACCCGGCGGGCCGGGGCTATTCGGAACCGGCAAACGCCGCTTTACCAGCTTCATGTCCAGGGATTCAGGAGAGCTTTCATAAGCATCTGAACGGACTACCTCCTCTGCGCCGCGGTGCACCCCAGGTTGGCAATCTCCACACGCCGATTCTTGGCCCGGCCCTCATCGGTGTTGTTATCCGCCACCGGCACGGTCTGGCCGTACCCCTTCGCGGTGAGCCGGTCTGGCGCTGTGCCATGCTTGGTCAGCCAATCCACTACGGCCCGCGCCCGCGCCTCGGAAAGCGTCTGATTGTAGGCATCGGAACCGACGTTGTCGGTGTGACCCTGGACTTCCAGCTTCAGCGTCGCGTCTTTTGAAAGCAGATCCGCCACTTTCTGCAATAGCGGGTCTGATTCCGGCTGCAAAGTCGATTTATTGAAATCGAACAACACGCCGTAAAGCGCGACGTGGCACGATTGTTTCAAATCACTCCCAAGATCTGCCGCCCCGAGGTCCGCAACATCGATTGAGTATCCATCGGCGTCGTTGTGGAGATACCCCCAAATATTTCGTCCATTTTTCGCATAGTGGCCGAGCAGCGACGCATCCCCGCCATTGGACTCGTTGAGGATTTCCCACCCCGCCTTCGCGAGCGCGGGTTTGTACACAGCTAGGAACAGCGCATTCGAGATCGGAGGCGTATAGCTACGGCGCAGCGAGCCCGACGCAATCATCTCCCGGCCCCCTCCTTTCGTCGACACCCAAAACGGATCGGGGTCAACCGAGCCGCCCTGAAACTTCGAGCCAGGCATGGGACCGAGATAAGGAAAGTCGCCTTTCTGCGGATTCATCTTTTCCGGCGTCGACGCCGGAGCCTTGAGCGTCAAGGTCACGGGAACCGGTACGACTTCGATCATCTGTACCTCGACGCGGGTCCCCGTGACGTCCACCGTCGCCCAGGCCTCCACGCCGTTTTGCACGTAATGCACGATTCCGCTGACGCCTCCGTCAGGCGCATCATCCTTCACCACAGTCCATCCATTTTTCACAAAGCTGGGCTTGAGGTAATTCCAGCTATTGGGACCCTGCTTGGAGTCGTCCAGGTCACCCCACAGCCGCCAATGTTTTCCCCGCTTCACCGGATGCTCCTCACCGTTCATCGCCGGAAGTGTCAGTTCCTCGTACGTCTGATAGTCGAGGACCCAATTGTCGGCAACCTTCATCACGCCGGATAGGAAAGCTGCTTCCGGAGGCGGTTTCAGGTTGTTGTCAGCAGAAGCTCCCACGGCGATCAAACAGATCGCGGGAAAAAGCAGACGCCGCATCAAAATGCCGAAGCGCCTGCGATTCAGTTTGGGCATTTGACTCCCCTTTTCTATTGGGCATCGCACAGCCCCGTCGTTCTGCATTGGTACATTGCGGGGCAGTCGGCCAGTACAGCACCCACGTAGCTTGTGAGTATTTCTAATTGATACTTTGCGCTGCGTTTCCTTAGTTTACCATGAACCGCGGGTGGGCTATACAGGGTGTGCCAGGTAAGCCTGGCTGATCTTGTAAGCTGAAGGCGGATAGCCGCAGTCAATGATCTGCCGACCGTGGACCTTTCTTATGACTGTCGCCCCCCATCTTACACCAGCCGCCTGCTGATGCTTCCAGCATAAAGGGGAGAGCCCACGGTCAAGAACGCATTGACCGTGGCCCCACTTACCGCCTCTACGGTTTGTCGCGAACCCCCATAAGTGCTGAAGACCGTTAGCGCCCCAGATGGCGCGTTGGCTCCCCAGAAACGGGGTTCTGTGTTCGTCGAACTCAACCCAGTTCTTGCCGGCCGCACTGTGCTCATATCAGCGAGTGGAATACTCCAGCAGAGCAAGCCGCCTCTGCTTATGGCCGGACGGTCCCAAGGACTGATCTGGCACTCCAGTACCATTGCCTGGAAGCCAGACTTGGAACATTTTGAGCCCATGGATGAAAAGGACTCCCCAACTCTATTCGTTCGGTTGGCCTTGCGCGCCGCGATATATGGCGCCGGTTTGGTTGCGATTTACACCGCGCTCGACAGAGTCGAACTGTGGCTCGGCCTCGCTCCTAAATGACGAGTCTGATCACAGACCGAGCAATGTGCTGCTCCCTAGGACTAAGACGCAATCCCTCCCATAAATCCAATCCTGCCTGGGAGAACTGTCTCCTGGCCTGCTGTCCGGTCAGCAACTGTCTTGATGCGCGTCGCGAATGCCCATCCCAGATCTGAAAGTTGGTCGTAATTGTACAGCGACCTGTGCAAAATTGGACAGACACGTGTCTCCGCTGTTGCTATCCTGATGTTCAGGGAAAGAGTATGGAGAACTTCCTCTTATAATTAGCGGGTTGACATGGGAACCACAAAGAAGCCCAGGAAAGAATCTAACAAAGCGACACTCGCCCGCATCGAGAAAGAAATGGCGCAGCCCCGCATCTCCAAGTCGGCGAGACAAGGGTACGTCAAGCAAAAAAGCCTCGCAGTGGCTGTGTAATAACCGTTAGTCGCCGCCATTACTTCCTCGAAAGCTCGCGTTCGAAACGCCCTTCGACCCCTTCACGACTCAGCTTGGTTTTGGCTTTACTCAGCAGGATCGAATAGACGACTTCATTGCCTTCGATCTGAGCGGTAATAAACGTGGCGTCCGTCAGTTCGTCCTGATTGAATTTCACTTTTCTGCCGTCTGCGAGTGTCCTAATCCACTCATCGTTTGGCATTATCGTTATCCCCCAAACTTCAAGTGTAGGAGACAACTCCAGATTCTCGGTGAAGGGGGCGGAGCAAGAGCAGTCCACTCCAATCACCCACACACGCGACAACGCCGGGAGTGCTTACGGTAGCATAAGCTACCTGTCCCGATCAACTCAATCTTCTTCCCAATTAACAACACGCGTGCCGCACGCGCCACGACAAGGAGGCTCTGTGTTCGTTGAACGCATGCCGCTTGTTGCCGGCCGCACTGTGCTCATCCAGCACGGCTCAACCGGCCTCTTCTGCATCCCCGAGTCCTGCTGTGGCTGAGCCCTCTTCGGCATCGACCGGGACACTCGGGCTGTTCCCACCGACAACATCCTTATGCGGTATCGCCAGGATGACCGCACGGTGAGCCACGGTCAGAACCGCACTGGCCGTAGCTGGGGCGGGACGAAGTAAGGTTAACCGATGTGATCAGGCTGGATCTTGAGCTTCTTACCTGCGAGCACGTCGATCTGTTCCTTATAGTACGATTGCCCCTTGGCATCACGGAATTCGATGGTATGCATGCCGGTTCGCAATTGGAACTTCTTTAGTTCTCCCGTGCGGCCCGCGAGTCCGCCATCGACAAGAATCTGATGACCCTTTTGCTTCGTCAAAATCTGGACTTCGCCCACCGGTGAGACGGGGTAATAGCGCGATCCGTAGTAGGGGCCGTTCCCCGCTGCCTAGCCGCGCCTGTGCCAGGAGGCAGCGGGCCGACTGCGCACCCTCGATAATCCGGCTGACTATCCGCCGGTGGATGAAGTCCGTTCCCGCTTCACCTTCAGTTGGCAATACGTTGGCTATGGCGTAAGCGAAACGACGGATCTAGAAATTCCGTTTTAGGGCTGTCCCTTTGTAGTGCCTCCATTTGACCGGCCCCAATTGTCTCCTGCCGTAATTGAACACTGGAAGTTTCGCCTCGGACGGCAGGGCTGCTGCTATGCGTCGGAAGTTCTACGACCGAGTGGATTGCTTCCGCGCTGTCGCTCGGGCGGAACCAGTGTTCGGCTTCGGCGTGGCCCTAGTCCTGGCACTTCTACAGTAGGGCGTCCCGTGGCGTTGGGTTGGGCCGCTGCTGGAGAGGTGGGCCCGCAACACTCCCCACCCGTCACCATTGGTTTGCAACCGATCTGTCGGAGGATGGTTACGACATCCAAACACTGCAGGGGTTGGGGGGGCGCTGCCGGGAGGCCCTAATGGAAACCCGACTGAAACGCACCAAAACGAGGCCGCGATAACGGTGTTCAATTCTGCACAGACAGGACAAGGTTCGAATTGGTATCTTGTCCAATAAGTAAGGCGTGATATGAACCATAATGTACTTCTAATTGAGGACGATCCTGGTGTTGCCAGGGTGATCCAGAACGCCCTTGCTGGCCCAGGCGACAGCCGATTCATCGTGGAATGGGTCAGGCGACTCTCCGACGGCCTCGAACGAATGAGCGGGGGAGGAATAGCGGCGGTCCTACTCGACCTGTCTCTGCCCGACAGCCAGGGCATCAACACATATGGCACGCTGTCCCTGGCCGCGCCTGGCGTCCCCATCTTGGTCCTCGTTGGTTTGGGTGATGAAGACATCGCTAAAGAGGCCGTTGAGCGCGGCGCTCAGGATTATCTTTTAAAGATCCGCCTCGATAGATACTCATTGATGCGGGCTCTGCATAGCGTCATCGTGCGCAAGGCGGCGGAAGACGCGTTGTTTCTGGAAAAGGAACGCGCCCAAGTCACTCTCAATTCCCTTGGGGACGGCGTAATCAGTACGGATATCTCGGGCAACGTAACTTATCTCAATCGAATCGCGGAAAGGATGACGGGCTGGTCCGGGGAGGAGGCATCAGGCCGGCCGTTTGCCGAAGTCTTCCAAATCATCGAGGGTCTTACACGCGAACCAGCGCGCAATCCCATGCAGGCAGCAGTGAAGCAGAACCAAGCTGTGGGCCTGACCTCGAACTGCATCCTTGTCCGGCGCGATGGGTGTGAATCTGCCATCGAAGATTCCACCGCCCCTATCCACTCCCGGACGGGACAGGTTATCGGTGCCGTGATAGTTTTCCGTGACGTGAGTGAAGCGCGGGCGATGAGACTCAAAATGACCCATTTGGCCCAACACGACTTTCTCACCGATCTGCCCAACCGATTGCTGCTGAACGATCGGATCACCCAAGCGATTTTGATATCCCGCCGCCACGGCACACACCTTGCAGTGCTGTTCCTGGATTTGGACGGCTTTAAACACATCAACGACTCTCTGGGACATGAGATTGGCGACAAAGTGCTTCAGTTGGTTGCACAACGCCTGGTTGCTTGTGTACGTACCTCGGACACCATAAGCCGCCACGGTGGGGATGAGTTCGTGATATTGCTTTCAGAAGTCGTCAAAGCGGGAGATGCGGCGATCACTGCGAAAAAGATACTCGCTGCGCTTGCGAGGCCGCAGGCCATCTCCGAGCTAAAGGTCTATTTGAGCGCGAGCATTGGGATCAGTATCTACCCCCAAGACGGACACGATGCGGATACCCTCATCAAGAATGCGGACGCCGCAATGTATCTGGCCAAGGGGAAGGGGAGCGACAAATACCACTCCTTCAGCCAGAACAGGAACGTCCGGGGCGTCGAGCGGTAATTCCCCGGAGTTGAAAAGCTGATCCACCAAGTCCTCTTCGTATCGGATACTCCGGGCAAGCAGGAACGACACGAAAAGCGTTGAGAACTCTGGCTGCTCCTGAAGCAAGCGCATAATCGCTTTCTTCCCGACGCTCAAAAGGAGACCCGTCGCGAAGGTAGGAATCACGGCGCAAATATGCCGTCATGCCCAAATCGAACCCCATTGAAACCTGCTGCCTGGTACTCCCCTTCACGCGCCGGCGGGGAGCAGCAAGTAGCCGACCACCCCGTCCTTACGCACCGTTGTCACAATCAGGCTATAAGGATGGCTGTACTGCTGTGCGTAAAGGTCCACAGCCTCTTTCGCACTCAGATTGTTGAGCCACAGCGTCTTTCCTTCGTTAGTCAAGGAGATATAGCCCCGGAAGCGCTGGTAGCTCGCGTCCGTCTTGAGAACGGTCAGTGTTACGCCCGGCGCCAGTTCCGCGGGCGAGTCTTTGACGATTTCAAACATCACCTTCTCGCGGTGTAGCTGCTGGGCGAGCGTGTGCAGATTGCCCTGATCCTCGTCTACTTGTCCCTGCAAGCTCGCAAGGCCGCGTCCGGTGTTCTCTTGGGCGGCGGTCAGTTGTTCGCGAAGGCTGGCAACCTGAGCCCGAAGTTGATCGTTGAGCTGAGCGAGTTGCGCCCGGTCTTGCCCTTGCATTGATTCCACATTGTTCAAACGGGCATTCACTATTTGACCCTGTTGATCCAACTCTGCCTGTAAGCGTCCGGCAGCTTGCCCCACCAGCTCCCGTGTCTGGTTGCGCGTTGCGCGGAGGCTGGACGCAACTTTACGATCGAGTTCGGCCACGTTGATTGCCATAGCATCCCAGTTGGCCGCCAAATCACGAAGTTTGGCCTCCGAGGCACCCATCCGTGCACCGAGGATGTTGATGGACTTCAACAGTCCAGTCACGTCCGAAAGGCTGATGTTGTTGTTTCGCAGACTGAGATAGAAGTAGGCACTGGCCCCTGCCAATGCGAGCACGAGGATCATTAGAGCTAGCCATAGTCCTCCGTTTGAGCGCCGGGACAATAGCTGCTCTCGGCTGTTAATGTCATTCGGAGGGTCCAATATTTGCTCGCCAATTCGGTCGTTGGCTCGGTTGCCAGACTTCCCGCCGCCGCGCAGGTGCGCAGCGGGGTCGGCTTGCGGAATCCCACCTGCGAATGCACTGCGCCGGTCTTTCTCGGATCCCGGTACTCCGGAACCCATCTGTTCGTCGGACCCAAACACTTGCCCGTCTTTCATCGCCGGCCCTTCGCCGGCAGGCGCCCGCGACCCCGAAAGGTCATTGGTTCCATGTGCTCCAGTTCTATCTAGACCACCTAAGATTCTCATCGGATTACCTCCAAGATAAAACTTGGGTGCTTCCGCCGCACTTCTCGGATCAGCTCCATCTGTAATGCTGAAGCCCCACAGCCACTGAGCAAAGGCAGTGCCAAAGGGGAGTGCGTTCAGGCTTGCCTCCGCGAAATCAAGCGGTTAGCGCTCATCCGTTGTCGAACCGTCAGCAGGGGATGATTACCCGTTTACATGGTACGTGAAGAATTTACAGAGCGGTTAAGGGGGTGGCGCAGTACTTCTGGGCCTACTTTGTGGCCTACTATTTCTCCCCTGATGCCGGCTTCGCGATTGACGACGAAGAGGGCATGGGTTTCGCGGCGGGGGATATGCTCGATCAGTAAGCGTCCGAAGCTGACCGTATTGACAAGTGACAGGTGGGGGTTCCTGACCGCAATGGGCCAGTCCGTTGGACCTTGGGCAACGGTTGCTTTCCAGTCACCGAGGATAACCTGGGGGAGGGGAGCGGCCAGGAGATAAGCGATGAGATCTTTGCCCTCACGGCGGAGGAGGCACGGGCATGCGCATCATCCTGAAGGTTTCAAGCAGCCCCAGACATGACCGTCCTATCGGGATACGAGGACGTGGGGAAAATGAATGTTCAGCTTATAGCAAATGAAGAGAACCAGGATCGCGCCCAGTGTGGAAAAGATCAGGCCGGCGGGATGGTATCGTTCGTTCCTCGATCGAAATAACAAATGGGTAACGGCGCCGCCCATGATCGATCCAATGATGCCGAGCACGATCGTCCAGAAGATCGTCATGTGCGTGTGCATCACCGATTTCGCGATAACCCCCGAGATTAGCCCGATAAGAATATACCAAATTAGGTGAAACATACTTTTTCCTCCAGCGTTTGCGTTCAGAACGTCGTCGAGTACATCCTGGGGTTCCCGAGTAGCTCATCGGTACACCCATAGGCTTTTATTCTTCTAGTCTCGACAACGATCAAAACATTCTCGCGAATTCGTGTCTGTATAAAACGGCACACCATGGCTAATAAACCGTCCTCCACTTCGACGGTGGACGTTTCCAGTCGCGGCTTTAAGATCTTCGCCACGCCTTTGCCGTGATCCGACTTCGAAAGCCGTACCCGGCGCAGACGCTCGCTATCATGGGCCTGGTCCGGCGCTGGCAGCAGGCACGGGCAGGTGCTGTGATTGCGGAGTGCGGCACGGGCAAGACCCTGATCTCCCTTGGGGCCGTTCAAACCCACGCTGAGGACCGGCCCTCTACGGCTCTCGCAATGGTCCCACCTCAACTCGTCGGGAAGTGGTGCCGGGAAGCAATCCTCACCCTGCCGCGTGTCCGCGTCTTCATCATCGATGGGCCGCGGACGCCCACCAACTCTAACGGTCACCGCGGCGCGAACGAAGTCGAGCTGCGCAACAAACGCATTGTGCGCGAGGGATTGCGGGCCAGCTTGAGTGAGTTGCGCCTGCGCAGGACCTCACCTTCAGCCCGCAGGCGCTGGGACTCAATTTGCTTTTCTCCGGCACTGTTTGTTGTCGGCCGGGATCGCGCCAAGCTCGAGTACCTCTGGAAGCATGCCTCCGGCCGATGGGGAAGAAGCTGTTGGTTTCACTGGCGTTGGAAGGGAAGTTTGCAACTGACGGCCTGCAAGCTATCGACGAACGTGATGACATCCTGATGGCGATGGCGCGGGAGCTGGTGACGGACTGGGATTGTTCCATACCTAAGGGTGAGACGAGGGTTGACCGGCGATCTCATTTTCCAATCGATTAGACCTGGTGAAGGGTTCTCCAGGGAAGGCCCTAACAGTAAGAAATCCGCCATCTTGACGCCGATCAATCCGGACACGATATCGTGTCGAATTTACCTTGCTTGCGTAAGTTTTGCGAAGCCATAATGCCATTGGAGTTCTCAATAAATCCATAAATAACAGAATCGAATAGTATTAAACTTTAACCGGATTGGCCCCAGGCGTGCCTATACTTCTAGCCAGGAAGCGAATGGCTCGCAGCTTGTCACGCTCCCCAAAGCAAGTTCCGAAGGAGAAGGAGAAACTAACATGGCGATCGACGACCGGACGGGACAGCAAGTTGTGCCCGTGCCGCCTTCCAAAGAGTTGGGGCACGGTATCAAGTTTATTGTGATTTTCCTCGTCCTCGCAGTTTTAGCCGGCGGGGAATTCTACGCACTCAACAGAACGAACACCGCGCGCAGTGACCTGGTGGCGCAGCAGAATCAGCTGCGAAAAGATTTGACGGCGCAAATTCAGGATCAGCTTTCTACTCGTCTGGCCGCCATGGAGCAGCAGACCTCACAACAACTGGAAGCGGTGAAGACGGAGCTCAACAAGTCCGCCCAGCATCTAGGTGCGCAGCGCGGTGAGCTGAAGCGTGCCCGCACGATGGTGACGGAAATTCAGGATCAACAGCGGAAGCAGTCCGAGGAGTTCCAAACGCAACTCTCTCAAAAAGCCGATGAGCAGCAAGTCGGCGCACTCACCCAGGATGTTTCGTTGACCAAGACCGACCTTGACACGACCAAGAAGAACGTCAGCTCCCTGGCGTCTGACTTGGGCATGGCCCGCAGTGAACTGGGCACGCTGATTGCCCGGAACCATGACGACATCGAGTACCTGCGGAAGATGGGTGAGCGCGAATACTTTGAATTCACGCTCGACAGAGGTAAGCCCGCTCGAGTTGCCAACGTGGGCCTGAACCTGAAGAAGACGAATGTCAAGCGCTATCGCTTCACTTTAGCCATGACCGTTGACGACGCACAGGTTGAAAAGAAGGACCGCAGCATGAACGAGCCAGTTATCTTCTACGTTAACGGATCGAAGAAGGCCTATGAATTGGTTGTGAATCAGGTGGGACCCAACCGGGTGAAAGGTTATATCAGCACTCCGAATGGTGCCAGCGAGGTTGCCGCCCGTTAAGAGGGAGCGCGCTAACCCTTCCCAAGTGGAGACCCGGTCATTCTGATTGGGTCTCCCGCTCGCCTTTAGCCCCACGCTCGCAGCTCGAATCGAGCTGGACTAAGCGTCAGGATCGGGCGACGTTTTACCCTTCCGGGGCTTCAAAGGCAAAAACCAACAGTCCGCAGATCAAGTTGACTGGAATGGACGTTATCGAGTTCCATCCGACCGATAACCTCCGCGTGACCACCGCTGAACACAATGGCCAGCCGGGTCGGCAGTACTGGATGCTGCCATGAGCCACGGAACGGGCCAGGTTTGCCTCCCCTGACAATGCCATTTCACAGCCCACACCGGGATGCTACGCTGTCACCATTCGTTTGACACTCGATCCATTTCGCCTGCTACTAATGTCACTGGCCGCCTGGCTGAACCAGCAACCGCGCGACGTGATCGACTACCTCCAGGAAGAGAACCGTGTGTTGCGCGAGCTACGAGGATGAGCCAGGCGTTGGTCGCACTGGAGCCATCCGCTGCCGCCAGCGGCTGGGTGCGCGGATCGTTCGTGGGCTGGTTGCAGGCGGCTGGGTTTCGCGAATGTGACGACGGCTCACCTCTGCTCATCCAAAATTTTCATCAACAAGGGATAGGGATTGATCGCCGTTCCTACCCACCACTGCTTCTCAGGACCAAGGCGAAAGATAGCTAGATGCAGGTGAGGCGCATCAGGAGAGGCGTCGCCGGTCGAGCCAACATAGCCGAGAACGTCGCCTTTATGAACCGACTTTCCCTCACGGGCTCCTGGTGCGTAGCGATCCAGGTGGGCATAGTAGTAGCAGTAGGTCTGCAGCGGATCGAACTCGTAGACGGTGTTGCCGCCAAAACGGCTGTAGAACAACTTGGTGACTGTGCCGTCGCCGATTGCCAGGACCGGCGTACCGCGCGGCGCCATGATGTCGATCGCCTCATGCGGCTTACCATTGGCACGGGCCTCGGCAAAAGTGTTACGTGGCATATCAGCGCGCTTAAGGTTCGCAAGCGGCAGACCCAAGTTTCGGGAGGCGAGCACCGCGAAATCGTCCGAAACCTGAGAACCAACGGCAGTCGCGAGGACGAGGGCCACTGAGGCGAATCCCGCGGCGATTCCTATCGTGAATGGCCGAAGGGAGGCGGGTCTCATTCGGATGCTCCTACTGCGGGGTGCCGGATCGTTTCGCCGCGCTTCGATCCCCTCGTAAATCCGCAGTAGACTCTACACTACCTGCCTTGCCGCGATTTTTTGCTTGACGCGCCCCTGGACTTCCCAGGCCTTCCTTCATGATCACGGGCGTGCCCACCGCAACCAGTTTAGCCAGTTCGACCGCGTCCCAGTTCGTCATGCGAACGCAGCCGTCGGAATGCGCGCGGCCGATCAACTGGGGATCCGCGGCGCCATGCATCCCGTAATGCGGCTTGCTGATCCCGATCCACACCACTCCCACCGGACCGTTGGGCCCGGGAGGGATCTTCGCCGTCGTATTCGGGTCTTCGGGGTCCCAGAAGAGATCAGGGTTATAGTTGTACCAGGGGTTGTGCACGATATCCGTGACCTTCCACTTGCCCACCGGCAGTGGATCATGGGCGCCGCCAATATTGGCAGGCGCGTAGAAGAGAACCTTGCCGGTGGAATCAACCGCTTCAACCGATGCTGCGCGAACTGGGTCTTTGGTATCGAGGCCCGTCACGACCACGGATGACGCCCTCCTGGGAGTCGGGGATTCTACATTCGGAACGAGTATCTCCTGGCCGACGCGGTCAAACGACTGCCCGGGATTGAGGCGTTTCAGAAGCGCTTCACTCACGTGGTACTTCCCCGTGAATTCTTGTAACGGCGACTCGTAGTACATGCCCTTCAGCTTGGCCTTAGCCTCCATGTCTTGGGGGATGTTGCTGACGAAAGGACCCGCGAGATCCTGGCGGGAAATCCTGTGTTCTATCACCGCCTCGGCCGAGTCCTGATTGAGGAGCGTCCACATGGACCGGCCCACGACGCCGTCCACCTTCAACTGGTATGCCGACTGATAAGCCTCGATGGCATTCTCGAGATTTTGGCTATAGCGGCCGTCAATCTGGCCGCACGAGAAGTGGGCTCGGTCAAGCAGGATTTCAGCCCTGAGCACCGCGGAGCCACTCGATCCCGGTCCGACGCGAGCGGTCGTGGCGCGATTGATGGACGCGGCAGGAGATGGACTCGCGATGGCGGCCGTTGGCTCACGTTGAACACGGGCCTGACTTGTGCCGGATAACAGCGACAAAAACAGAAATACTGTGATGAGGCGTTCCATTTTAGTCTCCCTTAAAGCTGATCCAGCGGGAAAAAACCCTCATGGACCCACTGCAATATCTCAGCCCTTCGAGTTCGAGCCTTGAATCGGGGTTTCAATTTTCGGTCTCCGAGGGGTTGACAGTCACCTGGAGCTGCTCTCGTTGACGTCCCAGTCACCACTTAAGCATGCTCGCCAGCGGCGTGTCTGTGCAAAATCACTCACGTCTCACGGGTCGGTAACAGCGACTCCGGCGAGAGAGGCGGCGAGATTCGGGTAAAGGACACTTTCCGAGGATGGGTAATTCCCGAAGGTTGGCCAGGGCGTCCACTCTCGAGACGGTTGAGGTACTGTCTTCTCCCAGGAAACACCGCTCCGCGGATATCCGTGAATAAGCACACACTGCGATGATCAGAACCACCGCGACGGCGAGCACCATCAACTTCGGATCCATCACATTTAGACTCGTCGAAACCTCTCTGCATCAAGAATGTTCAGCAAATCGAATTCGCTCACGAATTTCCCCCTGGCGTTAGAACCCTGCAACTTGGATTTTCTCCGTTCTTCTTTCCTTTGTCTGTACTGGTTTGCTCAGCGCACTGGTCAAAATGAATCATCGTGACCGCAGCGATGCATTCGTGTCCTCAGCCAATCCGGGGTGTGCAAAAGTGCACTAACACGTGGTCACAATCGGGCAGACAGCCGCCTTCTTGGCGCTCAAGATGATGTTGCCAGTGGAAAACCAGAGGGCTGCGGGTTGGATGAGTGGAGCAGCTTCCTCTAACAACGGAGGTGAGACGTGGAAACCATATTGATTGTTCTCTTGGTGGTGCTTTTGCTCGGTGGTGGAGGCTGGGGATATTCTCGCTGGCGAACATAGCGCCCGGTGGTGCTTCGCCAACGGTCCCAACAAGAATCTGGCCGCAAGGTCACAGGAGCTTCCAGTCGGCGACGATCCGCTACCCCCCGACCACGTGAAGATGAGAGTCGGGGTAGGGGATCTTGGTTGTTGCCCATAGCAAGGTGGCCGGAGCAGAAGCCACGCGAGCAGCAAGCTAATTCCCGGATGCCCGGAGTCCTCGCGGCACGGAACAAAGTCGTTCAATCGTTGAAGGAGGCAGATGACATGAAACCAAGTACCCAAGACCAAGCGGAAGGCAAGTTTCACGAAGTGAAGGGCAAGATCAAGGAGAAGTTGGGAAAGGCTACCAAAAATCCAAATCTGGAAAACGAAGGCACGAGCGAGAAGGCGTCCGGCAAGGTCCAGAATAAGGTCGGCCAGGTTGAAAAGGTTCTGGGCGTTTAGCGGACCAGCTTCCATCGTGGAGGGCGGGAGACTTTTCCACGCCGGGATTCTCAGCTACTCGCGCCCGCAGGGCTCGTGTGCCGGGGTGCCGCTCGACTGATCCGTGGTGAAGCAAGGTGCGGACGATAACGAAACGCTTTAGGTGGCAAGGTGACCGCCGAAGAGATTCTGATCGGCGGCACTGTGGGTGCTCCTGGGATGGTTCTCGACCGGGACCGCACGCTGGAGAAGTGCTCTCCTAAGGGCGGCCAAGCGTTCAATGGTCTATCTGCTACAAAATAGCGCCCAAGCGAAAGCGAGGTGGCCTTTACATGAAAGCTCCAATGTGGATTGGGATCTTGCTGATTGTGCTGGGGGTTATTTCCCTAGCTTACCAAGGCATCACGTACACGCACCAAAAGAAGATCGTGGACCTGGGTCCGATTCACGCAACCGAGACAGTGAAGGAGCGGATTCCCTTGCCTCCTATTCTGGGTGGACTCGCCCTGGTCGGAGGCATAGCCCTGGTCGTCGTTGGATCGAGACGGAAAACGTAGGGAATGGCCGCAATCTCTTGCGTCTCTTCCTCCCGTCAAAGTCAAGTGACGCGAGAGGCCAAGGAGAGCGATCGTGCCCGGCAAGCCCATCTTCGACGCGCGCCTCCTCGAAGAGGCTCTTGCCGATGCCGAGATCGAGTACGAGTGCCAGACCGAGAACTTACCTAACACCGCCGATCCGATGAAGCGCGAGGTTCTCGACGCCGTCAAACGCTGGTCTCAGTATGACTGGCTTGCCATCGAGAACAAGCACGATGTCGTCCCCGCGGAAGCGGGGACCCAGGTTCGGTGGATTGCCGCCTGCGCGGGTTGGCGCAGACTTCGCCTTCTGAAGTCTGCGATTTCGCGTAGCGAAACACTTGGGAGTATTGTCCGATGCACAACTTAGGTTCGCTTCCGCGAACCTCGCAGACATCAAGAAACGGATGTCTGCGCCAACCCGCAGCCCAAGGAATGCGATGACCCAAGGCAAAACGCCGACGGGCGCTATGGACGGCCCCTGCTACGTTTAGACGATGTCGTTCGCACTGTCATCCAGAGCCCGTTCGCTTCGCTCAGGGTAGACTGCGCGAAGGATCACTGCGGTTGGTTTTGTTTCAGACAGTTGCGATGAACTACGGAGATCCTTCGCTGCGCTCAGGATGACAGCCGCGTTCAGAATGACAGGCGCCGGCGGGCCGCGCTGAACCGGATTCCCAAGATCAGGAAAGATCCTGTCAGTCGCCGGCTCCAAAGCAGCCCAACTCGCGGTAGGTTGATTTATGTGATCCCTAAGTCGCAAGAACCAACTGAGGAGGTGGCAGGCGTCGAGGGACTCGAACCCCCGACCCAAAACTGGTCGCAGCAGCAGATCGAACCATTCCGGAGTCAGGCTTCGCAAAGCGGCGTAAGCGCGCCGACCCTCGGTTGGCGCCGCTCACACAACTGTTTCCACCGCTGCCCCGATGCCGGCGGTCAGCGCCATGGCCATCGCGCCCCAAAAGGTAACGCGTATTGCGCCCATCGTCACTCCTGCGCCACCGGCGCGTGCGGCCAGCCCGCCGAGAAGTGCCAGGAACAGCAGTGAAGTTATGGCGACAATCGGGATCAAACCCAACGCCGGAGCCATGGCAGTAGCGATAAGGGGCATCGCGGCTCCAAGCGCGAAGCTGCCAGCCGACGACAATGCCGCCTGAATCGGACGTGCACGGAAAGTCTCCGAGATGCCGAGTTCGTCGCGGGCATGCGCCCCTAACGCGTCGTGGCACATCAGTTGCTCAGCGACCTGCTTCGCAAGCGAAGGGTCGAGCCCGCGAGCGACGTAGATTTCCATCAGTTCCCTATGCTCGCCCTTGTTGTCCTCTTTAAGTTCCGTACGCTCGAGATTGAGCTCAGCCTCCTCGGCGTCTTGCTGCGAGTGGACAGATACATACTCCCCGGCGGCCATGGACATTGCTCCCGCCACCAAGCCGGCAATTCCTGCGACCATTATGTTGCTATGAGTGGCATGGGCGGCAGCAACTCCGAGCACCAGGCTGGAGGTTGAAAGGATGCCATCGTTCGCGCCCAGTACCGCCGCGCGGAGCCAGCCGATGCGTCCCGTGTGGTGAAGTTCCGTGCCGATTGGTGATCTCATACAGCCTCCTGGACCTGGAACTTGATGGAACTCAGGAAAACCGCTTGTGTTCCATTGCCTAAAACTGTCGGGTTATATCCACCGCTTCCGCAGCAGCAAGACCTTGATAATTTGCGTCAGGCCCATATAGGCGAGCAGCGTGAGCATCAGGATTGGCCAGTACAATAGCGGGAGATGCGTGAAGCCCAGCGCCGAGGCTACGGGAGAATACGGCAGCAACATCCCTAAGGCCATGATTGATAAAGTCGTGGCGGTCAGCGCCCAACTTGCCCGGCTCTGTATGAAGGGAATCTTATTGGTCCGAATGACGTGGATGATGAGTGTCTGCGTCATCAACGACTCGACGAACCAGCCGGTCTGAAATAGCGGCGCTCGGGAAGGAGCCCAACATTTGAAGATATAGAGCATCACGAAGAAAGTCGTGTAGTCAAAAATCGAGCTGATGGGGCCGATAAAGAGAATGAACCGCTTGATCTCTCCGATGTCCCAGGGCCGTGGCCGAGTCACCTGCTCTTCGTCCACGGCATCCGCAGGGATCGGCACCTGCGAGAAGTCGTACAGGAGATTGTTGGTCAAAACTTGAATCGGGGCCATCGGCAGAAAGGGGAGGAAGGCACTTGCCCCCAGCACGCTAAACATGTTCCCGAAGTTGGAACTCGCTCCCATGCGAATGTACTTCACGATGTTGGCGAAGACCTTACGGCCTTCGATGACGCCTCCATCCAGCACCATCAGGTCCTTCTCCAGCAAGATCAGGTCTGCCGATTCCTTCGCGATGTCCGTGGCAGTGTCCACCGAGATGCCGACGTCCGCTGCTCGCAAGGCGGGAGCGTCGTTAATTCCATCGCCCATGCATCCCACCACGTGCCCCTTGGCGCGGAGGACACGAATCACCCGCTCCTTGTGCGCGGGAGAGAGGCGGGCGAACAGCGCTGTCTTCTCCGCTGCCTCGCCGAGTTCGGCGTCCGACATTTTCTCGATTTCGCCGCCCTCCAGCATGGGGTCAGCCAAGAGGCCAACGTCTTTGCACACCTTGCGGCTGATCAGGTGGTTATCGCCGGTGAGGATTTTTACGGCCACGCCATGGTTGTGCAGGGCCGCGAGTGCACGGGCAGCCGAGGTCTTGGGCGGGTCCAGGAACGCCACATACCCCCTGAGGATGAGATCGCGCTCGTCATCCTTTGTGCAAAGCCGCTTCCCTGGCAGCTCCTTTGTCGCCACGGCCAGCACACGGAAACCGTCATTGCTGAGGTCATCGTACTCCTGCTTCAGCCCGACCATCTGGTCCGCGGTCATGGGCGAGAGCTTGCCGTCGAGTTCAAATTGCGAGCAGCGGAGAAAAATCTCTTCCGGAGCTCCCTTGGCCAGCAGGATGGCCTTACCTTCAGCATCCTCTACCAGGACCGACATGATGCGGCGAGTGAAATCGAACGGGATTTCGTCCAGCTTCTTATACTTCTCCACTGCCGCCTTCGCGTGGAAATCGGTGCTTTCCAAAATTGCCCGATCGAGCAGGTTTCGGAGCCCCGTCTGGAAGTAGCTGATCAGGAACCCGTTCAGCAGCACATCATCGGTTTCACGCCCCGCGACGTTGCAATGGCGCATCAGGACGACACGGTCCTCGGTGAGCGTCCCCGTCTTGTCAGTGCACAACACGTCCATCGCCCCGAAGTTCTGGATGGAGTTCAGCCGCTTGACGATCACCTTCTTGCGGCTCATGCCCAGCGCGCCTTTGGAGAGGCATACGGAGACGATCATGGGCAGCATTTCGGGAGTGAGACCTACGGCCACCGCCAAGGCGAAGAAGAAGGCCCCCTTCCAATCGTGCTTGGTGAAGCCGTTGATGAAGAAAACCAGAGGCACCATCACGACCATAAACTTCATCATCAGCCAGGTGAAGCGGTTGAGGCCTTGATCGAAGCTCGTCTGCGGCCGTTCCTCGGTAATCGAGTGGGCCATGCTTCCCAAGTAGGTTTGTAAGCCCGTGGTGACCACGACAGCCGTTGCCGTGCCGCTCTCCACGCTCGTCCCCATGAAGCATATGTTCATGAGTTCAGTGGGCGAGCTCTCCTCTTTGGTTTCAGGGTCGTGGGTCTTCTCGACCGGGAGTGATTCACCGGTGAGGCTGCCTTGGCTTACGAACAGGTCTTTTGAAGTCAGCAGCCGCACGTCGCCAGGAATCATATCGCCGGCGGCCAGGTTGATCATGTCCCCAGGCACCAAATCCCGGAGTGGTATCTCCCTAGCCGCACCGTCCCGGACGACCGTGGCGGTCACGTGGATCATGGCCTTGAGCTTCTCGGCGGCGGCGTCCGCCCGGGCTTCCTGCCAGAAGCGGAGTCCCACGCTCAGCGCCACCATACCTGCCATCACCGAGCCGGCGCGCGCGTCACCGGTAAGGAAGGATATTGCCGACAAGACTGAGAGCAGGATGACCAGCGGGTTGAGAATGATTTTTAGAAGGCGGACGGGCCAGCCTTGCTTCTTCTCTTGTGCGACTTCATTCGGACCCGCCGTACGCGCCCGCTCTTCAGCCTCAGCTTGCGTGAGCCCACCCAAAGACGTTCGCAAGTCGCGGAGCAGGGCTTCGCCGTCTTTCCGGGCGGCGTCCAGGACGGCAGGCGAAACACGAATATTCTGGTTCTTTGTTTTCGTTGAAATCGCAGGTTTGTCGGGGTGTGCCGGTGACGCGACCTTGGATACTGCCTTTCGAGGGGAGTCGGCCAAGGGCACTGCCTTTGCCTTGCCATTTGCATCGGGTGTGGGCATCTTTTTTGTCCGGAATATGAGCTAAGACCCGGAGCGCAAATCCGTGTACCACGGACCGGCACCGTGCGAGGGTCGACTTAAGAACTCTGCCCGCTGTAGCGGCGGCACCGTCACCAGAGTAGCTGCTTTCACAGCATCACACCGGAGGTAGCAACAAGCTGTTCTGTTTTGCTCACAATGAGTTGATGCGGGCTGGCGCAGACGGTCGCCTTCTAGCGTCTGCGATCTCCCGAAGGGCTGCCCTTTCGGCAAGGCTTTGGCGCGGGCATACTCTCCGGCAGCGTGCCGTTTTACAAGCCAGTTGAGGTGAGCCCTCAGCTCCCACAAGCCCCTTCGGGAAATCGAAGACCTCAAAGAACAGGGGTCGGCGCTAGCTGGCGAGAAGGCGAGACTGAAGCACCTGCTAGCGGGTAGATTCTCTCTTGAAATTCAGGAGAGAATCGACCCGCTATAGAATCGCGTGAAACGCGGAATCTTCCAGAGTGGGGGAAAAGATGAACGCCAATATCGGTGACCAAGAAAGACGCTGTTGGGCACTATCACCAAATGTGAACGCTGAGGTTTCAATAGGACCAGGGCTTTATTCCGGAACCAGGGTGGCCAAGCGGCGGAGATCGCCTTCTGAGCTTGGGCGAAGCGTCTCAATTGGAGAGCACTCCATCAATCGGGATGCTTTCCCCCGTGCTCCGCTGCTCTGCATGACAATCCAATCGCTTCGTTAATGCGGATGCCGGTTGCAGGATGCTATTCGCTCAGGATCACGCTCAAAAGGCTATTGTTCACCGTTAACGCGCCGTCGCCCGTGTAATCGATAAAGCCCAGCGTCCGGAACTTGTTCATGAAATGACTGACCCGCGACCGGGTGGTGCCGACCATTTGCGCCAGGTGTTCCTGATTGATTCCGGGATGGACCGTTTCGGTTCTGCTTTCTTTGCCAAAATGCGCCAGCAATAAGAGAATCCGGGCCAAGCGTTTCTCGCTGGAGTTGAAAAGCTGGTCGACCAGGTCCCCTTCAAACCGAGTGTTGCGGGATAGCAGGTGCGTGATGAACAATTCCGCGATTCCGTGCTCCTCGTGAAGCAGACGCACCATCAGCGCCTTCTCGATCCGGTAAAGAGTGCAATTCGTCAGCGCGCTCGCCGTGGAGATGCGCAACGGCTGACCGGCCATGCATCCCTCACCGAAGAACTCGTTGTCGCCCAGAATGCTGACGATCGCTTCCTTGCCTTGTTGTGATGTCACCGCGAGCTTCACCTTGCCTTGCTTCAGATACCAAACGGAATCCGCAGGATCTCCCTGCACGAAGATCGTGCGCTCGGCGCCGTACTCCAAAACGGTTTTCCCGCGAGAGATTCCGGCGAGGAACGCTGCCCAATCCACGGGTGAAGTCTTCCCGTTTGGTGAAGCAAGGGTAGGCTTGCCTTTGCCATCGGGTCTGACAACCTTGGGCTGGCTATTTTGTGGGGTCATAACAATCTTTCCTTTCTCCTTGCAAAAGGCGAGTCGGTGGATAGGCAAGATGGAATCTGCGCGAAAACATATCAACTCGAATTCTCGATCCTGAACTCTGGTTCTCCTCCAAAAGGGTAGCCTTCGCGGAAGGTTTTGTCTGTAGGTCATCAAACACCAGCTTGGAATACAAGCTGAGGCCGAACAGGCGTAGTGCAGACGCCGTCTCTGATTCTGCGGTTCTTCCATGGATTCAAGCTTCCGAATCCGAGGGCAGGCCGCCGTCGTTGAGATTTATGGTTTTTCCGCCAGAAGAGCCACAGACCTCAACCCCGGAGGTCCGATGCGCTACACCTGCTGAGAATTGCGCGGTATCGCTTGCGGGAATCGACACAAGGATCTTATCGGCTGTTGTCTTTCCGGAAATCTTCACTCGTTCGGCTTGAAAGCGTTTCCTTGACGCAGGGGTCCATCGCCATACCTGTCCGCCCGGATAGCTCCGTAACACTCGCAGGCGCACTTTTCCAGCTTGGCGCGGTTCAGAATCTGCACTTCACCACGGGTCCACTTGATAATCCCCTTTTTCTGCAACGTTCCCGCCGCCAAGCTTACCGTGGGTCGGTCCGTCCCGAGCATCGTGGCAAGGAAATCTTGAGTGATGGCAAGCGTCGGGGAATCCACCCTGTCCTGAGTCATCAGTAGCCAGCGTGCAAAGCGCTGTTCGATATTGTGAAGTCGATTGCACGCGGCGGTTTGAGCCGTCTCCAACCAGTGAGTTGCTGCATACCGAATCAGCATCTGTTGAAGTTGTGGACTTGATCGCAAGGCTCTTTGCAATTCGTCGACTCTCACTCTGAACCCATCTCCGGCGATTTGTACGACCTCGCGCACTTGGCTCTTCCTCATGCCCACCGCCGCCGGGATCCCTGCAAACCCTTCTTTTCCTACTTCGCCTACTTCAACCGTCCTTCCGTCTTCCGTCTCAATGACCAGAGACACCATACCTGCATTCGGAAAATACACAAATTCCAGTGGATCGTTCGGTTCGTAAAGGCTAAGTTGGTGAGGCATGCTGAGGAATTCTAAGTGGGGACGGATTGCGAGGTATTCTTTGTCGGAAACCGACAGAAGGACCCTATTGTTTACTGGCTTCCCAATTGGATTTGTCCGTTCGCCTGCCTTCGCTGCTTGAAAGTCTTTTTTTGCCACAAAAGTCCTTTGCTGTGCCGGATTTGTTGGCCCGAAGCGGTTCAGGCTTTCTTGGGACTGCCTCATGCGCTCAAATTACGAGCCGCAACATCTGCGAGGAGCCGACTCCTTTTTGCAAACGTAGGCGGGAGAAAGTCATACGCTTCCCCACCACACCGTGATTGGCAGCTAGAGGCATACCCTTTATACCTAATGGCGTTTCACGCGTCAGTTTGATACCAAACACACGTTAGGTCAAGATTGCTCGCCCCGCTCATGAGGGGCAACCCAAGCGCCGAACCGGCGGAAATTACCGCGCCTTCAGAGAGGGGCCTCAAGGCTAAACCCGTAGCCGAAACCTCGCCAGTCTGAAACTACAAGCATAAATTGGCCAGATCGGCCAGATTCATGCTTGTAATGGGTGGTGGCCATTTTATAGGTTTAGTGGAGTTTTGCAATGTATGAGGAGAGCCTGTGCCGAATCCAACTGAGTTACGCGTCGAGTTGCAACTGAGTAGCGTCCCCTGGCTGCCCCGGCATTTGTCGGCATTAGCCGTTCTGGGCGGTGATCGTTGAGGAGCCAGCGCCCCGCGCTTCATCTGCGGGCGGCAGGCGTGAGTCGTCGGAAATCAACGTTTCTCAGGGCCGCCGCGGCACTCCGGACAGAAGCTCACGCGGTGAGCCCACGCCAAGTGCAAGCGCTAGTTAGTTAGCCGGCGGCCTAAAGCGTGTTTACGATACGCGCCTTGAGCGCCCCATACTCCGCGTCCGAAATCAAACCCTTGTCGAACATAGCCTTCGCCCTCTCCAAGCGGGCCACGGCATCGTCCTGGCCTCCGCCCGAAGGCGGGGCAAGGCCTGCACCGGCTCCGGGAGCTCCGAACTGAATTCCTCCGGACTTCGCGCGCAGTTCCTCTAGCTCCCGCACCCGCCGTTTCTCCCGCCACGCCTGGTCTTGCGCTTGGCAGACGCGGTAGACCGCTCCCGCTTGACTCTTCCGAGTGCCGGCGTTTAACAACCTGAGCGCGGAAGAAATCTGGGCTCGGTTGCTACAAAACAGAAGCGAGGAAAACGGAGGATCAAAGCCAAAGGAGGAGACGAATGTTGGCGGGGGGACCGCTACCTAGCCCCAAGGAGCAGACGGCACTGAGCCTTCCAATCTGAAGCCAGACGCCCCTCCGCAGCCAGTTCCAGACCAGTGCGGACGGACGACAGGTCTCAAACTCCGGCACTGTCGTCGCAAGTGTCGTCGTAAACGTTGACAGTGGACAGCAAATCGGGATAAGTTATTGAAACGACAGTCGCGGAGAGGTGGCCGAGTGGCTTAAGGCGGCGGTTTGCTAAATCAAGCGCTCAGCTTCCCAAGTTACATAACTCACTGAAACTAAAGGGCACTGGAACTTCCGCTCTTACCCCATTTTACCCTGTTTTTCGAGCTTTTGTTGGCGTATGTTGGCGTAAGTAGCCTAACATCTATAGCCTCTTTCACCAAGAAGAAGATGCTTCGGCAATTTGTCTCGTATGATCTCAACGAAGTAGGCTGTGCGAAACCATCGACCCTCTCGCGCGAGGCCCATCGCGGATCCAAAACCTATCGAAATCGTGTCCGCTGCCGGGAAACCTGATTCTCCCTGGCACATGCGAGGGTTTCGGGCGCGAGGCCGGAAATGTCCCAAGCGGATATGCACCTGGTCACGATACGGATGGGGGGCCCCATCCAAATCGTTTCGAGCCCACGGGGGTCTCCGCGAACATCGCAGTGGAGAGACCCTCCGGGCTTGTCCAGGAGGACACATGGATTCGAATACGATCTTCACGAGCTTGTTCGGCGGATGCCTGAAAGCAGCCGATAAGGCTGCTGCGGCCACAATCAATTACACCAAATCAGCCGTCATACCTGGCGTCTGCAGTCTGTCACGGAAAGCTACGCTGACAACAGGGCATACCTTGGTTTACGTCGGCTCAAAGCTGACCGACTGCTGCACCGACAAATGAGCGTCTTTGGGGGGAAGGGTCACACGTCCTTCCCTCATAGGGACAGCACATTCCTGTCCTCGCTCCAGTCGAGGACAGCGTCCTCCGCAATTGCTTTCCCGCCTTTATCAGTCCAACCAGTAGGAAACATTCCTTCGAATTCAGCCAATTTCCCGGATCACAAGGAGGTGTGCCTTGAGGTACTTTCAACCGGAGCGCGCTTTGATAGCCCGCGAGGTCCGAGAGGAGAGGCGCAGAGAGCTGGCGACTATGCTCACCCAGATCGCCCAAGAGCGAGCAGCTCAGCTGCCTGCTCATGCGCCCCTATTTCTCGAAGCGCGGTTCCAAAGGAACATTATCAATATGCGCGAGGACGTCCAGCGTGCTAAGGACGTTCAGACCATCCACATTCTGCGCTGGCTGCGCAGCTAACCCAATCTCGATCTAAGTCCGGAAAGCCCCGGCTTCGGCCGGGGAGCAAGGGGATCCCACCTTTCCCCCGCATTCCGGCAGTCCCGCCTCATCTCCATTCCGTCCGGAATGGATCCCAATCTTCAGTCTCACTCTTCAGTTCCAATCCTGCCCGTCGGAGGCATGCCCGACAGAAGGAGGGGCGAACTATGCCCAATCACGGAGAACTGTATTTCACTCCGGACATCAACAAGCCGCGCCAGAAATGGTCGGTGCTTGAGGACCCGGAGCGTCCTGGCCGCAGGCCGATCTTCCGCCATTATCGCCAACCGGGCGAAAAGCCGGATGTCAGGACGAGCTTCGGGTTCAGCGAACTCAGCCCAGTGCTTGAGCACTATGCCGAGCTGAACGGCCTGAACTATGGCCGCATCAGTCTGGGCAGCAGTGCCGAGTCCTTTGGGCTGGCTCTGGACATCGTGCAGTCCGGCCTCGGGATTGTAATCGAGGGGCAGAGCTGGTATCCGGTGATCCCTATCGTAAGGGACAACGGGTTCTCAGCCGTCCTGCTCGATAAACAGGTACCCTATCAGGAGGCTTGCCGCCTCTTCGGCTTCGGGATTGCACAAGCCAAGCCGAGTGTCCCGAAGCGGATCAAGAGGCACTTGGCGAGAGGTAGGACAGCGCTATTCGGAAAGGAAGCCGAAGTCCGCCAGCTGAATCAATACGACTCTGTTCATCGGGTTATCCTGGCGGATGGGATTACATCCTTCGAGACTGCGGTCTACGATCCCGGGCCGCGCTGGCCCGAGGCTTGGACCTCGGGAGCGGCTCTGGCCTCTCGCCGGGGAGGTGCCCTGCTGACCGGGCATCCGGTTCAGATCGGCGATCTGATTCAGATCACCGGTGCCCTGCCCAGCGGCCAAATCAAGGCTCATTGCCTCATCTGGGATGTCGATTACGATCTGATCGTCTTCGACATCAAGAAAGAGCTTCGTTCCTGGAATGGTGAAGTCTATTTCAGTGTCCTCAACGAACTCCATGGCAGTCCGGCCAATCTGGACGTGCAAACTGCCTCCAATCTCGACCTGGCCCAGGTAAGGGATGCAAAGCTGATCCAGTACCTCAGCCAGGAGTTTGCCCGCGACGTGTTCGAAATGATGAGGGACGACGAACGCGTCAAAGAGGAGATCGGGTTCTATAACCCGGACAGCTGGGTCGACGAAGACGGCAATCTCGTGACGGACGAGAATCGCTGGAAGCTCTGGCGGATGTATGCCGCAGGCTTGCCAGCCATGCGATTCCGCCATTGCCGTGATGCTTTCTACCGCACCCAAATGGAATCTCCACAGAACAGTGATCCTGATCGCTTCCGCATCCGCTTCCGGGAGCCCAAGGATGTCATGACCGTGAAGCCCCAAGAGCTGGCGGGAACGGCAATACGGAAATATATCTTCCCGGAGCCGTTTGTCTTCGACCGGCAGGGCTATCCGCACTGGGAGCGTTCGACCTTGCCCGATGTCAACTCAGTGTATCTGGGCGGATTCGAGGGCGAGTTCATCTCGCTGAGGAATCCCAATGCTTCTCATAAAGAATCGGGCAAGCTGCTCGGTCGGCAGCTACAGCATTTCGCTGACATCGACCGTGGCGCCGTGATGTTCGTGCATCTGGGCTTCGCAGCCAGTCCGGAGGGCACGCCGGGACTGGGCAAGAGCTTCAATGGCGCGGATTTCGACGATTCCGTGCTGGCATTGCTCGACCCGGGGATCGTGGCGCACTGGAAGACCCTTCAGGACTATCCGCAGGTCGTCGCCACTCCCACGCAGCCGATGGTGATTGATGACGGTGATGCCCTGTTCGACCGCCATCCCGAAGTCGAACGGTATGACGACCAATACGTTATCAGGATGATCGTCGATGCCAGGCACGGCCAGATGGGCATCGGGTGCGTGGTCAATGCCATCGTCTGGTTCAATCTGCTGTGGCTCAATCGGGAGAGTATCGTGGCCCAGCTCAGGGCAATGGAGCCAAGCGGCAAGGTCGTGGAGGCCATCCGCTGGATGGAGCTAGACCTGCCCAAGAGCCAGATGCCCATGATCGCTTCACGTCTGGAGGAGATCATTGACTCGATCAAAATGAACGGGAAGTCGGTCGAGTGGGCGAACGCAGCCATCACGGAATTCCGCAACACCTGTCCCGTGGCGCCAAAGTTCTGGTGGCAAGGTGGCTTTGAAGGCCAGGGCCGCATTCCTCGGCATCGCCTCGGCAATTACAATGAGCCCATTCCAGTGAGCACGGCGATGGACGTTGCCCATGAGGAATGGGTAGAGATCTTCAAGAAGGCACGCAAGTTCGCCGACAAGGAGAGCTGGAAACGCTGCTGGCGAGTGCCTTTGGAGATCCGGACGTTCCCCACTCGGCCGGAGGCAGCTACCGCGGCCAGGGACTTTTGGCACTTGTACAACCGCACTCGGGAAGCCAAGAAGGCGGAGTTCCTCCTGGCCGGTAAGGATCATCGCGGCAAGAAAGTCACCACTGAGCAGGAGGCCAGCTTAGCTGCTTACTTGTTCGCGGAAGAGGATGTCCACAACCGCATCAAGGCCAGCGGCATGTATCTGGAGATTTACGCTGAACTGGTGAAGCTGGTCTTCGACCGGGAATTGACTCTTGAGCCACCACGTAATCCAGACGGATCAGTCAAGCCTGTCGCTGACGGCATCTTGGGAGGTCCGCACACGTTAGATGGCTTCCTGGACATGGCCAGGGCTGCAGGCGCGACCCGCAAATATGTGCCGATCACTTGGGAGTCGCACAGGGTGCGCGCCGACTACGGCCATCTGAACCTCGATGTCGTTGTGGAGGACACGTTGGTACGCATGGCAGGCACGACGGCGAACCCGGCGAACTGGCTCGGCATCGTGGACGTGCCGGATGGCCAGTATCGGCTTGAGCACGGACTGCTGGCTACGGAGGACGATGGCGAACCGGCCCCGCAGGCTGCCACTGTGGCTCTGCCGGCGGTCAATGGCTTCGAGCAGAAGTTGAAAGACATCACGCTCAAGCAGCAAGATCGCCAGAGGATCGAAGCCGAGCTGAAGCTGTTTCGGGATCAAGTTGGCCAACGGGTCACCGTCAAGCCGGTCACCTATCACAATCCCAAGACTTGCCAGGACGAGCCTGCTGCCCAGGTATTCCTCGAAGGGAAATCAGAGCCGCTTTGCTGGGTTTCTCGTGACCACCTTTCCGCAGTGACGCGTGAACTCACCGGCATCCTTGTCTCGAACGGCAAATACTCGCTCACAGCGATCTGCACGTTGCCCAATTAACAATCGCACAGGCAATCAACCTGTAGAACATGGTTTCCCGGACTCGGCTATTCCAGGTCCGGGACACAAGGAGGAGAAATGACGTTGAACTCTACTTCCGGCAGCCCGTTCATGAAGCGAACTCGCAACTCGCTGCATAGGCACCATTGTTGCAAGCATCCGCCACCAGTTTTACATCGGCATCATTTCGCTGGTTTCTGGTTTGAATTCCCGAACGGTGATTCATTACAGATAAGCCTTTGGCTCCGTGGAAGATTGGCCGGCGTAATCGGTTGCATGTCGTGTCAGCCCGCAAGGCCGCCACCACTCCGGCTGATCCGTGGAGCCCGTAGTGCTTGTCCATTCCGTCTGCCACTGCCTGGCGGTCGGAGAAGACTGGCTACACTGCTAGCTCGATCAGGAACCAATCGGCAACTGGCAAGTGGTCGAAGGTTCCAAAACGGTATTAAGAAACTCAATCCAACTGAAGGAGGATTTGCCTATGCCAAATACGATTGCTGTCGTTCATCTCCCCGAGGCGCTGCGGAGTGGAAATAGCGCCCTGGTGAAGCTCGCAGGAAAGATTGATTCCTTTTCGCTGGTGTTCTGGCGAACGCCTGAAGGCCAGCTCAAGCGTCAGATCGAAAAAGACTACCACGCCATGGTATTCACCACCCGCAAGGAAGTCCGCAAGTATTGCCCCAAGTATCGTTATTTCCCTGGTGAAGGGATTCTGGATTTCAGCACTGATTGCGCCTCCGGGCAACTCGAAGCCGGCGATTTGGGCATGCCACCACGACCAAAACGTGGCAGTCTGTGTCATCAGTGCTGCTTCTTCCTGGGTGAGCCCGAGGAACAAGTCGCTGGCATCGCGGTAACCGAGTCACCAAGGAACCTCGCGCCTGCAAACTAAGCCCCGCAGGCCCCCCCCCGATACTCTCAGACAAGACCAACAGCCGGCATTCGGCGTTGCCGCTTGCCCACGCCTGTGGCGGCTAGAAGCCGTCGCAAGCGACAAAGAGACGAAAGGAGAGAGTAAGCCTATGGACGAACTGAACTCCCCGAGAGAAGCAAGCCGCTGCGGCATGACTGTGGCCGCCTATCTTCGGCCCGTGACTGGCCTCTACAAGTCGATCAAGCTCGGCTGGCACTGGCGCCGGCTGAGATGGGACGTGGCTGCCGCCTCCGAAGCCGCCCAAGGCCACGAAGCCAATGGCGTGCGTCCTGGCTCCCAGGAATACAAGACGCTCTATAACGAGGTTGCGAATAAGGTCCAACAGTATTCCCGTGAGTCCGGCGACCCCATCGACACGCTGAAGGCCAAGTTGCCTGCGCTGTGCGCCATCGAGAGGCTGGCCAATCCCGAAGCCAGCGTCCCTCACAACAGGCTTGGGCTGACGCTGGGCGTCGTTATTGCGTCCGTTCTGGGCTCGATTGGGATAGGCGTGCTGATCGGTCTTGGAGCTGGCATGGCCCATTGGATCGCGCACCTGTTCGCATAAGGAGGTGGAGCTTGACCGGAATACTGGAAGTGGTTGCTCTCGCCGAGATCGGTAGTGGGATCGGCTTTCTCGCAAGCTGGAGGAACAAAGTCCTGAAAGCCAAGGTCAACTACTTCCGTCAGCCCAACGACAGGCCATCCCCGTTTGACAAGGTCCTGCGCGCCAAAGTCGGTCGACCTTTCACCAGGCAAGATCGCCTGCGGTTGCAGCTTGCCGACAGACTGGTGAGCGTCATTCGGAAGCTCGTGCAATACGAGGCATTCCGCCAGGTAGTTCGCGGCCTGGCCTTGGCGCATTCCCCGATGCGTCGGGCATTAAGCCGGAATTTCCATCACTGAAATTCCAGCCGCTATGCGGAAGCCTGAAGTCGTGGAACGATTCCAACCAGCATTAGTAGGTGGCGGTGCAATCATCCGGCGGATTACCTACCATGAAAGCAAGTTTGAAGCGCATTAAACACGGCTACGCCTTATCGAATGCGAGGGAAGAGGACAGCTCACGGTAGGCTTCGGTTTGCTGCCGAAGCGTTGTAGCCACCTTCTCTGCGGTGTCAACGGCGTCTGCGCCTGCAATGAAGCGGACGGGCGGCTTTTCCTGACCCGAGATCGTAATTAGTGCCTGCGCGAGCTTGGCAGGATCGCCGGACTGCTGGCCGTTGTAACCCTTCCAGAATTCCATTTGCTTCGTTCTGCGCTCGTCATAGTCCTCGATGGTACGCTCTGCGAAATTCGTAGATTCTTCCGTAAGAAGTTCCGTGCGGAAAAAGCCCGGATTGACGGTGATCGTATTGATACCAAACGGCTCGACCTCGGCCTGCAGCGACTGCATCCAGCCCTCAAGCCCAAATTTAGACGCGGCGTAGGCGCTGCCGAACTCAAAGCCGATAAGGCCCGCAGTTGATGAGATCGTGATTATCAAACCGGAACGCTGCTTGCGCATAACCGGCAGGATAGCGCGGGTTACATTCATCGGCCCCACCAGGCTGGTCGATAACTGCCGCTCCATCTGCTCCGACGTCAGCTCTTCGAAGAAGCCCGCGTAAAAGTTTGCGGCATTATTGACCAGCACATCCAAGCGGCCAAATTTGTCAACCGCCGCTTTAACCGCGACTTCAGCGTCGGCTGGTTTAGTAATGTCCAGCGGTACGACCAACAGATCGGCGGATTTTCCGAGAGCCTCGGCCACCTTGTCAGGCTTGCGCCCGGTAGCGACGACTTTATTCCCGGCAGCCAATGCGGCCTTGGCGATATCCACGCCCATGCCGCGTCCGGCCCCGGTGATGAACCAAACTTTGATCATGTTTCTGACCCCTTCATGAGAATTGCTCGACGCGTTCATCCTGCCGGAATAGCAGCCGGTGTCGGCACCGCGCCAATTTGCTGAAGCAACCCAAGCAAATCCGGTTGACCGCGTTCCTCGACGAATTGCGCGGCGGACAGACGATAGAAATTCATAGCCTGCACCGCAATTGTCTTGCCGGTTGGCGGTACGCCGAGGAAGATGCCCCGATGCGTGCCGCGCATAGTGAAGCGCGCGGCCACCTTGTCGTTCTCGGCAATCATCTCTTCCAGCGTCCATTGAATATCGGGGAAGCCGCCTCGCATCATCCCAATAATTGCCAGGTAGCCAGCGGGACCACGCATTGGCTCGGCACGTCCCGGAACATGGAATATCGCGTTCGGGGAGATAAGCTCATCCGCGAGTTTCTCGCTGCCGGTGTTGATGAATTCCACGAAACGGCGCATTACGGCTTTGTTGGTTTCTGCTGTCATGGTGATGTCCATCGGAAGTGTCACACTGTTCAATCAACGACCCGCATCTGCTCTTCACCGGAATTTCCATTATGGGCTTTCTGCCCGGCCGGTAATATACACCTGACCACCGCTGAACACAATTGGCAGTCGGATTTGCACGATGAGTTCACCGAAGCCCAAACGTTCGGCCAACTCAAGAACCAGAATCAGGCTGCCGTCGGAGGTGACCCGCGATCCTTGGAAATGCACCTTCAGAGAACTGTTAAACGAGAGTTGAAATGGCCCGTTTTGTCTCTCACCCATTGGGTGTTGACCTCCGGCGTGTCTGCATCACGTTCAAACCCGCATCAATATTGATGACGGCCAACATCCGGAGATTCACAGGTGGAGTTCAAAATGGAAATGTGGGTTAAGGACGAAAGGAGGAAGACCCGGTTGATCAGATCATTTCTGAATCTTTGCCTGCTGCTTTTCCTCGACATGCTGGCGTATATGGTCGCCATTGTTGCTGCCGTTGCCGTCGCCTGGGCTGCCGTGTGCGGCGCCAGGTGGATCTTCGCCGCACTCCGAAACTCGGCCATGTCACTGCGGGCACGACAGAGGAAGAAGGAGATGCACGCCCATGCAGCCCGGTGAAATGGAGGAGTTGCTGGCCAGCCTGGAGACCTGCCCGATACAGAAGAAGGGCCTGTTCCGGAGGCTGCTCAAGCTCTACTGGAAGAAGCTGTTATTCATTGCTCTTATGTTAGTGCTGCCCGGTGGCCTTGTCGTTCTCTTTCTCTGCGTTACCGCCTGGGCTCTCAACTGGGAGCATGAAATGACAGCCTACATGGACGAGACCTACAAGAAATGGAAGGAGGAGCATGACATTCACTCCGAGTAGCACTTCGTCCTTCACCGCCGGCGCGGTGTTCTGGTCGATGGTGTGGGCAGGCCTTGGCAAGCTGAACGAACTGGCTAGGTTCGTCGGCTTCAAGCGGGCCAAGCCGAGGGAATCCGTCTTGCGCTGGATAAACTCTCACAAAGTCATCGCCCTCACCGCGACCGAGGTCGTGAATTATTCAGTTCATGGCATCAGCAGCCCGCTGGGCGTCACATTTGCGCTGGGCGGGACCATCGTGAACACGTTGATGGTTACCTTCGTCGTTCCCATCTGGTGCCGGCTGACCAGGTTGGAGTCCCGGTTGTCCTGAGTTTTTCCCTGTCCATTTCCGGTAAGAAACAATTCACCCTGTGTAAAGGGTAGTCCGCGACTTATTCGAGAGACAATGGCGGTCCAAGGAGCTCCATGCCGTAAGCGTGCATGCTTGCCTTGTCCTGTGGGTTATCCCAATTCGAATATCTCCCGCCATGTTCCTTGAATAAGCTGCGGAAGTATTCTTCCATCTTATTGGCAGGGGCGAAGGCAATGAGCACCCTCCCCGGAGTATCGCCTACGAATGCCCACGTGTGAGGCACCTCGCGGGGTCCGAGAATCGAATCGCCAGGCTTCAGTTGAAATCGTTCGTTCCCGACCTCCGCGATGTAATCCCCTTCGATCACATACCACCACTCATCCTCATTGTGATGCAGGTGGCGAGCAGGACCGCCTTTCTTCCGGTTGGCGTGTTCCATCACGAAGAGGCCGCCACGTGCGTCGCCCGTGCAGACTTTGAAGTCCGTTGAACTCACGCCCAGCGTGTGGTGTTCTCCAAATCTGTCACTGCCAGCCGGAATCCGATTCGGTCGGGCCCTCGAAGCGGCGTGGTCCGTTTGACCTAGAATCGCCAGGGGGATAGCAGCAATACTGGCGCTGAGAAAAGAGCGACGCTTCGTGTTTCCCATAAGGACACAACTCCTCTGACTGAGCCTTCTCGAATCTGAACGGGTGGACCCCAAGTAGCTTCAGTCTACCACACGGCGACGACTCGGTGTACAAAACTCTCGAAATGATCCCGGCGGGCCATAGAGGCAATTCACAGCTCCGCCCAATGCTGAACGCTGGTATCCCAGAACGTTGCTGATCTCACATACAAGGAGAATACAAACCATGAAGTACGCCATTGCTGTCGTCTTGACCGTTGTTGCCGCTATCGCCGGCTATTTCGGCATCCGTCATCTGACACGCAAGGACCTCGGCTTCACCCAGGTGAAGCGCTACGCAACCAAGCTGGCGAACACGCTGCTTCACACCGAAGCCACCGCCGCGCAGGAAGCCGGAGTCTCCCCTGCGGCCTGATCAGAGGACACCAGTTCGGTTAACAGATTGAAGGAGAGGCAAGCGATGTCACTCGTCGCAAAGTACAAACTCTTCTGGGCCGCCTGCATCGCCACGCTTTGCAGCCTGGCCTTCTGGAAGAACTCGAAGAGCTACCCGCGCAAATCCAAACTCTGGAGACTGGGCAAGTCCGTCATCGACACAGGGTTGGTGCTGCTGATGGTCCTGTACGCACCAGTTCTGCTGTTGATGTACGTGGTGATCTGGCTGACCAGTCCCTTCAAGAACAGGATCATGCAATCCACCGCTGCGTTCGCTTCCATCCTGGCGGTCAGCCATCTCGCCGGGATCGTCTTCGAAGCCGTCGCCCTATTCGGCGTGTTCGCTGTGGACCTATTGACCGGGCAGGTGCTGGCTCGGATGGACAAGCGCGAGAGAAACAAGCTGGCGAAGGCTGCGTAAGGAACCTATGAGCACGAACCGCAGACCTCACCGACGAAGGCTTGATCCGCTACGCTCGCTTCCGGGCGCCCCTCGCGCGTTGACTTGCCGGTACGCGCGGCGTATGCTGACGCCAATGGAAGTTCGCCTGCATGTTGCTGTGAGGCAATCGTCTCATGATTGGCAAGAGCGTTTCCCACTATCGCATCGTTGAGAAGCTCGGCGGCGGGGGAATGGGTGTAGTGTACAAGGCCGCGGACACCCGGCTCAAGCGCACCGTCGCCTTGAAGTTCCTGCCTGAAGAACTCTCTAAGGACCATCAAGCACTGGAGCGGTTTCAGCGAGAGGCCCAGGCTGCCTCCGCGCTCGACCACCCGAATATCTGCACGATTCATGAGATTGGTGAACAAGAGGGTCAGCCCTTCATCGTCATGCAGTACCTGGAGGGGCAGACCCTGAAGCAGCACCTTGCCGGGAAGCTGCTCAAGACGGACGAATTGTTGGACCTGGCCATCCAGATTGCTGATGCGCTGGACGCTGCCCACGCGAAGGGCATCATCCATCGGGACATCAAGCCCGCGAACATCTTTGTCACGATACGTGGCCAAGCGAAGGTCCTGGACTTTGGCTTGGCCAAACTGGCACCAAGGGCTAGGCGGGCGGCGGAAGCGGTGGAAGCCTCTGCGCTGCCCACCGCATCTGTCGAGCCGGAGCATCTCACCAGCCCCGGCGAGGTGATGGGCACAGTCGCCTACATGTCGCCAGAGCAGGCGCGAGGCGAGGAGACCGACGCGAGAACTGACTTGTTCAGTTTTGGCGTGGTCCTGTACGAGATGGCGACAGGTCACCCCGCTTTCTCGGGGGCAACTTCCGTGCTCATTCTTGATGCGATCCTTCACAAAGCCCCTACATCGCCGGTTCGACTGAATCCCGACTGCCCGGCGGAGTTGGAACGCATCATCAACAAGGCGCTGGAGAAAGACCGGGAGACGCGCTATCAGACGGCCTCTGACCTGCGGGCCGACCTGAAGCGCCTGAAGCGCGATACGGACTCAGGGCGTGCGCCAGCAGCAAGCGGAGCGGCCCAAGTTCCTGTGGCGGGTAGGAAACTTTGGAAGGTCCTTGTTCCCGCAGCCCTGATTCTTGTTGCGGCTGCCATCGGGGGGACGCTCTATTTCCGCTCGCGCCAGGCCACGGCCCGGCTGACCGACAAGGACACCATCGTCCTCTCCGATTTCGACAACAAGACGGGCGATGCGGTATTCGACGACACGCTGAAGCAGGGGCTCTCGGTGCAGCTTGAGCAATCGCCCTTTCTCGCCCTGGTTTCCGACCGCAAGGTGAACGAGACATTGAAGCTGATGGGACGTCAGGCCGGTGACCGGCTGACGCCGGAGGTCACACACGAGGTCTGCCTGCGCACGGGCAGCAAGGCGATGCTGACCGGCTCGATTGCGGGGTTGGGAAGCCAGTACGTGATTGGACTGAAGGCGGTGAGCTGCGACACTGGGGACGTGCTGGCGGAGGCGCAGGAGCAGGCGGCGGGCAAGGAAGCGGTGCTCAAGGCTCTGGACGCTGCTGCGGCCAGCTTGCGCGGCAAGCTGGGCGAGTCGCTCAGCTCGGTGCAGAAATACGCCACGCCAGTAGAGGAAGCGACCACCCCATCCTTGGAGGCGCTGAAAGCCTACAACCTGGGACTAAAGACGTGGAATGCCGAAGGAAACACGGCCGCGCTGCCCTTCTTCAAACGGGCGGTGGAACTCGACCCGAATTTTGCCATGGCCTACTCCTGGATTGCCGTATTTTACTTCGACCTCAACGAAGTGGTGCGGGGGGCCGAATATTCACGCAAGGCTTACGAGCTGCGGAATAAGATAAGCGAACGGGAGCGGTTCACCATCGAGACGATCTACTACTCCAACGCGACGGGAGAGCTGGAGAAGGCGGCGCAGACCTACGAGCTGTGGCTGCAAACCTACCCCGGAGAGGAGAGGGCTTACAGACGCTTGGCATCCGTTTCCTACACCCTGGGAAACTGGGAAAAGGCATTGGAGGAATTGCGAGAGGCGCTGCGCCTGGAGCCAAATATTGCGCTCAACTATTTCAACCTCGGCTGGGTCTACATGGCCCTCAACCGGCTGGATGAAGCGGAGGCGATGTACAAGCAGGCGGAGGAGCGCAAGCTGGAGACAGAGGACCTGCTCCTGTACCGCTACTGGTTGGCATTTCTGAAGGGCGATGCGGCGCAGATGGCGCACATGGTCTCAGGCGCCATGGGAAAGCCGGGCACCGAAGACCACTGGTTCCTGGCCATGCAAGCGGACACGGAAGGCTGGTACGGCAGGCTGAAGAACGCGCACGAGCTGACCGGGCGTGCGATGGATTCAGCCCAGCACAACGACGCCAAAGAGACGGCCGCAGCCTATCAGGCAGCGGCAGCGCTGCGCGAGGTGGAAGCGGGAAACCGGGAGCAGGCACGTGCCGAGGCCAATGGGGCGCTGAAGCTGGCCCCGAACCGCGATGTGCGGGCGATGGCGGCGCTGGCCCTGGCGCGGGCAGGCAATATGGCAGGGGCGGAGAAGTTGGCGGCTGAACTCGACAAGACCTTCCCGCTGGACACGCGGGTCCAGAGGTATTGGCTCCCCACCATCCGGGCGGGAGTCGCCCTGGAAAACAAAGACCCGAACCGGGCAATCGAGCTATTGAAGGCGGCGAGCACGATCGAACTTGGCGTACCAACGCAATTCACGATATATCTGTGCCCCGTTTATGTGCGTGGGGAAGCCTATCTCATGCTCCACGACGGCAACGCAGCGGCAGCGGAATTTCAGAAATTCATCGACCACCGAGGACTAGTGGAGAACTTTCCATGGGGAGCGCTGGCCCGCCTCGGACTGGCGCGCGCGTACGCCATGCAGGGCGACATGGCAAAAGCTCGCTCCGCTTATCAGGATTTCCTCACGCTCTGGAAAGACGCCGACCCCGACATCCCCATCCTGAAGGAAGCCAAGGCAGAGTACGCAAAGCTGCAGTAATTCCACCGGTCTGTCCCGGCTGCGTCGCTCTTTTCTTTCCAATCCATTTTTCCTTGTAATGGTACGCCCACTCAAGCGGCGTAGATTTCCACTCCCCACCCCCATCGAGGTCAAAGATGAATCGTCTGGTGAACCTGGCTCTCAGTGTGGGAGAAACACTCGTTCATGAAACTGGAAGGTTGCTGTTCGGAATCGTTCTCGGCAGGGCGAAGGAACTTCTGGGTACGCCCCAGCCGCTGGGAACCCGGCAACTGGCCTTGAATCGTGCCTTGCAGAAGAAAGCAGTGGATGGCGCTCTGCTGGCAGGCCCGCGGACCGGAAAGGAATACGCCAAATTCACACTGAAGAAAGGTCTGCCCACCGATCAGCGGCCCAGAACCTTGGCGGTTGAGAATCAGCCTCACTCCGTAGACGATTTCAACGGAGTCATCGAGGAAGGCTACGGAAAGGGCGAAAAGAGGCTTATCTACTCCGGCACGGGCGTCATCAAGGTTGGTGGAAGCTGCCAGCTTGGGAAGATCAATGTTCACGAACACGAGGCCGAGAAGGCAGGCTTCCACTATGACTTCGTTGCCGAAGGAGTTGACCCACACACGGAATCCTTCGAGGTCAACATCGCAAACGGTGTCCTCAAGGGACGCTATGCCTTCCGGCAAGCCTTCGAGAAGAACCGGTATCTGGTTGTCCGCCTGAAGGACAATTCTGTTCTGGTGGCGAAGCCCGATATTCACCTGAAGCCACCGGAGTTCCTCAAGACCCTCTCCGACTCCGCTCGGCCGGTGAGCGTCGAATGGAAAGACGATGGCAGCCTCGCGAACGTGGCGATCCACAATCTGCGTGCTGTCTATCGCAGCCATCGGCCGGAAGGAGAACCCTATTACGATAAGCTCCCGGCCATAGAAGACGTGAGCAATCATTCTCCCGTATGGCTGGCCCGCAAGCTCTTCCCAGGCCCCGAGCAGGAAGGAACTGTACTGCGTGGCGAGCTTCATCATCCTGATGGAGCCGCTCGGGTGGGCGGAATCGTGAATGCGCTGCCCGAGAAGTCCATCCGGATCCAGCAGGAGAGAGGTCCAGTCGAGTTCTACGCCTGGGACATCGCGAAGTTCAAGGGCAGGGACGTGAGCCAGATGCCCTATGGACGCCGGCGTGAACTCTATGAAGGCGTGATCGAGGAGATTCGTTTGTTCAACAAGCATCTCCATGTTGTCCCGGCCATGCCGGAGGACGGCTGATCCCGTGAAGTTCTATCAGGCCATCATCAACGATCCCCGTGGTCTCCCTTACAGCGAAGGCGTGGTCGTGAAATACAAGGATGCCGTCGACGACTGGTTCAAGGTGAAGGCGAACGACACCCTCGATGTGAAAGTCATACGTTGCCTTGAAGGCGCGGGGAAGTTCGCTGGCAGCCTTGGAGCCATGGTCGTGGAAGGACCGACCGGCGTGGAGAGTGAAGTTGGCTCATTCCAGCTATCGAATGATCAGCGGAAATGGATATGGGAGCATCGTGACGTGCTGACGGGTCAGATCGCCGAAGTGAGAGCCATGAATGTCAACGAGAGTGGAGCAATCCGGGCGGGCGTGTTTGTACGGTTTCATCCGAGTCGCTCAGAAGCTGGGCTGCTTATGTATTCAGAGAGCCTGGCAGGCGGAGATCAGGAGGAATCCAGACGTACGCTCTACAGGCTTAAGACTGCTGCGGGCTGGAAGAAAACGTGACACTTCCCCCCTCGTCGTGGCCGGCACATTCTTGCAGACTTTGAGAGCCAAAAGTTCAAGCAACGGGCCTTTCTGAAACCAGTGGTGAGCTGGGCCTCTCCGCTGCGACCCTGACTTTGCGACGGGGCGCCCAGTTTCGGATCACGCGGGTAATCTCCGCGCCACTGGAAGGCTCTGCGATGTAGTCCACGGCTCCCAACTGCATCGCTTCCAGGTAGCACCCTATTTCGAGATGCTGCGCCACCACCAGAACGGGCAGGCGTCGGTTGAACGCGCGCGCGCCTTCAAGGACGCAGCGCCCCTCGAAATTACGGCTTCCCTGGCCCACAACAATAATGTCGAATGCGCCAGACACCAATTGGTGCATGCCTTCGCTGTAGGAATTACAGGCTTGAACGGTACAGCCGATTCCTCGAACAACTCCTCGAACAAACTCCAGTTGTTCCGGGTCTTCGTCGATGAGAAGCACCGCACCTCTTGGAATTGGCTCAGATCGCTTTTTCGCCGGCTGTTTCATGGTCTCCTCCCTCTTCCAAGACCTGCTATGCGCTACAGTTCTTCATCAGCCTGCCGCGATTCACTCCCCTTAGCAGCCCAGATGATAAGGCGTTGACCGCCTCCCCACACCGCGAGTCAGGTGGGCAAGCAGCGAGAAACCCATAGGTACCCCTGAGTACGGTAGCGTTCCGGCTAAATCGGTTGAAAGTTTGGATTCCCCAATAGACGGCACAGCTTAATGCTCGGCAGAATTGGCACCACTAGCTGACGACCGCCCCTCAAGTGTTATCCTCAGGGGCTGGCGACACAGACACAGGAGAAAACACCAACCTCGTACCTGCATGTATATACCACTGAGACAACAGCAGTCAAGGAAATTCACCTCAATTATTCAGCCCTGGAATGAACGGGTTTCCGCCAGATCTCACCTGACCGGGCTTCCCATGCCAGCAGCAAATCCAGCCCTTATCCGCAACCCGGTAATCCTCAACCAGCCGAGAAGCGGCGACAGTGATCCTTTATTTACAATAGGTTACAGACACTAAGAATGCCCAATTCGTCCTGGAAGTAAGGTAGCCCTAGAAACACAAATGTCGCCGTCTTAGTTCAATCCTTGAAACTCCTTCCTCCGGGCGGAGCCGAGCGGGCCTCTGATCCCGTAATACAGTCGGGTGGCTCGCAGGGTGCCACTCGGATAACACATTGCCTGAGGCTTCTGATCATCAAAAGAGTTCATTTGGCCGTCCACGCACCGCCTTTGCCGCCATCGTGGTTTCGACCGTGCAGCCGCCACACACGACTAGTGGAACCGGGCCCGTGTATGGCAAAAGCCAGCCTTCCACGGAAATCACATCATTCACAGCCAGTCCCGAAAAGTTGTTCTGATTGAAGCCTTCGTAGGTCGTCTGTGCGGTGGTGTATATTATCATGGCCGCAGACTCCAATATCGGCGGGGCTCCAAACGGGACCTGATCCTGCGCAGGTATGAAAAAGCTGGAAAAGGTAGAGGGGTAAAAGGCCAACCCACTCGCATCGATCGAGGTTACCTTCCCAGTGATCTGAGTTGGTTCCAACATGATGTTGTTAGTCGTGAAGTAAACACCAGCAGGGCCGACAGGCGTCAAGGGAGGAGTGATACTGCCGCCCGAACCGCTCACGGATCCCTGCACGGCAACTAGTACTTAGTGACATAAAAGACCGACATAATATACAATGGGGACATGCGACCTGCAACCCCCGTTGAATTGACGGCTGAAGAGCGACGAACTTTGGAAACCTGGGTACGATCCTCGACGACTGAGCAGCGCCTGGTGTTGCGGGCCAAGTTGATTCTGACGGCCGCAACGGGCGCTACCACGGCGGCCATCGCCCAACAGTTGGGTGTCCGCCCGGCGACGGTAAGCCAGTGGAGAGGTCGCTTTGCCGCCCAGCGACTTCGGGGCCTGCAGGATCGACCCCGCCCGGGCCGCCGCCGGCTTTATGGCCAAGAGGTAGAGCGCCGCATCCTGGCTCTGCTGGATCAGCCTCCGCCCGCCGGTTATAGCAGTTGGAATGGTCGCTTGATGGCCCAAGCCATGGGCACGGTTTCGGCCCGGCAAGTCTGGCGAGCCCTGGCTCGTCACCGCATTAGCCTGCAGCGGCGACACAGTTGGTGCGTTTCCACCGACCCGCAATTTGCCGCTAAAGCTGCCGATCTGGTCGGTATCTACTTGTCGCCTCCGGACCACGCGGTGGTTTTGTGTGTGGATGAGAAGCCGTCGATTCAAGCGCTGGAACGGGCGCAGGGCTACCTGCGCCTTCCCAACGGGCAGGCTCTCAAGGGATTTAATCACGAGTATGAACGGCATGGTACCACCACGCTGTTTGCGGCCCTGAACGTAACCACCGGGCAAGTCAAGGCCGGTCATTATCACCGTCGGCGACGCCGGGAGTTCCTGGACTTCATGAACGAGGTGGTGAGCGATTATCCCCGGCAAGAGATCCACGTCGTGCTGGATAATCTGAGCACGCATAAGCCGAAGCGGGATCGTTGGCAGGCCCGCCATCCCAACGTGCACTGGCACTACACGCCGACCCATGCCAGTTGGCTCAATCAGGTGGAGATCTGGTTTAGCATTCTGACTCGGCAAGCTCTGCGCGGGGCCAGCTTTACCTCGCCTCGTCAGGTGCGGGAAGCCATCGACAGTTTCCTGGCGGCTTACAACGTCCAGGCGGCGCCGTTTGAATGGCGAAAACGTGTCGTGCATAGTATCGAACTCAAGAAATATTACGGTGATTTACGTCACTAAGTACTAGTACCTCCTGGCCCACGAGCGGCCCCTCGAAGACACCGAGGTTGGAATTGGTGGGAGGGGTGAAGCTGCCCCAATCCACTGCAAAGGTGACGCCACTCGGGGGGACGAGCACGCTGGCGTGTTGCCCCTGGGTGAGCAGCCCGGGCATAGAGGTGGGCGGCGTCACCTGGAGGACGACGTTGATTGACGTGCCGGCTTCCCACGGCGTCACCCCGACAATGGTGCCTTCGACCACCTGCTGTCCGGGGGACTCCAGGAAATCAACCTCTGAGCCCAGCATGGTTCCGTCAGATTGCAGGCTCACGTCAGCCTTCACGACGTCTCCCGCGATCAGGCAGCCCAAACCCTGACAGGCCAAGTTGCACACTCCGCCGCACACGGCGGTGGGCGGGATATCGTATGTCGTGCTGCTGTTGACATAGACGGTAAAAGTTGCGCCGTAAGAGGTCCGAAGGGTGATCTGGTTCGTGCCCACGCTCTGCACGGTCCCCATCAATTGGCCAAGCACAGAGGTTGGCTGTCCCGCGGAGGGCGACAGCAACTGCGAAAGGCTAACGCCATTGGGAGCGGAAAGATTCACGGTCAGATCAGATTGGATTATCGTGTTCAGATTAATGTCGAGCGACAAGGCCAGAGGTGAGTTTGCCGTCAGGGTAATCGGAAACGGCGAAGAGGAAAAGGTCAATGTCAGGGGAGTAGTGGCCGGAGTGAGTTGGCAAATGGTGTTGTTGGCGCAACCGCCGATGGCCGCACCCGTGCTGTTGTAGATCGTGAGTTGAGGATTGGCGAAGGTCAAACTCAGGCTGCTGTAAGTTCCGGGGGTTACATTTGCGCTGCCCAGGAATGCCGAGTCTGCCTGGAGGTGCGACACATTGACCGGAATGGGATTCGTGCTGCTCAAGAGTGAGACGTTTCCTGGCGACAAGGAAGCGCCGGTGACGCTGAATTGAAAAGACAGAATTGCAACGCTTGTCGGTGGAGTGTCTGTTACTGTCAGACCCACGGGGGCCGTAGTCCCTGGCGGAGTAGGCGTTGGTCTGGGAGTCAGCGAGGACTGGGTGCCACATCCTGTCACGGAAAGGAGGGCGACCGTAGTGAATAGGGCCAAGGCTGCTCTACGCATCTTCGCCTCCAATGCGGAGTCAAGGCTGGGAAACTTGTAGTTTACAATGTGAGAGATGCACTCTGAGGCTAATTTGGTTATCTCCTGATCTTGGCAGGCGGATTCATTTTGAGGACTGAATACGGTCGGTCTTTTTGCTTTTGATTCTTTCCCAACGGGGATGGAAGCGAGCTTTCCACTGAGCGCCGACTTCCTGGCTTTCTACCCAGAACGCGCGCAGACCCCAATTGCGCGAGTTTTAGCCCAATACTGGCCCTTGGTTTCGACGAGGGCCTTCGCGCCGTCCGCATTGTCATAATTTGATATCGACTTCAAATTCAGTAGCGGGCTCGGCTGGCAGCTCGCTGCCAAATGCGTATCTCCTCCGCAAGTTCACGATCGCCACGCACCAATGCGCCTGCGATTCGAGACTGCCTCACTACCCCGCACGGGGAGGAAAGGAGCAATCCCATGATCATTGGCGTCACGCACGACCATGACGGCCGTGTCGTCCAGCGGCTGTCCGTATCGACCAAGGTCTCCATCGGCCTGCCGCCCAATCGAGATTGCAACCATCCCACCAAGCTCGACCACTTCGCATTCCTGCGTAAGGTGAAGTCTGCCGCCCGCGTCGAGTGGGAAGCCGACCCGGAGTTGACGCAGCACTATGGCGAGCAGTGCCGCGAACTCCACATCATGCTGATCGACGACGACATTGAGAACGTCTTTCCCAGTTCCTATGCCTGGTGGACGGCCATCGAGCGGAAGTGCTGGGGTGATGGCGTGACGGCCACTCGGCGCACGCCTGACAAGCCCTCAGGGGAACCCCGGCCACATTGCGGCAGCGGATGCGCGGAGCTTGCTGCCGGCCTGTGCAAGCCGAGCGGCGATCTGCGCTTCGTGTTGGCAGACTTCCCGCGCCTGGGGAGTGTCTGCCGCATCCACACCGGTTCGTACCGCTCGATACGGCAGATTCACTCTGCTTTGGAGGAGATGCAGACTTTTACCGGTGGCCGCCTGGCAGGCGTCACATGCAAGCTGGTGATTCGGCCGGAAGAAGTCGCATACTTCGATCGCAAGGACATGCGGAAGAAGACTGCTTCGTTCTGGGCCCTGAGCCTCGAAGTCGAAGGCGATGATACGAGGAAACTCATTGCCAATCTGACGGAGAATGCTCGCCTCTTTGCCGAGACTCGGAAGTTACTGGCAGGAGGCAAGGTCCTTGAGGTGGTTGAGGACGAGCAGGAACAGGCACCAGAGCTGACCGCGGAGTTCTATCCGGCGAATGGTTCTTCGGGTAATGATTCAGCGGAAACAACTCCTTCCTCTGTAGATCCGCCTTCGAGTGCGGCTCCGTCGCCACAGCCACCGCCCCCCCACAGTAATTCTGCCTCGAATGGTGGAAACGGATCTGGCAAGTCGCACGCCGATGGAGCCGCCTCAGCCCATGCCGGCAACAACGGGAACAATGGCAACGGATCACATCGTGACTCTGGGCTCAATCAACTCCGCAACGAGTTCCTGAGTACTGCCCGACGTGTGGCGACGAGAAAGAACCAGGCTATTGGTGAAGTCGTTGAGTGGGCCAGCGGTGGTGTCTTCAAGTACAGCGATATCGGTCGCATGACTGAAGCCGACATCCCCAAGCTGCTTGCTGCCACTGAACTCGTCACGTCAAGCCTCCCTGGTCCTGCCCGCTGAGCATCCCCTTCCACTCGTCCAACCTCTCACCACTTACAGGTCGCCTGATTTCAAGGGGAAGAGAGAATGTGGAATCTTCGCGTGCGCGCATCACCCATGGTTGTGGCCGATTATCTTCGCCTCTTTGTAAATCGGCGGGCCTACACCCTCCAGTCCAACCGGCCGCATCGGAAAACTGGCCATCATTATTATTACCGGCCCACCGACAAGACAACGGGCCAAGGACTCAGCCTGACGCCAGACACCATCCGCCGCCACCTCGAAGGCGAAATCACCATCGGCCTTTACGCCATCAACCCCGCCACGCAGCGCTGCAAGTGGGTCGCCATCGACGCTGATTACCAGGATGCGCTCGCAGACCTCGTCAAGCTTGACCACTGCTTCAAGCAGGACGGGGTGGATTCGGCGCTTGAGCAAAGCAGGCGTGGCGGGCATCTCTGGATCTTCATGGCTGAGCCACTACTGGCGCGCGATTGCCGGCTTTACGTCTGCGACCTCGCTCTGCGGTCAGGCATTCCGATCAAGGGACGGCAGGCAGCGGGAAGGGATCGAGATCTTCCCCAAGCACGATGCGTTGAAGCCCGGCAGGTATGGCAACGCCATTCGTGGACCGTTGGGCATTCACCGAGGCGCAGCTCAGCGCTTCTGGTTTGGTGGTGCCGACGAGGATCTTGGAGACGCAGATGTGTTACCTCAATTCGCTTCTGAAGATGACGCGTGAGCAGCTCGCCCGGTTGATCGCCGGGAAGACAATTCCACCTCAGCTTGCGCCACCTGAACCCAAGCCTGAGCTGAACGTAAAGAGACACTCCGGAGGATTCCGAATCCTTGACCACATCAGCACCAGCCTTCGCACGGTTGGACACAACAATATGACCCGCTGCCCATCCTGCGCCGAAGAGGGGCACGACCGCAGCGGAGACAATCTCTCGATCTCGATTGAGGACCCGCGCAAGTACATCTGCTGGGCAGGTTGCACGAGGGACATGATTCGGGCGGCAGTCGCCAGGCTGGGAGCCGTTGCACCGTCTGTTGCAGCGTGACCACGGCACCCATGCAGCGCGGCGGGCAGTTATTGCCTCATCAGCCTACCCTCGCGCGGAAATGCTCTCCGCGTCCTCCAAAGAAGACGTGGCCTGGACCAGCTACTGCCCTGCGACGGCCCGGACGGTCGTGGTCAAGTTCCGGGTGCGCACCCCCTGGATGAAAGTGACAGTAATAAAACTGGCCGTGAGGATCATCCTGAACTGGCTTCCCGGCGTATAGTTGGGACGCCAGCTTATATGCGTCCTCTTTGTTCAAGGTGTAAACATCTTTGCCGTTTCTCACTTGCCGCACTGCATCCTGCCTGGAGATTTGCGGTCCTATCTCCGCACCCACAACGGTCGTAATTGGCTGGCCAGCGCGCGAAACTACCCGCTCAGCATGGAATTCATAAAAGAATCCCTTAAGAATCTTCGCCATGGGTTTTCTCCCTTCCATCACTCAGCTGCGTCGGCAGTGTTCTGACCAAACGCAAGCCCCACCGCCCAGGTCAAGTCGGGTCCTGGTGGCAGCAACGAGATTCAGATTACCAAGATGACCCAACGCGCACAACAAGGAGGCATCGAATGTCGAAATACGGTGAAACACAAACAGTCTTGCACGAGGAGAAGCTCCTCCTGAATGCTCTCAAAGAGATGGGCTACCAGGTGGAAGTTCATCCTGAGGGCACGCAATTGAACTCGTACTACTCGGAGCAGGAGGGAAAGGTCGCTAACATCATCATCCGGCGCGCGCAACTGCCTGGAGCCTTCGGCGATGTGGGATTCGTCAGGCAGCCGGACGGCTCGTTCACCGTGATCGAGGACGAACTCGACGGTCACAGGCGCTACGGCAGGAAATGGCTCGGCCGCGTTCAGCAGATCTACAAGGAGAGCCAGATCTTGGCCGTGGCGCGGGCGAAGGGTTACCGCTTCAAGAGTCGCCAGGTCATTGAGACTTCGGAAGGCAAACAGGTGCGGCTGCAGTTTGCCGTGCGGAGGTAGGACGCAATGCGACAGAAAACTATCACGGTCACTATTGACGCACAAGGCAGGTCGACTCTTGATCTGGAAGGCTTCGCAGGCAAAGGCTGCGAGCAGGTGTTTGACGACTTCCGTGGCGGGGACCTGCTGAAGGTCGAGCGGAAGAAACTCGACTATTACAGCCGGCCGCAGATCGAGCGAGAAAAGAGCCAACGCTGAAGGAGGGCTGACATGCTGCTTCATGCTTTCATTCCCGCCAGCCGCGCTAACGGCCCAGGACTACGCGCAGTCGTCTTCTTCCAGGGCTGCACCCTCGCGTGTCGCGGGTGCTTCAATCCCGAAACCCATTCTTTTGCAGGAACGGAAGTCACCGTCGATGCCGTAGCTGACAAAGTGCTTCGTGCGCACAAGGAGCACGGCGTAGAAGGCGTCACCTTCACAGGCGGCGAGCCCATGCAGCAGGCGCCGGCCTTGCTGGAATTGATGCAGTCGTTGCGCGAGCAACTGCCCGACTTGAGCTTTGGCATGTTCAGCGGCTACTCGGAGTTGGAACTTGTTCTGGGTCGGTACTCGATCTGGGGCCGTGATTACTCCGAATCGGACCGCCGCGGGCTCTGGCAAGAGATCCGAGATCATCTCGACTTGGCGGTTCTCGGGCGCTTCAATGAAACGCAGCCGAGCGGCCTGCCGCTTTGCACGAGCCGCAGTAAGGCGCTGCGCATGCTCTCTAACCGCTACAGCGTCAGGGACTACGGCCCACAATCGGTTGAAGTGATTATCCACTCCGATGGGCGGGCAGAAGTCACTGGATTCCCCATCCTGGGCTTGCCCTGGTAGAGACCTCCTCAGTGCCACTCGATTGCTCTGCCCTGTAATTCAGAAAGGAACACGCAACATGATTCGATCTATGGAAGAGTTTGCGTCAGGTTTTCATGCTGCCCGCTGCGTCTCGACTCCGCTAGTCGCCATCCGCACGGCAGACCCTGCCAGCACCACGTATTTCCTCACCGACGCTCTCAAGCAGAGCCGCCAGCCTCCTCCGTTGCTCGGCTGGGATGTGATCCGCGGCCTCTATGCGATCGGCAAGGACAGCGGCGAGGCACTGGCGCGAGTGCTGGGTGATCGTGAGGCTGCGACCGTAGGCCCAGCCGATGCCCTGTCTCTGGCCCAGCAGCTTGGCGAGAACGGGCTCCTGCTCTACTCCAATGCCCACCGCTTCTGGGACGAATCTGGAGTGACGCAGGGAATCTGGAATCTGCGAGACTCGTTCAAGGCGACAGGACGAATGCTGGTCCTGTTCTCTGTCCCTGGAGCGACCTTGCCAGCGGAATTAGGGCAGGACGTGCTCGTCCTTGACGAACCTCTGCCCTCCGCTACTCACCTGGAGCGGATCGTCCGAGAGACCTTCCACGCGGCCAACCTGGCTGAGCCTGAGCGGGCGAAGATCGACAAAGCAGTCGATGCCCTGGTTGGTCTTGCTGCCTTCCCGGCGGAGCAGGCATTGGCGATCTCGCTGGTCAAGCGCGAACTGGACACCGAAGATCTCTGGGAACGCAAGCGGCAGGTCATCGAACAAACGCCTGGGCTGTCCGTCTGGCGAGGTGGTGAGACCTTTGACGACCTGGGCGGCTTGAGCAACGTAAAAAGCTTCCTGCACGCAGTGCTTGCGGGCGTCGATCCTCCGCGCGTCATCGTGTTCATTGATGAGATCGAGAAAGCCTTCGCCGGGACCGGCACCGACCTCTCCGGCGTGAAGACGGAAATGACCGGCACGATCCTGACCTACATGCAGGACCGCGAAGCCGATGGCATCGTGCTCACCGGTCCACCCGGAGCGGCGAAATCAGCCGTAGCCAAAGCCACGGGCAACACCGCCGGCATTCCCACCATTGCTTTCGATCTCGCCGCCATGGAGAGTTCCCTGGTGGGCGCCTCCACGGACCGGCTGCGCACGGCGCTCAAGATCATTGATGCCGTTTCCCAAGGGCGCGTGCTCTTCATCGCCACGTGCAATTCGATCGCAAGCCTTCCCCCGGAACTGCGCCGGCGATTCACGCTGGGCACGTTCTTCTTCGACCTGCCGACCGAAGAAGAGCGGGAGATTATCTGGCAGATCTATTTCAAGAAGTACGGGGTCACGGGTGACCTTCCGAACGACGAAGGCTGGACAGGGGCTGAGATCAAAGAGTGCTGCCGGAAGGCGCACAGGCTGGGAATGACTCTCGTTCAGGCTGCCAAATACATCGTGCCGGTCTCACGTTCCGCCGCCGAGCAGGTTAAGGCACTGCGCCAGATGGCTTCCGGGAAGTTTATCAGCGCCTCGACGCCAGGAGTTTACCAGTACCAGGAAAATCAGTCTGTACCGAGGGGGCGTGTCATCCGGGACCTGGAGGGGCCGCTCACTGTCATGCCACCCTCGAGATCCGAGGCCTGAATACCCTTGGCCAGGCTGCCTACATGACGAATGAGTTTTAAGAAACAACGCAGGCGTCCGAGGAACCCATTCCAGCCTAGCTCTGCCTTGTCATCAACTGCATATTCTGCAGAGAATTCTAAATGCCCTCTTGTGTGCTTGCCTGTCACCGTCATGCCTCTGCTGTTCGGAAATCTGTGTCCGAGTGAACCTGCAGCGCGTCTAATGCGCTCAGCAAAGCCTGTGGCGACTCTTTGTTGATAATCTGCCGAACGCCAACGACCTTGGTCCCCGGTGCGACAGCAAAATCGGTATACATCAGAATCGGCACGGCCGGAGTGGCGGAGGAGATCTGAGACGCGGCCTCAAACCCGTCCATTTCAGGCATCCTGGCATCAAGAATAATAACATCGGGTGTGAGCAAGGCAGCTTTTTGAACTGCTTCAAGGCCATTCGCAGCTTCGCCGCAAACGTGCCACTTCATGTTGCTCTCCAACAGTCGCTTCAGGCTCTTTCTCACGGTCGGATGATCGTCCGCGATTAGAATGCGCAGAGACATAGAAGCCCCAGAACGTTTGTGGGTGGCACCCCGATTGCATTTCGGCAAGAAGCCCATCTTACACAACTTATGGAGCGCAGTGTATCCAGGATGACCCCTAATTCACCCTAAGTGCAGGCAGAGGAGGCCGGCAGTTGTGCGTGCTTGGGTCGGGTTCCCGAACAGCCCACGGCCCCCTCATGGCCTGGGAGCGGCTATGAGAATTCCACTCATCACAAGGAGGAAGATATGGCCACAGCATTACCAATCCTGGATCTCCAGGAGCCTGGCACCGACCTGGCCAGGAAGACAGTCTTTATCAAGCTTCACCTGGGCTTGCTTGGCAACAGCCGCAAGGTCAGCTCATCCCAGGTGGAAGTGGATGCCGACAAAGCTCTCATCCGTGTTTCGAAGAACCTGCTTGATTCGCCGGAGCTGCAAGCCATCCGGAGCCTTGATGGCGACATCCGACGCTACCTGTACGACACCTGCCTGCCCTTCGACGTAGGCATCCACCTGTTGCCGCTGGGGTTGATCGAAGCCGTGGATGAGCGGCTGAGGGAGTTCAAAGCCCAGCGTGAGGAGCTGGTAGACGCATTCCTGCTGGCTTACCCGCGCCTCTGCCAGGAGGCTGCTTTACGTCTCCGCACGCTCCATAACCCTGCTGACTACCCTCCGGTGGACGAGGTTCGCGCCTGCTTCACCTTGGGCTGGCAATACATCAGCTACGGAGTGCCGGAGCAATTGGGAGAGATCTCCGCCCGGATCTTCGAGACGGAGCGGGAGAAAGCCGCAGAAGCCATGTCCCAGGCTTGCGATGAGATCCAGCAGGTTATGCGTGCCTCATTGCTGGAAATGGTCAATCACCTGCGTGACCGGCTGGCGGATCAGCCGGATGGCAAGCCGCAACGTCTGCGGGAATCAACCGTGCAGAAGCTGCGGGAATTCCTGGCGACATTCAACCTCCGCAACGTGGTGGACGACCACGAGTTGAGACGGCAGGTAGAGAAAGCGCGCGGGCTGTTGGAAGGAGTCAGCACGGATGAACTGCGGAACATGCCCCTGGTTCGTGCCTCTGTCCGGGAAGGCATGGCCAGCATCGCCGCTCAAATGGACGTACTGGTTAACGATCGCGTGAGCCGTAAGTTCCGCTTTGACGAAGCATAGCGTTACAGACGTTGCGTTTTAGTGGACCCCGCCTCAGCTTACCCCGGGACACGTCGCCACCAACGGAGCCACCATCTCATGCAACGATGTGCTCCATCGACGGGCTCGCAGTACATGAGCGGACAGCCTCCGACAATGCAGTGGATTCCCCGGGCTTGACACTCCCGAACTGCGTCGTCCGAGACACTACCTTGACCGAAGGAACGGTGGAACCAAACACGGCCGATGCCACAGTTGACGCACTGTCGCACAAGATCAATGGAAACCTTGGGATGCGTGGCAATGACGATCCCGTCGACAGAGCCAGGAATCGAGAGTAGGTCGGGGAATGACCGCACGCCTTCAACCTCTGCAGTCGCGGGATTAACGGGAAAAGCCTCATAGCCGCAGTCGCGGAGCTTGCGGAAGATAGCATTGGCTGCGCTCATGCCGCTCCGGGAGACGCCAGCGACTGCAATGCGCTTTCCACGGAGGAAATCAGCTACGGCATCTGGAAGTAATGGCATACGTCCCCCTTAGGCGGGCGAACGGCTTGGTAGATTGCGTTGCTGTCCCGTCGTCTGTGCGAATGCCGGTGTGGCCACCAGCGCAACTGCCAAAAGCACCAGAGATAGACCCTTCATAGAGCATCTCCGTGGTGAGAATTCTATTTCCATAATGAGAAATGTCAAGCAGTGATCGGTGTCTTCGCCGCGAGGTAACCAAAGGTTCGCCCGTAGGTTCTACGCAGCCATCACGAAAGGAGATATCGGAACTGTAAAGTAGCGAGTCGTCATTTTATGGTTCCGATCACAATACAAATGTTGAATAAAGTCCTGCTTATCGGATACGCCGGCGCCGACAGCGAGATGAAGTTCACCGCTGCCGGCATTCCGGTGGCGAACTTCTCTCTGGCCGTGAAGGAGGTTTACAAGAACGGCGACGGCGAGAAGAAGGCCAACACTCTATGGATTCGCTGCGTAGCCTGGCGCCGCTGGGCGGAAATCGCAGGCGAGTTCGTGACTAAAGGGAAGTTCCTCTTCGTGGAAGGCCGGCTCCAGTTGCGCAGCTACGAGGACCGTGAAGGTAAGAAGCGCGACGTGACGGAAGTGGTTGTCACCTTGCTGCGGTTATTGGGGCCGGCCAAGAACGGGAACGGTGCAGGGGCGACCGAGTCTCCGAGGGCTGTGGAGAACGCTGAAGACGCCGATAACCCATTCAACGATGCGGAAACCGAGATCGCTGATCAGAGCATTCCCTTTTAACACAGTTCCAGTTCGGTGTCCCCACCCGAACTCCCCACCCATAACTTCAGAGCCATAGCGGAGTTGGCATTTCACAAACGCCGTGAAGTCACGCACAGGCTATCAGTAGGCCCGACATGCTCCTGAAGGGCTTTCCCGGGAAATCGCAGACCTTGAGATCTGCGATTCCCCGGCTTTCGCCCCCGATTCCAGGTGTCCGCTCGACTTCCCCCTGGATTCATGGATGACCTCCACCGCCATACCCTGACTCGTACAATTTCAGCTCGTACAACGTGCCGCCGCTGTTGTTGAGACCGGCGGGGCTGCCGTTGCCGCCGTAGATGGCTATTCCGATGAGCTTGTTCCCGTCCAGCACCAAGCCGTCATCGGGGGTCGCGCCATCCCAATTGGCGCCCGTTGTAGGATTCGTTGCACTGAAGGTGTGCAAAACCTCAAAGAATCCATCAGGTCGGACGCCGTAAATCACGCCGTTGCCGTTCATCCCGCCGTAATCGGCGTTCGAGTAGAGCGTCCCGTCCGGCCCGAGAGCTAGCGGGCCGTCCGGACCGGCCCCATCCCAATTCGCACCGGCGGTGGTGGCGCTGAAGTCGTGCACAACATTGACAATCCCCGGCGCCCGCAGGGAATAGCGGAATACAACGCCGTTGCCATTTGTTCCGCCGTTACCCGCCGCGCCATAGAAGACGCCGGGTTCCGCCTCAACCAGTGGCTCGTAGCAGTCGGCGCCATCCGTGTTCTCACCGTTCGCGTCGGTCTGGCTGAACGTGTAGAGCACTTGGAAGGGGCTCCCCGAGGGCGCCATCCGGTACAAGATTCCGGAGGGCAACGGGGCGCCGGAGGGCGTCGACGTGCCCGGCCACACCGCGCAGCCATAAAGGAATCCGTCCCGCGCTTGCAGCAGCGAGGCTGCGTGACCCTCGCCTTCGACGAACTCATGGAGGACTTTGAAGTTGTTACCCGCGCTATTCACCACCCAGGCGACACCGCACCCTATCCCAACCGGCGCGCTGCAACTATTTTCTCCGCCCCCCCGAGTGGTTCCGTAAAGATTGCCATCCCTGCCGACTACGATGTTGCGAAGCGGATACGCACCGTCGGCGTTAAGCCCGTCCGCATCCACGCCGCTGAACGTGTGCAGCACGGTGAACTCACCGGAGGCGGTGATCTTGAAGACCGTGCCGGTGCCGTTCTGGCCTCCGATATAGGCCATACCATAGAAAACATCGCCGGGACCGGCCGTCAGAGCATTGCCCGGAAAGGCTCCGTCCTCGTTGTCTCCATTCGCATCCGTCGCGCTGAAGGTATGCAGGACGGTGTACTGATGCGAGTCCGGGTCGAACCGATAGATGACGCCGGTGCCATACCGGCCACCGTCGTAAGTCATTCCGTAAATGGCGCCGTCCGGACCCAAAGCCGGCGTGGTGTCCGGTTGAGACCCCAGAGCGCTCGTGAAGGTGTTAGTGGCTGGAGCTTCGAACCGGTAGAGCGTCGAGAAACTTGCCTCCTGCGCAAGCGCGCTGCTCGCGGCCGCTGCAGCCGCCAGGAGCACCGCCAAGGCGGCGCCCCGGTTAATCCGTCGAATTTGCATAAGTCGTCCTCCTAGGATGTGAATTTTGCTTCGTAATCCCTGCCTGTTTCGAGAGTGCGTGGTGTTGTGTGTTAAATCAGATTTGAGCCCTTCAATATGTAATGCGCAAAAGCCATGCAGAAAGGGCCACGATGAGCACAGGCCTGGCCTCAATGGCGTGCGGCTCTTAACGGGGAGGCCACAGAAGGGCCCCCACGCAGGCTCGCGCTCAGTTGCGCCGTGTGGGCAGGGCTATCACTGGTGATCGGGCAGGTGACCGGCTGAAAAACAAGGATACTGCTATAATTGGGCAAACGGGAAATCACCAAGGTATGCCCATGATACAGGCCAGCGAAATCACGCAGCTCCTGGCCCGATTCCGGCTGGGGGACCGCGAGGCAGAATCACGACTGCTGCCGCTTGTTTACGGAGAACTTCGGCATCTGGCGCGCGCCCGCCTTGCCCGCGAACGGTCCGATCACACCCTCTCACCGACGGCTTTGGTTCACGAGGCCTTTTTGAGGCTCGCGGAGGGAGGTCAGCCGGCTTGGCAGGACCGTGCCCACTTCTTCGCCGTGGCCAGCCGCTTGATGCGTCAGATTCTGGTGGATCACGCGCGACGGTACCATGCGGCAAAACGGGGTGGATCCGGCGAGAGAATTCCTCTTGAGGAAGCACTCACCTATTCAGATGAGAAGTCGGCCGAACTGCTGGCACTCGACGACGCTCTCGGTCGCCTGGCGCAGAATGATGACCGCCAATGCCGGATAGTGGAAATGAAATTCTTTGCTGGCCTCAGTGTGGAAGAGATCGCGGACGTGTTACGGGTTTCACCCCGGACCGTCAAGCGGGAGTGGACCATGGCGCGCGCATGGCTGCATAAGGAAATCAGTCGGTGAAGAACATGGACCGGCACCGCTGGGAACAAATCAAATCCGTATTCGAAGAAGCGCATGAGCTTGAACCGGAGAGCCGTGCTCCGTTCTTGACGCAAGCCTGCGGAGACGACGCGGCGCTGCGCTCCGAAGTCGAGGCTTTACTCGAACACGACCGGCACGCCGGGAGTTTTCTGGATGGAAACGCTGCCTCCGAGATCGGCGTTGCGATGGCGAGCGCGGGCCGTCTCGCCTTCTCGCCGGGTGAAGTCCTTTCGGGACGTTTCCGGATTGTTCAGTTCCTGGGCCGCGGCGGAATGGGCGATGTGTATGAAGCCGAGGATCTCGAACTGGACCGCCTGGTAGCTCTGAAGTTCCTGCCCCATGATCTGGCGAGGCATCCGCTGGCGCTGACGCGTTTGAAGCGTGAAGCCCGTGCCGCAAGCGCACTCAACCATCCCAACATCTGCACCATTCATGACATCGACGTACATCAAGGGCAAACCTTTCTGGTGATGGAGTATCTCGAGGGCACGACACTGAGGAACTACCTTAAGGGACAGGCCTTGCCGCTTGACACCTTGCTGGGGTTGTCTATCGAGCTTGCTGAGGGGCTGGACGCCGCCCATTCCAAGGGCATCATCCACCGCGATCTCAAGCCCGAGAATATCTTCGCCACCACGCGCGGCCACGCGAAGATCTTGGATTTCGGCCTGGCCAAATTAACACAAGAGGGGGCTGGAAGCGCTCGCCCGCTGAACGGGGCGGAACGCATTGCGGACCCACGGGACGCACCCACTCTCGCAGTTGACGCCGCACATCTGACCCGCCCCGGGGCAATCATGGGGACGGCCGCCTACATGTCGCCGGAGCAAATCCGAGGCGATATCCTTGATGTGCGCACGGACCTTTTCTCGTTTGGCCTGATGCTCTATGAGATGGCGACTGGGCGGCAGGCCTTCTCCGGCTCCACTGCAGCGGTGATTCACGATGCTATTCTGAATCGCCCACCGACCTCAGCGCTTGACCTGCGTCCCGATTGCCCCCCTGAACTCGAACGAATTATCAACAAAGCTCTGGAGAAACACCGCGACCGCCGCTATCAGCACGCCTTGGAAATTCGCGCCGATCTGGAGTGCCTGAAGCGCGATACCGATTCAGGGCGGGCGATAACAGCGACTCGGGCGGCAGGTCCACTGACACCGGTGGGAATCACCTCATTACCGCAAACAGCGGCAGGAAAACCGCGGCCGGCAGTGGGGCAACGCAGCAGGAGGGCGAAATTCTCGCTGGCAGCCCTCGCGGTAGTTCTTATCGCAGCGGGATTTGGTTACCGTTACCTTTCTCGCGAGATCGTGCGGAAGCCTGCCTTAAGGGAAAAAGACTCCGTCCTCCTCGCCGACTTCGTCAACAAGACCGGCGACCCAGTTTTCGACGACACTCTGAAGCAGGGGCTGACGGTAGCGCTGCGCCAGTCGCCGTTTTTGAATGTCCTTTCGGATGACCAGGTGGCGGCGACGCTGCGGCTGATGGAACGCCCTGCAAGCACTGTAGTCTCAGGGGAAGTGGCGCGCGAGGTCTGCCAGCGCGCCGGGAGCCGGGCCTACATCGCCGGCTCGATTGCGGCACTGGGGGGCCAGTACGTGTTGGGCCTGAAGGCGGTGGGCTGTGCGGGGAGAGAAGCGCTCGCAGACGAACAGGCGACCGTTGCGGGCAAAGAGAGGATACTTGACGCTATCGGCCGGCAGGCCGCCAAGTTGCGCGAGGAGTTGGGTGAATCGCTGCCCTCGGTTGAGAAATTCGATACGCCGCTAAAGCAGGCTACCACCTTTTCGCTCGAGGCTCTGCGCGCCTATACCCTTGGAGCAAAGGCCCGGCATGAAGCAGGTGACTCGGAAGCCATTCCGTTTTTCAAGCGCGCCGTCGAGCTGGACCCGGACTTCTCCGTGGCCTACGAGCAACTGGGGGTTTGCTATTTCTTTCAGGGGGAGAGTGCACTAGGGGTTGAGAATCTAACGAAGGCCTTCGAATCCCGTGACCGTGTAAGCGAACTGGAAAGGCTTCACGTCACCTTCGGCTACTACTTCTACGGGCTTGGGGATCTCCCTAAGGCAATCGAAAGCGCGAAACTCGAAATTGCCACATATCCGCACGTCACCGGTCCTCATCTTGGTTTGGGGGCGATCTACGCTCAGCTCGGTCAGTTCGAGGCTGCAGTCTCTTTGGCTCGGCAGGAGGTTGCGCTTTCTGCGGATACTGCGATCGCCAATAATACTTTGATGGAGATTTACATTGCTCAAGATCGCTTCGGCGAAGCGCACGCGGTCTATGATCAGACGAAGGCGCGCGGTCTGGGTAACCCGGAAATCGACATTCTGCTATACGTCTTAGCCTTCGTTCAACACAATGATCCCGCCAAGGAGCGTGAGGCAGCCGCGCTGGCGAGCAAGCCTGGTCTGGGCGGTGAACTGCTTTGTCTCAAAGCTAGCACCGAATCATACTACGGTCGTTTTCTCAATGGCGGTGAATTCACGCGCCGGGCGGTCGACTCCATCGCGCATATCGGCATGAATGAAACCGCCGCTGAATGCCTGGCCAGACGCGCGCTCGAGGAGGCACTGGTGGGGAAAACTGCTGCAGCGCAAAGGCAGGCATCGGAGGCGCTAAGCCGGGCGTCGGGCAAAGATGCGGAAACCTTGGCAGCATTCGCCCTCGCCTCAACGGGGGAGGTAACCCGAGCTCAAGCGCTTGCCGCGGACTTGGCAAGGCGTCGCCCAGTCGACACCCTGCTGAACTCGGTTTATCTGCCCACGTTGCGCGCTGAGCTTGCAATCCGCCGTGGCGACTCCGCCAGAGCACTTGACCTCCTGCAGTCCGCCAGGCCCTTCGAAACCGGCTTCCGGGCCTTGGTCCCCATGTATCCAGCCTTCGTGCGCGGCGAGGCCTACCTGCGTGCCGGTCAAGGCGGCAAGGCAGCGCAGGAGTTTCAGCATGTCCTTGATCACCGAGGTCTGGTGGGTAACTGCCCGGTCGGCGCACTGGCGCGCCTCGGCCTCGCCCGCGCTTATGCGTTGGAAGCGGGTGCAAGTGGTTCCGCCGTCGCGGCACGCACAGGCCACGGAAGCGGCGCGGGGGAAACTTCTGTGGATCGGGGAGGCTTGGCCGGCTCCCGCCCGGAAGCCCTCGCCAAAGCCCGCGCCGCCTATGAGGACTTCCTCACGCTCTGGAAGGACGCCGACCCCGACGTTCCCATCCTCAAGCAAGCGAAGGCGGAGTACGCAAAGCTGCAGTAATTCCAAGGCCTAAGCCTTGAAAGCAAATAGATACTCGACTATTCGCCCTACACACACCGAAGTGACCCCCGAAAGCGCCGATCGGCGCCTCTCGGGATTGTTCCCGAGCAACGGCGTAGCGTTTACCTTTCGCTAAGCTCTCACACCCAGCAGGCAGATCCCTACTGCTCCCATCTTCTCGCTAGAGGATAAGACACACTGCTCGTAAGCCTCTCATTCTAAGGCGAATATAGTTCTGGTCCCGCCGCATCGCGTCTAGGCAGCGGGCTATACTAACCAGTGGCGAATAGAGAGTCGTTTGGTTTTCCCTTGCTTCAGGGCCGGATGCGGGTAGCTTCCGGCCTCCCCTTTACCCGAGGGCAGAGAGACAAGGGACTGGGAAGATCAAATGCCAGCCATAGTTCGAATCCTTCGACAATTGACCGCATTTGGATTGTTCCCGGACCCATTGCAGGCATGCCGGCGATGGCCAGGTGTGCATTGCCTGCATGGTATAATGTATATGGAAATAGCAATATCTGGGAGCCCATTGCCTCTGGCTCACAGGCTCCCTGGCAATACCCGGGAACTCATTGCCTCTGGCTCACAAGTTCTCGGAAGGCTGGAGTACCTGACAACGTAATCTCCGGCAGGCAAGGCCAGATGGTTACGTTCCCGCTGGCTGAGTGAAAGGAAGACAGGATCAGGTTCAGAGCCGTTGCCGTTGGCATTGACCGGAAAGCGATGCCATTTAGTCTTCTTTGTAAGGACTTAGTGATCGGGCAAGATCTAAGTTGATAAAGGTAAGATGGAAAGATCAATGGCAACCAGAGTACATACAAAACCTAAACGTCTTATGATCTGGCATGGTTTTATGCGGTATGGGCGTCATGACGGCGTCAGGCGCCTTGGATACCGTGGCCATTGGACCGGCAAGGCTGCTCAGGAATGTTATGAGCAGGCAATACTCAAGAAACAGGCCAAGAAGCTGCTCTCTGGCAGTCAGGTGACGCAAGCAACGGTTGCTACAGTGGGGATCCACACCAACGACCTGGCCAGCTTCGGAGAATTACAGTCCGGAGTTAGTCCCAAAGACAAGGTAGAGCCCATCACACAACCTGTTTCTGCAAGACCACCGGTAAGGCGGGGTAAGGCGAAGAACAACCCGCTGGCCCAGAGAAGCACAGGGAGTTTAGAGAACCCCACCGGGTACGACAACGAAGAAGGTGTGGCCTGTGAGCAGCCTGCGGCTGCTACCGCCACATACCTGTTAAGTGAACGACAAGGCGTGATGGCAATGCCAGACGATTACTGTCACCGGATACCTCAGGGCTGTGAAGCCTTAGTAATCGTGTAGAGCGTAGAAAGCTTTTGCTTGCATGTCAAGCGAAGGATGTTCTACCCGAAGTGTATCCGTTTCCTAGGACGTGACGCCTGCGAACCCGTCAATCCTGGAGGAGTTGCCAGCTTCGGAGTCATCATCAAGGACGAAGACAGCACCGTCATCTCCGAGGAACACGACCTGGTCGGCAGAGGCGATGCAATGTCCAACAACGTAGCGGAATATACCGGCGTTCTCCACATCTTGAAATACCCGAGTTCTCGCCCGCCAGGGCGAGTGACGATCCATGGAGATTCCAACCTGGTCATCAACCAGCTCAATGGCAAATCGGGGGTCAACAAGGGCCGGTATTTCCCAATCGCCATAGAGACGAGAGAGCTGCTTGCTCATCTCCGTGAGCGTGGCTGGCAGATCAGCTTTTGCTGGATCCCCCGTGAGCGGAATGAGGAATGCGACCGGTTATCGAAGAAGACAGCAGCCAAGCAGAACATAAGTGTGTCCAGCGATGGCGAGAAGTCCTGCAGCCGACCAGCCGAGACTCAATCAACAATCCATGCCTGGTCAGGATAGAAATAGGGGAGTAAGCATGAACGGACCAGAAGATGCTCTGAAGCCGGGCACAAGCATCCCGGGTTCCGGAATAGTTGTGGGCTTTAAGGATACATCCAGGAGTGATGGATTCTGGTGGTGTAAATGCTGGTGCGGTAGAGAGTTCGTGGCACACGAATTGATTATAAGGAATGGTTTTAGGCAGGATTGTGGCGGTCCCAAGCATCATCGCAAGCCCTCCGAGGCCTTTAGGCCGCGGCGCATTCGAATGAGACGCCTTTGCCGCCCTTCCTGAGCAACTTGCCAGCGCAGCGAGCCCACGCGAGCAGAGCGGCATAACCCAAAGTTCGACATAACTCCCTCCGTCGTCGTCGCGGTGAATCCATGCCGCCATGGGGTTAACGGCATGAACTCTCAGCCGGCGCCCGCACACCTACCAACGGCTGCTTAGCCTTTCCTTCCACACTCAGGCCGTGCGGAATCGCACCGTGAAGTGGCAACCCTTCCCGCCGCGCAGGATGAATTCCGTCAATTCGACCTTGGCCGGCTTGCCCAAGCCCTGCTCAATGATCGCCCGCGCGTATCCCACCGAGCACTGGCCGTAGGTGGGAGAGACGCCCTTGGGGGCATCTTCCATGATGGGGCACAGGCAATAGCCACCTTCAGGCCGCGCGGATTCTGCGTGTATTGGTAGTGCACCACCGTTTCATCCCCCGACTGCTCGATGTTCTCCTTTCCCACGGACTTGCTGATTCCTTCCAGAAACCTCGCGGCCGCTTCCGGAGTGGGCGATTGGGGGGAGCGGTTGCCCCCTCGCCCTATCACCATCTGGCGACCGCAACACAATCTGGGTGGCGTCAGGAAAAAGCGGGCGCTGCGCAAGTATCGCTTAATCGAACTCGTCGGCGCGCTTCACAAAGTACCCGAGTACCGATGCGTAAAAGACAGTAACGATGATTGTGGCAGGTTTCAGCATCGCGTCGCCCATGATCACTAGGAGAACATTCAAAAGCGTAATGAGCACAAATATAATTCCGGCGACCACTATGAGTATCAATGCGTATTTCTTCTTGAGGAAAACGCCAAAGCCCTGCAGTCCAATTATCGCACCCACAACCAAGCATAATAGGAAGGCACCAAAGCCCCCGCCAGCAAACAAACCAACAGCACCCATCAAAATTGTTATCGCGCCAATTACCATCCAGCAAACACCGCAAAACTTACCAAATCGATACGGGAGCACTGCCTTGCTGGGGGGTGGTGGAGGACTACCAGGTTTCTCCAGAGAGAGCATCGTCAGGGACTGTGTGACCGTGGCAGGGACAACGCCCGAAGTCGGAGGGAGCTGCTGCAAAGATAACTCGGACCCAGTTTTGTCCATTTTCTCCCCGTTCCTCACATAAAACGGCTTGCTCAGGTCGGCGGGGACTTCGCCGTGACTGGTGGCCTCTCCCCCACCCGCTTGTTAACCTACCCTGCGGCTTGCTGCCCATCTGCTCCCATGGCCCGGACCCTCTCTATCCGATCAAATACGGGTCCCAAAACATGGGGCGGACCGTCACACCACGCAGAGTCTCGTGCGGCTTCCAGGTGTCGCTCCGCATCCTTCCAACTGTGGTCCGCCAGCTCGCATTGGGCCAAAGTGAGAAGTATCTCCGCCTTCTTCAGACGGTATCCCGAGGCATCAGCGATCAGCAACGAATCGTCCGCATATTCCCGTGCCTCCGTCATGAGTCCTCGAGCGAAATAGCACTGAGCAAGCGTAAGACGGGCGTCCGTCTCCAACTCCACAAAACGGACGACGCCACATCGCCTAAGCGCCTCTTTAAGGTAGGTTTCTGACTCACCGAGTCTCGACTCGCGGTCCTGATTACTACTTAAGTCCGCGCAGCACAGCATCGCCCATCCTATCAGCCAGCGGGCCCGAATTCGATCCATCTCAAACATTCGTCGGTCTGCCAGCGACAGCGCCTCGCGCGCTCGACGCAAAGCTTCCTCGGCTTTGCCTTCCAGCAATGCAAGTCGCACCTGGGCCTGCAGTTGTTCATAACTCGCCGCGCGCGCCTGCCCCTCAGAGAGAAGCTCTACACATTCCTTGGTGCGTCCTTCCTGGGCATACAGGTCACAGAGCCTATCTTCGGCGAGGCAGCGGAACTCGGCCCTCTGGGGGGACTCGCTGACCCGGATCGCAGCGCGAAGACGGAATTCAGCGGACTTCAACTCTCCAGTGGCGCACAATGCCATGGCCAGTTGAATCGACGCGTTGGCCGCGGCCGCATACTCTTTGTTGTCGGCATGGCTCCCCAAGACTTGCTCGTAAATGGGGATCGCTTTGGCAGGAGCGCCGGACAGCAGATAGCTATGAGCCAGGCACGAGCGCGCTGAGGTTAAGTCCCTGCCCCGCAGGCCGGGAGGCGCGTAATCTCCATCCTTTGCTTCCCCGAAGAGATCTCCGATCAGTTCGCAGTACGTCTTAACATCGCACAAGTTCGTGAGCAGTGGCGCTTGCAGCCGCTCCGCGAAGAGGCGGAACGCATCCTGTTGATGCCCAGTCAGAACCGTGTGGTGGAATAATTCAATTAGCGGTTGAAAGTCGGTAATCGAAACCGGAGCACGATCGGCCGCACCGGCCAATCGACCGTAGTAATCCGTTAGCTTTGTGTGAATTCCGGCCTTGTCTAGCAAACGATCATAGGAGTAGTGCCGCACGATAGGGTGCAAGTCATAGCGGTCGCGCCCTTGTTCAAACAATACCAGGCCCCGGCCAATGAGTTTCTTGAGTCGAAGTAACAAGTCGTGCTCCGGCTCGGAACGTGGCGCTTGCTTCTTCAATAGACCTCGCATCCAGCCTTGCCATTTCGTCTCTCTTACCTTGCTGGGGGGCGAAAAGGTGTCACGCAGGATGCTGTATGCAACGGGGTACCTGAACGCGGCCATTCTGACTCAAGAGGAGCTGTTCAGAGGAACTCAGGGCATCATAGGCGAGCTCTAAGATGTGGGATTTGAGCCTTTTCACTCCGCCCGCAATGTCTTTCTGGGGAATCCGCGAAACGACGTATATGTTGCCCGGCCGAACCGGATCGTGAGCTACCAAACCGGCCAGGAGTCGTAAAGCCAACGCATGGTGCCCGTAGCGACGGCACACCTCTCTTATTTCCTCGCTCGTGCCCTCAACGCCTTGCGCCCGCAAGAAAGCTTCTGCGTCATCCTCGTTTAGGCCGGAAAGGTGCTCCTGCCTACAACCGGCCAAACCATCGAGGTCGAGAGGCACCAGTCGAGTGGTCAGGAGAAGCCGGCTGGGGGACGGAAGTGCCACGAACCTCTTTATAAACTCCCGAGCATTGGGGTCTACACAAACCCGATCCTCCTCACTGACCGTGTCGCCTTGATAAGGAGCCCTCAGGCCCGAGTACCCGCTCAACTGGCGCTCGAAACCATCCAAGACTAAGAGCATCCGCCGCTTCTGGAGCAACGCCACCAGATTCTTTGCCTTCTCAGAACCCGAGCCACACAGGTGGGGTTTGAGTTGTCCGCTGCTTGCATAGCAAAGGGCGCGGTCAAGGAAAGCATTGAAATCTGCTTCGCCTTCGTAAAAAGACCACCAGAATAGTCCGTCTGGGCTTTGGATGGGACCGGCGGCGGCCGAGTGCTCGGAAGCACCACGTGAGTCGCTGGAGCCCGGTAGCGGAAGCCCCAATAGATCGGTCTGCACCCATGCCCAGGTCAGCGCAGATTTCCCCTCACCTCCCATGCCCACGAGCGCCAAAATCTGATGCGAATCATTGCCGAACCAATCGCTCAGGGTGAGGCGCTCGGTGCGCCGGCCGGTAAAATTCTCCTGTAGAGGATAAGGGTGCTCGAAATCAGGTTGAGGCGGAAATGGCTGAATGAAACCCGTATGATATTGGGTTTGCCGCTCCAAATTACGAACGGCACTTAGCACACGGTTCGCCAGGTCGGCAGGGTCGTTAAATGTGTCGCGTATTCGTTCTGCCGAGACCCGGAGGCGAAAAGCCTTTTGTCGCTGCCGCTCGGTCTCGGGCTCTACCAAGTGCATCGGGAGAGAGAAGTCTTCCCGAGCGAGAAAAATCAAACGGGGCAGCCCCCGGCGGACCGCTGCCTCGTACTCCAATTCCGTGAAGGACCTCTCCTCCGAGGGCGGACAACTACCGTGGAGGTGCCCAATAATACCCACGAATACATCCGCCCCCTCCACCGAGCGCGCGATGAACTCGGCGGGCACCGCATCTCGCGCGCCGAATCTCTCCATGCAAGCACACTCGAGCCCATCCCCACGGTCGATCGCGGCAATCACGTGCTGCCGGTGATCTGCCAAATCCTTTGTGGTTGAGCTTAGGAAAACCTTCACAGGATCCCCCCCAGCCAACTCCAAATCTATTCCCTTTTACCCTTGTACCCTGACCGTTCCTGTAAGTTTCTTATCACACGTCTCAATAAACGTCAACATCGAAACAGTTCACCATCGAATGAGCCTACATCAAGGGGGTCCAAGGCGGGTAAGCACGGTCAAGATGGTCCTGATCTTGGGCCTTTCTCACGCCCGATACGCCAGCCGCTAAAGCAACATCGTTTAACTCGTGTAGCGTCGGTTGCACGGCACTCACTCGAGGGTGGGTCGCTGCATAATTCAATCGCTTTTCTGAGCTGGGGTCGCGGCCGCACAGATAGCTTCGGCGCTATTATGGATCCGGCTTGAAAAGTCGGCTTTGCGCCCAGTGAGTTCGTCACCGCCTCTTACTCGCCGCACACGATTGGATCTTGTCTCTGTACCTTCCCTTGCTTCGCGTGACAACCAGCACATAGCAGCAAGCAGATTCATCAGACGCGTGGCGCCTGTGCCACGAAAAGGAGGTCCTGTGTTCGTTGAACTCATGCCGCTTCTTGCCGGCCGCACTGTGCTCATCACAGTGGCCAAGGTGGATGACAAGACGCTTCGCGTCAACGTCATTCCGACCCAGGCCAAGGCCGAGGAGAATCCGGCTCTCACCACGCCACTCACCTTTACCGGCCCGCCCGAGGAACTCGATGCCGAACTCGGCAAGCACCTGGCCGGCTACGTCCAAACCCACCAGCAGACCGCCAACTCTCTGGCCGAAGCCAAGACCACCATGGAGGCGGCGGCCAAAGCAGCGCAGGAGGAGGCGAAGCGGAAAGCTGAGGAGCGCAAGAAGGCGATTCAGAAGCCATCCGCAACCACCACGCCTGCATCTTCAGCTCCTGCTGAGCCTGCGCCTGCTTCTGCTTCATCGGGCACACTTGGGCTGTTCCCACCTCCAGCGCCCGAGCCTGCTCCAACCCAATCAAAAGGAGGACTCGCACTCTAATGGAGAGCAAAGTACTTAATCGCTATTTCGAATTCCATGGCCAGAGGCTTCCCGACCCGGACCCCAAACTTCCGGTAGAGGACGTTCAAGCCCTCTACGCGCACCAATTCCCGGACATCGCCACGGCGGCCATCACCGGGCCGGAGGCATCTGGAGACAAGCTGCGCTATCAGTTCACGCGAGCCATCGGCACAAAGGGATAACCAATGAGCCGAAACACTCATAGAAAGGAGGTGACGAAGCAGGCGGTCCTGGCGGAACTCGAAAGCCTTCGCCAGGGCCGCCACTCTCGTTACCGGACACTCGTCGGGAGGTTTACCAGATGTCGACAACTGCAAGCCACGGCCGCATTGTTTGCCAGCGCCGTCGACTCCAGCACTCGCACACACAACGGCACGCCACTCGCTGCCCCGCCAGGCTGCCTTCCTCCAGTCAGCTGATGGCACAGGGAACCGGCCTTCTGCTGCCGCGACTCGCTGGCATCCCGCCGATCCATCGGGTCGTTGCCGATGACCGCCTGTCAGTCATGCTTGCCAAGTCATTCGTCGAGCTGGACATTGCCGCCCCTGGAGATTGGAAAAAGGCGGAATGTGACCCAACGTCGTTCACCAGACTAACGCTTGAGCGCTGGATCAAGGTGCATGGAGGCCGAGCCATCCGGCGGCGGTTCCTGCTCGTTGCCAGCATTAGCGACACTCCCTGCGAATGGGCGGAGCGTGATGAAAGGAAGCCCAGCCAGTTATTCCTCATTGTCGAGCCCTCCGAGGCCACCTGCGGCTGCGTGACCATTGGCCCAACGCTGGAGCTGCTGGAGAAAGTTCATCCACAACTGTCCGTAACATTCTTCAATCTCTTCGTCGGAGCCCTTAACCGCTGGATCCGTGTATACGATCACCGCGATGCCGAAGAGCGAGCCGAGACGCTGCGGGAATGGGCCGCGCAGGAAGATGATGCCGACCAGTACGAGATACCCGATGTGCAAGGGTCGATTCCGGCCTGCATGCGGCAAACGGCGCTTGAGGAAGGTGATCTTGCTCGCCTCAAGGACGGAATCAACGATCCACTGGCAGCGAAACTGGTCGAAACTGCAATCAATCTTGATCACGTATCTGCCCAGGCCAAACGACCCGTGCTTGGTGACGACAGCGGCGAACAACTCTCTGACTGCAATCCTCCTCTGCCTTGCCTGCTGGCCGTGTTTGCTGAGTCTGATTCCGTAGCGGCGGCATTCGATGAAGAGGCCGATGGAATGCTGGAGGTTACGCCAGAGCCCAACCTCATTATTCCATTCGATCCCGCCAGCACCGACAGAGTTCATGACGCTTTCCACGTCCTCGGCGTGGCCTGCGAAACCATAGCCGCGGCAAGCAAGCTGATTGATCTCATGCCTGGCAACGATAAATGGGTGATGTGAAGGTGAAAACATGCAAGCCTATGTCGCCATAGGAGCCAACTGTGAATTCAAGCTCAGCGAAGCCGTGCTTGTCTACCGGGCCGGAAGTGGAGGATCCTTTGCCAGCCTCCATCGCGTGAAGCAGGCTGACGATGAAGCTCCCTACCTGGCGCCGGGTGAACCCCTTACTACGGCCTTCGTGCGCGCACTTGCCCACGGGCTTGGAGCACAGGTGAAACCGGAGATATTCCCAGAGAACATCCTGGCGCGCACTCCTGATCTGTTAGTTTGGTGGTCACGGCCGCAATGCAGGGTGATGTTCTTCGGCGGAACTGACCAGGAAGCACGGAAACTGAACGGTCTCCTCTTCCCGCATCCGGCGCTGATCTTCAAGGTTGCAGGCAAGGATCTATTTGTGCGGGCAACGGCGGTGACCTCTCGGCCGGGGCCTGGGACCACGCTGAAGACGGCTCCCTACTGGAACACAGACAGTCACGGCTTAGTCTGTGCCGGCAGCATGCGTGTGCCCGAATCTTCCGACATTGCCGCAACGCCGGCATGGGTAGATGGGTACTTTCAATCGGAATTCACCCACGCAGCCGGAGCAGTCCGACTTACCAGCCATCCAGGAGGTTTCATCGGGCTATGGAATAGTCTCGCTGGCAAGAAGAGGTTTCCAGTTCAATACCTGATCGACGCCGGCGAGACACTCCAGGAATTCGTCACACGCGGAGATGACCGTTGAGGAGCCGACCATGGAAACTCACCGTATCCACCCGGAGCTGCTTGAGCGGCAGGTGCGTGTGCTGGTGGTGGGCTGCGGAGGGACCGGCAGTGCGATTGTGGCAGGATTGCCTTATCTCCATCAGTCACTCCTGGCCCGCGGCCATCCCGGGGGATTGCACGTCACGGTCATGGACGGCGACACAATCTCGCCCACCAATTGCGTCCGCCAGCCTTTCGCACGCTCAGAAATCGGTCACAATAAGGCGATCATCCTGGTCAACCGGCTGAATCTGTTCTGGGGGCTGAAGTGGGAGGCTGTCCCTGCCCACTTGAAAGCAAGCACGTACATCTCACGCAATTACTCTGGCGACGACCTTCGTGCCCACATTGTGCTCGGGTGCGTAGACACACGGGCAGCAAGAGCAGCGATTCGTGATGCGGTCAGCCACTGGAGCACGGTTTCCTACGCACTCGATCTTGGCAACAACGCCGATAGCGGCCAGTTCATCCTGGGCGAGCCGATCAACGAGCGAAATCGCAAGTCAAGGTTACGACTCAGAAATGCCTGGGAGCTATTTCCTGAGATAGCGGACCCGGGTCTCGACGATGACGGAGAACCAAGTTGCAGCGCCGCTGCTGCCCTGGAGAGACAGGAACCATTTATCAACTCAACCCTCGCCCAGCACGCCCTTGCCTTGCTGGCCCGACTGTTTCGTCATGGTGAAATCAGCTATCACGGCGGCTTCGTCAATCTGGAAACAGGAGGGACGTCGGTGCTCAGAGTCGACCCGCAGATCTGGAGGCGAACACGCGGTCAAACCAAACGCTGTGCCGGTGCTCGGACAGGGCTGAACAGGTGAGCAACGGTTAAGACGGTTCCGGCTGCAGCGCAAAACGAGGCTGGGTTCGAAATCTCAATCTGATCTTTGATGCCATCGTACGGTGAGCGTCCTTTGTGAGTTGCTTCCAGCGGAGACACGCACACGGCGTTCCGCGCGACAAAAGTCAGAAACGTAAGTTTTGACCGCTTTGGATGTCAGGATGGTGTCCCGGTCCGACGGCAAATGGTAAGCCAGGTCCTCAGAAATCACGAGAATGCATTTTGCCCGTGCGCGAGAAATGGCGACGTTTGTTCGTTCGAACTGAAGGAGAAAACTCTCCTCTTCCGAAATCAGATCAGGATCACCGACGCCGAACGAGATTATGATCGTGTCGCGCTGGCCTCCCTGGAACCGCTCAACCGTGTCCACAGCCGCGTCAATTGCCCGGGGGTCGTGCGTCGGGAATATTGCTCGCAATCGCTGGACTATTAATGCTCGCTGGGCTCGGTGTGGCGTAACCACGCCAACCCCACGGTCCCAGAACGTGGCCGCGTCAGGCGCCGAGTGCGTTGTTATCATTAATTCACCACTGGGAACTTGCCCATCATCAAGAAATTGGGAGAAATTCAGAAACAGGTACTGCACCATGCTGCAGACTATGTCGGCCTCAAATTCATTAGCCTGGCCCGCTTTGCCATCTTCGTAGGTCACAGCCACGAGGGGACGTTCAACGTTGAGGATGTCACTCAATCCTGAGAACCACGGCACTCTGTCCTGCCAATTAGCCGGCATTTCACTGCCATCACGTATTTGATGGAGCTTTAGACGTTCTGAATGCGCGGTAAGGTCTGGTGGATATCCGATCCGCTTTCCAAAGTCGACAAATGCACCCGCAGACCGGTAGTTGATCAGCAGATTCTGCAGAGTGAGCCCATGGCGTTCTCGTAAGTAAGTCTGGATGCTGCCAACGAGCCATTCTGCTCCGCTCGGAGGCTGGGTAATTACAACCGGGGGCATCTGAAGATGATCGCCAAACAATGCCAGATCTGCTTTGGCAGACATCACACAGAGTGGAAACAAAGATGTGGCCACATCCAACTGGGAGCTTTCGTCTATCACCACGTGGTCGAACAGCTCCGCCATTGCTCTATGCTGGCCGTGTTTCGCTATGCGATAGCACTGGTGAGCGACGGCGCCCGCCAGGATTATTGACGGTGGATCTTCTAGCTTCTTCATGAACTTGCGAAATCGCCGGTCATCGTAAATTGCCTCGATGTCACGCACGAGGTTATTCGTTCGCGGCAGAGGGACCCCCTCGGAGTGTGTGGACGAGTAAATTCGGTAACCCAAAATCCCTGTCAGATGTCTTCGTTCCACCAGATCAATGATTTCCCCGAAGAGCTTTTCCCATGCAGTGTACGTGGGGGCCGTAACAAGAATGCGGACATGTTGATGGCATTGCCGGGCTACCAGTATTCGAGCTACCACAAGCGCGGCTGCGGTTGTTGTCTTTCCGGTCCCTGGCGGACCCCAAACAATCGACAACCGGTGACTTAGGCAGTGCGCGATGGCGTCAGCTTGCGATTGGTTAAGCCGCCACTGGGTTTCCACGACCTGTTGGATCGCGCGGTCAATTGTGTCTGCGGGGATTCCTGTGTCCTCCTCCGCTAAGGCCTCGGCATCCCAAAGGACGCGAGCAACCGGGGCAGTAGAATCCTCGCCGGGAGGATTCTGAGCAGGCTCATGTCCGAGCGCTGCATATGTTTCAGGTGCGGCTAGAGCGATAGGCGGCCTTCCGATGGCGCGGAGACACTCGCCTACGCGCTCGGCCATGGGCGGACCGGCCGTCTCGAGGAGGCTAACGTCCCGCGTAATGTCCACAGTCCCGCCCGCGAGCAGCAGGTTTCGAATCAGATCGGTGTCGCCATCTTCCTGCAGTTTAAGGAGTACTCGCAGGCTCTCTCGATCAAAGGCAATTAGCTGCGCTGCGAACAGATCGGACATCCTGACTGTCCGGCTTATTTCCGGAACCTGCTGCAGCTTATGGGGGTCAAGAAGATCTTGGACTCGCAAATCTAAGAAACCGGGAATGCTTTCGTCCTGCAGGGCGAGGAAAGGTTCGTTGTCCCTGAATTTGCAGTCGCGGCACGAAGCCCGGACTTCATACTCAAGAACGCCATCTGGTCTGATCCCCAGGAGCCGCGGAAGCCGAACGATACTGTAGTTAGCCTCGAGTTCTTCCGGTTCGGCGGACCAAGCTCTTCGGAGACCGACGAAACTGCAAGCTTCTTCGAGGAGAGTCCACCCATACCAAAGTCTGCCGTCCTCGCTCATCTTCTGGAAGTTGAATGGATTCTCTATCTTGAGAGACCTGGCGGCAAATCTGAGTCGGTCTGCCATGTCGGCCCGGAACTTACAAACGACGGCACGAAGTGCCGCCACCTGTTTCCTGACTGTCTCACTATACTCAACGATGCACTGAGGTCGCGTCGTCTGGGTGGTACCCAAATTGACGATGGGCTCTTGTGACCAAATCTCATAAATCCGTTCCCTTGGTATCATGTCCGAGAAGGGGTCGCGGTGAAATGGGTCGGGAATTGCGGGCTGGACGTGTTCACGGTGGTACACTTCGGCAACATTGAAGAGCGTGAGACAATGCGCAACGGGAAGTTGCAAGTGCCGTTGGATAACCGATTTCATGAAGGTTACCGGATTGGCCAAAGTGAGCGCATCTTCTCTCAGGAGTTCGTCGGGCGGGAATAGCCACACAAGGCCTAGCAGAGAATCTTCCAAATGGGGCATTACAACCGAATTGAGGTGCCTGCCGATTGCTTTTGCCAACTCCTTAAATTGTCGCCGGTCCCAGAAATAGACGTGAATGCGCGTTGATGCCGCGAGGGCGCCGCCACGTTCAGGTCTCTTGTCATACACAAATGAGAAGATCTCGGCGAGCCGCGAAAGAAAGGAGATAACCAGGTTGCGCTCTTCATCTATCGTCGATGTCAGCAGCGTCTTCGCCTTTGCTTCCCAGGTTCTCTCGATGTTCGACTTCTGTCCTTCTGGTGCGCGCTGTGTGAAGTGAGCTTCGGAGCCTAGTGCGCTTAGTAGCCCGGTGCCAGGGTCAAAGTTGACCGTTATAAAGACTTCCAAGTCAGCAGACTTCGGAAAATCAATTGTGGTTGTATGAGGGGCAACTGTGACGTTCCCTGTTATGAGTGCGCTCGCCCGCTGTGGAAGGTGATTCCGGTCCGCTTTCAGCGCGTTGTGCCGTTCGAACACCGAATCCGACGAAGAGAGGCGTGATGCGGCCCCGAGATCGGCGTACCCCGCTTCGCAGAGAGTCTTCCGGCTCCCTCGTGTTATCGTCGTGATCCGACTCAAGTGGCCGCTGTCTTCGGCGGCGGTTTCGCAGTAATGGTCTCGGTGAGCATCAACGACAGCACGATCTTCGGCGGGTAACCACTCACGATGACCGAGGAAATCGCACGTCGAGCACCTTGAATCGAGATGCCAATCGAGGTCGGTCCATTTACTCACGGCAAGAACCCTGGGCAGGTCTTGCTTAATGAAGTGATCGACTCCCTGGAAGAAAACACGGAAATCGACCCATTCTATGTCGGTTAAGAAGGCCTGTAGCCTATCGGTGATAGATGCTCCGGGATTTGCAGCCACCATCCTTGAGAGTTCGGAGGTCTCTTTCGCGCGAGTCCAGAGCCCCAGACTCTCCGAAACAAAGAACTGCGTCTCCAAGTCACGCAGTCTCAGCCAGTTAGCCAGCAATACGGCGTACAGGACAACCTCGGAGCTGTAACTTGAGTTGGCTTCTCCCACGTGCTTGATATCGAACACCAGAATAGCTTTTCGCTCGCTGCCTGCCGGAATTGGACCCAAGTCCCCGTCGGGAAGGATTTCCAACTCACCCTCAGCCGCAGCTCTTATCACCATAATGTCCGGCTCAAATGCAGTGAACTGAGGAATGGAATCAGACTGCACGGGTTCAACGCCGATGTTCTGTAGGAAAGCCGTCTTGAGGTTGGGATCCTCGAATCGTCCTTGGATAATGAACGTCGGGCTGACCGGATCTGCCGAAAGGACGGGCTCCAGTGGCATCCTTATGTATTTCCCGTCCTTCTTGATACCCCGTAAGTGATGATCGAATGCCGCCTCCAAGTCCTGTACCTTGGCCTGCTCCCACTCGTTTCCGCGGTCGCGCAGAATTCGACCTGTGGGACGAGCCTCTATCCGTATCGGCCAACCCAGCTCCTGCAGTTCCTCGTCCTTATATAATGACAAGCGCAACTGCTTGTCACACTTGGTGCGCAGATATTGCGAAAGGACCTTCTTCCCAACGCGTGCCATTACATCCTTTTCCGGCCGATTGGCCTGGGGTTAATGCCGGCCTTTCACAATATCAAACTCACAATGCTGACCGCTGCGCGTAAGGCTGTGTACCTTAAGCAGCCCCACATTACAGCATAAATGGACCATTTGAAGAAACGGAACAATGGCTCATTCCGAGCGCCCTAATGACTCGGCTGGTGATCTCCCCGGCGTATTCCTTAGAAAGTAGGACCACCATGAGGTTTATTGGAAAGAGCCGGCTTGGTTTTTACCCATTGCCTTCGTCTGAGGCCTTTCAGATTCGCAGGCACTTATTGTACCCGCAACTGCCGGCGTCTGCGCTCGACCCCTGCGTTGGCGATGGCAGGGCCTTCGAGGCGATCACTAGCGGCGCCGAGGTGCTTCGCTATGGAATCGAGCTGGATGCCTACCGTGCCGAGCAAGCCGGGCAGCGGATTCCCAACATCGTTCAGGGCGATACGCTGGAAGTGCAGTGCCCGGTCGAGTGCTTTGGCCTCCTGTATTTGAATCCACCTTACGATTGGGCACTGGGGCCGGCTGACAGTCGCCGCACGGAGCCGGCGTTCCTGAGCCACACCTATCGCTGGCTGAAACCCGGTGGCGTACTCATATTCGTTATCCCCGGCGATAGGTTGGCCGAATGTAGTCAGATTCTCTCCACGCATTTCCGTGACGTCCGCGTTTACCGGCTGGAAGCCCCTGAGTGCGTCCGCTATAAGCAGGTGGTTGTGATCGGGGCACGGCGAAGCCGGCGTGAGCGAGAACGTCTCACGGACAGCGACATCACCCGAGCACGGCTTTACTACGCCAGCTTGGCAAGGAATCCCTCCCAAATCCCGGTCCTGCCGTCTGAGCCCGACGTGCGATACAGCGTGCCCCTGAGCGGGCCAGCTCAACTGGTCTACCGCGGTCTGCCCCTGGATGAGATCGAGGATCTGCTTCCGCAGTCAGCGGCCTATCGACAGGCAGGACGCATCCTCTTTGCCGAGCCCGTGTCTGCCACCGGCCGGCCTCTCACACCCTTGCACGCAGGACACGTCGGCCTCCTGGCTTGCTCTGGGCTCCTCAACGGCATATTCGGCTCAGGGGATCAACGCCATATATCTTGCTGGCAGGCGGTGAAGGTGACAGACAAGACAGAGGAAGAAGAGGATGGAGTGATCACGGTACGAGAGAAGGAACGATTCTCCAACGAGCTGACCCTGGCGTATTCCACCGGCGAAGTGGCCGTACTGAAATAACCGCATCAATCCTATCCCAGTCTTGTCCCCGCCAACCGACTCAAATTCCGAGAGGAAAAGGACCATGAAGAACGGCCACGAGCGCTTCGGCGTGCTGGAATACACGAAGCGCATGAAAGACACCACCACCCGAATCCGACTTCGGCTGGATCGGTTTATTGGTGAAGTCGACATCCAGGGGAACGGCAAGGCCCACCTTATGTCTGTCTTGGGTGGCGACTCCGACGTAGGCGCCATTTGGGCTGCGGTCATCGAGCAAAACCTCTTCACAGTGGAGGCTCCGGGTATCGAGCCGTTGACGGCCAGTCTGGGTGAAGACGCCCAATGCTTCCGTGGGACGATCACCCTCGCCGGTCGCAAACCAATCCGTCATTTGGTAGCGATCTCGGCAGAGTTAGCCAAAACGCGACCGGGAGCAGATCCACAAGGCAAGCGCACCATTCTGTGTGACAACGACCCGACCTTCGTGCTGTACCGCATCTCTCAGCGGTTTGGGTTGCCGGTAGTGCCGGACTGGGCCGCCTGGTTCAACGAGGAACTCACCCGCCGTGGAACGATCAAATCCCTTATCGGCCTGGGATGCTCGCCGGTGCTGGTCAGCGGCACGAAGAAGTTATTCCTGAAATGGATTCGAAGTGGACTGAGGCAGAAGCTCATTCAGGTACCTGAGAGCAAGGAACCCGTCTGTTGGAGGCTAACGCGAAACTTCCTCGCGGTCGACGACAATGATGTTCCGAGGCAAGGAGGCTGACCCTGTAACTGCGCTATTCATGGATTTGCTTGATACGACAATCGGGGATGCCGAAGCGTAGTAGTCGCTGCCGAAGTTGCTGTGCTGTGTTCGTGTCGGGGCATGCAAAAAGGAATGGAGCATGCGAGACGTAGTAGAACGCAAACAGCCCGGCTTCGATGAGATAACGCACCTTGGCTTGTCTCTGCCCATCGAGTTTGAGTCCGCCGAGACGATAATCGCTCTGATCGAAGGTGATAACGGCGCAGACCACGCTTCGTCGAAGCTGCGCGCAAATGGTTGGCAGAGCGACATGCGCGCGACTTTCAGCCTGGTTGTTTTCGCCGGGGAGCCGAATGCCTGTGTCTGGATCATTCAGGATCGAATAGGGCCCAGAAGGCGTACATCGCAGCATCGGAATTCCAGTTAAACGCGTGAACTCCTCTTGTAAGTCCTTCGGAATGAACCGAGTTTCAGCATAGAGCGGAGCCCAGTCCGCGAGAACTTGTTGCCATAGACGTTTCACGCAATCGTACGAGTCCCCAAGGTAATCGCGTTTCATATGTCCGCACCCATCATCATTATCCATTGTCTGTCAATCTAACCAGGCCAGAGCACTCACAAGAGAGCCGACCCTCCATGAATAGCAGGAGAGAGTATGCTGCTGCCCGGAACCATCGCCGACTACTTGCGCCAGCATTCCGACGAACTCGGTAACAGAATTCTCGAATCCCACCCGCCCCTGCACGCCATCGACGACCCACCGTCACCCTTGATCAGCAAGCTCCTGCGAAAGCCTTATCCGGCTCAGACCCTCGC
>CAWHRX010000005.1:0-696460 GCA_963831905.1 uncultured Acidobacteriota bacterium | reverse complement strand
ATGGCCAAGGATGGCGTGCTGCTTTCCCTGCATCCGCAGCCGCAGCCGGTCGAACGCCAGATAGACGACCGGCGTTGTATAGAGCGTGAGCAACTGACTCAAGATCAGCCCTCCCACAATCGTGATGCCCAGGGGCCGGCGGAGCTCATACCCCGTGCCCGTCCCCAGCGCCAACGGCAGAGCGCCCAATAACGCAGCCATCGTCGTCATCAGGATCGGACGGAAGCGCAACATGCACGCTTCAAAAATCGCGTCGGCTGGGCTCTTTCCCTCCTGGCGCTCTGCCTGAAGAGCGAAATCGATCATCATGATGGCGTTCTTTTTTACGATTCCGATCAGCAGCACAATGCCAATGATGGAGATGATGTTCAGATCCTCTTTAAAGAGCATCAATGCGAGCATCGCGCCTACGCTCGCCGACGGCAGAGTGGAGATGATCGTCAGGGGATGGACCAGGCTTTCATACAAAATACCGAGAACGATGTACACCGCCAGCAGCGCCGTCAGAATCAGCATGGGCTCGGTGCCCAGAGATTGCTGGTAGGCCAGCAGCGTGCCGGCAAAAAAGCCTTGCAGCGTGGAAGGCGTGCCGAGCCGCTTTTGCATCTGGTTGATGCTCGACGTGGCATCGCTCAAAGACACGTTCGACGCGAGGTTAAAGGACACGGTGACCGAGGGGAATAAGCCCGTATGGTTGATGGCCAGCGGCGTGGTGTTGGCTTGGCCCTTGGCCACCGCGAGCAGCGGAATGTTACTGCCGCTGGACGAATGAAGATAGATGTCTTTCAATCCTTCCGGGCTTTGCCAATACTGGGGAGCAACTTCCAGCACCACGTAATACTGATTTAACTGCGTGTAGATGATGGACACTTCCGATTGGCCGAATGCGCTGTATAACGCCGAGTCCAGCGACTGTGCGGTAAGGCCGAGCTTTGCCGCGGTGACGCGATCGTAGTTCATCAGCTCATCCAGACCGCCATTCTGCTGGTCTGAGCTTACGTCCTGCAGACCGGGCAGGCGCTTCATCGCACCCAGCAGGATCGGTCCCCACTTGGAAAGATCCTGCACCGTTGTCGGATTGGATCGTGTACTGGTACATCGCATTACTGGACCGGCCGCCGATGCGCAGATCCTGCACGGCTTGGAGGAACGCGGAAGCCACCGGCAGACGGTTCAATTGGGGGCGCAGGCGGTCGATGATCTGAGCGGCACTGACCTTGCGCTCCGCCAGCGGCTTGAGCGCAATGTAGAGGGAGCCGGTATTGGTGGCCCCACCGCCGCCGGTAAACGCAATCACATTCGCGACGGCAGGATCATTCTTGATCACGCCGCCGATCTGCTGAATGGAGTTGTTCATCGCCGGGAAGGATGAATCCTGCGGCCCTCGCACGCCACCGGAGATCGCTCCCGTGTCCTCCACCGGGAAAAAGCCCTTGGGTATCTTGATGATCAGCACCACATTGAGCGCGATGGTGAGGAAGAGTACGACGAGGGTGAGGGTCGGATGGTCGAGCACCCAATGCAGGCTGCGGCGATACAACGACAGCACCCAGTCAAAGAACTTTTCGCTGGCCGTGTAGATGCGGCCATGTTTTTCCGCGCGCTCGTTCTTCAACAGGTAGGCGCACATCATGGGCGTGGTGGTCAGCGAGATGACCATGGACACGAGAATGGCCGTCGAGAGGGTGACGGCAAACTCGCGGAAGAGACGGCCGACGATTCCGCCCATCAACAGAAGAGGGATAAAGACGGCAATGAGCGAAATGCTGATGGTGAAGACGGTGAAGCCGATTTCTTCCGCGCCCTTCAGCGCCGCGGCAAAGGGCCTCATGCCGTTTTCCAGATGGCGCGTGATATTTTCCATCACCACGATGGCATCATCGACCACAAATCCCGTGGAAATGGTCATGGCCATCAGCGAGAGGTTGTCGAGGCTATATCCGAACAGATACATCACGGCGAACGTGCCGATCAGCGAGACCGGCACGGCGACGGCGGGAATGAGCGTGGCGCGGCCGTTGCGCAGGAAGACAAACACCACGACGATGACGAGGCCGATGGAAATGAGCAGCGTCCTCTCGACGTCACTGACCGAGGCGCGGATGGTGGTGGTGCGATCCAGAACGATGGTGGTATCGATGCCGAGCGGAATGGATGCCTGGATAAACGGAAGTTGCGCGCGGATGCGGTCGACCGTGTCAATGATGTTGGCGCCGGGCTGGCGGAAGATGATGACCGTAACCGCGCGCTTGCCGTTCAAATAGCCGGCAGCACGGACGTTCTGCACGGAGTCTGTCACCTGGGCGACATCGGACAGGCGGACCGCCGCGCCGTTGCTGATAACCGACGACGAGCGGCTTGTAGTCGGCGGCGTGCGAGATCTGGTCGTTGGCAAGGATGTCTGCGGTCACAATGCCATCGGAGATTTGGCCTTTGGCCAGGTCGGAGTTCTGCAGGCTCAGCACGGACTGCAAATTCGCCAGGGTAAGTCCATAGCTGGCCAATTGTGTGGGATTTGCGTCCACACGCACGGACGGCAACGCGCCACCTCCGACAGTGACCTGCCCTACGCCCTGGATCTGCGACAACTTCTGCTCGATGACGGTGGAGGCTTCGTCATACAGTTTGTCGGGACCGTATTTGTCGGAGGTAAGGCCGAGAATCATGATCGGCGCATCGGCGGGATTGACCTTGCGATAGGTCGGATTGCCCGGCAGGTTGGCGGGCAGATAGGTTCGCGCCGCATTGATGGCGGCCTCCACATCGCGCGCCGCGCCATCAATGTCGCGGCTGAGGTCAAACTGAATGGTGACCGATGTGCTGCCGAGCGTGCTGGCGGAGGTCATCTCCGTCACCCCGGCAATATGGCCGAACTGCCGCTCCAGGGGAGTGGCGACGGACGACGCCATAATGTCGGCGCTGGCTCCCGGCAAGCCGGCACTGACGGAAATCGTCGGAAAGTCGACCTCCGGCAGGGGCGCTACCGGCAGCACCTCAAACGCAATCGCCCCGGCAAGGGCAATCGCCACCGTGAGCAGCGTCGTAGCCACGGGCCGGCGAATGAAGGGTTGCGGAGATGTTCATGCCGGCCCTGCCAGTTCTGCGCCTCCGGTTTCCGGCTGGTTCGATTTGTGCGCAAAGCGCTGCGCCAGATTGTCAAAGAAGATGTAGATGACGGGCGTGGTGTAAAGCGTGAGCGCCTGGCTCAGCAGCAGTCCGCCCACCATGGCGATGCCCAGCGGCCGGCGCAATTCAGAACCGAAACCCGTTCCCAGCGCCAGCGGCAGCCCCGCCAGCAGCGCGGCCATGGTGGTCATCATAATGGGGCGGAAGCGGAGCAGACACGCCTCGTAAATTGCATCCGTCGCGTTCTTTCCGTGCTTCCGTTCGCCTTCCAGCGCGAAGTCGACCATCATGATGCCGTTCTTTTTCACGATACCGATCAGCAGGACGATGCCGATGATCGCCACCACGCTTAAATCCTGGTGAAAAAGAAGCAACGCGAGGAAAGCGCCCACGCCCGCTGACGGTAGCGTGGACAGAATCGTAATCGGGTGGATAAAGCTCTCGTACAAAACACCCAGCACGATGTACACCGTGACCAGCGCAGCAAGAATGAGCAACGGCTCATTGGCCAGCGAATTCGTGAATGATGCCGCGGTGCCTTGAAAACCCGCCTGCAGGCTGGGAGGCATGTGCATGTCTTTCTGCGCTTTGTCGACCGCCGTAATGGCGTTGCCCAGCGCGGCATTCGGCGCGAGATTGAACGACACGGTGATGGCCGGAAATTGACCCTGGTGGGTAATGGCGAGCGACTCCGTGGTGTTCTCAAAGTGCGCGAAGGCGCTCAGCGGCACGGCACTGCTTGTGGCCGAACTGGTAGTACCCGCAGAGCCGGCTCCCTTGCTGGAAGTTGCCGTGGAGGCGCTCGCCGAAAGCGCGTTCAAGGGAGGAGCAAGGGTATTTGCCGCCGGAGTGTACAGTGCGGAAGTCGTCAGCCCATTGGATCCCGCGGAGGATGATCCGGAAGACGCGAAAGAGGAAGAGGCCCCCGCGCCGCTTGCGCCGGAAGACGCATTGGACTGAATGTAAAGCTGATTCAGCTTGTTGGGGTTTTTCTGAAACTGCGGCTCACTCTCAAGAACCACATGGTACTGGTTTACTTGGGTATACATCGTGCTGATCTGCCGCTGACCGAAGGCGTCATACAGGGTGTTATCGATGGTCGTAGGCGCGATGCCCAGTCGCGAAGCGGTGACCCGGTCGATCACCAGTGACACGGCCAGCCCTCCCGATTGTTGATCGGTGGCCACATCCTCCAGTTCCGGCAACTGCTTCAGGCGGTCGACGAAACGGTTGGTCCAGTCATTCAGTTCATTGGCATCGGGGTCTTCCAGTGCGTACTGGTATTGCGTGCGACTCACCCGGTCATCCACGGTAATGTTCTGCACAGGCTCCATAAACAACTGGATTCCCTGGACCTGGTTCACCCGAGAGTTGAGCCTGCGGATGAGGTCTGATGCGCTGATATTGCGCTGGTCGAGCGGCTTTAAGTTGATCGACATCCTGCCGCTGTTGGTCGTTACATTCGTTCCATCGGCGCCGATAAACGACGAGACGCTTTCCACCGCAGGGTCATCCAGAACTGCCTTGGTAATCTCCAACTGCTTCTTTGCCATGGCCTGCGAACTGATCGCCGGCGGCGCCTGCGTTATGCCCTGGATCACACCCGTGTCCTGCACCGGGAAAAACCCTTTTGGGATCACGATGTAAAGGAAAACCGTAAGCAGCAGTGTCGCCACGGCGACGAGCAGCGTAACCGTTTGGAATCGAAGAACAACCTTCAGCGTCCGGCCATAGAACGCGATCATCCCTTCGAAAGCACGCTCGGTGGCTCTGTAGACGCGCCCCTGCTTCTCTTTTGGCTCGCGCCGCAAGATTCGCGCACTCATCATGGGCGTGAGCGTAAGGGAAACCACCGCCGAAACGATGATCGTGACGGCCAGTGTCACGGCAAACTCGCGGAACAGGCGCCCCACCACGTCGCCCATGAATAACAGCGGAATCAGCACGGCGATGAGTGACACGGTCAGCGAGAGAATGGTAAAGCCGATTTGCTCCGCGCCCTTGAGCGCCGCTTCCATGGGCGGATCGCCCGCTTCGATGTACCGCGCGATGTTCTCGATCATCACGATGGCATCGTCCACGACGAAGCCGGTGGAGATGGTCAACGCCATCAGCGATAGGTTGTCCAGGCTGTAACCCAGGGCATACATCGCCGCGAACGTGCCCACCAGTGATAGCGGCACAGCCACGCTGGGGATAATGGTGGCATAGAGACTCCGTAAGAAGAGGAAGATGACCAGCACGACGAGTCCAACCGTCAGCAGCAACTCGAACTCGACATCGGAAACCGATGCCTGGATGGCGGTGGTGAGATCGGTCAGCGTGGAGACCAGAATGCCCGTGGGCATGTTGGCCTCCAACTGCGGCATGAGTCCCTTGATACTCTTGACCACGCTGATGGTGTTGGCCCCGGGCTGGCGTTGCACATTCAGGATCACCGCAGGGCTCTGGTTCATCCAGGCGGCCAGATTATTGTTCTCTACGCCATTCACGATCCGTGCGACGTCGGTCAGCATCACCGGCGCGCCGTTGCGGTAAGCGACGACAACCTTCCCATAGTCGCCGCTGGTAACTAACTGATCGTTGGCGTCGATCTGGTAATCTTGGCGCGGCCCGTCGAAGTTTCCTTTGGCGGCGTTCACACTGGACTGTGCCAGCGCCGTGCGCAGGTCCTCCAGGTTGATGCCGTAGGATGACAGGGCCGTAGGGTTGGCTTGAATGCGGACGGCGGGCTTTTGTCCGCCGCTGATGGTTACGAGACCAACCCCATTGAGCTGCGAAATCTTAGGCGCCAGGCGCGTATCTACAAGGTCTTCAACCTGAGATAGCGGTATGGAACTTGAGGTAATGGCCAGGGTGAGCACCGGTGCATCGGCTGGATTCGTCTTACTGTAGGTGGGCGGCGCGGGCAGGATGGATGGCAAGAGGCTCTGCGACGCGTTTATGGCCGCCTGTACCTCCTCCTCTGCCACATCAATCGCCAGAGAGAGATTAAACTGGAGCACGATGACGGAAGTGCCTCCTGAACTGGTGGAGGTCATCTGGCTCAAGCCCTGCAGTTCGCCGAATTGACGCTCCAGGGGCGCCGTCACCGTCGTCGCCATCACCGTGGGGCTGGCGCCGGGATAAAACGTGAGCACCTGAATGGTGGGATAATCGACTTCCGGCAAGGCCGAAACCGGCAGTTGTGTATAGCCGACCAGACCAACCAATAGGATTGCGGCCATTAGCAAGGCTGTGGCCACCGGGCGCAAAATAAATGGGCGAGATGGACTCACGGGGCGCTGCTCCCTGCGCTGGGCGTTTCCGGCTTGTTCGAAATGGCGACCTTACTCTTGTCCTGCAATTTGTCGAAGCTGCTGTTAGCCACGACGTCCCCAGGGTTGATGCTTTCAGCTCCAGGGATTGCCTCAACCTGCGTCAAACCGCCGTCGGTAACCCCGGGTTTGATGCTAACCATGTGCGCGAAATTGTTTTGGATTAAATAGACAAACGATGCCTGCCCATTCTGTTGAATGGCGGATGACGGAACCAGCGTCACTCCCTCAAGCATATTTACCAGCAGGCGCGTGTTTACAAACTGGTTGGGGAAGAGGGGATCATTGGTGTTGGTGAAGAGCGCCCGCCCTTTTACGGTGCCGGTGGTCGTGTCAATCTGATTGTCGAGAGTCAATAGCGTCCCGCTGGCAATCTTGGTTTGCGCGGTGCGATCAAAGGCATCGACGGGGAGCTTCGCCCTGGCATTGAGGCGGGCTTCGACCTGGCCCAGACTGTCTTCCGGTACGGTGAAAATAACGGTGATGGGCTCGATCTGCGTAATGACGGCGAGGGTTATACTGCCATCCGACTGCACCACGTTGCCCGGATCCACCAGACGTAAACCCAGGCGGCCGGCGATGGGCGCGGTGATATGGCAGAAATCCAATTGAACCTGGTCATATTGCACGGTTCCCTGATCGTTCTTTACGATGCCCTCATCCTGAAGTACTAGCTTTTCCTGGTCATCCAAGGTTTGCTTGGCAATGGCGTTGCGTGCCCACGCGGCGCGGTATCGTTCCAGGTCCATCTGCGCTTGGGCCAGCACGTTCTGGTCCCGCTCCAGCGCCCCTTGGGCTTGCAAAAGACTGGCCTGGTATGGACGCGGATCTATGTCCACCAGCGGATCGCCCTTACTTACCCGCTGACCTTCGGTATAATGCACGGCAACCACCAGGCCACTCACCTGGCTGGTGATCGAATCGGTGTATTCCGGCGTGACGGTCCCGATGTTGTAAAGGTATACGCCGATGTTACCCTTTTGGGCCGTCGCACTCGTAACGGTGATGCCCGGCGTGACATGTTTCGCCGCCGCCGCTGCTTTCTTGGCTTCCTCGTGGTGGTGCAAAACCAGGAGGAGCGGAACCGCCAGGATCAGGAGCAGCAGGATCCACATGACGACGTGCAGACCCTTATGGCGGGGAACAAAGGCCGGGAGTTGATGGTCAGGGCTGATGACGGCTTGCTCGTTCATGTCGGCGGTCAATCGAAATCTCCTTTTTCAGCGCTGAATCCCTCGTTGGGTACTGCTCGTCAGCGGCCCCCCAAGGCGCAAAATCTCGGGCTGGACAGTCCCGGTTCCGGCAGGGAGCGGAACTTGTATATTTGGGTTCCCGAGTGGCTGATGTACACCCGGGGTTTGCATTTTTGAAATCCCAAACCACGATCACAGCATTCTTGACGGCGGCGTGTCTGTACAACATTGCTCACCTTAGCGGGACATCATCGAAGAGGGAAAATGCACCAAAGGGCTTGGCTGGAGACAACCGGGTGTATACTCTTGGGTAGGGCTTTTGCGCGATGCTGAATATTAAGAAGATTCTGTTGCCGGTTGATGTCCCGCTTGCTTCACTGGACGTGATTCATCAGGCCGCGACATTGGCGAGCCATTTCAAGTCTGAGATCTTGATCCTGCACGTCGTGACAGCGCAGAGCCTTGCCGCCGGTGTGCCGGAGGACAGCCGCGAACTGGCTGACTGGGACTTGCTCGCGGCAATCATTAGACAGGCCCAGAAGCAGCAGGACCAGTCTCTGGGGCTGGAGCTTGATGGTCTTACCATTCAGTGCAAGTTGGTGAAAGGCGACGTGGCCCAGGCAATTGTGCAAACGGCTCAGGAGGAAAAAGCCAACCTGATTATGATGCCGTCGTTTAGCTTCACGTTCTACCAGTTTCTTATGGGCTCGGTAACCGCAAAGGTGTTACACGAGACCGAGTGCCCGGTTTGGACCGGTGCGCACGTGCAAGAATCGCCCGTGCAGAAGTTCGTGATCCGCAACGTCTTGTGCGCGGTCGAGTTCGGCCCCCGTGCTGGCATAACCCTCTCGTGGGCCGCCCAAATGGCCGCGGAATTTGGTGCTCATCTTACGCTCGCCAACGTCACCGCCGGAGTAGAGTTGTGGGGGCCCGGCGGAAGCTACGTCGATCAAAGGTGGAAAGAGGAGCTCGTCGGCAACGCTTCCGAGCAGATGGCAAAGCTCCAGCAAGACACGGGCATCAAGGCAGATGTGTTCATCGGCAGTGGGGACGTGCCAACAGTGCTGAGGCAAGCTGCGAAGCAGACGAACGCGGATTTGCTGGTTAACGGCTGCTACCCTTATGGCGGTCACCTGCGGACCCACGGCTACGGAATCATTTGCGCGGTGCCGATCCCGGTTCTGAGCGCGTGAGGGTGGAACGTTCTTATCCTCGTGCACGTCTTACGGAAATAATAACCCCTTTACAAATCAGGCCGCTTCTTCAAGCCGCCCCTTGCGTCGCAGCAAAGCGAGAAAACACTCTTCCTTCTATGTAAGAAGTTCCTGTAGGAATGCGACAAACTGGCCGGCCGACGCAGATTCCTCCCTATATCGAATCCTGTGAGGTGCTCCTCTCGGGAAAGACTCTCAAAAGGGGAAAGTAAACCGAGGTGAGCGCTATTGACCAAACAGATGTTCCAATCGGGACAGACAGCGTGTCAGCTTGACTGTATAAATGAGGTGATTCATGGAAGGTTCGCCAGTTCGGAATCGGAAAAGGAGATTTCAGATGAAAACAATCATGTCCTGCCTGGCGCTACTCGCTTTGGCAGCGTTCACGTCAGCCGCTTTCGCCCAGGAGACAGCGCCAGCCCAGCAGCCGGCGCCAGCCCAGGAGCCCGTCCAGCTAGCGCCAGTCCAGCAGGTCGCGCCAGTCCAGGATCCAACCCTCACTTCCGTGGAAGCGAAGTTTGACACCACGTCAGACAATAAGGATCAACAAACCAAATTGGATATCTACTTCAAGGACAGTGACGGGCAGGAAGTCGCCAAGGCCGAAGGCAATGAAGGCCGCTGGAACAAGAATTCTACTCACACCGTCACGTTACAGATCGAGGGCAGCCCAACGAAAGGACAAGTCGCCAACGGCAGCGTTACGTTGACTCTGCACCCGCAAAGAAGAAACAAATGGTCGTTCAACTACAAAGTTACTCTCAAGTTCTCTGATGATACTTTCATCACACGGGAATTTAGCGGTTGTCTCCTGACTGAGCATGACCCAGGCCGGGCGGATTCTTTTAAGTAATACCGGAGGCCTGGCCAAGCCAGATTGTCCGCAAAGAAACGTGATGCGGACGGAGGGTGGGGAATGCAAGTTCGGGTTTCTCAGCAGTAGATTCTATCGATCAACACCAGAGACAAAGGGAGGAGTTTCCATGCGAATGAGTTTCAAGCCGTATGTTTGGGTTCTGGCGCTAGCGGTGGCCGCGGGCATCATGGGAGGCACAGCGCGCGCTGTGGCTTCGCCGGCAATGAACGGCGCAGGCCAGGACCAGGATTATTCGAAAAACAAGAACTACCAGCAAGGGTTGCGCGAAGGCAAGGATGACCAAGCGCATAAGCGGGACCACTACAAAAAGCACCACTTTAAGAAAGACGAAGACCAGAAAGCTTACGAGGCTGGCTACCAGCGGGGCCACGGAGGCGATCACCCCGATAAACAACAGTAGAAATAGCGAACCGGGCTTCTGCCAATAGAGCAAGCAGGCACGCACTTGAAGGCGTAGCCGAGGTTGGCGCCGGCATTGTTTTTTCGTGTCGGCGCCTTTTCTTTGACGCCAGTCGGGAAGGGCGCCGCAGGGCCGGAGAAGCAACTACATCTGCTGACCAGCAGCAGTTAGTCGGCGACCTCAGAAAGCAGTTGGAACCAACAGAGTAGCAGGACGGAATAAGGCCCTCTTGGCGCTAACTGGATTCAGCCGCGTCCACCAACTTGAAGAAGTGGTGTCCCATGATGGCCAGAGTGAAGGCCTGGTGGAGATGTTGGCGATGGCAGTGCAAAACCTGCCCGATGAACTTCCAGTACTCCATGCGGTAGTCCGCGATGAAACCTTGCCGCCAGAGGGAGCGTGCCACGGCCATGAGATCGGAGAAAACCACCGGCGTTTTGGCGGCCGCGGCGAGTTGCGACAGGGACGCCGAGGCGCGTTCAAAGTACTCTCGGGGATTATAGATGGTCCTCAGAATGCGTCGGTAACCCTCGATGAGCTGTTGCGTATCCATCTTGGGGATGAAATTCAGATCGAGCAAGGTGTTATTACCGAGGCTCTCCTTAAGGAGACGGCCTTCCGCCTTCAGACGATGCCACAACTGGGTTTGGGGCAGTGCGCTGAGCCGGCCGACCATGGAGAGGGGAATCGCCGCCTCTCGAATGAATTTAATCTGGCGATCGAACACGTCCGCCGGGTCGTTGTCGAAGCCGACGATGAAGCCAGCCATCACCTCCATGCCGTAGGACTGGACGAGCTTTACGCTCTCCAGCAAGTCCTTCCTCAGGTTCTGGAATTTCGTCGTCTCTTTGAGGCTCTCGACCACGGGCGTCTCAATGCCCATGAATACCCGCTTGAAATTGGCCTCGCGCATTAATCGCAGCAGGTCTTCGTCTTCGGCGAGGTTCAAGGAAGCCTCCGTATAAAGCGTGAACGGAGACTTGTGTTGGTGCATCCACTCCACCAGACGGGGAAGCAGGAGCCTGACGTTTTTCTTGTTGCCGATAAAGTTGTCATCCACCATGAAAACAGAGCCGCGCCAGCCCAGTCGCTGAAGCTGGTCGAGTTCCGCGCACACCTGATCGGGCGTCTTCGTTCTCGGCCGCGGGCCGTAGATTTCGATGATGTCGCAGAATTCACAGGTGAAAGGACAGCCCCGGGAGTACTGAAGCGACATGGAACTATAGCGCCGCAGAGGTGCGAGGCGCAGTTGCGGCAGCGGCACCTGCGTGACGGTCGGGCCATTGCTTCTTGAAGTAGTGGGGCTGGGCTTCGCCCCGCTCGAGGTCCGCCGCGAGCTGAGGGATAATCTCCTCGGCTTCCCCCTCGACGGCGTGGTCGGCTTCGGCGATGGCGGGGTGCTTGGCGCTCACAATCGGGCCACTAACCACCGTGCGAACCCCGTGGCGCTTGGCCCGCGCGATCTGCTCCTTCATCGATGGCCCCTGCACAATCATGCCGCTGGCGAAGACAACATCCGCCCAGGCTAGGTCGCCGTCTTTGAGGCGGCGCACGTTCAGATCCACGAGCCGGCGTTCCCAGTGCGAAGGCAGCATCGCGGACACGGTAAGTAAACCCAAGGGAGGGAACGCCGACCTTTTCCCTTCAAATGGTAAAGCGTGCTTGAAGCTCCAGAACGTGTCCGGAAACTCCGGGTAGACCAATAGAACCTTCACGAAAACCTCCTCGCAACTTCGGATGACTTCGGCAGCCTGCCATCGGAAGCGCCATGGACCGGAGCCACAGGGAAGTTTCTTTCAGGATTTCCATTTTGGGTTGCCGAGCGGCTGACGGCAACCCAGGGTATTCATGTTCGAGCCCCGCTCAACGATTAAAGCGTCCGCGGTGGACGCGTGGCTGTCCAAAATTGCTCACTTTGGCGGGAATTCATTTTTCTTACGAGCTAATCGCCGTGGACGAGAGACTGCGCCCTTGCTTCGCGTTGTCGATTGCCGAACGGCCCGACAAGCTGGGAAGCCGGGGCGCGCGTATTGGACCGGCGCATCAGATCGCGGCCGGATTTGATGACCTCTCGAGAACGGAGCACACCCTGCTCCGCCAGATCACGGTCAGCAAAGGGAGATCTGATGCCGCCTGCGGCTCTTTTGGCTGAGTTCTTGGAGACTGCGCGCCCTTCTGCGATGCCAGAACAAAATTGACTTAACGGTGTGTCCCCGGCGAGAAAGCTGTGGGCCTGGCCCTGCTACATGCAGACTTCCGGGTCGGGTGAGTCAGGGTACGGCCCGAAGCCCGATTCTCGCTCCGGCGGAATGGCAACTCACCGAGCCTTGTCCTCACGGGTTTGTACAGGCCGTTCGGGGTGGTCGGCAGCATCCTCGAGACCGTCCACGGCCTCGGCCTCGTATGCCTGATCCGTCTCGGCGAGTTCTTCGACGCTCTCCTCGTCAGCGTCCGTATTTTGCGACAGCCCTTGGGCATCGCCCGATTGTCCGGCGCTGTCAGAAGCTAGTTCCTCGTTTTCAAGTTCATCGATCTGAGTCTCGTCATGCCGCAATTTACGTTTCACGATGGAAAACCTCCCCCGAGCGCCACAATCGATCGCCGAACAGTGGCTACTCACTGGATGAATTTCGCCGACATTCGTGGGCGGCGTCTTGGTCGCGGCGATGCTCTTCGGTTTTGTACGGTCCTTCAACATCGCCCAACGAAACCGGGTATCACGCTGTACGGTCGCGAGATTGGCCCTTCAGTGCTCTGGCGCTTCGCATCCGGCTCTTCGCGTCCCTGCTTGCGGTGAGCTGCTTGGTTTTTGACAGCAACTTCTGCGACTCCCGAACGGTTTCCGCCTCCTGCGCGTTCGCGCGTGCAGTGATCTCTCGTCTTTCACCTGTGTTTGGCATATCTTTATGGTTCTCCTTTTTGCCGTGCAAGACGCTCAGTTATGCACCGACGCGCACTCTCACCTGTCCAGATCCCATGGTGCCGCCGAACATTAGTGACTCAAGGTGGAATCAACGCTCCCCTGGGATTCGTAGCTATTCCCACTGTTCCAAAATCTCGATCTGCTTTCTAATGGACTCCACCCTGTCGTCTATTTCCTCGGCCTCCGCCTCGAAATTGGGAGAGGTCGTTCTCAGCTTCCGGGCGTGGTGTTCCAGTTGATTGGCATCATGTTTGAGCGCATCAATAACCGGCTTTAATTCCACTTTCATGATTGCTTTACTCCTCAAGAAACGTTCATCCCACAGCCAGAACGCTGGGAACGGGCCTTCCTCTCCAGGGACATTCCATCACATTATGGCAGATGACGCACTGCACGTCTGTTCAGAATTGCTCACGGTTTCCGTTTCGCCTATTCCTTCAATGCAGGGTCTAACGTGCCCTCGCCCGGCATGGGTCGGTAGCAGGGACACTATTTGATAGCGACTTTGTGCAGGTAATCCGCACCGGGCTCCGTCGCTCTCGTCTGAGAAAGGGCGGGAAGTGCCTCCGCGTTGAAGGTAGTAGACCAAGATTTGAGCTTTGGCTCCCGTTCCCGCCACAGTTGTTGTTTGCCATTTGAGCAGATCTGACCACCCCTCTGAGCAGTTTTGAACTGATTTGCGAGTCACCTCGCGGTATAAAGGTCGTGCAATTCGGGATGGCCTGCCATGGTGGATATTTAGGTGAGAGGCGATGCGAAGCTCAACTCAAGCTCCATGGATAAGCGACTACGATATCTATCTGCTGGAGGAAGGCACGCACTGCCATGCCTACGAGAAGATGGGGGCACACGTCGGCGAGTTGGCCGGGCAGCGCGGCGTTCATTTCGCCGTGTGGGCGCCCAACGCGAAGCAGGTCGGCGTACTCGGGGACTTTAACGGTTGGAACCCGCGATCGAATGCCCTGGCATCGCACGGGGCAACCGGGGTATGGGAGGGCTTTGTACGGGATGTGGGGCCTGGGACGTTGTACAAATATCACATTACGTCCCAGTATCGTGGTTATGAAGTAGATAAAGCCGATCCCTACGCGTTTGCCGCGGAAATCCGGCCGCAAACCGCCTCCCGGGTGTGGGACCTCAGCACCTATTCGTGGGGAGATAGCGAGTGGATGGCGAACCGCGCCGGGAGAAACGGTCTGGGTTGCGCCTTCTCCATTTATGAAGTCCATCTCGGCTCCTGGAAAAGGGTGGCGGAGGAGGGAAACCGTCCGCTGACTTACCGCGAAATGGCTGTGCAACTCGCAGACTATGTGCACGAGGCCGGTTATACGCATGTTGAGTTTCTTCCCGTCATGGAGTACCCCTTCGATGGCTCCTGGGGCTATGAAGTCATCGGCTATTACGCACCAACTAGCCGATTCGGCACGCCCGCGGATTTCATGTACCTGGTGGATTGCCTTCATCAACGTGAGATCGGGGTGATCGTCGATTGGGTCCCGGCTCATTTCCCCAAAGACCAAGCCGGGCTGGGTTATTTCGACGGCACGCATCTGTACGAACATTCGGACCCGCGGCAGGGCGAGCAGCCCGAGTGGAATACTTTCGTATTCAACTATGGGCGTTCCGAGGTTCGAGGTTTTCTGATCGCCAACGCCGTGTTTTGGTACGACAAGTACCACGTCGACGGCCTGCGGGTGGATGCGGTCGCCTCGATGCTGTACCTTGATTACGGACGTCCGAAAGGGCAGTGGATCCCCAATCAGTATGGAGGTAATGAGAATATTGACGCACTTCAGTTCCTGCGGCAAATGAACGAACAAGTGTACGCCGAGTTTCCCGATGCCATGATGGTTGCCGAGGAATCCACCGCCTGGCCGATGGTGTCGCGACCGGTGTATCTCGGCGGTCTCGGCTTCGGCCTTAAATGGAACATGGGTTGGATGCACGACATTCTTGAATACATGTCGAAGGACCCGATTTATCGCAGGTATCACCAACATAAGCTCACTTTCAGCTTGGTTTACGCATTCACGGAGAATTTCGTATTGCCTCTCTCGCACGATGAAGTGGTCTACGGCAAGGGTTCGATGCTTACCAAGATGCCAGGCGATGACTGGTGTAAGTTCGCGAACCTGCGGCTACTTTACGGCTATATGTGGGGCCATCCCGGGAAGAAGCTGTTGTTCATGGGCAGCGAATTTGGGCAATGGAGCGAATGGAACCACGATGGCAGCCTGGATTGGCGCCTCTTGGCGCATCCGCTGCATTCCGGGTTGCGGCGGTGGGTGCGCGATTTGAATACTTTTTACAGGGGACAACCGTCGTTGTACGAGGCGGATTTCGAACCCTCGGGATTCGAGTGGGTGGACTGCGGCGATTGTGAAGGGAGTGTCATCTCTTTCCTCAGACGGGCGAGGAATCATGCCGACGTGACTCTCTTCATCTGCAATTTCACTCCCGTGCCTCGGCACGGCTATCGCGTCGGGGCGCCCGTGAACGGCGCTTGGAGAGAAGCTCTGAATAGCGACGTTCTGCTTTACGGCGGCAGCGGCCAGGGAAACAGCGGGCGGGTGGAAGCGGTCCCCCTGCCGCTGCATGGGAGGCCCTACTCGCTCAGCCTTACTCTTCCGCCCCTTGGCGTCCTGATCCTCAGGCCCGGAGCACGAGACTTATCCTAACCCGGAGTAGCCGGAACCAAAAAAGGTGTCGCATGTGATGCCGAGTGCTTTCGAGTTTGAGAATAAGCGAATCAAGAGTCTTGACAGAGCCGAGGAAGGAGCCAGCCGTGAAATCAGCTAACCCGCACATCCTGACAATCAATGGCGGCTCCTCGAGCATCAAGTTCGCGCTGTTCGAGGCCGGTGACTCGCTCCGACGGATTTTGGAGGGCGGGATGGAGCGGATTGGACTGCCGGAGGCCGCATTGCGGGTGAAAGGCGTGAACCAGGCGGACAACTTCTCGCGGCCAGTGACGGCGCCGGATCACACGGCGGCGGTGGGCGCTCTGATGGATTGGATCGAGGAACGCGGCGGCCGTGATTCACTGACGGCGGTGGGGCATCGCGTGGTGCATGGCGGCCCGAAGTATAGCAAGCCCCAACGAATCACGGCGGAAATGGTTGAGGAGCTGCTCCGGCTCAGTGCGTTCGATCCTGAGCATCTGCCGGAGGAGATTCAGTTGACTAAAGCGTTTCATCGCCGATTTCCTGGCTTGCCCCAAGTGGCTTGTTTCGACACGGCTTTTCACCATGACCTGCCGCGCGTGGCCCGGTTGTTGCCGATCCCGCGCCGCTACGAAGCGCAGGGGGTGCGGCGCTATGGGTTTCACGGGTTGTCGTATGCGTTTCTAATGGGAGAACTGGCCCGCCTGGCCGGAACGGAAGCGGCACAAGGCCGGGTCATCCTCGCCCACCTCGGCAATGGCGCGAGCCTGGCGGCGGTGCATCGAGGCAAATCCGTGGACACCAGCATGAGTTTCACCCCGACGGCGGGGGTGCCGATGAGCACCCGCTCCGGCGATCTCGATCCTGGGTTGGTTTGGTATCTGGCGCGCACCGAGGGTCTCGATGCAAAACGGTTCAATGAGATGGTCAATTTCCAGTCCGGCCTGCTCGGCGTGTCGGAGACCAGTTCCGACATGCGCGACTTGCTGGAGCACGAAACGCAGGACGTGCGGGCGGCGGAAGCGGTCGCACTGTTTTGTTACCAGGTCAAGAAATGGATCGGCGCGTTCGCGGCGGCGCTCGGCGGACTGGACACGGTGGTGTTCGCCGGCGGCATCGGAGAGAACGCGCCCGTAGTTCGCGCCCGGACTTGCGATGGGCTGGGATTTCTTGGGATCGAACTCGAAGAAAAGCGAAACGCAGGGAATGAGGGGGTGATTTCCGCGGCGACCAGCCGGGTAGCGGTGCGGGTCATTCATACTGACGAGGAATGGATGATCGCGAACACGGTCTGTCGCGTTTTGGGTCTTTCCCTCGAAGATGAGCCAAGGGTACATGACAGCCTGCCCCGCTGAGAAGAACGGGCAGAACGTGTGCCGGATTTCCCTCCATGATTGGGTCATTCGCGCCACACCGCTTTAATGGATCCTGAAAACAGGCCCCAGCTTCACCGGAGGACGTGCGCCGTGGAATCAACTCGTTTGGAACCTGCGATATCAAACCAGAAATCTCGTATTCCGGTCGAAAGCCAACGGTACGTCTACATCGCAGCAATATTCGCCGCTGTGGGTGGATTGCTGTTTGGATACGACACGGGTGTAATATCCGGCGCGCTGATTTTTATTAAGAAGAGTTTCGGCCTTTCGATATTCGAGCAGGGGTTGGTTGTCAGCGTGGTGTTAGTCGGCGCAGCCGTTACCGCCATAAGTGGCGGCAGCCTCTCAGACCGGTTTGGACGCCGGAAGATGTTGCTCATCACGTCGCTCATCTTCATAGCGGGCGCGGTGGTATGCTGCGCGGCAGGGTCCGACCCGGTCCTCATTGTTGGGCGCTTAGTCGTAGGAGCGGGAATAGGGCTGGCGAGCTCCGTCGTTCCTCTTTACATCTCCGAAATTGCCCCGGCTGACGCACGCGGCTGGCAGGTATCTCTCTTCCAACTGGCGGTTACCGTGGGGATTCTGGTTGCCTATATCACGGATTACACCTTAGCCGCATCCGGCAACTGGAGGTGGATGCTCGGTCTTGCGGTAGTTCCCGGCGCGATGCTGGGTGCTGGGATGCTGTACCTGCCAGAAACCCCGCGATACCTTGTTCGGCAAGGGCGATTTGATTCGGCCCGTAACGTTTTGATCAAGATTCGGGGGATCGAGGACGTTGACGCCGAGTTTCTGCAGATAGAGGCAGCAACGCAGAAATCAGAGCTGCGCGGCCGGTTCTCGGATTTGCTTCTCCCTGACATTCGACGGGCTATGATCATTGGCATCGGTCTTGCCGTTTTCCAGCAGGTCACGGGGATCAACACAATTATCTATTACGCGCCGTCTATCATTCGGTCTGCGGGAATCTCCTCGATTCGAGGATCGATTCTCGCCACGGCAGGCATCGGTCTCGTGAACGTGATAATGACTCTAGTGTCGATGTGGCTGATCGACCGCGTGGGGCGCCGGCCGTTGTTGTTGACCGGTATTGCGGGAATGATGATCAGTCTTGGCGCACTCGGCTTCGCATTTCATGGCACTGCAAAGAGCAAAGGATTTGCGGATTTTGCCGTGATAATCCTGATGATGTACGTGGCGTCGTTTGCAATCAGTCTCGGACCGATTTTTTGGTTATTGATTTCCGAGATTTACCCGTTGAAGATTCGCGGTCTTGCGGCAGGCATCGCAGCCGGAGCAAACTGGACCTCCAATTTTGTTGTCTCACTAACCTTTCTGATGCTTCTAGATCTACTCGGCCCGAGCTCGACGTTTTGGCTGTACGGATTGCTTGCGCTCGGCGCCTGGCTCTTCTCTTATTACCTTGTGCCGGAGACGAAAGGCCGCACTCTGGAAGAAATCGAAGGCATTTGGCGGAAGAAGCGTTAGCCGAACCCAATCAGCGTCCATTCCCAGGCAGCTACGCTCTGGGCAACTTATGGAAGGTGGTCAATATTGCACTGGGAAGTGGTCATATTTGGACAGACAGGCGCGCTATGGCGGCTTATTGTGATTATAGCGGTACCGAGGAGTCTCTATTTATCGGAGGCCTCAAGCAGATGAAGGTGCAGAGGGGGTTCAAGAACATGAACATTTTCGGACGTGCGGAAGGGTTCTCAAGGCCTCGATTGGGCAAGCAGATTCTAGTTTCCTTGTTGAGGTCGGCTCTGTTGTTCGCGACTTGGCCTCAGAGCCTGTTGGCGCATCAAGACGCGCAAGCCCCGCCTCAGGCCCAGCAGGCGCCGGCGCCGCCCTACGCGCAACTGGCTCCCGAACAATTGCAGCAGTTGGTAGCGCCGATTGCGCTGTATCCGGATTCGCTGGTGGCGCAGATTCTGGCGGCGTCCACGTTTCCCGAGCAAGTCGTCGAGGCCGACAGATGGGTGCAAGCGAATCCTGATTTGAAGGGCGAAGCTTTGGGCCAAGCTGTGGACCAACAACCCTGGGACCCGAGCGTCAAGGCGCTTACCGCATTTCCATCCGTCCTTGGAAATATGGACAAGAACCTTTCCTGGACGTCATCGCTAGGCGACGCCTACTACAACCAGCAACAGGATGTGATGGATGCCGTACAGGAGATGCGCCAGCGGGCGCAGGAAGCGGGCAATCTTAAGACTACGCCGCAGCAAACCGTAACGACGCAAGGCTCGTCGATCGTCGTTCAGCCTGCCGACCCCGAGGTCGTTTACGTCCCCGCGTATGATCCGTGGTTGGTTTACGGAGGTCCCATCATGGCGTGGCCGGGGTGGTACCCGTATCCCGGAATATGGTTTGGCGGCCCGTACCTCTCGTTCGGAATGGGCTTCGGAATTGGCTTCTTCGGAGGTTTTGGATGGGGCTGGCCTCGTTGGGGATTCAATTGGGGTGGCCGATTCGCAACTTTTGGCGGCGGCAGGTACTACTCCCGGAGCAACACGTTTTATAACCGGAGCAGCTTCAACCGAGGTGGGGCTGCGCGCGGCGGAGTTTCCAGCCGCAGCAGCTTCAACCGAGGTGGGGGCGCAGGCGGCGGATTTTCCAACCGTTCCGGCCCAACGGCCAGAGCTTTCAACGGAAACAGGCAGGCAGCGCGAGGCTATGCTGCACCCAGCGGTCAGAAGCGGTGTCCGCTCGGGCGCCTTCAGCGGCATCGAGAAGGGCGGACAGGCAAAGAGCTATTCGTCACGGGGAAAGGCCAGCGTCAGCAGCGGAGCAGCGCGTAGCGGCGGTGGCGGAGCAGCGCGCGGTGGCGGGGGCGGAGGAGGGCGTGGTGGCGGCGGGGGTGGAGGGCATCATTAATCAAAGGTTCTTTATGTTCCGAATGTCTTGAGTTAAAAGTCTGACTCAGCACACTAGTAGCCGATTAAATTGGAAATGGAGAGAAGCCATATGCGGCGAATGAAGCTGAACTTCGACAAATTTCAATCTGCCAATCTTCCTATATTGGCGGCGGTCGCTATCCTCTTGACGGCGTGCTTTCCCATCCGTTCCATGGCGCAGCAACCGGGCCAGAAAACGTTTTCATCGCCGGAAGACGCGAGCAACGCACTCGTCACGGCAACGCAGAGTAACGACGAAAAAGCGATGCTCGATATCCTCGGACCAGACGGAAAGCAAATCGTCTCGTCGGGAGACGAAACCGAGGACGCCGAAAGCCGCGCTAATTTTGTGCGGAGATATCAGCAAATGCACCGTCTGGTGAAAGAACCGGATGGAACCACCGTCTTGTATATCGGCGCGGAGAATTGGCCCACGCCCATACCGCTCGTGAAGCAAGGTAATTCGTGGTATTTCGACACCGAGGCAGGCAAGAAAGAAATTCTGTACAGGCGAGTTGGCCGGAATGAATTATCGGCGATTAGCGTTTGCCAGGAGCTCGTGGCGGCGCAAAAGGAATTCTACACCGCGCAGCACAACGAGTATGCCAACGAAATCTTCAGTAATGAAGGGCAACACAATGGTCTGTATTGGAAAGCTGCTGAGGGCGAACCCCAAAGCCCCGTCGGGCCGCTGGTGGCATCGGCCTTTGCTGAGGGCTATGCGAAAAGCCAAGACGGCTCCCCAACTCCTTACCGAGGATACTATTACCGCGTGCTAACGCGTCAGGGGAAGAATGCGCCAGGCGGCGCCAAAAGTTATCTCCTAAACGGCAAAATGATGGATGGTTTCGCTTTCGTGGCCTATCCGGCGGAATACAGGTCGTCTGGCGTGATGACGTTTATCGTTAACCAGGATGGAGTAGTGTATCAGAAGGATCTCGGCAAGAAGACCGAGGTTCTCGCCAAAACTCTGAAGGAATACAACCCCAATTCCAGTTGGCAAAAAGCTGAAGAGGAGCAGGAGGAGACTGCTGCCGAGCAGAAAACCAAGTAAAAGGGGTTCTGTCGCGGCACTCGCAGCTTGTAGGTCACAACGCGATCCCCGTACGGCGTATCGATTGTCTGCCCTTAACGCATCAACCTGAGCCTGCGTGCAAGAAAGGTGTGCGCTGCCTTTCTTGACCAGTTCTGCATCTAAAAGAAACAGGCCGCCACCAAGAATGGAGGTGCTTGATGACTGTCTCCCGTTCGGACGCCCTCGTCCTCTTCGGTGTGACGGGCGATCTCGCCCACAAGATGATCTTCCCGGCACTCTACGCGATGGCGAAACGCGGTTCGCTCGAGGTCCCGGTAGTCGGCGTCGCCTTCCCAAAGTGGAGTTTGGAGCGTCTGCGCAAGCGCGTGACCGACAGCCTCAAGCGATCAGGCGGGATCGATAACCAGCGTGCCCTCCACCATCTTCTGTCCCTGCTGAGGTACGTGAGTGGGGATTATCACGACCCGGCCACGTTTACGGCGATAAAAAAGGAACTGGGCAGCGCTCGGCGCCCAGCGCACTATCTGGCCATCCCGCCCTCGCTCTTCGAGACGGTGATCAAAGGGCTTGGCGCCGCGAAATTGACCGAACATGCGCGCGTCGTCGTGGAAAAGCCGTTCGGACGCGACCTGGCCTCCGCGCGGGAGCTTAACCGCGTTGCTCGCACCGCGTTTCCGGAAGACTCGATCTTCCGCATCGATCACTTCCTGGGGAAGGAGGCGATCATGAATATCCTCTATTTCCGCTTCGCCAATTCCTTCCTGGAACCGATCTGGAACCGGAACTACGTGGCTAGCGTCCAGGTAACCCTGTCCGAGGATTTTGGCGTGGGGAACCGCGGCGCGTTTTACGAATCCGCCGGCTGCCTGCGCGACGTGATTCAGAACCACCTCTTCCAAATCGTCGCGCTACTCGCCATGGAGCCGCCGGCGGCTCGGGACTATGGCGCCGTGCAAACCGAGAAGGCCAAGGTCTTTCAAGCCACGCGCCCTCTGAAGGCCGACGATGTGGTGCGCGGCCAGTACGCCGGCTACCGCAAGGAGCCGGACGTGGCGAAGAACTCCGACGTTGAGACTTTCTGCGCTCTGCGGCTTTTCATCGATTCGTGGCGCTGGCAGGGCGTGCCCTGGTACCTGCGCTCCGGCAAATACCTGGCTGACACCGCGACCGAGGTCCTGGTGGAGCTGAAGCCCCCGCCGCAGCGGCTTTTCGCCGACTCCGCGCCTAAGACAGGCCGCACCAACTACGTGCGCTTCCGGCTTTCCCCCTGCGCCGCCATCGCTCTCGCCGCTCGCGTCAAGCTCGCAGGGAAGGAGTTCATCGGGGACCAGCGAGAGCTCTACCTGTTTGAAGAAAATCCGGCAGCGGAATCACCCTACGAGCGGCTTCTGGGCGACGCCATGGCCGGCGATGGAGCGCTCTTCACCCGTGAAAACGCGGTTGAGGCCGCTTGGGCCGTCGTCGATCCAGTCCTTAAGAACCACCACCGGGCTCGCCCCTACAAGCGCGGCACCTGGGGGCCGAAAGAGGCTGACGCGATCATCGCTTCGGACGGCGGCTGGCACAACCCCAGACCCAAAGAGGCGTCCGGAGGATGAGCCTGCCGCGGCCGTCTTTCTGCCCGCCTTGATCGCAGCCGGCCACACCAACGCCGTACCTTTCTATGCAGGAGAGAATTGAACCATGAAAACAAAAACCCTTTCCCCGGAACTGCTCCACAATATGGATGCCTACTGGCGTGCCGCGAACTATCTGTCGGTAGGCCAGATTTACCTTTATGACAATCCCTTGCTGAAGCGGCCGCTGACGCTCGCGGATGTGAAGCACATGTTGCTGGGACACTGGGGCACGACCCCCGGGCAGAACTTCATTTACGTGCATTTGAACCGGGTCATCAAAAAATACGACCTCGATATGATCTACGTCTCCGGCCCCGGTCACGGCGGCCCGGCCATCGTGGGCAATACTTATCTCGAGGGCACTTACAGCGAGATCTATCCCAACATCAGCCAGGATGAGGCCGGGCTTCGGAAGCTCTTTCTTCAGTTCTCGTTCCCCGGAGGAATTCCCAGCCACGTATCGCCGGAATGCCCGGGCTCGATCCACGAGGGCGGCGAGTTGGGCTATTCGCTCAGCCATTCGTTCGGGGCGGTGTTCGACAATCCCGATCTGATCGTCGCCTGCGTCGTCGGCGACGGCGAAGCGGAAACGGGTCCCTTGGCCACCGCATGGCATTCCAATAAGTTTCTCAACCCAATTACCGACGGAGCCGTGCTGCCGATCCTGCACCTCAACGGCTACAAGATCAGCAACCCCACCGTCCTGGCCCGCATCGAGCACCAGGAACTGGAGCAATTTCTACGAGGCTGCGGCTGGACGCCCCACTTTGTGGAAGGTGATGAGCCGGAAGAGATGCATCAACTCATGGCGAGTACTTTGGAAAAGGCCATCGAGGGCATCCGGAGAATCCAACGCCATGCTCGGAGCAAGAACGACACCACTCGTCCGCGCTGGCCCATGATCGTCCTCAACTCACCCAAGGGCTGGACGGGACCGAAAGTCGTCGATGGACTGCAAGTTGAGGGTACGTTCCGGGCGCACCAGGTGCCGCTCTCCGACCCGGCTACCCATCCCGAACACCTCAAGCAGTTGGAAGACTGGCTGAAGAGCTATCGGCCGGAGGAACTCTTTGATGAGCAGGGCCGCCTGAAACCGGAACTGGCCGAACTTGCGCCCAAGGGCGAACGACGCATGGGCGCGAATCCCCACGCCAACGGCGGCATTCTGCTGCGCGACCTGCGGATGCCGGATTTCCGCGACTACGCGGCCAACGTGCCCTCGCCGGGGGCGGGCGGCATTGGCGACACCCATGTGCTGGGGCCTTTCCTGCGCGATGTGACGAAGCTGAACAGCGAGCAGCGTAATTTCCGGGTCTTTGGCCCTGACGAGACGCTTTCCAACGGCCTGGAAGCCCTCTTTGAGGTGACCGAGCGCCAATGGGACGCCTCGACGGTGCCCAACGACGAATTTCTCGCGCCCGCTGGGCGGGTGATGGAAATGCTCAGCGAGCACCAATGCGAGGGCTGGCTCGAGGGGTACCTGCTCACCGGGCGGCATGGGCTTTTCAATTGCTACGAGGCGTTCATTCACATCGTCGATTCGATGTTCAACCAGCACGCCAAGTGGCTGAAGGTCACATCGGGCTTGCCGTGGCGGCGGAAGATCTCCTCGCTAAACTACCTGCTGGCCTCGCATGTCTGGCGGCAGGATCACAACGGGTTCACCCACCAGGATCCCGGTTTCATTGACCACGTCGTAAACAAGAAGGCCGAGGTCGTGCGCGTTTACCTTCCGCCGGATGCCAACTGCCTGCTGTCGGTGATGGACCACTGCCTGCGCAGCCGCCATTACGTCAACGTGGTGATCGCGGGCAAACACCCGGCGCCGCAGTGGCTCGCGATGGACGCCGCCGTCAAACACTGCACTGAAGGCATTGGCATCTGGCAGTGGGCCAGCAACGACCAGGGCGAGGCGCCCGATGTGGTTATGGCCTGCTGTGGCGACGTGCCCACGCTGGAGACGCTCGCCGCTGTCTCGATTATGCGCGAGCACCTGCCCGACCTGAAAATCCGCGTAGTCAACGTCGTCGACCTCATGAAGCTGCAGCCGCAATCCGAGCACCCGCACGGGTTGAGCGACATGGATTTCGACGAGCTCTTCACCAAATCGAAGCCAGTCATCTTCGCCTTCCATGCCTACCCGTGGTTGATCCATCGGCTGACCTACCGCCGCACCAACCACGACAACATCCACGTCCGCGGTTACAAGGAAGAGGGCACCATCACCACGCCCTTTGACATGACGGTGCTGAACGAGTTGGACCGCTTCCACCTCGTGATGGATACCATCGACCGCCTGCCGCAGACCGGCGACAAGGGCATCTACCTGAAGCAGCAGCTCAGGGACAAGCTGATCGAGCACAAGCAATACATCGCCAAATACGGCCAGGACCTGCGGGAAATTCGGAACTGGAAATGGAGCAACCCCCAATGAATGCGCAAAACCTTATAGACACCGCAAGGGAACTGGTCGCCGGCGACAAGGGCCTGCTGGCGATGGATGAAAGCAATCCCACCTGCAACAAGCGATTTGCCAAGCTGGGGATTCCCCAGACCGTCGAGGCCCGGCGCGCTTATCGTGAGTTGATTGTGACCACCCCCAATCTCGGTGAGTGCATCAGCGGCGCGATCCTCTTCGACGAGACAATCCGCCAGCAGAAGAAAGATGGCACTCCCTTCGTCAAAGTCCTCACCGATGCGGGAATCATTCCCGGCATCAAGGTTGACGCCGGCGCAAAGGACCTGGCAGGCCATCCGGGAGAAAAAATAACCGAAGGCCTGGACGGGTTGCGGGAGCGCTTGGCGGAATACTCGAAAATGGGCGCACGTTTTGCCAAGTGGCGCGCGGTGATTACCGTGGGCAATGGCATTCCCAGCCCGGGATGCATCGAGGCTAACGCGCAGGCGTTGGCTCGCTATGCCGCGTTGTGCCAGGAAGCCGGACTGGTCCCCATCGTCGAGCCGGAGGTGCTCATGGACGGCGACCACACCCTGGAGCGGTGTCGCGAGGTAACGGAGGATGTCCTGCGAACGGTTTTCAACCAGCTTTATACACAACGGGTGATGCTGGAGGGGATGATCCTGAAGCCCAACATGGTGGTTCCGGGATTAACCTGTCCCAAGCAAGAAACGGTTGACGAAGTCGCCGACGCCACGGTGAGGTGCCTCTTGCGAGCTGTCCCCGCTGCCGTTCCGGCGATCGCGTTCTTGTCGGGCGGCCAACCCGCTGAACTGGCCTCGGCCCGTTTGAATGCCATGAATGTTAGATTCAAGTCGCGACTGCCTTGGGCGTTGGCGTTTTCGTTTGCCCGCGCCATCCAGCAGCCGGCGTTGGAGATCTGGCGGGGCGAAGAGGCGCACGTCACGGCAGCGCAGAAGGCTCTGTATCATCGGGCCAAGTGCAACCGGGCTGCACGCCGTGGCGAATATAGTGCCGCGATGGAAAAGACATCAGCATGACTGCAAGTGTACCCATAGGCGAGTGGCTGGCGACTGCAGTCTTGATTTTCGATCTCCAAAAGGGGCGGCCTATCACAGCCCAGGAAATCACAAGAATTCAGAGGTGGAGGGGGCGTGAAAAAGCTCATTGTTTATGATCTGGACGGTACACTCGCCGAAAGTAAATCGTCGCTGGATGCCGAAATGGCGGCACGGCTGCATGACCTTCTTGGTATCGTCAAAGTGGCCGTGATTTCCGGAGGCGGTTGGCCACAGTTTGAAAAACGATTGCTCGCCGATCTTCCCCATGACGGACGCCTGGTGAATCTATCCCTCCTTCCTACATGTGGAACAAAGTTTTTCCAATACACAGGGGATTGGAAAAAGCTCTATTCAGAGGATTTCACCCCGGATGAAAAAGCGAAAATCGTCAGTTCCCTAAAAAAAGCGCTGGGAGTAGCGGGCTTCAAGGTCGAAAAGGTCTGGGGAGAGGTCATTGAAGACCGGGGAAGCCAGATAACATTTTCCGCACTGGGCCAGCAGGCCCCCCTGGCAGAAAAGGACAGATGGGATCCCGATTACGCCAAGCGAAAAAAGATCAAAGCCATTCTTGACACTTATATTCCCGAGTTTTCTGTCCGCATCGGTGGTGCGACATCCATTGATGTTACCAAACCCGGCATCGACAAAGCCTACGGCATCAGAAAGCTAAGCGACCTCCTGGGTATTTCATTGAAAGAGATGATCTACATAGGTGATGCCTTGTTTGCGGGAGGGAACGACTATCCGGCCGAAGAAGCAGGTGTTGTTTGTATCCCCGTTCAAGGTCCCCATGAGACTAAACGAGTTACCGAAGCCATCATCGCTTGTTTAGATGGCGATCACTAATCGGGACCTTGCGAGGGATTTGATGAAGGGATTTGAGTCGCAGCGCCGGAGGAGTGGTGAAGCGGCGGGGAAATTGGCGGTGGCCGAGTTATGACAATTCTGCTTTGGACGAGGACGGTAGCGGCGTGCCCCATCGTGTTTGACGACGTGCGATTGGCGATGGAGCTTTTGGCATGAGTGGTCGCGCGTGGATGAGAGAGACTTGTTGTCGCTGCGCATTTTTCTCTTGACAAACGGGACGACATAGGCTACAGTTGTTTTGTGGGGTTGGGCAGGGGGTCAGGCCCTGCTGGTTAAGTTATGCGTCCTCTTTTGTTTTCGTCCGTGGTTCCTGCCTGTGGTTTCTGCCTCCAAGTGCGTTCGAGGAGTCGAAGAGTCGAGAAGTGGGAGACCCGGAGCCGACTGCAACCGTCGTGCTCGGGCCACAGTCCGGAAGGTGGCGGAGGGCTCCCCAACGTTTCGACTCCTCGACTTGGCGACTGCAAAATCGGGAGAACAAAGCGAGAATGTCTATGAAAACAAAGGATAAGCACAAAAAGTCGCTGAGTCGTGCAGTGCCAGACCAAACGCCAGCCGCGCCTCCTCCGACCGCAAGCCGGAAGTCGGCGGCTGACTCCTCAACGACCCGACTCCTCAACTTATCGATCGCGAAATCGGGAGAACAAAGCGAGAATGTCTATGAAAACAAAGGAAGACTGGATCGAGGATGCGGGAAGGGCAGAAACTACGGGGATTCTTCGGCCCCAACGAACGGGGCCTCAGAATGACAATTCCCAACGTGAGGGCCTCGAATCCAAATCGTGGAAAACTCGACTATGCCACAAAGTCCATGACTACAAAGTCCATGACGGTCACCGTAGTCCCAAAAACTCGAGGAACGAAGCTGGAATGTCTGTGAAAATAAAAGATACGAGATTCGGATGGGGGCTTTCCAGAAACTTCATGCATCACGGGTTTCCACTGAGCAACTTCGGTGTATGGAAGAGAGATACTATTTTGACGGAACGAACTTACAGATCTACGTGAAAACAAATGACTTGGCGTTTTTTGAGGCCAAAAACGAACTGGTTTTTGAATGCAAACGAACTCAAATCGAAGCCAAAAAGTGACCAAAAACCCACCAATTGTGGGGGACTGACACCGAAGGGATGAAGATGAAAATCAATTCCAAGGATTTCCGTGTGCGGCCCGGAGAAAAGGTCAAACTCAAAGAGTGGCCGACGATTGTGAAGCCCTTTTGCAAGTCGAAGAAGCGGTATCAAAAACTCCTGGATGAACACGTTGAGGAGATGAGCGCACTGCAACAACTTCACTTCGCTTCCAACCGCTATGCGTTGCTGCTGATCTTTCAGGGGATGGACGCTGCCGGCAAGGACGGCGCCGTTCGTCACGTCATGTCCGGGGTCAACCCGGCAGGGTGCCAGGTTTGGAGTTTCAAACAGCCGAGTGCCGAAGAGCTGGAACATGATTTTCTGTGGCGCACCACGTTCCGGCTTCCCGAACGCGGGCAGATCGGCATCTTCAATCGTTCCTACTACGAGGAAGTGCTGGTCGTTCGCGTGCACCCGGAGATTCTGCGCAGCCAGGGGCTTTCGGAGGAATTGCGCGACGAGAAGACCATCTGGGAGGAACGATATCGCTCGATCGTGGATTTGGAAAGCCACCTTTATCGTAACGGGACGCGGACCATCAAAATATTCCTCCACCTTTCGAAGGAAGAACAGCGAAAGCGATTCCTGGAGCGCATTGATGAACCGGACAAAAACTGGAAATTCAGCCTCGCGGACATTCACGAGAGGAAATACTGGAAGCAATACATGACGGCTTATGAGGCTTGCTTGAGCGCGACCAGCACCCATCACGCGCCCTGGTACGTCGTTCCCGCCGATGACAAGGAAAACGCCCGATTGATTGTTTCCCAAATTGTCCTTGATACGCTCCATGAACTTAAGATGGGATATCCTAAGACCACCGCGAAACGCCGGCGGGAATTGGAATCGATCCGCAAGCTGCTCGTGTCCTGAGTCAGAGCACTGGGCTACTTTGCTACGCTCCGCCGGGACTTGGGAACGGCCACGCGAAACAGAAAGACTCGACAGGCCTGCACCCTATGGATAACCCAGTCACTCCGCAACCTTCCGTTAAGGATGCCCACCCCTCGACCGGCCTCACGAGCGAAGAAGCCCGCCGCCGGCTGGAGAAGTTCGGCCCCAACGCCGTGCCTGACACGGCCATGCATCCCTTACGCAGGGCGCTGACCAAGTTCTGGGCGCCGGTTCCATGGATGCTCGAAGCTGCGATCGTGCTCGAGATCGTCCTCGGCAAGTACGTCGAGGCAGCGATCATCGCGGCTCTCCTGGCCTTCAATGCGATTCTCGGGTTCTTCCAGGAAGGGCGCGCCCAAGCGACTCTGGCCGCCCTGAAGTCGAGGCTGGCGCTGAATGCGTCGGTCCGTCGCGATAATGTTTGGGTGACCGCGCCCGCTACCGGACTTGTGCCCGGCGATATTGTGAAGCTCTCGGTCGGCGCTGTGGTAGCCGCCGACGTGCGTTTGACTGAAGGCCAGATCCTGCTCGACCAGTCCATGCTCACCGGCGAATCAGTGCCCATCGAAGCTGGGCCTGGCCTAGAAACCTATGCAGGGGCGCTGGTGCGGCGCGGCGAGGCGGTTGCGGAGGTCACGGCGACCGGAGCGCGCACAAAGTTTGGACGCACCGCGGAACTGGTTCGCACCGCGCACGTCGAAAGTTCCCAGGAGAAGGCCGTTCTGCGCGTGGTGCGCAATCTGGCCATGTTCAATGGCGTCATCACCGTGCTGCTGGTGGGGTATGCGTACGCTCTCAAGTTGCCGCTGGGTGAGATCATTCCTCTGGTGCTGACGGCGGTTCTGGCGTCGATCCCCGTGGCGTTGCCTGCCACCTTTACCCTCGCCGCGGCGCTCGGCGCGCGAGCCCTGGCACATCTGGGCGTCCTTCCAACGCGGCTTTCCGCCGTGGATGAAGCGGCAAGCATTGACGTCTTGTGCGCGGATAAGACCGGCACATTGACGCGCAACGAGCTGAAGGTGACAGCCATTCACCCTATGCCCGGCTTCGACGAATCACACGTGCTGGGAATCGCCGCCCTCGCCAGTTCGGATGGCGGGCAGGATCCCGTCGACGCGGCCATTCGTTCCGCCGCCGCGCAGTCCGTCGCCTCCGATCTGCCGAAGCTGAGTAAATTTGTGCCTTTCGATTCCGCCACGAAGATGTCTGAGGCCACGGCTGTGGATCCGAGCGGCACCTCAGTGCGTGTCGTGAAGGGAGCCTTTGCCGCAGTCGCGGGCCTCGCCGAAGCATCGCCCGATGCGTCCACGATAGCGAATCAACTGGAGGCACAGGGCTTCCGGGTGCTGGCCGTCGCGGTGGGACCGCCGGGGGCAGTGAAGCTCGCGGGAATCATCGCTCTCAGCGACCCGCCTCGAACGGATTCGGCGGCGCTCATAGCGGAGTTGCACACGTTGGGCGTCCGCACCGTCATGGTGACGGGCGATGCCCCTGCGACGGCAGCAATCGTAGCTCGCGCGGTAGGTCTCGATGGAGCTGTCTCGCCACCCGGACCCATCCCCGACGCCGTACATCCCGAGGATTTCGCAGTCTTCGCCGGAGTCCTTCCGGAAGGAAAGTACAACCTCGTCAAGGCGTTCCAGAAAGGGGGCCACACGGTGGGTATGTGCGGCGACGGCGCCAATGACGCTCCGGCGCTGCGCCAGGCACAGATGGGAATCGCGGTGTCAACCGCGACCGATGTTGCCAAGTCAGCGGCCGGCATCGTGCTAACCCAACCAGGACTTGGCGGCATCGTCGCTTCGGTAAAGGAAGGCCGCGTGACGTTCCAACGCATCCTGACTTATGCTCTAAACTCGCTGACCAAGAAGACGGTGCAGGTGCTCTTTCTGGCGGTGGGACTCGTCATGACCGGACAGGCGATCCTGACTCCCATGTTGATGGTGATCATCATGCTCACCGGCGACCTCCTGGGCATGTCCTTGACGACGGACAATGTGCGGCCGTCCCCAATGCCCAATGCCTGGCGAATCGGCGAATTGACGATCGCGGGTGTCTTCATGGGAATCTCTGAGCTGGTCTTTTGCACCGCCGTCCTGGCCATCGCGAAATTCCGCCTGGGTTTCGGAATCGAAACGCTAAGAACGTTGGCCTTCGTGGCCATCGTGTTCGGCAATCAAGCAACGACCTATACAAATCGTGAACGCCAGCGCCTGGGGTCCGCTCGTCCAAGCGGATGGCTTATCGGGTCGTCGGTAGTTGATGTGCTGATTGCCTCAACACTGGCAACTTGCGGCATCGCCATGACTCCTCTGCCTATACTTGTCGTGGGAGGAATTCTTGTGGCGGCGGCGGTGTTTGCCTGCATCTTGGATGTTGCCAAAGTCCCTGTGTTCAAACGCTTAAGGATCGCATAGAGACACGATTAGCCTCGCCGTTGAACCCTCGGTAATCTGCCCCCGGCCGACACTGTAGTTCCTCGTCACAAACTGGATGTGCAGTTTTGACCAGGCAGGTGAGCAGTTGTGGGCTGCCACGTGAACAGGTCTGGGGTATAACGATATCGGCTGGTTCCTGGAGGCCGCGACTTTGCCAACGGACTCGGTCGAAGCATTGACCGGCCGACGGCCAGGGATCGGCGCACGAAAAGACAGAAGGAGAATACGACATGTTTGAAGAAAAGGCAGGGCAGGCACAACTACCTAGCGAGGAAGGGAGTGGGTCCCGAAGTGGTTGCGGTTCAGAGCACCAGACGCCGGTGACGCTCGACGACACGCCGGCAGGTGAACAGGCGTTTCGCGACCAGTCGGAGCGGGCTCGCAACAAGAGGGTGCGGGCTCACCGCAACGCCCCCGGAGCCGATGCCCCTCCTCCTTTTTGCGATCATTCGGGACAGCTTTGATTTGTTATTCGTCACACCAGCCTGAGCGTTGAACTGAAATGGGGTACGCCGCAAGCGGGGCACTCGGCCTCTAACACGGATTTGAGGAGATCGGTGCGGCTCAGGGTGGAGGTGGTGTCATTGTAACAGGGTTCTGGTCCGTGTGACGAAGTGCGCTCGTGCGAGACGCCGCCGTCCAGAAGACGCAAGAAGAGTACCTCGTTAATCCATCTTAGGATGAAATTCACGCAGACACGCAGCACCATTCCAAACGTCGAAGGAGGAAAAAGCATGCTAAAAAGTGTCGTCCAGTTGCAAGGTGGCACGATCCGAGCCACGGATGGGGAGATTGGGAAGGTGGACCAGTTTTATTTCGACGATGAGACCTGGGCCATCCGCTACCTCGTGGTCAATACGGGGGATTGGCTTCCCGGCCGGCTTGTGCTGGTCTCGCCCATTGCCCTTCGCCAGGCGGACTGGCAATCAAAGCGGCTCGACGTGGCGCTGACGAAAAAACAGATCGAGGACAGCCCTTCCATCGATACGCACAAGCCCATCTCGCGGCAGCACGAGGCCGTGTACATGGGGTATTACGGCTATCCTTATTATTGGGGTGGCCCCAATCTATGGGGTCTTGCGTCCTACCCGGCCGGCTTGGCGGTTCAAAGGGAAGTGGTTACGGAAGCGGAAGCGAGGGAAGCCAGGGCGAGAAAAGAGTCGGCTGATTCACATCTGCGCAGCACCGAGGAAGTGACAGGCTATCTCATCGAGGCGGCTGACGGTCAGATCGGTCATGTGGCGGACTTCATCGTCGATGATGAAACCTGGGCTATTCGTTACCTCGAGGTGGATACGCGGAATTGGTGGCCTGGCAAAAGGGTGCTGGTGTCACCCCAATGGGTCGACAATGTGAGTTGGCCCGACTCCAAAGTCTATCTACACCTCTCCCGGGAAACCATCAAGAACGGTCCGGAGTACATCGAGTCCATGCCCATCACTCGCGAGTACGAGAATAGGCTCTACGGCTACTACGGCCAGCCACCCTATTGGCTGTAACGAACCCTGCGTCTCAGTGCAGGAAATGGCGGGACAGGACTACTGCACAGAACATGGCGAAGCCGAGAAGGATCAGGCCGAGGATGGCGTTGACGAGGCGGAAGAACGTCGGGCCGATACGCTGAGGGATGAAGCGAACGACGACGGTCAGCGTGGTAAACCAGGTCACGAGGCCGGCGGCCACCATCAGGATCCCCCACTCAGGGGCTTTGGAGCCGACGATGGAATGTGCGAATGGGAGCCAGTTCGAGGTGACCCCAACCCAGTAAGCCATGGTTACGGGGTTGAAGATGGTCAGGCCGGCGCCGGCGGCGACATCGGAGACCAAATGCGCGGGGACGGTGCTCTTGTCCCAGAGCTTGCGGGCTCTGGTGTGAGGCCGCAGCGGTTCCTTGACGGCCCGGACAAGGAAGTAAATCCCCAGCGGAAGCAGGACGACCACGCCGACGGCCGCGAGGGCGATCCGGAGAGTCGGGTTGGAGAGGTCGGAGAGGAGATAGTGACCGCCGAGGAGGACGAGGGAAAAGAGAATCAGGTCGCCGGCGACGGAGCCGATTGCGCAGGCGAGGGTGCGGTGCCAACCACCGATCATGCCGCGGCGGATGGCCAGCATATTGACCGGGCCCATCGGGGCGGCCGACGCCAATCCCATGAAAAATGCGGCCGCGAGTACGTGGATGTCAGCGAGGAACGCCATGTTGAGCCAGCCAGGTAGAATGAGCATACATTCTACACGCATTCTCGCAGTCACGAATATAAACCCGATTGCCCCCAACTAAACCGTTCGAGCGCATTTTTTCGCCTTGGCCCGTCGCCCCGATTCGCGGGTGCCGCACACGTGCCGGTGTTCGGCACGGAACATCCTCGGTAATTCCTAGGGATCCCAGACGGCAGTCCCCCCGCACAAACTAACGTGAGCACTATTGACCAGAGGCGTGTGCCTTCCGGTACAGACACGCGAATCGCGTTCGGTTTATAAAATGTTGGAGGCCAGGATGCGGTGCGAGAATGGGCCTCTGGAGGCAGCTAGCTTGAGCAGACATACACTTACTTTCAATTCACGGGCCTTCCTAAGAAGGATCGGCCCTCAAAAGACGACTCGGGAGTACCAAGACCGACAGGTCGTATATTCGCAAGGGGACGCGGCTGATGCGATGTTCCACATCCAGAATGGCAGTGTGAAACTTGTGGTTGCATCGCCGCGCGGCAAGTTGGCTGTCACCGCCGTTTTGGGGCCGGGCGACTTGTTTGGAGAGGGTTGTCTGGCGAAACAATCACTGCGGATGTCGAGCGCAACGGCGACTCAACTATCGACGATCTCCCGCGTGAATAAGGGGCCTCTTATTCGCCTTATTCATCGAGAGCCTGCCTTTGCAAAGCTTTTTATCTCCTACCTGCTTTCTCGTATGGTTCGCGTTGAAGAAGATTTCGTGGATCGACTCTTCAATTTCAGCGAGAAACGCCTGGCCCGGGTCCTCTTGCTGTTTGCGCGTTTTGGCACGGATAGTGGAGACGGAACTCCATTTCCCAAAATCAATCAGGAACAGTTGGCCCAAATGGTCGGCACCACCCGGTCGCGGGTCAGTCATTTTATGAATAAGTTCAGGAAACTCGGCTTTGTCGATTACAATGGCAACGGCCCGTTGACGATCCATCACGATCTCCTCAGCGATGTCCTACACAACTAGCCGTAGGGCAGATGCTCTGTAACTCCCGCCGGTCCCAGCATGCATTCCCACTCGTAAAATGGTGTGAGCAATTCTGACCAAACACATGAGCCATGCGGTACAGACGCACGAATCACCCCGGGGTATAAACATAGCAGGCCGGGGACTCGCGAGATTCACCGGCTGAGAAGAGCCGGGAGAAGGCATCGGCGGCAAGAGAGAGGCGGCAGGTGTCGCATTATTCGCCCAAGGACAGGGGCGTATGCACTTTCTCTGGTGGTCACACTAGGACTGCGGCCCTGAATCCTGCCGAAGGAGCATCCATAATGAAACCAAGCACCATAGACAACGCCGAAGGCAAGTTTCACCAAATGAAGGGCAAGGTCAAGGAGAAAGCAGGACAACTGACGAATGATCGCGATATGGAAGCCGAGGGCACAGTCGAAAAGGTAGCCGGAAAGGTTCAGGGGATAATCGGCCGAGTGGAGAAAGCCCTCGAAAAATAGCAATGCCGGCCAGTAGTCCTACAGTTCTGAATAGGAACATCGGACACTCCGGTCAGATAGGTGTGATTGCAAGAAAAGGAGCTTCAAATGAAAAGACTTACTTTAGTTTTTCTGTTGCTGACGTTCTGTGCAACGGCTTTCGCCGGTGAGAGCCAATTGCAGAAGGCAACCAACGTCCTCAACGAGATCATGAGTACCCCGGACAAGGGCATTCCTCATGATTTGCTGGACAAGGCTGTGTGTGTAGGCATCGTTCCTTCTGAGGTAAAGTTCGCCTTTGGAGTTGGTGGCACGTATGGACGCGGTGTGCTGGTGTGCCGCAAGGGCGGGAACGGGACGTGGGATGCCCCCTCCATGTTCACCATGGGCGGCGCGAGCTTTGGATTTCAGATCGGCGGCAAGGCGACCGACGTCGTTTTCCTGGTAATGAACCCTGAAGGCATGAAGAAACTGGTCCAGGACAGCGTCAAGCTGGGTGCGGAATTATCCGCAGCGGCCGGCCCGGTGGGTCGTTCCGCGGAAGGTGCGACCGACGTTCAACTCCATGCGGAGATTCTTAGCTACTCGCGCTCACGGGGCTTGTTTGGCGGCGCCTCGCTCGACGGGGCCGTATACAAACAAGATGAAGGCGACAACCAAAAGCTCTATGGGCGCAGGGTGAGCGCGAAGGAAATTCTGATCGACGGCACAGTGCGCCCAACTCGTGCGGCCCACGGTTTGGACAACGCGCTGACGAAATACTCTCCCTCGGGTGGACGAACGTTTGCCCGGTTATAAGCGATCCATGGGGAGAATTGTAAGTCATTGAACGGATACATGCACCGCGCCAGACGCGACGAGTGTCTGGCGCGCGAATTCCTGGTTCACCCTCGTTCAGGGAAAAGGAAGCATGAGAAAAACGCCAGTTGTTGCGCTCGTCGTCTGTGTCTGGCTGATGTGCGCCGGTGGCTTGTTTGCGTATTCCGTCCTGACGCATGAGGAAATCGTAGACCTGCTCTGGAAAGATGAGATCCGGCCTCTGCTGCTCAAGCGATTTCCGGCGCTGACGCAAGACCAGATTACGGAGGCGCACGCCTATGCCTATGGCGGAGCGGTCATCCAGGACCTCGGCTACTACCCGTTCGGCAGCAAGCAGTTCAGCGACGTGGCGCATTACGTTCGCAGCGGGGACTTCGTTCGCGAGTTGCTGCGCGAGAGTCAGGACGCTAACGAGTATGCGTTTGCCCTAGGCGCCTTAGCACACTATGCGTCAGACATTGCCGGCCACCCGGCTGTCAACCTGTCCGTGGCGATTGAATACCCGAAGCTGCGGGCGAAGTTCGGCAACTCTGTCAACTACGCGGAGAACAATACGGCGCATATCCGAACCGAATTCGGGTTCGACATGGTGCAGGTGGCGAAAAGCCGTTATGCCCCCCAACAATATCACGATTTCATCGGGTTTCAGGTGTCCCTGCCCCTGCTGGAGCGCGTCTTTCCGGTGGTTTACGGAGTGGAATTGAAAGACGTGCTTCCCCACGAAAGTCTAACGATCGGCTCGTACCGTTACTCTGTCAGCCGGGTGATCCCGGAGATGACGCAGGTCGCCCTGCGGACCCACAAGAAGGACATGATGCGCGAGGAACCCAGCTTTTCAAAACGAAAGTTCCTTTACCGTCTTTCGCGCGCCGATTATGAAAAGAACTGGGGAAAGGAATACACAAAGCCGGGATTCGGCACGCGCGTGTTGGCAGTGCTCTTCCATTACATGCCGAAAATAGGACCGTTCAAAGCGCTGGCGTTCAAGAACCCCAACCCGAAGACGGAGGAGATGTATTTCAAGAGCATTAATACCTCAGTGGATCAATACCGAGCCTTTCTAGAAAAATTGCGAACGGACTCCCTGCAACTCCCCAACATGGATTTAGATACGGGCAAGCAGACCAAAGCAGGGGAGTACCCGCTGACCGACGAATCCTATGCAAAGTTGCTGGCCAAACTTTCCGAGCGGAAGTTCGATCGGACGTCACCGGAACTGCGCGAGAACATCCTGGGGTTCTATTCGGATCTCTCTGTTCCTTTCGAAACGAAAAAAGACACCGTTCGCTGGCAGAGCGTGCTGACGTCGCTTGATCAGTTGAAGGCGCTGACTGTGGTTCCGGCTAGCGCGGACAACTCTCCACAAGCCCAAGCACCAGCCTCAGTCTGGATGTCGAACCAACCCTAATTCCGGCCGGTCCCGCCCCGTAGTTCCCCCAATAGCCAGGATGAGCAATTTCGATCAAACGTGTGAGCGGTATTGGCCTGACACGCGAATTACTCCAAGGTATAAGCAGTGTGTGTCGAGCGGCCAGCCGGGATCCGGTGAGGGAACGGCTGACGCCCTTCCCGCTATACGGGTAAATGGAGCTTCAAATGAAAAGGCTGGCCATGGCGTTTATGTTTCTGAGCTTCTGCGCGACTTCGTCAGTTCTCGGGCCAGCTCCCCAAAGCAACGGCCAGGCTTCGGGAGAAATCAATTGCAGCCATAGATTCAAAGAGTGCAAAGGGAGTCTTAACGAGTTCAAAGAAGCTGAACGGTTCATGCGATTGAAAGACGCCGTCCTGGCGGATTTGAACCGGTTAGAAAACACGATCCCCACAAAACCGAGGATCGCCACTGTTCGCAATGCCGATGTAAATTGCCAGAAAGCTGGAAATGCCGCCGTATACCACGCCACCGTGGGACCAAATAGACTATCGTCTGTCCAAGCCGCGAGTGTAGTCCAGCCGGTATCGTTGGAGTCTGCTGCGGGGACTCCAAAGGAGAAACGATGATCGCGTATCGATTTAAGGACAGGTGCAGTCCCTCGAGGGGTGATGGACCTCACAAGATCCCAGCCTGTCCCCGGCCACCGCCCTGGAAAAAGCTCCTGCTCGGAGCAGGCCTACTGATACTGCTCACCGTCGTGACTTTCGCGGCTGTTTTTATTCATTTCTACCTGCAGTTTGCGCGAATCATAGATGCCCGCTTGGACGGGAACGTTTTCGGCAATCCTGCTGTAATCCTGGCCGCCCCAAGCGAGCTGCAAGTGGGACAGCCTTTGACCGTCGGCGCTGTCACGGCTCACCTCCGGAAGGCCAGCTACACCGAGGGTCAGGAGGGCCGAGGTGTCGGGAGTTATATTGTGACGGGCAAGGAGCTGGAAATCCAGCCGGGTCCCGAGTCCTTCTTCCGAAATGGTCAAATGTTCGAAGAGCCGGCGAGACTCGGATTCAAAAGCGATCGCCTCGTGTCGATTACGGCTCTCAACAGCATGACTGCCTTGAAGACATACTGGATTGAGCCCGAACCCATCACGACCTTCTTTGGCGCAAGTCGCGCGAAGCGTCGCTTGGTTCGTTACCAAGACCTCCCCAAGGCGCTAGTAGATGCCATTCTCGCTACCGAAGACCATCGGTTCTATTCCCACCATGGCGTGGATTCTTTCCGGATTGTTGCCGCCGCCCTCGCGGATTTCCGCTCGGACAAGCGCCTGCAGGGTGGCAGTACGCTGACCATGCAGCTCGCACGAAACCTCTTTTTGACACCTCGTCGCACGATCCGGCGGAAAATGGCGGAAGTGTTTTTCGCCATGATACTCGAGCACCGGTTGACCAAGGAACAGATCCTCGTACTTTACGCGAACCAGGTCTATCTCGGTCAACGGGATAGCTTTTCTATCTATGGCTTTGGCGAGGCTGCTTCGGTCTATTTCAACAAAAACTTGGGCGCCCTCACACTCCCCGAGGCCGCTTTGCTGACCGGGCTGATTCGTGGTCCTAATCTCTACTTGCCCTACGAACATCCGCAGCGGGCAGCCGAACGGCGGGATTTTGTGCTGGGGCGCATGCAGAAGGCAGGCTTCATTAGCGCCAGCGAGGCTGAACAGGCCTCGAGAACTCCCCTGGGCCTGGCTGAGCAGAGCGTCGAAGCTCGTCAGCAGGCCTATTTTGTGGATATGGTGAAGGCGCAACTGCTCGCTCAGTTTTCCGAGCGCGATCTGCTTTCACGAGGCTACCGGATCTACACCACACTTGACCTTGATCTGCAGCGTGCGGCCTCGGAGGGCGCGCGCGCCGGCCTGATCGAGGTGGATCGACAAGTGAAGAGACAGAGGGAACGCAGGAAGACGTCTCCATCGGATTCGAACCAACCGCAACTCGCTTTGGTAGCTCTGGACCCGCACACGGGCGACGTCAAGGCTCTCATAGGGGGCCGCGGCTATGGAGCGAGTCAGTTGAATCACGTTTTGGCGCGGCGCCAGCCCGGTTCGTCGTTCAAGCCATTCGTGTACGCCACCGCGTTGAACTCAGGTGTCGACGGCTCACAACCTCTCGTCACCCTCGCCACGGTCCTGGCGGACGAACCCACCATGTTTGAATTCGGCAATAAACCGTACGCGCCAGAAAACTATAAGCAGGCATACCGCGGCTCGGTAACCGTCCGTGAGGCTTTGACCTACTCCCTTAACGTGCCCGCCGTGCAACTGGCCGAGATGGTCGGCTACCGTAAGGTGCGAGACTTCGCCGTGGCGGCGGGTTTCAACAACCAACTCGAGCCGACGCCCGCCATCGCGCTGGGCGCTTATGTCGCGACGCCGCTCGAGGTCGCCGGCGCCTATACGATTTTCGCTGACCGCGGCGAGTACGTTGCACCCAGGTGCATTGTGGCCGTCGCCGACGCCCAGGGCCATACCGTGTGGGACAATCCTGTCAGTTCCCGCCGAGTGCTTGATTCGCGCGTCAGTTATTTGGTGGTGAATCTCCTTGAAAGCGTCATCAATAGCGGCACGGGAGCGGGCGTGAGGACCGGTGGCTTTGGACTCCCGGCCGCAGGGAAGACGGGTACTTCACATGACGGTTGGTTTGCCGGATTTACTTCGAACCTTCTCACCGTGGTTTGGGTCGGTTACGACGACGACCGCGACCTGGACATTACCGGCGCCCATTCGGCTCTGCCCCTCTGGACCGAATTCATGAAGCGGACAACCGGCTTGCCCGTTTATAAAACCACTCAGCCGTTTAGTCAGCCTGACGGAATCGAGACAGCCGCGATTGACAATCTCACCAACCTTGTGGCGCTCGCCGATCCTGCTTTGACTCACAGCGAGCTTTTCATTGCGGGTACGGAGCCCTTCCCCCAGTTCAGGAAGAACCGACGAAGATAGCTTTGGGACCGTAGAGCCAACCCAAGCCGGAATGAGTAATTGATGTCAGGGCTGGTTCGGAGCCGGGCCTGGCTGGCCGGTGGTCGGCGTCGTAGACTGCGGAGCGGGTGGATTGTTCGTGGGTGTGCTGGGCAATCTTTGGTCGACGTACTCCATCAGACTTTTCTTGAGGTTCTGGATGGCTGGCGATAGCAAAACGTCATTCGGGAGATCATGAAAGCGCTTTTCAATCGTCGCTCTGAGGTCACGATTGAACGCCTGCACTTGTTTGTTGAGGACATCCTGGGTAGCGCTGCTGGTAGCGTTCAGCCGATCCAGAGCTGCGTTCAGCTTCACCAACTCATCGTGGCTGAGTTTCGCATTCAGGGCCATGTAATCGTTGGAGTTGTAAATCGGACCGGTGCATTGGACCATTTCATAGGACCAGTTTTCGGTAGCGTCTATCGGAGTATGCGTGAGCTGACCCTCGCACACGTACCCACCCCGGCCCATTTTTACGGACTGGTTCGGTTCCGCGATGGGCCGGATTTCTTGTGCTCGTAGAGCTCCGGCAGTCAGCAATGAGAGTAGCGCGAGAGACGCTGACCATAATGTCAAACGGGCCGTCTTCCTGATCTTGCTCATAGCGGTTACTCACCTCCCCAGTATGCAGCATGACAGAAGCCGAAGACAGACGTCTGTCCACTTTGGAACACTATCATGTATTAATTTGCTCATTTGGCGAGTTTCATATCACGGAAGTTCTTTGATCGCCCCCACGGCACGCGAGAGTGTGAGACCCTGAAGCACAGCCGTTGCACTCCATGGCAACGGCAATGGTACGTCCTCCCGCTTTCTTCAGCCCCAGCATGCATTTCCGCGTGGCAATATTTGGGTGAGCTATTTTGACCAAGCGTGTGAGCAGTACGGGACTGAAACAAGATTCGCACTGGGATATAACCATTGTGTACCGAGGGCTCCGGCTGATTGAAATCGACGCCTGAAAGCTAGCAGGGTAAAAGGACAATGGATCATGAGAGCGCAATGGGTGTCGAGGCGGCGGCAGGGCCTATAGTTTAATGATTGTCGGTTCAAAATACAGCGAGCCGGTGACTTCCCTGAACGAGTCAGACGGGGACGGAAGTCAATCCGGAGCTGAAAGGAGGTTGCCATGTCATTGATTCTGCTGATTGTGGTTTTGCTGCTCGTGTTCGGCGGCGGCGGAGGTTATTACGGATATCGGAGATGGGGTTCGGGTGGAGGCATCGGGATCGTGGGGGTGGTCCTGATCGCTGTGGTGGTCTTGTACTTGTTCGGCGGATTGCATCTGTCCGGGTGAGGTTCGATCTGAAACCGAGAGTTAGAGTGCGGCTACGTCGCCGCCCAAGCTAACAATTGTCGGGCAGATGGGGGGAAAATGGCTCCTGACTATGACTTGTCGAATCTCGAGACCTCTCAGGCCGACCTGTGGATTTGCCTCCAGTTCGATGCCATATTCGGCCAGATCATGACTGGTCAGGCCGAGCGCCTGGGATTCCCCCTCGCTCAAGCAGACGGCATCGTTTCAGCCATAGCAGAGAAGCCGCAGGTGATATTCAACAATCGGAAATGGGGAGCGGACCGCGGGGCCCGCCTCCGAATGCAGAATTAGGAGGATAAGGTCATGCCTTTAGTACAAGTCGTAATTGCCTTGATCGTGGTTGGGGTTCTTCTCTGGCTCGTCAACAGATTTATTCCGATGGCGGGCTCCATCAAGTCGATCCTGAATGCTGTCGTGGTCATTTGTGTGGTGGTGTGGCTCCTAAACGTATTTGGACTCATGCATTACATCACCAATTTTCACATCAATCGCGCAGGGTGAGGGTGGTCTTCGCTTAGGACGCGAGCGTGATTCGCGGCTGGAGCATCGGCAATTCACTGGATGAATGTGGACCTATTGCGGCCGTCGAGGGTATCAGTGAGTCTAAAAGCCGCATACGCTCTATTCAGAGAGGCATGTTCTGGATGGGTAGAAGACCATGCCTCCAGCCTGGGCGCAGCGCTGGCCTTTTACACCGTCTTCTCGCTCGCTCCGGTCCTGATTGTCGCGATCGCGGTCGCGGGTCTGGCGTTCGGGCAAAAAGCGGCGGAGGGTGAATTCTCACGGCAACTCCAAGCCTTGGTGGGTGCGACGGGTGCAAGAGCTATCCAAGCGATCATCCGGAGCGCGAATCGGCCCGCGCTTGGCGTCATTGCTGGCACCTTTGGCATCGGAACCCTCTTGGCCGGTGCATCTGGAGCCTTTGTTGAGCTTCACGACGCGCTTAATAAGATATGGAGAGTTCAGCGGAGATCAGAAAGTATCCTTTTGGGCGTGATTCGAGAGCGTTTTTTGTCTTTCGGCCTGGTCCTCTGCCTGGGCTTTCTTCTACTGGTGTCACTCGTGGCGAGCGCCGCGCTGGGGGCCGTGGGAAACTTCATGGCGCCCCTGCTTCCGTGGCATGTAGTCTTGTTGGAATCGGTCAATTCTCTCCTCTCGTTAGGTGTGATTGCGCTGCTACTCGCGATGATCTTTAAGTATCTGCCCGATACGGAAATTGCCTGGAGTGATGTGTGGATCGGTGCGGCAGTTGCGTCACTACTCTTGACCACTGGCAAAGCGATGATGGGGTTGTATCTCGCCAGGTCCACCGTCGCGTCGGCATACGGAGCGGCGGCATCCCTCGTCATTATCCTCACTTGGGTTTATTACTCAGCCCAGATTTTCCTTTTAGGCGCGGAAGTCACGCACGTCTACTCTTACAAGCACGGTTCGCACGCCGAAGGAAGGCCTGCACATCAATAGCCGGAGTAGCGATGCCCCCGCAAGGCGGGGTTCGCACCGGGGGAAAACGACAACCGTGCCGGCCCCGCCTTGCGCTTACGGCACTACTGAATCGGGCAACCGCTCGATTTTCTGGAGAGGAAAAGGCCGGTGAGCAAGATAAATTGAAGTCAGCTTCCTCATGGACTAGCAGGACCGTCGGGCGCTACCACCGGGGGAGGCGCGTTGGGTAACAACTGCCGGTAAACGATTCGCAAAGTAGCGAGCACTGGAACCGAAAGAAAGCTGCCGGCAATGCCTGCAATTGAGCCGCCCGCCAGGACTCCGAAGATGACCAGCAAGGGATGCAGTTTCATGCCGGCGCTGAGTAAACGCGGTGACACAATATAATCCTGGAATAAGCGGAACACGACAAGGAACGCGAAGGTCGCGAGCAGGTGGTGGGAGCCACTCAAGCCGACAACGAGCAAGACGATGACGGCACCAGCCAGAGGACCTACCATGGGAACAAATTCCAGGGGAAAAGCGACCGCTGCCAACAGAATCCCATACGGAACGCCCATGATCGAGAAGAAGAGTCCATAAGCCAAAGATGCCACAACTCCCAACAACACCAACGCCCGCATGTATTGTGCCAGCAGCAGGTGCAGGTCAGCGGCAATTCTCTGCACCGTGTCGCGGCGGGAGCCTTCGGCAAGAAAGCCCAGCACGGAACTGCGCATCTGCCGCCCGTCTTTCAGGAAGAAGAAACTGAGAATCGGGACCAAGACGATAAAGATGAGGCTTCCAGCGCGCGAGATGACCCCCAAGGCGGCATTCGGCACCAGTGCCAGGAGCTCTCGCGAATGAGCGACCAATTGCTTTTGCACAGTCGAAACGACAGTGCTCTTCAGCGTCTGAGCGGAGGGTGAAACGACGGGCGCGATCGAAGGCTCTAATTTCGAAAGGAGATCTGGAAGCCTGGATGACAGCGTGTTCGCTTCGTGGACTACACGAGAGCCGATCGCAATTCCAACAACAAACAGAAACCCGACCAGCGCGAGGTAGACGAAGGTGAGCGCCAGCACCTTTGACCGCCCCGGCAGCCGACGATCCAGACCTTTGACCAGTGGCCAGAGAAGGTAGGCGAACAGCAGTGCCACAACAAAGATAAACAAAGTCTCGCGAATGAGATACAGCAGTCCTACCGCGAGAAGAACGAAAACCGCTGTCCAGGTATAACGCGCAGCGCCGCGATCAAGACCAAGCAAGATTCTTCTCCCCCAGCCACTCTCCGTGAGCGTTTTCAAGTGGCCTCGGCCCCGGCACGGGCCAACCGTGGGTATCCGCAGGCTTTAACCTGCGCATGTCTGAGCCTGCCCAACCCCAACGGGGTTGACCCTGCGATGGTTCGGCCCCCAAGGGCGGGAACTGTCTCTCAGTTTCCATTTCCGCAGGTTCCACCTGCGGCTACTCGCGTCCCACTACGCGGGACTCGGATGAGTTGACTTGGCGATGCGCTTAGGTAAGCGCCTAGGGAGTCTTCCAGCCACTGGTGGTTTGCGACGTGGGGCCGCTCCAGAAAACGCCGGCTGGAGAGTTGCAACCCTTTTGTCCGCAGAGCGGCTGATGTTAGTAGGCGTGCCGTGCACCCCTTTCATCCAAGTGGCGGCTTCTGCACGTTCATCTCCGCTGGGCGGGTAGATCAGAGCCAGCCCATCACGGCAAGCATCGGCGGCACGTGTGAACTGACCCTGGTTCATCAGGATGAAGTCAAGGGCCTGACCTAACTGATCAGACTGGAAGCTGTTGGTGAAACGTACCCCTGTTGGGTGAGCCGGAGATGTCCCGGTCCAGTATTCGCACACCCTATTCTGATGACCCTCGGGATCAACCGACCATACGTTCAGGTAATCCAACGAAGTTCCAGGTTCACACTGGTATTCAACCCGTGCTGAGCATGCGTCGCTGACTTTCTTCAAGTCATCCCAGCCCAGAATTACTGCAAACCCCAGTGCCTTGTCCAATTCCATGTTGATTCTCCCTTCCGAACGCTTCACGAATCTCGAACCAAGAGTATTGCGGCACAGGTGCACCCTCTGCGGCCATTCGCCGCCTTACGAATATGATCGGCGACGGGTGAGCAGGTTCCACACCAACCAAATCACTGCAACAACGAGCAATAAGTGGATGAGGCCTCCGCCAACGTGAAAGCTAAAGCCCAACAGCCACATGATCATCAGAACTACGAAAATTGTCCAAAGCATGTTGATCCTCCCGCCTAACATCCGTTTCCAGGCAGATCCTGGATGGAAGCTAGGGATTTACTTCTTACACCTGCATCATTTATACCTTGGCGTAGTTTGTGTGTCAGTCCCGTACTGCTCACTTGGTTGGTCACAATTGCTCAACTGGGAACCGGTGGAATTGCGCCGCCGAAGTTGCTCGGCAGTTGTTCGGCTGAACTCATGGCCAGGATTGCCATGCCACAAGGTCGGGATTCCCGCTTTCGCGGGAATGACCGGTGTTTCGAGGGGGATTCGACATGGAGAGTTGGGGCGAAGCGCCTAGGGGCATGGAAGGGTCGAAGCCGTCCCCTCATGATCCGCGCTGCCACCTATAACATCGCCAAATTTGAGCTGCGCTATCTTATGGGGCTTGAGCTTTAGGGTTCTCGCGGGATGCGCTGACGTTCCAGATGTACAGGAAGGTGGCGTCGCTGGCGGTTGCCACCGTCCGCCCTGCTTTCCGCGTTGCACGATTCAGGGCTGAACGTACCTTTTCTTTACTTTCCGCCAATTCCGCCAAGGGAACTTTGATGGCAGAGCCGTCCTGCAACTTGCCGAGATCACTGAGTATGGTGGATACAATCTTCTGGTGCTTCCCTTTGCGCCCTTGCGGGACGCTGGCTTGCGCCATGGTCTTGAAATGGGCTGGAGCCTTGGCAGTCCGAGGATTCACGCTCGCCTCCGCAACTCCGTGGAGTTGTACACTCGAATCCTTATCGTATCTCAACGTAACGAGAACTGCAAGTAAAAAACCGAAACGTTAAGGTTACGCACTCGTGCCCCCGCGAACGGCGCGGTCCGCTAACTCTTGGGGGGCGTCGTTAATTCCGCGGATGCACCACCCTAAGGCGCACCCTAAAGATTTCAAAAAGAGTTAACCCGTACCGATGATGGCCTGATAGGCTTTATACGAAAGATAGGATAAATACTGATGACTAAACCAAAAGACGCAAAGACACATTTCGAGCAGGTGCCGCTGGCGATCGTCAAAAAGATTGCAAACGAAGAAATTCCCGACGACGAAGCGAAGGGAACCGGCCCCGTCGTCGAACCTCCGGCAAGAAAGTGCTCAGCATCCCCGCGTTTCAGGCGAGCCCCGGTGAATGTTCTGTAACACCACTCTCAGGGTGTCATGGAGGACTGAAGGTGAACAAACCTCGAGAGAGATTGCGGGAACCTTGCATGCAAGCTTCTAACCGGCAGGCCCCTGAAAAGCTCATGAAGCAGAGTGACGAGAAATTGTTGTGAGGCAAGGAGAAAAGAGAGGTGGTTATGATGCCACTAAAACAGAAAAGCCCGTCGAAGGTCGGCAAGCCCAATGGCAAGCCGCCACTTGCTACAGCAAACGGGAAGACTCCGCCCGTCGATTGGGCAGCATTCCTCGCAGGAATCTCGTACGGGAAGGCCGTTCTGGAATACGGCGCCGACCGCACGATCTTCGTGCAGGGCGACACTGCGGATTCCGTGTGGTATCTCCACAAAGGCAAGGTGAAACTCGCGGTGACCTCCCAACAAGGCAAGGAAGCAATCGTCACCCTTCTGGGCGGCAACGAGTTCTTCGGCGAGGGATGCTTGGCCGGCCAGTCGTTGCGCATCTCCACGGCTATGACGGTGACGGATTGCACCCTTTACCGGATTGAGAAATCGCTGATGGTGCGTCTGCTCCACGAGCAGCACGGAATCGCGGAATTGTTCATCGCGCACCTGCTGACCCGCAACACCCGATATGAAGAGGATCTGGTCGACCAGCTTTTCAACTCCAGTGAAAAGCGCCTGGCTCGGATTCTCCTATTGCTGGCGCATTTTGGCAAGGAAAGCAGAACCGAAACCGTCCATCCCGGAATCAATCAAGAACACCTGGCCCAAATGGTCGGTACCACCCGGTCCCGGGTCAGCCATTTCATGAACAAGTTCCGGACGCTGGGCTTCATTGATTACGCGGGCAGCGGCGCGCTGACGGTTAACAGCGGCCTCTTGAGCGTAGTCCTGAGCGACTAGTTCGGATTCCTCCCTCATCCCCGAATGGGGGAACATCATTAGCCGTGGACCCCGTCGGGTTCTGCGCTGAGAGGCGAACCCATTATTTTGCTGCCGAAGCGCTCAGACGCAGGCTTCTCTCTTGCATTTCTGAGCCTCCGCGCCTCGACGGGGAGAAGAACCGCCGACCGCAACGAGGAACCAAGCGCCCGCCCATTGCAAAAACCCCGGCAAATTCCCACCGCCGCCAGGCTGTGATTTCTCCCCGGAACTCGGGTGAGCATTTTTGACCTAATAGGTGAGCCGTACTGAACTGACACCAATGCGCACAAACGGTATAACAAGAGTGCCTCGAGAATCCAGCAAGAGGCGGAAGTGAGATGAGTCGGAGGCAACACCCATGAAACAAAATCGAGTGATCAACACAGCAGTTCTGTTATTCCTTCTCGGAGCCGCCATTCCTGCAATAGCACAAAAAGGCGAGGAGGAAAAGGGCGGAGGCGGTGCAAAGGCTCAGCCGGCGCAACACGAGGCGCAACCGCAGCAACAGCGCGCAGAGAAAGCGCAGCCGCAGCAACACGCACAGAAAGCGCAACCGCAACAGCGCGCAGAGAAAGCGCAACCACAGCAACACGCACAGAAAGCGCAACCGCAACAGCGCGCAGAGAAAGCGCAGCCGCAGCAACACGCGCAGAAAGCGCAACCGCAACAGCGCGCAGAGAAAGCGCAGCCGCAGCAACACGCACAGAAAGCGCAACCGCAACAGCGCACACAGCAAGCGAAGCAGTCCGGAGGGCAGCAGGGACAGACCGTTGCTTCCAACAGTGGCGGAGGCCATTATGGCCGCATATCTGACAGCAGTTACCGTTCCCATTTCGGTCACGGCCACTCGTTCCACATGATCCGTCCCCAGATGATCGGCGGGTATAACCGCTTCCAGTACGGCGGCTATTGGTTTGGCTTCAATCAAGGATGGCCAGCAGGCTGGAGCTACGACGACACGGTTTATGTCGAGTACCTTGATGGCGCCTATTATTTGTGCGACCTGAGGTTTCCCGGCGTTCAGATTACCCTCAACATGTTCTAACGATCTGTCCAGTTCACCTTCGGGGACGATTCAATCGGCGTGGCCGGGTGGGTTGCCCCGAGGGGGGAAGCTGAATGTGTCTGACGGGTAGTAACTCCCGTGGAGTTCTCCGCTATGCATGGTTCTACACTCGAAGACGCCCGTATTGAAAGTGCGAGTCTTGCGCGGGCAGAACATAACACGAATAAGCTTGTGGAAGGGGAACCTAAGATTCACAAGGTCGCGTTTCTTGGCGACTACTTACCCCGCAAGTGTGGCATCGCCACCTTCACGTCCGACTTGCTGACTTGGGTGGCGGCGGCGTACCCCCAAAGCCAGTGCTTCGCGGTGCCAGTGAACGACATCGAGGGCGGCTACGAGTACCCGGACGTAGTTCGCTTCGAGATTGAGGAGCAGGATTTAACCTCCTACCAGCGTGCGGCGGACTTCATCAACATCAGCAACGTGGACATCGTCTGCGTTCAGCACGAGTTTGGGATTTACGGCGGGCCCGCCGGGCGCCATCTGCTGGCGCTGGTGCGCGAACTGAAAATGCCCGTCGTCACCACGTTTCATACCCTCCTGCGCGAGCCCAATGACACGCAGCGGCGCGTGATGCAGGAATTGATTGCGCGCTCGGCCCGGTTGGTGGTCATGACCGAACACGGACGCCAGATGTTGGAGGCGGTCTACCGGGCGCCCCCCGCGAAGATCGATCTCATTCCGCATGGCATTCCTGACATCCCGTTTGTCGATCCGAATTATTACAAGGACCAGTTTGGAGTGGAGGGAAGGACCGTACTACTCACCTTCGGGCTGCTTTCGCCCAATAAGGGAGTTGAGCATGTTCTGAATGCTCTCCCGCAGATTCTGGCGGAATTCCCGGATGTTGTTTATATCGTCCTGGGCGCGACGCATCCCCACGAGTTGCAGGAGCGCGGGGAGGCCTATCGTCTCAGCCTGGAACTCCTGGCCAAAAAGAACAAGGTCGAGAAGAGCGTCATTTTCTACAACCGCTTTGTAGAACTCGAAGAGTTGAAAGAGTTCATTGGTGCGGCGGACCTCTACATTACGCCCTATCTCAACGAAGCCCAGACCACGTCGGGCACGCTGGCTTACGCGTTTGGCGCGGGTAAAGCCGTGGTTTCCACTCCTTATTGGCACGCTGTGGAATTACTGGCGCAGGACCGCGGTGTTTTGGTGCCCTTTGGGGACTCCAGAGCCATCGGCCGAGAGGTCTGCGGCTCCCTCCGCGACGCGACACGCCGGCACGCCATGCGCAAGAACGCCTACAAACTGGGCCGCGAAATGGTCTGGAGCAACGTGGCGCGCCTCTACATGCACAGCTTCGAACAAGCTCGCCTCCAGGGCGCCTCGTTGTCCCGGAAGTTGTTCGCGACGAAGACTCTCGACCAGCAACCGCGGGAGTTGCCGCAGCTAAGGCTGGACCATCTTTCTCGGATGACCGACTCGACCGGCATTTTCCAACACGCGATTCTCACCGTGCCGAATTTTTCCGAGGGATACTGCACGGACGACAACGCCCGGGCCTTCATTCTTTCGACGCTGCTCGATGAGCTGAAAGAGGAACCAACACGCGTACAATCGCTTTCCACCACTTACGCCGCTTTCTTGAACTACGCCTTCGATGACAAAATGAAACGGTTCCACAATTTCCTGAGCTTTGACCGCCGCTGGCTTGATGAACAAGGATCTGAGGATTGTCATGCCCGCGCGCTCTGGGCGCTGGGTGTGGGCGTAGGACGCTCCCCGCATCGAGGTTTTCAGATTATGGCCGGACAACTCTTCGCGCGGGCATTGCCGGCGGTCGCATCGTTCACTTCACCGCGCGCATGGGCATTCTGCCTCATCGGCATCCATGAATATTTGCGCCGTCTGAGCGGCGACCGCTTGGTCACTCAACTCCGCGAAGGGCTGAGGGCGCGGTTGATGGATATTTTCGACAGGGCCTCCCATCCGGATTGGCCCTGGTTTGAAGAGGAGTTGAGTTACGACAATGCCAAGCTCGCGCACGCTCTGATTCTCAGCGGGCGTGTTAACGGATATAAAAAAGCGTTCGACCGGGGCTTGGATGCTTTGAGGTGGCTGGTGAAAGTGCAAACCTCCGAGAGTGGGTGCTTCCGGCCCATCGGCAGCAACGGATTTTATCAGCGCGGGGGAATACTCCCGGCCTTCGACCAACAGCCCATCGAGGCTCAAGCGATGGTGTCGGCGTGTCTTGAGGCTTACAGGGCAACCTCGGACTCGTGGTGGTACGAACAGGCTCATCGCGCCTTCGACTGGTTTTTGGGCTGGAACGATCTCGGGTTGGAACTTCATTCCGTCCATTCCGGCGGCTGCTGCGACGCTTTGCACGTGGATCGAGTTAACATGAACCAGGGAGCCGAATCGACGCTGGCATTCCTGCTGTCGCTGGCGGAAATGAAGCTCATGCAAAATGCCGTCACGGTGTTCAGTGAGCCCGCTTCGTAGCCCCGATCGTCCCCTGAAAGCCATCCTGCGTGAGCCGCTCATCAAGCCCAACAAAGACGAGCGCGATGGATACGTCCCCAGCCTCGTTTACTCCCGCGGCAGTCTCCCGGGCGGCGGGCAACTGATTATTCCCTGCCGGATGTCCGACTACGCCACAGCGTTCGCCATGGCGCCGCTCGACGAAATGTTGGCCGCGTTGCAATAGTCGTATTCTCCCAACCTGTAAAGCTCCCTCCTGAACTCGCCTGAGCTATTTTGACCAAACGTGTGAGCCGAACTGAACTGACGCCGAATTACCTCCAGGATATAAAGGATGTAGGAAGAGTCTGGCAAGAGTCGCCCGTCAGATGAGTTGTAACGGAGGTTACACCCATGAAACTTGTTGGAATAATCAGCACAGCAGTTCTATTTTTGCTTCTCGGAACCACTGCTCCGGCCTACGCGCAGCATGAGGAACACCCGCAGGAGGCCAAGCCCGCGGAACACGCCCAGGGAAAGCAAGAAGCAAAGCAGGCCAAGTCTTCACAACACGCTGAGCAAAAGCAGGAAGGACAGCAGGTGAAGTCTTCACAACACGCTGAGCAGAAGCAAGAAGCAAAGCAGGCCAAGTCTTCACAACACGCTGAGCAAAAGCAGGAAGGACAGCAGGTGAAGTCTTCACAACACGCTGAGCAGAAGCAAGAAGCAAAGCAGGCGAAGTCTTCACAACACGCCGAGCAAAAGCAAGAAGCAAAGCAGGCGAAGTCTTCACAACACGCCGAGCAAAAGCAAGAGGGACGGCAGGCGAAGTCTTCACAACACGCTGAGCAGAAGCAAGAAGCAAAGCAGGCGAAGTCTTCACAACACGCCGAGCAAAAGCAAGAGGGACGGCAGGCGAAGTCTTCACAACACGCTGAGCAGAAGCAAGAAGCAAAGCAGGCGAAGTCTTCACAACACGCCGAGCAGAAGCAAGAGGGGCGGCAAGCCAAGTCTTCGCAACGAGCCGAGCAAAAGCCAGAGGGACGGCAGGCGAAGTCTTCAGAACGAGCCGAGCAAAAGCAAGAAGGACGGCAAGCCAAGTCTGAACAACGCGCCCAGCGGGGGGAAAACGCCCAGGGGCAAGAATACGCACAGCAGTCACAGGGCGGCGGTGGCGATCGCGGTGGCCGCATTCCTGACGACCGTTTTCGCGCCCATTTTGGTCGTGACCACGGCTTCCGCATCAACCGTTTTACCATGGTCGCCGGGCATCGGCGCTTCCGGTACGGCGGCTATTGGTTCGGATTGTTTGACCCGTGGCCGGTAGGCTGGTACTACACCGACGAAGTTTACGTTGACTATTATGACGGCGGTTATTACCTGTACAACCGGAGGCATCCCGGCATTCGCATCTCAATCAACGTCGTAGTGTAGCGGTCTACCCAGGCCAACTTCGGGAGCGGCTTGCTGAGCTACTGGGGGCCGGCAAAGAAGCCGCCCGAAGCACGCTTTCGATAGTGTGAACGGGAGGTAGCTTATGAGTGAAGAGGGCAGTGGTGCAACGAATCTGGGATTCTTTCTTGCGGGACTAGGTCTGGGAGCAATTGTAGCCCTGCTCCTGGCGCCGAAGTCTGGGAAAGAAGCTCGGGGGTACATTGCCGGGAAAGCAGAAGAGGGCCGGGAATTCGTTAAGGCCAAGACGGCAGACTTGCGCCGCCAGGCGGAAGGGGCTGTGGAGAAAGGCAAGGATCTCGTGACCAAGCGGAAGGAGCTTCTCTCAGCAGCGCTGGAAGCGGGTAAGCAGGCATACCAGGAAGAAAAAGCCAAAGCCAAGTGAGAGGCTGGGCCCCGAAAGGCTGGTGAGCGAACCATGGAGCAAACTACCGGGTTGACCCTTGCGCTACTCCTTGTGGCCGTGGCGGTACTGATCCAGGCGGGGATGACGATCGCGATATGGTTAGCGTTGCGGAGAATTCCCGGCCAGGTTGAGGCTGCCCGCGACAACTTTAAGCAGCGGTTTGATCCGCTGGCGCAATCGGCCACGGAGATTCTGACCGACGCCCGCGAGCCTCTGCGGGCCATTACCACGAACCTGGCCGAGATCAGCACGATGCTTCGCGAACGCACCAGTGACGTGGATGGACTGGTGGCCAAACTCGTGGACAAATCACGCGTGCAGGTCATTCGCACGGACCGCATGGTTTCCGATCTCGTTCAGAAGGTTGAAACCACCTCGGACGCCGTGCAGCGCAGAGTGCTGGCGCCTATCCAGGAAGTTTCGGCCATCATTAAAGGCACGCAAGCGGGCTTGGAGTTCCTGTTCTCGCGCAGGCGGACGACCAGCGTCAGCGAGGCAGCGCAGGACGAACAACTTTTCCCTTAACCCGGCATCGCAACCGCCAAGGCCGCCGATACCCGCACTGGCTGTTCTTGCGCGCGCTCCCATCGCTGGACACGCCAAGACTCGCCCGGTCCCTGCGCGTGGGCAAACATCCAGGTCGGGAGTACCGGCTCAACATAACTCGTGGTCAACAGCCCGCAGTCAAACTCATCGCTCCATTTTATAGCTGAGCCCTTTAGAATTGCAGGCGTGGAGGGACTCGAACCCCCGACCCACGGATCATCCGGATTCTAAAATCTCAAATCTGGAATCTGCAATCCGGAACCTTGTGGCAAAGGCCGCCGAGGGTGCTGGCGTTCGCGGAAAGGGCAAGTTGTAATTCTCCGCCCACGGGCGCGCGGCAGACGGATCATCCGGATTCTGAAATCTCAAATCTGGAATCTGCAATCCGGAACCGTGTGGCAAAGGCCGCCGAGGGTGCTGGCGTTCGCGGAAAGGGCAAGTTGTAATTCTCCACCCACATGCGCGCGGCAGACGGATCATCCGGATTCTGAAATCTCAAATCTGGAATCTGCAATCCGGATCCTTGTGACAAAGGCCGAGGGACAAGAAAGGTGTCAGGTACCATTAATTCATCGAAGGATGGAGCTGGCGCGGAGCGCAGCTCTGCGGTCACTGTTCCTTCCGGCTCCACGCAACGCAGCGCTTCGCACTGCTGCGCCCGCCGGCGCGGCGGTGTTTCGCCCGTAGGGGCGAGCGGTGCCTCGCCCTGGCGCCCGTCGCCCCGGGCAATTAGGAATCCAGGCAGCGTTTCGCCGGCAAGGGCGAGGCACCGCCTCTCCCCTACAGCGCCAGCCTCGGTAGGGGCGGTTCGCGAACCGCCCCGGTCAAAGCCCAGCAAGTCGGACGATCAGGGGGAAGGGGGACGGCAAGCCGTCCCCCTACAGCTTGTCGGGCTTGCCCTACCCGGTGTTGCACAATGTGTAACGTTACTTTGTCAGCACTTGACATACGTTCTGTTATCATGGTAAGCTCCTAGGGCTGTGAAAGGCTCTCGCACCTTCGGTGGGGACGGCTTGTCTGCCGCCCCTGCTCTCAACCTTCCAATTTATGGAGTTACTATGTCTTTACGCAAATCTACTTGTCTTACTCCCCAGCGGCTCGACGCCGCTCGGCGCAATTCGCAGCGCTCCACCGGTCCCCGCAGCGAGGCCGGCAAAGAGCGCATGAAAATGAACGCCCTCAAGCACGGCTGTGATGCCGCGCCCGAAAACGAAGCCGCCGTCATGCGCGCCTTGGGCGAAGATCCCGAACGGTATGCAGACTTGCAGCGGGAACTCGCCACCACTTACGGCCCGGGCGACGCCTTCTGGGACCAGCAAGTCGCCGACTTGGGCAAGCTCTACTGGCGGCGCAACCGCATCGAGCGCATGGAGACGGGCCTGATGCGGGACGCTCTCGAGGGGGTCGAGGAGCGTCGGCGCCGGCTTGCCCGGGACCTCGCTGACGTGACCTTCGAACCCTCCCGGTGCGAGGCGGTGGCGGCCGGCCTGCCCCAGCCCACACACCCCTTGGTGCGGCTGCGCCTGCTGATTTCGCTTTGGGGGGTGATTCGCGCGCAGGTGCAGCGGCGGTACTTCTCGCAGGCCCACCACCAACAGATCGAAAGCTACTACCAGGGTGAGTTGGGGTGGAGGCCCCGGCAGATCGTCCGCCTGCTGGCGCTCTTGTACGAATGGGCGCGCCTCTTCCGCAACGAGGACCAAGCAAGTCTCGACCAGTATGTGAAGGATACCTTCGGGGACGAGGCGGGGCGGAAGGGCCGCTGCCAGGAACTGGAGCGCCTGCTGGAGGAGCAGATGGCGGCGGTGGAGGCGGTGTTCGCGGAGGAGATGAAGGCGCAGGAACGGAAAGACGCGATTGCGCGGGATGCCTGCCTGGCTCCGGCGGGGGAGACTTGGGAGATGCTGCTGCGGCAGGAAGCGGCGCTGGACCGCTCGATCGACCGCAAGGTGAGGATTATTCTGACCCTGCGCCAAGAACATGCACGCCGGGGTGGGGGCGGTTCGCGAACCGCCCCTACGGCTGAGCCGGACGACCGCGCGGCCGAGGAACTGAGTAAGGTGGTGGGGCTCGACGCTGAGACAGAAAGTCCGGCAGAGGAAAACGCCGCCCAAACACCAAAATCGCCGGAACAAAGCGAGAATGTCCTAGAAAACAAAGGACCGGCCGCAGAGGGGGTCGCTGCATGATAAGTGCTGCGGGCGTCCCGCCCGCCGTCGCGGGGGCCACCCGCGCAAGAACTCGCGGGCAGGATGCCCACTCTACAGCGGGCGGGACGCCCGCACCACAGAGGGGCAGCGCCCAGGAAGGCGCGCGGCTGAAAATTGCAGGGCATTTTCCAGGCGCGCATTCAGGTGGGGATGGACGAGTCGATGTAGAGACTGAAAGGCGGGATGGTCGCGCCTCGAAGCCGGATGTCTGCGCCACGGCTTCGGCCGCGACTCCAAAGGGCACAGACACATATCCTCAAAGCTTGAATCGTTCCCTGGCGCGGTCAGAAACGGTTCACGCGTTTGCGGTGCGCGGCAGTGCTTGAAGATCTTGAATCGTGCGCGCAGCTCGCCGGTGGTTGGCCAGAATCGCCAGCAGCGACGCTCGTCCGATTTTTTCGCAATGTACGGAGCAGAGTGAGATGGCGTTGAGAGGACGGACAAAGTCGTGCAGGCGGCGCTGGTACTCTCGAATGACGTTGAGCCCGTCGCCTTTCGAAAGGGCCCACGACCAATCGGTAACCCAGCGCATAACTGTTCCGTGCAAGTGCAAGGGGCTGCGTTGGAGAGGATCGCCCGCTCTCAAAAGTTCGTTGAGGCAATCCGGCGCGGTTAGGAACACCAAACGCCCGCTGTGCAAAAACACGTCCGGCCTTAAGCCATATTCGCTCAGGCCGCGCGCAATGTTATTCAGAAAAGTCGGGTCGGCAACGACTACAACCTGTTGGCCGATTTCCAACCCCGGCACTACGAATTGTATGATTTCGCTAAGGCCCTTTTCTCTTCGTACGACTAAACGGCATGTGTCGGCTTGGGCCATGAGCCCCACATGATCGATGGTTGCTACTCCCATACTTCCTATTGTCATCGAAACGTCACAGGGATGTCAACACGACAACTCGGTGCAGTGACAAAATGTCTTATAGGGCATTGTGTCCTTTCGCCCGCCTTTCGCTACCCTCCGCTTGCTTTCCACTTTCTTCCTTTGCCGCCCTCGGCCCAGGCTCACGACGTCTTCGCTATGCGCAGTATCGACGCGCCCAAAGAAGGATTCGCCCCTCCAGATGAAGACGCATAGACCGCCACGAACGCAGTGCCGGCGGCGCTCCAGAAAGCGCCACCGGGTGCTCCAGGAAAGGCTAACCTATTGGTAAACATTGGGTAGTGATCGGAGTAACCCTACCCGTTTTCCCCTTGCATCCATTCTTGGCAATCTCCTAATGTTGATTTGAGCCGTGAGTTCGTAGAAGGCGTGCACACTGGTCATGGTCTGGCGGGTCCCCGGCCTCGAACGAAGTCAACTGGAACTGAAGAGTCCTAGTGAGTGCGTCACGGCGCGCAGCGCGCCTTGAGCGGAGCGGTTGTGTCGGCTGGTGCGGCAGTGGAAGACAAGGAATTACGAGCTAGTGACGAATCGCCGTTGAATTCCCAGCGGCCGTTGCCCTCCGGTGAGGAGGCGCGGAATGCCGAAGCCCTGTTGGCTCTCGACATCGAGGCCGGTTCCGATTATCTGCTGGAATTGATCGTGCACAATCTGCAGCAGCTCGGCCAAACCCCTCACGAAGCCTTTTTACAGAGACTTCTGAGAGGTCTTACCAGCATCGAGGTCAGTGAGAAGGAGAGCATCGTCCATTGGGAAAGGATCTTGGCGCGCCGAAATGAGCTGGCGGAGAAACTCGGCCGTCAAGTCTTTCTCAGGACCGCGGCGGTGGATTACTTCGGTGAATTGCACCTCTTGCGCAAGCCCATCCTGTTGGAGTACGAAGAGCTCGAAAAGCTGCGCCATAACGCCGCCACCGACCCGTTGACAGGCCTCAAGAACCGGCGCACCTTCGAAGAGCACCTGGGTCGCGAGATTAACCGCTCCCGGCGTTACGGGGCTTCGTTTGCGATGCTCCTCTTGGATCTGCGCAGGTTCAAGCGCGCCAACGACACGTATGGGCACGCAGTCGGCGATGAGATTCTGCGCAGTGTGGCTCGTGCGAGCGCAGAGACCATCCGCGGTTCTGATATTTCATGCCGGATTGGCGGCGATGAGTTTGCGATCCTTCTCCCACAGGCCGATCGGTCGAGCGCTGAAGCCTTCGCCGAGCGGATCGCGGGGAAGTTCGAATCTTATGCCAGACCTCTGGCCCCCGAAACGCCGGTGGGCGTTGACTACGGCATCGCCATCTTCCCCGAAGACGGCGAAGATGCGCCAAATCTGTTCCAAAGCGCGGACAAGAACCTCTATGAAAGTAAACAGAAGGCCTCTCGCGTGAGCGAGCAGATCGCTCCCGTAGCTTCGGGTTCCTCGGCCGAATCTGGCGGACCGTTGCCTGAACCCGCCGGGGCGGCACAACCGGCTGGTGAGGACTTTGCGGACCGCTCCCCCTGGCTTTCGAGCTACAGGGTCGCGGCTCAGGGCACCCCACTCCCCCATGCCCTTCCGCACCGCCGCCGGGACGAACGAATTCCGGTCGAAGGAGCGCGCCGGGTGGGCTTGATCCGTCTTCAGGAAAGGTCCAGATTCGTCACTGTCCTCGACGTGAGCCGCGGAGGTGTCGGGTTGCTGATGGAGGACTTTGATGTGCCCGAGAGTTTTTCGGCCCTGATCCAGGTTCCATTCCAGCCTGATTCGGAGCTTACCTTGTATCGAGTTTACAGCGGCCCTGTTCTGAATGGGAAAAAGCGTGTCGGCTGTTCGTTCACACCGCTTTCCCGGCAGGCTGTCGCATAGTCTTCCGGCGCCAGTCGACGGTGCGTTCCAATCCTACTTGCAAACTTACTTTGGGCTCAAAGCGCAGGAAGCGCTCAGCCTTTTCAATCCCGGCCTGAGAGTGGCGCACGTCGCCCGCCCGGGGGCTCGCGTAGATCGGTTCTATCGTGTAGCCCACTATGGAGGAAAGGGAGCGGAGGAGTTCGTGGAGCGTGAAGCGGCGTCCGGTGCCGATGTTGAATGCCATGCCGCACACGCCCTCCGCGAAGCAGGCGAGCAGGTTGGCCTCGACCACGTTGTCGACATAAGTAAAGTCGCGCGATTGCTCTCCGTCGCCGTGCACCACCGGCTGGTTGCCCTCGAGCGCCGCCTCGATGAAGCGCGAGATGGCCGCTGAGTACGAGGAGTGAGGATCCTGGCGCGGACCGAACACATTGAAGTAGCGAAGCGAAACGGCAGGCAAGCCGTAAAGCTGATGGAAGATCGCACTGTACTTCTCTCCCGCGAGTTTGGTAACTGCGTAGGGAGAAAGCGGATTCTCCGGCATAGTCTCCAGCTTTGGCAACGTCTCGCTGTTTCCATACACGGAGGACGAACTGGCAAATACAAACCGCTTTACCCGAGCGTCCCGGGCCGCTACCAGCATATTCAGGGTGGCTGTGACATTCGCCCGGTGGCTGCTGGCGGGCCGTTCCACGGAGCGCTGGACAGAGGGAATTGCCGCCTGGTGGAGCACGTACTCGACCCCCGCCACGCTGGCCCTGCAAACGGCCAGTTCAGCAAGGTCGCCTTCCATCAGTTCGATGCGATCAAGGCAGTCCTCGAGGTTGTGTCGGAACCCCGTACTGAAATCATCCACCACTCTGACGGTGTGGCCTTCCCTCACCAGACGACTGACCAGCGCTGAGCCGATAAATCCTGCGCCGCCGGTCACCAGAAAGCTTGCCATGCGACCTCGTTTCACTCTTAGTACAGGGCTCTTGGTGTCGGCTCGGCTGCCAGCTTGCCCAGCGGATCGAGAACCTGGCGGGCGCCGCGCGCCAGCAAGTTCAGCTCCGTTGTCGATTGAAAGAACAGAAAGCCTTGCTCCATGTACTTCTGCATGAGGCTTGCGTCCATGGCCGGTGCGCCCAGGATCTTGTTGTGAGCCCGCCCCGCAGCAACGACTTTCTTCAGAGCCTCTTGAACGGTCGGATGGTCAACCTGGCCACGCCAGCCCAACGAGAATGACAGATCGCTGGTGCCCACAAAGATCACATCGACTCCGGGCGTCGCGGCAATCGCGTCGATCTGCTCCACGGCGCGCGCCTCTTCGACGATCACCACGACCAAAACATTCTGGTCGGCAAAATCAAAGTAATTCTCCGCGCCCGGCCAACGAAACTTCGCCAACCCGGCTCCTGAACCGCGCCGGCCTTGCGGTGGATACTTGCATGCGGCCACAGCCTGGCGCGCCAATTCTGGAGTACTGGTGAAGGGAAACATAACGCCCAGCACGCCGGCGTCAAGCACGCGCTTGGCGGTCCAGATTTCGTTGACGGGAACCCGCGCGAAGGGTAGAGCCTTTAATCCCCGCGTGGCCAGAACCATATTGCGCAGGCTCTCCAGGGTGATGGGACTGTGTTCCATCTCGATCCATAAAAAGTCAAACCCGAGGCTGGCTGCCTGCGCGGCGATTTCAGCGCTCCCCACGGTGAGCGTGATTCCCACCGCCGGCTTCCCCTCTCGCAGCAATTTCTTGACAGGGTTATCCCAGACCTCTTGCGGGTTCGGGTTCATGTTGGGCATCAAGGCTCTCCTAAGGGCTGTCGACCGGTATCAAGCGCTCCTAGTTTACCGCAATTGGCCTGTTCCAGCGACCCAGAACCCCTGACACTTCCCCGTGCTTAAGCTGCTCTGAGCTGGTGATTGAGATCCGAAAGCGCGGTCGCAAACCCTTCGGAGGGGTGCTGACGCATTACGCTATGATCTGGGGGGCGGGGTAGTCTGTTTATCCCTGACGGGCTTCCTCGCTTCGTACAAGGCGATCCGGGCTTTCAGAGCTTCCGTGAGGGGCTGATCGCGCCGTTGGGCGGCCAACTCCAGCGCCTGGCGGGCGGTCTGGACGGCTTCAGGGAAGCGGTTCGACCGGGCGTAGGCGGTGGCCAGCGTATTGAGAAACACCGGATCGTGCCCGCCCGAGAGCCGCACCGCCTGCTCAGCCATTTCCACGGCGCGCGCACCATCCCGCAGCGGCGCCTCGGGGCAGGTGGCCAGGACCCAGGCGGTCCGATTCAGCGCCGGCGCGAACTCCGGCGCCAGGCGCAACGTCTCGCTCCACTGGGCCAGCGCCTCGCGCACCGCACCGTGTTAGTCCAGCAGGGCGCTGCCGAGGTTGTAATGCGCCGATGGGTCGTCCGGCTTGAGGGCCACGGCGCGCTCGAGGTGGCCTATCGCCTCTTCCGCGCGCTGGAGGTGCTCCAACGCCTCCTCCTGATGCCCGGTGCGGGCAAGCACCATCCCCAGGCTCGAGTTCGTCCCGGGATCGTCGGGGCGCAATTCGAGGGCCTTCCGGAACCATGGAATCGCGTCTTCGTATTTGCCTGCGCTGGCGAACGTGACACCGAGGTTGTACTGCGCTTTCGCCGAGTCTGGGCCCAGCTCCAGGACTTTGTGCCACGTCGCGATAGCCTCCTCAAATTGGCCTTTGCCTTGGTATGCCAGCCCTTCATTGAACAGGCGGTATAACTCGGTTGCCGGCGCGTTCATTGTCTCCATGTCCCCGTGCTCGGCATTCACGAACTCGGGAATGTTCACCGCCCGATTCGCGGCAGTCGCGTTTTCAATTAGAATGGGCGGGCTGTCATTGCCATCTGCGTCAATGTGCGTCAGGAACATCTGCGTGAAGAGCGATCGCCCTTTAGACAGGCACGCAGGCAGTCCGTCCTTCACCAGGCGATACACGGACCTGTCCGTCTGCTGCGCTGCTCCTCCCCGATCTGCCCATCTGCCTATCTGCCCAGTTGCAGTAAGTCCGCTACCCTTGATAGATTAACTAGACTTAGTGATGGCGGGGTGCAGTACTCCGACTGCCTCGGACAGGAGTAACTCTGGCCGGCGAAAAGCTTTCCAAGCTTGTCGAATTGATGGCGCACTTGCGAGGGCCAGAGGGCTGCCCCTGGGACCGGGCGCAGGACTACGACACCCTCAAGGGTTTAATGATCGAAGAGGCTTATGAAGTCATCGACGCGGTGAACGAGCGCGATTTCGAGGGCCTTGAAGATGAATTGGGCGACCTGCTCTTCCAGGTGGTTTTCTACTCCCGTTTGGCGGAAGAGGAGGGGCGCTTCAACATCGACGGCGTTATTGAGGCCGTGCATGCAAAACTCATCCGGCGGCATCCGCACGTTTTCGGCGAAGTGCGCGCCCGCGATGCCGGCGAAGCCCTGAAGAGCTGGCTAAAGGTAAAAGAGCAGGAGCGCGCCGCGACGGCTCAGAAGAAGCACGCCGAAAAATCCATCTTGGACGGAATTGCCGGGTCCATGCCCGCGACCCTCGTCGCTTACGAACTGGGACTGCGAGCCGCGGAGGTCGGTTTTGATTGGAAGACGGCCGAGGACGTGCTGGAGAAGGTCGAGGAGGAGATTCGAGAGATACGACACGAATTAAGAGCTCCGACCGAAGCCGACGCGGCGCTTGCGCTGCGATCCCGGCTCGAGGAGGAAGTCGGCGACCTGCTTTTCTCCGTAGCAAACTTGTCGAGATTCGTGCGGTCTGACCCGGAAACTTGCCTTCGGAAAGCGAATCAAAAGTTCATGCGCCGGTTCCAGGCGCTCGAAAGGGAAGTCGTGGCGCAGGGGAAAAAGCTGCAGGAGTGTTCTCTGGAGGAGATGGAATCGCTTTGGAACGAGTTGAAGTCGAAAGAGTGAAATACACCATCCGGGCTTGCGAAACGATCGAGGAGCTTATTGCCCTCGTCAAGATTCAGCGGCAAATTTGGGGGTATGCGAAACACGAAGTTTATCCCCTCAGGCTTTTCGTAACCCTGCGAAAGATAGGGGGGCAGGTGCTGGGGGCATTCACGCCACGCGGCGCTCTTGTGGGCTTCGTGGCTTCCTTGCCTGCGTGGCACGGAGCCGACCGCTATTATCATTCGCTTTCCCTTGGCGTCTTGCGCGCACACGAAAACCGGGGACTGGGTAGAGCGCTAAAAATGGCGCAAAGGCGTGAGGCGCTGCGTGCGGGAATCGGGCTTATCGAGTGGACGTTCGATCCCCTGCGAGCTAAGAATGCCTTTCTTAACATCGTCCGTCTGGGCGCCATCGCGCGATGTTACCAGCCGGACTATTACGGTGAAGTTGAGAGCCGTTTTCAACGTGGACTGCCCAGCGACCGCCTGATTGCGGAATGGCATCTGAGTTCCATCCGCGTTAAACGGGCGATCGCGGGAAAGCCGCCGCGCCCCAGCAAAGCGCAGCCGGTGGCGACGCTCGAGATTCCAGCCGATATCGACGGTCTGAGGCAGGCAAACCGTGCGGAGGCGCGACGCCGCCAGTTGGCAGTTCGCCAGCAGTTGCAAGACTACTTTGCTGAGAAGCTGGCCATCACGGGGTTCGAATACGACGTGAGGTCGGCCCGTTACCTATTGGACCCTTATGAAGATTAATCGCGTGGAGCTTCGGGAAATTCAGATGCCGCTCGTCCATCCGTTCGAGACGAGTTTTGGCAAGACAACCCTGCGCAGGATCGTGCTGGTGCGCGTGGATGCGGAGGGCCTTACGGGCTGGGGCGAAGTGACGGCGGGTGAAGCGCCGCTGTACAGCCACGAGACTTTCGAAACAGCCTGGCATGTGTTGCGAGAGTTCCTCATTCCTAGGGCTCTGGAACATGATTGGGCATCGCCTTCGGAGCTGGCGGCGCGTTTCCGCCCCGTCCGCGGTCACAACATGGCCAAGGCGGCCCTTGAGAACGGGCTCTGGGTGATCGAGGCGCAACAGAAAGGCATTCCCTTGGCGCGCGCTGTGGGCGGGACGCTCGAGGAGATTCCGTGCGGCGTATCCATCGGCATTCAAAGTAATGTCGAGGCACTGCTGGAAAAGATCGCTCGGGAAGTCTCAGCCGGCTATCAGCGCATCAAGGTGAAGGTCAAGCCGGGTTGGGATGTCAATGTCCTGGAGCGCATCCGCACCGAATTCCCACGGATCTCCCTGATGGCGGACGCGAATTCAGCTTACACGTTAGCCGACCTGGAGCATTTGAAGCAATTCGACCGGTTTTATCTCATGATGATCGAGCAGCCGCTCGGTTGGGACGACATTATCGATCACGCCAAGCTGCAAAGGGAAATCTCCACGCCGATTTGCCTCGATGAGTCGATTCACAGCGCCGACGACGCGCGCAAGGCGATTGAGTTGGGCGCGTGCAAAATCATCAACGTGAAACTGGGCCGCGTGGGCGGATTTACTTCGGCCCGGCGGCTCCAGGAAGTGTGCCGGACAAGGAACATTCCGGTTTGGTGCGGAGGGATGCTCGAGTCCGGCATCGGGCGCGCTCACAATGTCGCCATGTCCTCCCTCCCTGGTTTTACTCTTCCGGGTGACGTTTCAGCCAGCCGGCGGTACTGGGCGGAGGATATTATCTCCCCGGAAGTGACCGTCAGCCCTCACGGAACTATCCGAGTGCCCCAGACCCCCGGGCTGGGTTATGAGCCCGACCTCGATCGAATCGAAAAAGTGACCACACGGAAGGAGCAGTTTAGTTAGCGTGTTTCAGGTGCAGCGGGCGACCAGTCGCATTGGCGTGCGCTAGAGGTCTTGCAGATTGAATTCCCGAAGGGCACTAATTTCATAAGCCGTAGGTGAAACCTACGGAGAAATGGCCCTTTCCTTGTTCTTGCCCCGACCCTGGAGGGGCCGAATTCAACCCCTGCGGGGTTGGCTGAATCTCGTAGCCCGCTCGGTCCGTAGGTTTCACCTACGGCTAATGATCTTGGGTCCCTTCGGGACCCGTCAGAAACGCTCAGGTTAACGCACATGGGCCGCTGGCCTGGGCTGTGATAGATCGCCCCTTCGGGGCCGCAAGGAATCAGTTGGGACTCCAAACTAACATCCCTGCAAAGGACGTGCAGCACGCTCCATCCGTGGCTTCAGTCGGGCGCCATCGCCACAGCCATACCCTGATGCACGTTCTGATGTTCTTGGGGACGGTGTTTTGGGCTGCGAACATTGTGGCTGGAAAAGAGGCTGTGAACGGTTTTGGCGCCATGGGGTTGGCGCAATTGCGCTTGGCGGGCGCCGCCATACTTTTTGCTGTTCTGTTCTTGGCGTGGCGCGGCTGGCCTGAGTTGCACTTGGGCGGCCGTCAATGGCTTGTTCTCCTGGGTGTTGCATTCAACGGTCTAACTCTCAACCAGATATGTTTTATCAATGGCCTGGCCAGGACTTCAGTGGCGCACACCGGCCTCATCGTAGCGCTCGGCCCGGTGATGACGCTGGCGCTCGCATGCTTAATGAGGCTCGAGCCGTTGACCCTTTCCAAGCTGCTCGGCATGCTGATTTCCTTCGTGGGAGTTGCTACGCTTACTCTTGGAGGGCGGGAACCGGGGAGTACCGCGCACTGGCAAGGAGACCTGATCGTGCTGGCCGGCAGCGCGTCCTTCGCTTACTATACAATTCAGGTCAAGGAAATCGCGAATCAGTACGATACGCTTACCCTGAACACCCTGACCTTTGCCTTGGGTTGCTTGCTGATGATTCCATTTGCGGTTCGATCGGTGATCCAGATCCGCTGGGCCAAGGTAACCCTGGGCGCCTGGGGCGGGCTGGCGTTTATGATCGTTTTAGGTACAGTTGTGGCCTACCTCTTCTATGCCTTCGCCCTGACGGAGCTTGCCGCCTCCCGCGTGGCAGCCTTCAACTACCTTCAGCCAGTCGTGGCGGCGCTGCTGGGGGCGTGGCTGCTCGGCGAAAGTGTGACGCGGCGCGTGATCGTGAGCGGCGCGCTGATCCTGCTGGGCGTGTACCTGGCCGAACGCGAGCGGGGGGAAGAAGGGCAGTAGGCAGATGGGCAGGTCGGCAGATGGGCAGATGGGCAGATGGGGAGATGGGCAGGTCGGCAGATGGGAAGTGGATATTTGACCTTCTCTGAAGCTGGGGACTGAGTCACATGGATTCTTCTTCGAAACAACGACGCCGTCAAGTTTTTCGACATGTAGTCAAACTGATGGTTGGAGTGGCATTGACGTGCGCGCTCTTGAATCTGGAATCCGGAATCTGGAATGCAGCTGGGCCGCCTGATGGGGCGGACTCAACGTCTAAGCCCGCATCTTCGACGGCGGACGCCGGTTCTCAGACGACTGTCTTCCATCCCGACGTGCACTCCAACATTGCTGCGATCGCCGATGCTGAGACGTCCACGCTGCTCTATGAGAAGAATGCGAGCAGAGTCACTCCGATTGCCTCGATTACGAAATTGATGACGGCAATCGTCATGCTCGATGCGAAGCTCCCGCTCACCGATCTGGTAACAGTCAGCGAGGCGGACATCGACGATTTGAAGGGCACGCGGTCTTTCTTAAGCCTTGGCACCACCTTGACGCGCGAAGCCATGCTGCACCTTGCTTTGATGGCGTCGGAGAATCGGGCCGCGGCGTGTCTGAGCCGCTACTACCCAGGAGGGCGGCCGGCTTTCATTGCCGCGATGAACAGCAAAGCGCAGGAACTGGGTATGGACAACAGCCACTTTGTGAGTCCGAATGGGCTCTCGCCTGAGAATGTTTCGACGGCCCGGGACCTGGTAAGACTCGTGAAAGCCGCCTGCCAGTATCCGCTGATCCGGCAATTCTCCACCGACAGCCGATTCGAAGTTTATGTGGGCAAATTGGGCAGAGTGAGGCTGCAATACGGCAACACGGACCGGCTGGTCGGACGCGAGGACTGGGATATCGAGCTTCAAAAAACGGGCTTCATCAATGAATCCGGCAGATGCCTCGTAATGGATGCGCAGGTGGATGGCAGGAATCTCATCATGGTGTTCCTGGATGCCTATGGCCGATTGACTTGTTTTGCGGATGCTCGACGTGTGCGCAGGCAATTGGCTGCTCTAGAACGGCGACGGTAGCGGTTTTGCTACACTCCTACCCGATTTAACATTCCACGAATGCTTCTGCCGTGTATACTGGGTACGATGAAGATTAAGGTGCTCTTCTTTGGGCTGACGCACGACTTGGCGGGGCTTCAACAAGAGGAGGCGGAGATTCCGGACGGTGCCAACCTGGATGGCCTTTGGGAGCGGTACGCGGCGCGTTTTCCCCGCTTGAACGACTTCTCGCAAGCGGTTTTGCTCGCCGTGAATCAGGAGATTGCGAACCGGGCCCAAGTCCTACAGGATGGAGATGAAGTGGCGTTTCTTCCTCCGGTCAGCGGTGGCTCGAACCAGGACTATTATTTGCTGACCCGCTCTCCGATCCCCACCGCGGATTTAGTCCATCAACAAAAGGCTGCCCAAGATGGTGCTGTCGTAATGTTCGAAGGTATCGTGCGGAACAATTCCAAGGGGCGACGAACGCTCTACCTCGAATACGAAGCGTACGAGCCGATGGCCATCCGCAAGATGCAGGAAATCGGGTTAGAGGCAAAAGGAAAATTCGAAATCGACCACATCGGAATGATACACAGGCTGGGGCGGTTGGAAATCGGCGAGACCAGTGTGGCTATTATTGTAACTTCTGCCCACCGGTGCGCCGCCTTTGGCGCCTGTCAATTTGCCATCGACCGGCTAAAGCAAACCGTTCCGATCTGGAAGAAGGAATATTTTGAGGACGGCTCGGTCTGGGCGGAAGGCGAGGGCCATGGAAGCGTGCTGAGCCCAAATAACAACCCCAGTTAAGGCCCCCGGAAACGCTATGGAAAATACCCTGAAAGTCGCAATCGATATCGCCCGCGAGGCAGGCGACCTGCTTTTGGAGCATTTTCGCCGGCCTCTCCAGATCACTTACAAGCGGCGCTCGGACCTGGTGACCGAAGCGGACCGGAAATCGGAAACTTTAATCGTGGAACGGCTGCAAAGCCACTTTCCGGAATACGCGATCGTGGCGGAAGAAGGAGGAGGGCAGAGGACCGGCTCGGATTATTGCTGGTACGTCGATCCGCTCGATGGGACAACCAATTTTGCGCACGGGTTTCCCATATTCTGCGTCACATTGGGGCTCGCCTATCGCGGCGAAGTGGTGGCAGGGGTAGTTTATGATCCCACCCGCGACGAGCTGTTCACGGTGGAGCGGGGGGCAGGGGCTTTCCTCAATGGGCAGCGCCTCTCGGTGTCAAAGAACGCAAACTTGTCGGATTGCCTGGTGGCAACCGGGTTTCCGCCTTTCGCTTCGAATCACGATTTAAATGTCGAGTTTTATTTTCGGTTTACAGGGCTCACTCACGGCATTCGGCGCGCTGGCTCCGCCGCTTTGGACCTCTGCTGCGTCGCGGCCGGCCGATTCGACGGCTTTTGGGAGTTGAAGCTCAATCCCTGGGACAAGGCGGCGGGCACCTTGCTGGTTACGGAATCCGGCGGCCGCGTGAGCGGTATTACCGGCAAACCGTTCGAACTACTCGGAGACGATATCTTCGTCTCGAACGGCCTAATTCACGATCCGATGGTCGCCGTGTTCAAAGAGGTCCTGGAGCGGCGCGGCGACGCGGGTGGGCGCTTCTGAGGATCGCGGGCTCTTTTCGCCTGTCATTCTGAGCGCAACGAAGAATCTCTGCAGTTTCCTGACTCCCCTGCGAAGGGCAACTGCGGAGATTCATCGTTGCGCTCAGAATGACACTGGGGAGCAAAGGAAGAGCACCAGCCTTTAAACTGCGCCCATTCAAGATTTCGAGAGGCACATTTGGTGAGACCCGCACGACCGCGGCGATTCCTCCGGCGAAGGGGACTGATTACGTTATCGCTGAGCGGCCGCGATGCACCTCCCCTCGCATCGCCTCTCTCGCCTGATCCGGAGATTACCGAAACCGACATCTGGCTGCACCGGCTTGCCCCCGCCCACGATGGGTTAAAGATCGCGCACCTGACGGACCTACATCACAGTCTTTTTACTCCCCTGGAAGAGATCCAACGAGCCGTCCAGTTGGCCAATCATCTGCGGCCGGACGTGGTGGCGTTGACGGGCGATTACGTGACCCTTTCCCCAACCTATATCTGGCCGGTCGCGAGAGCGTTGGGGAAATTACGCGCCCGGCTGGGGGTGTTTGCCGTGCTGGGCAACCACGATTTTCGGGTGGATGCGGAGGAGATCACGCAGGCGCTTCGTTCACAGCGCATCCGCGTGCTTCGCAATACTCACTGCGCTTTGCGGTCCGGTTCGGCCAGGCTTTGGGTGGTGGGCGTGGATGATCTTTGGTGGGAAGCGGCGGACATTCGCGCTGCCCTGCGGCTGGTTCCGGCCCGCGACCCCAAAATTCTCCTCTGCCATAACCCCCTGGGCATCCACATGGCAGCGGCGCACGGGATTGATCTGATGCTTTCGGGGCACACTCATGGAGGACAGGTCCGGCTTCCCATGGTCGGCTCGGTGTATGGGAAGTCAAAGTTGGGCAAGCGGTTTGTGGAAGGCTGGAATCGGCTGGATGGAACCCAAATCTACGTGAGCAGAGGTATCGGCAAGGTCCTGGTCCCGTTGCGCTACGGTTGTCCTCCGGAAATCACCCTGCTGCGCCTACGGCGGGCTGATGACTGATGACTGAATACTGAAAACTATGCTGACACATTTCATACCCCTGCTGGGCATCGCGACGATTCTGCTCGTCGCATTCCTGTTATCGAAGAAGCGGAGCGCGATAAGCTGGCGGATTGTGGCCTGGGGACTGGGGCTACAGATCCTGGTGGCGCTTTTTGTTCTTCGCACACATGCAGGGTACTGGCTGCTGGAGAAAGTCTCAGGTGGATTCGTCACGCTGCTGAATTACTCTTTTGCCGGCTCGTCTTTCGTGTTCGGCCCGCTGGGTGAGAAGGCGGGGCCGTTCGGAGTGGTGTTTGCTTTCCAGGCCCTGCCCATGATCATCTACATCGCCGCCCTCTCATCGATCCTCTATTACCTCCGCGTGCTCCCGACGTTGGTGTTTCTGACGGGGAAACTGATGTTCAGACTCATGGGAACGAGCGGGGCGGAGTCGTTGGAGGTGGCAGCGAGCATCGTGATGGGCCAGACGGAGGCGCCGCTGGTGATCCGGCCCTACCTCGATGAGCTGACTGATTCCGAACTCATGACCATCATGACCGCCGGCATGGCGCACATCGCCGGCTCGGTGTTCGGGGCCTATGTGCTGTTTGGTGCGGAAGCCCGCCATTTGTTGACGGCGGTGGTCATGACGGCGCCGGGGACGATTCTGATTTCCAAGATGCTGGTTCCTGAACTGGGAACTCCCAAGACAGCGGGAAAGATTGAGATGGCCGCCGGACAAAAATCTGCCAACATTCTCGATGCCGCGTCGCGCGGCGTAACGGACGGCCTGTATCTTGCCCTGAATGTGGCGGCCATGCTGATCGCCTTCATCGCTCTGGTGTATCTGGTCAACGGCATCCTCGGTTTAGTGCATACCAATCTCCAAACCTTGTTGGGGTCGCTGCTGGCGCCCGCGGCATGGGTCATCGGCGTGCCGTGGCAGGATGCCAGAGTCGTGGGCAATCTGCTGGGAACGAAACTGGTCTTAAACGAGTTTGTGGCGTTCTCCATGCTCGGCCCGCTGAAGGGGCACATCGCGGAGCGATCGTTCACCATCGCTACCTACGCGTTGTGCGGCTTTGCGAACTTCTCCTCCATCGGCATCCAGATCGGAGGCATTGGCGCCCTGGCTCCCTCTCGCAAGCAGGACTTGGCGAGATTGGGTTTTCGCGCCGTCCTCGCAGGAACGATGGCGAACTACCTGGCGGCTGCCATTGCGGGGCTTTTGCTGACGTGAGTTGTGGAGTAGGGGCGGTTCGCGAACCGCCCCTACCCCCGTGATCGAGAAAATGCTTATGGTACCGAGAGGGCGGAAAGGCACTCCAGGATATTCCGAAGCGTCGCGAGCTGTGAGGTTCCTCTCCGCGCGCTGGCCCGTGGTCCCACGCGTCGGAATCGTGCTCGGCTCAGGCTTAGGCGGAGCTTTGCCGGAACTGCATGGGGCACGAAGGATTCCGTGGTCTTCGATTCCGGGTTTCCCGCAGCCCTCAGTCGCCGGCCACAGCGGCGGGTTGCATCTCGGAGTCTGTTGTGACGTGCCAGTGGCGGTACTGGCCGGCCGCGTTCACCTTTACGAAGGTTACGAGCCCGGCGAGGTAGTTTTCCCGGTCCGAGTATTGGCGTTAGCTGGGATTCGCTACCTCATCACCACCTGCGCCGCGGGCGGCATTGCGCCGCGCGCTACGCCGGGGAGTTTCATGGTTTTTTCCGACCATCTCAACCTCCAAGGGGCTAACCCGCTGGCAGGATCTCACGACCCACGTTGGGGAGAGAGATTTGTGGACATGAGTGAGGCGTACGATTCGCGGTTGCGCCGGGCGGTGCTCAAAGTGGCCCGTGGACTGGGGCTGAAGTGTTTCGAGGGCGTCTACGCAGCGCTCTTGGGTCCCACCTATGAGACGCCGGCGGAGATCCGAGTTTTGAGAGCGCTTGGCGCCGGTGCGGTGGGTATGTCCAGCGTGCCGGAGGTTATCGCCATGCGGCAAATGGGAGTGCGCGTGCTCTCCGTGGCCACAATCACCAACCGCGCCGCCGGGTTGAGCCGAAAGCCCCTGAGCCATCAAGAAGTAATCACCACCGGCCAGGCTGCAGGGCGGAATTTAGCGCGCCTTATCGGCGCCACCTTGCCGGTCGTGGCGAAGACTTCATAACCCCGCGGTTCCCCTCCTCGCCGAGGAGGGGAGTTTAAAAGGTGAATAAGCGATGACGTTGGAAGAATTGCTCCAGCACGCGATGAAGGCCAGAGAATACGCTGTCGCAACCTACTCACGGTTCAAAGTCGGCGCCGCGCTTCTCACTGCGGAGGGCAGAGTTTATACGGGTTGCAACATCGAGAACGCCACCTACGGGCTGACAGTTTGCGCCGAGCGGGTGGCGTTATGGAAGGCTCTCTCTGAAGGCGAGCGGTCCTTCGCTCGAATTGCGGTAGCCTCGGGGGGAGAACGGCCGGCAGCGCCTTGCGGAGCCTGCCGTCAACTGCTTTGGGAGTTCTGCGGTGATCTTGAGGTCGTCTTGGGCAATGCCGCAGGCGTGAAGGAATTACATCACCTTGCCGAACTCTTTCCGCGGCCTTTCGATCAGCGCTCGCTCTAATTCTAGAATTTGCCGCCCTGGAATTTCGGCTTGCGGGCTTCTTCTCTTTGCCGGACGATCTTCTCGGCGGTGTGACGGATGACGTTGGCGACGTTCCGGTTGATAGCCAACTTCTTCAGATCGAATTCGTTGACTCGAGGGACTAAATGTAAACCTACATCAATAGGGGTTCGGGGATTGTTGACGAGAGCCCGGACAACCACGTAGAGTTTCATGAATCTGCGGTTCAGCGTAATGATCCGCAAGGCGTCCTCGCACACATCTTTCATGGCGGCATATTTCTCGACTTCGTCCTCGCTGAGTTTGGGCGATTGCATCACGGCGCGGGCCACCAGTTTGTTGCTGTCCCGGATCAGAATCATTCGATCTTCCTTAGTACCGGTCAAAGCGGCCTTGACCTTCTGCACTACCGTCATGCGTTGGGCTCGCTGAATCGCCGTGGTGGGCTTTGGCTGTTGCGGCTCAGGCGTTGGGTCCCCAGCCGCTTCTTCTGAAGGAGCGGGAGTGGGTGGTTCGGAAACGTCGCTGGATCTGGCCTCGGCGATGAGGGTGAGAGCGCCTTCCAGCCAGCCATGAACGTGGTCGGCCAAGCTGGGGTTTTGAAGGAGAGCCTCTCCTAACTCTTCGCGGTGGGGCGCGAGGTTGGTGGCAACAAACTCCAGGACGGCGACCGGAGTGGCAGGGTCCCGGAGCACTTGCTGAAGCTCCGCGGGGGGCCAGGATTGCAGGGCCTGGAGGGCGGTACTCTGCTCCTCGCCCTCGACTCCGGAAGCTAGCAACACCAGGATTTCGATCTTTTCCTGCAAAGAAACAGGCAGTTCACCCCGGCACGCCTTGCGGCGCACCACTTCCGGTACAGTGCCGGCGCGAATTGTCTCGACTAGTCGCTCGGAAATAAACTACCTTCCAGGGCTAGGGTTTTTCATGTCCTCGCGAGTCAGATGAACGGACTTTACCTCGCCGCGCCGCCCCAGGGGTTTCAGAGCTTCGCCATTCAGAGTCAACACGATGCCCGAAGCATTTCCCACCGTGACATCGAAGGTGTCGTGAGCTTTCAGGTTTTGGACCTCGTTGGGGTTCAATACCTTCTGTAGTACCGTCTTGCCGTCAGCATCCACGGCTACCCAGGCGCGTTCCGTTGCGGTCACTTGCAGGGTCAAGTCGGATAGGCTCGGAACCGCGGGAGGCGTCTGGGAGGCGGCGCTCTGACCTGCCGGCTTTGATTTTGCTCCAAGGGGGGAAGGAGCGCCCTGGGGCGTGGCAGGCGCCGTTGTGCTGCCGGGTGAAGCGGTGGAGGCGGTCTGTGCCGGGTTGCTTCCAGGCGGGGTGGAGGCAGGGGGTTGGACCGCCGGTGCATTAGCGGGTGGGTTTGCGCCGGTCGAGGAGTTTGCGGCCGGATTGGTCGTTGTAGCCGCAGGGGCGCTCGGCGGAACCACGATGGGTGCGCTCACACGCTGCTCCCGGACGCGGCGCGTATGGCGGAAAAGCGCATAGCCGCCTGCCAGCAGCACCGCTGCTACCGCAAGTCCGATCACCCGCGTGCGCAAAGCCGCGCCGTTCTGGCTCGCCCGGTTCGCCGCAATCCGATGGATGTCGACTTCCGGCTTTTGCCGGCCGGCAAGCTGGCAATCCGTCAGCACGCGTTCTTCGTCCAAGCCCAAAAATCGCGCGTAGCTCCGCACGAAACTGCGAGTAAAGATCCCTCCCGGAAGTTTTGAGAGTGCCTCGCTTTCAATAGCTTCCAGAAAGCGAATGCTAATCCGTGTGGCGGCGGATATTTCCTCTAGAGTCACGCCGCGCATTTCGCGCTCCCGGCGTAAGTACTCGCCGAATCCCGTTAACTCTGGTTCTTCGCTACGCGTCACCAAGGTTTCACCACGCCTATCTTATTGACCTGCCTCGGGGGTGTCAATTGATTTGCTTCGCTGGCGCTTTCCTGATTTGGTCGTAGCGCCGCCATCTTGGCGGCTCCATGGCCGGCTGGAAGCCGGCGTTAGGGGCCAAACCAGGACACTAGCCTTTGCTTGGGTTGCTTCTGGGCCCCCCAACGGTACTTGGGTACCATTGAGGTTATGGCAGGAAATGTATATGCTAAGAGTGATGGGAGACATCACTCGGGACTCCCCAGGGATAAGTATGGACCTACAGGAAGAGGTCATCGAACTTCGGCAGCAAGTCCAGCGACTCTCCCTCTTTCATGAGGTTGGGAAGGCCCTCTTTTCAACCCTCGACCTCCAAAAAATCCTCCAGACGGTTATGGAGAAGATCAGTGACCTCTTACAACCGGACACGTGGTCACTTTTGATGGTCGACGAGAAGGCGCGCGAACTGTATTTCGAAATCGCCATGGGACAGGGCGCGGAGAAGCTTAAGGACGTTCGCCTGAAGTTGGGAGAAGGCATCGCCGGCTGGGTGGCTGAACACGGGGAACCTGTCCTGGTGGAAGACGTCCAGACCGACCAGCGATTCAAGTCCCGGTGCGACGAGTTCCCGCAACCGGGTACTCATTCGGTGGTTTGCGTTCCCATTAAAGGCCGCGAACCGGTCCAGGGTGTCATAGAACTAGTAAACTGCTTCGGTAAGCAGAGCTTTATGCAAGAGCACATCCCCACGCTCAAGAGCCTTGCTGACTATGCGGCGATCGCTCTCGAAAACGCGCGGTACGTGCAGCGCATGCATGAACTCACGATCATGGATGACTGCACGGCCCTCTTTAACGCGCGGCACCTCAATTTCGTTCTGGATGCAGAAATCTACCGTTCCACCCGGTACGGCTATCAGTTTTCTGTAATCTTCTTCGATCTCGATCTCTTCAAACAAGTCAACGACCATTACGGCCACCTGGTGGGATCGAGGCTGCTTTGGAGAATCGGCGACCTTCTTAAAAGCAACCTGCGCTTGATTGATTACGCGTTTCGATATGGTGGCGACGAATTCGTCGTGATCCTGCCCCAGACCTCGAAAGAGAATGCCCTCACCGTCGTGCGGCGGCTCAAAGACCTGCTGAATTCAAAAACTTTCTTCCATTCGGAAAATCTGAACATCAAGGTTACCGCCAGCTTCGGCATTGCAACATTTCCTACCGACGGCCGCACCCACCGCGAGATTCTGCGCCTCGCCGACGAGGCCATGTACCTCGTTAAGAGAACCACACGCAACAACATCGCCTTGGCAGGCGAAGGCGTCATGCCTCCTGACCCCTTCCTCGAAGAGCGTGCTCAAGCCAACCCGGGAGTGTGAACTGACTAGTACCGAGTGACGGAAGTCGCCGTGATAACGTGGCGCTTTGGAAGGGCGGGGCTTCAGCCCCGCCGCCTCCGGGAGCCCAACGAGTTGGGCCTTTAGGCCCTGAAGCCACGTTCCTTGAGGGGCGAAAGCCCCAATGACGAGCCGTTTTCCGTGGCGGGGCTGAAGCCCCGCCCTTCCCACCGCTCAGCAATATGACGCAGCATTTCGGCTTCCTTGCTCCTGTGCTAAGAATAAAACGTATGGATGACGCGCCGATCGTACGCAAGTACACGGACTTCGATGAGATGAAGGCGGACGAGTACCGCTATTGGCAAAGCCGGCCCGGGTATGAACGGCTGGACGCGATCGAGGAATTGATCGAAACCGCCTATGCACTTAAGGGTTGGGAGATCGAGCCTGATGTACCAAGACGACAAAGACCTTTTGTCCGCCTTCCAGTCCCATGGCGTTAAATACCTCGTGGTCGGCGGCTTCGATATTCTTCCGGCTATTCCTCAGATTTCGATATAATGGCAGCAATGGAGCCTTGGGAGCGGCGGAAGGTTCCGGGAGGATAGCAAGACATGGCCAAGGCCCTCGGGCGTTTCATCGTCATTGATCCCCGCGTGTGTCACGGTCAGCCGACCTTTCGGGGCACGCGGATTCTGGTGGCCGACGTGCTCGATCAGGTGTCGACCGGTATGGCTTGGGAGGCCATCATCGAAAACTGGCGCGGCGCGGTAAGCCGAGAGGCCATTGCGGAGTCCGTCCGCCTGGCGCGCGAGGTCCTCATGGACCATTCCGAAGAGCTCGTCGCGGTCACGTAATGACCATTCTCGACGAGAACAAGTTGCATGGCGAAGTAATCTGACCGGTTTTTCGACGGTCATTTCGCGACACTGGTTCGCTACGGACTGGTCCAAGGCTCTAGCCCTGCGCCCTTAAGGCGTTGCGGTTCAGCGGACCGCAGAGTTTCACTCTGCTCCAGCCCCGGCTCACTCCGGGGCGGTGTGCTATTCTTGCTTCTCAAAAAAGTCGCCGTGAGCATCGCAGTACCTCCTTGCTGCATGAAACATGTGGCGAAGTTGATTGTAGGAGCGAAAGTAGTACTTCTCCTTCACATTTTTGAAGGGCGATTTTTGTATTTCACGGAGGAAACGCCCCTTAACTTCTTTAGGCCCCACGATGAAGAATTGTTCACCGTACTTCACGGCCTGGAACATGCGATGCAGCCCTGAGGTGACATCCGTGGAGTTCTCTACCTCAAAAAAGTATTCGGGGTAGTCGTCCTTCAGCCATACCACGTCAATCCGATTAACGGACCTCATTATTTGCTCAGTGGCAAAACGCGGAAGTTCTATCGTGGTTGCCATGTCGCGCAGTTCTTGTCCCTCGAATTTGTGTGCGGGATGGGCGGTGTATGTCTTATAGCCGAGCCGATTACCCATCACAATGAGGCTCGCCACCGCCGCCTCGTGGCTGTCGATTCCTAGGTGCTTATCCCACGTGACCTCCTTCCCAAGTAACGGAGCGACATTCTCTTTAAGTTTCTGTAGAGTGCATTCAGCCGCAGCCTTTAACAAATCCGGCGTTAGCCTCCCCACTTCTGCAACGTCAGCCAGAATCGCGGCCTTTTCAATACCTCCCAGGGCTCTGAACTCCGGCTCCGAAATTCTTGGTACGATATACCGTCCCACCAGTACATATTTGTAGATTTGCCTTCTAGAGATAATTCGACGTAGGACAAGATCGAGGTCGAGGCGCCGATCCAGAAGGCTTTGCCGAAACTTGGTCATCCAATCCTCAAATGTCAAAACGTCGAGAACTTTCACTTTCCCCTGAGCGGCCTTAAATTCGTCACTAACCTTCGCGAACGAATCTGCAGCCCGATACACTTGCCCGAGCGGAAGACCGGGAGAGTCCGTCGTAAATAAATTCAGGAGCTCCTGTTCAGTTTGTTCTATCGGCGTTACGTCAAGCCTCGCGTTTTCCATGTGGTGCTCCAAAGAGGGGTCAATACGAGCCCGGACAAGCGCGAAATCATAGCATTTACTTCACTGGAAATGAAGCACTGTCGGGTCTTCGACGTGCCACAGGGCCACTATGAAAGCCCAGGGCATCCAAATCGTGGCATGGTATACCCCTGCGACCCCAAAGGTCGCATACATGCCGACAACTAGCTCGCCACATATGCCCCACCCGCGATTGCTCTTCCTTTAGCAGAAGAGACTGTGAAAATGGTCAGCGTTGCGACACGAGAATTCGGCTGGTAAGGAAATAGTTGTGAGATTTAACTGCTTGGTTAGCTCTGATGGGCAGCTGTGGACTGACTGGAAAGATTATCTAGCCAGTCAACAATGCGGCGTTCAGGTACGGCTTGAACTTGCTGGTCCTTGAGGGTAAGCTCCCGGACGCCGTCTACTCGGTGAATTCGTATGACGACATCGTGTGACGACAGGCCGTCGAAAACGGTCCAACTACCGATCCGCTGGACTTCAGTTGGATGGCTATCCAACCACCGTTTGACAACTGCCTGTGCCTTTTGGCAATTCTCTGTACTGCAACTCATCGTGCCATGGTAGCATGCCAATTCTGGTCAAGCAAATACTCGCCGGCTGGCACAGACCTCCGCCGTTTGAGGCCGGCTGGCGCAGACCTCTGCCTTTGGAGGTCTGCGATGTCCCGAAGGGACACGTGCTTAGTCCGGCTCAATCCAGCCGGTCCATGCGCAGAACGGATGCGTCGTGCAGAAAGTAAAACCTCCAGCTTGACCACGGCCAATCCCCAGGCGAACTCACGAGCCCGCGCTTCACCGGGTTGTTATGCATGTAGTTCAGTTTCTCTCGCCGCTTCTCTTCACTGTATACATCGAAGGGGTGAAAACGCCGGTTCCAAAGACGGAAGTGGGACTCATCATGCACCGAGGGCGGCAAGCGGAGGCGAGCCAACATCTTCTGGCACCAGGGATGCTGCTGGTTTTCACGAAGTGTTTTGAGAATGCGTCGGGCCGTCTCCTCTTTGAGTTCTTTGATGATCACGGGAGTTGATTCGGCCGGCTGAGGTTTAAGCAGCAAATGGAAGTGCTCGGGCATCAGGACCCAGCCAATGAACAGGCAGTGCATCTTCTGCCGCACTTCCTCGAGGCGCTCGACGAAGTATTGACAGAAGCGAGGAGAGCGAAAGATCTGTGCCCGGCGGTAAGTGCTGCTGGTGATGAACTGCAGTTCACCCGGACTGTAAGTGCGATGGTAGATCGGCATGATGCCGCACAGTATAGGGGCGACGCGACCTCAAGGGGAAACAATTCCTTCGGACGTGTCCCTTCGGGACATCGCAGACCCCAAAAATCGGGGGTCTGCGCCAGCCTGTCTGCAAATGCAATTTTCGGCGATTGTTTACTTGACGCAGCAAAGATGCTACCTTGTCTGCATGGCAAAAGGGGTATGTCTGTTTTGCCAACAATATCGAATCTTAACACGGGAGCACACATTCAGCGATTGGATCAATCGCATGTATCCGACAGTGCAAGGTTATACTTTTACTGAGACGGCCCCCAATGGTGATACAAGACAGTGGAAGAGCAAATATGTCAGTCAGAAATTGCGCCTGCCGTGTGAGGAGTGCAACAGTGGTTGGATGAGTGGCATTGAGTCTGCTGCTCGCGACACCCTTAAGGACATGGTGAACTACCGTGGCGGCAGCATATCAATCCCTGTTGAGAGCGTTCCTGCGCTTGCGGCGTTTACGTTTCTGAAGGCGAACGTCCTTGATCATGCTCCAGTGGTAATAAAAGACCAGAGTCCCTTCTTTGCTCCCAGCGTACGGGAAAAATTCCGTCATACCCGGGAGCTTCCGAACGGCATCTATCTGTGGCTCGCGGCGTGTCATAGACGCCAAGCGGCGCATGCAGGACTTCTTCGTACCGTATATCATAAAAAGAGAAGATTCGATTTCTGGGACTTCACATTCACTCTTGCGTTTGGGTGGGTTGTCCTGCAACTCATGGCGTTTAGACCCTCCCGACATTCCCGGACCATGTTCAATTTTCCTCAGCCCTATGAAGGTCCTGAGTGGAGAGGGAGTACAATCGCGTTCTGGCCCCTGCTTGATCGTACGCCGCTTGCTTGGCCCCCCAAGACGTTGCTGAGTGATGACACTCTTGAGCAATTTGCCTGCCGGTGGAACCAGGCGCCGTGGGACCTGTCGCCCTGATTTCTTCGTCCTGTTTCTGTTCTCCATTGGGTGCCTCACATACGCAGATTTCCGATCCGAAAATTTGTTTCCGCCGTTGACTGCTCAGAGGTATAGAATGTGCATCGCCGGAAGGTCCAAGGTTCTGATTCATGCGGCTAGTGGAGGTAATACCTGTGACTTACGGGAATGCAGAAAACTACACAACAATACGCTGTTGGCCCGATGACGGCGACCGAGCAAGATTCTTGATCCACAGGGGTTCTCCCACAAACCATGCCACGATCTGTTTAGCCTATAATCTCGGCAGCGGGTTCCATTCTTGGCCGGTTTCTGAGCGGGTACAACGGGTGCGGGAACTCATAAATCTGATTGGGTTTGTGCTTGAGGATGCTATGCAGGCGATGGCGGATGAGCTAAAACGTGATGATTCCACTGGGGCGTCAGAGGATTTTGCCGAAGAAATACGACAGCTAACGGGAGAGAGCCTGAAGGCAAAATTGAAGGAAATCGACCGCAAATACACAAGGTACTCCCCTGTGGTTCAGGGGGGATTGCCAAGTCTGGGTAAGCGTCACTCTTGAAGGCCACGAATCCTCGGAATTGCAGCAGACTGGTCGAGCGGCCAATCGGTTTTCAGTTCTTGGTAGTGTCCTAATTCTGTGTTGCTGTAAGAATCTTGTGGGAGTTGTCAAAACCACCCAGCGGTGAATTCGTCTCCAAGAATCCTCTGGAGAGCCCGTAGTCGCTTGCCCAGTGAAAGTTGTAGGTCCTGACTTGCTTCCTCAACGTTGGTCGGAGGTAGCAAGAAGGCTTCCTCTCCCCGATTACGCTGGAAGATTTTCCACGCATACGGTCTACATTTTCTGACTAGTTCTGTAGCGTCCGCTGTCCACCGCCGTACCTCGCTCGCCCATTTCTCTTGGAGGGCCACCGGCGTGTTATTTGTGGGAACGGCATCACGTAAGTCCTCCCCCTTTGATATCAAATCCAGCAGTTGCTTAGCCCTGCGGTTACGTCTCCAAGATCGGATTCTCTCGTCGGCAATCAGCGCCACGACCACCAGCTCGATAATCAGAAGCCAAACGTCTGCGGCAGTGAATCCTTGGAACAAAATTCTGAGGATGTGACACATGACGAGCAAGAATACAAGAATAGGAGTTGTTCGTCTACGCTTCATGATGGCCTTCGTTCAATCAGGGGTTGGCGGATGGATTGCGGGATGGACTCGGGTGTATACTCTTGGCCAACAGGGGAGGGATTATGCAGAGATTACAACCACTGACCAAGAAGAAGCCGATACGAAAAATGAGCGCGGCGGCGAAACGCGCACGAGCCCGCTGGCGTAAGGAAATGACCAAGCAGAAATTCCCCTCGGCACATACTCTTTCTTCATGCTCCATCGAATCGTCGTTTCGCGAGAGGAAGGCGCGAGGCTACGCTCCTCCTGGATGGGGTAGGCATCTTTAATCTTGTCATTGCTTGAAGGGGGATATTGAAATGGATGATCCTGTGGGCATCATTGTGATGGTTCTGGTTGTAATCTTGGCAATCTTCCTAATCGTTAGGCTGGTAAAGTTTGCTTCGCGTACAGTTGACGAGGAACAGAAGAAAGGCGGCGCATCCGTCAAGGAAGTCACGCTCGGAATGACGCCAGCGCGAGTCGAACTTGAGCTTGGCTTGCCGGAAACGAAGGTGGACTTGGGTGAAAAGGTTCTTTACAAGTACAAGAACATGACCGTCGAGTTTCACAACGGCAAGGTGACAGACGTGAGGTAGTGCCAGAGGCACAGGCGGAAAAATAACAGGTCACGTAAAGATGGATGGATTAACTGGCCCTCAGCGGGGCTGGACGTAACCTGAAATTCCTTGAAAATGATATCCCAGAGTCGAGGCCAATTCCCCCGATAAGTCAGTTGTGTAGAAATGATTCCCTTTTCCTGAATGAAACCAGTGACTAAGGGCCACCGTTCCGGGCAACTGACTTGCTGCGATATTGCCAATGACCCCCTCCAAGTGAAATCCGTTGTTGAGAGCCGATTCAAGATGGGGGTCGCTGGTGTAGAAATGATGCCTCGTTGCGGGATTAAACAAGCGATAAAAGGGTGTCGTACCCACAGTTCCGGTCGGGAACAATTTGAATCTTCTCTTGGCCCCGTCGTAGGTGTAGCCGTTCATGGGGGCCTGCTCCCCGGCGGGGTCCAGAGTATAGAAATGGTCGAAGGTGCTCTGATTCCACCACCGGTGGACAGTCCTGATCGGCCTGATTTCACCATTGCGCTGGGTCTCTCGTATGTCGTACCAGATCAGTCCCCACGTCGCCAGCAACAGCAAGAGGAATATCCAAGACGGGGACAACATAAGGCTGCTAGGGTGGAAATGCCTGTATATGGGATAGGCAATTGCGGCAACGCCAAGTAGTCCAATGGCCATGATCCACCAAAACTTTCTGACGTAGCGTTCGATGAGGAAGTATAGGATTGTTGCGACAATCACCAATCCAACTTCGAACACCATTGTCTCTATTGACATGGCGGCACGTGGTCCTTATTCCGTGAGGTTCGGCACACGGCATAGTACCGCCAATACCACACTCTTTCAAATGTCTTAATCCCTGAAATGGAACTGGAGAGGCTATTACCCCTGATCGGTCGTCAACCTTTCGAAAGTCAAGGTTTTCCCGCATACCAGATTCCGTAACGTCCGTTGAAAAAGCGTGTCATCTTCCCGCCCATTGAACCGATAGGTGAATTCATCAAGGTAGCGGTCGAGGTGCTTTTCAGAAACCTTGTGGAACTGCCCTATCACGCCCCGCTTGAACAACGACCAGAAATTCTCAATCGAGTTCGTGTGCGTCAGGCCCACAACATATTCGAGCTTCGAGTGATTGATAACGCGGTGATCGTAGTCGCGACCCACCTTCTCATAGCCTGCGTAATCGTCCGTCATCAGCGTAGCCCCCGGCTCTACACTTGCTTTCACGAAGGCCGAGAGTGCCCGTGCGCCCCGTGATATGGATTTCTCTGCGCGGACTTCACCTTTGCGCTGAATGACTCCAACCACGCAAGGCTTATCATACGGTTCACGTTTCCGGCGCTTGTCATACTTCCCGCCAACAAAAGTTTCGTCAACCTCGCACACGCCGTTGAGCTTTTCAGTCGGCTCGATCTTCATGGCTTCTCGAATCCGATGGCACAGATACCATGCGGTCTTGTAGGAGATTCCGAGCGTCCGCTTGATCTGATTGGCCGACATTCCCTTTTTCGATTCACAGATCAGGTAAGTTGCGAGAAACCATTTCCACAGGGGAAGATGCGAATCATGGAAAACCGTACCGGCAGTTACGGAGAACTGATACCGGCAAGCCTTGCACTCGTATTGGCGCCGCTTCTCAAGTTCAGACACAGGCAGATTGCCGCATCGTACGCAGCACACGCCGGAGGGCCAACGCAGGATTTCCAAGTACTCGCGGCAACGATCTTCACTGTTGAATTTCTCGAACAATTGGATTAGATTGGTATCCATGAAACACCTTCCAAAAGACGTTCACAAACTCAAAGACAAGGAACTCGCGGAGCACTTGTTTCCTAAAGAAGCGCTCGAACGGATCAAGGCTGAAGTGGAAACGAAGCCGCGATGCAAACCCCGCACGGCCTCGTGATTGGCCTTCTGCTCCTTGCCTTCAAGCATATCATGGATCGCTTACTGCACGGAGGAACCCCATGACAGCCGAAGAGCACAGGGTTATGATCTTCATGTTTGCCCGCCTGTATGGGCTTATAGGCGCAACTTCCGAGGCCCTTGTTAAGAGCGGGATTTGGTCCGGCCCCGAACTGGCTGCTTTCCAGCAGGTGGTCCACGACGACGACGCGAAGTTTGCCGGGTACCTTGAACAGGCAATGTCTGATTATTTGAAGTGTGCCAAAGACGCAGGGGTCCTAACTGGCGTAGAACCCGGACTCCCTGATTGATGATTTCTTGTTGCGGTATTAGTTTTTTCTTCCTCATCAGAGTTGCCCTCCTGTGTCAAGTAAACAATCGCCCAATTTTCCGCTTGACAAGTGGTGGCCGGTGTGATAGCCTATAATCGTGGTCGTGATGTGGACATATTGTCGTAGGCGAGGCCCAGCGAGTGATGCGGCGCGAGGCGCGGACAGAATGTCGTGGTGCTATGGTAGACCCGGGTAATTCAAAAAATGGAAAATGGTGGGAACGAACTCAATAAGTACTTTAGAATAAATGACATCACTTTTTTGAATGCTGCAAATTGCGCATGTTTTGAGCGCGAATGGGCATAAGTCGGACGCTAAAACGAGCGAAAACCGCGCATCTTGCGCAAAACTAACCGAAGCTCCGCCACGGAATTAGAAGCCAAACAACGACACGTTGTCGGCTAGTAGGGGCGGTTCGCGACCCCCAGACCCCCCCTCCGTCCGGCCCACCCCATCGACGAATTAGGGACAGCGAGTGTAGGCTTGCAACCTTGGGCGTCTTCTGTCACGATGGCTGTCCGCTATGCGTTGGCAAATCTGTGAGGTGGATGAAGACGCGGTCGCCCGCTTGCGCCGCGAGCTAGACATCCCGAATATCGTCGCCCGGCTTCTGACCCTGCGGGGAATCACTGATCCGGAAGCAGCGCAGCGATTCCTCCACCCCGCACTCGATCAGCTTCACAATCCCTTCTTACTGGCCGACATGAAGGCCGCCGTAGACCGCCTGCGCCGCGCGCTGGAGCAGAGAGAGAAGATCCTGGTCTATGGCGACTACGACGTGGATGGAACCATGTCGGTGATCATCCTGTTGGCGGCGCTGCGGGGACTCGGTGGGGAGGTTGAGGCGTACATCCCGCATCGCTTGCACGATGGTTACGGGATGCGCGCGGCCGTCATGGAGGAGGCGGCGGCCAAGGGTATCCGAGTAGTGGTCAGCGTGGACACGGGCATCCGGGAACACGAAGCGCTGAATCGGGCGCGTGAGTTGGGCTTGGATTGCATTGTAACGGATCATCACCTGCCGGACGGCCATCTGCCTCCGGCCTGTGCTATTCTGAACCCACAGCGGGCCGACTCCGGCTATCCCGAGAAGGTCCTGGCCGGCGTAGGGGTGGCTTTTAAGCTGGTGCAAGCTCTACTGGGCGAAAGGCTCTCCGGCCGGCTTCTCCAGTCCTACCTGAAAGTTGTCGCGCTCGGGACGATTGCCGACGTCGTCCCCTTGCTGGGTGAGAATCGGGTCATTGCGCACTTCGGGCTGGAGGCTTTCCGGCAACCTTCGCAGGCCGGTTTGCAGGCGCTGCTCGAGGTTTGCGGGCTCCTTCGCTGCGACATTTCGGCCGGGGACTTGGGATTCCGTCTGGCGCCGCGCCTGAACGCGGCAGGGCGCATGGAGGATGCACGGGATGTGATTGACCTCTTCACGTGCTCGGACCTGGAGAAGGCACGTGAGATCGCCGGGCGCCTGGACAGATTCAACCGCGACCGGCAGCGAATTGAAGAGGGGATTCTGCGTGAGGTCGTGGAGGAGATGGATGGCCACCCCGAGAAGAGGGAGCGCTACTCCCTGGTGCTGGCCGGTGAGGCGTGGCATCGGGGAGTGATCGGGATTGTGGCGCAGCGCGTGGTGGAGCGGTACCACCGCCCGGCGCTGGTAGTGAGCGTGGAGGATGGGGTAGGAGTCGGCTCCGGGAGATCGATACGAGCCTTTCACCTCCTCGATGCGTTGGCCGCCATGCAGGACCTGTTTCTACGTTATGGCGGCCATGCCCGGGCAGCGGGCTTCGCATTGCCCGCGGAGCGGATCGCGGAACTGGAAGCGCGCTTCGAGCATTACGCACGAGAGATTCTGAAACCGGCGGATCTGGAGCCAACCCTGCGCGTCGATGCCGAGGTGAGCGGGCACGAAATCGATTGGACTCTCTACGAAGCGCTGCAGACGCTTGCGCCCTTCGGTTGCGCCAATCCCACCCCGGTCCTGGCGGCTCGCGACCTGCGTCTCGTGGTGGGACCTCGAATCCTCCAGGAGAAGCATCTAAAACTACGAGTGGCCCGCGGGCCTAAGTCTTTTGACGCCATCGGGTGGGGAATGGCGGAGCGGGGCGCGGCGCTGGTTGCCGGGCAAACGCTCGACCTGGCTTTCACGTTGGACCAGAATGTGTTTCAGGACACCACAACCCTGCAGTTGGTGTTGAGTGAAATCAGGGGATGAACGGCGCAGGACAACGCGCAACCCGGCACCGAGATTGGATGACCTGGCTCGTGGCCGGTGCACTGACCGTCACCGCCTTGGCGGTGACCGGCACCTACTGGCTTGCAACGCGCCACAAGGAAATGCCCGCCGTATTGCCGCAGAATGTCCCCGTGGATATTCACCAGCAGCTCTCCGGCTATACCGTCACCCACTCGGACGGTAATCGGCGCGTCTACACCATTCATGCCGCGAGGACGGTGTCCTTCAAACTGGGAGGAGCAACAGTCCTGGAGGACGTGATGGTGGAGTTGTTCGGCAAGACGGGCAAGCGGCGCGACCTCCTGCGCACGCAGCAATGCCAGTACAACAGCCAGAACGGCGATCTGTTCAGCTCCGGCCCTGTACACATTGAACTCAATTCCGAGGCCGAGAATACCCAGCCTTCAAACTCGAGAGGCAGCCGGACGGTCTACTTGGATACTTCCAAGATCTCTTATCAGCACGAAAAATCGCTGGTAACCAGCGACGAGGTTGTGCACTTCCGCGTCGGGCCGGCATCCGGATCGTCCCGGGGGATGGTTTACGGCACGAAAGACGGTTCGTTGGATCTCGAAAAAGATGTGGCCATGGAATTGCCCCCCCGCGAAGGTCATGCCTCCACTCCTCCCATGAAGCTCACGGCCAGCCATCTTCGCTATGAAAAGCCCGGCAGGCAAATAGCCCTTTCGGGCCCGGTTCGGGTTACGCAAGGCGACCAGAACGTCTCCGCCGGCGGCGGCAAGGTACTTCTGGACGAAGCAAATCGTGTCACTCGAGTCGAGATGGAGGGCAGCGTCAAAGCTTCGGAATCGTCGCCGGAGAGGCAGGTAGAGCTTTCGGCGGATCGCGCGCAGGGCGAGTTTGACCCGGCGCTGAGGGCCCTGCGCCATCTGACGGCCGAAGGGAATGTCGGCGGGCAATCTCTCGGTAAAGGGAGTACTAGCCACTTGCGGGCGGAACGAGTTGAACTGAATCTTGCCGGCGCTCCCGCAAAGCTGCAGAGTGGGGATGCTTCAGAGAACGTGGAACTTGTAGTCGAATCTTCGCCAACCCTGGGCCAGGGAAAGTCGGCAAAACCGGCGACCATAGAAAAGCGATCGCTCTCCGCCTCGGAACTGAAGTTCAGCTTTCGGCCGAACGGCAAGAGCCTTCAGGATGCGCAGACGGTCGGCAGCGGTAAACTCGTAATCGACCCATCGGATTCCAAGGCAGGGCAGCGCATCATAACCGCCGGGCAGTTCCTGATGACTTTCAGCGCGCTCAGCGACCTGGAAACGCTGCGTGGCCTAAAACCGACCCATATCGTTTTTCAGCCGCGCCGTGACGCCCCGCCGGGCAGTGTCGCCCAAGAGAGCACTGCGGATCAGCTATTGGCCACATTTGACGAGGCGACACACGCCCTTCAGCAGGTCATCCAGTCAGGGAATTACACCTTCCGTGACGGTGACCGCAACGCCAGTGCGGAGGAGTCCGTCTATGTGGCCGCCGCGCAGGATGTGACCCTGACTGGCCATCCTCGCCTGTGGGATGCTGAGAGCCAGGCAAAGTGCGAGCGCCTTCACTTCGATCTTGCGACTGACACTGCCGACGGGATCGGCAAGGTACAGAGCACTCACTTCGGAAGTGGGGACCAGACGGCGAACGGGCAAGCCCCAGACCCCACAAACGTCTTAGCGGACCGCATGGTGGCCCAACGGCGCAGTCCAATTCGCACATTACGAGGGACACGTGCGCGCCTGGCGCGGCGCGGATGTCGTGGAATCCACCAGCCTGGACGTTTACCGGAAGGGGAAGCGGATGAGTTCCGGCGCCCAGGTGTTGACCTCCCATCTCCAACCCGCTTCCAAGGGGGCGGGGACGCCACCGTCCACCGGAACCGCCAGTCGCGAAACGCGTCCGCTCACTGTACGTGCCGATTCCTTGGAAGCTTTCGACGGGGGTAGCAAAGCGACCTACCATGGTCACGTCAAGCTCCAGACCGGGCTGACCACCATGGAAGGCGACAGGATGGATGTTTATTTCTCCCGCATCGGGACGAATCAAGACTCCGAGGTGGACCATGCCAATGCCGATGGCCACGTCCTAGTTGTCCAACCGGGTAGACGAGCCACGGCAGATCACGGCGAGTACTCCGCCAGCACGGGGCAAATCGTCCTCACCGGCGGGCCCCCCGGTATCCGTGACGAAAAGAGGGGCTTCACAACCGGCCGTCGTTTGACACTGTTTGTCCACGATGATAGGCTTCTTGTGGAGGGAGGTGATGGGACACCCTCTTTATCGCAGCACCGCGTCGCGCCATGAGCGACCATGCAGATTCTCTCTACAGTTGAGTTGACGAAATCGTACAAGGGACGCAAAGTCGTTGATAATATTAGCCTGAGGATTACTCAGGGAGAGGTCGTAGGGCTACTGGGGCCCAATGGAGCGGGTAAGACCACGACGTTCTACATCATCGTCGGCCTTACCAGCCCGGATTCCGGCCAGGTGATGCTCGACGGAGCGGACATAACGGACTATCCCATGTACATCCGGGCAAGAAACGGGATCAGCTACTTGCCGCAAGAGCCTTCCATATTCAGAAAGCTCACTGTGGAAGAGAACATCATGGCGGTTCTCGAAACTTTGCCGCTAACCGCGCACCAGCGTCGTGAGCGGCTGGAAGAGTTGGTCGAGGATTTAGGGTTGCAGCAGGTGCGGCGGAGTGAAGGGTACATGCTGTCAGGAGGGGAGCGAAGGCGAGTGGAGATCGCAAGGTCTTTGGTGATTTCACCCTCCTTCATTCTTCTCGACGAACCGTTCTCGGGAATCGATCCGCTCACGGTCCAAGACATACAGAAGATCATTGTGCGTTTGAAAGGGACAGGGATCGGGGTGCTGGTGACCGACCACAACGTGCCCTACACCTTGCAGGTGACGGATCGGGCCTATATTATTAACAACGGGCGGATATTCCGTGCCGGGTCGCCGGAAGAACTGGGACAGGATGCCGAGGTGAGAAGAGTTTACCTGGGCGATAGTTTCCGGTTGACAATGTAACCGGATCGCGCCAGTCTCTAATGCTGGATAAGTAGTGGGTCAGTTTGGCGTAGCGGCCGCCGAACGCCGCCAAGGGGCGACCCGCGGGTGCGGGTTCGCTCTTACTAAGGAACATAGAATCGTATGGGTGGTGGGCCTGCTCCTAGAATCGGACTGAACCTCAAGGTGGCGCAGAAGCAGATTCTGACGCCCGGTTTGGTGCAAATGGTCAGCGTTCTCGCGCTCAATAAACTCGAGCTGCGGGAGATGATTAACCGGGAGATGGTTGCCAACCCTGTTCTGGAAGAGGTTCCGGAGGATGTTCCGAGCATCGACGAGGTCGACAAACGTACCGAGACGGAAAACGCAGAACACACTCCGCCGGCGACCAATCATGTAGTGGCCCGAAACGACGACCACCAGGATTCCTTCCAAGAGATTGATTTCGGTTCATTCTTCGATGATTATCTCGATCCCGGATACCGGTCTCCGGAAGCCGAGGTGGTGGAACGGCCCTCCTTCGAGAACTTCCTCTCTCAGCCAACGTCTCTGGCTGCTCACCTGGAGTGGCAATTGAGTCTTTGCGTCTGCTCGGATTCGGTGCGCGAAGCCGGTGATTCCATCATTGGCAACCTGAATGAGGATGGGTACGTCACCGCGCCGCTGGAGGAGATTGCGCAAACCGGCGGGCACTCGCTTGGCCGATGTCCAGGAAGCCCTGAGTCTGATCCAGGTATTCGATCCGGTGGGCGTGGCGGCTCGGGACGTGCGTGAATGCCTGTTGATCCAACTGCACACGCTGGCTCCCGAGAATACGCTGGCCCAACAGATCGTTTCCGGCTACCTCAAGCAGCTTCAGAACAAGCAGTATCGTGACATCGCCCGCGCCCTGGACCGGCCGGTGAAGACCGTGGAACGTTGCGTGGAGTTGATTCGCAAGCTCGATCCGCGGCCCGGCCAACGCTATAACAACGCCCAGGCGCGGCTGATCGAGCCGGACGTGGCGTTTGTGAAGGCGGGGGATACCTACCAGGTGATCATGAACGAAGACGGCCTTCCCCAGTTGCGGCTCAGCCACCATTACCGCCGCCTGTTGGGAGAGGACAGTACGACCCGCGAGGTGCGCAATTACGTCAAGGAACGATTCACTTCGGCAATTCAACTCATCAAGAACATCGAGCAGCGGAAGCAGACCATCGTGAGGGTTTGTGAGGCGATTATTCGCCGCCAAGACGAGTTTCTGGATCGAGGTATTGATTACCTCCGTCCCATGATGATCAAAGAGGTCGCCGAGGAGGTGGGCGTTCACCCTTCCACGGTCAGCCGTGCCGTGGCGAATAAGTATGCCTACACCCCGCAGGGCGTGTACGAGTTGCGCTATTTCTTTTCGGAAGCTGTGCAGGGACCTTCGGGAGCGGCGACTTCCTTGATTAATTTGAAGCGGCTGGTCAAGAAAATGATCGAGGAAGAAGACGCGGTCCATCCGCTTACCGACGACCAGATCACGCAGCAGTTGCAGAAAGTTGGATATTGCGTAACCCGCCGGACGGTAGCCAAGTACCGCGAGGATATGCGTATTCCCAGTACCCACCAGCGCAGGGTGAAAGCTTGAAGCTGAGTTCGAAAGGTGAAAACGTTGGTCCCGCCTAGGTCCTTCGCCTGTCATATCCCCCAGGAGGTCAGCTCATGAACATTGACTTTACCGGACGACAAATGGAGGTCGGCGACGATTTGCGCCAGTACACTCGAGGCAGACTGCGGAAGATTACTCGACTGCTGGGTGATGCGTACGAAATGCACGTCATCCTGACGGCGGAAAAACACCGCCGCATGGCAGAAATCACTTTGAAAGTTCGCGATCATACATTAGTGGGCATCGAGGAATCCGGCGACCCGCGGGTTTCCCTCAACGGCGCGCTGTCCAAGCTGGAGCGCCAGGCCGTCCGCCTGCGGGAGAGAAAGCTCACCCGCAAGCGCCGCCCCAAGCCGACCACCACGGTGGTCCTGAATGTTCTGGGCACAACCGCCATCGAGCCAGAGGAACGCCGCACCATCGAGACCGAGAGAGTTCCGATCAAGCCCATGAGCGTTGGAGAAGCAATCGCTGCTCTCGACCAGTCGAAAGCAGGTGCGGTGGTGTTTCGCAATCCCGAAACCGAGCGCGTCAACGTCATTTATCATCGCCCCGATGGAAACTTGGGACTGATCGAGCCGGAGCCGTAGGAGGGCAGTGGGCAGATCGGCAGATGGGCAGGTGGGCAGATAGGGAAATAGCTAGACAGGCAGATGGGCAGATGGCACGAAGGCAGATCGTGGATGAGCAGCGCGCAATCCGACAGGTGGGCAGATAGTCCATGAGTAGCGGAGCAAATGGACAGGTCAATTTATCTTCAGGCGTACGATGCATTGTCACACGTACCTGCCGACCTGCCGATCTGCCGATCTGCCGGTTCTGATTTTCCATGGCCGCCACCAAACCGCGGAGCCATTTCGTTCTGATCACGGGGATGAGCGGGTCCGGCAAGGGGTCAGTACTCAAGGCCTTCGAGGACCTCGGCTACCACTGTGTGGATAATCTGCCCATCGATCTGATCGGGCGGTTCGTGGAAAGATGTCAGCAGCGGGCCAGCCGGACGCAGCGCGCGGCGGTCGTGGTGGATATTCGCGAAGGCGCGGCTCTCAGCCAACTCCCCACAGTCTATCGGGACCTCAGAAACAACTACGCGAATTTATCGCTGGTTTTCCTGGAAGCCTCAGACAAAGCCTTGATCAGCCGCTTTGAAGAGACTCGGCGCCCGCATCCCCTGGGGCGCGACCTTCCGGTGCGCGAGGGAATCCGGCTGGAACGCACGCTGCTGAAGCCCATGCGGCAGCTTGCTGACGTCACCATCGATTCCACCCGGATGAACGTCCACGAATTGCGAGACCTCATCCAGACGCGTTTCGGGGGACCCTCAGCCGCAAGAGCCATCCGGGTTTCCGTGGTTTCGTTTGGATTTCGGTCCGGACTGCCTCCCGATGCGAACCTGGTATTCGACGTACGTTTTCTTCCCAACCCTAACTACGTACCGCGGTTGAAAAGCAAAACCGGGCAAGACGCGGTGGTGCAGCGTTTCATGGATTCCTTCCCGTCTACGCGGGCCTTCATGAAACATTTGATGGACCTGCTTTTCTACCTTCTTCCTAAATACGTTCAAGAAGGGAAGAGCTACCTGACCATTGCGATTGGCTGTACGGGCGGGCGTCACCGCTCCGTCGCCGTCGCGGAAAAGCTGGGCCGCGCCCTGGCGGAGGAAGGCTACAAGACCCGCGTTTCACACCGGGATATCGGGAACGAACCGTAGGTGGCAGGTCGTAGGTGGGAGATGGGTGAGAACCAAGGTTTGAGCGGGCTGAGTGACGGGTCAGGAAGTTCTTCCCCACCTGCCACCTACCACCTGCCACCTACCGTCCTTGCCATCGACATCGGCGGAACGCATTTCCGCATCGCTCTCTTCGACCTCCAGGGGCGCCAGTTGGTGATCTCGGAAGGCGAGACTCTGCGCTCAGGCGGCCGCGAATGGATGCTCGACGAGATCCGCCAGCGCACTCTGGCTCTTCTCGGAAAGGCGGGCTTAACCGTGGCCGCCTGCGGAATCAGCTTCGGCGGTCCCGTGGATTTCCGGCATCAAAAGGTCACCTCAGTCCATTCGCCGGGTTGGGAAGACTTTTCAATTGCGCCGTGGGTCGACGCGAATCTGCACCTGCCCTGCCTGATTGACAACGACGCCAACGCGGGCGCGCTCGGCGAGTTCCGTTACGGGGCCGGCCGCGGCACGGAAGCCATGGTTTATGTCACCCTGAGTACAGGCATCGGGGCCGGGGTGATCTTGAATGGGAAGATCCATCGGGGCAAGGACGGCCTGGCGGGGGAACTAGGACATATTCCCATCTCCGAGGCAGGAAACACCTGCGCCTGCGGAGCTGTGGGCTGCCTGGAGAGTTTCAGTTCGGGATGGGCGATCGCCGAGCGGGGCAGAGAGTGGAGGCGGCGCCGCGGAGATTCACTCGCTGCCCTTGGCGACTCGAGCCGGTCAAGGTCCGAGGGGATCACGGCCAGGGAAATCGCCCAGGCAGCCGCGCAAGGGGATCCGGAGGACCTTGAGATCATTCGGGCGGCGGCCCGTTCTCTGGCTCGCGGATTGTTGACGGTGATCCGCATACTCAACCCGGATCGGATTATCCTGGGCGGAGGACTGCTTCAGGCCGGTGCGCTCCTGCTCGATCCGCTGCGCGAGTCTCTAGCCAAGCTAGCCTCGCCTACGATTGGCTATTCGACGGAGATGGTCACTTCCGCGCTGGGCGCGTACTCGCCTTTGTACGGCGCTGCGGCCATGGCGCTCGACCTCGCGGGACATGAGTAGCGAGGCCGTCTCTCGCCGCCCACAGATGCGTCATACTTGGGTCTATTCACCAACCTGAACTACCTGTCATCCTGAGCGGGGCGAAGGATCCCTGCAGTTGTTTGGAAGCCGTCGAGCTTGAACCCAACTACAGAGATCCTTCGCTGCGCTCAGGATGACAACCGTCGCGATGTGGCGGGGACGACTCGACTCCACGCCGTGCGGCCATCCACTTGTAACCTCCATTCAATCCCCAACGTCAATATGCGTGACTGCTGGTTCCGCCAGGGCTCGGGATCGGCGAGATGAATAGGGCAGGGAACTCACGGAACCAGCAAAGTGCGTCCACCCCGCATGAATACAAGCGGGGGACGAGAAGGAGGATTACAATGCGCGGAACGAAACTACTCTTCGCGGCGTTGATGCTGGCTCTTGCGGTCCAGGTGGGATTCGCCAAGAAACAAACGGACTCGCCTGCACAGATCACGGCGAAGATTGAGGACAAGCTTTATCACGCCCAAGTTTTCAAGCACGGGAACGTTCAGGTCAGCGTGGAGAACGGAGTGGCCACGCTGAGCGGGACGGTGGATGCCGTCGGCTACAAGCTGGATGCGGACCGCGCGGCGCGCAAGGTGGATGGCGTGACCGTCGTCGATAACATCACCGTCCATGCCGATGATGTAACGCCCCGCCAGATCGCGGACCAGGCGCGGAAAGACGTGCTGACGTACTACGCTTACACGATTTTCGACAATGTTAACCTGCAGCTTCAGGACGGCCGTTTGGCGGTGAGCGGCCAAGTCACGCAACCCTTCAAGAAGTCAGACATCGCCAACTTCCTCGCTCACATCAAGGGAGTGGCGGAGCTCGATGACAGCCTGGAAGTGCTCCCGACTTCTCAGTTCGACGATCGCTTGCGCCTGGCTGTGGCGCGGGCGATTTACAGAGACCCGTTCTTCGTTCATTACGCCGATCAGGCATTGCCGCCCATTCACATCATCGTGAAGAACGGCAGCGTGACACTGGAAGGCGTCGTCGCCAACCAGCTTGATCGCGCCAAGGCTGAGGCCGACGCGCGGCTCGCGGCCACGTATTTCGCCTTCACGGATAACCTGCGCCTCGAGAAGTCCTAGCGGCGCGCGCCCCGTCCTGTCCTCTGGAGCCGGTACCGGCCCGGAGGACAGGCGGAATACTTCACCACGGAGGCACTGAGACACAGAGAAAGCGCCGCCGGTCTTCAATCCTCACCGCCTCAGCGTCTCTGTGGTGTCGAGGTTTTCTTCAGGACTTCGAAGGGCAAACTATCCGGATCACGGCCACGAATATCACAACCGGCCGCACGCCTCACTTGTTGATCTCCACAATACTATCGGCCGGAATCGTGTAGGACTCCGAGCGCAGCAGGACGCGTTTGTACTCGCCTCGTTTCTCCGTCGGGAGGTAGAAGATCACGGCGAGGTTGGGCTGCGCGGCGAGGTACTTGCGCGTGCCGTCGACCCCCATCACAAAGCATCCTGCCGAGCGTCCGTCGGTGTCGGTGCCGGTAGCGGCCAGAACCGCCGCGGAGAGAACGCCCTGGACCGGCCAACCGGTATGCGGGTTCATGATGTGGCAATAGCTTTTGCCGTCAATCTCAAAGAAGCGCTCGTAATTCCCGGAGGTCGACAGTGAGTAGTTCTGAAGATGGATGACATCCGCGGGCTTGTGCGCATCGTAAGGATCGCGCAGGGTGATTTTCCAGCCCTGCGCGCCGGGAGGCGAACCGAGGGCGTAGATGCTGCTGGTGCCGCTGGAGACCAGCGCGGAAGTAATCCCGTTCGAGCGCAGGATGTCGATGGCGCGATCCACGGCATAGCCCTTGGCGATTCCCCCCAGATCGATGTCAATTCCGCTCTCGTCAAACCCGATGGTGCGCCGTCCGGCATCCAGCTTCAGGTGCCGGTATCCGACTCGCTTGAGCACATCACTGAGCTCGGCTTGTGTGGGCAAGCGGCCGCGGCCGCGGAAAAAACCCCAGGATTTCATGAGCGGCCCGACGGTGATGTCAAAGGCGCCGTCCGTCTGTTCGCTGCGCCGGACGCAGATTTCAAGCAAGTGAAACAGCCCGGGCTCCACGATCACGGGATGGCTCGAGGCTTCGCGGTTGATGGCGGAGAGTTCGCTCTCCGGCTTGTAGTTGCTCATCTGTTCGTCCAGGCGGTCAACTTCTTCGAAAACCTGCTCCACAACCTCCGCAAGGAAAGCGCGATCGCGCCCGTAAACAGCCACGGTGAAGATGGTGCCCATGCTTTCGTGCGAGGCCTCGTAGCGGACGGGGGGCTCAGAGGCAGTGACGAGTGACGAGTGACAAGCGGCGAGCAGAAGGATAGTAAATAGTGAATGGTTAATATTTAATAGTGAATTGCTAAGATAGGTCATACAAAGGCAGGAGTCAGGATTCAGGATTCAGGATTCAGGAGTCAGAAGAAGAACCTGGCACCGGACCAGGGGTCCGCAATTCGAGGCAAAATGGATTCCCGCTTTCGCGGAAATGACGAATTAGTTCTTGCGGGAATCGTCTGACCTCCGATGAGCGACAAGGATTCTGACTCCTGACTCCTAACTCTTTACTCCTGACTCCTGGTTTTTGGGCCAAAACACCTTCTGGCCAGTTTCGACGGCGCGGTTGCCGTAGATTACACCTTGTGCATCGGCGACGCCGATATCGATGGGAGCGATGACCGGCTTGCCATCCCGGATCGTGGCGAAGAAATTCGACATTTCACTCCACCACGGGTCGTGGGCTTCCTCGTATTTATAAATCCCCATCGACGCCAGCCAGCGCTTGGCGTAGAGCATCTCGCGGTCAACGAAGCCCGTCGCCTGATTCGCGGTGGGGTCCGGGAAGATGGGGATTCCTTCCTGGGTTGCAGCCTTTGAAACCGTAGCGCCCGCCCACCAATTTTCCTTCAGTCCGGCATTGGAAACTTTGGCCACGGGCTCACGAAAGAAGAGCCCCTTGCCGAGCGTGATCACCAGGGTTCCGCGGTCGCCCATGATTTCTTCCTGAAACTGGAAGTGCTCGTTGAAGAGCACGCCGCTCCACAAGAACTTCTGGCCGCCCGGGTATTCGTAAATCGCCTGGATGTTATCGCAAACTTCGCGCCCGTCCTTCCAATAGTCGATCCCGCCCGTCGCGGTCACTGAGACCGGATCGGCTCCGAACGCCCAGTTCGCTACATCCAACTGATGCGAGCACAACTCCGCAAATAACCCGCCGGAGTATTCCTTGTACATCCGCCAGTTGATCAGGCGTTCGAATTTGGGGTCGGGCACGGGCCGCCGCCAATTGCTGTTGCGATGCCAATTGGCGCGCACGAACAATACTTTGCCGAGGGCGCCTTTGTGGACCATCTCCATGGCCACCTGGTAAAGGTCGCTGGAACGGCGTTGCAGGCCCACTTGCAGCGCTTGTTTTGGATGTTCTTCCGCCGCCTTGCGAATTTGCGTCTCTTCGTCTTCCTTGAAGTACATGGTTTTTTCGACGAAGACGTGCTTGCCGGCGCTCATGGCATCCACCACCATCTGGGTGTGAAGGTTGAGCGGCGTCACCACCATCACGGCGTCGAGATCCTTCCTCTCCAGCATCTCATGGTAGTTCTCATAGGTCTGCGGATTCGATCCGATGGTTTCGACACCCTTCTTGAGATTGGGAGGATAGATGTCGCAAGTCGCGATACACCGGCCGTCGGGAATGGTCGCCAGGAACTTCAACAACGTACACCCCTCCGTTCCGGTGCCAATCATCCCATAGTTGACGACGCTGTTGGGGCTAGGATTGGCCAGAATGGCGGGCGCTCCGCCTCTGGGGAGCGCGGAGGCCGCTGCCACCGCGGCAGCCGTCTTCAAGAAATCGCGGCGGCTAACGTCTTGGTCTTTCTCCATAGTCAAAACTCCTATCCAAAAAAAGCTAAAAGTTTCGGAAATATTCTACACTCACACCGGACAGATTGCACCTGCGATATACTGGATAGGGAGGGCGACTGAGACAAGTTGAAGCGCCGGACAAAGTTCGTTGCCTGCAACCTTCTGGGGCTCGCCACCTCGATCGCTGTGGCCCTCGCACAGAATAGTTCGTTCTCTCCTCCCTCGGACAAAGTCACCACTGAAAGCCTGAAGTTCACGCAAGCCTACGGCGCTATTCAGGAGAATTTCGCGGATCCTGTCGATCCCGATCGCGCAGTTCTGGATGGCGGTATCCGGGGCATGCTCTCGGCTCTGGACCCCTTCTGTTCGTTCTTCGACAAAGACCAGTTCGATCTCCTGAAGCAACAGACGCGCGGCGAGGCGCTGGGTTTTGGTTCCATCCTTTATGTGACGCCCGGGAAGATACTGGTGCTTCAGACCGCCCAAGGATCTCCGTCGTGGCGCGCGGGACTGGGGCCCGGCGATGAAATCTTGGAAATCAACGGCACCCGAGTCAACCAGATCGACTTTCAATCCCTGGTTGAGTTGCTGCGGCGCTCCCGTTCGCATCCCGTCCGGCTGGGGGTCATGCACCCGGGCCGATACGTCTCGCAGGACTATGACTTGAAGCCCGCGGAAGTGGCCCTGCCGAGCGTGGACAAGTCGTTTTTGCTTTCTCCCGGCATCGGATACATTCACTTGAGCGGCTTTGAGGAGAAGACTCCGCAGGAAGTCGCGGACGCCGTGGGCAATCTGTCGAAGACGCCTCTCGGAGGCCTGGTGCTCGACCTGCGCGATAATCACGGTGGCGTGGTGGACGCCGCGATCGGCGTCGCCGGCCTCTTCCTGAAGCCCGACGCCCTGGTGATGACGATGCGGGGCAGGGCATCGCCTGAAAAGGCTTACCGCACGAAGGCCCCCGCTAAGCGCTTCGACGTGCCGATCGTCGTCCTGGTCAACGCTGATTCGGCCAGCGCCGCGGAGGTGCTGGCGGCCGCGCTGCAAGAGCACGACCGGGGGGTGATCGCCGGTGGGCCAACCTACGGGAAAGGCGTGGTGCAGTCCGTAACGGCCCTGAGTGAGGATACCGGACTGGCGCTGACCACCGCTCAATACTTCACCCCCAGCGGCCGCTCGCTGCAACGGCCAATTCCGGGAACAGCCCTGGCATCGCCGGGCAGAGAACTCGATCCGGCGTCTACCTCCAGCCACTTCTCCACCGATGACGGCAGGCCGCTCTCGCCCGGCGGAGGAATTTCTCCCGACGTCGAGGTGCCTCCCCGCAATCTCGACCCCTGGGTCGCTTTCCTGGACCAAGCCGGAGTTTTCACCAACTACGCTTCGGAGTATTTGACATTTCACGGGCGTGCGAACCGGACCTTCGATCCGGACGCCGCCATGCTTGGCGATTTCAGGGACTACCTCACCAGGAGAGGAATTCGCACTCCCGCGGAATTCTGGGATAGCGACCAGGAGTACCTGAAGCTCCGAATTAAGGTCGAACTTCTCAACCTGGTCTACGGCCTTTCCAGCGGCGAGGAAGCGCAGACAAAGGGCGACCCGCAAGTTCAGAGCGCTGCCGGCCTTTTCGCCAGAATACCCGAAATCCTGAAGGGACCTCGGTCCAGCAAGTAACAGCGGATGCTCCTTCGACTTCCCGGTCGCAGGCGATGTTTCGCACTGCGGTCCTTTGTTTTCATAGACATTCTCGCTTTGTTCCGACGTTTTCGTCATCGAATACCCGGTTTCATGCCAAGCCGCGAAGTACGCCAAGGCCGCAAAGCCCCACCACCCCCAACCCCTCCTCATCTGAGGAGGGGAGCCCGGAGACGATGATTCCCCTCCTAGGATAAGGAGGGGCCAGGGGCGGTTGATTTCGGCATCGATCCTTTGTTTTCATAGACATTCTCGCTTTGTTCCGCCAGTTTCCAAGTCGACGGTTGGCGCAGACCCCTGATGTCTGGGGTCTGCGATGTCCCGAAGGGACAGGTCAAGACTAACGCCACAACCTGATAACCCTGGGCCTTCGGCGCATCGCAGACATTCCAAGGCAATATCTGCGCCAGCCTCTGACTGTTTGTCCTCTTCCTTTGTTTTCATAGACATTCTCGCTTTGTTCTGCCGAAACTGCCTATCGCCGGCGCTGCGGATCTGCGCCGCGCGGCCCTGGCTCACCCCAGCATCATAGCCTACTGTTTGGGATTTGTCAAGATGGCAAAAGGTCCGAGGGACTTGAGCTGACAATTCGCCCGAGCAGGCCTTCGAGTGCGCAGACAGTTTCGCCATGCAGGAGTAGAATACAGGGCAGTGCGCGCTGTCAGCGGATAAGGAAGGCACTCACCGCGATTGGAGGTCCGCGCCAACCACATTCAAGCTTGCGGGGGAGGGATACACCGTGCTGGGCTCCAAAAGTGCAAGATACACAACCGGACAAGCGTTGATCTACGGCCTCTTCGGCGGCTGTTTTGCTGCTCTGACCGTCGCCTGTATTCTATGGGTCAGCAGGTCGATTTACACGGCTCCAGTTTCGACTACGCTTTACTTGTTGCTCGCTACCTTCGGACTATCGTCGGTCATAGTCTTCGGTGCAGTTTGTATCGATGAGTATTTCCTTAGGCCGTAACACCGGCCGCCCGGTTGGACCGCTGAGGGTAGCCACAAGGGCCGCTCCTACATGATTAGAGGCTCCCTCTGCTCGACAAACCGGAGAAACGAAATGGCTCCCAAGGCTCTTCTTATCAGTTCGCTCTTCGTAGTCGTTCTTAATCCTATTAAGCTGCCGGCACAAGATAGCGGTTGTACGCAGCGCACCATCGCGGTGGGAGTTGTCGACGGCGCGTGGAATCTCGTGCCAAACCTGAGCGCCGCGAACTTTCGCGGGAAGCTTCGCGGCCACGACGTTCAGATTCTCTCCGCTGCGGTCGACACGAGTCCACGGCGTATCGTTCTGCTGCTTGACGCCAGCGGAAGCATGATGGCTCCTTATGGTGGAGAGTGGAGGACCGAACGGACAATCTCGGAGTATCTGATTCGGTTCGCTCCACGGGGTGCGTCCATCGCTTTCCTCGGTTTTGCGTCAACGGTGTTAGATACCCAGGGCTTTAACGACGACCCCGCAGTGCTCCTAAAGAACCTGTCGGCCCTGGTGGGAGTTTGCGAGGAGCGTCAAAAGAGCCGGCACACGGCGCTTTATGACGCCATTTCGAGCGCTCGCGGCACGTTGGGCGTCTGCAAAATTGGTGATGTTATCTGCGCCCTGACTGACGGAGAGGACAACGCAAGCCGGGCCGAGGCGAGAACGGCGCAGGAGGAACTCCTCGCGGGGCAGGTTCGCTTATTCGGGATCGTGACGATCCGTGAGCTTTCGCCGCGAGCAAGAGCGCCTGAGGAGGCCGCCGGACCGGAGCAACTTCATTCCATGATCGAAGCAACTGGGGGAAATACGCTTTTCGTGCCCTACGTCGCGATGTCAGAGCCTTATATCAACATTAGGGCTAAGACAGCCGCCGACGCCGCAGACCTGGCACTTCAGCGCCTGTTCCGACAGATGGGTGAGTTCTACCGGCTGGAAGTGCGATTACCGGAAAAGGTGGATAAACCTACGAAGTGGAAACTCGAGGTTCTTGACGCAAACGGAAAGCCGATGCGTGGGGTGGAAGTTCATTACCCTCAGGAATTGATGCCGTGCGCGAAGGCGAGTCCGTGAAGTAATGGTAAGGCGGCCTCTGGCCGATCAGCGATACGTCCTTTCTGATCGCCTCAAAACGCTTGTTACGTCGATCAGTCGCTGATTTCACGTCCCGCCACAGCTTGAACCGTCCGGCCTTGATCTGCTCCATCCCCCGGCGGACCCTCTTTGCCTCCGCAGGGGTGAGCACGTCATCGGGGTTGACCAGGCGTTTGGGCATGACCGAGAGGGCTGTCGATTTCTGATTCTTCAGTCCTGACTCCTGAATTGTGACTCCTGACTCCTGCTCTCTCAACTGACGGCGGCGGCTTCAATTTCCACCAGCATCTCGGGATCAATAAAGCGGGAGACTTCGACCAAGGTGGTGGCCGGATGGATCTCGCCGAAAAACTCCGAGTGCGCTTTCGCCACCTCCTCCCAGCGGTCGATTTTGGTGACATAAATCCGGGTGCGCACTACATATTCGAGGCCGAGGCCAAGGCGTTTGAGGGCGCTTTCGATATTTCGAATGGCCTGCACTGACTGCGCGTACATATCTCCCGGAGCGAGAACCTTGCCGGAAGGGTCCGTGCCGGTCGTTCCGGAGACGTAGACCATGTCCCCGACCTTAATGGCGCGTGAATAACCGACCTTCGGTTCCCAAGGAGTTCCTGAGAAGATTTTTTCCCGTTTGATCTTCATGTGCGTCTCCGTCTGCGGGGAATCAGTCTAGATCATCATTGGGTGGCGGCCCTTCGATTCGTTCGCTCGAGGGCGGCCATCGGCACTGCCCCTACTTCTCCGGTTCGAAGTAGCGGCGGTGAGCGCTGGCGGCAAATGCCAGCCGGCGGCGGCGCCGCGCCAGCGCCTCCCGGTAACGGCGTTTTTCGTCTGCCGTAATCGGGAGTATGGGCGGGACCTTGGCCGGGCGGCCGTCTCGATCGACGGCAACGTAAGTGACGAAGGCTGAACTCGTCTGACGGCGCTCGCCGGTCAGGCCATCTTCCAAAAAGACATTGACCTCGACTTCCAAAGAGGTGTTAAAGGCGCGGGTGACGAAAGCTCGAAGGACGATCAACTGGCCGACTTTGATGGGATGAACGAAGTCCAAATTATCCACCGACGCCGTCACCAAAAGGCTGCGGCAATGGCGCCGGGCGGAGATCGCCCCCACGATATCAATCAGATGCATAACTTTGCCGCCCAGGATGTTACCCAGAGGATTAGCGTCGTTGGGAAGAACTATCTCCACCGTTTCCGTAAGGGAATCCGCTACAGTTTTGGGCGTGGGGTTTTTCATGCCTGGCTCTGTTTAATTCGCCTATGATTTCTATACTATGCGAGCCACTGGAGGGATGCAACACGAATCCGCAAGCGTAGCGGCGGGTCGTCATAGACACCCCGCCCCTTACTGCGCAAGTGCGCAGGCCTCTAGCAAAGGGGTTCCCCCAGCCATGCGTTCCTAGGGCTTCGGCTTGGGCGCTGCCGGCTTGGCGGTGGAAGGCGTACCGGATCGTGTCGCAGGCGTCGCCGGTCCACCCGAGGTCGCAGCGTCCGCGGGGTACGCGGCGTCGTAGAGCTTTACGATCTGGTCCGTCAGATCGACTTCCGTAGCCGCGAAATAGATCGGGACCTGGTCACTTCCGATCACCAGAGAGTAACCATTCTTGGGCGCATAATCCTGAATCACTTTCACCATTTTCTGACCGATGCGGCGAAACATCTCATCCCGATCGGCTGCGGTGTCGGCCTGATAATCCTCAGTGGAGCGCTTCAAGACCTTCTGCTTTTCTTCCAGGTCCCGGTTCAGGCGTCGCTGTTCGTCGTCGCTCAGAGTGGGGGCTTGTTTCTGCAACTGGTCGCTGATGGCCTGAATATCCCGCTGCTGGTTTTGAATCTCTTGCTGGCGAGGCTGATACTTCTTCTGGAGGTCAGCCATCGATTTCTTCCCTTCCGCCGTGCTGAGGATTGCCTCCTGAATACTGACGAGCCCAATCTTGCTTGGCGCGCCCGAAGTCTGAGCCAGCAAACCCGCCGGGGCAGTTCCCAGGAAGAACAGAAGTGTAATAGTAGAAACTCGAGTCTTCATTCAATCTCCTTCAAGAATTTAAAGTACTCATGGCGATAACACATTCTAACTCATTTTTTCTCTAAAAGGTGCGAACTACCGTGAATCCGACCCTACCCTTGCGCTCCCGCAACTTAAAGGGGTTGAATAAGCCGCGAGCAGCCGCGTAAGTCGCCGCATTGGGAAACATCGTCTCCGGTGGCAGGACCTGGGGAGGGGTGATGAGAACATTATCCTCACGCAGCCAGTTGTAGCCATAATAAAGATGAAACGGCGCGTTGACCACCGGGAGGATGACGGTCATGTCGAGTCCGGTTGAACTGCGGGGACGGAGGTTGGTGCTCGAGATGATATGAAGCCGGGTGGGCAACTGGAAGTAGGGGTACTCCGAACTCAACTCCGCGAGGCTTGCAATGGACGTATCAATCTGGAGTTGGTTGGTCCGCAGGATAAAGGCGCTTCCCGCGTCGACAAAAGCCGCCAAGGTGACAGGGCCCATAATGGGCACGCGGTATTCGAAGTTGGTGACGAGTTCCGTATCCCCGCCGGGGTAGATGGGCGTGAAGTACGGAAATTGCGAGTAAGAGCCGCAGGTGGCTCCCTTCTGTCCAGTGGCGCCGGTCGCCAGAATGGGATTGCCGTAGTTGTCGCGGTTACAGACCTGCCCAAGTCCGGGAAAGAACGCCAAGGGGCTAATAGACCGGATGTCAAAACCTCGAATGTCATACTCGCCGCCCATATAGAAGCGCGAGAAGGGTGGAGGCACGCGGCCTCCGTACCCTTCAATCGAGGCGGCCAGGATGCGCATGCCGAAGGCATCGGGTTTCTCGGAACGAGCGTTGCGGACCGGGTGCCAGTACTTGAACTCGATGGACGGCGTGGCGGTGTAGACGTTCCCGCCCAACCCGGATATTCCCAGGGTCATCGACAGGTATTTTCCCCGAGTGGGATTCCAAGCGTCATTGATGGTGTTAAAGACGTAAGTCGGCATGATCGAACTGGAGACGATGCCGCTCAGCGCCGATGGACCGGCCAGGCCGCGGAAGTTGATCGCCTCGAAGAACGACGCGGAAGCCGCGTTGAAGGCTTGCATGCTGCTGTAGGAGTAGCTGTACGTCACACCGACGCGGGCGAAATGGCGGCGCAAGGGATAGCTGGTAAAGAGTGTAAATCCGGAGGAATTCTGCTGGAAATTCTGCGCGTAGTATTGGCCATATGCGGAACTGGCGAGTTGGGTGGGATTGACGCCGTAGGCATAAGCTAATTGACGGAGCTGGTCGTATCGGTAATCGCTGCGATAGACCGTAAAGCCCAGCGTCATGTTGCGGTCAAAGGCGTACGGCTCCGTGAAGCCAAAGGAGTAGAGCTTCTGATAGGTCCCCCACTCGGTTTGAATGCTTAAGGTTTCGCCCAACCCCAGGAAGTTGTTGGTGGCGTAATTGGCCCCAACGAAATTCCCGGCCAAGCCGCTGACCCCACCGGAGAACCCGATCTGGTTCTTGCCTTTTTCCTTGACCTTCATGGTGACATCAACGGTGCCGTTGGAGGTGTTCTGAGTGATGTCGTAGTCTTCTTTCTTAACCGTATCGAAGAAGCCCAGTTGGTTCACGCGCAGGACGCTCAAGTCCCACCACTGGGAGTTGAACATATCTCCTTCGCTGAGCAGCAACTCGCGTCGAATCACCTTGTCGCGCGTCTTGGTATTGCCGGAAAACTCGATACGATGAACGATAAACTGCTTGTCTTCCTCGAAGTCCAACGCCAGATTGATGACTCGCCGCTTGTTATCAGGCTCCGGGTCAGGGGAGGCGGTGAAATTAATGTAACCGAATTGGCCATAGAGCTTGGTGAAGTTCTCCATCGCCTTGCGAACTTTGGTGAGCGAAAAAAGATCACCTTCTTTCATTCGCAGCATCGGCGCCAATTGCTTTGTGGTGAAGAGCTTGTTTCCGCGGATGACGAATCTGCCCAGGCGATATTGCAGTCCCTCTTCAATCGGGATATTCAGATCCACGCGCTTGCCCCGGCCCCAGCTATAAAAGAAAAAGGGATAGCGCCGCCGGGTGTCCACCATCTTCGTCTCCGGTTCTTTGGCCAGAGCGAAATAGTAGCCGTGGTCGCGATAAAGATCGCGGATGTTTTCGAGGTCGGCTTCGATCCTCTCCTTGTCGTAGGTTTTGTGAAACCAGTAGAACCAGGGTGGAGCGCCGCTCGCCCGGGAATATTTCATGGAGCGCTCGAGTTCGTGCGCCGAGAAGACATGATTGCCGGCGAAACGCACGTTCCCGACCTTCACCTTGGGGCCTTCCACAACGATAAACGTAAGAGCGACGGAGTTGGGCGGGATGTTCCGCGTGCGATGCCGGACGGTAGCAAACATCTTCCCATGCGCCGAGAGCATATCCTGCAGCACCACCTCGGCCCGCCGGACGACCACGGGATCATACTGGGACTGGATGGAGAGAGGAACCTTTTCTTTCTTGAATTCATCCAGCACATCGGATTGTTGAACGCTGCTTAATCCCTTGTAGTCGATGCTGCGAACCAGCTTCTTTTCTCGCACGAAGAAGGTGACGATCAGGCCGCCTTTGGGGGACTCGGTCGCTTCCAAACGGATGTCGTCGAAGTAGCCGGTGTTCCAAAGCGACATGTAATCCCGGCGGAGGGCCCCCTCGTTGTAAACATCGCCTTTCTTCGATAATACGCGGGCACGCATGACCGCGGTCGTGATGCGCCGGTTGCCTCGGAAGAGGACATCCTGGATGATCTGCTGGACGGCAGGCTGTGCCGGTTGCCCGGGTACCGTAGGAGTCGTGAGTACAGGCGGATTCTGCTGTGCAGGAAGCGCCTGGGGGGTCTCGAGTTGAAGTTTCTGCTGGGGAGCCGCCGGCGGCGTCTGCGGGGGCTGTGCCGGCGCCTGCTGGCCGGAAGAGGGCGCGCTGGAAGGCGCGGGCGGATTCTGATTGGCCGGCGGCGTTGGCGAGGGTTGTGCCGGCTTCTTTTGGGTAGAAGATGATGTGTCGGGTGAAGAAGGCGGGTTCTGGTTTGCGGGCGGATTCTGGGCCCGAAGCGCCAAGCCAGAACTCAACAGCAGGGCGGCAAGCGCCAGCCCGACTCGCCTGTTCCACGGTCGACTCGGATATGCTTTACAGGTGGCGAAACTTCTCTTCAAGAAACGGTCTTCCCCCTCGTTGATTGGGCTCAGAGAGTCCGATGCCGGGAAGGCGTCGGAAGTTGGCCCGAAGACCCAAAAGATTGAGCCATTGGGCCATTGAGTCATTTAGCCATTGAGCCGCTCGTTTGTCAACAACGCAACGCGAATGGCCGGTGGCGCATCGCCTCAACGGCGGTCGCGCGGCTTAATGACCCAATGGCTCAATGACTCAATGGCTCTATGACTCAATGGGGCAGGCTGCATTAACGTGCGAGTGGCGTGGCCGCAACGAGCTTGTCATTCATCGAACGATAACTGAGACCGTGGTTCTCTACCACCACTTCCAGAACTGAGGGAGGGTGAATCTCCCCCTGGATCAAGGCCTCCGAAAGCGGGTCCTCAACGTACTTCTGGAGAGCCCGGCGTAGCGGACGAGCGCCATAGGAGCGGTCCTCACAAGTTTTTTCCAGAATCCACTGGCTCGCCTCACGCGACAGGGTAAGCGAAATGTTCTTATGCTCCAGATTCTGGTTCATCTGCCCCACCAGCAGTTCCAGGATCTGGATGAGATCGTTATCACTCAGCGCATTGAAGACGATGACTTCGTCCAAGCGGTTCAGGAACTCCGGATTGAACAGCCGCTTGACCTCCGACATCACCATGTCTTCAGCCTTACGTTCGGTGGCGCCTTCCGCCGCGGATTGGAACCCCAGGTGGGTGCGGCGTTGCAGGTAGCGAGCCCCGATGTTCGAGGTCATAATGAGGATGGTGTTCTTGAAGTCCACCGTATTCCCCAGCCCATCAGTCAGGTGCCCGTCCTCAAAGACTTGCAGCAGTATGTTGAACAAATCAGGGTGGGCCTTCTCGATCTCGTCCAGGAGGATCACCGAGTAGGGCGTGCGCCGGACTCGCTCCGTAAGCTGGCCGCCCTCCTCATAACCCACGTAGCCGGGAGGCGACCCAATCAGCTTGGAGACCGAATGCTTCTCCATGAACTCCGACATGTCGAAACGAATCAGCGCCCGCTCGCTGCCGAAAAGGAAAGCGGCCAGGGAGCGTGCCATCTCCGTCTTACCGACGCCGGTAGGACCCAGGAAAAGGAAAGAGCCCACAGGCCGGCCAGGAGGTTTGAGGCCGGCGCGGGAGCGTCGAATGGCCCTGGCCAGCGCTGAGATGGCGCGGTCCTGGCTGATAATCCGCTTGTGCAGCTCCTCCTCCGTCCTCAGCAGCTTCGAGCTCTCTTCCTCCTTAATCGAGGTCACCGGTACGCCCGTCCACCGCGACACCACATCTTCGATGTCTTCGCGGGTAACGCTGCCCATGGCCGTTTCGTCGATATTGTATTTTTCGCGCAGCAGCCGCAGGCTTTCGCGTTCCTTTCGCTCCTCATCCGAATAGAAGCGCGCCTTTTCGAATTCGTGGTTGGCGATGGCATTCTCCATGCGATGCACCACGAATTTGATCTTTTTCTGCACGTCGATCATCTCTTCGGGCAGGGAACTCTGCCGGAGTTTCACCCGCGCCCCCGCCTCGTCAATCAGATCCACCGCTTTATCCGGCAGGAATCGATCGGGAATATAGCGGCTGGAGTGGTAGACGGCGGAGCTGAGAGCTTCGTCGGTGTAACTGACCGCGTGGAACTTCTCGTACCGTTCCTTGATTCCGAAAAGAATCTTGACGGCTTCGCCTTCCGACGGAGGGGCGACCTTCATGGCCTGGAAGCGGCGCTCGAGCGATCTGTCCTTTTCAATCGATTTGCGAAATTCCGCCGGGGTGGTGGCGCCAATGCACTGGATTTCGCCTCGCGATAATGCCGGCTTGAGAATGTTCGCGGCGTCCAAGGAGCCTTCCGCCGACCCCGCCCCCACCAGGGTGTGCAGTTCGTCAATGAAGACGATGGCGTTTTGCGACTCCATCAGCTCCTTCATGATGGTCTTCAGACGTTCTTCGAACTGGCCGCGGTATTTGGTGCCCGCCACAATCAAAGAAAGATCCAGTGCCAGAATTCGCTTGTCGGCGAGAAACGAAGGTACATCACCGTCGGTAATTCGCTGCGCCAGTCCTTCCACGATGGCCGTCTTGCCCACACCCGGCTCCCCGATCAGGACGGGGTTGTTCTTGGTCCGGCGGCAGAGGATTTGGACCGCCCGCTCCAGTTCGGCCTCGCGGCCGATCAAGGGATCGAGCTGGTTCTCGAGCGCGCATTGCGTGAGGTCGCGGCTGAATTCGGAGAGGAGGGAGGCTTCCTTCGGACGCGAGCTGGAGGCCTTATCGTTCTGCGCACGGTTCAAGTCCTCGCGCAAGGCGTTCAAGCGTAACCCGCGTTCGTGCAGCATCTCCGCAGCGAACGATTTGTCCTCGCGCAGCAGACCCAACAACAGGTGTTCCGTTCCTATATGTTTGTGCGAAAGGCGCTCAGCCTCTTCCGCCGCGAAAGCCAGCACCCGCTTGCACTCCTGGCTCAAGGGCAGGTCCACGGAAGTCGAGACCTTCTCGCGCACCGGAGTCCGGCCTTCAACCTGTTTGCGGATGGACTCAATCGAGGCGTGGGAGCGGAGGAAGCGGTTGGTCAGCGCTTTATCCTCGCGCAGCAACCCCAGCAGCAAGTGCTCCGTTTCGATATAGGGGCAGCCGAATTGGCTAGCTTCGTAGCGGGCGAAAAAAATCACGCGCCGCGCCTTTTCCGTATAGCGTTCGAACATAGGTTCTCAGCCCTCTCGGTAACCCCCGCCCCCGGCCCCCCAGGGTTAGCAGGTCATTGAATTATTGGAATTAGAGGTGCAAGCCCTTAGGCCCGCCTAGCCGTCCTTCAGTCTTCCATTCGCCAGGCGCAAAACCCGCTGCGCGCGCCCGGCCAAGTCCGGATTATGGGTGGCAAGCACCGAGGTTAACTGGTGATCCCGGTGCAGCCTCTCCAACAACTCAATCACCCGCTGGGCAGTGCGCTGGTCCAGGCTGCCGGTTGGTTCGTCCGCCAGCAGCAAGGCCGGCTGATTGGCTAAGGCCCGTGCCAAAGCCACTCGCTGTTGCTCACCCCCCGAAAGCTCACCCACGCGTCGCCCGGCAGCATTAGCCAGTCCAACTTCCCCCAGCAGTTCCCGCGCACGCTCCCTGGCTGGTGAGAACTCAAGGCCGCCAATCAACTGCGGGATTACTACATTCTCAAGCGCGCTAAATTCCGGTAGGAGGTAGTGCATCTGCCATACAAAACCGACGCGCGTATTCCGGTAAGCGGCACGTTCCTCCTGGCCAAACTCACTGAGCCTCTGTCCTCTGAAGTATACCGCACCCGTCGTTGGGGTGTCCAGAGCAGCGAGCAGGTGGAGCAGCGTCGTTTTGCCCGTTCCAGACTCACCCACCAGGGCGACCAGTTCTCCTTTCTGGACGTCCAGGTCCAGTGCGTCCAGGACGACAATCTCCTCGTCACCTGAGCGATAGACTTTGGTCAACTCTTCTGCGCGCAGAAGCGGTTCGGTTGATTGCGACATTGTGTCGATGCCCAACGGCTCACCTGTCCGAAACGTCATCCTGAGCACAGCGAAGGATCCCTGCAGTGGCTGTTTGTTCTCCGCGGCCTACGACAAACTGCGGAGATCCTTCGCTACGCTCAGGATGACACCGGCGCACTTTCCTTCCTTCAATGGCTCAATGACCCAATGGCTCAATGGCTAAATGACTCAATTCCCAAAACCTTAGCCTCGTCATTCGTATCTGAGGATTTCCACCGGGTCCAGACCCGATGCCGATAACGACGGATAGAGCGTCGCCAGGAAACTGATGCAGAGCGCTGCCAGGCTGATCCAAACCCCGTCCCAAGGACGGGCATGGAAAGGTACCGAAGCCAGCGCGTAAACATCAGGCTGGAGTGGAACAAGCTTGTACCGGCCCCCCAGCCAAGAGCCTCCGTAACCCAGAATCAGCCCCAGCAAAGTGCCGAAGGCTCCGATGAGCAGTCCGTGGAGAGTGAAAACCGCCCAGACTTGCCTCTTCCGGGCGCCCATAGACATGAGCACGGCGATATCCCGGTTCTTTTCCATCACCATCATGGCCAGGGTGATGAAGATGTTGAGGGCGGCAACCACCACGATCAACCCAATGGTCAGGATGGTTACGAGGCGTTCCAGCCGCAGCGCGCTGAGTAGGGAATGGTTCTGTTCCATCCAGGTAGTGGTCTCAAATCCCTTGCCGGCGGCAGCCCTGATTTCCTCGGCCACCGAGGGCGCAAGATAAATATTATCAATCTTGAACTCAATCACTGAGGCGACGTCCGCCAAGTCCAGCAGGCGTTGCGCCGCGGGAAGGTTGGTGAACGCCCAAGTGGCGTCGAAGTCGTAGAAACCGGAATCGAAAACCCCGACCACCCGGAAGTGACGGTACTTGGGAAACAAGCCCTGCGGAGTCAGGTAACCCTGGGGACTGGTAATGAGGATCGTGTTACCCACGTAAGCTCCCAGCGACTTTGCCAGCTCTTTGCCAAGAATAATGGGATCAGCATCCGCAAAGGTCTGCGAGAGGCCTTCAAGACTTCCTTCCCGCAGTTTCAGCAGCAGGTCACCGACGTGGACTTCACGCTGCGGATCGATGCCTTTCAAAACTATGCCGGAGGCGCGAGAACGAAAAGAGGCCAGAACCTCTCCGTAAAGCGCCGGAGCACAGGCTACCACCTGCGGCAGCCTGCTAAGGCGCACGGTCAAGGGTTCGTAGTCTCTGATCCCGTCGTTCTTGGAGCGCAGAAGGTTGACGTTGGCGGTGGCGCCGAGCAGGCTCTTCTCCAATTCCTCGCGGAAACCGTTGTTGATCGCCAGCGCCACAACTAACGCGCAGACGCCGGCCGTGACCCCTATGATGGAGATGATCGTTACTACGGAGATCACCGATTGCCGTCGTTTCGCTTTCAGGTACCGCAGCGCCACGAAAAGTTCGAAACGCATATGCCACTAAGTTACCAACATTCCGGTCAGTCGCGGAAGGAGATTAAAGACGTCAGTTGTCCGTGGTCAGTAGTCCGTTGTCCGTTGTTAACAGCCACTGACCACTGACAACGGACGAGTGACAAGGGACGATTGCTCAGTACGTCGCTCTTCCCCCTGAAATATCGTAGCACTGGCCAGTGGTGAACGACGCTTCCGAGGAGACTAGGAAATGCACCAGCGCCGCGACCTCTTCAATCTTCCCCGTGCGCCCCATGGGGATTTTGCTGATCATGTACTGAACGGTCTGAGGCGCGATAGTATCCAGGATCTTGGTCCGTACCACTCCGGGCGCGATGCTATTCACCGTGAGGTCGCCTTGGCCGGCGACCTCTTTGGCCAGAGCCTTCGTGAGCGCAATCACTCCCGCCTTAGTGCTCGAGTAAGGAACGAGGGTGGGGTTTCCCTCCTTGCCGGCAATCGAAGCCACATTCACAATCCGGCCGTAGCGCCTCGCGAGCATTTCCGGAATCACCGCCCGGCACATCAGGAAAGTGCCCCTGAGATTAACAGCGTAGACACGGTCCAAGTCTGCTTCGTCCAATTCCCAGAGGCGCGCCGTCTTGCCCGTGATTCCCGCGTTGTTCACCACGATGTCAATAGGCCCGAACCTTTCCCGCACGCGATCGATCGCTGCCTTCACCGAAAGCGGGGAGGACACGTCGCACTCGACGCCCATCCCTCCGAAGGAACCGGCAACCAAATTGGCAGCATCAAGGTTCACGTCCAAAATCGCAACTTTCGCGCCGGCGGCGTGTAAACGCCCGGCGATGCCTTCCCCGATCCCTTGCCCGCCGCCCGTCACTACGGCAACACGATTCGTCAAACTGAAGAAAACCTCCTGGTTCATTTTCCTTCCCCCGCTTCGAATATGCCGAGTATGCCAGACCTTCCGTGTGGCTATCCGAGCCTAACTCATTATACGTTGTGAAAAAATCAGCCGCCTGTCATCCTGAGCGGAGCGAAGGATCTCCGCAGTTTCCTGCGGTCCAACGATTTGCGAACAACTGCGGGGATCCTTCGCTGTGCTCAGGATGACAGAAACTGAATTCGTACACGCTCTCTCAAGCACTGGACTTTACATTATTTCGGCGTAATTATGAAGTCGAACACCGTCGTTGATGTCGAATTGTGGAGAAACCCAGATGGCGATACCGAGTTTAATTGAGTATGAGGAAGCCAGCCCGGAGGTGCGTGCCGTCTTTGACGAGATCATGGCCACGCGCCGGACGGATCGCGTGACCAACTTCTGGAAGGCTATCGCTCACGATCCCGCGACGCTCCGCCGCACCTGGCAAAGCGTCAAAGAAATCATGCTGCCTGGAGCCCTGGATGCGCTCACCAAGGAAATGATTTACGTAGCCGTCAGCGTAACCAATCAGTGCAATTACTGCATCGCCTCCCACTCCGCCGCGGCGCGCAAAGCGGGAATGACGGATTCCATGTTCTCTGAACTGATGGCCGTGGTGGGCATGGCGAACGAAACGAACCGCCTCGCCAGCGGGTACCAGGTCGAGATCGACGAGCAGTTCAAAGTAAGGTAGGAGCGGTTCGCGAACCGGCGCTACAGCTTGCGCACGCGAAGTGTGTAGAGGCCGGAGCGGTTAACCTCTTCTAACTGTTCCAGCAGTTCCGGGAGGTCGTCGGCAACACCGAGGAAGCGTCCGGAGAGTGCATCTGCCCTGCCCGAGGCCAAGTGCACGACCAGTTGCGCCGCCTTCTCGGGTGGCACGTCCCGTCCCCGGTCAAACAGCTTACGGAACCACGGCAGCCACTTTTTCCCGGCTTCGGATTCAAGCAGGTACTGACTCATCGCCGTGCGTACGGTGCCGGGATCAATAGCGAAAACGCTGACGCCGGAGTTGACGAGCTCCGCCGCCAAATTCTCGGTCAAGCGGATGAGGGCGGTCTTGGCAACGACGTAGGCGCCCATCTGCGCGACCGCCACCGTGGCAGCGCTGGTGGCCAGATTGATGATCCGGCCCCGGCGGCGCGCGATCATGCCCGGCAAGATGGCGCGCGAGCAGACGAAGGGGCCGCGCAAATTCACTTCGAAGGAATGCCACCAGTCGTTCGCGTCAGCCTCCCACATGGGGCCCAGAGGCCCCGGGGTGGCGGCATTGTTCACGAGCAGGTCGACGGGGCCCAGGGTGCCTTCCACCTGGCGGGCCGCACGTTCAATCGCAGCGGGGTCGCTGACGTCGGCGATGACGGCCAAGGCTTCTCCCCCCGCTTGTTTTATAGCGCCCGCCGTTTCGGCGACTTGCGCTTCGGACCTGGCGACGACCCCCACCGCCGCTCCTGCCTGGCCTAGCGCCACGGAGATGGCGCGCCCCAGACCGCGCCCAGCCCCGGTCACGATCGTAACCTGATTTCGAAGTTCAGCGCTCATCACTAGCTCCCGGAAAGAGCCCACGTAGGGAAACGGGGCGGTCAATGACGAAAACTGGCAACTGGGGGTGACGGAATTTGTCGATCAAGCTGGTACAAATTATTTTTATACGGTAATTTGCCGGTACTTCGTGGACCTGCTGATTGTTAAACTAGTAATGAGCACGGTCTGCGGGTGACACATGGCTTGCAGCCCATTGACAGGGAACACATTTGGCTAAGTCTCACGTGCACAACTCCTCGACCTCTTGCCCAAGTTGGACCGGCTAGGCACCGGTCGCTCTGCCGCGCCCGGCTCAGACACTCCCACCCCTGCGACAGGAGTGCCTAGGATTATAACTGGCCACGAAATTGCCATGTGGCTTGCTTCGTCTACTCTTGAGTCTCAGCGTTGTCAGGCAGGTCCCCCCTGCGGAGCCCGTCGGGATAAGGCCAGCGCTGAGTCGAGGATGGGACGGCACCCGTCAAACGAGTCATTGGCCAGTCGGACCGCGACCACAGGACCCAACCACTCGCCAACCGAAAGCTCAACTCGGGTGTTTTATACGGCGGGCATCATCTGCAGACCCTCACCAGGGAGCCGCTCTCATAACAACGCTGACCTGTCTCTACATCGGGACTCACCAACCCGCAGCCCAACCGTCGACTGGAATGGAGCGTAACCAAAGCTATGAAGCACGGGACTTGCCAAGAGAGAGCTTTACTCCGGAAAGCACCCAACCTCCCATTGGAACGTCGCTCGCGGCCCAAGGTACGCGGACTTCCGGGACAGGCTGTAACGTACTTGCGGCTCTCGGAACCCCGGGAAGAGTCTGAGAGACTCCCCTCGTCGTTGCCGTCCGAGCGGTGCGTCTCAAGAGTTTCTAGGCCGGCTTCCCGACTGCCGGCCGCACGGGCCGACTGGCCCGTCGCACACTACTTCCCACAGCGCGCGGGCACACTTGCCGCGAGTTCGGTTTGCCGAGCCCTGCGGCTACTCCGTCGCCTGAGGAACCGGGGTACTCGGGGGTTCAGGCGCGGCAGGCGCTTGGCCCGCTCGTAGCTTGGCCATTTCGCGCTGCAACTCCGTTGCCAGGTCTTCTAAAATGCGCAACTGTTCGGCACGGCGCTTCAATGTTGATTCGAGTTTCGCTACCTGCTTTCGCAGCTTATTGTTGTCCCTGCGCAGCAGGATCAGGCTTTCACCTGGGTGGGGTGGAATGATCCTTCCGCCCGGCCCCGGCTGGCCTTGCGGTAAAGGCGCAACGTGGGCCTGGGTTTCCTTGATCAGCGTTTCCAGTTCCTTCCGTTCCAGCCCCGGCGGGCAGAGCTGCCGTAGCGCCAGCAGGCGCGCCAGGTCGGGCCGGTTGCGGCCTCGCTCCCAGTGTTGCACCGCTCCTTTGGTGGCGTTCAGCAGGCGCGCCAGGCCCTCCTGGCTGACTTCTAATCTCTGCCGGACCTTCTTGACTACTTTCGCGGCATTCATCTCTTCCATGGTAAATCCTCCTCTCCTGGTAAAAAAAACACTTGACATTTATAACGACTATAGGCTACAATTAAATCGCTGTCGAAGCGTAGCTGCGCTCCTCAGTGCGGCTTCACTGGACGGCACAACCTCCGCCCTCCCGGATGTGGGGCCGGGTTCCAAGCGGCGGACGGCTTTTCCCCAGTCGGGCCTGTGCCTTGAACCTCTCCGGCCTGCCCTCGCGTTTTCCCCTGGTGTCTTTGTCGCAATCACCAGGTTGCGGGCAAGTTCCCAGTCAAGGGGCTCACTCATCGCAATGCGACTCTCTGGTTCCAAGCGCCTCCTCGATTATTCCCTCGCCCCGCTTGCGCCGAATTACCCGCGGACGTTCTGCTTCACGTTCCCACTTCACTCTAGCCTCCTGCCTTCGGGTTTCATCACTTCCCCCTTCTCGAAACCTTGGAGCGCAGAGTTAAAGAAAAGTGGCCTACTCTGCTTTGGACGTTCCTCGGCTAGAAAAAACTTAGCCTACCTCTCGTGCCGTCTAGCAAAAGATGGTAGCACATTTCATATTATTTCGGGAGGGGGTAAATTGAAAAAAGCTCTAAGGCTTCGAAAACCCCCTAGACGCTTTGTCCCACACCGCTTCATCAGCAGTTTCACCGCCAGCTTCCATCCAATCTTTCAAGGAGTTCTAACATGCCATATGATAATTGTCGTAAGGCTGCCAGGTTATTCTCCTCCCACCTTGGCGTCGTTCGCCCGGCGCCAGTTGCCTCAACTCGCCGCGGGTTCGCTCATAAGGCGGCGGGAGTGCGCCCGCCCGAGTCGTGCGCGTCGCTGCGTGGCCGGGCCGGAACGCTGCGCCGGGAGTCCTACGTCGCCCGCTGCCGCCACAAAGCCTGCGTTTTTCCAGCTCAGCCCGGAGCTCACGGCGAGTGCGCGTATCACCGTCGCCAGTCCGCGGAACCTCGGTGCTTCCAGTCCTTGCAACCGTCGTCCTTGCTTCTCGACCAGGCCAGATTCGGCTTGCCGGATACCGAGCCCGACGATGGGCGCGTACAAGATCGGAATCGGCTGGCAGCCGAACGCGTGCGCTTCCTGCTGGGCGAGGCTGCCTAGCGGGATCCACTGTTAGCTTTGACCCGAACCAACCTGCTCCCCGCTCCCGAGGAGTTGAACCAAGCTGTGTTCCTCGGCGGGGAACAAAGTGCGCCTAATTCCCCGTCGAGATTCGGAGGGGCAGGCGTGATAAGTGTCGGCAGACTAAGAGCAGCCGGGTGCGAGGCTCAGAACTTCGCAGCATGAAGATTATCCCGGGTGCTGCGTTTCGACTACGAACTTTGCCGGAGGAATTGGAAAGCCATGAAACTATACGCCGCACGATCTTTGAGCCCGGCCCCGCTGAGGCGGAATTCCAAGCCATCCTCTTCCGCCTTGCCTATGCTCACGCCCATACATGCCTGGCAAGTGCTCTGCCGGCGCACCGGTGGCAACATCTCTCTCACGACCTTTTACCGCTGGATCAATTCCGGCCGCATCGGGGTGGTGCGCGTGGGAGCGCGCTATCTTATCCCGTTACCTTTACTCGAAGAGGTTATCGAGAAATGTCTCGACGGGGAGCGAGTGTGAGAGTGGCATCGACCAAGAAATGATGCATACGGCATGCTTTGGATTCCAGGGAATGGCCAAGGGGAGGGAGAAAGGGTCCAGGAAGCTGTGAAAAAATCGTCCACCTGTCATCCTGAGCGCAGCGAAGGATTCCGGCAGTTCTTTATGGCTCAGCGGCTTAAGAACAACTGCAGGGATCCTTCGCTCCGCTCAGGATGACACATGCCGAATTTCTTCACACGTTCCAGGTACGCATTATGAAAGGGCGCCCCTGATTGTGTAAGGTTGGGTTGTGGTGGAATCCAACTTTAACCAAAAGGAGCACCCTTATGAGCGAGGACAAGTATATCGCGTTTGACGTGCATCAGGCGACGACGGTGGTGTCGGTGGTCAATGCAGCAGGGCGAGAGGTGAACACGGCGATTCTGCCGACGCAGGCGCAAGCGCTGCTGGGGTTCGTGGAAGGTTTGCGAGGCAGGTTACATTTGACTTTGGAAGAAGGAACGTATGCGGCTTGGTTGTACGATCTACTGCAAGGGCGGGTGGGGGAGTTGGTGGTTTGCGATCCGCGGCGCAACGCGCTGCTGAAGGAAGGGAGCAAGACGGACCGCCACGATGCGCGCAAGCTGGCGGACCTGCTGCGCACGGGGATGCTGCGCGCGGTCTATCACGGCGAGCGCAGTCTGCGGAATCTGCAGGAGCTGGCACACTGCTATCAGGCCTTGGTGCAGGACACGACGCGGGTGATGAATCGGATCAAGGCGTTTTATCGCAGCCACGGCATCGACTGCGCGGGCCGCGGCGTGTACAGCCGGAAACAACGGGAGAGTTGGCTGGTGCGCCTGCCGGCGGGGGCGAGCCGGGTGCGCGGCGAACTGCTGCACGACCAACTGGAGCAACTGCGCAGCCTACGCCGGAGGGCTCGGCACGAACTGCTGGCGGAGAGCCGTAGGTACACGGTGGCGGCACGGCTGCGCGGGGTTCCGGGTTTCGGACCGGTGCGCGTGGCCTTGCTGATCGCGGGGATGCAGACTCCTTGCCGCTTTCGCACACGGAGCAAGTTGTGGAGCTACGCCGGTCTGGGGCTGGTGCAAAAGGGCAGCAGCGAGTATCGGCTGGTGGAGGGACGCGCGGTGCGTCGGCCAGGTGCCTTGCAATTGCGCGGGCTGAATCGCAACCGCCGAGCCGGGCTGAAAGAGATCTTCAAGTCGGCAGCGTTGGCGGCCATTCGTCAGCCCGGACCTTTTAAGGATTATTACCAATCGCGCCTGCAGCGGGGAGTCGATCCGGCCATCCTGCGTGTGAGCGTGGCGCGCAAGCTGGCGGCGCTGGTGCTGAGTTTGTGGAAGAAAGGAGGGCGCTATCGAGCCGAAGGTATGAAGCAAGCTTAGTGCCGGGAGTTCCAAGCTCGGCCGGGAAAAGGTTTTTCCACGGCGAGGGGGCAGGGAGTGTTCCGGCGCTCGGGTCGGAGAAGTTCCAGGCGGAACTTCTTCCACGAGGGTGAGCATCTATGAAACGGTTAGGCGAGGTTTTCCCCACCCGGGGCTCGCCTCCTCAGGTACGCTATGCCGCCTCGCACGACCTCAAAAAGCCATAGGCCTTGAGCCTCTTATAGAACCATGGTCGGCATCAATCCCGACCCCAAGCTTGCCTAAGCTCCGAACTACTTTCGACTCGCACGCTCGCGAATGGAAAAACAACGGCCGAACCCTTGCATTCAAAATCGTCGAGTTCATCAGCAGGGGGCTGGATGCCAACAAAAACCAAACCCTCCTGTAAGAGGAGGAGTGTTTTTACTTGACATCCCCTTTCATAGAACCCTTTTCACCCCTACGTGCCCTGTAGGGGGACGGCTTGCCGTCCCCGGATTCCCGATGATTCCGACGAGGGCAGGGCAAGCCCTACCCCTACACCGCGCGCCTCCGGCTACGCTACGGGTACTTTCGTGATCGTGACAATATATATAGCCGATACGCTGGGGATTCGCCCCGGACAACCGCAAGGCCCGGGTAGGGGCGGTTCGCGAAACGCCCCTGCATCCTATCCGAAACTTTCTCCCTGGAGACCTTATGTCGATTCGCCAATCACCGCAGCTTACCCAACCACTCCTCGACGCCGCCCGCTTGAACGGCCGGCGCTCCCACGGCCCGTGCACCGCGGCCGGTAAAGAGAATTCCAAAATGAACGCCCTCCAGCACGGCGAGCGTTCTGATCCCGAAAACCACTACGAAGTGATGCGCGCCCTGGGCGAAGACCCAGCCCGGTTCGACGCCCTGAAGCAGGAACTCCGCGCTTCCTTCAGCACCGGCGACCCCTTCGTTGAAAAGCAGGTTGACGATCTCACCCGCCTCTACTGGCGTCGCGATCGTCTGGAGCGCTCCCAGACCGGCCTGATGCGCCGCGCCCTGCTGGCACTCGAAGAGAAGCAGCATCGCCGTCGCAAGGAAATTGAAGACTGCACGATCGAGGTCGGCCAGGCCCTCAACGTCACGCTCGAGGCGCCCTCGGACCCCGCCGCGCGCCTGCGCCTGCTGCTTTCGTTTCTGGCACTGATTCGCGTGCAGGTGCACGGCCGCTCCTTCCTGGCCTGGCAGGCCGCCGCGCTCCAGGGCTTTTACCGGAACAAGACCGGCTGGCGAGGGCCGCGGTTGTGCTTTCTGCTGTCGCTCTTTGCGGGGAGCAACTTGCCTCTGCCGCTGGGTGACGCCGGCGCGCACGCAGCGGATGCCGAGGGCGACGAAGAGGATGATATCGAGGCGCCGCTTGTGGACGCCCAGCCCGCCCAGGAGGCCGGCCCCTTCGTCGCCACCGAACCGGCGGACGAACTGCGGTACAAGCAACTGGTCCTGCTGCTCGCGGACGAGGTGGCCGCCGTCGAGCAGGAGTTCGAGTACGAGGAGAAGCTGAGCGAGGAGAGAGCGGCGATCGAGCGCGATGCCTGCCTCGCTCCGGCGGGAGAAGAGTGGCGGATGATGCTGCGGCGGGAAGACTCGCTGGACCGCGCCATCGACCGCAAGATCAAACTGCTGCTGAACCTGCGCAAAGCGGCGGGCCGATCGCAAAAGCCCCAGACCTTGGAAAACAAGTCTGCCGAGGACCAACCGCAAGAGCCGCAGGGTCGAAAAACCTGTCTCAGGCCGGCACCCCCGCTGCGAGCTTAAGCAGTTCGACGCGATAACCGAGGTCGCGGAGTTGGCGGATCATTCGGGCGGTGCGCTTTTGCTTTGACTTTTGGCTGACCGCTGGGCCGCGTTCCTCGTAACGAACTCCTTGGTGCAGAATCTTCCAGATTAAGCGACAAAGCCGATGTGCAATCACCGCGATGGTTTGGTTGTGCCCCAAGCGCGCCACATAGCGGCGGTAGAGGATCGCAAAGACGCTGCCTTTGAGTTTAACTGCGGCGTGGGCCGCCTGATTCAGGATGCGCCGCAGGTGGCGGTTGCCCTTGGGCGAGCGGCGGTTGTGGTTGACTCCCGCGCTCTCCTCCTCGCCTGGGCATGCACCCACCCAGGAGGAGAGAGCTTTAGCGGAAGGGAAGGTCGCTGCCGAGGCGCCCACCTCCGCCAGGATCTGCTGTCCTGAATCCACCCCCAGGCCGGGTACCTCCGCCAAGCGCTGGACTTGCTCCTGGTGGGCAGCCAGCAGCGTGGCCATCTCTTGGCTGAGCTGAGTAATCTGTGCCTCGGCGCGTTGCCACTCCTCCAGCGCCCTCTGCAACAACCGGCGGTAGACGGGATGGAGCTCGCCACAGGCACCCAGCGCATCGCATAACTCTTCCGGCGTGGCGCGCAGGCGATAATCCGCTCGTGCCGCCACCGCTGCCGGATCCGTCTCCCCTTCCGCGATGGCCGTTAACATACGCCGTCCACTGAGGCCCAGCAGGTCGGAAACCAAACTGGACAACTTCAGATGCGCCTCTTCCAGCAAAGCCTCCAACCGGTTCTGTAACTGCACTTGGTTGCACCTCAACTGGTACTTGGTGCGCATGACCGTGCGCCACACACGCTGCTCGGCACTCGGCACGAAGCTCAGGATCAGTTCGCCTGCCACCAGTCGTTTCACCAGACGTTCGGGGTCGGCGAAATCGTTCTTCCGCCCCCGTGGTCCCCGGTTCGACTGTGCCTGCGCCAGATGCAGCATTCCCGACATCGGACGAGCCCCTTCCCGTCCTTGCTGGAGGGGCTTCCAGTATCGTTCCAGGATTGCCCAGACCGGTTTCCAATACTGTGCCGTGGACTCCATCACCACTTCCTCAACCTCTTGCTCCACCAGCCAAGCGGCCAGTGAGCGCAGGTGCGAGGGGGTACTGCCACACGGTCGCCGCTCAAACTCATATTCACCCCTTACTTCCACATCGCAAACCACGACCGTCAACATTCTCTTATGAACGTCAATTCCTGCTATTCTATAAGGCATCACACGCTCCTTTGGGCGGGAGCGGAGAGCGTGCCCAAAGTTACCTTATGCAGGGTCGCGGGCTATCGCCGCTCCCCCCTGAGGGAGACAGCAACGCCCAATTATTCGCTCAACACGCACGCTCCGGATCAGACAGACCTACGGCCTCAACCGCTCCACTGCGACTACGATCTCACCGCTCTCGACCGTGCCTATCATAACCCAACACCTTTTTCATGAGCTTTCGCGGGCCGAAGGCCCATGGGGACAGACCTTGGAAAGCAGGTCTGCGCCAGCCGAGGACGTAGGGGAGCCGCTTGTGGGCGCCCAGGCCGACAGAGACGGCGGCCCCACGAACGAACAGCCCTCTCCCGAGGGGAGAGGGTGTCAGGCTCCGGCGCTTTCATCAGCCGGAGCCTGACGGGTGAGGGGTTTCGTCCTCGCCCACAGCCAAAGCGTCTGTTAACCACGCCGCGACTGCGGCGGGAGGGAGAGGCGCGACAAAATTCCGGCCGCGAGGAGAAGAATCAGGAGCAGAATGTCCATGGGAAACATATCTAGCCCGTCGCCCGGCCCGCCCGCCTCGCAAAGCGCCCTCGCGGGCCATTATCTCCCCAGGGAGAGGGCTTCTTGACCGAGATTTTGCGCAGAGAGAACGAAAAAGCAAACGCCGCGGCCCTGCTGCCTTATCGCGGCATTGGGGTTCTCGAGTGGGCTGTCCTTTGTTTTCATCAACATTCCCGGATCGTTCGTTGGTTTTTGAACCCGCCCGCCGTAGGGGTAGGGCTTGCCCTACCCTTGTCGTGACGAGTGGAAACGCGGGGGTACGGCAAGCCCGACCCCTACGCCCGCCGCTATCGGCGGATCAGGGCGCATTAAAACGCTTTCACTCTCCTGCACTTTCTGGCAGACTATGCGGCTGATGTTTATTTCAGGAATCGCATTCGTCAAAGGAGGTCTTGCCTATCATGAGGAAGTATTCGTTCAGTCGGCGTGAGTTCATGCAAATAGGTGCGGGCGCGGCGGCGGCGGGTGTAGCCGCCAAAGTTACTCTACTGGAGCCCCAAAGGCTGTGGGCGTCGGCGGGTCCCGTACCGCCTTCCGACACTGTCCGCTTCGGCATCATCGGGACAGGCACGGAGGGTTGCGATCTGTTGCGTGCGACCTTAGCCGTACCCGGCATCGAATGCGTTATGGCCGCGGACCTGTACGACAGCCGCCATATCGCCGCGAAGGAAGCACTGGGAGGAAAGGAAATCGAGACCACTCGTGATTACCGGCGTGTCCTCGACCGTAAAGATATTGACGCCGTGATTGTGGCGACACCCGATCACTGGCATCGCAAGGCGGTGACGGAGGCTGTGGCGGCGGGTAAGGACGTTTACTGTGAAAAGCCGATGTCGCACAGTCCCGAAGACGGCTTCGCCATGGTCGATGCTGTTCACAAGTACAATCGCGTGCTCCAGGTTGGCAGCCAGCGCGTGAGTTCGATTCTCTATGCTAAGGCGAAAGAGATTTGGGATTCCGGCAAGTTGGGCGAGGTGGATACCATCGAGGCGGTATGGGATCGGAACACCGACAGCGGCGCCTGGGTCTACCCGATTCCGCCCGACGCCAGCGAGCAGACGATCGATTGGAAGACCTGGCTCGACGGCGCGCCTGAGCGGCCGTTCGACCCCACACGTTTCTTCCGTTGGCGCTGCTACAAGGATTACGGGGCCGGCCTGGCGGGAGACTTGTTCGTTCACCTGCTCTCCGGTATTCATTTTGTGACCGGCACGCAACATGCCGCCCCAGCGTGCTCTGTCAACGGGCGGGCTCTACTATTACAAAGACGGCCGCGAGTATCCGGACCTGCTCTGGACTTTGTACGATTACCCGCACTTCCAGGTGGCGCTACGCTGCAACCACAACAACAATTACCAAGACGAGCTGTTCAGTTTCTACGGCAAGAACGGTACCATGCTCATCAGTCAGACAACGGTTACTTTCCGGCCACAAGCGACCAGCCATCAGCCCGAGGACTATTCGATTGGAAGCTGGCCAGCGAAAATGCGTGCCGAGTATTTTGCAAAATGGCGCGCCGAACATCCCGAGCCGACGCCGGGAGAATTCAAGGTCGATGAGGACGACGAGGTCTTCACAACGCCTCCGCATTACAGCGACATGTCCGACCACGAGGCCAATTTCTTCCGTGCGGTGAGGACCCGCCAGCCGGTGGTCGAGAATGAGGTGTTTGGGAACAACACGGCTCTCGGATGCCACTTGTCGAATTATTCCTATTTCCACAAGACGCCGGCAGTGTGGGACGCGAGTGCGAAGAAAATTACCTCGTAGGTCTTAATGAGGACTGCAGAATTAACTGGCGCCACCCCCTCACCCCCGGCCCCTCTCCCCCGAGGGGGCGAGGGGAAAAATAGCCGGAGTTTATGCCCCCGACCCCTTACTCCCAAAGGGCGGGGGGAGAAATAACCGTCGTTTATGCCCTCTCCCCCTTGGGGGAGAGGGTGTCCGTCAGCCGACGGACAGGTGAGGGGGTCGGTCCGTCACGATATAATGCAACCCAATCCGGGAGCGGCGGCGATTCAAATGTTCAGGAGGTTTAACCCATGAGTGAGCAGCGGATTTCCAGGCGCAAATTTATGCAAGCGACGGCGTGCGCGGCGGGCGCGACGCTGGCCACCAAATCTTTTCTTTTAGAGCCGGGCCCGGCTTATGCCTTGCCCAGGCCCGTGCCCGCAGGTGACAGACTGCGGATGGGCATGATCGGCGTGGGGATGCAAGGCTCCGGGTTGCTGCGGACGAGCATCGGGCTCCCGGGTGTGGAGTGTATCGCCGCGTGCGATCTGTACGACGGGCGGCGCGAGTTGGCGAAAGAGATCGTCGGGAAAGACATTCCCACGACCCGGCAATACAAAGAACTTCTCGACAACAAGGATATCGACTGCATCGTGGCCGCGGTCCCGGACCACTGGCACAAGCGGATCGTGGTGGACTGTTGCAACGCCGGCAAGGATGTCTACTGCGAGAAGCCGATGTCCCACACGGTGGAAGACGGATTTGAGATGATTGCCGCGGAGCAGAAGAATAAGCGAATCGTGCAAATCGGCAGCCAGCGGCGCAGCGACATCGTCTATACCAAAGCCAAGGAGCTTTACGATAGGGGCGCGATCGGCGAGGTGTGCCTGGTCGAAGCCCAGATGGGGCGCAACGACCCTTGCGGCGCTTGGGAGTACACGGTGCCGCCGGACTTGTCACCGGAAACTCTCGATTGGGAAACCTGGCTGGGCACGGCTCCGAAGAAGCCCTTTAATCCTCTCCATTTCACTCGCTGGCGCTGCTGGCAGGATTACGGCGAAGGCATTCCGGGCGACCTTTACGTGCATCTTTTGACCGGCGTCCATTACGTTGCAGGAATCACCGCCCCGCCGAAACGCGCCATGGCGATGGGCGGCCTTTTCCGCTGGCAGGACGGGAGAGATGTTCCCGACTCGTTAACCACCATCTACGAATACCCGCAATTTCGCGCCACCTTTCGAGTGACGCTGAACACCGAGACAGAAGAGGTGACGCGCTTCATGGGGACGCGGGGATTGCTCGAGATTCGTAACGGCGAGCTGACCTTGACACCCCAGTCTGGGGCAGACTACGCGCCCTGCACTCCCGGCTGGCCCAGAAAAATGCGAGCTGATTATGCCGACGAGTGGCACAAAGAACATGAATTCAAACCCGGGTCGTTCTCGACCGAAGAAGCAACCCGCTATTACGCGCCGCCGGGCTACAATGATGATCGCGAGCACTTATGGAATTTCTTCGAGTCGGTGAGAACGCGTAGGCCTTCAGTCGAGGATGCGACCTTCGGAAACAACACGGCCCTTTGCTGCCACTTGGCCAATTACTCTTACTTTAATAACACTATCGCGAATTGGGATGCGGGCAAAAAGAGAATAGTGGGCTCATCGGCTTCGTAAGGCGGGCTTTACTTTAGGCGGAGAAAGATTCGGGCCCCTCGAATGGGGCCCGAATTGAAGAAGAGGAACTTCGGTCCCGCCGCGGTCATGCCGCGAAGCCCTGGGGGCAAGGTCCTCTCGACGAAGATCCAATGCTCCGGCGGGACTGCAACAATCATCAACCCGGAGCGTGTGAGCAGTCCAATCGTTCCTTTTTATAGTGATCATAAAAAAACCGTCACGGCGGCAGGCCCGGAATTCGAAACTCGAATCTCGTAGTTGAACGATCAGATCCAAGAATCGAATGCCGAATCAGATTTCCAAGGGCCAAGCGGTGAGGGGGTAACTTTCCAGTCCTCGGGCCTTTACTCCACGGTTATCGGTGTTTTCAAGTTTCGAATTACGAGTTTGGAAATCGAAAGGGCTCATGCCAAACAGCGCAAAGAGCGGTTTCTCCAAGCTTTCGCCGGCCAACCCGGAATTGGGCACAGCAGAACTTCTGGTCAAGGTGGCGAGCCGTGACGCGGAAGCTTTGGCGAGCTTGTACGACCAATTCGCCCCCAGTTTAATGGGAATTCTGGTAAGGATATTATCCTCGAAATTGGATGCCGAGAGCGCTCTCGAGGCGGTCTTCCTGCGACTGTGGAAAGAAGCGCCCGCACTCGCCCAAGCCAAGGGGAGCGTTGCCGCTTGGTTGGTGCTCATGGCGAGGCAGGTGGGCCTCGAGCGTCTTCGCGCCCAGCGGGCCGGGGCGGCGATATCGGTCACGAGTCGGGGCCGGCAGGGTCAAAAAAAGGGGGAGAAGGCGGCGGACAGGTGCATTGATTCGACAACGGATTGGCGAAAGTCAGGGAAACATTCGCCCGCCGAGCGTGAACGGCACAGCGACATTTTCCTCGCTCCGCCCCAGGTCTGGCTGCCGCGGCCTGAGGATGTCGCCTGGGCGGAGGCGCGCCTGAATCTACTGCAACGAGCGTTCGATCAAATGCCCAAGCCGCAGCGCCGCGCGCTGGAGCTTGCGGTGTTCGAAGCTTATAATGAAAGCGAAATTGCCGCGCAACTCGGCGAGCCCCTGGGCAAAGTCAGCGCGGGCTTGCGCGCCGCATTTACTTTCTTGAGGCACCGCCAGCACGCGGTGTTGGGGACTTGGACTGCCGACATCTAGAAAGCGTTTACGAACTGTTCCTGCTCGGGGCGCTCTCGGAAGCGGACTCGGTGCAGCTTCGGGAACACCTGGCCTCGGGCTGTGAGCATTGTCTGGAGAGACTCAAGGAAGCCGCACGAACGGTCTACCTGCTGAGCCTTGCAGCCCAGCCTGTGGCGCCTGGGCCGAAGGCCAAGGCGAACTTGTTGAGGCAGGTCAAAGGCAAGTAATCAGTGGTCAGCCATCAGTTTTCGGTAAACTGATTACTGACGACTGACAACTGACGACTTTCCTATGGCTTTACGCCGAGAATTGGGCTTGATCCAAGCCACCTCCTTGGCCATCACGGACATGGTGGGGATCGGTCCATACATCACCATACCTCTCTTTCTGGCTACTATGGGCGGCCCCCAAGCCATGCTGGGCTGGCTGGTGGGGGCGTTGCTTGCATTCTGCGACGGCTTGGTCTGGGCGGAACTCGGCGCCGCGATGCCCAAAGCGGGCGGGAGCTACAACTATCTTCGTGAAGCCTATGGCGCGCACCGCGCGGGGCGCTGGTTCTCGTTCCTGATGGTCTGGCAGATTATGTTTTCCGCCCCACTCTCGGTGGCCAGCGGCAGTATCGGCTTTGGCAACTATCTTCACTATCTGCTCCCCCAAGTGTCGCCAGGCGGCGTGCGGATTATCGCGGCGGTTTTCCCTTTGCTGCTGGTCGTGCTTCTTTACCGGCGCATCGGCGCCCTCGGGAACCTCTCCGTAGTGCTGGTAGGAGGCGTGATTCTGGGTTGCTTTTGGATCATCTTTTCCGGGCTGCCTCACTTGAGCGCGGCTCGCCTGATGGACTTCCCTCCCGCAGCCTTTAACCTGCACTGGATTTTCTGGGCCGGGCTCGGTCACGCCACACTCTATGCTCTCTACGACTACTTCGGCTATTACAATGTCTGTTACCTGGCGGAGGAGATTCGCGACCCCGGGCGGGTGATCCCGCGCGCCATCATGTTTTCGATTCTGGCGGTCGGAACCCTTTACGTGCTGATGACCGCCTCCTTCCTCAGCGTGATCCCGTGGCGCGAGGCCATTCACAGCCGCTTCATCGCCTCCGTCTACATCGAGACGCTCCAGGGGCACGCGGCAGGAAAGGTAATGACGGGCCTGCTGCTCTGGATTGCCTTTTCCTCGGTTTTCTCCCTGTTGTTGGGGTACTCGCGTATCCCCTATGCCGCGGCGATCGACGGGAACTTCTTCCGTGTCTTCGCGCGCCTTCATCCCAAAGGCCAATTCCCGTACGTCTCGCTCATCACCTTGGGAGTTGTGGCCTCTGTTTTCAGCCTCGGCCGTCTCAATGAGGTCATCGGAGGCCTGGTCGCCACACGTGTGCTCATTCAGTATCTACCCCAAACCGTGGGCTTTTTCCTGCTGCGCTTTCGAGCCCCTCAACTCCAGCGGCCATTTCGGATGTGGTTTTACCCTGTGCCTGGAATCATCTCGCTCTTCGGCTGGCTGTATGTCTTGGCAACCGCCGAGAGGAAGTCACTCTTTTTCGCGTTGGCGGTTTTTGCGGTAGGCAGTGCGGCTTACTTCATTCGAGCCCGCATGAGGCGCGAGTGGCCGTTTAATCGGCAGGAAGTGGGAGGATAGACGGACAGTGCACAAGCGAGTGTTAAATCCCAAGGAGGTGTAATACACTCTAAGCGGAGGCAGTCCGATGAAATCTCTTGACGAGTTGGTTAAAGAACTACCGCCGGATTTGCAGCAGGAGGTCCGAGATTTCGCGACGTTTCTGTTCGAGACCAAGGTGCGCCCCAAACAGTCGAAACTGCGACTGAGTTGGGCGGGAGGCCTATCGGAGTTTCGGGACCAATTCACTTCATTGGAGTTGCAGAAGAAGGCCTTGGAGTGGCGGGGTGACTGATGTTGCTTTTGGACACGAACATCTGGCTGGAACTTCTTCTTGAGCAAGAGAAGGCTGATCAAGTACGCCGCTTGCTGGAGGCTGAGGAAGCCTGGCGGCTCGCGTTGACCGATTTCTCTCTGCACTCCGTAGGTGTCGTTCTAACCCGCGTGAAGAAAGATGGTTTGTTTCTGGATTTCCTTTCGGACACGCTGGAAGATTCCGCGGTTCGGGTCATTCGTCTAGATACCGAGGGTCTCAAGGAAGTCGCTGAGGTGTGCCGAAAGTTCGGACTCGACTTCGACGATGCCTACCAATACGTCGCCGCATCCAAGTACGATCTTACGCTGGTCAGCTTTGATTCCGACTTTGATCGGACAGAACGGGGAAGGCGCACGCCTGCCGAAGTGACAGACACTCTGCCTTGACTCCCATGTCTAAGCTTCGCCGTAATACGGCCTCTCTCCTGCTTGACGACGCCTTATTTGACGTCAAGCCGCGCAAGGCCGTTCCGTTTGAGTTCGTGCTCGACGGTATCGCTGCATTGTCACCGTACACTCGTCCCCTGTTCGGCTGCATTGCGGTCTACGTTCAGGATAAGATCGTGCTAGTTCTGCGGGATAAGCGCACAAGCAGGGAAGACAACGGTGTTTGGCTTGCTACGACCCGCGAGCACCACGAGAGCCTGCGTCGCGAGTTCCCCAGCATGCGGTCCATTAAAGTACTGGGAGCGGAGGTAACGGGCTGGCAGGTGCTTCCCGCCGACGAGCCGGATTTCGAGCAAGCGGCACTGCGCGCCTGCGAACTCATCCTCGCCAAAGATCCGCGAATCGGCAAGGTGCCTGGCGCGCGACGCACCCCACCGCGGGCTGCCAAGCGGGGCGGGAGAACCTCGAAGCAGGGAAATGGTTAGTGGCTTTAGGCGCTATCTGTGGGAAGCCGTCTCGCCAGGAACATTCCTTCGTTGTGGATGATTTGAATGTCATCGCCGTCGGCTCGCGCCGAGAAGCCTGCTTTATCTCCCGGCATAGACTCTTCCATCTGTTGGCGCGTTTCGGCATAACGTTTCTTACCCGGCACAGCCCCCGCGCGCTGCATCCACTGGTTGAAGGACCGCGGCCGGCGTCGAAGCGACTGGCGGAACACCTCGAGGCCACACTCTTCGAACATGCTGAGGAAGCTGGTGAGGCGAAGTGAAGAGGTGTGGGAAGGGTCGCGAAGCCTCTCGATGTGATTATAAAGTTCAAACTTCGCGTCGCTCTCCGGCGCCAGCGGATCGAGAATCAACAGCCTGCCTTCGGGCTTCGTGACGCGGATCATCTCCTGGAGAACCGGCTCCGGCTTGGTGATGTGGTGAAAGGCGTGCTGGCAACTGACCAGGTCGAAGCAGGCGTCGGGAAAGGGAAGGGAGTCCGCATCGCCTCGGGCAAACGCTACATTGGCAATTTGCTTCTCAGCCTGGAACTGGCGCGCCTGGCGAAGCATTTCAGGTGTTAAGTCGATGCCCAAAGCGAAACGCACACGCGGCGCGACCGCTAGAACGAATGCGCCCGGCCCACAGGCGACGTCGAGCACAAGTTCCTGAGCTTGGGGCTTGGCAAACTCCACTTTTTCGGCAAGAACTTCGACTGAATCGCGCACCGCGAATTTGGCAAAGGCGTCGGCCGTCTTGGTGAATTGCTTTTGGACTGTTTCGTTATGTTTCTTCGACATACTCTCCCTTTGTGCCCGGACCCAACTTAAAAGGGTAACAGGCCAACGTGTGGTGTCAAGTGCCGGAGGCAATCGCAAATCACAAATCGCAAATCACAAATCCCAAAAATCGCTCTTGTGATTTTTCAACGTCACGAGTACGATGATCTGGAAATCCCACGAGGCGGTGGAGCCAGCTTACGAATTGGAAGAGTTGCCCCGTTGCATTGTCGAATTACGAGGCGTTAGCAAGCGCTACGGCGAGCACACAGCGCTAGAGGATTTTTCCCTGGAGGTCGGCAGGGGAGAGTTCCTGACGCTCTTAGGGCCCAGCGGAAGCGGGAAGACGACCATCCTGCGTCTGGTGGCGGGATTCGAGCAGCCTCAAAGCGGCCAAATTCTGATTAACGGACACGACGCCTCGCCCTTGCCTCCGTACCGCCGGAACGTCAACACTGTCTTTCAGCACTACGCGCTTTTCCCTCACCTGAATGTGTTTCGCAACGTGGCGTTCGGCCTCGAACAGAAGAATCTGCCGCGCCCGGAGATTGCCAAGCGCGTTCGTTCCCTTCTCGAGATGGTGGAACTCCCCGGAAAAGAGGACCGTTACCCCCATCAACTGAGCGGAGGCGAACGGCAACGCGTAGCGCTGGCGCGGGCCCTGGTTCTCGAGCCGGCGGTGCTGTTGCTGGACGAGCCGCTGGGCGCACTCGACCAGAAACTTCGCCAACAGATGCAAGTGGAACTGAAGCGTCTGCGCGAGCGCCTGGGAATCACCTTCATTTTCGTCACCCACGATCAGCAAGAGGCGTTGGTCATGTCGGACCGGATCGCTGTTATCAATCATGGCCACCTCGAGCAGGTAGGGCCGGCAGAGGAGACCTACGGCGCGCCTCGAACGCCCTTTGTGGCGGAGTTCATGGGTGTGGAGAACTTCTTCCCAGTCCATTGTCTGAGCCACTCCGACCATGGCACTCGCTTCGAAACCGAGACCGGATGGACTCTGTGGTCGAGGAATTCGATGGATTTGGGGCGGGGCTTTGCTGCTATCCTGGGTGTGCGCTCGGAGGCCATGCGGCTGACTCTGGGCCGCCCTCGGCCAAGCAGTGAGGCGGTAAACGTTGTGCCCGGCGAGGTGGTGGAGGCGATCTTCGAAGGCGGCAGCCGCCGCTGGACGGTGAGGATTGCGAGTGGTGAACGGCTGGTGGTGCGAGGAGCCATGGCAGCGAACGCACTTCCACTCGAGCGAACATCCCCGGGCGCTAAGGTTTACCTTTCCTGGGAGCCGGACCGGAGTTTGGTGTACCCCGTCAATAGCGGGAGCCCGCAGGCGCCGCCGCCAACGGCGGAGAAGAATCTTGGTCCGCAAAGAGCCATGGGCCAGGAATGACAGACTGGACTGGAACCCTTTCACAACTTTTCAGGCCTAGGGAGAGCGCAGAGAATCGAGATCAGGTTATCGGGCCTCTGCCCAGTATGCCGTGGCGCCACCTCGAGTGAGACTTCTTGTAACCAACCCCCCTTTATTTCCATCTCTTGGTCTTGGGGCTGATTCACAGCATTAGAGGCAAACCGCATCCGGCAACTGCGGTGCGATTCACAGCCTCGGGAAAGCGAGAAGGGACTGTATGGCTGATAAAGTCTTGAAGACAAACGAAGAATGGAAGCGGAAGCTGACCCCCGAGCAGTTTGAGGTGACCCGAAAGAAGGGAACAGAGCGGGCTTTTACGGGCGAATTTTGGGACAATCATGAAAAAGGCGTCTACCGTTGCGTCTGCTGCAACAAACCGCTCTTCAGTTCCGACACCAAATTTGAGTCAGGAACCGGGTGGCCAAGCTTTTGGGCGCCGGTGGATCCGGAAAACATCCACACGGAAGACGATGTCTCGTACGGCATGGTGCGAACTGAGGTACAGTGCAAGGAATGCGCTGCACACCTGGGTCACCTGTTTGAAGACGGCCCGGCTCCGACCCACCTTCGCTATTGTCTAAACTCCGCCGCTTTGAAATTCGACAAAGAAGAGAAGTAGGGGGCGGCTTGCCGTCATCGTAACAATCCCATGGTGTACTGCAGCATCGCATAGACGGTCTGGTAGTCGTATTTGGCGTTCAAGTTTTCGATTTCAGCCTGGGTAAGGTTCAACTGCGCCTGGGTCAATTCCACAATCGAGCTCAGTCCCAAGTTGTACCGACCCTGCGCCAAGTCCAGGGCCAGGGAGGCTTCGCGGAGCATCTCCGCCGTGACATCGATGTTCTGGTAGACGGTTTTGGAGCTGGACCAGGCCACTCGCACGTCCCGCGCAATCCGCTGCTGAAGATCACGCGCCCTTTGGTCTTCGGCCTCTGCATGGTATCGGGCCGCTTCGCGTCGCGCCGTAAATAGGTGGCCGTTGAAGATCGGCACCTCGACATTCAGGGCTGCAGCTTCGTAGTTGTTTGGGATTTTAGCCGAGAGTATCTGATTAATCTCCGGGATAACCCCCGCAGTACCTAACAAACTAACTGTTGGGAGCGAGAGGTCTCTTTCTGCCCGCTCGAACTTGACCGCGGCTTGGTGTTGGAGCTGCAGGCTCAGCAGATCCGGCCGATTGGCATAGGCTTGGGCGACTAGCGAGTCGGCGTCAGTCGCAGGACTTGGTGGCAGCGGCTCATCCGCTAATTTATAGTTCGCTTCCTGCTGTGACCCCAAGGCCCGCGTGAGCTCGGCAAATGCCGCCCGCAACTGATCCTGAGAACGGAGCAGCAAAAGCTTGGCCTGGGACAGGTTCACGTCGGCGAAGGCAACGTCTACCTCCGAGCGCAGCTTGTTTTTAGCCAACTCGGTTACCTGGTCGGACAGGATTTGGCGCGCTGCGACGGTTTGCTGCGCGACTTTGACTAACGCCTGCGCGCGGAGGACGTTGAAGTAGGCCTGGTTCACGGCTAACAATACGTCGTAACGGGTGGCTTCATAGGTCCGCTGGCTGGCCTGCGCTTGCAGCCGGGAACTCGCCACAAGGTTGGGAGTGCGCCCGGAATCGGTGATGAGCTGGGAAAGCGTGATTCCTGTACCCAGCCGGTCAAAAAGCCGGGAGGCAGCCAGGTACCCCGCGCCAATGCGTCCTTGCGGATTGCCTCCTGACCCGGTCAAATCATAGTCGACTGTTGGGAAGTAGGCAGAGCGCTCCTCGACGACGTGCTCGTTGAATTCCAACACCGTGGCCTGTGCGGCCAGAACCTGGGGATGATTCTTGAGCGCAAGAGCCTCGGCGTCCTTTAAGGTAAGCAGCGTCGGCGCGGCAGTCTGGCACCGCGCGCCTGTTCCGCTGAAAAGCAAAGCTAACAGCGCAAGAAATCTACGGTTCATACCCACTTCACCTCCAGGTTACGTTGTGAAGCCCACTCCTTGGAAACACCACGAACGAGCCGGCGCACAGCCGGCCATAGCTGCGACTGAGGATTTGAGATCTCAGATTCCAGATTTCTGATTCAAGACAGCGCCGCCGGGACAATCTCTGAGAATAAACGCTGCGGGCCGCGCAGATTTCCTGGCACGGGTGTCCCGCCCGTGCCCACGGCCAGGATGGCTATGCCACGTTGGTACTACTAGGGGTGAGTTTCTTCCCGGCGCGCGAAGAAAAGCAGATCCTTCGCTTCGCTCAGGATGACATGTCATTCTGAGCGAAGCGAAGAATCTGCATTTGGTTGCGGCCTTGCCGCGCTGCGACCTCTGTGGTGAAGCTGTTCCTTTCATGCTTCTCCAAAGCGGGATTCTTCGCAGACCTCGGAATGACATCGTAGCGTCATGCGGACCTTGGCCCCTCGGCGCTTTCACGAATGGGATTCTGCCGGCGCCTCGTTCCCGGGCCTCTTCTCGTTCCCGTAGGCGAGCACGTAAGCCGCTGGAACAATGAAAATCGTCAAGACCACTGAAGAGATCAGACCGCCGATGATGGCGCGCGCCATGGGTGTGTACTGCTCTGCGCCGGTCCCGAGTTTCAACGCCAGGGGCAACATGCCAAGAATCGTGGCGAGCGAGGTCATCAGGATAGGCCGCAACCGCACCCGGCAAGCTGCAATGACGGCGTCGCGGGGCGAGAGACCCTGTCCTTCAAGCGTATGGGCGAAATCGACAATCAAGATGCTGTTGGAGTCCGCGATACCAATGAGCATCAGCACACCCATTAACGACATCACGTTTAGAGTTGTATGCGTGAGCGGGAGGGTTATAAGCACTCCCACAAAGCCCATAGGAATTGCCAGCATGATCAGGAACGGATCGCGGAAAGACTTGAACTGCGCGGTGAGGATCAAGTAAAGAAGGATGAAAGACATGATAAAGCCGAGGCCGAAACTCTTGAACGACTCCATCATGCCGGTGACCATGCCCCGCAGACTTATGCGCACTTCCTCCGGGTAGTGCGCCTGGTCGAGAATTCTGTTGATGGCGTGCGTTAGGCGCCCAAGGTCCTCCCCCGCGGGCGTGACATACACATCGATGACTTTTTGAATCTGGTAGTGATCGACTTCCGTCGGGCTCTGATCGAAATGCACTTTCACAACGTTATCCAGCACCGTGACGGGCCTCACCGGATAAGCCAACGGCGTCGGGCCCGGCTTGGGATTGCCTGCGTGATAAAGCGGTGAATCGATGCTCCCCCCTCCCGGCGGGTCGGCCCGCAGGGGAATCAGGCCCAAGTCACTCAAGCTGTGAATAGCCGGGTGTCCATGCTCGAAATACTGCACGGTGAGGTAATAGTCGTTGCCGCTTCTGCGGTCCACCCAGTAGTTGGGAGCAATCATGTAATTCGAGTTCAGCGCGGTGATGACGTTATCGACCACGTCCTTCTGGGTGAGCCCCAGTTCCCCGGCGTGCACGCGGTCCACGTCCAGTCGCACCGCCGGGTAGTCCATATCCTGCGGGATATATACATTTCCCACTCCCGGCAACTGGCGGATGCGGGCGGCCAAGTCCTGCGCGATGCTGTAGTCCTGCTTGAGATTCGAGCTGACCACCTGTACATCGATGGGAGCGGGCATTCCGCTGTTGAGGATTGCATCGACCATGGAGCCGCTCTGGATGAAAGGCCGTATGTCCGGCAATTGCTGCGAGAGCTCTGCTTTTACACGGTCCATGTAGACGAAGCTGCTGGTCTTGTGGTCATCGGTCAGTTGGACCTGAACGGTGGCGGTGTACTCTCCAGCATTGGTTGTGTAGAGTGAGGAGAAGTCGTCGACCACGCCGATGTTGGAGACGATCATCCGCATGTCGGCGGGGGCCACGACGCGCCGGATTAAACTCTCGACTTTGGCGGTGTACTGGTCGGTGTTCTCGATGCGAGTCCCGGTGGGCGCCTTCATGTTGATGGTGAACTGGCCCGCATCGGTTCGTGGGAAGAAAGAGATGCCCAAGATTGGGTAGACGGCGAAGCTGGCCAGGAAAATCATGGCGATGACGGCCACAGTCCAACCCGGCCGGACCAGTGCCCGGCGGACCCAATGCTCGTAAGAATCCAGCAGCTTGCCAAAGTGGCGGTTAAAGCCAGCATTGAACCTGTCCCACCGCGATTTGCCGTGGCCTCCCGTCTCACCCGCGTCGGCCGCAACACTCTCAGACGGAGACTCGCTGCCGTCCGGCCCGGCTTCCGGCGGCTTTGCACCATGGCCTTCCGCGTGATGAAGTTGCTTCAGAAAACGCGAACAAAACAGCGGAATCACGGTCATGGCCACGACATAGGAGGCCAACAACGATAGGGAGAAAGCTAACGCCAAGGCTGTGAACAAGAACTTGCTGACGCCGTAAAGAAACATCACAGGGAAGAAGTCTACGACGTCAACCAAAGTCGCAGCCAGCACCGCCAGGTTCACTTCCGAGCCTCCGTCGGCGGCTGCGACGAGCGCGGAGGCGCCTTTCTCGAGGTGACGATAAATGTTCTCGAGAGAGATTACGGAATTATCAATGACCCTCGAAAAGGCAAGCGCCATCCCGCCCAGGATCATGGTGTTGATGGTGCTCCCCATCAGGTAGAGCACCACAAACGCCGTCATCGCGGAGAGTGGAATCGAAAGCAGTACCGCCGCGGTGGCACGGCCGCTCCCGAGAAAGAGCAGAATCATAATGCTGGTAAGGACGAGGCCCATGAAGCCCTCGTGCAGCACGGTGCGGATCGCTTCCTTGACGTAAACCGACTGGTCAAACACCACGCTGGCGGTCATTTGCTTGGGTATGTCGTAGAGGTGCTGGGTTAGTTTCTTGACGGCATCCACCACTTCGATCGTATTGGTATCGCCGCCCTGCTTCATGATCGGGATGTAACTGGATTTCTGCCCATCCACGCGCACTTCGTCGTATTGGATTTGATTAGCATCCTCGGCATGCCCCACGTCTCCGACCGTCGTCCACGACGTCCCTACGGTCTTGATCGGGACGTCATTCAAGTCCTTCACGCGGTCTACCATGCTGTTTGAATAGACGTAGTAATCATAAGGGCCGATTTTGACGTCACCCGCCGGCAGGATCAGGCTGGTCTTGTTGACGGCATTAACTACGTCCATCACGCTCATCTGCCGGGACAGCAGCTTGTACGGGTCCACGTAGACCATCGCCTGGCGATATTTGCCGCCGAAGGGAGGGGGAATCTCGGCGCCTTTGATGACGCCGATCTGATCGCGTATCGCGAACTGAGAAAAGTCATGAAGCTGCGTCTCGTTCAGCCCGGGCCCTTTCACCGTTACCAGGCAGACGGGCAGGCTGGAAGCGTCGAATTTCAACACCACGGGCGGCAGCGTGCCCGGCGGCAAGCGCTTCAGGTCTGCCAACGCCAGATTGGAGAGTTGGGTGACGTCCGCGTCCGCGCTGGTTCCGGGTTGGAAATAGACCTTAATAATACTCACGCCCAACAGGGATCGTGACTCGCTGTGCGCAACACCGCTTGCCAGCGTGAAGAAACGCTCCAGTGGATCGGTGATATCGGCTTCGATGTCCTCCGGTGGCATGCCGGTATAAAAAGTAGCCACAACCACCTCAGGCAGGTTGATGGGAGGGAAGAGGTCGACGGGCATGCGCACGTAGCTGTTGACTCCGATGACCATGACCACCAGGCAAAGAACGATGATGAAATACGGGTTGCGGATCGAAAAGCGTGGCATGGCCTTTTACTCCCCCGAGATTCGAAGTTCGAACAGCGAAAATCGAAAAGCGGAAATCACCAGCATGGCGGACTTACGAGCTCTGCGCTGTCATTCTGAGCGAAGCGAAGAATCTCTGAGGTCCTGAACTCAAGCAACTACCGAGATTCTTCGCTTCGCTCAGAATGACAGATGGTGCCTTCCACCTGGCACCCGACGCTTGACACCTGGCGCCTCACTCCTGTCCCTGATTCTCGATGCCCTGAACGATCTGTGGATTTACTTTCTGGCCGACCTTCAGTTGGCTGCGATCGCTGGTTACAACCTGATCGCCTTCCTGAACACCGGATTCGATTTCGATTTCGGCCGGGGTTCTCATTCCTAACGTCACCGGCCGATTCTCGATCTCATCCGCGTTGTTAACGACGGAGACCGACCCCTGGGAGCCGATGATCGTCACCGCTTGGAGGGGCAGCACGTAGACGTTGGTTTTCTTCTCCAACGTCAAGGTTGCTTCAGCATAAACTCCCGGGATAAGGATTCGATCAGGGTTGGAGACGTCGACTTCCGTATGCATGGTGCGCGTGTCCTCCCTGACGTCCACGGAAAATCTGGTCACCTTGCCAGGAACGGTTCGGTTCAAAGACGGGACTCGCACTTCGACGGGATCGCCAACCCGGATGTAGCGCACGCTCGATTCCGGCACCGGAATTACCAGGCGGAACAGATTGTCTTGAGATAACCTAACGAGCGGCAAGGCCTGAGTGCTGGAGCCCGTGCCGGCCTGCATCAAGGTCCCGAGGTTGGCGTAGCGCTCTGTGACCACACCGGCGAAGGGGGCCGTGATCCGGGAGTAGGCGAACAACGCCTGGTCATGGGCGAGCTTTGATTGGCTGGCAGCGAGTTTACTTTGTGCCGCCTCGACCGCCGCCTGCCCGGCATCCACCTGCGAAGCCGCCGCCAGGTCTTTGCCTTGCGCATCATCAACTTCCTGCCGGGCGACGAGGCCCGGCTTGCTCTCAAACACCCCATTCAAGCGCGTGAACTCGAGGTCTAGGGCTTTATACATGGCTTGATAGCGCTTCAGCATATGCTGCGCCCGGGAAACCTCGTCCGAGGCGTTCTTCACGTCTCCCTGGTCCTCTTGTAATTGGGCTTCGAGCTCGGGAATCTCCAGGATGCCCATTAGCTGCCCTTCTTTGACGCGGCTGCCATAGTCCACGTAGAGCTTTTTCACGTATCCTGATTCCTTCGCGTAAACATCGATCTCCTGGAATGGCACCAGCTCGGAGGAGAGTGTGACAGTGCGCTGGAGAGTCTTCCGGGCTACTTTGGTCACGGCCACTGTCTCAACGGCTTGTGCGTTGCCCTTGGCTCGGACGCCCCCACAGGAGGGAAGAAGTGCGAGCAGGACGACCACCAGGAAGAGACCGACTCTCGGGCCCCATTGGGGAAATGCCATCGGGCATGATCTTCCGCTGTTCACTGTTGTTTCCACTGATTTGCTCCCTCGCCTGGGTGATCCATATTGAAGTCGAGCAACTCGCGTACAGCCCGTCCAAGCTCTTCATAGGTGGCGCCGAGCTTTCGCGACAACTCGATCACTTGCTGCTTCTTCTCAGCGATCCTTGCAGCCACTGCCGGCAGTTGAGACGCCAGGTCCTGAGGAACATTGATGATGCCGTGACGATCCCCGTGAATTAAGTCGCCGGGTTGAATGGTCAGCCCTCCAACTTCCACGGGACTCCCGAACTCGACGATGTGGATATAAGCACGGGAGATCGCCAGCCGGCCGGCGAAGACCTGGAAGTTGCTCGCCTCTATACCGTGCAGTTCGCGGGCGGCTCCGTTGGTTACTGCGCCCACACATCCCAACGCTTTCAGGATGTTCACGTGGACGACTCCCAGGAAGGCGCCCGTCCCGGGTTCCTGGTCTGTGTCCTGCATCACGACCACGCGCGGAGACGGAACACTCATAATGTGCTTCCACCAATCGGTACGTTCGATGTACCGGCTTCCCACGATCGGCGGATGCGCCGACCGTACCTTGCAGGTGGCCGCGTAGCCGACAAGGGGCGGGAGATTCTTGAACAGGCAACGGAAGCCCGCCGTGGCGAAGCCCTCATTGCGCAGCCGGACGCCGAAGGTCTCGATGGCGTCGGAGATGATACAGGTGTTGAAGGTCCGCAACTGGTCGATCTGGTCGGACGTTAATGGCGTGTGCAAGCGCTCTAACCTCCTGCGCCGCGATTGAATTGAGGGAACGGCGCCTTTGACGGCAGGAGAAGTTAAACAGTGCCCGCTGGGAAGCCCACTTAATAAGCTATCCCAATCGGACCAAAAAGACGAGAGGCTTACGGGAGGACTGGCGGGGATCGGAAATGATGTTTTTGGATGATAAGGGCTAGAGCGTCCGGAAGTAATTCCTTGTGAGGAGCGTAGGTTTCGGCCGAGGGACCGGTGCCCACTTCGACATCGTCAGTCAATTCAGCCGGCTGGGTCACACTGCTTCCATGACCTTCCGCTTCTATCATGTGGCCGACTTTGGAGATGTGCCATGCGCCTTTGCCGGCTTCGCGGTAAGGCCGCCGAGTAGCGGCCGATAGAGCGGCAACGCCGACGAGCAGGAACACGACACTCACCGCAAAGGCGGGCCCGGAAATCGCGAGCAGACGTTTCATGCTTTTTTAGAAGAGTCCTGAGTGCAGCCTGCGATCAAGAATTGGCTCACGTCGTTATTTGATGCTCCGAGGGCCTTGGAGGATGCCGCCGCGTGGCCACGAATTTGCGTTTTACGTAGAAACTCCTCCTTGTTCGCTCCTTTAGTCAGTTGGAAAGGTCGTATACATCAACTCTCCCTCGCGCTCGATTTGCAGAACCACCGGACTGCCGGGCTTAATCTCGTCAAGTTTGGAACGAAGAAAATCCAGGCTGATGACCGGCGTTCCGTTGACCCCATGAACTACGTCACCGGTCGCGAGCGAGTTTTCCTGCCCGCCAAGGCCCGCCACTTTAGCGGCAACGATCACTCCCGAAGGCTCTCTCACCTCGGGCAGCAAAGGGGCAGTCGTCTTGTTAATCTCAATCCCGAGTATACCCAGTTTGCTAACCAGGTTTTTTTCAGGATCGACAAGGTCCGCCAACCGGTCCACATTGTGCGGACGTTGAATCACGGGAACCTCCAGGGGAATTCTCTCGGAGCCCCGAAGGACCTCGATTTTGGCGCGATCGCCCGCGTTCAACATGAACATCGACAGACCGAAAATGGGGAGATTTCCAATCGGCCTGTTATTGATGCTCAAGATAATATCCTGAATCTTAAGTCCGGCCTGTTCTGCCGGGCCGTCCGGCAAGACGTTGGAGACAATGACTCCGTGGTCTGTCGGGAGTCCGAGTCCGGCAGCGAGCGTGGGTGTAATGGTCTGGACGTGGATGCCGATCTCACCCCGGTGCAAGTGGCCGTACTTACGGAGTTGCGGTAAGGCAACGGTCACGATGCCGCTTGGGATAGCGAAGCCCAGGCCTTCGTTTCCACCCGACTCGGTCAAGATGAAAGTATTGATGCCGACGACCTCTCCGTCGATGTTCACGAGCGGACCGCCGCTATTGCCGGGATTAATCGGCGTATCGGTTTGGATGTAGACCATCGGGTTATCGGGATCGGGTTGCCGGGCCACAGCGCTGACTACGCCCATGGTTACAGAATTCTGAAGTCCTCCGGGGCTGCCGAAGGCCAGCACCATCTGACCCTGCCGAAGATTGGCGTACTTGCCCATGGGCAATGCCTGGAGGCCTTCCGCCTCGACCTTGAGCAGCGCGAGGTCGATATCTCTGGATACCCCAACAATCCGGGCGTCCATGGGGCGGCCTCGGGAGGTGAGAGCGGACAGCGTTGAAGACACGCTAGCCGACAGGGACGGCAACATCACCTGGACGCGTTGAGCGCCTTTGATTACGTGCGCGTTGGTCAGGATATAACCCTCCGGGTCGACAATAACGCCGGACCCAATGCTGCGAAGCCTCCCGATTACTAGAGCGGTTTCGCCGCTATCACCCCCCTGGGTGGCGCCGTAGCCCGTCGCCAGCACCTGGACCACGCTCGGAGACACGCGTCTCACCAGTTCCTCAACCGAAGCGCTGAGTTGGTGCAACGCATCTGGTGATTGACTATTCGGTTCAGACTGCGCCGGGCACTCCTCGACTGAGAAGCAGCATAGGGCGAGCAGGCAGCCCAGAACCGACGCCAGGATCCGCCGTCGCGACCAGCAACCGCTTATCTGATTTCGCATCTCAAACCTCCCGTATGAGCGAATCCTCCGGTTACCGGCGAGGATTCCTCTCTCTGTCACCCTGAGCGAAGCGAAGGATCTCCGCAGTTGATTCTTAGATCATCCGATCACTTCCAACTGCAGAGATCCTTCGCTTCGCTCAGGATGACAGGTTCCGATGCTTATTGCTGCCCCGTTTTCGTGCCACGACCGCACCGTGTTGCAAGAGGACGTGTTCTCGCGGGCAACCGCAGCCCCTAATTGGCTTATAAGTCAGATATGCAGACTCTGTCAAATCGCATACAATTAATTGGGGCATACTTCCTCGAATCTCAGGCATCTAAGGATTAACAAATGGCTTCCTTCGATTTTGACTTGTTGGTGATCGGCTCAGGTCCGGCAGGGCAGCGCGCCGCGATCCAATCTGCAAAACTGGGCAAGAGGACCGCCCTGGTGGAGCGGAAGGCGGTGCTGGGAGGGGTTTGCATCAACACCGGGACTATTCCCAGCAAGACCCTTCGCGAGGCGGTGCTCTATCTCTCCGGATACCGCCTGCGCCATCTCTACGGTGAGTCCTACACGGTGAAGCAGGACATTACCATGGAGGACCTGCTGTTGCGCACGGACCATGTGATTCGCCATGAAACGGATGTTACTCGTCACCAATTACTCCGCAATCGCGTAGCGGTTTTCAACGCCGTAGCCTCTTTCACGGATCCCCACACGCTCCGACTGAGTTTGGTGGATGGGTCCGGTGAGAAGGTGGTGAGCGCGGCGAACGTGGTGATTGCGACGGGCACGGAAGCCACTCGAGCCTCGCACATCCCTTTCGACGGCCAGAGTGTTTTCGTCAGCGACGATATCTTGGGGCTGAAGCAATTGCCCCGCACGTTGGCGGTGGTGGGCGCGGGAGTCATCGGTTGCGAATACGCGAGCATCTTCGCGACGCTAGGAATTCGCGTGACTTTAGTGGATCGTCTTCCGCGCCTGCTACCTTTTGTGGACAAGGAAGTTGTAGAGTCGCTGGATTACCACTTGCGTCAGATGCGGATGACGATATGGTTGGGCGAGACCGTCACCTCCATCGAGCGCGTCGAAAACGGATCGGGCGTCCACGTCCGGATTCGGCTTGCCAGCGGAAAGCAGGTCAGTGCGGAGAAGGCCTTGTACAGCATCGGCAGAACGGGCGCCACGGCCGGCCTGAACTTGCCCGCGGCAGGCCTGCAAGCCGACGAACGGGGCCGCCTCAAGGTGAACTCCAGCTACCAGACGGAGGTGCCCCACATTTTTGCCGTCGGAGATGTCATCGGCTTTCCCAGCCTTGCTTCTACGTCTATGGAGCAGGGCCGCCTGGCGGCCTGCCACGCCTTTGGCGTTGAATGCCAAAGCGCCCCGTCGCTGTTTCCCTATGGCATCTACACCGTTCCGGAGATTTCTTACGTGGGCCGCAATGAAGAAGAACTCACGCAGCAGAATGTTCCTTATGAAGTTGGCAAAGCCGCCTACGGCGAAATCGCACGCGGCCAGATCATTGGCGACGATAGCGGGATGCTGAAGCTTCTCTTCAATCGTGACTCGCATGAGCTTCTGGGTGTGCATATCATCGGAGAGAGTGCGAGTGAGCTTGCGCATATCGGCCAGGCCGTGCTGAGCTATGGCGGGAAAATCGACTACTTCATTCATAACGTTTTTAATTACCCCACTCTAGCTGAAGGCTATAAGAATGCTGCCTTCGACGGGATTAACCGGTTGGCGGATTGATCGAGTCGGGAGGAATTGATGAGAGGTACAAAGGCAAGCAGCTCAGAGCGGCTCCTGCTAAGTACGCGTTTTGCTCTGGGGGTAGGTTTTGGCGGCCTTTTGGCAATTATGGGTCTTGCGGGCGCCTACGGTATCCGGATTCTCCAACAGATTCGTCACAACGAGGACCAGATTCGACGAGAGTTCCTTTTGAAGAATCACGCCCTCAACGATATACGATTCCAGTTTCACCTCGCCGGAACCTCCGTTCGCGACTATTTGTTGGAGCCCGAGCCCACACGTGCGAAAACCTACATGACCAGCCTCACAAAAGCGCGCATTCAAATGGATTCCGCGCTGGAATCGTTCCGCCAACAACTGGAGCCTGATCAGACTCAGTACTACGCCGAGCTGTCCACGCAACTCTCCAATTACTGGCAGGTCCTCGGCCCCATTTTCAGATGGGACCCCGACCAGCGCCATCGCGAGGGATATGCTTTCCTCCGGGATGTGGTTTTTCCTCGCCGTGCGGCGGTGACGGAGATAGCAGCTCGAATAGATGTTATCAACGAGCAACAGTTGGAGGCCGGCAACCACCGAGTGGACGCTCTCTTATCGGAGTTCCAACGCCAGATGGCGTTGATTGTCTTGGCAGCGCTTCTTCTGGGGTTGGGGATGGCAGCCTTCAGCATGCGGAAAACTCTGGGGTTAGAGCGTCGAGCAAACGCCCAGTATAAAGAGGTGGTGGAAGCGCGCCGGCAGCTCGAGCAGCTTTCCGCCCGGCTGGTGCAGGTGCAAGAGGATGAGCGGCGCAAACTCTCCCGTGATCTTCATGACGAAGTGGGTCAGGCGTTGTCGGCGGTGCTCGTGGAGCTGCGTAATTTATCGGCGGAATCTGCGATACGAAGCGATGAGCAGTCCGCCGGCCACGTCGAAACGGTCAGAACCTTGGTGGAGAATTCAGTGCGCGTGGTTCGCAACATGGCCCTGCTGCTTCGCCCCTCCATGCTCGACGATCTCGGCCTTATTCCGGCTCTGCGCTGGCAGGCTCGGGAAGTTTCCAAGCGCACTTCCATGGAGGTGAGTGTGGCGGCGGAGCTTGCCTCGGATGATCTTCCCGATGAGTTCAAGACCTGCATCTACCGCGTGGTTCAGGAAGCGCTGCACAACTGCTCCGGGCACGCTGACGCCACTCGGGTTCAGATCAGAGTGCAACAGCAGCCCGGCCGGCTGGCGCTCTCCATCCAAGACGATGGTCAGGGTTTCGATGTCCGGCAGACCAAAGGGCTGGGTCTGCTTGGAATTGAGGAGCGCGCGGCCAGGCTGGGAGGCAAATGTGAGATTCATTCTGAGCCGGGAAGCGGTACGATCGTGGCGATAGAACTTCCGTTCAAGAGTAATGGCAAAGGCGGCGGAGACGCTCGTGGATAAGAAAGCGATTCGGATTCTCTTGGCGGATGATCACAACATCATGCGCCGCGGCCTGCGGCTCCTCCTGGAGAGGCAAGCCGGATTCGAGGTGGTCGCCGAAGCTGCGGACGGACGCGAGGCCGCGGAGCGGGCGGAGGCGACCCGCCCTGATGTCGTGGTGCTTGATATCGCCATGCCGAATATGAGCGGCATCGAGGCCGCTCAGCGAATTCGAGCTGTGCTACCTCAGGCGGCGATCGTGATCCTGAGCATGCACTCGGACGAGGGCTATGTCTTGCGTGCGCTCAAGGCGGGAGCCAAAGGCTATCTCCTGAAGGACTCGGCGGAGAGCGACCTCATTGAGGCCATCAAAGCGGTAAGCGAAGGAAAAGCCTTCTTCAGTCCCGAAATCAGCAAGATTCTGGTGGAAGACTACGTGCGCGACATGCGCAAGCGCGGGGCCGAGGATAGCTACGAACTGCTCACCGCACGGGAGCGCGAGATCCTGCACCTGTTAGCGGAAGGCAAATCCAATAAGGATATTGCGACCCTTCTTGACCTCAGCCTTTACACGGTCGAAACGCACCGCAGGAACCTCCAGGACAAACTCAACCTGCATAGCCTCGCCGAGCTGATCCTGTACGCCGTGCGCAAAGGAGTCATTTCGTAGGCATCGGGAGATCCGAAGATCGGATGAACAACGAACCATGAGCCGCACCTGCCAGGGCCAGGTTTTCTGTTCACCTGATTGCCGGATCACCCGGTCATCCGAGTTCCCGATCTCCCAACCACCCGTTTTTCTCCTCGCCTGAAGATTCCCCATCCGAACTCGAGATCTCCTGGTCGCCGGACGGTTTTGCGGCTGTGTTCCAATAGGACCACGCCAGCCTAACCGCACGCGCCACGTCGTCCTCGCGAAACGGTTTGGACAAAACATCAAACCCCCCGGTACGCACGACCTCATTCCACAAGTAACTGTCCACAACTGCCGAAACCAGAATGATACACGCACGATGAGGCGAGGAGGCCAATCCTTCCACCGTTGCCCGCCACCCGCAGCCGGGTAAGTCGCGATCGCATAAGACGACCGGCGCCCTGACCTTCTCCAGCACAGTCCGGGCTTCCTCAAGCGTGCCTACAAAAAGTAGATTCCATCCCTTTCGGCTGCAGATTCCCGTCAGTTCACGACGGTCTGTGTCACCGGATATCAACGCGATGACGTTAAGCCGGCCCAGTGGTCGGGAATCCGCGGGCAGCCACCACTGCCAAGGCGGACCGGCCTTCTTCCGGCGCAAATAATCAGCCACTCGTGCGAACGGTGATCGCATGGTTTGCCAGGCGAATCGTAAGGGGTGGTCACTGACGGCCCGATAAGCGACTTTGTCCGCGCGAACCGTTCCGCGCGGCGACGGCAGACCCGGCGGACGCCTTGCCAACACCTGAACTCGCCCCTTCTACAAACTAACGGTGTCGACGCAGTTTCACAATCGGAGGACCTTGAGCGTCGACTTTCTTAGCTTAATTGTAAAACCCCTCGGAAACATATACCGGCCCGATGGTACGGCGAGAGCAAAAGTCCGGTAGTGGCCGCGCCGGTGCGTGGAGTGCCGGCGGTATGGTACGCGAGTCGATGGAAATGCTGTGAATTCAATAGCTTACAAACACGTACCCGCGGGCCTGGAGCACTCAGAATGACAGCCCGCACCTTTGATACCGCCTACAGCGCTCAAACCACCTGCTGCCGACGTGACTACTGAGATTGGGTTACCGCAGCTACCAGGGTATGTGTCTTAAAGTAGCATTCCGGCGGTATGGCGTGAGCTTTGCGCCTGACTTAATGTCGGATTGCAGGTTCGTTCCGGCCGCTCTGCGATTACGAAACGTCCAGCCGGCTGGACGAACGGTTGTCGTCGGGGGAACTGAAGAAGTTCATACACGTGAAGGAGGCTGGCAATGCCCATGAAGAAACAGGACATCGAGGGCTGCAGGCGGGTGCTGGAGGCGAAGAAAGGGGAGCTACTCTCAGGTCGACACAAAGCCGAGGGGATCACTGTGGAGAGAGTCCCCGATTCGATCGAGGAATTGACGATGGAGATGGAGCGCAGCATGGCGGTGGATGCACTTAACCGAAACGCGGCCCTCCTTGGCCAGGTCACCGAGGCGCTGGCTCGGATTGGGGCGGGGAATTATGGAGTATGCATGGCGTGCGAACACGCCATCTCCCTGAAACGGCTGGCTGCGTTGCCGTGGGCGGCGCTGTGCCTGGACTGCCAACAGGTTGCGGAGAGCAGACCGTCCGCACACGCGATGACGGGGACGGATGCGCGCATGCAGTTAACACTTTGAAGCCGGATGAGTGGCTTGCCCATGAGCACACCAACCATGGATTTCGATCGGGCCTACCGCATGTACAGCCGGCGTGTCTATAGCAAGTGCCTGCACATGGTGGGCAACGAGGCGGAGGCGGAAGACCTCACCCAGGAGGTATTTCTGCAGTTGTTTCGCAAAATGGACTCCTTCCGCGGCGAGTCCGCTTTTACCACGTGGTTGTATCGGGTTGCGGTCAACGTCGTCCTGATGCGCCTGCGAAGGAAATCGCTCAGCACAACCTCTCTCGAGGAGGTCATCGAGGTCCGCGGGGGGGTTCTTAGCCTGACGCAGATCTTGGGGGCACCCGACCAGGTATTGACAAGCGCCCTCGACCGTCTCAATTTGGAGCGCGCCGTCTCACAAATGCCGGCCGGTTACAAGCGAGTATTCCTGATGCACTATGTTGAAGGCTACGGGCATCGCGAGATCGCACGGATGCTGGGCTTATCCATCGGCACGTCCAAGTCGCAACTCTATAAGGCTCGAGTTCGGTTGCGCCAACTGCTACGCGCCGGAGAAGCCGGGCCGAGGCGTGCCGGGGTGGGCGTCGCGCCTCGAAGCCTTTTCCGCACCAGCCTGATATCGAGGCCGCCCGTCCGATTGCGCCCTCCCCAGCCATGCGGCTGATTCCAAGAAAGAGGAGATCGACGATGGAAGGACAAAGCGTTGACGGCAGAAGGGCTGAACAGTTGCCGGGTCTAATCAGAAAGAGGCTGCTGGTGGTCGATGAGAATCTGGAAGATCTGCTGTACTATTCAGCAGTTCTTCAGCACCAAGGGTATGATGTTCATTCCATCCCTTCTTATAAGGACGGCGAGGCGTCGGTTGGACGCGAGGATTTCGATCTGATCCTGCTTAGCCAGGGAAGCCCGAGTTTTGAGGGACGATCCGTTTTGTCGCGCGCCATCGAAAGGGACCGCCACGCCCCGGTGGTGGTCCTTTCGCGGACCATTGATATGCCTTGTTACATCGAGGCCATGCAATGCGGTGCGCTCGATTATATGGAAAAGCCGTGGCTTCCTTCGGAAATCGGCCTGCTGGTCAGAAAGTATCTCGGCTCGACCACTGCATCAGCCTAGGGAACACGGAAGCGTAACAGTACTCTCTTCAGCTGATTCTCGACAGGAGGGAATGAGCATGGGACCAGTAACACGACGCTTGAACGCTCTTTGGCTGAGGCAGACTCATCTGCCACTCACTGCGCCTGCAAGACCGGATCAACCTGCATCCAGGATGTTTGTGAAGGTGGATGAACCGCTAAGAATCGGTGGAAGGGCCTTGCCACCCGGCACCTACGTGTTGCGACTGTCTGACGCAAGCGAGAACTGCAACAGCGCCCAGATATTTAACGAGGATCAAACGGAACTGATTGCAACGATCAGCACGGCTTTGGAACACTAAGCATGCCTCTGATCGAGGACCCCAGCGCGACGTTGCCTTGCGCGAAGACATATTACGGAACCAACCCCGCCTGCGTCTCATCAAATCTTTCATGGTCGTTCTGGTAGTAAAAAGGGAGGAATTCGACATAGTATGGAGATGAGGAACCTGTTTTTGGCACAGCTCGAGGCAGAAACCAAACGGACACGCCGCGCTCTGGAGCGCGTTCCCGAGGGGCGCGCGGATTGGAAGCCGCACCAGAAGTCGATGCCCCTTGGCCGCCTGGCCATGCTTGTCGCCCAAATGCCATCTTGGCTGGCGATGATCATTCATCGGGACGACCTGGATCTGAGCCCGGCCAGCGGCTCGAGCGGGGCTCAGCGCTCGTCGGGCACCGTCGCAGAATTGGTTCAGACTCTTGAACAGGGCGCGGCCGACGCGCGCCAGGCGCTGACGAGTACAAGCGATGAACATCTGATGAAGCCCTGGCGATTGCTGGTCAGCGGCAAAGTGGTTAGCGAGGAACCGCGACACGTAGTGATCCGCGACGTATTTGGACATCTGGCCCATCACCGAGGACAGTTGACCGTCTATTTGCGCCTCAACAATGTGCCTGTGCCGGCCATTTACGGCCCTTCGGCGGACGACGCGAGTTTCGCCTAACGCTCCTTTCACAATCCAACGGAGGCGAGAGATCTTGCTCTTGCGTTTCGCGTCGCGCAAACCTGATGCAAGAATTCTCGCTCCGCTTGGAATGACAGCCAAATCAACGCGAGGTTACTTGATCAAATCATGAGCACACCTGTCAACCCGGATCTTCCTACCGCAAGCGAAACTTCCGACATCCTGAACGAGGTGGCTCTCAACCTGCGTTGGTCCTGGAATCATGCCGCCGACCAGCTTTGGGAACGGCTCGATCCTGAGCTGTGGGACCTGACTCATAACCCCTGGCTTGTCTTGCAAACGGTCTCGCAGGAAAAGCGACGCACCGTGACCAGCGATCCCGGTTTTCAAAGGCTCTCCCAGGAGATCGTGCAGAAGAACCGCGCGATGGTGAAGCCGGCCGGATGGTTCCAGGAAGCGCATCCGGGCGCCAAACTCGCGAGCATTGCTTACTTCAGCATGGAGTTTATGTTGAGTGAGGCGCTGCCAATCTATTCCGGCGGCCTCGGCAATGTGGCGGGCGATCAGCTCAAGGCCGCAAGCAACCTGGGGGTTCCCGTTATCGGTATTGGTTTGCTTTATCAGCAGGGGTATTTCCGGCAAGAAATTGATGCCGAAGGTAACCAGCAGGCGCTTTACCCGTTCAACGATCCCGGGCAGTTGCCCATAGCGCCGGTGCGTGATCCAAGTGGCGAATGGGTGCGTTTCCCGCTTGCCTTTCCGGGCTTCCAACTCTGGCTCCGCGCCTGGGAAGTGAAAGTTGGCGGTGTCGTACTGTATCTGTTGGATACCAACGATCCGGCCAATATTCCCTCGCATCGCGGCATTGCCAGCGAACTGTACGGAGGCGGCCAGGAGTTGCGGCTGAAGCAGGAGATCGTTCTGGGGATCGGAGGATGGAGATTGCTCCGCACCCTGGGCCTCGAGCCAAAAGTCTGCCATCTGAATGAAGGGCATGCCGCCTTCGCCGTGCTCGAGCGGTCTTGGTCCTATATGCAAGCCACCCACCAGCCGTTCGATGTCGCGTTGACGGTTACGCGCGCGGGGAATCTCTTTACTACACACACGCCGGTCGATGCCGGCTTCGACCGCTTTGCGCCCGAGTTGATGGAGAAGTATTTGAAGAACTACGCGGAAGAACGGCTTTCGATTCCGCTACAAGATATGCTTGCCTTGGGGCGGCGGAACAGGAACGACTCGGGCGAGCCGTTCAACATGGCGTATCTGGCGATGAGAGGCAGCGGCGCGGTGAACGGCGTGAGCAGGCTGCATGGAGAAGTAAGCCGCCGGATCTTTCAAGTTTTGTTTCCCCGCTGGCCGGAGCGCGAGGTGCCTGTCAGCCACGTCACGAACGGAGTCCACACGCCGACTTGGGATTCCGCCGAAGCCGATCGCCTCTGGCACGCTGCCTGTGGGAAAGAGCGGTGGAGGGGGAGCGCGGCGGACTTCGAAAGCGATTTTGCCCAAGTCAGCGACTCCCAGCTCTGGCAGTTGCGCGCCGACGCGCGGCGCTCGCTGATTGCCTACGTCCGTAAGTGGCTCCAGCGGCAACTGATCAGCCAGGGCGTGGCTTCCGATCAGGTGGCGCGCGCCGAGCAGATTCTCGATCCCAACACCCTGACCATTGGCTTTGCAAGGCGCTTCGCCACCTACAAGCGTCCCAACCTGCTTCTTCACGACCCCGAGCGGCTGGCTCGAATTCTCACCAATTCGTCTCGGCCTGTGCAGCTTATTCTTGCCGGAAAAGCTCACCCGCAGGATCTCGCCGGACAAGCGATGGTGAAACAGTGGGTTCGCTTTGTCCGCCGTCCGGACATTCGCCCGCACGCGGTGTTTCTGGGTGATTACGATATGCTCATGGCTGAGCGCTTGGTGCAAGGGATGGATGTGTGGATCAACACACCCCGGCGCCCCTGGGAAGCCAGCGGCACCAGCGGCATGAAGGTGCTGGTGAATGGCGGGCTCAACCTATCCGAGCTCGACGGCTGGTGGGCGGAAGCGTATTCACCGGAGGTGGGCTGGGCCTTAGGCGATGGCAAGGAGCATGACTCCGATCCCGCCTGGGATGAGGCCGAGGCCGAAAGCCTCTACGATCTGCTCGAGCGCGAGGTCATTCCTACGTTCTACTCACGCGACGAGAGAGGAATCCCTCCCGGCTGGGTGGCGCGGATGCGAAAAAGTATGGCCGTTCTTACGCCGCGCTTCTCGGCCAATCGCGTGGTGAGAGAGTACACCGAGAAGCATTACTTGCCGGCTGCGGCGGCTTACGAACAGCGCGCCGCGAAGGGAGGCCGACTGGGAGCCGAATTGCTTCTGTGGCAGAGAGAATTGGCGCACCACTGGTCAAGAGTACGATTCGGTTCTCTCACGAGCGAAACGCGCGCCGACCATCACACGTTCCAGGTCCAGGTCTATCTTACCGATCTCGACCCGGAGGCGGTGAACGTGGAACTGTATGCCGAGGGCCAGAACGGCGCCGACCCGGTCCGGCAGCCGATGCAACGCGGCGAGCAACTGGTGGGATCAGCCAACGCTTTCCTTTACGCCGCCAACGTCCCGACAACCCGCCCCGCAGGTGATTACACCCCACGCGTCGTCCCCAGCAAAGCTGGGGCCTCCGTACCGCTGGAGGCCCCCTTCATCTGCTGGCGCGACGCCCCCTAGAGATTGCCGATTTTCGATTGAGGATTGCCGATTGAGACCTCAACGCCACAGGTCTCTTTCAATCGGCAATCGACATTCGTCAATCACGGCGTCTACCGCGCAAAGCGCCCTAAAGTTGGAGCCGAGCCCGGCAACGTGTAGCGCAGGTCGATGAACACCATGTTCATCGACGCATTTGCGGGCTGGCCGGTGGCAACGTACCAGGGATCGCGCGTGAGGTACGAGTACTGGCCGATGAGGTTCAATGCGCCGTACTTGGGATGCTTCCAGATGGCCTGGTTGAAGCCAAAAGTGGCCTCCTGGATGGTACGATTCTGGCTGCTCGATGAGCCTTTGTAGCCATAGCCAACAAGTTTGCCGGTGGTGTCGATCACGGGGTCGCGGCCGATCATAATGCCGCCGTAATAGGCAAAGATCAGCGTATTCTTATTGGTATACTCGAAACCTGAAACCGTGGAGCTGCTGTGGAGCGGGGTAATGCTTCCGTCGGCGTTGGCAACCAAGTCCGGGGCTTGGCCGAAGATGTAGCGGCCGCCGCCATCACTCCAGAAGTTGTTGGTCATCAAACGAAATCCCTTGAATATTTCCACATGCAGATTTGCGAAACCGCCCCCGCCTTCGTTCGTGAAGGTGGCAGAAGGAATGGCTGTGACGGCAGGGATGGCAGGGGTGGTCGCGGTGGCCGGGGTGCCCGCCACGGCAGCGACGCCGGGATAATAGACTTTAAAGGTCCGCTCCACTCCCCCGATTTCGAAGTGAACCCGTTTGCTGGGATCTAATGCCAGTTTCGCAATGATATCGGGAGCAAGGTTGGGAGTGGCTATGCCACCGGAGCTTGCACCAAAATCCAATTCGCCCGCATAGGGCGTAGCGAGACCCGTGGGAAGGACGATGGCGGCGCCTCCCGACGAGCCTCCGGCATATTGGTCAGGACTGTCGATCGCCACAGCGAAGGCCGCTTTGCCCGAAGGGTGATGATAAACGAAGCGCAATTCGGGTATGCGTCCCCAGAACAAGCCCGCTTGGTAGTTTACGTCCATATCTTGCGTGTAGAAGACGTCAGACGGCAGGGGCGAAATGCCTCTTCGGCCCGGAGTCAGCAAGCTCCAGGTTTGGCCACCCAGAATTTCCCAATCGCCCTTCATAAGATCGACCCAGTACAGCCGCGCGCGGAGAAGTTGGCTGTTGCTCGTCACCGCAATGTTGGTGCTGGCCGGCGTCCCCAGAAAGTCGGCTTCCATGTATCCGATGACGTGAGCGCCCATCACGTCCGCATCGGTCCGGAAGCCAATGCGGGAGTTCTGTATGCTGGTGCGGAACTCGCTCAGATTAGTCTGGTAGGGGAGTACGCCGCCCGTGTTGGTGGCGTAGGGAATGCTCCCGAAGCTGGTACCAATGTTACCGCCAGCGACATGGCTGTGAACTACCCCCGTGAAATCCATAAATCCTACAGGGGTCAAAGTAGCGGTGCCGATGTGGAACGTGAGCGGTGAGACTTGATCGCCCTCCTTCGCTGCTTCCTGCCCTGCGGAGTGGATCGCCGCGGGCGGGGTCAGCGTGGGACCGATCATGCCGCCGCTGCTGTCTGCGGAGGCGTCCGTGGCTTTCGGAACCATGGGACTGGTCGAGGCCACCTCGCCAAGGTTCGGCTTGGAGACCACCGCAGCCTCTGCCGGCGCTGGCGCCGGCGTTGTGGGCGCGGGTGCTGGCACGGCCGGCGCCACCTTGGCTGTAGCCGCCGCCGGGGTTTGATCCAGCTTCTGCTTCATCTGGTTCACAATTGTACGCAACTGCTCGATTTCCTTCTGTTGATCTGCAACCTGCTGCTTCAGCGTCGAAACATCGTCTTTCTTGCCGGAATCTTTCGACGAGTTGTCCGCCGCGGTTTGCGAGAATACTGGCGCAGTGAGCGCAATCATCATCGCTGCCACCACAAGGCACCTGCAGAAAGTTACTCTGGTCTGCATTCTTTGCCCCTCCGATTCGAGTGTATTTGTTTCATTGAGATTATCAGATCGCTACCTAACATGAATCGAGCTAATCATGGCGGGGGCGTATTCATCGTGCGTTACGTTATTGTTACATTTCTGTGAAAGGCAAAAAGGCGTTGTACGATGAGGGACTTGTCATGGTTGAAACTGTTTGGCCTTCGATTCGGGTGACAACGTTCGCGATTGGAAGGACGTAAGCGACCGATGGCCCGGCTTGTGAACGCGGCACCGGCCGAAGCAAGAAGACAGAGCGAGATTCTTCGCTCCGCTCAGAATGACAGTTCCGACATTCGGCGCCGCCCAGCCAGAGTCATTCTGCGCGAAGCGAAGAATCTCGCCCTGCGCCTTCGCTGCCAACTCGGCCCACCCACTGTCATTCTGAGCGAAGCGAAGAATCCCGCTCTGACGCTGAACCCTGTCCTTCGCCGCCCAGTCTACGCGTCCTTTGGGGAGATCTCGGAGCTGCGCCCGGAATATGCAGATTCTTGCATATATGTGTCAAAATGCCACACTCGGGAGCGGTTTTTTCACAATGTGAAATAATGTTCGCCGCCTATCTCCTTTATTCTTAGGCAGATAAAATTTTTTTTCGCGTTATTCTCACCATTTCCCATTTTGTCATTCCGGGCATGCTAGCCTTAATTCGGTGAGCAAAAGAGCGGGTCCAATGGCAGAAGCTGCGGAAGTTGACAAGACGGCGAGACGGGAACGAAGCGCTGAGCCGAAGAGCGCACTCGCTTGGCTGCTGTTTCTGGCGCTCGTCACTTCTCACTCGACGCTGCTTTTCGGGCAGCGGTTCAGCCATGTCCAGGGCGCGACGGTCCAGGTGACAAGCGCTTGGACGAACTGCCCGCTGACCCTGGCGAGTAATCCGGCGCAAGGGCGCCTGGTGGCGGCGGCTTTTGCCAGCATCGGCTGCACGAACGGCGGGCCGTCTCCGGTCACGATCAAGGACGCGAACGGCAAGAGCTACGCGGTGAGTTCCATCCCCGTCACGTTGTCAAATATTTGTGCGCGGGCATTAATAACAGAGGAATTATTCATTATAAAAACCGCAGAGTTTGAGAGGGAAAAACTCTGCGCTAGTGACTTACTTGCTGGAGAAAAGGGGAATCACTACCGAGGCACTCTTGCAAAGTCCTTACGACCAGGCCTCTCTCGAACAGGAAATTCGAGAGATGAAGTAGCGTCCGCCCCGCCGCTCGCCGACCCGCTCGCCCTTCGGGCGTTGGCCGGGCAGAAGGAACGGTTTGAGGAATTCTCCTTCACCGCAAACCGTCATTCCCGAGAAACGTTTGAACCATTCGCCCTCGGGGACTTGTGGTTCGGTGTCGGGCCACCTGGCCGGAAGCTCAAGCCGGGAAGCCGGAATCTTGCGCTGCTCGATACGGTCAAGCAAGTGACGGAAGACGGCGGGCGGGAAATGGTGACGCCCAATTCGCGGCATGGGACAGCGCCTTACAGACTGTCAACCCGAATTCCGAAGTTGCGAGACGCTGCGGGAAGAAACCCCTCACCCGGCTCGCTACTCTCGCCACCCTCTCCCCGGGGTAGAGGGCTGAAATCGAGCAGGGTTGACGGCCCTCTCGGGGGAGACGGCTGAAATCGATCAGGGTTGACGGCCCTCTCGGGGTAGAGGGCTAAAATCGATCGGCGTTGACGGCCCTCTCCCTTGGGGAGAGGGTGGCCCGCAGCCGGCGCTTTCTCCAGCCGGGTCGGGTGAGGGGTGACTTCCGCAGAATCCAAGCACCCGCTCCGTTCAGGAGGTTCACCAAGGCAGTCAAATCAGAATCAACGGGTTGGCCTGAGAATGCCAATTCAACTTCGGAATTCGGGTTCGCACGCAGCAAGCCGGCGCCCAGAAGGTGTGAAAAAATCGTCTGTCATGCTGAGCGAAGCGAGGCATCTGCATTCATCTCTATGAAAACAAATGCAGATTCTTCGCTTCGCTCAGAATGACAAGGTGCATGGATATCTCCGCAGCCTGCTAAATCCCATAAAAGCCGCGCGCGATGCGCTGTCCTAAGCGCGCCGCTTCCTTCGGGTCTTTCGCGCCAGCCAGCTTTTTGGCCGGCAAGCCAAGCTCTTCGGGACTCAGGCGATGGCCTTTTGACTCGAGCGCGGCGAGTTCGTGCGTCGCGAGTTCTGTCTCCTCGCGGGTGGGTTCGCGAGCCGCGACCCGCGCTCCCGTTACCGCCTGCCGCACGAACCAGTGTTAGACCGCCAGCGCGTTCTCGACGACCTCGGTCCGCTTGGTGTGCGTAAGCCCCGCCACCTGGCCCAAAATCTCCCACTCGCCCTGGCTCAGTACGGGTCGGTTTCTAAAGCTAATCATTCATCCTCTTTTTCAACTCACTTATGCATCGGAAATGAGCGGGCTTCAACTCCGCGTACGCTTCCCGCCACGAGCGGGTAGGGGGTAGCGCAGACTTCGTGATTGTCGAAGTCTGTCCCCATGGGCCTTCGGCCCGCGAAACCCCACGAAAAACAGTCACGGGTGGCGCAGACGTGCCGTAGTTTGGCATGTCTGCGCCCCTGTCCGGAGGGCGCATACATCCCGCCAAAGTGCGGCGGGACGTATGATGGCATAAGGTCGTCGGCTCCTGGACGGGGAGAGTAAACTGGCGTTGTGAGCAAACCAGGAACTCTCAGCGAGGAGGAGCCGAGACATGATCATTATAGGCTGTGATTTGCATACGCGGAGTGAACAGATTGCCATGCTGAACACCGAGACGGGGGAGTTGGAAGAGAGGCGGTTGGAACATGAAGACGGGGAAGCGCGAAGATTCTACGCGGGGCTAAAGGAGCCGGCCTTGGTGGGGATCGAGAGCACAGGGTACACGCGCTGGTTCACGGAGATGCTGGCGGAATTGGGGCACGAGCTGGTGGTGGGGGAAGCGGGGAAGATTCGGGCGAAGGAGACGCGCAAGCAGAAACACGATCGGCGGGACGCGGAGCACATCCTGAATCTGTTGCTGCGGGGTGATTTTCCCAAGATCTGGCTGCCCAGTGCGGAGGAGCGGGATGTGCGGGTACTGCTCGAGCATCGCCATCAGTTGGTGGAACTGCGCACCCGAGCTCAGAACGGACTGCAGGCGATCGCCCTCAGCTACGGACTGCGGCGGCGCCGACGGTTGTGGAGCGAGCGCGGGCAGGAAGAACTCAAAAAGCTTCCTCTAAGAGAAGGAATGGAGCGGCGGCGTGCAGACTTGTTACGCCTAGTGCGGCAGTTGGACACCTGGGTCCAGGAGTTGGACCGGCGGATCGAGCAGGAAGCGGCGCAACGGGAGGAGGCGCAGCGACTGATGACCCATCCGGGGGTAGGGCCGCAGACGGCGTTGGCCACGGTGCTGGTGCTGGGCCCCGTGGAGCGCTTCCCGGACGATCGCCACCTGACCAGTTACCTGGGGTTGATTCCCCAGGAGGATTCCAGCGCCGGACGGCAGCGTTTTGGCCACCTGACCAAACAAGGCAACCGGCTGCTGCGCTGGCTGCTGGTGGAAGCGGCGCAGACCGCCAGCCGCTATGATCCTCGGCTCGCCCGTGCCTACCGCCGCTTGACCTTCCGCAAAGGCCGGGCGATCGCCAAAGTCGCCATCGCGCGCAAGCTGGCCATCCGGCTCTACATCATGTTGAGGGACAAGATCGATTACGCAGAATTCTGTCGGCGAGGTTCGCATGCCGGGATGCTCGAGGATGTAGCGCTGGTCTAACCATGACCGAACGTATGATTGAGCTCCCGGCCTCCCTCCCCCAAAGAGGAGGGAGTCAGAAAAAGCCATCATGGTCCCCGCCTGGGATCGAATAGATGTGTGGTGGAACCTGGCCACCGAATCGAGGCGAACGAATAACCAGGACCGACAACGCGATTTTGCTTGACGGAGCCGACGACCTTATAGATGCGCCACCCTGGTTTTTCGACCCTGCGGTTTTTCCCGTCATGGGTTTCTGAAACCAGCACAAGCCGCAGACTCTCCGCAGGACGAGAGTCTGTGCTGCCTGCTGTCCCTCTGGGAGATCGCAGAGCCCAAATGGCGGGGGTTTGCGCTGGCCCGCGAACTGCCGGCCAACTGTGGCTCATCGTCTGAGTCTCGAATCGGCAACTTGCTTTGAGGGGTGTGGAGATGTATAGTCCCACTCGGCCTAACGGCAGATTCCGCCATTCCGGCCCCTATTGAACGATCAGCTCGATAGGTAGTGGATACATGTTCGAACTTGCAATCTCGAGATGGAAAAACCATCAGCTCAATCTGATCCAACGCCGCTTGATTTTGGCGGCGATTGCCTTTTATGCTTTTCTGCATGTCGCCTCGGTGCGTGGACAGGTTCCAGGGCCGGGTAGCACAAAGACCGCGTCGGACTACTCCAAAGAAGCGTACGTCGTTGAGAAATATCGTACCGTGGCCTCCTTTGAAAACGACGGCACCTCCACCCGGACGATCATCGGCGAGGTGCGCATACAATCCGAGTCCGGGGTCCAACATTGGGGGCTTCTCAGTACCGCTTACAGCATTGCCGGCGAGCAGGCGGAGATTGGCTACGTGCGTGTGCGCAAAGCCGATGGTTCGACGGTCGAGACTCCTGCGGACAGCGCGCAGGACGTGACTTCGGAGGTCATGCGCATCGCGCCCATGTACAGCGACTACCACGAGAAGCACATTGCAGTGAAAGGGCTGGGAGTCGGCGACCTGCTGGAATATGAAATCACCGTTCGGCTCCGTGCACCCCTCGTTCCCGGCCAGTTCTGGTTCGCGTACGACTTTGACAAAACTGACGTTGCGCTCGACGAGGAGGTTGAAGTCAGCGTGCCTCGCGAGCGCGGGGTCAAGGTAAAAAGCCCCGACTTGAAGCCGGAGATCGCGGAATCCGGCAATCGGCGCACTTACACCTGGAAGACGGCAAACCTCGAGGTAAAGAAAGACGACGAACCGCGGCGCGAGTTTCCTCCGCCGGGAATTCTGCTCAGCACATTCCAGAGTTGGGATGAGCTGGGCCGCTGGTGGAGTGGGCTGGAGAGGGAGCGTGTTGCCCCGACGCCCGAGATTCGCGCGAAGGCGGAGGAGTTGACCCGCAGTGCGGCCACTCGGGAAGAGAAGGTTCGAGTCCTTTACAACTATGTGGCCGAGCGCTTCCGTTATATCAGCATTTCGTTCGGCATCGGCCGTTACCAGCCGCACGCGGCCGCCGACGTATTGAAGAACGAATACGGCGACTGCAAGGACAAGCACACCCTGCTCGCCGCGCTGCTCGAAGCGGTGGGAATCGAAGCCTACCCGGTGTTGATGAATTCATCGCGCCACATCGACCCCGAGGTGCCCTCGCCGGGCCAGTTCGACCACGTCATCACTGCCGTCCCGGAAACACCGCAGGGAAGCAAACTCATCTGGCTCGATACCACCACCGAAGTCGCACCCTTTGGCTTTCTGCTATTTGCCCTGAGGGATAAGCAGGCGCTGGTGATTCCCGCTGCGGTCCCGCCCTTGCTCGTGAGCACTCCCGCGGATCCTCCCTTCAAGGCTTTTCAGCGCTTTGAAATTGACGCCAAGCTAAGCGATTCCGGCGTCCTGGAAGGCAGGATGCAGCGCAGTTATCGGGGCGATACGGAGTTGCTGCTGCGCACCTTGTTCCGCCAGGTCCCCCAGACGCAATGGAAGGACCTCGCCCAACGCGTCGCGCAGGCATCGGGATTTGCAGGAGAGGTGAGTGAAGTTGAAGTGGGACCGCCGGAAACAACGGACGAACCTTTCCATTTCACCAACAAATACACGCGTAAGGACTATCCCGACTGGGCCAACCACCGCATTTCGCCGCCGCTGAGCGTTGTCGGCTTCTCCCCGATCAAGGACGACGAGGTGCGGACCCAGCCGATTCTTCTGGGCGCGCCTATGGATATGACCTTCATTGCCAAGGTTGAATTGCCCAAAGGCTATGCGCCCAGACTGAGGCCGACGGTAGATTTGGTGCGCGATTTCGCCGAGTATCACGCGAGCTACGGGTTTAAAGACGGCGTCTTCACGGCGGAAGCTCGCTTGGTTATCAAGAAGACGGAGGTTCCTCTTTCCGCTCTGGCCGATTACAAGTCCTTCCAGAAGGCTGTCAGCGATGAGCAGAGCCAATACACGGAGTTGGTGCAGGGCAGCGAAGCTGGGTTTGCCCCGGCAGCCTCCGCAAACCCAGAGGCCACGCGCCTGGTCCAGGAGGCTCGGGAGGCCGCGCAGCGCCACGACATGGACGGCGCATCGGACGCGCTGGAACGCGCCCTCAAGTTGGATGAGCATTACAAGGATGCGTGGTCGATGCTCGCCGTCCTGCGAATGGTACAGGGCCGCCCCGAGGATGGTGTCTCTGCAATGCGCAAGGCGCTTGAATTGGACCCCAAAGATTTTCGAATCTACTCAGCCCTCGGACTTGCCTATATGAGTATGCACCGGCCCGAGGAGGCGCTCCCGGTCTGGCGGGAACTCCTGAAGCAGGATCCCAATAACGGTGAAGCCCACGCCAATCTGGGAAGCGTGCTCTTCAACCTTAAGCGCTATGCCGAGGCAGTTCCGGAGCTCGAGGTTGCAGTGGCTCTCAAAAAGCCGGCTTCCTCGCTGAGCCTGATGCTGGCGAACGCCTACCTGGAGGTGGGCAATAACGATAAGGCGCTCGCAGTTTTTACCAAGACGGCGGATACGGCGATGGATCCCGGCACTTGGAACGAGGTGGCCTATGCCCTCGCCGATCATAACCTGAGTCTTCAGGAGGCGCAGCGCTACGCGGAGAAGGCCGTCAAGTCGGTGGAAGACGATGCCGCACAGTTGAGCCTCGAGAAGTTGCAAGCGTCTGACCTCAAGCTCATGATCCAACTCGCCTATTATTGGGACACGCTAGGCTGGGTGTATTTTCGCGAGGCAGACTTCCCCAGGGCGCAGAAGTTCATCGAAGCCGCATGGAATCTCGAGCAGAACTCGGTCATTGGCGGCCACCTGGCGGACATCTACGATAAACAAGGCAAAAAAACGGCGGCTCGCCGTCAACACGAGCTGGCGAAGGGGTTGCCTGAGTCGGGCGGATCCGCGGTTCAACTGATGCGCCGCGACGGAAGCATCATGCTGGCCGACCAGAAGTCTCCGCTCGAGGAAGTACAGGAAATGCGGCGCACCAAGCTCGGCAAACTGACCGTGAAATCAGGCAGCGCGGAATTCTACGTGCTGCTGGCGCCGGGGGGCGTTGTCCAGGAGATCAAATTCGTCAGCGGCGACGAGCAGATTCAACCCTTAAGCAAGGTGGTGTCCGCGCTCAAATTCAAAGCTCCCCTGCCTGACGAAGCGGCGGTCAAACTGGTGCGGCGCGGCGTCCTGGTGTGCCAGCGAGAGAACCTCGGCTGCGATTTCACGCTGTTTCCCGTGGAATCGGTTCATACCGTAGATTGACTCCGTTCGGGGGTGGCAGACTTCGTGATTTTCGAAGTCAGCGGCTTTCTTGCTGATTGAGGGGCGGAACTTCGTGCTGCCTGCTCACGGCGTTTTCACTCGGCGCGCGATCTCGGAGTTTATGCGCTGGAAGTGTTTCACGTTCCAGGTGTAGATGGTCTCGGCGCAAGTCTTTAGAGCGCATTGGGCGAGGAGTGCGTCGTAGATGGCACCCCCGACGATTCCCGCCGCGGCGGCCTCCTCGACCGCTGTGAAGTACTCTTCGGGATCGAGGGTCACGAGGGTGAGCCGTTCCCGGATGTTTTCGAGAAACAGCAGAACCTGCTCTCCGCTGAGGCGGTGCCGGCCAGGCAAGCGGGTCAGGGTGGAGTAGACCTCGGCCAGACTGTGTGCGGCGCAACAGGACGACTGTCGATCGGCCTTAAGAAACGCACTCAGGCTGGCTTCGTGGTGCTCGTGGTCTTCGAGGAACGTGGGGATGAGTACAGAGGTATCAAAGAACCATTTCATTTCCCCAGGTTCTCCTCGTCGCGCTCGCGCCGTACCTGGCGAAGCGTTTCCTGGACGACGGCGTCCGAAAGAGGTTCCCCGGCGCTGTAGACCCAGACGCCGTGCTTCTTACGCAGTCCCGCCGTGCCACGCAACGGGCTCAAGGTGATTTGCTCGTCCGAAGTTTCGGCTTCGAGCGTATCCCCAGGCTCGAGGTGCAACTCCTCCCGCAGAGGCTTCGGGAGAACTATGCGGCCCGCCTTGTCGAGAGTGACTTTGACTGTCATGTTGGTACAATACCATGGCATTTACCATTTAAAAATGGTATTCAGGGATTAGTAGAGTCCTAAATGTGGGTTGGTCATTGCCTGTGATCTCTCAGCCCTGAAAGGGCGGCCGAGCAAAGCCCAGGCCAACGGCCTGGGTGGAAGAGCTAAGAGGATATTTCATATCCGGCCTCAAGCCCTGAAAGGGCGTGATAGCTGCGCATTCCGTAGGTCGCCCCTTCAGGGCTTGACCCGGAAAACCGCCCTGTGTCCCAGGCCGTTGGCCTGGGCTTTGCTAGGCCGCCCCTTCGGGGCTGTCAGTTGCATACCAGGGCCAGCTTCGAGTTTCAGACACCGGGCAACACACATTTAGGACACTACCCACGGTTTGCGGCACAGCGCTGCTTTGAAAACGTGTAGGGGTAGGGCTTGCGCCACCCGGCCGCCGCGAGCTCGGCAAAAGGGGACGGCAAGCCGTCCCCCTACAAGCAAGTGAAGTTGGGGAGCAGGTCGTTTACTTGGCAACCAGAACGGAGCAGGGCGAGGTCTTAACCAGATTCTGCGAGGTGCCACCCCAGATTCGCCCGAAGGCGCGGCTGTGCCCCATGAAGCCGACCACTAGCAAATCGAAGCCTCCGTCGCGCGCAAAGCGAATGATGGTCTCCACTTCATGGCCTGGCAGGACGGTACACTTCAAATCCAATCCCTCCTGTGTGGCCATCGCCTGGGCCTCGGCGTTGACGCGGGCGAAGAACCTGTCAGCCTCTTCCTGGTCCTCCATCACCTCGCCGACGGTCTCGGCGTAATGGCTGGGTCTCTCTTTGATGGAGATGGATTGAATCTCCGCGCCGTACGTCTTCGCCAAGGCGAGGGCGGCGCCAAGGGCTTTCTTTGCACCCTCCGACCCATCATTGGCGATGAGAATTTTCTTGAACATGCTTCATGCCTCGCTTTCCGATCTCGATAGTATCTCAGTTCGAAGTAGAGGCGGCTTTACGCCGCCATTTGGCGAAGTAACCATTTGGCGAGGTAAACTCGCCGCTACGAATTCAAAACTGAGACACTACCCCGATGTCGCAGCGCTTGAGACGACGGACGGCGCACCCTTTGCGGCTTCCGACTCGAGGTCGGGCCGGAAGAATCGCTCGGCGACGAGCGTGGGCAGCACCGCACTGAGTATAACCACAGTTACAAGGATAGTGTACTGAGATTGGTTGATGTACCCGTGCGTCAGACCAAACAGCGCCGATATCGATCCGAAGGTCAGACCCGTAGCCATCAGCAGAGTAGTATACATTCCGCGCCGCCTACCGAACCCGAAAGTCAGCGTGAAGGGCAGGACACCAAAGATTTTGGTGACCATCTTCATCAGGAAAAACGCCGCGATCAAGCCCAGGCCGGCAACCAGGGCCTTGAAGGATACGTACGAACCTGCCTTGATAAAGTAAAACGGGGTGAGGAGGGAGAAGGCAATGGCTCGCATCCTGTGCATCAGAACACGGTTTTGCAGGAACTGGTGAGCCATGACCAACCCAATGAGGTAGGCGGGGAGCACCGCCTCGCTCCTCGCCGCGGTCGCGAGGCCCCCAAGCAGGAAGAGCAGCAACAATATGAACTTCACCTCCGGTTCGCTGACCCGGTTGCCCACTTTTCGAAAGTACCAGGCAGTAAACCGGCGGAGATTCCAGAGGACCATCGCGGTTACCACCACAAAGATCAAAAGCCAGCGGTTGTAGTTGGCAAAGAACAGGCCAAGAGCCACCACCGTGCCAAGGTCAGTGACGAAGCAGGAAGCCAGAATGGCTTTGCCCAGCTCCGTTTCGTTCAGGCCCGATTCGATCATCACCGCATAGACGACAGCCACGGAGGTGGTTGAAAGGGCAATCCCTGCGATCTCAGCCCCGTGCAGGCTCCATTTGAATATCCAGAAGGCAATGGCGAAGGCTCCCAGCGCAGGAGCGAGAAACGAAAAGAATCCGATCACCAGGCTTTCTTTGAGATTTGCCCGAAGTGCCTCCGGATCAATTTCCGCGCCCGCCAGAAACGTCAACAATACACTGCCAACGCCCGCCAGGAAATTCACCCAGTCATTGGGAGTGAGATGAAGGAAATTGCCGGCCAGAACGCCAACCCCAATCTCGACCAAGGCGACGGAAATGCCAACCCGAATCGAGATCATGGCGGCGATCAGCGCCAAACCAACCCACAGAGAAGCAGTTAGCCAGATGTTCACGCGCACCTCATAATTTGGGGGTCGGGAGGAGCTAGAAACCCCTACCACGACCGGAGTCATGATAGGGGTCATCAGTCCCAAGATTATGAGACGGTTAGGTGGGCGAACCCCATCGCCAAAGGCTTCACATTGAAAGATGCATGATCTTGTCCATTCGTTTCATAGAAACTGCTGGGGAATGGCATGTTCGGAGCGGCTTCACTGCGCCTCTAGCCGTTCTCACCTCCAGACGTGAGCCCGCGCCGGCCGCTTCGTGTCCGCCCACGCCGAATGGGTGTCGTGTACTTCCAGTTGGGCCGTAACGGAAATGGGGTAAAATACCAGTTCGGAACCAATTCGGTGTATGCGGGCTCAGGTATTCGGCGCATCGAAGGTTTCTGCAATGAAAGGATAATCGGTCGTCATAGACTATTGGCACCACATAAGCATTGCTCCAGGCTGTTCTTATTGATAGCGACAGGGGGATTGCTCTTTCTTGCGCCCGGCTTCTTACGGGCCTGGGAAGGCCCCGCGAACTCCTCGCCGGCGAGCGCAAATCTTCTTCCGGGGAAAACCCTTTCAACAGGTGAGGGCTGTCTTGCTGGCGGTGATATCGGGCAACCGTCCGGCCTCAGTCTGCCTGCGCCGACGGGCCCTTCAGACGGCGTTGATGGGCAGGCGCCAGGTGCGGACCAGACCTCGCACCCGAGCGTTTCCGCATCGCCTCCTGCGACAGACCAGACGCAGCGGACGGACGTAAACGCTCTCACTGGTATGGCTGTGGCCTCGCTATCAAACTACACTCCGTTGACCCTGAATGAGCGCTGGAAGCTCTATTTGGATATGACATATGCCTCCGCAGGCCCTTACTTCAGCCCGCTCGTGAACGCCTTGGCGCTCGATCAATCCAGCGACACTCCGCGCCAGTGGGGCGACGGGTTTGCCGGCTTTGGCCGGCGATTGGCCTCGCGCGCCGGCAACGCTGTTCTTCAGGGCAGTTTTCAAGCACCCTTGGCAGCCCTTCTTCATGAGGATGTCCGGTACATTCCGACCAGCCAGCGCAGCATCCAGCGTCGTGCCCTGCACGCCGTTCTCTACAGTTTCCTTACCTATAACGACAAGGGTCATCCAACCCTCAACATTGCCAACCTCGCCGCCTTCTACGCGTCTACGGCCGTGACAACCACCTGGCTCCCAGGAATTGGCAACTCGGCCAGGTACACATTCACGAATGCCTCCCAACAGATCGCGCTTAGCTTTCCACTTAACGTGGTCCAGGAATTCTGGCCGGAGATTCAGCGCCATCTCTTCCGGCGGCATTAGCCGGCAGTCTGCCGCACAAAATGGAGTAATATAGTGATTCCGAAGCAGTTCTTGGGTACACGTCCCGAGGGGAACCGGCTTGCCGGTGATTTCATCAAATGACGAGCGGTTCGTTGCGAAACCGTACGCCTGGGAGATTGTCGGGCTAATGATTAATCGAAATTTCTGGCCAAGCGGCTTGGGGGTGGCTCTCCTAATCATCCTGCCGCTCGGGCCATCCCACAAACTGCTGGCCTGCCAAACGGGGGAGCTCCCGTCTTCGGGCTCCTTCGAAACACCGGCCACACTCGGAAACGACGCGGGACTTAACCAAACTCAAGCGGCTCCGGCCCAAGCTCCAACTCCTTCGCAAGCCCAACCTGCCGCTCCCCAAAGCCCAGCGAAACCCGCGAACGATCCGGCAGCCGACCCGATTCAATCGGCTACCACCCCCAAGCATAAGGAAAATGACCGTATTTTCTTTGCCCTGCCCAATTACTTGACTGTGGAGAATTCCGCCTCTTTGCCGCCGCTTACGACGGGGGAAAAGTTCAAGACGGTGGCGGAAGGGTGCTTTGACCCTGTTGAGGTCGTGTTCATGGGCATCGAAGCCGGCATTGGCCAAGCCGACAACACAAACCCCACCTATGGGCAAGGGTTTGTCGGTTACTCAAAGCGCTTCGGGACGGCTTATGCCGACGCCATCGTGGGGAACTTCGGGACGGGCGCCATATTCCCTGCCTTGCTGCGGCAGGACCCGCGTTACTACCAGTTGGGAAAAGGAAATTTCCTGCACCGTTTCGTGTACGCCGCCGGGCGCGTTCTTGTCACGCGTTCAGACACGTCGGGGAAAACTCAGTTCAACTTCTCGGAGTTACTCGGCAATAGCATGGCCGCAGGCGTTGCCAATGCCTACCACCCTGGTCCTCATACCCTTGCCAGCAACTCTGGTGTGTTAGGCACACAAGTTCTGTTGGATGCCCTCGGCTACGAGTTGAAGGAGTTTTGGCCGGACATTCACCGCCTTTTGCTGCACGTGCACCATTAGCCGTGATGCCCCTCGAGTAGCGCAGGCACTCGGGCCCAAGCTCGAGGCCAGCTCAGCCCGCCGCGGGCGCCGGCAAAATGGACTGTGCTACATGTAAAGGCTACAACATCAGCTTGAGTCCGAACTCAAAATGTAGATAGGGATGGAGTCTCGGTTGGTCAAGACAGCAAGTGGCAGGAGCTTGCTTTGATCAGCAGATAGACCTTGGTCCCTGGCCTGAGGTCGAGGGCATCAAGCGCTTGGGCGGTTATACGGACTTTCAGATCCACACCGCAGGCCGTCAACAGATCCACCTCTTGCCCGTCCCGCACAACTTGCTTGATAGCAGCCGGTAAGTGGTTTCTTGCGCTCGTTTGTCCGATCCGCTCTCGCGAGACAATAATGTCGTCCGAGCGAATTCCAATTATGACCGGGGTAGTTTTTGGCAGTTCGACATACGGGATTACAAGCTGGCATCCCGCGAGGTTTATTACGCTGATTCCTTCGTGTTGGTTGTGATCGTGAACCGTTCCGGCTAAAACATTCTCGCCCCCGACTGCTCGTGAGACCGCCGAGTCTCGAGGTGCGTTGAAAACCTCCGCGGGCTTCCCCTCTTGCACGATGCTGCCCGCATTCAAGATTAGAGCGAAGTCGCCTAGCCGAACTGCGTCAGCCGGACTATGGGTGACGTAGAGAAACGGGATCTTCGATTTCCGCTGTAAATCAACGATCTCCCCCAGCAATCGCTGGCGAGTCGCCGCGTCAAGTGCCGACAGCGGCTCATCGAGCAACAGCATGGCAGGGCCTGACCCTAAGGCGCGCGCCAGGGCAACCCGCTGTTGCTCGCCTCCCGAAAGCTGATAAGGGCGGCGATCGGAAGCATAGGCAATTCCCAACTGGTCGAGAAGTTCGATTGCCCGGTCGCGCCGCCCCTTCGCGGTGGCCGACCTGATAGCATACGCGACGTTTTGCACGGCGGTCAGATGCGGAAACAACAGGTAATCCTGGAAGACGAACCCAATTCTCCGGCGTTGGATCGCTACGTTGGTCTTTGTCTCCGAATCAAAATAGACTTGCTCACCCAGTTCGATCCTGCCCTCGTCTGGCGCCACAATGCCCGCAATGGACCGCAAGATAGTCGTCTTACCCGATCCCGAGGGACCAAAGAGAACCGTGATTCCCTGCCGCGCCACGAAACTGGCATCGAGCGCAAAGGTAACCCGGCCGTTCGTTCTGAACTCTTTCTTGAGCTTGGCCTTCAGCATCGGATCAGGCACTCTTCGGTGGCCGCGTGAGGACATTGGTGAAATAGATCGTCACAATGGAGGTGAAGGTCAGGATCAGAGCCAAGGTTTGGGCTTGCCGGTCCTCTCCCGCTATGAACGCTTCGAAAATCGCCAACGGCATCGTTTGAGTTTTCCCCGGAATATTCCCGGCGAGCATCAGAGTGGCCCCGAACTCTCCCAGCGCTCGCGCAAAGCTTAAAACAATGCCCGCCAGAATGCCACGAAACGCCAGCGGTAAGTTCACCCGGAAAAAAGTCTCCAGTTCTCCCTTGCCAAGGGTAAACGAGACCATCTCGTACCGTGCGTCGACTGATTCCAGCGCCGCGCGCGCTGACTTCACCATGATGGGGAGTGCCATCACGCCCGCGGCCACGACCGCCCCCTCCCATGTAAAGGCCAATGTCCAGCCAGTCAGGCGGTATACGTAGCGCCCCACCAATCCGTGCCTCCCGAGCAGCAGAATCAAGTAGTACCCGGTCACTGTGGGAGGGAGCACCATCGGCAACGTGAGGAGGGCGTCGCACAGTTCCTTAGCGCGAAACTGCCGCTTGGCAAGAACAAAACCTAGGGCGGTACCGACCACACCTATCAGAAGGGTGGCAAGGCTAACGACCAGAAGTGAGAGCTTGAATGCAGGCCAGATCATCCCTTACTTTGCAGGCTGAAAGCCGTGTTTCTTGAGGATTTGAATTCCCTCCGGACTCAAGACAAGATCCACAAATACCTTCGCAGCATTCGCATTTGCGCTGTCTCGGACCACCGCCAACGGATACAGGATCGGGCCATAATCTCCGTCCGCGGCCCGCGCGGCGACGGAGACCTTACCTTGAGCCACCTGGACGTCGGTCGCGTAGACAATACCGGCGTCCACTTCCTCCCGCGCCACGTAGTCGAGGACCTGACGTACATTTTCTGCCAGGATGAGCCGAGAGTCAATCTTCGGCCAGATTTGCGTGTTGCGGAGCAATTGCTGGGCGTACTGCCCCGCCGGGACCGTCTTGGGATTTCCGATGGCGATCTTCGTCACGCTTGGCTTCTCAAGGTCGGAAAACGACCGCATTTGGAGCTTGGATTCCGTAGGGACCACTAAAACCAGAGAGTTGCGCGCGAAGTCAGATCTGGTTGCCCGATCGATCAGATTCTTCGCCTGCAGCTCCTCCATTTCCCTTTCAGCGGCGCTGGCGAAGACATCCACCGGCGCCCCCGCCTCGATTTGTTTCTCCAACTCACCCGACGCCCCAAATGTGAATGTGATCTTCGTCCCGGTCCGCCGCTCGTAAATACCGCCAATCTCGCTAAAGGACTCTTTGAGGCTGATGGCGGCGCCAACCACGATGGGGCGATTCTGGCCGGACGCTGAGGGCAGCAAGCCCCTTACAAGCAGCAGCCCAACCAAAAGTGCGGCCATGTACAGTTTGCAATGCCGTCGTGGATTCCTTTGCACGTTGATTACCTGCTGATGTAGGGCCGAACGGCGTTCGGCCCCGGGGCCAGCGCTGCTGGCCCCTACACGAATCGTAGCACGATCAGAAGGTGAAACGACCACCGACTGTCGGAGCAAGGTTGTTGTCGTACTTATAGGGGACGCCGGGGCCATGAGGAATGGCGATGGCCAGACCGCCGCTCACCCAGGAATAGGCAATTCCGGCAAATCCGTCGAAACGCTTGGTGAAGTGATGATCCGCATAGAGCGACACCTCGTCGAGGTCGCCCGCGCAGGAGGCGCGGAAACCGGCTTCGGCCGAGCAGGCCGACGGACGACGGAAGTCGTTCTGTTGCTGATGATACCAGGCCAAAGTGACGTCGGTTTTGCGGTCGAGAGCGTATTTCCCTCCCATCCACCAGATTTGCACGATCTTGGGAGAATCAAGATTGTTGTCTTCGACGCCGCTCATGACATAACCGCCCTGGTCCGAGGCGCCAACGCCCAGCGGGTCCGCCGGATTAGTCTGCCAGATCCATTCGAAGCCGGCAAAGAGCTTGACCGGATCCCACGTGTACTTGGCAGCGCCCATAATGGCGGTGTTGTCGGTAACGATGCCGTATACGGTATTAGTCGTTCCGATCAGATTGGCCCCGGTGATGGGATTTGTATTGATGCTGTCAGTGGTCGACTGATATGGCGCCGACGGACTCTGAGGCCCCAGCAAGGGGTTCAAGACGCTGATGGCCTGGTTGTAATGCTGGTAGACCAAGTCGGCGGAGAACTTGCGGTAGCCTCCGCCGACGTCGAATCCATATGCGTTGTTATGCGCCGATTCCGGCATGCAGGTGGCGGCAGTCCAGGTTGAGGAGGCCGAGTAGCAGCCGCCTGTACCATCGGCGAATTTATACATCGCGCCGAAATGGACCGGGCCATAGGTGAGGCGATACTTCAGGGCGTCGTCCCAGCGGGCGTCCTCCGTGTCGCCGCCCCCGGCCATCGTGCCATTATATCCGATGTACGAAAAGGCATAGCCGCCGCCGGCCGGATCGTAAAGGAGCATCGTATCGGTACCGAGAGCGCGCTGGCGGCCGAAGGTCAGCGTGCCGAGAGACGTGGACGATATACCGAGATAGTATTCGTCATTGAAGGGTTGGCCCGCGCGCGAGCCGTCGATGGCTTCCGAATAGCCGCTCCTGGGAAGGCCGTTGTTGATGAACATGGTGGCTGACGCGTTGGCGAGCAGGCCGGACTGCGGATTGATGCCGCTCGAAGCGTTGAACACAATGGACCATCCGTGCGCAAACTCTTCCTTGCCCCTGACGCCCAGACCCGTCTGCTGCAGGTTGTTGGGCGCGATGAGGAATCGATGTTCATAGCCGTTGCGGTTAATCAGAGATTCGCCTTCAAAGTTATAGCCGTTCTCCGGCAAGCCGTGGCTGACCCAGCCGACGCCAACGTCATACGCACCATACAGCGTGATGCCGTGCCAGGTCAGCGTGCAATCGGTGGTGGCGAACTCGTGGCCGCTCGTGCAGGGGTCGGGGGTGCTCCGCTGCATCTTAATGTCGACCGTGGCGTCCTGGCCAGCCGCCAAGCTGATCCCCGTGCGCTTTTCATCGGCGAACCCTGATTTTGCCGCTCGAATCTCGAAGCGCCCCGGAGCCAGGCCGGACGCCTGATAATGCCCCCCGCCGTCGGTTGCGATCGTGCGCGTTGCACCTCTGTCGATGTTCTTGATTGTCACCGCGACATCGGGAAGGGCTGCGCCGGTTTGGTCCGTCGCCACGCCGGAAAGGCTCGCTCCCGTTTGTGCACGAGCGGGTGAAATAACTGAAAGCGTGAGCAACGCCGCTGACCCGAGCATCCAATTGCGAAGTGACGTCATCCCCTTTTTCGAAGGGTTCATGTATGTGCGTTCCTCCCCGTCAAAAAATGGCACGCTGTCGCGGCGACTTTGCGTCGTCTTGGCTAAATGGCTACCGCCGGGGTTGTGGCGTGTATGGTTGCCGCTCCACCGTGTCTCTATGTGCGAATAAATATTGTATATCAGAGTCTCTGGTTAAGGTCAATCCTTCTAAACATCTATATACGATATTATACGAGTATTCATATCGCTGCCAAAGCTGCCCGCCGGCTGCAGATCCCCACGTCCTCGTCGTCACTTGTGGTGGCGCCCTGCGCAACGGACCAGATCTACAATAAGAAGCACAATGCCAAAAAGGGTTACTGGTGTTGCGTCACTGAAGAAGGTGAAACAGCCGATGGTCTGTCACCCTGAGCGCAGCGAAGGGTCTCTGCAGTTGTTTTCTCCGTGAAACTGCGGAGATCCTTCGCTGCGTTCAGGACGACAGAGTTTGTTGCTTCGGAGCGTTTCTTCCCTGTGGAATTCGTCGTAGTGGGGCTCTTTGAGTTTTGTGAACTCACGCTCGCTTGCCAGCGGGCGCTGCTACAAGCTTGCTATCCATCCATTCCAGGATTAGCTTCCGCATCTCCGGCAGTTCGACGTGCGCGCAATCGAAAAGCTCGATGCGGCAGTCGCCGGCACTGCCGTGCGCTCGATACAGCGGCAGCAGATGGTCACGGACGCGCTCCACGCCGGCGGGCGGCGTCAACGCATCTGTGCGGCCGTTCACGCTTAGTCGAGGGCGGGGAACGATCAGCTCATTGATCCCGGAAGTCTGAAAGTGTTTCAGCAAGGACGGCACGTAATAATAGATCCCATGGCCCTTCAGATTCTGGGTCCTGATCAACTCCTCGAAGTCGGTCAAGCAGCAAATATCCACGCACAAGCGTACGCGCGGCTCGAGCGCGGCCAGCCACCACGCTTTCGTAGAGCCCATTGACATACCCAACGCACCCACTCTCCGCGGATCAACCTCCGGCCGGCTCGCCAGGTAATCAAAGGCTCGGAACTCGTCAAACATCATCATGCCCCAGAGAACCTGTCCCCTCCAGAGCATCAGCTTGAAAGCGTCTTCTTCGCCCGTTCGGCCCTCGGCCTCGTGTTTGCGTTCGCCGAAACACCAGCTATCGATGGCCAACGTCACGATGCCTTTTTCCGCGCACACCGGCGCGTAGGCAGGTTGGGCGTCCGCACCGATGAGCAGTTGTTCCTTCCCCAGGTCGTACATTCCACCGTGCCAGTGAATGTAAAGCAGGCCGGGCGCAGGCTGCTGGCGTTTGTCGGGGATGAGCAGAAGCGCGGGGACGGGCTCGATGCCGTTCAGATTCAACACCAGGCGCTCGAGCGTGTACCCCTCATGCCGCTCGCTCTTCAGCAAAGAAGCCGGACCGGGCTTGTGATCCCAAGGCAAATCGCCGAGGAGGCCCCAAAGCTCTTTGCGGCGCCTCGCCTGGAAGGCCGAGAACGCCTCGCCGGTCTGCGGTTGGACGGTCGGCGCTCCTTGCCCGCCCGCTGATGCATCTGTTCCCAGCGCCAGCATGGCGGCGGATTGTTTGAGAAAATCACGCCGGTGAGCGAATGACATCGAGCGTCCTCCAAAACTGGAATTACAGCCTTATCTTCTCATAGCGTCCGGGAAGGAGTGTCAAGTTGTAAGGGCGGGCCGTAGCTCAGACTGACCGACCGAGGTTCAATCGCCAGTATTGAGCGAACTGTCGGCGGGCGTTGTTTGCTGACAGGTTAGAACTGACAACGGACGGCTTCTGGGCAGCACGACGGCGAAAGTCGTCCCTTCTTCTTCGGACGATGTGAAGGTGAGGGACCCGCCCAGGTAGCGTTCCGTGATGAGTTTGGCACTATAGGTTCCGATTCCGCGGCCCACGGGCGACTTGGTGGAAAAGGATCGCCGAAAGACTTGCATCCGGACCGACTCGGGCATGGCGGCTTGGTTGTGCACGCGGAAGACGGCGGAGTCGCTCTGACATTCGAAACCAAGCTGGACTTCCTCTCCCTCCAGCGAGGCCTCGAGGGCATTCTTCACCAGATTACCCAGCGCTCGCTGCAGAAGCAGTTTATCGCTCGCGACCTCGCAGGGACCGTTTGTTTCCTTGACGACGACTTCTCGGCCTCGACTGACCGGGTGATGGGCGTAGAGCTCGCAGACGGATCGCAGTATCTGCCGCGCATCCAGAGAGGTCACGCGCACGGCCAGGTCTCCCCGCTCCGCAGCGGCCAGGTCCTTCCCGGCTTCGACCTCTTCGATCAGGTACTGGACCAGTTGGGAGGCCAGATGGGAGGTTTCCTGGCGATGTTGATCGGACAGTGCAGGCAAGATTTCAAGCAGATTCCGGACCCCAGCCGCGGTGTTCAGCAAATCGTGGAAAAACATGCGCTCCAGGACGGCGCGGCGTTTCTCATCGCCGATGTCGTTAAAGGCGAAGACGATATACCTCCCATTCAGATCAAGGCTGGAAGCCGTCACCCTCAAGTCGAGCGCGCGCTCGCCCTGGTTCGTCTGCATGGTAATTGAACACTCTTGAACATCCTGGCCGTCTCGTAGCTGCGTGTTTAAAATGGCCTGAAACGCCCCGCAAGCCTCGCAGAACTGCGCCGTCCCGCATCCGCAATTGCCCTCTCGCCAGTGAATGCAGTTGAATGCCTCGCCAGGGCGCAGACCCAGGAGGTCGTTCTCGGCCCTGTCCAGCAGCCGGCAAAGTCGCGGGTTGGCCGCCACAATCTGGCGGCACTCATTAAGGATGACGGCGGGCGTCGGAAAGGCGCTCAGCAGTTCTTGCAAATGAGGAATTGCCGAAAGGTGTTCGTGTTCGGCCTTGATCTCTTCGATAGTTTCCCGTCTCGCGGGATCTGCTGCGGCTAAAGGGGGGTCTGCCATGGTTGCATTCCTCGTTGGACAGTCAGGCCTGGTGGGACGGCTTCCAGCGCAAGACTGGCCTGCGAGCCGCGGCGGCCTCATCCAGCCGAGTAACGCGGGTCGTGTGAGGCGCTTGAAGCACAAACTCCGGATCCTCTTCGACTTCCTGCGCAATGGATGCCAGCGCGTGGATGAAGGCGTCCAGTTCCTCCTTGCTGGCGCTTTCCGTGGGCTCGATCATCAGCGCCCCAGGAACAATCAAAGGAAAGGCCGTGGTGTAAGGATGAAAGCCATAATCAATGAGCCGCTTGGCGATGTCGCCGGTGCGGACGCCGCGAGCCGCCTGGCGGCGGTCCGAGAAGACACATTCATGCATCGGAGGACAGCAAGAGCCAAGCTCGTAGAGGCCCGTCAACGAGCTATTCAAGTAATTGGCGTTGAGCACGGCATCCCGCGCGGTCTGCCGCAGGCCTTCGAAGCCATTGGCCTGGATGTATGCGAGCGCGCGCACTGCCATGCCGAAGTTGCCGTAAAATGCGCGCACCCGCCCGATGCTCCGGGGCCGGTCATAGTTCAGGCCGAACCCGCCGTCCGGCGCCTGCTCGATGATCGGCAGCGGCAGGTAAGGCTCGAGGACATTCTTCACCGCCACCGGCCCCGAACCTGGACCGCCGCCGCCGTGAGGTGTGCTGAAGGTTTTGTGCAGATTCAGATGCATCACGTCCACGCCGAAGTCTGCCGGGCGTGCAACCCCGACCAGCGCGTTCATGTTGGCCCCATCCATGTACATGAAGCCGCCTCGCGCGTGCACCAGGTCCGAGATCTCCCTGATCTTCGACTCGAAAATGCCCAGCGTGTTGGGATTGGTGAGCATCAAGGCCGCCACATCCTCAGTCATCGCGTGTTCGAGGTTGGCGAGGTCAATGCATCCGCACTCATCAGATTTGATATTCCGAACTTCGTAGCCTGCGATGGTCGCGCTGGCGGGATTCGTACCGTGCGCGGAATCGGGAATAAGGATGTGCCGGCGCGGGTCGCCGCGTTCGGCCAGGCAGGCCCGGATCATGAGTATGCCGGCCAACTCGCCTTGAGCACCTGCGGCGGGCTGAAGCGTGATCGCGTCCATGCCGGTGATTTCCTTGAGGCAGCGCGCGGTCTCGTGCAGCACTCCCAGGCAGCCCTGAACTAATGCTTCGGGCGCGTAGGGGTGGTCGGTAGCCAACCCTTCCAGTCGCGCCACTTCTTCGTTAATCCGCGGATTGTATTTCATGGTGCAGGAACCCAGCGGATAGAGTCCCGTGTCCACCCCGTAATTCCACGTAGAAAGGCGCGTGAAGTGCCGGATGACTTCCAATTCCGAGACTTCCGGAAAACCCTCGACTTCGCTGCGGCTTAGTTCCGGACCCAGGACTTCTTCCGGGGATACCGGAGGCACATCGAGCGGCGCAAAGTCCACACCGGACTTCCCGGGTGTGCTCCTCTCGAAGATCAGTTTTTCGTTTCGGTTGACGTGAGGCCGAGCCTCACGAATACGATTCTCCATAATTTCTCGCTCGGGTAAACCGGGGGGGTTGCGGCAGGGCGGCCACAAAGACCGGCCCAACGTCAAACCGCAGTCTTGCACCCCGTAAGTTCATCGCTCCCTGCAACGCTTTCGGCCGTGCGCCGATAGGCTTCGACCGTGCGATCAATCGCTTCACGGCTGACTGTTTCGGTGACACAGACGAGCAGGTGGCTTCTCAGTTCCGGGTAGAAGCGCTCCAGGTTGAGGCCGCCGATGATCTTCACTTTTCGTAATTCGGCGAGCAACTCGTGGGCATCGCAGGGGGGCCTGACCACGAATTCGTTAAAGTGCGGGGCGCGAAACGGCGCAATCACCCCCGGAATGGCCGCAAGCTGCCGGGCAGCGTAGTGGGCTTTGGCAAGGTTCAATTCGGCAAGCCTCTTCAGTCCGTTTTTCCCCAGCAGGCTGAGATAAATGGTCGCAGCCAGGGCGCACAACGACTGGTTGGTGCAAATGTTAGAGGTGGCCTTCTCACGCCGGATGTGCTGTTCGCGCGTGGCAAGAGTCAAGACGAAGCCCCGCCGGCCTTCCTTGTCTACCGTCTGGCCGACCAAGCGGCCCGGCATTTGCCTCAGAAACTTCTCCTTGGCGGTCAAAAAGCCAAGGTAGGGCCCGCCAAAGGCCACTTTCACACCAAAGGATTGCGCCTCCCCGCAGACGATATCCGCCTCGCGTGGGCGGCTTGACCACCGCCAGCGATAAGGGTTCGGCGATGGTCACGATCAGAAGAGCGCCGCTGCGATGCACCGCCTCCGCGATCTGGGCCGTGCGTTCGAGAGCTCCGAAGAAATTGGGCGATTGCACCACCACCGCAGCCGTCGCGGCATTGAGCGCGGTTTCGAGGCTGGAGAGATCAAGCTGGCCCGATTCCTCGTAAGGGAGTTGCACAAGCTCGGTGCCCTGCTGGCGGACGAATGTATTCAGGACCTGGTAGTACTCCGGATGCACGGTGCGGGCCACCAGGACGCGGTTGCGGCGCGTGACGCGCAAGGCCATCAAAACGGCCTCAGTCGTGGCCGTGGAGCCATCGTAAAGCGACGCGTTGCCCACCTCCATGCCGGTGAGTTGCGTCATCAGGGTCTGGAATTCAAACATCGCTTGCAGCGTGCCTTGGGCAATTTCCGCTTGATACGGCGTGTAAGCGGTGAAGAATTCGCTTCGCGAAAGTAACGCGTTGACGGCCACGGGCACGTAGTGCGTGTACGCTCCGGCGCCCAAAAGCGAGACGTACCCGGCTGCGCTCCGTTGCGCGGCTTGGCGAAAGTATTCCAGGATCTCGGGCTCGGAGAGAGGCCCCGGGAGGTTTAGCGGGCCTTGCAACCGTAATTCCTCTGGAATCCGGTCAAAGAACTCCTCCACGCTACTTCGGCCGGTGGCCTTCAACATGGCGGCGCGGTCCGAGTCAGAGTTCGGTAAATAGCGCATTAGGTGGATTTTTCCTTCTGGATATAAGCTTCGTATTCATCGGCGGTCATCAGCTTTTCGATCTCGCCTCGATCCGACAGCCTCACTTGGACCAGCCACGCTCCGCCGTGAGGATCGGTGTTCAGCATTTCCGGATTGTTCTGCAGCTTGGCGTTCACGCCAGTCACCTCTCCGCTGACCGGAGAGAAAATCTCCGAGACCGCTTTCACCGATTCGACGGTCCCCAGGCTTTCGTTGGCAGCGACGTGCTCGCCCGGCTTTGCAACCTCAACGTAAACGATGTCACCCAGTTCCTTCTGGGCGAAGTCCGTAATGCCAATAGTGCCGATTTCTTCGTCCACCCGGATCCATTCGTGCTCTTTGGTGTAGAGAAATTCTTGGGGATACATGGATTTCTCACTCTCTACCGGGTGCCCGGGAGAACTGCCGAAAACCGAAAAGCGAAAACCGAGAATCTCGGCCATTTTCGAATTTCGCTTTTCGATTTTCGAGCTCCCTGTTCACCCGATCTCCCGATTATCCGCTCTTCGGCCTCCTGTAAAAGGGCAGAGGTACGATCCGAGCCCCTGCCCGCCTGCCACGAATTTCGATCGCGACCTCACTGCCCGGACTCGCCAGTGGGGAGGAGGTGTATGCCATTCCAATGTTTTTCTTCAGGAACGGTGCGTATGAGCCGCTCGTCACACGCCCCGCCAGTTCGCTTGCTACGTAGAGATCATAGCCATCGCGCGCAATTCCCTGGCCTGTCATTTCAAAACCCACCAGCTTCTTGCGCGTGCCTCGCGCCCGCTGATCGATCAGGACATCACGGCCGATGAACTCGCCCTTGTCGAGCTTAGTAATCCAGCCGAGGTTGGCTTCGAGCAAGGTCGTATCCTCGTCGAGTTCATGACCGTAAAGCGGGTAGCCGGCTTCCAGGCGCAAGGTGTTCCTGGCGCCCAGTCCTGCGGGAACCAATCCTTCGGACTTGCCGGCTTCGATCAGCGTGCTCCACACCCGCTCGGAGTCGCCTGGTGCGAAATAGAATTCAAATCCATCTTCGCCGGTATAGCCGGTGCGCGCCAGGAGGCCCTCCACATCGCAGAGCCGGGCGCGGCAGAACCAATAATACTTGAGCCCCGAAAGGTTGACGCTGCTTACTTTGGAGACGATTTCCACAGCGCGCGGTCCTTGCAGGGCAAGTTGTGAGTATTCGCTCGAAACGTTGCGCACCTCCGCCCCCGCGGTGTTGTGCTCAACGATCCAATCGAAATCCTTGTCGGTGTTCGCCGCGTTGACGCAGATGAGATATTGCTCCTGCGCCAAGCGATGCACCACACAGTCATCGACAGCGCTTCCCTTGGGATGCATCAAAGCGCTGTATTGGGCCTGAAAATCCCTCAGGCGGGATGCGTCGTTGGAGGTGATGTGCTGGAGGAGGGACAAAGCGTGGGGTCCGCTGATTTCAATCTCCCCCATGTGGCTGACATCGAAAAGCCCGGCGGTGTTCCGCACGGCGAGGTGCTCCTGAATGATGCCGGAATACTCGACCGGCATCTCCCAGCCGCCGAACTCCACCATCTTGGCCCCGAGCGATTTGTGCAGTCTGTTGAGCGCCGTGCGCTTTAGAGCCGCTCGCGCCGGCGCCAAACTCTCTCTCTCTAGCGACATAACCTGTCAAAGTTAAACAAATCAACCTAACACACTCTCAACAACTCGGTCAAGGCAACGAGAGAAGCGGAACTGTCCGAGTTTGATGGCAGCACCGACCATGCGGCAGGCAATAGGGAGCTACAGGCAGGCGCTGCAAGTTGAATCATCGTGGTGTACGAAGAATCGAAGTGGCTCAGTCTTGGGGAGCGGCGGCTTTGCAGTGGCGGGAAGGTTCAGGAGCGCAGCGCCAAGCTTCCTGGCTTGGCGCTGGCTCCTTCGGCAGGAGAATTGTGCCCTAGTTCGTAGGCTTCTTTGTAGTTTTTTTGGGGTGAGTAGGCTTCTCTTTAGCCGGAGGTTTATCCGGCAGCGGATTGGGGTCCGTGACTTCGCCCACCACCGTCACCATCACATTGGGCGTGGCGGTGTAAGAATCCATAGTTCCCTTGAACCGGATCAAGTCGCCCGGCTGAAGGTTCTTGACGTTGGGCTGCTTCGAATCCTTCAACTCAATATCGTAGACGCCCGGCGTAGCCTTGGACTGGTCAAGGATATCGATCCGCACCGAATAAGTGCCGGGATCGGTTCCTTTTTCCACGCTATCCACGCTGCCGCCATACTCCAGGGGCTGCCCTTTCAGCGCGTCCCACTGTTTTTGCGCGGTCTCTCCCCCGAATTTCAGAGGATAGGTCATGTCGTTGAACTGATCGATCAAGACGTTTCCAGTCTTCTTCGGCGCTTCCATGGCGGCTACTTTAAATCCGCTCGGCGGATTCGGGGAAGTCGCGGCTTGAGTCTCGATGTCTTTCAACTGGTCATCGTTACCGTGGTAGCCGACATATGTTTTCTTGAGGTAGGTCTCAAACTCCGCGGCATTCGTGTCGTTAGGGTTTGCTTTGGCCAAGGCGAAGGCGCGAGCAAGGTACCAGATCCCATTATCGTAATCGTGAGGATTCGAATACAGGTACGCCAGGCCCATGCGGTAGAAAACGTATTCGTCGCTGGGGTTATCTTCGGCGGCGGCTTTATCGGCAGTGATCGCGCCTGCGTAGTCTTTGCGCTGCAGGTCCACAAACCCTATGGTGCCGTTGAAGATGTCCCGTAAGCCTTTCACAATCTGGTTGAATTGGTCTTCGGGAAGGTTGGCGGGTTTTTGGAGCTTCTGCACCACCTCGAGTCCATGTTTCGCCTCGGTCTCTGCCTCACCTAGCTTTGCGTCATGGTCAGGCGCATCGCCCTTGTACATAAACGGAAATACGAAGCTCAAGTACCTTAAGGCGTCGGGGTTGTCAGGGTTGGCCTGCAAAACCTTGTGGGCCGCGTCGACCGCCTTGTCCGGCTGGGGGGGGGTGAGTTGCTGATAAGTCTGCATCTCTACAAGGTATGCGCTGTCCTTGAAATCGGAGTTGGCGTACTTGGTGACGAACGCCTCGGCCAGTTGGATCTTCTTATTGGGATCCTTCTCGTTCGCCATGGCCATGAACGCGTCGTATTCGTCCCGGCTCTTCCAACTCGGGGCCTTTGCTGCTTGCGGAGGTGCGTTCAATTGCCGGGTAAATATTCGCCCCTCGGCGTTTTGCACTCGGACCGCCGCTTGCGCCAAAGATGCCAACACCAGAAGACTGGCGAGCAGGGTGAAGCTCCAAAACGCAATTGTTTTCCTCATGGGGAAGCTACCTCGGTGTTTGGGTTGTGACTCTATTGAGAGTCCGGGCGCGCTTCATCTCGTTTCCTTAATCAAACTCAAGGGTGCGCGCACACCCTGGATGTTTGATGCACGAATCTAATCCTAAGAGATGTCGCATTTCAATATCAAGGATTGAGGAACAATTCAAGCAAAATCTTACCGGCCCCTCACCCGCTCCTGGACGCTCATCGTCTATTCACTTGGATGCTGGGACAGGAGAGAAGTAACCTCCCCCTGACGTCCCTATCATAGCATTTTTCGGTTGGATTGCGACGCCCAACGGTTTTTTCTTTGCAATAGCTCGCGCCCCCCGCGGTATGCGGCGAACAGGACAATCGGCTCCCCGCCTTGGATAAGGAGGGGTAGGGGGAGGTTGGTCAATGATAAGTCTGCTTTTCGCCACCCCTGAGCCCCTCCTCAGGGAGGAGGGGAGTCATTTTCCAGGGCACTTGGCAACTTGCCGCCGCTCTTGGCCGGAATCATCGATGTTTGGCGAGAGAGACTTGGATAACGCGAGGCACAGGCGGCGCCCCGCTTTCGCGGGGTGGAAGCCTCGGGCGGCCAAAAGGTCCGCCCTGAGGCTGCGAGCAGGTTGACCGAACCAGTAGAGCTTATTCGCTGAATGCTACTCCGTTAAACGCAGCAACGCCCAGCGAGCTGGAAGTTGCCACGGCCGTCAGATCGCCATAACTGTCGATCGAGTAGACTGCCACATAGGCTTCGCTGTCCGCACTGTAGATAACCGCCAGCAATTTGCCGTCGGGTGATACCGTGATGTCGGTCGGCGACCCGGGTAAAGGCACCGACTTGTAAAACGCCCCGCCTTGGCCGTCGCTGAAGAAGATGGAGATGGCCTTCCCGGGGGAATTGCCCGTATACCAGATGTTCCCCGCTCCTTTGGCCACCCAGCAGGGGGCGTTGGTGGGATACGACGGTTGGGCTCCCGGCGTCGGGTATTCAGTCCCCTTGCTCACGATGGCGAAATTGTACATATCGTGAGCGGGAGTGAATCCCAAAATATCTCCCCAGAACGCTTCCCCGAGCGGAACTAAGCTCGCACCTGGTAGAAGCGTGACAGGGGTGTACGTCCCGCTGAGCGTCCCACGCCGGGTGAGCGGCAGTTGAAGGAGCGACCCCGAGGACATGGTGACGGCCGCCCAGGTGTTTCCCACCGCGATTTGCGCCGCGGAAGGATCGCTCAGGCTAACCACCGGCCCATCCACTTGGCCGCTTGGCCAGGCATGAGTCTCCGCGCAATTGGCCCCGACCACGAAAAGCTGGTTCCTTGAGAGCGCTACGGAGTCGGGCTTCAGGCAGCCCTGTGCCAGGTTGATGGTTTGCCCGATGCCGATGAAGTTGCCCTCCCGCACCAATTGGGTGACGGTGTTTGACCCGTAATTGGCCACCGCCCCCGAATCGAAGTTGAACTGTAGAATGCCAGCGTTGGTGCTGGCGCCGCCGTTACCACCCGTCGATAACATGTTCACCATGTTTAACGATGGCGTCCCTTCCGTATTGAGCTCGAACACGACGACATCGTTGCCGCTGGCATTATTCGTGCTCGTCAGCACGTACACGCCTCGCCCGAACTGGCCCGCAGCCGCCCAGGCGGTTGCGAGAAGTACCGCCGCCAGCGCGCTGCCGGCGCGACACAGATTGATTTTCACAGTACGCATCTCCTTTGCTTTGATTTTGAAAAGCCCTGTTGGACCGGTGGAGCCACTCAATTCGCAAGCAGCCCCTTCCACACTCTGGAAATACCATCCGGGTTCGGTTCTATTCCCGCTTGCAGAAAAAATCCCCGGTATTTCACCTGATTGAGCAACCAGGCGCTAACCGGCTAGCTGCAGCGCGGCATTCAAGGGGGGGGCGAGCTGATCGGCAATCTGCAAGGTCGTATTGGTGTCGAGGTCAGAGACCACAAACCCCAGGTATCCTCGGGACTCGAACCCCGCCACGTTCATGCCCTGCTGATGAGCCTGATACAGATTGACATGGCCTGCCGCCGCGGATCGGAACGCGCCTCCGCTGGGCAGTTGGGCGCCGTCGTTTTTGGTCAGTATTACGGAGAGAATCGTGCCACGGCCGCGCGTAATGAAATGCACGTACTTCCGCGAGCTTCCGGGAATCGAGCAGATATGGGCTTCGAGGACTTCGAATCCGGGGAGGTTCTGCTGCACGACGTCGAGCAGTCCGGCGTATTGTGGCCCGAGTTTCTTGCGCAGCACTTCCGGCGGGTTGGCGACCTCGGGGTAGTTGTGCCCTTTGATGGCACACTGGACATGGTCCGCGACGCCCAGGGCAAGCGCCCCGGCCACGATTCTCCTGCCCCGCACCACGCGCACCCATTCGTGCGTCACCAGGCCTCCCAGCACAATGACCACTATCCCCGCCAGCGCTACAGCCCAGTTCAGCTCTCGAGATCCTCCCCACCAGCCTGGTTGGGTTTCCCGCAGCCGCCGCTGAATTGACCGGCGAAGTTCTTCGGGCGGCGTCAGGTTGGTGGCCGCGCGGCGCACAAAATCGCGCACCCGCGTGCGGGTTTCCAATTCCCGCGTGCAGGCCTCACACGTCTCCAAGTGCCGCAGCATCTCGCTGGTAGTTTCCACCAGGAGTTCGTTGCTCAGATACGCGTCCAGGTGGCGGCGTATCCGTTCGCATTGCCTCGAGTCAAATGTGAGGACGTTCATGCGGATTCACCCGTACTCGCCTGGTCTTTCGCCGGCTTGATCCCGTAGGTGCTTGCCACTTCGGCCAACTCTCCCCGCAAGAGCTTTCTGCCCCGGCTCAGGCGCGACATCACCGTGCCCAGGGGCAGCTTCAGCGCATCGGCGATCTCCTTATAGGAGAACTCCTGCACGTCCGCCAGCAGCACGACTTCCCGGAAATCGGCCGGCACTTTCTCGAGCGCCCCCAGCACGTCTTCGTCACGGATTTCATGCGGCACCGGAGGCTCCGCCGCGACGCTCTCCTGATCCTCCGGCTTTTCAAACGCCTCCACCTTGGCCGCCTTTGCCCAACGCCGCCGAAAATGATGCAGGCGATGAAAGAGGATTTTGAAGAGCCAGGCGCGGCAGTTCGTTCCCGTCTCGAAGCGATGAAACGATTTCCACGCCTCCAGATAAACCTCCTGCACCAGGTCCTCCGCCTCCGCAGTCTCCTGGGCCAGCAGCCGCGCCGTCCGGTAAAGGGCAGGGAAGTGCACCATCGCCGCCGCTTCGAAGTCCTCCACGCGGACCTTGGGACGAAAGAACAAGTCGATCTCCACCTTCGCGAGGCTTTCAGCCTGGCAGGCCGATGAAAAACACCCTCGAGCTGTCACTCTGAGCGAAAAAACTCGCGAGCTGTCATACTGAGCGAAGCGAAGAATCTCGGTAGTTCCGGTCTCAACCAACTGCGGAGATCCTTCGTCGTCCGTCATCTGACGGACTGCTCAGGATGACAGCTTCAACCGTTTATTCAGCAGACTGCTGCGTCTGAACCGCTATTATACGACCGCCGGCCCGTTCTGGCCTCTCCTTAATGTAATACCAATTACCTTGCTGCGTATTCCCGCCGGCATCATTCCCTTGAAATCTCGTGCCTGTTGGTCAACAGCACCGGCTTGATGTATAGTGAGAAGGCTGGGAAACCCAAAATAGAAATTCAGAATTAAGGAGAAGAGCCGTGAACAAGGTATACTTGTGGTATCCCCATCCCACGGGATTGTGGTCCTCCGACTCTTCTGGCCGTATACATCTTCAACGCCCGGGCATCAATGTTGGACACGCATCCCTCGACATTAGTCTGAATGAAGGTTTGGGAAAGGCCGAGTATGTGAGTTGGTGGCCAATGGACGCCTTGGAGGGGATGATCTGGTCACGCGCTGGGGTTCAAAATTTTAAGGCGGATTGCGAATCGGAGGGTCCACCAGGGAATCCCCGCCTGCCAGACCGCACGGTCGATTTCGGCGGCCTCGACGAGGACAAAATGCGCGCCAAGTGGCACGAAATCTTTGCCAAAACCAACTACCAGATGCTTTACGACAATTGTGCTGCGACCATTGCGGACATCCTTCGCGCCGGAGGAGCGGGTCTGTCTGCGGAAGTTCGCTATCGGATGGGGAACGTCATTTTGTGGACTCCACCGGATCTCTACGATGTTGCCCAATTGATCGTGCAGAACGCGTCGAAAATCGAGCGGCTGCGCGCACAGGGTTGGAAACAGGAGGATGGCCTCGGCGTGATGCTGATGCACATGCCGCACTGAATGCCGCGGACTTCTGTCTCCTGACTCCTGACTTCTGCCTCCTACTCTTGTCTCTCCTCACTCGTCACTGGTATGTTAAATGCCCGGAAGCCTGTCTGCTGAAAGCTGACGGCTGAGAGCTGAAGGCTTCTTCCGAGGAGCTACCGTGGCAATCAGTTGGCCTGACCTCCTGGTGGTGATCGCCTATCTTGCCGCCATCACCATCTTCGGTGCGCTTTTCCGCAAGAGCCAGCCGACCCTGCGCGAGTATTTTCTCGGTGGGCGCCGCTTGCCCTGGTGGGCAATTTCCTTTGCCATAGTCACCGCCGAAACCAGCATTCTGACCATCATCAGCACGCCGGGCATCGCTTACGCTACCAACCTCGGCTTCCTGCAACTGGTCTTTGGCTACCTGGTGGGACGGGTTGTCGTGAGCTTCGCGCTCATTCCCCGCTACTTTGCCGGCGAGATGTTCACCGCCTACCAACTCATCCAACAGCGCTTCGGCAGCGTCCTTGAAGATTTTTACCAGCGGGCTATTCCTTACCACTCGCGCCCTGGCCGAAGGCGTGCGCGTTTTCGCCATCGCGATTGTCATCGGGGTTATTTTCAAAAGCGGCGTCGTCGCCTCGTTGCTCATCGTCACCGCGTTGACCCTTTTCTATACGTTTGAGGGCGGGCTCACGGCCGTGATCTGGACGGAAGTCGTCCAGCTTCTCATTTATCTCGCTGGCACTGTGGTAGCGCTGGTCCTGGCCTTGCACGCCATCCCCGGCGGCTGGGCGGAGGTGAGCCGCATCGCGCATCTCGAAGGCAACAAGCTGGCCGTCTTCAACTTCCATTTCAGCTGGCACGAGCCTTACTTGTTCTGGTCGGGCCTGGTGGGCGGAGCGTTCCTGAATACCGCCAGTCATGGCACCGACCAGTTGATCGTGCAGCTCCTGCTGGCCGCGCGCAAGAAGCGCGATAGCCAGACGGCCCTGCTGGCGAGCGGGGTGCTTATCCTTCTGCAGTTCACACTCTTCCTGCTGGTAGGCGTGACCCTTTTCGCCTTCTACCGGCATTTCCCGCCGCCGCACCCGTTCGCACGCGGGGACCAGATCTTTCCCACCTTTGTGGTGACGCAGTTGCCCCGCGGGCTTGCCGGCCTGCTGATCGCGGCTATCATTGCGGCGGGCATGGCGAACCTCAGCGCCGCTTTGAATTCCCTGGCGTCGAGCTCGGTGATGGATTTCTATAAGCCGTTTATTCGCCCCAACGCGGACGAGAAGCATTACCTCGTAGTCTCACGCGGCGTGGTCTTAGCCTGGGGCATCGTGCTGACGATCATTGCGCTGGTTGCGCAACTCCTTCACCGCAGCGTTATGGAGTTAGCCCTGACCATTGCCAGTGTCCCCTATGGCAGCATGCTGGGAATATTCCTGTTGGGGGTGCTCACCAAGCGCGCCACCGCCCGCGGCGCCTTGACCGGCGCGCTCGTGGCCCTGGCCGTGATGGTTTTTGTGGTGGCTTACACGCCCATTGCGTGGACGTGGTACGTCGCCATCGGAACGGTGGTGACGTTCGTTGTTGGGTGGGTAGCCAGCGGACGGCGATTCGCCACGTAGCGGGGATATCTCACCCCTGTTGATTGGCTTTAATCCTTCGGTTTATCGGCGAGGCGCGCCGCGCGAAGGCCTGTTAACAGGGTTTCCGTTACCATGCGTTGGTTAGATTCTTTAGCCCTTGGAGATAGTCGTCCTTCTCGATCCTGCTTTCCACGCCGAAGTCCGCCAGCAGGGTCATCATCTGCCCCACGGAAAGCCCCGCCAGATGCGCGGCTTTGCCGAGCGAGTCGTTGCCCTTCTTGTAGCGTTCCACCGCCAGCAGGACCCTGCCGCGGGTCACCATGTCGCGCACCGCCTTAGACAGGTCGCTACGTTCTTGTTTACTGATCTCGGTAAGGAACGCGTAATTCTCCGCGTCCATGCGGATACTCATCGTCTTGGTCATCGTCGCTGCTCCATCCTGCTTCTCGCGTCTTCGAAACGCGTCGCAGGGATCGCGTTGGAGGCCGCCGCGGGGCAACCACAAGTGTAGCTCAAACCCCGGCTCTCAGCTCTAAGTCCAGGGATTCAGGAGGGCCTTCAGAATCGAATCAAAGTGTGCAGTGTTACGGGTCACAAGGGTCAATTGGTGAACTAGGGCAGTGGCCGCGAGGAAGGCATCCATGGCTTCGACAGGCCGCCCCTCCGCCTCGCTCCTTGCCACAAGCTTGCCGCAGGCGTCAGCTATAGCCGGATCAATGCTCAGGACCCTTCCTTCGAATCGCATCGGAATCTCGTTCTCCAGCCATGCGCCCAACTGTCTTTGACGTCGGCCCGTGGCCATGCGCTCGATGCCATGGCGCAGTTCCGCGAGAGTCACCACGCTAAGAAACACTTGGTCTTCGTTTGTTCCGGCCAGCCACGCCACGACGCCCGGATTGGGCCGGGGCTTTGCCCATTCTGAGACCACGTTGGTATCGAGCAGAAAACTCATAATCCCGCCTTACGAAGGCCGCCGCGCAGGCGGGCAATCTTCAATCCGGATCGCCGCAAGGGCGACGACGCAAAGAACTCAGCCAGGTTGCCCTTTCGCCGCGTCTTGCGCTCCCATTCGTCAGCGGCGACAACGACGGCGGCCTTGCGTCCGTTCCGAGTAATCGTTTGCGGTCCCAGAGAGCGCGCCTTATCGATAACTTCGCTGAATTTCGCCTTGGCTTGGGCGACTGTCCACGCATCCACTCCCACGATGTATCCTCCCTGCGCTAAAAGCAAACATAGTCATGATAGTCATTTTGAGTTCGGGAATGCAAGCGCGAAGTTCGAAATCAGGCTTGGCGGATTTCTCACACCGCCTGAGCAGGCGCGCGACGATAAAGAAAGCGGAAAGAAAAGGACGCCGGAGTTTCCACACCGCGATAGAATACGGGACGGTGACGATCATAGCTACGGAAAAAGACGCGGACCGCCAAACCGGCGGTCGGCGCTACTTGCTCCGCGATTCGGCTGCAATCCAGTGCCGCCCCAGCACGGCGAGGCGCCATGATTGCACGAATGCCAAACCGGGGCATGTACACGCCAGCCGCGAGGTTCTGCTCAGAGGCCCACACGCCGCATTAGATCCTGGAAGTGCGGATCCGAGCGGAGGGGATCGTAGTCCGGCTCCGCCTTCAGCAGGAGCATCCCCCATTCGTGCTGCTCATACGCCTCGTCGAGCAACGCGAGGGCTTGCTCTTTATTGCCCAGGGCTATGTAAACAACCGCCCGATCAAGTGGCGAGGCCAGCCGCAGTTTAGACCTCTCGCTCAATTGCTTTAGGATCTCGAGCGCCTCCGGTCGCCTTCCTGCGAGGGCATACACACAGCCCAGATCGGATAACGCTTCGGTCTGCCCTCCGGAAAGCTCGAGACCCTTCCGATACTCGCGGATCGCCAGGTCATACCGCCCCTGCCGTGTGTATACATCGCCAAAACCGTTGTGCGGATTAGCCCGCTTCGGGTCCATTTCGAGCGCCTTCCGGTATTGCTTGAGGGCTTGGTCGTATTGCCGCGTCTCGTAATAGGTAGATCCGAGCATATAGTTAAGGTCGGCCGACATCGGATCGTTTTCCACCGCCCGCTCCATTTCGGCCACAGCTTTTCCTCCTCCTCCGCTAAACGTCAAAAGGTCGGCGTAAATGCGGTGCGCAAAAGAATAGCTCGGATTGAGCTGGATCGCCCGTTTGAGTTCGCTCTCGGCGCCCTGCCAGTCCCAGTCGCAGAACAATCGGATGGCACCATGCGAGAGGTGAGTTTCGGCAAGCGAATCGTCAAGCTCGACGGCTTTGAGCGCGGCAGGCTCCGCTTTCGGACACGCTTCATTACGAGGCAAGGCGCCTATGCCGGCGTACATCATGACGTAGTAATCGGCCAAGCCGGAATAGCCCAGGGCATAGTTCGGGTCCTTTCCGATCGCTTGCTGGAAGAATCCGAGACTCTTCCTCCCATCTGCCTCGGTGAACTGATCCCAGTAATAGCGGCCCTTGAGATATGCTTCGTGCGCCTCCGGGTCGACAGAGTGAGAACCGGCCAGCCGGGCACGCTCCTGAGGCGTCAGCTCGAGCCTGATCCCATTCGCGACATCGCGCGCCACTTCGTCCTGCAGAACCAGCACATCCTTTAGGTCACGCTCGTACGCATGCGCCCAGAGGTGGTGGTCAGTTCGGGCATCGATCAGTTGGGCGGTGATGCGCACCCGGCTGCCCGAGCGGAAAACGGCGCCCTCCACGATGGCGTCGACGCCCAGATCCCGCCCGATTTGCGGCAGCGTCTTGGCGGTTCCCTTGTACTGCATGACGGAGGTGCGAGAGATCACCCGCAAGGCGCTCATCTGCCCAAGGTGGGTGATCAGTTCATCGGTCATCCCGTCAGCGAAGTACTCCTGGTCATTATCGCCGGAAAGATTCTGGAGCGGCAGGACGGCCAGCGAGCGGATCGGCGCAGCGGAGACCGTACCCACCGCCGGAAAAACTTGCCTGCGGGCCAACCCATACCAGAGCGCCGAAGCCAGCAGGCCGAACACCCCCAGCAAAAGAACGATGGCGGGAGTTATCCATAGGGCCCCCCGTGGGTTTCCAGTTGCAACGGGATCAGGCGGAGCCGCCAACACCGCCGGGGGTCCACTGGGCTCCGCAGGCGGCTGGGCGCTGCTAACCGTAGCGACGAAGCGATAGCCACGTCGCGGCAAGGTTTCGATATAGCGCGGCGTCTCCCTGTCGTCGCTGAGGGCTTCCCGCAATTTATTGATGGTTTTGTTCAGACCGTGCTCGAAGTCCACGAAGGTATCCGCGGGCCAGAGCTTCTGATGCAACTCCTCGCGCGTGACCAACTCGCCCGGCCTCGCGAGCAGCAGGGACAGAACCTGAAACGGCTGTTCCTGAAGCTTGATTCGGAGGCCATGCTTGCGCAGCTCACCCGTGACAGTATCCAACTCAAAGACACCGAACCGGATGACCTCGGCCGAGCGTTTGACTTGTTTCACGGAGGGGCGCCCACCCATTCGAATTAAATCTAACACTCCTTGATTTCCGAATCAATCCGAAACCCCGCCCGGGGATATCTGGCCCTAACTTACCTGTTTAGAGGAAATTGCCCGGGGACTTTCAATTCCGCTATAGAGGACTTGCTGTCCATTGAAGCGCCTTCTCAACCGGCCCATAGTCCACTCACGCGAGCGAGCCAGGCGACGGGAGTTTGAGCCCGCCCGGGACTTCCAGGTCTGAGGGCACGATCAACTATCAGTGGGCCGGCGACGACGGGACAGGCCATCGAACCCGGTGCAGTGCTTGGTAAACAAAATCTTCGCGAGGCGAAAAGGAGAACCTTATGACGAGCAGAATGGGATATCACGGCCTGACTTCTGTCAGGGGTTGGCGAGCCGTAGGCGGCGTGCTGGCGGTGGGGGCAGTGTTTCTCTCGGCGGCCATTGCCGTCCGAGCGCAGGAATCGCCGAGTTATACCGTAATCAACACGTTTGCCGGTACCGGCGCGGACGGGGAATACCCCCGAGGGAAAGTAATTCGCGACCAGGCGGGCGACCTCTACGGTACCACCTTCAACGGCGGCAACCTCAGCGAATGCTTCGGCGCCGGCTGCGGAGTGGTGTTCAAGGTGGATAGGTGGGGCAAGGAGACCGTCCTTTACAGCTTCGAGGGAGGAGTGGACGGAGCTTATCCTCTCGCGGGTCTACTTCCGGACGGTGCGGGCAACCTTTACGGCACCACCGAAGGCGGCGGCGACGTAAACGGCAACGCAGCTTGCGCCGAATTCGAGGGATTCCCCGGGTGCGGGGTAGTGTTTAAGCTTAATACTGTTCACTTAACAAATTTTGCGGTATCCTCTCCTCATTAACTGTGAGAGGAGGATGCCCATGGCCCGGACGATCGCGGAACTTCCCAAGGGGACGCGAATTACCGATTACATGAGTCTCGGCGTATTGGCCACGACGTTTCCGCTGTCTCAGGTGCAGGCGGTGCTGGCCGCCCAGAAGAAGACCAGCCGCCGGCAGCGCGAGTTGCCCGCACACGTGGTCGTGTACTATGTCATCGCTCTGGCGTTGTTCATGCAAGTGTCCTATCGCGAGGTGCTGCGCTGTCTGTTGGAAGGCTTGACTTGGTTGCTGGGGCCGCAACAGGCGGTGAAGATCACTGGCAAATCGGGGATCTCGCAAGCGCGCACCCGGCTGGGTTGGGCGGTTCTGCAGCAGTTGTATGACGAGGTGGTGAAGCCCGTCGCCGTGAAGAACACCCGCGGGGCTTGGTACCGGCACTGGCATTTGGTGAGCTTGGATGGCAGTACGCTGGACGTGGCGGACGAGCAAGAAAACGTGCAAGCCTTCGGCCGCCCGGGGGTGAGTCGTGGCGCCAGCGCCTACCCGCAAATTCGCTTCGTGGCGCTGGTGGAAAACGGGACGCACGTCTTGTTTGGCACCCGCCTGGGAGGCTATGCGACGGGTGAAATCACCCTCGCCCCGGCGGTGATGGCGGCTCTGCAGAAGGGGATGCTGTGCTTGGCCGACCGCAACTTTTTTGGTTTTCGGCTGTGGAATCAGGCCCGTGCCCAGGGCGCCGATCTGCTCTGGCGGATCAAGAAGAACCTGCGCTTGGGGGTGGAGAAGCGCCTGCCGGAGGGTTCGTATCTGAGCCGTATTTATCCCTCGGAGCGGGATCGGCGGCATCACACGAACGGCGTGGTGGTGCGGGTGATCGATTACCGCCTGGAAGGAGTCGCCGACGCCGAGCCCCTGTACCGCTTGGTGACGACGATCCTGGATCCAAGCGCCGCGCCGGCCGAGGAATTGGCGGCGCTCTATCATGAACGGTGGGAGATCGAGGGGGCACTGGACGAGCTGAAGACCCACCTCCGCGGCGCCCAGATCGTCCTGCGCAGCAAGACACCGGACTTGGTGCGGCAAGAATTTTATGGTCTGCTGCTGGCGCATTTCGCCGTCCGCGGTTTGATGCATGAGGCGGCTTTGAAGGTAGGAGAAGATCCCGACCGGCTCTCCTTTCTGCACGCCGTGCGGGTCCTTCGTCGCAAGCTCCCTCTTTACGGTGCCGTTCCCCCCTCGGGAGAGAAAGGCCTTCCATGAGGCGGTGTTGGAGGAAATCCTGCAAGAGCGCGTGGTGAGCAGTCGCGGCCAGCGACGCCCGCGCGGGGTGAAGCGCAAGATGAGTAATTTTCCCCTGCGTCCGCGCGCAGCCTGCTGTAGCCAACGAATTGAGTTCTCAAAGTGCATCAGAATCATTAAGTGAACAGTATTATGTTTAAGCTGGATCCAACCGGCAAAGAGACCGTCCTCCACGCCTTCACCGGGGGTGCGGACGGATTAGGTGGTTCCTCGGGCCTGGTTCGAGACGAAGCGGGCAACCTTTACGGCGTCACCGTCGCCGGCGGCTTCAGCGGAGACTGCCCCGGCCTACCCCTCCCCGGGTGCGGAGTGGTTTACAAAGTGGATCCAAGGGGCAAAGAGACCATCCTCCACACCTTTACCGGCGGTGCGGACGGGTACGGTCCATACGGAGACCTGCTCCTGGACGCGGCGGGCAACCTCTACGGCGCCGCAGGGTACGGCGGCGACTTAAGCGGATTTTGCAGCGACGTGGTTGAGCCCGCTACCGGCTTCCTCGGCTGCGGAACGGTGTTTAAGCTGGACCGGAACGGAAAGTTCACCGTGCTGCACACCTTCAACGGAGCGGACGGGGCGATTGCTGACGGATGGCTGGTTCAGGATATCGCGGGCAGCCTTTACGGCATGACCGCCAACGGTGGCGACTTAAGCGGATGCTCCGGCTTGGGGTGCGGGGTGGTCTTCAAGGTGGATAGGGCAGGCAAAGAGACCGTGCTGTACCGCTTCACGGGAGGCGCAGACGGAGCAGAGACGTTCGCGGGCGTGGTCCGGGACGCGGCGGGCAACCTCTACGGCACCACAGCCTACGGGGGCGACTTCAGCGGCTCCCTTTGCGCCGGCACCGGCTGCGGGGTGGCGTTCAAGCTGAGTCCAACGGGCAAAGAGACCGTCCTCTACACCTTCACGGGTGGTACGGACGGAGTGCTTCCAGGCGCAGGTCTGCTCCAGGACGGGGAGGGCAACCTCTACAGCACCACAATAGGCGGCGGTGACACCTCGTCATGCAGTCCCCCGTTCGGCTGCGGGGTGGTGTTTAAGATCGCCCTTCATGATGGCGACGATCCAGACGCTTCACAAGAGGGCGTTGCCGCAGCAGCAGATGAGACCCCCGAAGGGCCGAGGGTAGTCCTCCCAGAAAACCTTCAAAAGCTGCTTCTGCAGCGACGGGGCTTCGGTCGATTTGGAACTCCGCTCACGGGACCGCGATGACCGTCCGGTACTGGCGCGATCTCGCGACGGACAGACCGAAAGAGCAACACGCCGGCAGCGGTCTATTAGCCACTGCCGGCGTGGCGCCAACGGGATCGCATTAAGTGTCGAGAGGCCCCTCGGCACCTATCGACATTTCGTCGTGGTCACCCCTCTTCCCGTGGTCTCGCCATGCAGGGCGAGGAAACTCGGGAAAGTCCGGTCACCTTTTTGCATTTTCCACTTGACAAATCCAGAGACCTATGCTAGCCTATAGTTGTGGTCATTTTGTGGGCACATTGTCGTAGGCAGACCTCGGACCACGAGAAAAAGCGCAACAATCTCGGCAGTCGGGAAAACCGAGGTCAGAAAAAAGCAAAAATAGTACGAACGAAGCCAGTATATTATTGAAAACACACAATGGAATTTCGAAACGAACTCAAAACGAACTCGAATTGGTTCTACAATGCGCGCATTAAAAACAGAATTCGAGCTTTTCGGCGTCACTCGCGTCCCTGCCAGGGTTTGGGGTGCGAGAATGCGGCAGGGTTCGAACTTGCCCGAAGGGGAGAAGTCCGGAGGATCGCGAGGAAATACAAAACAGTGGGAACGAACTCAAGAAGTATTTGAAAATCAAGGATATAACTTTTTGAATGCTGCAGATTATGCGCGTTTTGCACGCAAACTAGCATAAATCGGCGCCTGAAAGGAGCAAGAGCAGCGCAGATTGCGCAAACGAACAGAAGCTTCCGGGCGGCAAGGTCGGGCCGGGCAAGCGACAAGAAGTCGGCTACAGAGGACCGCCGCCATAAATCAAGAGCCCTCTCCCGAGGGGCCCGGGATATCCTGCAGCCTTCGCTGGACCGGCGGCCTCAGAGCACCGAGCCCCAAAGGGGCGGCACCAGCACAGCCCAGGCCAACGGCCTGGGTCCGCGCATCCGTCTTGCACCAGGGTTAAGCCCTGAAAGGGCGAAATAAGCCTTACGGGAGCACGGGTACGAAGGGAATCGATCACGCCCTTTCAGGGCTTCTGCGAACCCCGAGGGGACGACTTTATGGACCCAGGCCGTTGACCTGGGCTGAGTTAGGGGGCCCCTTTGGGGCTCAAGGCAATCGATGGAAAAGCGGCAAGAACTCGTCAAAGGGCTAAGCGTCTACGGGGCCACGTCGGTGGTGGCCGGGACGATGATCGGCGGGGGTATTTTCGTTGTACCCGGCATCATGCTCCGCCAACTCGGCGCGCCCATGCTGGTGCTCGTCGTCTACGTTCTCGCTGGAGTCCTCAGCCTGTTCGGAGCACTGGGTTATGCGGAGTTAGGGGCGGCGCTTCCCCAGGCGGGCGGCGAATACGTTTACATGCATCGCGCCTATGGACCGGCGGCGGGCTTCCTCTACGGCTGGACGCAGTTTGTGGTGGCCAAGAGCGGATCGATTGCCACCATCGCGGCCGGTTTCTTTCTATACCTCGCGTACTTTTTCCCCGGACTCAAACAAGTGCTCTGGGAAGCGCCCCTCGAAGTCGCGGGTCATTCCCTGCGGCTGCAATTGACGGGCGGGCAGGTGGGCGCGGCGATTTTGGTGCTGCTTCTTTCCGGCTTGAACATTCTGGGAGTGCGCCGCAGCGGGCGTACCCAGACCTTCTTCACGGCCGCCAAACTGCTCGTGCTTTTCATCATCATTGCCTTCGGCCTGGCGCTTGGCCACGGTTCGTTCGCGCACTTCCGGACGCACGTCCAGATCAGTGCGCAGGGCGGCCTTCTGGCCACCTTCGGCGCGGCCACCGTCGCCGCGCTGTGGGCTTACGACGGCTGGAACAACCTGAGCATGGTGGCCGGCGAGGTGGAGCGCCCGCAGCGCAATATGCCCATCGCCCTTATCCTGGGCACGCTGCTGGTGATCGCTGTTTATGTATTGGTTAACATTGCCTACTTCTATGTTTTGACTCCTGCCCATATCGCATCGACGAACACCGTCGCCGCCGATACCGCCCGGCAGTTCATGGGCAGAGCCGGCGGCGCCTTCATCGCCGTGGGCGTCATGATCTCGAGCTTTGCGGCGCTGAATGGTTCCATCCTGTCGGGGTCGCGCGTTCCCTACGCTCAGGCGCGCGACGGACTTTTCCCGCAATTCCTGGCTGGTGTGCATCCGCGCTTTCGCACCCCGGCGGCGGCCATTGCAGCCCAAAGCGTCATCGCCGGTCTTTTCGCCCTGACCGGCCAGTACGAAGGCCTCTTCACCAAGGTGATCTTTGCCGAGTACCTCTTTTACGCGCTGGTAACCGCGGGGATCTTCATCTTGCGCCGCCGCGAACCCGGTCTCGAACGCCCCTACCGCACCTGGGGATACCCCATCGTACCTGCAATCTTTGTTGGCCTCTCGGTTGTGGTGCTGGCGAACACCTTGCATCATCAGTGGCCCGACGCGGTGTGGAGTGTGGCGCTGGTCGGCAGCGGCGTCCCTGCCTACTTCGTTTGGAGCGTCTGGAAACGGCGGTGGGGGAGATCAACCACCGAGGCACTGAGGCACTGAGAAGGGCGCCTGTTTTGAACTCTCGGTGCCTCCGTGTCTCAGTGGTGGACACGGCGGTCCGGGACTGTGTTAGAATTCGTTTTGCCACGTACGACCTGGAACGATTCACGGCTGGGGCGCCGTGCCCAATTGATAAGGAATTCTCAGATATGCGATTGATTGTGAGCCGCTTTACTGTAATCATAATATTAATAGTTGTGATATTGTCCAACTTGGCAGCAAGCCAGCCGTCGCGCGCCGCTGCAAAGCCTGCCGTGAAGCCTTCCGTCAAGCTCGACCCGGAGCTGGTCAAGGCCCGAGGGCAGGTGTTGAGCGCCCACCCTTTGGCGATGTATTACTTTGCGCCCGGCACAGTGGGTCTCGAGTCCCTCGCGGAGCATCTTGCCCGGATGACCGTGGTTGCTCCCCAGTCGTTTGCCGTGGATGAGGCGGGCGCGGTGGAGGGAGAAGTCCCCCCCGTGGTGCTTGAAGCGGCGAGGCGCGCCGGGGTTGCGGTGATGCCCTTGGTCGTCAACCCGGGCTTTGACCGGGGCGCGGCCGGGGCGCTGCTGCGCAGCCTCAAGGCGCAGCAGCGAGCCGTGACTAACCTGGCCCGTCTTGCCGAGCGCTATGATTTCGTCGGCTGGCAGCTTGACCTGGAGTATATCGCTCCCGCGGACAAGTCTTACTACACCCGGTTTGTGCAGCGCGTGGCGGCGCGGCTGCACAGTGAAGGCCGCCTGCTCAGCATTGCCGTGGTCCCTCGTTTCTCCGATGTCTATCCCGATCTTAATCCAAGGCATGAGTTCCGTGGCGGCGAGTGGGGCGCCCCGTACGACTTTCGCGCCCTCGGCCGCGTAGTTGATTTCATGTCCTTGATGACCTACGACCACCACAGCAATGCCACGCCTCCAGGGCCGGTGGCAGGCTACGATTGGGTGAAGGCCGCGCTTGAGTACGCCACGCGGCGAGTTCCCCGCCAGAAGCTCCTTCTCGGTATCCCCTTTTACGGCAGGGAATGGATATCGAACGGCGACGCAACCTCAGCCCACACCCTCAGTTTCTCGGACGCCCGGAATCGTATGGACCATTTCAGCCTCGACGGACTTTGGGATGAACGCTGGCGCGCGCCCTGGTTTCAGTACAGCGATGCCGACGGCGTGCATACCGGCTGGTACGAGAATAGCCGGAGCCTGGAAGCTAAATTGGGCCTGATGGAGGAGTTTCACCTGCGAGGCTTTGCCGCATGGAAGCTGGGAGTCGAGGACCCCGCATTCTGGACCTTGGGCTCCCTAAAGGAACGGCCTCAGCCCCAACATCGACGGCACCCGACGCATTCGGCAGGCACTCGCGCATCTCTGAAGAAAGATTGACGATGGTCGATTGCCTGCACTTCGCCAAGTGGTGTGTTTTCAATGCCCCAGCGCCTTTCGCCCCGCAGTGTTCAAGGTCGCAGGAATTGCGGTAGTCCGGACCCGGGTGCAACCTTATCGGTCGACAATACGTCATCTTCCCTAGTACGACCATTTTGAGAGGAGGAGTGACAATGTACAAACGGTTACTAACCCTTGCAGCGAGCGGATTGCTAGTTTTAGGGGTAGCTTTGGGCGTCAAGGCTCAAGAAGCCGGCCCGCCACCGGGCGGGCAAATGGGCCAGCGCCATCGCATGAGTCCGGACGAGGAACTTCAGAGACTGGACAAGTCGCTGAAGCTGACTGACGATCAGAAAACCTCGATCAAGCCTATCCTGGAGGATCGTCAGAAGAAAATGGAAAGTCTCCATTCCGACACGTCTCTCTCCAGAGAAGACCGGATGGGCAAGATGAAGAGCATCATGGACGAAAGCAACGGCAAGATTCGCGAAGTATTGAACGACGACCAGAAGAAACAGTTTGACGAAATGCAACAACACAGGCGCGGCCGCATGGAGGGTCACGCGCCGGGCGGGCAGCCACCGGCGCCGCCGCAACAGTAGCAACAGTAGGTTTGAGCGGCGGCGCTCGCATGGGATTCTATGTAGGCGCCGCCCGCTATTCTTGGGGGTAGTGCAGACCCAGGGAAGCAGGTCTGGGTTACCCGCTAGCCTCTAGCTGCCGCTCTCGACCGCCGGCACGCCGTTCCCACTATATCGCCTGGCCATTTCTTCAAGCGGGATGGGAGCATAATCGCCGACGTGGCCTGCCTGGCCGAATTGCGTCATCCGCAATGCCACGACCTTCTTCATCGCCTCACGCGCGGGCTTCAGGTAGCTGCGCGGATCGAACTCTTCCGGCTTCTCCCAAAAGACTTTGCGGATAGCCCCGGTAATGGCAAGCCGGTTATCCGTATCCACATTGATTTTGCGCACGCCATTCTTGATGCCGAGCTGGATTTCCTCGACGGGCACGCCCCAGGTCGGCTTGAGCTTGCCACCGTACTGGTTGATGATATCCTGCAAGTTTTTGGGGACGCTCGACGAACCATGCATCACGAGGTGGGTACTGGGCAGCCTCTTGTGGATTTCGATGAGGCGGTCCATCTTGAGTGTTTCCCCCGTGGGTTTGCTGGTGAATTTGTAGGCGCCGTGGCTGGTGCCGATGGCAATGGCCAGCGCGTCCAGTCCGGTCAGACCAACGAACTCGACCGCCTGAGCGGGGTCGGTAAGGTGGCTGAGCCCATCCAGCCCAGCGCCATGGCCGTCCTCGATGCCGCCCAGGCAGCCGATTTCGCCTTCCACTGTGACGCCCTTGGCATGCGCCGCTTCCACGACTTCACGAGTGGCAGAAACGTTGTACTCGAAGGTTGAAGGCGTCTTGCCGTCCGGCATCAGCGAGCCGTCCATCATGACGCTCGTGAACCCCATGGCAATCGCCGATTTGCACGTGTCCACGCTATTACCGTGGTCGAGGTGCAATACGGTGGGAATCTCGGGGTAAAGCTCGGTGGCCGCCAGCATCAAGTGATAGAGGAATCGGTCCTGGGAATAACTGCGCGCTCCACGGCTGGCCTGTATGATCACCGGCGACTTGGTTTCGCGAGCTGCCTCCATAATCGCCTGGATCTGCTCCATATTGTTGACGTTAAAAGCGCCAACTCCATACCCGCCGCGCGCGGCTTCGTCCAGTAGTTGACGCATAGATACTAGTGGCATAGCAAGTATTCTCCTTCGATTTCTGCGGATTCTCTAATCTGAAATCTCAAATCCAGAATTTCGAGATGCAACCGGGATGCCATAACTCGTTCCCGGGAACAAAACACCATACACCAACTCATGGCCCCTTGGGAAGTTCAGCGGCCGTACGGCAGTGTCTCAATCTCCGCTGGCACGGGCGCCCTGCCCGTGCACGGTCACGGCCAAGCCGGCCGTGCCGCATCAAAGTGAATCACTACTGCCGGTAGGCAATGGACTCTGCGCAGCCGCATCGCCTGTGGTCTTGTTTGTATCGAATGTCGACCCGTCGGCTACTCGGAGGGTGCGAAATACCCAGCCCTGGCGCGCACCTGCAGTCCTTTTTGCACGGGTTCGATCGTGATATTGCGGAATGTGCCATCGTGAGACCGGTTGGTGGAGACGTACGCCAAGCTGTACTGGCTGCGAAGTTCACGCCCGATCTCCCGGAAGTCCGCGGCAGTTTCATCGGCTTTGAAGGGGAAGAAGGCCCGGCCTCCTGTCTGCTCGGCCAAGCGCTTCAAAACCTTGTCTCCGTGCGTCTGCGCTCCGGTTTCGCTGGTACTGACCGCGTAGAGAGTCACCTCGGCATGTTGCGCCATCGCCAGCGCTTCCTCGCGAGTGTGCTCGCTCTGGTTATCCTCGCCGTCGCTGATCACGATCATCACCCGGCGAAGATAGGGCTCGGGAGGCGGAAAGACAAGCATCTTTTCTCGGCAGGAGGAATAAATAGCGTCGAAAAGGCTGGTCACGCCACCGGCCATGAGACCCCGAATTGCCGTGGAGAGCTTCTCGATGTCGTCGGTGTATTCCTGCGCCGTCTGCGGTTGCACGTCGAAGGCCTCCACAAAGGCCAAGTCTTTGCCGGGGCGTAGCGTGGTCTCAAGGAAATCGATGGCGGCCTCTTGCTCGAACCGCAGCCGATCGCGAATGCTGGCGCTGGTGTCAACCAGCACGCCGATGCGCAAGGGAAGATCGGTTTCGCGGCTGAAATACAGGATCGATTGTGGCTTGTTGTCCTCGAAAACGCGGAAGTCCTCCTTCGCCAGACCGTTCTCCAGGTGGTTCCTCTTATTAGTCACCGTCAACAGGACGTTGACCAAGTCAACCCGCACCTTGATATTCTCGGCAGGATTTGGAGCCGCCGCCGGTTCGGGATTCGTCGCCGGCTGCTGGGCCGCGAGCAGGCCAGCCAGCGCCAGAGACACGAACCCTGCGAGGAATGCTTTCTTCATTACCCTATCTTCTCCGGATATTCCGTTTCTCGCGCAACTCGCGCTCCGTGCGCGCCTCCTTCAGCTCCCGGAGCAATCCGGCCAAGGAATCATCGGGAGCCTCACGCCGCAGATCGTCTGCACGTTTGCGAACGTACGGGACGGCACTGACCAGCATTGCAGTGACGAGTGCGCCCAAAACCGTGCTCAAGATGCCCAGGAGGACGTGCGAGCCGAAAACGCCCACCCACCCCGCAATCAGCAACAACAAAAGCAAGACGATGAGCGCGGCAACGATGCCGGCGGCATAATCCGCCACCCAAGAAACCCATGCTTTTCTCATTGCACCCGCAACCTTAACTCACTCGCAGGGGATTGGCAAGACCCTTAGAAGGAGTGCCTAGTGGTTAGTGTCTAGTGCCTGGCATCCATTTTTCTCCTCGGCTCGTCTTCTCCGTGTTCTCTGCGCCCCGGCCAAGCTTAAACACAGAGAGCACTGAGCTCCTCTGTGTTCTCTGTGTTGAACCCTTAAATGCACGGAGTACACGGAGGCGTGCAGTAAGGCGGCGATTGATTTGGGCGTGCAATTGGCTAGATGTGAAATTAGCTCTCAATTCAACGGCCGGGTCATGAGGCGCTCTCGGTTTTCAGTGAGCGACGTCCGGGCCTTTATGCGGCTGGACTTTCTTCATCAGAAACATGAAGGGGATTACGGCGAGTATGACCACCGCCATCAACCAGAAATCATCGAGAAAAGCCAGCATGGTGGAGTGGCGCATCAGTACGCCGTAGGCGAGGCCTTGGGCCTGGTAAGCGGCTAGAACGGGGTCCGATCCCCGCGCCGCTAGCATCTGGCTGGCTCCGCCCAGCATCGCCCGGTAGGCAGTATCGAGCGGGGTCATATGGCTCACCAGCACCGCCTGGTGGTACTGGGTGCGCCGCGCCAGCATGGTCACCACGCCGGCAATGCCCACGCTTCCGCCGATATTCCGCGCCAGGTTGATGATCCCGGTAGCGTTGTTGATCTTCTCTTTGGGAATGAAGTAGAAGGCCATGACGTTGATCGGCACGAAGAGGAAGGCCATACCCGCCGACTGGTAAATCCGCGCCGTCATCGCGGTGCGAAAATCCACCTCGAGGTTGAAGGTGGCCATGTGGAACAGCGAGAGCGAAAGGATTGCCAGCCCGAACACCACCAGCCAGCGCGACTCGATGTGCGTCAAAAGCTTTCCCACCACCGGCAGCAGAATGACCACCAGGATTCCTCCCGGCGAAAGCACCAGGCCGCTCAAGAGGGCCGTATACCCCAGCAAGGTTTGGAGAAAAATGGGCAGTAGCGCGGTGCTGCCGTAAAGCACTAGTCCCAGCATAAACATCGTCATGGTTGCGATCAGAAAATTGCGTTCCTTGAGAAGGTGGAAATCCACCGCCGGATCTTTCTGGCTGAGTTCCCAGAGGAAGGCGCCCAGCAATCCTACCGCCGCCACCACCGCGCACCAGATGATAAAGTTCGAGCCGAACCAGTCTTCGCGCTCGCCTTTATCCAGGACCACTTGGAGGAAGCCCAATCCGACGCTGAGCAGGCCAATGCCGATGTAATCAATCCGGGCCCCCTCGCGAAAGCTCTTCCGCACCAGGTAGGGCGGATCGAAGATGAGAAAAAGCGTCAGCACGAGCGAGATGACACCCACCGGAATGTTGATGAGGAAAATCCAGCGCCAACTGTAGCTGTCCGTGATCCAGCCGCCCAGTGTGGGGCCGATGATGGGCGCCAAGACCACGCCCATCCCGAAAATCGCCATGGCCATGCCGCGCTTTTCCTTCGGAAAGCTTTCCAGCAGAATAGCCTGTGAGATGGGTTGCAGTGCGCCCCCGCCCGCGCCTTGCATAATCCGGAAGAGGACGAGCAGGGGAAGACTCGGGGCGAGGCCGCAGAGCAGGGAACTCAACGTGAATATGACTACGCAAACCATGTAGAAGCGTTTGCGCCCGAAGATCGAGGAGAACCAACCGGTGAGCGGCAAGACAATGGCGTTCGACACCAGGTAGGAGGTCAGAACCCAGGTGCTTTCATCCACGCCGGCCGAGAGATTGCCGGCAATGTGGGGCAAGGCCACGTTGGCCACGCTGGTGTCCAGGACTTCCATGAAAATCGCCAGCATGACGGTGAAGGCAATTAACCAGGGATGCGTTTCACCGTTTTGTCGGGCTCGAGCCAGAAGAGTTCGCATACGAAGGCCACGGGTGGTGCAGGCCTGCTCTCCAAGGTCTGCAGTTGTTCAGATCGGCACCACACCCAGCTAAGGCTAACCCAAAGGCCCGGCGGGTGGTAGAGACGAATTGTCGCTGCGAGAGGAGTAGCACAGGCACTCTTGCCTGTGCGGCAGATCTCAGTTCGTGGCCAGGGCGGTCACTCACAGGGTGGGCTGTCCGATTCAAATGGAATCCGTCGTATAATTCTGCTTCATGCTCGAGGAGGTTGACCGTGATACAAAGAGGCATGGCCCTGCTTTTTGCAACAACCTTGTTCACCTCTGGCTCGGCAGCGCAATCCGCTCCGGTTTCGCCCATCCTGCCCGATGCTGTGATTCGCAAGATCCTTGCCCAGCGTATTGACGAATTCCACCAGGGAGTGGGAATTGTGGTGGGTGTTATCGAGCCCCAGGGACGCCGTATTGTGGCTTACGGCGCCGTGAATCAAGGTGATGCGCGGCCACTCAACGGTAACACGGTCTTCGAAATCGGCTCGGTAACTAAGGTGTTCACTTCGCTTTTGCTCGCGGACATGGTCCATCGCGGCGAAGTCAAGCTTTCGGACCCTGTGGCGAAGTATCTCCCCGAGGGCGTCAAGCTACCGGAGCGCGGCGGGCGAAAGATCACCCTGGTTGACCTTTCCACGCATACTTCCGGCCTGCCGCGGATGCCCTCCAACTTCCAGCCCAAGGATCCGTCCAATCCGTATGCGGACTACACGGTCGAGCAACTCTATCAATTCCTTGCGACCTATCAGCTGCCGCGCGACATCGGCTCCGAGTTCGAGTATTCCAATTTGGGAGGCGGGCTGTTGGGTCACGCGTTGGCGCGCCGTGCTGGCATGAATTATGAAGCGCTGGTGCATTCGCGCATCACCGGTCCGCTCGAAATGAACAGCACAGGAATCACGCTGACGCCGGAAATGAAAGCGCGCCTGGCGGCAGGGCACAATGACAAGTTGGAAGTAACCGCCAACTGGGACTTGCCCACCTTTGCCGGCGCCGGCGCCCTACGGTCGAGTGCGAACGACATGCTTACCTTCCTTGCGGCCAACCTCGGCTACGTCAAAACACCCCTCGCTCCGGCGATGGCTTCGATGCTGACGTCGCGCCGGCCGACGGGCGCTCCTGGCAAGGGGGAGATCGGTCTAGGATGGTTGATCGTCGAGCCTTCGAGCTACGAGATTGTCTGGCACAACGGCGGGACTGGAGGCTACCGGTCGTTCGTCGGATTCGTGCCCAGCACGCGGGTTGGAGTCGTCGTGCTCTCAAACACCTTTACGCCGACGGGCGTCGACGACATCGGAATGCACCTATTGGACTCGCATGCGCCTCTCATGCCGCCCCCAAAACAGCACAAGGAAATTGCCGTCGATCCGAAGCTGTTCGACGCCTACGTGGGCCAATATCAACTTGCGCCGAGTTTCAATCTCACCGTCACACGCGAGGAGGATAAGCTCTTCGTCCAGGCCACCGGCCAGCCCAAGTTTCAGATCTTTCCGGAAAGCGCGCTGGAGTTTTTCTTAAAAGTCGTCGATGCTCAGATCACTTTCGAAACCGACAGTACCGGCCGCGCCGTCAGCCTTGTCCTCCACCAGAACGGCAGGAATGTGCCGGGGAAGCGGATTCAGTGATCGTCAGTATTGCCAATCTCCAGCCAAGCAAGTAATCTTGAGGTGTGAACTGCGAGCGACTGAAACGGATCTGCCAGCTTGAATGATCGCGAGATTCAGTTTGACTGGGATGAGAGCAAGGCTGCCGCGAACGTACGCAAGCACGGCGTGCCCTTCGAGCTTGCGTCAACGGTATTCAAGGACCCGCGACTGCTCACGGTTGCGGATGTGGAGCACAGTGAAATCGAGGATCGATGGTTTTCAATCGGCTGGGCAGCGAATGGTGCCATGCTCTCGATCGTTTACCTCTGGTCGGAACCTGATCCTGCAACGACTAAGATCCGCCTGATCTCGGCGCGTGATGCCACTCCGGCGGAGATCCGCCAGTACGAGGAGTGTTTATGAGTGACGGGTTGCCTGACGATAACCAAATGCCAGCAGAGATCGACTTCAGCAAAGGGGTCCGAGGCCTCCATCACATCCCACCGGGAGCAAGGGTTTATTTACCTGCCTCCATCGAGCGTAGCGTCTGGGAGTATTTCTCCGCCAAAGCTGAACAAAAGGGCATTGAGCTGTCGGAGCTTCTCACCGACGTGCTCAAGCGCGATATCGAGATCAATGAGGCACTGAAGTAACAAAAGGACGGCGGCGAGTCGCACGGCGCTCCTTCTGCCACCGCTCGAAGTCGGCCATGACCTCTTTCTGGCTACGGATTAGATCGGGGATTCCAGAAATCGGGAGCGAGTGACGTGATCGCGTCCGGCACGTTGCTGAGTTCCGGCACAACGCGGTAGAGAATGTATTCCACGCCCGCCACCGTGTCGGCGTTTACCTTTTGAAATTTCTCCAGGCCCTCGTCTCCCAGCATCGCCCGCATCGAAGGCGCGTGATCGAGTTCGTCCAGAGAGGTCATGAGGCGAGTGATGTGATAGGTCCCCGGGCTGCCGCCCGCTACCACCTGCGACGTCCAACGCATCCCGGCCATATTGCTCTTTTGCGCGGCGGCGTTGATTTCCTTCAGCTCCGCTTCAAACTCCGTTTCGTGGCCCGGGCGCACGCGGACGACGACGGATCGAAGCCAGCGAGTTTTGGCAATAACCTGCGCGTAGGCAGCCATGTCGGCAGGCGGGTTATAGGAGAGATCCCAGCGCCGCTGGCGGAGCTCGCCGTGGGAACTTTCCAGCGTGCTGCTAAATTGCTGAAACAGCGCCGCCGCTCCAGCCGCACCGTATGCTTTGCCGACCGCATCCATGAACACCGCAGAACTCTTTTCGACGTTGCCGAAGGTTTCTCGCGAGCTGCTGAAGATCACCGTGTTCTGGTCGCCATAGGCGACCTCGAGCGCAATCCACTTGTCGCCGTTGTTGCGGCGATTCGCCTCCACGGTCTTTTTGCTAATCGCGTCGAATTCCGCTCGTTTGTCTGGCTTGACTCTGGCAACGAACAAATCCAAATATCCAGCCTGCTGGCCCAATCCCGCCGCAGCCGTAAGCACAAGGAACACCAATGCCCCACACACTCTTCGCAACATGCTCCCCTCCTTAGTGAAAAGTTGTACTCGGATCCCTGGAACGACCTGTCTCTTTTGACTCTACCGGGGAAAGAACCAACTGTCAATGCACGGACTCGCACCGTCAAGGCGCGAAGGCGAACAAAAACCCTGAATCATAGTCAAAAAAATAGTCAAAAACGCGTAGAATTGAGGTATTGTGTCCATTTTGGGGATGTTATGGCGCAGGTGCGTCAAGGGACCAGCGCCGAAATGGGAAGAATTATGCCCTGGTTTGATTGGCTGATCATCGGCTCAGTTGCTTTGCTTGCCGGAGCCACGATCGGGGCCTGGAAACAGTCGGGGGGTCACTATTGGAGCAAGCATATTTTCAGCGCGCGGAAGAGTTCCGCAGAAGCTCCCGCTGCCTCCGAGACGACCGTCGCGACTCAGCAGCCGCGCGCAGAGCGGTATGCCAATCAAGAATCCGTCGCGGCTGCTCTGTCGGGCGTCACCACTCGAGACTGTTTCTTGGCGTCGCTGGAGAGTGAATGGCGACGATCATCCTACACCGGAGGCCATTTCTGCGTGGCGATCTTGGATCTCGACAGGTTCCAACAGCTCAACGACCGTGGAGGGCGGGCGGAGTGCGATAAAGTGCTGGCGACAGTCGCCGCCCTGCTCAGCGGCCGATCAAGGCAGTCCAATATCGTGGCGCGGTACAGAGGCGATGCGTTCGCGACCCTGATGCCCGGGGCAAACACCTTGCAGGCGGAGATTCTGGCGGAGAGGTTGCGGGCGGCGCTCGAAGCGGATGACCTCTTGCGCCTCCGCGAGGTGACGGTGAGCATTGGCATTGCAGCGTTCCCCGATCACGGACAAACGGCCGACGAGGTGCTCAAGGTGGCGGAGTCCGGTGTGCGCCTGGCCCGGCAATGTGGAGGGAATTGCGTCAAGGTGGCCTGGCTGAGTCCCAAGCTGGAAGAAGCGGAGCGCGATAAGCGGCTGCTCAAAGCCTGCCTCGAAGCGGCGGAAGGATGGATGTTACCCGCCGCCTCAGACGTAAGTCGGACCGCCGCGTCAATTGCGCACGAGGCGCGAAGAGGCGATTGGCCGGCCTCTGACGCGGGTCCAGCGAGCACAGAGTCGGGCGCCCCAGAAGGCGCGGCGGAAAAGAATACGCTTTTGAACACCCTCACGGCCCTCGCTTTCGCTGTGCAAATAAAAGGGCCACAGATGAAGGACCATGCTCAGGTGGTCTCGAGACTGGCGGCGCAAATGGCCCTGAAGGCCGGGTTGCCGGTCGCCGAGGTTGAAGAGATTCGCTTAGCCGGCCTGGTTCATGATATCGGGAAGATCCACGTGCCCGAATACGTGCTCAGGAAACCCACCCTGCTCACCGCGCAGGAGTTTGAGATTATGAAGAGCCATGCGGCCTGGGGCGCCAAGATGGTGGAGATCTTGCAGGTGAAAGGGATTGAGCGCATCGTGCTTCACCACCACGAGCGATACGATGGGAAGGGTTATCCGGCCGGGCTAGCGGGAGATCAGATTCCGCTGGGATCGCGAATGGTGGCGGTGGCGGAGTCTTTCCACAACATGGTATCCGACTTGCGCTACAAGAGCGCCCGCTCCTTCGATGATGCACTCGTCGAGTTGCGCCGTTGCTCCGGGTCGCAGTTTGATCCGCAAGTCGTTTCGACTTTCCTCGAATGGGTGCAAATGCGGGTCGCCGCTCCCTCGCGCAACGCAGGCTGAGGGGCCAGCCGGCGAAGGGCCGTCTCGGGTTGTTGGCAGCGAGCCTCGACTCGGCAGGGAACTGCGAGCTACCTGGACTCCGGCACGACCTGAACCTTCCGCCGGCGGTCCATGGCTGCCGAAGACGCCTCAGTGGGTTCTTCCACAATCTCCACGGTAAGTGCGGTCAATCGCAGCACTCTATACTGGCCGGCGAACAGCTCCCCTTCATGCACTAGAAACACCTGGTCCCGGTATTCGACAATCGCCTCTTTCTCTCCCCCGGCCTTTTCGACGTATCCAACGGGCGTGACCGATGACTGATTTGCACCCACATCCGGCACGGCAGTGACAAATGCCGGACTATGGGCAGGCTGGAGGGTCTCCGGCGGTTTGGGGCGGGATTGATCGACCGTATAGTCAGCCAGCGGCTCTGCTTGCAGCGCCGACTCTGACTGCGATTGTGCATCCTCCGCAGGGGGAGCCTGTGGTTGCTGGAGTTGAGCGACGGCCACCGCACTCTCCTCTGCGGGCGAACCTGTATCGGGGGCCGAAACGGCCGAAGACGGCTGATCAGCCCCGAGAACGGGGGTTTGCGGTGGATTGGATGGAGGCGGCGCCAGGGCTAATTGCAGTTCGGCCGGCGAAGGCGCCGGAATGTGGAAGTTCTTCACGAACTCCCTGGTCTCCTCGATCAGGCCGATGTGTTCACCCTCGGCAACAATGGCCTCAACCTTCCCATCTGCCCTCTCCACGTAGCCTATATCCTCTCGCGGCGGCGCTTGCGGGTTGACGGCCGAGGCTGCGATGGGGCCAGGTTCCCCACTGGTTGAACGCGCACCCTGAGCGGCCCGGAATTTCGCTTTGGCCCATTCCCCAGCAGGGCCTGACGCTTCAGGCTGCCCGGCTTGGACGGCGGGCGACGGGTTGGAATGCCTGTCTGCCTGGTCGGCCGCTTGCGCAGTCTCAGCGCCGACCTGGAAATTCACTTTGGTCAATCCCGCGGCGGGTTCGGCCGCCCCAATTCCCCTGATCTTCACGGATGCCTGCTCTGGCGCAGTGCCGGAATGCTGCGCAAGCTTCTCGGCCGAGGGCGTGTTATTCGCATCGTTCCCGGGCCCCCCCAGCACAACTCGCACCTTTCTCATTCGATCGATTTCATCTTCCCCCCGCGTCGCCTTACCCCATTCGATATAGATTGCGGAAGTCTTACCGGCCAGATTAGCGGTGGCCTCACGGTTGGTCCCGCCATCCGCAGATGCCTTCGTTGCGGCGGAACTCGACGACTTGGCCACCCAGGAGGACGGCAGTTCACTCGCGGTCCGCAGGGCGATAACGTCATCGTTCGTGAACATTCGGGGCTGCTTGTTAGACTTTGCGCGCTGCGCCTTGAGTTGGCGCGCCACATCACCGAGCGGCGCCGAACCCGTCCACTTCTGTGCCTGCGCTACTCCAGCCCCCAGACCTAGAGCCAAGCCGGCCGACAATACACCCGCGGTTAGACCCTTCATGGCCGAATTCTCCCTTACCGGCGAGCTACCGGTTCTCCTAATTTACCCTGTTAGACGCACGGAATCAACGTTAGGTTTGAATTTTCTGGGCCGCACCATCCCACACCGCAATGCTCTGTTGGTAGTAAGAGGCATTGGCCATGTGGCAGGCGATGGACGCATTGTTTCCGAAGGTGCAGTCCTCGACCACCGGCTTGCGGCTGCGCACCGCATCGAAGAAATTCTGCATATGGATTCCCCACGGGTCATGCCCGGCAGGGTTTTTGTAGACCACCGTCTGCGGTTTCTCTTTAGGCAATTGGGCGTCGTGGTCGAGGTGCCACTGCTTCTCGTACGCCTCGCGCATGGCCTGGGGATAGCCTTGTTGATACCATCCTGGGTCGTGATCCATGCCGTCCTGCGGCGTCAGGGCTAAGGATTCGCCTTCGGGACCGCCGGTGACCTCCAGCAGGCCGCGCGTGCCGTAAAACTTCGTGCCTTGGTTGAACTCGCAAGTGAGCATGAGTTTGATGATCACCTTGAAGTTCGGGTAGTCGTAAAGCACGTGGTGAACGTCCGGCGCTTCACGCCCGTCCTTAAAGACATAAAGTCCGCCGACAGCGAGCGCCCGTTGAGGCGGCGCCGTAACTCCCGCGGCGAGGTGCATGCCGGTGAGCAGGTGAACCATCAGGTCGCCCGCGACGCCTGTCCCGAAGGCCCGATAACTTCGCCAGCGCGTAAAACGGATGGGATCGAACGGAATCTTGGGCGTGTTCCCAAGCCACGTGTCCCAATCCAAGTTTTCCGGCGAGAGGCCCGGGGGCGGCATCCAGCTTGCCCATGCGCCGTTCGGAGTGTTGCGTCCTGTCGAAGCCTCGATCGTATGAAGGTCCCCGATGGCCCCCTGCGCAATCAGCTCCTTGCCTTTGTTGAATGTCCAGGAACTGGCGGATTGGGCGCCGATCTCCACGATCCGTTTGTTCTCTTCCGCCGCGCGGATCATTTCGAAGCCCTCACTCGCCTCGTGGGACATGGGCTTCTCGGAATAGACGTCTTTGCCCGCCTTGCAGCAGTCAACAAGGATTTGCTTATGCCAGTGGTCCGGTGTGGCGTTAATGATGCAATCGATCTCTTTGTCATCCAGCAGGTCCTGGTAGCGGCGAGTGACCTTGATGGGCTTGCCGACAATCTCGCGGGCCAGCGTGTGCCGGCCATCCCACAAATCGCACGCCGCCACGCACTCGACACCTTTGTGGAATATCGCATTGCGCAGCAAGCCCGCGCCCTGCTCGCCAACTCCAATAATGCCGACCCGTATCCTATCGCTGGGAGGAACGGCCGTGTTCTGAGCGTAGCCGGCCGGGGGGTCAACCAGAATGGTTTTGGCTGTGAGCGTGGCTCCTGCTGCGCCGCCCGTTTGTTTCATGAAATCGCGCCGGGAAATGTATTTCGTCATAGGAAAAGCCTCCAGTCAGATCGAGCGTCCTGAGAGAATATCACGCACTTCGCCACCCTCGCGAAAGCGGGGGTCCATTGTTGGGTCAAAATGCAATGGATTCCCGCTTTCGCGGGAATGACGTGGTTTTCGAGAGCGCGCAGCGCGGAATGACACAGGCTCGCCGGGCGTGCCCAGCATATGGATCAATTGACTAGCGCGGCGGCGTTCACCAGTTCCTCGACGGCCGGCGCGATCACGTTCATCAGTTCGTGAGACGGCTGCGGCGACATCATCGCGACGAAAAGATTCGTGCTTGCATCGGCGACTTTGCGGTGTTTGGCGACGAGGGCTCTCTGCTTTTCCAACCATCCAGCGCCGGGCGATTGCTCGGATTCCCACATCGATAGCGCCTCCAACCCTGTTTCGGCGAGCGCCCTCAGATCCTCCGAAGCGGGAATAACTTCCTGCAGCGGGATGGAGTCCCGCGCGATGGCTTGGAACTGGGAGTCATTGTCGCGCCATCGAACGAGCTTCGCGCGCACTTCGCGGCGCAATACCTCCGATTCCCTGCCTGTCGAGAGCATCTGGTGCACGGCGGCGCGGAAGTCTCGCGCCGCCAAGCTCTCCGCCGGAAGCGCATCCACGAAGCGGGCCGTCACCACGGTATTATCCATGGCCTTTCCCGAAGCGAAGGCAGCTTGCAACCGGGGCTTGAAGCGGGCGAGATTCTTGAGCGGTTCTACAGTTTCCGCTAAGGTCTCCAGGGGAACAACGCTATGTTCGCCCGCCAGTCGTCGCAGCATCGCCTTCTCGTTCGTGTGCTGCCGGAGGCCCAGCCTTTCCAGGTCCGCGTCAAGGGCCGCCATCCGCCGATAGAGGGAGTCCACGTCTTTCGCGTCGGCGGGCGACCAAAGGCGCTCGGCAATTGCCGAAACACGCGGCCAGACCATAACCTCTTCCTTTTCATCCCACACGAACTCCGACCACAGGCAGGCAATCCCGCCCGCCACCAACTTCTCTTCGGCCGGGGTAAGGGGCGGGCTGTCGGCGGCAACGTTGTCTTCCGACACGTAGCCGGCGAACGGCGTGCCCTTCACCAGTTTCAGCGCCTCGCGGGGAAGTCCGTCCGCGCGCGAGTCGAGCGGATCCACCGCGTAGTGGGCAGACGCCGGGAGGCTGTGGTCGAGATAGTAACCCGCAGAGACTAGGGTAATGTGCCCCTCGGCGGTTGACCGTTGCACCATCTTGGAGCTCCGCCAGGCCTGAATCGCGATGTCTTTGGCCAGGCCGGGTTGCAGTACTTCATCCCAGCCGATCATGGTCTTGCCGTGCTTGACGAGAATCTGGCGCACTCGTTGGGTGAAATAAGCCTGCAGTTCGTGCTTATCTTTGAACCCCCGCTGCTTCATGAAGGCTTGAATCCGGGGATTCCGCGACCACTGCGCGCCGTTTACCTCGTCGCCGCCGGCGTGGAAGTACGGATCGGGAAAGAGCGCGCCAAATTCGCCGATGAGACGATCGAGGAATCGATAGACTTCCTCTCGCGTCGGGTCGATGATGGCGAGAGTGTTGTTGTGGTCGGGGCCGAGCGCGTAAGGTCCCGGCAGGGCAGCAAGTTGCGGGTAAGCCACGAGCATGGCCTTCGAGTGTCCCGGCATCTCAATCTCCGGGACGATGCGGATGCCGCGGTCGCGCGCGTAATCCACCAACTCGCGCAGTTCCTTCTGAGTGTAATACTGCCCACCCGATCCTAGTCCCTGAAGGCGCGGATAGACCTTGCTCTCCAGGCGAAAGCCTTCTGCGTCGCTCAAATGCAGCTCGAGGACGTTCATCTTTACCAGTTCCATGGCATCGAGGTTGCGCTTGAGTGTGTCGACCGTCAGAAAATGCCGGGCAACGTCCAGCATAAGCCCACGCCAGGCAAATCGCGGCTGATCCCTTATTTCCACGGCGCGGGCGCCATACCCTGCGGAATCGACTTGCACCAGTTGGAGAAAGGTTGCCATGCCGCGCAGTACGCCAGTCGGGCCGTGGGCGCGCAGTTCTGCGCCTGCGGTGGTTACTCGCAGCGTGTAGGATTCATCCGCCTGGGGGGTAAGGAAATGCGGATCGGCCGCGTCGCAGAAAACGCGCAACGCCGCCGGCTTCCCCTCCATCACGGGCTCCAGAGCGAGCTTCAGGCCGGTCTTGGCGCTTAGATTCCTGGCCAGGCGGGCGGCGGCGCTCCGAAGCAGGGCGTCGTCGCGGTTTAGCGAAATGTGAAAAGACGGGTCAATGACCAGAAAACCCTGCCCGGAGCTGATCCGCGCAGGCTCGGGTATCACACGCAGCGGATCCTCTGCGCTCACTGGCAGCGCGGCCATAATCATCGTGCATACAAGCAAGATGGGGTTAATGATGATGACTTTATTCGTGGACATATCCGCGCCTCCAGCCTCACCGCAACACTATACAATAAGACGCCCGAGGTCCATGAATCAGGATTGTCGAATGCTCGACCGCGAGTGGGCGGCACGCCGATTGCCGCGCAGGGGGACATGTTGTCTCTCGAGGGAGAAGGGATTGGCGCGGTACCAAGACTTAGGTGCTATAGGCGAGATGAGGAGGCTTCCCTAAACTGGGGTGGTCGGGGGCACGGTCAAGCATTGCGCCGACCGACCCAGTTCCGGTGGTACCCGGATTCCAAAAAGAGTCGCAGCCTGACTGAGGAAAGAATGGTCCTCGCCGGACTCATCCTGGTCATCTCAACGGCGCTCGCCGCCTTCTATTTGCTGGTTACCGCCCAGCGGATCCTACGCACTGCCATCCGTCGTAAGTGAATCCACAGTCTTGCCCATAAATAGGAGAACGCCAATCACCGGCTCCGGCGCACTGCCTCCTCTACGATAGCTAGGTCGGCACTGTCTACCGTGCCGTCCCTGATCACGTCCGCCCGTGGATCGTATCCAGGCTGGCCGGCAACGCTTCCCATGGCGGCCTTGACAATCAGGACATCGCTGGCGTCGACCATTCCGTCGCCATTCACATCGCCGATCAGAGCGGCTCGGGGGTTCGGATCGAGGAGAATCTGGTAGAGGTGCCAGGCATAGCTGGTAGCGAAGACGTTGCTGAATACCCCATTGCTGACGGGAATTTGGCGCTTCTCCCCAAGTACGATCGCGGTCGCGTGGGCGGGAAAATCGCGCAAAGTAAACGTAGCGGTGGTGGCGCCTGCGGGCGACATGCTCAGGGCGCCGCCGGCCTTGGCGATGGGATCGGCGCACGCGCTGCTGTCTCTGCAAAAGAGGCTTGTTTCCTCGAGGGGATTCGCGTACGGGGTTTGGTTCTGCGGCAACCCGTCGTTGATGGCGAGCAGGAACGTGCAGCCCCCGTAACGTTTCAACAGCACATTGACCGCGGCATGAGCGCTGGAAGAGGCGGCCCTCACACCGTTGCCCACCGAAGGTGTATTGAGCACACGCGCCAGGGCCGCCACTTGCATGTTGGTCCGCGCCACTGCCGATTTCACGTTGGCGTGCTCGGGATGAAAGATCGAGTCTTCTTCCTGAACGGGGGCAAACTGGTGGACGAAGTAAAGGAGGCCGCGTGAGCCGTGAATGATCGTCATCCAGGACTCCGCTTCGACCTCCGCCGGGGGGCAGCGTTACGGAAGAGTTGTTGCTGAAGTTCACCAACTCGATGTCCTGAAGGACAGGTTTTTGATACTTGCTCCAGTAGCGCAGACGGTCCGTAGTTCGGCCGACCCACCACACGGGGTGCGCATCATTCTCCGGATAGACATCGCTGGCGAGGATGTCGCCGCCCTGAACGTACACGAGGTAATCGTTGAGTCCGCGCGCCGCAGAACAGCACGTTCCTCCCCGGCCTTCGTAACATGAACCGGAGTTAAACCCCGTCCCTTGTCCAAGACCAAGGTAGACGGGACGCTTCGGGTCGGCCACTTTGAGCGATTTATACTTGCTGATAATAACAGAGGGCAGAATGCAATCGCCGTAACCCCCGCCCGGCAGCGACTGCGCATTGTCCGGCTCGTCGATTTGTACCCAGCCGTCGATGATCGCATCGATCAGGTGCCGTGCACTGTCCGCTCCGGCCAGCCCGCTCTCCTGGTCCCCAAGAACCTGCATGTCATACTGCCGGAGCAGAGGTAGGATAGGGCCTTCCTTGGAACTGACTTCGACGGTGCCGTCCCAAAGTGCAACAAACTGGTTCACGCCGACTGCCTGATACAAGCCGGCTTTGCTCGGACTCTGCAGCCAAACAGCGCGCATGAAATAGTCCGGGCTGGAAGAAGGGCCTAATGAAAACTGCGCATAATATGCGGGACCGCCTTCCCAGGGAAGGTAGATGTCCTGGGCTGGTGTTCGAACCGCGCCTGCGCATAGGATCACAATTGCCCTCACGCTCCAGAGGCCAAGCTGGTAGAGTTTTGTACGTTGCATGGTTTCCCTCACTCGATTTCTCGCACGCCGTAGGGGCGGTTCGCGAACCGCCCCTACGAACATCCAAGGAAACCATAGTCTATTGTCAGGCGTCTATCATGGCAAGAGAGCGAGAAGCTGGTTGGAGGCGGCAACGATGGGACGACTCGCATTGGCACTCGTGCTCACTGTTTTAACGGCTGCTGCCCAAAGCACTCCTGATTTGCAACGCCGGGCTCAACAGATAAGCCCGAAACCAAAAATCGTAGTCCCTGCGGGCACCTCGGTTCCCCTGGCATTGACCGAACCCGTTCTCGCCAGGTCAGCCAAGGCTGGAGAGAGCGTCTACGCAGAGACCGCCTTCCCGGTCGTAGTGAACAACCAGATGGCGATTCCACCCGGCACCTATGTGCAGGGCCAGATTGACACTCTGACGCGGCCCGGCTGGCTGTCACCTCATGCCCAATTCCAGATCCACTTTACAAAGCTCATCTTCACCACGGGTTACACGGTTCAGCTCACAGATCTGCGGAGCACAAACGAAGAGGCCCCAAGTGGTGCGCCGGCGTCCACGGAGACCGCCACGCCGCAACCTCTCGCGGGCGATGTTCTTGCCGCAGTGGCCACGCCTTATGTTGTGGTCATCTCGGCAAGCGATGTCCTTCTCGACAACGGGTCGCAGATTGAGATGGTTCTGCAAGTTCCTCTGCGCCTGATCGCCGTCAAGGTCGCTGCGGCAGTGCGCCAATCCAATGCGAGGCCGCCTTTCCAATTCAAATCTGCGACGCGGTGCCGCCCCATTCCCGCCACGCCGGGGACGCCAGACACGGTCATCCCCGGCACGCCCGGCACGCCACCGACGGTCATTCCGGGAGGTCCGGGAATGCCAGACACCGTGATCCCTGGTACCCCGGGCACGCCCTCCACAGTCATCCCCGGCACTGCGGGCACGCCCGCGATGCCCTGTTCCGGTCCGCCTGTCGTGGCCTCCAACCCCAAGCCTCAGAGTTACAGGAAACCGTTCCAGATCGCCTCGCCGCTTCGGGTTTCCAACACGCTTCTGGCTGCGGGGAGTTATCAAATTGCCTGGAATGGATCGGGGCCCTCAGCTCAGGTAGAGATTCTTGAGAACGGCAATTCCGTGGCTCGGGTGCCCGCGCGCGTCGTTCTGCTGAACGCGGAACCGCGCACGGACACGATCGGCACGAGCGCCAATGCGGATGGATCGCTATCTCTAGAATCGCTCCGGTTCGCCGGAGAGAAGCTGGCGTTATACTTCGATCAACGCGCCGGATAACGCGCAATTCGATGGCGCGGGCAGTCCTGCAGGTGCTACAGAATGCGGAATCAAGCCTGCGGACGTACAAAATGAGAGGTGTTCATGCGAATTCATGCTGCGGTTGTACTTCTCGCGGTCTCGACGCTCTGCGCACAACAACCTTCCTCGCCTCCCGAGGCGCCTCCTCCTTTGATCCACGCCGCTGTGCCAAGCGCTCCGCAGATAGAGACAATCACCATTCCTGCCGGAACTCGAATTCCGCTTGCGCTGGCCAGCCCGATTAGCTCCAAATCCCGTCCCGGAGATCACGTCCGCGCGGTTACCGGGTTTCCCGTGACTGTCGGCAAGCAGTTGGCCGTCCCGGTCGGTACTTACGTCGAGGGCATGCTGGACAAAGTGACGAAGGGCGGTCGCTCGGGACCCAGCCTGAAGATGCACTTCACCCGCCTCGACTACGTCAACGGTTACAGTGTGGATGTATCGGGCGCGAACGTTCAAGCCGACGCTCACAGCCCCACGCAAGGCCCTACCCAGGCCGCGGGGTTCGCCGGCCCCAGTGGCTCCTACAATTCGTTCGCCGGGTCGACGCTGCCTCAACCAACGCTTCAGGCCCCGGCTTCACACATCGGAACGGCCATAGGGATTGGAATCGCCGCCACTGCGGCCGGGATTGCGATCCCCTTGATCCTCATTCACCGCGGCGGGGGGAGTGGAGGAGTTCTTTTCGAAGCCGGATGGCAGTTTGAGATGGTGCTGGAGAGCCCCGTCTCAGTGGACGCTGCGAGTGTCGCCGAAGCCTCCTCCCACACCCCATAGTGCCGTGCACGTAGTGTATACTTCGACGAGAACAATCAGGACAGGCGTGTGGCAAGGGGAGGGCAGCGGTGCGCAAAATCTGGCTCATCATTAAACGCGAGTACATCACTCGCATCAAGACCAAGGGTTTTGTCTTTGGCACGATCGCCGTGCCCGTCTTCAGCATCGGCTTAATGGTCTTTTCGATCTTTCTCGCCACCCGGCTGACCGATCGTACCGTAAGGCTCGCCATCATCGACAACGTGGGGGGCCTGTCGAACGCAGTAACGGCAGGGCTAAACGTTCGGCTGTCCAACGGCAAACCCGAATTCGAAGTTGCGCAATCTGTGGAGCGGCCTCGAAGCGAAGAGTCGGTTCGCAAGGAACTGCGCGCGGAAATTCGAAACGACCGTCTGGACGCTTATCTGGTGATTAACAGTGGCGGGAAAGCGGAGTTCCATACCAAGAATCCGAGTGACTTCACGCTGGTGGAGCCAATCACGCGCGCCGTGCAAGAGGCTGTCCTGGCGTCCGGGTTGCAGACGCGAGGCGTCCACGCCGACGAAATCCGCGACCTGGGGCGCAACACGAACATAAAGATCATTAAGATCACTAAATACGGCGAGGCCGAAGAGTTTGGCCAGACGATAATCACGTCGATCTGTCTGGCGGGCCTTCTCTACACCGCGCTGATTATGTACGGCGTCATCACCATGCGCTCCGTGCTCGAGGAAAAGACCTCGCGCATTGTCGAAATTCTCATATCTGCGGTCCGGCCCTTTCAACTCCTAGCGGGCAAGATTCTCGGAGTTGCGGGCGTCGCGTTTACGCAATATCTGATTTGGGTCACCTCCGCGGCTCTGCTCGGAACTTATGGGGCTGTGGCGGTCAACAGCCTGCGACCCACCGCGGACTTTCCTCATATCCACCTGTCGGCGGGACTGCTTGTCTACCCAGCCCTCTACTTCGTCCTGGGATATCTGCTTTATGCTACGCTGTTTGCCGCCGTCGGCGCCGCCGTCTCCAGCGAACAAGACGCCCAACAGTTGCAGATGATCATCATGTTGCCGCTCATTTTCAGCTTCGTTATGTTCAATATGGTGATTCGCGACCCGAGCTCCCATACCGTCGTGCTGCTGTCGGAGATCCCCTTCTTCACTCCCATCATGATGGTGCTTCGCATCGCGTGCGAGACTCCTCCCTTCTGGCAGATTGGCCTCTCCTTCGTGCTGCTGGGCTTGACGGCGGCCGGCGTGGCCTACCTGTCGGCGCGCATCTATCGGGTGGGGATCCTGATGTATGGCAAGCGGCCTTCTGTGGTGGAGCTTATAAAGTGGCTGAAGTACACCTAGTCCAGGCGGCGTAGGGGGAGGGCTCGCCCTCCCCTCGGCGGCCTGGTAACCGCCGGGGACGGCAAGCCGTCCCCCTACATGCGGGTCGTTATCGTTTAGCGGCTGGCGTTGGATTGCGGAGGGAGTGCTATTCTTCCCACTACGGCCTCCTTGGCGATGCGGAACACCATGAGCTCGAGCGCGATTTCGCCGCTCGGCTCGTAGAATTGGATGGCCTCGTTGAGCGCCCGGTCCTTCAATTCGATCCATTTATCCTGGAAGAAGAGTCGCATGGTGTACCGGGAGTTCTTGATATCAGTACTCTCGAGCAGCAGCTTCACCGGTCCGACTTGCTCTTTGTTCCCGTCTTTTCGTAGGGTGAAGGGTACACTGTCGCGCTCGAAATGTCCTGCCAACTGCGCCAAGCCTTCCTGGTTGTGTTCGATTTCTTGATGCTGCGAGTTCAGCTCCCCTACTACGTTTCCCAGCCGGTCCGCAGTGGCGGCCCACTGCTGTTGAGTAGCCGTCACGTCGCTCCGAAGGGAGCTGAGCGCCTGCTCGCCTTCTTCTCGCAAGGCATTAAGATCGGGCGCAGGCTGCGGTGGGGCAGAAGGCTCGGGTTGCGGTTTAGTCGCCGGCGAAACGCGCACGCGCACCGGGGCCAAAGGCGCGGAAGCAGCGGGAGCCGCGGTCCTTGCTGACTCCGCCTTCGCCGCCACCGCGGGGGCCGCAGGCTTGGGCGCTTTGATCTGTTGCTCCATCGCGTCCAGGCGGTGTTCGATCTCGTCGAGCCTGGCTGCGGTGCGCGTAAGCTCGGCCGTATCCGCACTCACCTCGGGCGCCGCGCTGCTCCCTAAGATCTTGTAGGCGGCATAGCCGGCCCCGAGGATAGCCACCACCGCGAGCACGTAGGTGAGCCGGTCCTGCACATGGACAGGGGGACTCGGCACCTCGCTGGGCATGTAAGACTTACGGTCGAACTGCGATCCACCCATTCGAACCTCCTCTTTTGTCCTTTAATGTCGCTGCCATGACACTTCGACGCGGTTGGGGTATCGGGCCGCCAAAGTCAGAAGGAGTTCGCGCGTCTCCTTGGGAAGCAGATCAACCTGCTTCAGGCTTGACTCCCTTTGTGCGATAAGCATCTCAACTTTGTAAACACCGGGAGCCAAAATGAGCAACAGGGGAGTCTTACCGACTCCCTTTCCGTTAATCAAGACCCACGCACCATCCGGTTGCGAGCGCAACATCATTTTGGCCGCATCTTTGCCGGCCTTGGCCTCGAGTGCTCGGCGGTTTCCACCCATCACATCTTCCACGTCCCGCAACGGCAGGTGCGAAGACGGCGTCGGCTCTGCCCTGGTCTCGGTTGCAGTGAGGCTGGAAGTCAGCGAGCTGATCGGTAGGTGAGCCGGCGCCAGCTTTCCCAGGCTCGCTGTGCCACCGCCGACAGCCGCAACTGATCCCGCATATTCGACTACGGCTTGCGCTGCGGCACTGCTGGCACAGAGAAATACCATTGTGGCGAGTTGGACAAGCGTAAGTTGCCAATCCGATGCCATCCGTCTACGCGTGGTTGGATACGAGTTCATGATCGACTCCTCAGAAAAAGCTGATAAGGCATTCCTCGATTCGTCTGCTAGTGTAGCGCTGAACCCGCAAAAAAGCACCCTGCGCCCCGAACCTGCGCGCCCTGGGCTGTGCCGCTGCGTTTTCTCGGTTCTAGCGTTCAACGGCTTGCCCGCCCATGGCCACGCTCAGCTACTTTTCGCATGCGACACATACTTCTCAGGGTGTCGGTGCCCACGGCACTCCCGACAGTGCCTTTCTCTTCAAGTATCCTGATTTTATGTTGGCCCTCGACCCGGAAACAATCATAAGCAACTCGCCGCTAATTGTCAAGATCGAGATGGCGCGACTTGCGCTTGAGGCGACGGAGCCGGGGTGCTAAGCTTTCGGGCCAGGCGGAAGTTCAAAATGGAAATTCAAGTGAGAAACCTATATTTCCGATCTCGTCGGGCGGCAGGGCGCCGGGCAATTCAAACCGTCTGCGAGGGCAAATCGTAGATGCAGATTACGCGAATGAGCAAGCGAGCTCAGCGGTTGGCAGGCATCGCGGCGACAGCGTTGGTCCTGGCGCTGATCGTCTACAACTTCTCTCGTCGCCCCGAGTGGCGCGGTTTCGATTGGCGCCTCGCAGCCAACTTGTTGAGCCACGCGCGGGCCGGGTATCTGCTGCTGGCGGTGCTGCTTGTCTATATTGGCATCGCGATTCGCGCCGTGCGGTGAAAGTTTTTCCTCCGGCCGGTCAAGACCGCATCCGTATGGAACCTCTTTGTGGCCCAGATTTACGGATTCGGCTCGATTTTGTTGATCGGCCGGCCGGGCGAGATCGTGCGCCCGGCGTACATTGCCAACCGCGAGGGTGTCTCCTTCACCTCGCAGCTTGCCATCCTCATCCTGGAGCGAGTTTACGACGCCATCGCCATGGGGATTATTTTCGCACTCGCGCTTCACTTCACGGCTGTTCGCCTCACGGGCTTAGGCGCCGACGTGCTACTCCACCGGATGCGCCAGGCGTCCGTCGTTGTGCTGCTTGTGACTGCCGCGCTCGTCCTGGGTCTTGTCGTTTTCCGTCTCTGAGCCGAGGCTGTTACAGTGTTCGTCGAGCGGCGCTTCGGTTTTCTCCCTGCGAGGTTCCGATCGGGCCCGGGGCGGGTTTTGCGGTCGCTTGCGGCAGGGCTTGGAGCCATCCGCAGTTGGCCCGACCTTACGGCGAGCGTCGTGTGCACCATTCTCCTCTGGACGTTGAATGTAACGATCTTCTGGGTGTCGTTCCACAGCCTGGGTGGCGAACTACTCAGCATCTCTTGGTGGGGCGCGGCCATCGCTTCATACCTTGGAGGCATAGGTCTGGCCCTTCAGCTCCCAGGCGTGGGCGGCGGCATCCAGATCGCAATTATCGAGTCGCTGAAGCGCATCCTGGGCGTGGCCCCGGAAACGGCGGTAGGCGGGGGCATACTAATCTGGGCAGTCTTGACGTTTCCTGTGGTCGGCCTGGGGCTCGTCCTGCTGCCCTTCCAGCGCGTGAGCTTCAGGCGTCTCGAGGCCATGGCCGATGGAGAGGCTCAAGGAGCGGGTGCCGGAGCTTAAGTGCCGCACACGAGGGATTAGCATCGAACGGATGGCCAAGGAACTGGCTCGATATCTGCGGGGCCGGATCGGCTATTTCGGGAATACCAAACGCCTTCGGCGCCGCAAAGCCTTGAAGAGTGGACCCGATGCCGACTGCGGTCGGTAAGCTGGAACCGGCGGAAGCGGGGAACCGTGTGGTGCGTCGATTTGCGGAAGCGAGGCGCTAACCCTCGGCTTTCCGCGACCACGGCGGGCAACGGCCCGTGGTGCCTTGCCCGCAGCAACGCCCTGGAGCTTGCCCTGCCTGATGTTTACTTCGCCTGCCTAGGGATTCCGCGCCTCGCGGTTAGCGAATCGCTCGACCCGCCGAACCGCCGTACGCCATTGTGGCGGAATGGATTAAGGCATGCCCCCAACCCTGACATCGCCCTATCGCAGATGATTGGTAGAGTGCCCATCGCAGTGCGTTTGCCCGCGTGGTCGGGTCTCCGCATTGGCCGTAGTACTATAGTGCTCTTGTGGGGTGAGTTAATTTAGGTTAAAAACTCTGCCGATAGCACTGAGAGTGGTCAGGAAAGGCGATGAGCAACTGATTACCTGGAACCTCGGGGGCCTCCAGCCTGGGTGGAGGGAGGGGGTTATGCCACGCTCAAATCCGAACCTAAGCCTTGGAAATCGGGAGACGAGGCCCGTCGAGGGGGCCAATAGGTGCTGCTAAGTTAGTAACTAATTCAGTTATTGACGGACGATCTTCCTTAACGTATAGTCCGTCTACGTGCAATTGGTCTGTGGTCGTTGACTTTGCCGCTTTGGCCTATAATAGAGCAGCCGTGGATCCAAGGGGGCTGGCTGTCTTGGTGCTAGCGTCCTGATTGGTGGGGGGATCCGGGGATGGCTATTGCGTCTGTGAACTAGGGTTCAGTTCCGTCGACGGGAGAAACTTAAGCTATGGATCAAGAAGCCATACGCGTCTGGTTCTGCACGCCCGACATTCCATTCGTTCAGCTCATGGCTCGCACCTTGGGTGGGGAGTTTGAGGTACAGACCATCGAGGCGTTCCACCTGAATGGAGCCCGCCGGAGGATCGATTGGCCGGATGTCGTGCTGCTCGACCTGCGCGCCGAGGGAGACTCCCCCGGTGGTGGAGAGTCGGCATTCCAGCTTATGCAGGAGATCCAGCAGTTTGATTCACCGCCTCCCATGATTGCCATCCTGGGCGAACAGAATCGTGCCATGATCCGGCACGCACTGGAAAATGGCGCCTACGATACGCTCGCTAGTCCTCCCGATATGGTCGAATTACGACTGGTGCTGCGGCGAGCGAAGCGCTTCCGGCAGGTAGAAAAAGAGCTGTTGCGATTGCGGTCGCAACAGGCCGCGACCGGCCCCTTCGGTGAATTCGTCATTTCCACTGAGCCTATGCAGCGGGTGTTCGCCCTGGCCAACAAGGTCGCGCCCTGCGATGTGAGTGTGCTGATCACGGGGGAAACAGGCACCGGCAAGGATATGCTGGCTCGCTCCATTCATCAACTCAGCACGAGGGCGGCAGGTCCATTTGTGGCTTTCTCCTGCGCCAACCTTCCCGAGACATTGATTGAAGATGAGCTTTTTGGCCATGAAAAAGGCGCCTTCACCGGCGCCATAGGGGCCCGCCGCGGACGATTCGAAGCAGCGCATCAGGGGACGCTTTTTCTGGATGAGATCGGCGACTTGGCGGTGGGTTTGCAGGCCAAGTTGTTGCGCGTGCTTCAGCAGCGGTCCTTTGAGCGGCTCGGCGGCAATACATCCGTGGTTGTCAATATTCGCCTGCTTTGCGCTACGCACTGCAACCTGGCAGAAATGGTTGAGCAAGGGAAGTTTCGCAGTGATCTGTTTTACCGCCTGAACGTGGTTGAGATTCACATCCCTCCTTTACGCGAACGGCGCGACGAAATTGTTGCCCTGGGACATCATTTCTTGATGCGCTTCGCGAAACAATTTGGCAAGACAGTACGGAGGTTTTCACCAATTGCCATGAGGGCCCTTGAGGAATACAGTTGGCCTGGCAACGTCCGAGAGTTGGAAAATGTCGTCCAACGCGCCGTGGTGATGGCGGACGGACCGGCGGTAGAGCTCTGGCATTTGCCCAAAACGTTCTGCAATGGTTTGGAACCGCAGCTAGAAGAGTGTTCCTACGACACGGAACTGCGAGAGTTCAAGCGGCGCCTAATTCTCCGCGTTTTACGCGACTGCGATGGAAGTAAGTCGGAGGCGGCCCGAAAGTTGGGCATTGCGCGCGGATACTTGCATCGCTTGATCAATCAGTTGCGGATTGAGGAAGGTTTAGGGGAGCCCACCCCCGATGGGGCAGACATTAGCACTCCTGTGATATAAGACAAGTCAGAGTTTCTGCTTTCATCGCCATGCCTGAGATCGCAAGATCCTCTGAAATCGCAACAAGTGAGGGCCGTTTGCTGGAGGGCGTGTACCTCCCGTTTCTGCTCGACGCGCAGAACGCTGACGGCGGCTGGGGATACTCACGCGGTGGCCAAAGCTGTGTGGAGTCAACATCTTGGGCGCTCTTGGCCTTACTTGGAATCCAACCCGCGATCCGGCCGGCGGTTGGGCAGGCAGGATGGCGCTGGTTAAGAGAGCGCCAGTTGCGGGACGGGTCTTGGCCTTCATTTGCCGGTCAGCCGCGAGGGTGCTGGACGACGGCCCCTGCCAGCCTGGCGCTGTACGCTGGCGCCGGCCCGTCGGACCAGGTCGCCCGCGGACTTCAATGGCTTGCAGACACATGGCCGGCTGAAGGCGGGATCTTGCGGCGAATTGGCAGGAAGCTGTTGCGGCGGGATCGCGTGTCACGTCAAGACGAGTCATTACGAGGGTGGAGCTGGACGCCCGGCACCGCGAGCTGGGTGGAGCCGACGGCCCAAGCGTTGATTGCTCTACGCCACATTCCTGAACACCTGCATCCTCGCAAAGCGGGGCGGCGCAGGCGGCTCGCACAATGCATGCTCTACGATCGGATGTGTCCGGGTGGCGGATGGAACAGTGGGAATTCGATTGTCTATGGGGCTGCCGGTGTACCTCGTATCGGCCCCACCGCCTGGGCGCTGCTGGCCCTGCGGGATTACCGTGACCGGCCGGAGAACCGCCAGAGCCTGGACTGGCTGGAGCAGGCCTATCCTCAAATTAAGGGGCCCGAATCTCTCGCGCTGGCCCATCTCTGTTTGAAGATTCACCATCGTTCTGTGCCCGCCCTGGCGCCCTCTCTCGCGGCGCTGAATTCGAACAACCAGTTTCTCGGCCACACCCTGGCGGCGGCGTGGGCGGCGATTTCCCTGAGCGACCGAGCGGTGTGGCTGGAGCCGGATATTCGAAGGCCGAAACTCGAAATTGGCAACTTGGATACTGAAATTCGAGACTCGAAAACCGAAACTCGAGATTCCTAGCTAGAAATCCGATTCTCGAGGCTGGCCACTCGAAACACCAGAATTGAACCTTGGGAACTCGGCGACCCTAGTTTCTACTTGCTATTTTCCAGGTTCAATTCTTTAATTTCTAGTCTCGAATTTCGTCGTTTCGAATTTCGCGCTTCCGATTTCGGTTTTCGAGCATGAGTGCCAGCCACAACTCGTTGGTCCCGTCCTTCAAGCGTCCGCCTTCGCGCGTTGCGATACGGAGAGCCGCCAGCTATCGGGCTGACCTGACGGCGTTACTCGACGAGACCTTGGGCGCCTTTGGTTTGCCGGTGCAAGGCCGCGCCGTGCTGCTGAAGCCTAATTTCGTCGAGCCCGACCCGCAAGGTGTGATCAATACACACCCAGCGGTGGTGGCGGCGGCGCGGGAATGCTTCCTGCGGCTGGGCGCCAAAACTGTAATTGTTGCCGAGGGTCCGGGGCATGAACGCGACACCGAGGGCATTGTGGAGACCAACGGATTGCGTCACTACCTCGGCCCACTGGCGGATAAGTTCGTTGACCTGAATGTTGACGATGTCCGCTTGGTTCGCACGGGTACCCGCGCCTCGCAAGTGAAAGAATTGTACTTGCCGCGAACTGTGCTCGAAGCCGACTTTGTGGTTTCCATGCCCAAACTGAAGACTCACCACTGGGCAGGAGTCACACTCTCACTCAAGAACATGTTCGGAATTGTGCCGGGAAGCTGCTACGGCTGGCCCAAGAACGCGCTGCACTGGGCTGGCCTCACTCGATCCATCCTGGACATCAACAGTACCGTGCGTCCTGATTTCGCCATTGTCGACGGCATCGTCGGCATGGAAGGCAACGGGCCCCTCCAAGGCGTCGCCAAGCCCTGCGGCCTTCTCGTGGCCGGAGATGACCCCGTGGCGGTCGATGCTACCTGCGCCCGTATCATGGGCTTGGTTCCGGAGCGGATTGACTACCTCGCCCACGCCGGCCTGCTGCTCGGCCACCTGAAGATAGAAAACGTAAAGCAACTCGGAGAATCGCTCGAGAGCGTCCGGACCCCATTCGTGGTCCTGGACGCGTTTAAGCGTCTGAGAGGCGAATATGCCCACGCTTGAGATGGCGCCACAACTGCCCGTCGTCCAAAGCCCGCCCTCCGCTGGATTTCTCCGCCGAGCGTTTTCCTTTCCGTCCTTGTTGGGTGTGGTTCTGATGGGCTGTTCATTCATGCTGCTGGTCAATTTCTTCCGAATTGACGGCGACACGTGGTGGCACTTGCTCGCGGGTGAGCGCATCCTCAGAACCCATTCCTGGCCCACCTCGGATATCTACTCTTTCACCGCGCCCGGCGCTGAATGGATCGCCTACGAGTGGCTGGGCGATGTAGCGCTGGCGTGGGCGGCGCGGATCGCTGGCCCGGCCGGCCTAATGGGGATGCTGTTTGCTCTCACCAGTTCCGCGTTGCTGCTGGTTTATTACTACGCGTACCTACGCTGCCGGAATTCGAAGGCGGCTTTTGTGGGCTCATGGGTGGTCCTGCCCCTGGCCGGAGTCTGGTTCGCCATTCACCCTTATCTCTTCGGCTACATCTACCTGCTCGCGGAGCTGATTTGCCTGGAGCGTTTCCGGCAGGGACACCGCAAGTCCCTATGGCTCCTTCCCCTTATTTTTTGCCTCTGGGTCAACTCGCACGGCACCTTTATGCTGGGCGCTGTAGCCTTCGGAATCTATTGGTTGAGCGGACTGGTCGAGTTCCGCGCCGGGAGCCTCGAGGCAAAGCGCTGGACGCCTCCCGAACGCCGGCAACTCGCGGCGGTCGCCTTGCTTTCCACCCTGGCGGGGTGCATCACGCCTTACGGCACGCGCCTTGCCGCCTACCCCTTGCAGATGATGATCTTCCAGCAAGGGATCACCAAAAACATGACGAGCTGGATCCCGATCCCTTTGAACGAATGGCACGGCGAACTCTTCTTGATTCTGGTTTTGCTGTTCATGGTAGCGCTAGCGGCTGGGCAAATCAGGCTCCAGCTCGCGGAGTTGGGCCTGTTCCTCTTCGCTGTCTTCATGACCGCCGAGCACGCTCGCGCGCTTTCGCTCTTCGCTTTCGTTTTTGCGCCCCTTCTGGCCACCCTGTTAGCGCGCTGGGTGCCTGCCTACGAGCCTGATAAGGACAAGTACGTCATCAACGCGGTTCTGATCGCCTTGGCGTTCCTGGCCTTCGCGTGGTTCTTCCCCTCTCGCCAACTCCTGGAACGGGAGGAGGGCAAGACCTGTCCGCGCGGGGCGGTCGAATACCTGCGGCGCCATCCTCAGCCGGGCCCTATGTTCAACGAGCTCACCTGGGGTGGCTACCTGCCCTATATGCTCGGTTCGCAACAGCGGGTTTTCATTGATGGCCGGCTCGACTTTTACCAATATCGCGGAGTGTTTCCTGATTATCTTCACATAACGCGGCTCGAGCGCGACACTCCGCGGTTGCTCCAGAAGTACAACATTCAGGCCTGCCTCATTACCCGCACGATCCCCCTGGTGACGTTCCTGGAAGCGTCGCCCGAGTGGAAGAAGGTATTTGAGGACGAAGTCAGTATCCTTTTTGTGCGGAGGGCAGCGGCGCCATGAGTGTCGCGCATGCTACAAAGCCGTGCGCTGCAATCACCCTAAGAGGTCAAATTCGAAGCTCGTGTAACCCCTTGCCCGCAGGCGCCTCTGGAGTTGCGAATTCCAGTTCATTTCCGCGTAAGGGGTAGTTTCTTGGCCCGTTTTTGGGGTTCGATTTGGGTTCATTTGCAGGGCACGAAGGACGCCGAAAGAGTTCCGGGTGGTGTCTGCAGCCATTTGAGTGCGGAGAGTGAGTGGGGCATGCAGTGTCCCGAGCCTGCTACAAATCAGAAAGTGGCTAGCGGTCAGGCCCCTGCTGGTTCCGACTGGTCCGCGCGGGGCCTTTTGCCGCTGTTTCTGGCGAGTTTCGTCGCGCTCTATTTTGAGCTTGTCGTCATCCGATATCTCTCCACCGAAATCCGCATCTTCGCGTATCTCAAGAACCCGGCACTAATCGCCAGCTTCTTCGGAATTGGGTTAGGCATGGTCCTCGAGCGGCCCCCCAGGACCCTGAAACGGCTCTTTCCCTTGATTACCGCGGCTCTTTTCCTTCTCATGGCATTCGCATCTAGTCTGAAGCTGACGCACCTGCCGATTCCCACTTTCGACTACGTTTTGTTTACTTCCCAACCTATGGCGCCCAAGGGCCACTGGTTTATCCTCTGGTTCATTATGATGTTCTTGATGTACCTGGCCATCGTTCCGGGCATCATGTACCTTGTTGCGGCATTTTTCTCGGTCCTCGGTGGAATCGTCGGGCAGTGTCTTAAGGAGGTGCAGCCTCTACGAGGTTACGGAGCGAACTTGGCAGGAAGTCTCGCGGGCATCGTCGTCTTCACAGTTCTTTCATTCTTAGGCTCGCCCCCGGCTGTCTGGGTTCTACTAGGGTTCCTGGCTGTCGTTCCTTTCTTCCTGCGCGAGCGTTGGACCATTGCCGTGTTTGCTTTGGTGGTCTGCGCTATGGCCTTCCCCCAGCCGCACACCTACTGGTCGCCGTACTACCGGATTACTCTGGACGAAGCTCCGCCGCCGTCGGGGTGGCCTAAACCTGCAGCGTACTTCGTTGAGGTCAACCACGATTATCATCAGAAAATGCTCGATCTCTCGCTCGAATTCACCGCGCGCTTTCCGGAGGCAGAGCCGAACCGCTCCGGGCGTCCCACCTACGAGCTTCCTTACCGGCTTGTTCCGCATCCCGGGCGGGTGCTGGTGGTAGGCGCGGGCACCGGCAACGACGTTGCCGCAGCTCTTCGGCACGGGGCGGCACACGTGGACGCCGTTGAAATTGATCCCCTCATACTCGGCCTCGGCAGGAAGTATCACCCGGAGCGCCCGTACGATTCGCCCCGAGTCACAGTGTTTGTAGATGATGCCCGCGCCTTCTTTAAAAAGACGAACCAGAAATACGATCTGATCGTTTTCGGGTATCTCGACTCCCAGACCCTCCTGACGAGCTTTTCTTCCGTCCGACTGGACAATTACGTTTACACGCTCGAAAGCTTCCGCGAGGCTCGAACCCTGCTGCGGGAGAATGGCACTCTGGTGTTGGCGTTCGCCGCGGGTAGTAAACCATTCCTCAAAGATCGGCTGTTTGCGACCCTCGCGCGCGCTTTTGATGCGCCCCCGCTTGCCTACTTCACGGGCTACGACACGACCGGGGTGGTCTTTGTGGAAGGCAAAGCGGCAGAGTCGAACCTGATCGGAGATTATCCCGAGATCAGCAAGGAGCTGCAATTACATCAAAGCAGCACTCTTCTTGCGACTGACCGCTGGCCCTTCCTGTACCTCGACTCTCGAACTATTCCCTTTGCCATTTGGAGCGTGCTTGCGCTATTCCTTTACTTCGCTACAGCAATCCTCCAGCGGGAGTTTCCACTCCGGCGTCTGGCTAGCCGTGAGGGACTTCATCTGTTCTTCCTGGGTGCCGGGTTTATGCTATTGGAAACCAAGGGGGTCACCGAGCTTTCGCTGCTTTTCGGCTCCACTTGGATTGTCAACGCCGTAGTCATTGCTGCCTTCCTGTTTATGGGCCTCCTGGCGAACACCCTGGTGATGCTTCGCCCTGTCTCCCGGCGCTTTGCTTACAGCGGCCTTTTCGTTCTCTTGGCCTTTGGTATGGTCCTACCCTACGAGCTTCTTGGCGGCCTTCCGACCACAACGAAAGTGTTAGCCTCCGCCGTGCTCGTCGGCCTCCCCGTGTTCTTCTCGGGCCTGGTGTTTTCGAGCAGCTTTCGGGATGTTGCGCGTCCGGCCCAGGGGCTTGGCATCAATCTGTTGGGAGCCGTGGTTGGCGGCGCGCTGGAGAATCTGGTCATGGTTGGCGGCACGCCAGTTCTGGGCGTTCTCGCCATCCTTATCTACGGATTATCAGTGGCTTCGCTTGGTGCCCCTGTGAGGCAGGAGGTTTCAAGTGCCCCAGTGGAAATCTGAACAAGCTGCCCTTGTTGTTTCCTTGCTCGCTGGAGTTTAGAAAATAGAAACTGGAAACTGAAAAATCGAAATTCCCAATGAAGGCCGCTTTGAGATGGGGACGGCAAGCCGTCACCCCCATAAAGGTTGGCCGTGGCTGGACAGAGGGTACGATGGACGCCGAAGGAGTTCCGGGTACTGTCTGCAGCCATTTGAGTGCGGAGAGTGAGTGGGGCATGCAGCTTCGCGAGCCTGCTACAAATCAGAAAGTGGCTAGCGGTCAGGCCCCTGCTGGTTCCGGCTGGTCTGTGCGGGGCCTTTTGCCGCTGTTTCTGGCGAGTTTCGTCGCGCTCTATTTTGAGCTCATCGTCATTCGATATCTGTCCACGGAGATTCGCATCTTCGCGTATTTCAAGAATCTGGCGCTAATCGCCAGCTTCTTCGGAATTGGGTTAGGCATGGTCCTCGAGCGGCCCCCCAGGACCCTGAAACGGCTCTTTCCCTTGATTACCGCGGCTCTTTTCCTTCTCATGGCATTCGCATCTGTTCTCAAGCTGACACATCTGTCGATGCCGACTTCCGACTACAGTGTCTTTATGCCCCAACCTGCGGTACCCAAGGGCCACTGGTTGTTCCTCTGGGTCATCATGACGTTCCTCATATACCTCCTCTCAATTCCCGGCGTCATGTACCTGGTTGTGGCGTTTTTCGCAGTCCTCGGTGGATTGGTTGGGGAACGCCTCAAGCAGGTCCCATCTCTTAAAGGCTATGGTGTGAACCTGGCAGGAAGTCTCGCGGGCGTCGTCGTCTTCACAGCTCTTTCATTCTTAGGCTCGCCCCCGGCTATATGGGTTCTGCTAGGGCTGCTGGCTGTTGCACCTTTCTTCCTCCGCCAGCGCTGGGCCATCGTCATATTTGCTTTGGTTGTCTGCGTCATGGCCATCCCTCAGCGGCACACTTATTGGTCGCCCTACTATCGGATTACCCTGGACGAGCTTCCGCCCCCGCCTGGCTGGCCTAAACCTGCAGCGTACTTCGTTGAGGTCAACCACGATTATCATCAGAAAATGCTCGATCTCTCGCTCGAATTCACCGCGCGCTTTCCGGAGGCAGAGCCGAACTGCTCCGGGCGTCCCACCTACGAGCTTCCTTACCGGCTGGTTCCGCATCCCGGGCGAGTGCTGGTGGTAGGCGCGGGCACCGGCAACGACGTCGCCGCAGCTCTTCGCCACGGGGCGACGCACGTGGATGCCGTTGAGATCGATCCCTTTATACTTGAGCTTGGTCGAAAGTATCACCCGGAGCACCCTTACGATTCGCCCCGGGTCAACGTGTTTGTAGATGACGCCCGCGCCTTCTTCAAGAAGACAAACCAGAAATACGATCTGATCGTTTTCGGGTATCTCGACTCTCAAACGCTCCTGACCAGCTTCTCTTCCATTCGGCTTGACAACTATGTTTACACCGTTGAGAGCTTCCGCGAGGCTCGAAGCCTCCTCAGGGAAAACGGTACTTTGGTGTTGGCCTTTGCAGCGGGTAGCAGACCATTCATTAGAGACCGACTCTTTGCGATCCTCGCCCATACCTTCAGCGCACCACCGCTAGCTTACTTCACGGGTTACGACACGTCTGGGATGGTCTTCGTGGAGGGCAAGGCGGCAGAGTCCAACCCGATCGGAGAATTTCCCGAAATCGGCAAGGAGCTGCAATTACATCAAGCCAGCACCCTCCTCGCCACGGACCACTGGCCCTTTCTGTACCTTGAATCCCGGACTATCCCCGTCGCCATCTGGAGCGTACTTGCGCTGTTTCTCTACTTCGCTGCAGCAGTACTTAAGCAACAGGTGCCACTCCGGCGTCTCGCGAGCCGTCAGGGTCTACATCTCTTTCTCCTCGGTGCCGGATTCATGCTGCTCGAAACGAAGGGAGTCACCGAGCTTTCGCTGCTTTTCGGTTCCACTTGGATTGTCAACGCCGTAGTCATTGCTGCCTTCCTGTTTATGGGCCTCCTGGCGAACACCCTGGTGATGCTTCGCCCTGTCTCCCGGCGCTTTGCTTACAGCGGCCTTTTCGTTCTCTTGGCCTTTGGTATGGTCCTACCCTACGAGCTTCTTGGCGGCCTTCCGACCACAACGAAAGTGTTAGCCTCCGCCGTGCTCGTCGGCCTCCCCGTGTTCTTCTCGGGCCTGGTGTTTTCGAGCAGCTTTCGGGATGTTGCGCGTCCGGCCCAGGGGCTTGGCATCAATCTGTTGGGAGCCGTGGTTGGCGGCGCGCTGGAGAATCTGGTCATGGTTGGCGGCACGCCAGTTCTGGGCGTTCTCGCCATCCTTATCTACGGATTATCAGTGGCTTCGCTTGGTGCCCCTGTGAGGCAGGAGGTTTCAAGTGCCCCAGTGGAAATCTGAGCAAGCTGCCCTTGTTGTTTCTGTCGCGCCGCGAGATTGGTGCGCTCACTTCGCTCGCCGGGGCGTTCTTGGATCGGGCCGTCATTTTCCAGGGAGATCGCCGGCGTTCTGTATCGAGCCTCTATGGAGCAGTTTTCATGGCCACCACTAGCGTGCCCTGCACTTCTCCCATGGTCTCCCGAACTCGCCCGCAATCTCACCTGAAAAGGTTGATTTGTTTCCCCGCCATGTTGGGTGCCCTGCTGGTGGGAGCGCTTTTAGCGCCGCTTCGCGATTTCACCGTAGACCCAGACCTCTGGTGGCACATTAAAGTTGGGCAGTCCATTCTGGCAACTCACCACTGGCCCACAGCAGACACGTATTCATTCACGGCGCAGGGATCTCCTTGGATGGCCTGCGAGTGGCTGGGAGACGTGCTTCTCGCAGCTGTGCAGCGGGTTTGGGGGTTTTCCGGGCTGATGGCGCTCGACCTCATCCTGGGGGGCGCGGTGGTGCTGGCGCTTTATGTCCTGGCCTCGCTGCGCTCGCACAACTCCAAGGCGGCTTTCGTGGCCTGTGTACTGCTCTTGTTTCTGGCCGCCGTCTTTTTCAGCCTACGCCCCCAGATGCTGGGGTACTTGTTCCTTGTGCTCACTCTAATCATCCTGGAGCGCTTCCGCCAGGGCCGCACCGGCACGCTATGGCTGCTGCCCCCACTCTTCCTGGTGTGGGTGAACACGCACGGGAGCTTCGCGATCGGACTTTTAGCCTTCGGCGTTTATTGGATCAGCGGTTTGACTGAGATCCGCTGGGGCGGCCTCGAGTCGATGCGCTGGACGGCAGGCGAGCGGCGTCGACTGGGTTTGGCATTCTTGGCCAGCCTAATCGCCCTCGCCATTACTCCCTATGGGATGAAGTTGGCCGGCTACCCTCTCGATATGGCGTTGTTTCAGCCTACGGTAGTAGCGAATATCCTAGAGTGGCAACCGTTGCCCCTCAACTCTGCCGCCGGGAGGCTTTTCCTTGCCGTCCTGATCGGGTTCCTGCTCGCCCAGGTCGTTCTCCGGCCCACGTGGCATTTGGCGGAATTCACGCTTTTCCTTGCCGGTATCGTTGCGGCTTGCCTTCATGCGCGCCTCCTGCTGGTCTTTGTTCCGTTCTGTGCGCCGCTCCTGGCCGTGATCCTGAGCCGGTGGATACCGCCCTACGATCCTTGCAAGGACAAGTACGCCTTGAATGCCATCCTAATGATCGCAATCGTCGGGGGTGTGGTTCGATTCTTCCCGTCTCAGAAACAACTCCAGAGCCGCGTGGCAGCGCATTGGCCGGTGAAAGCCGTCCAGTACCTCGAACAGCATCCCACTCCCCGGCCCATGTTCAACAACCTCAGATACGGCGGCTACTTGATCTATGCGCTCGATGGGCAGAACAAGGTTTTCATCGACGGACGGAATGATATCTACGAGCGTACGGGTGTTTTCGCTGATTATGTAAGCATCGGTCGTGGCACGCCGAACTCCTTTCCACTGCTGCGGGAATACAACGTGCAGTCGTGCCTTATCGAGCTTGACGAAGTGCTGGCTACCTTGCTCGCCGCCTCGTCCGAGTGGAAGAAGGTCTACCAAGATGAAGCGAGCGTGCTTTTTGTGCGCAGGCGGATTCGAGAATAGGAACTTAAGAGTGGTGTATCAGGCAACTGGTATCCCTGCCGGGACCGGTTAAGTGTAGTGCTTGCGATGACCAAACCTGCATATTCGGAGAAGAAGGCCAGCAAGGAGTTGTTGCGCCAACACTGGTCACTATTCGCGGCCACTGCCGTTTTCGGCCTCGTTACCATCTTACTTTTCGTTATCTGCCGAAGAGGTGACCGCGGTCACTTCGTCTACGCCCTGGACGACATCTACATCTCGATGGCAGTGGCAGAGAATTTTGCCTTCCATGGCGTGTGGGGAGTCACCCCCTATGAATTCGCATCTTGCCAGTCCACTATTCTTTGGCCCCTGCTACTTGCCGCGATCTTCCGCCTCGTGGGGCCAGTTGAGTTTGCACCTTTGGTCATGGCAACTTTGTTCGCCTTGCTTTCGATATTGCTCAGCTATGTCTTTCTGAAGAGGTTTCGGCTGGTCCAACTCGACATACTCACCAGCCTGCTGGCAGTCATTTTTCTCACTCCGCTCCCACCGCTGGTCCTTGGCGGGATGGAGCATACCTTACAAATCGCCACCGCCATTCCATTCTTCTGGTTAGTGGCCGACGAACTCTCGGATGAAAACCCGGGGACCTCAAGGCGGCAATCCCGTTGGCTATGGGTGCTCGCCCCCCTCCTGACGCTAACTCGCTACGAAGGCTTGTTTCTGGCATTCGCGGCTTGCTCGCTTTTTCTCCTGCGCAAACGCTGGCGCTACGCGTTCGGCTTGGGCGGGCTGGCGCTCGCGCCGGTTATGATCATCGGCGGCGTGTCGGCGTGGAAAGGCTGGTTCTGGCTGCCCAGTTCGATCTATCTCAAGGCAAATCTGCCACCAGTGGTCAGAAGCGCGCAGAACATCATTCCTAATATCCGTGGGACGTTCGCGTGGTCGGCAGTTAACAGCCGGGATGTCCTTGGATGTGGGATCGCCCTTCTGTTATTGCTATTGTTGCTGATGAGGAAAGACCAGAAGCTATGGAGGAGAAGTACGGTGATGATTCTCCTGTTTCTCATTTCCGCGGTACTGCACGTGAAGTTCGCTGGTTTCGGATGGCTCTTCAGATACGAAGCTTATCTGGTGGCGCTCGGGTTATTGATTCTCTCGGTGGGCGCCTATGAGTGTGTGCTGAGGTCTCGTGAGGGCCGTTGGGGAAAGGCCGATACAGGAGTTGCTGCCGTATTGCTTATCTTCCTGGCCTTCGGGGCTTTCCCCGTCCTCGTCAAACGAGCGGTCGATGCTGTGCGGCTTACCCCGGAGGCCTCAAGAAAGATCTTCGAGCAGCCCTATCAAATGGGCAAGTTCGTGGGTCAGTTCTACCGGGGCCAGTCCGTTGCCGTCAACGACATCGGGGCTGTGAGTTACTTTGGCGCCCCTCGTCTAATGGATCTCTGGGGAATCGGCAGCATCGATGTTGCAAGGGAGAGAGTGAAAGGGTACTTAAGCCAGTCACAAATCGCCCAGCTCACAATCGCCAGAAATACGAAGATTGCAATTCTCTACGCCGATGCATTCAAGAATGGTTCCTTCGCCAGGGAAGGACTACCCTCGCAGTGGAAGGTCGTAGGCACTTGGACGGATACGGATACCGTATTTAGCGACGGAGCGACCGTTACTTTCTTTGCGGTCGATCCCGCTGAAGAAGTACGGCTCATCAATGCCTTGCGGCATTTCGCCTCACAACTGCCGCCTGCCGTGCTTCAAGCGGGGCCGTACACCACAGCGTCTGACTCCATTCCTGAGCAGCCGCAATCACCCTAGTGGCGCCACAAGACGCCTAGCCGCCGGCGCCTTTAGGAGTGAGATAGAATAGATCATGCAGGTTACCAAGACTCTTGCAAGCCCGGAACCGCCGCTTGGCGACGCCGCCGAGAAAGTGCCTGCCGTAGAGTGGACCAACGGTTCGGCGCCCGGCGCAATCGCCCGCAAAGTTTTCCCCTTCACGGTGTTGGTGTCGGCGGGTCAACTGTGATGAGCCACTCACTTAAGCTATCGGTAGTGATTCCGGTCTTCAACGAGCGCGCGACGATCGAGGAAGTGGTCTGCCGCGTCCGTGCCGTCGCCATTGAAAAGGAAATTCTGATTATCGATGATGGCTCCGTCGATGGGACGCGCGAAGTCCTGGCGGATTTCGCGGGCGGCGGGATGGGCGGCGGCGGAGCCCCCGGCAACGTCCGAGTGTTTTTTCAGGAAAGAAACATGGGCAAGGGCGCGGCCCTGCGCCGCGGATTCAAAGAGGCCCGGGGCGATATCGTGATTATCCAGGATGCCGACCTCGAGTACCATCCGGAGGAGTACCACAGGCTCATCGAGCCCATCGAGCGCGGCGTGGCGGATGTGGTGTATGGATCTCGTTTTTTGGGCGGACCTCATCGCGTCCTGTTTTTTTGGCATTACGTTGGGAACAAGATTCTTACCACGCTTTCGGACATGGTGACGAACCTGAATCTCACTGACGTCTGGACGTGCTACAAGGCGTTTCGCAGAGAGGTTCTGGAGCGGCTTGATCTCCGCGAGGATCGCTTCGGTTTCGAGCAGGAGATTACCTGCAAGGTGGCCGCGAGAGGGTGGCGCGTTTACGAGGTGCCGATTTCTTATTTCGGGCGTACTTACACGGATGGGAAGAAGATCACTTGGAAGGACGGCCTACGCGGCCTTTGGTGCGTATTTCGCTATGGTTTAGCGCCCCGGCGAACCCAACCGCCAATCTCCGGTGGCGTGCGGGGCACTTAGACCGAGACTAGGAAGGAAGTCCGCCGTGCGTGAGAGGATCACATTTGCGCTGCTTGCCGTCTTTGCTACGGCACTGCTGATGCTGGCTTTGGAGGCGCACCTGAAAGACCGTACGTCCTGGTCTGACTTCATGGGCTTCTATGCGGCAGCGCGCATATTCACGCACGGCGCGAGGAGCGACCTGTACAATCCGACTCTCCAGATGTCTTACCAGCGCAGCACTTTCGGCCGAATCGAGCCGACCCTGGTTTATAATCACGCGCCGTTTGAGATGCTGATCTTCGGGCCTTTGGCCTACTTGCCGTACCCGGTGGCGTTTCTCTTCTGGGATCTATTGAACTTAGTGCTCGTGGTGTCGTCGCTATACTTGCTCAGGCCCTACGCCGCCAACTTCGACACGGGGTCCAGACTGTTCCTGACTCTTGTTATGCTTTACCCGCTCCTCTCGACGCTGAGAGAGGGTCAGGATTCGATTCCGCTTCTGCTCGCCTTCTGCGTGGCTTTTGTCAGCTTGAAAAATGATAACGAGTTTGCAGCGGGTTGCGCCGTGGCTGCCGGCTTGTACAGATTCCAGTTTGTCCTGCCGTTCCTGCTCATATTTCTGGCGCTAAGAAGATGGAGATTCGTGCTCGGCGCGTTGACGGTTGGCGTTGGTCTCGGTCTGCTCTCCCTGGCCTTAGTAGGCTGGAGCGGCGCCCGAGCCTACGCGGAATTGTTGCTGACGGTGACTCAGCAGGGACAACACTACGTGCCGACCATCGGAATGCCGAATGTGAGGGGATTCCTGGAGGCGGTTTTCGCGAATAGAGTAGGCCGCCCGTATCTGGGCGTCCTGGTGGCAGTGAGTTCTGTGGCCCTCATGGCGTGGACAATTCGAAAATGGGGAAAGCTAGCTTGGGATCCAGGCAAAAAAACATTCGATTTATTGTTCTCGCTGAGCCTTGTCGTGAGCTTCCTGGTTTCGTACCACTCATTTATGCACAATCTGATCCTTCTGGCGCTCCCGACACTTCTTCTGCTTGACTACTGCGCTGCCAGCGGCCGCAGTGCGCCGAGCCGGCGAGGCCTAATGCTGCCCTTGATTCTCCTCTTCGTGATGACCCTCTTCCTGAACGTGGCGGGTGGAAACCGGTTCGCCTTCCTTTTTGTGCCGCTCCTCTGGTTCGCTTTTGCTATTTCCGAAGAAATCCCGCGGGCGCGACAGCAGGTTGGAGCCTTAACGGTGAAAGCCCCGAGCATTGCATAGAAAAGCGGTCGGTAAATGCTGCCTGTAGACAGCCAATTCGTAATGGAAGTTCCGGCTTAGACCGAGATTGAAAGGACTCCCGTGCGTGAGAGGGTTGTATTCGCTTTGCTCGCCGCCTGCGCTGCTGCCTTGCTGATATTCGCTCTTGCGGCGTTCATGAAGGACCCTACCTCCTCGTATGACTTCATGGTCTTTTACAAGACCGGAACATTGCTCAGACATGGCTTGGGGTCGCAACTTTATCACGGCATCGTCCAGACTGACTTCCGACAGCATCTTTTTGCCCGAACCAGTCAGGACGTATACAACCATCCACCGTTTGAGACGCTGATCTACTGGGCGTTAGCCTACTTGCCGTACCCGGCTGCCTACGTCTTTTGGGATTTGCTAAACCTCATCATGCTGGGCTGTGTGCTCTATTTGCTCAGGCCTTTTGCGTCCCACTTCGACACTGACTCGAGGCTCACCCTAACGGTCGCCTTTCTCTACCCTCTGATCTCCATATTGCGGGAAGGGCAGAATGAAATCGTGCTCCTGCTTGCCTGCGCCGGAGCGTTTATCTGCTTGAAGAAGGGCCGCGAGTTCGCGGCCGGTGGTTTGCTGGGCGCAGGCTTTTTCAGATTCCAGCTCGTTTTGCCCCTTTTGCTCGTCTTCCTGGCTCTTAAGCGGTGGAGAATCATCCTGGGCGCAGCCGCCACCGGCGCCGCCCTTACGTTGCTGTCCCTGGCTGTCTTCGGCTGGGCGGTGATCCGGGATTATATTGAACTGGTGGAGAATCTCGCCAAAGCCGGCGCGTTTCCCCTTCTGGTGCCGGCAATGTCGAATGTTCGTGGCTTTGTTGACGTTTTGCTGGCCGGCAGAGTGGGACCGCACTACCTGACCGCTCTCGCGGCGGCCGGTTCGCTTGCGCTATTGGCGTGGCCCGTCCTAAAGTGGCGCCGGCGGCGCTGGGACCCGGGCGACAAGGAATTCAACCTGCTGTTTTCGCTTAGTGTCGTAGCGTGTGCCATGACCAGCCATTACTTGCTTATCCACAGCCTCGTCGTGCTGCTTCTTCCGGCGCTGCTCATCCTGGACTACACAGCCGGGGCTCACCCAAAAGGTTTCGGGCGATGGCGACCGTTGCTGCCGTTGAACCTACTGTTTCTCATGACCGTCTTCTTGAATGTGGAAGGTCGAAACCGGTTTGGCTTCCTGTTCGTGCCGATCCTATGGTTGGCGTTTGTAATCTCAGCAGAAGTCCCGCGTGCCCGAGAGTTGGCTGGCGGAGGTGAACGTGGCAACTTCTGAGACCGCCGCCAAGCCCATTGTCGCCCAGAGCCCGAGGTCCGGCGCGGCCGTCATCTTCGGAAAGGCCTTCTCCTTCCCCGTATTTCTAGGCGCATTGCTGGTGGCTGGTGTGTTTCTGAACCTGTGCGCCCGGCTTGAAAATGACGCTTCGCTGCCGACGGGCCATTGGCACGCGACGTTTGTTGAGGGCGACACGTTCTGGCACCTTGCCGCCGGCCAGCGGATCCTGGCCACGCACGCTTGGCCCACCACCAACTACTATTCTTTTACTGCCCCCAACGGCGAATGGCTTGCGTACGAATGGCTGGGCGAGGTGATAATGGCGGGGGCGTCCCGCCTGGGCGGACCTCGCGCGCTGATGGCGCTCCTCATGGCCTTCGCGTCGCTGATATTCCTGTTGCTCTACTACTATGCTTACGTGCGAAGCGGAAACGTCAAAGCGGCACTTGCGGCTTGTGCCGCCGTGTGGCCCCTGCTGGGATTATGCTTCAGTCTACGGCCGCAACTTCTCGGCTACGTTTTCTTGCTCATCACCTTGATCTGTCTGGAACGCTACCGCCGGGGCTTACAGAAGTCTCTTTGGCTTCTTCCGGGCGTATTCGTGCTCTGGGTCAGCACCCACGGCACGTACAGCCTTGGTCTTCTGGCGATCGGGGTCTACTGGTTAGCCGGGATCAAGGACTTGAGCCTGGGGGATCTCGAGGGCAAACGGTGGTTGCCTGCCGAGCGGCGACACCTGGGTTTGGTGATGGTTCTTTGCGTACTGGCGCTGCTGGTGAACCCCTACGGCCCGCGCCTGCTCCGGTACGAGCTGAGCGCGGCATTCTCTCAGCCGGTGAACATGGCCTACTTCGAGGAGTGGCAGCCCCTGGCGTTCAACCAGTTCTTCGGCAAATGGTTTCTGGTCCTGCTGTTTCTCTTCTTTCTGGCGCCGATCGTGTGGCGTTTTAGACCGCGCGTCGAGGAGTTAGCCCTAGTGCTCTTCGCGGCCTACATGGCCTGCGTCCACCAGCGCTTTGCGGTCTTCTTCGCCATCGTCATTGCGCCTGCTCTGGCCACGTTAATCGGCAAGTGGTGGTCCGGCTACGACCCGGCCAAGGACAAACCTTTCTTGAACGCGGTTCTGATCCTGCTATTCGCAGCGGGGTTAATCGCCTTGTTCCCCTCCACCGCCAGCTTGCGGCGGGTGATTGACCTCAACCAGCCTCGCCGTGCCGTCGACTACCTGCGCCAGCATCCCGTCCAAGGGCGTATGTTCAACGATCAGTTCTGGGGCGGCTATCTGATCTGGGCCTTCGCAGGGCAGCATCCGGTCTTCATTGATGGCCGCTGCGACGCCTATGAGCCCTCGGGTGTGCTTTCGGATTACATCAGGATCATTCGCCCGGAGCCGGGCGCGCTCAAACTCCTCGAAGAGTACGGCGTGCGCTCATGCCTTATCGAGCGAAGCGCGTTTCTCTGCGCCCTGCTCGACGCCCAGCCGGAGTGGCGCCGCGCTTATCAGGACGACTTGAGCGTCCTATACGTCAAGGACTTGGCTTACGGCGATAGACCACGAAGTCCGGAAACGTCGCCATGAAATCATAAGAACCGGAGATGAAGCGGGCCAGCCTCGGGTAGACGGACAGATATTGCTCGGAATCGAAGGGCGTGTAGGTTATCCCGAAGTTGTCATGCTGCGCCACCACAACAAAGGCAGGCGGCGATTTCTCCAGCACGCGCACCAACTCCTCGCGCCAGGAGGGCGGGCACCAAGGCGAAACCAGCGCGAGGTTGGAAACGAACCGGGTGGGCGGACGCCGCCCAGTCAAGAAGTAAATCAGGGGATCGGTCCCCCACACGAACACCCCATCTCCGGGCGCGGATATTTGCCGCAGCGTCTGAATCACCTGCATCTGGCCACCGAGGTTCTCAACGAGAAAGCGCATGGCGGGGTAGCTGGCGAAGAATGCGTCAGGATTGCGCCGCCTTGCGGCGAGATCCCGGTACCGCTCGGTCACAGCTTTCACTTCAGCTCGCAAGGGCCAGACGAGGGCGATCCCGGCCAGAGCGCACGCGGCCATCCAGGCCAGGGTGCGTTCGCGCGCAGCCGAGGACCGCACCGCGGCACTGACCTCAGCATAAGTCTTCACCACCAGGTATCCCCAGATCATGGCGAAGAAGGGGTAACAGGTCTCGAAAAAGAGAGGGCTAAACCGCAACTGCGATGCGGTGCATGCAAAACCGATGCCCGCCGCCACCAGCACCGGCGCCAGCCGGGAGAGGTCCCGCCTTTCGGCCATCAAAAACGACAAGCCGGTGGCAACCCACGTCCAAAATCCCAAATACAAGACCACTCGGGCGACAACCATTTGCCAATAGTGAGGACTCCGCTGGACTGCCATGCCAAGATATCGGGGCACCACCCCGAATTGGACCTCCAAGAACGCAGGCCAAGATCCTATCAAGTAAAAATAGGCTAGAACGGCGGCGAGCGCGATCGAGAGCCCTGCCAGCAATGCACTCACAGTGCTGAACCAGGCGCGCCACGGCACCTGCAGCCGCAGGCGGCGGGGCCTCTCATCGAAGCGGCTCCAATCAACGTAGGGAAGCAGCGCCAACAGGGGCAGAAAGGCCAGGGCGTTATACTTCAGCCAGAACGCGCCGCCGAGGCACAGCCCGGCGGCAAAGTGCCGCGCCAGTGGCCGCCGACCCTCACCGGCAACCGCCAAGTAACCGGCAAACACCAGGACCATGAGCCAACATTCTGTCTGGCAAGCATCCGTATAGCCGAAATGGCAGTGCCAATCGGCGTTGACGGCCACGGCGATGGCCGCCGCCGGCGTCCCCAGGTAACGCTCCGCGAAGCGAAAGATGCAGTAGGAAATTACCACCAGCCACAGAATGTCAACCAACCCCACGGACCACATGACGTGGCCGAAAACCTTCCCCAGCAGGGCGTAGAACACTAAGATACCGGGCGGCTTGCTTTCCGGAAAATAGCGATAGAGTCGGCGCCCATTGAGGAGTCCCTCTCCGATGACGAAGTAAGTGGCCTGATCGCGGCCGATAGGATAGCTGATGTTGGGAATCGCCCGGAAGAGAACGAAAAGCAGCGCCGCCATAAGCCAGCCACGGCGGGCCGTGCGAGTGGCGGCCGTAAAGTTCGCGGCAGCGTTCACCATACGCTCTTCACGTCTTAGCAGGCTCACAACCACCCTTGTTGGCGATACCATGCGATGGCATGGGCCACGACTTTCAGCCAGACGACTCAACTCTTCTCAAATAGAAGGAAACGGTGGTGCGCCCATAACCTCTTGAACCAGGCGGGAGACTGCTCGAGGAGGCTGAATTTCATCACCTGTCGTTCCATTGCCGGTGATCGGCCGGCAAAATAATCCAGAATACAAATGCCTTCTCCTTCTTTCGCTTCCATCCACTTGGCCAGTTTGTCGAACCCCATCCGCCTGAGAAAGTCCTCCTTTTTCATCGCAATGTCGGGGAAGGGTGGAACATCAAAGAAACCAGTTTCCACCAACCGCCAGTTGTGTGCTGCCAGGGATGAAGTGATCCAGTCGATCCTGATATTATCGAGGAAAAAATCGTCGGCATCATGGGGACGTAGCTTCCAACAGATATTTTGTTGGTTGGGAACACACAAGAAGAGCGCCGTCTTTGTCACGCGTCCAAGCTCTCCCAAATAGGTTCCGCCATCTTTCACATGCCAAAGGGCGGCAAAGTTCCAGGACACGTCAAAAGCGCGATCTGAAAACGGCAGAAGGGCGGACGCTGGAGACTGGCAGACCAGGTGAGGTACGAGACCCGTCCCTCTCCAAACCTTCTGAATGGCTTCCATTCGTTCAGGACATTGGTCAACAATCGTAACGTGCACCCGCTGGCAAGCCCACCAGAGGCTGTTGATGCCCGATACCCCCGTCATTCCAAAAGACGGGGCCTCCAGCACACTATTGATGTAATAACGGTTCTTCAACCAACTGAAATAACGATGCAGGACGAAACGTTCGTAAGTCGTACCGAACCCCTCATGCGTATTAAGGAAGTATTGTCTCCAGTTGTTCGTGGTTGTCATCGCGGCGGTCGCAGTCACGGGTGCTCACCTCGCGAAAGTTGCGCTTTCGCCCAAAAAACGGCCTAACGCCTCGCGGGTCGAGACCGGCTGAATGCCCAGCACGCGGTACGTGTCGGCGGATTGATAATACCAGTCTCTGCAGATCAGCGCCAGGCGGACCGTCCACTTTTCGTTGCCTAGCCCTTGGAACAGACGAAACGCCAGATCAAACGTCCAGTCGGGAAGACGCAGGAACCCGGGGTAGGGGCGCCGATAGAAATGGCAATGAATCCAATCAACCAGATCTTTCAACGGAACCGGCTCAGCATCTGCAGCTATGAAGATCCGGTGGGTGCACTGCTCTCTCATTACCAGATTAAGAAATACCTCTGCCACCACCTCCACATCAACTAGGTGAACCCGGTGATTGCTCTTGGGCAGCCGTAGCAGATGCCGTCTGACAAGTTGGACCAAAGTCTGTGGGAAGCCGTCGTCACCGGGCCCGTAAGCAATCGTCGGACGTACGATATAGGCGTTTAATCCCTTCTGAATATAGCCCTGGACGGCCTCTTCTGCCGCTACCTTGGACTGATGGTAGAGTGTGTCTCCACCGAGGGGAGTTTCAATTCCTGCCGGCACGGCCATGGGGATCGTCCCGTAAACGCCGACCGAGCTACAATGGATGAACTTCTGCACTCGGTGCTCATACGCCTCACGAAGCAGGAGCGCCGTGCCATCAATATTCACCCGCTGGAAATCGGCAGGTGACGCCTTCCGTGCCCCGCGGATTGCCGCCAGATGGACCACCTGCCGAACTCGGTATTGCCCAAACGTCTCCTTGAGGACGGTTTCGTCGCAAAACTCACCCCGAACCAGGGTAGCTCCCTGGCTCAGTAAGGAGTTCGCTTGCGGGTGGCGCTCACCTCCTCTTACTATGCAGATTAGTCGGAGATCCTGAAGTTGGGATAATTTCCGGACCACGTGGCGGCCGATAAAACCGGTAGATCCTGTTAATAGGATATACTGCCCGCTCATAATAGCCTGAGTCCCTTAGTGTTGCGCAGCGTCATCGTTGATGGCCTGGCCGGCAGGCGGACCTCAAAGCCCGACAACCTCCGCGCCCACAGGTTTGGTCGTTCGCACGGTGTCCCAAGTGGTGATGAAGCCCGCAATATTGCCCATCACACCGGCTGAGACCATGACCAGCGTCATGTGGATCAAGCTCTCCTGGCCGAACATAAACATACCCAGCCCCTGCCAAACGAGAACCCCAACCAGGGCATAGATAAACGCTGGGCGCTCCAGGGAGAGAGCATAATTCAGCCAGATATTCAGACCCGCGTAGAGACTCGCGGCCAAGCTGGCCAGCGGCAAGACAATACCCGGGTTGGGATAGGCGGCGGTGAATATGATCCTCACCAACCCTCCTGGATACAGAAAGTAGAAAGCTGTCAGGAGCAGCCCGGGGACGAGCGCCCCCGTCAGCGCCAGCAATAAGATCGGCCGGGAATCCCGGCCCATGGCGCGACGCTGGGCCGCCTTGGGGAGAAGGATAATTCCTATCGCCAAGGGCAAGAACAGACTTGCCTTGGCCAGAGTAACCACCGGCCCGTAGTCGCCGGCCATCCGAGGGCTGAAAAAGCGCTTCACGAATAGCGCATCCAGGTTTGCCAGGATAGCAAAGGCCGCCATCCCCAACAGGGTGTAAGACGAGTAGTGCCAACTTATGGGCCGGGCAACCACTCGGCCGTGTTCCTGAAAATAGGGGCGTAGCCACCATCGTGCTGGGATTAGGATAATGGCACAGGCCAGCGGTAACGCGAGAATGGCCCCAACGGCTTGGCATCCCATCCACATCAGCGCAGCGGCAAAGAGTAAACGCAGAACCGACTGAGTGACCTGTACCACTCCGAAGCGCGCAAAGGCCTGCGTTCCCTGAAGCGCGCCATCGGTGACCGGCCGCACGAAGAACAGCAGCACTATGGGGCTGGCCGCCCACAACGGCCAGGGGCTGGGCAGCCGCAGCAGACGCGCTAACAAGGGGCTGATGAGGACCGCCAGCGCCGTCGCCCCTAGACCCCACTGCCAAGCCCAGCGCCAAGCGTGCCGCACGAAAGCTCCCACCTGATTGTCGGAATTGTTTTGTGCGCTGAGCTCGGCGGTGTAAAAGGCTACAACATTTCGGATGGAGACGGCCAGGTAAGTCAGCACTTGCAGAATAGCCGCCACGCAAACAAAGATGCCGAATTCAACGGGCAGAAGCCAACGGCCGGCCTCGACATTGACTGCATAGTCCAGACCTCCAGCCAAAGCCATGGCTACTGCCAGGATCAGGCTCTGTCTGATGTCGGCTGAGCGGAACAGCGCGTGCCGACACGCCGTCATCTGGTTTGTGTAACGAGCGCGCAAACGCTCACCCTTCTTCGGTTTGCTGATAACTCATCACCGGGCGGTAGACGCAGTCGCAGCGGCGGCCCTGGGGGTAGTCTGGCAACGGCAGACGTGGAGCCTGGTCAGGATGGTAAACCCTACAAGTGGGCAGCCTCTGCGCCGTATCGCAACAAATTGGCGCTGGCCGAACCGCGACGCCTACGACGGAACCCTTGGCCTTCATTCCCAGGCGGTAAGGTGCCAGCCCTTGAATCCAGGCCGCCGCTATATCCTTGCCTTGAGGTCTTTCGTTGTCGTTGCGATTTCCCAGACGGAGTGGTCGCGGCCTTTTTTGTAGTCGCGTCTGCCCAGGATCCGCCCGTAAGCTTCGAGGGCCGCGACGCCCCACGTCCAGATGAAAGGCCGCGGTCGCCAATCGAGGTTCTGCATTAAGTGCCGCAGTATCTTCCAGCCGCTCATCGTGCTTACGGTGTATCCCAGCGTAGCTTGCAAAGCCAAGTGGCCGGCATAATTGCTTCGGCGCCGACGCAGATAATCGCCGACCGTGAGCGGGCCCTTGTTGTAGACGACAGCCGTCGGGACGTAGCGCGCCTCATACCCCTGGCCGCGAACGACCGGCTCGATGCTCGCCTCGTCTACTGACGTGTGGTAGGGAATACGCTCGAAGATCTTGCGGAACGCGATCATCTCCCCCGCCTTGAAGCTGCGCAGGTTGATTTGGTGATGTAAGTCCCAGAGCAGATGTGCGGCAAACCCCATAAATGTCCCGGGGTCGTTGACTGGTACCGGTCGGCCCGTAGTCAATCCCACCGTCGGGTCAGCGAACGGAGCCACCAACTCTTCAATGGCGTCCGCTTCCGGCAGCAGATCAGCGCCGCAGAGCACGACTATCTTCTCCCGCGCTTGCGGAAGAAACTGGTTGATCGCAGAGGCCTTACCCTCGCGTCGCGGCTGCGCCACCAGGCGAATCCGCTGGTCCCGTGTTGCCCATTCTTGAACGATGGATGCGGTGCGGTCAGTGCAGCCGCTGGCCACGACTACAATCTCCGTAAGGGTTACCCTTGCGGTTCGTTGCGAGACGAGGGCCTCAAGCATCCGGCCGATATTGGCCTCCTCGTTGTAGGCCATAATGCCCATCGAGCATGAGATGGACATGGGATGCTCCTGCTTCATCGCAGCACTTCCGAATTGTCCTCCACAAACAATTCGCGGTCTTCCCCGGCCCTCCGCAAACCTTCGGGGGCCCCGCGTAGCAATTCCCGAATGCTCCAGGCCTCATTGCATGGGGGAAACGCGATCGAGATCATAGTACGGTACCTCTAGCACGCCAACTGCCAAAATCCATTCAGAAGCGGGCTCAAGAGGGACAACCAGGCGCTTTAGATCAATGCCTTTCCTCCTCCCCACTGTCTCAGATTCCCCCTTGGCTGTTTGGTTTCACTCGCGTTGGCCTCGAACCCTCGTCCATGGTAGGGGACGAGCCGTAGTCGATGATTTTGTCCACTACGTACAGGGGGCGCGCCTTAATCTCTTCGTAGATGCGGCCGACGTACTCTCCGATGATCCCCAGGAAGAGCAGAAGAACCCCGGAGAGAAAGGTAATCAGGAAAACCAGAGCCGTAAAGCCCTTCGGAGTCTGGCTCAGCAAGACCTTGGCAAAGAGCGAGTAGATCGCAAACAGCGCCGATAGGCTAATTGCCAATGTCCCCAGCAGGGCGGCGGCGCGAAGCGGTACGATGGAGAAGGCAAAGATTCCGTCCGAGGCCAGCTTGAGCAGCTTCAGCATCCCGTACTTGCTCTGCCCTGAGTGCCGCTCAGCGCGCTCGACGGGGATGCCGATCTGCCGGAATCCCACCCAGCTTCGCAGTCCGCGCAGATACCGATGGTGTTCCGGCATTCTGCGAATCAGGTCCACTACGCGCCGCGAGATCAAACCGAAGTCGCCCGCGTCGAGAGGCAGCCGGGTTTCGGAGAGCAAGGTCTGGAGGCGGTAAAAAAGGAAATAGCAAAGACGCAAGTACCAACCCTCTTTTCGTGCCGCCCGGGTGGCATACACCACGTCGTAGCCTTGCTCATACCGCTTGACAAAATCGGGAATGGCCTCCGGAACGTCTTGCAGGTCGCCGTCCATCAGCACTACCGCGTCTCCCGAGACGTAATCGAGAGCCGCGGTCAGCGCTGCCTGGTGTCCGAAGTTCCGTGATAGTGAAATCACCACCACGCGCGGGTCTTGGCGGGCTGCTTCCTTCAGAAGCTCGAGAGTGCGGTCTGAGCTTCCATCGTCAGCGAAGACGACTTGGTGGGGGCCTCCGGCAGTCCCGTCCAGCACAGCGCGCGTCCGGCGCAGCAACTCGGCCAGGACCGTCTCCTCGTTCCGGACCGGCACCGCTATCGACAGTCGAAATCCAGCGCTCATCCCTTTGCCCGTCCTTTAAAGTAAACTTGGTTCCACAGCGCGGTTCCCATGGCCGTAAGTTGATAGGGTTCGAATACCGTGGGCTCGAATGCACCAGTAACCAACTCCAGCCATTCCTTCTGGGGGCGGGGAAACTTACCACGGTCGATGCGGGCCAGGAAGCGGGCGATAGAGGGGCGTTCGGGGAGCACATGGTCCAGGATGTGCACGTGCCCCTCGTCCGTCAAAAGCGTGCGGAGCTGCCCAAGGAGGTTACGGGCGGCTCCCGTGTCGATATGGTGAAGAAAGCTGTTCAATAAGATGAAATCGAATCGCTCGCCGGGAGCAACCGAATAATGCGTAACATCGGCAAGCAGAAAATTCCGCTTATGACGTTGTCGCGCGTACTGGATGTATCTCGGGTTGATATCGATTCCCAGATAATCGGCGCCGGCAAAATGGTGCGTGTTGGTGCCCGGTCCGCAAGCCACATCCAACACCCGACGCACCCGGTTTATATCATTGTGCGCAAGGACCGGAGCGAACTTTTGCTCGGTAAAGGGGGCTTGCCACAGGCGATATACCTGAGTGTTCTCCAGGATTTGGGTAACAAGCCTCATTGTACTCCTGCGGTGGGCTGGGCGAATTCGCGGTCCTCCGTTGGGGCGTACGGCGACATCCTGGGCGGAGTCTCGTCTGCTTGCACGAGCCAAACATGACGGTCATGGAAATATTCAATCAGCTCCCCGTTCTGGGACGGACCCATATCGCGCGCCCAAACGACTTTTGCTCGGTCAACATCGGCGTCATTATAGACCCACTCGTGAAACAAGATGTCGTGATGAGGGCCGTAGCGGACGATGGCGAGCTGGCCTCCAGGATACCCCCGGAGCTGCGCGAGGATTCTGGCGCGGCCCAAATTGGCGGGTGCGGGTGAGCCCCAGGTTGGCGGGCCCCCTCCCGGCCACGCAGAAGGCAGCGGCAGGTGTAGCGGCCTCGCTCCCGCTCGCAATACCAGCATTAATAAACAGATCACCGGGACCGCTCGGGCGATCAGCATGCCCGTCGGGTGGGATCGGATGCGCCGCATGGCTTGTAGAACCAGGGCCAGGATCACACCGGTGATCGGCGCCGCGTAGTGCGGCATAAGCATTATTGGAAGCATGCAGCACGCGATGACAGCGCCGCAGACCAGCAACAGAAAGCGCGTGTTTGGGCTAATGGCTCTCCATGAAAAGCCGTACGGGAGGGTCGTCAAGGCCACCACGACCGGAAGGGTTAACGCAGCCCCGAGATAGAAGCTCCACAATTTGACCAATGCGGTTAAGTCGTTCTTTACCATACCCGTGACCGACCGCGTCTCCTCATACTGGCCCATCAGAGTATTGAGATACAAGTCCCGCATGACGGCATGATGATACGCCGGCGCTGGTCCCAATGGTTGCCACGGAAAATACGGTACCGGACTATAGGTGTGGTTGTTGACGGAATGAGGGGTCTCCCAGGGGCTGCCCGTGGTGCGCCAAAAGTAATAGCCCATGGCGCACCCCGTTAAAACCAGTACCAGAATTAGTGGCCCTACAACACGTCTGGCCGCGAGCCTCAGTGGAGGCCCATTCTTTCCGAACAACCACACCGCGAGCGCAGCCGCCACGGGCAAGCCGAAAAACAGCCCCTCGTAAGGACGGCTGTTAGCGATCGTCGCGAAACCCAGCCCCATTAGCAGTGCATCTCGCAAGCGATAAAAGCGCCTGATTCGTGGCAGGCCCCCGAGCACCAATGCGCCACCCATAGCCGCGACAGCGCCACCGGAGTAGCTATTCGCCCAATAGCTGAAAGTTCCGAGGCGAATTACAGCCAGGAGCCCGCCGAACAGTGCCCAGCCGGGCGGCAGCCAGCCTTGCAGCATCCAGCAGATGGCAGCGCACATCAGGCCTACGCTCAGCCACACGCCCCAAAAGGGGTGCCCCAAGATGGCCTGCCCCAGTGCCATAATCAGGCCTTGGGCGGGATAAAACATGGCCGTATAGGTCGGCTGCCAGATGATGTGAAAGCTCTCGAAATGAACCCACATGGGGTGAGTAGGATTGGTCAATCTTCCGTGCGCGAATGTGTCCGCCAGGAGGAGGTAACCGTAATCGTCGTGACCGCCGGGTTGAGGAATGGGCAGGATGGGCAACAGGGCCGCGCGCGCGGCCAGCGCCGTGAGCCCCACAACGAGCACGGATAAACCCCGCTTCTGCGCCAGACGATTAAGCAGTTGCTCCGCACGCTGGAACCAGCTCGTACCCAATTCGGGACATGCGTACGCAAGCGCGACCGCCAGCGCCGACAGCCCAGTCTCAATCCAGGAAAACATATCAAGTGCCCGACTGGCGAAATTCGAAAATCGGAACTGGAAATTCGAAAGTCGGTTTCACATCTCCAAGTTGCAGGCTGACGAGTTTCGGATTTCCATTTTCGAGTTTCGAATCACGGACTCGGTGACGCGCTGTACGGCAGCAATCTTGGCGGGGTGCCATCCGGCTCAACCATCCAGACGTGCCGGTCCCTGAAATAGTTGATTAACTCCTCATTCCGTGCAGCACCCATGTCGCGCGCCCAGATAACCTTCTCCGCATCAATGTTGGCACCGTTGTAAACCCACTCGTGAAAGTCGTTGGGATGATCGGGGCCGTAGTGGACGATAGCAAGTTGGCGGCCCGCCTGCCGCTCGAGGTTCGCGAGCACCGCCGCGCGTTCAAGGAGGTTCGGCCCGAGTGAGCACCAGCTTGGGAAGGGGGCCGGAGCGAGCCAACGACGGGGTTCGGGCAGGTGCAGCGGCTTCACGCCCACCCGCAGCGCCAGCATCAGCAAACAGATCAGGGGGACGGCCCGGGTTATAAACAGACCCGCCGGCTTTGCGCGCCCTGGCTGCGATCGCAGGCGGCGCATGGCCTGCAGGACCAACGCCAGGATCGCGCAAGTGATGGGGGCGCCATAGTGCGGCAGGAACACTATGGGCAAGGTGCATCCTGCCATGACCGTTGCACAGACCAGGAAGAGGAAACGCGTGTCACGGTTTATGTCTCTCCATGAAAAACCATAGGGCAGACTCACCAGGGCCGCGAGAAGGGGAAGCGTCAACACGGGCCCAAGAAAAAAGCTCCACAACATCATGAACTCTGCCGTCTTTTGCCGGGCGCTGCTCTTAAATGACCGGGACTCTCGGTACGTGCGCAGCGACGATTCGCGGTACGAATCCCGCATCTGTTCATGGTGATACGCCGGCGCCGGCCTCAACGATTGCCAAGGGAAGTAAGGGGCCGGGTTATAGGTGCGCACGTTGACCAGGTAAGGCGTGTCCCAGGGACGGCCCGTGGTACGCCAAAAATAGTAGCCCATGGCACACCCCGTCAAAACCACGACTACTAAAAGCGGCGCCACAACGCGCCGGGCCGCAAACTCGAGGGGAGGCCGACTCTTGCCGAACATCCAGACCGCGAGCGCGCCTGCCACCACCAGGCCCAAGAACAGCCCCTCGTAAGGACGGCTGTTGGCCAGAATCGCAAATCCCAGCCCCATCAGCAGGGCGTCTCGCGCCTGCTGTGAGCGCTTGACGCGTGGCAGGGCGCCCAACACCAGCGCTCCGCCCGTGGCCGCAACGGCCCCTCCAAAGTAGCCGTTGGCCCAGTAGCTGAAAGTTCCCAGGCGAATTACGGCCAAGCATCCGCCCAGCAGCGCCCACTCGGGCGGCAGCCAGCCTTGCAGCATCCAGCAGATCGCCGCGCACATAAAGCCCACGCTCAGCCAAACCCCCCAGAAGGGATGCCCCATGATTACTTGGCCCAGCGCCATGATCAAGCCTTGGGCAGGATAAAACATCGCGGTGTAAGTCGGTTGCCAGATGATGTGAAAGCTCTCGAAATGGACCCACATCGCGTGGGTAGGATTAGTCAATCTTCCGTGCGCGAAGGTGTCCGCCAGGAGGAGGTAGCCGAACTCGTCGGACCCCGCAGGCTCAGGGATCGGGAGGATCGGCAACAGAGCAACGCGTGCCGCGAGCGCGGCAAGCCCCGTGCCTACGACGGCTAGCCTACGTCGGCGCGCCAGCGTTCCGAAGGCGCGTTCGCAAACTTCGAACCAGCGCGATCCGGCAGTCGGAACGGTGAGAGCAATCAAGAGTGCAACCACGGCCAGGCAAGACTCGATCAGGAACATCATCGTTATGGAAAACCCAAAGCGAAACTCGAAAAGAAAAATTCAAAACGTTGGGAGCAAAGCGGAAGCTCGCTTCGCGTTCCACTAACTCCGGTGCGCAAAGGCGATCAACGGCACTTAGAATACCACTCCTAAAAGCGCTTGGCGTAAGCTGTTCGGTTTTTGTGACGCATTTGATTTGCGGCAGTGGTCCTGAAATGTTCAAAAGTCCGGATCACCCGTTGCTGTGGGGCCCTCCGCTCGTTCTCGGGTCTTTGGTTCGGACTTAGTGTCCTGTTTTCGAGGTTCGAGCTTCGAGTTTCGATCTTAGGATTGTCAGATTCCGCGCAATTACCGAGAGTATATCCGTTATTCCCTGATCGCGTCACCTTCTGGTTGAAAAACCTGCCCCGGGGTGTTCTCAAAAGGTTACAGATTCACATCGTGCCTTGCCCAACTCAAGGCTCTCGCGTCGCGCTTGGAAGTAACGGTGTTAATTCACAAGAGAGTCCGGTCCAGATAATTCGCGACTCTGTTTGGCATTACAAATGCTCCCATCCTCACCGACGGCTGAAGAACATCGCCGGAACAACATTCCCGAAAATGGAGGGGGATAAACGGATGAAGAACCTATTTGCAAGGCTGTGGAAGGAAGAAGAAGGCCAGGACTTGACGGAATACGGTCTGCTCCTGGTTTTGATTGCCCTCGCTGCTGTTGCCGCAATGGGCAAATTGGCTTCTGCGATCAGCCAAGTGTTCGTCAATGCATCGACCACTCTGAGCTAGCAAGGCTGTGGCGAGGAGGCTCGGAGGACGTTTCTGTCCACATTTCCCTGGCCGCGAGGCGGTGTAAGCGGTCGCTGAGCGGTCAGGGAAGGACGGGTAGCGTCTCCGTGCATTCGGATGCACGCCGGGCTCTTACTGGGCGTGCATGATCCGAGAGGGCGGCGTTGTTTTCGCCGGAAGGATGGCGTGATGCCTCGATTCTCTCCGGCAGTTGTCCTAATGCTATTAATAAAGCGGTGGTCAGGGGTCGAGTTTACAACCTAATCGTTGGGGGAGAGTTTCTTTCAGTTGATGCCTCTGGCTGTCCGCACAATATAAGAGTGCTCAACAGTGCCGTGAGCACGTTCCTCAGCAACAGATTGGCGGGCGTTCCCGGCAGTTTATACAGCGACATGCCATGATAACTACAAGCCGTGGAAGCCCACGGTAGTCTTTGCTCGAGGAGGGGAAGGCATGAGGAACATATTACGGCACCTGTGGCAAGATGAGGCAGGCCAGGACTTGACGGAATACGGATTGCTCCTGGTTCTGATTGGTCTGGCGGCTATTGCAGCGATGGGGAGCTTGGCGAGTGCGATCAGCAACGCGTTCACCAACGCATCCACCACCCTGTCGTAAGGTGGTAGTCCGGGAGTTCGGCGTTTGTTGTCCCCGTCCGCGCTAACTAGCTTGAGGAAGGCGGAGATTGTGAAGCGGGGCAGGGTCAAGGGTGGGTGTGCGCCTTGTCCGATAATAGAAAGAACAATGGCAACTGTGCAAACGAAGCGCCACATGCCCTCAGCTAGCGTCCTACCGACTGGAAGAAGCGACCCCGGCGAGCCAGAGAAGAGAGAATATGCATAGCGCTGTCTGGAATCTTGCCTGGACCCTAGTGCTCGCAATCTTGGCCTTATTGTTCGCTATGTGGGCGGGGTGGCTGGATTGGCGCATGCGCCGCATTCCCAACTGGCTGACAGTGCCGGGGCTGGCGATAGGTGTTGCGGCCAATTCCTTTGCTTGGGGATGGCCGGGGATGAAGGCGGCGCTTGAGGGGGCGGGGTTGGGGCTCGCCCTGTTGTTACCTTTTGTGTTGTTGCGGGGCTTGGGTGCAGGCGATTGGAAGCTGATGGGAGCCCTTGGAGCGTGGTTCGGGCCAAGCCGCCTTGTCGTGGTACTCCTGGGGACGGTGTTTATAGCGGGAGCGATGGCCATATTCCAGATGGTTCGTTACGGGCGAGTGACTGAAACCCTCAAACACGTGGTCGTTCTCTTCGGAATCCTGGTCACGTTTGGCGTTTGGGGACAACGTCATAACCTCACACTCGACAATCCGGCGCTGATGAAATTGCCTTTTGGTGCGGCCGCGGCGGCTTCCACGGTTCTATTCTTTGGCACGCTATCTGCTCTCACGATTCTTCGCTCGTTGAGGTAAGGCTGCGAACCTCAAAATCGGAGGTTCGCCCTACAGACCGGAAAGAGGAAATTACAGACCAGCGTCATAAGGTGAATGATGGACCAGAAACGATTGGTTGTGGGATTATTAGTGGCCCTGGTTTTTGGATTGGTGGCCGCACGCTACGTCTATATTCAGCTTCGCAACGCGAGAATGGCTGCGGGCAAGGTAGCCGTTGTGACCGGTCGCATTGTCGTGGCGGCAAAGCCTCTCGCCTTGGGCGAGCGTATGACCACCTCGGACTTGCGCGAGATTCCCTGGCCTGACGCCTCGAGGCCCATGGGGTCATTTGGGCGCGCCGAAGATTGCCTGGATCGCGCTTTGATCACGCCGGTGGTGGAAAACGAACTCATCCTTGAGGAGAAACTGGCGCCCAAGGAGGCTGGGGGAGGTCTTTCGGTGGCGATACCCCAGGGCACTCGGGCCATTTCCGTGCGCGTGGATGACGTGGTTGCAGTAGCGGGCTTCGTCGTGCCGGGGACCATGGTAGATGTCCTCGTGACCGGCAATACGGCGGGCGGCGATAGCGTTACACGCACCATTCTCCAGGACCTGCGGGTGCTGGCGGTGGGACAGAAGTCAGAGGCCGACCGGGAAGGCAAGCCGCAAACTTACACGGTGGTGACGTTGCTGTGCAACCCCGAAGAGGCTGAAAAGGTAACCATGGCGAGCACCGAGGGGAAAATCCACCTGGCATTGCGCAACACCATTGACACCAAAGAAGTAAGCCCTCCGGCGGTGAGCCGCGCCAGCCTCTTCGCAGGTGCGCCACCCCCTCGGCCCGAGACGACACATAAGGTTCGCCGCGAAACCCCTGCTCCGGCACCAAAGCCTCCGGAGCCTTACTTGATTGACGTAATTCGCGGTGACAAGAAAGAGACACAGAGCTTTGCAGGTCAACAGGTTCATCAATAGGCGGCGGCACATGAGAAGCGTGAAGACCAGCAATGGGCATTCCGGATTATTCGTAGGCATTGCTTTGCCGATGATCTTGACAGGCGCGGTATTGTGGGCTCAGCAGGCTCCACAGACCCCGCCGGCGCAGGCGCCACAGGCGCCCGGCGAAGCTGAGACTCTGCACGTGTTGGTGGGACGGTCGCTGGTGATAACGTCGCCGGCGCGCATCAAGCGCATCTCGGTCGCGGACCCCACCATTGTCGATGCCTTGGCGGTGAGTCCCAACCAGATTCTGCTTAACGGCAAGGCGCCGGGGGCAGTGTCTTTGGTGTTGTGGGATGAGACCGGACAGAGCCAGGAATTCGACGTCAACGTCGACATCGACATTCGCGGTTTGGCCGATCAGTTCCGCGAAGCCTTCCCCGACCAGCCCGTGAAATTGGAAGTTCAGAAGGACGTCGTGGTGCTCGCGGGAGCAGTGTCTTCAAAGGCGGTGGCGGACAAGATGCTCGAGATGGCCAAAGTGGCGTCGTCCAAGGCGGTGAGCCTGCTTGCGGTTCCGCCGCCTGTTGCGCCTGGGGAGGTCCTTCTTCAGGTGAAGTTCGCGGAAGTGGACCGCGCGGCGCTGAGCCAACTCGGGGCGAACCTCTTGTTGCCGAACGGGAAGACGATAGGTGCCATTGGCACGCAGCAGTTCGGCCCGTCGACGCTCAATGGCGGCATCTTGCCCACGCCCGGGGCCGGCACTGCAGTTTCCACCGCTTCCGGCGCCACGACATTCACCTCGGCGGGGTTCTCTCTGAGCAATCTGCTCAACATCTTCTTGTACAACCCGCAATTGAACCTGGCGGCCACCATCGAGGCGCTGCAGCAAAACAACCTGCTCCAGATCCTGGCAGAGCCGAACCTTCTGACAGAAAGCGGCAAGGAAGCGAGCTTTGTGTCGGGTGGAGAGTTTCCATTTCCGGTCGTTCAGGGTGGCGGCGCAGGGACATTGCCGACTGTGACCATCCAGTTCAGGGAGTTCGGCGTGCGGCTTTACTTCACACCGGCCCTGACGGTCGAGGGTAACATTCATCTCAAGGTGCGGCCGGAAGTTAGCTCGCTCGATTATTCCAATGCGCTTACCTTTTCCGGCTATACGATTCCGGCTCTCTCAACGCGGAAGGTGGAATCCGAAATGGAGCTGCGCGATGGGCAGAGTTTCGCCATCGCCGGGTTGGTGGACAATCGGGTGACCGAGATCGCGGATAAGATACCAGGGCTGGGGGACATCCCCATATTGGGCAAATTCTTTCAGAGCCGCTCGCTCCAGAAGTCGCGCACCGAGTTGCTCGTCCTGGTGACGCCACGGATTGTCAAGCCGTTGCAGTCCTCCCAGGTGCCGGCGCCTCCTTATTACCCCGTTCCGTTCATGGCGCCGATGACAGGGGAGAAACCCGCGTCGCCGGCAAGCGGCCAGGTGACGCCGCGGAAGTAAGGCGCGTTGCGAAGGTTGGAAGCTATTTCGAGGTCAATGGGATGTTGACAGCATCGGTCGCCAGCATGGTACCCAAGAACGGGAGTTACTTGCGTGCGTGCCTGGAACAAACAGGGTTGGTGAAGTCAATCGCCGAATGGGGGATCGACCCCGCGAAGCATCCGGCGCCGGGAGAAGCAGTACCCGATGTGGTGATTATCGACCTCACACGCGAAATGGAGCCCTGTTTCGAATTCTCGGCTCACTTGCGCAAGCTGCGTCCGTCGGTGTGCTTGGTAGGTTATTCTCCCGTACAGAATCCCAGCCCCGGCTTGCTGATTCAAGCCATGCGCAGCGGCATGCAGGAGTTTCTGAGCCATCCCATTGAGGCGAGTTGGCTGCGCGAAATCCTGCAACGCTATATTCAGCAGCGCGGTCCGGAAGCGGAACCGGAGGTGGTCGAGAAAGCGATCGTGGTGCTGGGCGGCAAGGGCGGGGTCGGAACGACTACCGTCGCGGTTAATCTGGCCGTTCAGCTCGCCGCCATTGCCGGGAAGCGCTCGGTTTTGATCGACCTTGCCCGCCCTCTGGGTCTCGTATCGCTTTTACTGGATCTGCAACCGCGGTTCTCAGTTCGCGCTGCCATGGAAAACCTGGAACGCCTGGACAGCTATCTTCTCGCCGGTCTTCTGACACGCCACAAGAGCGGACTGGAAGTCCTGGGAGGGGTCACGGACCCTGACGAGTGGCTGCATATTCCCGTTCCCGCACTGCCCAGGATAGTGAATGTAGCCCAAAACTGTTGCGACTTCCTGGTCGTCGACATGGGCACGGTGTACTCCTCCGAGTGGAGTCCCATGTTACATCTCGCGCGGACGGTGCTGGTGGTGACGCAGGCTGACGTCCCCGGCCTTTGGGCGCTGGAGCGTCACCTCTCCGCGTTGGCGTCTTACGGTCTCGATCCGGCGCGCATTCAGATCATCATCAATCGCTTTCACAAGCAGGATGATGAAGCGCTGAAGGCTTTCGAGAAGAAGGCCAAGCGGTCGATTTTTGCACGCATTCCCAACGACTTTCGTCGCGTCAGCATGGCCGTAAATCTGGGCGCGCCCTTGGCGTGGGACCACAATGATCCTCTGGTTTCAAGATTTCGCCAAATGGCCGCCCAGTTGGTGGGAGTCACTCTCCAGGCAGACAAAAAGAGCGGTTCGATTTTCGACTTTCTTAGCTCCATTTCGGCGAGGTGAATGAGCTGTGGCATCAACATTTGGGGTAAAGTCCGATTTCAACACTGTCAAGCTTGCCATCCACCGCAAGCTGATCCAGCGCATGGATATGGATCACGTGGTGCAACTTGGCCGGGAAGGCGTGCGGAAGGAAGTCACCGAGATCGTCGAGAAACTGGCCGCCGAAGAAAACACCCCGATGACTTTCCAGGAGCGGGAGCGGCTCTCCCTGGAAGTGCTCGACGAAGTCTTTGGCTTGGGGCCCCTCGAGCCCTTGCTGCATGACCACACCATCTCGGACATTCTGGTGAACACCTTCAACAGCGTCTATATCGAACGTAACGGACTTCTCGAGAGGACGACCGTTCAGTTTCGCGACGACGCCCACCTGATGTCCATCATCGACCGGATTATTTCTGCGGTGGGACGGCGCGTGGACGAATCGTCGCCGATGGTCGACGCCCGCCTCCAGGATGGCTCCCGCGTCAACGCGATCATTCCTCCGCTTGCCATCGACGGGCCTATCCTCTCCATCCGCCGTTTCGGGAGGGACCCTCTGACTGCCGACGAACTTCTGCAAAACCGCACCTTAACCGCTCCCATGCTGGAGCTTCTGCGTGCCTGCGTGTACGGCCGGATGAATATATTGATTTCGGGCGGTACGGGCGCCGGCAAAACCACCCTGCTGAATGTCCTCTCGTCGTTCATCTCGAACCGCGAGCGCATCATCACCGTCGAGGACGCGGCTGAATTGCAATTACACCAGGAGCACGTCGTGCGGCTGGAGACGCGGCCTCCCAACGTGGAAGGCAAAGGGGCCGTCCGGCAGCGTCAGTTGGTGATCAACTGTTTGCGCATGCGCCCCGACCGCATCGTGGTCGGCGAGGTGCGTGGCGACGAAGCTCTGGACATGTTGCAGGCCATGAATACAGGCCACGACGGCTCGTTGACGACCATCCACGCGAACACTCCGCGCGACGCCCTGACGCGACTCGAAACCATGGTGGCGATGGCCAACCTGAACATTCCCGAGAGCGCCATCCGTCGCCAGGTGGCTTCGGCGTTGGACCTGATTATCCAGGTGTCGCGCATGAGCGACGGCACGCGCAAACTGATCAACGTCTCGGAAGTCGTGGGCATGGAGGGTGACGTTGTCACCATGCAGGACATCTTCGAGTTTAGAAAGACGGGCATTGGAGAGAAGGGCGAGGTGTTGGGAGAGTTCTTGCCCTCCGGCATCCGTCCCAGGCTGTCGGAACGCTTGCTTGCCGCGGGAATCCGTTTGCCGGCGGGAATATTCGAACGTCCCGGTTATTGAGGGACCCATCATGGAGATAGCGCTACCACTTTTGACTTTTGGAATTGTCGTCCTGATCCTGTTCTTGGTCTTTGGGTTGGCGGGCGGGCGACGTAAGAACGTCATTCCACGCCGCCTGGAAGCTATCGAGAAGGGGGTGGGCCGCTCCGGTTCGGGCGCTCCTCAATTGAAGCTGCTTCGCGACGAAGTCATGAGCACTGTCCCGGGGCTGAATCGCTTGCTCCTCCGCGCGTCCTGGGTGGGGCGGTTGCGCAGGTACACGGCCCAGGCCGGGCTGGACATCCTGCCTGGCAGGCTCATCTTGCTGACCGCGATCTTGGGCCTGGCCCCGTACATTATCGTCCCGTACTTCTATCCCAACCAGATTGTCGCCGTTATCGCGGGCGTGGTGGGTGCTTTACTTCCCATCATCTATGTCTCGTACAAGCGCGCAGCTCGCCTGAGGGCTTTTGAGAAAACTTTTCCCGAGGCGGTCGACCTGCTAGGTCGCGCCGTCCGGGCCGGGCACGCGTTTACTACCGGCTTGGAGATGGTCGCGACGGAGTTGCCCGAACCTGTGGCGGGAGAGTTCAAGCTCGTCTTCGACGAGCAGAGCTTTGGCCTGCCTTTGAGAGACGCCTTGACGAACTTCGCCGAGCGTGTGCCGATTGTTGACGTTCGGTTCTTCGTTACAGCGCTGCTCATTCACAAAGAGACGGGGGGCAATCTCGCGGCGATCCTGGATGACTTGGCAGGCGTAATCCGAGAGCGCTTCAAGCTGCTGCGTGATGTCAGGGTGCGCACTGCCCAGGGGCGATTAACGGCAGGCATCCTCATCGCTCTGCCTCCGGCGTTCATCATGCTCATGCGGGTGGTCAATCCAGATTACGTGACGCCGCTCTTTACCGACGTGATCGGTCAATACATGCTCGCAGTGGCTATACTCTTGCAGATCGCTGGCTCGATCGTGCTATGGAGAATCGTGAATATCAAAGTGTGAGGTTGGGGGGAAGACAAGAAAATGATCTGGGCAACGAGTGGCGTGGCGTTTGCGGCGGTGGTGCTGGTTGTGCTGGCCGTGGCCTATGGTTTTTCCGGGGCAAACCTGCCCGCGGCCGAACGCCTGACACGCCTCTGGCAGCCTCCTTCCGCAGATAAACGGCTGGGATTCCGGGATAAGCAGAAGCAAAAGGTCCAGCAAATGCTCGGCGACGTGGGCAGGTTGGTTCCCACTTCCCGCAAACGCTCGCCACACACCCAACGCATGATGGCGCGGGCGGGCTATCGCCGTCCGGAATCGGTGCTGGCCATGCAGGGCGTGAAGGTGCTGATGCCCGTGGCCCTTGTGGGCCTGGTTTATTTCACGGGGCTATACCATCAATCTCCGGTCTTCATCCTCGCCTTTGCGGCCATCGGGGGATACCTGCTTCCCGAGTTCTGGTTGACTGCACGCATCCGCAGCCGGCAACAACAACTCCGCTTGTCGTTGCCGGATTGTCTCGATCTGCTGGTTGTGTGCGTCGAGGCCGGCCTGGCTTTGGACCAGTCCTTCATGCGCGTGACCCAGGAACTGCGAATTGTGCATCCGGAGCTCTGTGAGGAACTTGATCTGGTCAACGCCGAGACTCGCATTGGAAGGACTCGGATGGAAGCTTTGCGCGAACTGGCCGACCGGACGGGTGTGGAAGATATCAAGTCGCTGGTGGCGATGATGGTTCAGACGGATCGTTTCGGCACGAGCATTGCTCAGTCGCTCCGCGTGCACTCCGATGAGCTGCGCACCAAGCGGCGCCAGCGCGCCGAAGAAATGGCCGCTAAGGCGACCGTGAAGATGATTCCCCCGCTGGTGTTCTGCATATTCCCGGCGTTGTTTGTGGTGATTCTCGGTCCGGCAGTCGTCGGCTTATATCGGCATTTTCTGTGATCTCGAAGGTAAGACTCGGCGGTCACCGCCGGAAGCAAATTGAAAGCGCGAAATCAAACTATAACAGGGAGCAAACGATGGATACAACCACGATTCGAATTATCGCCGGCGTCGCTGCCGTCATTGTGCTGTTTGTGATTATATGGAGGCGTCGGAAGAAGGCGTCGGAGTAGTCGTTACGAGTGACTTCCCCAGGAAAGGCGCAGCTCCTGAATGTGAGCCCAGCGGCAGGCCAGCATGGCGACTCAAAACCCAAACCGCTTTTATGTTTACAACACGACACGCGAAACCTTTGTCGCCACCGAGGCCAAGTTGGCCGACGGGTATTTGGGCCGGCTCGTCGGCTTGTTGGGAAAGACCCGACGCTGGGCGCGCCCGGGCCAGGGATTATGGATTGTGCCCTCGCACGGTGTGCACACGATCGGCATGATGTTTGCTATCGATCTGGTGTTTCTCGACCGTGACGGGCGGGTAGTTCACACTGAGGAGTATGTGCGTCCCTTCCGCATCTCCAGGGTGACTCTCAAGGCCCAAAGCGTGCTCGAGCTTCCCCCTTACACCGTCTTCCGAAGTGGGACCCAAGTGGGTGACCGGTTGGAGATCGGGAAAGTGGACGGGCGGCCGGGCGTCACGATGGACGACCGGGCGCCAGCGCGGTGACGCCCTACGGTGCGGCAGCCGGTCGAAAGGCCAGGGAGCGTGTCTCACCGGTGGTTCCCGAGGCACAGCCGAGGGGTCGCGAAAAGGGGGAGGAGGGAAGTCACGCTGAATCGGCAAGTTTCGAGTTCTCGAAGGGGTGAGAGGGAGAAGGTGGGCTGGGGGGCAAGCGCTGTCGCCGGTGGCTTTTGAGGTGCCGCAGGCTTGGCTTGGGAGATCGGTCATCTGAAGAGGAAATCATGGGTGGAGCGCAATTCCGACGCGAACGTGAACCTTCGGCAGAGACATTCGGCAGCGAAGCGACGCCGGAAGGTCACGAATCCGAAACTCTGCGAACCCGGATCGCGGGCGAATTGAGAGGCGTAGACCGATTGCAGCGCGTCGCTCGTCCCGTAGCCTTGATCGTTTTCACGCTGCTGGGGCTGCTGGCTTTATTGCAGCTCTTTACCTGGTCGCGGGTTGAACAGTTGACCGCCTTGAGCCAGCGCCGCGAGGAGCGAGTGGCTGCCGCCCTAGCCTCGATGCAGGAAACGATCGATAAACAAAGGGTTACTTTGGATGAGGCCAGTCACCACTCGGCGTCCCCGGGTCGCAGTCACTTGAGGGCCGATCTCGCGGCGAGAGAAACTTCGGAACCCGCGGCTGCCGTCGCCGTTCGGGAGCTTCCGAAGCCTGGTAACACGAGCCGAGAGCCTCAACCCGCGGCGCATAAGGCCGCGCCACGCCCTACGGACCTCCGGCCCGCTCCCCAGCCGCAGACCGCGGCTCAGCCGGTGCCGGCGCCTCAGCCGGACGTGCAGCCGGCGCGCCAGAGCGCCAAGATCGAATTCCAGTCGACCGCTTCCAACCGTTTGGATCTAGCCGCCAACCGGACGGACGCGGCGATGCCAACCGACCAAGGTGGATCCGCTCGTCAGGGTGGCGAGGCCGGGCAGGACGGTCAGCGTGACGTTGCGGAACCGTCGGGTGTGAGAGTAACTCAGGCCGACACGGTCATTGCCCGCGATCACAACGAGGTCGAGCGGCTGCGCAAACTCGGCAGAAGGGACTACATCGAGTTTACGCTGGTTCGCTCCGGCAATCGCCAGGAGGTCGCGCCCGACATCAAGCTGGAATTGAAAAAGGTGGATTCAAAAAGGTTGCGTTGCGCCGTCGACATCTATGCCGAGGATTACGAGTATCCCACAGATTTGGGCATCAACGAGCCTGTGGTGTTTCCGGTCCGGGCGATGTGGGAATCCGTCGAGCTGGTGATCAACAAAGTGGGGAAGGACACCGTGGGAGGCTACCTTACGGCGCGGAAGGGCGTGTTGGCGGCACGGTGAAGCTCGAGGCTCACAATGCCTCGGATCCCAAGCGGGAAAGACTGGTGAAAAATGGCGACCTCTGGAAACCGGATATTCATCTTCCCGCTCGCTCTCCTGATTGTTGGGTTGGTGGTTCTTTACCCGGCTCTCAATTTGCCGTCTCTGAGCCAGCTATTGCAACCAACTCCCAAGGTCGCCAGCGAGAAGTCGCCGGTCAAAATCTGGGCGAACCAGCGATCGGGACTCTATTATTGCCCAGACAGTAAACTTTACGGGAAGCTCACGCCCGGCACTTACATGTCCCAGTCCGAGGCGATACAGAATGGATTTCAGCCGGCCCCGAATCAAACGTGCCGGTAGTTGGAGTGGGGAGAGTTCGAGCCGCGCCGCGGCCCATGTCCGGCGGTGAGCCGGGCAAGACCAGCGATCGCCGGCAATCGGGAAAAACGAGTTTGCGGGGAAGCAGGGTGCACGCATGGCGAGTGACGTTGTAGACAATAAGGCGATGGCGGGTGGGGAGGCGGCCCCGGCAAGTCAGGTCATCGAGTTGCCGCATACGATAAAAGACCTGGGGGTCAGGAAAAGCCTTGTGCAGAATATCGCCCTGAAGATCCTGTATTTGCAGGGTGAGCTACTCCTGGTCCACTTGGCCGAGCAAATGCGGGTCAGCTTGTCGGTGGTCACCGAGATCTTCGAGTTGCTGCGCAAGGAACAACTGCTGGAAGTGAAAGGAATGGTCGGAGGGGTCCAGCGAGTCACCACCACCGTTCTGGGCAATTCGCGGGCCCACGAGTTGCTGAACCTCAGCCACTACGCAGGCCCCGTCCCGGTATCTCTCGACGACTATACGCGGCAGGTTCGAGCCCAGAGCATCCGCAACGTGAGCTTTCACACGACGGATGTGGAGAAGGAGTTCGCTCACCTTGTCCTTCACCCGGCTACCCTGAACCAACTCGGCACAGCGATTATTTCCGGCCGTTCAATGGTGTTGCACGGGCCCTCTGGGGTAGGGAAGACGATCGTAGCCGAAACCATTGCCGGAATGTATCGGGATTATATATGGATTCCTTATGCGGTGGAGGCCGGCAACCAGATCGTGACGGTGTTTGACTCCAACCTGCACGACGCCAGCCTGGAACGCCTCGAGGAGCAAGCCGACCGGAGATGGGTCCTCTGCCGGAGGCCGCGAATCTTCGCAGGCGGGGATTTGCGGCTCGAGATGTTGGATTTGCAGTTCAACTCAGTGGGCAGGTACCACTCCGCCTCCTTGCAGATGAAGGCGAATAACGGAGTTCTGGTCGTCGATGATTTCGGCCGGCAGCAGGCGCGCTCGGAAGATCTCCTGAACCGGTGGTTGGTTCCGCTCGAGCACGACATCGACTTCCTCAACCTGTTTGGCGGAGGAAGATTGTTCGTGCCTTTTGATGTGTTTGTCGTGTTCGCGACCAGCCTGGATCCCAGTAAGTTGGGGGATGAGGCCTTTCTGAGGCGCGTCCATACCAAGGCGAGATTAAACTACGCCTCGGCGCCGGAATATCATGAGATCTTCCGGCGAGTGTGCATCGAATGCGGTCTGACCTACGACGCCCCGGTTGTGGATGAGCTTATCGCCTTGCTTGAGAAGAACGGACGGCCGCTCCGGCCTTGCGACCCCGGCGAAATTGTTCAGCAAATTCGCTGGGCAGCGGGATACGAGGGCAAACCGCCGTGCCTAGATTCAGCCTCGGTTGAGCAAGCGTGCCGGAACTACTTTTTCTCGACTTAGGCCGGGCCCGGCATCTTGCCGTCGGGGATTCTGAAGCCAGGAAGGAGAGCCGGCAAGCAAGAATTGGCGATTCAATCGCAGTTATTCTCTGGATCGCCGGAACGGGCCGTTAAGAAACCGTGGGTGGTTGAAGCGCGGCGGATCGAAGCCGCCCTGACTCCGATCACTACTTTAGACAAAGGGCGGCACAACGCTGCCACGGATTTTTCCGCAGCCTGTTTAGTCACTCGGAGCCCAAGAAGCGGAGAGTTATATGCGCGTTCGACCATGGCCTTCCAGGCCCTTTAAACTAAGGAATGTGGCTATCGTGGGTTGGTGCCTCCTCGCGGCCGCCCTAGTACAACCCTCAAGGCAACTCGGCGCCCCCCTTGACGGCACTGCCAATCGCACGACGCAAACGGCGCCCAAGCTTGCGAACCAGAGGCCGTCAAAGGCCCAGCAGGCGCGCGCGGTCGCAGCGTATGGCAAGCTTCCCCTCGGCTTTGAAGCCAATCAGGGGCAGACCAATAGCCGGGTGCGATTCCTTTCCCGCGGCAGCGGCTACCTGCTGTTCTTGACTCCTGACGAGGCTGTGCTCGCTCTGGAATCTGAGCAGCCCCAGCTTTCGGGGCGGACCTCCAAACTTCCGCAGCCGGGTCGTGAAACTGCGAAGCCCAAGCCGCCGGCCATGCTCCGTATGCAGCTCGTAGGCAGCAACGCCCAGGCCGGCATGGTGGGCACAGACCTGTTGCCGGGTAAGAGCAACTACTTTCTCAGCAACGACCCTTCCCAGTGGCGCACCAACGTTCCGAACTATCGCCGAGTGGCCGAGCACGCCGTTTATCCTGGAATCGACCTTGTCTATTATGGTACCCAGAGTCAACTCGAATACGACTTTGTCGTTGCGCCCGGCGCCGACCCCCATGCGATCCGCCTGGCAGTTCAAGGCGCGAAAAAGTTGCGGATTGACTCGCAAGGCAATTTGATCGCGACCGTCGGCAAAGGTGAAGTGTCTTTCCAGAGGCCGGTTGCCTACCAGGAAGATTCCCACGCGAACAGGCAGCCTGTGTCCGCGCAGTTCTCGATCAAGGGCGGGCGCAACGTGGAGTTTAAGGTAGGTAAGCACGATCCCAGCCGGTCGCTGGTCATCGACCCGACGCTGGCGTATTCCACTTACGTTGGGGGAAGTCTTATTGACGGCGCCAACGGAATCGCCGTGGCGCCGGACGACTCGGCATTCATCACGGGAGAGACCTATTCGGCAGACTATCCTGTTGTCGACGCACTTTCCCCCAAGAATACGGCAGGGAGTGAAGTTGCGTTCGTATCCAAGATCAGCCCGGACGGTTCGGCGCTTCTCTACTCGACCTATCTAGGGTGTGGCGGAACCATTGGGTACGGCATTGCGGTTGACTCTCTGGCCGAGGCCTACGTAACCGGCGAAACGTCCTGTGCAAAGTTTCCGTCGACTGAGGGTGTGCCCCAGGCGTTGTGCGGCGCCGATGGGGAATGCGGCGCGTCGTGGAATCCCCAGGGTTTCATTGTTTACAACGGTTGGGTCGTCAAGCTCAACGTCGAAGGAACAGCACTAATCTACTCGACCTTTCTCGGAGAGTACTCGATGTGCGCGGGCCGAGGCATTGCCGTGGATGAGGCTCAGAACGCCTACGTGACGGGCGACATCAGCGCCAACGTAATGGAAACGGTTCCTCTTGTGCCGCCCGAGACGCCGCCCCCGATATTCTGCAACTATAAAGCCTTCCAGCCCTTCCCCGGCGGCAGCGGCGGCAATCCGTATGTCGGCATCGGCACCGACGCTTTTCTTGTGAAACTCGACGCCGCAGGCTCGGAATTCCTCTACTGCACCTATATCGGTGGCAGTGACGAAGATGTGGGTTATGGCATTGCGGTTGATACCTCTGCCAACGCCTCCGTCACGGGCGTAACCTACTCGACGGATTTTCCGACGGGCGGCGGCGCTCTCCAGACCGCCTACGCAGGAGCGGGAGATGCGTTCTTGACTAAGGTCAACACGAATGCGGCGGGAACCTCCTCGCTGGTTTTCTCCACTTTTATAGGAGGCAGCGGGCTTGACCAAGGCAACGGTGTAGCGGTGGATGCCACCGGCAACGCCTACGTTGCCGGACTCACCACCTCGCGGGCGAGCACCTTGCTGTTCACTCATCCTTCCGGCGCCTATCAGTCGGACTGCGCCTTGGATTCGCTCGGGGTGTGCGAGGGCGATGCGTTCGTCGCGAAATTCGCTCTCAGCGGCTCGCCCGCCCTTAGCTATTTCACTTACCTGGGAGGTAGCCTGGCGGATTCCGCGAACGGCATCGCGCTGGACTCGAGCGACAACGCCTACGTGACTGGGTCCACGGTGTCCACTGACTTTCCGATCGCCGGCACTGTATTCCAACCGACCTTCGGAGGCGGCAACGCCGATGCTTTCGTCACGGAATTGAATCCCACAGGTTCTGCTCTGCTCTACTCGACTTATTTGGGTGGAACTGCGACGGACATCGGGAATGGCATCGCTGTTGATGCGGGGAATCCCGCCGGGGCCTACGTCGCCGGTCAGACTTGTTCGTTCGACTTCCCGCTCGCCAATCCGCTCCAGCCGAACTATGGCGGCAACTGTGACGCCTTCGTCAGCAAGCTCAGTTTCCTGGAAGGCATTGCTCTCAATCCTGCCGGCCTCTTGTTCCCAACCTTGAGCCTGGGCACCACCAGCGAGGTGCAGACCGTTACGCTAACCAATGGCGACAACACACTGACGATCAACAGCATTAAGATCACGGGTACTGCGGCCGGGGACTTCGCTGAGACCAACAATTGCCCCTCCACCCTGCCGCCGGGAGCCCAGTGCATGCTTAATGTGACCTTTACTCCGACGGCGTTGGGAATCCGAAAGGCCTCGATTGAAATCAGCGACAGCGCGCTGGGCAGTCCGCAGTACATCAGTCTGACGGGCAGCACTTCGACGGTCGGTATTCTGCCGGCCTCGGTGGCTTTTGCAAGCCAGCCGGTAGGCGTGGCGAGCGCCGCTCAACCCGTAACCGTGACCAACGTTGGCAACACCGTGTTGACGATCTCAGCGGTCAGTACCAGCGGCGCCTTCACCGAGACCAATGATTGCACCGCTGCTCCCCTCCAGCCCACGGCCAATTGCGTGATCAACGTGGCGTTCAATCCCATCGCGCCGGGCCCCAATGTGGGCGCTCTGACTGTTACCGATACGGCCCCGGGCAGCCCGCAGGTGGTGCTGCTGACCGGCGCCGGCGTCGCCGCGCCGGTGGCCAGCCTCTCGAGCACCACACTCACCTTTGCATCCACCACGGTCGCGGCAACCAGCCCCGCGCAGGCAATCACGATCACGAATACAGGCGGCGCTGGACTTACCATTTCCAGTGTCACCACCACCGGGAATTTTGCTCAGACGAACAATTGCCCGGCCAGTCTCGTTGGCGGGGCATCGTGCAGCGTTAATGTGACATTCACTCCCACTGCGCCCGGTAATCTCTATGGTACGGTAGTCATCGCCGACAACGCTGCGAACAGCCCGCAGACCGTCACTCTATCCGGCGTCGGGGCGGCGGCTCCGGTGGTTAGTCTGTCGTCCACAAGCTTGACTTTCACCAGCCAGGCGATTGGATCCACGAGCGCTCCGCAGACGATCACGGTGACCAATACCGGCACGGCGGCCTTGACGATCTCCGGAATCACGGTGACCGGCGACTTTGCGCAGCTCAATACTTGTGGAACGGGGTTGGCGCCGGCAGCGAGTTGCGCCATCAACGTTACGTTCACCCCCACGGCGACAGGCAGCAGAACCGGATTGCTGACCATCACCGATAACGCCGCGGGAAGCCCGCAGGTCATAAACTTAGGTGGTGGAGGGGCGGACTTCGCTGTCTCCGTCGCCCCGGGGTCGACCTCGGTTATCGCCGGAGGCGCGGCGACTTACACGATCACTGTAACGCCGTCCTTTGGGTTTAATGCCAAGGTCAACCTGGGCTGCAGCGGAGCGCCGCGAAATGCCACGTGTTCGATTTCGCCGTCCAGCGTTACCCCTGATGGAACCAATCCCATCTCGGCTACGGTGACTGTCGCCACCACGGCGCGGACCCTGGCGCCGCCACGATCGGGGCCGAATCTGAATCTGCCACGTCTTCTGACGCAGTTCAGGTTCACCTGGTTCATGGGGTTACTGTTCATTTTGACTTTGCTGGCCAGCCAGGCGATGGCGCGCCGGCGCGGCCTGTTGTTGCGCCTCGCATTAGTAATGGGCTTAGTACTCCTCTGGGCCGCCTGCGGCACGGGTGGAACTCAGACTAACGTTGGCGACGGAACTCCGGCGGGCAGTTACCAGCTCACGCTCTCCGGAACGGCCGGATCTCCGGCAATCTCGCACGCGACGACCGTAACCTTGTCGGTACAGTGACGGCTGGCGGGCCGGCGCTCGCCGCGTGGCACAGGCGCTCCTGCCTGTGCCACCACATCTAGACAGCCCGGTGGACCGGCACATACACATGGAGGAAGTGATCATGCAGAAGGCTGGCTTATTGTTCGCCCTGGTTCTTTTCTTCTCTGTCGCCGCAGCCGCGCAGGAAACGCCCAAGGTGGAGATGTTTGGCGGCTATTCGAACCTTTTTGCTAACCTGAATGGTTCGAGCTACAACTTGAACGGAGTGCATGTCTCTGCCGCCGAGAACGTGAACAGTTGGTTTGGCGGCGTGCTCGACTTCAGCACCAACTTTGGATCGAACGCCGGCTATAATGTCAACGCGGAGTCTATCATGTACGGGCCGCGCTTTGCCTACCGGAAGAGCCGTGCTATCACACCCTCCGTTCATGCTTTGTTCGGAGCCATCCGGGGAAGCCGAGGCTTCGATGGAATTTCCGAAGCGAACTATCGTTTCGCCGTGGGAGTCGGTGGGGAGATCGATGTCCGGATCAACGACAAAGTGGCGCTTCGGCTTGTCCAGGCCGATTACATACCGACCCACTTTTTGGATTTGCGGCAGGATAATATCCGGCTTTCGGCAGGATTCGTATTCCGGTTTCCTCGTTGGTAGGAGCTCGTTTTGAGAAGCCGAGGGGCGGGATTCCGCCACTGTCATAAGAGAGGTTCGGAGGCCTGTGGAGCAGGAGGGAACACAAATCCTGGCCCGCAAGAGCCCAAGTCACCGCTCGTTCAGCGAAGAGCTGGCGTTGACCTGGGAGATGGATACCCCATTCCAGGCGCTTGGCCTCCACGGCTCGCAGCCCTGGCCAAAGTACCACCGCTCCGTCCCCGGCGTCTTATTGTCTTCTCTCCTCCATTTCTCCGTCATCTTCTTACTGGTTCGCCTTCCCATTGCTAAGCTGTTGGTTAAACCTGATGTTCCAGAGGTGCACCGCACGGAGCACTTGGTGTACATGCTCCAGCCCACGAGTCTTAAGGACCGCCTCCCTAACTTGAAACCGCCCGGAAAAGGCGGAAAACCGGGGCGGGGAAACCGCCCGGAGCGCGCGCCGGCGCGTGGCGGCCAGGCTTTCCACCCTACTCTGACCATCATTTCGAATCCTCCGCATCCCGATAACGACCGGCAGACGATCATTCAGGCTTCTTCGCCACCTCAACTGAGAATTCCGAAAGAGATTCGCCTGCCCAACATCTTGATCGGCAACTTGCCTCCGCCTCCACCCCGTCCCGCTCCCCCCCGCCCAAGCCGATTGAGACACATGTTGTCGTGCCGCCTCGCTCGACTGTGGCGCCGCCTTCTGCTCCCCTGCTGGCTCTCGTGCCTCCACGCAACCCCTTGCCGAACCCTTCGCTGCCCGTGCCTCTGCCTGCGGCTCCTGCGGCACCCGCACCGCCGGATCCCGCTCCCCAACCCACTCCGCAACCTGCTCCGGCTACCCAGGCTACTGAAAAGGCTGACGCAAGAAGTCTCGCTGAACTGGATACGCGGAAAACTTCTGCCGCAAATGCCGGACTACTCAGTCTCAGCGTTGAGCCCGCGCCAGCGACGGACTCTGTGACCCTTCCGCCGGGCAATCGCCAGGGAGCGTTTTCCATCTCTCCGCAGGGAGGCAAGCCCGGCTCGCCAGGCGGCGTTCCGGGTGGGGATCCGCTTGGAGGCGGCGCCGGTGGGAATGGGCCGGCCGGCGATTCAAGCACGGGTGTTGGTTCTGGAGATAAAGGCGGCGGGGGAGCAGGTCCTTCGGGACCCGGTATTGGACCGAATGTCAGTATCACGGGCTCAACCTCCGGAGACGCAGACGCGCTTTTGCCCTCCTTCTTCAGCGCCGCTGCGGTCTACCCCGTGGCTCATCCCGGCGTTCCGCGTCCCATGATGGTCGTCACCACCGGACCGACAGGCGGAGGCGGCCTCCGTGTTTACGGTGTGTTGAAGGGCAAGAAGATTTATACGGTCTATCTTCCCATGCCCGAAAAGAACTGGATTCTCCAGTACTGCGCGCACGATAGCTCGGGCATCGGCCAGGCGCCCGAACACCTTCGCGTGGATGTCAAGCTTGACGTCCCCGTCGCCCCCCCCTCATCAATCGAACAGTTTGACTTCCGCCGCCCTCCCGTCCCCCAAACTGAGCAAAAAAAGAATGAGACGATCATCCTGCAAGGTATAATCCAGGAAGATGGTTCGATCGCCGAGCTGAAGCTCTATAAAGGCGTTGGTGGAGTTGTCGATCAGGCTGCTTTGGCGGCCTTCGGTCGTTGGAAGTTCAGGCCTGCTCGGCGCGACAGCAAGCCGATTGCGATCGAAATCCTGGTGGGAATCCCGATCGTCGTGCCGGCGAAGTAAGGACGACTTCTATGCCAACCCAGCGGCGCCAACAGCCATGCGCTCAAGGTGCCCTGGCTCTCGCCGCGCTTCTGATCCTTCCAGTCGCCGGCTGCAAGCGCGCGCCTGCATCTCCGTCGCGCCCCATCGCCACGGGTCAACAATCCCACTCAGAAGCAGCGGCGGCGCACGACGCGGCGCGTGCTCCCGTTCAGGTGCCTGTCCAAGGGCCGCGCTTCGCCGTTCAGGTCGCGGCATTCGATAACCGGCCAAGCGCGGAGGCCTTGGCCTCCCGGCTCTCCGACCACTTCGGTCTTCAGACGTTGGTTGCTCCGGTGGAATCGAACGGCGTAACCCTTTACCGGGTTCGACTGTTAGTTGGAAGCAAGGATGAGGCGGATAAGCTGGCGGAAACGTTCCAGCATACCGAGAACCTCAAAGTCTGGATTGTTCCATTGTAGGGGCGGCTCTTCGGGTTGACCTCAGTCAGACTACACGTATTGCCGTAATCCACTTCGCCGCCGTCAAGGATTGCGGCCCGGAGTCTTTAGCGGCATCAACTCTCCCGCGGCGCGCCGCAAGCGTCGCATGCAATTGTCCCACTCTCCTTCGAAACACTGCGGTTTGCGGCAGTCGAATTCGCAAAGCGCATCCTCGACAGGAACTTCTCGTGTGACTTGCCCCACCAGCCATCGCCAGACGGTCAGAAGACGCTTCATGCATCCACCTCGACGCGGTTCAGGTTGTCGTTGATATCGGAAACACTTTCACCCCACGTGAGCGCCAAACCAAGAGACAGAGGCCGCCCTCCGGTTTTTGAATCGGCCATTCAGCGCTGAAACATAAGGTCATTGTGTTGCTTTTTGTTGCCCTGCCAATATCATAGCACAACGGCTGGGAAGTCAAGGACAGTTTGTACGGGCTAACCCGGATGCTACTGGGGTGATTCCGAAGATACTTGTTCGCGTTTCCTTCCGGGCGTAGCCTGAACTTCGAGGGATTGCCATGGACGCGCTTAACAAGTCAGGGGAGAGCAGGCCCCGAGTTTTGATCGTCGACGACGAGGCAGGAATCTGCTTGCTGCTGAAAGAGCTGCTCAACGACGCAGGGTACTACTGCCAGACTGTGTCGAGCGGTGAGCAAGCGCTTGAGATTCTGCTGCAACAGGAATTCGATGCGCTCATCTCCGATCTGCGAATGCCCGGCATGTCCGGTCTGGCGCTGCTCGAAGTTGCGCGAGCCCAGTATCCTAAGATGATCTTGCTGTTGGCAACCGGCGCTGGCGATGTGCAGACGGGCATCGAAGCGACGAAGCATGGCGCGCACGACTACCTGGTTAAACCCTTCCGCCTCGACGCGGTTGTGGCCACCCTCCGGCGCGCGCTCCAGAATAAGCCGACATAATGACACCCTCCCGCATTCCGCCCGCTGCCAGATGCCTTGGCGGCCCCGCATAGGCCATTTCCCGCAAGGTCGTTTACGAAACCCGCGAAAAGCGGCCTTGTCCCGGAACGGAGGACCTAAACCATTGCCTGGCCTCGCCGAGGGCCTAGATTCGGCTCCTGAGGCCTGCAAAGCCCATCCTACGCAGGAGACCGCCGGTCTTTTGCCCCATCGTCCAGAAGCGGGTCACCATGCCCAGGCGTAGGCCTCGACGCGCGGATCGGCGCCGGCGCTGAGCACTCCCGACTTTTTGTCCACAATGATCCCCGCGTTCGAACCCTGCGACCACGGCCCCGCCACCCGCAGCTTGTGCCCACGCGCCACAAGCGCCTGCTGCGCGGCCTCGGGGATGCGCGCCTCGACGGAAGCCGCCCCCGGTTGCATGGTGTGGGGAAACACCGAGGAGGGAAAACTCGAGGTCGACCAGCGCGGCGATTCGATGGCCTGCTGGATGTTCATGCCGAAGTCGATGAGGTTGATGAGCGTCTGGATGGTGCGCATCACCTGATCGTCGCCGCCCGGGCTTCCCAGGATTCCAAACGGCTCGCCGTCCTTCGTGATCAGGGTGCTTTGCAAAGTGCTGCGCGGCCGCTTGCCCGGTTCGAGCGCGTTCGCTTCGCCTCTCACCAGCGAGTAGTAGTCGCCGCGGCAGTTGAAGAGGATGCCGGTGCCGCCCATCACGACGCCCGTCCCCATGCTGCTGTGCAGGCTCGGCTCAAAGCTTACCATGTTGCGATCCTTGTCCACGACGCCGATGTAGCTCGTGTCGCCCTCGTAATCGGCGTTGCCCTCCCGGACCACCACGGCCTGCCCGTTCGCGGCGGGGGCATCGCTCATATACTTTTCCGGCGATCCCGGGCGCAACTCCAGCGAGGCCGCATGCATATCGATAAGCTTTCTTCGATCTGCCGCGTATTCCTTGGAGAGCAGCCCGGCATAAGGAATCTTGATGTAGTCCATGTCGCCGAGATACTTTTCGCGGTCCGCCATGGCAAGCTTCATAGCCTCGATGTTGACGTGCAGGAAGTCGGAGCTGTTGAGGCCCATGGCCCTCAGGTCATAGCCCTCGAGAATGTTCAGGGCAAAGAGTTCCGTCGGCCCCTGCGTCGCGGAAGGGTTCTTGTAGATCTGATAGCCGCGGTAATTCGTGGAGACCGGCTCCTCGACCTCGGCGGTGTATTCCGCAAAGTCGCCGTAACGGAACAGTCCCCCGTTCGCCTCGGAGAAGGCTGCGAATTCGCGCGCGATGTCGCCTTTGTAAAAGCGGTCGCGGGCCGCCTTCAAGGCCTCGTGCCGGCCTTTCGCCTGGGCGGCTCTTTCGGCTTCGACCAGCTTCTCCAGGGTTCGGGCGAGATCGGGATTCCCGAATATCTCGCCGGGTTTAGGCGCTTCGCCGTTCGGCAGATAGATCTTCACGGTGCTCGGATATTTGAGGATCTTCTTGGTGAAGGCAATCGCGTGGGCGCGGCCCTCGCTGATGGGGAATCCGTCCCGCGCCAGCTCGATGGCCGGTTGGAGCACCTGCTCGAAGCTCATCGTGCCCCAACGGTCCAGCAGGATATACCACGCGTCCACGACGCCCGGAATTCCGCCGGAAAGCAGGCCGTCGCTGTCGGGGATCTTGCCGCCGTTGTTCTTCTCGTACCAGTCGATGGTCGCGAGTTTGGGGGCGCGCGGCTCGGCGTTAATGGAGAGCACCTTCTTCTGGCTGGCCAGATAAACCAGCAGCACAGCGTCCGAGCCCACGCCGTTGAAAGGGAAGTCCGTCACCGCCAGCGCCGCCTGGCCGCCCACCGCCGCGTCAAAAGCGTTCCCGCCTTCTGCCAAAATTCGGCGGGCAGCCTCCGTGGCTTGGGGCACCATTGAGGAGATCGCCGCCACCCGTCCCCGAATCACCGGACGCATGGTTCGCGCCGTTGCCGTCGGACTCTCCTGGGCCAAGGCAAACGGCGCCAGACAGGAGCCGAGAATACAAAAGCCGAGAACCGTTTTTGAAGCAGCCATCAGAACCTTCCTTGGACGAGAATGATCTGCCATCTCAATTACCGACTAGCCCGGGGCGAAGACCTTCTTCCCGTGGACGGAAAAACCTTCCAACGCTGTCATTCTGAGCCCTTCGCTGTCACCCAGAGCGACATCCTTCGGTGCGCTCAGGATGACAGCGAAGGGCTCAGGTCCCCCCCTCACCCGCTTGTAGGGGGACGGCTTGCCGTCCCCGGATCGACCGGGTAGGGCAAGCCCTACCCCTACACGTTTTCAGAGCAGCGAAGAATCTCAATCGGGCACTAGCCGACTGTCTGTCGCTGTTTCCGACCCTCAAGCCTCGGTTCGTTTTGCGCAAACTGGCCTGTTCTTGCTCCTTTTTCGCTCCGATTTGTGCAAATATGCGCTCAAAACACGCATAATCTGCAGCATTCAAAAAAGTGACTTCCCTTGTTTTCAAGTACTTCTTAGCTTCGTTCCCACGATTCTTGTATTTCTGCTCAGTTCGTTCTTTCCCCATTCGCGAGACCATCGCGTTCACTTGAGCGTCTCGGCAACCCGGGCGCCCGCCTGCGACAAACTGTCACCAAAGAGACCACGATTATAGGCTATCATAAGGCCGGCGGCATGTCAAGCGAAAAATGCGAAAGACCACACGGAACCTTCTCTGGTTTTCAACCGGCTCACGCTCCTGTCCTGAGTTGGAAGTCCGTTGAGGAAGTTTTGTCTCTCGCGTTTTTCGAAGCCCCGTCAGGGGCGGCATAGAGTAGCCCAGGGCGTGAGCCCTGGGTCGAATGGCCCTCACCCCGCCTTCGGCACCCCTCTCCCGCTGGGGCGGGAGAGGGGACGGGGGTGAGGGTGCGGCTCTCGCGACCCGCGGCTCACGCCGTGGGCTACGCGCTGCCGCCCGTCAGCTGACGGGCTGAGTTCTTCGGCGAACTTCTGACTCGGGATACCAGGCCACGCCAGCCTGGGCTGGCGCAGACTTCGCCTTCCGAAGTCCGCGATTTCGCGTAGCGAAATTCTTGCGGGCGATGGCCGACGCACAACTAAGGTTCGCTGCCGCGAACCTCGCAGACATCGGATGCGCAAGCCAGCGTGAGTGGCGGGGACCATTCGTTCTCCACGATTGCGAACCCTCTGGCAAATTGTTAGGATACGGCTCTCGCTTGGCCCCTGGCGTGAGCCGGGCAAAGGGCGAAAAACCTGTCAAGCAAAGGACGTTGCGATGCGCCTCTTCAAAGTCTTTTTGGGAACAGTTCTTTTCGTTGCCATTTCCTTAGGGTTTGCAGCCCCCGTAAGCGATGAAACCGTTCACGGCATCAGTCCGGCGTATATGAATACGAAGATTTCGGCTTGCGTAGACTTCAATCAATATGCCAACGGCGGATGGGCCGCTTCTCACCCCATCCCCCCGGAGTTTCCCAGCTACGGAACTTTTCGCCAACTGGTGGACCGGAGTGACGACGCGCTGCACCAGATTCTGGAGGCGGCGGCCGGCAAGACGAATTCTCCGGCCGGCAGCGACGAGCAGAAGATCGGCGATCTCTATGCCAGTTGCATGGACACGGAACAGGTGGAGCGCCAAGGCGCCAAGCCTCTCCAACCGGAGTTTGACCGCATCGCCAAAATCCACGACCTCGCCACTCTGCGCGAGGAGGTTGCGCATCTGCAAGGCTACGGCGCCAACGTCCTCTTCCGTTTTTCCTCGCAGCAGGATCGCAAGGACAGCACGCAGGTGATCGCAGGCGCCTCCCAGGGGGGAATGGGTCTGCCGGACCGCGACTACTACTTTCGCGACGACGAAAAATACCAGAAGATTCGCGACGCCTACGTGAAGCACATCGGGGCCATGCTGGCGCTGCTCGGCGACGATGCCACGCAGGCCGCGGCGGAAGCCCGGACGGTTATGGGGATCGAGACGAAGTTGGCCCAGTCCGCCATGGGCCGCATCGAATTGCGCGATCCCGACGCGACCTACCACAAGATAGGCATGGGGGAACTCGGAAGCCTCACCCCCAATCTCTCCTGGCCGGCATACTTCACTGAACTCGGGTACCCGAAGATCGACCAGGTCAACGTGGGCCAGCCGAAGTTCTTCACCGCGTTCAACGACCTGCTGGGCTCCGTGCCGCTCGACGACTGGAAAACCTACCTGCGATTTCATCTGCTCTCCGCCGCCGCGCCCGCCCTCTCCGATAACTTCGTTCAGGAGGACTTCAACTTTCACAGCCGCACTTTGCAGGGCACAGAAAAGATACTGCCGCGCTGGAAGCGCTGTGTAGAGGCCACCGACCGCCGCCTGGGCTTCGCTTTGGGAAAGCAGTATGTGCAGAAGCAGTTTCCGCCTGAGGCCAAAGCCCGCGCCGACAAGATGGTGCACTTCCTGATCGAAGCCCTGCGCCAGGATATTCAGACCCTGCCCTGGATGGGCCCGGAAACCAAGAAAGCCGCCCTCGCCAAGCTCGACGCCTTCACCCCCAAAATCGGTTACCCGGACAAGTGGCGGGATTACTCGGCTTACCAGGTGGACCGAGGGCCTTATGTGGAAAACGTGCTGCGCGGCGACGTGTTTGAGTTTCACCGGTCGCTCAACAAAATCGGCAAGCCGGTGGACCGCGCGGAGTGGGGCATGACGCCCTCCACGGTGAATGCGTACTACAACTCGTCGATGAACGAAATTGTTTTTCCGGCGGGAATTCTGCAGCCGCCCTTCTTTGATCCCAAGGCAGACGACGCCGCGAATTACGGAGGCATCGGCGCGGTGATTGGCCACGAAATGACCCACGGCTTCGACGACCAGGGGCGGAAATTCGACGCTCATGGCAATCGCACCGATTGGTGGACCGCGGAGGATTTGAAGAACTTCCAGGAACGCGCCGCCTGCGTGGAAAAACAGTTTGACGGCTACGTGGCCATCGACGACATTCACGAAAAAGGCAAGCTGGTGCTGGGCGAGAGCATTGCCGACCTGGGAGGGTTGACCATCGCTTACAAAGCGTATCAGAAGAGCCTGGAAGGCAAGCCACGCCCCGCGGAGATCGACGGGTTCACGCCGGAGCAGCGCTTCTTCCTTTCCTTCGCCCAAATCTGGGCGGGGAACGACCGGCCCGAATTCATTCGCCTTCAGGTGAATACCAACCCGCACCCCCTGCATAATTTCCGGGCCATCGGGGCGCCGTCGAATATGGCCGCCTTCCAGCAAGCCTTCGGCTGCAAGGCGGGAGATCCCATGGTGCGCGAGGAGCGTTGCACGATCTGGTAGGCCGGCGCAGACATCAAGTACCGGATGCGCCAGCCAGCCTTTTCCCCACCTGACTTGCCGAATCCGGACATTATCATTTTGCCGCGACATCTGGTCGATCTGAACTTGACGCGCCAAGGTTGCAGGCATATTATGTGCAGGCAGGAATAAAGGCGACGCCGGAAAATCCGGCTGAGTGTTTCTCCCCCCTTTGGGCCAAATTCAATAACGGGTGGCCGATCGACTCTTATGGAGGCTTCGAATGAGGCAAGTCAAGAGTACTGTGTGTCTTGGGCTCCTGTTTCTCTTCTTGGGAATCGCGACGAGTCCCGTCCTCGGGGACGACGGCACCAATCAAGCCAACTGGGACAGGCTGAAACAATTGTCGGCAGGCCAGGAAATTCAGGTCGTACAGAACGGCGCAAAGTCCAGTCGGAGTAACTTTCGCAGCGTAACCGACGAGGCGATTGTGGTGAGCACGGCGGCCGGCGAGCAAACCATAGCCCGGCAGAGTATCCTTCGGGTTTCGTCCAAAGGCAAAGGGCACCGCGTGCGGAATGCGCTGATCGGCGCCGGCATCGGGGCGGGCGCTGGGGCAGGGATTGGGGCGGCAGTCGCAGGCTGCACCTCAGGCTGCTATGGTTTCACCCGCGGTAACGTCACGGGGGCAGTTTCTGCGGTCGGTGGGATTGTGGGCGCCGTAGTCGGAGCGGTGATCCCCACCGGCGGTTGGCACGTCATCTATCGTGCTCGCTAAAGAGAAGGGAATACGGGCCGACACAGAGCTAAGGTTCGCTGCGGCGAACCTCGCAGACATCGGATGTCTGCGCCAGCCCTGCAATCGGTTTAGTCGCAACACCTGCAAACTCTAATTCTCGATCGCCTCTCGGGTAATCTCTGCCCCCAGGCGGCGCAGCCTGCGTTCCAGATCGCTGTGACCGCGTTCAATCTGATAAACGTTTTCAACCACCGTCTCGCCTTGAGCAACCAGTGCGGCAAGCACAAAAGCCATTCCCGCGCGAAGATCCGGGGCCGCGACTCGCGAGCCGCGCAGGGTTTCAACGCCTTCGACATCGGCGAGGTTTCTGGCTTTTCTGGTGATCTTTGCTCCCAGCGTTACGAGCCCGTCAATCTGCGTGAATCGGTCCTCGAAGACACTCTCGCGAATGGGGCTGGTGCCCTCGGCAACCGAGGCGAGCGCCATGATGCCGGGTTGGAAGTCCGTGGAGAAGCCGGGATACGGCCAACTCACCACGTTCACCGGCTTCAACTTTTCCGGGCCACGGACGCGCACCAGCGGCCCCTCGGCCGTAATGCGGACGCCCATCTGCTGTAACTTGGCCACCAGAATTCGCATTTCATCCAAATGGGCTCCGACCAGCTCGACGTCCCCTCCGGTGATGGCCGCGGCCATCATCATCGGTCCGGCGTCCAAGCGATCGGCCATGACGGCGTATTCGACGGGGCGCAGTTCTCGAATGCCTTCGATCCTGATCGTGCTGGTCCCCACCCCGTGGAGCTTGGCGCCCATGTGCACGAGGAAATTCCCAAAGTCGGCGACCTCGGGTTCACAAGCGGCGTTTTCGATGATCGTCTCACCAGAGGCCAGGCAGCCGGCCATGATGAGGTTCTCGGTGCTGGTTTGGCTGGGCATGTCGAGGTAGGTGATGTTGCCGGTCAGGGTCTCCGCGTGGATCGTCAATTGATCGTTGGTTCCCTCCACCATAGCCCCCAAACGCTTGAAGCCGTTGTAGTGATAATCCAGCCTGCGAACGCCCAATGCACATCCTCCGACGCCACGCAGCTCAACCTTTCCGAGCCGGTGAAGGGAGGCAGGCAGGAAGAGTATCGAGGCACGGGACCGCGTGGTCAGTTGAGGATCGAGCACGTGATTGGATACCGACGAGGCATCAATCACCGCCACGCGCTCGCCTTGGTCGTAGGTTACCCTCGCCCCGACGAACTCCGCCAGCGCCAGTTGAATGTAAACGTCATTCAGGGGAGGCACATTGCGCAAGATGGTCTGGCCCTTCTTCACCAGAAGCGCGGCGGCGATCATCGGCAGGACCGCGTTCTTTGCGCCTTGCACCACGATGGTTCCACCCAGGACCTTTCCACCGCGGATGACATACCTCGCCGGCCGCATGCTTTTTGAAATTGTTTCCGGGATGGGTGTGATCAGCGCCATGACTCAACCTCTCCAGATAACGACTTCTTCTTCAAGTTCCAGCCCATAAGCCTTAAGAACTCGCTCGCGGACGAGATCCATCAACTTCAGGATATCCGCTGCCGTAGCGTGGTCGCGATTAACAATGAAATTCGCGTGCCGTTCGGACACTACCGCCCCGCCCAGCCGCGTTCCGTTCAGTCCGAGTGAGGCAATCGTCTTGCCCGCGGAATGACCGGGGGGATTTTTGAACATGCAGCCCGCGCTTTCTTCCTGAAGGGGCTGCGCGGCTCGGCGCTTCCGGTTGTACTCTTTAACACGCTCCAGGACCTCGGACTGGGGGCGGTCCAGCAACTCGAGGGTGACGGAAAGCACGAGATCGTGGGAAGAAAGATCGGTGTGCCGATACCCGAACCCCACCTGACCGGCTGTCACGATCTCGACCTGCCGAGTGTCGCCCTTGAAGAGCGTGGCGGCGCGCGCCACACCGGCCATCTCAGTGCCGTAGGCGCCCGCATTCATGCGCAGGGCGCCGCCCAACGTCCCCGGCACGCCAACCAGGCCTTCCATCCCGCCCAGATTCCGCTTCGCGCAGGCAAGAACCGCGGTGCCCAAGCTTGTCGCCGCCGGGACGACGACGCGGTTCTCTGCAAACTCGATCGGCTCACCCCGCGCCAGATGCAGCAGGACGTCCGGCACTCCTTCGTCAGCCACCAGCAGGTTCGACCCGCCGCCCAAGATCCGCCACGGCACATCCTGCGCTTCCAGATACGCCACAAGCTCCGGCACGCGGCGGGCGTCACGCACCCGGACGATGTCCGCCGGGCCGCCCACGCCCAGAGAAGTGTGCCGGCTCAGGCGTTCCCCAGGGAGCCACTCCGCACCCCACGCCGCAAACCGCTCCGCAACTCCGCCTTCCCGCGCCAATAGCGACATATGTTTTGGCCGGCGACCAACGCCTTTACGAACACAGCAATAGGCTACCACCGGCCGGAGGCCTTGTCAAGCGAAAAATGCCAAACGGCGGCACGGACCCATCTCCGGTCCGCAACCACCGGATGGCGCGGACTTCGCCTTCTGAAGCCTGCGATTTCGCGCAGCGAATCCCTAGGGGCGATGGCCGACGCACAACTAAGGTTCGCTGCCGCGAACCTTGCAGACATCAAGAATCTGATGTCTGCGCCAACCCTCCTCCCTACGGATCGCACATCGACGCCTTTCAGATATTTCGCATACAATACTCCCAGGGGTTTACGAGGAGGACTATGCAAAAGGCCGGCGTCATTCGCAGGGTGGCGAGGTATCCTGTCAAGTCCATGCGCGGTGACGCATACGCTTCCCTTCCTCTGACCCTCCAGGGCTTCGAGGAGGATCGCCGGTTTGCATTTGTGCAAGCTGAGTCGCGAAGCGATTTCCCCTGGCTCACGGCGCGGCAGATGCCGGAACTTGTCCTTTGGCAGACTTCGGTCGAGAAGCCGGGTACGCCGGACGTCGCCGTGACGGTCGCTACGCCTGACGGCGAACGGTGGCCGGTTGAGAGCAGCGAGCTTCGGCAGGCCATCGAGCAACGTTTCGGAAAGCCGGTCTTCCTGCTCAGAGACCATCGCGGCTCGTTCGATGCCGCGAACGTCTCCCTCATCAGCGAGCAGACTGTCCAACGCATTGCCGAGGAATCGCAAACCGAGGCGAACCCATGGCGCTTCCGGCCAAACTTGCTGGTGAATCTCGAGGGCGGTGCGGCCTTCGATGAGTTGAAGTGGGTTGGCCGTGTTTTGCGCCTGGGCGACAAGGCGCGCATCGCCGTTATCAAGGTAGACCGGCGCTGCGTCATAACCACGCTCGACCCCAACACCAGCGAAGCGTCGCCCCAAATCCTGAAATGTATCGTTGAACAGCACGACAAGTGCGCCGGAGTTTACGCCACCGTGCTCACGCCCGGGGAAGTACGCACCGGTGACGGCGTCTATCTCGAAGACTGAATGGGATTATCGAATCGCTGTCGAAGCCGATGGCCCAAACCCTATTTTCCCAAGGGCTGGAATTCCGGCGCGCCGAAGCGCCACAAAAGGAAGCTATACTCGTCCGCCAGCCGCTCTTGAGCCTGCTTCTCGGTGCCGCCGATGCCGCCGTGGCCACCCTCGTACTCGACACGCAGCAGGACCGGATTGCCGCTTGACGTGGCCGCTTGAAGTGCGGCCGTCATCTTGGCCATTTGCCATGGGTCGACGCGCGGGTCGTTGTAGCCGGTTTCGAGCAGCACGGAGGGGAACGCAGTGTGGTCCTTGACATGGTGGTAAGCGCTCATGGCGTAGAGCGCCTTAAATCCATCCTCGGTCTTGGTGCTGCCAAACTCCGGGATGTTGATCTCCCCGTTTGCAGTGGTTTCCATGCGCAGCATGTCGGAGCAGCCGACCATGTCGATGGCCGCGCCCCAGAGATCGGGCCGGTCCGTAATCGCCCGACCAATCAGAATGCCGCCGGCGCTCCCACCTTCCCCAGCCAGATGCGCCGCGGAGGTGTATTTGTTGTCGATCAGATACTGGGCGCAGGCGTTGAAGTCACGCCAGGTATTGGGCTTGGTGGCTTGCTTCCCAGCCAGGTGCCACTCCTCCCCAAACTCTCCGCCGCCCCGCACGTGGCAGACGGCGTAAACACCGCCTTTTTCGTACCAGGCGAGCCGCATGGGATCAAAGTAAGGAGAGCTAGGAAAGCCGTACGCGCCGTAGCCTTCCATGAGGGTCGGATTCGATCCGTCCAGCTTCATGTTTTTCGGGTACGTGATGGAAAGAGGCACCGGCGTGCCGTCGTGGCTCGGAACTTTGACCTCGACCGTCTCAAGGTCGGTGGGGTTGTCGTAGGGACCCTCGGGCTGGAGTTTGGTATCGGTCGCCTGCTTCGTCCCAGGGTCATAGGCGTAAATCCTGAACGCTTTGGTCCAAGAAGTCAGGTAGACCAACGCTCCCGGCAGGCGGGAATCCGTACCCAGGAAAGCGCTGCCCTTAAACGGCAGCGCGACTTCTTCCACCTGAGGTTGGGGGCCATACGGAACGCGCAGAACACGGTGGATACCGCCGTCCAGCAGTTGCACATAGAGCGCGTCCTGGGCGGGGTTTATTCCGCTCACCACCGCTTCGCCCGCCGGCACAACTGTCTCCGCCGAGGCCAGGTCGGGATGTCGGGCATCAAGGCGAAGCACCTTATAGCGCAGGGCATTCTTGAACGTCAGCACGTAAAGGTCGTCGCCGTGAACCTCAACGTCGGTCACGTCGTCGGAAAAATCGGCCAGCTTGTGCCAGGCGGTTTTGCTTTTGCCGAGCTCGGAAAGCAGCTCGATGTAATACTCACTTTCGGGTGTGACTCCCCTGTTGATGGACCCGAGAACATAGCGGGAAATCGGCGGGGCTGCGACAGAAGCGACGTATGCCGGGTCGACGCTGATTGAGGGCACCACCCCGTAGCCGAACACCGCAGGGTCCTGCTCGGCGTCGGTCCCCAGGGTGTGCAGATAAGTCCGAACCTTCTGCTCGGCTTCCGTGGCGGGCGCGCCGGGGGGAAGCTTCTGCAGCTTTAAGTAGACGAACGAACGATTGTCCGGCAGCCAGTTGACGCTACCGAACCAGGTGCGTGGTACCACGTCGCCGGTCTCGCGTCCGGAAGCGGTCTCGAAGATGTGCATCTCCGTGTCCCTCTCCGATCCGCCCGGGGCAATGCCCACGGCCACGTACTTGTTGTCGAGTGATACGTCTGAGTACTGGATGGCGTTTTTCCCCTTGCCCTGGTTCACCGCCGCGATTTTGACCTGTTCGGGATCGACCAGGAGCTTGTCCTCGCCGCTGAGTCCTCGGCGCACGTAGAGCTTGTAGAGGATTTCCGAGGGAAGACGCTTCGTGATGAGGTAAACGTCGCCAGGCAGCCGTGAGGCACCGACCTGCGGAACCGTCTCATCGAAGGTGCGAATCCGCGCCAGCAGCGGTTCGCGACCGGGGATACTTGCCAGCACGCCGCGCGTGTATTCATTCTGCGCCTTGATCCAAGTCTCCACTTGCGGATCCTTGAGGTTCTCCATGTACCGATAAGGGTCCACGACATTCGTCCCGTAATACGTGTCCGTGATCGGTTTGACCGGCGCCACAGGCGGCGAAGTTGGCAGGGCAGAAGAACTGGCAGATTGGGAACGCAGATCTGTAAAGCGGGCAGCCAAAAGCAGCGCCAGGGAAGCGAACGCATAGAGACAGAGTCGCTTTGCACTCATGACCAGCTCCTTGTTAGTGGGATCGCCTGACTCAGACAATCTACCAAGGGGACTAAGGCGTGTCAAGGCGCCATGGAATGCGATTCGCTGAGGTAGCACATTCGAGCACGCTAGTGTTGCGTTGCCGAAGATAGTGAAGCAGCCGGTGGTCTGTCACTCTGATCGCAGCGAAGGCTCTCTGCAGTTGTTTTCTCGGTGAAACTGCGGGGATGCTTCGCTTAGCATGACGGCTTACGCTCGGAGCAGCCACCGTTCCCCATTAGAAGTAGGCCCTCGCTTCGGGAAGCGGCGCTTGGCGCCGGATGGTCCGCTCCGCAGGTTCTTTGCGCCAGCAGGCAAGCAAGAGAACAGTTCCGGTGGGGCTCACATGAATGTAAAAGATATTGTCTCCGGCTTCCAGGTCATAGAAGTTCTTGCGCCGAGGGTCGGCAGCCGCGATCACCCCTGCCACCAGTGCGCTGCGTAGCGCTTCAACCATTTCAGACGGGCAACGTCGAAGATTATCAATCCGAAATGAATCGTTCATCTTGAGGATCATGCTTCCCTCCCTTTGCCGGAAACGCTGCACTCTAAACATTATTACGATTGGAGGGGCGGAAATGTTGCACAACTTTGTAAGCCGTCTTCCCAAGACCGTGCCGGAAACGCCCCGTAACCCGGCCCCATAGGAACGGGCGCAGAGTTTTAAGAATTCCCGCTTGTGGTGCACGCATTGATTCTTAGTTGACGCACCGCCGCCCTGATAGCAGCCATTCCCCGGCCAGGATCGCGGGCCGAACTTAAGGAGCAAATGGCAATTCGGCATTTGCTTGTAATCGAGGCCCTCTTCGCCGATCACATAAGGAAGGCTGTCGGATTTACCTCCTTTCGCCAGGGTAAGATTTGGACCGCATACCCATACTCTGATCTTCTTCCTTCGGTGTAATTCCATGCAGCCCGCCCGTTGGTGCTCGAGGCCTTCCAGGGCTCGCGCACTGGATTGCGGCGGGTAATGCCGGGGGAGGAAAGGCGCCGGCATTGAGAGGCAACGCAAGCAACTACAAAGGGTTGAGGGATGGGCGATGAGGCTAAGGCACGGTTGCTGAAGCTTCCTTGGAGTCGGCGCTCCGGGTCGTACCATTCGAGCTTAGGGCGGTCACCACATAGTAGTACGTCTGCCCGGTTGTAACATCCGAGTCTGTATAGGAGGTCCCGACAATCGGAGTGGAGTTCAGTGCCGTTGTGCTTTCCTTGCCAGAAGCTGTGCCGCGGTAGACGTAGTAGCCCAGAACTCCCGGCGTCACGCTGGCGGTCCAGGTGAGATCCACGTCGTGGCTACCGGCTCCCGAAAGCGATACGCTTTGCGGGCTGCCTGGGGCGCCGTCTGTCACGGTCAGCGATGCTGTGAGGTTCCCGCTGGTCAAAGGTGTAAATAACACCACGACCGTGCAGCTACCTCCCGTAGCCAGCGACGCGCCGCAAGTGGTGGCTTCGGAGAAGTCGGTGGGATCCGTACCAGTCAAGCCGATGCCGGCGATGCTCAAGGCCGCGCTGCCCGTGTTGGTCACGGTGACTGTCTGAGGCGTACTGGCTAGGCCTGCGGGTATGCTCCCAAATGTCAGGCTTGTGGTTGAAAGGCTGACTGCGGCGCTTGGATCATCTGCCGTACCGCCGGGGGCAGCCGAATTTGATTTCAGAGCCAGCATCAGCATCGACCAACCATTGTTGGCAGTCCCCGTCGCGGCGTACTTGCCTGGGCTGCCCGCTATCTTGTTCTCGACGAGATTGGAGTCGAGGGTGGAGCGAGCCGTGAAGCCGGAACCCGTTGTGCAAGCCGAGTCCGCAACACAGAAGCCGTAGATAATGTCGCCTGCCGCCGTGGTTGTGGCATCGCCGCTCGAAACTGCGCTGGCTTTGCCCGAGGCGCCCGCTTGGGCATCGATGGGACTGGTCGCGTTGATGCCTGAGTATTCGCTCAGATAAACTCCAAGGTAACTGGAGGCTGCCGATAGGGTAACCGTCACCGTATCCGCACCCCCCTTGATGTTCTTCGCATAGTAGACGCTGCTCACCACTCCCCCTGGAGTGGTCAATGGGGATCTCACTAAGGTGAAGGAGTTCCCCTGAGAGTCCGTGACGGCGGACGGTGTGGCGCCCTTGGCGTAGTCGAAAGCCACCAGGAGCAGATGGCCCGCCGAGGTGTTGGCAGGGAAGGAGAGGGTCAAAGAACTGGGTTTCCCATGAGCTGCACTGGCAGCTTGTTGCACAAAGGACGCTGGGGCTGAGGCTGTTATCGTCAACGTCAGGGTCGCGGTGCCTTTTCCGGATGCGTTGGTGGCGCTCAAGGTGACGGTCGAGGTGCTTGCAGATGTCGGTGTACCTGAGATCAACCCTGTCGCGCTATTCAACGAGAGGCCCTTTGGTAGGCCACTGGCGCCGTAAGAAGTGGGCGCCTCGGTGGCAGTGATTTGATAGGAGAATGGGATGCCAACGGTTCCGCTTGCCGTTATTGCGCTGAAGATCACGGGGCGCGGGACTGAGCTGCCCGAAACAGGTTTGAGGGCCACCATCTGCATCGCCCAACCGTCGTTGGCAGTCCCCGTCGCGGCGTACTTGCCTGGGCTGCCCGCTATCTTGTTCTCGACGAGATTGGAGTCGAGGGTGGAGCGAGCCGTGAAGCCGGAACCCGTTGTGCAAGCCGAGTCCGCAACACAGAAGCCGTAGATAATGTCGCCTGCCGCCGTGGTTGTGGCATCGCCGCTCGAAACTGCGCTGGCTTTGCCCGAGGCGCCCGCTTGGGCATCGATGGGACTGGTCGCGTTGATGCCTGAGTATTCGCTCAGATAAACTCCAAGGTAACTGGAGGCTGCCGATAGGGTAACCGTCACCGTATCCGCACCCCCCTTGATGTTCTTCGCATAGTAGACGCTGCTCACCACTCCCCCTGGAGTGGTCAATGGGGATCTCACTAAGGTGAAGGAGTTCCCCTGAGAGTCCGTGACGGCGGACGGTGTGGCGCCCTTGGCGTAGTCGAAGGCCACCAGGAGCAGATCGCCCGCCAAGGTATTGGCAGGGAAGGAGAGGGTCAAAGAACTGGGTTTTCCATGGGTTGCACTGGCAGCTTGTTGCACAAAGGACGCTGGGCTGGAGGCGCTAATCGCCAGGGTCGAACTGACGCACTCGATGAAGAGGGCGGCTATGATGAAGGGAGCTCCGGAAATGGTGCCTCGGACAAAGCGCCTAAGGCACGAGGCGGTTTTGCTGTTATAAGATCGGCTTAAAATAGGCATACTTGTCCCTTCGGGTTCGGCGGCAATTCGGATCCGCCAGGAGATTTATTCGACAGTCTTCGGCTTGGTTTCCGAGGCTATCAGCGTATTTTCAGGGGACCACGAACCTTCCCAAATGCAGATATGACATATACATATTTCAACTTGGGCGCCGCGAGCGGGTTGTTTGAGATGTACTCGATGGACGGCTGCCACCACAGGCCCTCGAGTGAAAGATCCCAAGCAAGTTGATTAGGTTGCGGTCGCCTCCTGAATTAATCCGCATCGGCGCCAGATTGCGCCGGAGCACACGGCAGACCTCTGCGCTGCCGCGAATCGCAGTTTTATGAAATTATTCACTGAGCGAGGACTCGGAGCGCGGTCGGATTGATGACCGCTTCCAACGGAAATCAGTGACTGCTCAACAGTGCACACCTCTTGCCAAATGACAGTGCGATCGCGACCTTTGAGTTCTACAGCTTGGGGGCAACTGCTCCTCAAGGGCGTCCCGCAAAATGTAAGTGTTACATGGCCAACGTAGAATTTACTTCCCGCGCAGAGTGGACGCGAATTACGAGTTGGCATAGACCGAAAGGCAGTACGACTGAAGATACAGAGGGCTGTTGAACGTTCTGCTATTATCACATGCGTAACCGCTTTGCAGAAAACTCTCACTCCGACCCGATTGGCGAACCCGCTAGAGAGTGAAAGGTTTCCCGACATCAGTAGAGGGTGCTATTTGTCAGTTTAGACTAACCTGTGGAGGTGGGGCTTTACGGCTCGAAGGTTCCTTCCTATCTCGTCTTTCCAATAATCGCCTGACCGATTGAATCCGGTAAGGTCTTCGGGACGGCGCAGGTCGGCAATGCCGGCCGGCAGGAAGGCCCCCTCAATGGTCATGAACGCGACACCGAAGAGCGGGAGTGGAAGGGTGGAGAGGAATCCCGGCAGGTGTGGGCTGGTCATACGATAAAGAGTGAAAGGCAGAACGCTGAGCACGAGGGCAAGAAGCGTCCAGCACGCATAGACGGCCAGCGGACCGGAACCGCCGCGCGAACCGCCCTTCCACGCGGAGGTGGCGCATCCATGGAGAGAAGGCGTGAAAGAGCCCGGAATGTGTCATCCTGAGGCAGAACGTGTCATCCTGAGCGCAGCGAAGGATCTGTGCAGTTGTTCGTGAGCCGCTGAACCATAGGTAACTGCCGTGATCCTTCGCTCCGCTCAGGATGACAGGCGATTGGTTTTGCAACCTGGCTGGCGCACAGCGAAGCTGTGCGTATTGCTGAGCTTTCATACATCGGGACGTCTAAGAGGGAGTTGGTTCTGACGGAGAGAAAAGGGTACGACACCCTTTCTCCCTCCGAAGTAGATGGCCATTCTGCACAAACTCTTGCGCATTTGATTTATTGACATAAAAATTTGTCTTGACAGAACAATTGTATTGGTGTGTAATCTCTCCATGGCCAGCACACCAGACATTCAAGTGATCCAAAGCGCAGACGTTGCGGCGACCTTGTTTAGTCCCGCGCGGATGCGGATTCTGGAGCATCTCGCCGAGCCGGATTCGGCCGCCGGCGTGGCCCGCCGCCTGGAATTGCCGCGCCAGCAGATTGGGTATCACCTCCGCGAGTTGGAGCAGGCCGGACTGGTGAAACTGGTCGAAGAGCGCCGCAAGGGCAACTGCATCGAGCGCCTGGTGCGAACCGCGGCGCACAGCTTCGTCATCAGCCCCGCGGCGCTTGGCAAGCTGGGTGCTAGTCCGGAACAGCAGCGAGACCGTTTCTCGGCGGCGTATCTGCTGTCGCTGGCGGCGCGGGCGATCCGCGACGTGGCTTTGGTTTGCACCCGGGCGGGGAAAGCGGGCAAGCGCGTCTCGACGATGGCGCTGGAAGTGGAAATCCGCTTCGCCTCGGCGGAGTCGCGTAACGCGTTTGCCGAGGAACTGGCCGGGCAGGTCGCAAAGCTTGCCGCGAAGTATCACGATGAGTCGGCGGAGGGCGGGCGCAGGTTCCGGTTCTTCGGCGGCGTCTATTCTGCGATTACGAAAGAAGCACCTGTGGAAACGGACTCGATACAAATTCACTAGAGGAGAATAGCGATGAGACAACACGACATGGAAATCGAGATCGACGCGACCCCCGAACAGGTGTGGGAAGCGGTGAGCACGGCGAAAGGGATAGCCAGTTGGTTTGCGCCAATCGCGCGCGTGGAACCGGGTAACGGAGGAAGCGTCACCTTCGGCTGGTCACCGGACATGGAGGCCACCTCGCGCATCGAGATGTGGGAACCGAACAAGCATATCCGCATCGTCGGCGATCGTGCCGAAGGCGCGCCGCCGAGCGTGGTTGATTATTACATCGAAGGACGCGGCGGAAAGACGGTCCTGCGCCTGGTGCATTCCGGTTTTGGGGACACCGCCAATTTCGACGGCGAGTTTGAATCGACCGGCGGAGCCTGGCCGACCTTCCTGAAGATGATGAAGCACAGCGTCGAGCAGGGCGTCGCGCGTTGCCGGAACGTCACGCTATTCCGCATGCTGCCCGTCTCTCGCGCAGAAGCCTGGGGGAAGCTGACGACCGCAGTTCCCGAGTTGCCGAAAACCGCGGCCGGTTGCTGCGCCGTGGAATTCCCCGACCGCAATCACGCTCTGCTCTGCGTATTCTGCGAAAAGTGCGGCGGGAAGGCGATGTTGACCCTGACTTGGCTTCTGTACGGCGAATCCGAGCCCGAAGCCGAAAAGGTCCGCGAGCATTGGACCGGCGTAATCGATCGCATGTTCGCCCAATGAGCCGCGACCGCAAGGGAGGGTATCACGGACCGATTCGCGCTCTTCCCGGATGGCGGATGTGATGCCTTTTCCAAGACGCCAACTGCTTCGAACTCTGTCATTTGCTTTCGGGTCGAGCTTCATCTTGGGGCGGAACCAACCCGGCATAGTGGCGCAGTCAGCCACACAGTCAAATGTACAATGCAGCGAGTGCTGACAGCCGAAGGGCTGCTTATCCGCCGAATGGCAACTACGATTCCACGCAAGTGGAGATTGAGTTCAGGGCGTGCTCGGGCGTATAGTGCTGCTCGGGCGAAAACTGAAAACGGAAATTCTGGCTAAGTTTATTTGCCGCTAACCAAAACTCAGGTTAAGAGTCTATATGGACGAGCTTCGGTGATCGGTTTGCCTCGTCCACGTCTCACGAGGGGTGTATGCAATCGCTCTGGCAGGATTTGCGTTACGCATTGCGCAGGTTGGCCAAGTCGCCCGGTTTCGCCGCGGTCGCCATCCTGACGCTTGCTCTCGGCATCGGCGCCAACGCCGCCATCTTCCAACTGATTGACGCCGTCCGCCTGCGCACCCTTCCCGTCCAGGATCCCAGCACCCTCGCCATCGTCCATCTCAATACCAACCACTGGGGCAGCGGCAACTTCACCGGGTCGTACAGCGAATTTACGTTCCCGCTTTGGCAGCAAGTCTGGAAGCGGCAGGAAGCTTTTTCGTCGATTGCTGCCTGGGGTGGCACTCAACTGAACCTCGCTAGAGGCGGCGAGGTCGATAATGCCCAGGCCATTTGGATCAGCGGAAAGTTCTTCCAAGTGCTGGGCGTGCAGCCGATCCTCGGCCGTCTGATTTCTCCGGCGGATGATCCGGAAGATGAGCAAGCCGGGTGTTCGGGAGCCGTGGACCTCAGCTACGCCTTCTGGCAGCGTCGTTACGGTGGCGCGGCGTCAGTGATCGGCAAGACGCTCACTCTCGAAGGCCATCCCTTCCCCATCGTGGGAGTGACCCCGCCGAGTTTCTTCGGTGTCTCAGTTGGCGATCGCTTCGATTTGGCCGTGCCGATCTGTGCGGAACCTCTGATCAACCCCCAATACAGTTTCATCACCGGCCCTCGGCAGCGCGAGACTTGGTGGCTGGCGATCCTCGGTCGCCTCAAGCCCGGCTGGACACTCGCCCGACTTGGCGCGCAACTCGGGTCGATCGCACCCGCAACGATGCGCGAAACGGTTCCTCCGCAGTACGACGCCGAAGGCGTGAAGCATTATCTGGGATACAAACTGGAAGCGCGCCCCGCAGCAAACGGCTTTTCCAATATGCGGCGTGACGCATCCGACCCGCTCTATCTCCTGCTTGGGCTCTCTGGCCTCGTCCTGCTGATTGCGTGCGCCAATCTCGCCAACCTGCTCCTCGCCCGCGCCAGCGCCCGCGAACGCGAGGTCGCTGTGCGCCTCGCTTTGGGAGCTTCGCGCCTTCGTCTCACTCGCCAATTACTCTCGGAAAGCGCGCTGCTGGCCGTCGCGGGCACTGTTGCAGGCGGTTTTCTCGCGGCCGCACTCAGCCAGGCGCTCATCGCCTTCGTCAGCACGGCGGATAACCCCGTCTTTCTCGACATGCCCACGGACTGGCGCGTCCTCGGTTTTGCCGCCGCCCTGGCTCTCTTGACGACCCTGCTGTTTGGCCTTGCCCCCGCTCTGCGCGCGGGAAATGTCGCGCCTGGATCCGTCCTGAAGACCGGTGGGCGCGGCATGACCGCTGGCCGCGAACGTTTCCGCCTGCAGCGCATTCTGGTGGCCTCGCAAGTTGCCCTTTCGGTCGTCTTGCTCGCGGGCGCTCTTCTCTTTGCGCGCAGCCTCCAAAATCTGATGACGCGCAATCCGGGCTTCCAGCAAAATGGCATGCTCATCGTCAATATGGACACCAGTCCCCTCAACTTGTCCCTCGAGCTGGGCCCAGGCCTTGAGCAAAATCTCCTGGAACGTATTCGCGCTCTGCCCGGTGTCGCTGCCGCCGCGATTGCGGAACGCTCCCCGGTAAGCGACAGCAGCAGCAATGACTGGGTTCTCGACGCCAAAGGCAATCATCCCAACGGCGCCTCTTGGGAGGACTACATTAGCCCTGGATACTTCGAAACCACGGAGATACCCGTGATTGCCGGGCGTGGCTTCACTACCAGCGACAACGCTACGTCGCCGAAAGTGGCGATCGTCAACCAGACGTTCGTCCAGAAGTTTCTTGGCACCAAAACGTACCCCATCGGCGCGCAGATCCGCGTTTGGGCCCCGCCGGGAAAGCCCGCACGCTACTACCAGGTGGTCGGCTTGGTGAAGGATTCCGTTTACCAGGACATGCACGAGCCCATGGTGCCGGTCATGTACTTCGCGCGGGCGCAGAGCGATGAACCGCGGCTATTCACCGGGCCTCACTTCCTGGTTCGCTCGCGAGGTGGTTTCGCCGGTCTGCTGAATTCCGTCAAGGACGAAATCGCCAGAGTGAATCCCGAGATCAACATCCAATTCGGGCTGCTTCGCACCCAGATTCACGATTCGCTGCTTCAGGACGAGCAGATGGCCACTCTCTGCGGCTTCTTCGGCGGCCTCGCGTTGCTGCTCGCCGCGGTCGGACTGTACGGCGTGATTTCCTACACTGTTGCCCAGCGGACGAACGAAATCGGCATCCGCATGGCTCTTGGATCGCAACGCGCCGGAGTGATTCGGCTCATCCTCAGCGAAGTGGCCATCCTCGTCGCCATCGGTTTGGCCGTTGGCGTCGGACTCACGCTTGCCGGAAGCAAGTTCGCCAGCTCCATGCTTTTTGGCTTGAAACCGCGCGACCCGCTCACTCTTGCGCTAACTGTGCTCATCCTCGCTGCCATCGGCTTTGCCGCCAGCTTCCTGCCCGCTCGCCGCGCCTCGCGCCTTGATCCCATGACCGCCCTCCGCTACGAGTAGCTGCGGCCAATCGGTTCGAGCCGTGCAGTTCGGGCGTAGCACTACGCGCCTCGGCGCAGATGCGCGTTTTTGCCCGTAGGGTGTCCTTCGCCAAAACACGATGGTCGTGCATTCACCATAAACTCGATGCGCGCTTCTCGGGTTGACAAACGCGATGTGCGAGGTTGCGGAGCAACAATCTTGGCGGCGATCTAGCGAGGTTGCACTTCGAGGGACTCCTGTAAGCTTACAGAACCTTGCGCTTGAGGACCGATCGTCAGTTTTTGTCCACGCGGCGTGTAGCGGGCGAGCACCGTCGGCACCGACCAATCCACGTTCCAGCCGTCTTCGATCGCAATCACCGTGTAGGACCCGGGAACAACGTCACGCAGGATGAAGCTTCCATCAAAATCGCTCTGGTCTCTTCGGAAAAGCTCGATATTTGATTCGGCATCGGCAGGAACCAGGACAACCATCACTCCAGCGGCGGCTTTCCCCGAGTGCCTCACAAATCCTTCCACTCGCGTCGAACCGCCGAGGAGTAGGGCTGACACAGAGAGAGAGGAACCTGGCGTAAGGTCGAAACTGTGCCCCGAAGTTTCCGAGCCGAGAGAAGAAGTCTGAGATACAAAATACTGCTTGCCCGGGGATGATGCGACGATGGTGTATCTGCCTGCAGGCAGGCCCTCAAACTGCACTCCGCCATTTCGGTCCACCGTGTGAGATGCTACGGTTCGCAGGTGGGCGTCGCGCAGGGCAACGGAGAGTTGCTGGGGAAGTACGTCTTCCCCGAGGATTTTCACCGACAGTGTCAGGCTGCCAAGCGGCTCTCCCGGAGTAGAATCCAAATCCTCGCCATTCTTGGTGAGGTCCATTTCCGTGATCTGGTCCGCTTCGCCCGGCGCGGAGCTGTGCAATCGCACAGTGTATCTGCCCGCAGGCACTCCCGTCATCTCGTAGGTGCCGGGTGAAACTGATTGTACGTCATAATGTGTGACTCCCTCGACGGAATCGAACACTCTCTTTTGAAGTGCCGGCATTGAGAATCCATTTCGTCCATCCTCTGAGAGATGGAAGAGCAGGTGCAGGGCTGGAGCGGGCTCGAGGTGAATATCGATCTGCAGATGATCCCCGCCTTTAAGGGGAACGGGCGCGGCGGCGTCAGACTCTGTTGTGTCCGCATAAAAAGTGGTTGGGTAAGAGACGTCCAGGGAGGCATCCACAGCCTGAAAAGAACTTCCCGTGCCTTCCACGTGTGACGATGGGGGATGCACGGCGTACCAGGGACGGGCCGTAGCGGATACATAGTAAATGCCAGGGTTCAAGGGCCAAAAATCGTAGTATCCTCGATCGTCCGAAGAATCCGAAGAGCCGCTTGAAGTGATTCGACTGACGCCAAAGTCGCGATTTTCGCGGTAGAGCCGCACCGAAGCATGGTGGATCGGCTCTCCCGCTTCATCGAGAATGTAACCGCTGATCATGGCGGCGGGCGCCAGTCGCAGGATAAGCTTGTCAGTCTCGAGTGTGGCGCCGGTCACGATGGCGGTGGAATAATGTTCGTGCTGTTCATACGCGGCCGCGATAAATCCGCTTCGGGCTCCCCGCAATGAATACTTGCCGGCACTGAGGTGGTTGAATTCAAAACGTCCGTCTTCGGCGGTAATCATCCACTGCGCATTGCGAGGGTTCTTAGCATCAACGATGGTCACACGCGTGCGCGCCAGCGGCGCCCCACTTGCCTCGCTGACAACAACACCCCCAATCCTAAATGCCCCGCTGACGCTGGCTGGTTTGGGTTCCTCGCGACGGTTTTGGGCCGACAGGATCGCACACGCGCAGACGAAGGCGAATCCAGCCAAGGGGATCGTCAATTGAGTCCATCGCGGCAAGCTCCGCATAACTAGTCGCTCCCCGTGACCATGCGCAGCCGCAATTGCAAACGCTGGCCAGGGCCCAGTCGAACCGCTTGCCCCCAAGAGTGATATTTTTGCATCGCTTCTTCGTTTCGATACTCCAGTTCCGGTTGCGCGCCATCCAAAGCCAATACTTGGTAGTCGGCGGGTGGGATCTGCTCGAGGGAAAAACTTCCGTCCGGCGAGGCCATTGCCTCCATGAACTGGCCCGTGCTGTTATGCGACGGGATAAGATAGAGATGAGGAGGCGCTTGAAATGCCGTAGTGGGTGATGGTCCGGAGACTCTCGGGACATCCTCGATGATGCCGTCGATCTGTGCGCCATCATCCCGCAACGTCAACTCGATCGGAGCAGTCGATCCTCCTGCCGGGACGACGAGCGGCTGATGCAGCAAGTCCGTCTCTCCGCATTTGAGCGAGGCTGCGTAGCCCCGAGCTGAATCGACACGCACCCAGTAGCGTCCGGGGTTTACATTCTCGATTTCCAGAGATTCGTCCTCGGGCCCGCTGGGTCGACGTAATGAAGGGCTACCTTCCTGTTCGAATTCGTTGGCTGACTCCAGCCATGCCGTGAAGTAACGTCCACGCCACGTTTGGAACCCGGCGAAAGACCCGGACTGCGCACCACCGCCAGTCCCTTCAGCCGATGTGAATTCTTCTGTGAGGTTCACGCTAATGGTGGCGCTGGGAACCAACGTCACTGCGTAACCTGTAACCGGGGCGCCTTTCACGCCGATGTACGCGGTCCCCGTCTCGCTCGCCGGGCCGACGGTCGACACTTTAACGGTGTACGCACCGTCCGGCAGAAAGCCGTGAATCTTGTGTGTTTGCGGGTTATAGCCAAGTGCATATCCTGGTCCTCCTTCACCCCCCGCATCGACTACGACGCGGACCCGCGCCCCCTCAGGCGCATTCGTCAGGCCGACTTCCACGGGATAATACTCCGTCCTCTTCAGTGAGAAGTCCCCGTCGAAAGCGTCGCCTGCTGATAATTGAATTGTGGTTCCCGCAGCGAAGTTGTCCGCTCCCGCAAAATAGACAGGTGAGTAGCCGTATAGCTGGCCCTGAGGGTTGTAGGTCAGCGGATCGCGATCAATCAGTTCGTGCGTGAATAATTTGTAGGTTCCGGGAGGTAGCTCGGAAAAACGAAACACCCCGTCGGACCATGTTCTAAACGTGCCCTTGGACTTCCAACGCGCGCGGCCGTCCTCGATTTCGCGGTGGTAGATTTCCACCTGGACCCTTTCCGTAGTGCCGGAACCCGCCACGACAACGTGGCCCACGATGAGAGCTCCCGGCACGAGATAGAGCGTAACCTCCTTTTGGCCCGGGATTATTTGTGTACCCATGGGGTTTTCATTACTGAGGTAGCCGGGCTTGCGCGCCATCAGGAAATCGGGATAGTTAGTTTCTTCGCCTGGGGATGTCGCTCCGGGGGCTGGAATGGGACCTTCGCTTCTCCGGCCCGCTTCGCTTGATGGAATTCTGAACTCAAAATGCCCGGCAGAATCCGTCAGCGTTGCAAAGCGACCATCCGGTGATTGGACGAGCGCACGGCCAACGGGTGCATGCGTCACACTATTCAAGATTGTGCCGCGGATGGTCTCACTTTCCTTTTCAGGTGTCGTATTAGTCTGAGCGCTCAACGGGCCAACGTCCCCGCAGCAACAGAAAAGGGCAACCCAAAGCGAAAGCGCGCCAAGTGATCGAAGGCGAGGCATACACTTTGAACCAGGTTGCGCTATATTAACATGCTTGAATGTTTGATGGAACGACAATACCCCGGAAAGTGGCGAAGGGCAGGAGAGCCGTAAAACAATCGAGTTAGCGACAAAACGCTTCGGCTCCCCTGATTTCGCAATGGGCCGCAGAAGAAACCAACCCTCTGACATTCGATGACAGTGCCTCGCACGGACGGGTGCCCTTCCTGGCTGGCGTATCCGGAAACTACTGACCAAAAGCGAATGCGAGAGCCCTTTCGGCCAAGGCCCGAGCGCGCCAGCCGAAGTTGTCCAAGTCGGCTTCGGGGACCCGACCGCCAATTCTGCGGAATTTGCATGATTGCCGGGGGTAAGGGCGTTCTCGCCAGGAAAAGGCAAACGCTAGGCGGCAAGGCGGGATCTATTTCCCGGATACCGTTTCGGGCCAGTTTCCCAGCGGCCGACCATTGGTACGCAACACCCAACAACGCCTGTCAGGTCGTCCAGGGAGTGTTTACGGGTTATCTATCGACCTGGGGCGGCGATCTCCGGCGAAAAAAAGAGCAGCTCGAGCTGACAGGACACTCTTCGCACCTCGGGTTTGTGCGTTTGCAGATCCGCTGGCCATGGTGCTTCAGTAGCAGATAGGCGCGCGTGCGGGCGTCGAACGTCTCCGGCACCTCCGCCGCGATCGCTCGCTGTGCTTCGTGATAACTAGCGCCGTAGTTATCGTGGTCTCGACCGTAGAGGAGACGAACCAGTACGTGCGGAGAATTGGAGGGAACCGCAGCGATAGGCGCTATGCCGGCGAACAGCAGGATACGATCGGCTCCCGGGTCGGCAATGCCGGGAAACTTCTTTAAGGTCTTTCGCGCTTCCGAGAGCGGGCCGGTCAGGACGGCACGCAGATCACCGCCGAACGCGTCCGTTACCATCATGGCAATCTCTTTGAGTCGCAGAGCGCGCAATTCCGGAACCATACCGCCCGGCGTCAAGGCAGAAGCGAGCTTTCGCGGTCTCGCTTCAAGCAGGTTGGGCGGCTCGATGCCAACCTCAACTCTCAGCTTATCCCAGCCTTTATTGCACGCCGCATCGCTAGCCGGGTACCCGCAATGCCACCACACGATGAACTCGTAAGGATCCGCGGGCCAGCACGGTTCCTGCTTGCCGTAGAATGTCTCCAGCTTGTCGAGCAACTCGGAAGTCGTAAGCCCAGCTTGTCGCATGGAAGCAGCCAGACGGATGTTACCGTGCATCCCGGCGCTCGGCAAGCAGCAGTTTTTATGACCCGTCGCGGCGAATTGTGAACGGGACCGGCGGCTCGTGTTTCAAGCGTGGAGGCGGTGGAGGCGATGGTTCGCCACGATAGAACCCTCATCCGCCGCCCGAGCCGTTTTAAGCTGAAGGAGTGCGGTTTAGGAGGTCCCCGGGGTCTTAAGAGGGGCGACATAGTCTGAATTTGATTCCGTCGGGCTACCTCACAGAAAATTCTGAAAAAAACCAAATCTCAAAAAACAATCCAAAAAACAAAATCGACAGAGTATTTGGCGGATTTGCGAGCTCTTTCCCCGCTTCGACTCGGTCTCAGTCAGAACAAGCCGCTAAGGCACAGGGCTCGCGCCAAGCACAAGTTATCGGTCGAGCGGAAGAGAATGAAGTCCAATTGACGCCCCACCCCAGGTGATCACCAGGTGTAGGTCAAGTAATCGGTCGCCCCATCGCCGCTACCCACTCGCTTGCCAGTGCACACGTCGAATACTCGCACCATAAAGCGCCATTGGCCTGTGAGACCAGTGGCGGGGCCAAAAGGGCGGTCTTCCCCATGATAGATGTTCCCGAAGGCCGCATTGGGGCGACCCGTGCTGTCGATATATTCGTTGTCTGGGCCGAGCGACGCCGCGAAAGGACCGGAGCGGTGGCCGAACCGGATTACGTCCGCCGGATCACGATCTTCAATCCAGGTGCCCGCTGGTGTGCCTGCGGGAAAACCGGCGTGCGGGTGTCCGCCGGGCAAATCCCCCGCAGACACGGCGTCCCACTGGATGAATTGGCGCACCTCACAACACGAGGCGAACAAACCATTGGCCGGGTCATCCGCAAACTCGGCCTCGATACGGTGGTCCCCTACCTGGGTATCGCCAACGACGGGCACCGCCGCCGGATCGACCAGCGCATGGTAGGTGGGGCCACTCGCCAACTGGCAGCGTCCCACATGTTCAGCCCCGATCTCGCGGAACAGCGGGTGAGCCGTGGCTGAGCCAAGCTTGCCGTCCTGTAACAGGCCTTGCACGGCCTGCCACCCGACCACAGCCCGTACGAAATCCTCGTCAATTACCGCCGGCTCGAGGCTAATACCTAAAACATCGCGCAGGCGCCGTATACCGGCCTCCCCTATCACTGCTACGACCCGATGATTGAATTCGATTGCTGTTCGCATTTCTGCTGGAGTGAGCACGCGTCCCACAGCGGGCGGCTGTGGCGGCTCGATCGCCAGGTCGCGCTGCAAGGTCAGGCTGGAACTGCCTGTGCGAACCCCCTCGCCCTGTTCCGGTTCCGGCGAAGCCGTGCCGGCCCCTGCACGACGCAGGCGACCGCGTGTCTGCTGCATCACGTGTGCCAGTTCGTGGGCCAGCAAACGTTGCCCGGCGTTGGTTCCGGCTGCGGGCTGACCGGTTCCAAAGACGATGTGATTTCCCACGGTGTAGGCACGGGCATTCACAGCTTGGGCCGATTCCGCCGCCTTGGCATCCGTGTGAATCCGAACGCCGCTGAAGTCAGGCCGCCCCCCAGCAGGCGCGGAGGAATGACTCAAGACGCGTTGAGCCACCCTGCCGGCCTCTTGCTCAAATGCGTCGTGCGGTGCGCCCACGGCCAAGCGTGCAGGCACAGGTACAGAACCTTGCGCATGTATCCGCACCTGGCCGAAGTCATGCCCGAGGAGCGCCTCCATAAACCCGCGCGTGCTCGCATCCAGCGGCTGGCCGGGTGAGTGCAGCACTTCGCGCACGATGGGTGGAGCTTCCACCGGCGTCACCGCACCCTCTGCTTTGCGCAGCAGCTTATTCTCATCCCGGTCTTTCTTTTCTTCCTGGCATGCTTCACAGGATTTCCCATTGCCTTCGCAGGAACACTTGCGGCGCACGGCGGGAGAACTGGACTGAATGGCCGGAGGCGCAATTGGGCCGCGCATAACGCGCTCAGCCACGGCATCGGCTTCTGCTTCGAGGGGATCATTGACGGCGCCGATGGCGAGCTTGCGTTGCAGCGGCAATCGCAAAGCACGATGGGAAAATAAAATCTCCCAATTGTCTTCACCTGGGGCGAGGGGCGGGATGCCGGCAAAGGATTTGGGAACGGCAGTTCCTCCCGGCGTCACGAGTTCGCGCTGGGGAACAGGTCTCTGCCGATCGGCGGATGGGCGCACGGACTGCTTTGCAGGCGGTTGGGTCTGCTTGGTTGCCGCGCGGCTTAAAGTGGCGGATTCTGCTCCCATGTCAAAAACTCCGGCGTTCGTTACGAGATATTCAATTCCACCCGGAACTCCTCATCTTAATTCCGAGCGTTTCTGCTCGTGGTGCGGCTTTGGTGTACATGACGAAGACATCGCGTGTTGTGGCAACCGTAGAGCCCATTTGATCGAATCTGCTTTCTACCCTGGTGACGTAGCATTTCACTTACGGCGTCGAAGCTGGGCAACGAATATTGTCCGGCGCCGGCATGCGCGTGGGATCAATCAGCCACCCCAGGATTGTTTGGTCGGCGGTCTCATCCGGCGGCGCTGATACTTTCGCCAATTCGGTTGTCGCTGTCTCCGGCTTGGCCGGCTGTTTGAGTTTGGCGGCCTTGGTTGGATCGCCTGCAACATCGAGCAGCGAGAAAAGCTCTGTCGCGAGTCTGCTGATTTTGGAATCCGCCTTGGCATAGTGCGTGACAATCTTTTTCAGCAAAGCGGAATTGCTGCGATAACCGCCGTACGCGCTGGCAAAAAACTCGTCCACACCATGCCACGGGTGTCCCCCTTCGCCTGCCCACAGAGTGTCCATCACCATCACCACCCCGGCTGGATGGGCTTTGTCGTCGGCACTGACGGCCAGCGACGGCGGCTTCGCAGGATCGAATTTCGCGCTTGGTTCCGGAACCAGTGTGGTGTCCTGGAGACGGACATACAAGTCCGCGATTCGCAGGGCCAACGCATCAGGCTGTCGGTCATCTGCGCCTTTCGCCACGCTATGAAACTCGAAGATTGCGTGCGACGCTTCATGAAAAAGTGTGGCGTCGAAAGTACCTGCGTCGAAGTCGTCCTGGCTGAGAATGATCAACCCTTTTCCGATCGCCGTCCGATATGCATTGCCGCTCCGATCACCGATGATGGTGACCAGCGCTACACGCAGGGTCGTGCCCTCCTTGGGAATGCTGGCGTTGAATTTTGCAACCGTCTGGGCCACCTTGCGCATGTTCTTCACCAGGTCAGGAATGGGAGGCGCATCGTGCTTTCCGCATTCATAGTTCTGATAACCCGCCCCCGATCCCTTTACCCCAAGATCTTCGTAGCTCCTGAAGATCCGCACAGCAACTCCAGACTCGACTACCTCTCCCACGACTCCGGGATGCCCGAGGGTGACGCTCGTCCAGGGCTTGTAGGCCTGCGGCGGAAATGCCAGCAGAGCGGGCACCGGAGCAAAGAAATCCCCAAAAGAAAGGGTGGCGCCATTTTGTTCGCCGCGGCTGGCGAGACTTTCTGCATGCGCGCGGGCGCCTGTGGTTTCCAGCCGAGGCGCCATGCTCTGGTGTACAGCATGCACGGCCTCGTGCTGCAAAACACTGTGGAGGTCCGAAGGTGGCAGCAACAGGGCCGAGGGGCTGAGCCGAGTTTGTCCGTCCTCCGTCCAGGCCGGTGTAGACGCCGGCAGGCGTGGATCCACCGACTCGGAGAACCTGGGCGGCGCCATCTTTTGTGATAACGCTGCAACCGATGGAGCTGGACGGGTATGTTCCAGTTCTTTTGATGCCAATGGTGGAATCTCTGCAAACGAGCACGGCAGGAGCGTCCCTGGATGCGCCGCATTTTCTGGATGTGCAACAGGAGCACGCAAAGCAGCTTGTGGCCCCTCATGAACACCAAGCTGTTTGCCCCGTCTGGTTGGAGCGCGCGCTAGGGTGGAGTATTTCGTTTTCATACTGATCTAATGACTCCCCGGTCAGGGCTTGCATGGTTGGCTCTGCGCCTGGCTTAACGCGAGTGGCCACATTGCGTCCGCGATTTGCTTATCCAACACCAGCCTTTGCCGTTCGGGTGAGCCGGCCGGCGCCGCGGCAATGCGATCGTCGTAAGTCCTGTCTACCCGCCTGCGGATAGACCCCAATAGACCGACCAGGAGGCGTGGCTGCAGGCCGATGCAGGCCAAGCGGCCGATCCAGAACGTAACTTCATCAAGGATGAAATCGCTGCCGGAAATTGTTTTCCCATTTACAGTCATGGCAGGTTGATGGGTGAGTTGCTGGAGATGAACAAAAACTTCTCCTTCAGCATATGTAGTAGCGTCGTGGATCATTTGTCGAAGGAGCCGCAGGTGTTCCAACCGCGCAGCCGCAGCGTCTGTCGCACTGTTGCGCAAAGCAGCAATGCGCGGATGATCCACAAGAAGATCCGCCAACTGTCGCTCAAAGAGCTGCATTGCCGGCTCCAACACGTTGCCTCCAAGCGTATGACTAAGCTCATGCACGATGGACGCAGTCGCCAAGTCTCTCCCCTGGTCTCCTGACTCAAGCAGGTCCTTGCTGATGTGAATGACCCAGACTTCCTCGGCTGGCCCTGTTGCGCTGGGTTGGCTGCTGTGCTGAGTGTAGCCGCGATAACGGTTCACCCCGCTGAGATCGGGAAAGATGTAGATTCTGTGGTTTTGCAGGTGTTGGTTCCAGAAATGCTCACGTCGAACCGCCAGCAATGCGTTCATGAACGATTCGCGGCCTTTAGGTGTCAGGGCGCCTTCCAGATTTTCTTGCTGCTGATCAAGGGACGCGGTCGTGGCCGTCGTGGTTCGTCCTGAAACTGACGTAGAAAGCGTACCCAGGTTGGCGACAATTTTGTCGAACGTCCAACCCCCACAAGGCAGTGACTTTGAGCGCGTCATCGGCTGTACGCGGTTGCGCTCCCGGGGTAAATCCCGCGTGCTCTAAAATCGTATTTCGGATGTTCTCGCCGACTTCTGCAAAGAACTTGGCCTGATCCCGCTCGAAGCTCTCGCGCTCGCTTCTCTGCGCAGGTGTCTCCGCGGTGGGAGCAACGTTGCTGCCAATTGCGCTGCGTGTTTGTTCATAGATCGGCTTAAGCGCTCGCTCCCTTAGCTCTGTTGCGCGCTGGCTGAGTTGCGTCGTGGTGGGTGCATCTGCTGCAAGGCGTCCACTCGTGGCGTCACACGAACAATTAATGTTTGCTTCGTGCGGGTATGGCACCATCTGGCCGCCGTGAATGACTGTGCGAACAACACCTGAACCGGTTGTACGCCAGTTGTTAAAGTCCGTGGCAGCGTTTACGGTCGTGCAAAGAGCGTTGGCCCAGCTTTGAACATTGACTGGGCCGATGAACTGAAAACTGGTAGCGCCGTGTGCTGCGGCCTCAGACACGTCGTGATAAAAATGACCGAAGGTTCCGCTGTAGCGCTCGCTGCTCTGCCGTACTTCGGCGGCGCTCCGTTCGTCACCCCCGGCCCACACTCCCGCAGTTGAGCATCCATACCAGTTGACTTCGGCGTTGCAGCATAATGAGTGACGCAATCGGTTCAAGGTGGCATGACTGGCATCGCTCAGCAGCCAACTTAGAGAAAAGCCTTCCTCGTGAGGTGCAGGCTGTGACTTCTTTTCGCGGCCTCCAGATACACGCTGGTAGGAAGGATTGGCGTGATTGAAAATACTCAGGCGTGAGAGGCAGCTTTTGCCAGAACGTCAGGCGCTCAACCTGATCCACCATATCCACCATCGAGCGCACCCGGATATCTACGCCGAGATTCTGGGCGGCCGCGCGCGCCAGAAAGTCTTCAGGGTTTTCGGCAGAGATCACATCGACTGCGATTGGGGACGCAGCGGGCCGAGCCGAGCCGCCGGTAGCAGACGCATTGGGTGCCGGCGGAGAAGGTGCTCCTGTCCCGCTCGAAGCTGATCCGGTCGCCCGCCTGACCACGCTACTGTCCGAATTTCCCTGTTGGGCAACATGGGCCAGTTCGTGCGCCAGCAGTTTTTGACCTTCTTGTGTCGCGGGAACGTAGCGATTGCTGTCGAATACGACATCTGGGCCCACCGTGTAAGCCAGCGCGTTCATCGTTCGCGCTGAGCGTGCGGCTTGATCTCCCGTATGGATTCTTACCCGACCGAAATCCCGCCCGAAGCGTGGTTCCATAAGGGAACGTGTCGCGGAATCCAGCGGCTGGCCGGGCGAGCTGAGCACGTCGTGAACAACAGGCGGCGCGTCTGTCGGCGTAATGGCTGCGGTCGCTTTTCGTTGGACCTTGTTCTTTTCCTCTTCGCATTCCGCGCAGGGTTTACCAGAACCCTCGCAGGCACATTTGCGGCGCACGGCAACCGCACCGAAATGGGGCGCAGATGCCAAGGATCCCCCCACAACGCGGTCAGCAATAGCATCGGCTTCAGCTTCCAGGGGATCGTTAACTGCACCGATGGCCAGCTTGCGTTGTAAGGGCAGCGAAGGCGTGCGCTGCGGATTTTCTTCCGTAGTAACTTCTTGCGAAGCCAGTTTTGGTATCGCCGCAAAGGATTGCGGCAAGGCGGTTCCTTGCGGTGCGGCAGATTCACGCCGCGATGCAGGATTGCGCAAAGCTGTCGGCGATCGGACCACATCCTTGGCAGGCTGGTTGCCTTGCTTCGATGTCGAGCGACCGGGTGGGGCCAGTGCCTTTCGCATATCAAGCTCCAATGGCGGCCAGCAAGTTGCGGTTCTGGCTTAAATGCAGGCAATGCCTGTAAAAATGAATGTCCTCATCTTGAGTACGTTGTTCCAATCTTCGCGCGATGGCCCTGTCGCGCTTGGCATCGCCCCAGAGATGGGTGAAACCCGCGCGCGCGGCCGCCTCCTGGTCTACCGCCTCCCCTGCTGAAGAAAAGAGGTAGCGCATAAAGATTCCCCGAAATGGTGACTCCGGATCTGAGCGGTGAAAATCGACACAAGCACTCAGCAGAAACTGCTCCGCCACCATGTTGAAACCATCCTTGTTGTCGAACCTGGCCCAGGCTTCCGCATGGGCCGGACTCAACACCAAGTCGCGGGCAAGGTTTGCGTAGTAACGGATGAAATCGGTGCGATTGCCGCCCATAATTCCGCAATTGGCTTCACGATAGATAGCCAGCGACCGGGAGCGCGCCCACTCCCATTCCGCCGGCAAAGGCAGCTCACATTGTTGAAAAGCCCTTTCCACCTGGCGGGGCGCACAGGACGAGTCGCGGGCAGAATGCTCCTCGGGGCATTGGGCGAACACAGGAGCGCTCACCACGCCGGGCGGCAGCGGTTTCCATAAAAAAACATCGGCATCCAGGTGAACGAACGGTTGCTCCTGCATGCTGTAAGCGATCAGCTTGCCCAAAGCCCACCAGCCTGGGTCCGCGTGCCGAAGCGAGTCCAACTCGGTCGACACCAGTGTGAACGGGAGACCCAGGCAATCGGCAAGCAGTTCCTTGCCCGCGCGGTCGGTGACCAGCATGGTCTCCGGATAGTGCCGGCGAGCCAGACGAAGGGAAAGTCCCCAAGCCAGCCAATGGTGCATCGGGCTGGGCCAAGTGCGCCCTTTGGATTCCAGGTAGGGCTTGCTCCAATATGACCAGACGGCCCGCATCAAGCTTCTCCTTTCGTTACTGGATGATGACGGGGGGTTGCACTCCCGTTAGAGTGAAGGTGACGGATTGCGAGTCCGGGCTTCCGTAGGCGAGCTGGACATTCGCGGTGATTTGAAAGACATCGGATACCGCAGTTGTCGCAGTGCCGCTGGTGCTGACACCGGGATTGCCTACCACGTTGATATTTACCTCACCGGAGGACGAGCCCTGTGGAATCACCAAAGTAGTCTTGGCTAAAGTTACGAAGCTGCTTGGAGTCACCCCCGCCGTCACCGCCGCCAGGCTGAGATTGACGGTGACGCCACTGGCCATCACCGCGGAATAAAGCAGATTCACGGTCACCTGGGCCGTGACCGCGGTGGCCGGCGAACCTGCCGTCACGCCGGTGACGACATGGTTGGAATTTACCACCACGGTGAAAGTGGAGTAATTCATGCTCAGGGAAGACACACTATTATATGGCGCCAGATAGAACCATCCCTCGAAATCACTGGCCTTATCGTTGTTCCCGGAAGGCATGTGCAAGGAGATGCATGGAGTTTTTCCATCCTGACGCGTGGCTTGCTGCCCAAAGCTTTGCCCATCGAGGAAACTTTGCGTATTCCCGCTCGTGGCAAATATCGCACCCCCCATCAGCTTAACCCGCGCACGAGCGTATATCCCATACGACGCCAGCGTTCCCAGCGCGGTGTTGATGACCGCAATGTATCTGGATTGCAGAGCAGTGATATCCGTGTCCGGGCTCGTCGGCAACCCCCAGACAATCTGCTTGGCGGCGGTGTTTACCGTAGTCTGCCAGTCGAGAATGGAGATATTGAGCGGCACAATCTGGTAGACAGGTGTGTAATTCGTGGTGAGCAAGGTGTTGAGCAGACCGGACAGGATGCCGGCCGAAAGGGCGGTATCAACCGGGGTTGTGGTTGTGACAACAGGTGTCGCGGCAATGGGCGCATTGGCAACCGGTGCAGCGGCAATAGGTGTAGTGGCAACAGGCGTCGCGGCGACCGGTGTCGCGGCTACGGGCAAGGCAGCTACGGGTGCGGCGGTAACTGCGGCCGGTGTGGCCAGCGTGGTCACCTTAGCCGTTTCGGCCAAAGTCGCAGCAGGCGCGGCAAGGGCTGCAGCCGGAGTTGCAGCGGCGACGGGTGCGGCTGACGCAGCAGCGGCAACCGGCGCCGTCGCCACGATCCCCACCCTCGTCGCTACGACATTAAAGTCCGGCATCAAGGACCGATTCGCGGCCTCCACCGTTACTATGAAGTTGGCTCCGCTGATGGGTCCGGTCGGCGCCGCATCCAGCGTCACCGTCAAACCGCTGTTCAAAAGCGCGTCCAAGGTCGTGACGTCATCATTGGCCCAACTGTAGTCGGTTACGTGGAGCGCAGTCGGCGGGACCTCCGGCGTCAGCTCGGTGAGCGGCGAAAAGGTCCGCTGGCAAGGTTCGACGGTCGCCTGGTTGCTGGTCGCGTCCCAGTGGATGCATGCCAGAGGCGCATTAAATACAGTGATGGAAGTGGGGCTCTGGAATGCATTGCCATTTCCGCCGCAGGGGGGCCAGTCGATCTGGCCGGTGGCCGCTCGTGCCGGAATGCTCCAATAGTCTCCAGTTCGATAGAACCCCTGACTGAAGTTAATCTGGATACCGTTTTCAAGGGCCTGCCAGGCATTCGCGGATAGGGGCACGCCATTAGAACCGGCGGAGCTTCCAGACTGGTCCCAACGCCGCACTCGAGCATTCCGGGTTGGATCAACGGAAACAGCGGATGTGGTCAGCGCAATCGAGGGCCCTGTCGGATCGACGCTGAGGATCTGATAGAGCACTCCCGGCTGATTCGGCGTCTCGCCGAAGAGATAAGTATCGTCGCTGATCTCAACCCAGTCATTCGCCTGGAATCCCAAATTGGCATCCGGTCCCAGCGAGTTGACCCAGACCGTTGGACCGGAAATGCTAAGGATGGAGGCAACCACCGAGCCATTCTCGCGCGACCATTTAAAGGTCGCCTTCGTCGCGAGCCCGCCTTGATGGATTTCTACTCGATAGAGCTGGTTTTCCAGTCCCTGATATCCGGCTGCGGGAATGGGCTGGCAGGAGCAGTCGGTGGTGCCGCCGCTGGTCATCGCAGCCATAGTTCCCGTGGTGAGAATCGTGAGCAGGTTGTACATCTGCGTGCAGCAATCGACTGTGGGGACGGCAGATCCGGCTGGCGGGGCGGCGATGGCCGTCGTCCCGGTGGCCCCGCCGGTTGCCGCCACCGATGTCACCGTGGATGCCACAGAACTGGCAGCAGCGAGATTCAACTTGGCCGCAGTGGCAGAGATTCTGGTGGCTGCCAGTGCGGCCGAAGGCGCTGCGGGCACAGGTGGGGGAGCGACCGTTGTCGCGGCAACAAGGTTGGCGACCACGCGCCAGACGGTTTGCAAGCGCGCCGTTGTGTCGGCCTGGCCCAGCGCCGGCTCGCGCAAACACGGGTCATCCAGCGCCGTCACCAGCCGCTGCCAGACCTGCAAGAAAACTTGAATGGCCCCTCCCTTTTGCTGCAGTTGAGAGAGCAGAGCGGAATCCGTGGGTGAAGGGCCGATCAAGTAGGTTTGGTTGCTGTAGGTGAGATTATTCTGTGTGTTCTCGCACAAAAGGCCTTGGACGTAGTAACGCCCAGCGCTGATCAGAATCTGATTTCCGGAGACGCTGATGGCGAATCCCAAGTCGTCAGCAGGCCCGCCATAATCGCCCATCACGTCCACCGTCTCCGCGTGGCGCAAATAGCCGTCAATGGCGGATTGCTCATTGGCATCGGCGTCCAGGGCTACACGCCCCTGCTGTTCCAACACGGCCGTGTACTGCTTCGTGGGGTTAAACCGAGTTCGGCTGAAATCACCTCTCATAAGGCACCTGACCATTTCTGCAATTAGTGAAACATCTCATTTACACCAGCACACTGCCTATTCCGGGCATGGTTGGCGAAGCGGCATCGGGATCATCGCAGCAAGTTCGCAGCCGCGAGCCATAAGCCACGGGCGGCTGCGGCACGATCAGCGAGCGAGATGGATGGAGAAAGATTCCGCTCTCCATGCAGACAGGAAGATACTCCGGAGCGCGCAACTGGACATTGCGGACGGCTTCAGTTTCCTGGATCTGGTAATACACTCCCATTTGCGAACCGTTGTCCGCGCCCTGCCAGATCGCCATCGGGGCGTCGCCGCTCAGCAAGGCATAACCCGGCTGGCCGTAACGCAGCGTCACGAATTGCGGTTGCAGCGCCGGCTCGCTGGCGGCATCTCCCGGGAGGCACTGGTATCGCTGCGGCGTGACGGAATCAAAGGGCAGGAAACAGAAGCGCACGCAGCCCGTCTGCCGCCGGCTCGACCAGATGGCGGCCGGCCAGGGATCGCGTCGTGGACGGCGGGCAACAAAAATCGTGTTTGATGCCAGAGGAATCGTGCGCGTGTGAACTTTGCCGATGATGGTGCTGTCTTCCACGTGCAAGTCGGCTCCAGCGGAGGCAAGGTCGGGCGCCGCATAGGCTACGCAGCAGGGTGAAGTTGCATCCAGGATGCTGGAGCAGAGGCGCGTGCTGCCGCCCGTATCAGCAGCGATTGGGCCGCTGATGGAGCGCGTCAAGGTGAGCGCCGCCTCTGCCGCAGTAACCACAATGCTCGGGTCGCCCGGTGACGACGGCTTGCCGTCGCGGGTCAGGCTAAGTCCCGGAACCAGGGTGGAATCGGAAATCTGCACCGTCGCGCTCTCGCCGGTAACAGTCAGTTGACCGGCGATCCAAAGTCCGCTGATCAAGAGTTGCCCTGCGACTGCAGTCTCGCCTTCCGGGAGCGGAGTCCCCGGCGCCCCATTCACCTGGATGTCTCCCGTCAGCGTACCCAGAGAGTTGTTCCAGGCCGCTCCTCCGGACGCGATGGGCTGGCCGGCCAGGATGGACAGATTGCTGCCTTCTGGAAGCTGAATCGAATTCGCGCCGGTCAGGTCGACGGCGAGACTCGCAAAGTTCGGAAGGACAATGACGCCAATCGCTCCCGGCGCCAGTTTGTTCCACGCCTGGACCGCGCCGGCCAGCGTGGGGTAAGCAGCCGATCCGACAATCGCGAATAACTGCGCCTGCGCCGAGGTTGGAAGCGACAGTGACGCGGCGCGATCGTAAGGCCCGCCCGCGATCTCCCCGGCAAAGCCATAGGAGCAATTGACCAGCAGCGACTTGGGAAGAGAAAGGTTGGAAGCGAACCGAATCCTCCCCAGTTCGGGATCGATGGCGATCTTGCCCGTTGGAACCGTGCACCAGGCGCCGTTGGCGAGATCGGAGAGGTTGGCGCAGATGATCTGCGAGCTGTCTATCGGCGTACCGTCCGCCGTCAGCAGAATACTGGCGGAAGGACCGTAAAACACTGGAGAGCCGCTCGCTGTGTTCTTGGAGTTCAGGCTTTTTCCAAATTCATAGCGACCGATAGGCTCGGGCACGTTGATGCGCGTGTCAAGGGTAAAGGCGCTGCGGGTAGGCGGCTGGGAGAAGAGCGGCATATCCTGCCCCAGGGGGCTGAACATATAGCGGCCGCCGCCGACCACGAACGCGGGAGCATTGGTGACGGTAAGGCTTCTCAGCCGCCATAGATGAACGGCGATATCGGGAATGTTGAAGCTGCCCGGCCCGTGCAGGGCAATGTCGAGCGGGGCGGGATCGGGACTCTCCGGCACACGCACACGCGGAGCGATGCGGCGGACGTTGATGGTGCGGTTCTCCGTATCAAAGGGGGTGTTCAACCGGTCCAGCGCCGCCATGTTGCGGAGGTTGACGGTTGAGACGTGGCGCGGACGCACCAGTCGCATGCTCTCCGTGGTAATCAGACGCTTGAACTCCTCCACAGCCAGGGCAGCCCGCCCACTGGTGTCCATGGAGAGTTGCTGGAGAGCAACCAGCGTCCCTTTGCGCTGCCGGTAGCCAATGGTGTTGGCGACTTCGGCGCGGCTGGGGACGGTGGCGTCCGCCACCTCGAATATCGAGTTGTAACCAATGAGGTCGCCAATATAGGGAATCACCCAGGGGGAGCAGGTCTCGATGAATTGGTCATCGTAAAGCTGCAGGATATTGTCTTCGACGATCTCTGACTGGGCGGCGATGACGCCGAAAAGCGCCTGGAGCGGGCCGCCGTTGGCCGCGTCTCGGGTGCGATAAACCGCAGGCAGCAGCGCAAATAGTTGCTCGGCGTTCAGGCTCATGACCACACTCCGATGTTGCTTTGCGTTTGCGGATCGAGAAGAAGCATCTGGGCTCCCTGGGGCGGCATGGGTCCGGACGCGCACAGCATGGCCGGCGGCGTGCCGGTGACAGGCTCACCGCTCAGATTCAACGCCGTGAGCTGCACGGCGATGACGCCCGGGGTCTGCTGAATGGTCTCGATGATCTGGCTGGCCACCACGTTCTGGGCGAGCTGTTGCTGGTCAAAAGCGAACTCAGCAGAAACGTTCTCCCAAATCTGCGCTAGAACCTGTTTGGGAACGTAGTCGGTGGCGTCGATGTTGACGTTGGCGGTGAACTGAAACTGAACCGGGACGTAGGATGCGACCTGCAACGGAATGTAAGGATTTCCGGCAGACCGGATCGCCCTGACCAGGTTGACGATGATCGGATCGGAATTCTCGAGGGTCGCGCCGTTATCTCCCGCCACCGTTAGGAAGACGCCGCGCAGATTGCCGAACCAGGTCCAGGTGGCGACGGCTTTGGCGATGCCGGCGAAAGCCAGCGTAAAGTTCTGATAGTCCTCGAGCGAGACCACTCGGCCAATGGTCAGCGTGGGCAGGGGAGCGCTGGCGCGGGCGTCGTCTGTGGAGGCTGGGTCGGCGCCTCCGCTAGCAGCGCCGGGATTCACCACGGACTTAAGACCTTGCGGACGATCCAGTGGCTGCGAAAGTTGCCCGGCATTCACCATGCCCGCGCTGCCGATGCCCGTCCGGTAGACCGCGCGAATGTTGGATTGCCCGGTTGGCGTCAACGCACCCTGTGTTCCGTTGCCGAACTGCACCACGGTGTTGCCCTGCGGATTGACGCGTGTGACAAAAACCCGGTCCGCCGGGCCGGAAGAAAGCAGGTTCGAAACCTCCTGCCATTGCAGGTTGTTCACCCATACTTGCAGCGTGGATTGCGAGCCATTGCCGGTAGGCGAGGTCACGTAGGTCAGCGGCCATTGTTTCAAAGTGAACTGCAGGTTGTTGCTGGTAGCATCGCCATTGCCCACGATTTCCTGTACGGTCTGGCCATTCGTAGCCTCGACTGCGTTCGCGTGCACCGTGACCGCGGTCGCGTCGTAGATGCCCGCCAGCGCGTTCACGAGACTGAGCGTGGTGATGTCGCCCGCGACGCTGGCGGCGTTTACCAGCGCGGCTTCGCCCGTGGAAGCATCGCTCGTAGCTGCCGGCTGCAATTGCATATTGCTTGCCGCAACAATCAGCGTGCCTGAAACACCTGCCAAGGTTTCCACGCTCCACGCGGGACACTTCGTAGTCGGATCGATGGTTGGCGGGAAACTCGTAACCAGGAAAACCTGGTTGTCCGTTACCTGCAACGTGCCGGATGAACCCGCGGGAATGAGAATTGCCTGGCTCCCGTTTGTGACCTGCAAGCGCACGGGCTTTCCCGTGACGCCGATGGGCTGGTTCGCGGCGATCTGCTGTCCGCCGACGATCGCAATCGAGGTTCCCCGCACGGGAACAATCATGCCCGTGGCCAAAGCGAAGCTTAGCGTTCCGATGGAGGTAGTGATGGAGAGGCTGCTTGCGGTTAGCGGAACGTTCGCCGGGGTCAACTCCGCGCTTTGCACGTAGGCGGTGATATTGCGCGTTTCTCTTACGAATTCCCACAGAACTGTGTTCAGGGAAAGATTGGTGTCGCCGGTGAGGATCCTGCCCCAGGTAAGAGTGAGCTGAGTCGTCTTGGCAGTCAGCGTGTAGAGGCCGGGATTCGATTCCACCGCGCTTTTGACCCGAAAATAAGAGGTGTAGCCCAGGCCGCTAAGAATGATCAGCGACGGCGGCGCGGGCGGTGAAACTCCTTGCTGCGGCGCCAGCCCGGGATAGGAAGCGTCAAGGTTGATCTGATAGCTGCCGTCCGTGTAGGAAAACGTCCAGTCACTACCCCCCGAGTAGCCCAGACTGCCTAGGTTTCTGCTTCCCAGCGTTAACGGATTGGGCGCCTGTACGCCGTAGAGGGCGGCTTTTTTGCCGAAGACGAAAATGCAGACATCCTCCGCTGTCATGCCGCCCGTAAATGTCGAGGACAGCGGCTGGTCCCAGAAAATTTGGCTGTTACCGGAGGCCGAATTAATATTCACGTCGGTCACATAGTGCACATCCGCAGGTCCGTTCGCTACGGCCTGGCCCGAGCGAGCAGTCAGAAAAAGCAGCGTATCACCCGCGTTGATGTTGTTCGCGGTCCCCTGAATCCAGGTGCTGACATCGGACCCGAAAAGCTGCCAGGGAATGGTCGTCCCAGCGGGAATAGAATTGGCCGCAATAATGGCCGTCAGATCCGACGAGGTTTCAAACACCTGTGGCGTTTGGCCGGGCCCTGGAACGCTCTGTACACGCGTGCCTTGGGGAATCAGCACGTTGTCCGGCGATCCCGTGGCGCTGGACAGGGTAAAGGCCAGCACCGCGGAAGCAGCGACTCCCGGAGATGGCACATATCCGACCAGCCGGGCCAGCTCAAAAACAGATCTTTGATCCACTGCCGTGCGCAGGAACGCCTCGTTTGCAAGGCGCTCCTGATAAAAGGTAAGGATGTCCAGCACAACGGCCCAGGCATCGAGCAGGGCGATGGAAAAATCCGACGGGTCGCGCGTACGCAGCAGGGCCAGTACCGGGGAATCGGGATCGGAAAGCGCCGCCAGCAGGCTGGCGTTGAAGCTGGAGTATGTGCCGGCACGATACGCAATCGAGGAGAGCGCGGGACGGTTCGTGATGAGTTGCGGAGTCTCGGCCGCAATCCCAGCGCAGCAGCCGCAAAGCTGCTGCTCAGGAATCACGCAGCCGTCGTTTGTCGTGTCACTCATTTGCCACCGTCCATCTGAAGCACAAACATTCCGAAGTTCAGGTGATTGGGATCGTTGTCGCAGCGCGGAATTTCAAGCCGTCCCACGGTGAGATAGCCCTGGGCTACGCCGTCTACCGAAGGGTTGTCGATTCGCGCAAAAGTCACCAGGGTGGCGGACAAAACGCCTTCGACTGCCTGCGCGGCGGCGATCAATGGGCTCGCGTACACCGTCTGGCCGAAGGTAAAGTTGGCCGGGTTCAGCAAACCGCTCTGTCCGTTGCACTGGTTTCCGGTGACGAAGACCCGCATCAGCGCGTCATAAACATCGCCTTGGAAATGTTCCGGATCGACGCAAATCTGCATGGTGATTCGCAAGCCCACGATCACAGCACCCTCTACGGCCAGATCAGTACCCATCATGCGCAGGGGATTCACGCGGGCCGTGGTGTCGGTGATCAATTGAGGAGTCAGCGTGGCCGTGGGCTCGACGGAGACAAAGGCGGTATACCAACTGCCGGTCCAGCGCAGGGTGCCACGAGCAGCCTGGACTCCGCTGACCTGGCTGGTCGCCTGGCCATAGTCTGCCTCAGTCACGCAACGCAATTGCTGTTCATAACTGAACGGAGCGTACTGAAGAATGTGTTGCATGTCCTCGGGATCGACGCCGCCGTTGGCCGCCAGAGGATTGCGTACGCCGGTGATGTTTGAGAGCGGAGGAAGAAAACTCGACGGCACCACAATGTGCGCCAGGGCTTCCTGCCCAACGTTGCCGACGCTGCCGTTCCCCACGCGATAGGTCGCCGAGAATGCGACCCCGGCATCCGGTGCGGCGCCGTATTGGCCGTCGCCAAAACGAAGAAAGATCGCGCCGTTATTCTCGAGTTCCGGGACAAATCCACGCGCGGTATCATCGAAGGAGAGCAGATCAGTCGCCGGAGACCAGGTAATCCCATCATTACTGCTCACCGAAATCTGCGGCTTGGCATCTGCCGGGTCCGCTGCCAGAAAGCCGCTGGCTGAAGGAATTCCTGTGAACGGGATGCTGAAAGTGAGCGGCGACTGAGCAAGCTCCGGATAGAATCGCGGAATCGGCGTAGTCACCGGCGCCTGGGTCCCGCACGTGCAGGTGCTGCTGGTGATGGGTGTTGGCGGCGCGGCGGGTACTGTCCCCAGCGCTTCCGAGCTAACCCACACGCCATGGTCCGCGGGGAGGATATTTCCGCGGGCAACGCTCACGTTAGAAACCGGTCCCGAGCCATGTTCCGCATCTGCGGTCGAAGAAAGGCACAGCGGAAAGGGAAGCGCGTCGGCGGCGGACCATGCAATCTGGGTAATGGCCTGCCCGTTGAGAGGATCGACGAGGGGCCGCGACTTGTAATCCTTGGTGCTTACGCTGGTCAGAAGTACGGCCCAGCGGTTGGCGGGATTGGCATCGCCCGCCTCCCCGGTGTTTGCACCCTTCACCTCCTCGAAGAGCAGCACATCGCCTGCTTGTAGCGTCGTCAGACTGCCGGCCAACGTGGCTGCGGTCGCTCCCGGAGCCAGGCAGCAGTTGGTGTCTCCCCAGGTGTAGAAGTTCATGCTTTTTTGTTCGGTAAAGAGAGTAGCCGTCTGCATGCTGGCGAAAATGGGGTTGGTGGTTTGAGCGAGTTGCTGCGCGACCGGATCGCCTGCTTTCGCCACGGGAGGAAGTCCTGGAACACGAACGTAGAACTGGGTCCCGGCCGGTATCTGCAGGTTATCGGCTGCAGTTCCCACCTGGACCCAGGCCCGCGCATTGCTGCCCTCGCCGATCTGATAATTAACCAGGCGAACATGGCGGCGCATTGAGATGCGGCTGCGGGCTGTGCCGATGTAAGCCTCCGTGCTAACCGCATCCTGTTGATAGCTGAGATGGTCTGCAGCATACGCCAGTGTTTCCACCAGTGCGATGCCCAGATCGGCGGCATGCGTCTCCGTCCACATGGGCGCCAGTGCAGACATGCGATCCAGCATGACCTGGCGGAAGCCATCATAATCCTTGGCAAGATAGTTGATGTCCGGCGCAGGCTGGGGAGGAGTCGAGCAGCAATTGTCAGGCGCGCAGTCCGCAGGAGATGGACATCCGGCTTTGAAAGAAAACGTGACGCAAGAGAGTTGTGGATCAATGCCATCAGGCGGGTCGCTAATCCCACTTCCCGCCACCAGCTTAAGATTGTAAGGAGAAAAATCTCCGGTCTGATTCAGATTGACCTGAACGACGAAGGGCGAGGCGGCGCTGGCCGGCGTGATCGCGGCGACCTGAACCGCAGCTCCTCCCGCAACGGTGATGTTGGCGGGCGTGAGAGCAAGGGAGCGCGCGTCCTTCAAGAAGGAGAGCGCAAGCTGTGTGCCGCACGGCGAGCTGCCAACGACTTCAAGGTAATCAATTCCATTGAGCTTGGCGCTCTGCAGCACCAGGGCGCGCCGGTTCTTCTGTGAGCAGAAATAGATCATGACATCGCTCCGCCGTAGACGAACTGCTGCGTCTGCTGCTGTTGCGTCTGGATCACCAGATACACCACGGTGATTTGTAGAGTCTCGCCGTCGGCCACGACTGAAACCGATTGCACTCGGATCAGGTCTGAGAGCCACTGCTGGAGGCCGGCCTGAATCGCCTGCTGTTGCGCGCCGGCGAGGATCACGCTGTTGGGAGCGAATACCAGTTGCGCGGTTCCGCTGCCGAAAGTGGGCCGGTTCACGCGCTCGCCCGGCGAGGTAAACAGGATCTGCGCGATCATGTCGCTGATGTGCGTCAGCAGATCGGTCTGCGCTGTGTGCCCGGTCGAGTCGAAGTTGTAAGGAAATGCCAAATTCATACGTAATTCCGTTCCATCAGGTCGCGTTTACTCGCGCCTGAGTGACAATCGGAAGCAACGGCGTTCCCGTTGGCGTGCAGATTGCTTGGCTGCTTTGCACCAAGAGCGGTTGTCCGTAGGATGTGACGCGAACCGTACCTACGACCCATGACGCCATGACGCACGGAGGAATAGTAGGCGGAATCCCAGGACATCCGGCCACGCTCCAGGGATCGGGCAGAAGGCAGCTCGGCATTCCCTCCAGCGTGACGGCAGGATTGGGAACCAACGGCATGGCTTGCCCGCCATGTATGCAAATGACAGTGGCCCCTTGTTGAATCAGAAAGCCGGGCATCGATCAAATCACCTCCAGGGCGCCTTCGTTGATGGTGACCGCGGGACCGGTCATGGCAATGGTCGCGCCTTGGCCATTGCTGATGATGATTCCGGTATCCGAGATCGAAATCATTGCTCCCGTGGTTGCCTTGAGCAGAATTCCACCTGTGGGACCGGGAACATCGCTGATCAAGAGCGTGTTCTGCCCCGTGGTCTGGATCACTACCTGAGGAACACCGGGCGGCGCAGCCAGAGCCAGCGCGGGAACTTCAGCGGCTGATCCCCAATAAGTGCCCACCCACACTGGATAATCTGAATCTCCGTGTTCGAACTCAATCCACACTCCGGCCCCGATGTCCGGCACCGCGTAGAAACCGGACTGAATCCCTCCAAACGGCACGCAGGGCATGGCCCAGGTGGACGGGATCACATTGGAGACGTCCGGAACCTGCACCATCAGGCGCCCAATCTGCAACGGATCGACGTTGTCAATCACCGTGCCCCGATATTTGCCGTAATATTTGGCCACTGCTACCCTCGTGTGGTTTTCAAATGACCCGCTCGCCCGATTACCAAACTACCGGGCTCTTGGGGAGAACGTAGCCGCTCGCTCCAGGGCCTAATACGGCAGAGCCGGCACGACGGGCAGGTTCGAAATCAGCGCGTTGCGCTTGAGAACAAAACTCTGCTTGTATTCGCCGGGCTTCAACTTGTGGGTTGCGCTCTCCACATAGTGCATGCCGTCAAAAGCAATACCCGCGCCGCGCACTCCCACCAGGCTTCGCGCCCGCAGGACCTGGCCGTAACGCACCACATCCAGAGTCCCGTCCCCGGTCACGACGTCCGCTGTTTCTACCGCCCGGGCCATTCCTTGCATCAGCGCTTGCGCGGGGTTCAGTTGTGCCGTCGCCTTCATCTGCTCGATTTTCTGGGGAATGGGGACGGCTATACCCAGCGGCGGATTGAATGGAGCCACGGGCGGTATCACTATCGGTAAAGTCATTTTCGTGATGGGCTCTTGGATAAAGACGATGGGCAGTACAGAATTCTGCGGCTGATAACGAAAAATCAGACTCTCAACGTTCGTCCACGAATCCATGTTCACGTTCAAACACGGTTGGGGAATCCCGACCCTGATCTGCGGTCCCCAGTACGCTTGGTTGGTTCCCGGCAAGGGTCCGGGCGTGACGTAGAAAACATAACCGGCTTCCTTCGCCAGTTGCTGGATGTATAAGAGGTCCGTCTCCTTTTGCGACGGGATCTGCTCGACGGGCACAGAGATGTCCAGGGTGGGAACGGGAATGACCTCCGGGATGATTCCAAATGCCGCGTATTTGGCCAGGATGGTCATAACCCGAAGGTCGGGACTCATGGCCGGATAAGGAAGTCCGGAAAAATCGATCAGACCCATCAGACTCGAGAGATCGTGTCCGGTAATTACCAGTTTGGATGAACCCGACATGGCATCAGGAACTACTTCGTGGTGTTCGATGATGCCGTCCATAATCACCTGCGGTAGGCCGCCAAAGGTGACGACCAGAATCACACGCAAAATGGGAATCGGCGCTCCCGCTGCGAGCAGGAACAGAGTTTGCAGGATTGAGTTATCGCCCAGCGTAAAAGTAAGCTGGAAGCCGCTTGGGCCGGTGGCAGATTCGGTCACCTCCGCTGAGACGAACGCATCAATCAACGGCTTGGGCACAGGCAGCGCCACTACCGGCCCGGCGAGCAGCGAGAGATAAAGCGGGCTAGCCATTACGGGCTCCCGAGGGAATGTTTGAAGCCACGGGGATCAGGATGGTGGCCCCTACCTGCGCGGTGAGTTCGTCAGGATCGGTTGCGCCGTTCGCGTCACAGATCATCCAGTACAAGGCTGGGTCGCCGAGAAACTTCGCCGCTAGGTTATCCAAACGGTCGCCCTCGACAATCACATAGCTCTGCGTGGAAGAGTAAGTATCAGGCTGGGGAATGATGCGCCGCGCAAGGTAGTTGACCGGCGTTCCATCAGCCAGCGTGGTGCTGTCGATCCGCACGCCATAGTAGCGGCTATTCGGATTTGTGGTTGCCCCGGTTCCGGCGGCCGACGTGATCAGCGACGCCAATGCCTGGTCCATAAATCTCTCCTTAGCTCAACTGCGCCAGTGATTCCTTCGTGGTTTGGTAAATCATGTAAAGCGACCCCGCCGGCGTGAGGAAACCAACATCATTGATGCTCAGGACCCGCATGCCCAGCGATACCTTGGCGCGAATAGGATTCAGCTCCGGGTCGAAGGCTTCTTCCGTTATGGAGAGATCCGTGATCCGCACCGGGGTGATGCGGCTCTGGCTCCAGGCAAAAACCGTAAGCGCCGTCTCCATGGGAAGAATTTCAATCGTCCCCAGCAATGACAAAACCTCATTCGTGATCAACACCGTACTCGAGGGATAAACCAACAGTTCCAGCGCGGCGAGCTGGGGCTGGATGCCATAACTGATGGCTGTGGGATCCGAGGCGGCGAGCTGGTCCGTGGCGTCGATCTCCACATCGCATTTGATAGTTTCGATCGGCGGACCCTTCAGGCGAAGGATCTCCGTGCGGTCCGGCTCGTCCCCTACGCTCTGCGGTTTAAGAGTTCGAGTTAGCGTTTCGGGATTGTATTGCAGGATGATCCTGCCCAGAGGGATTCCCGTATTGGGATCAAAGGTCAGGATCGCTCCCTTTTGCAACAGTGGCGAGATTGGCATAGTCCTGCTACCCAGGTTGTTTCAGTGTGTTCTATTTCCTTAAAACTCCAGCTTGCGCGAGCCCGGCGAAGATCCGTGTCGCAATCTGCCGCGCCGCTGTTTCGGGGGTTGCGCCGGGCGCAAGCCCGCCGGCATCCAGGCGGTCCATCGCCAATCCATTTGCGCTAGACCACTGGTGCTGATGGGCGTCCTGCGCCAATGCACTCAAGTGCGCCCGCAACGAACGCGTAAAGCGCTCTTGCCCGGCGCTGGAGTATCCCTCGATCGTGAGGCGCCGGATATTGAAATGCACGTCGATTGCGGATTTTGCATTCTGCCTGGGCGCGTGGCCGGGCGTCGCATCTTGTGAGTCCGTTGCCAAAGGCTCTTGCGAACGGCGCGGCGCTGCAGCAGTGTTGTGCCTCATATCCAACCTCGCGTCTCTGCCCCGGTAAGCGGTTTGGCCATTTTGGCATATTCGATTTGGGCGGCAGCGAACAGATGTCTCATGCCGATTGCCTGCTGCTTTTCCGCCGCCATAAAAGCCGCGTGCACGGCGATATTGCGAATCACGCCGCCTGAGATGTTGAGCTGCGCCAGGCGCTCGCACTTGACGGAATCCAGGGGAGCGGTCGCGGGGAAAATGCGCTCCCAGATGCGGGCGCGGGAATCTGCGTCCGGAAACGGAAATTGCACGATAAAGCGAAAGCGTCTCATGAACGCAGAATCCAGCGCGTGCTGCATATTCGTAGTGAGGATGGCGATCCCGCGATAAGACTCAACCCGCTGCAGCAGATAACTCACCTCCAGGTTTGCGTAGCGGTCGTGACTGTCGCGCACCTCGCTGCGCTTGCCAAAAAGAGCATCCGCTTCATCGAAGAGAAGAATGGCGCTGCTTTCCTCCGCCGCGTCAAACACAGTGCGTAGGTTCTTCTCCGTCTCTCCTATGTATTTGCTGATTACGGATGCCAGATCGATGCGATAGAGATCGAGATCCAGTTCCACGGCCATGATTTCAGCCGCCATGGTTTTGCCCGTGCCGCTGGCGCCGCTGAACAATACGCTGAGTCCCAGTCCGCGCGCATACTTGAGGGCGAATCCCCAGTCCTCGTTGACCGTGGCCTTCTGGCGCACGTGCACCACGATCTGCCGGAGAGTCTGGATCTGCTGTTCGGGCAACACCAGGTCGTCCCATGTGCCTCGAGGCTCAAGCCGCTGCGCGATTTTCTCGAGCGAGCGCCGCGCATGCCGGCGGCAGACTTTCCACAGGATCTGGTCCGCATCCCGGCCTTCGTTTGCCGCAATCTCTTCCCGTGCCGCCAACGCCGAAATCTGAATCCCGGGCTTATCAAACTGGAAATGGTCTACAATGCGGTCGAGATGGCCGTTCATCCGTTCTGCCGCCGGTCCCAGGTATTCGTTCCAGATCTTTTTTCGTTCGGGAGCCGACATGGGGGCCAGGTAAATTCGCAGACCTTCGAGGCGCTCAGCCGGCGAACCGGGCTGCACCTCCACCGCCACCGGCGTTTCCAGTTGACGCAACATGGGGAGCAGATTGCGGTAGCTTTCGGTATCATCCGTCTGAATGCACAGTGCCGCGCTACTCAACACCGATTCGCGCGTCCATAGACGGCAAAACTGTTCCCGTTCCGCCGCCGGCGTGGGAATGTCGGCAGCATGAATGGCGCAAGGGCGCAGATGGCTTTGCCGGCAGATTTCCAGAAAGGCCGAGCGCCGCACTGATCCGTGCTGTCCGACCAGCAAAATCGGATCGCGCATGGCCGGGACTCGGTTCCAGTGGCTTATAGCCGGCTGAATCGCGTCTGTGAGATTGCTCCACGGGTCCGCGGCGTAGGCCGATGGTTCCGGCTGCAATGGCCGCACCAAGGCCTCGAGGCGCTCTTCTACAGCCGGGACCCCAATCAGGAACTGCAGAACGCGCTCGTTGATGCGCAGCGGAGCGTGCAGCAGCGAACCGGCCTCGACCTCGATCAAGTGCCAATAACGCAGAGGCCGGGCACGGCTGATGGCGCTCCAATGCGGCTCCTGCAGAACACACAAGGCCAGCCCGAACGTCGGCCAAACCGCGCTGCGATCCTCGTGCGCGGCAGCACAAGCCGAGAGAAATCGCTTTTCCAGTCCTGCGCCCGCGCACAGCACCAGCAGGTCCCGCTCGAAGGAACTGAGTCCAAATATCGTCTGCAGACGCCGCAGGGCAAAACAGGGCTCACTGGAGAGCCATGCGGCGCAGTTTTCAGCGGCCGCCGCCTTCTCTTCCGGGGCCTGAATCGCGGTCATCAGCGCTCGGTGTACTCGCTCCAAAGCTTCGCTTAACGACTCAACCGGCCGATCCGGAAGCGGCTTGGTCATCACTCCTGCTGGATCAAGCGTACTCATGCGTTCACCTGCACCTGGGGAGTGAATTGATTGCCGGCGTTGAGCGTCAGCGCGCTTTGCGCTCCGTCAATTTCAATGCGCAGAGGAAAGAGCCCAGTGGCAACCGTCGCCGGGATGGGAAAAGTCAAAGTGTTCGAGCTGGCAGCGCCGGTGGTTGGCTGCTCGTCGATGGGAATCGCATTATCGCCAATGTAGAGTATCGCCTCCTGGGTGCTGCCCACGGCCGGCGAAACTGTCACCGTGAATGGCTGGCCGGCAGTCGCGGTGAACGGGGACGTACCTTGGATCGCAGGAATAAGTTGGAACAACTCCGGATCTGAGCTAAAACCCGGATGCGGCGTGCTTGAGCCGGGATAAGTAATCGTGCGCTGCACGCGCACCGCGTGTGCGCCGGCCTCGAGCGATGAGGGCAGTGTGACCCGAACGAGATTCGCCTGAACTATATTGGGGGCAACGCCGGCATTTGAATCGAACGCAACAAGGGTGTTGGCGGGCGAATCGCCCAGGAAGTTGCTGCCGCTTAGCGTGAGCACCTGCCCGGCAGTGGCATTGGTGGGCGAGACCGAATTGATTACAGGTATTTGCGACGGCAGAGCTGTAACCGTGCGCCGCTGCACCGGGAGATTTGAAGTAAAGGCCTGCGTATCCTGGATCACGACGACCGAGACCTGGTAGGAGGTTGTGGGACGATAGCTGGTCTGGAAAGCTGCCCAAAGCCGGTAGATTTCCTCCGTTGTCAACGCCTCCGGCGTAATGCGGATGTGCTCTACCTGATTGGGAAGCGTGCTGCCGGAGATCAATTTGTTTTCCGTGCCCGTCTGCCCCAGGGCCGTAAGCGCAGCCTGAATGGTCGCCCGGGGAACCACCGGGGTTTCGTGGAACACCTGCATTGCCCAGCCTAGCAGAATCTCAGGATCGAATTGGTTCCCTCCGTACGCGGTGATCAGATAATGGAGATTCAGCGGCAGCGGCGGATTGCTGGTTTTCCCTCCCTGCGCGTTGAGCGATGGCAAATCGAGATTTCGCAGATACGGGTTGATGCTCGCGTAATACATGAAGATATTGAGCTGCGGCTGCTCGTCCGCCCCGGTCTTGATGAGGTCGGGCGAAAGCGAAGTGATGGCCGTAGCGGAAGACCCCAACAGCGTGCTTGGCCCTCCATTGGTGAGCGCCGTGGTCAACAACGAGCGCAGGGTTGCACTCACGCCAGCGATGGCAAGGTAATCGCTCATAGGCGCTCCGGCTCTCGTCGGTTGAGAAAGTCGCTCAGCGAAACCCGAGGACGGAATGCCGGCCGCCGCGGCCGTGCTGCAGGCTGCCCTGCGCGAATCTCGACGCGACCGATCGAGATCGTGACCTGTGTGGTCGTGGTCTCCGCACCGGCCCGAGCGGCGAACGGAACTCGATCGGAGTGCCGCATGGTCGGCTGATCCTCCGGCCGGCGCAGTGTCAGCGGCTCTGCCTGGGCCCGCCGTGTCACCGCCATCTGTTCCGTTCCAGGCTTTTTCGAATCGCGCAAATTGCTGCCACTTGTACGTTCGAGAACCGGCGATGTCTGCCGCGGCATTCCGCTGAGATTTGCTGAAGCGGATGCTGCTGAAGGCCGTGCGCTTTTTGGCGGTTGTGGCGTCGTCAAAGACGCAGCCTCTGTTTTGTATGAGCCGTGATCCTGCCGCTCTGCTTGAGCTGTAACTGGGACTCCGGCAGAAGAAGACCGGTGAGAGGACGGCTCCGGGGATGATGTGCGTCCTCGAACGGCGGCAGGTTCAGAAGTAGAATCTTCTCCCATCGCCGCCCCTTGCTTCTCAGGAACATCGCGGCGATTGACCGGGGAGCGAAACTCGAAAGGACCGGGCGATTTTGCGGAATGTGACTCGGCCAATGAAGGCTGGTTCTCTTCCCGGAATGGTTTCATCCCGTCTCGCTGGTGTGCCTGCGATCCTAGACCTCCCCGTTCATGCCCGGCGTAGCGCGGTGGCAGCAGAGGCTCAATCCGCTGCTGGGGAGCGCGTATACCTTGCACCATTCTTTGCAGCAGGCTGCTCATCCGCCCAGAATCTCCATATAGGCATTACGGCGGTGTGGGCTCATGCGAAGGATGGCCTCTTCGCTCCAGCCGTAGGCCCATGCCAGTTCATGAACCTCTGCCAACAACCGCTTAGCTGCGCTGCGGACCTTAATCCAGATAAACTGTGCGATGTCCAGTTCAAGCGTTTCGCGATGAGAACAGGCAGCGCAGTGCACGGCGCAACTCAGCTCCGCGGCTGCGTGGAGTTGCTCGAAGTTTTGAAGAGCTGCAGAAAAGGCTTCCGGTGGGGTGGCGCCTGAAGCTTCTGTACTCCGTGTTAGTTCTTCACGGCTGGTTGATTCGCCGAAAACGGTTAAGCACCTCTGCAACAATTGGTTTTCAGCTTCCCTCGCGCCAGGCGCGTCAAGGATGGCGAGCAGATCGCCGCTGGTGACCGGACGCAGTTGGTACTGCCTTCCGTCATGTTCCCAGCTCACCGGGCCTTCGCAGAGTTGGCTTTGCACGTGCCCGATCAGCCCGGCTACGGGGACCGTGAACTCCAGTTGCGCCGAGCAGTGTAAACAAACGCTGAACCCTTGGAGAACCGGACCGAACGTGAGATCGTGTAAATGCAGCAGCAGCAGGTTGCGTTCTGCCAGGCTCAATCCCCCCAGTTTTTCCCGATCGCTCTTCGGCAACGCCATTGATAGCAGGATGAGGCCCTGAACCAAGGCATGCTGGTCTTTGCCTTCATCCCATGCAGTCAATAGCAGCTCACCGGTAAGTGCCCGCATGTTCGCTCGTCCATTCCCGTAGAATCGTTTTCGTTCGCGGCTGATTGGTTTCGCTGCCGGAAGCACAACTTCATGCGTGCGTCGAATTGAAAGACGGTTCCGTCGGCTCAGTGACGGAAACGTCCCGTTCCCATCCTTCGTGTTCCAGCTTGATGTGCTGGATGGCGACGGCATTGGCATTGGCGTCCAGGTCCGGGAGCGCCTGATACTCGGATACCCACGCGTTGTAAATTTTGTAGCTGATGGCCAGTTGGCCGGCCTCGTTATAGAAATCGAGAATGACGTTCTTGCGGAAGTCCGCCAGCGAGACTTCCGAACCAAGGCTAGCGCTCAACTGCCAAACCTTAGCCGCCCAGGCCTCGAACGCGGTGTCATGCGTCACTCCGCGCTCCAGCGTGATGGCGTCAAAGTCCGTTTGTCCCGGCGATTTGCGCGTGGTGCTGGGATCTCCTCCGTCGCGGTGTTTCACCACCTGCGTGGTGCGCTTCAGCCCGGACACCTTGCTGATGCCGGCCACATACTGGCCGTCCCACTTGAGTCGGAATTTGAAGTTCTTATACGGGTCAAAGCGAGTTGCGTTTACCGTAAACTCTGCCATAGATCATCCTTTCATTGAAGTTCAGGCGGACTGAGATTGTCCGGCGAGTTGCTCGATCTGAATCACCACAAACTCCGCCGGATACAACGGAGCAAAGCCAACCAGGATGTTGACCACGCCGTTGTCGATATCAGTTTGCGTTGTGGTTTCGCTGTCGCATTTCACGAAATATGCCTGGTCGGGTGTCTGTCCTTGAAATGCGCCTTTGAGGAAATAGGTCTGCATGAACGAACCCACGTTGAGACGAATCGACGCCCACAACGGCTCATCGTTTGGTTCAAAAACCACCCACTGAGTCCCCTGATAGAGGCTTTGTTCCAAAAAGAGCGCCATGCGCCGGATGGGAACATACTTCCACTGGTTGGCCATGGCATCGGCGCCCACAAGCGTGCGTGCTCCCCAAAGCACCGGGCCGTAGTTAGGAAAGGTGCGGAAACAATTCAGCCGCAGAGGATTGAGCACTCCATTTTCCGCGTCGCTTAACTTGTAAGTCATACTCTGGACCCCATTCAGCACAGCCTCGATCCCCGCCGGGGCCTTCCAAACTCCACGGACTCCGTCGGTGGTGGCGTAAACCCCGGCCACAATCCCCGAGGGAGCGAAGGTGCGCAGGTTGTAGTTATTCAGCGGGTCAGGCAAACGCAACCGGGGGAAGAAGGCCGCCCCGTTGGGGTCGACCACGCCGAGTTGGCTGGAAATCCAGTCCACCGCGGCCGTCACCGTGAACACATTGGGCGGCGAGTCCACCAGCAGAAAAGCCCGCATCTGGTCACAGAGTGCGATCGCCGCGCTGTAAATCGCAGAGGTATTGATCGTCGGATCGAGCGACGTAGGACTGCTCGGCAGCGCCCGCGTCGCATCCGGAATGCTCAACAAGTTGATCAGATCCACTTTCTGCAACGCGTAAATGCCGGTAAATGCCGCCTGACTTCCGAGGATGTCTGCCGTTTGCGGAAGCCCGGTGCCGTTCGATCCCTTTCCGGAACTGGTTTGGGATGCAAAGGAGTCGCCTGTACCCAAGGCGTAATGAGCGACGTTTTCCTGAGCGGTTGCCAGCCCCAGCGCTGCCGAAGCATCGCCTCCGCTGGCCGGCTTGCTGAAGGTTACCACTGCGTCCGGATTCTGCGGCAGCAACGCATTCACGCGCAGCGCCTGGCCGGCGCCATTGGGCGCTACGGTACACTGCACGGAAGCTCCCGGCATTTGTACCGCCAGGGCGGCATTGATCGATTGTTGCACCTGTGAGGCCAGGCCGGTCATTGTCTGGGGGATCGCTCCCGCTTTGGGAATGATTTTGATGGTCAGGGGCAGCGGTGTCGGTGGTGTGGCCGGAGAACTTGTGCTCATCACCAGGCTGAAGTCTTGGGTCGCTGTCGTCGCCGTGCTGCTACCGCCAATGGCCGTATTCACCGCAGACGTTGTAATCGCCGCGCCCAAGACGCCGCTAACCGTGACCGCAGTTGTTGGAATCGCTCCCGGAAAAGAAACATTGACCAACTGAGAGCCATTGTCGGCATCGTTCACCACGGTGACGATGAAATTGTTATTGCTCTGGGTCAGCGTGACGTTGGCAAAGTTTTCGCTGGTTTGGTCCGCCAGGTCGGTAATGGTGAGATTGAAAGCCAGGGGATCTGCCGTGAGATTGACTCCGATGATGTCCGTATCGATCAGCAGTTGCTCGTTGGCCCACGTTCCGCTGCTCAAAGCCGTGAACTGCATCCCGTCAAAAACCACGTTGGCTCCAGCCGCGCCCAAGGACGTTGCCGGCGTTCGAACCACATACGCCTGCGATCCGCCGTTCTGAAAGAACTGTGACACGGCGTAGCTGAGTTCGCTGTTGGATGCAAGCCCTCCGTAGAGTCTCTGGAAGTCAGAGAAGCTGAAAATCTCCTGTGCGCGGTTGTCGATGCCGCGCGGAGTGTATCCCACGAATGCCGTGATCGACGTCGCGACGGCTGCAATGGTGTGAACTGGACCGGTAAGCTCCTGGATATAAACACCAGGATAAGTTGTGGTAACTGGCATGAATCATCTCCCTTTCTTGCTCTGAAGCGGTTTTTCCCGGACGGCGCATTGGCTCTGCCTGCTATGCATCCGCCGTTTCCTCCGGTCCCTTCGAAGGAGCCCCTTCCAACTTCTCGACGGGTACAACCACCGTCTGCCTTCGGATGACATCAACAAGTGCAAAAACTCGGGCCCTCTGGCCCGAATCGGAAAAGTCCACAATCGTTCCTTCTAGCACCTCTTCGATCGATGGGGCCACAAGCACGCCCTCCGGACTCGGCAGAAACACATCGGAAACACGGAATCGCACTTTGTCACCGGTTTGCGTGGGAACTTTCCTCCTCTTTTGAAGCCATGCCGCAAATGTTGCTCACCTGGCTGCAAGAAGCCATGCAAACCAAAGTAATTCTTTGAGTGAACATTGGTTGGCGGTCTTGCGACACTTCGTCTCGAGAGCATGCGAAATGCCAGTTGCGCAGGCTCCAGAACATAGGCGCAAGTAAGAGGCGAAGTTCTTTGTGTCTCGCTATAAATAAAGCAATTGAATTGAATTACACAACACGCACCATAGCCTGCTCTGGACGCGGACAATATCAAGCGACTGCCGGAATTTGCAGTCCCAGCGATGAGAGAAGAAGAGAGAAAACTCTGCTGGAGTGTTTTGCGCGAAGAGCACGTCGGCGCCTGGCCGGCCATAAAGCCGCGAAATTACTAGAACTCATCCGATCAACGGTTGTATCAGGGTACGAATCTTGCATCCCACCCAAAGCAACAACAGGCGTCTGCAAGACTTTGCAGGCCATCTGCCAGATTTAGCGTGTGAAGGATGACCGTCCCCCCCGAACCGATCGAGGTCACTGGAAAGCTCGTTCTTGAAACAGGTGCAGTTCGGGAGATGCAAAGGGAGGATAACACCGTTTGGGCGGACTTTGATGGCATCGACGTGGCAGTAAATCTTTGGAGAAATCTGGCTACGGCGCTGGCTGGTTGATCCCGTGGGATCTCATTTTGTAATAAAGGGTACGTTCGCTGGTTTTTAATCTCTGAGCGGTTTCTCGGCGCGTAAATCCCTGCACGTTAATGGCAGTTTCCAGCACGCGCTTCTCAATTTCTTGCATCGCTTGCGCGTACGATACACCTTGCTGAGAAATCGCCTTCCACATGGCGCTAGCTGCCTGGGCCAACAGATCAAGACTCACCCCTTCGGTTTCGGGAACCGACTGGGCTATCCAGTCAGCCATGCCCAACGATGTACCCTCAGACTTGAGAAAAAGCATCCGCTGGACCGCATTTTCCAATTCGCGAACGTTTCCCGGAAACGGCTTGGATCGCAGAAGAATCAGCAATTGCGACTCCACTTCGAGGATCGGCCGGTAGAGAGTGCCATGTCGCTCAGCGAACGTCAGTATGAGGTCCCTCAGATCGTCGCCTCGCTCGCGCAATGGCGGCAACGATAGCTTTACTACGTTCAGCCGATGGAAGAGGTCGGAACGAAAGCGCCCCTCTCGAACCAGGGGCTCCAAGGGTTGGTTGCAGGCAGCAATTATGCGCACATCAATGCGCATCTCACGATCTGATCCCACCGGCCGGACGATGCCGCGCTGAATAACATCCAGCAGCTTGGGTTGCAGATGAAATGGCAAATCATTGATGTCGTCCAGCAACATCGTTCCATGCTGGGCAGTTTGAAAGAGTCCTTTTCGGTCGGCAACCGCGCCCGAAAATGCTCCCCGATGGTGTCCAAACAATTCGCTTTCCGCTAGGGTGTCACTGATGGTGCTGCAGTGTACGGTAACAAACGGGAAGCTGTTGCGTTTTTGGTCTAACTGGTGGATGCCACGCGCCAAGACCTGCTTGCCAGTCCCGGTCTCACCTTCCAAAAGAACCGTGATGTCGCTGGCTTCCGCCGCCCGTTGCGATCGTCGCAGCAAGGCCGTCATGTGCGAGGAACAGGTGACGAAGCCTATTTGTTCAAAAAGTCTTACTAGATCCTGGTCCGGCGGTTGCGCACTCATCGGACCCTCCTTGCGGGTTAGACGATTTTCATCGTGTCATTCTGCGTAGAAATCGGCTCGGCGGAAGCCGGTTCGAGCCATTTCCGTGTCGAGATTACGAATTAGCGGTTACATCAAGAATCAACTCGAGGGATAGCGCTTTTCCCAACATTATCTAAGAAAACTTAACGCCTGCGAAGAAAGGGAGCAGGATTCGGGCAAAGTCGTGCGCTGGTCTTGCGCATGTCTAGCGGATACAGAAACACGACGGAGGTCCCGTCTGCGGCTGAACGCACAGAGTACGTTTCATTGGTTCTCAGTTGGGCGACCGTGACCGTCGCGGTTGGAAAGGCTCTCCCCTGGGGAGCTCTAGCTGTTCCTTGAATTCCACCCCTGCTTGCGGTCTGAGCACCTGCTGACGCGTGGCCCGCCCCTATCAACAACGCGGCTAACAAGAGCTTGTTCATCGGCGGTTTTGAGGCATCCATTGTCGCCTGCGCGAGAAGTGGTTCGGGTTGATTCCCCGAGAGTTAATGTTGGTTCCGCAGTCTTGAGATTTCCAATTCTTGCATTCGAAAGTACAACTTTCACCGTTTCACACCGAGGCCTGCCGCAGCCGCTCGTTCATACCAGATCAAAACCTTTCCTCGTCGGCGGCAGCGGACGCATCTGCGCGGCGCGCCCCGGCACTCGCATCGTCGAAGTCTATTTCACCATTTGCCCTAATTGAGCTAGCCGCAAGGATTATAACACAGTCGGCCGCGCGCAAGCCTAATCAAACTGTTGCGGCCTCCAAAGGTTAGCCGGATGAGCCGGAATCCAGCAAACAAGGAGGTGACGAAGCGTGCGGTCCTGGCGGAACTTGAGAGCCTTCGGCAAGGCCGCCACGCCCGTTACCAGACCCTTGTGGGGAGGTTCGTGAGATGCCCGGAGTTAAGGCAAGCAGCCATTCTCTGCGCCGCCGCAGTCGATGCCAGCGCCCGCACCAACACCCGCAGGCCACTCAATGCCCCACCCGGATGGCTTCCTCCGATCAGTTGATGGCTCACGGAAGTGGCTTGGTGCTGCCGCGATTTGGCCCCGTCCCGGCGATACATCGTTTCGTGGCTGACGATCGCCTGGCAGTGATGCTGGCGAAGGCTCTCCTGGAGCTGGACATCGCCATCCCTGGAGATTGGAAACGGGCGGAACGTGACCCAACATCATTTATCAGTGGGCAGACTGGTAATCAAAAGGACCGGTTCGGTCTCCACGTTTTAGAGTTCCTCCGCCTCTCCACCATTTTGCGAACGGACTGCAGGTCTGGGCCACGCGGCTCGCGCTAGTTTTTGCCTGGGCGTATCTGCGGGAGAGAGTATTTGCATTGTGATGACGACAGCTGGAATGAGATAGGCGAAGGTCACCCAAACCCACATCATGGTGCCGGCGACTTCCTGGTCCCTCAACGCTGAGTTATTGAAGAGCTGAGGGCTAAATACATATGTGGGATAGACTACGCGACCGCAAAAAGTGAGAAATGCCGAGAGCGCATCGCATGGTATCGTGGCGAGGAACAAATATAGGGGAACAAACCACCGATGCCACCTTGCGATACTTGGCCGTGGTTGGACGACAGGCCGCCAGAAAAGAAGCCCGGCAGCGAAAAAGCTTGCCTGCTCGAAGTCATGCCAGACCTTGGATTGGAGGCATAGATCGAAGGCGCTAGGAACGTGCCATACGATCACACAGACGGTACCGGCAAGCCAGCAAAAAGCGGGATTCGTAAGCATGAGCCAAATTCTATGGATCGGTGCAGACCGTTGAAATCGACTTAGCGTAGCGACATCAAAGTGCTCAGGAAGACTGTTCAGCAACATGATGGCTGGCTCTCCCAAAAGGATCAATGGAGCAGCGAGTGTCATCAACACGAGATGCTGTACCATATGGGCTGTGAGCCAGCGATGATCTAAACCTGCGAGAGGTGAAGCAACGACTGCGGACAATAACAGCTCTCCACTTAGAAAAGCGGAAGCACGCCATACGTTTGCGTCGCTCTGACGAACCTTGCTGAGGCGATACCTGCCTCGCAAATAAATGAACGCAAAAACGACAAGAGCAACAACGGTGTAGACGGACCATGACGTTGTGCTGCCGTGCATCTCAGGGGACATTGGGAAAGCCTTTCCACGGACTTCGATCATTACTCATCGCCCGATGACGTATACGACGGTGAATACAGCGACCCACACCGTATCCACGAAATGCCAATAAAGAGACAACACATCCAATCGCTCCGCGTGTTGCTGCTTAACGGAGCCCATAAGCGCGAGGACCATAATTACCGATAGAAGGATCAGGCCCACTGTCACGTGAAAACCATGCAGTCCGACCAGCGAATAGTAAGTTGTTCCAAACAGGCTCGTATGGATGGTCAGGCCCTTCTCATAAATCAAGCGATGCCACTCGCTGGCGGTGCCCCAGAGGAAGGCTCCCCCCAGCGCAATTGTCGCCAACCAGCAGATTGCGAAAGCGAAGGCGTTGCCCTTACGAAGGCGCCTGACGGCCAGGTGGATCATGAAACTGCTGGAAAGTAAGCAAATGGTGCAAAAGACAGGTGCGTCAAGAACTTCTTTCGGCGTAGGACCCGTCAGACTCTTTCCCAAATAGAAGAGGTACGCTACAACGAAGATGGCGAAGATCGCGGACTCCGCGGCGATCAGGCCGAAAATCCCGACACGTGCGCGTTCAGAAAACTCCCATGGGATAGTCGTATTGTCAATCATCCTGTCCGCAGTATTCGTCATCGTCTCTCCCGTTGTTATTGACTCGATGGCCAGGATCTCGTTGCTGGCGTGACGGTACGCAAGAACCGTACAAGATCTTTGGCGTCTTGATTGGTCATATCGTGATAAGCCGTCAGATACGGCATCAAGGGATTGAGTTGTCTGCCATTCCGTGCAACGCCGGTCCGAAGCGCTCGAATGATTTCGTCATCAGACCACGCGCCGATACCCGTTTCCCGGTCTGGCGTGATATTCGGGGCAATTAGCAAATGCCCATCAGGCAATGGCCACTGCAACCCTCCTCCCTGAAACAGTTGCCCCTGGACGTAACCGCCGCCCGCGGTCCGCGGCGAGTGACATTCCTGGCAGACAAACATTGTTGACAAGTACCTGCCCCGTTCGATTGTTCCGACAGGCGGTTCGTGCTCCGGAATGGGTTCGCGAGGGTTCGGCGCGGGCATAACGAAACCTGGAGGAAGTTGGTCGTCAGGCAATGGACGATGAAGAATGGGCCGGAGCGTCTTGAGGTACGCAACAAGATCACGCATATCATCGGCAGACATGCCGTTATAGAGGCCGGTTGGCATCCTGAACTTGTACATCAAGCGCCCCCGGACGGTATCGTCGAGGACCTGCGCTGAATACTGGCTTGAAAGCGTCACGTTAGGACTGTAAGTGAAGCTTCCTTCCAGGCCCGGCATGGGTACGCCGCCGGCGAGAATCAGTTGCTGGTCCAGATGAAGACCGTCAGCTTGGCGAACTGTGTGGCAGTCCTGGCAGGCAAAGACTTTGGCTTCGTATTCGCCATGCTTAACGTCTGCCATCTTGAATCCCGTCATCTGCATGTGTGAATGTTCTTGCGAGCAGCCCCCCAGGAACATCATCACGATGCCAGCAAACAGGATCGTTTTACGCCGGACCGTCCAAGCCTCAGGCATTAGTCTGCATTATTCATGAATGCGCCGGACAACGCGGATTTGAGGTGTTCGGAGCCGGATGTTCGTGGTCTTGGAGGTCGGCCGGCCGCCGGAGGCGCCTTTCCTCAGTTGCGGACCGGCTGGGGGCGAGAGTCTGGCTGATTCCGTCGACACTGCTGCCTGGGTCCGGCGCGGCGCCCAAGAGGGAAAGGATACGGGGAAGAGAGTTGAGGGGCTATCCGCTCAAGGCGCCCAAGGCCAGGGCGATTTGACGAAAGCTGGCGAAGAACGGAAACGAGACGGGAAGATGAATCACCACCCGGCGCACCGAAACCACCACCTGAGCGCCCAGTTTCAGCAGCCGTTCGCGCAAGGTCCACACCTGCGCCCGCGCGCATCCGGTCCGCGCCGCCCGCAGCCGCAGTTCCTGCATCAGAACGTAGGCAGCCGCCGTCATCAGTACCCGGAACTGGTTGGCCAGGAACTTCGAGCAGCTCGTGCGGTCGATCTTCAGGCCCTGGTGCAGTTCCTTGAGGCGGTTCTCGATTTCGCCCCGCGGGCAATAGACCTGTTCGTAAATCCAGCGTGGGCTCTGCGGCAGGTTGGTGATCAGGAAGCGGGGGTTGTCTTTGGGCTCCTTGCCCTCGGCTCGCACCACCTCGGCCTTGAAAATCACGCGCCGCTCCGCCGGCCAACTCTCGGCGGCATAGCGGCCTTCCCCATAGAGGTGCTCGGTCTGGCCGCTCTCTTCCGAGAGTTTCCGCGCCTGTTGCATCGCGGGTTCGGCCAAACGGTTCAGCACCGCATTTTTGGCCATCGCCACTACATACTCCGCACCCATCGCGTCCAGAAACGTCAGCAGGAGCGGGTCCGCAAATCCGCCGTCCAGTCGCACTCGCAGGCGCGCCTGGGGAAAGGCCCGCCGCAGCTTCTGCAGGATGCGCCAGAGGATACCGATAGCTCCCACGCTCGCCACGGCATTGCCGGGCCGCAGCACCGCCGTGAACAGGTATTGCTCCTTTTCGTCGTTGAAGCTGACGAATCCCATCACCGGCAAATAGCACCAGGTGTCGTAGTGGCCATTGAAGAAAGTCAATTGCTGAGCCCCGTGGGTGGGATCGTCGGTGGGGTCCAGATCCAGGGTGATGCACCGGGCCCGGCCGTGCAGCCGGCGGCGATGGCGCTCCACCACCCGATCGGCCAGCGCCTCCGCCAGCCGGTAAAGCTGCTTACGGTCGGGGGCATTCTCAAAGCGCGAGAGCGTGGGCTGCGAAGCCAAGTCCGCGCCCTCGACCGGGTCGCGCCCCACCAGCAGCTTGTGCACCGGGTCGGCCGCCAGCCGCGAGGCGTCGTTGGCATCGGCATCCCCACAGGCGAGGCCGTAAACGCGCTGGGCCAGCAACTCCTCCACTTCATGTTCGACCTTGCCCGGCTGCCGCGGATCAACCAGACAGGCGGCCAAGGCTTCGGTCAATCCCAGACGGCGATCGGCGGCCTTGAGCAGGATCGCGCCACCGTCCGAGCTGCCCTGGCGCTGGTCAAACTGCCCCACCACCGGCTTCGAGAAAATATTTGGGAACAACAAACACTCTGTTGTGGTATCGTCAGCCAAGCGAAAGCCTCCTTTGGTCATTCAAACAACGTCTCGACAACGTGTTTGTACCATAGGAGGCTTTCCGTGTCTTTAGGAAACGCGAATTATTCGGACTAACCCTCTCGTGTCTAGACACAAAGGACAGCGAAGTTAGGCGGAAATCGGTGATCGACTGTTTTCGCATACCGAGAAACATTTCTTAAGCGCCGTTATGGTGCGATTCTTTAGAGCCATTAGTTCGCCAAGAGGTCGACCGAGCGACGATTCTCAAACCGCAAAGAAGCCCCCTGCAACAGAAGAGTCATGGTCCACTTATGGTCCAGTTACGGTCCACTTATCGTTCTTATGCTTACTGAACGTCCCTTCGGTAGCCATCCGCGTCGCGTCGTTTCAGTAAGTTACGTCAGGGTGATGCACTTTCACAGTGATGCCCTGCGCACATCTCGCGCACAAATTCTCCCGGATCTCGTGCCAAGCAAAGGAAAGCAGGAGGCCAGCAGCGTGGTCAATGCTGATCCGCGAATCAGCGGCGTAACCCTTTCAGGCGACACCTGGAAGTCGAAATATGCGGGGTCAGGCTGACGTTTCTGAAAGGATTACTTACTTCGGCGATTAGAATTCCCAAGGATTTGGCTTTGGCGTCGTTTGCCGGTGGTATCGGGTAATGGACACTATCTGTAACTCTTGCCTTCGGAACCTCCATATCGTTCGTGCGCCCAAGCCCTGGTCATTCTTAACCAACCGGTTCGCCCGAGAGCCTTCCCTTGTTCGAGCCACCCCGTCGATACTGTTGCCGAAACACGCGGAAATGCCACGCTCTCTTCGGCGGACTCGTACTGGTCGTCCCGCAGGCGAAGCATTTCCTAGCAGTCGCCATCGCAACGCCAGACTTCGGGTACGCCGAACTCCTTATATAGCGCGAGCTTGTTGATCGAGGGATTCGTGATGTCGATTTCAACCACCAAATCGGGCGGTGGGTCCGTGGCCGGATCTATACGTTCCTCATTACGGATGCACCATTTTCCAGCATCCGCGCCAAAGACTCGGAGTGACGCCTCGGAAGCATCATGGATTCTGCAGCCTCACCTTGGCGCTCTTTGTCGAGACGAATGCGGCCGCGCTCAGCGAACTGGCGACCGACAGCGCGACCGCAACCCACAATATCGCGCGATATCCTGCGACAAATGATTCCTTGACAGCTTGCCGCGCGCGGACATCCTTTGTTTCAATGGCCCCGAGCTTGGAGCGCTGTCTCTCTATGTCCGCTCGCACCGGCGGAGGGAGCCTGAGTGCGTCAAGTTTCCGATGTAAGGCGCCCTGGAAGACGCCGGTAAGCACCGCTCCGAAGACCGCTACGGCGAGTAATGCGGCAATCCTTGACACGGCGTTATTGATGCCTGACGCAATTCCCGCATGGCCCTGCTCCACTGAGTTCATTACTGTCGTGGTAAGTGGGGCAACGCTTACGGCCATACCAAACCCTAATACCAGCATAGCCGGGAAAAAGGTCTTCAGGTAGGAACCACCAACTTCGGGTCTGGCCAGCAGCGCGAAGCCGGCCGCAGCTATCAGCGGACCGATGACAAGAGGGCCCTTTGCGCCGTACCGATCGAGAAGCCCCCCCGACCAGCGCGACAGCAGGAACATCAGCAGAATTAACGGCAGCAGTGCGGCCCCCGCTTGCGATGGCGTGTAACCTTGCACCTGTATAAGGTCCAAGGGGAAAAAGAAGAGCACACCGGCTAACGCCGAATAAAGAAACAATGTCAGAAGGTTTGAGCCAGTGAAATTCCTGGAACGAAACAATCCGAAAGGAACCATGGGGGACGAGGAGCGGGCTTCCCAATACGAAAACACGATGAGCGCCAGAATACCGATCACGGCGGGGATGAATACCGATTGGATCAGGGCGAATACGATACCACCAAGACCCACAGCCGCCAACAACCCGCCCGGCCAGTCGGCTCGTGTTCCCGCATCGCCGGACCTGCTTTCCGGGACCTTTGATAAAGCCAGCGCCAGGACGATCAGTCCCACTGGGACATTTATGAAGAATGCCCATCTCCACGAGCCGTGCTCGATGACCCATCCGCCGAGCACGGGACCTATCGCGGCGGTGACGGATGTAAATCCGGACCAGGTACCAATCGCCTGCCCTCGCCTTTCCACTGAGAAATTGGCACTGATCAGCGCCAGGCTGCCCGGCACAAGCAGCGCGCCCCCTATTCCTTGAACGCCCCTTGCCAGAATCAACTGTCGGATGCCGGGCGCAAAACCGCACCAGGCCGAGGCTAGGGTGAATAGCGCCACACCGGCGGCGAACACCTTCCTGCGTCCGTAGAGGTCGCCCAAAAATCCACCAGTAAGCAGTAGTGCTGCAAGAAGGAGCGCGTACGCTTCCACAACCCATTGGACCTGTGTGATTGTGGCGCCTAAGGCGGACTGGAGCGCCGGTAACGCTACGTTCACGACGGTTCCATCGATGAAGGCCATACTCGAACCGAGAATGGTCGTCGCGATAATCCAAGCGCCGCCTGGGGGAGTGTGCCCGGCGCACGGACCCGAGTGAATCACCGCTTCATCGCAAGGAGGTTTGGCGAAATTGGTCATCAGGTAGTGCAGCGGCTATTGGCTAGTGCCTAGTCTAGCGGCAAGTGGTTAGCAGTTCGACGTGAACCTACGCGCTCTAGCTACTAGGCGCTAGCAACAAGCGTCGCCGTCATCTTGATTCCGGCCTTCCATGTTCGCCTACGTTCTGGTCTCACCGGGATCATCAGCCGATGGACCGTAAATACTTGGTACTCCGCCACCCATCGGACGAATGTATGTGCTCAACTGTCCGCGGTGGTGAACGATGTCGAACAACGCGAGCCAGAGCAATCCCCCTACATTGGCGCGAAGCATGATCTCTTCCGTCCCCTGAATTAACCACGCTTGATGATACCAAGCCTGGTCGTCCAACGCTTGCAACTGCCCCAGCATCGCGCCGTGATCGCGTTCGTACGTCGCGGTCATTTCCGCCAATGTCCCCGACACAGGAAGGACCTGCCAACGCAAGCCGCTGTACAGGCTCTTGTGACTCTTGCACAATTCGATGCAGTGCTGCTGAGAGGCTACCAGCAAGGCGACGAGTTCCGCAGCCGACCGGGACCGTGGGTGCGGCCGATAGTCCAGACGCTCCGCCGGCAGCGCTTTAAATACCCTTACGAAGGCGGGGTATTCCTGTTGCCATCTCTCGATGAAGAACTCGCGGTTGCTAAGATCCGTTCCCAAGGTCGACATGGCGAAATCATCCCTCCTCCGGAACACCAACTTCCTGCGCAGTCCCGCACTTCGATGTCTGTACCTCGCGGCAGACTCGGCCCGTGTTTCCCGAGCTACTTGCTCACGATTCTCCTGAACTGCTGGCGCGGGCGGTACGTAAAGTTCGAATCTGGACGAAAGCGGCTCGACCACATGAAGCAACGTAACCGTGGCTTAGAACATCGCGGCTGCTTTTTTGACGAAACCCGCGGTGGCTGTTCAATACGGTGAAAAATCTACCGCGAATAGGATGTTTTTGATGGTGGCCTTGCCTTCGCCCACAAGAAGCCTCCCGACGCAGTGGACTGCGGATCAAGAACCATAACTGAGCTGGCGTATTTCCCGGCGTCGGAAGCAGTCAATGAGATGATCGTTGACCATGCCGACCGCCTGCATGTGCGCGTAGACGATTGTCGAACCGACGAAGCGAAAGCCCCACTGTTTGAGATCGTTGCTGAATGCGTCGGATTCGGGCGAAGTTGGCGGGACCTGTCTCATAGTCTTCCACCGGTTGACTTTCGGAGAGCCGTTGACGAACCGCCAGCAGTAAGCGTCAAAACTTCCAAACTCTTTCTGAATGGCGAGGAAAGCCCGCGCGTTCCCGACCGCAGCCTCGATTTTCATCCGGTTTCTAATGATCGCCGGATCCAATGTCTGCTTTTGAATCTGTTTCTCAGAATAGCGTGCTACCTTTTCTGGATTGAACTCGCTGAACGCACGCCGGTAACCCTCTCGCTTCTTGAGTACCGTGGACCAGTTCAACCCGGCCTGAGCGCCTTCGAGGATAAGAAACTCGAAGTGTTTTAGGTCATCGTGCACCGGCACACCCCATTCGCGATCGTGATACTGGAGCATCAGCGTATCGTCAGTCCCAGCCCAGCCACACCGTTTCATAATCACAAGCTGTACCTTCGAGGCGTGCTGTGCGCGAAGTCTTTTCCCAGTCGGTCTCGCGCAAACTCCGTCCGGCTCAAGGTTAACCTTCGTAATTCTCCACGACGCCGGGCGCCCGCACGTGGGCCGCCTTGGGATCTTCTCCGAACTCCCGCCGGGCTCGCCGCTGACGCAGAAGGTCCCAGCATTGATCGAGTTCCACCTTGATTTTTTCCAGGCGCGCGTTCTCTTCCTCCCCCAGCGCTGCCTGGTTGTAGAGCTTATGCTCTTCCGCAACCAAGCTCTCAATGTGGGCCAGAACCGGCTGGTCAGTCGTTTCTTTCGTCTTCTCATCCATAACATTGACCTCCGTATTCGGATAAGCCTCGAACGACTTTACCGTCCCTCGGCCTTCTCGCCTCGAAGAACCATGCAGGTGGACCCTGCTTTCGCGACTAACCGCTTCTCTTCATCCGTGATGTCGCACTCCACAAGGCCGATTGTGCGGCCGCGCTGGACCACGATTCCCTTGGCCTTAAGCTGAGCCCGCCAGACTGGGCGTAGGAAATTGATTTTCATCTCGACCGTCGTGAAGGACTCGTCTGGCGCCAGAGTGCTGGCGAACGCCATGCCCATCGCGGCGTCTGCAATGTCGCAAAGGATCCCGCCGTGGAGAGTCCCCATTGGATTTGCGTGTTGTGGCCCGGCTGCCAGGGTGACAATGGCTCGACCCTCGCCTAGCTCTCGTGCTTCAAATCCAATCAGCCGAGCAACTGGAACGTCGTCGTTCTTAACTCTCGTACGAAAGTCGAGTTCACCGGCTGCTTGTTGAGTGTTCAATTGTCGCCTCTCGGGTTATTGGATTCGGCCCTAGGGACCTTCGATTCGGTAAATCCTCCGGGATACCGTCGGATAAGGCCGATTAGTCGTCGAAGCTGCCGGCTGACCCCTTGAAAGGCCCGACCGGCCTGCTTTTGCACCCTCTTGATCGCGCGGACGGTATCGTAGCAATAGGCCAGATTGTGATTCAGAGTCGAAAAGCAGTGGGTCTGACACTCTTTTCTTCATCTCGTTGAGTTGTTTCAAATCAAACCTCGTATCTCCGGTCTTGCCCCAGTCGTAGGATGCCGAATACAGCGGAAAGCGCGGCGCTAAACTCCCGTCGAGCCGAATGATCACGCTGTTTTGTCCGGCTCGGCAGTTCCACGGCTCGACTTCGCCATGCATTAAAGCCTTCGTGTCCTGCAGGCGCTTCACCGAATTCATCATCTTGTAACCAGACTGATTCTTCTTGATGATCCAGTCGATCAGGGCGTCGGCTTTCGGCCAATCTTCCTTGGCGATGTACGTCGTGTTGTCGTCCAGGTGCTTCAACTGGGGCTGGTCAAGCATGGGCGATTCATCGATGTGGTAGTCGGTGGCGATCCTGTTGTCGTGGGCGATTTCCGTCAGTTGCTTGACGTCTTCGAGATTGGTGCAGCAGATCAACCCTGGGATGGTGTCAACCACTCGCGGAATACTTTCGATTTCCTCTGGTTGCCGAGAGTCTTTCTCAGGAGATCGTGTGGCCGGATCATAGTCCGAGTTGTATCAGGAAATCACGGTTCGCCCAGATTTCACCGATTTAGCGATGGATTCCAACTCCTTAAAGCGGGCCACCAGCAGGAGTGACATGCGCGGAGAACTCGAACTCAGTTTGACTCGACAGCGGAGTCTTGTCCGCGCGATTGCCAACCTCAAGATTGCGAGAGTTGCTGTTGGAAAGGCTCAACCCGCGATATTCTCCACCTGTCCGAGACTCAGAACGTCTCTAAGTAGATCGGAGGAGCCGGTAATTTCTGCGATCCTACGGTCGGCTGACCGTCGCCGCACAGAGTAGGCATTCCTGAGCCACACGTATCGCTGGCGAAGCCTGGCGGAGGGTTGGTGTTTGCTATTCCTGGTGAGAGGCTGCACTCTTCGCGGTGAAGCGGGGATTGACTGCGAATTGAAAAGGATGTCACTGATCCGGGAAGTCAGTGTCAACTCCGGAATCTTCCAACAAAACGCACCGAGGCGTGGACAGCTTTCAACGGAATATCCGCCGCTTCTCCGCCAGTGATCCGGGCCCTTCGACACTTTTGGCGCGCTTTCACCCACCCGCCTCGGATGTCGATCAAGGCAAGCTACTCCTGCTGAGATGTCGGAGCAGGCGCCAGGATCAGAAGCGGCAACCAATCGGCTCGCGGAGGTTCTCTTCATTCAAACCCTTCGCGCCCATCTCGCGTTGGCCGGTGACGGCTGCAGGCGCGGTTGGCTGCGTGCCATTTTTGATCCGCAGATTGGGACCGCACTGAGCTCCATTCACGAAGACGTGAAGGTGCCCTCGACCGTCGAATCGTTGGCCGGCTCAGCCGGGATGTCCAGATCCGCATTTGCCGCCCGGTTCAGACAACTGCTCGGGCAGACTCCTCTCGCCTACGTAACCGATTGGCGAATGCAAAAGGCGATTCTGCTGTTGCAACAGGGCGATAAGAAGTTGGCTGACATTGCACAATCGGTTGGCTACGAGTCCGATGCTGCCTTCAGCAAGGCATTCAAGCGGGTTTTAGGGCGTGCGCCCGGCGAATATCGGCGCGATGGGGTTCAAAGCCATGGCTTAGCATCGGCCGATCGGTAGGCGTACCTGTTAGCCTTTATCTTTCTCCCTGCTAAAGCGCAAACGCGATGACACCTTCCATCAGAAGTGTCGCGCCTGTCACGCCTTTTTTCGCGCGTTTTTCCATATCCCGGTCTTTTTCCAGATAATCGCCCGTCGAATACTGTCTATTTGAACGGCCGGCGGATGAGCTATACGAGCATTCCCTTCTCACTCACGGTAGACCACTTCTCGGATGTCACGGTCCTCGAAAATCAGGCCTCCGCGCTGCCCGGCTTTTCCCATGCTTTCTCCAAGGCCGGGACCTACGAGTAGTACTGTTCCGTTCACCAGAAAATGGTAGGCAAGGTCGTCGTGCAGTGATCGGTGCGTGCAGTGGCTTGAAGTGAGCGTTTGGGCGCCAATACAAACTCCGACTGGCCATCCTGAAACTCCCTCTCCCCCCGGCGCGTTGAAGAGCCGGCCTCCCGAGCCGAGAATATTGATTCCTCTTGCCTCTATTCAGCATCGAAGTTCAAGACCAACTATGAGGAGGGTGACATGCTCAACGCCAAGAAAGCTCTCAGCAGCTCTTCCGTCGACGATATTCAGAAGGCCAAAGATTTTTATGGCAACGCGCTGGGACTCGGGGTCTCCGCCGGGCCGGAGGGCACCGTGATACTCAGCGAAGCCAAGACTCTGATCCTACGCTGCCGTTTAGCAAAGATGAGATGGGCCGGATATTGAACGCGTGCAACGAGTATCCGGACAAACGTAACGCCATCCGACTGCGTGCGCTCATACTGCTTCTGCGTTACAGCGGGCTTCGCTTCACTGATGCCGCTAAACTCTCGCGCGATCGCATCACAGGAGACAATCTCCTGCTGTATACGGCAAAAACCGGGACGCCAGTCAATTGCCCACTTCCCCCCATTGTAATCGCCGCGCTTGCCGCAACTCCGGTCGATGGACCGTATTATTTCTGGACAGGGAAGTCCGCGACCAAAGGTTTAGCTGGCAGCATTTGGTGGCGACCGTTGCACCGGTTGTTCGCCTTGGCAAAAGTCCCGAACGGCCATGCGCACCGATTTCGGGATACCTTTGCGGTCGAGCTGTTGCTTGCCGGTGTGCCGATAGATCGCGTGTCAGTTTTACTCGGGCACAAAAGTGTTCGAATTACCGAGAAGCATTATGCCCCCTGGGTCCGCTCCAGACAGGAGCAGCTGGAAGCCGATGTGCGCAAGACTTGGGAGATAGGCGTTCGTCGGCGGGCACGCCTAGGGCACACGAAGAAAAAGGAGATTACATCTACCTGATTCCAGGCAGGTTAGATTGGTGCTGGAGGGGGGAGTTGAACCCCCATGCCGGGTGACCGGCGGCAGATTTTGAGTCTGCTGCGTCTGCCAATTCCGCCACTCCAGCAAAACAGTATAAGTCATTACTGCACATTAAGTTAGCTCACCTCATCGGAGGTGGCCGTATGGGGCACTAAACCACAGGAGTCAGTTTTGGTGCCAGTTCCGATAAGTGACTTTTGCCCCATCCGTCCGCCTTAAGGCTGTCATCCTGCAGGTCTTCGGGAGCCAAATGCGCGTACCGGCAGGGCATCGCGATCGTTTGATGGCCCATGAGCTCTTGAACCCTTCGCAGGGGCACACCCGGCATGACAAGGCGGCTGGCAAAGGTGTCGCGCAGGCAATGCCAAATGAAATCCTGAGGCCCTGCCTTTTGACAGCACGCCACGAACCGTTCCTTATGATAATCCGTCTGAATGGCCGCGCGCAACTTGATTTCCGAAAAATGCGTCAGGCTTTTTTCACGGCAGTCACCCACCAGTTGTGAGGAAAGTTGGGAGTCTTCGTCGGAAATACAGGGAGTTTCCAGCGTCCGTGGTTGGCTTCAGGCTGACCGGCCTGTGTCAGTGAGGCTATCCAGCCGCGCGAAGACAGGAAGCAATCGGGGTCGTCCATGGTTCCGAGCCAGGGAGCTCCCGATTGCACCTGCATTTCCACCCACGCCTTGGTGTAGGGCGAAGTCAGCATTTCGCTGTTCATGACGTTGAAGCCCAACCGGGTCCCGGGCGCGGAGAGCAGCGTGACCGAATCAATAACCTCCGTCGCCGTTTCGCTTGAGAGGTAGAACAGAAAACCTTCCAGCAGAAAGCACGAAGGCCGGGCTGGGTCGAACCCAGCTCCCACGAGGGCTTCTTTCCAGCTTCCCGTGAGGTCCTTCCGAATGATCCGGCGCTCGCAGACGGCCGTTGCGCCGAGCGACTGCAGCACAGTCTCTTTGTAATCCATCACCGAAGGCTGATCCATCTCGAAAACGCAGACCCCAGCCGGCCATTTGAGCCGGAAGGCGCGTGTGTCGAATCCGGCAGCGAGGAATACAACCTGGCGGATTTTATCAAGGCTAGAGATCTGTTCCAGGAAATCATCAAAGTAGCGGGTGCGCAGTGCCATGGTGATGGTGCTGTCTTCGGGACGCTGTGCTATCCAGGACGCCCCCTGCTCGCCCGCCAGCGCTTCCGCCCAGGGATCGTGAAATAAACGATCCTCCCGACGGCTCTCCCTGGCGCGTACCGCAGCGGTCCAGCAAGCAGTTGCTGCCAACGTTGAGTTTGAGCCTTCGCATTCGGCCATTGCAACTACCTCCAGGATTTGAAATGGGCCTCATTATATCTGATGAGGTCACCGGACGGCGATCCTGTCAGAGCGCGAAGCCAGAATGAATGGGATCAGACCGCCGAGGGGAAATTCTGCAACAGTGGCTTGCCCGGTATCCCGACCGCGCGGCGGCAAAGAGTATGCTTGAACAGGTGGGCCAGTAGATTCTCCGTCAAAAACGGAGTTACACTCGTCATGGGACGCGCGATGCGGTACAGAGGATTGGACAGACCAACGGGGCCAGGCGCCAGCTCGGGCGGAGTTAAGCTGGCCCTGTATATTGCGCTGCTTGCGTTGGGGTTCCAGCCTTCGCTCCGTCTGACGCGCGCGCAGACGTCATCCCCGCCCTCCGCTCAAGCAATGCTGCCGGCAGCCGCCAGTGCGCATTTCGCCGCCGGGCAGGAGCTGCTGGCGCAGCACAACCCCAAACCTGCGGAGGCGGAGATCCGCGCCGGACTTAAGCTGGCGCCCCGAAGCGTCGAGGGTCTGAACCTGCTCGCCACGGCACTGGAAGTACAGAAAGACTTTGCGGGGGCAGTAGAGGCCTTGCAAAAGGCGCTGAAAATAGACCCTGGGTCGACCGCCACGCAATTCAACCTGACCCAGGCGTACCTGGGCGCCGGTCAGAAGGAGAAGGGACTCGCACTGGCCCGCTCGCTCTCTGAGCAGGCGAAGAACGATGTTCGCACCCACTTTACCCTCGGGGTGCTCCTGGCCAAACAAGGGCAGTACAGCGAGGCCATCCATGAGTTCGAATCTGCGGACGCGCTCCAGCCCGGCACCTTCGAAATTCTTCACAACCTGGGTCACGCCTACCTGCAAAGTGGGGATTACCTGAAGGCCCTGGATATTCTGAATCGTGCTCTCAAGCTCTCCCCCGATTCGGTAGAGACGCTTTACTTCATGGCGCAAGCGTACGCAAACCAGGGCAAAGACCTCGACGCACTCGATTTGATCGCCAAAGCGCACAAACTGGACCCGCGCAATACGGATGTGATCGTCTTAATGGCGCGTCTCAGCATGAGGCAGTCCTATTACGAGGACGCTATACCTTTGTTGCAGGAGGGATTGAAAGTCGATTCCCGCCGCCCGGACCTGCTCGCCGAACTCGGTGAATGCTATTACGTGTCGGGAAAGGTAGATCAGGCGCTCCCCATTTTCCAGACGCTCCTTCAGGTTGATTCCTCCAGCCGCGCGTACGCGTTCGTCGGTGTTTGTTACCGCCACCTGGGGCGATTCGAAGAGGCGGAGAAATACTTGCAGCAAGGTCTGAAACTCGATCCTCAGGACGTGCCGTGCCTCTACAACTTAGGTTTCATCGCGAGCCGGCAGGGGAAATACGAGCTGGCGGATCGATATCTCAATGAAACCCTCCAGGTGGACCCGAATTACGCGGAGGCACTTCTAGAATTGGGCAACCTGAAGATGTACCAAAGGAAGCTCGAGGATGCCGTGCCGTTGTTGCGGAAGGCTGTGCAATTGAACCCTCAGGCTGCCACAGTCTACTATCGCCTGGCTATCGCCGAGCGGAGTCTCCAACAGACGGAAGCCGCGGATAGAGACCTGAAGATCTTCCAAACCCTTTCTAAAGATCCCACTCGTCAACCCTCCGCCTTCCAGCATCTTTACGATTATCTGGGTCAGCGGGCTGAACTGTCTCCCCAACAGAAGAACCTGAATGACCTCGAGCAGTTGGACAGGGAAGTAAAAGCCCATCCCGACGAGCCGCAGAACCTTTACCTTCTTGCGGAAGCCTATTTGAAGGTTGGGCGGATCGAGGACGCCAAGCAGGCGATCGCTCAGCTCGACCAATTAAGCCAGCGGGATTTTCGCACCCTGGTTGGCGTAGGGGTCCTGCTGGCGCGTTATCACGTGTACGCGGAGGCCATCGCGCGTTTTCAGCAGGCACTTCAGTCCAACCCGAATTCCGACGACGCGTGGTACGACCTCGCTGATGCCTCTTTCCGCGAGCACGATTATTCGGCCGCCCTCGACGCTGCGCAGCACGTCTCGCCTCAGGGGCAGAAGGACACCACCTATTTAGCCCTCGACGCGGATATTCTCGCCCACCTCGGCCGGACCGAAGAGGCTATCAAGTTACTGCATGAGGAGATCGCCGAAAACCCCGATCAGGATCAGGCCTATCTTTCTCTGGCGCTGGTCTTTCTCCGCTCTGGAAACACCCCCGGCGCGCGCGCCACCCTCCAACAGGGCTTGGCACGCACTCCGGACGCAGGTGAACTGCTGTGGGGCATGGGGGTCTTGTCGGTAATGGAGGGGCAAAGCGACAAGGCGGTAGAATACCTCGAGGAATCGGTCGATCTGCTTCCAGATTGGCCGGGAAGTTATTCGGCGCTGGGAGTTCTCTATTTTCAAACAGGACAAATCCAAAAATCTCGAGAAACCCTGGAACGATTCAGACAAGCGGGACCTCGAGGCGGGCTCGATATTCAGCGCATCGAGCAAGCCCTCGACGCCGCCGCGGCTCAGCATCTCGATGCGGCGAAAGCCCAGGCACTTTCGCCGCAAGCCCAGCAACAATTCCTGCAAGTCGCCTTGGCCTTCGCCGATCAGGCACCCTGAATGTCGATGGCCGATTGATGATCGTCGATTGCCAAACCCTTTCGTTTTACGGCCCCCATTCTTTTGGGGCCAAAGAGTCCCTGTAGCTAGTGCTTGGTTGGTTTGATCAGAGCAATTTCAAGTGGCCCTCGGAAGGGCGGGGCTTTAGCCCCGCCGTCTGTGGGCGCGGGGTGGGAAGAGGGCCTTTAGGCCCTGAAGCCAAGCCGCTTCAGGAGCTAAAGCCCCGTATTTACCTTGCGAGATTAGCGGCGGGGTTGAAGCCCCGCCCTTCCGCTCCCGACGACTAAGTGCGCTTACTAATTCAGCAAAGTACTTGCCTGACGATGATTGCCCTCTTCCTCAGGAAGAGGGGCCAGGGGTGGTGGTCACGTGCTATTCAACCACCCCTGACCCCTGCTTAACTAAGAAGGGGAATCCTCTTCATCTTTTGGGGGTGCCGGTGGACGCATGAGATGCTGCATTGCGCAGCAGTCATTGAAGTGGTAGTCTGGAGCCCCTAAGGAGCAATATCCGGGGTCAAGAGTCAGCAGGGGCGGTATGCATCGGGGATCCAAGACACGACGTTCCCGCACGGTCGCACTTTCAATCCTGCTCGCCACGCTGGGGTCCTTCAATCCCCGGTCAGCACGCGGGCAGGAGCCTCAGGGGTTGCCGGGGCGAGGCGCCAGGACAGTATCCGGGGAGGTGGTGACTGAAGGAGAGGCGGCCATCCCCTCCGGCGTAACCATCGTCATCGAAGCCCGCGACGGCAAACGCTCGGGCGAGATACACCCTGATGCGCAGGGGCGGTTTGAGATTCGGGATCTAATCCGCCAGACCTATGTAATGACGATCAGGGCCGAGGGGTTCCACTCCCAGGAGCGGTTCTTGGACCTGAAGGACGGCGGCGACGGGCCGCTCACGCTGCAAATCATGCTCGCGCGCGCGCCGTCGATGAAAGCTTCCTCTGCCTTACCCGCTTTAACAGACCTGAGCGCGCCGAAAAGTGCCCGCAAGTTATTTCAACAAGGCGTCCACTCTCTTCAAGCCAACGATGTGGATGAGGCGCGAGCGAAATTCCAGAAAGCCATCGCGGAGTATCCTTGCTACGCTCGCGCCCGAACCGGCCTGGCTTCGATTCAAATTGCCGCCCGCGATCTTGAGGGCGTAGCAGCGAACTTGCGTGAAGCTGTTCGTTGCGATCCCGGGTTTCCGGATGCTTGCGCCCTGCTGGGCAAAGTCCTGAACAACCAAAAGAAGTTTGCCGAGAGTGAAGAGATACTAAATCGGGGACTGCGGCTATCGCCCGATGCCTGGCCATTGCACGATCAACTCGCAACTGCGCATTACAATCTGGGTCAATACGCCAAGGCGGAAGAGGAATGGTTGCGCGTACTTGCTCTTGACCCTGCGCCGCCCGCTGAGTTGCACGCGAAGTTGGCCGCCGTTTACATTCGGGGAGGCGCCCGCGACAAGGCCTACGCTGAAATGCAGGCCTACCTTCGCGCTGACCCGAACGGCCGATTCGCCTCCGCGTTCAAAGCCATCATGCCGCGCCTGGAAACGTCGGGGGCACAAGCTGCCACCTCACCCCAGCCCGAAGCGGTGCAGCCCCCAATTCCCGACCCGTGAGAATATAAAACCTACTAGAGAACCCATTAAAGAGCTTGACAATCCTGCTACAAACATGTTATTTCATTAGGCGTTTCATTGCACACTCTCTTGCGTCGGGCGAACGTCATATAGATCGCGTCGGGTAACAAGTCTCTGAAAATCGAGCCAAAGAGCGTACGCCATTCTTTCAGACTCAGTTGAAGGAAGTACGCCACTCGATTCGTGCTTCGGTTCCGTAGCTACGCGGCAGCAGAACCTGGAGAAGAGACGACCGAGAGCGGACTCTCGCCTCCAGGCCAAGCCGGCCGCACCCAGCTCCATCATTTTGTGGATCTCCAGCCGCAGAATTGTGCGGCGGAGGAGAGGAGAATGAACGGATGCCAAGACGCAGCAGTTTCCTGCATTTTGTTTTTCTTGCCTTAGCAATCTCCGCCCTCTCGCTTCTAACCTGCGCGAGCCTTCGAGCTCAGGTCGACACCGGCTCGATCACGGGGACGATCAAGGACCAGAGCGGCGCGGTGATCCCCGGCGCCAAGGTAAGCTTGAGGAACGAGGGGACCGATCTTCTGGTTACAGCAACCACGGGCCCTGACGGCAGTTACACTTTCTCCCCGGTCAAGATCGGCACTTACGAGGTAAGCGCCGAGGCCGCGGGGTTTTCCAAATCTGTCCAATCGCACATCACGGTCAGTATTGACCAGCACCTCGTCCTGGACCTCTCGCTCACGCCGGGCGTTGTCACCCAAACCGTGGAAGTCACGGCTGCTCCCCCTGCACTGCAAACGCAAGATGCCTCGGTCGGCCAGGTGGTCAACAGTCGGAGCGTGAACGACCTTCCCTTGAACGGGCGGAACTTTACGTTCCTCGCCCAAACCGTGGCCGGCGTCAACACGCCCCAGCCCGACACGCGCGGCAATGCCGCTAATGGCGCCTTCTCCGCCAATGGGATGCGCCCCTCTCAAAATAACTACCTGTTGGATGGAATTGACAACAACTCCGACAACGTCGACTTCCTGAACGGCACCAACTTCGTGGTTCTTCCACCTCCCGACGCCCTTTCAGAGTTCAAAGTCCAAACCACCGATTTCAGCGCCCAGTACGGCCGCGCAGGCGGCGCGATCATGAATGCCACCATCAAGTCAGGGACGAACGGCCTTCACGGCGACGTGTGGGAATTCGTGCGCAACGACAAGTTCGATGCCGCCGACTTTTTCGAGGACGAAGGGAATGTCACGAAAGGCGAGTACCGCCAGAATCAGTATGGCCTGACCATTGGCGGACCCGTAGTGATTCCTCACGTCTTTAACGGCAGAAACAAGCTGTTCTTCTTTGGTGATTACGAGGCTTTGCGCAGGCACCAAGGAAGTGTTTTCAGCAACACCGTCCCCACGGCGGACGAAGTGTCCAGCGGGTATACTAATCTCGCCGACACTATTCTCGGCAGCACCACTCCGGCCTGCCTCAGTAACGGGAATTGCACCTATACGGATAACCTGGGACGCACGTTGCCCGACGGGACGGTCACCGACCCCGCCACCACCCGGGAGGTCATTGCCGGACAGACGGACCCAGTGACAAACCTAAAAGCAACAGCCTCCGGCTATGTTGCCGATCCGTTTTACACCGCCGGCCCCGTAGGCAACATGACGAATTTTGCCAGCGCTTGCTCCAGCGAGTCGAGTTGCCTGCTCAACCAACTTCCCGCCAACCGGATCGATCCCAACGCGGTCAAACTCTTTGGCCTTTACCCGACTGCCCAGAAGGGGTTCGTGAATGGGGCGCCGACCGTTGTTCTCAACAACACCACCGATCCCCTTCTTGAAGAAACCCGCAACGCCATGGACAGCCGGATGGACTTTAACCAGAGCGACAGGAACCAGATATTTGGAACTTTCAGCTACATCAGCGACCCCATATTCCTGCCCGGACCGTTCGGGGGAATTGCGGATGGCGGAGCTTTCCAACAGGGCGAGCAGGACGCGAAGTCCATTTTGGGAGCGATCAGTTATACGCACATCTTCTCCCCGAGCCTCGTCAATGAAGTGCGGTTGGGAGAAGACCGCCTCCATGCCACGCGTTACGGTCCTGTGGGCACCCAACTGGGAATCCCGGCCCAGTTCGGCATCCAGGGCATTGCGCAGGTGACCGAAAACGGCGGCTTGCCGGCCATTACCATAGGCAACCTGAGCACCCTCGGGTCGAATCCCTACCTGCCCTCGGATGAAATCACCCAAACCACGCAATTGACCGAAAACCTGACCAAAATCTACGGGAAGCACAGCTTCAAAATGGGCCTGGAGTTCCAGCACATCAAGTTCTCGACACTTCAGCCGGCTTGCTCGCATGGTTGCATCGACTTCAACGGGACCTTCGCCGGCGTGGGGATGGCTCAAATGGAGTTGACGCCCACTGCATCCAGCATCTCGGGCGGCCTGGATAACGTCGGCGGCTCCGATGACATCTACGTCTCGAACTTCTCGCCCACCGATGACGGCCACAATTATTGGGCCGCGTACTTCCAGGACGACTGGAAAGTGACCCCGAAATTAACACTGAACCTCGGCCTGCGTTGGGATCACTTTGGCCAGATCGAGGAGAACCACGGACGCCAAGCCAACTTCGTCCCCAATGTGACTCCCGGAGGTCAAGCGGAATACCTGGAGCCCAACAATGGGAAGAACCAGGCGATTCCAGTGAATTCGACATTCCCCACCGGGCTGGCCAAGGATAACATCGAGCTCAAGTATATCGACAACTTCGCCCTGGCCACCACCCAGAACGATAACTTTGGGCCCCGCCTCGGTGTTGCCTATCGGGTGCTGCCGAAGGTCGTGTTGCGAAGCGGCTTCGGCATCTTTTACAACGGGTTCGAAAACGCCGGATACGGGCCTAACATCGGCGAGAATTATCCCTTCCAGTTCACCATCGGCTACAGCAACCCGAACGGTGGAACACCCATCATCGTCCCCAATGCCAGCGGCGGAAACTGCCTCCGAGGCGCCACCCTCGAGCAATCGTTCGCTTGCATTCCCCTCGATCCCTCTCTAATCGATACAGAGGGGTTGGGGCTCGAAGGTCTCCAGTACAACTGGAAAACGCCTTACACGCTGGGTTGGAACTTTACCCTGGAGTACGAGATTACGCCCACTATGACCCTTAACATCGGGTACGTCGGCAACGCCACCCGCCACCTGGATGAGGATCCTGGAGCGAATTCGGAGCCCGAGATCGAAATGAATCCCCTCGCCCCCACTTACGGTCCTGGCAGCGCCGAGCCCTTCCCGGACTTCGGTGGCGGGGGCAGCTATCAGATGAGCGCGGGAAGCAGCTACTACTCGGGCCTCCAGACAAGCCTCGAGAAGCGTTATTCGAACGGCTTGAACTTCCTGGCCACCTATACCTGGTCCCACTGCCGCAGCGACGCGGGCGACCTGCTGAACGGCGGCGCCGTTTACAACCGGGCAGCTTGGGTTCAGGGGATTGGGATTCAGCGCGATTACGGCGACTGCGACTTCAACATCTTTGACGTGTTCCATTACAGCGGCGGATACCAGCTTCCCTTTGGCCCCGGGAGTAAGTTCCTTTCACATGCCAACGGCATCACCAACCAGATCGTCGGCGGTTGGTCATTCATCTGGAACGCTACGCTCGAGGGTGGCCAGCCGGTAAGCATTGGTTGCCCCTACGGGACCAACAACAGCATCGGCTGCCAGGCTCTGACGGTTCCGGGACAGAGCCAATTCACGAACAACGGACACCCTGTGGACGGTTTCTGGAACCCGAACGGCTTCACTCAGCCCTGCCCGGCTCCGGGCTTTTCACAGCCCTCCAGGTGCACTCCGGTATCCACCCTACCAAGCATTCCCGTCACTGGCACGAACATTGCTCCCTGCACTCCCGTCTCAGCTTGCGTCGGGCTTCTGGGGGGAAGCATCGGTCAGACGTCCGGACCCGCCATCGGCCGCCTGGATTTCTCCACCTTCAAAAACTTCCGTCTGAATGAGAGATCGCACCTCGAATTCCGGGCGGAATTCTTCAACCTCACCAATCACCCGACCTTCAACGCTCCCGGATTCGGCGGCAACGGCGTCGTCGCGGTCGGGGGATCGACGAACTTCTTCAACACCAACTTCGGCAAAATTGGCTCCACGCGCTTCCCATTCCTCGACCCGCGCCAGATCCAGTTTGCTCTGAAGCTTTACTTCTAGTTCGCATGCAGGGGCGCCCACAGGGGCGCCCCTGCTACTTCCGGAGCGCGGGCTTCCAGCCCGCATTAAACACAAGAGCGGCCAGGATGGCCGCGCTCCCAATGATGAACCCACCCAAAGGGTGGCATTCCCGCGGTTATCTTCCACATTTTGACGGCGGAGCCCTCCCTCAAACCGTTACCTTCCGCCTTGCCGATGCACTTCCCAAAGCCCTTCTCGACCGTTGGGAGAACGAGCTTGCCACCATGCCAGAGACCAGGGCTGCCGTCGAACGCCGCCGACGGATCGAACATTACCTGAACTGCGGTGCCGGCGAATGTTGGCTTGCGCGGCCCCAGATTGCGGAGACTGTAGAGAACGCCCTGCTCTTTTTCGACGCGCAGCGTTACGGTCTTGAAGCGTGGGTTGTTATGCCTAACCATGTTCACGCTTTGTTCACTCCCTTGCCAGGCCACACTTTTTCCGAGATTCTTCACTCCTGGAAGTCCTATACCTCGAACGAAGCGAAACGGCTCATGGCCAGGAGCGGGGAGTTCTGGTATCCGGATTACTTCGACCGCTTCGTTCGCAACTCGACGCACTTCGCGCGTGCCGTCGATTACATTGAAATGAACCCTGTGGCGGCAGGGCTATGCCTGCGCCCGGAAGATTGGCCTTACTCGAGCGCACGGTTCCGGCGGAGCGCGGGCTTCCAGCCCGCATCATAAGGAAGTGCGGCCAGAGAAGGTGCGGCCAGGATGGCCGCGCTCCCGCAGTGATATGATATGAATCGCTATGTTCGCTATTCGCTGGTTGGCGGCTGGTCTGGTTCTTTTTGCAGGGTTGTCACCGACATCTGCAGCGAGTCAAGCGAACACCGACGGGCGCAACGCGCCCGACCGCGAGTTCCAGTCCGCCCTCGCCCATTACAATTCCAAGCAGTACGCCGCAGCCCAGCAAGAGCTTGAATCACTGGCCAAAGCTCTGCCCAACAGTTTTGAGGTCCAGGAACTGCTGGGCCTGGTCTACTCCGCCGAAGGCGACGATGGCAAAGCGACGACGCCCTTCGAGCAGGCCGTGCGGCTGCGCCCGACATCCGGCGAGGCCCGCATTAATTTGGGCACGAACCTCGTGAGGCGGGGAAAGATGGCGCCGGCCGAGACTGAGTTCAAGGAGGGCGTTGCACTGGAACCGGGGAGTTTCGACGCCAACCGCGACCTGGGCTCGTTTTACTTGCGAGCGGGAAGAATCGCCGCGGCCATTCCGTGGCTTGAAAAAGCCCAAATTGTGAATCCCGGGTCGTATGATAACGGCTACGATCTGGCGCTCGCGGACGAGGAGCTAGGGCGCTTGCCGGAGGCCCGGCAACAGATTCAGGAACTCCTGCAACGGAAAGACACCGCTGAATTACACAACCTGCTGGCCGAGGTTGAGGAAAAGGCCGGGAACTATGTGCTGGCTGCGAACGAATACGAAAAGGCTGCCCACCTGGATCCGAGCGAATCGAACCTGTTTGATTGGGGCAGCGAACTGATGGCGCATCAGACCTCTAATCCAGCCAGTGAAATTTTCTCCGAAGGGCTGAACCGTTACCCGGACTCTTCGCGGCTTGCCATCGGACTGGGGCTCGCCCTTTACTTGCGCGGCCGCTACGATGAAGCCGTGCAGTCGCTTTTGAAAGGCGTTAGCCTGGACCCGTCCGACGCGCGTGCCTATTATTTCTTGAGCAAAGCGTACGAGCAAGCGCCCGGCTTGGCCGACCAGGTGGTGGAGGCGTTCCGCCGATATGCGGAGCTGCGTGCCCATGATGCCCTGGCCACCTACTATTATGCGATCAGCCTTTGGAAGGGCCGGCGGACGGAAACTTCTCCAGCATACCTCAAGCAGGTAGAGTCCCAGTTGAAGAAAGCCATTGCGCTCGACCCTTCGCTCCCTGATCCCCATCTCCAGCTTGCCAACCTTTACTCCCAGCGCCGCGAATACGCCCAGGCCGTGCCGGAGTATCAGCAGGCGATCAAACTCTCCCCGAAAATCCCCGACGCTCACTTCCGATTGGGACAAGCGTATGTTCACTTAGGCAAACAGGAGCTGGCGGAAAAGGAATTCCAACTCCATAAGGAGCTCTACGCGCAGCATCTGGCGGAAGTCGACAATCAACGGTCGGAGATTCTGCAGTTTGTCTATTCGATGAAGGAAGAACGGAAAACGGAAAAAGGAAACTAGAAAATGGAAACCTGGCAATTCTCCTTCATCTGCGCTGCGTATTCCGCAATGGGCTGGAGGCTGCAATCGTTGCGCGCAAACGCCTCTTTCACGCTTCGCGCTTGAAGTGGACGCCACGGCTCAAGGTCGTGGGGGGCATCTCACGCATTCCCTTTTGGGGTTGACATCTTACCCAAATTGTGGATACTTGGGTTATATGTCTACCCAAAAGGAAAGACTGGAACTTTTGCAAGGCACGCTGGACCTGCTGATCCTGCGGACGCTGATCTTCGGCCCTCAGCACGGGCAGGGTATCGGGCGCGCTATTCAGCAGACGTCCGAGGACGAATTGCTGGTTGAGCACGGGGCGCTTTATCCCGCGCTCCAGCGCCTGGAAGAGCGGGGTTGGATCGCCGCCGAGTGGGGGACCTCCACGAACAACCGCAAGGCGCGCTTCTACACGCTCACCTCGGCGGGCCGCAAGCAACTCGTCAGAGAGACCACCAAGTGGCGGCGGCTGGCCGCGGCCATCGGGCGGGTTTTGGGATCCGAGGCTCGGGAGGTTTAGGCAGGTGCTCAGGCGAAAACGCCAGCCGGACGACTTTAAAGGTAAGGCAGCCTGAAGTCACTCCCATCCCGGCAAATCTCCAGCGGTTCGAGATGAAGACGGCGGATTCCCGCCCGCAGTTGAAAGAATTCGATACAGCTTTCAAGCGTGCGAGCCAACTCATAGTCGGGTTCAGTCGAGTGACTCAGGAACCCCCGATAAAACGGCTTGGCGGGCTCTCCGTCTGCCGTGAATTCCCACCTCCATCCCGGGGGCTGGTCTTTACGCGCACCCCGCGGTCCCGATTGGCTGCCCTTTCGAGGTGGCCTACCCTTTCAGTTCGGCCATGCGGGCTTCCAGATAACGAACGATTTCCGCCAGTTCGGGCGAGGATTCCGCTCGTGCCTCGTAGGCTTGCTGGATGAACAGCAGATTGTCTCGGGTCGTCTTGGCCATCCATTCGGCCTTGGCGCCAGCGAGCACTTTGGACAGTACGCCCGTGGCGCTCTGCCAATCTTTACCGAGCACGGCCAACTCGAGCACGGTGGCGAGGTCCCAATAATCGGATGAGGCTGCGCCGCCGCGTCGAGCCACGGCGAAGTTGACGAGCGGCATCAGGCGCTCGGCCCCCTTGCGGTCGCCCCGCACGATGAGGAGGGTAATCGCATTCACTCCTGGGAAGTAGTCGCGCGGATCGGCCTCAAACCCTTTGGTGTAAGCTTCGATGGCCTGGTCGAGGGCTGCGGCGGCCATGATGCTGCCGGTCGCTTTCAGCTCCTTGTACCGGTCTTTGTGGATGCGACCGAGGATGCCCAGCGTTTCCGGACTGGGCCCGCGGCTCTGAAGCAATTTCGATAGGATTTCCGCCGCGCGGTCGCGGTCGCCGGGGAGGTTCCTCCGGTTGAGCGCCAGCGCCCACTCTTGCTGAACCATGATATTGGACTGCAAGGAATCCGGTAGCGTGTCGCAGAGTTGCACCATCTCATCCCAGGCGCTCGCGTCGCGGAAGGACAGCAAGAGATCCACAAGAACCGCGGGCAGCGCCGTCTTAACATCGCCCAAGCTGGCCTGCACTTCCCGCAGCGCCGCCTTCCTCGCCGGGTCGGTCCCTTGCCCCCTCGCCTTGGCAAGGGTCTGGCGGAACTCCTCTTCGCGCTTGACTCGATCTTGAAACGCCTCGGTAACCTTGTGCGGCAAGTCGACTCCGGGATAATCGGGGATCAACTGAAAGAGCGGACTGTCTTTGACCGCTACTCCGTTGATTGCGGCATCAAGCCGCTCATGAATCGCGGCCCTCAACTTGGCGTTATTTTCGGGCGTGAGCTTGCCCTGCTCGAGCGTGTAGGGAATCGAGCGGACCAGGGAAATATCAAAAGGCAGCGGGTGAAGGGTGGCAAAGATCGGTACGGTGGTGAAGGGCTTGGCGGCGTGGCGAATGCCCAGTTCGTAGAACACGTTGGCGTTGGCGAGCGTGAGGTCGGCCACCACGTATTCGGAAAGCAGCAAACGAGCAAACATGGGGGCGTGAACGATCCCTCCGGTGCGCTCTTCGTCTCCGCGCAAGGGGTCAAGACCAGCATCAATGATGGCCGGTTTGATCGCTTGCTCGTAGATAGCGTCGAAATCAACCTCCACCCCGCTGGCCGGATCGGTCTTCTTGCCGAAGGGCATGTCCACAAAACACAGCGCTTTCAAGTTCATGGGGAGATCACCTCTCCGCACAGTGTATGCGGAAAAGAACTCGCGCACAATGCGCTTGCCGGCTGGGGACGCCCGCGGCTTCGGATTCGTACTTGGAAATCGGCGCCCTGGCAATTCGACACTCGTGCAGAAAGGCGCAACTTTTCCTTACCGGATTAGTCGGAATTGTTATAGATTGCTGGTTTCTCTATTCTGGCGAAGGTCGAACGGATTGCTCATTTTCGCGCTTAACTAGTGCCTGTGAGCGAAGGGAGGCTCTATGCAGGATCAATCACGAAGGGGTTTTCTCTCGGGCGCGGCAAGCTTACTGGCGGCGAGCGTGGCGCCCGCCGGGGCGGCGGGCTTAGCCGTGGAAGCCGGAGAGAAAGCGAGGAGCGCGGGTTTGGAGGCCTCGCGCCCCGGCGACCTTTCTGCCCGCGATCGCCGCTTGGAAGTGCGCACACTGGATACGCCCAGGATGCCTCCTTCCTCGAAATCGCGAGCCGCGTGGGAGGAACGGGCCGCGAAACTGAGAGAACAGATCCTGGTTGCGGCGGGTCTATGGCCAATGCCAGAAAAGACTCCGCTGCGGGTTCAAGTGTTCGATCGCATCGAGCAGGAAGGCTACTCCGTTGAGAAGGTCTATTTCGAAAGTTATCCGCGCTTCTATTGCACGGGGAATCTCTTCCGCCCTCGCGGTGGGTCCGCTGCACCCCCGTTTCCCGGTGTCCTTTGTCCTCACGGGCACTGGAATTACGGACGACTCGAACATAATCCCGGCGACACAAACGGTTGCTCCGTTCCTGCACGGTGTATGAATCTTGCCCTGCAAGGCTATGTGGCCTTTGCCTGCGACATGGTGGGATACAACGACAGCTTCCAGGTACCGCACAATTGGGGCCTCGACATGAAAGCTCCCTGGACCCTGTCGCAGGAAGCGCTTCGCCTGGGTTTATGGGGAGTCGGCCTGCTGGGGCTGCAGCTTTGGAATTCGATTCGGGGTGTCGATTTCCTGAGCTCACTCCCTGATGTGGACCCGCAGCGCATTGCCGTGACCGGCGCTTCCGGCGGAGGGACGCAGACGTTCCTGCTGACGGCCGTGGACGAGCGTGTGCGCGTGGCAGCCCCGGTCAATATGATCTCGCACTTCATGCAGGGAGGAGACATTTGCGAGAATGCTCCCAACCTGCGCATCGATACGGATAACGTCGAAATCGGAGCCATGGCCGCGCCCCGCCCGTTGCTCATGGTTTCGGCAACTGGGGATTGGACTTGCGATACTCCTCGAGTCGAGTACCCTGCCGTCCGTGCGATCTACGGCCTGTTCGACGAACCGGCCCGTGTTACCTGCGTGCAAATCCCGGCGCAGCACAATTACAACCGCTTCAGCCGTGAGGCCGTTTATCAGTTCTTCGCCCGCTGGCTGAGAAAGGACCCCATCAAGACGTCTGCCGAAGCGCCCAAGGAAAAGGACCAGGACTTTTCGCTTGATCCCGGACGCCTGCTGGTTTTCAATCGCCGGCAAGTGCCTGCCGAGGCGCGTGACGCCCAACAGCTTGCCGAATATCTTGTGGCGGGAACTCGCCAGCGATTGGAGAAATCCGTTCCCCGGAATACCGTAGAACTGGAGAGCTATCGCAAGCAATTGGGACCTGCCTTCCGGGTGGCACTCATGGCCGAATCGCCGGTTCCTGATGATCTGCGCTGGTGGCCTCTGCCGGGTGGATCGGAGCAACGAGACAATACGTGGCGCCATTTGATCGTTGGGCGCGTCTCTGCTCAAGACCGCATCCCGGCACAGCTAGTGATTCCGCCGGGGCGCTCTACGTTCGCCGCGATGATTGTTCACCCGCAGGGCGCAGGAGCCGCCCTCGGCTCACCTCAGTCGCCCTCGCCACTGGCGCAGGAACTGAAGAAGCGTCGATGCCTCGTGTTTGCTATCGATGCGTTCCAGACCGGAGAAGCGGCCGACGCGTCGCGGAAAATGGAATGCCCCTACTTCTCCACTTACAATCGTACCGACGATGCGCAGCGAGTTCAGGACATCCTCACGGGCCTCGTTTACCTCGAAGAAGCCTGGCGGCCCGACAGGATCGCCGTCGTCGGCCAAGGCCAGGCAGGGCTATGGAGCCTGCTCGCCCGCCCCTTCTTTCGGACCCCTCGCGCCTTGGCGGCGGACGTGGCGGGGTTCGACGCTGCCGATGACGCCGCTTACCTGAGAAGTCTGCATATTCCATTGCTGCGGCAAGCCGGTGACTTCCAAACGGCGGCACTGCTGGCTTCCCCCTCGCCGCTTCTGTTGCATAACCTTGGCTCGCACTTCTCAAGCGAGCCGTTCGAACACGCTTTCAAGGTTCAAGGCGTTCCGGATCGGTTGCGAGTTTCTACCCAGGAGTTGTCCGCTGTAGAAATCGCGACGTGGATGACCAAAGTTTAGCTCAACACTGATTGCAACTGGTTGTCAGACGGACTCAGGACGCTGGCTTCACCGTTCTACTTTGCCGAAGAGCGACAACGGCGTTTGGGGCGGGCGGCTCAGCAGACCACCGGCGATCAAGCTGCCGAACAAGAGGGCATGCTGCGCGGCCATGGTCGCAAGGGGCCACCCATAGCGGGTATCGTGCAAGGCGTCCATCGCCAGCCGGATGAGCCCTGGGACGTTCGAGGGGCAGCCACGCCTCGAAGCTGAAAAGGCTTAGGGTCGCCGCAAAGGTTAGCACGCCTGGCAGCGCCGTCTTGCGATGCAGCCGACCGATGACCCAGCCGGTTGCCGCAAGCTTAAGGCAGTTGAGTGTCAGGCTGGCGGTTGCCACCCAGTGCGCGCCCACCAGGGGCGCCGTCAAGAGAAACAGGGGGCGCTCGGCGAGGTAGGTTAACGCGATCAGCACCGTCCAGCCTACCGCAAGTGACCGCAACGCCATCCATAACCAGCGCCGTACCATAACCGCAGTCTAACCCAGAATCTACTTCGTTGGACTGTCGCTTCTGATTGTAGGGGTACGGCTTGCCGTACCGTCTTGGCTCGATCGCGTGATAAAGATGAAGAGGGTACGGCAAGCCGTACCCCTACAACCAGGGCGCTTCATCAATCCGAGATCTGAAAAGGGAGGAGATTACTGGCTCTGGGTGCGAAAGTCCAAGCGCGTTCCGGCGCTCAGGCGAAGATTCCCCTGGCTATCAGTCAGCACGGAAACAAACCCCGCGCTGCCACCTGGTGCCCGGCGGGACCGGGCTTTGATAGAGTCTAAGGGCGTTTTGGCTCCATGCGGGTAGTCTCCGCTGCTTCCGGCCTTCTCGCTCACCTGGCCTGCCCCGCCGTGCAAAACGGGACCTCCCAGCCCACCGCTCGTCCCGGGGTGCGGTCCGCGCAGGACCTGGGTGTGCTGCGGGGTGGGTTGAGTTAACTTCGGTTCACTTGCCGTGTCCGATCGTTGGCCCGGAGTCCAAACTACCGAATGGATAACTGCGTTCAGCCGATAAATGTTCGCGCCGCTCGTCAAGCGATCGAAGACGATGGCGATCTCGGAGCCCTTTTGGCCCTTGTCCACACTCTGCCGTCGTACGCTGGTGACCCGGCCCACCAGCCGGTCGCCTTCGTGCAGAACCGTCCGCCCTCCCTGCTTGAGATTCCCGGTGACGCGCACAACAATCCCGTCCCCAGTTCGCGTCGCCAGCACGTCCAGCGCGGTTTGCAGCTCTGCAAAAACCTTGCTCCCCGGTCGCACCCTTGCAGGGTTCGGCAGCGTGGAGGCCGCCTGCGACGGGCTTTCGACCTGCACGAGATCAGCATGGCCTGCGGATGCCAACATGGAAAGCTCGCCTGGTAGGGCTATCAAAAACCCCAACCCGACGGCCAATAAAGACTGGCTTGGTCCACGGATTCGCACCTTCGCCGGCACAGCATGCCCCCTCGAAACCTTTCCGCTTCGTGGTCTCACACGCATCTTGCAACAAAACCCGTCCGCCTTACAAGCCGATACCAGCGGCCCCAATTTGTCGATAGCGTACGGGCAAACCAAGAGGACATAGGGGCGAGGCGCCGCCTCACCTCCACAGGCAGCATCTTCCGGATCAATGTTAACAGGTCGCTTGAGGGTTATCCCGAGAAACAATGATGGATATCGTCAGCCGACAACGTCGCGCCAAAGGGGGATCTATACTGCCAGGTCTATGTGGTTGCGTACTCCAGAGACACAACGCCCCTTCTATAGACTTCGCGGGAAGTGAGAGCTATAAGGAATGAGCCGCTTTAAATCAACAGTTCACTGGAGCTGATCCAATAGCCTATTTGCATCTGTCAGCAACAATTGAGGCGCGGCCCCGGAGATATGTTTTCCGGTCTGAGCGTTAACCTCTTTGATAAAGGCCTTTAAGAAGCCTTCGGCCGTTGTCTTGTCGCCTCCGGCGGCGGCATTGGAGGCAGCCGTGATCTTGCTGGAAAGGACCTTCGCCATGCCCTTGCTGTCGATCAGGTCCAGGACCAACATATACCTGATGTCGTCGAGCGTGCCCTCAAACGTCCCAGCCGTCGCCACAATTTCTGGCGGCTCAGAGACCGGAGAGTGTTGGGCTTGATCCGCGGAGTCTGCACCGATGGGATCGGCGATCCCAACAGTCGCGGTTACAGGCTCGCCTGAGGCTGTGAGGTTATCCGGCTCAGCGACGGCTTCGCCGCCCGTCACGGGCGGTATTGGGGAGGGCGGGTCAGCGGTCATTTGAACAGGGGCTGGGGTTTCTTCCGTGTGGAGGTCCTCCCCGTGATTGTCACTGGGGGTTGGAGGGACTGCCTCCGCAGCCAGCTTTTCTATCGGGTCTGTCGGGGCTATTTCTTCCGTCGGCTCCGGCGGAGTCGCCGGTTGGGCAATAGAATCGGGCACTGGTGGCACAGCAGGGACAGAGGTGGACATGACGAGTTTTCCGCGAGAGGCGGCAAGCCCCAGAGGCTTGCCGAACGACTGGTTCACAAGGTCTTGGAGTCGTTCCCACTCCTCATCCTCCAGCTTGTCGTGGAAACTGACGAATTTCACAAACGCTGAGAAGACGTGCTGCCCTCGAGCAAGGGCCTCAGCATCCGGGTGTGTATCAGGCCAACCTGTTCCGGCGATACTATCGCGTAGTTCTCGCGCTCTTTCCTGACACTGTAACAGTGGGGTAAACTCAATGCCGTTGACGTGCGTGATCGTGAGGACCTTCTCCAACTCTCCGCATGCCGCCTGCTGAATGTCCCGGTGCGCAGTTTGTTTCTCGACTACATCCGACACAGTCTCCATGAATGCCCGAAGGTCCTTGATCGAGCGGAGCTCTGATGTCCGGGGAAGTGCAGCAATTGGCTCCGAGACCCTGAGCACGTCCCTCTTAATCTCTTCAAACTGTTCCCCGGAATTCGCAAGTTCCCGAAGAAGGTCGTGAGGCACGGGGCGTCCCACACGCTCCAGCAGTTCACCGGCCTCTGGAAGGTGATGGGCCAGGAACTTGAACCTCGTCTCTAGGGCATTCAATTGATTGATAAGAACCTCGGAAAACGGTGCCATAATTCCCTCTCTCAGTATTCTCTTCCGTCAACTTGAATGGATATGTTACGTAATTCTCGAGCGAACTGCAATGGAGACAAAGGGTGCTGGGTCATGTGTCCAAATCGCTTGAGTCGTTTCGCATTAGAAGTCCCGCCTCCGGCTGCCCGGCTGGTCCCACAATAGCTACGGTCAGCGGTATCCCCGTTAAGCTCTCAGCCCATTAGCCACCTCAACCTCCCCTCATCCCCATCTAGTTGTGGGGATTACATGGTGATCGCACTAAAGCCACCTAAGCGTCAACAGTACCAAAGTGCTGATTACAATAATCGAAACCGGTGATTGCGGTCGCGAGCCGTTTCACTCTCGCTCGTAGATTCGATAGGTCTTGAAGCGTCTGCCGCCCAATAATTCGATGGCGGAGCGGGCCATTGCCTTTGCGCTTTTAATAGCCTAGATATCTGCGTGTCGGCCTCTGGCCCGCCGCCGTCCTACAGGGCGGCGAGTCCTGCTGCCGGTGGCTGGAAACCTCCGCCGCAACTGCGCACGGTCACGGTTTGAGTGGAGCAGGCAGCGCCGTCTCCCACCCGATTGCCGGCCGGCGCGGGCATAGATCCTTCTGTTTCCACGCCTCCCCATTTCGGGGACGTTGGAGGACTTGAGGCGCGCCAGGTTGGCCGCCTTGGCGAAGCCACGGGCTGAGTGACTGGCCCCAGGGTGAGCCACTTTCAGGCGTCGATTGTGCCATCTCTGCCTCTGCTAGGGCCTTCATTCTCGCATCCTCAAAAAGTCAACTCCTTTGTGTTCAACGACTTCTTAGCTTCGCTCCCACGATTGTTGTATATTCTCGTGACCCTGGCGGTTTCTGATGGAGGGCCGCCTCTCGGTCCCCGCTTGCGAAGGCCGTCTCTGCGCCGTTCGCGGTGTTGAACGAACGAACCGGGAATGTCTATGAAAACAAAGGATAAGTACAACATGTCGCTCAATCCGCAGCCTGGCGCAGAGCGAACCTCTGCGTTTCGGTGAATCCCCAAGCGCCCCTGGCCGCACGGCCTCGCTCTGCGCCGTCCACGTTTTTGAACGAACGAACCGGGAATGTCTATGAAAATAAAGGGTAAGTGCAAAATGTCGCTCAGTCCGTCGGCCAATCGAGTTCTCAACTCCTGACTCTCGGACTTTTCGACCTCATCCTTTGTTTTCATAGACATTCTCGCTTTGTTCCCTCAAAAAAGCTTTCGGCTATCAGCTTTCAGTTGTCGGCCAATCGACTTCTCAGCTCCCCGGCTCTTTGACCCCATCTGCCCACTGCCCATCTGCCGACTGCATCTCCAGGGACTCTTTGACTTCTCGACATTTTTAGGGCACAAAAGGAAGGAACTAAAGGCTGGGAGCACAGACGAAAACAAAAGAGGACTTTCTGGCATAACCTGACCGGCAGGGAATGACCACCTGCCCAACCCCACAAAACAACTCTAGCCTATGCTTGGGCATTTGTCAAGCGAAAAATGCGCGGAGGTCAGAATGCCCGACCCGGCCAAGGAACCGGCGTGCGCCCTCCAGCGGTGCCGTGGCACATCGTCCGGGCGATTGTTCTCGGGATGCCGGCGCCCGCCTGGGAATCAGAAAAGTGCAGGCATCCGGAAAGAAACCGCCGGGACGCCTCGGCGTACCGGCGGCGAGATTCTCCAATCTTTACGGGAAATCACATCAGCGGTTTGCCAACTGACCGTCAAGTGAGCGCCCGGATATTGTCCGAGTGGCCGACCAAACGGGAGTTGGGCGGTTCGTAAACGCGGCGGCGTTATTCGCGGTCTACCCGGCGAGTGCTGTACCAGCACAAACTTCGTCGAAACTGACTTCTGGAAAACTTACTGAAAACCTGACTTTCTGGGATTGCAAAGATCACTGCTTGCCGGATTCTCGGTACAAAACCCAAGACGCCAGCAGGTCTGCGTAGCCGGAAGTGATAAGAGGCCAGCGGAAGGGTTCGCCCTCTTTGCGATGCTCTACGAGTGTGTGCGGGGCGTTCGGGAAGACGATGATCGTGTAATCGGGATTATGCCCTTCTCTCAAGGCCGCCTGAATTGCGGCCACCGACGAATCCACCGGAACTCGCTCGTCGTTACCCGCTTCAACGATCAGGACAGGCACCTTGACTCGTCTCCAATAGTCCGCAGGGTTGTAGTTTGCAATCAGCGGGAAGAACTTCCAAAAGTAAGAATTCTCTGCCGGAGGTTCAGTCTCTTTCGCCCAGGTCTGCCCACTTTGCAGGACAGCTTTATAGTCCCTAATGAGAGTGTCGCGCCCGTTCCCGGACCGCTCTACCTGAACCGAGCGTTCAACGAACTGGTCAGCATTTGCAAGATCGTTCCCCTTAAGTCCTGAGTGCCTGATAGATGACTGTTGGCTAAAGATCTCATTCTGCCACATGGGGATCCCACTTGCAGCGTCTGCCAGGACGAACGCCACCGCACTCGACTGCGATGCGACAAGCGGTGCGATAGAAGCACCCTGGCTATGACCATGAATCCCGATCCTCTTCGGGTCGATTCCACCTTGATGTTGAAGGAAGCTCACCCCGGCGAGCGCGTCGCCGGCAAGCGCGTTGAAATCGGAGGTTTGCCAGTCGCCGGTAGACTTGCCCGAGCCTCGCTTGTCGTAGATAAGAGCCGCAATCCCCCTCCGCCCGAAGTAGTCCGCCCAGAAGCGGTTTGCGCCCCACCGAATCTCAGGTCCTGACCCCTGGAGCATAACGATAGCAGGGTGTAGCCCCCCACCGCGAGGAACGTAAAGCGAGCCAGAGAGGGCGACGTTGCCATTCTTGAAAATGACATCGGTTGCCGTATAGGGTAGCTGCACTTCGGCGAAGTGCTTCAGGCGGAAGGTACCGGAGCCGTCTTCATCCTTGAAGGTTCCTGTCAGTTCCGAATCGTCGAGCTTACACGAAAAGTATGTATCTCCTCCGAGAACCAGATCGACCTGATTCCCAATTTGCTTAACCGAATCGAACGGATACTCCATTACCCGCTGTGGTAATGAGGTGAAGGAGGCTCGCAGTTCTGCATCGACAAAGACGAAGTCAAAGGCCACAGAGACATCGGCACCCTCGCGGCTCATCGTGCCTTGCCAGTGCCCGATCATAGCGGAATTCGGGCAGACGCGAGTCTGGGCCAGCGAAAGCGTTCCCACCAAAGGCACAAGGCTGGCAATGAGGAGAAGTTGACGCAAGGTGCTTGCCGCTCTCTTCGGAAAGGTCATCCCTTTGTTATACGGAAAAAGCGGAGCCGGCGTTCCGTCTTTCTTTGTGCACAGAGAACGTAGGGGCTTTATCGGAGGCGCGCCCTCGGGAAATGGTCGCGGTGAACAGGGCGTTCGGGCGCACGTTCTCACGGAGTTTACGGTACGTTCAGACGCCACATGGACGTCTGTCTCGGGCCAGACGGGGTTCGAGGAAACAGGTCCGCTCTTGTCGCCGAGTGTTTATCACCGGGACCGGGGACAATCAAATATTCCGGGCGGATCACGCGCTACTCGGAACTTAGGTGAGCAGGTAGCGCAGACTCTCTGGTTTTGAGAGTCTGCGGCTTTTCTCCTATTCGAACACGCGGCGCGGCTAAAGGGCACCAACACGCCGTGCAGGTTCCTTAAATCAGGAACCGCAGGGTTTGAAAGGCACAAACTCTGCGCTACCCTGCCGCCGGCTTTGCCACCAGGTTGAGCCGTCGGGACAATTAGGGTAGGATGGTGAATGAACGCCGAGCGCTGTTGACTCGCGTTGGGGTAAAGGTGATACATGGCACAAACGAGCGTCGAAAAGATTGTCGCCGAGATTCAGGATCTTTCGCCCCAGGAACGACTTCGGCTCATCCGAACGGTGGTTGACACCCTCCTCCTGCCGGAGCGACCCTCCGATTCGCGGCCCCTCACCTATGGCGAATTCCAAGGCGGAAGAATGTCGACGGACGCCGATTTCAAGATTGCAGAGTGGCGCCCCCGGGACAGCGAGATGAATGGCGCATAAGTACGTTCTTGATAGCCACGCCCTGGTTTGGCATCTGGAAGGCAATCCGCGCCTTGGCCCGCAGGCGAAAAAAGTCATTGATGACCCCGCCAGCAACCTGGTCTTGCCCATCATTGCGCTCGCTGAGGCGGCCTAAATCGTTGAGCACGGGCGCACTGCCATCCCCGGAGTGGCTGATCTCCTCAGATCGGTTTCCGCGGATCTTCGTATCTCGATCCTCCCGATGGACTGGGAGGTGTTTCGGGAGAGTCTGGTGGCCAGCGTGCTGCCGGAAATGCACGACCGGATGATCGTGGGCTCTGCCCTCCACCTCCAGACTCTTGGCGACACGATCTCCCTACCGACCAAGGACGCCAGCATCATCGCGGCCCGTCTTGTGGCCACCCTCTGGTAAAAGCAGGGCGCGCGGACTCTCTGGTTTTGAAAGTCTGCGGCTTTTCTTCTGTTCGAAGACGCAGCGCGGCGAAAAAGGCAACTACACGCCGTGCAGGTACCTTAAATCAAGAACCGCAGAGTTTGAAAGGCACAAACTCTGCGCTACCCTGCTGACCCAGCGGTCCATGACAGAGAATGGGACAGAGAATGGGAGTGGTTCAAAAGGATTAAACGCCGTATAATCTCGCGCGCGCAACTGGGGAGCAGAACATATGAACGTACAAGAACAAATCGAGAAGTATATTACCAGCCAACCGGAGCCAAAACGCAGTGAAATGCGAGAGTTGCATCGGCTCACACTTCAAGTGTCACCAGAATGCAAATTGTGGTTCTTCGATGGTAAAGACAGCAAAAATCATACTGTTTCCAACCCCACGATTGGATATGGATTTCACACAATAAAATATGCCAATGGAAAAAGTAGAGAGTTTTTTCAAATTGGTGTGAGCGGAAACAAAACCGGAATCTCTGTCTATATTCTTGGCCTTAAAGATAAGAAGTACCTCGCCAAAACGTATGGAAAAAAACTAGGCAAGGCGAGCGTGACCGGATATTGCATTCGGTTTAAAGCTCTAAAGGATATAAACATCGATACGCTTGAAGCGGCAATACGAGATGGGCTTGCAGCTCAGAACGAAAAAGGCAAGCTGATGAAATAATTGCGGCCTTTCTCCTGTTCGAACACGCAGCGCCGCTAAAGGGCACCAACACGCCGTGCAGGTTTTTTAAATCAAGATCCGCAGAGTTTGAAAGGCACAAACTCTGCGCTACCCTGCTGGTGTGGGCGTTACTGGCGGTCCGAGAATCACCGGCGACGGATACTACGAAGCCTGCGTTATAGGCACCGAAGGCAATCTGGTCGAGATTACCGCTTAAATCCGAGGCCTGCTGCCGCCGAACATTGCGCGCTGAGATATATCGACGCGGCAGGTTGCCTGCCCCCCTAGCCTGAATAATTCACATTTCTAAAGACACCAAAAGCCTCCTGTGGTACAAACACGGTGTTCATGCGGGTTTGAACCAAACGAGGAGGCTTTCGGTTGACCGAGAATAGTACAGCACAGTGTTTGTTGTTTTCCAATATTTTTCCGAAGCCGGTGGTTGCGCAGTTTGATAAGCGCCAGAGCAGTTCCGATGGCGGAGCGATCCTGCTGAAAGCTGCCGACCGTCGGATGCAACTGACGGAGGCGCTGGCGGCCTGCTTGAAGGACGAGCGGCAGCCGGGCAAAGTCGACCATGCGATCGAGGAACTGCTGGCGCAGCGTATCTTCGGTATCGCCTGTGGCTATGCCGATGCCAATGACGCGGCTCGACTGGGCGAAGACCCCGTGCACAAGATGCTGATCGGGCGCGATCCGGTGGAGGGAGCGGACTTGGCCTCGCAACCGACCCTGAGTCGCTTTGAGAATGTCCCGGACCGCAAGCAGCTTTACCGGATGGGTGAGGCTCTGGCCGACCGCGTTATTGAGCGCCATGGCCGTCGGCTGCATGGGCGTGCCCAGCGGATCACCCTCGACCTCGATGTGACCGACGATCCCACGCACGGTGCCCAACAGTTGAGCTTCTTTAACAGCCACTACGATACCTGGTGCTATTTGCCGCTGCTGGGTTTCTTGAGCTTCAACGACGAGAAGGAGCAATACCTGTGTGCGGCGGTGCTGCGGCCGGGCAATGCGCCCGCCAGCGAGGGAGCGATCGGCATACTCTGGCGCATCCTGAAGCGGGTGTGGGCAGCCTTCCCCAAAGCGCGCGTCCGGGTGCGGTTGGATGGCGGCTTCGCTGATCCGCGGCTGCTGGACTTCCTGGAGGTCATGGGGGTCGAATACGTGGTCGCCATGGCTAAAAATGCGGTGTTGAACCGCCGGGCCGAGCCCAAGATGCAAGAAGCCCGCCGGCTTTCGCAAGAGAAGGCGAAGACGGAGCACATTTACGGAGAAACTGGCTACGCGGCCGAGAGCTGGTCTTCGCAGCGGCGGGTGATCTTCAAGGCGGAAGTGGTGCGCCAAGAAGGTAAGGAGCCGAAAGACAATCCGCGCTTCGTCATCACCAACCTGAAGCAGAGCCCGCAAGGGATTTACGAGCACGTCTATTGTGAGCGAGGCGAGATCGAGAATCGCATCAAGGAACTGCACCAGGGATTGGAGATCGACCGGACGAGCTGCACGAAGTTTCTGGCCAATCAGTTCCGGGTGCTGATGACGGCGGCGGCTTACGTCCTGATGCAGGAGTTGCGTCTGCGGGCGGCACGCACCGCTTGTGCGCGGGCGCAGGTGTGGACCTTGCGCGAGCGGTTGCTGAAGTTGGGGGCCAGTGTGATCGTCTCGGTGCGTCGTGTCGTAATTCATCTTCCTGTCTCGTTCCCGTTCCTGGGCAGCTTCCGCCAGATCGCCCTCAGCTTTGGCGCTTCGAGCGGATAGCCAATTCCTCTTACTGGGATCATGTCGAACCATTTCTTCTGCGACGAGACTCTCGCCGAGGTGTCTTCAAAAACCGCCGCATTCCTGCGCTGACGGGAGGAACGAACCCAACTGCATGCCCTGGCACTTCGGTTCGGGCTGCCGGGTTCGTCTCATGCCAAGCAAAACGAGCCAGAACCAACCTTTACATGCCGTTCATGAATAAAGCGGGCTAGGGCTAATACTGTTCACTTAACAAATTTTGCGGTATCCTCTCCTCATTAACTGTGAGAGGAGGATGCCCATGGCCCGGACGATCGCGGAACTTCCCAAGGGGACGCGAATTACCGATTACATGAGTCTCGGCGTATTGGCCACGACGTTTCCGCTGTCTCAGGTGCAGGCGGTGCTGGCCGCCCAGAAGAAGACCAGCCGCCGGCAGCGCGAGTTGCCCGCACACGTGGTCGTGTACTATGTCATCGCTCTGGCGTTGTTCATGCAAGTGTCCTATCGCGAGGTGCTGCGCTGTCTGTTGGAAGGCTTGACTTGGTTGCTGGGGCCGCAACAGGCGGTGAAGATCACTGGCAAATCGGGGATCTCGCAAGCGCGCACCCGGCTGGGTTGGGCGGTTCTGCAGCAGTTGTATGACGAGGTGGTGAAGCCCGTCGCCGTGAAGAACACCCGCGGGGCTTGGTACCGGCACTGGCATTTGGTGAGCTTGGATGGCAGTACGCTGGACGTGGCGGACGAGCAAGAAAACGTGCAAGCCTTCGGCCGCCCGGGGGTGAGTCGTGGCGCCAGCGCCTACCCGCAAATTCGCTTCGTGGCGCTGGTGGAAAACGGGACGCACGTCTTGTTTGGCACCCGCCTGGGAGGCTATGCGACGGGTGAAATCACCCTCGCCCCGGCGGTGATGGCGGCTCTGCAGAAGGGGATGCTGTGCTTGGCCGACCGCAACTTTTTTGGTTTTCGGCTGTGGAATCAGGCCCGTGCCCAGGGCGCCGATCTGCTCTGGCGGATCAAGAAGAACCTGCGCTTGGGGGTGGAGAAGCGCCTGCCGGAGGGTTCGTATCTGAGCCGTATTTATCCCTCGGAGCGGGATCGGCGGCATCACACGAACGGCGTGGTGGTGCGGGTGATCGATTACCGCCTGGAAGGAGTCGCCGACGCCGAGCCCCTGTACCGCTTGGTGACGACGATCCTGGATCCAAGCGCCGCGCCGGCCGAGGAATTGGCGGCGCTCTATCATGAACGGTGGGAGATCGAGGGGGCACTGGACGAGCTGAAGACCCACCTCCGCGGCGCCCAGATCGTCCTGCGCAGCAAGACACCGGACTTGGTGCGGCAAGAATTTTATGGTCTGCTGCTGGCGCATTTCGCCGTCCGCGGTTTGATGCATGAGGCGGCTTTGAAGGTAGGAGAAGATCCCGACCGGCTCTCCTTTCTGCACGCCGTGCGGGTCCTTCGTCGCAAGCTCCCTCTTTACGGTGCCGTTCCCCCCTCGGGAGAGAAAGGCCTTCCATGAGGCGGTGTTGGAGGAAATCCTGCAAGAGCGCGTGGTGAGCAGTCGCGGCCAGCGACGCCCGCGCGGGGTGAAGCGCAAGATGAGTAATTTTCCCCTGCGTCCGCGCGCAGCCTGCTGTAGCCAACGAATTGAGTTCTCAAAGTGCATCAGAATCATTAAGTGAACAGTATTAGGGCTAGGGAGCGACGATGCGACTAGGCCCTGTTCAGCGCTCGCTTTGGCATGAAGAAGTCGTCCCTTTTCAAGCTGCATTTCTTTGCAATGTATTTGCAGTAGTCGAGGCGGCCGGCCTTCTGATCGCGGGTATCGGAGCCGAAGGTGAATTTCAGCCCCTGTTCTTTCGCCATGAGGATAAATCTCTCATGCGGCGTATGGGCAAGGTCGTTTATCTCGACCGCGAGACCTCTCTTTTTCAGAGCGGCGATGATCTTCTGCATTCTCTGCTCGGTCCACAGCGTATAGTAGTCACGCGCGATGCAGACCGGCAGGAATAACGGCCATCCGAAGATGTTGATCGGTTCATTGTTTTCGATGACCTCAAGAGAGTGCGTGACGTACGTCTCCATGAACTTCTGCGGGTCATCAACGTAGGTGTCGAAATTCCAGATGCGCAGCGTCTCTCCGTACCCGTTCCCGTTGGGAACGGTCTGCGGGTCCATCAGGACGTAATCCACCAGCTTGATGGCTTCGGGCGAAAAGTCCTTGGACCAGCCCGGACTCATCGGCTGTAGCCCGTAGTAAACCGGGTACGCCTGCAGCGAATCGATGAACCGCCGCAGGCCAGCGTCGTCACTTACGGCGCCTCCAGTATTCACCATGATGCCGAACTGGACACCCGTCTTTTTGGCGATCTCCATCACCTGGTCGATCGTGAAATTTGGGGTCAGGTGACAATGGAGATCCATCAACGGGAACGCCTCATCTGCTGGCGCCCCGAAGCTCAGGGGCGACGGCGATGCGGTTAACAGTCCGCCTGCGATACCAGCGCTTTTTAGAAATTCTCTTCGTTTCATGACAATCCGCTCCTTCCAAGTTGACCGACCAAAGGCCGGTCGTCTCGACTGCTGCAGACCTCTTCAGGGCGACGCCCGCCCGAACAGGCCTTGCCGCACCGAATCCTTGCGTTCGCTTCAAACCTTCAGCCATCGCATCGACGTCGCCACAATCAGCATGCACGCCGCCACCGCCATAAACGCCGGGGTCAGGCCGGCGGAATGGGCGACAAAGCCGATCAACGCTGGTCCTGCCAGCACACCCGCATAGCCCATTATTGTTATCGCCGGCACCGCCAGGTTTTCAGGCATGTCCTTTTGCTGTCCAGCCAGGGAGAACATGACGGGGACGATATTGGCACAGCCCGGCGCCACCAGCAGATAGCCGGCCAGGGCCGCCTCCCACGCCGGCCGGCGCCAAGGTCGCCAACAGGAATCCTGCGAACGCGCAAACACCGCCCAGCACGACGGTGTGCACCCGACCGAGTCGTCGGACCAGACCGTCGCCGAGCAGGCGCGTGACGGTCATCGTCGACGAGAACACCGCGAAACCCATACCCGCAGCGGAAAGGGTACTTACTCCGGGGGTTACGAATGCTGACTTCCATCTCTGTGCGCGGTCCGCGGCCCCATGTTCACTCAGGCTGACGCGCGTGCCGCCTTCCGCGCTGCGCCCAGAACTTCGCGCAGGCGCCTGCCGACGATCATGTCTTCGCCAGGCCGCAAGGTCATGGAAACAATCTGCAACTGGTTTCTCTCTTTGGGCTCTTTGGGATTCGGCTTGCCCTCGACCACGGCGGGAACTAGGCTGGGATTACTCGCTGTCAGGACTTCGATGCGGGGCTCGCCGTCGCTCAGCTTGCGGGCGCAGTCTTCCACGGTGAATCCCCAGGCTGGTTCGTCCCAGCTCAGGGTGAGTGTGGGATAACGATTGCCGCCTTTAGGGATTTGCACGTCGGTCTTCACGCCCGGAACCGTCTCCACGAGCTTCACGATTCGCTCGACGCGCGTATTCCATTCGCGGTTGAGGGCGCCAAGGTCCAACTTGAGCCAGGTTTCTACGGCGGTCAGGCAGCCGATGATTTCTTCCTTGCCGACCTTCATGGGGCGGCAGATCGCTCCTTCATAAGGACTGGTGTTAGCCATGGCGGCATCGATCAGGTCCTTGCGTCCCAGCAAGAGGCCGCTGCATTGCGGTCCCATCAGGCCTTTCCCGCCGCTGAAGGTGAAGAGGTCCGCCCCCATTTTTGCATACAGCTTCATGTTCTCGATGGGAGGGATACCGGCGGCGTCGTCGAGGAGCAGAGGAACTTTCGCATGCTTGGCGATTTCGATCTCTTTCGCCAACTGGTCAGCGAGGTCGGTGGTGTAAATCATGGCGGTGTTTTCGTTAAGGGCGCTCTGAAGCTCTTCGGGCGAATAGACGAGGGTCAACTTGGCGCCGGCGAGGCGAACGGCGCTGTCAAAGGCGCTGCGCCCGCCCACCATCACCACCTCGTGCTTAAGGCCGGTCGTATCGGGAAGTTGCCAGATCCTGGCCGGGTCGTTGCCCGCGATGCAGGCCGCGGTGGCGGCGGCCATCGCCGCCGCCGCTCCGGAGGTCACCATCCCCGATTCAGCGCCCGTCAGTTCCGCCAGGCGCCTGCCCACTCCTTGTTGCAGCTCCATGATGCTGACAAAGTGCTTCGCCGCTTCCAGCATAGCGGCGCGCACCTCGGGGAGTTCCAAGGAGCCGCTCAGATAGGTCCAGGTTCCACGGCAGTTGATGAGAGGCCGGACCCCCAGACGGCGATAGACGTTGCTCGCAGGAACCTTGCCGACGGCTTCCTGCACGTTGGCGAAGAGATCCTGGGCGGCGATCTGGCCAAGCAGAGGCAGCGCCGCAGCCCATTTCATAAACGCGCGACGATCAAAAGAAGAGATTGCGTTGGCCATGTTCTTCTCCACTCGTTATTTGCCACCAACCCTTGATCCCCGCCTCAATGAGGAGGGGATCTCGAGCTTCTACATTCCTGGGAGCGCGGGCTTCCAGCCCGCATCGCGCATCGGGGCAAGCGGGCTGGAAGCCCGCGCTCCCAGGCATTCCGTGAGGAGGGGACTGAGGGGAACTCAATCCTCCTCGGCGTGAAACGGAAACCTCGAGCGTACGGCCAGGATGTGAGCCTTGGCGCCCGGCTCCGAGCTGTTGTAGAAGCCGACCGTGCAATTCAGGCGGAAGAAATACGCATCGCCGGCATGGGCTTCGTGCAAGCCTTCTACGCCGTCTTCTCCACCACCGGCGACGATCTTACCGTGCCCATCCAGTATAAGATAAATCTCTTCCGCGGTTTCGTGATGGTGCGGAGTGTTTGTGCCTCCCGGCGCAAAATCCATCAAAAAGAGGCTGGTGACGACGTAGCCGGCGGCAATTCGGTCTCGTTTACTCTTCCGATCGCCGACCAGGAGCTTATAGAGAACGGACGAGGGGTGCCCTTCAACGGTTTGTTCCTTGACGTCATCCATGTTGGCCACCACCAGCTTGGGCGGCGGTTCGTCGAGCGTAATTCCCTGAGGAATTCTAAACCCCATGATGACCAATCGGCAGGGCCGATCAGTAGATGCCGTAATCGTGTGACTGATTCCAGGAGGAAGGTACATGAAGTCGTTTCTCCGCACCGGTACCTTCTCTTCACCGTACTGCAGAGTTCCGTTGCCTTCCAGGATCACGTAGATCTCCTCTTCGCGCTCATACATTACCGGGCTGCAGGCTCCTTGCGGGTCAATCTTGACCTCGCCGAAACGCACGACGGTCCGCATTACGCCCTTACGGAGAGCGAGAGCGCGTTCGCCGAACATGGGCTGATAGTGGCAGTTGCTGGTGCTCCAGGCAACGCCCCTCTCACGGACCTCCGGTGCGTAGCTGTGCAGCCACGTGGGGTCGACCTGGGCCGGGGCAGAGGCGCCGCAAAAGCAAAGGGCAACGGCCGCGAACACAGCAGCCGTGAGGCCGGAAGACCTGCGTGGCATCGTGCGAGCGCTGTAGCGAAGGTCGTTCGACAGTGTCGTCATCGTCATCTCCTCGTAAGCACGGACCCCCTCACCCGGCCCGCCACGGCTGATGAGAACGCCGGTGCGGTCCACCCTCTCCCCCAAGGGGGAGAGGGCTGTGCGGATTACTGCCTTCCCACGGGGGAGAGTGCTATGCGGAATACTGCCTGAATCCCGAATCCTGAATCCTATTCATAACGAAGCACCACCATCGGATCAACCTTCGTGGCTCGACGCGCGGGCAGATAGCTGGCGGTAATTACCACCGCCACAAGAACCAAGGTCACGGTGACGAACGTGAGGGGATCATAGGGGCTGATGCCGAAGATCGAATTACTGAGCAGGTGCGCCATGCCGAGGGCCAACGCCATTCCCACGGCGCCGCCGACCAGCAGCAGTCGAAACGCTCCGCGCGCCACCAAACGTAAGACTTCGTGCTGCGGAGCACCCAATGCCAATCGCAGGGCGAATTCGGTGGTGCGCTGAGCCGCCGAATAGGAGATCACTCCATACAGACCCACGCTGCCCATCGAGAGGGCCATGAAGGCGAAGATGACCATAAGGGCCACGACCACCCGTCCGCCGGCGAGCGCGAGCGAGAGGCGCTCGTCCATGGTGCTGACTTCGGTCAGAGGCAAATCAGGATCGACCGCGCTCAGGGCCTTGCGGACTGCGGCCACCAGCGAAGAGGTCTCGCTGTGGCTGCGGACCAGAAGGTATTCGCTCGACCACGGCGCCTGCATATAGGGAATATAGATCTCGGGGTTGCTTGGTTCGTTCACTCGGAAGTTCTTCAAGTTGTTTACGACGCCCACGATTTCAAGCGCGATCGGTTGCGAGGGCCCGTTGCGGCCCGGAACAAGTTCTGAAATCAGCAGGCGCCTGCCCAAGGGATCGCCGGTTAAGAAGAATTTCTCAGCCAGCCGGCGATTGACGATTACCACCGAGGTTGAACCCTGGCGGTCGTCTTCGTTGAAGGCGCGCCCTTTTAATACCCTAAGGCCGAGGGTGTGAAAAAATCCGGCGCTGATAACCTGGTAATTTGCAACGCCGGAAGCATTCGCCGCGGCCGGGTCTCTACCCTCGACACGAAAAGGCTGGCCGTTCTCGAAGTTCATGGGCGACACGCCGCTAGAGATTGCGGCGTCCTCGACGCCGGGGATGGCGCGAATTTTCTCCAGCAATTGCGTACTGAACGCGCGGACGCGATCCGCATCGGCATACTGCGGGGCAGGTAGCGACATGTGGGCGGTTAGCAGGTCCCGGCTGGGAAAGCCCGGATCCACCTGAGCCAGACGGATGAAGCTGCGTAGGCTGAGGCCCGCGGTCACCATGAGCACCACCGACAATGCCAATTCCGCCATGACCAGCCCGTTCCGCAGGCGGATCTGCTTTCGATCGCCCACAGTGGTGTGACTTGCCGCCTTGATGTGCTCGATCAAATTCGCGGCAGTTGTTCGCCAGGCGGGGACGAATCCGGAAAGCACCGTCGAGGCCACACAAAGCACCAGGGCAAACTCGAGCACCAGGCTATTGATTTCAATCGGCGCCAGTCCGGGCGCTTGGAGGACCGGTAGAGTCGCCAAGTAGCGCACCGCACCGAATGCCATCAGAAGGCCGAGCGCGCCGCCCACCAAGGCCAAGAGAAGCGTCTCCACCAGAAGTTGGCGCAACACCCGCCAGCGGCTGGCTCCGAAAGCGAACCGGACCGCTATTTCCTTCTGGCGCGTCGTGGCGCGGGCGAGGAGCAAGTTGGCCACATTCACACAGGCCAGCAGCAGCACCAAACATACGATGACAAACAAGAGAACCATCGTCAACAGGACCCCCGGGCCCGCCAAGGCCTGATAGAAGTCCTGAGTAAGCGCGCTCCACTGCTTGTTGGTTTCAGGCGATTCGAGCGCGACCCGAGCCGCGAGCGTGCGCATTTCCTCGCCTGCCTGGGAGGCCGTGATGCCCGGCCTCATTCGCCCAACGACCAACAGGTCGCGAGTTTGGCGGTCGGGCGCCGCGTTGGGAAGGACCAACGGCATCCAGAACGTCCATCCGCCCCCAAAACTCGAAATCAGCGGGAGCGATGCCGATCACCGAGTACGACTCGCCGTTGAGGCGAACGGTTTTGCCCACGATATCCGCCGCCCCTGCAAATTGGGTCTGCCACACTTCGTGGCTCAGGACGGTTACCCTGTTGCCGTCGGGGCCGAATTCCTCCGCCGAGAAAAACCGTCCTCGCTCAGGCCGCAGGCGGAAAGTGTCAAAGAAGTTCGAAGTGACGCGCGCTCCTGACACCTGAACGGGAGGGTTTCCGGACAAGGCAACGCTGGCGCTGCGAGCGGCGGCGAGCTGCTCGAAGGACTTGTCTTGGTCCCGCCAATCAAGATAGGTAGGAGCGGACACGGGGCTTCGGCTGCCATCGGGCCGCGTTTCCCAGATCATCAGAAGACGGTCGGCGCCTTGGTAGCGCATTGGGCGCCACGCCACACTGAAGATCGCGGTATTGGCGCCGATGCCGAGGGCCAGCGTAATGATGGCAGCGGCAGTGAAGCTGGGATTCTTGGCCAACATTCGAAGGCCGTAACGAACGTCGTTGAGTAATGAACCCATCATTCACCTCGATAGTCTGCAAGCTGTCAGCCATCAGCTTTCAGCAAGCAACTGCCAAGTTTCCGCTTGCTGAGGGCTGAAAGCTGAAAGCTGAAAGCTGAGAGCTGAGAGCTTTACTCGTATCGCAGCGCCACCATGGGATCGACCTTGGTTGCCCGGCGTGCCGGGAGGTAACTTGCCACGAGAGCGACGGCGAGCAAAATCAGCGATACGGCAATGAACGTTCCAGGGTCACCGGGCTTAACGCCCACCAGCAGGCTCTGCAGAAGTCGGCTGAGTGCGAACGCCCCCACCACTCCTACCGCGATGCCTGCCAGGGTCAGTCGCAACCCATGGCGTACGACCGCAATCAGGACGTCTCGACGGGAGGCGCCCAAGGCCATGCGAATCCCCATCTCGCGCGTGCGCTGCGCCGCGCCAAACGAAACCACTCCGTAAACACCGACGGTGGCAAGCGTCAGACCCAGCATTCCCATGACTCCGGCGAGCGCGGCAGCGAGACGAAACATGAACAAGCCACCCAGGCCGTGAATCCCTTGCTGCATGGTGCCGGCGTTAAACACCGGAAGATCGGGCGCAAGCTGATGGATCTGGTCCTGCACGGCCAGAAGCAGACTTTCAGGAGCGACGGTGGTTCTGACTTGCAGCGAAAGAAACGGAGTGAAGTCTTGCGCGAATGGGAGATAAAAATAGGGTTGCGGGTCGGCTGAAAAATGCCACATGCTTTGGCCGTCGCGGGCCAGGCCGACGACTTCGATGAAAGGTCCGGCATCGCTTTTCAAACTGAAGCGCTTGCCGATGGGATCCCGATTCGGCCAGAACTTTTTTGCCATCGACTGATTTACGATCGCTACCTGCCGCGCCGATTGGTCGTCGGAGTCCCGGAAGGTTCGGCCCGCGAGGAGGGCAATCCGCATAGTCTCAAAATAGGCGGGGTCAATGCTGTTGTACGAGACCTCTGGGGGCGGCTGCCCGGGGGGGAGGGAATGAGCCTCGATGTGAATAGGGCTGGCGGGACTTGGCATTTGCAGGGGAACGTTGAAGCTCAAACTGGCTGATTGGACGCCCGGCAAGGCGCGGGCGCGATGCTTGAGTTCGCGGCAGAAAGCCCTGGCGCGTGTGTCGTCGTAGCCGATTTGGCGCACGTCCAGCATGACGTTCAGCACGTGGCCAGGATCGAAGCCCAGATCCAGTCGCTCGGCGCGCTCGAGGCTGCGCACGAAGAGGCCGGCGACAATCAAGAGCATCAGCGACCCAGCCACTTGGGCTACCAGCAGGGCACCGCGGATGCTATGGCTTCCCACACCCGCCGAATCGCTTCGCCCACCTTCGTGCAATACGGTATTCACATCCACTCGGCCGGCGCGCAAGGCGGGCCACACGCCCAGAAGGACTCCCGACAAAATCACAATCCCCAGGGTGTAGGTAAAGACTCGCCAATCAAGGGCGTAGTCCACGCGGAAAGCAACGCCGGATGAGGTTGAGGTTACGGAATGAATCATTGCGCCACTGGCGCTGATCGCCCATTCTCCGAGGAGCACTCCTCCCATGCCTCCCAGGAGCGCCAGGAGAAGACATTCCGTGAGCATCTGGCGGATGAGCCGCCCGCGGCCTGCGCCCAGAGCGGCGCGAATGGCCATCTCACGCTGGCGCACCGTCGCCCGCGCCAGCAGGATATTCGCCACGCTCAGGCAGGCCAGCAGCAAGACGAGGGCAGGAAGAATCAGGAACAGACTGGCAATGACGGGAACGAAGTTGGTGACGAAGGGCGCCGGGCGTGCTAACCGCTCCGGAATGACGCGCATCGTGGCGTCTTTATTTGTGGCGGGATATTGGGCGGCCAAGCGCTGCGCAATGACGGTCAAGGAGCTTTGCGCCTGCGCAAGGCTGGTTTCGGGCTTCAAGCGTCCGAGCACCATCAATTCCCGGTCGTGGCGGTCGGTCCAGAACGCGCTCGAGCCCTGGATTTTCGGCAGGGCATTGAGCGAAAGGTAGCCATCCATGTCGAAAGCAAACATGGTGCCGTGAAACTCCCTTGGCGTGACCCCGATAACCATCGCCGGCTGTCCATTCACCAGCACGCGCTTGCCGACGACACCTGCATCGCCTCCGAATCGCTTTTGCCAGAAAGCGTAGCCAAGCACCACCAGCAGTTCTTCGCCGGTTTTTTCGCCTTCGCTAGGAAGCAGCAGCCGGCCCAGCAGCGGCTTCACCTCGAGGGCGGAAAAGTAATTGCCGGTTACAGCACTATAGGCGAACTCGCTCGCGACGCCGTCCGCACTGAGCCCGGCGCCGCCCACTGCAAAGGCAAACAGGTTGGACAAAGAACCGGCCTGCCTTTCGAAATCCACCAGGTCAGGATAAGAGAACTTTGATTCGGATGTTTCCTTGGGTTGAAAGGCCACAACGGTGATTTGCTCCGGATTCGGCACTGGGAGCGGACGCAGCAGCCATCCATTCAAGACGCTGAAAATCGCCGTGTTAACTCCGATGCCCAACGCCAGGGTGAGCGCCAAAACCGCGGAGATTCCACGCCACTTCGCGACCATGCGCAGGCCGTAGGCAACATCCTGAGTCAGATTTTCGAGATAGGTCGTTCTCGTCATGTTGGGCCTATGGGGGGCGGGATGTAATGCTCTTTCCCGGATCGCCGGGAAGCCTCCAATCCCCTGCCGGGAATCCGCCCTGAGCGCCGAAAAACAACATAGCACATTTCCAACTGACTCTTGGGGTAGCCCTTGTTGCTCCACTAGCCTGAATAATTCACATTTCTAAAGACACCAAAAGCCTCCTGTGGTACAAACACGGTGTTCATGCGGGTTTGAACCAAACGAGGAGGCTTTCGGTTGACCGAGAATAGTACAGCACAGTGTTTGTTGTTTTCCAATATTTTTCCGAAGCCGGTGGTTGCGCAGTTTGATAAGCGCCAGAGCAGTTCCGATGGCGGCGCGATCCTGCTGAAGGCTGCCGACCGTCGGATGCAACTGACGGAGGCGCTGGCGGCCTGCTTGAAGGACGAGCGGCAGCCGGGCAAAGTCGACCATGCGATCGAGGAACTGCTGGCGCAGCGTATCTTCGGTATCGCCTGTGGCTATGCCGATGCCAACGACGCGGCTCGATTGGGCGAAGACCCCGTGCACAAGATGCTGATCGGGCGCGATCCGGTGGAGGGAGCGGACTTGGCCTCGCAACCGACCCTGAGTCGCTTTGAGAATGTCCCGGACCGCAAGCAGCTTTACCGGATGGGTGAGGCGCTGGCCGACCGCGTTATTGAGCGCCATGGCCGCCGGCTGCATGGGCGCGCCCAGCGGATCACCCTCGACCTCGATGTGACCGACGATCCCACGCACGGTGCCCAACAGTTGAGCTTCTTTAACAGCCACTACGATACCTGGTGCTATTTGCCGCTGCTGGGTTTCTTGAGCTTCAACGACGAGAAGGAGCAATACCTGTGTGCGGCGGTGCTGCGGCCGGGCAATGCGCCAGCCAGCGAGGGAGCGATCGGCATACTCTGGCGCATCCTGAAGCGGGTGTGGGCAGCCTTCCCCAAAGCGCGCGTCCGAGTGCGGTTGGACGGCGGCTTCGCTGATCCGCGGCTGCTGGACTTCCTGGATGTCATGGGGGTCGAATACGTGGTCGCCATGGCTAAAAATGCGGTGTTGAACCGCCTGGCCGAGCCCAAGATGCAAGCAGCCCGCCGGCTTTCGCAAGAGACGGCGAAGACGGAGCACATTTACGGAGAAACTGGCTACGCGGCCGAGAGCTGGTCTTCGCAGCGGCGGGTGATCTTCAAGGCGGAAGTGGTGCGCCAAGAAGGTAAGGAGCCGAAAGACAATCCGCGCTTCGTCATCACCAACCTGAAGCAGAGCCCGCAAGGGATTTACGAGCACGTCTATTGTGAGCGAGGCGAGATCGAGAATCGCATCAAGGAACTGCATTACGGATTGGAGATCGACCGGACGAGCTGCACGAAGTTTCTGGCCAATCAGTTCCGGGTGCTGATGACGGCGGCGGCTTACGTCCTGATGCAGGAGTTGCGTCTGCGGGCTGCACGCACCGCTTGTGCGCGGGCGCAGGTGTGGACCTTGCGCGAGCGGTTGCTGAAGTTGGGGGCCAGTGTGATCGTCTCGGTGCGTCGTGTGGTAATTCATCTCCCTGTCTCGTTCCCGTTCCTGGGCAGCTTCCGCCAGATCGCCCTCAGCTTTGGCGCTTCGAGCGGATAGCCAATTCCTCTTACTGGGATCATGTCGAACCATTTCTTCTGCGACGAGACTCTCGCCGAGGTGTCTTCAAAAACCGCCGCATTCCTGCGCTGACGGGAGGAACGAACCCAACTGCATGCCCTGGCACTTCGGTTCGGGCTGCCGGGTTCGTCTCATGCCAAGCAAAACGAGCCAGAACCAACCTTCACATGCCGTTCATGAATAAAGCGGGCTAGGGCGGCTACAAGAGCCGCCCCCACGAAGCCGTGCCGGCCCTACCCGCTCAGAAGGCAGTGGGCGCCGCGCGAAGCCAGCGCCTTATCAAAGGTGATAAGGATTCCGCCTGCTGCCTGTGCAACGGCTAGCAACCACGCATCAGCCCAAAGTTTGGGAGATGCCGTTCGTCCCGAGGCCTTTTCGCGGAACCGCCTTTCCGCCTCAGGCGGTTCCGAGACGAACATCACTCGATCGTCGTCATACAGACGGTCGTAGACGCGCCAGGCCTCGGCAATGGTCAGCGGCTTCCCGTCCATAACCGCTGCCGTGGTCATGAGACGCAGAAAGCCAAGCTGCGTGAGCCGGGAGAATGCGATAGCGCCCGATTCCCCGTCCCACCATCGCCTGGCAACCGCGGCATGGATATGTTCTGGCGCCGCCAGCGCGAGCCAAACATTGATGTCAGGGAAATTCAATGAGTTCATAAGCCTCTTGGTTGGTGATCCGGATGCGCCGACCCGCGGGACGGATCAAGGGTGGGTCAAGGCTGAGACGACGGCGGGGCCGAGAGATCTTGACTTCTTCAACCGCGCGCTCGATTCCTGCAAGGATGAGCTTGCGGGCAGAGCAGCCTTTCTGGGCAGCGGCTTCACGGACACGACGGTGAAGGTCGCGGGGCAAGTCGACGGAGGTGCGGACAGAGGAAGTCTTCATTTGCTCATTATGAGTGACTGACTTAAATAAGTCAAATCAGCCTTCGTGGGTGCGGCGTATGTTGGGATGGCCTAGCGGGTCCTGACTGATAATTGAAGACTGATGGCTGAGAACTTCATTCATACCTCAGCGCCACCATGGGATCGACATTGGTCGCGCGGCGGGCGGGGATGTAGCTGGCCAGGAGCGCCACGACGGCGAGAAGCAAGGAAACTGCCAGCAGGGTCAGGGGATCTGTAGGCTTGATACCGTAGAGCATGCTCGATAAGAAGCGCGTTAACGCCAGCGCACCTCCGAGCCCGACGCAGACACCGATCAGCGCGAGCCTCGCTCCTTGCCGGATAACCAGCCCCAGCAAATCACGGCGCTCCGCGCCCAGCGCCATGCGAACGCCGAATTCATGCACTCGCAGGCTACAGGAATAGCTGACCACGCCGTAGATTCCGACTGCGGCAAGGACTAAGGCGAGCATCGCGAAGAGCCCGAGCAACAGCATTTGGAAGCGCTGAGGCGCCACCAAGCCTGCGATGACCTCGTCCATGGTCGTGGCCTCGGATACTGGTTGGTTCTTGTCAATGCTCTCGACAGCCTTCCGAACCGGCGCCACCAGCGCCTGTGGACTGCCTGGAGTTCGGAGCACAAAGGCCATGCTGAAAGAGGGTTGCTGAAGGTACGGCACGTAGATTTCCGGGATGGGCTCCTCTGCGAGGGCATGGTCCCTGGTGTCCGCAACTATGCCCACCACGACTGACCATGGTGCGGGCGGCGGGCCAAAGCTGATCTGCTGTGCCAGGGGATCGCGTGCCTTAAAAGCCATGCGTGCAAAAGCTTCGTTGACGATAACCACACTTTGAGCGGTACCGGCGTCGAAGTCGGCGAAGGTTCGTCCCTTGAGTAAGGGAATCCGCATCACGCGGAAGTAATCCGGGCTAACAGCAATTGTAGGGACAGGCTGCGGAGGGTGGAAGTTCTCCACGCCGCGGATCTTGAGCATTAATGTAGTATTGTGAGAGTCCTGCAAGGGGTAGCGCGTGGTCACCGCAACTTCTTTGACGCCCGGCAGGCTTCGAACTCGTTGCAGCGCGTCTTGAAAGAAGGCGGCAAACTGTCCCGGGTTGGGGTTGCTCGTCCAAGGCCTTTCGACAGTCGCCATCAAAAGACCGTGAGGATTAAAGCCGAGTTCAACTTGGCTGAGGCGCAGAAAACTTCGCGCCAGAAGCCCCGCCCCCGCCAGCAGAATGAGCGACAGCGCGATTTCCCCGACCGCCAAGACGGCGCGGAGACGGTGAGACGCCGGCCCCGCGCCCGCCTGCACTCCCCCTTCTTTAAGAGCCTCGCCGACGTTGGTTAGAGAGGCGATGAAAGCAGGGACGAAACCGAAAACTAGAACAGCTAAAACGGCGATGGCGGCGGCAAAGGCGAGGACTCGCAGATCAAGGTGGATGTCTGACGGAAGGTTAGGAGGGATGAGTTGCTCGAGGATTTTCGTGCCCGACAGTCCTGCCAGAATCCCCAGCAGGCCTCCGGCGGCTCCAATCAGCAAACCTTCCGTGAGCAATTGGCGGATCAGCCGCAAACGCCGCGCTCCCAGCGCCGCCCGCACAGCCATTTCCTTCCCTCGAAGCACGCCACGCGACAGCAGCAGGTTGGCGACGTTCGCGCAAGCGATCAATAGGACGAATCCGACCACCCCCAAAAGAATCAGGAGAAGCGATCGCACGTTTCGGACGAGCAGGGCGTGAAGCGGAACCACCTCGACACGCTCGTGCGCCCGGAAGGGCGCGGCTTCTTTCGGGTATTCCCGGTCCATTCGTTGAGTGATCAACTGCAAGTCAGATTGGGCGCGGGCGACATCGACACCAGGCTTCAGACGCGCGATGACAGTAAGAATGCTCCATCGGGGAGAACGCGGAGAAAATTCCTCAGTATCAAGTGCCAGAGGGATCCAGAAGTCCGCAGCGGGGTATCGCAGGTTTGCCGGCAGGACGCCGACAACTGTGAAAGTATCCTCGTCAAGCTGCACGTTCTTCCCAACCATGTGTGGATTAGACCCAAATCGGCTGCGCCACAGCGCCTCGTTGAGAAGCGCGACGTGGCGCTGGGCCTGCTTGTCTTCCGCTGGCAGGAACGTACGGCCGGCAATCGGCTGGACACCCAACATGGGGAAAAACCCCGCGGTGACGCTGGTCACGCGGACGCGCGCCGGTTCGCCCGCCGCAGTGAGGTTCGCCCCCACGGTTGTGCCGAAAGCGCCGATTTGCTCGAAGACCTGGTTGCGATCCTTCCAGCCAATAAAATCGGGGCTGATAACGGTGGAGGCGCCGCGAACGACGCGGAAACGTTCCGTAGCCCACACCAGCCTCGACGGATCTTTGAAAGGCAAGGGACGCAACAGGACCGTATTAACCACGCTGAAGATCGCGGTGTTAGCGCCGATCCCCAATCCCAGAGTGATAATCGCTACCGCTGCGAAGCCGCGATTCCTGGCCAGCATCCGCGAGCCGTAGCTGAGGTCTTGAACGAGATTTTCGATGTAGTTTACCCGGCGCATGTTGCGACACTCCTCCTTGATTTGGTCCACGCCACCCAGTTCGCGCAGGGCTGCGTAACGTGCGTCTTCGGGTGTCATCCCCTTTGCAACGTTCTCCTCCGCCAGCTTCTCGAGGTGAAAGCGCAGTTCTTCGCTTAGCTCCCCTTCCACACGTCCGCGCCTGAATAGCGAGCGGAAGCGCAACGGGAGTTTGTAAAGGTGACGGGTCATCTAGCTCTCAGCCATCAGTTTTCAGGAAACTTCACGTAACCGCGTCATTCCGAGCGTAGCGGGGAATCTCGCCCATATCCTTATCTTTCTCAATCCGCCTGAGAGCGGAGCGAGATTCCTCGCTACGCTCGGAATGACACCTGATCCACTTACTTCAAGATGCTTCCAGCACCAGCCCAATGGCCGCGGCGAGTTTCTTCCAGTGGGCTTGCTCCTGCTCCAGGTACTTCTGCCCGGCCGCAGTCAGCGAGTAGAACTTGGCGCGGCGATTGTTGTCCGACTCTCCCCACTTGGCTTTGATCCATCCGCTTTGCTCGAGGCGATGCAGGGCGGGGTAGAGCGCTCCCTGGTTCACCTGGAGCACTTCCTTGGAGACCTGGCGAATACGCTGGGCGATGCCCCAGCCGTGCATGGGCTCGAGGGCGATGGTCTTAAGAATGAGAACGTCCAAGGTACCTTGTACAAGGTCGGTTGGCTTGCTCATAGGACTCCTCTCAGTTATCGACAACAGATTACATGCTCTCTTGTCAATAGTCAAGGGGAGACGGCGCAAGGGCGGCCACAAGGGCCGTGACAAGGGCCGCCCCTACAGGAGGGTCACGGTATAAAAACGGGCGGGCGCCTCGGGCGGAGAGCTGAGAGTTCTCTTGGCCCCTGCAATTTCAATAGCGGCTTGGATGTAGTAATCCAACAGCGGGGCGGCCTCTTGCCATTTGATCGTGCCGGTAAAGGTGCGCCGGCCGACAAGGCTCATGGTGGCAGGACTCCACCGGTCCGAGTCTTTGGCGCGAGTGAATAGAGTAACGGCCGCTACTTGTCCCGCCCCAGCAACCACGGCCGAGATCCGCGCCTGTTCGCCTCTTCGCAGGACGGTTGGCCGAGTAGGGACAAAGGCGCGGGCCACCGCCTTCGCATCGGGCTTGCGAACGGCCGCAAACAACTGCTCGGTTTCGGGCGGCAGTTCGCCGACGAACTCCTTCATGGAGGCTCGCAGCCGATACAAGGCCAGCCGCTCATACTTGTTATGCATGGAAGCCAGTTGTCCCAGGTCGTTCCTGGTGCTCACGATCTCCTGGTAATCGAGAATGACTTTTCGAACCAAAGGCGCCAATTCGATCCAGAGCGGCACACCTTCCGTCAGAATCAGGCTGCGCGCCTCGCCAGCTTTATTTTGTTTCTTCAACTCGCTCGCCTTTTGGAGTTTTTCGTTCAGGCGCGCCGCCAGGGACCACGACTCAGAATAGGGAGTGAGGAACTCGATAAAGCGGCTAAGGTAATTGAGGCGCTCTCGCTCCGCAGCGCCCGAGGCAGAATCAGTAAGCGCGCGAATTTGCTTCGCCACATCAGCCTGCGACTTCTTTACACTCTCGGGAGGTTCGTAGCCGTTCCAGAACTGGAAAGCTTCGTCATAATCACCGGAGTATTCGTGGATCTCGCTGTGGCCATCTTTGGTTTGGCCCGTCCACGAGGATAGAACCAGCCGGTCGCGGTCTGTGTCATCGAGGAGCTTGGCGAGTTTGCTGGCACGCGGTTCCCGCGCCTGGGCCGAGGCGAAGTTCTGGAAAAACCTGGTTGGGGTCAGCTCCTTGTTCCAAGAGTAGCCTGCTTGAAAACCGGCGTCGGTGTCCATGATGCGATGCCGCCAATGGATGCCCAGCAGGCCCTGGCACCCATATTGTTCCGCCAAGTCCATATCGCGCACGAAGCGGTTGACGTGAAACTGAGGCAGCCACATGGCCGGATCGTCTTCGAGCCAGGGAATCGGCCAGCGCTCGCGCGATTCGAGTTTGCCGTACTCCTCGCTGACCGGATCCCAACCCAGGTTGTCGTTCAGCGACGAAAAGATAATGTCCTCCGGCAGCGCTTTGTGGAAATAGGCGAAGTGGCGGACGACGCCGCCCCAGCCGGAAATCACCAGGCGCTTTTCAGGAGCATGACGCCTTAGAAAGTCGTGGGCCTGCTTGAATGGAGTGACGGAGAGCGGAACATTTTGCTTTTGACTGGCCCAGCTCATCCCTTCGTCTTCCCACAACCAGACGTAGTCCACGGTCGGATAAGCTTCGAGCAGTCGCGCCAGGCGCGCTTCCAGGATGTCCTTCGCGGCGACCGACTCAGGGTCGATGCGTGGCCCGGGGGTCTTCGAATCAGGGGAAGAGTAGTGCGCTTCGGGAGGAACGGCGCGGTAAATCTCATCGGGGATCTGGTAAGGCTCAAACCCGACACCGGTGCGGATGCCAAGCTGCTTGGCGTATTGGAAGGCCTCGCCCCAAAGCTTCTGCGCCAATTCCTCAGCTTCCCAGCAACTCCGGGCCTTGGTAGTTGCTTCGGAGCCGAAAACTTCTTCTGCGAAAAAGTCAGCAGAGCCCATGCCAAAACGCGAGGTTCGCTCCGGCAGGTAGCCCCAGCGGTTCGTCGCGGTTGTGTCTGTATAGGCCAGGTGGCCGGCGCCGGCGTATTCAAAGGAAAGAAACGACTCAGCCCACTGATTCTCGCCGGAATAGACGTGCACGCCCAGCGTGTTGAAGCGCATTCGAACCATCGCTTCGAGATAGGCGCGCCAGTCTTCGCGATTGTAAACTGTGACGCAGTTAAGAAAGTCAGGCCACGGCACCAGTCCTCGCGCGTTAAAGCGCGGCTGCGCCTGCCAGTTCCGGCTGGCCGGCGGCAGGTTGAGGGCGCGCGCGGGCTCCAGCGGATACACTTCACCATCCAGCCCAAAGAACGCCCCCTGCCGCTCCAGGAAGTCAAATATGGCGTAAGGAACGGCATGTGGCGTAGCGCCGGTCAGGCGGACGTGGGAGGCTTTGCCGCCCGGCGATTCGTTCGAGATTTGATAAGCTTCAGGGTGCCTGGAGAGGTCCTTCTCGACGGCGAGGGAGAAAACGAGACCTGACGCTGGCGGCGCGCCTTCACCCAGCGCGGCTTGGACAGGGTCGCTAGCCAGCCCCAGGTTTCGCAAGCCGCGCGCCAGTTCGCAAGACGCGAACTGCTCCGGAAAGCCTGCCTGAGGCTCGCGCACGATCCACACCGTTTCTTTGGGTTCGAACCTCGCCCGCATCCTAAAGCCATTGGGATTTGGAGCACTCTGGGGTGAAGCGGGATGGGCTTCAGCTTCCCCCGGAACTGCCAGGGCCGCGTTGCTGATTAATGGCGCAGCCCCCAAACCGAGGGCGGAGTTATGGAGGAACTGCCGCCGACCGATGCGTCGGAAAGGATTCATCATGATGGCAACCTCAGAATAAGTTGAGCGGAGATTTTACACCGGCAGCCGTGCAGGGCAAGAAGAAACTGGTTGGAGAATATTAACCGGCGTTAGAGAAGAATGGCCGATTCCAAATTCAAAATCCCGGATTTACGATCACCTTTCGACATGACGGGAAATCCCGAAGTCGGGTTCGCGATCCCAGCTTCAGGCTTGCTTTCGAGCTCGCTTACGAGCGCCACACGCCGGGAATCGGCTGCTGGCAGTATTGGCATTTATTGTTGTGAATGTGCACTGTCCCCACGGTGTACCCGGTGCGTTCCACCACAATCTTGCGGCACTTGGGGCAATAGGTGTTCTCGGCCGGGTGACCGGGCACGTTGCCGATGTAGACATAGTGGAGGCCCTCGGCGTCGGCGATGGCTTTGGCGCGCTCGAGCGTTTCCACGGGCGTGGGAGGAAGGTTTTTGAGAAGATATTCGGGATGAAAGCGTGTGAAGTGTACGGGAACGTCGGGGCCCAATTCGGACTTGACCCATTTGGCGAGCCCCTCAAACTCCGACTCGCTGTCGTTCAAAGTGGGAATCACCAGATAAACGATCTCGTTCCATACTCCGTGCTTGCGGATGGTCACCAGGCCGTCGAGCACCGGCTTCAGTTCGCCATTCACCACTTCCTTATAGAACTTCTCGGAATAACCTTTAAGGTCAACTTTGATGGCGTCCACCTGGCGGCACAGTTTCTCGAGAGGCTCTTGTTGGATGTACCCGCCCGTGATCACGACGCTTTTCACGCCCAGCCTGTGAGCCGCTTCGGCAGTATCGGCCACGTACTCGTAAAACACCACGGGCTCGCTGTACGTGTAGGCGACGGTTGGGCAATTGTTCTGCTGGGCTAACACTGCCACGCGCTCCGGGGGAGCGTAGTTCGACCGAACCTGCTCAGGGCGGACCTGGGAGATATCCCAGTTTTGGCACATCTTGCAGTTCACATTGCAGCCGGCGGCGGCGATGGAGAAGGCAACCGTTCCGGGGAGAAAATGAAAGAGAGGCTTCTTCTCGATGGGATCAATATGAGCGGTCACCACGCGCGAATGCACCAGCGTGTAGTAGGTGCCGCCGCGATTCTCGCGCACGCCGCAATAGCCGCGCTCCCGGTCGTCGATCGCGCAGCCGCGTGGGCAAAGCTTGCACTTGATCTTCCGGTAGGGCTGTTTGTCGTAGAACCTGGCCTCCTTGACGAATTGCGAGTCGTCTTCCGCGAGCGGAGCCGCAAAGAGAGGGACCGCATTGCGGCCTCCCATTGCCGCTGCGGCGCAGGCAGCGAGGCAGGGAAGGGAAGCCGCTTTGAGGAAGGAGCGGCGGTCCCAGGCGAGGCCGGCGGACTCTGCCGGCGGCTCTGCCTCGAGGAGCCGCAGATCATATTTGGTTGCCATCGGACTTCAACCTCAGGTATTCCGGATTCCACATTCAAGATTCAAGAATCAGACTTCCACCACCTTGATGAAATCGGGATCGTAGTTCCCCAGCTTATGCTGCGCGTCGGCGGCGGTTGAAATGTAAGTCGGCTCGCGCTTCATCTCCAGCAGCGATTTCATGCCGACCTCGGCCCGTTTTTTTTCGATGATTTGCCAGCCTGTGTAATCCAGGGCCACCGGATCACGGCTTACGAGCAAGCCGTTGTATGGCCAAGTCCAGTGAGGCATGAACGAAGGCCCGCCTTCGTACTGCGCGGTAGTGGCGTCACAAATATGCAGCCGCACCTTCCGGCGAATGGGCGGCAGCATATTAACGTCCGCCACGTAAGGATCGCAAACGTTGACGTGGTATTTGTTGGGGTTATGGATGGCGCCAAACATGCTCTTGAGCGCAATGGTGACGCCCGCGATGCCGTGGTCCTTGAGCACGGGCAGGTTAATAACGGCGTCGCAGACTTGGGTGAGCGTCTTGGCCACGAGGCTTCCCACGTTGCCGAAAACGGCCAAGTCCTCATCGAATCCCAGCACATCGTTTCCGAAACAGCGAATTCCGGAGCCACGCTCCACGATCTTGAAGTGCGCGCTTTCGAGGTCTGAATTCAGCCGGTCCCAGATGACGATGTCCTTGATGCCGGCTTGCTGGAGGCGCTCGCAGACGGCGTTCACCAACTCCGGGCGCGTGCAGTTCCCTCTGCCTGCAAGGCAGTTAACCTTCAGCCCTACCACCTCGCCGGGACGCACGACCTTGCGCCACGCCTCGAGCGGCGAGTCGCAGTCGTGCAGGGCCTGCATGGCGCGGTCCAGGCAGTTGACGAGCCGGGAGGAATCGAGGCTGGTGGGGGTGGAGCGGAGATTGGGGTCGCGGGAGATGACCAGGCGAGATTGGGGAGGAACTGCGGCAAAGGTCACTTGGGAGCCGAGCCAGCCCTGAACTCCACCCGTCAGCAGGGCGCTGCAAACCGCACCTCCTCTTCTTAGGAAAGTGCGTCGAGTTTGCCCGTATGTGTCTGTAGGCATGGCACTATCTCGGATCTTCTGGGCGCGAGGGAGCCCGAGATTCCCCGTCCAGTTTGACGTGCTCAGGATGGTAGTGGAGCACTTTGGGAGCCAAACTGCGTCTGGAGTCGAGCAAAACCACAGCGCCCGCCCTGCACAACCTGCGGACTTCAGTCCCGAGGGCCGGTGCTACAAGCGGGCGCACAAAAGTTGCATCGCGACGTGCAACAGGATCATATGGGCGTCTTCGGCTTTTTGCATGTCGCGCACGGGGACGAGGACGGGGGTTCGCACCGCAGCGGCGAGTTTTCCGCCATCGAAACCGCACAGGCCAACCGTGTGAGCGCCACGGCTGTTCGCATAGTCGATGGCCTTGAGGGCATTGCGAGAGTTGCCGCTGCCTGAGAGAGCTACCACAAGGTCGCCGGGCTGAAGGAAATTCTTCAACTGCTCGACGAAAACATCCTCGTAGGCGACGTCGTTGGCATAGGCTGTGATCGTGGCGAGGTTATCGTTTAGAGCGATCCCGCGGAAGCGTTTTGAGCGGCCGTAGGACACGCCTTTGTTCAGATCGCAAATGAAATGGGAAGCGGTTGACCCGCTGCCTCCGTTTCCCATGAAGAACACCCGGCGATCGTGGTGATAGGCGTCCTCGAGGAGGTGGACAAACTCTTCGAATCGATCTCGAGAGACGCCCTCGAGGGCCTTGCGCAAGCCTGCGAAATAGTCTGCGAGGTATTCTTGAATCATGTTCTCGAATTATATCATTCCGGTTCGTTGATTAGGAATTCTGCCGCCGCCAACAAAGTGGGGACGGTCAGGCGAGGGGCATGGGGCAGATTCTCCAACGCGGATACGGGCGCGCCGGAGACCATGATCGCGGGACACCCCGCTGCATGTGCCGCCAGAAGATCGCTTTCAGTGTCGCCGACGAGGAAGGTACGCTTAAGATCGAAGTGGTGCTCCGCTTGGGCACGCCGAAGCAAACCCGGCTTTGGTTTCCGGCATTCGCAACCCTCCTCTGCACGGTGGGTGCAATAGTAAACGCTCAGTATCCGTCCGCCGTGCGCTTCAACCTCGGCAATGAACCGGAGCGTGACTTCGTCGAGGTCAGCGGCGGACATCAGACCCTTTCCCACTCCTGCCTGGTTTGAGACGACGATGACCTGATAGTTCTTCTCATTCAACAGGCGTAAAGCCTCGAGACCGCCGGGCAGGAAAACGAACTCTTCCCAACGGCTAACATAGCCGGAAACAATACGGCGGTTGATCACTCCGTCGCGGTCAAGGAGCACGAAATGGGACATTACAGACTTTCCCCCTCGCTCCTTGCCTGGCGTTCCCTATCGAGATAGCGTTTCAATGCGTCCTGCCACGGAGGGAGGAGGCCCAGGCCTTCGCTTTCCAGGCGTGTGTGTGCAAGTCGAGAGTTTCGTGGCCGCAGGGCGCGGCGGTCCGAGGCCGAGGTGGGGATAGCGGCCAGCGGAATGTGGCTCAGTCCCGCCTGGCGAAGGATCTCGCCGGCAAACTCGAACCAGGAGCAATATCCGTGGCTCGTTGCGTGGTAGATGCCGGGTTTCCCTTTCATCACAATCCGTTCGAGTTTCTCAGCCAAGTCCACAGTATAGGTGGGCGCTCCAAACTGATCGTCCACTACGCGCAGTGGATTTCCCTGCCGGGCTCGCTCCAGAATGGTGCGAACGAAGTTCTTGCCCAGGGGGCCAAAGAGCCACGACGTTCTGACAATCCAGGCCGCCGGAAGTAATTCCGCGACGTGCTTCTCGCCTTGCAGTTTGCTCGCGCCGTAAATGTTCAGCGGGTTGGGAGCGTCGTTTTCGACGTAGGGTGTAGGCTTGCCGCCGTCGAAGACGTAGTCGGTGCTGATGTAACACAAAGGGACAGAGGACTCACGGCAGGCGATTGCCACGTTGCGGGTGCCTTCCGCATTCACCTGGAAAGCGACCTCGGGGCGCCGCTCGCAGTCATCCACGGCGGTGAAGGCGGCGGTGTGGATCACGGCGTCGAGGCCGGCGGCCGGGAATGCTCCTCGCACAAGGCGGAGGTTGGTAATATCGACCTCGGGCAGGTCCGCGCCAAGCACTTCGTAGCGGCCGGAGAGGAGGGCCGAAAGGTCTCGGCCCAACATTCCGTTGCTACCTGTGATCAGAATTCGCACCTTCTCGACTCTCTCCAGGTCTATGCTGCGAGCCACTTCCGTTGACTAGCTTCGACCAAGGGAAACGACCCCTAACCCGGTCCTCGCCGGCTGATGAACGCGCCGTCGCGGGCCAGCCTCTTCCCTCTCGGAGCGGGCGACGTGTATTGTTACGATGTTCCTATAGTTGAGCGAGGGAGTTGCGACGGTTCTCATAGAACTTGCGGTAGTAATTCTTGTACTCTCCGCTCTTGGTTTTCTGCACCCATTCGGGGTGGAGGCGATACCACTCGACGGTTCGCAGCAACCCTTCCTCGAAGGTCACAGCGGGCTTCCAGCCCAACTCCGCGCGGATTTTGGCGCTATCGAGCGCATATCGGCGATCGTGTCCTGGCCGGTCCTCCACAAACTCGATTAGATCCTCGGGCTTGCGCAAGATCTGCAACAGCCTGCGCACCACACTCAAGTTCGTGAGCCCTTGCCCGTATCCGATGTTATAAATCTCGCCCGGACGCCCTGCTTCGAGCACGCGGTCGAGAGCGCGGCAGTGATCCTCCACGAAAACCCAATCCCTCTCATTCAGCCCGTCGCCGTACACGGGAAGCGGCTTGCCTTCAAGAGCGTTGGTAATCATCAACGGCAGGAACTTCTCCGGGAACTGGTATGGACCGTAGTTATTCGAGGAACGTGTCAGTAGAGCAGGGAAACGGTAGGTCTGCCAGAAACTCCGCACCAGCAGATCCGACGCCGCCTTGCTCGCCGCATAGGGGCTGTTAGGTTGAAGAGGAGCGCTTTCATCGGCGGTCACCCCACGCGGCAGACTTCCGTAGACCTCGTCGGTGGACACGTGCACGAAACGGGTGAGCTTGGCTCGACGCGCGGTTTCCAGAAGCGTGCAGGTACCCTCGACGTTGGTGCGAATAAACTCGCGCGCATCGGCGATGCTCCGGTCAACATGACTTTCCGCGGCAAAGTGCACCACTGCGTCGACGTGCTGTTCCAGGGCATCCCGTACCGCGTCGGCATCACATATGTCGCCCCGGACGAATTTGTAACCGGAGTGCGATTGGAGATCGGAGAGGTTATCCAGGTTTCCTGCGTAGGTTAACTTGTCAAAATTAAGTACCGCGCTTTCAGGATGGGCGCTGAGAAAGTAACGAACGAAATTGGAGCCGATGAATCCGGCGCCGCCCGTGACCAGAATCTTCAAAACTCACGCTCCCAAGCTTAAGCGACTCTATTCGCTCCCCCTTGCGCAACGAGGTTCGTGGCGCGCAATAGAGAGTCGAAGGTCCCGGCGTCGGTCCACCAACCATCCAGCATACTGTAGGTAAGGGCGCCATCAGCCAGGAACTGGTTGTTCACATCGGTGATCTCGAATTCTCCCCTGGTGGAAGGCTTCAGCTTTCGGATGCGGTCGAACACCGTGGCATCATACATGTAAATGCCAATCACGGCGTACGGTGACTTGGGCTCCTTGGGTTTTTCCTCGATGCGCACGATTCGCCCACCTTCAAACACCGGGACGCCGAAGCGTTGCGGATCGGCAACTTCCTTCAGAAGGATATGCGCGCCCCTTTCCTGTTTCCTGAATTGCGCGCACGCGGCGATAATATTCGTCTCAATAATATTGTCGCCAAGAACCACGCAGATCTTCTCGCCGGCTGCAAAGTACTCCGCCAGGCGGAGGGCGTCCGCAATCCCGCCTTCGCCTTGCTGATAGGTGTAGTTGATATGCTGGAGGCCGAAGTCCTTCCCATTGCCCAGCAGGCGCAAGAAGTCACCCGCATTCTGTCCTCCCGTCACCAGGAGGATATCCGTTATCCCGGCATTCACCAACGTCTGGACGGGGAAAAAAACCATTGGGCGGTCGTACACGGGAAGCAGGTGCTTGTTCGTAACCCGCGTGAGAGGGAACAATCGGGAACCGATCCCGCCCGCCAGTATGACGCCTTTCATGCGGCTGCACTCCTGGATGGAGCCCCTGAAATAGTGGCCTTGGATCCGATGCCCAGCACGACCGCAAAAAGCAAGGCGTTGGCCGGGATCTGCAGGTTAAAATCCATCGTCGAGTGAATGAGCAAGGCCGCGATGCTCCCTATACACGCCAGAAGCACGGAGCGGCGGTAGGGGTTTCGCGCTCCAACGTAAGCGAGGATCATCTTGACGAGTAACCACAGAATGGGGACGAATAGCAGAATCGCACCGGTGATTCCCGTGTCAGTAGCCACTTCCAGATAATCGTTGTGCGCGTGGTCGACCTGGAGTTCGAGCAAGGAAGTCTGATAGCGGTGGAAGGCCACGGGAAATGTTCCCAACCCTGTGCCCACGGCGGGATAATCCTTGAGGATGCCGTCGGCCTGCTTCCAGATGGAACTCCGCGACCAAGGGCTCCCAGAAGGGGTGATGGATTCGAATCGCTTGACGATGGGGTCCAGACCGATCCAGACGGCGTATGTCATAGAACAGGCTATAACGAGCAAAGTGATAACCATCCAGGCTCGACGCCCTTCTCCGAGCAGGCCTAATAACCCCATTAGCATAAGACTCGTTAATACCGAAAAGATGCCCATACGCGAACGGGAAAAGACCACTCCAACCAGCAGCAGGATCACGATGAACGCATAAAAGACGATTCGCGGGTCCAGCCCTGTCCGGCCGGGCCGCCCTCCCCACTTTTCGCCACCGCCGTGGCCGGGCCGGGATTGCAGGTTGTAGAAGACCATCATCGCCGCAAAAGGAATCACAAGCTCCAGCAGCCCGGCAAAATGGTTATGATTGATGTACGTCCCGGTGGCTTCCTCCGTGTAGAACTGCTTGGTCATCCCGAAAATCTTCTGGTAACCGGTCAGATACTGGACGATCCCATAGCCGGCTTCAAGTGTTCCCAACACGATCAGGCCGGGCGCCAGGACGCTCTTGCCTTCTCGAGGCTCGAAGGCATAGGCGGCCAAAATGAAAGCCGCCAGGTAGGCGAGCAGCTTGACGACTCCGAACAGGGTATCATGCGGATAGATGCTCAAAGTCGCCCAGTGCGTGGCCCCCGGAGCGAGGCCAGCTTGAACGTCAAAGAACAGACGGTTCGGCGAGAGCCAGGATACGATTTTCCACGGCACGGGAACTGCCTGGATCAGCACGAGACCCAGAAAAGGAAGCATCCAAAGTGGAACTGGAAGGTTTATTTTCCCCTCGCTGGTCTGTCCGATCAGCACCACCGCGGATAAGAGGAAGAGGGCTGCCTCCACGGCGCTATAAGCGGGAGGTCGCACAGCCCCGAAGGCCAGCGTGGACCCTGCAATGATCAGTAAAAGACCCCATTGAATGATTCGCTTCACTTATTCTCCTCGAAAAGCCGGCATAATTACCGGAGACCTCACAGTTGGAGGTCCGCCTGAGCGACCCATAACACAGATACATTAGTTCAGCCAGGTTCGTGACCTGCGCGGTGCTCCGCCGCGTCAAGGGCGGAGCACCGTTGCCCAAGACGAAAGCCCCGTCCTAGTAGGCGTTCTTACTGAAGAAGCCTCGCCACAGGGTCAGCCAGATAATCTTCAAATCGAACCAGAGAGACCAATTTCGCAAGTAGTAGAGATCATGCTCCACACGTTTGGCAATGGACGTGTCTCCTCGCCAGCCATTGACTTGAGCCCACCCTGTAATCCCCACTTTCAGATAATGGCGGGTATTGTACTGGGCAACGTCATCCTGGAACTTGCTGACGAAGTAGGGCCGTTCGGGCCGCGGGCCGACCACGCTCATGTCACCCTTCAGGACGTTGAAGAACTGGGGAAGTTCGTCGAGATTAGTGGCGCGCAGAAAAGCGCCCAGTTTGGTTCTTCGGGGGTCATTGCTGGTGGTCCAACGCGTGTCGCTCTCTCCCGGATTGCCGGCACTCATGGTCCGGAACTTGTAGACGCGAAACAAACGTCCATTTAAGCCCACACGTTCCTGGACAAAGAGAATCGGCCCTGGAGAGGTCAGGCGAATGGCCACCGCAATCAGTAACATAAAAGGAGCTGTTAGGATGGCGACGACCGTCGCAAAGATTAGATCGAAGGAGCGTTTCAGAACTGTGTAGGCTACCGCCTCGGAGGGTGTGGCTTTCAGGTCCAGCAAGGTGGTCTCGCCGGAATGGAAGATGGTATTTCGGAATGAGATACCAGGTCCCAGGTCCAGGATCGCTCTCACGGGAACGCTCAGACGGTCCAAGTGGCGGACCAGGCTGGAGGCTTCCGCAAGGCGCGCAAATGGGACGGCGATGAGCACATCGTCGACGCGGGGCTTGGCCGCCATGGTCTCGAGTTCCTCGAGTTGGAGCAAGGGCTTGCAAGCCGGGCTCGAGGTTTGTCCCGGCAAGCGAACGAATCCCGCCACGCTGCAGGGGATCACCATTGTTCGGAGGAGGGAGTGAAGGGCCCGCTCGGCATACTCGTCGGCTCCGACCACAAGCAAGCGGGAACAATTCTCGCCCTTTCGGCGCAGGCTGTCGAGGTAGGCTCGAAAAGCTACCTGCGCCGCGATGAGCAGGATGAACAGCAGCACTCCGCTGTACACGACGAAGAGGCGGGAGAAGCTGATATTCCGGTAGAAGAACGAAGCGGCAGTTACCGCGGTGTAGCAAGCCATGCTGGCTACAAGAGCGCGACGGGCTGCATCCCGGACCGGAAACAAGTGATCCACACGGGCGAGGTCGAAATGCTCGACCACCACGGACCATGCCAGGACCGCCAGAAGCAGCAGGCCGAAATAGGCGTGAGGGTCGATCTCCTCCAGTTTACCCGGCACGGGGACGAAGCCGGTAGCAAAGCGAAGGTAAGCTGCGGCGCCAAAGGCTGGAAGCGGCAGCATTAACACCGACAGCCGAAGTGCGAACTCGATCTGGTTGAGACGTCGTCGGATCAACGCTTTAGTTCCGGTACCCTTTGGGATACTTCTGCATCCACGCCCAGGCAGACCCTATGATGTTCTCAAGGTCTGAGTGCCGGGGTTGCCATTTCAACTCCCGGCGCAGTTTTCGTGCGGTCGCAACCAGGACCGCCGGGTCGCCGGGGCGTCGTCCGCTCACCTGGACTTCGAACTTGCGTCCGGTGACTTCCTCGACGGCTTTCAGCACCGCCCGAATCGAATATCCTTTACCGTGACCCACATTATATATCCGCGAACCCAGTTTTGAAAGAGAGTGCAGGGCCAGGATGTGAGCCTGAGCAATATCCAGAACGTGCACGTAATCCCGCACGCAAGTGCCGTCCGGGGTCGGATAATCGTCGCCATAAATCTGGAAAACGCCTTTCGAGCCGGAAGCGGCCGCAAACAAACGGGGCAGAAGATGGGTCTCCGGCCGGTGATCTTCGCCGAACTCGGCCGTCGCCCCGGCGGCATTGAAATACCTCAAGGCAGCAGACTGAATTCCGTATGCCTTGTGGTACCAAGCCAGTGCCCGTTCGATCACGAGTTTGGTCTCGCCATAGGGATTCACAGGACTGGTCGGATGATCCTCCGGGATTGGAACTATTTTAGGCTCGCCATAAACGGCGGCGCTGGAGGAAAAGATCAGCCGTCCGATCTTCAACGATGTCATGACCTCCAGAAGCGCGATCGTGCCGCCGACGTTGTTGGAATAAAACAAATGAGGATTGCGAACCGACTCCTCCACTAGAGCGCTGGCCGCAAAGTGCATGACGGCATCGATGCGGTACCGTTTACACACGCGCTTGAGTTTTTCGGCATCCGCAATGTCTCCCAACACAAGTCGAGCGCCCCTGGCCACGGCTTGGCGGTGTCCCGCGCTGAGATTGTCATAGGCGACCACCTGATTACCTTGCCTTGCCAGTTCCGCGGCGCAGACACTGCCCACGTAGCCCGCTGCGCCGGTAACGAGAATGTTCATAGTCTAATAAGCTCCTTGGCGATTCACGACTTTTCCCCCTCGCGCTGCTCGGGTGTAGGGAGTGGAATCAAAATGCCTTTCTCTTCGTCTCCGAGGCTCCGCAGTGAGGTCCCGATATTATCATGCCTTCAGCTTGACCTTCTCCTTCCAATAGTCTGTGAGTTCTCGCAGCGTATCCGTCAGTTCGCGACGAGGCTCCCAGCCGACCGCAAGTTTGGCTTTCGAATAATCACCCCAAGTCTCAGCCGCGTCGTGCTTGCGGAGTGAGGGCTTGTCGACCAAGGCTTGAATTGGTTTCGAGGCGAAGGAGGTCAGAACGCCCAGAACGCTTCTTATCGAGACCGAATGGCCCGAACAGAGTTGGTAGACTTCGCCTGGGGCGCCGTGTTCCAGCAGATCGAAGTAGCCCCTCACGATGTCGCGCACATCGGTGAAGTCGCGCCCGGCATCGAGATTTCCAGCCACGACCGTGGGCGGGCGCAAACCCAATTCGATTTCCGCCACTTGCCGGGCAAGGTTTGAGCACACGAATCTCGAGGACTGGCGCGGCCCGGTGTGATTAAAAGGCCTGACGAGGACAATGGGAAGCCCGTAGCTTCGGAAGAACTGCAACGCCAGGTTCTCCGCGGCCGCTTTGCTGCCCGCGTAAGGATTGACGGGGCGAAGTTCCATTTCCTCCCGCAGCGGCAGTTTCTCCCTAGGAACTATGCCGTAGACCTCGGCTGAGCTTACCAAAAGAAATCGACAGTCCATCCCCGTCCGAAGCCAAGCCGAGAGAAGGTTGAGGGTACCCATGAAGTTCACATGGTAGGTCCGCTCCGGGTCCTCGAACGACTGCGCCGGCGAAGAAAACGCGGCAAGGTGATAGATGCGTTGGGGCTTGAGCGACTCGATCACTTCGCGCACCCGGCCGATTTCGCGCAGATCCGCGCTAACAATTTTGAGACGTTCCTTGATGTGCTGAAGGTTGGCACAGGTGTCATCGGGAGCACGAAGGCCGATGACTTCCTCGTCTTTTCCCAGCAGGCATTCTGCCAGGTGAGAGCCTGCGAACCCAGCACATCCTGTAATCAGCGTCCTCATTCCGCCTTTAGCCGCTCCAGATCCTCGTCCACCATCATTTTGACCAGGCCGTCGAAACTCACTTTGGGTTTCCAGCCCAATTCCCGCCGCGCTCGGCTAGAGTCTCCGAGCAGGTGATACACCTCTGCCGGGCGTAGCAAAGCCGCGTCCGTCTCAATGCAATCCCGGTAATCCATGCCCAGGTGGCCAAAGGCGAGTTCCAGAAGCTGACGTACGGAATGGGCCACTCCGCTGGCCACAACGTAATCTTTCGGTTGGTCTTGTTGGAGCATCTGCCACATGGCCTCGACGTAATCGCCGGCGAATCCCCAGTCGCGCTCAGCGTCAAGGTTCCCCATCTTGAGCTTTTTTTGCTGGCCCAGTTTGATCCGCGCCGCGCCGTAACTCGCCTTTCGGGTGACAAATTCCAGACCGCGCCGAGGCGATTCGTGATTGAACAGAATTCCTGAGCAGGTGAAAAGGTCGTAACTCTCCCGGTAGTTGACCGTGATCCAGTGGCCGTAGAGCTTGGCCACGCCATAGGGGCTGCGAGGGTAGAAGGCCGTGTTTTCATTTTGCGGACTCTCGCGGACCATGCCAAACATTTCACTCGAGGAGGCTTGATAGAACCGTATTCTTGGATTCACCAGCCGGATCGCCTCCAGCATCCTGGTCACCCCGAGGGCTGTGAATTCGCCGGTCAGAGTCGGCTGGTTCCAGGAGGTCGGGACAAAAGATTGCGACGCCAGGTTATACACTTCCTTTGGCTCGCATTGCTGGATGGCGCTGATCAGTGAATTCTGATCAAGCAGATCCCCGGGAATAAGCTCGATCTTGTCTTGCAAGTGGTGCAGCCTTTCGAAGTTTACCGTGCTGCTGCGCCGAACCAAGCCGCAAACACGATATCCCTTGGAGAGCAGGAACTCAGCCAGGTATGACCCGTCTTGCCCTGTAATTCCCGTGATCAGCGCGGTATTCGCCACTAGTTTTCCCCTTTTGCGATCCGTGAGTAGAAGTCAGAATCGAGGATCCGAATTCCTTCGCGCTTCCTTACATCCTGGAAAGTTGAGCAAGCCACGACAAGCCTTGCAGGGGCGACAGGCTCATTTCCAATATACCGCGTCTCGCAGGCGATGTGGTTCTTTCTTTAGGCGTCTACCCTCCGCCGAAACCTCGCAATGGGACCATCCTGGACGCATTCGTGCGTAAGGGGCAGTCTCCGATTTCCAAGCATCCTATTTGTCTAGCCTAGTTCTAAATCCAGTCCGCAGCTGAGGTCGCCTGCTAACCACCCATTCAAGCCGAGAAAGCACTACCTGCTACATGAGGTTCCCGCCTTCCTTGCTACGACCAGCAGGTAAGCGGCCATATTTCTTAGCCCCAGACGCCAGACCAGCAGTTCGTAGGCGGCGCTGAGCACAAACAAAGGGAAGAAAAAACTGAAGTACTGCGATTGGTAGTAGCTCGGCGTAACGTCGATCAGATCAAACCCGTTCTTGTGCAGCAAATTCACTATGGCAGAACAATAGCAAGCATCATAGAGGGCGGGGAACCCGCAGATCCCCTTCTGGCTCGGAAAGAGCGCACTCACCAGCGTTCGGGACCATGCCTTCGGCAGCGATTGGTTAATCAGCGCAAAAGGTGCGAACTTCGAAGGGAAGAGGTGAATCCAGTAACCTCCTGGCTTAAGTGCGTCGCTTGAATGCCTTATAAAGCCGGCGACATCCCCAAGGTGTTCGAGCACTGACCTCGAGGTGATCAGGTCAATCGTACCGTTCCCGAAGGGTAGGCTCTTCACAACGTCGGCTACTAACTTGCTATTGACATCATTATTGCGTTTTAGTTGGTCTTCGGAGGTATCCAGTGCGATTATCATGATGCTCGCGTCAGGCTTCAGGACACGAGCGAATGGGCAAGTCGTCCCACCACCAACGTCCACAACGACCGCGTGGCGCGGCATGGCGCTAGCCACATCTTTCGCCCGCTCGACATATCGGACGAAAATGTCGACTGCGTGCGGCAGGGACGCCTCCACTCGCTTGGACGCCCTCCGGTTAATCGCCAGGAGCGCCTTGACAGCTCGAATTATGACGGACTTTGTACCCATCCAGCGCTGCAACCGATCTCAGTTGGTGACGACTACCACTATTCCTCGATCTGCTCGTTTCTGAACTCTAGCGCTTTGTCGCTGATGAATGCGGTGAACTCATTCTTGAATCGCGACACGCCGAAGCGTTCTGCTTGACGTTGAATAAAGGCAGGCGAAAAGCGACTCTCGTTCGACTCGAACAAGCGGATTGCGGCAGCCAGGGAATCGGGGGACTGTTCGGCGAAAAACATTCCGGTGGAGGCTTCTGGGGTGGCCGGTTCGGTAGAGCTGCCGCCAACTACGGTCTCCAATGCTCCTCCTCGGCCAAACGCGATCACCGGTCTGCCGAAAGATTGGGCTTCGACGGGGACGATCCCGAAGTCTTCTTCGCCCGGGAACAGCAAGGCGCGACAGCGCGCGTAATTCGCGCGCAATTCCTGGTCGGGGAGGTGTCCCAAAAACCTGATGGTGGGGCCGGCTAGGCTCCGCAGGCGCTCAAATTCTTCTCCCTCGCCGACAATCCGCAGAGGACGTCCCAGGCGATTGCACGCCTCAATCGCCAGGTCGACACGTTTATAATCCACCAGTTGACCTACCGTCAGGTAGTAGTCGTCCACCGCTGGCGAGATATAGCCTGCGCAAACGTCCACGGGTGGATTGATCACCGTTGCCTTGCGGCGATAATGCTTGCCGATGCGGCCCGCCACATTCAGGGAATTCGCCACAAAATAGTCCACGCGGGCAGCGGCGGCATAATCCCAGAGTCGCATGTAATGCGCCGAGAGGGAAAACGCCCAGCGCGCCACTCCTCCTAGCCCTGGCTTGCCGCGATACTGATGGTACATATCCCAGATATAACGCATGGGGGTGTGGCAATAGCAGATGTGGCAGGTGTGAGGTCGGGTTAGAACGCCCTTCGCCGCGCCGGACTCCGAACTGATCACCAGGTCGTAGTCGTCCAGATTGAACTGCTCGAGCGCCAGGGGGAAAAGAGGGAGGAGTTTCTTATAGTGGCGCTTGATTCCCGGGATGTTCTGCAGAAACGAGGTGGTGAAATTGCGCGAGCGCAGCGACGGGGGAAGGGCATCCGGATCGAGAACCAAGGTGAAGAGATCGGCCTGGGGAAAGATGTCGGCTAGGGCTTCGACGACACGCTCTCCGCCCCGGAACTTTACGAACCAGTAATGGACAATGGCTACCCGCAAATTCGAGCGGAGGGCCAATTGTTGCCTTGGCTCAGTTGCGCGGTCCGTTGGGCGGGTTTGGTCGGCTCCTCCGATGCCATTCATACGCGAGCCTGCACTTTCCTTGGCGACAGTTTTTCCAACATTTTACAACAAATGCCGAAACCTGACAGGAAAGGGCCTCGGGATGATGGGGACTACCTTATTCGACAACCGAAAGGGTGTGCCCACCGAGCGCAACGTCCACCGAAGACTCAGGCGTCAAGCTCAACTGGTAAATCTCGTAAACGTCTATGCCGCCGTCCAGGTCTTCGTTTAAGGCCTCCCGTGCGCTTCCGCCCTTTGCACTCACACCAACGAGCAGCTGCTTTGAATACACCAATAACACACGTTTCGTGGCGACCCTTAGTATGAGGGTGGGTTCGAGCCCCTGACCCGCAAACGTCGGTGCGGACTTGTCGGCAGACCTGCCAATCCACACGAAGAGGGGATGATGAACTCCTGGGGCGGCCGCTGACAGGCCAGTCACCGCATAGACAGGGACGCCAGGCAGGTAATACTCGAGGACCCGAAAATTCAAGCACTCGGACAGTTCGCGCTGTATAAGGACCACAGCCCAACCGCCGGTGGAAAGGAACTTCCGCATCTGCCCAAGGTATGTCTTCTTCTCGGACTGATCGAGACGGATTCCCTTATATCCGCAGCAAAGAAACGTGCGGTTCAGGGCTTCGGGAAGTAAACGCGCAACCCTGGTGGATTCGACTCCCGCCCTGGGCGCAGGTGCTCTGGGAACGAGAAAGAAAACGCTTGTATTGGTTACAACGCAGAAAAGCACCAAAGGCCAAAATCTCGCGGTCCCATTTTGGCGTGACTCCCGTAGACCAAGTGTGACCTTCCTCGACCCCCACAAAAGGAGGGGCGGCAGGCAGGCTATGCAGTATCCGACCTTCCAAATGAAGATAAGGCTGTAGAAGAGGAGAAAGGGCGCTGCCCAAACAACAACTAAACTAGTCTCGTCCTCCGCAGTCCAACTAACGAGGGTGCTGAGTTTACCCCGGGTTCGCAGCAGGGGCAGGAGAAATAGTAAAGGCAGGATTCCCAAGGTCAAACCGCTTACTAGTAAGGTTAACATCCAGAGGTGTACGACGGGCGGCGCTCCAAAAAAAACGCTCCCTTTTCCCGCTTCACCGGAAAACTGGTCTCGTAAGAGTTGGGAGTATTGGCCAGAGCCGCCGGCGGACGCAAGCGTCGGTACGTACCACGCAGCGCAACCCAGCAAGGCCGGAACGACGGCGTACGCTGCCCAAACTCGGCACTTTGCAGAGCGCCAGAACGGAAACAAGAACAGAGGCGCCAGCAGCAGAAGCTGGTCGGGTCTGAGTCCTGCGGCCAGGGCATACACTCCCCCGGCGGAAGCTGCGCTGAGGCGGCTCGGCGATTTCAAGAATGCAAAGACGCTCACGGCGGTAGCCAGACTGGCGAAGCCAGCAGCGGTGTATATCTCGCCCACCAGGCCATGGAACCACACGAGCGGGCAAGTAGCCCACACGATGGACGCAAGGAGTGCCGTCCGTCGGTCAAACATCCAATAGGCGAGGAGAAAAAGAAGGACTGCTGAAAGGGCGGAAAAAAAGGCAGCCAATGTCGTGAGGGCAAGGTTATCATCACGAAGAAGCCGGGCCAAAAGCTTCGCCAATCCGACAAACACAATGTACCCGGGAGGCTGTGGCTGATGTAATCTCGGATCAAAGTGGTGGATTGCAAGTGCGAACTGGACGGGGTCCCACCCAGAAAGGTACGAGGATCGTAAGGGAATTCTTGTAGCCAGGCAGAAGCCGAAAAGAAGCAAGCTAAAGAGGATCAGAAAGTGCGCGTTACGTCGCCCCCGCGCAGCGCCGTCGTTCCCGCCAGCGGCGGTCTCCCTCAAGGGCTTGGCAGTTCCTTCCGAAGTGATCGCCATATCTTAACACTTGCTGTGACAACCGCTGCCCAGATGGGGCTATGCTCCGCACGATCCCGGGCCTGGATTCCTCCCAGGCCATACGCGGTCACAGGACACGCTGCCTTCTGCAAGGATCTGTTCGACCGCGGTCAGCACCGTGCGCAGGGAGATTTCTTTCATGCAGCGATTGTCGGGGCACAATGCGAATTCCTGGCCATCGTAACAAGGCCTGCACGCCAGGCTCTCGCCTCCCCAAAGAACGCGCAATGCTGGGCGATGAGGCACGAATTCGGCAGGGTCCGTCGGACCGAACAAGGCCAATATCGCGGCTGAGGAAAGCGTCGCCAGATGGTAGGCTCCGGTGTCGTGCGAAATGATGAGGTCACAAGTATTGAAGAGCGCGACCGATTCAGCAAGGTTGAAGCGGCCAATGAAGTTCTGAACGGGAAGCCCCGAGAAAGCTTGCGACGCCCACCCGTCATCCGGTCCGCCCGCCAGAACCACTTCGTATCCTTTGGCGACGAGAGCGGCCGAGAGCTCCAAATAGTGGGAAAGGGGCCAGCGGCGCTGCGGCGAGTCGCGCAAAGCGTTTCGTGACCCTCCCGGGACCAAGGCGACCCGCTTCGCCACCCCCTTCGCAAGCGGTGTGGGCGTCAGCCCGCCCGCCGGCTTGACGCAACGCACGCGCTCCGGACGCAGGCCATCTTCCTCGAGCAGTATTCGAGCGTACTCGTCGCCATGGTAGCGCCCAGGCAGCAATCTTCGGGCACGGCTGGAGTGGGACAACGTGATGAGTTTTTTCTTCCGCACCGGCACAACGAGCGATCGATAGCGCCAGTCGTAATAGAGAATGGCGCAGGTGTCGTACGACTGGCCTGCCAGCGTCTTCCAGACGCGTGCGATCTCACGGAGAGACCTCAGCCGCGACTTGCTGAGGAGAGCCTTATCGTCAACTTCTATCAAGCGGTCGATAAACGGAAACTGCCGCAACAGCGGCGCCACACTATGGCCGCACATCCAATGGATTTCGCCGCCCCTCTTTTCTTTGAACAAATTAACAGCGGGAAGAGTCATCACTACGTCTCCGATCGCAGCGAGCTTGACGATGAGATGACGGGGCATGTTGATTCACTGACCGGGAAGGGGAGACGAATCCGAACGGTAGTTCCCTTCCAGTTTGACCATCGACCGTGGATTCGATTGATCCAGCCGGGAGTATACACCCGCTCCCATGAGGTTGTCCCGGATCACAAAAACAGGCGTCACGGAAGGATTCCTGCTCCCGCCCCCGACGGCGATATCAACGGGGAAAGGGTGCAGTCCAACCAGGCGATTACCTTCAATAATCGTTAGAGGAGCGATCTCAGGATCGTCCTGATACGCGAAAATGGCGGCGCTTCCCGGGGGTTGCTGGACGTTTGATCGCACCGTGTTGTTCGAGATGTCGCAGTAGCCTGGGACGCCGGGCGACAAGGAGTCGGTGCGCGCCGCACGAATGGCTCCCTGCACCCTCGTGGCAACTACGTCAAACAGGAAGTCGTTGCCGGATATCACCACAATGTGCTTTAGGTTAGCGTCGGAGATGTCCAGCGTGACGTTGCGCAAAGTATTGTCTTTGAAAACGAATCTCTCCGGCAGTCCGCTAACGGAATTAATGAAGCAAGGAGTGGTATCGAGGCAGGTAAAGTGGTTGCCCACCACTTGGGTGTCCCTGTCGTAGGGATGGTCTTGGCCCACATAAGTTCGGAGAAGTGGTTTTGCAGCAGAACTAGAGACCACCGTGTTTCCGGTTATCAATACGTCCCGGTTGTAAAAGAAAGTGGCGATCGCGCCGTTGGCTCCGTCTTTCACGTAGTTATTCGCGAATACGACTGAATTGCTGCCTTCGGAATCCAAACAGACATCACCGCACCGCTCGATGATATTCCCGCTAGCGACAATTCCTTCTCCCATAGAGCCCCAGATTGCGCCGGCCCCTACGTCGGTTACCGTATTGCCGACGAACGAGAGGTTGCGAGCACCGCGCGGGTTGGTCACGGCGCCCTGGCCGGTTTGGGGGTTCGCGTCCCCCCCCACCATTCGAAACCACTTCGGAACCCATGGATGATATTGTTACTGGCGACAGCGCCCTGTGCGAAGGAGAGGGCAACGGCCGCCCCTGAAGGCTCATCAACGCGGTCGGAAATCGCCGTGTTTCCAGCCACCTTAACGTCGACAGCGGAATCGAACTCAACAAGGCGGACGTTATTGGTGTGGCAACCCGTCACTTCTACGTCCCGCCCATTAGCGGTCGCCAAAGTGTATCCAGCCGATTGGGGCGGGGCTTCAGCACAGAGGCTGGATACTTTCAGGTTGGAAACACCCTTCCCGTAAATGAATGGTCCCGGCGTCTGAAAGGCCAATGTGATCGATGAAGCGCAGCCCTCGCCAACCACCGAATTGCCGTTTTGCACGACGATTCCAGCCTTCCATGTGGTCGGCGCGAGAAGGTGCAGGACGTGGTTTGAGGAGAGTGAGACTTTCGATTCTACCGTTCCCGGGCGGCTCACCTCGATTTCGCCGGCTTCTTTCCCGAGGTCAGCATCCGCGGCATTGATCTGCGCGCCTAAATCGGCTCCTGGGAAACGCTCAGCCCAGCGGATGTCTCCGGAGCCCGCAGGTGGATGCGACGGGCGGCTTTCCTGGGGGGCCGCGGCAGATCGCCGGATCAGGGGCAGTGCGACAGGGAGGGCTCGCGGATGATTCTCCTGTGCGCGGATCGTCCCGCCCTGGGGACTTGCACCTTCGCAGAGACCGGCGATCAGAAAACCGAATGCGGTCGCAGCGGCGAAAGCAAAGCTCAGGTTCCTCACCATGTTGACCGCCCGCATTGGCTGAAGCCACGAGAACACAGTTCGGCCAGGAAACAACCTCCGCATACGTTTCTTCTTCCCTTTCTTAGATTATGATTGCCCAATCCCAGGTGCCGTCCTTGCCACTTTCCCGCCGACTATCTGTTGCTTAGGACGGACTGCATGTATTGCGTAGAGTTCTCTTTCACTCATCGGCTCGCACCAGATAATCGCTACCAGGAACCAGAAATAGAAGTTCGAGGGGAAGCTCTCAAAATAGGAAATGAACAACGAGGCGAAAGCGAACCCGGCGACGCCAAGGAAGGCCGCCAGGAACAGAGCTCTCCTTTGGCGGTCCCCGGCTGCCGTGCGGTACCTACGAAATCCCTCGAACGCGGTCATGCCTATGATCGACAAAATGACCAAAAGGCTAATGGCTCCTCGAACGAAAAATGTCCTGAGGTAGTACGTTTCAGGAAGGAGCAGATCGTTGCGAGACTGAAATGTGCCCAAAAGGTACTCTGCCGGTTCAAAGTGCGAGATCTCGTCCTCGGCGATGACCACACTCGTGTAGTGTTGAGCGGGGCTGCCTTCACGGAGGCCGGTGAGGCTCCCGAGACGCTCGCCAAGAAACCTGGAAACTCCCACCTGGGGAAAGGCGAAATAGAGCCCAGCAACAACAACCACCACTGCGAGCACCGTCAGCGCGCCCTTCACCCTATTTCTTGAAAAAAGAATCAAGGCGATCGAGGTGAAGATCATGGAAAAGATGGCGCTCAGAGATATCGTGGCTGCGAGCGCGCAGATCAGAAGCACCAAGAGTGCGATGACCTTGTGGGACCATTTTATTGCCCTCTCCGCCAGGAAGGCGAGGATGGCCGTGATACAAAGCATAAGGAACACGCCATAATCGTTGGGGGATCCAAAGATGGACCCGTAGCGGACGTAAATCCCACCGTAGTCCATGCCTGTCCGACGGCCTGAAAACATCTCCACACCCAGGAAAAGGAGCGTGAGGACGATCAGGGGCACGAAGGCGCGAAGATACTTGATCGAGCTTTCACCTCGCAGGACAAAAGGGAACAGAAATACAAAGGGGACGTATTCCAGCGGAAGCCTAAAATCGATGAGGACAACATCAAACAGGCCACCGCGCGCGTAGAAAAAAGACAAGAACGGCAAGGCGAGGAAGATCACCGTCAGCAGCACCATGATCATCCCTCGCGGCGTAAACCACAGGGGCATGTTGCGGCTGAATTTCGGGCGCGTTAACGCCCGGAAGCCAAACACGGCGCAGACGCCAATCCAGGCGAGATCCTTGATTACCCTCACCCAATTCGGGGCGTCCACGCCATAGACGGTGGTAGCTGACATCCCCCACTCCATCACCCACCGGGAGTAATAAAAAATCACCGTGAACGCCAGATAAGCGGTCATGAGGTTGGGTTTCATGAAGAACTGCGGATCCAAGAACGAATAAACCAGGATGATCCCGAGCAGCCAGGCGGTCCCTGGGCTTTTGTTATAGTTGCTATACGCGGCGCCGAAGAACAAAGCCAGCCGAAACAGATGAAAGGCGAATATTTTCCATATAGCAGATTTCAGGGACCTCCCCTCGAGTTTCGAGAGGTCTTGTTCTGCCCTGCGACCCAGCGCCTCCGAGTTGTAAAGGCCTGCGACCCTACCCACTTGCTTTCCCCCTTCATTCAAAAGTCTAAACTCGAAGTCCGGAACTCGAGATTCAAAACTCCAAGCTTGGGTCCATCGGTTTGCAGCAGCCCGTCGCAGATTTCGATTTTCGAACTTCGAGAATCGCCAACGTAACGTCTACTTGCCCGAATTGTAGAGTCGCGTGAGTTCCGAACAAGATTGCCGGATATCGAAATCTGTCCGTTCGATGGCGCCCAGCGCCATCTGTTTCTCCAATCGCCCACTCTCCAGCATTCGCAACAAGCTTGCAGCCCAGGGCTTAGGGCCCTCGGACAAAGAAAGCTGTTCCAGGCCTCCAGGAACCACGCTGGCTTCTGCGGGGACTGCGCTGGAAGCAAGGCTGTGAAGTCCCGCAGCTTGGGCTTCGGTCAAGACGATTGCGAGACCCTCCTCGAAAGATGGGAGCGCAAACACGTCCATCACTGAGAGCATCAAGCGAGGGACGTCCGACCGCTGACCCGCGAAGACGACGTTCCTTCCCATGCCATATTCACGTGCCATCGCCTCGATCTGGGGCCGCAACGGGCCATCCCCCACCAGCAGGAACCGCGCATCGGGTCGTACTTTCAGGATCTCGCGGCCTACTTGCAGCAAAAAGGCCTGGTTCTTTCTGCGCTCGAAAAGGCCCACATGTCCCACGACCGGGGCATCGACAGGAATTCCAAATTCCCTCCGCGTTTCCTCCCGCGACGGGGCGGTTCGAAATGGGTCTAAATTGATTCCACAGTGGAAGACGCGGAAGCGTGCGTCCGACCTCCACTCGGGCCCGAACAGAAATCTCGCCGCCGCCTCCGAGCATGCCAACCCGGAGGTAGCATACTTCTGAATCGCGCCCCGCATGGTTGCACGCCAGGCGTTTCGTAGAAGGGAGCGCGGGCGGAGGTCGTCGCTGTTGTGGCTGTGCGCAATGCGAGTCGGAGTCCTTTCAAGCATTGCCTGACGCAGCACGATTCCCGAAGGCCATCCGACATGGGCATGCACAACACCATACTTTCCCGCGCGAAGTAACCGGCGAAACCGAAAGGGGAAGGTGGCCAGGTTGGACCTGAGAGGGCAAACTACCATGCGCCCGCCCAACGCCGAGACCTCGTTACGAAAGCTTGCGGATGGCGGCCAAAGGGCGCAAAAATCGAACTTGAACTGTTCGCAGTCAATTTGTCTTGCGATCTTCAGTAGCCAAGCTTCGGCTCCGCCACCCGGTACGGCCCGCACGACTTGGAGGACTTTTACTGGGTTGTGGCCCATCGCTCACCTGGCGGAATCTCGCCGGCCCCGCATTACCACTTCAGTCCTTGGTACAGCATATCAAATAGCAGAGGGCCTATGGTAAATGGAAAGCCCTTTGAATTCTGCTATTTGCCGTTTGAAATCGCTCTATGTCGTTGGCGGCCTCGAAGAATGTTTCGCCGCGACCACGTGCGCCATACAGTCTAAAAGTTGCGCGGCCGCCCTGCCCCAGTTAAAACCAGCCGCCCGGCTAAGCCCCTTTTCGACCTTCGCTCTCCGCAGATTATCGTCGCTTCTCACGCGCAAGATGGCTTCCGCGAATGCCTCGGGTTCGGTGGGAGAAACCAGCAGGGCCGCATCCCCAACAACCTCCGGCACAGAGGATGTATTCGAAGCTATGACCGGGACCCCGCAAGCCATCGCTTCCAGCAGAGGTAGCCCAAAACCCTCATATAGCGAAGGAAATACAAACACACTACTTCCTGAGTATAGCACGGGTAAGTCTTCCTCCGGCACCACGCCCAGGAAGCGGATTTCGTCGCCGGTCAGGCCTAGACGCCGGATGGTTTCGTCCAGTTCAGTGTTTTTCCAGCCCCTTGCCCCTGCCACGACAAGTTGGCAACAGGGTGCTGCGCGATCGCGCAGAATCTTCCACGCTTTGACCAGAGTGGCCAGGTTCTTCCGCGGCTGTACCGTTCCGACCGCGAGCACGTAGTCCTTCGATACGCCATACTTTCCGGCCACGTATTCCGCGGCCTTTACCCGGTCTTGAGGCCGAAAGGCTGAATCGACCCCAAGATGAATGACTTCAATTCTCGATTCGGGAAAGTGCAAGACCCGTTGGAGGTCACGCGCCGTCGACTCCGAGTCCGAGATGATCCTGTCGACTTTTTGAACCGAGGGCCAGACCAGCAACCGATGGGCATAGTAGGTCTTCAGGCTCATTGTTTGTGGATAAAGGCGCCACTCGAGGTCGTGGACGGTGAGTATGGTCGCGACACGCGGAGGGAGGGCGAGATGCGGAATATACATCGCACTCCAGAAGATGTCCAAATTGTCTTCCAGAATCGCCCTTCTTCCTTCCGTCAAGAACCAGACAATTCCGGGAAGTCGAGAGACGCGCCATCCGATTCGTTTGAGCCAACGCGGGTTCCGAAAAGGCAGGCTGAATTCCCGGTGTGAATACAGGTAATAGGAATTCGCCTCGTCGATCTTTTCGAGTTCGCGGACAAGGCTGCTCACGACCCGCGGGACTCCTGCGGCCTGGACGGCCAGCGGCCTAGCGTCGATGCCGATTCTCATGGGTGAAGTCCCGTTGCCTCTGTCCGTTTAGGACCGCAGGTGAGACGTAGTGGGTGGGCGTGTAGTGCACGTGGTGAAGTATATCATGATGCGGCAACAAGCCGGGGTCTGGCGGACTCTGGTGCCTTGGTCTCATCCAAGTTAAGAATGACATATTTAATTAATACATTGCATATTTGTTACAGGGATGTTATAATTACGGCACACTCAGCTTTCGGGGACACTAAACTGACTATGTTGACGAACACCATCGAGGTGGGGTCGCACCAGCTAATTTCCCAGGCAGCCTCCTTGGGCCGCGCTTTTTGCATCACGGGGCTTTCTGGTGCGGGCAAGACTACGGTAGGTCGAGAATTGTGGAGCCGGCTGCGTGCCGCCGGGCATCGGGTTATCTTCCTCGACGGCGACGCGCTGCGAGCTACGATTGCGGAGGACCTTGGCCACGGAGTGAGTGATCGGCGGCAATCCGCGATGCGCAACGCGCGACTGTGTAAGTTGTTGACCGGCCAGGGGTTCGATGTCGTCTGTGCGACCATCTCCCTGTTTCACGAGGTGCAGCGCTGGAACCGGGAGAACATCCCCGGATATCTTGAGATTTACCTCCGGGTCCCGATCGACGAACTGCGCCGCCGAGACAGCAAGGGAATCTATGCGGAGTCTGCACGGGCCGAGACGTGCGACGTGGTTGGCATCGACTTGCCGGCGGAACCTCCAGAGGCGCCCGATCTGGTTCTCGACAACTATGGGGGATTTGAGGTTGGCACGGCGGTTGACAGAATCCTGGCGGTTTGCGAGAAGCAGAAGGGCGTCGGAGTGATCCAAGCGGTTCCCGCAGTTGCCTTCAGGACAAAGGCGGAATCTCTGGAAGCCGTGGCGCCGTTACTGCGGCTCGGGCGCGTCCTGCCGCAAGTTCGTTTTTCGGTTGGCGAATGGCTTTCTGACCCCACAAGTGTGCTTGCCGCCCTCGCGTCAGAGCCCTGGGGTTCAGGCCGAGTCATCGTACGCAGCAGTGCACGGAGTGAAGACGGTCCTGTGAAGAGCCAAGCCGGAAGGTATGATTCCGTACCCGGCGTGACCGGCAGCACAGCAGTGGCGCAAGCCATTCAGCAGGTGATCGCCTCGTTTGATAGTGAACGTAGCGACGACGATCAAATCTTCGTGCAGCCCATGCTCGAGCGCGTGGCGATGGCCGGAGTGGCATTCTCACGCAGCCCCAGCGGAGGCCCCTATTTCATTGTCAACTACGACGATCGTTCCGGCAGGACCGATCGGGTGACGGGCGGCGCCGGCGACGATCTCAAGACCTTTTATTGTCTCAAGTCGCGCCCTGATGCCTGCCCGGCATCGCTCGAGCCGGTCATTGCCCTGGTCAGGGAACTCGAAGGCCTTCTAGGCTGCGATGCGATTGACGTTGAATTTGCCATCGGCCAGGACGGGCAACTCTACCTCTTGCAAGTGCGCCCCCTTGCTGTGGATCGCCCCGGGGCACCCATGGACGCGAAGGTCGAGGCCGCGCTGTCCGAGATCTCCTGCAAAGTCGAGTTGCTCAGCCGTCCGCATCCTTACCTGCACGGCAACCGCGCTATTTTCGGGGTGATGCCCGACTGGAACCCCGCGGAAATGATCGGCTTACGGCCCTGGCCGCTCTCCTTATCGCTCTATCGCGAACTCATCACTGACGCGATCTGGGCCTATCAGAGGGACAACTACGGGTACAAAAACCTGCGCAGCTTTCCACTTTTGGTCAGTTTCCACGGCTTGCCTTACATCGACGTGCGTGTTGACTTTAACTCCTTTATCCCGCGCGACGTATCCGACGATCTTGCCGGGCGCCTGGTGAATTACTACATCGATCGGCTGCTGGCAGAGCCGCATCTCCATGACAAGGTTGAGTTTGAGATAATCTTTTCTTGCTACACCCTTGATCTACCCAAGCGAATGGCCAGGCTGGCCGAGAACGGGTTTTCTCAAGAGGACTTGACCGAGCTTTCCAGCGCTCTGCGACGCCTCACCAATCGCATCATGTACGGCGAGACTGCGCTATGGCGGCACGACCGTGAGAAGATCGACCTGTTGGTTCAGCGAATGCCGCTCATTTGGGAGGCGGGGATCGACAAGATCAGCCGCATCTATTGGCTGCTCGAGGACTGTAAGCGCTATGGCACGCTGCCCTTTGCCGGTCTGGCGCGGGCGGGGTTTATCGCAGTTCAGATGCTGCAGTCCTTGGTGGATGTGGGCGTTCTGACGCTGGAAGAGAAGGCAACGTTCATGGCGAGCGTCGATGCCATCGGGTCGCGGATTGGCAGGGATTTTGCCGAACTCTCCAAGGCTGAATTCTTGGCGCGCTACGGTCATCTCAGGCCGGGGACTTACGACATCCTTTCGCCGCGCTACGATGAGGCCCCCGATCTCTATTTCGATTGGGCGGCCCCTCGGCGGCCAGCCTCCCCGCCACCGCGCTTCGCCCTCTCGATCGAGCAGTTGCGCCACATTGAGCGGCTGCTGAAACAGCATGAGCTCGACATCGACGCTATAAGCTTGATGGAGTTCATCAAGGCAGGCATTGAGGGCCGGGAATATGCCAAGTTCGTGTTCACGCGAAGCCTCAGCGACGCTCTGACGCTGGTCAAGCACTTGGGAGAAGAACACGGTCTTTCCGCGGAGGATTGTGCATTTCTCGACTGCCAAGCGATTCGTAAGCTGCATAGCGAGAGCGGGTCGGTAGGAGAGGTGTTGCGGGAGAGCGTGGTGCAAGGCAGGGAGCATCATGGGCTCACGCGGCATCTGGTGCTTCCGCCTGTCATCGTGTCGCCCGACGAGGCTTTCGCCTTTCACCTTCCGCCCAGCCGGCCGAATTTCGTTACCCACAAGAGTGTGACCGCGCCGGTTGCCTCTGTCGACGAGCCCCCGGAGAGTTTTGCCGGCCGGATTCTGTTCGTGCCCAGCGCGGACCCCGGTTTTGACTGGATATTCAGCCGGGATATCAGCGGGTTCGTCACTCAGTTCGGCGGCGCCAATTCGCACATGGCGATCCGGGCCGGTGAGCTCGGCATACCTGCTGTCATCGGCGCCGGAGAAGACCTGTACCGGCGATGGCGGACGGCGCGCAAGCTCTGCCTGGATTGCTCGAACCAGAAAGTCTTGATCATCGCGTGAGCATGGCCGAGTTCACCCAGCGCGAAGACACAATCATCGAACATCGTAACGGAGGGAGAATATCGATGGGCGCTACCGCTGCCCCGCACAACACTACCTGGGATTATACCGAGCATGCTCTTCATTACGATAAGAGAGCGGACTACTCCGGCGAGGCCATTGGGAACCTGTTGAAGGCCATTGGCTGCGACAGTTCCAGGCCCGTGGCCGATATTGGCGCGGGTACGGGTAAACTCACCAAAGAACTGCTGAAGCAGGGGCTGACGGTCAGGTCCGTCGAGCCTAACGACGCCATGCGAACCCTTGGGATTCAAAATACAAAAGATCTGGCGGTGACCTGGTCCGTGGGGACAGGCGAGGCGACAGGCCTGCCGGCAGCCAGTGTCTATGCGGTCTTTTTCGGTAGCTCATTCAATGTCGTCGATCAAAGGGCTGCGCTCGCGGAAGCTTCCAGAATACTCGTTCCCCATGGCTGGTTTGCCTGCATGTGGAATCACAGAGATTTGGACGATCCTGTTCAACAACGGATCGAATCAATCATCAAATCCGCGATTCCGGCCTATTCGTACGGATCAAGAAGAGAAGATCCGACTAACGTCATCAACTCCAGCGGCTACTTCGCGGATACGAAATCGATAGAAAGCCGTTTCGAATGGAAGATGCCGAAGGCAGACGTCATTGTTGCCTGGAAATCGCATGCCACTCTGAAGCGCCAGGCGGGCAGCGACTCGTTGTTCGATAGTATCGTTGGGCAGATCGCACGCTATTTGGACGAGTTGCCGGAAGTCATCGAGGTGCCGTACACGACTCGGATCTATTTCGCCCAAAAGGTCAGGTAGTAAGATTACGTTCTGCCAGCCCCGAAGGGGCCGAAAGTCGTATGACGCTGGTAGCCATTACCCAACGGGTAGCGATCGTACCGGAATATGGCGAGCGCCGTGACTGTCTCGACCAAGCCTGGCCACGCTTCCTGGCAGCGTGCGGCCTCGCGCCGTTAGCTCTTCCGAATGTACTCGAAGTAGCGCTGGAGCTGTGCGCAGGGGCGGCCGCTAGCGGATTGGTGCTGACCGGTGGGAATGACCTTGCGGCGTGCGGGGGCGATGCCCCGGAACGTGACGCCGTGGAATTCGCCCTGCTCGATTGGGCAGAGCGGCGCGGGCTTCCGGTGTTGGGCGTTCACAACTTGATGATTTCTGGGATCTCGACGATTAATAAGAACACCGATGATTTCTGCGCCCGTTTGGAAGAGGATTTTTGTGATTTCAAAGCCTTTGCCGACGGCGACCCTGGTTTTTTCGCGGACAGACCAGGCCCGCGGTTTCTGTCTATCCGAGAATTTGTCGAGGAAACTGAGCTTTTCATCGAATGCGCCACGCTGGCATTGCGGCTTGAGGACTTTACGGTCGATCCGGTTCGGGACTTTTCCAAGATTGTTAAAGCCATGTCTGTTGATCTTGATTTAAGCCGTTTACATTTAGCCCCTCCGAATAGCAAGTCTTATCGCTATCTGGCTGTAAAAGAGAAAGTTCCTCGATTCAGAGACGTTATCAATGGGCTGGATGCGGAGACAAGAAGACGGATTGAGATATGCGGCTATGAATTGTGAGAGTCCAGGTTGAGTATACTTTGGATTACTGGACTAGAGCATTTTTAATTTAAGTATATACATTTATGTGCGATAATGCCTCTTCCGGTTGAGGGGAGGCGGAGGATGCAATCCTATTCACAAGATTTGCGGGATCGGGTGTTATGGGCATTGGATCGCGGAGAACGTCCGACGGCGATTGCGCAGCGGCTGGAAGTCAGTCGCGTCTGGGTTTACCAGGTGCGGGGTCGGGAGCAGAAGACCGGACAACGCACCAGCTTTCAGATTGGAGGCCATCGCCGTTCGCGGATCGCGGAGATGGAGCCCGTGCTGCGCGCCTGGATCGAACAAGCGCCGGGTCTGAGCCTGGCCGAGTTAGGTGAACGTCTCGCCGAGCAGGGCATATCGATCAAGATCGGTGCCTTGTGGCACCAGTTGAACAAATGGAACCTTACCTTCAAAAAAAACCCTGCACGCCAGCGAGCAAGAACGCGAGGACGTGCAGCAGGCAAGAAAAGCCTGGCAGCAAGCGCTGCCCACGATGGAAGTCGAAAAGCTCGTCTTTATCGATGAAACCTGGATATCTACGAGCATGACGCGACGCTACGGACGCGCCCCCCGAGGTCAGCGTTGCCTCGACTCGGCACCGCACGGACATTGGGAGACGACCACCTTTGTGGGCGCTCTGCGCCGCCGCCGGTTGACCGCACCGATGGTTACCGACGGGCCCATGGACGGCGAGACGTTTCTGGCTTATGTGCATCAATTCCTGTGCCCAACACTCCAATCGGGAGACACCGTGATTCTCGACAACCTCAGCAGTCACAAGGTGACCGGAGTCGCGAAAGCGATCACCGCGTCCGGAGCTACCCTACTCTATCTGCCCCCTTACTCTCCGGACCTGAACCCGATCGAAAAGTTCTTTTCCAAACTCAAGGCGCTGCTTCGCAAAGCCGCCAGGCGCGATATCGATACCCTCTGGAAGGAAATCGGGGAGTTGCTCAATACGGTCTCCCCAAGCGAATGCACAAATTACTTCGCCTCCTGTGGATATGTAAATACTTAAATCGAAACCGCTCTAGCTGGGGCCGGATTTCCTTGCAGGTTAGTTTTTGGTGATCGGTGGGAAGGTACGGCGGTGGAAAGACGTTGACGGGCAGTGAACCCATTTCTTTAAACTCACGCCCGCGGCCTGGGGCATGGTAAAAGTCATCCTTGCCACCTCATAGCAAGGTATAACCGATTCTTTCAATCCTCCTTTTCGTTTCGGCATCCAGTCCATCCGTGAAGGCTTTGAATCGGGGGACTGCTTTTTCGAGCGCGAGGTAGCGGAAGGGCTTGGCCAGCGGGGGTTGTATCTGAACGCGGCTCAAATTGAGATTAACCGACATGACCTCAGCGATCTTAGAGAACTCTTTCGCCGGATCACTTATGAAGTCCTCAAGCCGCAACGCGAGTGTGGCCGATTTAAGATAAAGCTCAGTTTCCTCGACAAATTCCCGGAAGGTCAGAAATCGAGGCCCCCGCGGGGCGGCGAAAAACGCCGGATCTCCTCTGGCGAACGACTCAAATTCGGCAAAATCCTTTTCCAGGTCCACGCACAAATCGTCAAGATTAGTATAAGCGAGTCCAACCCAAAGTCCTATTCTGGTGCGAAGGTGAGTCCGCCAAAAGACCCAATTGGTGACCAAGGAATCCAGGGGATGGCGATAAAGAAAAACCAAGTCTGCAGTTCGCGCTCTGACGGCGTCCAGAATACGGCGTGTTACCGCCGGCAACGCCTGCCCGCGAGACACATACTTGAGGGTGGCATGGCCGCTATAGATCATCGAGGTTGGACGTTGATGGAGGCGGATCGTATCCCTGAAGTACTTCGCCCTTCTTCCCGTGTGCTGCATCATCAAGTCGTTGATGTAGAGCCTTCCCGTGCCGAACAATCCAATCAGGTAAGCCGTCCGGTCGTTTCCCGGGCTGAAGACTTTCCAGTACCAATCCGTTTCCGGCAGCTTGGAACTGAGCTTGCGAGAGACAATCCGGAGCTTCTCACGAGCGGGTTTTCGCGCGAATTTGCACAACCTGTCGAAAGCTTGCATCTGTTTTCACCTCGACAACGAGGCAACCGGGTTCAAGTCGGGATCAGGCTGACAGCCCGCGATGATTTTGTCAGCTTGACGAGCTGACCGCTCTGCGAACAACCAATACGTGCTTCGGCTGAGCGGGTCCGCGCATTTAGAATAGAGGGGCAAGATAAGGTCATGAATCGAAACTACCTTCGCCAACTCCGAGGGAAGCCCGAGAGGCAACAGGTTATTGGCGCCCCAGAATAAGTCGAGCCGGTCGTGAATGATCATCCGCCGCCCCACAGTTTGCAGCCATAGCGTACCCGGAAGAAGCGGAAGCGGAGACCAGATCCTTTTCCGCCAGCGCTCGCCCTCGCATGGGAGTTCGAAATCACGATCGGAGTAAAGGTAATAGCTGTTGTCGGAATCGATCTTGCGCAACTCCTCGATGAGATGCCAGATGACCCGCGCGGCTCCAGTTGGTACGCGCGACAAAAGGAGAGCGTTGATACCGATTCTCATCGAGAACACTCGTTGGTTACCCTCACCGAGACTTGGTTGGATTAAACCTCTCGCGAAAAACTGTCGAACGCCCCCGGGTATTCAGAAATCCCTCGAGACTGCCAATTTGCAGCGTGATTTTGCATCGGTGGAAGAGCCTGCGATCCTTGTCTCCGAAGAGCAAGAGAACGCCGGAACGGAGCAGCTCGAGGACGGCTCTGACCAAGAGACGTGCCTTGGGCAAAAAGCCATGGCGGAGGTTTTTCTGATCCAGTCCTTCGGCGTAGTAACGCCTTATAAGCCATTCGACAGTGCACCGTGCGGCCGGAACAAAATGAGTGACGCGCATGGCCGGAGCATAAAGGAACGTAAACCCGTCAGCTGCAATTCGATTAAATAACTCGACATCCTCACACATGATCAGGTTCTCATCCCACGGATGACGCTGAAGGATTTCCCGGCGGAATGCCATATTGGCGCCGACGGGACAGGAGTGCGGAGGAAAGGACCGCACCGCCCTCCCTAGGTCAACCCTCGAATAGAACAGTTCCAATTCCGCGGTGAGCCAGGGTGGCCTTTCGGTCTCGAACGCTAGTTCGACGGGCCCCCCAAGGGCGGCAACTCTTCCGGGATCAGTTGCCGCGTTCTGGTCGAACGTTTGGCAAATGGCGGCGCACCAGCCCGGATGAGCCTTTGCATCGTCATCAAGGTATGCGACATAGCGCCCCCGCGAGTTTCGAAATCCGGTAGCGCGCGCCCGCGAAAGACCCAGCCGCTCCTCATAGATATATTGGAGGGGGAGAATCCCTTTCGAAAAACCCTGCACTACATCCTTTGTCTCATCGGTGGAAGCATTGTCCACGACGACTACTTCCCACAGCGAAAAGTCAAGCTGCTGTGCGGCCAGGCTTTCCAGACAAGTCTTCAGTGTCTTCCATCGGTTGTGCGTACAAACGACCACGCTAAGGGTTATGCTCATAGCTACCATAGGGTCCAAGAATCTTCTCCGCCTCTTGTCGGTATCGGGCCTCGATGACGTCGTGGGGTCCAACAGTTCGCAATTCCTGAAGTTTGGCTGCCGCAGCGACACGGTAGAACACCATGAAGGCGCAAAGGTAAAACCCTCGCCAGCCGTCACGGAACCCCTGCGCTCTCAGGTAACGCATCAAGAACTCCCTCAGCCCTGTAAACGCAGCGCGTAAGGATGTAACTTGCTCGCCCCCCTCGAAGGCCTGCTTCGCTTCGATGGATGTGTAGCGATTCAGTTTTTCGATGAAGTGGAACGAATCTACGTAATTGAAGTGAATGATAGCATTGTGACCACTAAACGGCAGCACTTTTAATCTCGCCCCCTCAACGGGCGTGAAGTCCCGGTGTGCCATGGAACTCCCGACAACGAATCCATTTCGGAAGAACCGCATCTGGTGATCCTGGGCGGGTCCCCATCCAGAGTACCGGAGGGGAGCACCGAGCAGGTAGTTGATGCGGGGGATAAGCACCACGTCCGCTTCCTTAGAGTCCGCCAGTTGCTGGAGGTCGCGGCTCAACGCAATGGGGATCAATTCGTCAGCGTCCAGCACCAGGACCCACTCTGAAGTCGCTTGCTGCAAGGCGACGGCGCGGGGCGCGTACTGGAAACCTGGCCCCGGGTGAAGATGGACCGTGGCCCCGAAACCCCGGGCGATTTCAACCGTCCGATCCTCGCTATGCATGTCCACAACGATGATCTCGTCAACCCACGGTTGAACCGACCGCAGCGCAAATGGAAGGTTCTTCTCTTCGTTCAGCGTGTTGATGACTACCGATATTCGTGATTTCATCGCTGGCTCCAGACCAGTCCCCAGACCCTTTGAACCTCCGAGCGGTAGAGTCCCAGCAAACACAAAGCGTAGGTGCCGAAGCCCAAAACAAAATAGATACCAACCCCCACTACGCCGCGCGGGGGCCGAAAGTGTATGGTTAAGAATGCAGCAAACCCTATCACCGACGCGACGCACCATACTGGGATGATTGACGGCAAGATCCGGAAACTGAGGCGTGCCTGAGCCGCCCGATAGAGCAGTAAGTTCGTGAACATTATCGATAGATTTGCAATTCCATACCCAATCCGGCCAAACATCAAGATGAGCGGCCCTCCCACTACCCAGGTCCCCAGCATCCAGATCAGGGCGAATTTAAAGGCCGTTCGGGAATGACCCAAGGCGTTCAGGAGAGCCAGTAAAGGCGTGGCGGTGGGAACGAAGAGGTTGGCTGCCCATAGTAAATAATACAGCGGCAGCGCGACTAGCCACTTCTGGCCAAAGACATGCCTTGTAAGCGGCTCAATCGAAACAAGAGTAAGTATGGCCACCGGAGCGACGAGTGCATTCGTAGCCCGCAGAACCTGTTCTACAAACTGACTTAACGCCTCTCTATGCAGTTGTAAGCGGGCGAATGCCGGCAGGTACACCCTCGGCAAAACCATGAGTGCCGCCACCGGGTAGGCAGCCACCATCTGGGCCCAGTTGATATAGCCGACTTCGGAAGTTCCCAAAGCGAAGCCCACCAAGACCGGCGTAATGCTGTCTTTCAGGAGTGACGTGAAGGCAATCCCCTGGTAGGGAATTCCGAAACGGAGGTGCTTGCGAATTCTTATGAGATCCCAGTGCCAGCCTATGCGCCAGGGGCTCACCCAATTGATGATTACCGCCCCGGCCAACGAACGAGAGAGAAGACCCAAAGCGAAGCTGAGCGGCCCTAACCCGGCGAAGGCTGCGCTAATGGTCACGCCACTGTAAACAATCGCCTGTGTTACCTCCACGGCCGCGAGTTTTTGGAAGGCCAAGTGGCGTTCCAGGCGAACGGAGGGAATGACTTGGAAAGAGGTAAGAAACAGGGAACAGGCTACCAGCCGGAAAAGGATGGCCTGATGAGGGGGTAAGTGGTAGGCGCGAGCCAACTGCGGAGAAACTAACCACGCAACCACAACTACCACCACGACCAACAATTGTTGGGCGGTAAAGACTGCCCGATAGTCTTCGTCAGCAGGTTCTTCTGCGTCCCGAATCAGACTTGCGCCAAGACCTACGTCGCCGAAGGCCACTAGAAAAGTGAGCACGAAGGCCATGATTCCGTACAGGCCAAATTCGGATGGGGAAAGCGACCGGGCGAGGACGACGCCAGTGAGGGCATTGAGGCCTTGCACCAGGACTTGCCGTATGCCGAGGGCGGCCGCACCCCGGATTGCCTTCAAGCCAATACTAGTTGGAGTTGACTCTTCCAGACCCAGCCTCCGATTGAGGATCCACGCATGACGCCAGCATGCAGTTCATGCCCTGGCAACTCGAGAAACACGGTCTCTTCGGTTAAGGCTCTTCCACACACTCAAGTTCGCCACTCGGATTCCAGCAAAACACGCGTCATGCGAGCAGCAGTGACTGGAGTATCTTTGAGTAGGTCAGAACTGTGCCTTTCCATTTCTGCCGAACCCTGCTCAGGGGGCTTAACGAAAGCAAAACAGCCGGCAGCATCTTGAGACAGAGCGTGGCAGCCAAAATGAGCTTGAAGAGCAAAAAACGGCGCGGACTGGAATGCTTTCTGAAATAGCAGATCGATCCTTCGAGATACATGGCGGTCTTTCGGGAGCGCAATATCTTTTTGAATGAGGACGAACCGAAATGGGTGACCCGGGCCTCCGGGCAGTGTTTGAGTCGCCAGCCAGCCTTCTTGAGGCGATAGCATAGATCGGTGTCTTCGAAGTAGAAATAGAAGTCTTCGTCGAACAGGCCGACAGCGTCCAAGGCCTTGCGACGTGCAAGAAGACAAGCTCCGCCAAGCTGTGCCGCGTCTCCGCCCGGCACTTCCTCGCGACGAGGTTTCCGCATGTCTCGTGTGAAGGGGAACTTTTCGAGAATGTAACTGGCCGTCACAAAATCCAAAACCATGTCACGCAAATTCGGAAATCTGTCGAGTGTATAGCCGGGTTGGAACGAACCATCCGGATTCAAGAATTTTGGCCCGACGGCCCCCAAGCGGGGATCAGCCTCAATCACCCGCAGAAGTCGCCCGAGGGCGCCCGGATGGAACTCCGTGTCATCGTTCAAAATTAGCACGTACTTCCCCTGGCTCATGCGGATGCCGATATTATTGGCCTTGGAAAATCCAAAATTCTCTTCGTTCCGCACAAGGCGGATCAGGGGAAAAAGAGTCGCAACCTTTTGGGGGCTACCGTCGCAGGAGGCATTGTCTATGACGATAATCTCTCCCTCGATACCTTCCCGTTCGATCTCCGCGACACAGGACGCCACGCAGCGTGGGAGCAAATCAGGCTGGTTCCGGGTCAAAATGCAAATTGACAGATCCATTTTAGGCTTCGCTAGCGTAACCCAAGGCATCCAATGTGGCGCTTCAATGGCATGCTCCCTCGCGAACCTGGAGCAAGCAATGCTCACCAGCCTAATATAAAGGTGGTTTCACCTTCCTAACTCCTTCGTCACGGATTATAGCATCTGCAAGTTATCAAGCGCATGCATGAGCGCCTGCACACGCGGTTCGTAGCGGCGCCAGACCTCAGCAGGGTTTTTCGCGCCCTCTTCCCCTCGGCCGTGCTCTCCAACCGTCCGAGGCTGGATCCGTCACCCCATTGCTCCGATCGTCGCTCCCAAGCCTTTCCGCATTACTTTTCAGCGAAATACGAGGATGCTTCGGGTAGCGTGGCGATAGCGCACCCATACATGTCACCTATTACCGTTACACGACACTAGAAATCCTGAACTGCGAAACTTGGTGTAAACGAGTCAGGTCTTGCCCGAGCGACCCGGAGTGAACAGTACTCTCCCTCGTCGCGAAACGCGGTCGTTGCAGGCATTCGCATTCGGCGTAAGCGGGCTGTGTGGGCCAGACGGTGTCCCGAGGTTGGGAGCCTAAGGATGGTCGCAACGCATGCGACTTGTTGTGCCGCATCATGTATTATGCGAACAGAAGTGACCTGAGGATCTTCGAGTAAATCGGAACGGTGCCTTTCCATCGCCGGCGGACCCTGCCCAAGGGGCTCAGCGAAAACAGAACGGCCAGAGGCATTCTGAGACAAAGCGTAGCTGCCAGGGTCAACCGGAACAGCAAGAACCGGCCGGGGCTGGAGTGCTTTCTGAAGAACCGAATAAGCCCCTCGAAATACATGCCGGCCCTTTCCGATCTCATTACTTTCTTGAAGGACGCGGCGCCGTAGTGAGTTATTTGGGCGTCCGGGAAATACCATAACTTCCAACCGGCCTGCTTGAGGCGATAGCACAAGTCGGTATCTTCGAACAAAAAGAAGAACTCCTCATCAAACAGGCCGACCGCGTCCAGGGCTTCCCGCCGCGCCAGGAGGCAGGCGCAGTCGATCTGTTCCGCCTCGCCTCCGCGGTTTTCATCGCAGCGATTAGTCAGCAAATCCCGCGTCAAAGGGAACTTTTCGAACACGGAATCAAGATTCATAAGTTCTGAAACCATCCCGCGCAGGCGCGGAAATCGCTTGGGCGCATTACCGCGCTGGAACGACCCATCGGGATTGAGGAATTTCGGCCCCACGCCCCCGAGTCCGGGGCTGGCATTCAGGACTCCGACAAGAAGACCGAGAGCGCCCGGGCGAAACTCCGTATCGTCGTTCAGAATTAACACGTGTTTCCCACTGCTGGCTCGAATTCCGATATTGTTGGCCTTCGAAAAACCCAGATTCTCCTCGTTGCGGATAACGCGAACCAGCGGGGATAGACTCGCAGCTTTTTGAGGGCTGCCGTCCCAGGAGGCGTTGTCGATGATGACAATCTCGGAAGCGATTCCTTCCCTCTCGATTTCCGCGAGGCAGGAAGCCACGCACCGTGGGAGCAAATCGGGCTGATTGCGAGTCAAAATGCAGATTGAAAGATCCATCGAACTTTCTGTAGGAGCAACTCTCGTGGTTGCCCAGGGGGGCCTCGAGGCCGCCCCTACGTCACGCCTCTGTTTGATGAACCGCTTCCTTGAGAACTTGCAAGACCCTCCCCGCGTACTTCGCCACTGTGAATTCTTCCTGAGCCCAGCGGCAGCCGTTCTCGCCCATCTGCTTCGCGAGGCCAGGGTTATCGATCAGTAGTTTAATCTTTTGGGCGAGGTCCAGATAGTCGCCTGGTGCATAAAGGAGCCCATTAAAACCCTCCCGGACAAGTTCCGGCGTAGCTCCGCCCCGGGCTCCAATAACCGGCTTGCCCAATTTCATGGCCTCAACCGTAGAGCGGCCAAAGGCCTCCGAGCGCGAGCAACTGAGGGCAATGTCAGAGTCCTTGACGATAGGGCCGGGGTCGGCAACTTGTCCCGTGAAATTGACCAGCCTTTCCAGGTCGCAATCTGATACGGTGCGCTTGACCTTTTCCAGGTCGGCAGGTTCGCCGGTTCCGACGAGGGTCAACTCCGGGCGAACGCCTTGGCTCTTTAACCACCCCACAGCTTGCACTGCGTCTGTCTGACCTTTCCCCTTCTGGAAAGCACCCACTAATACTAACTTGACCGGTTCGACCCGTCCAACAGGTTTGGAGGCTTCACCCGTCGCACCGGGTACCTGGACGTTCACTCCCTGGTAGATCATGCGGATGCGCTGAGGAGGGATGAACCCTGCATAGTAGGCTTCAACGGCCTTCGAGTTGGCGATGACGAAGTCTGATAGCCACCCGATCGCTTTGATCGAGAGGCAATCTCCCAAGTCGAAAGTTGAACCGTATTCTTTCCAGCAGAACTCGTGGATGTGCCAGATGTGCGGCCTTCTGAGGGCAAGGGCTGCAAGAGCACCTACTGGGATCACGGAAGTATTTGTCAGAACAACATCAACTTTCCAGCGCCTCAATTGAATCACCACGGGTAGCACCATGACCAGCGCCAGGAGGTTAAGCAACCTGCTTCTTAGCCGTGCGCTGCTCCAACCTCGATACGGGATCACAGCACAAGAAACGCCACGCCGGTTTAGTTCCCTCTCCAGCCAGCCCCGCTTTCGCAGGACAACCAAACAGGTCACCCCTCGTTCTCGCAGGCCGTCTATAAGCTCGAGCATGGCCCTCTCGGCCCCGCCGGCCTCGCTGTCGTGGGAGACAAAAGCAATTCTCATGTGCCCAATCTGAGGTCACACTCGAGGGTCGGTTCTTGCGGTGCTCTGGGGGGACCACACGGGCAGACCCTAGACTTTCCGCACGCGCGAGAATACCCGAAACCTGGATTTTCCCGCGCTTTCTCTGGAAACAGGGCGCCCGCTACCCCTGCCGACCGGCGATAGTGGCAATTAGTTGTTCGGCGATTCGTCCGCACTCTTCCATATTTCGAAAATGTTGACGCGCCCCAGGGAAGATGTGTCCACCTCTTAACCGCGCTAGATACTCCCAACCGGGAAGGGAGTGAATTACCTCGGCAACAGCGCCGCGCAATCTGGATCGGGCCTTGAAGTTTCTTTTGTGCGTCAACGCCGCTCGTTTGACGTCCTCAGGCTGACCTGCGAGGTATGCATCCAGGATCCGCCACGCCTCCGCCACGTCGGCGCCGTTGCTTTCGTGAATGGAAACATTTTCAATGCTCTGGATCAACATGCTCTGCCGGTTAATCTGGTAGGGAAAACTCGCAGGACCGCAATTCTTTCTCACCTCCTCCAAGGTCTGAGCAATACACACCGAGGTGGTTGCTAGCTGCAAATCAACCGCCTGCCGAAAGCTCGCTGTCTCCCCGAACTCCGCCAAGAACTCCTTGAAGGCCTCGCCGCTATTGAAACCGAGCGTGAATCCGATCGAGCGTGATGTTGCGCCATCAATCCCCAAGGGCCAGCCGGTGAATACGTACTGGTCTGTATGCAGAAGAAGAAAGGCCGCAGCGCTGTAGTCAGGACAGGGAGGGAGGAACATTCGCCCATGCCTCTGAACTACTTCTGCAAATAATCTCCGGTGGCATATCGAGTTCAAAAACCTTGGCATCTGAATGGCCGAGTCCAGACGCAAATCGAAGAGTTCCCGCAGTACATCCCGGCTGGAAAGAAGCAGGGTCTTATACGGTGGATTAGCGACAGCAAGATGGTTTCGCAGGTAGGGCTGAAACCAATCCGGCGAGTAGTAGGTGCAAGAATTCCAGGCTGCAAGGTCCACCTTGTACTCTTCAACTGCTGCCATGGCCCGTTCAATGGCATAGGAAAGTAAATAGGAATCGTCCGAAAGAACTGTGAGGTACTCTCCGGTGGCGTGTGCGAGCGCGAACTCCCAACTGTCGTGCATGGCCAGCAGACGATCCGTTCTTACGTATCGAAGTCGCGCGTCCTTGAAGGATTCGAAGACGCTGCGCGTTTCTTCATTTCCACAATAATTGTCACTCACCAGAATCTCGAGATCTTGCCAAGTCTGGCCTAGGGCGCTCTTGAGGGCCACCTTCAAGAGATGCGGGCGATTGCGAGTCGGGATTATGATCGAGACTTTTGTCATGCAGCTCCACGGCAGGTCAAGCCCGCCTAGGTAGCGGTCCAGTCTGCTCGCCGGTCTTTCCTTGCGAGCTGGCGGCGTCGAGCCGCCCACACATCAAACTGTACCACCACTGTGTACAGCGTTGCACCCACATCAAGCGCCTACGGCTTGAAAATCAGGCCCTGACCGGTGGGCAACGAAAGGACCATCACGCCCTTTCGGGCAGCGAAGCGGTCGAATGCCAGCTTCTGTTCGTAATGCGCCTCCCAACCGTAATCATCCAGCACCATTACTGCGCCAGGGACCAACTTTTCCCAGAAATACTCGGCCGCGGCAATCTCCGGGGCCGCGCAGTTCAGATCAATGGAGAGGTAACTTATCTTCGAAGCTTTCACCTGAGGCAAGGTGTCGGGGACCACGCCCCGCACGAGGACGACCGGCATACCTTCGAACGTTTTGCACACCGCTTCGTAGCACTCCTCGTATTGAAACCATCTGCCGGCGCCGATTCCCCGCTTCCGCTCGGCATCAGAAATCAACCGGTCCTCCAACCCATGAAAGGTATCGAGCAGATAAAAAGTCTTGCCGAGTTTGGCAAAATCGACGAAGTGCATCACAGCACGCGAGAAGCCGCCGCGATTCACTCCACATTCAACAAAGTCGCCCTCGAGTCGGCTCGCTTTCTCGGCTGCCCAGCACAAGACGTGGACGCGCCAATGGATTCGGGAACCCCGCCAGGACCCTGTTTGCTCCCCTAGGAGATACGCTTCGGCAAAGCGCGGGTCGCTTAGAAAATCACAATTGGTGACGGTGGCCAACCCCTCTTGGTTATAGGCGAGCGGTCCTGGCATTAACTCCCAGGGACTTCCCGGCATATGCCTGAGTAACCAGCCCAGCGCGCGCAAGGCCGACTTCTTCAGCCCACAAGCAAGATTCAACAGGACTTGTTTCATGTTCCGTGCGCCTTCTAAAACGGTATTCGACCGGCCATCATTTGCTACAGGAGCGGAATCCTTTTGTGACTTCCGTATTCCGTTCACCCCTTGGAAGTGAACTGAGTCGTCCCTGTATTATATGCAGGTGCTCACAGTTGCCGGGCTCAAGGGGGTGAGGCGTCGCAACGTTTCGCGGAGTTCATCGCCAATTAAATGATAAGCTACCGCCACGAACGCAGTTGAGGCAAGAACATAAGCCACAATCAACGAGGGAATCGAAAACGACCCCAGGTACATAAGGATAATCCAGGCCCCTCCGTAGGTCGCCCCCGCCAGCCCTAAGACCTTGAATACATGAAGGTACCAATTCCGTGCAGGCATATCCAAGCATTCCGAGCAAGTGCGCGGCATCATGTACACATAAACGAAAAGCTGGTACACGATCCAGGAGAATCCTGCCCCCGCAATCCCAAATTTGTACACAAGCCAGACCGTCGCGGGCAAGACGACGAACAGCGCATAGTAAGCTGTCCGGGCGGCAATTTGAGGCTTACCCACCGCAAGTGTAAAGACGTAGGGGATACTCACTGTTGCATTCATGCAAAAGCCAATACACAAGAACGTAACCGGCCAGAGCAGCATTTGCGCCGCCTGCGCGTTGAGCACAAAGGTGAAGAGAGGGCGTGCGGCGAATGGAATGGCCGCAAACAAGGGTACGATCGCATAACAAACAAGATCCTGCACCTTTCGATACTGGCGCAGAAGTCCGTCACGGTCGCCCTGCTTATGCAAAGCGGAAAAAGAGGGGAAGACTGCCTGGGACACCGAGGCCGTCACCACCATGCCCCGGGATACCCCGCTATAGGCCATGCCGTAGTACCCAAAGATGCCCAGCGGCAGGAGCTTGCTCACGATCGCTTTGTCTGATTGCGTGTGAATCATGGAAAAAACCGTAATGCCTGCCAGCCGGAAAGTGAATCCGGCGTTGCGATGGACTACCGAAGTGGAAATGCTTGGGACAAATGCCCGGGCGCCGAAGAAATGGGAGCACACGCTTAGGTAAAGGATGAGGCCGAGAAGGTAGCAGGCTGCCATCCACAGGGTGACTTGCAGCAACCCGCCGCCGAGATACAGGACCATGATAGCGCCGAACTGCTGTAGTGCGCTGGCGCCCACGTCGATGAGATTGATAAACTCCATGCGCTGGATGCCGCGCAGAATGCTGGCACAGAACGAGCGAGGCAACGCCAGAAGAGTGGCGATTCCGAGCACACGCAAAACCATCGTAGCAGCGGAAGGACTGAGCGTATCCAGATTGATCCACTTGGTGACGAGCCAGGGGGCCGCCGCGTAAAGCGCTACAGCCGCCAGAACGTAAAGACCCCAATAAAACGAGGAGGCCGTTTGCAGCAGACGCCGAATATAAGTCGGATCCTCTTCATGGAAGGCCGCGACTTCACGAACCGTGGTTTCGTTGATCCCCAGAGCTAAAAGCGCGGTGAGAAGGGCGTTGAGGGTGAAGGTGAAATAGATGATGCCCAGGGCATCTTGGCCCAATTGCTTAAAGATGAACTTAACCGCCACAAAGCTCAGGACGATTGAGAGCCCTTGGCCGGCCACATTGTAGAGAATGTTCTTTGAAACCCTTGACATTCCACCGCCTTGAGCATGTTTCATCACTTTCGTCGTAGGTACGCGTCCAGCCAATAAGTCACCCCGAGCCGAGTCGGCTCCGGATCGAGTTCGAATTCAGGGTGCTTGGCCAGGAATTCATGCGCCGCGGCCTTCGGATTGTCTTGCGTCCAATTTGCCTTCCCACCCGGCACATCGTCGAGCTCCTCCATGATGCCATCGGAAGCCACGATGTAACTTCCGGAGGAGACTAGCGGACCGTAGAGCTCGAGCTCTTCCCGGACATGCTTTTTGGAGTGGTTCGAATCCAGAACCACCATGACCTTTTCGCCTGGTAGGAGCAGTTTCTTCACCTCTTGAAGAGTCTCGGGCGCGACAGAACTCCCCTCGATTAAGGTTATGCGCTTCTTGAGGGGATGGGCCTCGATGGCTTTGCGGTTATGCGCCCTGATCTCGATGTCGACAGATATCACGCGGCCTCGTCCCAGGACTTCCAGCAGACTTGCATAAAATACGCTTGAGCCGCCATGCGCCACGCCGGTCTCGATAATTACCTGCGGCTCGACCTTGAAGATCAATTCCTGAATACTAACCAGGTCTTCCGGCAATTGAATTACCTGGCGTCCCATCCAAGTGAAATTGTACGAGTATTTCGCCGCCCAACCTGCCTTTATCCACAGCCGGGAAATGGCCTGGAAAGCCTCGGGGCTGTAAAGAGGCAACGTCTGCGATTGATTGTCCGAATACGTTAGCAAGAGACTCTGACTCTCCAGGTCTGCAGTCAGGTTTCGAATCTTCTTCACCAACCCTCCTTCTGCCCGCGCCGCAGCGTTTTCAACTTCTGGGAAACAGCCGTCCTCACCCTACAACTGCAGGATGGGAATGTCGAGACCCATCTGCGATAGTATAATTCTGTTCTCTTCCAAGTAACTGGGGTTCATATTCAAGATCCCCGCGACGCGCCCGATTCGGTCTCTGAGGTGTTCTGGCGGCAGAATCGGGTGCCCGGTTCCTGGCACATACTTCCCCTGTTTGGCGGGATTAATGTCAATGAGGAAGCGAATGCGCCGATTCTGAGGGTCCATCACGTTCGCTAACGTTGTGCCTTTGGCAGCTGCTCCCCAAATCGCACAACCCCCCGCTCGCGAGAAAGCATCAATCTTCTCTTCGCACGCTTTCATACGCTGCTCGACTCCGGCCAGGAATGCTTGGATTCTCGGCCATAGCTCTGGCGTGGAGCGTGGACGCGATCCTCCCGGGGCACCGCCTGTGGGAGCAGGTCTGGCTTCGATATGCAGGTATTGCTCGTCGAACGCCGGGCCCGCCTCGAGGACGTGAAATCCTGTCTGCTCAAAGGCCCAGGCAAGGCTTTCCGCCGTGAAATAAGAGCAATGCTCATAAAACAAGTCCCAAAATGCCAAGGAATTGAGAGTCCAGGGGAGCGCCGGGGTTTCGAAAAACACGGTTGAGTTCAGCCGGTCCCCTATTGCTTGTCGAACCGCCCTGAGCATCTCCAAAGGCGATTGCACGTGCTCGATGACATGACGGCAGCAAACAAAATCGGGGGCGAATTGCGTCTGTTGTGAACCGTAAAAATCACGGACGAACTGCACCGCTCCGCCCTCAATGGTCTCCGAGCCGACATAGGTTGGGTCGAAACCAATGCCGTGGTTTCTGCCCTCTTTGCATAGCTCGCGAAGAAAATCTCCTTTCCCACAACCTACCTCAACGACCACCTTATCGCGAAGGTCATACTTCGTCAGCAGAGAACTCACCAACTTGGAAAGGTATTGCCGGAAGTAGGGAGAGCAGGTCTGGGTGTTCTCGTAAGCCGCAGAGTAGCTGAGACATCCTGGATCGAATGCCGAGTTGAAGACAAATCCGCAGTTCGGGCAGAACGTCAGGAGAAGGTCGCCGCGTCGAAACTGGCGTGCCTCCTCAGCGCTTGGGCAAGCCCGGTTTTGGTGAACCGGGACGCCTCGGCGCTCGAAAAAGAGCCGCGGGAATAGGTTCGCACAAAGCGGGCAAGCGCGCATGCTCATGGACCTTTAGACGTTCCCACCACCCCCTACCCCCTCCTTACCAAGGAGGGGAATCAGCACCCGCCAGTGTATCCTGAACAAGAAGGAGAACAACAACCGACTCCCCTGCTCGTTGAGGAGGGGCAGGGGGTGGTGGTGCCCGCTAATGCCCTACCCGCGCTCTCCACCATTCACAGGTATTTCTCAAACCCTCCTCGAGAGTTCGGGAGGGCTTCCACCCGATCACATTGGCCAGCCTTCGAACGTCCGCTACCAATAACGGCGCCTCCCGGGGATCGGCGGGCAAAGCTCCCAACGCGAGATTTTCTTGCCGGTTCAGATAGTGCGCGATGGTTTCTACGATTTTCCGCAGCTTCACGGGTTGCCCCGAGCCGACGTTCACCGGACCGCAAAACTCGCTTTTTGCGATGGCCCAAAGCGCCGAAACGACATCTTCAACATGAAGGTAGTCGCGGATTTGCTCGCCGTGCGTGCACTTGGCCACTTGTCCGTTCAGCAGCGCCAGGATAACGGCAGGAACAAGTCGTACTTCAGCTTCCGCGGGGCCATAAAGATGGAATATGCGCGCCCAGGCAAACTGCATGGCCGTCTTCTGGCAGTATGCCTGCAGAATCTCGCGGGTGGCATTCTTACACACGCCATACAGGCTGCTAGGCCGACGAGGCGTGATGTCTTCGGAGAGGAAGCCGTAATCCGAATCGTACTCGTACCCCGTGCCAATTCCTACGAATCTCGCGCACCCTGAATGAGCCAACACCTGGGCCAGCCTGAGACTCATAGCGACACAGTCGAGGTTCTCAGGGGCCATCCAAAACTTACCAGTCGTGACATACCACGCGAGATGCACGGCGCAGTCGGGGCGGACGGTGGACACAAGTTCTTGAACTGCCTGCGCGTCACGCAAGTCCACGGGCATGACCGACACGCGGTCCAAGATGTCGGAAAGCCGGTCTGTCGATTCGCCGGGAGAAGTCACTGCCCAAACCGAATTACCTTCGCAAGCGATTCGGCGCGTCAAATGCGAGCCAATGAACCCGGCTGCGCCGGTCACCAGAACTTTCATGGTTGTTAACAGCCTTTAACCTTTGGCGCTAAACCCATCACCTTGACCTCTGCTTCGCAGGCGCCGCAGCCACGGCGGTCGTGGCCGAACGAACGCCACTCCGCCGGTTGCGCAGCCGGAGCATCGGGTCGACGCAATCACTCGAAAGGTGATACCAACTCCTTGAAAGAAGGCAGGTGTTTATCTTTATCAGACACCAGTGGGTCACGCGTAGGCCAGTTAATTCGCAGCACTTCATCATCCCATCGAAGACCGCCCTCGGACTCGGGCGCATAGTAGGCGTCTACTTTGTAAACCGCCAGAGCCCCTTCGGTAAGCGTGCAAAAGCCATGCGCAAAGCCCCTGGGAATGTAAACCCCACGGTGGTTCTCGGCGGATAATTCCAGCGAATCCCATTGCCCGTAGGTGTGCGAACCTTTCCGCAAATCTACGAACACGTCCAGAATGGCGCCGGCGGCGACGCGGATCATTTTGGTTTCGGCATGGGGCGGCCTCTGGAAGTGCAGTCCGCGGATAATGCCTTTACGGCGCGAAAGGGATTGGTTCTCCTGCACCCACGCCGTGGTCAAGCCGTGCTGCCGCGATAATTGCTCGTCCCAAACCCGCATAAAATAGCCGCGCTCATCGCAATGCGGGGCGAATACGATCTGGTAGGTCCCGTTCAGCCGCAGCGGCGTTATTTCCATACTTGCTCTCTTCCTGTTCTGAAAACGTGTAGGGGTAGGGCTCTCCCTACCCGGGGACGGCAAGCCGTCCCCCTACGAGCAGGTGAAAGAGGAGGAATCGTTTTCATGGGTTTCGGGTGCTGCTCCCGCGCCCAAAAACCGGAACTACTCTGATCATTGATCCCAAACCTTCCAGGGTGCGCCCTTTTTCCAGGATTCGTTGAGCGCGAGAAAATCGCGGTACGTATCCATGCAGTGCCAGAATCCATGGTGAAGGTAACCGATCAATTGGCCCTCGCGCGTTAGTTGCTCCAAAGGCTCCCGCTCGAGAACGCAATTGTCGTCGTCAGAGAGATAGTCAAAGAACTTGCGCTGAAAAACGAAAAAGCCGCCGCTGATGAATCCGCTCTGATCGAGGGGCTTCTCGTAGAATTCCTTCACGCATGAGCCCGCCATGGACAATTCACCATAGCGCGAGATCGGATGAACGCCGGTCACCGTCGCGAGCCTTCCGTGGGCGAGGTGGAAATCCCAGAGCGTCGAGATGTTGAGGTCGGCCACGCCGTCGCCGTAAGTCATCATGAAATGATCGCCGGTGACGTACCGTTCGATGCGCTTGATGCGCGCGCCGGTCATCGCCTCGGCGCCGGTGTCTGCGAAGGTGATCGTCCATTGGTCGTTCTGGAGCGAGTTATGCAACTCCGGCTCCCTGCCCGAGTTCAGGCGCAGGGTGAAATCGCTGTTCATGAGACGGTAATTCAGGAAAAAGTCCTTGATCATCGAGCCCTTGTAGCCCAGGCACAAGATGAAATCGTTGAACCCATAATGGGAATAGATTTTCATGATGTGCCACAGGACAGGCTTGCCCCCGATCTCCACCAGCGGCTTGGGACGATACTCCGTTTCTTCCCGCAAACGGGTTCCCATGCCACCACAGAGAATCACAACTTGAGCTTTCATGGGGTCAGTGGCGTGTTCAGCCTTACGATTCAGATTGGCTGGCAGAGTCTTCGTCGGAATCCGGCTCGTACCCGTACCCGTATCCGTACCCGTATCGGTATGCGCCATATCCCGAAGTGCCTTGCTTATGGACGGCCACGCTGTTCAACGCCACGCCGAGAATGCGGGCGCCGGAATTGTAAAGCAATCCCCGGGCGCGCCGGACCAGGTCGAACGGCGTACTGTAGGCCTTGGTCACCAGCACCACCGCGTCGGTCAAGGTTGAAAGTATGCGGCTGTCGGACACCGTCAACAAGGGCGGTGAGTCGAGCAAGACATACTCGAACTCGGTCCGCAGCCTGCGCAGCAAGTCGACCGTAACCGGCGAAGAAAGAACTTCCGCAGGGTTGGGGGGAATCGGTCCGCAAGGAATCACGCTCAAATTCGGAACGCCGGGCACCGGCAGGATGGCGTCCGCCAAATCGATGTGGCCCGTCAGGCAGCGGACAAAACCCGGCCTGTTTTCCACGCCCGTCGAACGGTGGCAGCAAGGACGGCGCATATCGCAGTCCACAATCACCACCTTGCTTCCCAAGCTGGCGAGCGTCGCTCCCAGGTTGACCGTCACCGTGGTCTTGCCTTCCGAGGGCAGGGCGCTGGTAATCAGCAACATCTTGGGTACAGGGTTGGCCGAAAGCAGAATCGACGTGCGCAACGTTCGATAGGCTTCGATGGGCTCGCGTCCGGTCTGAAGCGCGGGAGCCACGCCGTTGTTGCCATGATTGACGACGGCCAGTTCCTCCCCGCTGCCCTTGCCGTTGTTGCCAACGCAATCCGGAAGCAAGCCCAGCGAGGGCAACCGCAACAGCCTTTCCACCTCGTCGGCCGTCTTGAGTGTGTTATCAAGATACTCTTGCAAAAATGCCAGACCGATGCCCAAGGCCAGGCCCAGCATAAATCCCAGTGTCAGGTTGAGTAACACCCGGGGCTTCACGGGACCCTTGGGTACCTCCGCTGCGTCCACGATCCGAATGTTGCTGGCTTGGACGCCTGCGGAGATCAGCTCTTCCTTCATGCGCGTCATGAGCCCTTGATAGAGTTCCTTGTTCGTATCCACATCGCGTTTGAGAATGTTGTATTGGACGGATTTCTCTTCGATGTCATTGACAATTTTCTTCTGGGCGTCCAACTCTTGTTCCAAGTACTTTTCATTGGCCAGCGCGGAGTGATAGGTGTCTATGACACCCTGCGCCAAGAGCTTTTTCTGCCGGTCGATGGAGCCTTGCAAGGCGTCAACTTGCTTCTTCTTCGCAACCGCTTTAGGGTATTCCGCCTTATAGGTGGCCGTCAGATCCGCGTAGTCACTCTGCGTTTTGCCGAGTTCCACGGTCAGATCCTGAATCATCTTGTTCTCGAGGAACCCGGGCAGATCCTGAACCCTGCCTGCCTGGACCAGGCTGTAAAGGGATTCTTTCTCAAAACGCAAGGATTGAGCTTTAGTGTGTTCTGCTTGAAGCTGCCTGAGCGTTTCGGTGGCCATGTTCTGCTTTTCTTCCACAAAGATGATGGAGTTGGCTCGCGCGTAAGCGTTCAAAGCATCTTCGGATTTCTCCAGCTTGATCTTCAGGTCCACGAGTCGCTGGGAAAGCCACTCCGACGCCTCGGTGGCTTCATCCCACTTCACTTGCAGGTTTTGATAAATGTAATCCTTGCAGAGTTCATTCGCGATACGCGCCGCCAATACCGGGTCCTCGGAGTAAAAGGACACTTCCACCAGGTTGCTGCGGCGCATCGGGTTTATGTCGATACTGCCGATGAAATTCCCTATGGTACTCCGGTAAGCATTCATCGAGCGGTCCGGCGGGTCGGGATCCGAGGCCTGTGGAATCCTATCAGGATTGCGCTCGATCAATCCGAACAACATCCGCCCTTTGTAAAACTCGGGCAGGTGGTACAGTTTCAAACTATCGACGACATGTTCGGCCAAGCTTCGGCTCTGCAAAATCTCGTACTGGGTCCCACGGTAGGCATCGAGATCGATCTGATTGGCTTGAGCCGCGTCCTTAAAATCCAATACGTTCGGCTGCTCGGGGTTAATCTCGATTATGGCCTTGCCCTCGTAAACGGGCTTCTTTTTGAGAGTCCCGATCGCTACGGTGAAGAAGACGATCACAAGGCAGGACAATACCAGCCATCGCCGCTTGGAAATGGCGTTCCAATAATCGAGCAGGGGCTGGACCTCTTCCGCTGAGACATCCAGCGTCTCGAAGGGCTGCCGCAGGTTCTGAGGGCCTGGAATTACCAGGCTCTCACTGCGCTCGGTCGTAGTCGGGAGTTCTGTGTTCGGCATTTATCACCAAATGGGGGCTGGGTCGAGCATCTCAATGGGCCCAAATGAGCCATCCCGAGAATGTGGATAAAGACACGTCGACAGCCCGCTGGGTCACCATCTTGGCTTTGCTGTCGGGAACAAACAGGATGTCATTTGAAGCCAGGGTCACGTCCTCTGCCTTCCCCTTCAGAACCTTCTTCAGATTAACGGGGACTTCGATCTTGGAGCCGTCCTTTTCACTTCTCAAAATACGCGCGTTTCCCTTTGCGGCAGTAGACGCTGTACCCCCCGCCATAGCTAGCGCCTGAATCACTGTCACCGTGGGCCGGTCCTCGAGAACAAATCCGCCCGGCTTGTTGACCGCTCCGGCCACATAAACCACGTCAGCCTTACTTACAGAGATAATGTCAAGCGGCTTGATTTCGATATTGAGGCCCGGATCACGCGTGTAGAGCAGCCGATTGAGGTCAATTTCAATTTGGTCCGGGCCGCGCACATGCATTCCTTCCACTACTTCGAGATCCTTGAACCCGCTCTTGCGGGTGACCACGACCGTACGTCCGGAGCCGGAGCTCTTGCTAAAACCACCGGCCATGGAAAGCACTTCAATCAGGTTGCGCTGGCCCTTGAGATAATAGAGGTCAGGCTTTCCCACGGCGCCAATCACGGAAACCGGCCGTGCTTTGAATTCTTTGACAAAAACCGAGACCTGCGGATCCTGGAGATAGTTCTCACCCCATTTATCGGCGACCTCCTGCCGGAACTGGTCAGCGGTGAGGCCCGTTGCCTGGACTCGACCAATCAAGGGGAGGGCAACCTGCCCATCCGCGGCAACGCGCACCGTTTCTTTCAGTTCGGGAACGTTGAAGACCTCGATCTCGAGCTCATCCTCGGGTCCCAGGATATAGTTTGGGTCGGTGGCCGAAGAGGAGGACGAAGCGGAATTCCCTGCCGGGTTCGCAGTTGTCGGGTCTAGGTTGGTGGTGGGAGTGGGCCCGGCCTGGGGGGCGGGCTGATCCGTGCTGCTCTGCGCGCCCGACGGCAGCGGGATCAATAAAACCAGCAGTGATAAGCAGATTGTTAACCGCACAGACGGACGTCCCCAAAAACCCTTCATTTTCACCCCGATAGAATTAACTCGTTCCCCCGTGTCGACGCCTCGCCATGAGGTCAGCTTGCCTAGAAACATGCCCAAAACCTTTGCTCTTTAACTCTACCTTTCAGCCTGTCCGATGTCAAGTTGAAGCTGCACTACGGTGCGATTGACAGGTCCTTGCCCGCGCCCCATAATAGCGTGATGTTCTGAGCCAGACGGTTAGCTGGCGGATGATCACAGTCCCCCAGTTGACTCACGAGTTCGGAAAAGGCGCAACATTTGCCTTGGACGGGCGCCGTGCATGGGAGCCATCTAGGAGTTTGCCAACCTCTGAAAGGCAGCGGGGTTGGCGCTCAACGCTCTGTAGCACTACTTCATGAGACGTTGTTATTTTGCGAAGATTTCTTCTTGAATTTGGAATCTTGAATTTCGCATCGCGGCTCTGCCGCTCTGTACCACACCGAGAACGATGCCCTGGCGCCACGTTATGCTCTGTGATGGTTGCGGAAAGGATGAATGGGTTTAACATGAAAACGATAGCTTTGCTGTTTGTTCTTTTGATTCCTTTGCCGGCTCTTTGTCAGAATGGTTCAGAAGGGTTTGCTCAGATTACCACACCAGCGCAGCTTCCCAACGCGCAAGCCGGTCACTCCTACAGCGTCACGCTCACGGCGGTTGGTGAACCTCCTTTTTCGTTTGGATTGCCGCCCGGCTCTCAGTTGCCGCCTGGACTGTCGATTATTCACACCACCGGAGAGATTGTTGGTACACCCACCAGGGCGAGTGAGTATGTGTTCACCATCAGGCTCATAGCCAAGACCGGCAATGCCACAAAGACCTTCCATCTCACCGTGCTCCAGTGAGTAGTGTGTAAGCCATGAGCACGGTCAGGCGACCCCGCGCGTCCAGGTCAAGTGGCGGACACGGTGTCGGGCGCCGTTTCAGCTCTTTCTTGAAGAGGCGAGAAGGGAGATTCGCCCCCCTCAGCCCGTGGTAGGACATGCCGCCGACGTTCATGCGGCTTGGCCTTCCCAGGACGGCATACTACTCTAGCTTCTTGCCTGGAAACAGTGCCTGGAAGGTGTGAAAAAATCAGCCGCCTGTCATCCTGAGCGAAGCGAAGGATCCCCGCAGTTTCTTATGCTTCAGCGGCTTACGAACAACTACAGAGATCCTTCGCTGCGGTCAGGATGACACATGCCGAATTTCTTCACATGTTCCTGAAACCGTTTCTCCCGAAAGTCGTCCCGGTTCTTCCCGGGCTTAGGGCGCTTCGCTCCGTTGGAGGTTTCATGACTCGTTCCCGACTTCGCTTTGGTTTGCTCCTCATCGTCATCCTGGTTCTGGCGCAAGCTCCGCCGCAACCGACACGCGGCGGTGAAAGCCTTCAGACTTCCTCGGCGGGCGAGCCGGCCGAGAAGCACCCCATCCACACCATGCCGTACTCGCCCAGCCTCGATCTCACCTCGATGGACCACACCGCCGACCCGTGCGTCGATTTTTACCAATACGTCTGCGGCGGATGGATGAAGAACAATCCCATTCCGCCCGACCAGGCAGGTTGGAGCGTCTACGCCAAGCTGGCGGATGAAAACGATCAGTTCCTTTGGGGTATTCTTGAGGAAGCGTCGGACGCGAGCCGCCCGCGCAACGCCAGTGAGCAGAAAATCGGCGACCTGTTCCAGGCCTGCATGGATGAGCCGGCCATCGAGAAGCTCGGCGCCGCGCCGCTCGAGCCCGGCCTGCACGAAATCGCCGCGCTGACTTCGAAATCGGAGCTTGCGGGCTACCTGGGCCACGAGCACATGAACGCCCGCGGCGGCAGCGCCGTGTTCGGCTTCGGCTCGGCCCAGGATTTTGAAGACGCATCGCAGGTCATCGCCTTCGCGCGCGCCGGCGGTCTGGGACTTCCCGATCGCGATTACTACACCAAGACCGATCCGCGCTCGCAAACGATTCGCGATCAATACATCGCGCATGTGCAGCGCATGTTCGTGCTGCTGAGAGATTCGCCCGCCAACGCGGCGACGGAAGCGCAGACCGTTATGTCGATTGAAACCGCGCTGGCGCAAAAGTCCCTGACGCGCGTCGAAAAGCGCAATCCCCACAACCTGCTCCACAAAATGGATCGCGCCCAACTGAAAGCCATCACACCGGATTTTGACTGGGATGCATACCTCACGGGGATCGGCCTGGGCAGCGTGCAGAAATTCAACGTTACTGAGCCGGAGTTCTATCGCGAGGTCAACAGCCTGATTCAAAGCGAGAGCCTCGACGACTGGAAAACCTACTTGCGCTGGCATCTCGCGCACGCCTGGGCGCCTTACCTGTCCACGAGTTTTCAGGAGGAGAATTTTGATTTCTACAGCCACAAGCTGCGCGGCGTGGCGGTGATGGAGCCAAGCTGGAAGCGCTGCGTACGCCTTGTCGACCGCAACCTGGGTGAGGCGCTGGGGCAGGTGTTCGTCGCCCGCACGTTCGGGCCCGACGTCAAAGCCCGCACGCTCAAGATGACGCGCGAAATCGAGGCGGCCATGGAAGACGACCTGAAAAACCTGCCGTGGATGAGCCCGGAGACCAAACAACAAGCTCTTGAGAAGCTGCACTCGATCGTGAACAAGATTGGCTATCCCGACAAGTGGCGCGATTACAGCTCGCTCGAAATCGTGCGCGGAGATTTCGCCGGCAGCATTCGCCGCAGCGCTGTCTTTGAATCCAAGCGCCAGTTGGCCAAGATCGGCAAACCTGTTGACCGCGGCGAGTGGGGGATGACTCCACCCACCGTCAATGCATATTACGATTCGCAGACGAACGACATCAATTTTCCCGCCGGGGTTTTGCAACCTCCGCTCTTCGATCCCAAGGAAGATGACGCACCGAATTACGGCAATACGGGCGGAACCATCGGCCACGAGTTGACGCACGGCTTCGACGACGAGGGACGCCTTTTCGACGGCAAGGGCAATCTGCGCGACTGGTGGACCAAGGAGGACGCCGCGCAATTCGACGAGCGCATCGCCTGTGTGCGCGAACAGTACGCGGGCTACGTGGTGGTGGACGATATCCACATCAACAGCAAGCTGACCAGCGGCGAAGATGTGGCGGACCTGGGCGGCACGCTGCTCGCTTATATCGCTTGGAAGAAGGCCACCGAGGTCCAGAAACTGATGTCCATCGACGGCTTCACGCCCGACCAGCGCTTCTTCATCGGCTACGCCCAGTGGGCCTGCGAGAACGAGCGGCCGGAAAATTTGCGCATGCACGCCATGACCGACCCGCATTCGCCGGGCCGGTACCGCGTGAATGGCATCGTCTCCGACCTGCCGCAGTTCCAGCGGGCATTCGGCTGTAAAGCCGGCCAGCCCATGGTGCGTGCGAAGCTGTGCCGCGTTTGGTAGCGGCCCATGTTAGCATTCCCACCTGTCAACGTCGCCCGAACCACCCGGCACGACGTTCCCGGGTTCCGGCCAGGCAAGAATATGCCAACCCCTCGCGGCGACTGGCCAGTTTATTCTGGGAGAAGCCGTGTCAGGGCAGAAACGGTTCAGGAACCGTTTCAACTTTCCGGCACCGTTTATCCATCTTTGAACTCAACCGTCAATTCCCCCGAGAGAATAACTGGTACTCCGCCCACCGGCAGGGTTTTTGACCAAAACATCCTTCTCGATCAGATATTGGATATCGCGCAGCGCGGTATCATGTGAGCACTTCCCGAGCTTCGCCCATTTCGTGGAGGTGACCTTTCCCTCGAATCCGCCCAGCATTCGGTTGAGGGCCAGGCGTTGCCGCTCATTGATCGCCGTACCGGAATGCCTCTCCCAGAACCGCGCCTTGCGCAGCACGGTGTCCAGAGTCGTTTCAGTCGCGTCAAAGGCGCGGTCGAGGCAGCCCAAAAACCATTCTATCCATGGCGTGATGTCGAGCGTCCCTTTCTGCGTCCTCTCGAGGATTTCGTAATAAGCTTTCCGCTCCTGCCGGATTTGCGCCGACATGCTGTAAAACCGCTGCGCGCTGTTTTCTGATCTTGCCAAAAGCCAGTCGGCAATCGCCCGCGCGATGCGTCCGTTGCCATCGTCGAAGGGGTGGATGGTCACGAACCACAAATGAGCGAGCGCGGACCTCAGAACCGGATCCGTCCCGCCTGTCTCATTCGCCCACTCTATGAACCGCGTCATTTCGCGGTCAAGAAGTGCAGCAGCCGGGGCTTCAAAATGAACTTTCTCCTTACCTGCCGGACCGGATACGACCTGCATCGGACCTTCCCCATCAGTGCGCCAGGCGCCCACCGTAATCTTGCGCAGGCCGCTGCGGCCTGCGGGAAACAAGGCCGCATGCCAGCCGCACAGACGCTCATTGGTGAGGGGCTTGTCGAAGTTCTGCGTGGTGTCCAGCATCATCTCCACAACGCCTTCCACATCACGGTCGGCCGGGACCGCCCCGGCGATGTCCATGCCCAGCCGTCGCGCGATCGAAGAACGCACCTGTTCGGCATTGAGCTTTTCACCTTCGATTTCGCTGGACTTCAAAACGTCAAGGGTCAGCGTCTCGAGTTCCGCCTCCTTCTGCATGGAAAAGCCCAGCGCCTCCATGCGCCCGAGCAGGCGCCCCTGCTTGTGGCGGAGGGCGGCGAGAGGCGCCGCTAGAGCTCCCTGATTCCAGTAGAGTCGCGGCCATTCCGGCAATTGGTGGATATATCGGGTCATTCTTCGCACCTCATGCGTAGATTATAGCGCGTAATCTACGCATGCTGTGCGTACATTATGCGCAGTATTCTACGCACGGCGCCAGACGGACGAACTTCGCGGGTACCGCATATTCTGCTTTGAAGATATCCGGGAGCGCGGGCATCCTGCCCGCCTTTCGCGCAGCAATGCCACGCTCGCTGCGGGCAGGATGCCCGCGCTCCCGGGTATTTCATGGCTTCCGGGTGTCCGTCAGGCGACGGGCATGAGCGACTGCTCTTCATGTATGCGCCGCGGAGCGTGGTCAGAAATTGGCGCACACATACAAGGCAAGGTATGCGCCACACCGGCGGGCGGGGCGGCGGTCCCCAGCCGCTCGGAATGACAACTGAAAGGGTTTTGCAGCCCGTTCAGGAAGGGGGCAAGCCTGTTGCGTGCTTTTCGTTTGACAAGAGCGCTGGCCCGTGATAGCCTATCATGATTGTCGATGTTTGACGTTTTGTCGCCGAAGGGCACCGGGACGTTCGGAACGGAAGGCAAAGACGGGATCGTCCGGGCGCGTGGGGGGAAAGAGGAATCGGAAGAAACAAAAAATAATACGATCGAAGCCAGTATGTTATTGAAAACACAGGGAGGCAAACGGGAGCAGTTGAAACGAAGCTAAGAAGTATATGAAAACAAAGGGGTTATTAGGGATCGGTGGGAACGAAGCTGAGAAGTTATTGAAAACAAATCACATGGCGTTCGTGAAGGCTGCGAACTTAGCGCCTCTTTCCCACAGAAACACGCGAATCTGACCCTAAAACGAGCGAAAATGCATCGTGTCGCGCAAAACGAACCGAAGGTCGAACGCAGAGCCAAGTCAGTAACCGCAAGGTGGGACAATCCTCGCGCCGTGAAGCCGGTGCTGAATCCAACCGGTCCTCGGTCGCTGCAATTTGTGTCGCTGCAATTTGTGGGCTGAATCCGGCGCCTGGCGTATAATGGGTTTCTTTACCGGCACATATCGTACCACTTCCTAAGGGACGGACAACATGCAGATTGCGATAAGAGCGAAAGCTGTCAGGGGGTTGCTGATCGTCGCCGAGATAGCGGTTCTCGCGGCGCTCCTAGTTTGGGTGGGCCGGGGTTGCGTCGCAGACATGCTCGCGAGAAAGCCGACCGCCGGCAATCTCGAACGCGCTGTCAAACTGGATCCTGACAATGCCGACCTCCAATTGCGATTGGGCAGTCTCTATGAGTACAGCCCTGTCGATATGCAGGCTGGCAAGGCCGAAGAGGGTTTCCGCCGAGCCACGCGTCTTGATCCCTATGATCCGCAAACCTGGTTGGATTTGGCGGCCGCTTTGCAATTCCAGGGTAGGAGCGATGAGGCCGAGGCTTGCCGGCGCCGCGTAGATCTGCTGGCCCCCAATCTTCCCGCCTATCAATGGCCCCTCGCCAATTTCTATCTGCTGCAGGGAAACAACGAGGAAGCCCTGCGTCATTTTAAGCTCGTGCTTGCCGGTACTTCGCAATATGACACGAACGTCTTCTCCTTGGCATGGAAAGCCACCGACGACGCCGGGAAGATTCTGCAGGAATTGATTCCGGAGCGAGCTAAGACCGAATTCAATTATCTGAATTTCCTTCTTTCCCAGCATCGCCTGGATGCCGCAGAGCCAGTCTGGAAGCGAATTCTAGAGGGCAGCGATGAATTCTCTCCCAAGGATGCTTCTCCTTACATCGACACCCTGATTGCCGGACACAAGCCGGAGGAGGCCTACCAGGTTTGGACTGATCTTCAACAGAAGGGACTGATTCGAAGTTCGTCGACCCTCCCGGGATCGAATCTCATTTTCGACGGAGACTTTGAGGACGAGTTTCTGAATTTTGGCTTCGCTTGGAGAATCGCTCCTATGGAAGGAGTTTATGCCGGAGTCGACAGCTCGACTTATCACTCGCCTTCTCATGCTTTGATGGTTCAATTTTCTGGGAAGGACAACGTCCAGTTTGAAAATGTTTATCAGTATGTAAAGGTGGCTTCGGGGCAAGCCTATCACCTTCAGGCACTTATGAAAACCGAAGGGATTACGACCGACAGCGGGCCGCGCCTGGAAGTGTACGACGCGTATAACCCGACCGTTCTCGACAAATTGACCGACGACCTCACCGGCACTACCGACGCTTGGACTACCTTGCTTTTGGATTTCGTTACCGGACCCAAGACCCAAATGCTCGTGCTGAGGCTAAAGCGCTTGCCCAGCAAGAAGATCGATAATCTCATCGCGGGTAGAGTCTGGCTGGATGACGTCCGGCTGACTCCCGCGCAGAAATGACCGACCACCGAGATCTAAGCTTTTTTTGGAACTTCTTGACGCCTCAGAAGGAACGCCTACTCAGGGCAAGTATCGCAATGTTTTGATTTGACTCGCAGCTTCTCATGCTGCCAGCGGCATCCAGAGAGGATCGAAGCGATTCTGCTGCCTGGTAAGGTGGGGTCAAGGGTGGTTGACCGGCATGCCACCGCCAGCCCCTGCCAACTTCCTCCTTCGGAGGCGGCGAGTGACTTTCAGAGCAGGGTACTACTCTCAGAATAAAATCGTTGTTGCGATCGCAATCGGCGTGTTAGTCTCGAAAACGGGCAGTTACCCGTTTAACTCAGTAAACATACGTAAGTAGACCAGTAACAATTTGTGGAGGAGTTCGCGATGGGTTCCACTGATATGACCGTGGTGCGGAGCCAGAGCTTCACGTTTGGCAAGCAGATCAGGTTTGCGGGTGGGTTTGCAGCGACCATGATTCTTGTCAGCGCGGCTTTCATGCTCGACTGCGGCGGAAGCGCAACCTCACCGGCGAGTGCACCCGCCGCCGTTACCGTTTCCCTCAGTCCGCGAACCATGCAGGTAGCGCTCATGGGGCAAATCCAATTCACCGCCACGGTGAGCGGAAGCAGTGAAGGTGTTTCGTGGCAGGTGAATGGGTCGGCGGGTGGGGGTATTATCGAGGGGGTGATTAGCAGTTCCGGGCTCTATACGGCGCCCACAACCCTCCCATCGCCCAATACCGTTACGGTAACCGCGGTGAGCCTAGCGAACTCCGCGCAGTCGGCGTCGGCGACCGTGACGATCGTAAACCCGCAACCGACGGTTTCCTCGATTTCGCCCGCCACAATTCCTTTGGGAAGCGCCAACACCAAGTTAACCGTGAACGGAGTGGGATTTGCCAGCGGGTCTGTCATCGAATTGGGAGGCACCGCGCTACCCACGGGTTACTGGAATCCGAGCGCCCTCATAGCGACGATCCCTGCAACCATGCTGGCGATGCCAGGGGTCTTGCCGGTGCTCGTGACGACACCGGGACCGGGTGGTGGCACAAGCTCGACAATTAACCTCGCTGTTATGCCAGGGGTATTTGCTACCAATAACCCACAGGTGGCGATGTACGCCTACGCCACCACCCAAGCGGCTTCCGTCTCCGTCGAATTTGGAACAACTACGTCCTATGGCACGCACACCTGGGCCCAGAATATACCGGCAGGGGGTGGGGCAATCCAGATTCTTGTCGCGGGCATGATGGCGAATACGACCTATCACATGCGCGCAGATGTGACCTACGCCGACGGCACCCAGGGCGTCGATCAAGACCATATGTTCACTACAGGCAGTCCTTTGGCTTCTCGCATACCTACGTTTACGGCGACCAACCCTAACGGCCTGACGCCGAGCTCGGGGGTAATCCTCTATCATCTCACACAAGGCGCCAACCAGCAGCTCGAGGCTGTGGCGACGGACAACGGCGGTAACGTGATCTGGTATTACGATTACCCCGAGGGGCTCGGCCTCCCACAGCCGATCAAGCTTCTTCCAAACGGGCATATGCTGATGAACCTCGGCCCGTCGACGCTCGTCGGGGGAACAGTTCGAGAGATCGATTTGGCCGGAAATATCATCAGTAATTTCACCTTCGCTGAGCTCAACAATTGGCTCAGCGCGGCAGGCTACAACCTGGTCGTAAACGCCATTCACCACGATCTTCTCCAATTGCCCAATGGACACCTCCTGTTGCTGGTTAATCATTACCAGAACTTCACGGACCTCACCGGATATCCCGGCACGACGGCGGTGCTCGGCGATGCCCTTATCGAGCTTGATCAGAATCACAACATCGTGTGGATGTGGGACTCGTTTGACCATCTCTGTCCTGCCAACCCCACCAGCCCCTGCCTCGACGTCAACAGGCATCCTTTGAATTTCCCGGACTGGACGCACGCTAACTCCCTCCAGTACTCACCGGACGATGGCAACATCATCATGTCAGTCCGGAACCAATCCTGGGTACTGAAGATCGACTATGAGAATGGGCAAGGGACAGGGAACATTCTCTGGCGGCTTGGTTATCAGGGGGATTTCACGCTTACCAACGGCCAAATCCCGGATTGGTTTTACGCTCAACACTATGCAAATGTCGTGAGCCCTAACACAGCGGGAGTTTTTAGCCTCGAAATGTTTGACGATGGCGATAACCGTGTACTCGACGCCGCCGGCGATGTGTGCAGCGCCCCTGGCCAGCCTGGCTGTTGGAGCCGCGTGCCGATTTACCAGGTCGACGAAAACGACATGACCGCTACCATTCTCTGGGATGACAACCTCTCTCCCGTTTACGCTGTCTGGGGCGGAAGCGCGCAACAACTGCCCAATTCCAACATGGTGTTTTGTATAACTACGCCCTCGGATGACAGCAACGGAGCTCGCTACATGGAGGTCACGGACGACGCCGCTCCCCAAGTCGTCTTGAAAATTGAGGTTACGGGCCAGAACGCCTACCGGGCCATTCACATGCCGAGTCTGTACCCGGGCGTTCAGTGGTGAGGCATGGGGAGGTCGGGGGATCGGACGATCGGGTGAACAGCGGTCAAAATGCACCTGTTGTTGGTCGAGCGAAGGCTCAGGTTTCCAGACGGGTTCCGCTTTGTTGACCCGATCACCGAATCGACCGATCCCGCAATGCTCTAACTGTGCGTTTTTCCCAGTATTCGGGATTTGTTCTCCGCAAGAGTGGCAAACTCCTCATTTGCCGCGTGTTCCGCCGTCGGCTCGACCGCGTGCGTAACTGGCCCTGTACTCCTCTCACTGCTAACTCCCTTAAATCATATGTCCGGCAGGCCCTTTTTGCCAGTCTCAAAACTGGCGCAGATCTCTGAATATGGCACCTAACCTGCTCCAAATGCAGCGCGTGGCACCAAACTCCAAGTGTCGAATCGTTGACCCAATTCAGATGTCCGGAGGGCTAAAGGATGGCGTACGACGCGACAAGGATGCAGGACTGGCAGATATCAGAAGCGGCGGAACCCGGGATGCCGAGCCCCCGCGAGTGGCAGGAAAGATTAGGCCTTCAACCCGACGAGATGATCCCCATGGGACGGCTCGCCAAATTGGACTTCCTTAGAATCATTGAACGACTAAAAGACCGCCCCGATGGCAAGTACATCGAGGTGACGGCTATTACGCCTACCCCCTTAGGCGAGGGAAAAAGCACGACATCGCTGGGTTTGATCGAGGGTTTAGGCAAGCGCGGCAAGAATGTGGGCGGATGCTTGCGTCAACCTTCAGGCGGTCCGACCATGAATATCAAGGGGACAGCGGCTGGAGGCGGGAACGCCCTGCTGATCCCCATGACCGAGTTTTCCCTGGGTTTGACCGGCGACATCAACGATATCGTGAACGCCCACAACTTGGCTATGGTGGCGCTCACCGCTCGCCTGCAGCACGAGCGAAACTATAACGACGAGGAGCTTCAGAAGCACAGCATCACGCGCCGCCTCGACATTGACCCCACCCGCGTCGAGATGGGCTGGGTCATGGATTTTTGCGCCCAGGCGCTGCGCAACATCGTCATTGGCATGGGCGGAAAACAGGACGGCTACATGATGCAGTCCAAGTTCGGGATCGCCGTAAGTTCCGAACTCATGGCCACTCTTTCCATCGTCACGGACCTGGCCGACCTCAGGAAGCGGTTGGGAGAGATTACGGTGGCCTACGACAAGAAGGGCAACCCGGTCACCACCAGCGATTTGGAAGTGGCGGGGGCCATGACGGCCTGGATGCGCAACTGCATCAACCCCACGCTTTGCTCGACCGCAGAGTATCAGCCTTGCATGGTGCATGCCGGCCCCTTCGCCAACATCGCCGTCGGCCAGTCTTCCGTCATCGCTGACCGGCTGGGATTGAAGATGTTCGATTATCACGTCACGGAAAGCGGCTTTGCGGCGGATATCGGCTTCGAGAAGTTCTGGAACGTCAAGTGTCGTTACAGCGGTCTGAAGCCCAACGTCTCCATTCTGACGGCCACCATCCGGGCTCTTAAAATGCACGGGGGCGGGCCAAAGGTGGTGCCGGGCCTGCCTCTCCCCGACGCCTATACCAAGGAGAATCTCGACCTGCTCGAAAAGGGTCTGCCCAACCTGCTCCATCACCTGAACATCATTCGCCATTCGGGGATCAACCCCGTGGTCTGCATCAACCGCTTCCACACCGACACTGCTGAGGAAGTCGCTTTGATCCGCAAGGCGGTGGAAGCCACGGGAGCGCGCTGCGCGGCCTCGGAGCACTGGCTCAAGGGCGGAGAGGGTGCCCTGGAGTTGGCCGATGCCGTGCTCGATGCCTGCAAAGACGAGAACCATTTCCAATTCCTCTATCCGCTTGAAACGAAGTTGCGAGACCGAGTGGCGCTGATCGCCAAAGTCGTTTACGGAGCCGATGCGGTTTCCTGGGCGCCGGAAGCGGAGGCCAAAGCCAAGGTGCTCGAAACCGATCCCAAATTCGCCGATTACGCCACCATGATGGTGAAGACTCACTTAAGCCTAAGCCACGAGCCCACGCTTAAAGGTGTTCCCAAGGGCTGGACCTTGCCGATTCGGGACGTGCTGGTTTACTCGGGGGCGAAGTTTCTCTGCCCCTGCGCCGGCACGATCAGCTTGATGCCTGGGACTTCTTCCAGCCCGGGCTTCCGCAAGGTGGATGTGGATGTGAAAACCGGGAAAGTGTCCGGACTTTTCTGATGCAGGGGCGGCCTTTGTGGCCGCCCTGGGGCAGCCGCCGCGGGTTGCCCCTATCACCCGAGCCGTCAAAGGAGCGATCTATGAGCGACAACGGAGAAGCACGGACCCCGAATCACTTGAGGCAGGCTCGCGAAAAACGCGAGTTTTTCTGCACGGCGGAGCTTGTCCTGGGCCGCGACCACAATATGGCCGAGGCCGAGACCTTCGTCAAAGAAGCCGCGGCGGAGCCGCAAGGGATCAAGATCATCAGCGTCACCGACTTGCCGAGCGGCAACCCGGCACTGCCCCCGGAGGCCTTCGTCACGTTCATCCGGGAACGAGGTCTCACGCCCATCGCCCACCTCACGGCAAAGGACGGCAACCGTTCCTTCCTGGAGGCACGCCTTCACGGTCTGGCGCGGGAGGGCGTTGAAAACGTTCTGGCTCTTACCGGCGATGCGCAGAAGGAAGGCTTTGGCGGCAAATCCAAGCCAGTTTACGACCTGGACTCGGTGCTGCTGGTTTGGCTGATCCAGGCCATGCGGTCGGGCATCGAGTACAAAATGGGGCCGCGTACAGTCCAGAGCACGCCATTCGATTTCTTCCCCGGCGCCGTCGTGAACCCCTACAAAGTTAACGAGTCCGACCAGATGATGCAATTCTACAAAGCGCAACTCAAACTTACGGTTGGGGCGCAATTCATCATCACCCAGTTGGGCTACAACATCCGCAAGCTCAGCGAACTGAAGCACTACTTGACCCGCGAAGGTTTAGGGGACCGCCCTGTCCTCGCCAACGTCTACGTTCCAACCGCCAAGATTGCGCAGATGATGCAAGCGGGGGAAGTGGCCGGTTGCGTTATACCGGACGAACTCATTCGCCGCCTCGAGAAAGAGAAGAAACCTCAGCGTCTGGAGCGCGCGGCACTGATGGTCGCCGCCGCCAAGTCACTCGGCTTCGCCGGAGCCCACGTGGGCGGATTCGGCCTCACGCACAAGGATTTCATGACGATTATGGAACGGGCGGCTGCACTCTCGGGCGAGTGGCGCAACAAGCTGGACGAGTTGATCTTCCCCTACCCCAACGAGTTCTACCTGCTGCCGCAGGCGACCGACGGCTTGAGTGACGGCACGGGCGACTATCAGGTCACTCACACGAAACCGCACGCCACCTTTGTCCAGTGGCTGTCCAAGCAGGTACACCAGCACCTGATCGCAGAGGGTTCTTTCGGCCACCGTTTCTTCAGCGCCCGGCTGAAGCCCAACGGGGACGGCGCCCCGGGGACTTCCTGGCGTCACGGCCTGTGGTACTGGCTGCTGGAGCCTTCCACGCTTTATCGCAAGGCCACTTTGGGCTGCAGAAGCTGCGGCGATTGTCTTCAGGACCACCTCGACTACGCAGGTTGCTCAATGCGCTGGTGTTACAAAGAGCTTCGCAACGGCCCTTGCGGAGGTTCGAGAGTCGATGGAACCTGCGAGGCGCGGCCCGAGCAGCTTTGCATTTGGAACGTGATCTACAAGGGCGCCTTGGCCGTCGGCGACGATCCCCGGAAGTTCGCCCGCACCCTCATTCCACCTCGCGACTGGTGCCTGGACAACACCAATGCTCTGGCCAATCGCATGGCAGGGTTGGACAACGTCTGCAAGAGGAAAGATCTTCAGGCGGCGGTCCCGGCTCAGAAGGTATAATCGGGATTCTCTCGGTTCTCTGTGGCAGGGGCGCATGGCCACGCGCCCCTACGGAATGAAATCCATTTCGGTCAGGAGGAAGACGGATCGCGTGCTCATTATCGCTGAACTCATTAATTGCACTAGAAAGAAAGTCGGAGAAGCGGCGCAAAAGCGTGACGCGGAGTTCTTCAAGGAAATCGCCCTCAGGCAAACCAACGCCGGGGCGAGCATGCTGGATGTGAACGGCGGCCTGCCGGGTCAGGAAATGGAAGTGCTGCCTTGGCTGGTGAATATCGTCCAGGAAACAGTCTCCATTCCACTCTGCCTGGACAGCGCTGACCCGGCCGTCCTGCGCCGCGCCCTGCCACTTTGCAAACAGCGCGCGATGATTAACTCCATCACCGATGAGCCGGCGCGCCAGCAGGCCCTGTTGCCTCTTCTGAAGGAGTTTCGCCCTAAAGTGATCGCATTGTGCCTGGGCGAAGCGGGGCCACCCAACACCTCGGCCGAGCGCGTGTCGACCGCCAGCCGCCTCGTTGATCGGCTTACCGCGGAAGGATTCGTCCTGGACGATCTATACGTCGATCCCTGCGTGCTCCCCGTCAGCACCGGGCCGGAACATGGCAAGGCGCTCGTGGAGGCAACAGGCCTCATCAAAGCCCGGTATCCGGGCATCCACGTCAGCGCCGGAATCAGCAACGTCTCCTTCGGCCTTCCGATGCGCAAGCTGCTCAACCAGGTACTGCTCTTGTTGTTGATGGCTCAAGGCCTGGACACCGCCATCGTGGATCCCTGCGACCCGCAATTGATGGCCAATATTCGCGCCGCCGAGGCTCTGTTGGGACGCGACGAGTTCTGCGCCAATTACATCCAGGCCTTTCGTGATGGAAAGCTGGGTGGAGCGTAAAAGCAGAGACCATTGTTCGGTTAGATGGTCAAGGAATCAGTCCTAGTTCACATCCCAGCCCTCTCCCTCTTGGGGGAGAGGGTGGGCCGCACCGGCGCTTTCATCAGTCCGTCGGCTGACGGGGGCCGGGTGAGGGGGTAGGGCATAAACTGAGAACTGAGAACTGACGCCTGAAAGCTGATATCTGGAGGACAACCGTGGCAGCAACAATCCTAGATGGAAATAAGATACGCGACCAGATCAAGGCGGAACTCGCCGAACAGATTCAGGACCTGAAACGCGCCGGCATCACGCCGGGGCTGGCGGCGGTTCTTGTGGGTGAGAATCCTGCCTCACAAATTTACGTTCGCAGTAAAGTGAAGACCTGTGAGTTCCTGGGGCTTTACAGCGAAAAAATCGAGCTGCCTGCCGACACCACTCAGGAACGTTTGCTGGCGTTAGTGGATTCCTTAAACCACCGCGAGGAGATTGACGGCATTCTGATTCAATTGCCCCTGCCGCCTCAGATCGACTCGAAGGGCGTACTCGAGGCCGTGGACCCGGCCAAGGATGTGGACGGGTTCCATCCCATCAACGTGGGCCACCTCGTTGCTGGGACCCCTGGCTTGGTTCCCTGCACGCCCGCAGGAATTATCGAGATCTTGGTGCGCAGCCAGATTCCCATTAAAGGCGCGCGCGCCGTGGTGGTGGGACGCAGCGACATCGTGGGAAAGCCCGTGGCCATGCTACTGCTTCACCAACATGCCACGCTGACCGTATGCCACTCGAGGACGCGCGACCTGCCGGCCGTAGCGCGTGAGGGCGATATCCTGGTGGCCGCTATGGGCAAGCCCGCCTATGTGACCGGTGAATTCATCAAGCCCGGCGCTACCGTGATCGACGTGGGCATCAACCGTCTGACCTCCGCCGACGAGATTCGCCGCATCTACCACGATCCCTCCGGCCCACTCGCCGACCTCGCGGCCAAAGGGTCTGTCCTGGTGGGTGACGTGCAGCCTGAAGACGTGAAGGAAAGGGCAGGCGCTTACACACCTGTGCCGGGCGGCGTCGGTCCGCTCACTATCGCCATGCTGATGTCGAATACCGTTCGTGCCGCACGCCTGCGCCGCGGGTCGCGTGCCCAAGCCGCTTAAAGGACAGTGACGAGTGACAAGTGACGAGTGATGAGCAGGTGCGCAGTTCTCTTCACGACCAACCATGACCACCCGCCAGAAAACACTTCTCGCCCTTGCCGCAATTGCCTTTGCGGTGTACAGCGCGGGCACGTATGTATTCAGCCTGCACGGCCCCTTCGATGACTTGGGCCAGCCGGCAGGCACCGAGTCAAAGACGCTGGAATTCGGCGGCCGCACACGCACCTACCTGGTTCACCCTCCCAAGGGTTACGAGGGCAAATTGCCCCTGCCCCTGGTCCTGGTGTTGCATGGCGCCATCCAGGGCGCCGCCAATGTCGAACGCATGTCCGGCATGAGCGCCGAGGCGGACAAGGAAAACTTCCTGGCAGTTTATCCGAATGGCACGAGCGAATCCGGCCTGGCGCCGACCTGGAATGCGGGCGCCTGTTGCGGCTACGCGCAGATGAATAAGGTGGACGACGCCGGCTTTCTGCGCGCGCTCATAGACCGGCTCGAGCACGATTACCCGATTGATCCGAAACGCGTTTTTGCTACCGGCATATCAAACGGCGGAATGATGTCCTACCGGCTGGCTTGTGAAATGGCGGACCGGATCGCCGCCATCGCGCCCGTCGAGGGCGCTCAAGACGTGGAGTGCCGGCCTTCGGGGCCCGTCTCGATCCTCATCTTTCACGGCACGGCAGACTTTCTGGTCCCGTACAACGGCGGCAAGACGCCATTTCAGCTCGGTTCGAAACGGTCCGACTCGTCTGTTCCCTCCACCGTATCGTTCTGGATGAAGCAGGATCGCTGCACGACGACGCCCGAGCGCCAAGAATCGACCCAACTGCGGATTGATACCTACACCGGCTGTAAAGACGGCACCGGCGTCACCCTTTACACCATTATGGGCGGCCGCCACATGTGGCCCGGCACCGTCCTCAGCCGTAATAACATACCTGCCACCGACATCATATGGTCGTTCTTCGCAGCGCACCCGAAGCAATAGGCAGGTGGGCAGGTCGGCAGATGGGCAGGTCGGCAGAAGGCGGAACTAAGAAACTGGAAAATAGGAAATGGAAAATGGTAAGCAGCCCTCTCCCTCGGGGAGAGGGTGTCGCGCAACGGCGCTTTCATCAGCCGCCGCGGGACGGGTGAGGGGTTAGTTCCGGTCCATTAAAGTGACCACCACCTGCCGCTATCCCACCTTCCCATCTGCCGACCTGCCCACCTGCCTATCTGCCCACCGCCAGTATCGCCGGCTTTAAGGTCCACGCCTGTAGCTTGGCGAGCGCCATCAACTGTGGCGCGCCGAAGCCTTCCGGAAAGATGACCCAATCCCAGAGCTTGGGCGAATCGTCGGCGACGTAGCGGGCCGCAGCCAGGCGTGCGGGCGGCAAGGTCACGTAATTCGGCAAGGTGTGCGTCTCCAGCAAGGCGCGTGTGGTGCGGGCGAGAGTCACCAGGTAGCTTTCAGGCGGCACGGGCTTGCTTCCCATCCAGACCACGTTCGGAATCTGGCCGTTCTTCTCAAGAAACCCGGCGACATCCTGAACGGTGCGCGAGAACTGGTTCCATGAGACATTCATGTCATCTGCCAATTCGGGGGCGGCAAGATCGGGACCGTAAGGCGTTCCGCTCAGAAGGACAGGCGCTGCCGGCTGTTTCCGCACCGTGCGAACCACGTACTCATTGAGCAGCGCGAACTCCTCGCTGGCGCTCAGGTCGTAGCCTCCCCGCACCTGAAACGACACGTCTGAGGTGACTTGTTCGGCTATCTCTCTCAGTTCGGCAGCGGAGAACTGGCGGCCCTGTGCGTGGTCAGGCATCACGCCCAGAGCCTCAGAAGCGGTGATGAAGCGGACGTTCGGGAAGGATTTTACGTAATGCACAAGGTTTTCGAGGTAGTTGAAGTCACGCTCAATCTGCTCGGGGTCCTTCATGGGAGGCTTCTGCCACTCATCTCGCGGGGGATTTGCTCCGTGCGCAAAGTTGACGCCGTCCCAGAACTCGCGGTGGATGAACTCGCAGGGGTGAAAATAAACGCTTACCACGCCGCCGGAGGGAGAGAGTCCGTCATAACTGGCTTTAAAGTTGGCTTTGGCCTGATCCAGATTCGACCAATCCTCATTGGGGCGAAGGTCCGATCCCGCTTTGATGTTGAAGATATTCAATAGCCCGCCGTACCAAAAAGGCTTGCCGTCGAGTCCCACGTGCCGACCGTCGTCGAGGTAGACTCTCACGCCCCAGGATTTCAGCGCCGGGAAAGCCTGCGGCGCCCAGGAGGCGCCCGGCTGCCCATAGCAGGTGGGCGCATTTCCGAAAATACGGCGCAGGTCTTCGAAGCCGGGCCGCTCGCGGCGGGTGAATTCCGCCGCCCCTTGTTCCCAATCGAGCTTCGATTCATATTCCGCAGGCGTGGGGTGCTGGCTATGCGTGTTCGCGTGGTAACCGACTTCGTTCCGGGCCAGCGCCTCGATTACATCCTGACGGCCGCGCGCCGCGAGGGTGCGCCCCTTTTCTCCCACCACCTTGAACGTGGCGCGCACGCCCTCACGGGCGAGAATCTCGGTGATGCGCTTAGCCGCGTCGTCGCTCTGGGGCAGAATATAATCCTCCGTGTCAAACCACAGAACCACGTACACGGTGCTTTCGGTTGCCGGTCCAGCCGCCCAGATGTGGGCGCAACCAACGCTTACAAGCAGCGCCAACAGGACCCATTGCACAATCCGTCTGCGCCGGGATGAGTCGAAAATCGAAATTCGAAAATCGAAATTCGAAAATCGTCGGATTTCCTCTCCCGACGTGCGTGTCCACATTATCCGCCTCAACAAACTGCGAAAACCCCGAGTGATCATCCTCTTTGACCCTCCCAAGGCTGGCATTATAAACCAGGTGCCAGGTGCCAGGTGTCAGGGAAGGAGAAGTCAGAAGACTGCGGACCTGGGGCTTTGCTTCTGACTGCTGACTTTCTGATTCATGACTCCAACCTGTGTTACGCTGTGCATTTCAAGAGGGAAGCGGTGCACCTGTAAGTTGTCCAACAGGTAGAGCACGCTGTGCGGCTCATTCTGACTTCTGAATCCTGATTTCTCGGGGGGCGTATGCAGACATTCAAACAACGACTGGCGCAAGGTGACATCCTGATTTCCGACGGAGCCATGGGCACTTTCCTGCAAGCCCGCGGCTTGCAGCCTGGCGAGTGCCCGGAAGAGTGGTGCATTTCTCACCCCGAAGTGGTTAAAGGCATTCATGCAGCTTATCTCCTTGCAGGTTCGGACATCCTGGAAACAAATTCCTTTGGCGGGACCAGCTACAAACTGAAACCCTACGGTCTGGCCGGCAAAGTACGAGAGTTAAACTTGGCTGCGGTGGCGCTTGCGAAACAGGTCATCGCCGGCAGGGGTTACGTTGCAGCCGCTGTGGGCCCCACCGGGCGCATCGTCGAAGAGGAGGGTGGAGACACGACGCCGCAAGACCTCTACGAGGCGTTCAAGGAGCAAGTGGCGGCTTTAGCGGAGGGCGGCGCGGACGCGCTGTGCATTGAGACTATGGGCTCGCTTGCCGAAGCGCTGCAGGCAATCAAGGCGGCCAAGGATTGCACCACGCTTCTAGTGATGTGTACCTTCACGTTCCAGGCCGGGGCGCGCGGTTTTCGCACCATGATGGGCGTCACGCCGGAACGAGCGGCGCGAGAGGCGGCGTCGGCCGGAGCGGACATTGTCGGCTCGAATTGCGGCAGCGGCATCGCCAACATGATCGAGATCACACGCCAGATACGGGCTGCACAGCCGAATACGCCCATTCTTGTGAACGCCAACGCCGGAATGCCGGTTCTGGAGGAAGGGAAAACGGTGTTCAAAGAAACCCCGGAATTCATGGCTTCCAAAATCGGCGACCTCATCAAAGCAGGCGCGCAAATCATCGGCGGCTGCTGCGGCACCACCCCTGAGCACATTGCCGCTATCGCGGAAAGGGTGAAGGCTAAAGGATAAAGTGTAAAGGCTGAACGATAAAGGCTAGACAACAAGGGAATCGCGACAAAAGTAAAGTCCCCCGTCTTTTATCCTTCACCCTTTAACCTTTGAACTTTACCCTTTTGACTCCCCCCGACACCTGACACCTGGCACTTGGCACCTTCAGTCAGTGTGTTACGCGGCTGAGTGGAACTTCGGCTCCTCCTTGCTGTTTGCTGAGCTCCGCAGCCTGCATGAAGGCGAACATCTCCAACGTCTCATCGGCGTTGACGGGCGGAACGCGCATGTGCATGAACTTCGCAATCTCGATCAGCAGCGGCCTGTAACTAAATGGTTTGGGTTCGGAGTTGACGACCGTTTTGTCAGTGAACGCGGTTATTCCGTAGGCGTAGAGCCCTTTGCGAAACCCTCTCATCACGCCCAAACGCCCGCCCGGCCATCTTCCCACCACAACGTCCTCATCGTCTGTGTTCATGTGGCTGACGGCCTCACATCCTGTCCCCATGAGTGTGAAGAGTATCTCAACGCCATGAATGCCGTACCACATCAGGTCAGGGTGGTGAGGCTCGGTGGGCGAGGGGCTGTAGACGCTGTAGGTCAAAATACGCCCCGCGCCCTGAAGGTTCTTCAGCCGCTGGGTCTCTTCCCAGTACCTCAGTGAAGAAGAACTGAACCATGGCACTCCCGCTTGGCTCGCCAGGCGCGCGATCTCCTTCGCATCCTGGTAGCTGGCCGCGAGGGGCTTGTCGATGAAGACGGGCTTGCCGGCGGCAAAAGCAGCCTTCGCCTGATTGAGATGCGTACGGCCGTCGAGACTCTCCAGCAAAACACCGTCCACCATGGAGCAGAGTTTCGGAATACTATCCACGATTTCGATCTTCCACTTGTCGTGCAATTCCGCGGCGTACTTGTCAACGCGCTCCCGGCTTTCGGTGACGTCCGGACTGCCTCCCTTATAGGCAGCCACCACGCGCACGCCGGGGACGTGCTCCGGGTCGGAGGCGTCATTGAAGATTCGACTGAACTCGATGACATGGGAGGTATCCGTACCGATGATTCCGACGCGAATCTCGGGGCCGGCTGCCTCCTGCGCGCTTCCCATCGAAACGGCAAGCAATAGCGTCGATACCCCCCAAGCCGCTTTCCAGCAAACACAATGCAATAGTGATCTCATGGTCTCCTCTTCCATTCGCTCATTCATTCAGGGGACACTCTACCAGCACCTCTTCGCAGTGGCAACCCTTCTGGTAGCCTTGGAGGCCGATAAGTGTCTCCCCGGCAATCGGAATCGAACGGCTAATCCTGAACGAAATGAGCTTAAACCTGCATCGAGCTGGCGGAGTGGAGTATCATAATGTTTGGAAGACCCCGCTGATCGAGTGGGTGCAGGAGATCGTGTTATGGGTACTCTACAAGAAGTATTGCAGGTAGCTGTGCGAGAGGGCGAGCTCTATGAAAAGCTGGAGCGCGGCTTCGTGCGCTGTTACGCCTGCGGGCACTGCTGCCGCATCCCGGATGGCCAATTGGGCGTGTGCAAGGTGCGGTACAACCAAGGCGGGAAACTGCTGGTGCCCTGGGGCTATGTGGCGGGCGCCCAGTGTGATCCCATCGAGAAGAAGCCCTTTTTCCACGCCTACCCTGGCGCCTTGGCTTATAGCTTCGGGATGATGGGTTGTGACCTGCACTGCGCCTACTGTCAGAACTGGGTGACCTCACAGGCTCTGCGTGATCCAAGCGCCCTCTCGCCGCCCTTGCGCGCGACGGTCGAGGGACTCGTGCGCGAGGCCTTGGAACACGGCGCGAAAGTCGTCGTCAGCACCTACAATGAGCCGCTCATCACCAGCGAATGGGCTGTGGCAGTTTTTAAGGAAGCGCGCGCGGCAGGTCTCCACACCGGATATGTCTCGAACGGCAACGCCACCCCGCAGGTACTCGAATACCTCCGGCCCTGGGTTGACCTTTATAAGGTGGACCTGAAAAGCTTTGAGGACCGGCATTATCGGCAACTCGGTGGGCGGATGCAACCCATCCTCGACACCATCCGCAGGCTGCACGAGATGGGATTCTGGGTGGAGATCGTCACCCTGATCGTGCCCGGATTTAACGACTCAGACGACGAATTGAAGCGTATGGCGGAGTTTCTAGCCGGCGTTTCACCCGACATCCCCTGGCATCTTACCGCCTTTCACAGGGACTACAAGATGACCGAGCCGGAAGACACCAGTTCGCGTACGCTGGTGGCGGCTGCCGGGATTGGCAAGGCTGCAGGCCTGCGTTTCGTCTATGCGGGAAACCTGCCCGGCCGGACTGGCGAACTTGAGAATACCTATTGTCCTGATTGCCATGAGCTGCTTGTGGAGCGTGTGGGGTACCACGTCCTCGATTATCGGCTCACGGCGACCGGCTCATGCCCGGGCTGCGGCGCTGCCATCCCCGGATGCTGGGGGGTGAGTTTCCAAGGCCAAATTACTGACCTTCCTTACCTGCCGCGCTCCCAGAGATTTGACCGCATCCGCCCCAGCCGTCGCTGAGAACTGCTTCGAGTTATGGCAATCAATTCACTCATGCGACAGCTCGGGTCGTAGGGGTGGCCCCCTTGTGCCCGCCCGCGGGCAACCACAAGCGTTGCCCCTACGGCTCGGGTGAAGGGGTGCGTGGTTCAAGTGGGGGAGAGTCGTTAGCGTAGTCCGTAGAACAGATATCCCGGTCCCACTCGCATGTTGTGCATGAGTGAGGCGGGCGAGACGGCGGCCAGGAGCAATCCTCCCACCGCCTGGGCCAGAGCGATGGGCCAGATGTTTCGATGCCGCGCGAAGACTTCGGCGAACACGAATCCGGCCACGGTCGTGGCTACCATGAGGATCGGATTGGGGATGTGAGCTGAGCCGAAAATGACTCCCACCAGAAGCGAACTCAGGTGACGATTGTGAATCGCTTCCATCAGCCGGTTATGAAAATAGGATTGCGCGAGATACTGCTGGAAAGCGCACCAGGCGCCGTACCCCAGGAAGGAAAACAGGACGTGCCAATTCAGCGGCACAATCGCCAGAACATGCCGCGCAAACCCGAAGGCCAGCAGCGGAACGTAGAAAACCAAGGCGATAGGCAAGACCAGTTGAGCGCTCTCTCGCGCTCCGCCAAACGTCAGGCCCAGGCTTCGCAAAGTGTCTCGATGCACCACGTGGCTCACCAGGATGATGCCCCAGAGGACCATCCAGGTGTGGGGGTAGGTGTGCTGCCAGCGCCAGATATAGGTGAGAATCCCGGCGTAAATCAGCAATGCTTCCAGGGCCGAAAGAATCGGCGACCAGGAATGAGGTAGACTAGTAGGTTCGAATCCTCCCTCTGAGGTTACCGTGCTCACTAAATCTATTCTAGCCCAAACCGTCCAATGTGGCAAAAGCCTCCGCTACGCCCTGATTTCACCCATAGCGCCGGCCTTTAGCCCCCAACTTGCCGACCTCGAGGTCGGCGCTACGCGGAAGTCGGAACGTCGCCAAGCCCGCCGCCTCCTTTTGTCGGCGCTCGCGCTGGCTGCCTTGGTCTTGACGACTGCGCCCAACACCCCTGCGCGAGATTCTTCCAATCGGCCGCGAGAGCGGCACGTGCTGGTAGTTTCGGTGGATGGGATGGGTGCCAGCCTCTACCAGCTTCTTGCTGCGAAGGTTCACATTCCCAACCTGGCGCGGCTGCGCAAAGAGGGAAGCTACGCCGAGGGTGTACTGGGAGTTTATCCCACGGTGACCTACCCCTCGCACACGACAATCGTTACAGGGCGAATGCCGGCTGAGCACGGCATCTATTCCAACTTATCTTCGCGCGAGGCGGGCAAGAACCCCGGTGACTGGTTCTGGTTCGCCAAGGCTATCAAGACGCCCACACTCTGGGACGAGGCGAACGCCCACCGGTTGAGCAGCGGCGCAGTGTTCTGGCCGGCCACGGCAGGCGCGCCGATTTATTGGGATATTCCCGAGATCTGGGATCCCCAGAAGCCTCTCCAGGTCGATCCGGTATACGTCGCCAAGTACGCCACGCCGGGGCTCCTGTTTGAAGCTCTTTTGGAAATCGGACCGCCCAAAGCAGGCCAGGAACTTGATGTGACGCGGGCTCGCCTAGCGACCTTCATCCTGAAGAAATATAAGCCCGACCTTCTTTTGGTTCATTTGTGCGATCTGGATGGAGTTGAGCACCAATTCGGTCCCAACAGCTCCGAGGCCGCCGCGACGCTGGAGAAGATCGACGGCCACATCGGCGAACTGCTCGCTGCCGACGAGGCTGCCGGACTAGCCGATTCCACGGACGTGTTCATCGTTTCTGACCACGGTTTTCTGCCCGTCGGCGCGGAGATCCAGCCCAACGTGCTGCTGGTGAAGGCGGGGTTGTTGACCGCGGATGAGGAGGGGAGTCTCACGGGAGGGCGAATCGCCACACTCGCCAATGGAGGATCGTTCTTCATCTATTGGCCGCAATCCCATGACCTTGGCTCCGAGGTCAGCGAGGCCCTGAAGCCCTTGCGCGAGTCGGGCACTCTCTGGGGCGTTCTCGAACGCGCGGCGCTGAAAGATTTGGGTGCAGAGCCTGCCGCACAGATGGCGCTCGAAGCCTCGACAGGTTACGAATTCGGGAGCGGCGCGGCTGGCGACGTGATCTCATCGGGGAAGAAAATCACGGGAACCCACGGCTACCTGCCTTTTCGCCGCGAACTGGAATCCTCCTTCATCGCGTGGGGACCGGATATCAAGGCCGGAGTGGATTTGCACACGATTCGGATGACGGAAATTGCTCCCACCATCCTCAAGGCGATGGGCATCGACGACCCTAAATTCGGCGATCAGCCGCCGCTCGTCGAAATCTTCAAATGAAAGGGTCGGGGGGGCAGCCGTCAGGACCTGCTGACGGCTTCGGATCTTTGGCCGTTCTCCAAAACGGAAACACGAACCGGATGGTCAAGAAAATCCCCAGGGCCAGCGTTATCCCGATGAGCTCAAGAAACGCCGCGCGCAGGAACTTGCTGGCGGGAAGGCCCAAATACTCGCGCACCCAAACCCAGGCACAGATATCGTAAAGATACAGGCCAACTGTGCAGTCGCGCGTGGTTCGGCTAGCGGCCGTCAGAAACAGAGCAATCAGGAAGACGCCCACGACGATCCTCACCGCGGACACAACAGTTCTGATCTGGGCTTGTTTCCCCTCCCCTCGCGATTGTCCTGCCGTGCGGTCCATGCCGCGGCATTCTACTTGCTGGCCGGAATCTTTTCAAGGAAAAGCCAGAGAAGTGACCACTAACCACTGCTTTTCTTCTTCTTCCGCTTCTTCGGCGGGGGCGTGGGTTGCGGCGCCGGTGTTGTGCCCGTCGGCGGCGTGCTCGTGGGCGGCGTGCTCGTCGGCGTCCCGGCCAGCGACTGCAAAATCGCCGCGCCGTTGGGGCTGCCCCAACCGCTACAGGCATCCCATCTTGGTCCCGCCGAATAGCCGTCGTTATTGCCGGAAGTGATGTCGTGAAACGTCCCGGCCACCACGGCGACGGTTTGGTAGAGGGTGGGATTCAGGTACCCCACTGGAGTTTTCAAACTGGAATTGAAACCGGCGATCAAACCCGCCCAGAGTGGCGCGACTGCACTGGTTCCTCCCACAACGATGTCGCTGCCGTCCACATCGATCTGATAGCCGGTAAAAGGATCGGCATCCCCGGCCACGTCTGGCACGCCTCGGCCCACAAAGTTCCCGGGATTCACGGAAGGAGGCACATTTGCGTTGGCCTGCCAGGTGGGAAGCGGAAACGTTGCGCTCACACCCCCACCGGTCGCGCCGTTATCAGGAAGATCATTCCACACCACTTCGCTGGTGATCGTAGTACCGCTGCCCACCAGGTGAGTCCCCCCGCAAGCCAAGGCGTAGGGGCTGGAAGCGGGAAAGTCGACGTGGTCCAGGCCATCGTCGACTCCGTCCGTGGCGCCGTTATCTCCCGCGGCGATGCAGACCGTGACGCCGACCGCCGAAGCCGCCTGGAGGGCGCTATTGTATGACTGTAGCGACTGCGAGGTCCAGGTGGATTCCGGCCCGCCCCAACTGATGGAGATTACCGACGGGTTGTTTGTCTTATCGTTCACCGCCTGGTTAATTGCGTCCAGAAACCCTGAATCGGTGTTGGGAGCGAAATAGACCGCAATGTTTGCTCCCGGCGCCACAGTTCCCGAGACTTCGATATCAAGCATGACTTCCGCGTCGGGTCCGCCGCTGTCCCCTGTAGGTTGATTCGACGCACCGTCGACGGACACCGCCGTAACCGTGGGCGCCGGGGAAATGCCCAGCGTGCTGAAATAGGTATTCAAGTCGGATTGCGTGTAGCCTCCTCCCAGTTCGATGATGCCGATCGTCTGGCCCTGGCCTGTGGCGCCGGAAGGAAAATCATAAAGCTCACCAACTTGGAGCGCTGTGTACGAAACGGATGAAGAGGCATTGGCGCGCACGTGCGTGGACCCGGCCTTGGAAGCAATTCGGAAGTGCGTTTGCGCTTGAGGCCGGTTGTCGAGGCCGTGAACGCTGACAATAATGTCCTTCAGGCTTGCCGGAATATACACGGAACCAACACGCCCGCGATACGTCCCGTGTGGTCCAGCATACATATTTAAGTCCACTTGAAAGGCTTGGGCGCAAGTGGCGGCGGTTCCCTTGAGCTTCACCGTCCTCGCCGCCAGGCTCACACCGGAAACGGTGAGCTTGTGGGCGCGTGCAAACTCCCGGATCTTCTCCACGTCTTTGGAGTCTGCCCCATAACGTTCATCGTACTGGTCTCGGGTCAGGCGCTCACCGCTGGCAATCACCTCCGCCAGAGGCTTCACGTTGTTGCCTAACGGACGCGGGCGGATCACCACGGTCACTTGCAGTTCTTCGTTGGGATTACACGAACCCGACTGGCTCGCGCCAGGCATCGGCTCGCGCACACTGCCGGGTACTGCGACATATTCGTTAGTTGGCATCCTTCCCCCTTTTTCGGTCTCTTAGAATGGTTACCGCTGCATCAATTTAGATGCTCCGAAAACAACTCATGGCGGCTCTGTGGCGCGGGCGTCTCGCCCGCGCTAAACCCCATCGCCATGCGGCAATCCCAGCTTGAATCGGAGCAAGTCATACTCGCGCATCGGCTTCAAGAACTCCGGCTCCTGAAATGGCCACAGTTGAGCCTTGGCAGCGTTTGACCCGTGCTCGCCGGGCAATGGACTTCGGCCGGGCGTGGCCGAGTTCGGCACCGGGATGCTTCGCGCCTTGCCGCCGAAGTCAGGCCGGCGCTCATAGACCGCCACCTCGAACCCTCGCTCGGCAAGTTCCTGCGCCGCGCTCAGGCCTCCCACGCCACCACCCAGAACTGCGACTCGAGTGCTCATACGCTTTGTTGTAGGGGCGGCTCTTGTTATCTCCCGCGGGCCACCACCTACCGCTACGCTTCGATTCTACAGCGTCTTCAGGAACTCAATGAGGTCCCACTTGTCGTTTTCTTTCAAATCCACGCCGAAGATGTGGCCCGCGTTGGAATTCCCCGGCATACAGGTTTCGTACTTGAAGCCCTCGCGTTCCGCATCCGGCCCGGAGGTGAGGAAGCCCACGTTCTTCGGGTCGTACACGTCATATCCCGTGTAAAACACCGCCGGCCGCTTCTCGACGGGCTCGAGCAGGTCCCACAACGTGGGCACGGAGCCATTGTGCAGATACGGGGCGCGGGCCCAAACACCATCGAGAGGAGTGTTGCTATACCCGTTGGTCTTGCGATAGGCGTCGAACTGGAACGGTGGCGTAGTGAACGTGTGGAAACGATCGACAAGGGCCTCCGTGAATGAGTCCAGGCGATGCCGGTCGGTCCCGACGGACTCGATGGGTGTCACCTGGCCGGCTTGAGGCGAGCCGAAAGCATGGCAGGAGGCGCATTGGCTCTCGTAGATGGCCTTGCCGCGCGCCGCCTTGGCCTGGTCAATCGGAGAAGGGAACGCGGGCGGTTGCAAGTCGAGTAAGAAGTCTGTGACTTCCTTAAAGCTTGCAGGAATAACCGATTGAGGTGTAGCGCCCACGGCCATGGCGGCGGCGTAATTGCGTTCCGTGAGCTTATTGTTGTTCCCGTCCCAGTGCAGATACAGATTCTCGCGCGGCCGCTGGTTCCAAATCTGCGGCAGGTCGACGGTTCCGATGGAGCCGTCATCGGGCATGTGAAAAACGTTGATCTTGGTCGGGTTGAAGGTGTCTACGCGCCCGCGGCCCTCGCTGGGGCGGCTGTCCTGCCAACTGTACGCCATCTTTTGCGCCAAGAGGCCGTGCTTGGTAACCGGAATGATCATGAAGCGGTAGACGAGTCCCTCGAACCACGATGTTTTGTGCACCTGGTCGATGGCTTTCAGCACATTGGCTGAAGTAAAGCGGGGATCGCTTGCGCACGCGTAAAGAAAGTGCTGGAAGGCCTCGAGATCGAGAGTGTGCGCGGGCGCTCCCAGAATCACTTTGGGTGTGTCGGAGGGCGACGCACGGTAGGTGCCCGTGTGACAGAGCGAGCAGTTGGCCTCCAGCGCCGGGTAGCCGATCTTACGCAAGGCGAATCCGACCGGGATCTCCTGGCCGGGTTCGAAGACAAACCCGAAGGAAGCCCAACCGCCGGGAGCCGGCAACTTCTCGGGGAACATGGCAGGTAGTATTTGCCAGATGTAGTAGGGAAGGCGGCTTTCGGTGCTCAAGCCGATGGGCGCGTGCTTGAAATGCTCTTCCGGCGTGGCGCCCTGGAAGTCCGGCTCCGCCCGCAGGAGGTCATACCAGAGCCCGAAGCCAACCAGCGCGATCACGATCAGCAGAACCGCAAACGCGGCCTTGACCCAGCCGGGGTGCAGGACACTCTTAAGCCAATTGCCCGCGCCCGCCACGGCGCTCCCCGTGCCCCGCAGGCTCACGCGATACTCCGGTGGCAAAGCGGGATTTAACAGGAAGAGGAGCAAAACGGCAAGGGTGAGGTCGGCGAAAAGCAGCGGCCCGACGACGCTTGCGGGGGCTGATTGCCGCAGCAAAATAAACCAGAAGACCGAAGCGATCCAGCGCGCCAGGACCACCAGCTTGGTGTGTGTGGGATGGCGCGCCGGCGCGACCGCCGAAGGCGCATAGAAAATGCACAAGGTCAGCAGCAGCATCCCCACATTTTGAAGCCAGAGCAAGGAGGTCTCAGGCGGCATGTCCAGGCTCGCCAGCAGCATGTCCGGCGCAAAGATCGCGGGGAGAGCAAAACAGAGATTGCAGAGGATCCCGATCCATACGATCCGTCCGAACCATTTTTCCGGCGTGCTCATCGAAACGCCTCCAGCCTTGGTAGGGGCGGCTCTTGTGGCCGCCCTGGGCAACCACAAGGGCTGCCTCTACAGCGTTGCCTCCAAATGCTCCACGATGAACGGATAAACATCATTCACGGCGTTCTTGCCGAAGATGCAGTCGATGTGCCCATAGCCTGGTATTACCTGCCGCTTATAGAGGCTGCTGCCATTTGCCGCGGCCAGGTCATGTACGGTGATCTCGGTGCTTTCCGGCAAGAAGCATTCATTCTGCGCCCCATGAATAAAGGCGATAGGAATGGCCAGACGGTCAAGGTGAAGCAGATAAACATTCTTGCCCTCGAAGTCCACCAGGTGGCCGGTGTTGGCCAGGCGGGCAAGGTGGATAAAAGACTTCATGTTGGCCACGCCGAACATTTCGTGCAGCGCGTCGTGCGTCGGTTCATTAAGGTTGGCGTGTTCGTAGAGTGGGGCATACATGAAGGTGATGCGATGGCACGTGGCGCTGGTACAGCGATTCTTGAGGTCCAGCGGGTAAAACTTCAGGCCCGCGTCATAGACCTTGGCCAGCAAGCTCTCATGGTTGTCCACATAAGCCGTGAGGCTTTCGATCCCCACGTCTCGGAGGAAAGACGGCAAGTGCAGGCCGGTCTTGAGGCGCGTGGCCAAGGGGGTGCGGAACTGGGTGGCGATCTGCGAGGCCACGGCGGAACGCACGCCCTTGAGCCCCGCCAGCATGGCCATGAAGAATGTAGTGGAGCCCCAGCAATGAACCACCATCTGGACACTCTTCGCGCCGGTAAGTTCCAGGACCTTGGCCACCGCTGCGGGATAGTCCCTGGTTGCGACGTTGTCGCCGCTGGCTTGAAGCGTGGCCGACGGCAGCGCGATGCTGGAACGGTAATCGAGCAGCCACACGTCGTAGCCGCGAGCGAAAAGGAATTCGAGCAGATTGGTCTCAATGGTGTCGATGGAGAAGATCAGGCTCGAGACGCCGAGCCCGTGCGCGAGGATGACCGGACCCTTGGCGCCTCCCTGATAACGCGTCAGGCGCAGCCCCACGCCGTCGGCAGTTTTGAAAAACGCGACCTGCGGCGCGCCCACGCGCAGCGGACGCTTTTGGCGGGGCGGCGCATCCGTATTGAACACGCCGGGCTGGACAAACACGTCCGCATAGGTGTCGAACAACGGACCGAGAAAGAACCGCGCAAACCGGGCTCCCTCAGCAGCGCGCTCTTCGAGGCTGCCGGCATTGATCACTTTCATGGTGGTCAGTTGGCGTGCGAAGTCCTCCGGGGCGATGTGCAGAATTCCCTTGCCCAAAATCGGGCTGGCCGCACTCGCGCCGTCGTAAATCGTGATGTAAAGGGTGGAGGTTGCGGGCCAGACCTTAAAGACTAAGTCGGGATGCGTCACCTTGAAACCTTCGAAATAATAGGTATGCCCGTCCTCGCTAACCATGTTCATGCGGTAGCGCATGTTGTGGGTGTCGACATTGTTCGCATCAACGGTGAAAAGATTGAAGCGCCCTTCCGCCACGGTGAGCGGCTGAGGCGAAATTGCCGGCGCCAGGACAGTCCCCACCATGGGGGCTTCGTGCGCGGGATTGGAGATCATGTCATCCAGGTCTTCGCTCGCAATGGTGAGCGTGAACTGAAAGGGCGAGTTGTCGGTTTGGCCTTGGTCATATCCGCGTTGGTAGATGGGGTCGAGTTGGAGCGGCGGTGTGGGCATCTTCGCCTGTGTCGAGAAATAGCCCTTCATCGTCTCGGTGAACTCGACGCCGGCCTTGACGGCTGCGGCCGCCTTGGGGGCCGACGGCAGGCGGTAGTCGATCTGCCAGCCGCGGTCCTGCGCCAGCAGCGCCATGGAGCGCTCCGCCACCGCCGAAATGGTGAGCAGCGGATTGACGCCCAGCGGGGTGGGAATTACGGAACCATCGGCCACGTAAAGATTGTCATAAACGCCTGTGCCTTCGGTTCCCGAAAAGACCTGTCCTTTGTGGTTCACGACTCCGCCGCCCGCGTCGTCCGCCATCACGCATCCTCCCAACGGATGCACGGTGGTCAGATTCTTGTGAAGCAGCTTGTTCCAAAGCGGATTGTGAACGAACACACCGCCCAGAGCCTCCGTGGCCTGTTTCAAGCGGGCGTTCACTTTCTCAAAGATGGGCTGGCTGCCGACGCCGGGCCAGCTCAGCGCAAGGTTGCCTTTAGCATCGAGGCTCATGCGCCCGGCACCATTGTCGTGGGTCATCACCAGGTAAGTCTGCGAGTGATTGACAGCTCCGCGGTAAGGGCCCTTGAAGTCCGTCAAGAGTTCCCGCTCCCTCTCCTCAATAAGCTCTGTGCCGGCCACCGGCTCGACCGTGCCGGCGACGGCCGCCGCGGCTGCAAATGCGCCCGGCAGGAACACGCCGAGCGCCCCGGGCGGCGATCCTTCTTCGGCCACCATGCCGTCGGTGAGGACCGCCTGGTGTCGCATGTCGATGATCCCCGTGATGCAGGGACCGACGGGAGGTATCTCCCCAGGCTTGTGATGTCCCCAACCTACTCCGTTGATCACCTGCGCGGTGTTATATCCGAATCCGAGCACGTCTCCGTTTCCGGTAAATCTCTCTCCCAGCCGATTCGAGAGTGACAGGCCGTGCTGCGCCGAGCGGAGCAGAATCTCAGTCGAGCCGAGAGTGCCCGCGCCTAGCACAACGAGGTCAGCAGTGACTGCGAAATTCGGAGCCTTGAACTTCTCGCGCCCCACACCCAGCAGTTCGCATTGCACCACCCACTGGTTGTCCTTGCGCTCGAGCCAACGCACGGAAACCTCGGTAAAGATTTCGGCGCCGTGATTCACCGCGTCGGGAAGGAAGTTCATGATGAGCGTGTTCTTGGCCGCGTAGTTGCACCCCGTGACGCAATCTCCGCAATTCACGCACTTGTGCTGCTCCACCCCTACGTGGTTCGGGCCCTCCAGCGTGAAGTTGACGTTGATCGGCGGGCGGTAGAACTTCTGGCCCAAATGCCACGCGGACTCTTCGAGCGCGCGCAACTTGGGGAGTTCCGGCCCGTCCTGAGGATACGGATTGGGCTTGAGCATTTCTTCGGCGCGAGCGTAACTTTCCTCGAGCGGCGTGGCGTGGTCGATTTCGAGCGATTGGTCCACCGGTTTGGGGTTGCGTAGCTCGCGCGGCCAGCGCGGGTCGTTGAAAACGCGAGGCTCCGCGCGCAGAGCTACATTGGCATTGACCAGAGATGTCCCGCCCAGGCCGCAGCCCACGAACACGTTGATGTCCGAGTGGATGTGAAGGTCGTAGAGGCCGGTTCGCGAGCCCACTTGCGGGACCTCCGGCGTGTGCGCCTGCATTTCGCCGACGGCTTCCGTCGATCGGTTCGGATATTCACCGGGCTGGAATTCCCGCCCGCGCTCCAGCACACAGACCTGCCTTCCCGCGCGCGCCAGCCGCGAAGCGGCGATTGCGGCCCCATATCCCGACCCGATCACAACCACATGGTAATGTTCTTTGAGTGTTTCAAGGGGTGACGCCAATCGATCCATGCATTCCTCCTGAGAGTCGAGAAGTCGAGAAAGCGAGGAGTTGAGGGGTCGAGAAGCGGAAAGCCGAAGTCTCGTTGACTCCTCAACTCCTCAACTTGCTAAAGCATCGACTGCTCGTACATCGGCGTGTCTTCGTCGCTGTCCTGGTAGTACGAGACCTTGCCGGAGGCGCCGTCGAGATCGATGATGGCGTAACCGTGGTTGCAGAGCCCGCCGGTGGTGTCCAGTCTAATGGGATTGCCGTCGTCGCCCTTGATCAAGGGAACGTCAGAGTGCTTCGGTACCTTAACGACCTCGTCGATTCCCACCGGGAACGCTCCATGTCCGAGGCAGCAGCTCCGCGCCAGGTTCATGTAAGAGTCGTAAAGCACGAAGTCGTGCTCGTGACCCCAGATCCAGTGAGTCAACTTCGGCAACAGCGGACCGAGTTGAGACGCCAGACGCATGTTTACTTCCTGCCCGTCGATGCTGTCGAAGGCAGTAAAGAGTTGATGGTGTGAAAGCAGCACGGTCTTGCGGCCGCCGGCGTTATTCACTTTGTCGGTCAGCCATGTGACCTCGGTGTCTTGCAAATACGTTGCCCCAGCCCCTCCGCCTGCCGGATTGTGGTCGTGGTAGCCCGTATCGCTGGCAATGAACTGCCAATTGGCGTTGCGAAGACAAAAGTAGCTGGCAGGCTGGCCGAGCTGCTGAATCAGTTGGTAATAAGGAACGCCGCCGGAGTACATGTCGTGATTGCCTGCAAGTGTGTAAGTGGGAATCCGGTCGAGCTTATCGCCTAAGCTCAATACCTGTTGCCAGATGTTCAAAAAGTAATTGGTGATCTCGAACTGGGTACCGGCATAGTAGATGTCGCCGAGGTGGATGACCACGTCCGGCTTCTTGTCGGCGATCTGCCGCAGCACCAGCTTGGCGGCGTCTTGACCGGTCCCCCAGTCGCCGACAATTGCGACCCTGGCTTTGTCGGGAAGCTTGCCGTCGATAACAAAGTCGCTCAGGTTCTTATAGACGATGTACGGAATCTGTTTTTGTTGTGCGACGAAATAGTCGGCATACTTAGCGGCGGCTTCTGCATAGCGGGGATCGCAGTCGCTGAATTTGGCAAGCTCTTCCTGGTATCGCTGCTCGTCGGCTTGATTTCCCGTAATCTTCGCCTTGGCCAGTTTGAGCGCCGTGAGGGAACAGAAGCCGGCGGTTTGGGCCAGTCCCTCGGTGGCCGGATGTTCCGCGGTGGCGGCTGAAACGGGCGCACCCGTGTCAACTTGCGTGCAGTAGGCGATGGCCTCGGACGACATCGAGTCGAGATCCTCGGGTCGCCCCGCGACGACCTGCGCTGCGCCTACGTCCTCGACCTGCGTACCGGCGGCAGCTTGCGCTTCAACTTCTCCAACGGCGGCCTGCCATATTGAAAGTTCGGGATCGTGAAACTGTTTGAAACGCGACATGGGTTGGCTCCTTTGTTGTTCTCATCCCGTGCCCTTGCGCTGTCATCCTGAGCGCAGCGAAGGATCTCTGTAGTTCGTGGTTGACTAATCAACCTAGAACTCAACTGCGGAGACCCTTCGCTGCGCTCAGGATGACAGCGGGGCGTCTCGCGTGACGGTCGTTCGAGGTTCGTCCTAAACCGACATCATCGCCCGCAGCAAATCCACCATACCCGCGCCTTGGTAGGCGCGGTCGCGCCCCAGGTCCGTGGCCGTCTTTATGAAGATTCGTTTTACGTTTTCCGGATCTCCCCGGTACTCGCGGTGTCCGGAAAGAAACGCCGCGATGACTCCTGAAACGTGCGGCGCGGCGGCGCTGGTGCCGCTCGCTTCCTTGTATTCGTAACCCTGCTCAGGATGGGCGTGGCAAGACATGATCTTCTCGCCCGGCGCCACCAGGTCCGGCTTCATCCTGCCATCCGCCGTCGGTCCCTTCGACGAAAAGTAAGAAACACCATAACGATGCGGAGATCTCTTGTGGACGGAGCCGACCGTGATGGCCGCTTCCGTGTTGGCGGGATCGGTAATCGAGGAGACCACTGTTACCGGTTCCGGCTCTCCAGTGCTCATGATTGTCTTGCCGTAGCCCCAGTTGCCACAGGATATGACGACAATAAGCCCGGAGTCCACCGCCCGCGTCACTTCCTGGCACAACGGACTGTACCCGCAGCAGTAGCTCTGCGGGTCGAAAGGATAGCCAAGGCTCATGTTGGCGCCATCGACGCGGATTGCGAGGCTGGAATCGTTCAGCTTGCGCAAGTATTCCAGGCCGCGGATCGCTGCCGAGGCTGAACCAGTCCCGTCGTCATTGAGCACCTTGATGTTCAAGAGTTTGGCCTGCGGCGCCACGCCGGAGGGGCAGGCTTGGAGTTCGTTCAACTGCGGGGCGTCGCCCTGCTCTTCCTGGTAAGTGGCGGCGTGATAGGGCTTACCGTCCGGCCAGGTTGGGGCAACGCCGGCAATAATGCCGGCAACGTGCGTGCCGTGGCCTTCGCGGTCATCGAGCGTGTCGGAACTCGAGAAGTTCTTGCTGAGAGTGCCGTCGACGGTGTTCAAAGCGGCAAAATGGGGATGAGCGGCGTTGATTCCAGTGTCCAGCACCGCCCACGTGATCCCCTTGCCGCGCGCCTCAAAGGTTCGCCAGCACGACGTCGCCTTGACGGTATCGACAGAACTGAGCAGGTGGCCGTAGGTCGTCTCGTCTTTCCAGATCTGATAGACATATTGCCGCAACTGGGCAAGTTTCTGGATATCCTCGGGGAAAAGGGAGGCGAAAACGTAGAAGTCGCTTTCGCTCACCTGATCGGTCTTGTCGCGCAGAAACTCTTTAACTTGCGACTTCGATTCCTGGATTCCCGCCAAGGAAGCCGCGCCGGGATCCCTCAGTGACACAATTACCGGAATGCGTTGTCGTTCTTGGCCCTTCTGCGCCTCTATCTCATTCTGGATGGAACCAGCGATCACGAATTTCTTCATGCTGGGGCGATGCGCCCTGCTCGCCATATCATGCCTCGCCTGTTGATTGTTATGCCCTGAACAGTGACGACGAACGTTGCTAGATGCGTATTGTTTATAACACAACTACCCCGCTGGGGGCAACACTTGTGGATGCCCGAGGGCGTCGACAAAGCCCGCCCCACGGCTATGCCGGCGGCCTGGCGACTCGCAGCGTGAGATGGGGCGAGACGATCCGCGCACTCGCCTGCGAGCGTTGTCCCGAAGCGAGGTCCATAGCGATAAGACCCCAAGGGTCGCCAAACCTGTCGTGAGTGTTGCTTGCCACCTCAGCCATGCGATGCCACAAATCGTTTTGTGCTTGCTTGAAGGCGGGACTATTGGTCGCGGGCGGAGGATCTTGGGCAAAGAAGCGCCGGGCAGCACTCAGCGTCACGGCCAGCTTCGACATAGTGGTTGCCCACCACTCGATGAGGAGATAGTCTCCGGCAATGACGGGAATCTGCGAGTCGGGCCGGAGGTCAGGAAAGAGCTGGGCGACATTAGTCAACGTGCCGCCGGTATCTTTGAGCTGCTGCCAGACGGTGTCGTTTTCCAGGCTGCGCAGCCGAAACCCATCGTCGGCATCCGCATGCAGCAGCTCCCGAAGCGCCTGTCGGCCGATCTGCTCGAATTCATCGATTGCGCGTGGCTGGCCGTTAGCCTGAAGGTAGACGCCTCGGCAGAGCGTATCGTCGTAATCAGTGCCGATGTAACACGTCGAGCTTCCAAAATCGGTCAGGTTCGAGAGCCTTGTTTCTTTGTCGGCCTCTGAAATCAAGCCTAAGGCAACGAGGGCGTCCAGATAAGCGCCCATGGTTTGGAGATCAGTCTTTGCATGAGATGCAAAATGCCAGTAGGAGGCCTTCAGGGCAGGCCCGTGCGCGATCAATCCGCTGCATCGGTAAGCTGCGGTGATCAGGAAGGATTGCGCCAGCACCTTGCGCAATTTATCGGAGTCGGCGAGGAAGTTCACCGCTCCGCTCACGTGGGTTGCGTTGGCCTCATCGGTGATGAGGACTGCGCCACTCAGCGCGTCGGTCAGGACCGTTCCTTTCAGCAGAAGATCATTGATCGAAGCGTAGTTGTAAAGTCCCAGGATGTTGATGCTGAGAGTGTGGCCCGTTTTTCGGGTGCTGGTGAGTAGATTCTGAATCTCGGTGATGCCCCGGGGCAGGGTTCCCGGCGATCCCAGCAGGGTGGTGAGGTCCAAGCGCAAGGCATCTTCGAGGGCGGCCTTGCCCTCCGGTCCGAGGTCCTGCAAATTGACCTCGTAGAGGAATGCCGATTCATCGGATGCAAGCGCCTGAACTTCCTCCTGGACGGCAAGCTCGAGTTGGCGCTGCACAGAGGCTTTTAGAGCGCCCAGTATGACCTCTTGTTTGTCTTGTGTAAGGCCCGCTGCTTCAAGCTGTTCGCTGGTAGGGAAGGGCGAGGGAGTGACGGCACCGAGGACCGCGGAGATGAAATCCGTTTTCGTTGTACCCGCTGTAACGCCGATCGAAGGGCTGACTTGCACGGTGAAGTCTGTCCCGCGCTTCCCGTAAAACCCGATTCTCAGGGTCGTGTCGGCGACCCTGTGAATGCGCACCTGGAAATTGCCCTCGATGGTGAACGTGGCCGTGAAGTCAATCGCAGCCCCCGCCTTCACGGCGATCCCAGGCAGCGCCGGCGTGGAGAGACTCGCGAGCGGGTTCACAGCGGTCAACAGATTCACGGTTCCGCAGAGCTTCAGGGTGCAGCTTCCTTCCAGCGTAGCAACGTCACCCACGCCCAAAGAGGCCAGGTCGTCCACACTCAAGGGGAGCACAAAACTCTGCAGGGACGCTTCCAGTGCGGCCGCAAAGGTGGGTGTAGAACTGGTGGTTTGAAAGGACTTGTAGTGCGTCAGGGACACTGCGGTTCCAACCGTGAAGCCGGCAACTGCTTCGCCCACTGGCACGTTCAGCCCGGGCGTAACCGAAGCCTGGAGACCCAAGCTCAAATAGGCATGCCCACTCGGAATCTCAATGGGACTCGCGAACGGGTCCGGGTCAAAAAGCTTCCCCGATGAAACCACGCACAACGAGCCGGAAACCGCGGCGCAGCCTGTGAATTGAGGGCTGGTGGATGAGAGGGTCGCAGGGTCTTTGAATGACAGACCAATTTGCGTGGATTTCAGTGGAAACGAAGTGAGAGGAACATTCTGGAGCGAAGCAAGGTTCTGTTGGACGACGGAGAGACTCGGAAGCTTTTGGAAATACTTGGCAAATGCCGAATTCGGATTCAGAGCGGCTTTGAGGTCAAGCCCGAAGCCATCGGCGATAGCAAGAGTTGGCATGTCGAAACTCCCAGACAGATTGTCGAGTTAGCGAAGAGGTAATGCTTGCACATGCACTCTAATACGGCTTTCGACATTTTGTCAATTGTCTGGTTGGTGGGCGACAGGCAGGATCGGATAAAGCGTTTGTAGCCGACAGTGTGTCCACTTGCAGGCTCGGCTTACCCCTCGGGAGCTTCGGTGGGTTTGCGCAACTTGTGCTGTTTTTGCTCCGTTCAGCGCGTAATTTGTGCTAAATTGCGTGCAAAACGCGCATAATTTGCAGCACTTAAAAAAGTGATGTGCTTTGTTTTCAGGTACTTCTTAGCTTCGTTCCCACTATTTTTCATTTTTTGTAGTTCCCTACATTCCCCCATATCCGGGACCCTCCCGCCACCGGTTGCGCCGCGTGTTTAACCGGCCCCGTCTACGACAATGTGTCCACAACAAGACCACGATTATAGGCTATCACACGCCCATGAGTTTGTCAAGCAGAAAATGCAAGAATGTCAACGCTCTTTAGAAATGTCCCCTCCCTTACCTCGTTAGAAATGTCCCCTTTTCGAACTTCTTGCTGTGAGCTTGTTCCGGCTTTGGTCTCTCGCCGGCCTTGCCCGGAGCGGAGCCCTGCGGAGCCCGGAGGGCGGAGCGCTCAGGGCGCAGCGGAGGGCAAGGCCGGCGACGCGCGCGCGGCCGCCCGGGCCTCTTGGGCGCGGGTATGTTGGCGCCAGCGGGTGTTCCGCCAGGGATGTCCATCGGCGGGCGCCCACTGGGGTTTTACCTCCGGCACGGCCGGCGTGGCCGTCGTCGCGGGCGGGGGCGCGGGTTGGCAACGGGCCGGTGTCTCACCCTTCGTAATCTCGCTCCAAGCAATCTCCCGGCCCCGATAATCGATGCTCACCTGCCCCTCTCGCCCTTCCCAAACCACCACCTTACTGCGCGCCGGCGCGTAGCGCCGACTCTCCGGCTGCAACTGCAAGAAGCGACCGTGGTACCGCACCACCCAGTCATTGCTGATCACCCGCTCCGTCTGCAGGCGGAAGATGCGGTCCAACTCCCTCGCCGCAGGGCAGGGGCGATGGTAATCCTCACTCCGCGCCGCCGGCCGCGCAAACCGCTGGTTGTGTTCCGGCAGGTACTCCTCCTCCAGGTACGCGTTGACCCCCGCATGGCTCCCGATTCCCTTTCTCCGCAGCTTCTTGACCAGCCGATCCTGATGCGTCCCGTGCATCCGCTCCACCCGACCCTTGGCCTGCGGCGAGTTGGCGGGCAGCAGCCGAATCCCCAGTCGGGCGCACATCCGCCCGAACTGGGTGACCGGCTCTTCGCCCCTCAACTTCTCTTTGGGCGTGGCGCCCCGCTGGTACAGATTCTTCCAGTCCACGTAAAGCTGATGCGGTACCCCGTAACGTTCCATCCAGGCCCGCAACGCCCCCGCCGCCGCCCAAATCGTCTCTTCCCCGCCCAGACGCGCCAGCGTGGTGTTCGTGGCGTCGTCCACCAGATCCATCAGGCATCCGCCCGGACCGCGCCCTTCCAACCAGTCATGAAAACTTCCGTCCATCTGCACCATCTCTCCAAAATGCTCCCGCCGTTCCCGCCGCTGGCGATGCTTCCGCCACTTCCGCTCCCGACTCCACAGCCCCTCCGCCAGCATCCACCGCCGCAGCGTCTCCGCCGCCACCTCCCGCCCGTCTTCCTTCCCCAGGTGTTCCGCCGCCAGCGTCGGTCCAAACCGCCCTCCTTCCCCACCCCCGTACTTCTGCCGCACTAGCTCCAGCACCTCGCGTCGAAACTCCTCCCCGTAGGCCCGGTTCGAGCGCCGCCCCGCATTCCCATGTTTCAGCCCTACCTCCCCTCGCTCCCGGTAGCGCTTCCACAAGCGCTTCACCTGCCGATAGCTCAACCCCATCAGCTCCGCCCCATCCACCAACCGCAAATCGGCACTCTTCACCCGTGCCAGTACCCCGCACCGCCCCAACTCCCTCTCACTCATCCCAATTCGCCCCAATCTGCCTCCTTTCGGAGACTCTATTAGGGGACATTTCTAACGAGGAGAAAAGGGGACATTATCATCGAGGTACAACAGCAAAAAATGCAAGAAAAGCGGGCCGGCTCTCCCGAATACCGTGGCCCTGTTCGGCCAGCCCGCAACAAGGGGGGTAGATGTGACTGCACTCGTCGGCGCTTCCACCTCTCGCGCCCGTTCCCCGCTTGTAATGTGGAGGAGCGCTGAAGGGCTCGCACCTCCTTGCTACCTGCTACTCTCTTCCTCGAAGGATTGCAGCCATCACGCGGGGGCTGCGCCGTCCGTGCAGCACTGCGACAACCCACAGGGGTTTTTCCTCCGGCGCGTAGGCAATCAGGTATTCACGCACCACGATGAAGCGCAAAGGGCGGGAAGTGAGGTCCGGGCGTTGGTGACCGACGCCGGGGAAAGGAACAAGGGCATCTATGGCATCAACGATTTCCGCAATCAGGCGGTCGGCAGCGTCAGGATTGTTCGCCGCAATGAACTGCCAAATCTCGTCGAGGTCAACCCGGACTTCCGGGTGGAAATCATAAGTAACCATTAACCGGGCGGTGTACGGCGGGCCGCAGCGCTCTTTTCACGGAAGTAAGCAACGATCTCGTCGCGGGAAATAGGTTTCACCCTGCCGCTTTTCAGGTCGTCGTAGCGGCTGTTCAGCATTTCGCGTGTCCGGGCCAGCTCCTCGAAGTAACCGGCCATCGCGTCCTCAACCAGCTCGTCCGGACCACGTCCGGTTTCCGTAACCCAGCGGTCGAGCTTCGCCCGTAAGTCGGGATTGTTAAGGTGCACGTCCATGCTCTCTAAGATACGGGAAAACCGACTCTTGAGCAATGTCAAAAAACAACAAAACACCGCTCGGCGCGGTGAATGGGATTCGGGCTCGCTTCAAGCCGCGGGCCAACAGCCTGAAGTCTTGCTGAGACGGCAGGGCGTGCAGTAAGCTTAAGGAGGTGACAAAGCGCGGAGACGAACATGGGCATTGACGAACGGCTGGAACGGCTGACCCAGCGCCACGAAGCCCTTACGCCGAGCGTCGAGTTGCTGACCAAGGACCTTTCCGATATGAAAGTTTTGGTCAATGACATTGCTGAAGGAACAGCCCGGCTGCTTCACGTGGCGGAGATTCACGAAAAGCGAATCAGCCGACTGGAAGACGCGAAATCGTGATCTGCGCCCCTGGTCGGGTCCCCGACGTGCCACAGCGCCACCATAGAGGCCCACGGCATGCAAATTGTGGCGTGGTCTATTCCTATGACCCCGAAGGGCGCATACATGCCGACAACTACCGTCGGCACGTATCCGGGACCCGCTTTTACGAAATCTACGAGCGTGTAATGCAGATCAGAAATTTATCCGACCTCGACGCCTATGACGCGCTCCCTATTCGCGAAAGGCAGAGAGCACGGGATGAGCTAATGTCGAGCGACAACCGGAAGCGGATGCAGGAATTGCGGGCTTTCCGCGGGTTCATAGATGCTACGGGCCTACCTGTTGACCGGGCGACTGTGGCGTGCCTAGACCCGCCTTACCCCGATATCGGTTGCAGGATTGACTCTTCTCCCTACTTCTTCGAGTTGGGGGAAATCACAGATGAAGGGCTGGCCCGGCGCGTTAGCGAATCCCTGAAGGCGGGCAAGGTTACCGTTGGATGGCACAGCCAGACGGCACCTCTCACCTCAATCCTTGCATCGAAGGCACAAAAGGCGTACGAAACGGACGGTGCTCCTCTTGGCTTGCTTCTCTATTATTGGAAGCAGGCCCCCTCCGACCCACTGGTTCAGAAAGTGCTCTCTGAGCTGAGGCCCGTGGTCGGCCAGATGCTCTCGTCCGGACCCTTCTCTAGAATCTGGGTCTACGATCACCACCGCGCAGGTATGGTTCGTGAGCTCCAGCCGTGACCGTGGCTAGAGTTGATTTCTCATGCTTTCGAGTTCGATCCCGTCGATCAATCTTATGTTGTTCTTTTGTGCGAGTGCCTTTGCAGACTGCGTGAAGGTGGCGTTTGTTATAACCCAGCCTTCGTGCGCCCCGTAGAACTTGACTGCCGCCGCGACTTCCTGAACCGCTTTGTTCCCAACAGGGCCTTGGTACCGCTTGACCTGTATCGCAATAGTTCTTTCCCCTTTCTTGGCTATCAAGTCAGCGCCCTGGTCGCCAGTCGTGGGAGTTCCGCGGACGTCTTCGTAACCGCTCTCTTTCAGAATTCGGCCCACATAGGCTTCGAATTCAGCGCCAGAAAGCTCGCCGACCTCAGGCCGGCTGACCGTGCTGCCTTTACGGTTTTCGTGGTACTCGCGGAAGAGGCCGTAGAGCTTTTTCTCCATTCGCACATATCTTTCGGGTACGTAGAGCCGGGCTAGGAATGCCGACTTTTTCTTTTCTTTTTGCGAAAGCAGCCAGTTCTCCTCAAGGCCCTCTCTTTGGGCTATCTTCCGAAGGCAGGTGTCTACCTCTTTCGGCAACGCGTCCCAATTTTCGTCACCATAGTCATCGAGGACTGAGACTTTTCTTTCTGTGATTTCCAGAAACTTATCCACTAAGTCCTTATTTTCCGCAAGAAGCCTTTCGCACTCAGCTTCGCCCGCTGCCTCCTTCTCCCTCTCTACACGTTCCTCGTCTTGCCTCTTTTTCTGTAGAAGGAGGTTGTGCTGCTCGCCGAATGTTTGCTTCAGGTAGCTCGCCAATTGCAGGTACTCCTGCGGCAAATTTCCTCTGGTCTGCCACTGCGACAACCATTCCCCATAGTTCGGAACTACGTCCGACCGACCTTCTCTCCTAGCGATCTCCGAAATGCAGTCTCTTACGGTGTTGTCAACATAGAACCGATGGTCGTCCGCCCGCATGTCCCGCAGGAATTGCTGAATGACACCGACGTGTCGCTCCTGCAATGCAGGCTGCCTCTCAGCAGGTGCCGCTATGCTCCCGCGCTTCGCACGAAGGGCCCTCCGTGCCCATGCGAACACGAGACACACGACAACAGCGAGAAGCAGGATTAGGATTAGCGTGCTCAGCACTTCCATCGCGGCAAGATTATACCAAGATAGAGCCGGGCTGGCGCACACTCCTGGGGTGGGGAGTCTGCGGTCTCCCGAAGGGAGTTGATGGGCATGGCAGGTTCTCGCAGTCGAGTTGTAAACTCGGGCTGAGAGAATTGCCGAACCTCACTTCGCGAACTCGCAGACTTCAAACGACGAAGTCTGCGCCAGCCCGCCATTCAACGCTGCGGATCGCAAACCGAGGGAGAGAAAGGCTTTCAGATACCGTTTCTTTTCGGGTGCAGCCGGGGCCTCTGGACGCCAAGGGCGGTCAGAGTTTTTGCGGCCACTTGCGGGCGCCATGGAACACGCGGAGGATTTCGACCACATTATTGCGCACGCGGTAGGGGACCAGGTAAGGGGTATTGGCGACAACCAACTCGCGAGTGCCCTCGACGCGCCCGGGGCGGCCCAGGCCGGGATGCTGAGCAAGCAGTTCGACGGTCCGCGCGATGGTATCGACCAGGCGGGCAGCGGCGGCGGGATTATCGAGGGCGACGAAGGCCGCCTCGGCATCAAGGTTGGCGAGAGCACGCTTTAGCCAGCGGATCTCCAGCGGCCTATCGGGCACGGCCCCTCCGCTTCGGGCTCGTCCACTTCTTCAAAACGCGGCGGACGTCTTCCGCTGAGGCAAACTCGCCCCGGTCGGCTTCCGCCAATGCTTTCCGTGTTTCCAGTATCTGCCACTCGTTCACCTTCACGTACTCACGAATGGCTTCGGTGGCCACGTAGGAACGGCTGCGGCGCTGCGCTTTCGCCAACCGGTCAAGCCGCTCGCGCAGGCCGGGCTCCAAGCGCACTGTCACTACCGGGATCGTCGCCATGAGGCACTCCTAACACAACTGAATACATAGTATTCTACCACGGCACGGTGGGGAGGCGGGGCAGGAGGGGAGGATGAAACGGTTCGGTAGAGCGCCGTGATAAACCGGCAGGCAGGTTTAGAACCACAGAGGCACTGAGGCACAGAGACTGAAAGGAAAGGGCCCTTCTCCGTGACTCCGTGTCTCTGTGGTTAGCGCATTTGATTTTTTCAGAGGTCCTCGCGCCGTGGGCTACGATCTTGCGCCCGCTTTGCGGGCTTACTGTGCATGCGATGGATCTACGTGCGCTACTCGCTATTTGATCCCAGCAAACAGCGCCAGTTCGCGCCATTTCCAGAGGCAGTCCACATCTCTAAATCCGATTTCACGCAGCCAGGTTAGTTGTGTTTCAAGGTCGAGCAGCTTGTTCGCGGCGTCCTCCTGAGCCGGGGTCATGCCCGCGTGGCGGAGAAACTCCAGATGGAGTTGTCTGGTGGGTGAGGAGACGTGCTCAAGGTTACAGAACACACCGCCTGGGCGCAACCGGTCAAAAATCTCCGCATAAAGGCTGCGCTTGCGCTCATGCGTGACGTGATGTATGGCAAAGCTGGAGATGACAGCGTCGAAAGTTCCCAGGAGCGGCAGCGGCTGCGAGAAGTCGTGCGCGACCACCGTCACCTTGGGTTCGCCATCGAACTGCTGGTGCAAAGCCTCCAGCATGTGGGAAGAGAAGTCGAGCGCCACGAACTCCGCCTGTGGGCGGTCCTCTCTCACTAGCTTCAGCAGTCGCCCGTTGCCGCTTCCCAGATCGAGAATTCGTTCGGCCTCTTTGGGGACAAGTTCCAGCAGAGTCGATTCCCCCTCCGTCCGGTGGGGAAGCGAGTCGGCCCTCTCGAGATATTCACGGGCGTGCTCGGGCTCAGTCCAGAGGTTGCGATCAGGAGAGTTTGACATGAAGTCATTCTGGCGGAAAGAAGCAGGCAAGTCCAGGGAGCAAACGCGGCTGGCTCGGGTGGCGACGACATGAACAGCCATGTTGCTGCCACCCGCAACCTTCACAATTCTGTTGACTCTTATTAGATGGTTATGTACCATACAGTGGCTTCGGTAGTCGAAGCCTAAGGGCGATTCCTATAATTCACGTTTTTGAAAAGGCGCGACGTTAAGTCTCGCTTGGTTGGCGGTGCTCTGGTGAAAACCGGCTCACCACAGAGAGCACAGAGAAAGGTAGTGGCTCTGCTCGAACCTCTGTGTCCGTCGTGGTGAATCCGCCGCAGGAGGTCGGAACATGCTAGGACTCGATTTTGGCAGCCGAAAGAGTTCTTACGACTACATCATTGTGGGTTCCGGATACGGCGGTTCCATCTTCGCCGCGCGCCTGGCTTCCGCGAATCTCAATCCCAAGCCCTCCATATGCCTATTGGAGCGCGGCCGCGAATGGCCGGTGGGGACTTTTCCCAGCGAACTCACAGATGTTCTAGCGGCCACGCGAGGCGATGCCAATCCCTTGGGACTCTACGAGTTTCTGAACTATCCGGACATTTCCGTCATCAAGGGGTCCGGCCTGGGTGGAACGTCGCTGGTGAACGCCAACGTTGCAATCATCCCGGACGCGGAGGTGTTCGGGGAATCGAGTTGGCCGCGCACGATAACGCGCGATGTCCTGATGCCCTACTACCTGCGGGCTCGCCACGTGCTGGCTTCAACCCCACATCCGAAGGCGATGAATCTGGCGAAAGTGCAGGCCATGGAGCGCCGCGCCGCTGAAATCGGGCTGGACGCTTATGCTCTCAACATCAACGTGAACTTCACCATTGATGGAAAGAACCCTTACGGAGTCGAGCAGAAACCCTGCACAGACTGCGGCGACTGCGTCACGGGCTGCAACGTGGGCGCGAAGAATACCCTTTACATGAATTTCCTGCCTATGGCGCGCAGCGCCGGGGCGGAGATTTATACCCAGACCAAGGTCGAATGGGTGGAAAAGCTCCCGAGCGGGGGCTGGAGAATTCACGGGTCGCATGTTGCCGACGACAAATCTAGCCAATCGTTTACATTGGACGCCCGAAATGTTGTTCTCTCGGCCGGGGCCATCAACTCGCCTGAGATCCTTTTGCGATCTGAAATGCACGGACTCTCCGTGTCGCCGGTGCTTGGCACGGGATTCAGCGGCAACGGAGATTTCTTCGGACTTGCCTACAACGGCTCGTATGTCACCAACGTCCTGGGTTATGGTTTGAAGCCTCCCGTACCTGGAGGGGCTGTTCCGCCCGGTCCTACCATCGTGAGCGCGATTTCCTACGACGGATCGAGGCCCGTCGAAGATCGCATCACGGTGGAAGACCTTTCCTTCCCGAGCGCTTACGTCATGGGCGCCAAGGCCGGCTTTGCGTTGTTGCATGGCGACCCGACCTACGCCGGGAATGAGAGTGCGCAAAAGCAGCGCACGCTCAACGATAGCGACCTCCTGCATCCTTACCGAATCGACGGCGCTCTGAATCACACCATGTTCTACCTGGTGATGGCTCACGACGACGCGCGCGGCACGATGGTTTTCGATGCCCCCTGGTACGAGTCCGACGGCCGCATGAGCATTCAATGGGACGGGGCAGGCCGGGAGATTATCTTCACGCGCATCAATGAGGAACTGCGCCGCCACGCGCGCGCTCTCCAGGCCAACTTCATTTCCAATCCCCTCTGGAACATCTTTAAAACCCGGCATCTGATTACTGCTCATCCTTTGGGTGGCTGCACGCTCGGAGAAGATTACCTGCACGGCGCGGTGGATGAGTACGGAAGGCTCTTTGCCGGAGACGGCAGCGTTCACGATGGCCTCTTCGTCACCGACGGCTCTCTGATTCCCTCAGCGCTGAATGTGAATCCTTTGCTGACCATCTCGGCTTTGACGGAGCGAATTGTCGAAAAGAGGATCAAAGTGGAGCAGGGAGATACCTATCCTCAGCCCAATAAATCCGTCAGCCTCTCGACGATCAACCCGATTACAGTTTCAACCTACAGCGAGGATCAGTTGGAGCCTCTCTTCCGTCGTTGCGTATCCATGGGCATCGACACGCTGGTCAATCAAGGCGGCACGCCTCAGATCGACGTAACAACCCGCACCATTCGCAACGACCAATACTGGAAAGGGTTTTTCCCGCACGACAGCATCTTGAATACGATGTCCTCCGCGCTATTCACGGGTTTCAAAAAAGAGTTCCAGAAGCAGGACGGCCACTACACCGGCATCACCAGTGACACCGACGATCACATTCATGCGCGAAACAGCCTGGAGGAAATCAACCTCGACAAGCCCAAAGGAACGCTTGAGGCAGGGAAATACATTCTCCTCAAATACCTGGACCCGCCTTGGCAGGGTTTCTACGACATCTTCAAGATCATCAACCAGGACCTTATTATTGGCCGCGTCTACTTAGGCGAGTACCCGAACGGCGTCCGGCAAATCACCTTTCCCATGACCCGCGTCCACAGCTTTGACCAGATGACGGTGGACGATCATGCGGCGCTTTATGCCGGCGGCTCCGTGCCCACAGCCCAGGACGTTCAAGGCGTGTGGAGGATGGATTGCATCTCGAACGCCAACCATGCGACCGGCGTGGCTTACCTGAACTTTGACTCAAAACCCGATGGCGCGTTCGAAGCACGCTACCTCCTGATGGGTTTGATGGAGGGGTTGGTGACGCCCAGTTTTCTCAAGGATCACTTCCAACTGAACGACTTCACGCCTTTCCACGACGAGATCCGCAAGGTCACGGATAACTTCCTGGTGGGGGAATACATTACCAGCATTCCACCCGCCTTGGCCTCGCTGAACGACGATTTATCGCTGGGAATCTTTCACACCGCCGCTGGTGGCCAGTTTGGCTTCTATTACATGTTGACGAAGACGGATAAGACAGCACTAGCCACTACCACCGTTCTGAGCCCGTTCCTCGACGTTTATCTTCCCGACGGGCTGGGCATGACTTTCAGTGAAGAAATGGTCGGCTGGTACTTCGAGGGCGCCACGACTCCCAGTTCCGGCCGCGCGGGCGACCTCACGATTGCGCAGCGCATTCCCCCATCCGGCACGCCTGCCGGCGGGGTGGATTGCAAGTTCGACGTGAACATGACCGTCCGCGATGTGAACGAGTTCATTGACGGGCTCGCGCACGAGGCCGCGCTCGAAGGTACAATCACCTTCGGCCAGTTCCTGGGCGCAAGCCAGGTGACTTATCCGGTGGATGCACAAAACAGCCGCTTCAATTACCTCGAGGTCAACCCCACGACAGGCGAGGCGGAAATGCGGTATCACCTGGAGTTTTCCACTCCCGCGGGGCGGCATTTTTACCTCGACGGAATAAAGTACATGCAGAGAGATCCCACTGGGAAGTTGCGCGGTGTGGCGGATGTGCTTCAGGACTACACCACGCTCTATGCACATATCTACGAACGCAAGGATGGCCAGCCCGATACGCAAGTGGGTCTGGGCTACCTGAAGTTTCGGACCTTCGAAGATCTCTCCGCGGTGGGCAACCTGGTCGGCTTCCTGGCCTCGTTCCAGGTGACGGGCACGAACGATCCGCTTCTCCAGCTTCAGGCTCGGATGCGATTTCTTGCCTTCACCGCGCAGTTCGTGCAAGTCGAGTACGATCCGCTGGCGTTGCCGACTGCCAATTAGTTTTGGCGCGGACGAGACGGGGCGATGATGTCAACCACAGAGGCACAGAGTCACTGAGAAGAGCCTTCCGTTTTGAACTCTCTGTGCCTCTGTGCCTCGGTGGTAAAACGGTTTTTCGCACCTTTCGCCGCCCGCACCACAAGGAGAAAATCATATGCCACCGCTCACGGTCACAAATTGGTTTGGAGACTTGGTCTCACACCCTCAGGTCGTCGTAGAAGCCCACTCGGCGGAGGACGTTGCCGCGATTCTGAAGGACCCGGCGAAATATCCGTCGCCCGTACGCGCCATCGGCCAAAACCATTCGACGGCGCCTTGCGGGGTGGTGGAGGGCGGGACACTGGTGATGATGTCCTCGATGAACCAGATCGTGCAGATTACTGACGACGCGGTGACAGCCCAGGCCGGAGCGATTTACATCGACGTGGCGCAAGAACTCCAGAAGAAGAACCTGCAGTTTTATGTGAATACCGAGATCGGCAATCTCTCGATGGGCAGCGCGGCGTGCTGTGGAACCAAGGACGGCTCCATGCCGGGTGAATATGGACAGGTGGGCTCTTATCTGACCCAGGTCGAGCTGGTGCTTCCTTCCGGCGACATTCTCGAGGTGGACGAGAGCCAGCCCGAGTTGCTGGCACAGATTCGATCCAGCTACGGTTTGCTGGGGATCGTGACCGCGGCAACATTCCGCGTTCGCCCTATTCTCCCCATGGCGGTGTACCACGAAACCTTTACGCTGGAAGATTTCGTGCAGAAGCTTCCCAGCCTGTTCGCCCGCAACGAATCCATGATGTATTACGTTTTCCCCTTCGACAATCAGATCACGGTGGAATTCCGGAAATACAATCCCGGTGCTTCGGGAACTGCCAACCACGTCATCTGGCCGCTGCGCAACTATCTATGGGGAACGACCGGCCCCGCCTTCTGCCGCCAGGTTACCGCAGAGATTTCCGATACAAAGATTCGCTACGGCGTGATCGATGGTTTCTGCGCCATGTGGCGTTTCAAGCTGACGAACATTATCCGCAGCGATTACACGATCGCCAGCGAACAGATGATCCGTTATCCCAATCCCGCCACCAACAGCAGTTACACGTTCAGCTTCTGGGCATTTCCCGAAACTCGCTTTACCGACATTCTCACGGGCTATTTCAAGTTCGTGCGGGACTATTACCAAAAGACTGGCTATCGCAACAACATGCTCAGCGTTGGATACCGTGTGGCCCAGGATCAAAAATCCCTGTTTTCCTATTCCTACGACGGCAATGCCATGACGGTGGACCCGGTGTCCACGGCAAATCCCGGGTGGGAAGCATTTCTCGATGCCTACAACGAGCTTTCCAGCAGCCAAGGCGGAACTCCTCTATTCAATCAGACCGCTCGAGTCACGGCGGCGCAAGGCCAGAAGGGTCTGGGGGACCGATTGAAGGTCTTCGCCAAGACACGCACAACCTATGACCCTCAAAACCGTCTCCTGAACGGCTTCTTCCGAGACCTGCTGGGCACGTGACGTGAACCATGCAAACTCGCAATCCCGCGCCACTGTTCGTGTCCCTCTTCGCCGCCTTGGCGATCGTCTATCCGGTTCTGGGTGTCCGGACATCCCAAGGCAATTCCGCAACCGGGGCAAAGTCGTTGAAAGGCATTTCGGCACCTCCGGAGGGAGGATCCGGGAAGCAGGAATTCCCCAACGCCAAGGACATTGTCTCTCGTTTTCTCTTCAGCCAGGCAGCCGGCCCGACGAATCCTGCGGAGAAAGCCGGCACGGAGCAATACAGCATTGAGCTTCTCCTTGCCACCGTACCTGACCCCATCGATTCCCGCTTGCCCAATTTCTTCGACAGCTTCGTGGAATCCATCGCCAGCGCGGCGGAGGCCTCGGGTTACACTTTGGACCGGTTTGCTTTCCCATGGACGGAAGCGGTTGAAACAGGTCAAAAGAGCCAGCCACTCTGGCGCCGAACGATTTACGACAGTAACCCCGGTCTGATCCTTTTTCGCAATCCCCGCCAACACCAACTTCTTCTGGTCTTCGTGGTCGGGGAAACTCCCACAACCGGAATCCACAAGCAAGCGCTGTTCTCAGCCCTCGATCAGATGGCGCAGTTCTACCCTTGGGACCCGCATCATGCGGAACTCCCGCCGGAATTTCCGACGGTCAAAAGTCTGAGCTCGTCCGGCGCGCTGCGCATAATGGGTCCGGCATTTTCGGGCTCAGCGGTGTCGCTGCGCTTCGTGCTGGACAGTTGGCTTAAGTCGCGCGGAAACAATCCGAATTTGCGCTTTCAAATCATTTCGGGAAGCGCCACGGCCATCGACCCCAGCGGCTTCTCGCGGTTCGGTCATGACCAGGTTGCCTTCCATGCTACCGTGCCGCCGGACCGCGAAACTCTTCAGGCCGTTGCCTGCTACATTGAGCACCTCGGCTATCCCCGGATTGCAATTCTCACGGAACGCAACACCGCCTATGGCCAGAACCTGGCCCACGACATCACCGAAGGCGAGAAGGGAAGTGGCAAACCTCAAATGTTCTGCCGGGATACAACCCAGGTCCCGGAGATACTGGACCTTCCTTTTCCATTGCACATTTCGGAACTGCGGGAAGCATCGGTTCAAAAGGCCAGCGCGTCACAGCAGACGGGATCCGGAAGCGACAGCGCCAAGCCCGCCCCGGAGCCGCTCGCGTCCGGCGATACCGTTGAGCCTCCAGAGGTCGTGCCGCCGTTTTCGGAACTGACCGTTCAATCGGCGGAGTTGACGCTCTCGAACCTACTCTCCACGATTGAGCGCGAGCGATACACCTACGTGGGGATTCTAGCCACCGATGTCCGCGATGCCACGTTTCTGGCCCAGGAAGTAAAGTGGCGCGCCCCTGCCACCGTGCTCTTCACCTTCAACTCCGATCTTCTTTACGCCTACCCCTCGGTAAATCGTTATACGCGCGGCATGCTCGTCATTACTCCTTATCCGCTCTTTAACCTCGAGCAATTGTGGACTTATCCTTATCGCGGTGGTCAATCTCGCCTGCAGTTTTCGAGCCAGGCTGCTGAAGGAGTTTACAACGCGACCATGGCGCTCCTGGGGCAGGATGGCAAGCTGGTCGACTACGGCGGCCCCTTGTCGAGGCCAGCCGGCGTCCCCTCGCCTGCTGTGCACAAACCCGCGCTTTGGGTCACAGCGATCGGGAACGGAGAGACTCTCCCGATCAGCTTGCTGAGGTGGGAAGATCGCAGCGCGTATACCTATTCGCCGGCTCCAGCGGCGGTTCCGGGCGGCCCCCAAGCTGAGGGGGAGGGAAAGCCCAACGTCGGCCTCGGCCTCTACAACGAAAATGCGGTGGTTGTGGTCATCGTCCTCAGTTTGCTTCTTTCCGCCTTCTCCGTGCTGATGATCAGCCAGTACCAATCCACCGCGCAGAAGAGGAGTCCGGACGGCATTTCCGACGTGCTGGGGGATGCTGCTTCTCCAGCTTACTGGTCGGAGGGACGCCTGTTCCTGCTTTGTTGTTGCGCGAGCTTGCTGACTTTCTACATTGTGGTGATGGTGGATTTCTGCCTCCCCTTCATTGCAGGCAGAGAACTGGGCAGGAACGTGCAGACCTCTTTAACACCCAAAGTGGCGATCGTCCTGGCGGGGATCACGATTCTCTTGCTGGTGATCGCCACCCAAACGCTGGTTTCGGCATTCCGCTTGGCGCCTGCCGGCCAGCGCGGGTCTGCACGCGAGGTGACGATTTTTGCGCTTCTGAGCTGCGCGTTCGTATTCGTTCTCGCCGGGTTGCTGGCGGTCTCATGGTACGAGGCAGTGAAGGAGTACCCTGCCAGCGGCCTCTTCAGTTTTCTTCGCTCCTTTGACTTTCGAGGCGGGCTGTCGCCTCTCTTGCCGCTCTCCTGCGTCGCAGTTGCGGCGTGCCTGTGGGCGTTCTGTTCCTTTCGCCGGCTGCGACTGATTGACATTCTCAGGGCGTCAGGGAGCGCCGAGACGAGCAACTGCTGGCTGAGTTTCTTTTCCTTGCAAGGACGTTCGTTCACCGGCGTCCCGGAACTCGAAAGGAATATCAAGCAGAGTCTGGAATGCGCGTCCGTGATTTCGTGGCAGGGGTACACGGCTCTGCTGGCCGTCGCGTTCGTGGTGGGACACTATTTCTTTGCCACGCGGCTGGTCCGTGCCCTCGAGGCGCGGCCTTTCTATTGGGTTTTTGAGGCCTCCTTCTTCATTGTCTATTGGGCCCTGCTCATGGAGTCCATTCGCCTGGTCCTCGCCTGGCGGAGCTTGCACGTTCTCCTGCTGCGGCTTGCCTGGCACCCAATGCACGCTGCCTTCAAGCGTTATCATCAGCGCTTTCCGAACCGCGCGAAGATGAATCTGACCAACCCGCCATCCAGCTTTGCGTCCCTCGAGGCGTCCGTGGAGCAGGCCGGTCGCCTGTTGCAGGCTGGCAGGACTCTGGCTCAGGTAGCCGGCAGCGATCCGGACCTGCGCGAACAGGTGCGGCAAATGATTCCCGAATGGGAAACTCAAGTGCAAACTGCAGAGTCCGAGCTTTACAAGGCTCTGAGATTCCAATGGACCGACGCAACGCCGGGCGAAGGTCATTCGTCGCCGGAGCCCGTACGCAAGAAACGCGCCACACGCTTGCACGGCAATTGGAGGCAATCGCTCGCTTCTCGTTGGCAGGCCCACCACGCCCTGTTGCTGCTCATGCAATCGCTGACCGACCCTTTGGAAAAGCACTGGTCAGTCGGCCATGAGGAAAGCGCGGCCGTCACCAAATTCTTCGAGGAAGCGGAGGAGTTCATCGTCACGCGTGTGGTCAACTTTCTGGCCGTCGTCTTTCCGTCGTTCCAGAATCTGGGTTACTTTGTGTTAGTGGGATTGTTGCTCATGCTCCTGTCGGTTACTTCTTACCCTTTTCAGCCCCGGAATGAATTCCTGTTCTTCAATTGGGTGGTGATCCTGTCTTTCATGGGGACCATATTCTGGATTTTCGTGCAGATGGACCGCGACACCGTCTTGAGCCTCCTGAACGGAGGCAAGCCTGGCCAGATCAACATCAGCCTAGAACTGGTGTTGCGGACCTTTCTCTATATCGGCGCGCCGCTCCTGGCTCTGCTCGGCGCGCAGTTTCCAGAAACCTTGGGTAAGATCCTCTCGGTGCTGACCGCCGCTCAAGGCGGCGGATAGGACGGGCTCCAGTTCTCTCAAGAGTCAGGCTCTAAGGAACGTGATTGGATCTCCAGTGGAGGCTTGATTCGCTACGAGCCCGCCATGAGGTGCACACAGGGGTGAGAGAGGCGCTGCGCCCTCAAAGCCGACGCCCACGAACCTGAGCGCAAGCTCGCTTGGAGGCGAAGACTGACTGGGTGCCCTCCGCGCTGAGCGCTGGCGCTATTGCTTTCTTTCGAACGGTGTTTTCAGCCGCTCCTCGACCCAGGTTTTGTCGATGATCAGGTTGTACTGGCTGTGCTGCATTCTTGGCGAACCGGGAACTTTCAGGGCGTCCTGGTAGCGCGCCACGGCCTCTGTCCGCCGTCCCAGCAAATCGAGCAAATGGCCCTGCCACACGAGCGCAGCGAAACCCCAACCGGGATCGCTCCCGCCCACGCGACTCATCGCCTCGAGTGCTTCCGGGTAACGGCGGCCGTCGTAGAGCAGCAGGCCCAACTTGAACCAGGTGAACTGATCTTCGATTTTTAAGTCGCACGCCTGGCGATAGGCGTTCGCTGCCGCATCTCCGGCGCCTGTCCAGGGCATTTCACTGATCTTGGCGATGAATGTCCGCCGGCGGTCGAGTGGAGAATCGATCATCGCTACTACCGCATTGGGCTCGACCATGACTTCCTTGAGCGGCGACTTTGCTTGGAATTTCAACTCTTCGAGATCGGCCAGGCGCTCGGTTTGGGCGGCTTGCTCGGAGCCATCTTCGAAGCGGGCCGAGACCGTCACCGGCATCCGCATCAGGCCCAGCCGCTCGATGCGCACGGTGCAGTTGAAGAGACCGCCCGCCGGCGAGCATTCCTGTCCGGCCACGCGGTAGTTTGCGCTGCCCGAGGAGCGCACCCACTGCTCGAAGAACCAGTCCAGATCCTGTCCGCTCTCATTCTCGGAGACGCGCTGGAATTCCCGCCAGCCGAGTTGCTTCCCGGCGTATTCTTTCAGGCAGCGGCGGTAGATGCGGGCGAATGTCTCAGCGCCGACAATCGACTCGAGGGCATCGAGCATTGCCGCACTCTTGCCATGCTCGACGGTGTTGTTGAAGTCCCAGTGGATGGCGTCCAACTGCTCATCGGTCACATCCATGGTTGTGTCCAGCCCTTGCTTGGCTCCGCTGACGTAGACCTGCTCCAATTGAATAGCGTCGCTCTTGATGCCGCGGGCCCGCCTGCACTCGCGATCCGCGTGAATGCCGAGTCCGATCATCAGCCAGTTCAAATCGTCCGAACCCTGCGCCAGTACATAATTGGACCAGTACATGTGGCCGATCTCGTGGGCGGTGATCCAGCGCCAATGGGCCTCCGGGCGTTCTGGCATCCGCTCTTCTCCATGAATGACGACCAAGGCCGTGGCGGGCGGATAACCTCCTGCCGGATAATCCATGCCCGGCACGATCGAGAGCGAGCGGTGGGGATAGAAGCCGAACTGTTGGCGATAGAAGCCGATCGCATCCACCGCGGTCTTCAGGAGCAGTTCCGCGCACGGCCGCCCTTTGCTGGTGAAGACGGCGCGAACGCGCACGTCGCCCGCGTCCGCCTCGGCGCTCTCGTATCCCTTTCCAATGAACATGCCGAACTCGCGAATGCCCTCGCCTTTGTACAAACCGGCGCGCGAGTCGTAGCGTCCGCTAGTTGCCACCGCATAACCATCCGGGACTTGGAGCCGGACTTCGTAATCGTCGAGAGTGCCGAAGCCCCACCCCAGATGCGGTGCGAGCGTTGACGTGAGGCCATTTTCAGTGTGCGGATTGAGCTTGAAGGGCGCGCCGAAATCAACGGCAAGCTCGATCTCGCCGCCGGGAGCGAGAGCGCGAGGCAGATCGAAAAGCGCGATGCTCGGGTTTCCCGGCGCGGGCTCGACGGGAACGCCGTTGGCCCGCACGTGCAGAACATCTCCGTGCCACTCAAGTGCGATACGCCCGATGGGCTGCCGCGTATTGTTGCGAAATCGAATCGTCTCAGTTCCCTCGATTCGCGAACTCTCAACGACGAATCTCTCCGTGATTGAATAGTGTGCCCGCGGCGGATTGACGGGGGCCCAGAAGTTCACGCGAGCTGCCGCCATGGTAGTGAAAAGAACAATCATTGCGAATGTCTTCATCTTGTACTCCTGCGCGAGCCGTTGACTTGCAGGGGCAATCTCAGGTAAAAGGGGGCAGCCCCACCGCATGGTTTGCCCAGGATTATTACGAGCCGGCCGCAGCCTCGGGTCCAGCCGCAATTCGATGCCGCTCGCTCACCACAATGGTCTCCGCGATGCGGTCGTGCACACAGCAACGATTGGGATGGATGAAGAACTGCAAAAAGCCCGTGCCCAGTTCGAGTACTGAGGCGCCGTAGCCTAGGGCCCGCTCCACAGCCTGCCATAGGCTGATTTTGCTGCGCACGAGTGAAACCACGCGGATGCGTAAGAGACGCTTGCCCAGCGTGAGACCATTGGTCTTCCAAATGATAAGGCCGAAATAAAGCACGAGCCAGATGACGTTGCCCACTTCGTGGAAGTTGAATTCGACGTGGAGGTCGAGCTTCTGGTGACGCCAACTCAACAGGAGGTATTGCCGAGCGAGTTCGACAGGAATGTAGGTGACAAGGACAACGAAGAAGTCGATGGCGAAGGCCGCCGCGCGCTGTCCGAACGATGCCAGGGGTACGCCGGTGAGAGCCTTGGCGCGCGACATTCCGTGCGGTTCAAAGGTGCGATTGCGCTTGTCTCGGGCCATACGAACACCTCCGCTTTCTACTACAGTGGCCGCCGAGGTTACCTACCTCGCGCGACCTGCCCATCTGCCGATCTGCAGACCTGCCCATCTGCCTAAGCCGTTCCCTCCAGCACCGAATTGGCCCAGATATAGAACGCCACGTGCGGGCTCCAGTACTCGCAAGCCCGCCAATCCAGCGTGTACTCAAGGTCGAGAACAGGCTCGTCATTTACGTTTCCCGCGATGCCGTTCATGATTCCGCCGGGGATCAGCCCCACAAAGCGCGAATGCGGGAAAAGATTGCGCATTCCTTCGCTCGTCAACATGCGGGAGGCGAAAGGATTCGCGCCCACGATCCACTCGAGCTGGCGATAGGCGAGCGACACATAGGGTTTCCCCGCGTCGCCGCGCAGCCGGGCGAGCCACGCCAGCGCGTTCGAGGCGTAGTGACAGTTCGTCCCGAAGGGACACGTCAAGGCAGGCGGCGCAACGTGGCCGGACCGCGCCTTCGGCGCATCGCAGACGTTCAAGAGCAACGTCTCCGCCAGCCATCGAGTTTTTGCCGGGTCCTTTGTTTTCATAGACATTCTCGCTTTGTTCCCTCGAAAAGCAGCTTCTCGCCGTCAGCTTTCAGCTCTCAGTCACACCATTCCAGGATGGCGCAGACCCCGAAGTGTGGGGTCTGCGATGTCCCGAAGGGACACGTCAAGGCAGGCGGCGCAACGTGAACGGACTGCGCCTTTGGCCCATCGCAGACGTTCAAGGGCAACGTCTGCGCCAGCCCAAACATTCTGCGACAAAGTGTCTTCAAAATGACCACAGTAATAGGCTATCATAGGCCAGCGGGCTCGTCAAGCGGAAAATGCGAAAAGGCGCGCCGATTCTCACGAATCTGTCGGCCGAGCGTAGCTGGAACAGGTTACCAAAGGTCAAGGTGACAGAATGTCAAATACTTATTCCTCTGAATCTGGCGCCTGCATTTCGTGGAACGCGGAATCGACAGCCTGGTCCGGCGATCCCGACACTGTCACGCTAAGAGCCGAATAATTGTTCCAACAACTGCGCTTGTTCGATGTGAAGAAAGGTGGCGACTTCGCGAAGAATCGGGTGCAGCGTCCCGATACGAAGTTCTCTATGTGCGGGGACGGTGATGTGATGCTGTCTACTTTCCTTCGAGCACGTCAAGCGAATGTGGCTTCCAGTCTGACGGGTGATTTCATATCCTAGGCCATGCAGAATAGCGGCGAGTTTTATTCCCTCGATGTCGCGGGGAAGCTTCAAACAGGGATTACCTCATCTTTCACGAGATGGACACGAATGAGTCGGGGTGCGTCTTGCGGCTCGAAGTGACAGCGGACAGCGTCCTGCATCATCGTCTTCAGTTCATCTAAAGTGTCGGCTTGGGTATAGATCGGATAACCTAGAGCCCGGGCTTCATACCCGCCTTCCTGTGATTCTTGCACGCTGAAGATGATTTCGGTCTCAGCCATTTGACCCCCGTTTCAACGCTTATTATACCCACTTCGCGCGGCATTGGTGATGGCAAAAAAGGGAATGAGGCAAGCGGACCGGTGCGGTCGCGAGGATTGAACGTCGATCCTCAGTGCAACGCTTGGTTGTTGGCCCATCGCACGTTAGGATTCCTCGTCGCCTAAGAGCCGGCGGGATGAAACGCTGCCAGCGCCGCTTGTCCCAAACTGATCCCGCCGTCGTTGGGCGGCACCGTTCGATTCGTCAACACCTCGATGCCCGTGCCGTCGAGGAGCAGGCCGAGATCGCTGAGCAGGAGCGCATTTTGAAAGACGCCGCCGGAAAGAACAACGGCGCCGACCCGCCTGGCCCGGCGGAGGTCTTTCACGGCGCCGGCAACGCCCTGGGCGACTCCCAATTGAAAAGCGCGCGCCGCCTCATGCGGATCGCGCCCTCGCAACCGGTCGGCGGCCAGGGCAAAGAGCAGAGGCCGGAAATCCAGTTGGCAGTCGGTAAACGGAAAGGGATAAGGCTCGACTGTTGGGGCGGAGCGCGCCAGGTGCTCGAGCCACATTGCGGCTTGGCCCTCGAAGCTGACCTCGCGAACAAATCCGAGGAGCGCCGCCGCCGCGTCGAACAAGCGTCCTACCGAGGTTGTTGTAAACGTACGCACGTTTTTCCGGACCAGTTCCAAGGCTCGGCGATAACGCGGCGGGAAATCGAAGGGCGGCGCGGCAAGATCGGGCAAACCGTAAGCGTCGCTGACTTGGGCGAGGAAGCCGGCTGCGGCTTGCACGGGGTGGCGCGCCGCGGCGTCGCCGCCGGCGAGCGCGGCGGGACGCAGATGCGCCACTCGCGCAAAGCCCTGCGCCACGCTGCCCGCGAAGATTTCGCCGCCCCAGATGGCGCCGTCATCGCCGTAGCCGGTGCCGTCGAAACTCACACCCAGCACTTCCCGCTCAAACTGGCCAACCTCCGCCAGCACCGAGGCCACGTGAGCGCGGTGATGCTGAACCGCCAGCGTTTCCGCCACCGCGAGGCCCCGCGCATGGAGGGTGGAGGAGTACTCCGGGTGCGCGTCATGCACCACCAGGAGATCTTCCCAGCCAATCCCGTACATGTTGACCAAGTCCTGGATGGTTTCGACAAAGGCTCGGAAAGATTCGTAATGATCGAGGTCTCCGACGTGTTGGCTGACGAACGCCTGGCCGTCGACGACGAGAGTGATGGAGTTCTTCAAATCGGCGCCCACAGCCAGAATCGGTCGGCGCGCCGGCAGAGTTGCGACTGCCCCGGGAGCATAACCGCGCGCGCGGCGCAGGATTACGGGTCCCGCCGGCAGAGCCCAAACGACGGAATCATCCACGCGCCGCGCGATGGGGCGCTCGCCGATCAGGAAGGCATCGGCCAGACCCGCCAGTCGATCGAGCGCGTCGTCGTCTTCATAGGAAATGGGCTCGCTCGAACGGTTGGCGCTGGTCATGACCAGCACCTCGGGTGCGCCGGCCGCGAAGAGCAGATAATGAAGCGGGGTGTAAGGAAGCATCACACCGAGTTCGTCGCAGTCGGGCGCCACCGCGGGCAATTCCACCCGTGCCGGAGCCAGCACAATCGGCCGTGCCACGGAGGTGAGAGCCTGCTCGGCTTCCGGCGAGAGTTGGACCAGGTCACGGGCTACTTCGAGCTCCTTCACCATCAGGGCGAAGGGCTTCTCCTTGCGGTATTTCCGCTCTCGTAGCGCCAGCACGGCGCCCGAGTTCTTCGCGTCGCAAGCCAGGTGATAGCCGCCCAGACCTTTGATCGCCACAATCTTTCCCGACACCAGCATTTCCGCAGTCCTGCGCACGCTGGCCTGATCGCACTGTACGGTTTCACCGCCCACGCGAAGTCCGTAGTGCGGCCCACAGGCCGGACAGGCCACCGGCTGCGCGTGGAAACGCCGATTGGCGGGATCGTGATACTCTGCGGCGCAGTATTCATCCAGGGGCCAGCGCTTCATGGTGGTGAGCGGCCGGTCGTAGGGCAGGCCCAGAATTACGGTGTAGCGCGGCCCGCAGTTTGTGCAGTTGATGTAAGGGTAGAAGTATCGGCGGTCGTGAGGGTTGAAGAGTTCGGTAAGACAGGCTTCGCAGACCGGCAAGTCCGGCGAGATGCGGACGGTCGGACGATCGCGCCGCAGGCTCTCCCGAATCGTGAATTCGCTCAGGCCCTGCGGCTCTTCCACCTGCACAGCAAGCGAAGTAATCTGCGCCGCGGGCGGAGGCTTGGTCTCGAGTTCGTGAACGAATGCCTGTAGCTTTGCCTGCGTTCCTTCGACGCGGATCTCGACGCCTGCTTCGGCGTTGATCACCCAGCCGGAAAGGCCGTGGGCGCGCGCCAGCCGGTAGACGAACGGCCGAAAGCCAACACCCTGCACTACGCCGCGAATGTGAATGGAGTAGGCCGTTTTCATATCGCCAGATTGTAGGGGGACGGCTTGCCGTCCCCTGACCAACGGGGTAGGGCAAGCCCTACCCCTACACGTTTTCAGAATGGCAGTTTGCGGCGCACGGATGCAATCGAAAACGTCCTCATTGATCGCCGATCGACAGTCGTCAAATCGCGGAAAAAGAGGAAGCCCACGGCCATCTGCCTTTTGCCGTGGGCTGAAAGGGAGTCAGGAACAATCGTGTTATCGAAGCTAGCTCAGGTCTTACCTTCGAAAATGGCTCCAACCGCCGCCATAGCCTCCGTAACCGCGATAACCGCCGCGGTACCCTCCGTAGCCGCGATAGCCACCGCCATAGAACCCCAAGCCGAACCCGGGTCCATAATACGGGTAATACCCGTAGGGATAGGAGTAAGGGTAGTAGTAGGGGTTGTACCCGGGGCCATAGCCGTAAGATGGATAGTACGGATAATCGTAGCCGTAGCCACCCCAGTAAGGCCAAGAGAAACCGAACCCCCAACCGCCCCAGCCCCAGCCGCCATAGCCCCATCCGCGCCCGTAGCCGTATCCGCCGTAGCCATAGCCGCGGCCGCCGTAGCCATAGCCTCCGTAACCGCGATAACCGCCGCCGTAGCCTCCGTAACCGCGATAACCGCCGCCATAACTTCCGCCGCCGCGATAACTGCCCCCATAACCTCCGCCGCCGTGGCTTGAACCTCCCCCGCTGAAACTGTGTCCGCCCCCGCCTCCGCCGCCGTGTCCCCCGCCACCTCGCTGGGCAAAGCCGGTCGTGGCCAGAGCCATAGCGATCACCAACGTCATAATCAAGCTTTTCACGTCACGCCTCCTGCCCGAACCTGTGCTGCTCCTCTTGAAGGAAGCCGCCAAGTGATGTTTGGGCAATTGGCGTGCCAACTCGAATCGCCCGAAGTCCTTGATTTATAAAGGTAATCAAGTTTCGACCCCTGACCGAAATGCACCGCCGGGTGGTGCTTTTGGGCCACTGCACGAAATTGGTCATTGCGTCGCCTCGAAGCTCTCGTCAACCCGCATGGGACATTTCGTACCGGTAGGATCGCGAACGGACTCTCTGTTAAGCTTATTGGGCAGGGAGGTGAGAAAACGTGGCGCGTGTGTTTATTACCGGTTCTTCCGATGGACTTGGCCGAATGGCTGCCCAGCTACTTATCGAGCAGGGGCACAGAGTGGTTTTGCACGCTCGCAATGAAGCGCGTGGGAAGGAGGCGCTCGCGGCCGTGCCTGGGGCGGAAACCGTTGTCATCGGCGAGCTGTCCAGCATGGCCCAGGCCCGCAGCGTGGCGGATCAGGTCAATCGGCTCGGGTTATTCGACGGCATAATTCACAATGCCGCCGTCGGCTATCAGGAGCCCAGGCGAATCGCAACCGAAGACGGATTGCCGCATGTGTTCGCCGTCAACACGCTGGCGCCCTACATACTTACCGCGCTGATTCAAAAACCGCAGCGACTCGTTTACCTGAGTTCCGGGCTTCATCAGAGGGGTGATGCAACGCTGAAGGATCTTGCCTGGGAGCGGCGTCCCTGGCAGGGACAGCAGGCGTACTCCGATTCCAAATTCCATGACACGCTCTTGGCTTTGGCAGTCGCGCGCCGCTGGCCGGATGTTCTGTCAAACGCCGTTGAGCCGGGCTGGGTAGCGACCAAGATGGGAGGCCCGGGAGCGCCGGACGACCTTCAGGCCGGACACGTCACTCAAGTATGGCTTATAACAAGTGAAGAGCCTGCGGCGATGGTCACGGGCGGGTATTTCTACCACCAGCGTCCGCGCACACCAAACCCTGCATGTCGCGATGTGGGGACGCAGGAAAAACTACTCGAGGCCTGCCGGCATTTTTCCGGAGTTGAGTTGCCCGCCGGTCCAGCAGAAGCTGAATGAGCGGTTCCCGCGCCGTGCCACCAAAGTTGATCCCATGGTGGCGCTACGAGTGAGTCGTTGATCCATTGGCTGGCGCAGAGATCCGCTCTGCGCCAGCCTCGAAAAAACCCGGCGCGCTCAGGATGTCAGCCGGTTTGTTATCTTATTCCCACAGGTCGGTGGTCAGGTATTTCAGGCCGGAATCGCAGACGATGATCACGATGGTCTGGCCCCGGTGCGGCCCCGCGAGAAGCTGCAGGGCAGCGGCCAGGTTTGCGCCCGAGGAGAAGCCGGCGAAGATTCCCTCTTCTTTCGCCAAGCGCCGCGCTGCCTGAATCGCCTCGTCGTCGCTCACTTGCAGGTAGCCATCCACAATGTCACGTTTAACGAACTTGAGAGCGGCCATCGAATATCCGCCGCCCTGGATGCGGTGGTTGGGACGGCGAGAGGGTTCGCCTGCCAGCACCGCCGCGCCTCGGGGCTCCACAACATAGCACTTGATCTGCGGAACCGCTTCCTTGAAGGCTGCCGCGCACCCTCCGAACGAACCGCCCGATCCCACAAAATCGCAAAAAGCGTGAATCCGGTTCTTGGCCTGGCGCAGAATCTCAGGTCCTGTGTGAAGATGGTGAGCGCGGAAGTTTCCTTCGAGATTGAATTGGTCGGCGCGGAAAGCGTGGCGCTCCCGGACGATGCGCTGCGTTTCCAATTCGACTTGTTCCAGATCTCCTCCCGAGACCTGGCCCGGCACTGAGCTTGGTAGTTGGTCAACCAGTACCACCTCCGCGCCCAGCGCGGCCATCATCCGCGCGCGCTCCGCAGAATTGCCCTTGGACATCACCGCCACAAACGGATATCCGCGGACTCCGCACACGATGGCGAGTCCCGTCCCGGTGTTTCCGCTGGTGAGCTCGACCACCGTCTGCCCCGGCGCCAGCACGCCGGCTGCTTCGGCGTCTTCGATGATCTGCCGCGCAATCCGGTCTTTCTTTGAATACCCGGGATTCAGGTTTTCGAGCTTGGCGAGAATCCTGCCATCCAGGTCTCGAGTGACGCGGGCGAGTTCGACGAGCGGGGTTTCGCCGATCGCCTGGATTACAGAAGGGCACAATTCAGCGCGCACGCGTCACCTCAGCGGAAGCGGTTTCATGCATGGCGGTCGATGGCTCACTCAGGGACGCTCGTCGGTCTTCGGTGGTCCCGAGCTCACGACGAAGATATGGTACGTCGCGGCGTCCCAGGCGTTATGGATGCCGGCGAAGAGCAGCAGCAGAGCCGCCGCAGCCACGCCAAACAGGGCCTGGCGCGCATGGGAGAACGCGGCGTAAGCCGATACGGCCAACACGAAGTATGCCGCGAAGGGCAGCACAACGTGAAATAGCCAGTCTTCAAACTCCGGCAGGTAGGCGGTTTGTGTTCGCATACGCCGAGCCACGATGATTTCGTACGCGACCCCATGGAGGCCGAGCAATCCCAAGAAAATCGCGGGCCCGCCGATGCCGTGCCATGGCGCGCACAGAACTGCCGACAGCAGCAGCGCGCATCCGAAATGAACGATGTTCGGCGTGGCAAACGCGGCGCCCGCCTGAGCGGAACCGGGCGGGCGGGGCAGGCTGGCGACGAGGGCCATGACGACGAACTGCAATCCGATCAGAGCGCCGGCGGACGAGCCCACGATGACGTAAAAGTTCTCCCATCCCGCGAGGGCTGTCATGCAAACAACTCCTGCGCGCGGCGGAGCCTGGCCGCGACTTGGACGCCGTAGTGGCACTCGACCGTGCAGCGCTCGCAATCGGCGCAGCGCACCGCAGCGACTTCGGGCCCGAGCTGCAAGAAGTTCTCACGGCCCAGGGCAAACTGGCCGTAACCTTCGGCGTAAGTCAGGAAGCGAAGCACGTCCGCCACCGGCACGCCGCGCTCGCAAGCACCGCCGCAGGCGCCGCACATGCGGCAGTACAGCGGGCCGATGTCCTTGAGCCGCGCTGTGAGCAACTGCTCGTCCTTCTGGGTGTAGGTTTCCGCCATGGCGCGCAGGTTTTCTTCGAACTCATCGTGACTCGTCATGCAGACGATCGCGGTGTCGACCGACGGGTTCTGGAGAGCCCATTTGATCGCCGCAACCGCGGCGCCCTCCTGGCTGAGCCGCTTGCTCAACGCCTGCGGATTGGCTCCGTAGAGCCGGTCGCCGCGCTCGACGCGGCCGACGCCGCCCGCCAGCACCTTCATCACCACGATCCCGAGACCGGCCTTCCGCGCCGCCTGGATGGCCGCCGTCATGTCGGTCTTCGGCGCGACCGGATTGGCGTTGGCGCCAGCATCCACCGAGCGCATGGCGAAATTGTAGGTCGTCAACACCACATCCGTCTGGCCAAGCTTCGCCAGGTGCGCCAGCATCTTATCCATGTTGAAATGCGTGCTCACGCCCGCAAAGCGGATTTTGCCGTTTTGCTTGGCAAGCCGCTGCGCCTCCAGCAGATCGTCGGTCACCTGCTCCGGCTGGTTCTTCATGTGGAGATACCAGATATCCAGATAGTCGGTGCCCAGTTCGTGCAGGCTGGTGTCCAGGTCGGCAAGAATTTGCTGTTTAGTCGGGGCTGGGCTCTTGCTGGAGATGATAACCTTCGGCCGCATTTTCTTGAGCGCCGCCCCGACCATCCGCTCGTTGTTTCCGCCCTGGTAGCCGCGGGCCGTGTCAAAGTGATTGATGCCGAAATCCGCGGCGCGCTCGATCACGGACGGATCGGAGGTTGTCATGCAGCCGAAAGCAAGCGACGTCACTTTCAAGCCGGTCTTGCCCAACATGCGGTAGTCCAGCCGGGCGGGTTCGGGCTTGGCCTGACTGACCGCAAAGGGAAGAGAAGACGTGCGAACGCCGGCGGCGGGAATGGCGAGGCCCGCAGCCAGGAAATCGCGACGAGAGAAATTAGGCTTCATTCCATCCTCCTGGGTCTAGCTTGCGCGACCCATCATACCTAGAAATCGGGGCTTCTGGTTTGAAAATAACCGGGAGCGCGGGCATCCTGCCCGCCCGTCGCGCCGCAATTCCATTCCCACTGCGGGCAGGATGCCCGCGCTCCTGAGTGTTTTCAGAGCAGCGAGCCGGCGTTCCCGGCCGGTAGAGGGTGGAATAGCCCGTGAATTAGCCTACGGATAGACAACCCGGAGTCACGCAAAGGCGCAAAGTACGCAAAGCTCGCCAAGAAAAGCAAGGAATTCCCGTCGGCGCTTCTTTGCGGCGCAGGGTCTGAATCAGGCTTGGTATTGTTCGTCCGTGACCTGTTCCAGCCAGTCGACAGTCTTGCCGTCGAGCTTTTCCTGAATGGCGATATGTGTCACGGCGGTGGTTGGAGACGCTCCATGCCAATGCTTCTCGCCGGGCGGGAACCAGACCACATCGCCGGGCCGGATTTGCTCCACCGGGCCGCCCCAGCGTTGCGCGAGGCCGCAGCCAGCCGTGACGATGAGGGTCTGACCGAGCGGATGGGTATGCCATGCCGTTCGCGCTCCGGGCTCGAATGTGACGCTGGCCCCTACCGCGCGAGCGGGCTCGGGCGCGGTAAACAGCGGGTCGATGCGCACCGTGCCCGTGAAATAGTCCGCCGATCCTTTGCCGGAAGGCTGCGAGCCGCTTCTTCTGATCTCCATATCCTGAATCCCCTCACTGGGAGGTCGCAATCGTTTTATCCCGCCATTATACCCCGCCGGGCGGTAAATAGGCCAAAAAGTCCGAGTTTGCTGTATAATCAGATACCTCAGGGCTGAGGTAACATCTTGCGGGCTGAGTTTTTGCTATCTCTCGCGGTGCAGGTTGCGGGCGAGCACCCTTGGTTTCTCTAGCAGTTTAATCCTCTCCGCGGCGAACCATGGCGTGGGATCCGCTGATGCAGAACGGGAATCGACATCGTAACACTCGTCTAACCTCGGGAAGTTGAATGTTTGATTAGAGAGGTGAATATGCTTAAACGGTTATTTGCAGTTCTGGTCATGACAGGTCTATGCTTGCCGGCCCTCGCAGTCGAGCGGCGGCACGGCATTCTGGTTGGGGAAGTCATCAAGCTCGACTCCGCGACGAAGACAGCCGTAGTCAAGGTTGCGGATGGAACCGAACATACCTTTCACTTCGCGGAGCGAACTACCGTTCATGGCACGAGCGAGGCCGCCGAGGACACATTCCATGGGTTGAAGGAAGGAAGCAAGGTGGCCGTTCACTACACCGCCAAGGGATCCGAAGAGACCGCCGAGGAGGTCGACCATATTGGAGAGGGTGGACTGAAGGCCACGCGGGCCACCGTTGTCCATCTCGATCGGGGCGCGAAGACGCTCGCCGTCCAGACCGAAGACGGCACCAAGGAGACCTATCGTCTGACCGATAGCGCCGCCAGCGATGCGGGAAAGGATATTGCCAGGGGGAGCGAAAGATCAGCTAAAGTCACCGTCTACTACACCGAGGAAGCCGGCCATAAGGTCGCCCATTTCTTCGAAAAGGCAATCTAATGTTGGGTTCGGAAATTGCGTTTGTCCGTAGTGCTGACCTTCAGGTCAGCAGGTGCCGACCCCGCGCTCCCGGGTTCTTCTCCAGCGATCCCACGACGCGTTATCCAGGGACGCGACCCGGGAAAGGCGGGAGTTGGCCTCCGCAGATTCCGGCGGAAATGACGTAGTGGGTAACGGGATCGAATGCCACGACAAATCGGGAACCGTCTGCAAGCGGGATGATGGCCGAGTACCAAGAATAGCCCAAGGCAGAAAGACCATGGGGCTGGGGGTTTTGGCCGCAGCCGAATGGGCCGTGATGAGGAGACTCATCGAGAGCGAGCGCGATGTGAGAATCGCCCAGCAAGCGCCGCGTGCTTTTCGAGAGCGTGGAAGCCCTGGCCAGATCTTCCACCGTGAGTTGCAACGGATGCGCCGCATCCAGCTTCGCACCGCCGGATTGGATTTTCTGAATTGCTTCGATGGTATCAAAGAGCGCTGTCCATCTTGGGTCCTGGGCAGCTCTTCCTACGAAGGTGTAGAAGGCCAGCGAACAAAAGCTGCACAGAAACGCCGTCATGGCCAAAGGCAGCAGACTCCTGACCACAGACAAAGCTCGGTCCTGGAGTTGCGCCCGAAACAACCGGTAACTCTGGAAGACCGCGTAGAGCAGCGTCGGAACCAATATTAGTGTCGTTAGCACAAGTGCCGATTGTAGGCTGTCGGTCATGTTGGTTGACGCAGCATCGGTGAGTTTGAAAAATGCGTTGGATCTGAAGTGCGAAACGGCGGCGGCGAATTTCACATTTGCGAAGGGATCGAACCTTGAAAAAAAGAGGTTCGTGAGTGCGGGTCCCGCCCACTTGCCGAGCTCAACGGCAAAATAGAGGGCGATCATCACCGGAAGAGCCCAGAGCACAGCAGGCACCGTCCCTTTGACCGCACACGCGCACCAGAAGGCGGCAAAAGTCAGAAGGACCGCCCCCACCAGCAAATCACGCCCCACATGCACATCTGCAAGCATGTTGGACGATCCCAATAATCTGCCGGCGAAAAAAAGCGGCACAAGCCCCGCACCTACGAGTCCGGCAAACAGCGCCGTGCACAGCTTGATCAACCACTGCCGGCGGGCCGACACCGGCAAGGTCAGTTGCCACAAGTGCGTCCCCGACGTTCTTTCTTCCCCCAGAGACAGGCTTCCGGCGAGAATAGCTATCAACGTAGTGATCACACCTGCACTGACCATTGTGGTTCCGAAATTCCTGGTTAGTCCTCGCGGATGCAGCAACCCCAACAGGGTCAGGCATGCCCAGCCCAGAGCAGCCAACAAGCTGATCAGCCAGACTGGCCGGAGCAATCGAAATTCCTTGCGGAACAAGTTGAGAACCGCTCCGGTGGGTTGGCAGCGAAACCAGCCAGCCAACGCTCGCGGCATCACGCTGGGACCAGCCATCAACAGATCGTCGCCGGCCATGCCTCCCGTCGCCTGAAACCGCGCCAGCGTGCGCCGGCCAAGCCATAGCATGACGCCCGCGTAGCACATGAGGACGAAAGTGATAGCCGAGACAGTTATGGTTGAGGGCGAGAGAGGCACGCTCACCAGCTTCTCGTGGTACAGCACCAACCAAGGCATTTCAATGAGCAGGGCGTTGACCGAAATGTTCAGGGCCAGACCACCCAACGTTGATCTTGCGAGAAGCGTCCAAAATGTGGCCGAACTGACAGTAGCGATTATCCAGGCTCCAAAGAAGGCTGCATCGTGAGGGTCAAGCTGAACCGCGGAAACCCGCCAGGCCAGAAGCAAAACCAGAGCCGCCGAGAGGACGGCCGCAACCATGACGCTCAGCTTCTCGCTCCAGATTTCCATCCGCCCAATGGGTTGGGCGAGAAGGAGGGAAAGCGTTTGGTGCTGGAATTCGTTGCCGAACGGGAGAGCACCAAGCAGTAAGAAGCCTAATAGGAACCCCACCACAATGAGGTCTACGGTCCAATCCGGCGGATGAGCAAGCGACAACGCGCCCGCCAGGACCACCACGCACCAGGGCCAGAACAGCGGCCGAGCTTCCTTATACATTCTGTGGGCGTTCATGATCATCTCCCTCGCCGATTTGGACGTCTAATGGCACAGGCACTCCTAACCGAACGGCACAGCCAAGAGTGGCTGTGCTACGACTTCAACGTCGCAACAAATATCTCTTCCAGCGTCAGCGACTCGGTCGTGAGCGACTCGGGGTTATGCTCTCGCAGGCGCTCCATCAATTCGGGGCCGGAGCCATTAGCAATCAATTCCAGTTCACGACCGTCGCGGCGCACCCGCAGTGCCGTTCGCAGGTCGATTTCCGGCGGCGATTGCGCAAAGCGGGCGCGAATCTTCTGATAACGCTCGCGGGCCTGGTCGGCGTCGAGGGTCAGCACCGTGCGGCCGTGATCGATGAGCGTGAACTCGTCAATCAATCCCTCGAATTCGCTGATGAGGTGGGTGGAAACCAGGATCGTGCGCTTGCCTGGAACGCCCTGTTGGTACGCGCCGATTACCGCCTCGATGAACTCGCGGCGAACGATGGGGTCAAGGCCCGAGGTCGGCTCGTCGAGCACCAGCAGGTCCGTCTCCGGGCAGACCGCGGCGACGAGCGCCACCTGCGTCCGTTGGCCCTTCGACAGATTTCCGGTGCGCTGCGCCGGATCGAGCTGGAAACGCTCAAGCAACTCCTGCTCCGTCTGCCGGTTCCACTGGGCGCGGAATGAAGCGAGGTAATCCAGCGTCTCGCGCACGCTCATCCACGGATAGAATGCCACCTGGTCCGGCACGTAAGAGAGAAGGCGTTTCACCTCCACTTCGTGTTTTGCCGGATCGAGACCGAAGACGCGCACCTGGCCGCTCTGCGGACGGAGCAGATTGAGCAGACACTTTATGGTGGTCGTCTTGCCCGCACCGTTGCGGCCGAAGATTCCGTAACAGCGCCCGGGCTCGACCGTCAGGCTCAAGTCATGCACGGCTTCCGCGCGCCCATAGGCGTAGCTGAGATTCTCGATTTGGATGACAGGAGTTGGAGATTTCATAGCTGGTCAATCCTCCTTATGGTTTTCATGGGCGCGTCGTTTGTCGTCGAGCACATCCAGCCGCCCACGGATCAATTCCAGGAATTCATCGTGGGGCACCTGCAAATGGTGCGCTTGCACAACGACCTGGTCGATGTGCTCGATCAGCAGCTCGCGCCGGGCCTTCTTCCGCAATGCCGATTGATTCTCTTTCAGGAAACAACCGCGCCCCGGCAGCGTTTCAATGACGCCCTGACTTTCGAGCTCCGTATAGGCTTTGGCAATCGTGTTGCGGTTGACGCGCAGTTCCTCAGCCAGAGGACGGATCGAGGGGAGCGCCTCGCCGGGCCGCAGCGCCCCTGAGGCGGCGGCGGCCCTGACCTGATCCACGATCTGGAGGTAGATGGGCATGCCTGACTTGAAGTTGATTTGAAGTATCATGTTCGGCTCACTGTCATAGGACTCTATGACAGTCGGCCGAGGATGTCAAGAGAAATCTTTTGGGGCTCGTGGTTGGTTGAATTACCGTGACAGATTGTCTTTTTGCATTTTTCACTTGACAAATCCAGGGCTGTGTGCTAGCCTATAATAGTTGTCATTTTGTCGACACATTGTCGCAGGCAGGCGCGGAGACCGGCCAGATGCGAGGTTTGGCCGGAAAGTCCCGGCATTCGCGACAACCGGGAATTGGAAACAAATCAAAAATGATACGATCGAAGCCAATATGTCATTGAAAACAAACGGTGGCACTTCGAAAACGAACCCAAATTGAGCGTGAAATGCGCGCCTTAGACACACAATTCGAACTTTTTGACACCTTACACCTTCCGACCGGGGACTGGAACCGGGGAAAGCAGCAGGGTTCGAAATTGCTGGGCCAGGGAAGCGCGCGGAAATACAAAAATAGTGGGAACGAAGCTAATAAGTACTTGAAAACAAACGACATAACTTTTTTTGATGCTGCAAATTGCGCGCATTTTACATGCAAATTTGCACAAATCGAGCGCTGAAACGAGCAAAACCGCGCGTTTTGCTCAAATCGCAGCGAAGACCTCGGAGGGGACAGGCGAGGAATGGAAGTGACAGAAAGTCGGCTACATGGCCGACGGATTTGACTGCCAGCTGGCCAAACCGCCGCCGGAGAGTGCGCGCAGCGCCAGTTGCCGCCTCTCGTCTTGGATTGGAGGCCGGCAGGCTTGCTCCCGCACTCCACGGCCCCGACAGCGCGCTTGAATCCGAAAGATGCGGAGGTTGGAGAATTGAAATCTGGGGTGGGTGACGGGATTCGAACCCGCAACGTCCAGATCCACAGTCTGGCGCTCTACCAGCTGAGCTACACCCACCGCAACTGCCGGGCATGCCGGCCAATGGCCTTAACACCTTTGTAGCATTCAGCGGGGAATGGTGTCAATGCGATCAGAAACCCAAGTCTTCTCCCTCGTGAATCGCCAAGCCGATTTGCTCCACATTTCCATGCCGGCCGTTATACCAGAGAAGCCAGCGCCGGCCATCGAAGATCGCGTAGGGCTTATAGCAGGCGTCGTGATCCCACTGGTTGATGCCGGGGCTGATGATGGGGTTGGCGGCGAGGCGCTGCCAGCCTGTAATGCCGTCGCGCGACCGCGCCACACCGATCTGTGCGTGATCGATATCCCGGAAGCCGATGTAGAACATGTAATGCCACTTTCCCCGTTGCAGCACCTGGCAGCCCGTGACCTTGTAACGCTCCCAGGCGATTTCGGGAGCGGCCTTGAAGATTGGATTGGCCGCCAGCTTCTTCCAGCGGCGCCCGTCTGCGCTAGTTGTATAGCCGATGGCGTCCGGCTCATACTGTTCGCCGCCTGAATACCACATTCGAAAGGTCCGAAGGGTTTCGTCCCACACGACGCATGGACACATGACGGCGACTTTCTCCCACGGCTGCTCGGGTGACAGCACCGGAACGGATGCGGCACGTTCCCAATGCGTTCCGTCGTTGCTGGTCGCCAGGCCGATCCAGGAATGTTCGCGGGCCTGGCCTGTGTACCACATGAAGTAACTATTGCCTTTTCGGATGACAACTGGACGGTTGATATCCTCCTCCCATTGAGTGGCGGGGCTCGGGCCGAGGACGATCTCCGGAGAACCCCAGTGAATTCCGTCCGGGCTTTCTACTAACGCGATACTCTTTTTGTTTCTCCATGAAAACCACATCCGGTACTTGCCGTGTTCGTTTAACAAGGACACGTCGAAGCAGACGCCGAGGCTGCCGCCCAGGACGGGATTGTGCGCATATTTGCGCCAGCCGCCGCTGGTGTCGCCGAGCGGGGCCGGTTCGAGAAAGCGGGCAGAAGCGATGTTCACAGCCGAAGCGAGGGAGCCGAGGAATGCGCGTCTCAACATGCTGGTCCGCCTGGGGGTGGGTCAAAGCCGCGATTCACGAGTCCGGACTCAAGAATAACCAACTCGAGCGGGTGCGGCAGAGCCGCAACGATCTCAGCTCGGTTACGATAATTGCGGGTGGGGATTCCGTCAAGCGGCGGGCTACTTGGTGTCTCCGTTTACGGGGATCTCCTGAAGCTCCGTGGGTTGCTGGCAGCAGACGCAATTCCCGGGCTCAAGCGCTTCGATATTGCAGACTTTGCAGAAATAGCGCACTCGATAGAGCTTTCCGTCCTTGACAGTGTAGAGGCGTTCGACCTCGAATGTTCCATCGCCCGTCATCATCCCCTCGAGCCGCACTTCCCGGTTGGCCAGGCGCTTGTCCTGCAGGGTATGGTAGAGGTATGTGGTGTAGGCGGTGAGGGGTTGGTCCTTGCCGTGGACTCGCACGACAGGACAATCCGCTGAAGTGGCCAGGAGTTGCCCTTCCAGGACCGCCAAGTGGGGCGGCTCGCCTTGGGCGAAGCTCCATGGGGAGGTGGCCAGAACCATGAACACGAACAGACCGGCCGCCGTGCCTCGCAGTGAACAACGCTCTGCGGTTCCGCGTAGTTTGGTTTCTGCGAGATGCATTCAGCCAGCCTCACAGCCAGAACGATTCAAAATCCCAAATTCAAGATTCCAAATTGCACCGGCACAGCCAGAACGATTCAAAACCCCAAATTCAAGATTCCAATCTGCACTGGAATCAATGAATCAATCTCTCACCCCTGCCACTTACCGACGACTGCAAACGCGAACGGAAGCTCACCGTTGGAACCGTGGAGTTTCACTTGCAGATTCCAGTGGTCTTGATCATCTTTGGCCACGGCGGGAAAAGTGCTTCCGTTCACGGGCGCACCCACAAGGAAAGCTGGGTGCGGCGTCCCGGCCGCTTGGCGGCTCAGCTTCACAAGGTCATCGAATTTCAGGTTGGCGCTGAGGTCGGTGTCCGCAGCGACGGGGCAGAGAACTAGTACGTCACGGGTGGGATTCACCCCCATATGGTTGCCGTCCTGGGGAATGAGCCCGTAGCGCAACGTATAAAAACCCGGTTTGATGGCCTGACCGCGAAAATCCGCACCGGCGCTGGAAAAGTGCAGCACGCCGACGAATTCCCCATCGGTCAGAGAGGGATAGAGGAAGTCTTGGGACGGGCTGGCGCTGGAATTTGTAGCCACGGTTTTTGCGAACCATGCTTCGAGCAACGTGGCGCCCTGGTCGTTAACCACTTTCGCTCCCTGGGATTCGAGCGCATTCTGAAGAGGTTGTGGAAGTTGACCAGCGGCAGGCGCTCCGGCAGTTTCGACTTTGTAGGTTTGCCCGAACGCCAGGCTCGCCAAGAGAAGTTGTGCGGCAAGTAATATCAGATGTGCGCGATGCAGTCTCATAAGTGGCCCTCATCCGTTGGATGCCCTGCAAGAGGAAAAGAGCGCCAGGGCAGCCAACGCGTAATTTGGTTTAGGAAACGCTAGCAAGTGAAAAGCTTCCCACAAATGCGCTGCGTTTGCCAATATGATTCCACACCACATCCAGGCCCTGGCCGTGGAAGGAATCCTCGATCGTGAAGGCGGGCATGGCGTGAGCCAGGTGAACGAGGGGAGGATAATACACAATTTCATTCCCGCACTTATCGTCGCCTTGGCACAGGCTGCGCGTCTTGATGCTCGCCAGGTCTCCCGCCACCAACTGGGCCGCGCCGTGCATTTCTCCTGTAGCCAGCGTCAACTCAATGGGGGCCGCTTCCACGCGCACCACGTGGCTTAAGAGCTTGCCGGCCATCGAGGCCGCGAATTCCTGAAGCGCCAAACGCTGCCGGGCACTGGCCTTTTGGTCAACGATCAGCACGGATTCGGCGGGATAAGGGCTATGGTAAGGGTCACCCAACGTAGCATGGGCTTTCACCACCGCCACAACCGCCAGGCCGTTCAAACTGATTCCCTCCCAGTTGCCTTGGTCGATCTTCCAAGCCAGGATGGCTTCGTCCCCCACCAGTCCGACTTCGCCGTTGGCGAAGCACGGCCCCGTGTAAACGTCCGCACTGCGAGCCTCGATATACTCTCCCTTAATTGCTGCCTTGCCGGGAACGGCCAGCAATGCAGCCAGACCTAACCCTACGATTGCCGAAACAATCAATCTTCCTTTCATGTGTCCTCCGATTAACAAATTACTGCTTAAGCCCCCATATAGTTTGATGTCACAGGAGGTCGGAAGTTACCGGTTTGAAAGGTGAGATGGCGAAGGCATTCACCGCAGAGTCGCGGAGACGCAGAGCGAAGGCCCTTTGTTCTCAGGCCTCAGCACCTCTGCGCCTCTGCGGGAGAAGAAGCGGATAGAATAATGAAGACACGACGAACCGCCCGCCTACAACGAGCGGAAGCAGGCGCGGCCCGGTCTACAGCTTTCCATATTGACGATTCCCCCATCCGGGCCCAAGCAATTCTGGGTGTGGACACACCAGCAAATGCCGCTGTCGGACCGGGGAACCGTCGGGTCAGGCTCCGACTCGATGAACATCCACTTGGAGCGCAACAACCGGCAGCGCTCAGGGGAATACTCAGGCTGGGGAGTGGGTTCAGGCATGATCAGACCTCTCCTTTCACGGCGCGCAACAAGGCGCGCTTCACCGCCACTCGGGCCAGTTGGACTTTGTAGGTGTTCTTTGACAGCGGCGTAGCCTTACTCACCGCGGCCTTTCCGGCCTCGTCGGCTAGATCCTCAACAAACGTCTTTCCCGCCAAAACTTGTTCCGCCTCCGCAGACGGCCAGGGCACTGGAGCGACATGGCCGAGGACCACGCGCGCCCTGCGAATCGAATCGCCCGGCATCTCAAGAGCCACGGCGGCGGCGGCCAGGGGCCAATCCAGCGCCTCTCTCTGCCGGACTTCGTACACCGCCATCTTCATTCCTTCGGCAGGCGGCAGAACGATCTCCGTGACGATTTCGTGCGGTTTGAGCGCATGTTCGCTTTCACCCTCGCTCGCGGGAGTAACGAAGAATTTCTCGATTTCAAGCTCCCGCGCTCCCTCGGGACCGTGCAATTGAACTTTTGCCCCCAGTGCAAAGAGCGCCGGCGCTAAGCTCGAAGGGCTCACGAAATAAGAGGGGCCGGAATTGCCCAGGATGGCGTGGTAGCGATTGTCGCCTTCGGGCACCATGGCTTTTCCATTGTAAATTGCCAAGAGGCCGTATCCCAAGCGATAGTACCAGCAGCGCGGACGCTGGCAAAGGTCGCCGCCCACAGTTCCCATGCTGCGGACCTGGGGGCTCGAGACGCCTCGGGCAGCCTGAACCAGGGCGGGATAATTCTTCTGCACCTCCGCATTCTCGATCAGTTCGTCGAAGGTCACCAAGGTGCCCAGGCGCAGGCCGGTTCCGGATCTCGACTCAATGTGTTTCAGTTCCTTTACTTTCTGCAGATCGACAACCCGCACCGGCTTGGCAACGCCTTCCTTCAGCAAGCTCAGCAGATCGGTTCCCCCCGCCAGGACTGCTGAATCGCCCTTGGCCTCGGCCAACAAATGGATCGCTGCTTGCAAAGTCGTAGGACTTGCGTATTCGAAGTTTTGCATCAGGATATCTCTCCTTTCTCCAGTGCAGCGAGGACCTTTTCCGGAGTGATGGGTATTGTGGACACTCGCACGCCGATGGCGTTGGCGACGGCGTTGGAGATGGCGGCGCCCGGCGAAATAACTGGCGGCTCACCCAGGCCGATGGTGCCGCGTTCGTCGTAGCCCGGCCCGGTCATCATGTGGACGACCAGTTCGCCAATATCGCCGATGCCCGCCAGTTTGTAAAACTCCATGTCCGGGTTCAGCATCCGGCCCGTGACGTCGTCCATAATCTTCTGTTCGAAGAGCGCGTAGGTGATGCCCATGATCAGCGCGCCGTAGCACTGGCTTTCCGCCGTCTTCAAATCGATGATCAGCCCGCAGTCCTGCGCGCACACCATCTTGTTGATCTTCACGATTCCCGTCTCGGTATCGACGTTAACATCCGCGATCTCCACGCCGCCCACACCGCTCGAGCCGAGCGAGCAGGGGCCGGGATTCTTTCCGGTTACCTGAATCGTCTTTACGCCCAGCTTGGAGCAGGCCTGTTTCCAAGTGAGGCTCTTGGAAGAATCGCCCTGCACCTGGATTTTCCCGTCGGCGGCGACGAGTTGCTCAACAGGAACCCCCAGACTGGGAGCCACAGCCGCGAAAAGTTGATCGCGGGCATCCACGGATGCCCGGCGAGTGGAGGCGCTAACCCCGCCGACGGTGGTGCTTCCGCCGGAAGCGCCGCTGGCCGGATACTTCGTGTCTCCGATGTTAAGTTCGATCGCCTCGATGGGAAGGCCCAGAGTTTCCGCCGCCACGATCTTGATCACCGTGCGTGTCCCGGTGCCCAGATCCTGGCTTGCCAGGTCGACCTCAACGGAGCCGTCGGGGTGGATGTTCACATTGCAATTACTGTTGTGCCCTCGGCCGCCCCAGGTGTGCATGCTGATTCCCAGGCCGCGCTTAATCGGGCCGGGAGTCAGGTGGCCGCGCGGGTGCCAGTTCTTTTGCCAATCAATTAATTCCGCTGCCTTCTGAAGCTCTTCCTTATACACTTTTCCGCGGTCGCCGGCCAGGTCGGCGTTCTTCATGAAGAATTCCAGCGGATCCATGTTCAGCTTGGCCGCAAGGTCCTCGAGAGCGCACATGGTGAGCACTGCCGCCTGGGGATGATTGGGAGCGCGCCAGGCGCGCGCCGGACCCGTATTCGTGCCCACCGAGGTGTGGCGAGTAACCTTGTTCGGAATGCCGGTGAGGACGTAAGGAAGGGGAGGCATGGTGGTGCCCGCCGGTCCCCCGGTTCCCCAGGACTCCGACTGCCACGCCACGATACTGCCGTCTTTCTTCGCGGCCACCTTGACCTTGGCGTAGCTGGACGGCCGCGCGCCCGCCACAATTAAATCAATGTCGCGCTCGAGCAGGAACTTGACGGGTTTGTTTGCCAATTTTGCCAGGCGGGCGTTCTCAACTCCCCAGCGGTCGGCGCCGAACTTGCTGCCGAATCCTCCGCCGACGTACTGGCAGATGGTCTCAACGTTGTTGTTTTTTACGTCGATGTTCGCCTGCCGTAAAGCTTCGCCGAGTTCGCCCGGTATTCCAGATACGTTTTGAGTGGAGAAATAAGTCTTCAGAGTGTCCGGGGCGGTCCACTCCGCCACGCTCCCGTGCGCTTCCAGGCAGCAATGTGTGATGGTTTGGATGCCATAGTAACCCTCGGAAATCACCACGTCGGAGTCGCTGAAGGCTTTGTCAGGGTCGCCGCTCTTCTCGGTTCCGGCCGCCTTGGCGTGGTCGCCGGCTCGGCTCAGGTCCTCTTCGTTAACCAGGAAGGGAAGCTGCTCGAATTCTATCTTGATCTTGTCCAGGGCGTCGCGAGCAATGTCCTCGCTTTCCGCCGCCACTGCCACGATCTCATCGCCGGCCCATTGAATCTCCGTGCCCACGTCCTGAATCTTGCGGACCGCCTTCACGCCCGGCATGCTTTCGGCGGCGGAGGTGTCCAAGGCAGTGATCTTGGCATGAGCGTAAGGCGAGCCCAGAACCTTGGCGTAGAGCATGCCCGGAAGCTTCACGTCGTAGGTGTATTTTGCCTTGCCGCTTGTTTTGACAGGGCCGTCCACACGGCTGATTCGTTGGCCAATTAGTTTTCGATCCCCTGCCTCCGGCCAATCGTATTTGCACTTAGGCATTGGCTTTTCCTCCCTTCATCGCTTTGGCGGCCGCCAGCACAGCCGGCCGGATTCCCGCGTAGGTCCCACAGCGGCAGAGGTTGCCGCCCAGTCCGTCTTCAATCTCGTCCATGGTGGGGTTCGGATGCTTGTCCAAGAAGGCCTTGCAGGCCACCACGAAGCCGGGCGTGCAAAAGCCGCATTGCTGGCCGTCGTGCTCGATAAAGGCCGTCATCACGGGATGCAGTTGGTCACCGTGCGAGAGGCTCTCGACGGTCACGATGTCGTGTCCCTCCGCCTGTATGGCAAGCAGGTTACAGGCGTAGACCGGTTTGCCATCCATAATAACCGTGCATGCGCCGCAGACACCGCGATCGCACACTTTCTTGGCACCGGTGATGTCCAAGTAATCCCGCAAAGCGTCGAGTAGCGTGACACGCGGTTCCACATTAACCTTCTGCGGCTTGCCGTTGATCTTCAGGGTGATGGCCACGCGCCCCGGCCCCGCGACAGCTTCCGCCCCCGGTGCCTTCGGCGCCGCCTGTGCTTCCGTAACCAGCAACCCTCCCGATACGGCGACGCTGGCCCCTTTCAGAAAGTCGCGCCGGCTGAAGTTGTCTTTCCGCGCCGCGACCTCTTCCGGCTTCTGCCTTTTCCGTCTCATGGTTTGCTCCTTCGATTCCTGAACTCAACCAGATGGGTAGGAATAAGTCGTCTTGCTTGCGAGATAAGTTTTGATGAAGCCCGATCGTCTCAACTAAAAAGCAAATTCGAATTATAGCACTTTTTCGTAGGTGCGGAATGTGCTTTTCGGGGCTCGAGCGCGGGCATCCGGCCCGCGTTACTCCGTGAACGCGTCCTTGAGCGTCTTACGATACTGGGTGAATGCGTTGCGGCCCGAGGCTGTGAGCTGCAGCAGCGTTTGTGGGATTTTCCCGCGATAGGTCTTGGTGATCTCGAGGTAGCCGGCTTCCTCCAACCGGGCAAGGTGGCTCGAGAGAGTGCCCTTATTTAACCCCGTCTCACGGAGCAAGTAGAGGAAGTCGGCCTGCTCGATGCCGGAAAGTAGGGCAACGATCATCAGCCGCGCGGGCTCATGAATGACTCGATCGAGCGCGGAAATACTCTTTGCCTGGTCGTTCATTCCGGCGCCCCCTCATCTGGCGGCCGAGTGCGATGAAGGTACAGATAAAGAGTAATTGCGCCGGATACTAAAAAGGTCAGCCCCAGGAATCCCAGCGAGGGCCCTTGGCCCCACTGGCGATCTATTGGGAGTTTGGAAATCGCCACCGGGCCTGCCACCATCACCACCAGCACAACCCAGTTCCACGCAGCCTCCATCCTGGTCGCGAAAGCATACACAAGCGCAAAGCCTGCACATCCGACCGCCACCGGCAGCGAGGCTGAGGACGAGGAGTGTCGAGATAGAAAGCTAGTGAACATTGTCATGGGGACGGCAATCACCGCGGCGATCGCGGCACCCACCCATGGCTTGCTGAGTCCCCGATACTTAACGTACCCCGTGCGGGGAAACGTAATGCGGCTCTTTAGGGTCCACATGCCAAATAAAACGATTGCCCCGAAAGCCAGCAGGCAAATAACAACGGGGCCGCGTCGATGCCAAATCGAGCCTTCCGGCACAGTCGTCTCCAGCGCTTCCAGCGCTGCAATGCCCATCCACAGAATTCCGATCCCTAACTGACCGATGCCATCGATATTCTCGTAATGCATAGGCCGTCGAACGTAATCGTCAAGTTGATCGAACATGGTCTCATCTCCTTGCCAACTAGTTTGCATTACAAACTAGTTTATGTCAAGAGGCTTTTCTCCTCCCATCGAATTGACATATCGTGCCCCCGGACCCGGTCTCGAAATGCCAGCAAGTATCACTCGGCAACCTGTTATGATATTTCCGCTTCTGCCGAAGGGAGATCGAGTGACTGGCCCGGTTAAATCGGCTGTAGGCCGAAAGGAATTGTGGAAGGAAATCGGCAAGCGGCTGCTCCCAAGTTTGCGCTATATCGCATCGACCGAGGTGCACGCTTACGCCTTTTCGATCGCCGCCAATGCGTACCTTTGCTTCTTCCCTTTCACGCTGCTTCTGCTTACCGTTTGCCGTCGCTGGCTGGGTTGGGAGAGCGCTTCCCGCGTGATCCTCGAGCTTTTGCAGATTCACTTGCCGAAGGGCGCGGATTCCATCATTCGGAATCTTTCCCAACTCGCGGCGGGGCGTCCCCGGCTGCAACTCATTTCGGTGATCGTGCTCTTCTTCACCAGTTCAGGCGTTTTTTTGCCGTTGGAAGTTGCTTTGAATAAAGTCTGGAGTGTGCCCCAGAACCGCAGTTTCCTGAAGAACCAGGTAATATCCTTCTTTCTGGCGGTGACGACCGGTTTGATGGCATTGCTTTCGATTCTTCTCGCCACGGCTGCGCAATGGGTGCTCACCCACGCTCTTGGATGGGTTCTGGCCCCAGGGTTGGTGGGGGCGATCTCGCGGGTTTTCATGGAGACGCTTTCCGTCCCGCTGGCCGTCGCCACCTGTTTCGTAATTTACTTTTTCTTGCCCAACACCCAGGTTCCGGTCACCCAGGTTCTTCCCGCCGCCATGATCGGTGGCGTGTTGACAGAAGTGGGAAAACTAATCTACATGCTGACGTTGCCGCTCTTTCGCTTCCGGGAAGTCTACGGGCCGTACGAGACATCCGCCACTTTGTTGTTCTGGGCTTATGGGGCGGCGATGATGCTGCTCTTCGGCGCCCACCTCTCCGCACACGGCTTTGTCGTTCCCTACAGGGGTGAGCTTAGGTCGACGTCCGCAACTGAAGTAATTGAGGACAGGGAGATATAGAATCACTGCTACATCGCTGCCGCCACACGGTCATTCCCGCGAAAGCGGGAATCCAGCCCGTCGATGGCGCATTTGGGAAGTTTGGAACATGGATTCCCGCTTTCGCGGGAATGACCCTCTACCTCCGAAGGCGGCCGAATATGGAAACTCGAGCCAAGATCTTGGAAATCCCCCGGCTGCTCCGGGACACCTTAGAAAAAGGGGCTCACGAATATGAATCGCTCATTCGCCGCGTGAGATGGGGAGAATCTCCCATCTACGTTTGCGGCTGCGGCGCGTCATTGCCGCTGGGCGTTGCGGGGGTTTACTTGTTCGAATGGTTGGCGGGCTGGCCGGCGCTGGCCCGCTCCGCAAATGTCTTTGAAGCCTATTCGGTCCTGGCGCTACGTGCCCGCTCGGTTGTGCTGGTGCTTTCAGCATCCGGTGAGGACCCTGAGTCACTCGAAACCGCCCGCGTGGCCCGCTCGCGTGGTGCTGTACCACTGGCGTTGACGCGCAGCGCGGACAGCTCTCTGGCCAAAGCTTGTGAGGGCGTTTTCCTGACGCGTGACGAAGGCGCGGAGGATTCTGCGGCGGCGGCGGTTTGCCAACTCGCCGCGCTTTCCAGCATCGTCCTGACCGCGGCGCGCCTGCTCAAACGCTCCAACGTGGGCCTCGACTCATTGGAAGAGGAGTTGAGGCGACTGCCGGAACAGATGGAGTGGTCTTTCACTCAGCTACTGGATGCGCTTCGTTCGTTGGCGGGCGAACTCCGCCCGCTGGAACGATTCTGGCTGGTGGGTGCTGGCCTCTATCATCCTGTGGTGGCGCGGACGGCTTGGCGCCTGAGCGCGTCGGGGGAGATTCAAGGAATTGAGGCCTCCGACTTCCTGGCGGGTCACATCTCGCATCTCCGGCGCGGCGAGGCCACCCTGTTTGTCTCTGGGTCGCGTCTGAGAGCCAAGCGGCTGTTGCATGAGACTGCTGCTCAAGTCAAAGTCAAGGGCGGCAGGCTGTTTTCGATGACCGACACGAACGATCGCGAACTGGTGAATCGTTCCGACATGGCAGTTTTACTCCCACCGGTTAGCGAGGTGGGAGGCTCAGTGCTTGCGTTAGCGCTCCTGGAGTTAATGGCCGCATCCGGCGCGAAGCATCCCGATCTGCCGGGATGACATGGCCATGACACTTCGGGAAATATATATTATCTGAATGTGATTGACTCTTGTGCTCATTTCTGATTTAATCACCGTATGGAACTTGGAAAAAGACTAAGATCGCTGCGCGAGGCAAAGGGCTTATCGCAAGGTGACATAGAAAGACGGTCCGGTCTCTTGCGTTCCTACATTTCACGTGTAGAAGGCGGCTATACTGCCCCTTCCCTTACTACCTTGGAGAAGTTTGCGAAGGCACTGGAGATCGAGCCGTATCAGCTCTTGTTTCACGATGAGGGCAAACCCAGTGCGCCCAAGATTCCTGAGCAGGTGGGCTCGGGAAAACCCGTCAAGCGTCTGGTAAAGATGTTCGAAGGTATGTCCAGCGCTAATCGCAAGCTAATCCTGAGCATGGCTGCTAAGCTCAGCAAGCATTAGTTCAGGGCGAGTTCGGACACAGTATCCAATTTACCTCTCTTGGCAGGCGAAGGCGGTCGTGTGTCTCCTCGCGCATACCATTCGAGTCTTGCTTTTCACTCCTCAATCGCCAGTCGTCGCCTAGATGTAGAGGCGGTTTCTTCTCCGTGTTCTCCGTTCCTGAAAAGACTAAACACAGAGATCACTGAGACCCTCCGTGTTCTCTGTGTTTAGTCTTGCGAGGCACAGACGACGCGGAGAAGTTGGTTTTGGTTGCGGTTCCGGCGCGCTGTGCCACTGCCTTTCAATGAATGTGCTTGACCTTTTTTTGCAAGTAATCCATTAAAAGGTATTGGCCGAGGGTATAAGGGGTGGTGAAGTAGGCTTTGCCGCGGCAGATTTCCGTGACTTTCTGGACGAAGTTGATGAGGCTATAGTCTGACGCCAGCATGAAAGTGTTGATCAGGATCCCGTTGCGGCGACAGCGGGCGACTTCGTGCAGCGTTTCTGAAACCACCAGCGGATCCAGGCCCATGGAATTCTTGTAAATCCGCCCATCCTCCAGGGTCAGCGCTGACGGCTTGCCGTCGGTGATCATGACGATCTGGCGCATGTCTTTCCGCTGGCGAGAGAGGATCTTCTGTGCCATCCGCAAACCTTCGCGGGTATTTGTGTAGTACGGGCCCACGCGGATGCGGGCCAGGTCGTTGAGCGGCACCTCTTCTGCCGAGTCGTGAAACAACACCAGGTGCAACGTGTCCCCCGGATACTGGGTTCGAATCAGGTGAGTCAGCGCCAGGGCGACCTTCTTCGCGGGTGTAAAGCGGTCCTCGCCGTAGAGGATCATGCTGTGGCTGCAATCCAGCATCAGGACGGTGGCGCAAGAACTCTGGTACTCGCATTGTCTAACCTGAAGATCCTGATAGCCGAGCTCGAGGGGAATTTTCAGGCCGTTGCGCTGAATCGCCGACAGCAGCGTGGCATTGACATCCAAATTCAACGTATCTCCGAACTCGTAGCGCCGGCTGGATCCGTCGGCTTCGACCCCGGTGGCGAGTTCGCGGGTATCGTGCCGTCCAAAGCTCGATTTGCCCAGAGAACCCAGCAGGTCTTTCAAAGTTCTGAAGCCGAGAAAATCCAGGGCCTTGTCCGTGACTTCGAACTTGGCTTTCCCCTCGCCATCCATGAGCTGGCCCTGCTCGGTTTCCTTTGATTCGCTTTGTGCGGGATTGGGCTGCTCGATTCTGATATAGCCCTCATCCGCGAGTTGTTGCAGCATTTGGTCGATGCGTTCAGCCAGCTCGGATTTTTGATAATCTTCCCAATTCTCAAACATTTGCTTCAGCAACTCGTCAGAGATCTTTCCCTGCTGCTGAAGAGCTTCGAGCAGCGCCTGATGCAATTGCTCCATGGTGCGTTCGGGATCCATCTCATAGAAGTTGGAATTTTGGTTGTAGAAGCCGCTGTCGAGGAGGAAGTCCTGAAGGAGTTGCAGTAGGTCTTCGGCGCTCAGATCGTCGAAGGGATTGGGAACGTATTTGCCGTATTTGACAAACTTCATCGCAAACACCGACTAGCTGTAGGTTGTCCGTTGTCCGTCGCAAAAACGTCGCATGGGGAAGGGTCCTTGAGTTTCCTTTTCTGCCATATACTCCCCACCCTGCTCCAGCCGCTGCCTATCTTAGCAACGGACAACTGACCACGGACAACTGACCACGGACAACTGACAACGGACAGCACTTCAGTTGAGCGACCTCCGCCGATGCCCGGCGGGCGCCGGTTCCTCAGGAGGGCTCTCGGCATGCTGCTTTTCTGCGAAGAAACCCAGTTCTTCGTTTCGGCTGATTCGTTTCAGCGCCGCAAGCCCCTCGAGGATGAATTCCGCACCCGAGGCCAGGAGGGCAGGGTCGTCCTTTGGCTTGATCCCCAGGCGCTGCGCCTGTTCGAGCAGACCCTGGATCTTCTTGAATTGGCTGTGGAGTTCTTCGGCGGAATCGTTCGGGGAATACTTCAGTGTTCCGCCCAACTCGAACCACTGAACAATGGAATGGAGAGGAACTCCATCGTAATACTTCTTGAAGACGCGAGCCGTAGCCTGCCGGATGATGTCGCGCACCACGCTGTCCGCCCCGCGCATTTCGCCCTCATATTCCAATTCCACTTTGCCGGTCAGCGAGGGCATGGCCGTGTAAACATCCGAGGGGCGGGGAACAGTCTTGTCTTCGTGGTTCTTCACGGCGCGATACTCGGCGCTGCTGATTACGTTTTCCAGGCAGGTGATGGGCACGCGCTGGCTCACGCCGCTCCGTTTGTCAACTCGCTTCTCCTGCCTCGCCACGAAGGCGACGCTTTCCACAATCTCCCTTAAGAACTCGGGGATCACCAGCTTGGTGCGGCCGTCGCGATCCGTCCAGGCCTCCTGGGCGGTGATGGCCATGGCATGCTCGAGAGAAGCGGGATAATGGGTGCGGATTTCGGAACCGATTCGGTCCTTCAAGGGAGTAATGATCTTGCCACGCGCGGTGTAATCTTCCGGGTTGGCGGTGAAGACCATCGCCACGTCCAGTGGAAGACGCAATGGGTAGCCCTTAATCTGTACATCGCCCTCTTGCATAATGTTGAACAGCCCCACCTGAATCTTGCCGGCCAAGTCAGGGAGTTCGTTGATGGCGAAAATACCGCGGTTCGCGCGCGGCAGCAGGCCATAATGGATGGTCAATTCGCTGGACAAGGCGTGCCCGCCCCGGGCGGCCTTGATGGGATCAAGATCACCTATAATGTCGGCCATCGTCACATCCGGCGTGGCCAACTTCTCAACATAGCGATCTTCAGCGCCCAGATAATCGATCGGCGTGTCGTCGCCCATTTCCGCCAGCCGCTCGTGGCAGGCCCGGCAGAGGGGGTTCAGCGGGTCGTCGTTGATTTCACAGCCGGCAATATAAGGGATGGAGTCATCGAGAAGCGTGACGAGGGAGCGCAGGATGCGGCTTTTGGCCTGGCCTCGCAGTCCCAGCAGGATGAAGTTGTGCCGGGAAAGAACAGCATTGGCAATCTGCGGGATCACCGAATCGTCGAAGCCGATGATGCCCGGGAAGAGCGGCTGGCCTGCCGAGAGCTTGCACAGCAGATTAGCCCGCATCTCATCCCTGACGCTGACACTCTTATAGAGAGACTTCTTCAGCTCGCCTAATGTTTTTGCTTTTTGCATTTTTCCCTAAGCCCCAAAACCATTATATGCCTATGCCGATGCCAACTCAACGGAGAAGCTGGGGCTGCGCGGATGGAGGCCACTTGGTTTGAATCCACGCACCTGCTAGTATCTGCGTGTGCGACCACTTGCATCGCCGTCCCCTGCCCAACTCACGCCCAGCGAGCGCTGGCTATCTTTCCTTGAAGTCCTGCTCGGCGCATTCATCGTCCTTGGCCACAATATCTTCCATATTGTGCCGAACGAAGTGCCAATCCTCTTCTGGCTCTTCTGGATGTCACTACGGCTTCGCGACGGCGGATGGAGTGTAGCGGGACTCAGGCGGCCGAATTCGTGGTGGAAGATTGTGGTCATGGCCATCGTTGCGGCTGCTCTGCTGCTACTCGGCAGTCAATTCGTTATTGAGCCGCTGGCCAGCCACCTTTGGCATAGGCCGGAACAGGTCTCCTCGTTGTTAAAGGTGCCCGCCCACGACTGGAAGTTCGCCCTGCGCAATTTGGCCATCGTTTGGGTTTTTGCGGGGTTCGGCGAGGAGGTGGGCTACCGCGGCTACCTGCTAACGCGAGCTGCGGACCTGGGTAACCGCTCGAAACTTGCCTACGTAGCCGCCATGCTCTATGTGGCCGCGCTCTTCGGCTTCGCGCACTTCTACAAGGGTCCCGCGGGCGTTATGGACTCCACCTATTCCGGTCTGGTACTCGGTGGCGTCTACCTTCTCTCGGGCCGCAACCTGTGGGCTGCGATCCTCGCGCACGGAATATCCGATACAATTGTTGTGCTAGTTATATTTATGGGGTGGGCGACGTAGGGGGACAATTCAGTTTGCCTCGCCAACTACTGGACCGGCTCGAACTTGGAGCCATTCCAGCCGCAGGCCTTGCTGACTTTTACGGAATCAATGGGTTTATCTTGTCCCACCGTGAAGAAGTCTATCGTCGCTTTCCAGACAGGAATCTGAGTCCTTCCGCTCGCCTGGAAATCCACCTCGGCATTGGTCACCGTCCCCGGCGCGCCGGCGTTCTTCTCCTCCGGCTGGAGCTTTTGAATCTCTCGCGGGAAGGAGCCGAGGTTGCGCGACTTGAGCGGAGCCGTCCAGAGCGTCGAAAACTCTCCGTGCTCGAGGCGGCGGATCACCATGTTTACTCCCTGAATCTCGGGTCCCCTGCGGAACGGCTCGCGAGTGATCAGGCACTCGACTCCGTCGCCGAGCAGGTCGCGCACCTCTCCGGATAAGATGCCCGGGTTCATGTCGGAAAAGGTGAATTCAATCTCCGGCCCTCGCACGTATTTCCCACCCGCGGGCAGGAAGGCTGCGAGCCGTGATTCCGGCAGGCCGGAAGACGCCACGAAGCACACCAGCGCCGCGCCCGAGTCCCCTTGCTTCACCAGCCAGCGCTCTACCGCAACCCCCGGGCCTCCGAAACCGCTCGGAGGTTCGAAGCGGAGTTGTCGTTGGATCTCTTCGTCACTGGGAAACCGGTCGATGGGAAGGAGTTCCGCCTGGCTCGAATCCGCCCATCCGTCCACCGAAGCCAGCGTCGCAAGCTCGGTGATACGAAGCAGGACCCGCATTCTGCCATTCTTCGATTCGGTCCTCATCACCGGCACCAGCGCTCCCGCGCCTAAACTCAGCGACATCGTTTTTCGACCTGGCAGTCTTCTCACCGCCTCGAGCGGCCCTTTTTGGACGTAGCACCACGCAACAGGCCGGCGAGGGCTGCTCTCCCTGGCGGGCAATGTGGGGAGCGCGCCGGTGAGAGTGATGGCGAGAAAGCCAAGAGCCGCAGTCAGGGAGCGCATAGTGTCCCCTATTGTTCACCTGACGCGGGCGTTTGACAAACAAAATCGCGCCGTTCGAGCGTCTCCCGGCGCGCTTCGAATGAAAGAGCTTGACAAGCTACGCTTAATGCGATAGCCTAGAGTGGGAGTGCTGGGTGTTTCCGCTATGACTGACCAGACCTCGCCAACGGCTCTTTTGACTGGTTCCCAAAATCGCCCGCCGTGTCCCCTCCTTATCCAAGGAGATCGGCTCCACGGCTCCCCTCCTCGGACGAGGAAGGGTTGGGGGTGGTGGGCCTTTGCGGCCTTGGCGGGCTTTGCGGCTTTGCGTGAAACCGGGTTTTGATGACGAAAACGGCGGAACAAAGCGAGAATGTCTATGAAAACAAACAGGCGAGAAGTTGAGGAGTCGTGAAGCCGAACCAGGAAGTCAAGCGGTTAGGATGCCGGCGGCTTTTCACTCCTCGACTCTCAACTCTCGACTTCTCGGCCCGAATTCGACAGAACAAAGCGAGAATGTCTATGAAAACAAAGGAACGGCAGAAATCGACCACCCCTGGCCCCTCCTTATCGAAGGAGGGGAATTCTCGGGCTCCCCTCCTCGGATGAGGAGGGGTTGGGGGTGGTGCGGCTTTGCGTGAAACCGGTTAGTAGTAACGAAAGGCGGGGAACAAAGCGAGAATGTCTATGAAAAAAAAGGATAAGATCAAAAAGTCAACCAAGCTGCAGGTAGGGGCGGTTCGCGAACCGCCCCTAGGACGGCGTTACAAAAATGTACGAACGAACCGGGAATGTCTATGAAAACAAAGGATCGCGGTGGAAAACTCGCATACAGGTACTGGTTGCCGGCCTGCGTCCTGGCCGCCACTCTTTTAGTTCTGCTGCCCGCTGCCGGTTCCGCGCGCACGGTCAAAGACCAAACCGGCCGCATGGTCAACGTTCCCGAGAATCCTCACCGGCTGGTCTCCCTTGCTCCCAACATTACAGAAATCGTTTATGCTCTGGGTCTTGGCGATGAATTGGTGGGAGACACGGATAACTGCGACTTTCCGCCTCAAGCCACGAGCAAGCCTCATGTCGGTACGATGGTGAATCCCAGTTTGGAACGCATTGTGGCGCTGAAGCCCGACTTGGCGCTGGGCACTCCGGACGCTAACCGGCGTGAGACCGCGGACCAGCTTGAACGGTTGGGTGTACCCGTTTACGGCGTGAGGGCGAATACACTTGCGGGGACTCTGGCCTCGATCCAGGATCTAGGGAAAGTGCTCGGACGCGCGGCGGAGGCCAGCCGGCTCGTGGCTCAGATGCAAGCCCGAATTGACCGTCTCGAGAATCGGATCAAGGGCCAGCCGGAGCCCAAAGTTCTTTTCGTGGTTTGGTATCGCCCCTTGATTACAGTCGGCCCTGGCACGTTCATTGCCGACGTCATCCGCGCCGCGGGCGGGATCCCGATCGGGGAGAACCTGAAAGGTGAATGGCCACGCTTGACCCTGGAGGAACTCCTGCCCCTGAGTCCCGACGTGATTCTTTTTCCCAAGACCGAGTCCTTTTCTCCCAGCCTGGAGGAATTTCGCGGCCTGCCTGGTTGGAAGGACCTCCAGGCGGTCAAAGGCGGCCGCATGTACTTCGTTTCCGAGACCATCGAGCGGACCGGCCCGCGCCTGGTGGACGCACTGGAAGAGTTGGCGAATCTACTGCACCCGAGGCAGCCTTGATGAATCTCGGCGCCTGCGCTGCAAGAACTGATTCGCGAGCCTCGAATCTGATCTAAGATGACTGTTCGCGGCTGTTTGATCTTGAATCTCGAACTCGGATTTGTCGATGATGTTTCAGAGCCGCCTGATGTTGAATCTTGAGCCGGCGATTCTTGAGGATGTTTCGCTGCTGTTTGGTCTTGAATCTTGAATTTGAAATTTGGAATCTGAGATCCTGAGATGACCGTTTCCGCCACACCCCGCAATGTGATCATGGTTTCCGCGGCAATGTTCTTGCTTCTCGTCTTAGTGGTGTTGGTATCGCTGACGATGGGGGCGGTGCACTTACCCTTGCGGGCAGTCTGGGGAGTGCTGGCCGCGCGGGGGGGACATTCCGAAGCGGCGGTCATCGTGCTTCAGATTCGCCTCCCACGGATTCTTCTGGCCATTCTTGTGGGTGCGGCGCTTTCGGTCGCAGGCACCGGCCTTCAGGCATTGCTTCGCAATCCGCTGGCCGATCCCTACGTGCTGGGAATCTCCAGCGGCGCTGCGGTGGGCGCCATTTTCGCGCTTTGGATCGGCGGGCGCCTGGCCGCAGCCTCACCCCTGGCTGCCTTCGCCGGCGCCATGGTTACGATGGTTTGGGTTTACTTGCTGGGAAGGAGCGGCGGGCGTCTGGCGAGTTACACGCTGATCCTGGCCGGAGTGATTACGGCCTCGTTCTTGTCCGCCATCATCCTGTTCATGCTTACTCTGCTTTCCACGCGCGATGTGCGCGGCATCGCGTTCTGGCTGATGGGCGACCTTAGTGTGACGCCCATGACGGAGTTGCGCATCCTCGCCCCGGCCATCCTGCTGGCCATGGCGGGCGTGTATGTGCTCGCCAAGGACTTAAATGTTCTGCTCCTGGGTTCGGAGGAGGCGGCGCACCTGGGAGTCAACGTGGTGCGCGTCGAGTTGGGAGTCTATATCCTGGCGTCGTTCCTGACCGGGATCGCGGTCGCCACCAGCGGCGCCATCGGCTACTTGGGCCTGCTGGTGCCGCACCTGGGCAGAATGCTGGTGGGGAACGACCACCGCACGCTGCTCCCCACCGCCGCCCTGGGAGGTGCGATTCTTCTGGTGCTGTCCGATACACTGGCGCGCACGGCGCTGGCCCCGTCGGAACTGCCGGTCGGCGCCGTCACCGCCGTGGCCGGCGCGCCCGTGTTCATTTACCTGCTGCGCAAGACGGCGGGATAAAGGGTAAATTGTAAATTATAAAGTGTAAATTACTATAGTGAGATATATCTATGTACTAATCATTCGACAGAGGGGAGTGGCAGCATGTTGGTCAGCATGGCGCCAGGGTTTTGAATCTGAAATCTGGAATTTCAAATCTCCCTTCGACTGACCACTGACCACTGACCACTGACAACTGACGACCGACAACTGCAATGCTCGAACCCCACCACCATCTACGCGTCGACGGAGTTTCGTTCCGCTACTCGCACTTCGAGCTCGCTTCCACAAGCTTCGAGGCGCGTTCGGGGGAAGTCACTGCCATTATTGGGCCGAACGGTTCGGGCAAGTCAACGCTCCTCGAAATTGTCAGTGGTCACCTTGCGCCGCAACGGGGAACCGTCACGCTGGACGGCGCGGACCTTCACCGGCTTCCGCCCCGGCCGTTGGCCCGCCTTGTGGGCTTGGCCAGGCAGGAGACCATCCTCTTGTTCTCATTCGAGGTGCGTGAATTCGTTCGCCAGGGACGTCACCCTCACTTGGGCCGCAGTCTTTTCGAGTCTGCTGAAGATGAACGCTGGGTGGACTGGGCCATTGAAAAGACCCATCTGGAGGAGTTTGTCGGGCGGCGTGTGCTGGAGATGAGCAGCGGGGAATTCCAGCGGGCAGTGCTGGCCCGAACGCTCGCCCAGAGACCGCGACTTGTGCTCCTGGATGAGCCCACTGCCAATCTGGACATCGGCTACCAGATTGAGATGTTCCGTCTGCTGCGGCATCTCGCTATCTCGGAACGTTTCATCGCCGTTGTGGTCACCCACGAATTGAATCTTGCTTCGCAGTTGGCGGATGAGTTGATCTTGATGGAGCGCGGCCGATGCCTGGCGAAAGGCTCGGCGGCGGAGGTTCTCCAACCGGAATTGCTTAGCCGAGTGTTTCGCACTCCCATCCTCGTCGACCGCAACCCCTCGAGCGGCCGTCCGCGCGTGACGTGGGTTGCCGCGCCAGGCTGACGTCCACGTGCTTGTAGGGGGACGGCTTGCCGTCCCCTCTTGCCGGGCTCGCGGCGGGCGGGTAGGGCAAGCCCTACCCCTACAGGCTCGCTCTGTTATCGCGCCATCCAACCGCCATCCACTGTCAGAATTGCTCCGTGCACATAATCCGAAGCAGCGGACGCAAGGAACACCACGGCGCCCGTGAGGTCCTCGGGTTCGCCCCAGCGCCCGGCAGGAATTCGAGCCAGAATGGCCGCGGCGCGCAACTCGTCGTTGCGCAGCGCCTCTGTGTTGTCAGTCTTGATATAGCCAGGTGCGATGGCGTTGACGTTAACGCCTCGCCCCGCCCACTCGTTCGCCAGAGCTTTGGTGAGTTGCGCTACTCCACCCTTGCTGGCCGCGTAGCCGGGAACCAGAATTCCACCCTGAAACGCCAGCAGGGAAGCGACGAAGACGATTTTGCCGCGGCCTCGCTCCACCATCCGCTTTCCAATCTCGCGGCTCAGAACAAACTGCGCATTGAGGTTGACTTCGATCACCTTATCCCAATACTCATCCGGGTGCTCTACGGCAGGCTTGCGCAGGATGATCCCCGCGTTGTTCACCAGAATATCAATGGTCGGACAATCGGCGGCCAGGCTCTCGAGGAATCGGTAAAGTGCCTTGCGATCACTGAAGTCGCAGCTATAGCCCCGGAAATGGCGGCCGCGCGCCCCAACCGCGCTCTCCACTTGGCTTCCGGCTTTCTCCAGCGAGGCGCTGACCCCGATGATATCCGCTCCGGCCTCCGCCAGCGCCAGAGCGATGGCCTTTCCGATTCCGCGCCTGCAGCCCGTCACCAGGGCAGTTTTGCCCTCTAGCTTGAACTGCTCAAGTATGTGCATTCCGCGTTGCCCTCCTGGCAGGGGCGGCCCTCGTGGCCGCCCGCTTGGCAACCACGAGAGTTCAAATGTGGTTGTGGCCCGCCCGGCAAGCCGGGCAATGGTTGCAGGGATCGAGGGGCATCACGGTCACCGCATCGCCCACTCGAAACCCCTCTACCCCGGGCCCCAGGGCGGAGGTCGTGCCGCACATCTCATGCCCGATAACCTGGGGCGGGTGCACCCGTTGGTCCATTTTCCCGTGGAAAATGTGCAGATCCGTGCCGCAGATGCCGCAATAGGCAACCTTGATTTGCGCTTGCCCGGAGCCGGGTTCGATGGCGGGCTGCGGACCGCTCCTCATGTTGGCATTTCCGACGTAAAATGCAGCTTTCATGCTTCACCTCATCCGCAACGCGCCTTCGAAGCCAGTCCTCGCGCGAGGCAGGCACCGCAAGGCGGAACGCTCATGAAACCGCAAGGTGGAACTTACGCTTTGATCCTCTTTTGCCCCGGAGACAAGCTGGTCCGGATCGGTAAACTCGGCGCGCTCGAGCTGTGCCGCGGTTTCTACGTTTACGTAGGCAGCGCGCTAGGACCGGGAGGCGTGCGCGCCCGCGTCGCGCACCACGCGAAGCTATCGCCGCGGCCGCACTGGCACATCGATTACCTGCGGCCTCACGCGTTACTCGAGCGCGTCGGGTACTCGTACGGCCGGGCTAGTCGCGAGCATCGCTGGGCTCGCTTCATTCGTGCGCTGAAGGGAGCTTCCGTCCCCCTCGCGGGATTCGGCTCCTCGGATTGCCGGTGCCATGCGCATCTGTTCTACTTCGCCACGCGGCCGTCGCTGCGATGCCTTGTGGACTCTGTCACCTTTCGAGTCTGAATCCGATTTTCACCGTGACCTGAAATTCCGCCACCGCTCCATCCACGATCCTTCCCCGCTCCTCCACCACCTGAAACCAATCCATATTCCTGAGGGTCTTTGCTGCTTCAGCGACTGCTGCCTTTGTAGCTTCGGCAAAACTCTTGGGTGAGGTTCCAACCAGTTCTGTGATTTTGTATATTCCCGGCATCAATATTCCTCCATTGTGAATTTACCTTGCGATGCTAACGATTTTAACCTCAAATCGCTTAGGCGAGAGAATGGATTTGTGATAGGGAGGGTGATTGGGCGGCTTCGTTTGTGGGCGCTGCCGGCCGCGTACCGTGCAAGTGCGATTCGTTGCGCCTCGACCTGTCGGGGCATCCGCCGACCCTTCGCTGCGCTCAGGCCACGCTCTCGAGGTCGGCGCTACTTTCAAATCAGGACGCTCTCTGCTAACCAGAGCAGCTTGACAGTTTTCCCAGCCCCTCATAGAATTTTCTAGTTGAGGCTCATGGGAGTCCGAAAAGGTTGGTCATGGACAAGAAGAAAGCCGACTATTACAAAAAGTGCCTCGTCTCCACGCAAGAGGGGCTGTTGCGGATGGTGACGAAATCTGAGCGTGACGGTCGTGAAGCGGACGGAGAAGCGACTCAAGATGTCGCTGACAAAGCCGCCAACTCGTACACGAAGGAGTTCCTCTTCCACCAGAGCGACGAGAATCGGCGCGTCCTCCTATTAGTCGGCGAAGCCTTGGAACGCCTCAAGAACGGCACTTACGGCTTGTGCGTGTCCTGTCAAGGAGAGGTTCAGGTAAAACGCCTGGAAGCGGTTCCCTGGGCGCGGCATTGCATCGAATGCCAGGAAAAGCAGGACCAGGGTTTGCTCTAACGCACCACCTCTTGCTTCCCTCCTCTGTGACGAGGGGATTAAGAGGAGGTGATCGAAAGCGAGGTCAGCCTTCTCTCTCGCCGGCAACCACAAAGCGCCAACCCCCTCCCTCCTCTCGGAACTGTTCGGCACCCTGTGTGCCGTAGTGTTTCCCACCGATTGTTTGCTCTGCGGCCAGGAACTTGAGCAACCGGGTGGCGCTTTCGTTTGCCCGCTCTGCTGGGAAAGCCTTCAACCGTGGCTAGGCGCTCACTGTCAATCTTGCGGTCTTCCGCTTGCTTCAGAGCAGACGGCGGAACTCCCTGACGCGCTTTGTGCTCCTTGCCGCCAGGGCGAGCAGGACTTCGACATGGCCAGGAGTTATGGGCTCTATACGGGAAACTTGCGCAAGACAATTCTCCATTTGAAGTTCAATGGGCGCGAGCATCTGGCCAAGCGCCTGGGCGGACTGTTGCTTGGGCCGTTCGAGTCGCTTTCGGAGCATGATTCAGCCCTGCTTGTTCCTGTTCCGCTGCACACATCACGACGCCGCCAAAGAGGGTTTAACCAGGCTGAACTGCTGGCGCGAGGTCTGGTCCGCAAGATCCGGCGAAAGGAACGGGGACTGCAACTGGCAGCGGATTTGCTCATCCGCGTCCGCCCCACGCTTCCTCAAGTTGGACTGAGTCCTAGCGCGCGCCGTGAGAATGTTCGAGGGGTGTTTTCCGTTTCACAGTCCGAACGGGTGCGCAACCGCACGGTCCTGCTGGTTGACGATGTGATGACTACCGGGGCGACTTTTTCGGCTTGCGCCGCTGCACTCAAACGGGCCGGCGCCGCGCGAGTTCTGGCGTTGTCTTTGGCGCGTGCCACGCCCCAGTTTCCAGATACAGTCGTTAGTGGCTAGTGGTTAGTGCCGAGTGCGGGGCGCCCTGGCTATCGCTTTATAGAGACCAATCACTAGTCACTAACGGATAGCCGTTGGCCGCTGGTTTTCTGGCAGAACCACTAGCCACTAACCACTAGCCACTGGCCACTTCTTTTTAGTAGGATGAAACTTATGCCGGAGGAGAACCACCAACGGTCGCTGCAAGAGCCGGTGCTCGTTTTGAATGCCACCTACGAGCCCATTAACGTCACTGCCGTCCGCCGCGCGCTGGTCCTTATCCTGAAAGGCGTGGCGACCGCAGAAGAAGACGATGGCAGCTTCATTCATGCCGCGCGGGTGGCAATTCGTATCCCTTCCGTCATCCGGCTGCTGGAATTCAGGCGCATTCCCTACCAGACGCGCGCCCTCTCGAGAAAGAACCTGCTGTTGCGAGACCGCTATACTTGCCAGTTCTGTGGCAGCACCTTGCCTGCACAGGAACTTACCTTGGATCACGTGATTCCGCGCTCGCGCGGGGGCCGCACGGATTGGGATAACCTGGTCGCCTGCTGCCACAAGTGCAACAATCTGAAAGGCGACCGGCTTCCCGAAGAGGCGGGGCTGAAACTTCTGAGGCCGCCGCGCCCGTTTACACTGCATACCAGCCGTCAGATCATGCGCATGATGGGCCGCTCCGACGAGCGTTGGCGAAAATACCTGTTCTGCTGATGTGAACCTACCTGAGTCTCGAAGTTCAATACGCCGAAGCGATGCGCTGCTGCTTGCCTTATGCGTGGCTCTTGCGGTTCTGCCTTATCTCAACACTCTCCACAACTTCTTCGTTTATGACGACATCACGCAGATTCTGAATAATCCCTACCTTCAAAGCTTCCATCATTTGAAGGATATCTTCACTACACCCGTGTGGTCCTTCCTTGGCGGAGATTATCCTCGCAACTACTACCGCCCCTTGATGTCATTCGGATATCTGCTCTGTTACCAGTTTTTTGGTCCCGTCCCCTGGCCATTTCACCTGGTGAACATTGTTCTGAACGCGCTGGTGGTCCTGATGTTGTTTTTTGTGACCTGGCGCATGTTCGATGACCGACTGCCGGCATATATTGCCTCCGTCTTGTTCGCCATTCATCCGATCCACTCGGAATCAGTGGCCTGGATCGCCGCCGTGACAGATCTGGAACTGGCCTTCTTCTTTCTGCTGACGTTCTGGTTTTTCTTGGGACTTTCAAAGTGGCGCGGCCGAAAACTGATTCTCGGTCACTTGGCCATGGCCGCGAGCTTTGCTCTGGCTTTGCTGGCCAAGGAGCCCGCAGTCACTCTGCCGGTGCTGGCCACGCTTTTCGAACACGCCTGCCGTGAGGATCGTCATGCGACCAGCACCCCGACGAAGCTGGGGCGTTACGGCCCGCTTTGGTTCCTGGCGCTGGGGTATTTGGCTTTCCGAATCCACTTTGTGGGCGGCATGGCCGGCAGGTCCCAGTTTCCCAACATGGGGCCGGACGTGGTTTTCTTCTCCGCCCTGCAACTGGCCGGGCAGTACGTCTGGAAGCTCCTCTGGCCCGCTGCGCTTTGCGCTTTCTATGCCTTTCACATGAGTACGAGTTTTTCCGATCCGCGCGTCATCACAGGCGCCGTGGCGTTGGCCGCGCTGATATTGTTGATTGTTCTCTGCTGGAAGCGCGCGCGCCTGGTGAGCTTCGGGCTGATGTTCTTCCTCCTCAACTTGGCTCCAGTTTTGTACTCGCCCTGGATGGCCGCCAACATTTTCACTGAGCGCTACCTCTATTTGCCTTCGGCGGGAATCTGCTGGGGTCTGGGTTGGGCGGGTGCTAAGTTGTGGAGAAAAACGGCCAGCGGAGGCTTTGCGGACCACCCGTCTTGGCGGCCTCGGGTCTGGCGGCCCGTCGCCGTCATTTCCGCACTCATCATTGTGTTCCTCTGCACGTTGCGTATCGTACGGCGAAATCGTGATTGGCACGACAACGAGGCGTTTTACAAGGCCGCCATTGCCGCACAGCCTGACGCGTACATCATGCGCCTCAACCTCGCCGGGGTCTATCTCGACAGGGACGATCTCGACGATGCGGAGCGGGAGTTGGTTGCGGCGGACAAGCTTGCGCCGGATTATCCCCTGATCCTGAATGATCTCGCCTTGCTCAATATGAAACGCCAGCGCTACAATGAGGCGCTGGGGTACCTGATTCGCTCCCTCTTAAAGGACTCCAACCAGCCTCGGCCCCACTTGTACCTGGGGGAACTGTACGATCAGATCGGACAAACGGCTTATGCAGAAAAGGAATTCCGAACGGCGGTGATGCTTTCCCCGTTAAGCGTGCGCGCCCACGTCGGGTTAGCTGACTTCTATTTCGATCATGGAAGACTTGCGGAGGCTGACAAGGAATACCATGAATCCCTTGGCGTGACCAGGACGCCTCGTGGTTATTGGGGGGTTGGGCTGGTGTCCTGGCGTGAAGGGAGGTACGCGGAAGCCGAACGCGCCTTTCAACAAGCCGAGGCGCTCGACCCCGCTTCCGGCCGCGCTCATATTATGTTGGGTTTGCTTTATACGGATACCAAAAGGGATCGTGCGGCCCTCGAAGAATTGCAGACTGGTTTGAAAAGCGAGCCCGGCAATCAGCAAGCTTTGGAAGCAATCAAAAAACTCCAAAGCCATTAGCTCCAGATCCGGTCCCAGGAGCGTTCCTTATCCCACTCCGTGGTAGGCTCAAAATAGCCCGTGCCGGGTTTCAGGTTCTTCCGCACCAAGTCTTCGTTGAGCGTCACGCCTAACCCGGGCGTTTCAGGAACGGTAATATAGCCTTTATTGATAATCGGCTTGTCGATGCCTTCCACCAGGTCCTGCCACCAGGGCACATCCAGAGAGTGGTTTTCGAGCGCCAGAAAGTTCTCGGTGGCGGCGGCGCAGTGAACGCTTGCCATGCAGCCGATCGGCAGGCCGGCGTAGTGCATCGCCATGGGAACGCCGTACTCCATGGCCGCGTCGCCGATCTTGTGCGTCTCGAGAATTCCACCTGAGGTGGCAAGATCGGGATGAATCTTGCCGACGGCATGACGTTCGCACAGCTTGATGAAGTCTTCCTTCAAGTAGATGTCTTCGCCGGTAAGGGTCGGTGTGGGGCTTTCCTCCGTGATGCGTTGCCACAGGTCCGTGTACTGCCAGGGAATCAAGTCCTCCATCCAGGAGAGATTGTATTTCTCGTAAGCCTTTCCCAGCCGGATGCAGGATTTCACGCCGATATGGCCGAGGTGATCCATGGAGAGTGGGATTTCCATGCCCACCGCTTCGCGAATCGCCGCCACGTACTCGCAAAGCAGGTCGATCCCCTTGTCCGTCACCTCGGTCGCCACGAACGGGTGCGGGAGAAATCTATCATCCCAACTGCTCAGTCCCGATGGTCTGGTCACAGTGCCTGGAGTGTCTTGCACCATGTCGATTCCCAAATCCATCTTCAGCCACGTCAGGCCCATTTCTTCTTTGCGGATTTTCATGTTCCGGGCGTAAACCTTGGGATCCTTCGACTCCGTGGTGTCGGCATAGATGCGAATCCGGTCGCGGAATTTGCCGCCCAACATCTGGTAAACAGGCGCCCCATACACTTTTCCGGCGATATCCCAAAGCGCCATTTCGATGGAGACCACGCCTCCTGCTTGCCGGGCATGCCCGCCAAACTGCTTGATCTTGCGGAACAGAAAGTCGATGCGAAGGGGGTTCTCACCCAGAATGCGGCTTTTCAACATCAGCGCATAAGTGGCGCTGGCGCCGTCCCGAACCTCTCCGAGTCCGTAAACGCCTTGGTTGGTGTCGATCCGTACGATGGTGCAAGGGTTCGGCCCGGGTTTCACTACGGTCGCCACCCGCAGATCGGTGATCTTGAGACTCGAAGGGCTCGAGTTGGTGTTTACGTTCTTCACCTCTGCCGCGGCTCCGGCATCGCTTCCCACCAGCGCTCCTCCCAACATCGCGGCCGAGGTTTTCAAGACTTCTCGCCGGCCAAGCGTCGTATCGTTGTGGCTGGACATCGTTTTTCTCCTAGTCAGGCAAAAACCAAGAACAATTCAAATGGCAAATGGCAAAGATCAAACGGCAAATGGTTTGCGATTTTACAGATGGCAAATTACCGAGCATTCGGATACTGCTGAGAGATCTCGAATAGGTGTGACGCCCTCACCCGGCCCGCGCTGGCAAATGAGAGAGCCGGCGGCTGCCGACTGTCGACCTGCCGATCTGCCCACCTGCCGACCTGCCGACTGCCGACTGCCTACTCCTCTTTCCTCCGCACCTTCGACCCCTTCGAAGCGCAGTACTGATTGAACTCTTCGTTCATCTCGTGCGTCCACTTGCCGTCAATTTGGCCAGGCGTGTATTTCTGTTGCCGCAGCATCAAGTGGCCCCACTCGTCAACCATGTGAATCGTTTCGGCGTGGTCGGCCACTTCCTCGCACAGTTGCGGAGGGACGAAGGTAACTCCCTCGACATCCGTCACCGCCACATCGCCGGGCATCACCGTGGCTTGTCCGATGCGGATAGGGACGTTAATGCCCATCAGCATCACATTGCGCAGCGCGGAGGGATCCACGTCCCGCGTGTAGACGCGAAAGCCCTCGATCTCGCTGATCCCCGACTCGTCGCGAACCGCCCCATCTACAATCAGGCCCGTGTGACTTTTGGTGTAAATCGAGGTCCCAAGATTGTCACCGATCAGCGTGCCGTCCTTGACCTTTCCGAATAAGTCCGCCACCAGAATGTCGCCCGGCTGAAGGATGTCAATGATCCAGGAATTCTGCGCGCCCACTCGATGCTCCGCTTTGCCGTGCTCGGCGATCACCGCGTTCACGTCCGGCCTGACCGGCATAAACACGGCGGTAACCACCCTCGCCGCCAGGCGCGGACCCGGGTTGATGATGTGCCAGTGGCCCTCGAATTGGTTAATGAACCCATGCCCCATGAGCACGCCCCAGGCTTCTTCCGCATCCACGGTCGCCATTCGTTTCAAGAGTTCATCAGACACCTTTGGGCGCCCGTCTTCGAACCGCTCGCCCTTCCATTCCCGGGTCAACTCGAGCCGCTGCTCCTTGCTGAACATCCCAATCTGCGCCCATCCGCACACGCTGAAGCCCAAACTAACAAGAATTAGTGCCAGTAAACTGAGTTTCCTTTTCATTCCGCTGCCTCCTCAATCGAATCAGCAGAGTATAGCAGGGAATCCCGGCCGATGTGGCGCCTCGCGTGACGCAGACACTTCTGTGCCAGGACTCCGGTCCTCAGGGAGTTGCAGTGTTTGGCTGTGAATGCTGAGGCAGCGGACTACTTCGTGCGTTTCGCGGTCCATTCGCGGTCGAACCGTTCGCTATGAGCTGTTCCCTTCATGGCATCCCCGTCAACCGTGGCGGTGTACTCGATGACAAACGTACCGTTGTCAGTTTCACGTTTAATGGTGAAGGCAACTTTGTTGCCGGTGACCGTGCCCTCGAAGTTAGCATCGCCACGAGGGCTGGTGAGGGTGCCGGTGATCTTGCCGCCGTCTTGTGTGATGGTCAGGGTTTGGGTCATGGGGCCGTTGCGCCCCTGGGACGACACTTCCCACGTCCCCGCGACCTTTGCGGGTTCGTCAGCCGCCGCCGCCATCCCGCAGATCAACAACAGGCCACATGTCAATGCCAATGCTAAGAAACAGGCAATTCTCTTCATCGATGGATCTCCTTTGGTTGGGAATCGGTGTAATGCCCTCGTATACGCAGCGCCGACCTTCAGGTCGGCAGATCGTAGGTTCCGGCCCAAAAGCCAGCGTTACGACCGCCGATATGGTGATCGCATTACCTAACGACTGTCAAGGGCGGAATCAAGGTCCTAGACGCCATCGGAGATGTGCGGGTGACAAGGTCCACAGTGGCCAGTGACGTGCTCGCACTTAGGGTTTCAGGCGTCAAAAGACCTGACGCCGGGCCGAGATGATGAAAAAGGAAACAATCAGTTCGGAACCGGCAACATTATTGTCCCAGTCCCCGGCGGGGATTCTTCAGCAGGCCGAGGACGGTGCGCGGCGAGAGGGTCAAAAGCGACAGCGACAAACTGTGCCATGGACACTGTGTCGCAGGTGACCCTCTCCTCGCGCACGCCAGCGTCTCATTTAGTCCTGCGTTAGGTCCGTTCGCGAAGGGAGCAGGCACCGTTGAAAGTCGCGTCTGTCGTCTCTGATTCTGCACAAGTTATTCCCCAGGTTGAATCATTAGCTCACACCCGGATCCGGGACTGCTATCAATGCGGCAAGTGTACGGCCGGCTGCCCGATGGCGGCCGGAATGGATGCCGGGCCTACTCGCCTGATTCGTCTGCTGCAACTCGGCCAAACAGAAAAAGCGCTCCGTGCGCAAGGCATGTGGCAGTGTGTTTCCTGCCAGACTTGTTCCACCCGCTGCCCGAAGTCCGTGGATTGCGCGGGGATAATGGACGCGCTGCGGCAACTGTCTTTCGAGCGCGGCGTGACCACACCCGAGCAGCAGCGGACGGTGCTTTTCCAGAAAGCATTTCTAGCCAATATCCGGCGCAACGGCCGTCTGAACGAGTTGGAGTTAATTGGGGAGTTCAAACTAACTACTTTCCTCAGCAGGCGGAGCATTGCGTTTCTGCTTAAAGACGCGACCTTGGCTCCGGAATTGATGAAGCGCAAGAAGTTCCATCTGGTGGGCGAGAAGGCCCACGACCGGGCCGTGGTGGCCCGCATATTTGCGCGTTCCATGGACAATTCACCCTTATGAATCTGGCTTACTATCCCGGCTGCGCTTTGCACGGCTCTTCAAACGACTACGAGCAATCGCTTCGGGCTTGCCTGGGGGCACTGGACGTCCAGCTCAACGAACTCGACGACTGGATTTGCTGTGGGGCCACCGCCGCGCACTCGCTGAACCAGAAACTCGCCGTGGCGCTACCCGCGCGCAATCTGGCCCTGGCTGAGAACAAAGGGTTCCACGAGATGCTGGCGCCCTGCCCGATGTGCTCGATGCAACTGCTCAAGGCGCGCAAGGAGCTGGCGGAAAACGAGGCGCTTCGCCGCAGTATCTCGGAGATCGTGGAACTTGAAGTGCGTGGCGAAGCAAAAGTGCTGAACCTGATCCAACTCTTTGAATCGATTGGGTTGGACAAGCTCAAGGCGGCGGTGAAGGTTCCGCTCAGTTCGCTGAATGCAGCCTGCTATTACGGCTGCCTGCTGACCCGGCCCCCCGAGGTTGTCGAGTTCGATGACTTCGAGCAGCCGCGCTCGATGGAGAAGATCCTGGAGTCGTTGGGCGGCAAGACGGTGGAATGGAACTACCGCACTGAGTGTTGCGGGGCCGGGATGACCATGGCCAACGAGCAGACGGTGCTCGATCTTTCGCACAAGATTCTGACCAATGCCAAAAAGCACGGAGCCAACTGCCTGGTAGTGGCTTGCCCCATGTGCCACGTAAACCTTGACATGAAACAGCCAAACATCGAGCAGCACTACGGTGTGAAACATGCCATGCCGATCTACTACCTGTCCGACGTAGTGGGGTTGGCGCTGGGATTCGAGCCCGAGGGATTGGGCGTTAACCGGCATTTCGTTCCCGGAGTTGCTCGTAGCGCTGACCTTCAGGTCAGCAAGCCGGCTGCTGGCCCAAAGGCTGGTGTCACGGCGAAAGACGGCGGACCAAAGGCCGCTGCAACGGCGAAGATTAGCACGTAAGAGACTACGTCACCCCCGCGCACGCGGGGGTCCACGCCCAAGGACAATCTGGATTCCCGCTTTCGCGGGAATGACGTGATTTTCGACGGGGAAAGCGTAGGAGAGCATGTCCCGAATTGGGGTCTTCATTTGCTGGTGTGGCGAGAACATCGCCCGCACGGTGGACGTGGATGAGGTCACCAGGCAGGTGGCGGATTTTCCCGGTGTGCGTTGCGCGGTGAACTACAAGTACATGTGCTCAGACCCGGGGCAGGCGATGGTGCGCGATAAGATTGCCTCCGAGCGCCTGGACTCCGTGGTGGTAGCTTCCTGCTCACCGCACATGCACCTGCGCACTTTCCGCAGCGCCGCATCGCTCGCCGGATTGAATCCTTACCGCGTCGAAATGGCCAACATCCGCGAACACTGCTCCTGGGTTCATCCGAACCGCGCCCAGGCCACGGCCAAAGCGGTGCAATTGATCCGCCTGTCGGTAGAAAAGGCGCGGCGGGACCACGAACTTGAGCCGATTCGAGTGCCGGTGACCCGCAGGGCGCTGGTGATCGGCGGCGGGGTGGCAGGAATTCAGGCGGCGCTGGACATCGCGAATTCCGGCTATGAAGTGGTGATGGTTGAACGGGAGCCCTCGATCGGCGGAAAGATGGCGGGCCTTTCCGAGACTTTTCCCACCCTCGACTGTTCGCAGTGCATCCTGACGCCACGCATGGTGGAAGTGGGGCAGCACCCCAAGATCAAGCTCTACAGCTACTCGGAAGTGGAAACCGTGAGCGGCTACGTGGGCAACTTCAACGTCACCATCCGCCAGAAGGCGCGCTACGTTGACATCAAGAAGTGCACCGGCTGCGGCGAATGCTGGAACGTCTGCCCCCTGAAGCGCAACCCCAGCGAATTCGATTACGCCATGGGGATGCGCCCGGCCATTTACGTTCCATTCCCTCAGGCCGTGCCTGCGCGCCCGGTGATCGACGCGAAAGTTTGCGCCAAGATCATCCGCAACGGCTGCGGGCTGTGCCTGAAGAAGTGCAAGGCCGAGGCGATCAACTTCAAGGACCAGGACAAGCTGGTGGAGGAAAAGGTCGGGGCCGTAGTGATCGCCACGGGTTACAAGCTGTACAACATCGGGAAAATTCAGGACCGGCCGAAACTCGAGGGCTATGGCGAGTACGGCTACGGCAAGTATAAGAACGTGATCGACTCGTTGCAGTTCGAGCGGCTGCTCTCCGCATCCGGTCCCACGGTGGGCGAGCTCAAGCGGCCTTCCGATGGCGCGCAGCCCAAGTCCGTGGTCTTCCTCTGCTGCGTGGGTTCCCGTGACAACGCCAAGGGCCTGCCCTACTGCTCGAAGATTTGCTGCATGTACACCGCCAAGCACGCCATGCTCTATAAGCACAAAGTGCACGACGGGCAAGCCCACGTCTTTTACATGGACATCCGGGCGGGCGGCAAGGGTTACGAGGAATTCGTCCGGCGGGCCATCGAGCAGGACGGCGCGCAGTATTATCGTGGGCGCGTTTCGAAGATCACGGAAGAAAACGGCAAGCTGATTGTGCGGGGCACGGACACGCTGGCGGGCGAGCCGGTCACCATCGAGGCGGACATGGTGGTTCTGGCCAATGCCATGCGTCCCGCCGACGGGGTCGAGCAACTGGCCCAGAAGTTCAACGTCGGCTACGACGAATACGGCTTCCTGCTGGAATCGCACCCCAAGCTTCGCCCCGTCGAGACTGCCTCGGCGGGCGTTTACATTTGCGGCGCCTGCCAGGCCCCCAAAGATATTCCCGAATCGGTCGCGCAGGCCTCCGCGGCGGCCAGCAAGGTGCTGATCACGTTCTCCGCCAGCGAACTGACGCGCGAGCCGGAAATTGCGAAAGTGAACGAGGACACCTGCGCGGCCTGCTTCGCCTGCCTGCACGCGTGTCCGTACCACGCCATCGAGCAGGCGGAAGTCCGCACGCCGCGGGGCGTTTTCATCAAACGCACCGCGCGGGTGAATCCGGGGCTGTGCATGGGTTGCGGGACGTGCGTGGCCGTTTGCCCCTCGAAGAGCGCTGACCTCGAGGGCTTTACCGAGCAGCAAATTTATTCCATGGTCGAAAGCCTGGTATGAGCGAAAACCATGTAGCCGCGGCCTCCGGCCCGCCGGCCGAGTTCGAGCCGAAGATCGTTGCCTTCGTTTGCAATTGGTGCACCTACCTGGGAGCCGACCTGGCGGGGACCACCCGCCTCGAGTATCCGCCCAACGTGCGCATCGTCCGGCTGCCGTGCACCGGCCGAATCGACTTTAACCTCATCGTTAAAGCGTTTGAGATCGGCGCGGATTCGGTACTTGTCTCCGGCTGCCATCCCGGCGATTGCCATTACACCTCGGGCAACTACCACGCCCGCCGCCGCTGGATTCTCTTTCGCGAACTCCTCCAGGCGTTGGGTTTTGATATGGAGAGGATTCACTTCACCTGGATTTCGGCCGCGGAAGGCCACAAGTGGCAGGAGGTCGTGAAAGAGATCACCGAGAAGACGCGCCAGATGGGGCCCTATACGGATCTCTATCGGGGAATGGCAAGTGGTGCGGGCGTCTCGCCCGCTGTCACGCGGGCGTCCCGTCCGCGTGCCGAGGCTTCAAGCGCTTCTGCTTGGGGAGAAGAGTCAGAGTTTGCCTTGCGCGAGGCCTGCCGACGCCTGCTGGCCGAGGACAAGGTGAAGGTGGTGATTGGCTACGGAAAGCGCGGCCCGGTGTTCATCACCAAGCCCGAGGACGTCGAGAAGTTGGTCTGGAACGACAAGTGTCTGGCAAACCTCACAGTCTATCTGAAGCGCAAGGAGATTCGGGCCCTGGGCCGGCCGGCGATTGTGGTGAAAGGCTGCGACGAACGCGCCCTGGTGGTGCTCGAGAAGGAATCGCAGCTTGAGCGCAAGGAAATACATGTCATCGGCATGGCTTGCCAAGGCATGGGCGAGCCAAAATGCGAGACCTGCGAAGTTCACCTGCCGCGTTTCGCAGACGAAGTGATTGGCGAAACGGACAAGCACGCGCCGGAGACAGCCGACCGGTGGAAAGCGCTGGAGTCCCTGATGGCGCTGCCCGCGGGCCAACGCATGTCTTACTGGGCAACGGAATTCGAGCGCTGCGTGAAGTGCTACGCCTGCCGGCAAGTCTGCCCGATGTGCTACTGCGAGCGCTGCCTGGTGGACAAAAACCGGCCTACGGTGATCGAACCTTCGGCGACCGACAAAGGCAATTTCGCCTGGCACATTTTGCGCGCCTTTCACCTTGCCGGGCGTTGCATCGGATGTGATGAATGCACCCGGGCGTGTCCGGCCGGGATCGACTTGCGCCTGCTCAACCTTTCTCTCGCGAAAGCCGCCGAGGAGCACTTTGCTTACCGCGCCGGCATGGACCCCAAGGCCGAACCCTTGATCGGCGCTTACTCGCTTCAGGACAAGGAGAACTTTATCCGGTGAGCGCAACTATCTCCCAATCGGCGCTGCGAGAACTGGTGGCAGGCTGGATTGCGCAGGGCAAGCGTGTTGTCGGCCCGCGCGTCATCGCGTCCCCCATTGGACCGGCACGCGACGGCCGCGTATTCTACGCGCCTCTCCAATCTTCCGACCAGTTGGCTCTCGAAGGTTTTATTCACCCTGCCAACGCGATGAAAGAATTCCTCTTCCCCAAGCACGAAGAGCTTTACGGATACCGGATTACGGGGAAGGGAATTGAGCTCAACGAAGTCCAGCCGCTGCGGGCGGAACAAGTCCTGATTGCGGGTCGGCCCTGCGACGCGGCCGCGCTGCCGATTCTGGACAAGGTGTTCAACTGGGACTATAAAGACGAGTTATATAACACTCGCCGTCAATTAACGACCGTCATAACACTGGCCTGCACGGAGCACGATGACGCCTGCTTTTGTACCTCGGTGGGCCTCGCTCCTGATGCCGAGCGTGGTTCGGACGCCATGCTCTTCGACTTGGGCGATGGCGAGTATGAAGTCCGCTGCCTGACGGAGAAAGGCAAGGCACTGTTTGACGGCAAGCTGCAAGCCTCGGAGCGCGTGGCCAGCTTGCCGTCCGGGCCTGAGAAGCGCTTCGACGCGGTCGAGGTCCGGGCCTTCGTAACAGACAATTTTGATAGCCCCTTCTGGCCGGCGCAGACCCTGGCCTGCCTGGGGTGCGGCGCTTGTGCCTACACCTGCCCCACCTGCCACTGTTTCGATATCGTGGACGAGGGCAATATCGAGCGCGGAGTGCGCGCCCGGAATTGGGATTCGTGCCAGTTCCGCATGTTCACGCTCCACGCTTCCGGCCATAATCCGCGCCCCAACCAGCCCGCGCGACAGCGCCAGCGTATTGATCACAAGTTCCGCATCTATCCGGAGAAGTTTGGCGAAATCCTCTGCACGGGCTGCGGAAACTGCACGCGCAACTGCCCGGAAGGGATCGGTGTGCTGAGTGTACTGAGGGCTTTGTAGCGCCAAAGGCGCTTTGGAGTGCGGCAGCTTGCTGCCGCTTTCCATCAGGCCAGCTTGCTGGCCGTCCGAGAATTGCTGATTTCGCATGCTGGGGCGCGAGCAGGCTCGTGCTCAAGAGAGCGGCGGCAAGCCGCCGCTCTCCAAAATCGACCATGCATAACATCTACCAGCCCGACCTCATGAAGGTCATCGAGACGCGCCGGCAGACGCCGGATGTGAAATCCGTCAAGGTCCGCTTCCTCGACGAAGTCAAGGCCAAGGAGTTCTCGTTTCACGTCGGCCAGTTCGGCATCTTTTCCGTGTTCGGCTACGGGGAATCCACCTTCAATATCTGCTCGAGCTCAAATTGGAAGGACTACATCGAGTTCTGCTTCCGCAAGGTCGGCTGCGTCACCGAGGCGCTGTGGAGCATTGAGGAAGGCGACGTCATCGGCTTCCGCGGGCCTTACGGGAACTTCTACCCGATGGACGACGGATGGAAGGGCAAGAACCTGATCTTCCTCGGTGGGGGCATTGCTATGCCCCCCGTGCGCTGCGCCGTCTGGTATGCGCTCGAGAACCGCGCGGATTACGGCAATATCACCGTCGTGTATGGCGCCCGCACCGTGGCCGACCTTGTTTACGTGGACGAACTCGATGAGTGGGCCAAGCACCCCAACGTGCGCGTGGTGCGCTGCGTTGATCCCGGCGGTCAAACGCCGGATTGGACCGGTGAGATCGGGTTTGTGCCCACGGTTTTCGAGCGCGCCGGCGTGCCTGCCGAGAATTCCGCCGCCCTTGTCATCGGCCCGCCCATTATGATCAAGAACACCCTTCCCGTTCTCTACCGCATGGGCATCAAGCCCAGCGTGGTCTACACCAGCCTCGAAAACCGCATGAAATGCGGCGTAGGGAAGTGCGGCCGCTGCAACGTGGGATCGTTCTACGTCTGCAAAGAAGGCCCTATCCTCACCATGGACCAACTCGAACGCCTGCCGGCGGATTACTGAGTACCGGCGTAGCGGTCTAGCGCATGCTTTCAAAGGTTTGCGGCTGTTCGGGTTTCAAGTTTCACTCGCTATTGACCCAATCCGTCAAGAACTGACTAAAGGGAGGAAGGAAACCATGGACACATGCCTCAGTTCGGTTCTTTTCAGCGCCCACTTTTCAGGTGACAGCAATCTGACCCGAAGGGCCTATGGTCTGACCAACGCGCAGGAGGCGGGCTTTGATGAGGGCTGGCTCCAGAGGGCGATTGCCGAGAATTGCGAATTGGTACTTGCCCCATGCCGAGCGGCAGGTCTTATCGACGAAGAGGAACGGTGGGCGTTCTGGGGACGCGAGGTACACGTTGAACCCGCGGGAGATATTGACGTGCTGCTCGTCTCTGAGGAGGGGCGGTTGGCCATTGTTGAGACGAAGCTTTCCTATAACCGGGAAGCTCGCCGAGAGGTAGTGGCACAGGTGCTGGAGTATGCTGTCCATCTTCCATCCAGTTCCCTCTCCAACTTGCCGCCGGTCCCCAAGGTACATGACGACCGGCCTCGTGCCGAGGAAGTCGAGAGAAAGCTGCAAGAGGGTGATTACCTGCTCGTCATCGCAGGCGACCAACTCGATTCGCGGGCTGTCAAGCTCAGCGAGGTGGTTCTAGGTAAGCACTTGGTCCGCCCTTGGGACTTGGCACTTGTAGAGGTCGCGGTGTTCCAGCCGCAGGCTGAATCGGGGCACGACCACCTGCTTGTCCCCCATCTACGTGGCATGCTGGTAGCTGACCGACGACAGGTCGTCACAGTCAAGGTCGAACGCGAGAATACCCGACTCACCGTGGAGAACTTCGCGCCCGTAGCCATCGGCGGGACTTCCAAATGGACCGAAGAGCGGTTCTTTGCCGCTGTCGAGCATGCGCCGGCCGAACTCCGCGATTTCACGGGAAAGCTTCAAGCGCTGCGAAAGGAGTATCCCGAACTTACTTTTGAGTTCGGCGCGGCTATGGACGGTAGCCTGCTTCTGAAGAAAAACGGCGCCACGCTCCTAACGTTTTTTCTCGCCAACGAGGGAGAGTTCTCATTCAGTAGTAGGAATTACAAGGGCGAGGACAACTCCGTCAAGGCGTTCGGAAGAAAGTGGGGATTGCACTATCGGAAAGGCCTGGAGAAGCTACTCACTCGTTCGAAGGGGAGCGGTACTTACTTTTGGGCCTCCTTTGCAGCGGAAACGGCGGAAAGTGTTTTGCGCCTCCTAAGGGAAGCACTGGACGGCTCGCGTTCCGGCCAGAGGCCCGCGGAGACTGCGTCGGCCGCCTGAGGCTGAACGTGGTGTACAATGGACCTCATGGCGTCACTAGGAACTACGGTTAGTGCCCCTTTAACGTTTTGGGAGGACGGCTCGATCCGCATTGGAAGCTCGCGGGTGACGCTGGACACCGTTGTGCACGAGTTCAGGGGCGGCGCGACGGCCGAGCAAATCCAGGACGATTTCCCCACGCTCAGCCTGCGTGAGATTTACGGCGCAATTTCTTACTATCTCGAGCACGAGGAGCAGGTCGAAGCGTATTTACGGAAGCGCGACCAGGAAGCCGACCAGATTCGTCGTGAAATCGAAGACCGGCCCAGGGCTGACGCGCTCCGCCGACGGATCCGTGAACGATACACCCGTTTGAATAGCACGCCGTAGATCATGGAAAGCCAACCATTTGAAACACTCCCAGTATGAAGAATACAATTACACGTAAGAGCTACGATTTCTCAAATTCGGTCAAGAATCCTTACGCCCGACGGACGACAAGTCGTGTTATCATAGCTCGGAGGAATGATAACATGCTGCGCACGCAGGTCAGTCTCGACGCGCACGACTACAACGCGGCGAAGAAAGAGGCGGCAGCGCTGGGAATTTCGGTGGCGGAGTACGTTCGCCGGGCAATCCGCAGCACACTGCCCCGCCCGCACCTGCGCAAACAGCCGGAGTGGATGCGCTACGCCGGACTGATCGAGTCAGGAAACCGCAAGTCCAGCCAATCGATCGACGAGATCGTTTATGGCAACAAAGACTGACGCCTACGTCGATACTTCCGCGCTGATTGCATTCCTGGATCGTTCGGACAGTTACCACCCGCTATTTCGCCGACTGTTCTCCAGCCCGCCTGCGCTGGTGACCTCCGCTCTGGTCATTGCCGAGGGGCACGGCTGGTTTCTGCGGCGATACGACCGCAACCGGGCCATCCAGTTTCTCAACTTTATCGACGCACTCTCGGTTCTTTCCATCCAGCGCTTCGATCACGAGCAATTGACGAAGGCCTGCGCTCTGGTCAAGAAGTTCGGCGACCAATCTCTGACGCTGGCGGACGCGCACGGGCTGGCGATCATCAACGAACGGCGGATCTCTGTCTGCTGGTCCACCGACCGCCACCTTGGATTGACGGGCGCGAGGCTGGCCATTGCTCCGTAGCGAGGTTTACTGCGAGCTAGGGCGAGGCGAGATGGTCTTGAGCACCGACCCCTCACCCGGCCCGCGACGGCTAATGAAAGCGCCGTCGCGGGCCACCCTCTCCCCGGGGAGAGGGCAGTCGATTTGATCGCGTGCTCCCGCCCGGAGCACCCTCACCCGTTTGCATTTCCGAACCCGCCCATACTATAGTCTCGTTTTGCTCTCTTAACTCTTGACTCTCGACTCTTAACTTCTCGACTTCTCGACTTTCATGCCCGAGCCATTCCTGAGCATTGTAGTTCCTGCGTACAACGAAGCACGGCGCATTCGTGACACCCTGAAGAAGCTTTGTCACATCCAAGCGTCGAAGCCGTACTCCGTGGAGTTGATCGTCGTGGACGACGGTTCGACGGACCAAACGGTCCGGACCGTCGAGGAGTTTCCGGGCATTCGGCTGGTTCGGAACGACCGCAACCATGGCAAAGGGTTCACGGTCCGCCATGGAGTGCTGGAAGCGACGGGCAAGTACGTGCTTTTCACCGACGCCGACCTTTCCACGCCGATCGAGGAAGCGGATAAATTGCTCTCGGTTCTTCAACGGGACGGCGCGGATGTCGCCATCGGTTCGCGGGCTCTGCATCGCGAATTGATTGGAGTCCATCAGCCCTGGCTCCGCGAAATGGGTGGGCGTTTTTTCAACCTGCTGGTCAGGGCATTCACGGGCCTCAGACTGCACGACACGCAATGCGGCTTTAAGCTATTCAACCGCAACTCCACGCGCAGGGCGTTTGAGAACCTGCGCATCGAGGGTTTCGGATTTGACCCCGAACTCCTATTCCTCATCGAAAGAGGAGGGGGCAGGATCGTCGAGGTGCCGGTACGCTGGAATGACAACCCGGCCACCAAGGTGCGGTTTTTGCGCGATTCCGCAGAGATGGTCCTGGATTTAATACGTCTACGCTGGCGCAGTCTGACGGGGACGTACAGTGAACATCATTGAATTCAGCCTGCTGGTGTGGGTCTCGTCAGTTCTAGCAGGCTTTCTTGGCTCGCTCACGGGCCTGGGCGGAGGGATCATCATTACCCCTGTGCTCACCCTGGCCCTGGGCGTTGACATTCGATACGCCATCGGCGCCTCACTCGTCTCCGTGATTGCGACCTCCTCAGGTGCGGCAGCCGCCTACGTTCGCGAGGGCTTCTCCAATATCCGAATTGGGATGTTCCTGGAGATTGCCACTACCTTGGGGGCGCTCGGGGGGGCGCTGTTGGCTACCAAAATGCCGACCAGCGCCATCTCCATCATCTTTGGCCTCGCTCTGCTTTATTCGGCCTACGCTTCGAGCCGTCCGCGACACGAGCACCTGGGCGATTGCCGGCCGGACCCTCTCGCTACCCGGCTGAAGATGAACAGTGTTTATCCCACAAACGATGGCCCCATGGGTTACTGCCCGCAGGCCGTACCTGCCGGGTTCAGCCTGATGTTTGGGGCGGGGGTTCTTTCAGGCCTTTTGGGGATTGGGTCGGGAGCCGTCAAAGTGATTGCCATGGATCAGGCCATGCGGCTTCCTTTCAAAGTTTCGACCACCACCAGTAATTTCATGATCGGGGTGACCGCTGCGGCCAGTGCCGGCGTCTACCTTTCCCGAGGCTATATCAATCCCGGCCTCGCCATGCCCGTGATGCTGGGGGTGGTGAGTGGTTCCCTGGTGGGAGCACGTGTTCTGGCTGAAGTGAAGACAAAATGGCTGCGGGTTGTTTTCGGTGTCGTCATTGCCGTCGTGGCGTTCGAAATGATCTATCACGGGTTGACCGGGAGGCTATAGCGTGGCAGGCCAGACAAGGCGCTGGACCGACCAGGTGCTTGAAGACTGGATTGGCAACCTCCTTCGGGCTGGGGTGACCCTGTCTGCGGCCGTGGTTCTATTCGGCGCATGCGTATATCTGGTGCGCCACGGCCACGAATTGCCTCATTACAGGGTATTTGCGGGAACGCCCGAAGACTTACGGAGCGTGTCAGGAATCTGGAAAAATGTCCTGGCCTTGAAGGGACAAGCTATAATCCAACTCGGGCTCCTGATCTTGATCGCCACTCCGGTGGCTCGTGTTGCCTTCTCGGTTGTGGCTTTCGCTATCCAACGTGACCGGCTTTACGTTTTTGTGACCCTCATCGTACTGGCAATCCTCAGCTACAGCCTGATGGGAAGTCACCTCTAGGGGGTTGCTGCGTTTTCATCCGCCATTCGAGAATCATGGGCAACCGCTCCATGTCTTTCGGAATCGAATTACACGGCATCCGCATCAAAGGGAGTGGTATACTATGTCTCGGTGTGCCGAAGGCTCTGAAAGCATCGTGGGGTTCGCCACCGGGGCGAGAGGTCAGCGAAAGGAGCAAGTTATGCGAGGCGGGACAGTGAGGGTATTGAGTGTCCTTGCGGCAATGGTGTTTGTCTTCACTTGCGCCTTTGGTGAAGACACGAAAACGCCCCCTCCGAAGAAACCGGGAGAAACGATCCCGGCAGGCAGCGTGCTCCACATGAAGCTTACGAGTACTCTGACCTCCAAGACCAATAAGTCGGGCGATCCCTTCACGGGACAGGTTTCTCAACCGATCGTGGTGGACGGAAAAGAGATAGTGCCCAAGTTCAGCCAGGTCATCGGACACGTTTCCTTCGTGAAACCCTCGGAACGTGTGAAGGGCAAAGCCCTGATGCGCCTGGTCATTGACAAGGTGGTGACGCCCGACGAGGACAAGGCGTTCCTGCTTCCGAGCACCTTGGACGATTCGAACAACGCTCCGTGCGCGCATACCAAAGATGACGAAGGCACGCTCGAAGGATGCGGCAAGAGCAAGAAAGATGCCTTAGAGGGCGCTGCTATCACCGGGGCCATGGGCGCGGGAGCGGGCGCACAAATAGGCCTGGGTCACGAAATAGAGTGCGAGTATTACGGCATGTGTGGCGGCCACGGCATGGGAGCTGACATTGGCTATGGCGCGGCCATCGGCGCCGGCACGGCGTTGCTCTACAGCCTCCTCAAACACGAAAAGCAGATCATCCTTGTGCAAGGAACCGAACTGACCTTCATCGTCAACCGGACGACAGTCGGTAAGGACGTACCGCCGCCCCCACCCCTGGATCAGCCGGATCAAGGCCAGATCACACAGTAAGGCGGAACAACAATTCAAAGTTCAAATGGCAAAGGTCAAATGGCAGAATTGGCCTTTGCCATTCTTATTTGCATGATCGCCGCTACTTTGACACCGACAGCCGGCAGACCATGTTCCGCGCCGGGAAAATCCACGCCAAGTGTTTCTCGTAAAAGTCGACCGAGATAGCCGCAAAAAATCTCCCCAGGTTGTCGAGCAGTAAGTTTCCGCCGAAGGTCAGTCGGCGCTCCAAGATTCGAAACCCGCCCGCATCATAAGTGAAATCCTCAAAGCTGCTGCGCACGAAGTAGTCGAAACTGTGCACCCCCAGGTGGAAGAGATGAGTGGGATCGGTGTAAGAGTCAGGAGAGCTGTAGTGAGGGGTCACAATGATGACTTCCGCTCCCGGTTGCGCGATTCGATGCACTTCCGCCATGGCCCCAAGAATGTCGGGATGATGTTCAAGGAAGTGGGAGAGGTAAACCTTGCCGGCGCAATTGTCCTTGATCGGCCAAGGGAAATGCCGCAGATCACAGAGCACGTCCGCCGAGGAGCCGCGTTGCCGATCGAGCCCGATCGCCGCAGGATCTTGTTTTTTCTTTCCGCAACCCAAGTCGAGAGTGACCATCTTAAGATCCCGCGTTTCAATAAATGACATCCAGGGAAACGTCAAAGAAGCGGTGCAGAAAACCGGCGAATTTGACGTCTCGCACTTGGTTGAAATATAGGGAATCGACGTTGTTGTGGACGTCGCGGTAATTGCCGTAGTCAGTGATATTGAAGACCCGCATCGCACCGCGGAACTTATGATTTTTGGCCCAGGGAATCCAGCGCATGCGAAAGTCCTTGGCAAGCTGCAGGTCGAGGGAGAAATAGGTCGGGAAACGAAGGCTGTTGGGGTTACCGACGTAGTTTTGAAGCTCATCGACGGCGGAATAGGGGAAACCGGTATGGAGGTCGAGCACGGGCCCGGCGGTAATCTCCCACGGGACTTTGATCCGCCCCCAGGTCACTAACCGGTTGGGAACGTTGCTGGGCAAGGTGGAAAAGAAATTAGGCCGGATGACCGGCTGCTCGAAGGGCACGAAGACGTAGGAGAGCGTGTTCAGGTCTCCGCGAGCGAGGCTGTTGACATACGAGACGTTGATGTCGGCATTTTCGCGGACCTTGAAGCGCAACGTAGCTTCCAGTTCGTGATAGCGCGACGAGCCGGTGTTGCTGAGGAGCATGAGAGGTCCGGGGGCGGCCTCGTAAAGCGGATTGATGATGAATTCCTGGTAGGAGCGGCTGCTGAGATAATTCACGCGAGCGATCACATTAGGCCGAATCTCCCGGTCCAATTCCACGTTCCAGGTCAAGTTGAAAGGCGTGCTGCCCAGGCGGTTGTTCGAGGGCGTGACGATTCCGTGCTCGTTCTTCTCCTGGTAAAAGTTCTGGAGAACAATGGGCGGGCCGGTGGGCACGCCCTGGGCATTGTAATAGGTCACCACGCGCGTCAGGTTCTGGGTGAAATCGCCGGCGAGCAGCGGCAGGCGGTCGTAGAAAAGGCCGACGCCCGAGCGAATAATCGTTTTGGCGCTCTGCCCGGGAGAATAAACCAAGCCGAGGCGAGGGGCGAACGCCGCGTACGATCCCAGAGTCTGGGCGGAATAGCGCAGACCATAGTCGAGCGCCACGTGGTCGTTGAAGGCCCAGTGGTCCTGGGCGAAAACGGACACTTCCGTGTCTTCGGCGCTTAGGACACCGGCGCCTTGGAAGGTGATGAGTTCGGCCGGTGACCCATCCGGGCGTACGAGTTGCACCGGGTGAGACTTGCTGATGTCGCTATAAGAACGGTGAATCAGATCCCCGCCTGCCTTGAACGTGTGTCGGCCGGCCCAATTCCACCTCGCGGACTGATAATTCTGAAGCAACTCTTGCTGCCGTCCAGCCCGCGTCCAGGAATTGAACCAGTTTCCATCCCAGTTGTCCACGGTCAGGACCATGTTCTGTGAACCCTGGCCATGTGCGTAGCTGTCAAAGTCGGTGTACTGGAAGAGAGTGGTCAGCACGCCGCCGTTCGTGAACATGTACCGGTCCGTGGCGCCCACAGAGAACCCGCTCTGGGCATAGTCAGAGGAAGCAGACTGAGCGATGAAGGAGTCGATATTCTGGTATTGCTCGCGCAACGGAAAGACCTTGAGATTGCCGGTCACAAGGTTTTGCGGAGAAGCTGCATAGTAAACATCCGTGAACGAGTCAAAGCCTTGCTTCTTCATCTCGTTATGTGGCCAAGCCAGTCCGCGCACGGGTTGCTTGTTGATATCGTACCGGGTGTATTCCGAGAAAGTCAGCTTGTCTTTATAGAGCGGGCCGGTGAAGCTGAGACGCGGCGAGTCGTCCTCGACGCCCACCATGTGGCCGCTGCGGAAACGCATGCTGGGGAGAAAATCGTTCAGCTCCCAGTTCCATTTGTCCTGCGGGGCCTTGGTTTGGACGCTGGTCAGCCCGCCGCTGAAGCGGCCAAACTCGGCTTGATAGGCCGTCTTCTGAACTTCCACAGATTCCACCGCATCGATGGGAACTTGAATCGAGAAACTTCCGGTGACCGGATCGACGGTTTCCGCGGAGTCAATGAGCAGCATGCCCTGGTTTTCCGTCACTCCTTTGATGTTTATTTTTCCGTCCGGCGTCCGAATGACGCCCGGCACCAGAGGCAAAGCGGCCAGGAATTTCTGTTCCACCAGCGGCAAAGCCCGAATCTCTCCGCCGCTGATGGTGGCGGGTGGCGCGGTGGTGGGTGCGAGAGCGACCGAGGGCGCTTTTTCCTTTACCTCAACGTTCTGCCGAAGAATCTCCTCGCGCGGCAGGACAAACTGGAGGGTGGGCGATTCTCCTTCCGTAATCTCGATGTCCTTCTTAACGATCGGCTCGTAGCCGAGCGCGGCGCAGGTCAGATCGAAGTGGCCGGGCGTAAGACCGGTGAACTCAAAGACGCCTTGTTCTCCCGTGGTTCGCGGCCGGCCTCCGGGCGGCAAACCGGGACCGACAAGTGTGCAGGATGCCCCGGCTATGGGAGCATTGTTGTCTCCCGTCACCTCACCCTTCAGGGTATGAGTTTGAGGCATGGCGACACAAGGACTAACCGCAAGCTCCAGAAGGAAAGCCAGGGTGAGGAGTTGAATTGCCAGCCGGTAATCACTGATCCGCTGCATGAGTTAGTTTGTCCGCAGGTATCGCCCGCGGCGATCGACCTTGTGCTTCTTGAGTTCACTTCGGAACGGCCTTCTTGGCCCATTGCCAGAACACCGTGCACTCGCCATAATCGGCCTTCTGCGCGTAGACGTTCCACCCTGCCACATCGCTCGTCCGGTCGTCGTCGCAGGAGACCATGGTGGCGTAATCGCCCGCCTTGATCTGCCGATCCACCTCCGCGCTGGGCACGATGTGTAGCCTCGCACTTTCGGCGGGACCGAGCTGGAGCTTGTGCGCGTCGTCGTGTTCCATGCCCGGAGGTACCGGCCACTGCGCCAGAAGGTAGAGTTGCTCGGGCGCCAACAAGGCGGCGCCTTTCGGGGTCACTTGCTTGACCTTCGCGGCGACGCGCTCGAGATCGCGCCACGTGTAGGTGTTCCGATCATCGTAGATGCTGTTGCCCAGGCAGAGGGCCGCAATGCCGACCACCAGGATCACCGGGATCCGGGGGCGGTCGTGATCCATCAGACCCAATGACAAGACATAAAATCCGATGGTTCCCAGCACGGTGAGAAACGGTATCAGGAATATATAGTACTGGGGGAAGGTCGGATGGGCAAAGAGGTTTTGCACACCGACCGCCAGCACCAGCCAAAGGCAGAGACGAAACTCCGCCTGCCGGGAACGGTCGAATCCGGCCTTCCGGCTGAAAGCCAGGCCTGCCGCCGCCAGCAGCACCAGCAGCAGGCTTTGCGATCCGTTGACCCAGTCCGTCACGATGCCGATATCGTGTTCGGTGGCTCCGGGCCACTCGACGCGGCGGTAGATGGAGTGGTATTTGAGGATGTCGAAGATCACGTTATGCGGTCCGTGGGCGAACAGAACCAGCACCGGCAAGCAGGGAACCAAGGCGCCGGCCGCGAAGGCGGCGGCCTTGAGCCAGCGGCTACCGGTCCGATTGTTGAGCCACATCCAGACCAGCAAGACAGGGAAGGTCGCTGCCGTCAACAAACTCGAGCATGCGGCCGCGCCCGCCAACATGCCTGCCAGTGCGCTCATCCTGGCCTTCGGCCGGCCCGTTGCCGCCACTGCCGCCCGAAACGCCGCCACCACCAGGACCAGGCAAAGCGCATAAGCCTGCGCGATCGTCCCGTATTCCCATACCAGCGAATGCAGGCCGAAAAGCGCCAGAGCGGCAAAGGCGGCAGCCGGTTTCCATCGGCGGTCGGGAAAGAGGGTGTACAAATACTGTGCGATCAACACCACGGCGGCGACGGTTGTCAGGGCCGCCACAGCATGAACGGCCCGCCAACTGTGGCTGAAGATCCCCAGCCACGCCGCATTCCAATAAGCGTTCAAAGGCGTCTGCGGGAAGAAGAAATCAAGATAGGGGCGTTTGCCGAGATGGATCAGATAGGCGGTGAGGATGTGAAAGCCTTCATCCCAATGAAACGCCAAGGTCTGTGAGTAAACGACGGCCCCTGCCGCCAGAATCGCAAATGCGGCGTACAGGGCAGGCGCCATCGGGCTACGGCTCTGCTCATCGGACGCGGTTTCCACTGCGGTTTGCATAGCTTGCAAAACTCAACCCCTTGCGACAGCCTGACGCGATAACCTCTTGAGGGGTCGCGGGGAGGCTAACTCGCGGGGCGCGGCGAACCCGGCGAAGAGAGAGGGCCGGGCGCGGTGATGACATTTTGTCCTGACGTTGGATCCGATGTCGGCACGACATCATTGTACCGGGCTCGTCCCATTTTTAACAAGCTCGGCAGCGGGCGCTGTCCTGATTGGGACGTAGCGCCGACCTTTAGAGCTTGCCCTGAGCGGGGCGAAGGGTCGGCAAGTGCTGGCCTAAGGGCCAGCTCTACCCGAAACCAGGGCACTCTCCGTCAGCCTGTGGAGTTGGACTTCATGCAAGCCCGAAGTTCGTGTAGCCGGATGCTCGTCACGGTCCGGGCCTCGTCTGGCAGTTCGAAAGCCTTGACTTCGTTTTCGCAAGATGTGCCGTTTTTGCTCCTTTTCGCGTCCGATTGGTGTTAAACTGCACGCAAAACGCGCATAATTTGCATCACTCAAAAAAGTTATGTCATTTATTTTAAAGTACTTATTCAGTTCGTTCCCACTATTTTGCATTTTTCGCAGCGTCCAGCTTTTCCCGGGCGCCGGAGCTATTCCGCTTTCCCTCGCGCCTCGAGGCGCCGCGCCGCAGCCTGGCGCTCTACCACGACAAAGTGTCCACAACATGACCACAACTATAGGCTATCATGGGCTCGCGCAATTGTCAAGTGGAAAATGCAAATATCGGTTCCCACCTGTTAATTTCTTCGCGGCTCTGTTAAGCTAGAGGCATTCGGGCAAAGCCAGGACGACAAAGATGTTAGGCCAGACCGTTTCTCATTACCGGATTCTCGAGAAGTTGGGCGGCGGCGGCATGGGCGTGGTCTACAAAGCCGAAGACACGCGCTTGCATCGCTTTGTCGCCCTCAAGTTCCTGCCGGAGGCCGTCTCCCAGGACCAGCAAGCCCTGTCTCGCTTCCAGCGCGAAGCACAGGCCGCCTCCGCCTTGAATCATCCCAACATCTGCACGATCTACGACATTGGCGAGCACGAAGGCCAGGCGTTCATTGCCATGGAGTTTTTGGACGGCATGACGCTGAAGCACCGCATCCAGGGCCGTCCGGTCGAGCTGGAACAACTGCTCGAGATCGCCATCGAGGTCACGGATGCTCTCGATGCCGCGCACAGCCAAGGGATTGTCCATCGTGACATCAAGCCGGCGAATATCTTTGCCACCAAGCGCGGGCACGCCAAGGTGCTGGACTTCGGTCTTGCCAAGGTCAGCGCAGGGGCGCCCCTGATGGGTGCCCTCGGGCAGGCGCAAGGCCCGCCCCTACAAGACACACCGACGCGTTCGATTGAACCCGAGCATTTGACCAGTCCAGGGACGACGTTGGGCACAGTGGCCTACATGTCGCCCGAGCAGGTGCGTGGCAAGGAAGTGGATGCGAGAACTGACCTGTTTTCCTTTGGCGTAGTGCTCTATGAAATGGCGACCGGGGTGTTACCGTTTCGCGGCGATACCTCAGGCATGATTTTCGATTCCATCCTGAACCGTGCGCCAACACCCCCGGTTCGACTGAATCCCGAGTTGCCGCAGGAGCTGGAACGGATCATCGGTAAAGCGCTCGAGAAAGACCGCGACTTGCGTTGCCAGACTGCCGCCGAGCTGCGCGCTGACCTGAAGCGCCTGAAGCGGGATACGGATTCCGGACGCTCTGCGGCCAGTGTCCCTGTTGCGCAGGCGGTTGAGGCGCAGGTTGTTCGTCAGCCCCCAAAGTCGCGGAAGTGGGGAGCCGCTCTAGCGGGGACGGCTGTCATCTTGGCCTCGGCTCTCGCCTACCTGTTATTGCGTCCCTCGGCTTCACCCAAAGTCTTAGGCTCCGTCCAAGTCACTCACGATGGCCGGGCCAAATACCCGCCGGTCTTCAGCGATGGATCCCGGCTCTTTTTCATGGCCACGGAGGCGAATGGCATCGCACTGTACCAAGCTTCTGTCGCGGGCGGTGAGCCCGTGGCGATGTCCGAGACATCGTTTGTCGCCGATCTAGAGGGTATCTCGCCCGATGGTTCAGAACTCCTGGTCCAGACCTATGAAGGCACACTGCCGGAAGGCCCCCTCTGGGTTTATCCTACCGTGTCGGGATCACGTCATCGGTTGGGCGGGGTTACCTCGTCGGGGGCCGCCTGGTCTCCTGACCAACACAGGATTGCGTACGCGAAGGGCCGGGCCTTATTTGTTGCCAACTCCGATGGTACGGAAGCCCGGCAAATCGTCACCTTGCCCGGCAGCGTCACTTGGATCGAATGGTCACCCGATGGGAAGAGATTGCGATTTACTGTTGTCGACCCCAAAACCAACGCGAACTCAATTTGGGAAGTCAGGGCGGGTGGGGGCGATCTTCATCCTCTACTTCCCGATTGGAACAGTCCACCCGCGGAATGCTGCGGCAGTTGGACACCCGATGGGAAGTATTTTGTTTTCCAGTCATCCCATGGAGGACGCTCCGACATCTGGGCTCTTCGCGCGGCGGGCGGTTTCTTGAAGCCAGGAAAATCAAAGCCGGTCCAGTTAACTTCTGGTCCCTTGGACTTCCTTGGCCCCGTTCCCAGTAAGGACGGCAAGAGACTGTTCGTCATCGGGTCGCAGCCGCGGGGCGAACTTGCACGCTATGACGCCAAGTCTCAGCAATTCGTGCCGTACCTGTCTGGACTGTCGGCGGATAGCGTGAGCATTTCGAAGGATGGCCAGTGGGTTGCTTTTGTTTCATACCCTGACGGCAGCCTCTGGAGGATGAAACTGGACGGTAGCGAGAGGCTTCAGCTCACCTTTCCTCCCACCTCTGCCTACCTCGCCCGCTGGTCGCCCGACGGCAAACAAATCGCCTTCTTGGCGACAAGTCCCACCAAATCTTGGACGATTCAGTTGATTTCCGCAGACGGTGGGAATCCGCAGGAGATATTCTCCGCTTTAGGAGATCCTGGCTGGTCTGCGGATGGAACTACGCTCGTCTTCTCCGATCGGTGGTCACCGGAAGCAGAGAAAAAAGGTAGCTTCTCGATTCAGTTCATGGACCTGAAGACGCGTAAAGTCACGACTCTGGCGGGCTCAGAAGGGTTTTATTCGCCGCGCTGGTCGCCGGATGGCCGTTATATCGCTGCGCTACACGCGGGGCCCGAAACGCTGATGCTCTTTGATTTCTCCACGCAAAAATGGGTTCAGCTTGCGCAGATGGTCGTAGGATTCCCGAGCTGGTCGAGCGATTCGAAGTACATCTACTTTGACTCACAGGGGGAGGATCGCGCCTTTAATCGCCTGCGGATCAGCGACCACAAACTGGAGAGGCTGGTCAGCCTCAAGAATCTGCGGTTAACCGGAAGTCTCGGATGGACAGGCCTCGCCCAGGATGATTCGCCTGTCGTGTTACGTGATGTTGGAACACAGGAAATCTACGCCCTCGACTGGAATGCGCCGTAAGTCGAAGCTTGCGACCGACCGAGAGTCTCCGCACTCGGGTGCGCCGCATGAACTTCCCACAGTAAGAACCTCTTCCACCGATCGCCAGACATCGCGACAATGGGATTATGAATCCGGATTCACGCGCCGGTGGGGGCGTGCTCGGCAGCGTTTAGCGGCGGCTCATGCCATTGTAGCGCGGGCGTCTCGCTCTCGTGCGCGGGCAGAGCCTGTCCTGAGCGGAGCGAAGGAATGCCCTCGCCCCTTCGGGCGAGACGCCCGCGCCACAGAAGGACGCTCGGTTGCACAAACCGCGAAGCCCGATTACCCTAGAAGACTATTGGCGATGGGCTCGCGGGGGACGGATGAGGGTCAGCCTTGAACAACACAATGTTGAGATTCAGGAGAATCGCCGGCATTGGGAAAGGAAGCCGGTCGTACGCAAAGTCTATTCGCAATTCGGCCGTGAAATCGCCAGGAGGGTTGACCGCACCATGCCGGGCCTGGTGGTCGAGTTGGGCTCGGGAATGGGACACATCAAGGAGCACTTGCCGGACTGCATCACCACTGATCTGTTTCCGAACCAGTGGCTGGACCGCGTGGAAGATGCCTATCGTCTTACCTTTGATACCGGTGCCCTCAGCCACCTGATTCTCTTTGACGTGTGGCACCATTTGGAATACCCTGGCACGGCGTTGCGCGAGTTCTACCGGGTCCTGACCGGGCGCGGGAAGGTGATCATTTTCGATCCGGCCATGGGCATTCTCGGGCGGTTTGTTTTCGGGAACTTTCACCACGAACCGCTGGGCCTCGGAGAGGAGATTCGCTGGGAAGCACCGGCGGGCTCGAATTCGGCGGACTTTGGTTACTATGCCGCGCAGGGCAACGCCAGCCGCGTTTTCGGATCGAGCGCCTTCCGTGAGCAGCTCCAATCCTGGCGCGTGGCGGAGGTCTCGTACTTTTCCGGGCTGGCTTATCTTGGAAGCGGCGGATTTCGAGGTCCGCAGCTATATCCGATGGCCGCGCTGCCTTTGCTGAATCGAGTGGACACTTTCCTCTCCCGGTTCCCCAGCCTTGCTTCGCGGATGCTGGTGTTGCTGGAAAAGAGGGGCGACCGGCCACTGTCGGAGTGAAGCCCCGAAGGGGCGGCCTAACGCAGCCCAGGCCAACGGCCTGGGTGTGAAGGTCAGGCCCCTTTTCCTTGGCAGGAAGCCCTGAAAGGGCGAAATAGCATCGGCGAGGCCGCCGCATCGAGCCCTCCATCGGGGAAGTGGATTCATTGCGCCCTTTCAGGGCTTGTGGACGCCGGCGGGAGGAATCCAGACCCAGGCCGTCGGCCTGGGCTGTGTTAGGTCGCCCCTTCGGGGCTGAAACCGGATAGACCGCGGTTCACTGTTCGCCGCAAGATGCGACTACCGGCCAGCCTCATGGACGAAGGTAACGCAAGAAATATGCGCTTATCGAACGTCACTGATGTAACAACTCCGGCGCCTTTAGACTCGCCCCCTGCCTGGGGTCCGAGGGCGCTCGAGTTGCAAAATGAGCGCAACCGGCAGCATCAATCCCGTTGGGCTGGGACCAGGGCCAAGTGGATTCGGCGGAACCGGTATTACTACGAATGTCTCAAACGCTTGCTCCGTCACCTGGTCGAGCCCGGCAAGCGCATCCTGAACATTCGCTGCCAGACGGGGTTCCTCCTCGACGCGCTGCAGCCCAGTTATGGGGTGGGTTTAGAAATCAGCCCGGAGATGATCGCGGTGGCGCGGGAGGCCAATCCGCGGTTTACCTATGTTGAGGCGTTTCCCGAAGATCGGGCCTGGCAGGAGAAGTTCGACTACATTTTGCTCTGCGACGTGGGGGATATCGCCGATGTGCAGAAGACGCTGCTGCGGCTTCAGACCGCTTGCGAACGCCACACGCGCCTGCTCATCTACACTTACAATCATCTCTGGGAGCCGCTGATCGCGCTGGCCCAGCGGCTCCACGTTAAAATTCCCCAAACCGAGCAGAATTGGCTTTCCGAACACGATTTGATCGGCCTGCTGACCTTGAGCGGATTCGAGTGGCTCAAGACCTATCGCAGCGCCTTGTTCCCGAAGTACATTCCGCTGTTTTCGGCGTTCATGAACCGGGTTGTGGCGAAACTGCCTTGGATTGGGCGCCTGTGCATGATTGAGGTGTTGGTGGCACGGGTGGCGCCCAAACCCGTCAACCCTCTGGAGGTTTCCATTTCGGTGATTGTGCCCTGCAAGGACGAGCGTGGAAACGTTGAAAGCGCGGTCACGCGCACGCCGGAACTGGGGCGCTCGACGGAACTGATCTTCTGCGACGATAAATCGACGGACGGGACCGCGGACGAAGTGCTGCGCATGCAGCAGCTACATCCCGATCGGAATATCAGGCTGGTGAACGGGCCTGGGATCTGCAAGTCGAAGAATGTCTGGAAGGGGTTTGAGGCCGCACAGGGAGACATCTTGCTGATTCTTGACGCTGACCTTACCGTCATGCCGGAAGAACTTCCGTATTTCATCGCTGCGATTACGCGCGGCGGCGCTGAATTCGTGAATGGATCACGATTGGTGTATCCCATTCCCAAAGCGGCCATGAAAGGCGCCAACGTGTTCGGGAACAAGTTCTTCAGCCTGGTGTTCTCCTACCTGCTCGGGCAGAGGATCAAAGATACGCTGTGCGGCACCAAGGTTCTTTGGCGCAGCGACTGGGAAAGGATTCGCCCCATGATCGGAACCTGGGGCACCGTGGACCGCTGGGGCGATTACGAGCTCCTTTTTGGAGCCGCAAAGCTGAATCTTCGCATCCTGGACCAGCCCGTCCATTACCAGGAGAGAATCTTCGGCGCTACCAAGATGACCAAGGTGTTCAAGCATGGCCTGACCATGCTGCGGATGTGTTACCACGGATTTCTGAAATTGAAGGTCGATTATTGATCGGTGTCATTCTGAGCGAAGCGAAGAATCGGTGCGGTTCAAGGGAGAAGGCCACTGCAGAGATTCTTCGCTGCGCTCAGAATGACAGCAATTTGGACTGAGGAATGACAGCAATTTGGATTGAGAGAAGACCATGCATACCCCTCTTGCCTTCATCACCGGTTCCTGCGGACTCATTGGATCAGAAGTGAGCTTATACTTCAACCGATCGGGCTTCCGGATCGCCGGCTTGGACAACAACCAACGCGCGGTCTTTTTCGGCCCGGCGGGAGACACCAGTTGGGTCCTGGAGCGATTGCGGACTACGATTCCCGGCTATCAGCACTATGACGTGGACATTCGCGAACGCGAAGCGATCCTGCGGTTGATTGCGGAGCTCAAACCCGGCATCATCATCCATACGGCGGCCCAACCCTCGCACGACCGGGCGGCGGCAATCCCCTTTGACGACTTCGACGTCAACGCAGTCGGCACCCTGAACCTGCTGGAAGCGGCGCGACGAGCCTGCCCGGAATCGCCGTTCGTTCATATGTCCACCAATAAGGTCTACGGCGATCTTCCCAACACCATTGCGTTGCGCGAGCTCGAGATGCGCTGGGAATACGATGATCCCGCCTACCTCAACGGCATCCCCGAATCGTTCTCGATTGACCAGTCGAAGCACTCGCTTTTTGGCGCTTCGAAAGTGGCCGCCGATGTTATGACCCAGGAATACGGCAGGTATTTCGGCATGCCCACGTGCTGCCTGCGCGGAGGCTGCCTGACTGGTCCGAATCACTCCGGGGTGGAGTTGCACGGTTTTCTCAGCTACTTGGTCCGCTGCAATGTCGAGCAGAAGGAGTACACGGTTTTCGGCTACAAAGGCAAGCAAGTCCGCGACAACATTCATTCCGAGGATGTCGCCAGGATGATGCACGAGTTCTACCAGCACCCCCGCTGCGGTGAGGTCTATAACCTGGGTGGGGGCAAAGATAACTCCTGCTCAATCCTGGAGAGTTTCCGGATGATCGAACAGATTACCGGCAAGCCGCAAAAATACAGCTACGTTGACCAGAACCGCGCCGGCGACCACATCTGCTACTATAGCGACCTCAGCAAGCTGAAAGCGCATTTCCCAAACTGGGGGATCACTAAGTCGCTGCCGACTATTTGCCAGGAGATCGCTGATTCCTGGAGGGTTCGCCTTGGCACGCCGGGTAGGGTTTGACTGGGCTTGTGCAGATTGTGCGCGAGCCGACATGGAGGAAAATGAAAGGCGCGCAATCGCCTGGAATGGCGCAGCCCTTCCACCGAGCGGGGAGGCGGAGCCGCCGGCAGCGCTCTTTGCTCCATTTGGTGCGCGAGCCATACCGGATCGTGCATGACAACCCTGGGTGATACGAGGCAGCAGTGCCCGCCACTTTGTCTGTTCCTAAAATAAGATGTTTAATTTCAAAAACTTAGAAGCTATTTGCGTAATTATGGCATTCTGGCACCCAGCTTGCTCTAACGGAGAGAGGAAGTAATCCTTAAGGAGGTCTAGACCTAGTATGAAGAAACTTCTCACACTGCTTTTCACGGGCATGATCGTTTTCTCGCTGGCGATGCCGGTGTTCGCGCAGGATACCACGCAGGCGACGACGAAGACGAAGAAGACGAAGGCCACGAAGACGAAGAAGACCAAGGCTGCGAAGACGACTGCTTCCGCTCCCACCCAGTAACCGGGTCGGATAGGAAATTGAGCTGTAGCTCAAGAGCCCCCGTCAGGAATGGCGGGGGCTTTGCTTTTTTGTGGACCAAGAAGGGAACTTCAAAACTCCGCGAACAAACCGGGAATGTCTCTGAAAACAAAGGGACGCTTGACAGTTGTTCTCCCGAGGGCGAAACTATCTTATTGGCGGTCAAGGCCATCAGAGGTGGTGGCAGCTCATGTCGGTTGAATCGAAGGATGCGGAAACACCATCGCTACCCATAAGATCGGGGATGCAGACTGTTTCTCTCGAGCAGGAGTTGGTCTCGCGCGGCTTGCGGATGACACACCAACGGCGGCTCTTGATCCAGATCATCCAAGCCGCTGAGAGCCATTTGGATGCCGTGGCTCTTTGGGAGCGTGCCCGGGGCCAGGATCCCACGCTGAATAAGGTGACGGTCTACCGGACCTTGGCCATGTTGAAGAAATACGGCTTGGTGGATGAGCTTGACCTGATGCATTTGAAGGGCGGAAAGCACTATTACGAGGCCAAGGCAAGCCGGGATCATGTTCACCTGGCTTGCCTTAAGTGCGGCCGCATTCAGGAGTTCGAAAGCGCGCTTTTCGAAAAGCTCAAAGGGCAGATCGAACGCGAGCGCCGGTTCAACATCAAGGTCGTACGCGTGGAAGCCGGCGGGTACTGTGAGAATTGTCGAGATCGCTGACGAGAAAGCGGTAGCGGATTCAGGCGGTTCCACTTTCCGTGGAATTTCGGCATTCCGAGCCAAACGAGGTGCCTCGCCCGAGATGAGCCGTACAACGAGATTCCCCGCTTCACCCGGAATGAAGCCGGCAGTCAACAGCGGAAACGAGGCCGGCTCTTCTCGGACATAAGGTCAGATTGAGAGCCCGAGAATATTTCCCGAGCAGCTAACCCGTTTCAACTTCTCGTGCGTCTAACTTCCAGATGGTGGCAGGCAAGGGCCACACTATCGGTAGTGACTCGATTTACGGTGGCACGGGCATTCTGCCCGGGCACGGTCACGGCCAAAATGGCGTGCCAAATCAAAGTCAGGCGCTACGACTCTACCCACACGCTTGTTTTATTGTGTGCCGTAATTCATAATGTCGATTGTTCTTCAGTGATCGTGGGCATTGGGAGCAGTAATGATAACTAAGGCGTTGCGCATCGTCGCTTCTGGTTTCGTCTTGATAGGGCTGATGGGGTGCACGGCCGGCAATGTGGAGTTCCGGGAAGCACAGAAAGCAGAGCTTCGCAAAGATTGGGATACCGCTCTGGTTGATTACGAGAAAGCGGGCCGGGAGCAGCCGGAAAATGCCAAGATTCTCATTCACACAAAGTTGGTTCGTGCTCAAGCTACGTCACTGCACTATAAACAAGGCGAGAGGCTGTTGAGGGAGGGGCGGGCGGATGAAGCGGCTGCCGAACTCCAGAAGGCCGTGAGCATCGATCCCACCAATGAAGCAGCGGCCACGGAGCTGGCCAAGGTGATTGCCGCCCAGGCGGCTGCCAGGAAGGCTCGCGAATCGGCGATCAAGGAAGCGCTGAAGTCCACGCAGGAGGCGGCGACCAGCTCGGAGATCAAGCTAAAACCATTTTCCAAGGAGACCTTGGCCCACTTCCGCATTACTGCTGACAGCCGCAAAGTGTTTGATGCTTTGGGCAAACTCGCCGGCCTGAACGTTGCCTTCACGTCTACCTTTCACCCTACTCCCCAATTCTCTGTAGACCTTACCGATGTGACCATCGAAGAGGCGCTGAACATCGTAGCCCTGCAAACCCACACGTTTTGGAGGCCGATTACTTCCAACACCATTCTGATAGTTCCGAACGACGCGACGAACCGACGGGATTATGATGTGGAGCAGCTCAAAACGATCTATCTTACCAACCCGTTAGCGGCCGCGGACCGCACGGCCATCGCCACCGCATTGAAGCAAGTTCTGGGGCTGCATAATATCATCGATAACCCGGATTCGAATGCCATCATTATTCGCGATAACCCTGAGAACATTGCGGCTGCCGAGCAGTTGGTGCGCGAACTGGACCGGAGTAAAGCCGAGATTGTGATGGAAGTGGCGGTGGTAGAAGCGGATCGCGATCGGGCCCGGGACCTGGGCTTGTATCCTGCCACAGTTTCGTCCTCGGGCTCGATAACACCCGGAGCGCAAGGGGGGCTGGTGTTTGCGCCGCCCAGCGTAACGACCACGTCAGGCACGACAACGGCCGCCGGCATCGCCGCGAACGCTCTCGGCATCGGCGACTTTGCCCTTGTTGTGCCTAGTTTCGGGGTCAACGCGATATTGAACGACACCCGCACTCATATTCTCCAGAACCCGCAGATTCGGGCGACGGACGGCCAAGTTGCCAAGCTCAAGATTGGCGAGAAAGTCCCTTACGCGACGGGCAGTTTCCTGCCCTCTCTGGGCGCCAGTTCGACGACTTCGGGAGTTGGATTGCTGGCCAGCACGCAGTTTCAATTCCAGGACGTGGGCGTGATCCTGGAGCTTACGCCGCACCTGCTCGCTGACGGGGAGGTGGCCATCCACGCCTCTATCGAGATTTCGTCGGTGGGTGCGAACGTTACGGTGGGCGGCGTCAGTGAACCTACCTTTGGCGAGCGAAAGATTGAGCACGACATTCGCCTGAAGGAGGGTGAAACCAGCGTGCTCGGAGGTTTGATCCAAACCACACTGACCCACACTGTGGCCGGGTTGCCGTTCGTGGGAGACATTCCGGTTTTGCGCTATCTGTTCTCGACGGAACACGCCGAACGGCAGGAGCAGGAAGTCCTGGTAATGTTGACTCCCCGAGTTGTGCGCTTGCCTGAGCCTTACCTGGCGGACCAAGGCAAAACGACCTTGACCGGGTCGCCACTGCCGGCGGGTGCACGACCACAGCCCGGAGTCGAGAACCCCGGGCAACCACAGCCGGGTGAACCGCAATGAGGGCACAAGAACATAAGGCCGATAGCCAGCGACAGAGGAGCGCGGACTGTCATCCTGAGCGAAGCTCAGGGTGTCATTCTGAGCGCAGCCCAGGCTGTCATTCTGAGCGAAGCGAAGAATCTCGGCAGTTGGTTTTGAGTTCAAGCATTTACAAGCAACTGCAGAGATCCTTCGCTTCGCTCAGGATGACACGTCTCATGCGAAGGACGACAGGTTTTACGTTCGTCGAGCTGATGGCGTCGATTACCATCCTCATACTGCTGACGACTGTCGCTCTTCCTTTGGCTCGCGTACAGATCCAACGCACCAAGGAAGTCGAATTGAAAAGAGACTTGCGGGAAATGCGCGAAGCGATCGATCACTACAAGGACTTCGCAGACCGCGGCATGATTCCGGTTAAAGCCGACACGTTTGGATATCCTCCCGACCTCAAGACCCTGGTCGAAGGGGTCGAGCTGAAAGGCTCGATCACCGCTAAGTACAAGTTTCTTCGCAAGTTACCTATCGACCCCATGACGGAGTCAGACGATTGGGGAATGCGCGCCATGCAAGATGATACCGACTCCCGGAGTTGGGGCGGCCAGAACGTCTTTGATGTTTATTCGAAGAGCGATGGGGTCGGTTTGGATGGGACGAAATACAGTGACTGGTAGATGCGGGAGTAAGCGTGCGTAGCGATTGGTAGGGGGGCGGATCACAGTGATGGGGAGAAGAATTTCGAAACTGAGATTTCAAGTTCCAAATCTAGGATTTCAAATCTCAAATTGCCAGCGCTCCAATGCGGGACATCAAGAGTCCGGTCGTGACCTCGCAAATATGAGGTCCCGGATTCCACACGGCGAGCCCCGGCAAGGCTTCACACTTCTCGAACTGATGGTGGTCCTGACTATTCTCCTGATTCTCGCGACCATGTCCATGCCCCTCTTTACCGCGGCCCTTGTGCACGCGAGAGAAGCAGTCTTAAAAGACGATCTGTACACGCTCCGGAAACTTATCGACGAATACACCCTGGACAAGCAAAAGCCACCCACCTCTTTGAGTGATCTGGTGGATGCCGGTTACCTGCGGGGTGGGGTTCCCGTGGATCCCTTCACCGGCTCGAGCGACACCTGGCAGACGGATACCGAGGAGGTTCCGACCAGTCCCAGCCAGGCGTCTTCCGGAATCGTAAATGTGCATAGTGGGTCGGACGGGACTGCGCTGGATGGGACGGCGTATAGCAGTTGGTAACGCCGTCGAGCAGTCAAGGAGTTGAGGAGTCAAGAAGTTGAGGAGTATTTTCAACTTCTAGACTGCTCGACTTCTTGGCTTCTCAACTTACTATGGAATTCGTCTGCAAACTCGGAACGGAGACGGGCAAGGTCCTGGTCCAGACGGAGCAGGCCGCTTCGGAAGCAGATCTTCGTCATCGGTTGAAGAACGAAGGTTTCTACGTTTTCTCAGTTCGGTCGAAAGACCTCCTGGCCGCGCGTTGGACTCCGCGACGCACGGGCCGCATCAAGCCTGACGATTTCCTGATGTTCAATCAGCAATTCCTGACCCTCTCAAAATCCGGTCTGCCGTTGCAAAAATCCTTGGAATTGCTGGCCGGTCAAGTCCAGAGCGAAGCGTTACGGGCAGCCATAATCAAAGTTCAGGAGAAAGTGCGGGCGGGGTCGCTGCTTTCCGAGGCCTTCGAGGCGGCGGGCCAGTTTCCCAAGATGTATGGTGCAACGTTACGCGCCGGGGAGCGGAGCGGCAGCCTGGACCGCGTGCTCGCTCAATACCTCACATACCAGAAGACCTCGCGCTCTTTCCGCAAGAAGTTCCTGTCGGCTCTGATTTACCCTGCCTTTCTGATGACTTTCCTGGTGGGGCTGATTTCTTTTGTGGTCACTTTCGTGGTTCCGCGGTTCGCCAACCTCTATGCCGAACTGGAAGTTCAGTTGCCGCCCTTGACGGTTTTCTTCATCTCCCTTTCGTTGGCGGTGAAGCGGTACGCGCTGCTCATCGTAGTGGGCATCGTGGTGACGGTGATGTCGACGCGCGGAGTGCTGCGTTCCCGGCGGGTACGCTTGGCGTGGGAACGGACGAAGTTCGGGATGCCAAAGCTAGGTAAACTACTGCTGAAGTTCTCCGTGGCGGAATTTGCCCGCACCCTTTCAACCTTGCTTCAAGGCGGAATCCCTATTGTTACTGCCCTTGAGAACGCGAGAGAGTCGGTGACCAGCCCTTTGATGGCAGATGCGATCGGGTCGGCCGCCAAGGAGGTTACGGCCGGACGCGCACTGAGCGCCTGCCTGCGGCCCTGCGGTTTGTTCCCACCTCTGGCCCTGGACATGATTGAAGTGGGGGAAGCCACGGGCGCCATGCCGAACATGCTCGAGGCCTTGGCGGAGTTCTTCGAGGAAGATGTCAGCGTCGATCTGGCCTCGCTAGTGGCTTTGGTTGACCCGATCATGATCGCAGCCATGGCGGTGGTCGTGGCGTTGGTGCTGATTGCATTCTATTTGCCGCTGTTTTCCATGGCCGCGCAGATTCATTGACGTTTGTCAGTAGGACCCGATGCCCCTCCTTGGCTAAGGAGGGGTGAGGGGTGGTTGATCGATGAGCACGCTGTCATCCACCACCTCTGCCTCCTCCCGCTGAGGAGGGAAGTTGCAGCATTATTGGAGAACGCGATTGGATCAACCCGCTCCGGAACTAAACGCCGAATTCGACCAAGTACGCCAACTGGCGGCCCGCTACCACTTTGAGTTTGTGGATTTGCGGGACTGCCGTCCAGACGGGGACCTGCTCCGCACTATCCCGTTGGACATGATGCTCCATTACCAGTTCTTGCCGCTTGAGGCCCGCGACCACCAGTTGGTGATTGTGGTGGGCGACCCCACGGATTTATCGCGGCTGGATGAGCTGGAAATGAAGCTCGACCGGCAATTGGTTATTCGCGTTGCCCCGCCCAGCCAGGTGCGCGATTTCCTGAAGAAAACAGAGCCTTCGCAGCGAGTGTTGGACGAAGCGACGGAGGAATTCCGGCTGGACGTCATCAGCGAGGAGGAGGCGGCCGGCCAGGGTCTTTCGCTCGAGAACTTGGTCGAGGAGCGAGAGGTCAGCCCCATGATCCGGCTGGTGGATTCCATCATTTTCGCCGGGCTGGAGCGTCGTGCGAGCGATGTCCACATCGAAAGCCGGGACAATTCCCTGGTGGTCAAGTTCAGGGTGGACGGCGTCCTTCAGCAGGCGATGGCCCCTCTGGCCCGCGAATTCCAATCTAACCTCATCACCCGCATCAAAGTGATGTCGGAACTGGATATTGCCGAACGGCGTGTTCCTCAGGACGGCCGCTTCCGGGTCCGCTACCGTGGCCGCCCGATTGATTTCCGTGTGTCCATCATGCCCTCCATCCATGGCGAGGACGCCGTGCTCCGCATTCTGGATAAGGAATCGCTGCACGAGAAGTTCAAGCAATTACGGCTGGAAGTCCTGGGGTTGGCGGACCGCGAGATCAGGCGGCTGCGAAAATTCATCCGCGAGCCTTACGGCATGGTTCTGGTGACGGGACCGACGGGAAGCGGCAAGACCACAACCCTTTATGCCGCCCTCTCGGAGATCAAGAGCGACGAAGATAAGATCATCACGATTGAGGACCCGGTCGAGTATCAGCTTCGCGGAGTGACGCAGATACCCGTGAACGAAAAGCGTGGCCTGACCTTCGCTCGCGGCCTCAGGTCGATCCTGCGCCACGATCCGGACAAGATCATGGTGGGCGAGATTCGTGATAACGAGACGGCTCAGATTGCCATCCAATCGGCCTTGACCGGCCACTTGGTTTTCACCACCGTCCATGCGAACAACGTGGTGGACGTGCTGGGCCGCTTCCTGAATATGGGCGTCGAGCCCTATAACTTCGTGTCGGCGCTCAATTGCATCCTGGCTCAGCGGCTGGTGCGTACGCTCTGCGAAGAGTGCAAGCGTCCCACGGAAATATCGCGGGAACTATTCGAGGAATCCGGCCAGAATCCTGAGGCTTGGCGCGGCACGAGCATGTACGAGAGCGTGGGTTGCCAGGCGTGCAACCAGACCGGTTTCCACGGACGGACGGCCATCGGAGAGCTATTGTCCCTCTCGGACCGCGTACGCGAGCTTATTCTCGAGAAGAAGCCCAGTTCGGAGATTCGGCGGACGGCGCGCGAAGAAGGGATGGTGTCACTGCGGGAATCGGCGCTCGAGAAGGTCCGCGCCGGAATCACGACCTTTAAGGAGGTTAACAAGGTCACCTTCGTGGAGTAAACTGTGGGCGCGGCCCTGGTGGCTGCCCTTTTGAAACCGATGGAGGGGGTGGCCAGTTCGGACGCACTGCGAGTATTTACATTTTGTTTGATCGGAATCGGCGGCAGAGCCGCCAGGCGCACCGTAATCTTGATGAATTGGGACACGATAAAATCGAGGCTGTTGCCCAAGCAGGGGGGGAGAACCGGCTCGTTCCTGTTGCCCTCGGTGGTTCTCGATTTGCAGCCGGGTTTCATTGCGGGTGCGAGATTAGACAGAAAATCGCGCCAGGTTCGCCGGGTTGCCGTCCGGCAGATTGAGGCCGGAGCATTGGAGCCGCTTGCCGCTCGGCCTAACCTGGTTAAGCAGGAAGTGGTGCGTCGGGCCATCCGTGAAGTCCTGGAAACAGTTGGAGACCGCAACGACCGGTTGGGAGTTCTCTTGCCGGATCCTTCGGTGCGCGTTGCGGTCCTGCGTTTTGAAACGCTGTCCAGCCGCCGAGAAGAGGCTGATGCTTTGGTTCGTTGGAAGATCGGAAGTATTCTGCCATTTCCACCTGAAGAGGCCAGGGTCAGCTACCAATTGCTCGCGAAGAGCGAACAGTCGGTTGAGGTGCTGGCGATGGCGGTGCGCAATTCCGTCATCACGGAATACGAAGCGGCGTTGGAGGATGTGGGCGCCGGACCCGCATTGGTTCTCCCCGCCACAGCGGCCCTTCTCCCCTTGCTTCCGGCGGGGCATCAAGGAAGCCAGGTTCTGGTGCATGTTTGTTCGGGTTCGGTGACCTCGGTCGTAGTGGTGGGAGACGGTATCAGTTTCTGGCGCAATCGCCAGTCGGAGCAGCTCACGGCGGCCGGAGATGAGGAAGTGATCAGCGAATTCGCTCGCGTGGTTGCGGCTTGCCGGGACCACCTTAAGAGCGAGATCGAGGACGTGTACATTTACGTCCGGCCGCCCGCAAGTTCGTTGCTGGACAACGAAATCGGGAGAGTGACGGGCCGCCGCGTTCAACTCCTGAGCAGTTCGGAATCACACGCGGGAGAACTTCCCCCCGCCGAGAAGAAGATCTTGGAGAGTTTCGGCATGACGTTTGCCGGACTTTTGGAGAACCAAAACTAAGGCAGGGGGCGGTTCGCGAACCGCCCCGCCTTCCGTCAGGCTTATGAGAGTTGCCCTGAATCTAGCCATCCCGCCCAGCGCCCGCGAACGCTATGCGCTGCTGTGGGCGATCCCGGCTACGCTGCTGGGCATCGCAGGTTTAGTTCTCATCATTTTGTTCTCCGATCGCTCCTATCGCCAATACAGGGTAGTGCACGCGTCGGTCGTCCGCTACCAGGACCGGGACAGTGCTTTACGCGCCCAGGAAATGGCTTTGCGCAGAGTACTGGAACAACCCGCTTCCCGCCGGCTCCTGAACGACGTGCAATTCATTAACACACTCATTAAGGCAAAACAGGTATCGCTAACCAGCTTGGCTGCCGACATTACCGAGCTCATTCCGGATGATGTGCGGCTCAGTGCTTTGGCTATGGCGCCGGATGGCAACGAACTGGCCGTGCGCTTCGTGATAACCGGCAAAAACGCCGAAGCCATCGAGCGTTTTCTAAGCGATCTCGAGGACTCGCCGCACTTTAAGGACGTGGCGATCATCAACGAAGGGCTCGAGGAGACAGGCACCAATACCGAACTCGAGAATATCGCCTGCACCGCGCACTATGTGGCGGGTGAGGGCGAATCGTCGGGGGAATAATTGCGCAGGAATCGTCACCAGATTGTAACTCGCGTTTTCCAGATCGTCGGCATTTCTCTGGTGCTGCTCGACGTCCTGCTTTATTTCTTCGTCTACCGGCAAACACAGTCGCAGCTTTCCTCGGAGCTGGAACAGTTTGCATCCCTGCGCCAAAGTATCTTTGATGGAGAGGCGCGGATCGGGCGCCTCACGAAGTATAAAGAAGGTTTACCGGAGACCGGTAAGAAGCTGGCGGCGGTGATCGAGGATCATACTCTCCACCGGCGCCAGGCCTACTCGCAGGCCTTCAAGCTCCTGCGACAGGTGGCAGAACAGTCAGGTGCGGAGCTTGGCAAGGTGGACTTCAAGCGCAATGACAAGGCCACGGGACCCGTGCTGCCTCTCGGAGCTGCGATCAACGTTGAGGGGTCTTTCCCGGCGCTGCTCAAGTTTGCGCATGGGCTTGAAACCGCCAACGATTTGCTGGTCATTCGGAGCTTCAGTATGATGGAGGGTGAGGATACGCCCCAGCAATTGCACCTGCTGGTTGATCTCTACTTTACACCCTGAAGCGGGGGACGAGTTTGATTCGTAGCGCCCCAGCCTGTCAGGGCGTCTGCGACCCCTCGCTTCGCTCAGGGCAGGCTCTGAAGGTTGGCGCTACGCCCGAATTGGGACGGCATGAAGCTAAGTGGACAAATGGAGAAGTGGGGCATGGCCATTCTGGGCGTTGCCTCGCTTCTGCTTATTGCGAATCTCGTCATCCAGTATAACCACATGCGGGCGGCGGTGAAGCTTCCCGTGGCCAAGGCTCGCCCGCCGGCAAGGGTAGGCGTCCCGGCGGGGGCCAAAGCGCCGGCGGTGAAGCAAGCCGTGAGGCCGAAAGCGCCGGATGACTTGTCCGTTTACAATTCAATCGTCGAGGTGGACCTGCTAAAGAAGTACGAAGACCGTCCGTTGCCGGAGTTGCATCGAGATCCGTTCACGTTTGTGGCCGTGGCAGCCCCGGCGCGGGTGCAAGCCCCTGGCGAGGCGGCCGCGCCGCCGCCCGCTCCGCCTCCTCCTCCGCTGAATTTGAAGGTCATGGGCTACACCGAGGGCAAAGGCTCGCCCGATGAAGCCATGGTGGAGCTCTGTTCTGCCAGTTGCGAGACTTCGTCCCCTGATGACCAGGTTTTGGTGGTCCACGCGGGCGAGGCCGTCGGGACCCGATACAAGGTGGTCAAGATAAATCCTACGGTGGTTACCGTTGAAGATGCTGCGATCCATCAAACCGTTGATTTGCCCGTCCCGCAGTAGCTCGGACGGGTTCGCGCTGCTCATTGTGATGGTGGCGGCCGCAGTCCTTTTGATCGGCCTGACGGCAGTGCTGCCGAGCATTTATCAGGAAGGCCAGCGCGAACGCGAAGCGGAACTTATCTTCCGTGGCTACCAGTACGCGCGCGCCATCGCGGGCTACCACCAAAAGTTCCAACGATACCCAAACAGTATCGAGGATCTGACAAAACTGACGAACGGCTTCCGCTTCCTGCGCAAGGAGTACGCCGACCCGATGACTCCGGGTGGCAAGTGGCGGTATATTCACGCCAACGCGCAGGGTGTTCTGCTGGACTCGAAGACGCAAGGCCCCCCGCCTGGGACGATGGGTCAGTCGGGCGCAAATCCAGGTGCGGCTGGGTTCGGGACGTCAGCCGCTTCGGGCATGGGTGGATTTGGCCAGCAAGGTACGGGAAGCAGCGGATTCGGCCAACAGGGCGGCTCATTCGGCCAGCAAAGCATGGGGGGAAGTTCATTTGGCCAAACGGATTCCGGGAATAGCAACTTTGGCGCGCAGAGCACGGGCGGGAGCGGCTTCGGCCCGCAGAGCACGGGAAGCAGCGGATTTGGCACTTCAACCGGTAGCTTCTCTTCCAATTCGAATCTCGGCGGGAGCACTCCCGGCACTCAGCAAGGCTCCGGTTTCTCGATGGGAAGCAGCCAAGGTGGCGGAACCTTTATCGTCGGGGTCGCTAGCACAAGTCATAAGCAATCCATCCGTACTTGGAATCAGAAGACGCACTATGACGAGTGGGAGTTTGTTGGAATCGATCTGGGCGCGCTCGGCATTGCGACCTCGATCCCAGGGCTCCCTCAGGGTTTCCAGTCCGGTCAGGGAAATCAGTCCGGCGGTTTCGGCCAGGGAAATCAACCCGGCGGCTTTGGGCAGGGAAATCAGCCCAGCGGCTTTGGGCAGCCGAATTCTACGCCGGGGCAGAATCAAAGTGGCAATTCGTCTCCAGGCGGGTCCGCCACCAGTGGATCCGGCTTCTCGCCGCAATGATCAAATGATAGACTTACAGACTACGGGATTATTTTGGTTTTTAACTTACAACCAAGAGTCGAAAACTGACGACTAACTACTGAGAAGTGAAGGTCGAAGCCCAGCAGCAATCTGGTGAAGGAATCATGAGCGGAATTTGGCGAATCAATCGAGCCAATTTTGTTGTGAGAATATCTCTGGGCCTTGTCGTTGGGCTGTCGCTGATGGGCGCCGGGTGCTCCTGGACGCCCTCGTCGGCAGGGATTGTACTTACTGTAACCCCAGCGACGGCTTATATCCCCGTGTCGTCTTCATTTCAATTTGGCGTGACCGTTTCCGGGACACCAAATTCTCTGGTGGTGTGGAGTGCGGGTGGCGTGGTGGGCGGAAACGCCACCGTCGGTTTCATCTCCTCTACAGGTTTCTACCGGGCGCCGGCCAGCGTGCCTTCGCCGGCCCAGGTCAGCATCACAGCGACGAGCCAGTACGATGCCATCAGTTCGTCTTCCGCCACGGCGACGATCGTGAGTCAGACATCCGGCGCTCATACGGTGCCGGTGGCTTCCGGCCAGACCATCACGAACGTCAACGTGCAAGTACCGCAGTTAACTCCCACGCTGACGATTTACGGAGCGGGGACGTGCGTCGGCAGCACCTGTTCGACCTCGGCCACCGGAGCACAAGTGACCCAGGGTAGCTCGGCGACCATCTTTCTGGTCGGCAACGGAGTAGTTGCGGGAACTGTGTACTCGATCAGTGGAAATGCCACCGATGTGACGGTGACGCAGCCCTCCGGTTCGCAATTCGGTCAAACAAGCAGCGGTACGCCGTCGGTCACTTTTGGTATTTCAGTCAGCGCCAACGCCGTGCCGGGGTTAAGAAATATCATGGTCTCGAATCCTGCCACGGGCGAACTCTCTGCCTTCGTGGGTGGATTACTTATTACCTCTTCGGGGCAGTAAACAAAATGAAGAAGCGTCCCCAAACCGTAGCGTTGTCGTTCCGAGCGAAGCGAGGAACCTCGCCCTGCTCGCTTCTGGTTTTACTCGTGCTGATTCTCAGGGCCGCGCCGGCGTCTTCGACCACACTGGTGAGGATGAGCCTGGACCAGCTTGCCGAGGCTTCGACGGAGATTGTCCGCGCCCGCGTGGTCAGCCAGCAGACAGCCTGGAATCCGCAGCACACTCGCATTTACACTTACACCACATTCGCCCTCGACCAGACGTACAAAGGTGATCCGCCTTCCTTCCCCGTCATCCAGCAACCGGGCGGCACGGTCGGCAAGACGCGGGTTTTTGTGGCTGGAACCGTTCAATTCCACACTCAGACGGGATACCTGTTGTTTCTGGAACGCTCATCGGCGGACCCGTCGAAATTCCTCCCGGTCGGAATGGTGCAAGGCGCCTACAGGATCTACCGCGACGAGAAGACGCAAGAGGAGAAGCTCATCCTCCCACTTGGCTCTCTGACGCGCGGAAGTCCGGCTTCAGGTCCCGGATCGGTCTTGGCCGGCCCGGCGGTTCCCGTCCATCAGTTCCAAAGGGACATTTCAGCTTCGCTGAGCAGTCCTTTGAGTATTCCGCGAGGCACGGCAATACCCGTGGCCATCAAGTCCGCGCAGTCTGCGGGCGTCAGGCGGATGGAGGTAAGAGGACGAACAACCGCCGACCTTTTTCCGAACTCGGGCCTGGTAATTCCCGCCGGCAGCGCGATTTCGGGAATGGCGGAGCGAGTCGGAGACTCCTGGATGATCTCCTGGACGGAGGTTTCGATTCGCGGCACGCAGGTCCTTCTTTCGGCTCGAAACACCGAGCCTGCTGCGAGGACGTTGCAAGGCCGTACACTTGTGGTCAACGTGAGGTGAGGATGCAGGAAGGCAACAAAGTGTCGCGAGTTCGCCGCCCAGTGATATTTGCGCTGGCAGGAAGTCTGAGCCTGCTGGGTGCTATCCTGGCGTTTGCCTACACGACCTATCAGAATGACGTTGGCGAGGTCCCGCCAGTCGGGACCTCTCCGGAAATCCCCGGTACCCCGGTTCCCTCACGCTGGCCCAATGCCTCCTTCACCTGGGTCTTGGACAACCCCGGTACACCGCCCGGTAACGTCGACACGACCGATGGCACCAATCCCCTGCCTCTCAAGACGGCCCTGCTAAACGCAGCCAACACTTGGACGACAGGAGTGCTCAATGGGCAGCAGTTGAGCAATGTTACTGTCACCAACGGCAGCGACGTCGGCAATCTGCCCAATCCGCAAGTTGACTGCACCAACGTTGTCACGTTTAACGATGGTAACGCTACTGACTTTCCGACCGGAACAGAGTCCGTGGCATTTACTACCGTCAGCACGGATTACGTGAGGGTCGGACCACCTCAGACCCCAGGCACGGTCTACCACTTCACGGAGTGCAACAATCAGGTCTCCATATCCACCACCTCACCGGCCATTGTGTTTGACGCGGATATCGCCTTCAATCCGCACGTTGAATTCTCCACATCCACTCCGCCGCTAGCCGGCGCCTTCGACCTGATCTCCGTCGCTACGCATGAGTTCGGCCACGCGCTGGGGCTCGACCATAGCGGAATTGCCCACGCCGTAATGTTTCCGGCCGGGGACACCGGCGAGAGCCAACAACGAACCCTCTCCACGGATGACGTCATCGGTATATCTTTTCTCTACCCTTCGCCCAACTTTTCGAGTTACATGGGCGCAATTTCAGGACAGGTGACCTTCGCCAACGTCGGCGGCGTCTACGCGGCGCATTTGGTGGCCATCGATGCGAGTTCCGGCAACGTCGTCGTGGACGGCCTGGCCAACGCGGATGGCACTTACAAGTTGTTTGTTCCGCCCGGCAGCTATAACGTCCTAGTCCTTCCCCTCGCCCCCGACGACAACCATGGCATCTACTCGCTGAGCGATTTCTCCGGCTGGACGTGCGGTTACGACGAGAGTGCGCCACCCTGCTGTAACCCTGGCAACGGTCAGTGCATCGGGTCGCCCATTACCAATCCAACTAATTACACCGGCACGTATTATTAAGAGCGTTGGTTCTCTGCAGCGCGTCGTGCTGGAGATAGACTCGACAGAGATTCCGGTCTACGGACAGCAGGAGCAGAGTGCCTGCAACGGTCACTTCGAATCTACCTGCTATCACCCGCTGCTACTGTTCAACCGCGAGGGTGATTGTCTAGGGGCCAGATTACGACGCGGCAATGTGCACAGCGCCGACGGTTGGGAAGACGTGCTGCTGCCGGAGATCGAACTGTAGCGGAAGTTGGGCAAGGAAGTGGTATCCCGGGCCGACGCCGCCTTTGCCAAGCCGGAGGTCTACGAGGCGCTGGACTAGCGGGGCGCGAAGGTTGGTGCTCTGTCATTCTCGGAAGTGGTAAGACTGGCCCCTTCCTTGGGCGCTGGAGGCTCTGAGCACCGAAAACCGGGCTGGCCATTGCATTCGAGAGCGTCGAGGTATAGGCTGTTGGTCAGGGCGGAGTCCATAATGGAAATTCCGCCCTACAGTTGGCTTCAGAATGTGAGTGTGGCATAGGTGATGGAACGCGAGGCACGACCTGAGTCCGCGTTTCGTATTTTTGGCGCGCTTCTGAGGGCTGGGGTTGGCCTCGGATTCCTCCTGGTCCTAAGCTTTGGGTCCACCCGCGCAGCGGCGCAACTCCCCGGAACTAGTCTGGACTACGGAGTTGGGGGTTACCTCTCTCCAACCAATTCCAACAACTCACCTTATCGTTCGGGGCGAGGCAAAGTATTTGACCGCGACGGGTTGAAACAAACCAGAAGCTATTGCGTTGACGGCAGCTCTCTTGAGGGCTCTGAAGCTGCCGAGGTCAGAGTATTCCTGGCCCAAGACGGCGGGCCAAAGAAACTGCTGAGCCGCCTTCCCTGGGCGCTAATAGATGACTGCACGAAGGCCGACGCTGTTGCCCGCATCTACTTCGCGCCTGCTTCGGTCATTGAGGTCCTCAATGATAAGGGGACTGCCCTAAGGCAAGTGTTCGCGCACGACAAGCGGCCATACCCAGTGTTGCTGGTTTACGATAAGGCCTCGATAAGGCTGTTCTATCGTGCGGAAGGCTCGATTACTCACGGAGACCCCACAAAGGTGTTGGGAAGCCCTTTTTCCATGCTTCTGAAGGATCTTAAAACAGTGGCTCGATGAGCATGAAAGCCCGAAGTGTTTTGCCCTATCAGTCTCGCAGTGCCAAGAGGGCAGGGTTCAGGCTCGTGCGCTCCGGAACTGGTCTTGTTCTGCTCGCTACGTTGGCGGCGCCATTGGGGCAAGCCGCAAGGAGGTGTCCCGTCTCTGGTGCTGAAGCCTTTCCAGAGCCGCAGGCGGTGGAGCAGGCGCATTACTTCGGGGCATATTCCGTTGTTGATTTATCCCCAACGGAGATTCTCGCCGACTTTCCGGAGCTGCAAGGCTTGGAACCAGCTTCCGATCAGGAGCGACTGCGCATGCTCTTGGATAAAGTTGGCGAAAACGTCGCGGTGACTTACCAGCGGCTAACAAGCGTTGCGGCGGATGAAGATATCACCGCACAGAAGTATGGCTATGACGGCCGACTCGAATCGACGCTCCGTCATCACTTCTATTACATCATTCAGGTTGAGCGGGCCGGGCTTAATATTCACATGGAAGAGTATCGAGCCGATGCGCGGTTGGCTCGAGTCGAATCGCCGGGCGTGGGGGAAGGGTTCGCATTCTCCAGAAACTTCGCATCCCAGTGGATGCTGCTCTATCCCGAAAATCAGCCGGGCTCAAGGTTTCGCTATCTCGGTAAACAACTGAACGACGGGCGGCAGACTTACGTCCTAGCTTTCGCCGAGCGCCCTGGGCTTGCGACGATCACGGGTTCGATCAATTACCAAGGTGGGTCGGAGCTCTTGTTGTACCAAGGCTTGGTGTGGATCGACGCGCTGAGCGATCGTATCGTCAAGCTGCGTCTCGATTTGCTTGAGCCTTGCCTTGAGGTCGGCCTGGAAAAAGAGACGACGGAGATAAAGCTCGGCGAGGTTGGCATTCCAGAAACGACCACCACACTTTGGCTCCCGCTCGAGGTCACAGTCACTGCCATGTGTAAAGGCAAGATCTTCAGGGATGTGCACCATTACTCGAAGTACAGGATTTTTCGGGTAGAGAGCACAATCAAGTTCTAGCTCCTTCCCCCGGCTCGCCTCCCCGCTCCCCGCGGGGGTGGGGAGAGGGGAAGGGGTCAGGTAGTGAGGGGCTACTATCAGAGCGGTGCAGAACCCCCGGTTTCCCTGTATGATGGATCGCGCAAAACGGAACTAGGAGCTAAGAACCTCACCCAAAGGGACATCAACGCGCTGATCCGGCTTTATAATTGTCCGGGCTTTCTGACACGCTTGGAACGGTAGTCGCATCTACAAGGCCCGCCGCACCTCGACCAGGGAATGGCCGTAACTCGGGACTGTAACCTCGAGGATATATCGGTCTCCTGCGCCCTGTGCCGTTGCTCCGCTGAAGCGGTACGACGACTCAGCCCCGAGTTCCATCTTCCCAGGGTGCACCTCAATGTGGCGTGTAACTGCGTGGTCTTCGAGGTTAAAGCAATTGATGACCGCCGCCTGCTCGGCGGGGAGCACATGCGCGTGGACCATTTCGTCGAGGCCGTAGAATTTCCCTGATTTGAAAAAGGTCTCCAGGCGCCGGTAGGTCGCCATAGCTTCTTTCTGAGCTAGGCGCACGCTCGGGTCAGCGTGCGTTCCTCCTATGCCCAGATGGCGGCAGGTCGAAGCATTCCACCAGAACATCAAACACTGGGAGTTGTCTTTACGCAGGTCGATGTGAAGGTACAGGGGAAGGGAATAAGCCAGGTTGTAATAGTACAGGGCAATGCTGTGTCCTCCCACTAGGTCCGTCATGGGATCCCACATCAATTCGAATGCCCAAACGGAGTCAAACCCGGCGGCTTGACCGGCTTCCGCCCTGCTTCCAATTCCTTGGCCGTAATATGTCGGAACGTAGCGGAGGCGCGTGCCGCCCAGCATCTGATCGTGCATCTCGATTAGCACCTGGGGGTACCGGGCGTGAACTAGGCGAGCCAGTCCGTTGGTGGCCTCGACATGCTCCTCGCGTCCGGAAGGAACGCGGTGGCCATGCTGCGGATCCCAGCACTCGCCGTTGTGCATCGTACCGTCAAACATGAAGAATCGCGCGCCATCGCGCGCCAGGGCCTCGAGGCGAGAGCGAGTCTCTTCCACGTATTGCGCCGACGCGCCGCAGAGCGACCCTTCGACGCGGCTGCCATCGCGGTTCATGCGGTCCAGGCTGCGTGGATAAGATGAGGGATCGCACCATCCGGAAAGAGGAGTATGGAGGGACAGGCTGAGTCCGTACTCCTGCGCAAGCATGGCAGCGAAATCCTTCATCCTGCCCAGCCGCGATTCGTCCCAAATCTTGGAGGCAAAGCGCGTGTCCCAACCGGGATCGAGGTAGAGCGCTTCGCAGCCTATATCGCGGGCCTTGGCGGCTTCCGCTCTCATGTCAGCCAAGATGTAGTATTTCTTTCTGTTCTCGGGTAGATCCATGCCGGGGAGCCAGTAAAGCTTATTATCGTAAAGTTCATTCCAATGCACCGGAGGGTTGAAACCCTTTGGACAGGCGTGCCCGCGGCTGTCCATTTCCGCGCGAAATGTGTAGAAACCTTCTTCGATCCCGCCTTCCAAGGCGGTGATTCGTGTAACTCCAAATCGGTGCGATTCCTGGGGAGCGAGCCAGGCGCCGCGCTCCGGATCGCCCTGGAAAATGCCAAAGCCTCCCCAGCGAAGGCCCGCTCGTCCGTCGTTCACGGTGACGCGGTCAAGCAGGGCCCATTCCATGCCGTCCTGCGAATATTTAGTCAGCAGGAAGCCGCGACGCCCGTCGGTAAGAACCCAACCTTCGGAGGCGTAGAACGGGTAAAATGTTTGGATAACCCCTGTCGCGTAGACCGTGGTCAATACAACGTTTCCGGAACGGTCGATCGGAGTCTCGGCTCGCAGGTGACTGCTCCGCGGCTCGCTGAGTACTCGACCAAGCGTGTAATCGGCATATTGGGCGCGGTTGCCGTTGGGTTCGCGCCGATACGGCACTGCTGTGGCCTTGAAATCCTGCAGGGGGCCGGTCACCGCTCCACCGTGAAGCGTCATCGGAAGCACAAAGCCGCAGCGGCCATAGGGTATGGCCAGGATGGCTGATCCACGGTTCCAGATCGTGATTTGCTCCTCAAGCCACGGGCTGTCAATGGACATCGTGAATTCATGCTGCAGCCGGATGCCACCGGGAATCTCGCCCATTAGTCTGACCGTTCTGGTCTTGTCGTTTTGCCTTTCCCGGGCTTCACCGAAGGCCGGGGTCCCCATGGAATAGCTGTAGTCGCCGCCGGCGAGGGCGATGCCGGAGGGAGCATGGACCAACTGAGCCTTCAAACCCGCGCCTGCGTTGAGGCTGAGTCGCCAATGACTGTTTTCGAGCGTCACCGAGTTGGACGACGATACTACCTGGTTGTGCGAGCCGTCGCGGGGATCCGCGCTTCCCGCCTCAATCGTGAGGGCGCTTGCCGAAAGCATCGCTGCGGTCTTTAAGAATCGCTTCCTAGTCATCTGCGAAAACGAATTCTGTTGAGATTTCATTTTCATTCCTCTGCGCCGGATATCATACCATACCAAGCGAGACGGCCATGATTACGCCACCAGCCGGGGTGTATACTGTAGGCAAGATTGCGATGGGAGATGGAAAGCTATGAAAAAGAAACGGGAATTCTGCGCCATTTTATGCTTTGCGACTTGTTTCATGGTGCTCGGAGCTTATGCTACGGCACGCGGTCAGCAAACGCCATCTGAAAAGCCCAACCAACTGCTGGTGGGAAAACTGATATACGTCGAACCCATGCAAGACGGTCTTGACCAGTGGATTATCGACTTCCTCCGCCGCTGGGGAAAATACAAGGTTACAGCCAATCCGGAAGGAGTGGACTTAGTGATCCAGGCCGTCAATCCGGACAACGACCTCCGCCTCGAGACGAGGGGTGGCACCGCCGAGCCGAAGGGCTCCGACCGCCCGCATTTGCCCCTATCGAAGAAGCATACTGAACTCCCGGCAACCTCGATCACAGTTGTAAACTGGATATCCAGCCAGACCGTCTGGCAAACTGATATCCTGAACCGAAAACCGAAGAAGGATGAAGCCGATATTCCTGCGGGCCCGCAGACGAAGATCTTTGCTCGTGACATGACCTCGGATCAGATCGCGGCGAAAGTGGTCGACAAGCTGAAGGAATATGAACAAGGGCTGGAGAAATCGAACGGGGCAAAATGAGAATCGCCATTACGGGCGCGGCAGGATTGTTCGGACACGGTCTGGTGGCGGCCTTCTCCTCACGCCACATCGTCATCCCTTTGACACGAGCCGACGCCGATATCACGGATGCGGAAGCAGTGCGCGTGCTTCTGGAACGAATCCGTCCGGAGGTTGTGGTCCACCCGGCGGGAATTCCCGATTTGGATATTGCCGATGCCGACCCGGCGCGAGCGCATCTGGTGAACGTCGAGGGGACCCGCCATGTGGTGGAGTCGGCGCGCGCGGTCGGAGCCGCGGTCGTCTACATTTCTACGGATGCTGTCTTCAATGGCCAAAGCACGCGGCCCTACGTCGAGTCCGACCAGCCTGACCCCATCACGGTTTACGGGCGAACGAAGCTGGCTGGCGAGATCATCACGCAAACCCTTCCGCAGCACTGGATCTTTCGTGTTCCGGTCCTGTTTGGGCCCGGGAAGACTAATTTCATCGAGAAAGGCCTGCGCAAAATCGCAGCCGGGGAAGATTACAGGGTGGCCTCCGACCAGATGGGATGCGCCACATACACAGTCGATGCCGGCTACAAGATCATGGAGGTTGTTCAGGCGCGGCGCTATGGCCTCTTTCACCTCGCAAACCAGGGAACCTGCACACGCTTCGAACTCGCCCGGCGCGCCGTCGAGTTGGCCGGGCTGGATTCCAACAAAGTGTTCGGCGTCCCTGCGGCGCAGTTGGGGCGCCGTGCTCCCAGACTGAAATATGCAGTGATGGAAATGGCCGCACTGAAAGCGGCCGGATTCTCATCGCCCCGGCCCTGGCTCGAGGCGCTGGCGGACTACCTTCACACAGTCTCCTTCTAAACGCGATGTGGGGGAGGTGTCGGTGCCGCCCTGGGCAACCACGAGCGTAGCCCTCAGAACGGAAAACCCGCAGGCGGACGTGCCGACGGCGATTGACGGGAGGATGAATCGGGAGGTGGTGGCGAAAATCCCAGGAGGGAACGAAGCCGCTCCCAGAGTTCCTGCATCACCCGGTGCCGGGGGATGAAAGGCCAATGATTCTTCTTGATCAACTCCATGGTTTGAGGATCGGAGACGTCGCCGGTAATCACCAAAACCTTGCCTACCAAACTCGGCCGAAGGTTCTTGAGGGCGGAGACCGTTTCGCTGGCGTTCATCTCGGAGCAGCGGAGGTCCAAAAGAACCGCGTCAAAGCTCCGCTTTTCTACCATGGCCAGCGCCTCGCGAGCGTTGGGGACAATGTCGCCTTCGCATCGCAGCCCTGCCAGCAACACGCAGAGGACGTTACGGATGGATGGTTCATCCTCGATGATGAGAACGGTGCGAAGCTCGTGACCTTGATTCAGAGAATCCTCGCTGAGGTTTGAAGAGCAACCGGCACGCCTTCAGTCGTGCGCCGCGTCTCCCACGCACTGAGCCGCCTCAATGGAGATTACGACACTAATTTATCTTGCAGTCAACAGTATTAAGGTAATGCCCCCGCTCTCAACCCGAATCCATCTGATTTCATAGGGGCCCGAAGCCCAAGTGCGCTTCGAACGACAGCTAGGGACGAACGTCACTCTTTCGAGGAGGGAGTTGAAAACTCCAAATCATGCCCAGGCAGGATTCGGGCCTGCATGGCAAGAATGCGCTCCCGATCCGCTTGGTACTGTTTTCGGTGGTGGGGAATCATCGTCAGGACTTTTTCATCGTGCGTACGGCTGAGCAAAGCGTCCCCCGCGATCACCGCGCGCCGGCCGTCGCCGTGGACAATGATGGAAGCATGGCCGGGAACGTGTCCGGAAGTGATCAGGCTCTCAAGGTTATGCGGCAGGGGGTATTTCTCGATCCACCGGAACTGTGAAGCGTCACCAAGTCGTTTGGGATCCCACCAGCGCAGCGCGAATTTCCGGAGTTTTCCCATCATTTCCTCTGCTTGCTCGTAGTCGAAGGTCTCCGGATAGTATTTCAGAATGAGCGTCTCCCAGTTCTGCTGGTCCAGAAGATCGGAGTAGGCCGCCCGGCACCAGTCATTGGACTGCTGGGAGCCGAAGATTTCGCTGGCTGGAAAGAGCTTGTTATTCGACACGTGGTCGATATGAAAGTGAGAGTTGATGACGGTCTTGATATCCTCGGGCTTCAAGCCGCGGAGTTCCAGAGCCTTCACAATCGAGTGCGCCTCGTGGGGCATTCCCGTGTCCACAATGACGTGATGTTTCCCATTGGAGAGAAGCACCGAGGTCGCGCCATGCCAACTCCCCGGCAACAACACGTCGACTTTCCACTCGCTGTTCTGCATGCCGCCCCTTCAACATAGCGTGCAAGCACCGCCGTACCAGCACAGGCAGTTCTGCCTCTGCCACTTGCACCTTGTCATGCCATTTTAGCAGGAACGGTTGCACCGCAGGCGGCAAAATGGTCTTCCGTGCTTTAATGAGGAAGGGAGTCGTTATCAGGGAGGCTAACTTTCTTCCTCGGTAATCCACCGGCTAAGCCTGAGAATATCCGCGGCGCGCACCGTGCCGATGGGCGCTGTATTTCCGTCCCCATCAACCACCACCACATTTTCAGTGTTGTGAGCGTCCATCTCTCCCATGACCTGTCGAACGCTCTGCCCGCGCCGGGCGACCACATAGTCTTGGCGGGCAATATCCCGGATTCTCAAATTGGAATCAACACCTTTCAACAAATCTCTTGCTTCCACAATTCCGGCCAGCCGCCCGTCCTCTTCGACAACCGGGATTACACCCGTGGTCTCAGGAGTAACGTCGCGAACCACGATCTTGACCTCATCCTCGGGTCCGACAGTTGTGAACTCCTTCCGCATGACCTGCTCAATCCGGGCCCGCATCAGAACCGGGACGGAATAATCTTGAAGAACAATCAAACCTCGTTTGACGAGCTTGCCTGTCATGATGGACTCGGCGCTGAAGAGCCGGACGAACCCGTCAGAGATGACGCAGCACACTACCAGGGGAAGAAGCGCGTTGGGATTCCGGCTAAGTTCGAAAAGGAATACGATGGAGGTAAACGGCGCGCGGGCGATTCCGCCAAACACCGCGGCCATGGCCACTAACGCGTAGAGGGCGGGGTCGCTTACGAAACCAGGGAAAAAGTGATGCCACGCCTGCGCATAGACCGCTCCGACCCCGCCGCCGACGATCAGGGAAGGAGCGAAAACTCCTCCCGTGGTTCCCGATCCGAGCGAGATGACTAGAGCCCAGAATTTCGCCAAAGAAACGCCCAGCAGTGTTCTCGTGGACAGGCGATCGTTCAGCATATCGCGGATCGTGTCGTAACCTGTACCGAAGACTTGGGGATACAAATACCCAATGACTCCCAGCAACAAAGCTCCGAAGACCGGCGCCCAGATCAGCCGCGGCCTTATGGGGAAGTGGTTGTCGAACAGGTCTTCCAGCCAGAAGAGTGCCCGGATCATGCCAATGGCAATCAGGCCCATGACCAAACCCATCAGAGCGAAGAGCCACAATTCCTGCATACTTTTCAGGGCAAAGGCGGACGTGGGAAAAAGCGGAGCCCAACCCCTAAAATGGACCGCTACGGCCGTCGCCACAGAAGAAGAGATGGCGACGGGGATGAAGGACCGGGCTCGAAACTCAAAAAGGAGCAGCTCGATGGCCACCAGAATTCCCGCCAAGGGCGCCACGAAGGTCGCCGCCATTCCGGCGGCCGCGCCCGCCGCCAGCAGGACCCGGCGCTGGTAAGGAGTCAACTTCACCACTTGTGCGAAGATAGATCCGAACGCCGCTCCGGTCTGTATGATGGGACCTTCCGCTCCGAAAGGCCCACCCGTCCCGATGGCAAAAGCTGTGGCCAGCGGCTTCAATATCGCAACCCGCATCCGAACCAGGCTCTTTCCAATCAGCACCGCTTCCATAGCTTCGGGAATGCCGTGGCCTTTCAGGGTAGGCTCCCAGAAACAGACCATGAGGCCCACCAAGAGGCCGCCGATGGGCGGTATAAGAATGACCCAGGCTCCAAGGTGATTGTGAACAGGATAAGTAATGGCAAACGACCACTTCCCGAAGAAAAACAGATTCGTAAACAGGTAGATGAGTTCAAGCAACCCTTGTGCCACGAGTCCGGCGATAAAGCCTACCAGGGCGGCAAAAGCGGAGGTAATTGCCACGGTCGGTTCGAGGGCTTTGCCAAATTCCTTGAACCAAACAGTTCCACGGCCGGCTTGGGGCTTGGATTGCGTCATGGGATTTAATTAGGCCCCTGCCTCCGGCTCGAGGAACTTCGGTTTGGCCTTGAGAGCCTTGTCCAGGTCGAGCTGAATTCGCTGGAGTTCTTGAAGGTGGAGGGCGGCGAGGCCGTTCAAGGCAGTACTGCCGCGCCGGGTCAGGCGGACGCGAACATAGCGGCGGTCTCGCCCGACTTGGTCCTTGTGGACCAGGCCTTTCCTGCACGCCCTTTGCACGAGTCCTACGACCGCGTTGTGGCGCTCCTGCAAGAACTCCGCCAATTCGCTGATCGTAGCCCAGCCGCGGCCGGTGTACCCTGCAACGCCCAGAAGCAAAACGTACTGCTGGGGTGTCAGACCATGCTCTCGCGTGGCCCTCTCGCTGAAACGAAGAAAGCGGCGAAGATTGTACCGGAACCAGGCAAGGCGCCGCATGACCAGGGAATTCGTTGACCGACGTCCCGCGGAAGAATTACGTGGCTGCATAATGCGGAATTATATCACAGTGTGACTTAGTTCGCTACTCGTTGGGCCACTCGAAGGGGAACATCTTTCCGACATCCTCGGGAGTCAGTCTGGCGCCCAAGCTGGCGGCGGCGTACGCCAGGACGGGATCACGGCCGGCAGCCAGGTCCGCGGCAGTGGGAAGCCTCAGCTCATCCGGCGTTACCCCGTTATGTCGGTAGCAGTTCCCGGCTGGGGAGGAGGCCCTCGATGATCGCTACCTCGTCACCCGGCTTCACGTTTTTCGCCTCGGCGTCGCTGCCGGGTCGAACTCGCCTGACGTAACACCGGTCGCCAATCATGGCTGTCCGAAAGCCGTAATCGTGCCGGGTAGTCCGTAGAGGGGGAATGAAGAAGGTGTGCGAGTCGTTGAGCGTGTCGAGAACTGTGGTGATCTGGGCTAGCGCCATACTGGCAGAAGTCGCAGTCTTAATATTACTCTTCGCCGCTGCGACTTCTGCCTCCCAATCCACACCGTGTAACTGCGGGTCCTAGTAGTACTTGCGAATGTCCTTGCTGACATTCTCCAACATCTCCAGCACAAGATCGCGATCATCTTTGGACATTCGCTGGGATCGAGCCGCTGGCGCGAAAAACGCCGCCAGGGCTGTCAAGCAAAGAATAGTTGCAGCAGCCTTCTTTCCCCGCACAGGGCCTCCTGACAGATCGCGAGATGCAAGGGTGACTCCTGTGGCCCGCTGGCGTGGCGATAGGGGTTAGGCCTTGGACCGCGACGGGAGATTCGCCCATCCTTATTCGCGGAGCGTAATTCCTTTATACAGCGGAAGATCACGGGAAGAGCTGCCGACCCAGACTTTGTATTCGCCGGGCGCCAACTCCCAACTGTCCTTGTCTGCATTGAAGATCGACAAGTAGTGAGAGTCCAAAGTGATCGTAACCGGCTTCACTTCGCCTGGAGCAAGTTGGACCTTTTCCCACGCCACGAGTCGCTTGGGGGGTTCGCCGGCGCTTGCCGGTAACGAAACATAAACCTGCGCGGTCTCCATGCCGGCGCGCGCACCCCTATTCTTCACCTTGAATGTCACCGTGGGCGCCTGCCCTGCTTCGACCTTCAAATCCGAATAGGCGTAACTGGTGTAAGAGAGTCCATAACCGAATGCGAAAAGAGGTTGCTTGCCTTCGGCGTCGTACCACTTGTAGCCGACCTTCAAACCTTCGTTGTAGTCAACCTCGAACTTCCTCGTATTCATGCGGAAGCGCGAGCCGGGAAACGGGCTCGTCATGTCGGCGTCGCTCGCGGGCGGCGGCTGTTGCGTCAGCTTGGGATGCGGAAGATCCGCTTCCGCTTTGGGGAAGGTGACGGGCAGTTTGGCGGAGGGGTTCACTTCTCCGAAAAGGATGTTCGCGATGGCTTCGGCCCCGCGAATCCCCGGGTACCAAGCTTCCAGAACCGCGCTCGCCTGATCGACCCAAGGCATCGTCACAGGATCGCCCGTCTCAAGAACTACGATCGTGTGCGCATTCGCGGCGGCCACCGCGTTGACCAGTTGGTCCTGGTTATCGGGAAGCGAGAGGCTCGGTACGTCTCGTCCTTCGCTCGTGGGCTGATTGACGAAGACAATAGCCACGTCCGAATTCTTGGCGAGGGCCGCTGCCGCTACGGGGTCCGTGCCAGGGTTGTATTCCACTTTGGCGTGCGGCGCTTTCTCGCGGATGGCTTTGAGCGGTGACGACGGGTCCCACACAACCCGCTCAAAGAAGCCCCGCGCCGGCGCGCCCGGAGCCGGCGGCGGGGGGGGCACCGCGCTTCCTCCTGGCGGATCCACCTGCGCCGATCCGCCTCCCGAGAGCACGCCAACGTCCGAGTGCGATCCGATCACCGCAATGGAACGGAGGCGCGACGTTTTTAACGGCAATTGGCCCTGCGCGTTTTTCAGCAGCACCGTGCCCTGCTCGGCGACGCGCTGGGCCACTTCGAACCCGCTGAAGATATTCGCCACCTTGCGATCCGGTGGAAGATCAAAGAGGCCCACGGCGAACTCCGTGCGCAGAATGCGGTGGACCATGTCGTCAACGCGCGAGGCGGGAACCTCTCCGCTCTTCACCGCTTTCTCGAGCGCCTCGGCGAAGTAGTTATCGCCGGGCATTTCCATGTCGAGTCCCGCCATGGCGGCCTTAGCGGTGCTGTGAGTGCCGCCCCAATCCGACAGGACGAAGCCCTGGAAGCCAAAATCCTTTTTCAACGCGTCCTCGAGAAGGTATTTGTTCTCGCACGCATAGTCGCCATTGAGGAGATTGTAGGAGCACATCACCGCTCCTACGCCCGATTCCTTGACCCCAATCTCAAACGCCAGCAGGTCGCTCTCGCGCAGCGCTCGTTGATCAATAATAACGTTCACAAAATTACGCCCGCTCTCCTGGTCGTTCACGGCGTAGTGTTTGATGTCGCCGATGACGCCTTGTTCCTGGAGGGCCTTCATTTCCTCGCCCACCAGCTTCCCCGCCAGGATGGGGTCTTCACCTTTGTACTCGAAGGTGCGGCCGTTGCGTGGCTCCCGTGTAAGGTTGACGCCGCCGCCCAGCGACATGTTGAAGCCTTGGTCGCGAAGCTCTCGTCCGATCAACGCTCCGTAATCATGGGCCACCTTCAGGTCCCAACTCGAGGCCTCCGAGGTGCCGGAAGGCAGAGCCGTCGAATACCGGCCGAAGTTCGCGCCCCGCGTCACTCCGACTGCCGCGTCCGCCATTTGAAGGTCCGGGATGCCCAGGCGCGGAATGCCGGGAATGAAGCCCGCCCCGCCCAGCGAGCGCGTGGGCGGCGGCGGCGCGCCGGGCATTCCTGACCCCGGCCTCCGACCGCTGCCATGCAGGAGCGAGATCTTTTCTTCCAGCGTCATTTGCCCGATCAGCAGGTCAGCGCGCTGATCGGGTGATAGGCTCTTGTCCATCCATGGACTCTGTACCGCAGGCGCCTGTGTCCCCGGAAAGCCTTGGCCTCGCGCCAATACTGCCAGAACGCAAAGCGCGAAGGCGCAGGAAGCGAGCGAAAGAACCACGAGTCGTCTCGGCTTCTTGTCAGCCGCCGGATGACCCGTTTCCGCGTGTCCGGACTCTAAGTTCGGTCGTGAATGAGTTTGGCTCATAGTTTTAACCTTAGATCTTCTGGTGAAGAGTGGCTTGCGGGAGTGATTCTGGCTGTACATCGGCCTGCGGCGCCTTCGTGGGTACGAAACGACGTGACCCCTGGCCACAAGGGCGTTGATTCCACAGCTCCAGCCCTTCCTAGCCGCCGACAGCATATGCCTAAAACTCAGGAGGGGCAACAGGAAACACGACGAACACAAAGGAAGGAGGAAGCAAGTAGTCCAAGTCGCCTTGAGCTACCTGCTTCCCCAGGTAGTCATTAGAGTTGAGTTAATTGTATAGACGTCAAATAGACTGAAAAAGTTGCACGTGGAAAACATTTTGTGCTCCCTGGGTACCAACGAGCACGCGCTCCGCTCTCGCGATCATAGGAACCAAAGCACTTATCGATAAAGAGCGTCAGACTGCCTTTCACGTTCGTGTTGGATGAAATAATCCGACCATGCCCAACATGCAAAATGAAAAGAACCCCTCACCCGACCCGCGGCGGCTGAAGAAAACGCCGTCGCGGGCCGCCCTCTCCCCAAGGGAGAGGGTTGTCAAATCAGTCTCAACCCGGTAATAACAGATTACAGAACTCTTGTGCCACGGGTGTTTCAATCCTGGATAACCCAGATCAGCGTTTTAGCATCCCACGAGCGAACGCGTTTTGCAATCACTCTTGCCTCCCGTTGTTTCCTTGCTCCGCTCCCCGATTGGGGGAGTAGAGCCGGGAAATGCTATCGCCCGACGCCTTGCCCGCTGAGGTTCCCGCCTCATTGGCCGTGGAGTCTCACGAGGATGCTCATGCGGATCATACGATTTACCGCGCAGTGGATTCTGGTTCTTTCCTTCACTTGCCTACAGGCTTGGAGTCAAGGCCCTCCACTGAGCGTCGAAGCTTTTGCCGAAGGTGGCGCCTCTCTCATCAGGAACACCACACTTTCCGGCGCTTGCCCCCAGGTTTGCACTCCCTCTGGCTGCCCGCCATGCCCCGGCCCTTTGTCCTTCTCGGATGCGGCGGGGCGTCTCTTCACCGGTGCGCGGCTGCGCACCGGCCGTGAAGCTATCGAGGTAAGCTATTCTTACAGCCCCAACCCAATACAACAGTACTACAACCGTCTCAACGTCTTTTCGTTCAATTACGTCCACTATTTCTCGATGAGGTCGAAAGTGCAGCCCTTCGCTACGATCGGGCTTGGGGCGGAGCGCTTCAGCGGGCCTTACAGCGGTTCTAGCGGTTTCCGGCTTGTCTGGAACTGCGGAGGTGGCGCCGACATCGTGCTGCAACGGCGCCTAGCCTTGCGACTGGAGCTCAGAGACTACGTCGGCGGCCAACCCAGCAGCTTCGTCGGCACCAGTCATGACATTGTTCCCAGCGCCGGCATTGTTTTCAAATTCAAATGAGGTGTTCATCATGAGACGAATTACTTCGCCATCGGTCTTACTCCTCTGCTTCGTTTGTTCCTGGGCCGCCGCGCAGAACCGGCCCCCGCGGCTGGAGGTCTTTGCCGAAGGCGGCGGATCTTTTCTAAATAATGGGCCCGCCCAGGCAATTGAGACCATTAACGGCTGCCCCGTGTGTGCCACGCCCAGTAATTTGATTTCGACCGAAGTCGTTCCTTTGAAGAGTTCCATCTCGACCACGGGGCGTTTGTTCGCCGGTGCCCGTCTCCGCTTCACAAGCCATGACGCCCTCGAAGCAAGCTACTCATCTAGCCCTAACCGTTTCGTCTATAGTCCGGCAGCCGGCCTTATGCAACCAGGCTATGGTCGCGTCAGTCTTTTCTCTGTCAATTACGTGCGCTATCTCTGGGCTAGGACCCACCTCCAGCCTTTCCTGACCGCGGGCCTTGGGACTAATCGCTTTAGCGGCGGACTCGGAACCTCGCCTATCCTGGTTGGAGGCTTGCCGGAGGGCTTTGAGTATTCTTTTTCCAACCCCAAAAGCTACGGCTGGCAGTTCGCCTGGAATTACGGAGGCGGAGCAGATATCGTGCTGCAACGGCACGTCGCCTTGCGACTGGAACTCCGGAATTATGTAAGCGACCAGCCCCTCCCGCTCACCGGAACCAGTCACAACCTCGTCCCCAGCGCGGGGGTAGTTTTCAGGTTCAAGTAAAAGTGAAAGTGTGGAATAATCCCTCTGCGGATAGTTTTTCGTCGCCGCCTACAGAGGTGGCACAGGCACTCCTGCCTGTGGGTCTGCTGCGACAGCCAGGAGTGGCTGTCCTACTACGATCGGGGAGGAATCAACGTGCAAAGACGAAGTTTTCTGGCTTCATCTATCGCGGCCTCGGCCCTCGCTGCCAACGCGGCAAGTACCGTACTTCGCGGCGGGCAGGGGTCCGCAGCGGGAGAAGGCCGCGACTACTACGAACTGCGGCGTTACCAACTCTTCCGCGGGCCGCAAATCAAACTTGCCGACGACTTCTTTCGCGAGGCCCTGGTGCCGGGGCTAAACCGCCTGGGAATCAACCCAGTGGGAGTCTTAAATATCGAGATCGGGCCGGGCAGCCCTGCGGTTTACGTGCTGATGCCCAGCACTTCGCTCGAGACCCTCGTCACCGCTGAGTTCCGGCTAAATAACGACGCCGACTATGTTGCCGCAGGTAAGGCATTCTTGAATGCGCCTGCGGCACAGGCGCCGTTTGTGCGCATCGAAAGTTCGCTGCTGGTCGCGTTCGAGGGGAAACCCCGGCTCAAGGCCCCGCCTGCCGCCGCCGAACACCGCCCACGTATGTTCGAGCTTCGAACCTACGAAAGCCCGACCATTCAGGACCACGTCCGCAAGGTCGAGATGTTCAACAGCGGTGAGTTTGACGTTTTTGAGAAAGCCGGATTCTGGCAGGTCTTCTACGGCGACACGCTGGTCGGATCGCGACTGCCCAACCTGACTTACATGCTCAGCTTTGATGACATGGCGGACCGCACCAAGACGTGGGATGCTTTCCGCACGGCCCCGGAATGGAAGAAGCTCTCCACGTCACCGAGGTACGCCTTCGAGGAGCTTGTCTCCAACATCACCAACACGATCCTGACCCCGGCGGCGTACTCGCAGATCTGAAGATTGTCGAGAGTCGAAAGTCAAAAGTCCAGAGTCGACAGTCGCGAGTCAAGGGTTTTTATTGCCTGGGCTGCTGGTTAAGTTAGGACACACTCCCCCGGGATTCACGTCATTCCCGCGAAAGCGGGGATCCATTTCGTTCTCCGCTCCCGTGGGGATGACCGCAGCCTTGGACTCAGGATCGATGAATGGCGCGCAAGTTACAGACGCACACGACAGAGTCGAGGTCCGCCGAGCGGACGGAATCTGGACTCTCGACTCTTGACTCTCGACTTTCTAAGCCGCTCCCCGACGGAAAATCGGGTTGACTCCCGCTGCGCTGGCCATTAGCTTTTGCTCTTCTTGATTCGTGACCGGAGTAAAGTTCTGGCCAATGTCCATTCCCAGCCGGAAGTATCTCTCATCCCCGGGCGGCATTGCTGCCGTGATGGGCTGGGACAACGTCCAGCGATAGCCAAGCGCCGCCTCGTGGGGGAAATCAGCGGGCTCGTACCAGCACTTCTCGTGAGGATGATCCCTTCTCACAGACTCCGGCCAGGTAGTCTTGGCCATACCCTTGATGGCCATGATTCCCATGCCCTTTTCCCGCGCGTGCGCGATCACCTGGGGTCCGAAGTTGGCCTGAGAGGTTAGCACAAAATTAATCGGGAAGAGGATCGTGTCGAAGTCGTAGCGGTCCATGGCCGCGATTGCTACTTCCACCGAATGCGCCGAGAAACCGATGAAGCGCAGCTTACCCGCTTTTCGCGCCGCCTGGAACGCTTCCATAGCGCCGTTGGGGCCGAAAATCTGCTCCACTTGCGACATGTTTGACAGGGCGTGAAATTGGTACAGGTCCACGTGGTCAGTTCGCAGTAGCCTCAGAGATTCGTCGAGCGTCTTCGCCGCGCTGTCCCTCGTAAAATCCCCTTCCTCTCCACCTGAACCTTCCTTGCAAGCCAGGAAGACCTTCTTGCGGTAGGGTTCAAGCGCCGGCCCCAGGCGCGCCTGCGCGTCGCCATAACTCGGAGCCACGTCAAAGTAATTAATGCCCCGGTCCACAGCCTCCGCCACGATATTGTTGGCAAACGACTGGCTGTTATTCATCACCACGATCCCGGCGAATCCCACAATAGAAAGCTCTTCACCCGTCTTTCCAAGCTTCCTCCTCGCAATAGGCTTCTGAACGGTTTCATCCGCCTTGGCGATTGGCCCAAAAATCTCGCTCGCAGCCGCCAGACCCGCTGTGGCCGTCGTTCCCGTCATCAGAAAACTCCGCCTGTTCATCGCATACCTCCGTCGCGAATATATAAAAACTGCCTGGCAACGTTATGGCCCTCTACGTTTGTAACACCGGCAGAATCCTTCGTCAACGGCAACCGATCCGAAGAGCAAAGGCCGCGGGGCGCCTACGGCGTGACGCTCTCTGTCGCGATGTAGGCGCCTTTGAGACGTAGTCTCTGCGACGGAGGCATTTTCCGCTTGACAAGCCGAGGGGGATGTGATAGCCTATTGCCATGGTCATTTATTGGACACATTGTCGCAGGCGCGGCGTAAGACGCAGGGCGGCGCGAGGCAAAGCGGACGGGTCGAGGCGAGAGGGAAATGCGGGATCGGGAGAAATAAAAAATATTACGATCGAAGCCAGTATGTTATTGAAAATAAATGAGGCCTTTCGGTGATTGTAGGAACTAAGCTAATAAGTAACTGTAAACAAAGGAGTTATTCGAAATTGTGAAGGAACGAAGCTAAGAACTTGCTGAAAATAAAGCACATAACCTCTTTGAAGGCTACGCATGATGCACGTCTTGAGCGCCGTTTTGCACAAAACGAGCCCGAAAAGAGCGCATTTTGCGCAAAACGAATCGAAACTTCCGCGTACGACAAACGGGGCTACATTAAGTGGCGGCGGCTTTACGCCGCCACTTGGAGAGGTAAACTCGCCGCTACGAATACTAACTGAGACCCGCCGCCCGACCCCTGTATAATGGCCAATCAGGGTGATTCTGTGATTTGAGAGGGACAATGCCTGCTGCCACTGAGGTACGCGCCAAATATGAAGTCGTAATTGGCCTGGAAGTGCACGTGCAGCTTCTGACCAAGTCCAAGATCTTCTGCTCGTGTTCGACGCGCTTTGGCGATCCGCCCAATAGCAATGTGTGCCCCGTATGTCTTGGCCTGCCGGGAGCACTGCCGGTGCTGAATCGCGAGGTGGTCACCATGGCCATGAAGGCCGCCATGGCTCTCAACTGTGCCATCAATCCGCGGTCACGCTTCGCCCGCAAGAACTACTTCTATCCCGATTTGCCCAAGGGCTATCAAATCTCGCAGTATGACGAACCGCTGTCGCAGGACGGCTGGATCGAGATTGAAGTAAACGGGGTGCGGAAGCGCGTGGGGATTACCCGCGTGCACCTCGAAGAGGACGCCGGGAAATCGCTGCACGAAGGGTTTCCCGATTCGGAGTGCAATTCCTACATCGACTTGAATCGTTCGGGTGTCCCCTTGGTCGAGATCGTCAGCGAGCCTGATCTGCGCACGCCCGAGGAGGCTTACGACTATCTGACCCGGCTGAAAAGCCTGTTGCTCTATCTCGAGGTTTCGAACTGCAACATGGAAGAGGGCAGCCTGCGTTGCGATGCAAACGTCAGCGTGCGGCCCTTTGGGGCCTCCGCGTTCGGGACCAAGACCGAAGTGAAGAATCTGAATTCCTTCCGGTTCCTGCAGAAGGCGCTCGAATACGAAATCGAGCGACAGATTGAGATTCTGGAAGGAGGCGGTACGATTCACCAGGAAACCCGTTTGTGGGACAGCCGCGAGCAGCGGACCTACGGAATGCGCTCCAAGGAATTTGCCCACGACTACCGGTATTTCCCCGAGCCCGACCTGCTGCCGGTGGTGATAACTGAAGAGTGGAAAGAAGAGGTTCGGCGGTCGTTGCCGGAGCTGCCGGAGGCGCGCCGCCAACGCTTTCTGCGGGACTACAGTTTGACGGATTACGATGCCGCCCAGCTTACTTCCTCGAGAGTGTTGGCGGATTACTTCGAGCAGGTTGCCAAGGCCTGCGGGGAGCCTAAACTCGCCGCCAACTGGGTGCTCAGCGAGCTTCTTTACCTGCTGAAGGAAGCCAACCAAGAGATCACCGAATCGCCCATTTCGGCCCAGGCGCTGGCGGAGTTGCTGACTGCCATTGCCGAAGGGACCATTAGCGGCAAGATGGGTAAGGAAATTCTTGTGGAGATGTTTGCTTCCGGCAAAACTGCGCGCCAGATCATCGCCGAGCAGGGTCTGCAACAGATTCAGGACGCCGAAAAGCTTGCGGATGTGGCCCGCCAAATCATCGCCGCCAATCCCAAGCAGGTCGAACAATATCGAAAGGGCAAGACCGCGACGTTGGGCTGGTTCGTCGGCCAGATGATGAAAGCCACGCACGGCCAGGCAAATCCTCAACGGGTGCAGGAGGTGTTGAAAAAAGAGCTGGGGTGACCGGGGCGCTTGGTTACCCTCTTGTGGGGCACGATGTATAATGTGATGTATAGGCGATCCATTCAAGGCGAAGCTGTTAGGAGAGGAGTGAGCTATGCTCAATGTTGGTGACAAAGCGCCGAGTTTCTCATTGCCGTCCGATTCGGGTGCAAATGTGAGCCTGAACGATTTCAAGGGGCATACCCTGATTCTCTATTTCTTTCCCAAAGCCGATACCCCGGGTTGAACCAGCGAGGCAAACCAGTTCCGTGATGCCAAAAAAGAACTGGATAAACTGGGAGCCAAGGTTCTGGGGATGAGCGGCGACAGCGTCGAGGCGTTGGCGAAATTCAAAGCCAAATACAAGCTGAATTTCCCCTTGGCAGGCGATGCTGAACACAACACCCTGGAAGCCTACGGGGTGTGGCAGGAAAAGAATCTCTACGGTAAGAAGTCGATGGGTATTGCACGAACTACTTATATCATAGACGGTAATGGCACACTAATGCACATTTTCCCGAAAGTGAAGGTGGACGGCCACGTTCACGAGATTCTGGCGGTGCTAAGGGCCTGAGAAGCAAGTCGGTTGTTTCATCACCCGCGACCTCATCCTCGGGGCGGGGGGCGCAGTTGAATTGCAAGCGGGCCTTCGTTGAGGGGAGGCCTCAGCCGCCGCACGATCCGGTTTAATGATTATGCGTTCTCGATGGCTGCTGCTTTGGTGTGCGGGCGTTATCGGCTTCGTGCTGTTGGGCCGCCTGTGGTCTAATCCGGGACGGGTGCAGGGACCGCGAGCGGACGGCCCGGATTTGGTTCGCCCCGGGGTTGATGCGTCTCGCCCGCTGAGCGTCATCGTTTACGGCGACACGCGTTTTACCGACCCGAAGGAGACCTCGGCGACTAATCCAAAAGTGCGTCGTTGGCTGGTGGATAAGATCGCCGAAGAGGAGCCCGACGCTGTGCTGGTGACCGGGGATTTGCCTTGGCATGGCGGCTCGTCGGGCGATTACGCCCAATATCTTGCGGAAACCAAGGTCTGGCGCGACGCTCACCTGTTCGTTTATCCCGCGCTGGGCAATCACGAATTCGTTGGACGCGAGCAGGAATGTCTCGAGAATTGGTGGAGAGTTTTTCCGGAACTCCGCGGACTCCGTTGGTATTCGGTGAGACTGAGCGATTCAGTTTACGTTCTTGACCTGGACAGCAACTCCTCCCTCCTGCCGGGCAGTCCCCAACTCGATTGGATCCGGAGCCAGCTTGCGCATTTGCCTTCCAACGTTCAGTTCGTCTTGATTGACCTCCACCACCCGCCCGTGGTTGACGTGCAACCCGGCGGCGACCCGAGCCACAACGGGCGCCCCAACGAACACGCCTTGGCGGAATTCCTGGCTCAGGCCCCCGAGAAATCCCGCCTGCGCTTCGTGGTGGCAGCGGGGCACGTCCACAATTATGAACGCTTCTACCAGGACGGCATTGTCTATCTCGTGTCGGGGGGCGGAGGCGCCAAGCCATACGCCATTGTGCGCACTCCGGCCGATCTCTACCAGAGCAACGAGTTCCCGAACTATCACTACTTGAAGCTCGTTTTCGAAGGAAACAAGCTCACCGCCACCATGATTCGGGTAGCCAATCCGAAGGCGTCGAAGCCGCGGTGGGTAGAGAAAGACCATTTCGAGGTTCAGGCTCCAGAACCTCCGAGCCGATGAGAATTACGTCGATCGGACAACGACCCTTGGCTGGTAAGTTGTGTCTCTACGGCTTCGAGCTCAGGTGTGCGGCGACGGAAGGGCTTCGCTTGTTTTCAAACGTGGGGTGATAGCAATAGAGGAGGCGCACGGCGCGTTCACCATAGCAAGGCAGTTGAACCGATTCTTGCGCCCAACCTTCCCCTTTCAGGAGCTCCGGGAAGGCTTTGATGCTCGCCCGTTCCCTGCCCAGAATATGCCTCTGGAATTGCAGGTAGGCATATTCTCCGAGAATTACGATGGCTTGCACGTTCGGGAAGAGCCTTAATTCCTCGCGCAGATGCTTGGCGCAATACTCGAGAGTTCTGTCGTCCACACGGTTGCCTACTGCATGGCAGCGCGCGGCGTCGGTGAGCGCGAAGCTCGCCTTGAATTCTGCGAAGTCCCTCACGCCGAGTAGTTCATAGAGTCGGGTGGAGAAGGGATTCACCTGTTCCGGGTGGCGGTACGGCGATTCGGACGGGCCCATGGGAGCACACCCCCCGATCACCAGCACGCGAATCACATCCAGATTCGGGTAGTCTCGTTTCAGGTATTTGAACAGGAACTCGCGGGCCGGCAGTGAGATCGAGGAAACGGCGGCGCAGTCGCGGCAATTCTCTATCTTTAGACGCAAGCTGTCGATCTCAGGTCTGGGAGTCGAGGGGCTCTCCTTGGCAGGCTGTGGCGCGGTCAAGGCGAGCTGGAGCTTCATCTCCGGGCTTGAGCCTGGAGGGCCGAAAATCAGGTTGTCGATGAGGCGCACCTGCCCGAGTCGCGCTGCTACCAGCGCTACCGAGCCCGGGAGCGCATGGGTCACGGGCTCAAGGGTGGCCGGATCCACAATGGCCGCGTAGTCGAGTTGGAGGCGCGGTTCCGCCGCGAACATCCTCCGCATTTCCGCCAAGAGCTTCTCTGCATCCGGTTCACCGGACTGGGCCAATCCTTCGGCGCGCTTCAAGCTGCGGGAGAGGAGCACCGCCGCTCTGCGATCTTCCGCGCTCAGATAGACATTCCGTGAGCTTCTCGCCAAGCCGTCGGCTTCTCTGACGATCGGGCAAACCATAATTCTTACCGGCAGGTTCAGATCCTCAACCAAGCGCCGGATGATAACCACTTGCTGAAAGTCTTTCTGGCCGAAGAAGGCGATGTCGGGCCTTACGATATTGAAGAGCCTCAAAACCACTGTGGCTACGCCGCGAAAATGGCCGGGACGCTGCGCGCCCTCCCAAACGGTGGCCATACGGCCAGGATCGACAAAGGTCGAGAACCCGGCGGGAAAGACCTCCTCCACCGGCGGCGCCAGGACCGCGTGCACCTTAGTGGACTCGAGAAGCTCGAAGTCCTTTTCCGGGTTACGAGGATAACGCGCAAAATCTTCCGTAGGGCCGAATTGCGCGGGGTTCACGAATATGGAAACAAGCACCACGTCGCATTGTATTCTTGCTTGCCGGACAAGGCTGAGGTGCCCTTCGTGAAGTGCGCCCATGGTGGGAACGAGTGCCAGGGTTTTTGTCTGCGAGCGCACCTCTGTCGCGAATGAGATCATCTCTGCGACAGTGAAAATCCAACGCGTGCTCATGTTTTATTTGGCGGCGCAGTTTCGTTCAAATTGCTCCCGCAAGCCCGCGGGCCAGTGATAAGACTCGCTATCGTCAGGGAATCGGCCACTCGCAATGTCTTCACGATATTGCGCCAGGGCAGGACGCAGATTTGCCGCCGTTTCGGCATAAACGCGGGCAAATTTTGTTCGCGGCAGGAAACACAATCCCGCCAAATCATGGAAGATCAGAATCTGCCCGTCGCAGTCGGGGCCGGCGCCAATTCCGATGGTCGGAATACTCAATCGCCGAGTAATGACGGCCGCGAGTTCCCGCGGCAAGCCCTCAAGACAGAGGGCGAAAGCTCCGGCGTCTTGCAGTGCTTCGGCATCCTGCAGGAGTTCGGTGGCGGACTCCCACGTCTTGCCTTGCACTCGATAGCCACCCATGCCATGAAGCGACTGGGGTGTTAGCCCGATGTGCGCCATCACGGGCACTTCCGCGTCTACCATGCGCCGCACCAGTGGCGCGCGTTTCTTACCGCCCTCCAGCTTCACCGCCTCCGCTCCGCCCTCCTTCACATACCGGATTGCGGCTTCCAGCGCTTTCTCATCGCTCACGTGATACGCGCCATAGGGTAGGTCCGCCACCAGCAAAGCGCGACGCGTGCCTCGGCGAACGGCTCGAAGGTGATGAAGTACTTCTTCCACGGTAACCGGCAGCGTCGAGTCGTAGCCCAAGACTACCTGGCCAAGGGAATCGCCTACCAGAATCAAGTCAATTCCGGCTTCGTCGACCAAGCGTGCCGTGGGATAATCGTAGGCCGTCAAACAGGAGATTCTCTCGCCTCTCAGTTTACGTTCCAGAATCCAAGGCACGGTCACTTTGCTCACGGCCTCAGGGTTGTGGTCCATGGCATTTACTCCGAATTCAGGAGTCGACAGTCAACAGTCAAAAATCTAGATTTGAAACGAAAAGACCCTCTCTGTCGCAGGGCGGGAATTCCGGCGCCCATCAAAGAGCGTCCGGGGACCCGGACGGGCCTCCACTTGCCTGGACAGAGAGGGTCAAACCCGCTTCAGGCTACCAGGCTGCTCCCATGAAAACCGGTCATTCCCGCGAGCATTGCGCGCGGCGCGGTAGCGGGATTCCTGCCGGTCCGGGACCTGGCGACAAAACTCACTCGCGACCGTCTCAGTCCGCGGACGCGGATCCAAGCGGCAGAAAATATTGCGTGCCCTTGACCGGCCGGCTCAGCCGCTGCAGGAGTTCCTGCAGGTGCTCGCTCCGCTCGACAAAGTCAATCTCGGAAGTATCAATCACCAGCAAGTCGCTGCGCTTATAATGAACGAAGAAGTGCTCGTAAGCATTTACTACCGCCGCCAGGTACTCGTCCGAAATGCGGCCTTCAAACGGAACTTGTTTCTTCGCGATGCGCTTCTTGAGCGTTTCCAACTTCGCCTGTAAGTATATCACCAAATCCGGGATCGGCACCTGCTCGGCCATCAACGCGTAGTACTGGTCATAAAGTTGGAGTTCAACGTCGTTCAAGTTGAGGTAAGCGAAAATCTTGTCTTTCTCGAAAATGTAATCGCTCACCACAACTCGCTGGGGGTTGGGAGCCAGGTCCAGATCGCGAAGCTGCGTGTAGCGCTTCATCAGAAAGTAAAACTGGGCTTGAAAACCGGCGCCGGCCCTGCCTTTGTAAAACGCTTCCAGAAAGGGATTGTCCTCAGGGTCGCACACTCGCGCCGCCTGAAGGCGCTCCGCGAGAATATCTGCCAGTGTGGTCTTGCCTACCCGAAGTGGTCCTTCGACGGCGATGAAGCGCGGCGCATCGTAGGCATTAGGTGTGACCACAGGTTCCCCCGCAAGTGTAGCCGCGATTTTACCTCGCCAAATGGCGGCGTTAAGCGGTCTCTAGGTTGCTATCCTTACCACCTGGCTTGCGTCACCGGCCTCCGCCAGCATCTCGTAGACGGTTCGCTTGGTGACCGGATGCCGGGTGTTTCCCGCAAGCTCGCGCAGCGGGAGCAAGACGAATCGGCGCTCCGCCAGGCGCTCGTGCGGAATGTTCAATGCTGCCGAGCGCACGACCACGCTCTCGTAAAGTAGAATATCGATATCAATCGCCCGCGGCCGCTTTGCCACGCCGGTGCGGCGGCCCAGGGCGCGTTCCACCGTCTTCACCGCATTGAGAAGCTGCATGGGCATGAGGCGAGTCTCTGCTTCCGCCACGCAGTTCACAAACCATGCTTGTGGCCGGAAGTCCATCGGCTCAGTTTTGTATAACGAAGAAACGCGCCTGATTGCGACGCCGACCCCCGCCAGTTGTTCGAGCGCCTTGCGAATGTTGGCCACCCGGTCGCCGAGATTTGAGCCCAGAGAAAGAAAGACCCGCTTGACCGGCGAGGATAACTTCGGCATGGGCGCTGGTTCTTGAACGTCACCCAATTCTGGATCTCCTACGACAACCTATGGCAAGCAACAGCACGTCATTCCTCGAAAAGTGACGGCCGAACTCCGGCCGGCGGCTTCAAGTTCAAGTGTTTGTATGCCGGCTCATTGGCCTTGCGTCCCGATTTCGTGCGGCTGATAAAGCCTTGTTGGAGCAGGAAGGGCTCCACCATGTCTACAAGCGTATCGACTTCTTCATTGAGCGTGGCAGAAAGAGCTTCCACCCCTACCGGACCGCCTTGGTAGGTACGGATTATGGTGGAGAGGAACTTGCGGTCGAGATCATCCAGCCCCTCGTCGTCCACCCCTTCCAGCTTTAGGGCATCACAAGCCACGTGCGGGCGTCATAAGGCCGGCCGCTTTGACTTCCGCAAAGTCGCGCACCCGGCGCAGCAAGCGGTTAGCGATGCGGGGAGTTCCGCGAGCCCGGCGGGCCACTTCCATGGCCCCGGACTCTTCAATGCGGGCGTTCAGGATGCGCAGCCGAGCGCATGATGATCTGACGGAGTTCATCGACCGCGTAAAACTCCAAGTGATAGAAAAGGCCGAAGCGGTTGCGCAAAGGCGCAGAAAGGCTCCCGGCGCGCGTGGTGGCGCCGATCAGCGTGAACTTCTTCAAAGGGAACATTGATGGTCTTGGCGAACATCCCTTTATCCACCACGAAGTCAACCTTGAAATCCTCCATAGCCGGGTAGAGGAATTCTTCGATGTTCACCGGCAGGCGATGGATTTCGTCGATAAACAGGATATCTCCCTCGGCGAGGTTGGTGAGAATACCCATCAGGTCGCCCGTGCGCTCGAGCGCGGGGCCGGAAGTGGTGGTGATCTTCGAGCCCATGTAGTTGGCGATGATATAGGCAAGGGTGGTTTTGCCTAGGCCCGGCGGGCCGTAAAATAAGGCGTGTTCGAGCTGTTCGTGGCGCTGCTGGGCAGCCTGCAAGGCGATGGAGAGCTTTTCTACCACTTTCTTCTGTCCCACATATTCCTCCAGGGTGGGCGGACGAAGGCTGCGGTTAAAGCTTTCCTCTTCTTTCGAGATCAGGTCCGGTGATACCAGGCGTTCTCGCATAACAGGTGTCAGGTTTCAGGATGTCAGGTCTTGTTCCCGGGATGCAACTGTTCGAACAGTCAGGCGCAAGAAGTCTTGTGTGCTCTTCAGGTTCTTGTGCTTGGAGAAAATCTCGTCAACCATGCGCTGTGCTTCGACCCGTGAGTACTCCAACTGCTCGAGCACCTGCAGTGCCTCCTGCTTGAGTTCGGCGCCGGACTCCTGCTCAACGGAAAGCGGTTCTTCCGCTCGCGCCAGGGCAAACTTTGCCATTTTGCCGCGCAACTCGGTCACGATGCGCTCGGCTGTTTTGGCGCCGATGAAAGGCAACTGCTTCAGGAATTCCGTGTCGCTGCGCTCGATCGCCAAGGCGATTTCGTTCAGCGGGCGCACCAGGCACTTGAGCGCCCGCATAAATCCTACGCCCGGAACGGTTGTAAAGGTTTCAAAGAACTCGCGGTCGAGCGGGTCGAGAAAGCCGACCAGTCTCGGAGTCAGGTGACCACCGCCTAAGCCGCCGTCGATGTAGTAGATGGTGTAGAAGGTCAAGGGATTGTGCCGCTCGGCGGCCGGCGCAGTTCGCAGGCGTGAAGCGATTCCCGACGGCACGAGGACTTCATAGCAGAGCAACCCCACGCGCACCAGTAGCGACTGGCGCTCGATGCGGTCGTAAAGGACTTCACCTGTGACTTCGGAGATCATAAGACCAGCTCTCAGCCGTCAGCTATCGGCTTTCAGCCTACCGCCCACTGGCGCGCCTGCGCGTTGACGTAGCACAACGCGACGGCCAGCGCGTCGGCTACGTCCGGCGGGTAGGGGACGCGATGCAGCGAGAAATAATTCTGCACGGCGCGCTGCACCTGGATTTTGGAGGCATTGCCATTGCCCGTTACGGACTGCTTCACGCGCTTGGCGGAAAAGCTGAGCACTGGGATTCCTGCCAATCGCGCCGCCAGGCAAATCACGCCGCGAGCATGCCCCATTAGGATGGCGGTTCGAGGGTAACTCGCATGGCTGTAAACTTCCTCGAGGCACATCGTCTGCGGGGCGAATTCCTCGATTACTCTGCGAAGTTCGACGAACAGCGATTCGAGCCGCTCAGGTAGATTCCCGCCCTCGTTGCGCGGCATGCGGATCACGCCGGCTTCCAGGAGTTTCACCTCGTCTGGGCAGCAAACCACAATGCCGTAGCCGGTGATGTTCAGCCCCGGATCAATTCCAATCACGCGGATTGCGGACTTTGCGGCGGCTTCCATTCGAATAAAGAGTAAAGGATAAAGGGCAAAGGCTCAAGTCGGAAGTGGAAAGTCGAAAGTCTACCTCGGGGTAGAATCCGGCAGTCCGCCATCCACGGGAATGGTTGCGCCGGTGGTCGGCGTCTGGCGCGTGGCGAAGAAAAGTACGGCATTGGCCACGTGCTGCGCCGTGACGCGGGCTTTCAGCAGGTTGCGGTTCTGGTAGTATTCCTCCAGTCCCTTTTCATCCAATCCCCGCGCGCGCATGCGGTCCGGGCCAACCTCCGCCCACAAGCCGGAGCGGCGCGAGCCGTGCGAGAAGACGGCATCCGGCGAGACCATGTTGACCCGCACGCCGATTTCGGCCAATTCCAGGCTGGCGATGCGCGCCAGTTGATGCGAGGCGGCTTTGGTGGCGCTGTAAGCCCCGAACTTGGCGCCCGGCGCGAACACGTTTTTGGTGGAAACCGCAACGATGTCGCCGCCGGTTCCCTGCATACTTGAAGTGGCGGGCCGCCTCCGCCAGCGTCAGGAGTGTTCCTTCGGTGTTCACTCGCTCGAGTTTCTGAAATGCCTCGAGCTTCATCTCCGCCAGGGATGAAACGAGCGCGACCCCTGCATTGACGATGACCAGGTCCACGCCGCCCCAGGTCTTGATAATTGTTTCGAACCCTCTGGCGACGGAAGCTGCGTCCGTCACGTCCATCGCCACGCCCAGGACGCGGTCTGCCAAAGGCCTCCTTGAGGTCCGCGACCAGATTTTCCAAGGCCGGCCCGGCCAAATCCGTCACCGCCACATGGCAGCCATTCTCGAGCAGCCCCTGCGCAATTGCCGATCCGATTGCGCCCGCCGCCCCCGTGATCACGGCGACTTCCCGAGCCAGCGGCAATTCATCGCGCTTCCCGAGCTTGGCATGTTGGAGGGTGTGGTACTCCATTTCAAACAGATGGCTTTCCGCGAGACCCTCATAGGTTCCCATCGCCGCGATTTGGGCCTTAACCGCAAGCGTGTGCGCTGTGATGTCGCGTGCGATCTTCGCTTCGTGAACATTCCGGCCCGCACAGAGCGCACCCAAGCCCGGCAGCAGCAGCACGCGGGGTAGAGGATCAAACGTACCCAGACCTTCGGGCAAGTGCGCCGAGTTCCTCTCGATGTAGGTCTTGTAGGCAGCTTTATATTCTTCCAGAGCAGTCGTAAGCTGTTGCTGCAGCCGCGCCGGCTCTTCGTAGCCCGGGTCATCAACCCAAAGGGGCACAGCCTTGGTGCGAATCAAGTGATCAGAAGTGAGAGGAGGGGAGAGGGCAATCTGCTGGCCGCGGTCCGAATCGACGAAATTCAGCGTGGCGCGATCGGTCAAAGACTGCAGGATAACGCGGCGGTAGGGACGATCGGCATTTCCGCTCGGCTCCGCGAGCAGGCCGCGGACCAACGGCGCGACGGCGGCCAGCCGCCGTTCAGACAGCGACGGCGGCGTCGAAACCTGCACGACCAGCGGCCTGCTGGCACGCTGCGCCAGGTACCGCTCGGCGCGGCTGACCACTTCGATGGTGGCCTCATAGGACTCGCGCGCGCTCGCGCCCCAGGTGACAAGCCCATGCCGCATCCACACCATGGCCCTCGAGCCGGGACGGGAATCGTAAGCGGCAGCCGCAGCCTTGGCAAGCTTGAAACCGGGCTTCACATAGTCCAATACGATTACATCCTCGCCCAGAGCTTCACGAACCCGCATGGCCGCTTCGGTCTGATTCGTCAGCGCCAGCACCGCGTCCGCATGAGTGTGATCGATGAACTTGTCGGGCAGAAAAGCGTGCGCAAGGGTTTCAATCGAAGGCGTTGCGGCGAGAGGATTGAAAAGATGAGCGCGGAACTCGTCCGCCATCGCCGAGTCGGGAAGGTCCTCGAGGACACGAAGTCTTTCGAGAAACGCGAGGTCAACTCCCGAATGCCCCTCAGGTTCGATATTGGCCAGGTCGCAGCCCGAGACTTTGACATAAATGGCCGGGACCTGCTCGCCCAAAACGTTCGTGGCAAACCCCTTGACGGAGGTGTTGCCTCCGCCGTGCAGCACCAGGTTTTCCTCCGCGCCCAGCAGGCGGCTGGTATACGTCCGCAAGGCTAAATCCTCGCCGCATTTTTCAGCGTACAGAGCTGCGAACAGACTGGCGTCTTCGTCGGACCATTGGTTCTTCATTTTTGTGCCTGAAAAGTGACCCCTACTGCCTACTGCCTACTGCCTACTGCCTTCTCCTTTACCGCCTCCAGCATAAACTTCGCGTTGGCCTCCGCTGCTTTGCCATCAAAGACAGCGCTTCCGGTCACGATCAAATCCGCGCCCAGGGCGGCCACGTCGGCGATGTTATCTCGTGTTATCCCGCCATCCACGCCCAACAGTATTTTGCGGGCCGACCCTGCGATCATCTGTCGTGCCTTCTCAACTCGCCCTCGCGTGGACGCAATGAACTTCTGTCCGCCCCAGCCCGGGTTGACGGCCAGAATCAGAATTAACTCCAATTCATCGAGCAGAGGTTCGAGGACCTCGAGGGGCGTGCCTGGATTCAGGCCGACGCCGCGCACGATACCTCTTTCGGGGTCATGGGCGTTTTTCATCAGCCGCATTTGCTGAAGAACCCGGTGAACGTGAGAACAAGCCTCGGGGTGAATCGTAATGATGTCCGCCCCCGCTGCAACGTAGTCTGCCACCTTATTCAGCGGCTCCTCGATCATCAAGTGAACGTCCTTTAGCAGGAGGGTCTTGAGAGCTTTAATCAGCGGCGGGCCCACCGTCATCATAGGACAGAAGCAGCCGTCCATGACGTCAACGTGAACCGTTTTAGCCCCGCATCGTTCAAGCAGGCCTAACTCCGAACCTAACGATAGGAGGTCAGCCGTCAAAATGCCGACGCTCACTACGGGTGACGATTCGCGCAGAATGTCGAAAGCAGTCGAAGCAGTCATGAATTCTCCGAAACGAGTCAGTTCTTCATTGCGCGACGAGAACTTCTTCTCGTGTCAACATTGCCTCCGTGTCCTCCGCGGCCCGATCAGCCTCAACACAGAGTCCACTGAGATGCTCTGTGCGCTCCGTGTTAATGCTCGAGAGACACAGAGGACGCAGAGCAGCCCGGCCCGCGGTAGGGCCAGAAGGCGCCTGGCCCTTTGGCGAGCGGCGCTCGCCCCTACTTTGCCAACACCTCGTTCCTTTCGTGCCGCAATGTCTCGTAAAGATCAAACGCCTGCGCGGGCTTCATCCATTCGTGGACCACTTTTCCAACCGCCTGGATCATGGCAGTCGGCGCCTCGGCCTGGAAAATGTTACGACCCATGTCCACGCCCGACGCTCCCTCGCTGACCGCGCGATAGGCCATGGTTAGCGCATCCAGTTCCGGCAGCTTTTTGCCGCCCGCCATCACGATGGGCACGGGGCAGGAAGCCGTCACGGTGTCGAAGCCTTCGGCCACGTAATAAGTCTTAACAAACTGCACGCCCAGCTCGGCGCAGATTCGGCAGGCCAAGCGAAAGTACTTGGCGTCTCGCACCATCGCCTTGCCCACCGCCGTTACGCCCAGGATGGGAATGCCGTAGCGCAAGCCGGCGTCCACCAGCCGAGTCATGTTATTGACCGTCTGGGTTTCAAAGTCGCCACCGATATAAACCTGTACGGCCAGCGCCGACACGTTGAGACGCGCGGCGTCTTCAATATCCACGGCGAGCTGCTCGTTGGAGAGCTCTTTGAGGATGCTGGGGCCGCCGCTGGCCCTCAGCACGACGCCGGAAGTGAATGACGAGGGCACGATGGAGCGCAGGATGCCACGGGTCAACATTAAAGCATTGGTGTAAGGAAGCAACGGAAGAATATTGACGTCGACCCGCTCCAGCCCCGTGGTGGGACCTTGGAAGTATCCGTGGTCGATGGCCAGCATCACGGTGCGGCCGCTCGTGGGACTGAAGATACGCGCCAGCCGGTTCTGCATTCCCCAGTCCAGCGCCCCGGACCCCTTCAGAAAGAACGCCTGATTCTTGGCGGGAATATCCAAATAGAATTCCTTGGTCTCTTTCACATTATCAACGTCGGCCATGTGCAGCTTCTCCTTTCAGCATTGGACTCTCGAATCTTGACTTCATCATGCCAGATGAAAAATCTCATCGAGGCGCAGAAAGCCTTCGTCCGGACGACGGCCTTCCAGGTTTATGAAGAACGGCGCCATATCTTTTTGCCAGCGCAGGTTGACTTCCCGGCCCGCCATTCCGGTTAATGCGGCCTGAAGGTCCGGGGTTTCAAAATATCCCACAAGCAAACCGTCCTGCCGGAGGAAAAGCGAGTAATTATGCCAACCCGTTTCGCGCAGGGCTTGCAGCATCTCAGGCCAGACGGTTTTGTGCCGCTCCTTATATTCTGCCAGCCGCTCCGGCCTTACCTTCAACAGAAAGCAAACGCGCTTCATTATAACCTCCTGGCCTGTCATCCTGAGCGCCGCGAAGGATGTCCGCAGTCCGCCTTGCTCCCACGAGACGCAAACAACGGCAGAGATGCTTCGGTCCGCCGAGCATGACAACGTCGAAATGTTCGCACAGACCCACTGTTACAGTCTCTTCTCCAGGACAAGTATCCAGTCTGCAAACGTTGGCGTGATCGGCGCCTGCCACGTGCCTGCGGGGTCCGGTGTAACTTCGATTGTCTCATGCCGCCTTCCCGTCACCGGATCAAAGTAAAAAGCTCGATAGGCGATGCCCGGCTCGAGGCTCTTAACTCGGGGCGGATCCCACGCCGGGGGAATGAAGATTACTCGCAATTCACCGGGGATACCCGCCGCGTAGGGCTGTTCATAATTCTCTTTGCTCCATTGAGGATCTACCCACTCCGAGTGCGGCTCGAATCGCCACCACGGATATTGCAGGAGTAAAGCTTTGCCGAGCCCAAGCTGCGCCGAGCCGGGGAGCTTGGCCGCCACGTCCCAGGGTGTATTACCCCAGGAACGTCCGTGCGGGGAGGGCCCGAATGGATGCTCGGCGGTGTTGACCTGCCAGATGCCGTTGGCGCCGTAGGTGTGGCCGCCCGCTCCATTGAGTATGGATGTCCAGAACATGAAGCGTTCAACCTCTTGGCGGCTGGCCTCGAGGATTCCCTCGTAACAGACTTCCCCCACCAGAACCGGCATGCGCGGATCTCGCAACAACGAGCCCGTGACCTGGTTCACCGTGTTGGGAATGCTCTTGCGGTCGCTGTGACCCGTTTGCAGCATATCGAAATCCAGAACGGAGACGTCCTCGACCTGGTTCCGCGAGTTATCCGTGGGGTGGATCGTGATGGGGCGGCGATAGGGATCGCAATTTCGCACGTACATTCCCACTTCCGTCCAGCCATGCCGTTGCGTGGCTGCATCCGCCGCTTTCGTCGTTGAAAGGTAGAATGGCATGGCGCCTTCTCCGGCCAAACACCACACCACCGGATACGCGCCCCAGCGGGCAATCAGGTTTCGCCAGTGCTTCTTCATTTTGGAGATGCCCAGGAGGGGCAGGAAATAGCCCCAGCATCCAACCACGCAGGGCACTAGCCCGCGCTCGACGAGATACTGGATGCGCAAATCCGCCATGTCGAAGTAGCGGGGATTAAGGCGCGCATAATTCGCTTCCCACGGGAACCCGGCCTCGTTCGCCCCGCGCGCGTCGAAAGGCGGCATGTCGGGGTATAGTCCCGCAATGATCTGGATGACGGTGAATCCCTTGCTCACCCGGTCGGCCGCCAGTTGCTGGAAGTCTTCCGGCCAGCGCAACCGATTGCACAATCCCATCCACCAGGTGTCTCCCAACCAGAAGAAGGGCGTGCCATCGGTGTGCTCGAAGTGCCGACGGTCCGCGGCGACGCGCACGGGGCCGTGCTTCCGCAGCGGATTATCTCCCGCATAGGCGGATACCTCGAGCGTACCCGACTGCCCGTGCAGGTCCCCATTGGCCGCGTCGCTGCAAATTGTGCGATAAGCGTATTGCCCCGCGGTAGCAGGAGAAAAGCGCACGCGCCAGACTTGCTCACCCGCCCAAAATGCCGGAACTCGCTGCTCGTTACCGCGAGGGTCGGTGAACACTACGTCCACTTCGAGCTCATTGCAAGGGTCGGCGTAAGCTTTGCCAGAGTAGTAGGCCCACTCGACGACGCACCGCTCGGTGCCGTATTGAACGGTGGCGTCGGCCTTCGGCCGTTTTGCTGCTCCGCTCGCCGAAGGTCCGCCGCCCATCGCGGGTGACGAAAGAGTTCCGAGCGTCACTCCTGCCTTTTCCAAGAACGACCGGCGGCTTACTGTGTTCATACCTGCCTCGAGAAGTAGGGATCCGAGCCGTGACCGGCTAGTTAAACACAGAATCAAGGGTCTTGCCAACAGCTAGAGATTCGCCGCCGCCGGGGTCCACGCCTGCCTTTCTCTTGGTGCGTGCGATCGTGCGCTTGTGTAGCCGACTATGTGTCACTGTTCGGGGCTTGCTCTCCGACTCCGAAGTTTCGGTTCGTTTTTGTAAAACGGGGTGTCTTTTGCTCCTTTTGAGGTCCGATAGGGGTTAATCTGCGCACAAAACACGCGAAATCTGCAACTTTCAAAAAAACGATGTCCTTTGTTTTCAAGTACTTCTTAGCTTAGTTCCCACTGTTTTTCATTTTTTGTAGTTCCCTACATTCCTCCATAGCCGGGACCCCTTCGCTTTCCCTTGCGCCTCGGCGCGTACCAGCGCCCGCCTGCGACTTTCTGTCCAAAACAACACCACCACAATAGGCTATCACAGACCGGTGAGGTTGTCAAGCGGAAAATGCAACAGCGGAAAATGCAAGAGCGAAAAGTGAGAGCGCGCCGCTTCCTGGAACGTCATTCTGTCCTGCGCGCCAACGCCGATTTGCCGTCTTGCGGCCCGAATGCGCTTCCCATGAAAGACCGCAAACAGCGAGGCGCACACCTGCTGAACGGAAGCGGCAGCACAGAGGAATTAAGCAGTCGGACAACTCATGGATAACCCGCTGACAGTTAGCGGGGCAGAAGAGGCGGGTCAAAAGGGACATTATGTCCAACCTCAGGCGCTGCGAAAGCATCCAACCACCTGTACGAATCGGCGGAGCCATCTACGGTTGGCCCTGCTAATTCATTGAAAGGAGATAACAACTATGAAAGCAAGTTCAATGCTAAGGTTGACGGGCTTCCTCGCCGCATTCTCGCTAGCCTCCGCGCTCTTCGCGGCCGCACCACCACCCCGGGCAGGAAGTCCGACGGCTGCGCAAACCGCGGGGAATCTCTCGCAGAAGGCTTCAAGCCTGTTGGCTGAAGTTCACCAAGATGCGCAAGGGGTGGTGAATTCAGCGGATACTCTCGGTGAATATGGCCGGGAGGCTTTCGAGATCGACTGGCGAGCCGACGCTGGCGCACTGGACCAGATGCAGGGTCAAATCAACCAGATCGACCAGATGGTCCGCCAACTGCGTGTAATGGAAGAGAAGCTGCCTCAGGCTCAGCAAGCGGAAATCAACCAGATAGCTCCCGCGGCGGCAGAGCTTACCAATACCACTCAAGCTGCAATCGACTATTTGGCCAACAACCAGGACCGCACCGTGTTCCCACCATTCACTTCCTACGCCGACGAAATGTATGTCGAAGCGGCTAGAATTGTGCATTCGACCACGCCGTGAGGTCGCTAAGTCTGCATCGATGTCTAGAGGGAATTACCCACGTAGACGCTGCCCTCCTGCGTTAGTTCCAGTGCCACCTCAATGCGGGGCGGGCTCGGACTCTCCGAGTTTGCCCCGCTGCCTGGGAGCACGGGTTTGACTGTCGTGTTGACGAGACACAGGCGACGCAGGATCCGCGCAGTTCTTTGAAAGATCAACTGCGGGGATTCCCCGATTTCTGGCGCCCGGTGGACCCTATCGAGTCCTGAAATCGGACTTCGCTTCGTCCTGCATCGTCCTGTCCAGGGCTTCGCTGAGAACGACAGTGCTCAAGGGCTTTCCCGCAACCTCTGAAGCCTCGCCCCGCCGCGAGCCAAATTCACGTTACTCAACTGGGTTTGCTCTTTGTCAGAAGTAAGCTAGAATGCACAGGGGGCCTTCGTTCGACTCATCGACAAAGGAAACAGCGTGCTTGGGCCTGACGAGTGACGGACGCACTACGCTTTCAAGTCGGCGGCAGCATCCTATTTCGAAAACGGCACCGCAACAAACCGGGGCGCCACGATTCGTATTAGGACATTTGAGGACCCTCTGAGGACTTGCTTCTGAGATGCCGCAAGCTTTGCCTCCTGGCCTGAATACGATTGCGAGAAATGAAAGTCCGAACCCTGTTCTTAGCGCTGCTCCTGGTGACGCTGGTTTCAGCCGCATATTACCTTCTTGTCTACGTCCCCAAACATAGCAAAGCCGGTGAACCGGTGCTGGCGTTCATGAGTTATTTCCTCACCTATTCTCCTGTCCAACCCATCCGTGAGTCTGCTTACGTTTTGCCGGATACATTGGGAGTTTGGGACAGCCCTTCCGAGATTCGCATGCAAATCGCCACTCTCAAATCCGGGGATCGTGTTTATGCCCTGGCCCGATTTCGCACGTGGGCTCATGTGCGCTTGATAAACGGCCAGGATGGCTGGGTGGATAAAGACGGGCTGATGACCGACGCCACATACGCGGCGGATGAACATCTTCTCGGCGAAATCTCGAACCTGCCCGCGCAGGCGGCGGGGCACGCCGCCGACTCAGTTAATGTACATCTCGAACCCTCGCGCAAAGCTGCCGTGGTGGCGCAATTGAAGCCGCAGCAGCAGTTGGAGATCTTTGGCCGGCGCATGTTACCGCGCCCCACCGAGGGAGTTACGGCCGATGTCCCATCGCTTCCCTCGACTCCCGTCGAGGCCTGGTATTTGGTCCGATCGGATTCGCGCGCGGGCTGGATTCTCGGAACGTTCTCGTGGAACTCAACGTCCCCAAAAACATCTCGACCTATACCCAGGATGTGAATCTCGTCGCCTGGCTGGTGCTGAACACCATTGATGATAACGGGCGGCAGGTGCCCCAATACATTGTGGCGGACCGCGCGGGCACGGAGACTTATGACTATACGCATATTCGAGTGCTCACCTGGTGGAAGAGGAAGCAGACCTACGCCATCGCCTATCGGGAAGGTGATCTGCAAGGATATTTTCCGATACTGGTGACGCACGAAGGCACTCTGCCTGGCTTCCGTTTGCGGGTGGTAGACAGCAGTGGCGCCAAGTATCAAAAGGTGTACGCTTTGTTTGACACCATCACTCGCGCGCTGGGAACCGTGGCAGGCTGGCAAAGCGACGCGATGCCGGAGCGGCCTGAGCCCAAACACACTGCGAAGCGCGGCCCGCGACACCGGAAAGCGCGAAAATGAATTCCCATCACGCCTGCCCTTGACGAGCGCTTTAGCCAAGAAGAAATGCCCGCGAATACTGTCGAATTGGCCGGTAATCTACCTCCCTTTGTGTCACGCCTGGTTCTGACCGCGCAACCCGCCAAAGCTGAAGAGCGTCCAATTATATGGGCACAACAAAGACCAAAGGAGGTAAGAATGTTCATGAACGTCAAGTCTGTCAGACTGATCCTTTCGCTGGCCACAGCGATGGTAGTGGCCGCCAGCGTGGGCTTCGCTCGTTCCTGGTTCGGAAAATCCTCGACAAAATCATATTCCGTGACACTCGATAGTGCTGCCAGGCTATGGAACGGCACAGAACTGCAAGCCGGCAATTACACCGTGAAGGTTCCCGAGAACACTCAAACGCCGGAAGTGGAGTTTTATTCAGGCGGACGGCTTGTTGCCAAGGAACAAGCCAAGGTGCAATCCCAATCGGTGAAGAATGACTACACAGCGCTCGAGCTCAACACAAAGGGAAACACCAATGTGATTACCGGGGTTGATCTAGGAGGGATGTCGGAGAAGCTCGTTTTCGGCGGCGCTAACGTTCAGTCTGGATCATGAAGAGCGACCTGACGGAGCACGCTACCGTTTAGGGAAGGGAACGACCCCAGCAGCAAGTAGGGGCAACCCTTGTGGTTGCCCCTACCAAATACTGGAAACATGATACCTGAAACCTGCTCTTCATCCCCGCGCGTGTTTGGCAGTCTCTTCACCATTACCTGGCACGGGCACTACGGCCTTGATGCCGGGCAGTGGCCCCATGGCGTACTCGGTCGGACCGAGCCGTTCGTTTGAGCTCATGAGGGCTTCCCAGGTGACCTCTTGCCCCGTATAAGCGGCGGTCCTTCCCATCACTGCTGTTAACGTTGCATGGGCGACGTGCTCCGCTTCATTAATCGGCTGGTTTTTGCGGATGGCGGTGACGAAATCCACATGCTCTTGCTCGTACGGGTCAAACTTGGTTTTGCCCGGGTCCGCCCCCGCTTCCTGGTACTGCCACACCACCTTCCCGGCGGGATCGTAGATGGTGTTCTTGCAATTGGTGTAGCCTTCTGTCCCCACCACGTACTCGGAGACGTCGTTGATGCAACCGTCAACTTGGCGGCACATGCTTGCCAGGCGAGTGTTGTTTTCATAAGTGTACTGAATGGAGAAGAAATCGAACTGGTCGCCAGTCACGCGGCGAGCGCGTCCGCCCACGCCGATGGCCTTGGCCGGGTTCATACCGGTGAACCAAAGGACGGCATCAAGATTATGGACGTGCTGCTCAACGATGTGGTCGCCGGATAGCCATGCCCAGTTCACCCAGTCGCGAATCATCGCTTCCATGTCCGACCATTCTTTCTTTTTGGGCGCGTACCAAAGTTGGCCTTGATTCCAACGGGCAACGGCGCCGGCGATCTTGCCAATGGCGCCGTTGGCGACACGACTCTGCGTTTCCTGATAGGCGCGGTCGTGCCGCCGCTGAGTGCCCGCCACCACGCAGAGATTGTAGGACGCCGCTTTCTGGCCGGTCGCCAGCACGGACCGCACGCCGGGTGCGTCGACGGCCACGGGCTTCTCAATGAAGCAATGTTTCTTGGCCTCCACTGCGGCGTCGAAGTGGATCGGCCGGAAATGCGGCGGCGTAGCCATCAGCACCACATCCACATCGGATTCGAGCAGCTTCTTATAGGCATCGAAGCCGATGAAGCAGTGGTCGTCCGCGACCTCCTGTTGGGCTTCCTTTGCCAGGCTGGCGCGGCAAGTGTCCAGATGGTCCTTCAGCACGTCAGCCAGCGCCACGATCTTCAGGTTTGGCCCGGCCTTGACAAACTGCGTGGCCGCTCCTGTGCCCCGCTCGCCGCAGCCGATCAGGCCTGCCTTGAGCGTAGGACCGTCCGGCGCCGTGTCCACGAAAGTCAGAGTCGGATAGGACTTGCTGCAACTTGCCAGCACCGCACCCGCGCCCGCCACCGCGATAGCGCCGATAAAAGTCCGCCGGTTAAGATCTACCTTCCCTTCGTCACTCATGTCTGCTCTCCTTTAAAAGTCGATGAAAGTCTCCGAATCAACCAGAACTCGAACTTGGCGTGTCGTCCTGAGCGCAGCGAAGGATCAGTGCAGTTGTTTCTCGCCGTGGGTTTGGCCGAAAACTTTTCCTTCGCTTCGCTCAGGATGACAGCCGGTTTATTTTTCCGTAGCCACGAAAGTCGTCGCCGCGCCCGCGTCGTATTCCCGCACCACACGAAATCCCACATCCGTGCAGTCCGAGTACCACCAAACGCTTTTAGGCACCTGCGGGTCTGTGAGCAGCCATTCGTCGTGCCGCGTATGGTCGCGCGCCGCGCAACGCAGATCGGCGGCGTCAGAGCGATACGAGCCCCCACGAATTACGTGCTCCTGCCCTGCAGCCGGGCCGCGAGGATCGACAACTTCAGAATCTCCGAGGTGCGCATAAGCCTGGGGGTCGTACCAATCCGAGCAGAATTCCCGCACGTTGCCCAACAGGTTGACCAGGCCCCAGGGATTGGCTTTGGTCCCACCGGCCGGATAGGTTTTGCTCGCGCTATCCTCCAAGTACCATGCGTATTCGCTGAGCGGCGCTGTCTTCACGCCGATCCACCGATTCAGCCACCGCTCGCGGGTGAACCGAGCCGGATCGCCGGGAAAGAAATACGCAGACGTTGATCCCGCGCGAGCAGCATACTCCCACTCCGCCTCGGTGGGAAGCCGGAACTTCTTGCCGGTGATTGCCGTTAGCCACTCGCAGTATTCGGTGGCAGCGTAGTGGGTCATGGTGATGGCCGGACGCGAGCCTCGCCCCCAGCCTTGGTCGGGAGAGCCGTAGGGCGGCGTAGGTCCCGTCACCGCGTCGGGTTTATTGGCCCCCGGGTTGTCACGAGTTCGGCTGCGGCTGCCGCGTTGCAGCAGGTACACTTCGTACTCCCTCCAGCTCACTTCGGTCCGTTCCATCCAAAACGGGCTGAGCTTCACCCGGTGCACAGGGCCTTCGTCCGGATGCCTATAGGGTTCCGACTCGGGGCTGCCCATGAGGAACGATCCGCCGGGAATGGCCACCATGCGGATCTTCACTTCCGAGCCAGGAATCGTCTCGGTGTAATTCCGGAACCCCTCAGGGTTGAGAGGGAAGGAGGCGTCGAGGCCGCGTTCCTCGGATTCAGCTTCCTCAGGAACTTCCTCGGCCTGCTTACCCCGATAATGTCCCGCATGCAGGTGGCAGTTAATGCAGCGCATCTTCTCCTTCGAGCGCTGATAATGCAGGTGCCCGTCCACTCCCTTCTTCGAAAGTCCTGCGCTGAAGAGGTTGGCGTGGCAGCGGATGCAGGCGGAGTCGTAGGTGAAACTGCGGGCCTCATCGAGGTGCTGCTTCGCCTGCCAGTTTATTTTGCTGAGATCTTTGAAGGTTTTACCGTAAATATCCTGCGCGCCCAAGCGGGCCTTTTCGGTGTAATAGGTGAGCCCTGAGCCGGGAAGGTGACAATCAATGCAATGCGTCACCACCCCGCTCTTGGTCGTGAAATGCGTCGACTTGATCCAGGTCTGGGTGGCCTCCGGATGCGCGTGGCAGGTTTGGTCGCAGAACTTGTCCGTCGAGGTGGCATCGACGCCCGCCTTGCCTCCTAATATGATCGTGGCACCCAGCAGGGTGCCCGCGCCAATTAGCGCTAAACTTGTACGAACTCGCTTGGGACTGGAAATCATGCCAAATAATCCGGAGAATACGTCAAACCATCTCCCGTGCTTTCCGCTGAAGCATCGATGCGCCGCGGTCTATCCCATAACCTTCTTCATGATGTTGCGAAAACGAGTGCGGCTGATCTGGTGATCGGCCAGAATTCGTCCCTTATAGACAATCGCAAATACCGCGTAGGGTGTCGGAGCATCTTGGGCATCTTTCCATGACTCAAGATCGATCGTCTTGGGCTTGAGATGAAATTCTTCCTCGGCGGTCTGGGCAATTTCGGCGCCGAACTTCGCGATGTACGGACATTGAGCCGAGCGGATGATCGTCAGCCCGTTTCCGAATCGCTCGGCCTTTCGATCATAACCTCCTTTGAAGGCCGGATCGGCTGCGCCGGCTTTGAACTTGTGAACCAACAACTCATAGTCCGGCGGAGCGGCATTAGCGAGCTTGAATCCTTTCGCCAAGAACAGAGAGCGGCCGGCCGACCAGGGGCCCGCACGCGTCAGCACGGCGACGCCGTTCATGCTTGCCGCCTTGGCATCCTTGACGCAGGCTTCGAGCAGGGCGCTCCCCCACCCTTTGCGCTGATGCCGGCTCGATTGATTCCATATGCAGTGAATAAACATGTAGCCGGCGGCGCTCACTCCACGCCATGCGAATTCACCGGGAAGATATTCGATATAGCCGAACGGTTTGCCGCCCGCATCAAGCAGGATCTTGGCTCTTAGACCGAAGTTGAATTGGGCCTTCAGCCAGCACCGCTTGGCGAGGAGCCCTGGGTGCGATGGGTTCTTGATGCCGCAGCACGGATACTCGGCCAGGTTCGATGAATCGATGTCGATCAAAACGGGTGTAGCCATCGTTAAATTCTCCTCCGGTGAGCCGCCACACTCACTAAGAAGTGCAGGCGTTCAGTTCCGGCCCAGGCACGATTCTGGAAACCCTCGCGAAGAATATCTCTTCCAGCCGTTCTCAGACTTGCGAACCATGTAGACTGCCACTCCTGGTAGCGATTCGGCAAGTCGAATTCCATCGACAACCGGAAGGATGGAAAGGGCCGTCCCCAGCGCGTCGGTGGTGGTTGCGTCTCGGGCGAGCACCGTCGTACTGCCCATGCCTTCCAGAGCCACGCCGGTGAAGGGATCGATGACGTGTGAATACCGCTTGCCGTTGATTTCGACAAACTGCTTGGAATCTCCCGAGGTGGATAGGGCGGCGTCGTGCAGCACGAGAGTGCAGGGCGCCTTCCCAGCTTCCGAATCAGCCGCATCGATGGCAACTTTCCACCCCGATTCGCCGGGCGGCGGCGCTCCAATGGCCACTTCTCCCCCTGCCACCACCATAGCGCGGCGGAGTCCACGCTTCTGCAACAAGGCCAGCATCTGGTCCGCGGCGTAGCCCTTGCCGATCGCGCCCAGATCCAGCCTCATCCCGGCGCGTTTCAGGAAGACCGCCCGCCGCGTGGGATCGAGTTCGATGTTTCTGTAATCCACCAACGCTTTCGCCTTAGCTAGATCCGAAGCATCGGGAAAGCGTCTTGTGTTGCGAGCTTCTCGCCACAACGCTACCAGGGGACCGACGGTGACGTCGAATGCCCCGTGCGACAGTTCGGAAATGTGGATCGATTTCGCCAGGACATCATAGAGGTCGTTGCTAGCGGGAAAGGGAGCTCGCGCTCCCTCGCGCGCGAGGCGCATGAGCTCGCTGTCATCGCGATAATCACTCATGATCTGCTCGAGATCCTCAGCGCGCGCGAAGGCAGCCTCAGCCGCTCTGGACGCAGTCGCATCATCGGGAGCGTACAGTTCAATGTGAAAGATCGAGCCCATGCGGGGCAGGGAATATTCGTAACGCTTGAGTTGCGCCCCACGGGCGGAATAGTCGGGGTAAAGAAGGACCAAGCTGAGTCCCAGGATTAACTGCTTTGCATAACTGGACGGATGCGTAATCACAGCCTCACTAGTGCTCCGTGTTCTCTTTGAGCAGAAAAGCTTTAACACGGAGGCCACTGAGATACTCTGGGTCCTCTGTGTTAATGCTTGGAACGCACGGAGAACGCAGAGAACGCCCGGCAGGCACGCAGGCCCCACTCCTCCTGCGACGAACCGGCATTCTCTCTCCCTCCTCCACAACTGTCAAGCTGCGGTACTCCAATACAATTGCTCGCGTATTCCAGTTCGCATATAATCAGCGCCCACACTGCGACTTCTTCGCACTGGAGGCTTGTCATGGACCGTCGTTTATTTCTTGGCGTTGCGGCCGGAGCTCTCTCGCTTACCCAGATGCCCGCGCCTGCTCGGGCGAACCTGGAAGGGAAGAAGGGCCTGCGGCTGTCGATTACTTGGGGCATGCTGGGCCGCATGCCCGTGCCGGAGGCTCTGGCATTGCTCAGCCGCCTGGGTTACGACGCTTACGAAATGTTTGATTGGCGCAGCCCCGAGACGCTCCAAACGTTTGTGGGGGAGAAGGGCAAGTCGCCGCTGTTCTGCGCTTGCTTGGTGGCCAACAAGGGTGTGACGGCGCCTGGTTGTGGCTTGGTGAATCCTCGCGAGCGCCAGGGTTTCCTTCGCGAACTCGAGGCGTCGATCGAGGCGTCGAAAAAAATGGACTGCAAGCAATTGGTGGTCCTGACAGGAAACGAGCTGGGAGGAATGCCGCGCGCCGAGCAAATGGCCAACGCGGTGGCGGCGCTGCGTGAGGGCGCGCCCCTGTTGGAGAAGAACGGCGTCACCGCCATCATCGAAATCCTGAATACCTATGTTAACCACGCAGGATACTTCCTCTATTATGTGCGCGACGGGGCCGAGCTTGTGGATCGCGTGGCAAGTCCCAACGTGAAGCTGCTGTTCGATATTTATCACGTCCAAATCATGGAAGGTAATCTGATAGAGAATATCCGAATGAATATAGACCGGATTGGACACTTTCATGTTGGAGACGTTCCCGGGCGACACGAGCCGGGCACCGGCGAGATCAACTACCGCAATGTGTTCAAAGCGATCTACGAGTTTGGCGACCGCTTCCAAGGTTCCGTTGCCCTCGAGTACAGCCCCCTAGCCCCGCTGGAACAGGACATGGCGGCCATGCGCGCCCTCGCCGACTTTACCTAGCGGCCACAAGTCAGACGGCGGCGCGCCCTATCATCCGGTCCAAGGTCAGAATGTTGAACATCAATTGCCGCAGCGGATGATAGTTGTCCTGGCGGCCAACGTGAAACTGAGGGGTGATCTTACGGTCGGCAAACAGAATATAGCCGGCCGGGAGTCCCCGGCCCTTCTGTGAGAATTTCTCATTGATGATGTTGAACGCCAAATTGAAATACCGCGCCGCCCATTCCGCGCGCGTACGCTCGTACACATTCAAAGTCGCCACCAGGGCTTCGTTCTGCGCCCACAGCGGTTTCATGTATTCGTACTCGCCGACGAAATGGTATTTCAGGTTGGTCCCGGGCGGTGTTTCCACGGGCCATTGGTAGCAGGGATGATCAACGTCGACCCACTGCGAGAGCCCGCCATAAACGTAGTCCCATCCAACCTCGAGGTGATGATGAATTCTATCGGCGGCGGTTTGCCATAGAGCCTCGTCTCCGCGCCGATTTGCTTCCTCCATCACCATCCAGTAGGCTTCCACCGAGTGGCCGAAGCGAGACTTGTTAGCTTCCTCCTTCGGGCGGGTGAAATCGAAGTACAACATTTCCGTGTTCAGGCCGATGTCCGGCTTGTAATGCTTGTTCACAATCGCGTCCACGGAAAGATCGGCGATGGATGCGATTTCCGGATCGTTCCAGCGCTTAAGAATCTGCGTGGCAAGGGTCAGATTCAGAAACCACAACCCCTGCGGGCGCACCGCGCGCTCGCTGTTCCACAGGTAGGGGAAATCCGCGCCCCGGTACCGGAAAGACGGGCTATTGAAATCCCGGAAGAGTTTCTTGAGGAGCCCGAAGGCTGCTTCCCTGGCTTGGTCATCTCCACTGGCAGCAGCGTACGCTTGAAGGCCCTCGGCGAGATGGTACATGCCTTCGGTATCGCCGCTGAAAGGCCTCAACACCTTGCCTTCCCTCGACAACACCTCAGCCCACCAGCCATCCTTCTGCAAGGCGTACTTGAACACAAATTCCTTGGTCTCTCTCGCCACCTCCAAACATTGAGGGTTATTTCCAAAGTGGTTATAGAGGAAACTGTAAACCCAGATGGCACGGCCCAGGAACCACAAGTTCTTTACCGTGTTGACGAGTGTGCCGTCATAGTCCAGGCTGCACATGACTCCGCCGTACTTGTGATCGATGCCATGCTGGTCCCAGAAAGGCAGGAGCACCTGGAAAAGCTCATTGTAGAGGGTCTGACGTAGTTCGCGAAGGCTCATCGCAGCCAGTTGCGGCTGGGAAGATGCTATTGCGCCGCCGCGCGGCACGCTGGCGCTTTGCGCGCGTAACACCCTGTCCGCGCCGGATCGGGCGATCGCCGCTGTGGTCAATCCGATAAAAGTACGTCGTTGCAAGTCTTGAGCCTCCTCTGAGGTGTCTCGTCGCCACCTGTCATCCTTCGCTTCGCTCAGGATGACAGGAGCTCACTTCTCCTAGGGATTGGTCCTTCGGATCTCGTGCCACGCTCGCCACACCTACGGCGTTATATGCACCGCCGCGGCATGGTCCGGGGAAAGGTTCAGGCTGAAGACCGCCTGGTTCTGCTTGTGCTCAACCTCCACCGCATGACCGGAGACCATGTCCTTCCCATGCAATGGCGATTGTCCGGGCCAGAGCAATTCCGCCTTGACTTCAGCCCGCTGATGTCCCCAGTTCAGCACATAAACGAGCCTTTCACCCCCGCGGCCGCGTTGGTGCACTACAACTTCCACCGGTCCCACGTTGCCAGGCGTCGTGACATGAACGGGAGGTTTGACCCCCGCTGAGTGCCACACCGCGCGCAACAATGCGGCAGCGCCAGGATCATGGTTTTCGAGCAGTGGAATGCCCAGTGAGAAAGCCAGCAGAATGGCTTGCCCTTTTCCTGTGCGGCGGACGACGACGGCGGGCGTACCGGTCTTTTCGAAAACCGCGGCAACTGTGCCCTCGCTGCCCTTTTCGAGTTGCAGTTCTTCGCGAAACACGCGGCCCATCACGTGGCCAGGCAGGGTGGTGCCGTTAAGCAGCGCCGCCGGTTGGGTGACTCGAATTTCATAAGGATTGTGGCTGGCAACCAGGTCGTGACGGTGTGCGCCAAACAACTTCTCCATACCCAGCCCCGGATTCACTCGATAGCCGTGGTCGAGTTCATTAATAATTCCAAAGCGGGCGTCGGCAAGCACTGTACCGCCGTCGGCGACATATGCCTCGATCGCCTCAGCCACGTTCTTCCGCAGGCAGAGGTAGAAAGGAAAGATGGCCAGCTTGTACGGCTTGAGGACATCGGCCGTCACTTGCCGGCCGTCGAGGATGTTCACACGCACCTGGTCGCTCCACAACGCATGGTAGAGCCCGATCAGATTTCGGGCCGTGAACGACTCCCAGTCGCCTCCCTGAACTTTGGCTTTCAGGTCACCGGCAATGTCGTAGACAACGGCCACCTGAGGCGGCAACGGCCTGCTCTCCAGGAAAAGGTCGGGATCCGAATTCAGTGCTCGTGCGGCATCGCCCGCGGCGACGGCGCGGGGAGTGACGCTGCCGTCGGAGGCCGCAAGCCCCCGGCCGAAGGCCTGCCATTCATCCATGTGGGGACGCCACCTCCAGAAATACATCCCTTTGGTGTCATGAGCGGCCATCTGCCACGCCAGTAGATGAATCCGGTCGTAGTTGAAGATCGCTCCGGGCTCGTCTCCATATCGGGTAAATCCCGTCTGGGGCCCGGTTTGTACTTCCGGCATCACGAAGGGCTTGCCACCCGCCGCATCGTGAGCGGAAGTCAGGTCCAGGCTGGATGACCATGGCGTATCCCAGAGAGCTTTTTCCTTCGCCAATTCCTCTGGGTTGGCTTCCGCGCCGCGTGCAGGGATATCGGGATAATAAGAAAGGCCGTATTCGTCGACGAATCTCGAGAGCGTCCAGTCGTCCTGGTTATAAATGCTGAGCCCATCACTGAACACCGTGCTGCCCACGTCATGAGTCCTGGTGGGATGCACCGTGTCCAGCGATTTTACCAGTTCATTCAGATGTTGCAGAACGTGTCCCGTTGCGTACCAGTAGAAGAGGGGGCGATCAAATCCCTGGTATTCCTGATTCAGGAGGACGTCATTCCATTGCGCGTACCAGGCAGCGGGGCTGCCGTACTTATCGAGCCCCCACTGCTCAAACCAGTGATCGAAGTGCGCCTCGTCCCGTCCTCCTTTCCCTACGCCAGCCGTCAAAGAGAATCCCTCCATGTGCGGTTCATCCCAGATGTTGTAGGCAATCACGGAGGGCTCGTCCTTGAAATGCATCACGGTGGCCTTGGAGTAATAGTCGATAAGGTCAATCACCTCCGGGTCCGCCAGCGACAGCTTGGCCTCACGCTGGTCCGCGTCGAGGGCAGGTGAAAAACGCGTCGGCCATTTGGCCGCTGCAAAGTCGGTCAGCAGCCCGCTCCAGTAGACTGTCGGCATCACCCGCAACCCTAAACGTTGAGCCGTCTTCAAGATGACATCCATTTTGGAGAAGTCAGGCTCGGGGTTTCCGTACGTCAGCAGAAAGGATGGGTAGGGATTAATTGTGTTGATGCCGGTGGCGGCGATCGTTTCGAGATCTTGAACGATCTGTTCGTTGGTTGTCCAGGAGTAGTAGATATAGACTGTGCCTACTTCGTACATTCGCTGGCCGGCCTTCGCGCCCCATGCGGAAACTATCAACAACATCGCAATGTATGACAGGTATCGTTTCATGCAGTCTCCTTGTAGCGGTGGCCCCGTCAGGGCCTAGGGCGTCCTCAAGGGCTGCCCTTACGACGCAGAAATCTTAGCCACGTTGGGATAGGAAATCCACCCCAACTGTGGAACTGCGAAGCGCCGGCCCTGGGTAGGTGAGATCCGCGGCCCTAAGAACTGGGTGCCCGTACTACTCGGCGGGTCCCTGGGGGCTCGGTACTATTGTGCTATAGCTCAGAACAGCAATCGAGCGTATAAATAACTCGTACGATGTAGTGAGGGTTTTGGGTAGGCCTTATCCGGGGGTTTGCACCGACGGCAGCCACGGTTGGGGTTGCCAGACGCGGGTCTCCTGCTTCGGCCGAAACCACGCGAAATCTGACGGGAAGGTGTAAGGCCATGATAGTTGCCACGCTAATCTTGATCCTCTCGGCGGCGATGTTCTTCTTTTACTTTCAAGCCACCTGCCAGAGTGTTCTGCGCCGGCAGTTTGATCTGGAGTATTTCAAGTCCATCGCCAGCGCCAACCGGTTGGAGTTTCTGTCTTTGCGACGAGCGCTTGAGGAAGTCGGCACTCCGATCGAATACGCGCGGCTGCGCAGGGCGCTTCGCTGTGATTTCCTTGCCCTGACTTATCTGCTGAAGAATGTCGAGAATTCCAAAAGGCGCTATTCGAATGAGGAACGGCTTCTGATCGCGTATTTCTACACCCAGAGCGTTTCGTTGGCTGTGCGGCGCTTGCTGAACCTGAGCGACAACAAGGTAGCCCTCAGGCTGACCTCCATCCTGCAGTACTTTGCGAACGTAGTTGGCCAGCGCGTCGACGCCGTTAAGCTTGGCAGCGTGACCGCCGAGTGTCTCATCAACGTGTAAGCCGCCCGGGGGCGCACCTGAGTTCGGCCTCCTTATCAGATGCGCCCCATCCCCGCTCTCCAGAAAAGCGATTCTGGGATACGCGAAAGATGTACTGCCCCGAAGCGACTTCCAAGACCACCGTCGAGCCTTCCTGCCTCAGAAAACGGACGCCCTCCGCTTTCGAAATCGGTCTGTCACTCTCTTTCACCAGCTCTGCCGAGGGTGCGGGCAGGTAAACCCACGCCGAGGCATTCGCCGGAATGCGCACTGACAACTCGAAGCCCGCAGCATCCTTTTTCCAATTGCTCTCGACCCGGCCCTGCATCGTGTCATGCCAGGCTTTCACCCATGTTAAATCGCCGACCGGTTGTGGCTTGATGGTAATCTGGTTTGAATCCGCTTCGATGCCTGCCAGACCTGCATAGAACCACTCTTCGATGTGACCCAGCATGCAGTGGTTCTGTGACGAAGCGGGATCGGCGTCCCAAGCCTCGGTCAGCGAAGTGGCTCCCTTGGCCAATTGGGCGCCGTAACTGGGAGGATTGGTGCGGTTGGTCATGGCGAAAAGCAGGTCCGAGCGGCCGCCTTCCATCAGGGCGCGCACCAGGTAGTGATAGCCGATGTCTCCTGCGGTCTGTTGATTGCCTCGGCGAATCACGTCCTCAACCAGGTGTTCGAGCACGCGGCCACGCTCGGCGGGCGGGCACAAACCCGTCACCAGCGGCATCGCCTGAGCCGTCTGGCTGCCAGTGGCGTATTGCCCGGCCCGGCTGTCGAAGAAACTGGCATTGAACGCCGCTTGGACCGCATCCGCCCGCGCCTTGTACGCCTCTGCCTGTTCGTGGCGCCCCAAGCTACGGCACGCCTGCTCGACGACGCGCAGGTCCTGATAATAGGTGGCGGTGGCGGTTACGCCCAGTGGGGTGAGTTTTGAAACCCCGGGCTCGCCCGGTCCAATGTCGTACCAGTCGCCCAGGCCGTACGATAAGATATTATCCGCCGCCTTATTGCCCAGATAGTGGACATAACGCTCCATGGCCGGCAGGCTCTCGGCAAGCAACTGCCGATCGCCGTAGTTGCGGTACGCCCACCAGGGAATCATCACCATGGCGCTGCCCCATTCCGGCGAATCACGGAAACCGTCGGCGTGCACAGCGTAGTCGGGGGCGGTGTCCGGAATAAGCCCCTCAACCGTCTGCGAATCACGCATATCACGCACGATCTTGGGAAAGTAGGCTGAGAGGTCGTAATCGTAGCCGATACTCGAGGCCATGAGATAAGGCACCTCGAGCCAGCCGAGTTTTTCGCGGTGCGGGCAGTCGGTGACCACGCTCTGGAGGTTGCTGCGCACCGCCGCGTCGATCAGTTTGTGGATGCTGTTGAACAGCGGATTCGAGCAGGAAAACTCTCCGGCCGGCGGCGCCGAGGCGTAAAGGAACTGGCCCTGAAGATCCGTCACCTCGGCAGCGCCTTCCACCTGCACGTAGCGAAAGCCGTAATAGGAGAAATGCGGATGCCAGGTTTCGTCGCCGCCGCCCTCGAGCGTGTAGCTGAAGTACTCGGGGCCGCCCGAACTTCTTTGGGTGACGAAGCCTCTTGCGTCGAGCAGTTCGCCCGGGGTAAGGCGGAGGGAGGCGCCGGCCTTGCCGCGCACCGTGATTTGCGGCCAGCCGGCAAGATTTTGTCCAAGGTCGTAAACGTGAATTCCAGGCGCAGGCTCGCTGACCTTCGCGGGATGGAACACCTGCATAACCTTGATCGGCGGCTGGGTCTCGGAGAACAGATGTTCCGTCGAATCGTCAACCACGTCAACCGTTTCCCAGCCCTTTGCAGCAAAGCCGGGCTCATTCCATCCCGGCTGCTCCGCGCGCGCGTCGTAATCTTCGCCGCCATAAATGCAGGAGAATCGGATCGGGCTGGGAGCTACCCTCCACTTGTAGTCCGAGGTAATGTTTTGAATGGACCCATCATCGAACTCGATGCGAAGCAGCAGGATGAATTTCGGGCGGCCCATGCTACCGGTGAACTTGACGTAGCGGCCGCCCGCGACGTTGTACATACCGTTACCCAGGACCACTCCCACGGCGTTCGCGCCTGGTTGCAGGAGCTTATCAACCTCAAACGTTGCGTACAGATTGGTGCGGCGATAGTTGGTCCAGCCGGGTTCCAAAACGTGGTCGCCCACTCTGCGGCCGTTGAGATACAGCTCGAAGAAGCCCAATCCGCAGATGTAGGCTGTGGCGCGGTTTACCTTGCGCGTGATCGCAAACTCGCGCCGGAACATGGGCAGCGGTCCGGAGTTGAGCGCCGTACGGCCCCAGGCAATCCACGCGGTGTGCCAGTCCTCGGGCTTCAGGATTCCCATCGACCAGCTTGCCGCGCGACTCCATTCTGAGGGCGCACCTGCCTTGTCCCACACCCTCACCTTCCAATAGCAGCGCTCGTGCGAGACGAGGGCCTTGCCGGCGTACGGGATATTAATGCTCTCGCGGCTTGCGACCTTGCCGCTGTCCCACAAATCCCCTTCGCTCGCTTCCAGCTTGGCAGGCGTCGAGGCGACGAGGATCTGATAAGCGGATTGCGACTGCGCCCGTTCGTCGCTGGATAGAATCCAACTGAGCCGCGGCTGGCCGGCGTCGATCCCGCGCGGCTCGGCCCGGTACTCGCAACGCAGGTTCTGAGGCGTAATACCGGGTGCCAGAAGCGTCAGAAACAGCAAAGTGTGCATAACTCTAAACAATGTCCTCTGTCTTCGGGTCCCAGCGCACGGCGCGCTTTTTGTGGTAAGAAGTGATGGACATCTGGCAAGCGATGGCGGCCCGGTAACCGAGCTCGAACGAGCACCTGGGTTCCTTGCGGCTGCGCATGCAGTCGAAGAAATTCTGCATGTGCTCGGAGGTAGCGTCGCTGTACCCCGTCGCCTGCCCGCCCTCGGGAGTTTCCGCGCACATGGTTTCAACTCCCCGCTTCTCGCCGCCTTGCGCCTCGAAGCGGACCTGGTCGCCTTCGTTGCGCGAAACTGTGCCTTTGTTGCCCAGCAGCAGGTCATGCCCTTCGCCATAGAAATCGTTACCGAACATCGAGTTCCAGGTGAAGAGGATCTTGCCTTGCAGCATTGAAACGTCCACGGTGTCAGGCACTTGCATTTTCGGCGAGAGCAGGTTGGCGCCCGTCATGGTGACGCTGTCCGGAATCTTGAAATCCATGAGCTTGTACCAGAAGCCGACCTGGTGAACCATGTTCTCAAAGACGTTGCTGCCGTCGTAATCCCAGAAGAAGCGCCAGTTCATATAGCGCTCCGGATCGAACGGATGCGGAGTTGCCTCGCCCAGGAAAGCCTTCCAGTCCACATGCTGCGGGTCGCAGTCGGCAGGGATTTCCCGCGTCCATCCGCCGTAGGGAGCGTTGCGATAGTGGTGGGTGTGAAGTGCCGTGATGACGCCCAACTTCTCGGCAGCGACCATCTCCCGAATCGTGCCGAAGCCTGGAGTGCTGATGGCCTGAATCCCCACCTGCACCACGCGGCCCGAGCCCTCGAAGGCCTTCTTCATGCGCCGCGCATGGTCGGGATTGAACGCCATGGTCTTTTCCTGGTAGACGTCCTTTCCTGCCTGGATGGCAGGAACGAAATTCAACGCATGTTGGTGCTGCGGAGTGGCAATCAGCACCGCGTCGATGGATTTGTCGTCGAGTAATTGGCGGAAATCTTTGTAGGTGTGAATCGAGGGAACAATGGCTTTCACTTCGTCCAGGCGCCGCGTATAGACATCCGCCACGGCTACCGCTTCGACATTGGGGCACTTGATGGCGGCGTGAAAGATCTCCTGGCCGCGATCCCCGCCGCCAATCAGGCCGATTCGGATGTGGTCGTTGGCTCCCAGCACACGGCTGAATGGGAAGATCCCCGAGGCGGCCATCGCCGCTGAGCTTCCCAGGGCTTGCTTTATGAAAGTACGACGCGTTGACATCGGTATACTCCTTAGAGGAAAAGAATTTCAAATCTCAATTCTGGGATTTTCATTTGACGGTCGCCCCCCTGGGAGCGCGGGCTTCCAGCCCGCATCTCGCATCCGGGCGAGCGGGCTTGGAAGCCCGCGCTCCCAGGAATATAGAATCTCGAGAGGGCAATGCTGCGTGGGCGATCATAATTCGTCAATCGTCAATCCACATGCACCCAAAGATGCGCCACCGCCGTCTGTCCCACCCGGCTGGTGCGCTCCACGCGGACGATATAATTTCCCGGCTTCGCGAAGGCATGCGTGGTGATTGCGAATCCGTTCTTGGCGTGTTCATCGACGTTGCCATCGGACTTGGTCACGGCCGTCGCGCCGTCGCCGAATGACCAATGTTCTTCTCCGTCCGTTGTGCCGAACGTCCGAACCTTGAAGGTGACCGGCTTGCCTGGCGCAATGCCCATCGTCGGCCAGTACGCGGCCTGAATCGAAGGCGGGACCTGTTCGGGGTGTTTCGGATCGAGCACATTGACGGTCTCGAAATCGTAAGCGGCCCGGCCGCCGGCGTCGGTGATTTTCAGAATTTCGCTATACGTACCGGCCTTCGAGTAAGACTTCTCGACTTTCGCTCCGGAAGCGGTCTGCCCGTCAGTGCAGGTCCAATCGTAGCTGGTGATGTGCGAGGCAGGCCAGGATCGCGACCCGTCCAATGTTGCCTTCTCTCCTACCAGCACGGCTGCGTGAGGCCGCGCGATGGCGACCAGGCGAGGGCTGAACTGTTGCCGGTAAGCTTCCCACAGAAAGGCATAGCCTTCCTGAGTCCCCCATTTGCCGGAGGGCTGCCGGCTGATGATCTCGAAGTGGAGGTGCGACCATCCACCGCTGCCACCTTCTTTCCCGAGCGTGCCGATCTTCTGCCCTTGAACGACTCGGCCCCCGAGCTTCACCGACGGGTCATACGAGAACAGGTGCGTGTAGCGTGTGAACCAGCCACGGTCATCTTCCACCCAGATGGTATCGTTGAATTCTCTGTCGATTGCCGGGTTGTCTTTCACTTTGTCGATTACCGCAGTGCCGAGCCCCACCACGAGGCCATCGGTTGCGGCGATGACCTCCGTCAAGGCCTCCGCGCCGCCAATGTCGAGGCCCGCGTGATAGTAGATTTTCTCCGTGGTAATGCGCTCGCCTTCATCGACGTAAGTCGGCTCGTTGCCCATCTGAGTGCGAGAGGCGAACCAGAGCTGCCGAACCGGGTAGACCATGGAACCCGGAGGCATGAAGGGCGACCCCGCCGGCCAAAGGCGCAGCCTGGCGTCCTTGACGAGTCCCCAGTGGTCGCGGTTGGTATTCTGGTAGTAAGCCTTGGTCACCGTGCAGTCGATCTGCACGCCGCCCACCTCCACCGGCAGCCGATAATTCCCGCAGGAAAGTGTCGCCCGAGAGCCGTTGATCTCCACTTCCGCGCGCGCCTCTCGAATCGCGGAACGAGCTTTGTCACGCGTCTCGCTGGTCGAGAGCAGTTTCACCGTTGCGCGCTTGCCACTCGAGAGCTCGACGCTCTCCGTCGCTCCCGTATCAATGTCCAAAGTGCGGAAGAGCGGCTGCTGAGCGCCTGCCGGCACGCCGAAGAGTAGGTATAAAACGGCGATATTCAAGACTTTCATGTACGGCTCGCCTCTCCTGTCTCAGGTTCGTCCCGGGCAAAGACCATACACCGCCGACCGTCTCGGGTCAAGCTTGGATTACCTTGGGTGCTTCGTGGTGGCGCAGACGTGCCGTCCTTTGGCATGTCTGCGCCACCTGGGATCGAGAGGGGCGCCTACATCCCGACAAAAAAGTGTCGGGACGTAGGCGCCACCCTGCGGAAAACATGGAGAAAGCGTGAAAAAACCGGAAGGTGTCATCCTGAGCGAAGCGAAGGATCTCGGCAGTTCGATCACCACATGCCTTTGGAACCCCACTCCCGGCACGATCGGCAATATGCCCGCTCCTTAGGGAGTGTGGTCAAACGCGGAATTCCGGTGCACGACATAGTGTCGTTCCTTAATTCTTCACTGTTGGACGTTGTAGCTGAATTGAATATTCCGGTGATATACTACCCCGACCTCAACGAATATCCGGGACCCGCCCGGGCGTACTACATGATTGCCACCGCTTACCCTTCGGTGAAGTTTATACTGCCCCATCTGGGCGCGTATCGCTCGTGGGATTGGTGGGCGCATTACGAAGCGATGGATCTTGTAAAGCGTTTTCCTAACATCTATGTGGGAACATCCAGCGTGATCAGCCGCAAGTATCTCGAGATGGCGGCACGCGAACTGCCCGCGCAGAAGATTCTATTTGGTTCCTTCGCCCCGGAGCTGGATCCTCGCGTGGAGTTGTATTCGGTGAAGCTGCTGAAACTCACCGAGCCGTCGAAGGCCCTGATCCTGGGAAGCAATATGCAGAACCTTCTAGGCTTGGTGGCGTAGCGCAGACCTGCTCTTCAGGTCTGCATGCCCGGAAGGCCTGGGAGCGCGGGCTTCCAGCCCGCTCGCCCAGATGCGAGATGCGGGCTGGAAGCCCGCGCTCCCAGGAATGTGGAAACTCGAGCCGCAGACCTGAAAAGCAGGTCTGTGCTACCATAACTACGTGGGAGGGATGGAAATGAAGCATAAGCTAATATTATTCAGTATTATATTAATCATTGTGAGTATGTTTGCAGCTTACTCCAGCGGCACGAGCTCACAGGCCGCAGCGTCCGCGAGTGCGGCGGCCGCGACCGATCCTTTTGTGGGGCGCTGGGATATAAGCATCAAGACGCCGAAGGGAGAACTTCCTTCCTGGATCGACGTTTCTGATGAGCAGGGGAAGGTGAGGGTCGTGATGACAGGTGTGTCGGAGCATGCGACCCCGCTGGCGAAGGCCGAAATCACGGCGGGAGAGATTGAATTTGTTTCTCCCAAGGAAGAGGAGGGATTTGATAACGACACGACTTTTAAAGGGAAACTTGTGGGCCGCCAACTGGTCGGCACGGCGAGCAGCCCAGGCGGGGTCGCCTGGACGTGGATCGGCCGCCGCGCGCCGGCTCTGAAGCGGACAGGCGCTCCAAAGTGGGGCTCGCCCGTAACCTTGTTCGACGGCAAAGATTTCACGGGGTGGCGATTCAGTGATCCGAAAAGGGCCAAGACCTGGACGATTGAAGGCGGTACGCTGGTCAGCAACGGACACGGCCCCGAGCTCATTACCACCGCCGCATTCAACGATTTCAAGCTGCACATCGAGTTTTACTGCGGGCCCAAATCCAATAGCGGCGTCTATCTGCGAGGCCGTTACGAAGTGCAGATCGAAACCGATTCAGTAGCCGAGCCCCCCAGCCACCACACGGGTGGGGTCTACGGATATCTTGACCCCACGCCGGAGCAGCCCCGGAAGGACGGAGTCTGGCAGACTTTTGACATCACGCTGCTTGGGAGAAACGTGACTGTGGTGCAGAATGGCGTAACCGTTATCGATCATAAAGAGATCCCGGGCATCACCGGCGGAGCTCTCGATAGCCACGAAGGAGCGCCGGGGCCCATCTATTTGCAGGGCAGCGAAGCAGGACGCGTGGCTTTTAGAAACATCGTGATCACACCGGCGGAGTAACTCTCGGTCCGGTCATCCCCCGCAGCATGGCCGCCGCTGCCATTCCCGCTTTCGCGGGAATGACGGCAAGGCCGCGGAAGTGAGATAGTGACGTACGCTGTAAAGCAATTTATTCAAATACATCGAGCAAGGAGGAGTGAATGTCTATCATTTCGAGAAGGGATTTTTTCAAGAAGGCGTCGACCGGAGTTGCGGTGGCGGGGTTTCTTTCCGGAAACGCGGGCATGCTCAGCGCCAATCCTCTGGGCATGCCCATTGCGTGCCAGACTTGGCCTGTCAGGGACATGATCGCGAAGGACTTTCCCGGTACGCTCCAGATGCTCCGTACGGCAGGGTTTCGAGCCATCGAGCTCTGCTCGCCGGTAGGTTACTCTGACTCTGGGTTCGCCGGCCTGGCCAAGTATTCGGGGAGCGAACTGCGCAAGATTATCAATGATGCCGGCCTCACCTGTGTCAGCTCGCACTTTGACCTTGGTGAACTCAGGAAGAATCAGGATGACCGGATCGCCTGGGCCAAGGGTGTCGGTCTGACGCAAATGCTGGTGGCCAGCCTCGGTGGGCCGCAGCACCCTACGATGGATGACGTGAAGAAGGCCGCGGACGAATACAACCGCATCGGTGAGAAAGCCGCCGCTGCCGGTATTCAGCAGGGTTTGCACAACGAGGACTTTGAGCTGACGAAGGTGAACGGACAGCGGACTTATGACCTGCTGTTCAAGCTTCTGGATAAGAAGCTGGTGAAGTTCCAGTTTCAGGTCTCGACAATCTCAGAGGGCTACGACGCCGCCGAGTACTTCACCAAATATCCGGGACGCTTCATCTCAATGCACGTGCAAGGTTGGGATGCGAAGAACCGCAAGGAAGCACCTGTAGGTCAGGATAGTCTCGACTGGAAGAAGATCTTTACCGCAGCCAAGACGGGTGGAATCAAGAACTACTTTGTCGAGATGGATCTGCCTCTGATGAAGGCCAGCGTGCCTTACCTTCGCAAATTGCAAGTCTGATTGTGGAGTGCGGCAGGGGAGCTTGCAGATCTGCCGCCGAATTACTGGTTCAACCCCGCCGCCTTCGCACAGGCTGCGTCAGGTACGGGAATCGGCAATTCCTCGCGCGATCCCGTCTATGGGCCGGGGCTCAACAATTTCGACTTTGCGTTGTACAAGGATACCCACTTTCTGCAGCTTGGCGCGAAGATTTATTTCTAGTCAACGGCGGGTGCATTCACTTCGAAGGGCGTCTGCTTCGGCAGACGCCCTTTTTTCTGCTCTACGGTTGAGGGTATTGCGTCCGAAAGAAAAGCTGCTGTCATTCCGAGCGCAGCGAGGAATCTCGCCTTGACGCAGGTGAGCCATGAAGCGGCAACCAGGGCGAGCTTCCTTGTTGCGCTTGGCACGGTCCGGCCGATCTCTCATCCCCTAAGAAACGTTCCTTCCTGAAGCTCCTGGAACGCCTGTCGGAGCTGCTCCTGCGTATTCATCACGATGGGTCCATACCAGGCCACCGGCTCCTGGAGCGGCTGGCCCGAAATCAGCAAGAACCTGATTCCGTCATCGCCGGCCTGAACGACCACTTCATCCCCGCGATCAAAAAGAATCAGTGCACGGTTCTCGGCATCGGCAGGAGGGGTTGTGTCCAACCATCCCACCGACTCAGTAGGAACTGCCAACGGGCCCGAAGCGTTGCAAAACTTTCCGGCGCCCCCGAAGACGTAGGCGAAGGCGTGGCGGGTGGTTTCGACGGGGAGCACTTTCCTGCGGCCGGGAGGAACTGAGACGTCGAGGTAGGTGGGGTCGGCCGCAATGCCGTCCACGGGACCCTTCTTGCCCCAGAAGCTTCCGCAAACGATGCGGACTTCCGTGCCGTCATCATCTTTGACCTCCGGGATGTCGCCCGTCTTCACCTCCTGGTAGCGAGGCGGAGTCATCTTGAGCGAGGAGGGAAGATTCGCCCACAACTGGAAGCCGTGCATGCGGCCGGCGTGATCGCCCTTGGGCATTTCCTGGTGGATGATGCCGCTGCCTGCCGTCATCCATTGCACGTCGCCGGAGCCGATGACGCCGGCGTTTCCCATGCTGTCGCCATGCTCGACCGTTCCGGCCAGGACATAAGTGACGGTTTCGATGCCACGGTGGGGATGCCACGGAAAGCCCGCCAGGTAATCATCGGGAACGTCATTTCGAAAGTCGTCGAGCAGAAGAAAAGGATCAAAGTCGGACGTATTGCCGAAGCCGAACGCGCGGCGCAGGTGCACACCCGCGCCTTCCAATGTCGGCTTCGATAACACCACTCGTTTAATGGGACGGAGAGACATGGATCGTTCCTTTCTGCCTCAATGAAGACGCACGATGGATGCGCCCGCGCGCGGGCCTCACTCAATCGTTGCGTAAACCTGGAAAGCTCACCCCGAAGTTTCAGCATAACCGTTCTCAGGCTGAACTGCAATTCCGATTCAAAACGGGTACCGTGCCGATCGGAAGTGTGGCGCCCCCACTTTTCCGTTGACAACCCATAGCTGGTGCTCTAGTATATGGCAATGCCATATATTGAATCGCAATTCTCCGATCGCGAACTGAAAAAGGGCAGCGCCGAGCTGCTGATCCTCTCCCTGGTGGAAGCCCGGCCGCGGCACGGCTATGAAATCAGCAAGCTCATCGAGCAGCGCTCAGGGGGCGCCCTGCGCTTCTATGTCGCCTCGCTTTACCCGCTGCTTTACCGCTTGGAAAAGCGCGGCTGGCTCGAAGGACGATGGGTGGAGAAGGAGGGCCAGCGGCGGCGACGCTATTACCGTCTTACCCGTCAAGGGCGAAAGGTCCTCGCCTCGCAGCGGCGCGGCTGGCAGGTGTTCGTCGACGCGATCAAACGCATCACGGAGGTTGAACACGCGTGAGGAATTCAGGTCCGTTGTGAGGGGGATCTATGCAGGAATGGCGGAAAGAAATACTGAAGAGGCTTGCGGGCTTGAGTCTTCCTCCCGCGCGTGAAGCGGCGATCGTCGAGGAGTTGGAGCAGCATCTCGAGGATCGTTACGCGGAGCTTGCCGCAGGCGGGGCAAGAGAAGAGGAAGCCCGCCGTGTGGCCCTCGAGGAGCTTAGGGACGAAAACCTCCTGGCGCTGGGCCTACGGCGGTTGGAACACGAAACCCCGCAAGAGCCCGTTGGGCTCGAACGCGGTGGTGTCCACAACTTTTTTGCCAGCGCCTGGCAGGATGTCCGTTACGGACTGCGGCAACTCCGCCGCAATCCGGGCTTTACGGCTGTCGCCGTGTTGACGATGGCGCTCGCCATTGGTGCGAACACGTCGATTTTCACCTTAGTCAACGGGGTATTGCTCAAGCCTCTGCCTTACCCATACGCCGAACGGCTCGTGACGCTGGCAGAAAAGGTTGGCCAATTTCCGGAGTTCGCGGTTTCCTACCCCGATTATCTCGACTGGGTGAGAATGAATCACAGCTTCGAAGCCCTTGCCGCGTACCGCCACTCGGACCTCGATTTGACCGGTTCCGCCGAAGCCGAGCGCGTAAAAGTGACGCAGGTGTCGGCGGGTTTCTTTCCAATGCTTGGCGTGAAGCCGGTTATCGGCAGGGAATTCTCGCCCGACGAAGATCGGCGAGGCACGGCGCCCGTGGTGATGCTGAGCGGCGGATTTTGGAAAAGGAAATTTGGCGGCTCGCCTGAAATCCTGGGAAAAACACTGACTTTAGGCGGAACCGCTTATACAGTCATCGGCGTAATTCCGCAGAGCTTCTATTTTTGCTGCGAGACCACCAACTTCGTCCTCGGGGATATCTATTCTCCCATCGGCTCTTACGCGGACCAGTGGATGTCGGACCGTGGGGCCCATCCGGGCATTTTCGCAATCGGGAGGTTAAAGGCGGGGATGACCGTCCAGCAGGCCCGCGCCGACATGGATGGCATTGCCAAAAACCTCGCCGCGGCATATCCCGATTCCAATAAGAACGGAGGCATCACGCTGGCCCCTCTCAAGGAGCGTATGGTGAGGGGCGTCAGGCCCATGCTTCTGGTGCTCCTCTCGGCAGTAGGATTCGTCTTGCTCGTTGCTTGCGCGAATGTAGCAAGCCTGCTTTTGACGCGCGCGGTGGGTCGCGCCAGGGAATTCGCAATCCGTTCAGCACTCGGTGCGAGCCGGCGGCGCGTGATGCAGCAACTTCTTGCAGAAAGCCTTCTCCTGGCGCTGGCGGGGGGCGGACTGGGTTTGCTGGTGGCCCTATGGGGAACCAAGGCGGGGCTTTCGGTGCTTCCCTCGGCCCTCCCACGCGCCAATGAGGTGCGGCTGGACCCCGAGGTACTGGCTTTTACCTTGATCATTTCAATGGTCGTTGGATTGCTCTTCGGGCTCGCGCCTGCCTTGGAAGGCGCGCGGCCTAACTTGCAGCAAAGGCTGAAGGAATCCGGGCCAACTTCGTCCTATGCTCGTCACCGTACTCAGCGCGCATTTGTAGTTTTTGAGATGGCGATGGCGGTTGTGTTGCTCGTCGGTGCGGGCCTTACGGTTCGAAGCCTGGCGCGCCTGTGGCGTGTCAATCCGGGATTCAGCCCTCATAACGCCTTGACGTTTGGGGTAGCCTTGCCTCCTGCGACGGCGAAGGAGAACCCGGACCAAGTGCGCGCAAGTCTGCGTGAGCTGACGAACACCATAGCTGCGGTCCCTGGTGTGAAGGCCGTGGCGATCACCGACGGCGCCTTCCCCATGCAGGGCGACAGCGAGGTGGGCTTTTGGGCTGAAGGGCAGCCGAAGCCGGCAACGCAAAGCGAGATGCCCAACGCCGTGAACTATATCGTGGATTCGGCATACTTCAATGTCATGGGAATTCCGCTTTTGCGCGGTCGCCTTTTCACAGCACAGGACGAATTGCATTCCCGCTGGGTGGCCGTGATCGACGAGAATCTTGCGCGCGACTATTTTCCGAAGGGGGACGCGGTGGGCAAGCTGGTTCATCTGGCGGGCGTTGACGAACCCTATGAGATCGTGGGCGTGGTGGGCCACGTGGCTCAGTGGGGGCTCGACGACGACCAGGCGTCACCGCTAGCGGCCCAACTCTATCTCTCGGTCTGGCAGATTCCCGATCAATTCATTTCGCTGCTGGCGAGGGCGGAGGGCTTTGTGGTTCGCAGGCAGTCGCCGGACTACGCGAGTGCGGAGGCGATCCGTAGTGCTATTGAGGGAATGAATCGTGAGCAGGTTGCCTACGATTTCGCATCTCTGGATGGGATTATCTCCGCATCCCTTGCGGCGCGGCGTTTTGCGATGATTCTGCTGGCGGTGTTTGCCGCGCTGGCGCTGGCGCTCGCAAGCATTGGAATTTACGGCGTAGTTTCCTATTTCGCGGCCCAACGCACGCACGAAATTGGAATACGCATGGCGCTGGGCGCGGAAAAGGCCGAGGTGCTAAGAATGGTCATCACGCAAGGCCTCAGGTTGACTCTGATCGGCGCATCGATCGGCGTTGCCGGGGCGCTTGGGCTTACACGCTTCCTGGCAAGCCTGCTGTACGGCGTGAAGGCCACGGATCCCCTGACATTCGTTGCCGTCTCGCTCATTCTGATGGTGGTGGCGCTCCTGGCGAGCTACATTCCCGCCCGCCGCGCGACGAAAGTCGATCCGTTGGTGGCGTTGAAATACGAGTGAATCCGTTCGACGGCCAGTGAAGGATGACCGATGGGTCCGTGCTGCTGACCAATGCGCAAACGTCTGGCGAGCCCGAATCTACTGTGACTTGGCTTGCAAGTGGTGCTATAAAGGACTTCTTTGAGTTGATATCGATCCTCCAAAGGAGTGCACCAATGAGACGTAAATGGACCCTGATCGGCGTTTTACTGCTGGTGGCGGGGGCGGCCTACATCGCTCTTGCCAATGGAAAGGAGCCCTCGTCAGGCCCTTTGACGGGGACCTGGGACTGCGTAGCGCACAGCAGCGTCCAGAATGATGTGTCGTTTACTTTGGACCTTAAGCAGGACCGGGAGGAAGTGGCTGGGAAATTCGTTAATTCGAGCGGGGAGTACCCGCTGACTTCCGCGAGCTATAAGAAGGGCGTACTCGAATTCCACGTTGAGGCTCCGGACGGCAAGTATCTAGCCACGGGAAAACTGCTGCATGGCCAATTGAGCGGCCATTGGTCGATGAGTCAGGAAGCCGAAGGTGGGTGGGAGTGCCGGAAATCCGTCGTTAAGAACAAGTAATCGGCGCGGGCTGCCTCCGGTGGCTCGTATCGCCGACGGGCGCTGAGGGTCTCGCGGAGTGGCGGTTCGCATCGAGCGAAGGTCCGCGCCCCGGAGTTAGTTAGCGTCGCTACTGCCTTTCGAGGACAGGATGTGCCCAGCGACGACAGGGGCAACGAATGCAGAAGTGGAATCAAGAAATACTGAAACGACTGGCAAGCTTAAATCTCTCTCCGGTGCGCGAGGCGGAGATTGTCGAGGAAGTGGCTGAGCACCTCGAGGATCGTTTTCAGGAACTGGTGGCTGGCGGGACGACGGTCGAGGAGGCTCGCCGCTTGGCGCTGGAAGAGTTGAGCGACGCGGACTTGCTGGCGAGGGGCTTGCGGCGGGGCGAGCAGGAAATGACGCAGGAGCCCGTCGTCCCAGGGGGGGGAGGGAGCGGGAACTTCTTCGCCAGTGTCTGGCAAGATTTACGCTACGGCTTGCGGATGCTGCGCAAGAACCTGGGTTACGCGGCGGTAGCGGTGATCTCACTCGGGCTCGGGATCGGCGTCAATACCACCATCTTCAGTTTCGTTAATGCTCTGTTGTTCCGGCCGCCTGCGGTTCAAGGCGCACGTGAATTATTGGAAGTTTGGAACCAGAATCTTCAGGGCAAGGGCATCGAAAGTTACACACCGCTGACCTATCCTGATTACCTTTATTACCGAGACCGCAATCACGCGTTTTCCGGCCTGCTGGCGTTCGACGGGGACCCGCGCATCGTGAGTTGGATCAGGGCGGGGCAGGGTGAACGGGCGCAAGGCGCGCTGGTGTCCGGCAATTTCTTCTCGGTCCTGGGAGTCAAGCCTGTCTTGGGGAGAGCCTTTCTTGCCGAGGAAGACCAAGCTCCCGGCGCGCACCCCGTGATTGTCCTCAGTCATGCATTCTGGGCCGAGCGCCTGGGCTCCGATCCTCGGGTGCTGGGAAGATCATTCAACCTCAACGGAACGAACTTCACGGCTGTGGGTGTTGCGCCGGCCGGCTTCACCGGGGTCCTCGTGGGGCTTCAGCCAGATTTCTGGACTCCCCTGGCGATGACCTTCGCATTTACGCACGACCCGATTTACCTTACTAGCCGCCAATGCTTCTGGCTGTTCGGCGTGGGCCGGCCGAGGCCGGGCGTGAAGCCTCTGCAAGCGCAGGCGGACTTGAGGGTCTTGTCGCGTCAGCTCCAGCAGTCTTATCCCGAGAGCAACAAATTGCTGCAAGCGGTGACCTTTCCTACGACTCTCGTTCCGGCCCCCTTCCGCGGTTACGTTATCGCCTTTACCGGACTCCTGATGGTGGTGGTCAGCCTGGTGCTTCTCATTGCATGCGCGAACGCCGCCAATCTTCTGCTTGCACAGGCGACAGGGCGTCACCGAGAGATGGCAATCCGAGCCGCGCTGGGAGCCGGACGTGGCCGCCTGGTCCGCCAGATGCTGATTGAAAGCACAATCGTGGCTCTGCTGGGCGGTTGCGTGGCCTTTCTCCTGGCCAGTTGGCTCGCTCCCGCGCTTCTGGCCCTCAAGCCGCCTAGTCTGCCAATCAAAATGGATGTACCCCTAGACTGGCGAGTGCTTGCCTTCACACTGGGGGTTTCGTTTGTCACCGGAATAGTCTTTGGCATTGCACCCGCCTTGAGGGGCGCACGGGCAGGCTTGACGCCGGCGCTCAAGGGCGATGTGTGGGGCAGCGTCGCCCCGCGATATTGGGGTCTGCGGCTATTCCGCCGACGTGAGAGAAAACTGCGGACAGCAAAGACGGGGGGCCGCGCGTCCAAGTTACGGGACATCCTCGTGGTGGCGCAGATTTCCGTGTGTTCTCTGCTCTTGATCAGCGCCGGACTGTGCGTAAGGAGCTTGATGAATGCGCAGTCAATAGATCCCGGCTTCGATACACAGCATGAGATGTTGGCGGTGCTTGATCCGTCCGGCTTGGGTTATTCCGAAGCGAAGGGCAGGGCATTCTTCAATGCGTTGCTCGACCGCGTCCGAGCTCTGCCCGGCGTCTCGTCGGCGAGCCTGGCGGGTTACCTGCCCTTGACTACCGAACGAACGACGCAGGAAGTGGACCCGGAGGACCATCCTGTGCCGCACGGACAGGGCCCCGGGATCGATACCACGGAGGTGGGACCGGATTATTTCCGGACCATGGGCATTCCCCTCGTACGCGGCCGAGAATTCACGCCACAAGACGGCGTGGGCGCGCCGGGGGTTGCGATCATCAATGAGGCTCTGGCGAAGCGTTTTTGGCCGGGCCGGGATCCCATCGGGCGCCGCGTCGTCGTCTCCGGAAGCCACCTGGAAATCGTAGGAGTCGTGCGCACCGGCAAATACCGTACCCTGAGCGAAGATCCGCTTCCTTTCCTGTATCGGTCGATCCTTCAGGAATACCACCCGCGTTGCACGCTGGTGGTCCGTTCGGCGGGCGACCCGCGCGGCTTGCTGCCAGAGGTGCGGCGCGAGATTCAGAGCGTGGATTCGAGCGTGGTGGCCCAGGACCTCGAAACCATGAAGGAGTATATGGCGCTTCCGCTGTTTCCTGCGCACACGGCCGGGCTGCTGTTGGCTGCGCTTGGCGTACTGGCCTTGGCGTTGGCCGTGGGAGGACTCTACGGCGTGATGTGTTACGCGGTATCGCAGCGGACTCACGAGATCGGTGTGCGCGTGGCCCTTGGCGCCGAACAGCGCGACGTTCTGAAGCTCGTGGTCGGACAGGGCATGCTGCTGACACTCATCGGCATTGCGATTGGGGTTGGTGGCGCCTTCGCCGCCACTAGGGCGCTTGCCAGTTTGCTGTATGGAATCAGTTCCACCGATCCGGCCACATTCCTCTTGGTTCCATTCGTCCTCGCGGGCGTGGCCTTTGCCGCCAGTTACATTCCCGCCCGGCGAGCGACGAAAGTCGATCCTTTGGTGGCGCTGAGATATGAGTGAGGCTGGCAGCCTTCAGCTCGCACTTTGCCGGGTGTGATCAGAACTCTGAAGTCTCCAATCTGAAATCCCCGCTTGCCGCAAGAGAGCACTGGCCGCAAAGGAATCGAGCGACTTTTTGTCGGCATTCGGCGAATGAGGGGCACTGCACGACTCAGTGACTTTTTGTACTTGTCCTTTGTTTTCATAGACATTCTCGCTTTGTTCCCCCGATTTTGCAGTCTATAAGTTGAAGAGTCGAGACGTTGGGGAGCCCTCTGCCGCCTCCCGGCTTGCGGTCCGTCGCTTGCGGTCGGCAATGGGTGTCCAATTCCTCGACAACGATCTGCCCACCTGCCCATCTGCCTACCTGCCCTTGCTCTTGCACTCCTCGACTTCTCGACTGCACTTCGAGGCAGAAACCACAGGCAGGCATTACGGACGAAAACAGAAGAGGACGTTCTGGCATAGCGTACCCGGCAGGCCCTGAGTGCCTTGTCCGACCTTACCGCGGAATTATAGCCTATAAGAGACCATTTGTCAAGTACCAAAGAAGTTAACCACCCCGATGGCACCCCGGCCGGCGCGAACTCCTCTGCGCAGCTTTGGGGTGCGGCAGCTTGCTGCCGCTTTTCACCGTGAGCTTCCTCGCGGTCATTCAGTTTCTGAGGGAACCCCGGCCAGCAAGCTGGCCTGCAAGAAAGCGGCAGCAAGCTGCCGCACTCCAAAGCGGTGCTATGCGTGAATGCAGAATCAAGTTGTCGCCTCGGCATCCCCGGAATGGACGCGCTGGCTCGAGCGGATGAGTTCGTGGCGGGCGCTGAGCGAAGCTCTACGGTGCCCAGGAGTTCCTAATGACCCGACCGCAGAGCTTTGCTCTGCGCCAGCCCAGGCCATCGACTACCAGTGCCAAAGCGGAAGTGCTGCCCCCGCTATCGTTCTCTGCCGGGAGAAGAAATATTGGATTTCAATACCGACTGCACTTCTGGCCAACTTGAGCCGGGTGATCTCGGCCAAGCCCTACCACCCAAGCGGGATAGGCTCTGAAAGACGTGCTGCTTCTTCGCACGTATTCCCGAGGCACAAGCTTTTGAAACGACGGTAAGCCCAGCACGGCACGACCTCGTCCTTGTAGTCTAAGCCCAGATTCTGGTTTTACATCGGTTTCCCCTTGCGCTCCCAAATAGAAAGCCTTATATGTATGTTGACGATCTTGCATGGCCAAATTGGGAATGTCGGTTGAAGTGGCAATTGGGGGAAATACGATATGAAAATGATCGTGCTTATGGTTCTACTGCTGACGGCAGTGTCGATCTCGTTGAACACTCATACAACAGGGGCACAGTCGGCTCCCCCGCAGGCCAAGCCGGGCAGCGCGCTCGCGAAAGGCAATCCGACTGCCCTGAGTTTGATCACCGTGGCCGATGTTGAGAAGGTCAGCGGACTCACAGGAATCAAGCAACAGGTGCAGGGCGACAGTCTGACCTTCCGCACCCAGGACAACAAATTGGTCCTAAAGGTCCAGGTCCGCAACGAGCGCATCTACAAGCAGACAAAGGCCGAGAAATTGAGCTTCCATGCCAGTGTAAGCGGCATTGGCGACGATGCGTTCGATGGCCCCTCCGACGCTATCAATATGGGCGTGAGCTCTCCGGACGGAAAGAAGCAGCCTTACTTACTGTGGTTTTTGAAGGGCGGCACCAGCGTCTCGCTGGTGACGTATGCGATCACGTCCCACCCTCGGTTCTACCTATCGCAGGATAAGTTGCGCGAACTGGCCAAGGTCATGGTCTCGCGCCTTTAGTCCGTCTGCCTGGTTTAATCCCACCGTCTTTAGCCGGCATTTCCGTTTTGATTTCTCGGCTGCATAAGGAACCAACGAGTGCAGCCCACGTGCCATCACGAATTCTTGTAGCTGGCAGGTTCAGAACGGGGAGGGAATTGGCCGCTTGAAATTACGGCCGTGCAGGGCCTTGCGGATCTCCGTCAGCGATGACGAACTGAACGACTTTCCCACAGTGCACGCAGATGGTCCATTTTTCATCTCGCCTCGTGCTCCGGGTGCCGGGGACACTGAACGCACGCAAGCAGTCTTCGCAACGGATGATGTAGTTTCCGTCCCTATCCCATATTGCCTGGACTGGTTTGATCTCAACTTGCGGGGGAGAAGTTCGCAGGGGAGGTTTTCTGGTCAGGTCCGACATGGTTTGCAGGAGCTGCTCACATCCGAATCCACTCTTGTGGCAGTAAGCGTCGGCGGCCACTCCTTCTGGCATTTCATCAATGGCGGCTCCGCTGATTAAAATTACGGGTATTTGAGGGAAGCGTCTGCGGACAACGTTTAGAAACTCAACCCCTGACATGAGAGGCATGTTGAGGTCGGAAATAATCAAGGCAGGAAGTCCTTCGCGGAGTTTCCCGATCGCATCCAGACCGTCAACCGCCACCCGAACGACATACCCCGCCTCCACCAAGTATCCCGAGATGGATTTTCGGACAAGAGGTTCGTCGTCTACTAACAAGACCCGGCCACTTAGCTGTCCCACCATGGTCGTCCCCCTCAGCATCTTGGGAGGGTATTCCGCGTACTTCATCCCCAGACAGAGACTTTCTGTTCGAAATTAAAGATGTGGTGAAGAAGTGTTGATGCGGCAAGATGCCGATGCTGGTGCTTTATGCTCACGGCACGGATTAGAGCAAGTCGGTGGCCATCGTGCGCTTGGCCGATGTCGCCCCCCTGGTGGGAGGCGGGAGCACAAACGAAAGCGACCCAAAAGGTGCAGATTGTCACTCTCTAGGAGTGCGAGTCGGCTGCTCAAGCCTCGGGATCTCGTATCACCGCGTTTCAACTCCCAGAGGAAAGGGGCTTTACGGCCCCAGAATCGTTCGAGAAGCCTGAGTCGGCCTTTTTACAAAACGGCCGACAGCACATGCCGTCGGCCGCGTGAGTTTCGAGTTATGACGGAATCTACCTGCGCCCACCGCCATGACCGCCTCTGCCTCCGCCTCCCCCGTGGCCATGTCCGCCACCACCGAAGGCATGTCCACCGCCTCTGAAGCTGCGTCCGCCGCCACGGAAGGCGCGTCCGCCGCCTCTGAAGCTACGTCCGCCGCCACGGAAGGCGCGTCCGCCACCACCGAAGCTACGGCCACCGCCATTGAAGGCACGTCCGCCTCCACCGGCGTAACCGTTACCGAACCCACCGCGGTATCCTCCGCGCCCGGCAAAGGCGCGACCGCCTCCATAGTAGCCCCGACCGCCAAAGCCAAGTCCCCCAAAGAGGTGGCGCCAACCCCAACCCCACCAAGGCCCGATGCCAAGAAAGACTCCGCCCGAAAACCAGCTCGGTCCATAGTAACCGTAGGGCGCGCATGCGTAAGGGTAATTGGGGTAATAGCCATACGGACACGCCGGAGGTGGCCCGGGATCATTGTAGACCTGACCCCCATAGCCCGGATCCGCGTAACCCTGACCTGGATTCGCATAACCCTGATTTCCATAGCCCTGATTGGGATCCGCATAGCCTGGATTCCCGTAGCCTGGATTTCCGTACCCCGGTTGCGCCTGCGGTCCAGCTTGGGCATTCGCAAACGGTGCAACCAACAAGCCTACTCCCAATAGTGTTAAGACTTTTACGTTTGGCATTTGATGCCTCCCTCGAGCCCGGTTCTTGCCGCACTACAACGCCCATAGCAAGGGCAATCGGCCTGCCAAACCACATGACTCGAAAGTTCTTATTTTCATGGGCTTAGGGACAGAGCGAGCAATCCCCAAGATGGCCCAGTGCCCGTCTGGTGGTGGTTTCCGGTCGGGTTGGTGGTTTTCGGCCTAGCCGCTGGCCAGCGAACAAAAAAGGGGGTGCGAATCCGAGGTGGTGGATTCGTGACACGGGATTGGTAACGCACCCTGAAACACCACGCTGTGCCTTTGTGGCACAACATCGTTTCGAACGGAGGAATCCCGATGATCAGCCGTTGATATTCGTCCCTCGATGCTGTGTCCAAGCCGACCTGTTGACCGAGGGCATCATGGTGGGCATTCCTTTAAGGGCCTCGTCCTCGACGCCGATTAAGTGTATGAGACAGGCTGCACTCTCGCAGAGTGGCGCGTTGGCCGCTTGGGCGCGGGCGCACGTCTTTTCAGCCCGCTTTAGGGGGCGCAAAGCGCAGGCGAGCGATACTGGTGAGAAGGCAATTTGCAAGCGACCATTACAGGGGCGAGACGGAAGGGGCATTACGTTCGGCAAAGGGGTGATGCAAGGGCGAGGGGTGTCCGAGCTAGGCAACCTCTTGCGGTCGGCAAGAATGCGAAGGTGCTACTGTGCTCGCTTATCGCTGTAACCGCTGCTTCCGGCCAGTTGCTAACCGCGGCGAACCTGCCAACCCTCACCCGAGTAGAACAGATTCGACGGCTGACACCCGAGGATGCCGCGCGTGCCTATCCCACCCGAATCCGTGGGGTGGTGACCTATTACAACTTGCCCGAGAGAGACCTTTTCATCCAGGATTCTACGGCGGGAACATGGGTTGATTCCGATTACGCCAAGCCACATCTGCACGTCGGTGAATTCGTGGAAGTCGAGGGCGTAAGCGGAGCTGGAGACTTTTCTCCTGCGATCGAACACTCACACTTCCGAAGCCTCGGTGAGGCGTCCCTGCCCAAACCTGCGAGGCCCAGCAGCGACGAACTTGCCTCCGGCAGGCAGGACAGCCAGTGGATCGAGGTGCAAGGTGTGGTGCGCTCGGCGGCGGAACGTGACGGCGGACTGGTGCTGAATTTCTCCGCCGGGGCCTTCGAGTGCAGAGTGTTCGTCCTTAAGTTCCCATCGCCTCGACCTGAGATTATTGACGCGCACGTCCTCATCCGTGGCGTCTTCGCCGGACTTTACGATTCAACTTCTACCCGTTTTATCGGTTTCCAGATTCTCACCCCAAGTTGGGACAACGTTCAGGTTCTGAATCGGCCGCCTCAAGCTCAGTTCTCACTGCCCGTCAGTCCCATCCCATTGTTTCTCCGCTTGACCCCGGAGGGAGCATTTGCACACCGAGTACACGTGCGAGGCACGGTGCTTTTCCAACAAGCCGGACTCGTCAGCGTGCGCGACCACGGACAAGCCCTTTGGGTCAGGACGGCGCAGGCAGGCGCTCTCCAAGGCGGGGACTTGATTGACGCGGTGGGCTTCCCGGCTATCGGCGATTACACCCCGGTCATGCGCGACGCGATCGTTCAAAAGATCGGCTCCGGTCCTGCCCCCGAACCCATTACGGCGACCGCCGAGCAACTCCAAGCTGGGGTCGATAGCGGAGACCTGGTCCGGCTCTCGGCGAGGCTGCTGAATCGCACCGCCCGGCCTGGGAGTGAAGTCATGGAGCTGCAAGCGGGAGAGCTTAACTTCCGGGCGGAGCTCAGCACGGGAGCCCAGACGACGTCACTCAACTCGATCCGCAACGGCAGCCTTGTGCAGTTAACGGGGGTTTCTCTGGTTGAGGCGGACGAAAACCGCGATCCGAAGGGCTTCAGCATTGTCCTGCGCACTGCACACGATGTGGTTTTGCTGCAAAGCCCCTCTTGGTGGACCCGAGGCCGGATCGCCGGGCTGGTGATGATGCTGGCTGCAACAATCCTCCTGAGCGCGCTCTGGGTGAGCATTCTGCGCAGGAGAGTCAACGAGCGGACGAAAACCCTTCGCGCCTCGGAAGAGCGCTATCGGGAACTGTTTGAGAATGCCAGCGACCTCGTCTTCACCACCAATCTGCAGGGCTGCCTGACGTCACTTAATAAGGTGTCGGAGCAGACCCTCGGCTATTCGCGGGAGGAAGCGACCCAGAAGGAACTCCGGCAACTGGTCGACGCCAGACATTGGGACCGCGTCGAGAGCGCCTTCGAGCGGCTGCTCAAAGGCGAGTCCGCGGTTCAATTCGAGGTCGAGATCATGACCAAGGATGGCCGGCGGGCAAACCTGGAAGTCAAACCACGCCTCATTCTAAGGGACGGAAAGCCGGTGGGAGTGCAAGGAATCGGGCGGGATATTACGGGCCGGGACATTGCCGAAGTGGAACTGCGGCAGGCCCAGAAACTCGAGTCCGTAGGACGCCTGGCTGCCGGGATTGCGCACGAAATCAACACCCCCATTCAGTTTGTGGGTGACAACACGCGCTTCCTGCAGGACGCCTTTGCCAGCTTGGGTGTGCTCTACAACAAGTTCGTGGAGTTGCTCAACGCCGTGTCTACGCCGTTCCCGGAGCTCACGGAGGAAATACGCAGGGCCGAAGGAGAACTGGACGCCGCCTTTTTGTTCCAGGAGATCCCCAAAGCCCTCAGCCAAACGCTCGAGGGTGTCACACGGGTAGCTACCATTGTGCGCGCCATGAAGGAGTTCGCCCATCCTGAGAGCAAGGACATGGCTGCGGCCGATCTCAACAAGGCCCTCCGGAGCACGCTGACGGTGGCGCGTAACGAACTGAAATATGTCGCCGACGTGGAAACCGACTTTGGCGATTTGCCCCTGGTGGTTTGCAATGTCGGCGATATAAACCAGGTAATCCTGAACCTTCTGGTGAACGCGGCCCACGCCGTAGGGGACGTCATGAAGCAAACAGGAAAGAAAGGCAGGATCTCTGTGCACACCCAGGTGGACGGTTCCATGGCCCTGATCGCAATCGCGGACACCGGAGGAGGCATCCCGGACGGAATCCGGAGTCGGATCTTCGACCCCTTTTTCACCACGAAAGAGGTGGGGCGCGGGACAGGACAAGGTCTGGCTATCGCGCGCTCGGTTGTGGTTGACCGTCACAAGGGGACCTTGACCTACGATAGCGAAGTCGACAAAGGCACAACGTTTTATGTCCGCTTACCCCTCGAACCTGCAGATTGTCCCAAAGAGGCAAAGCCTGCGACGGTCCTAGGATAATTGCCTGCGATCTGCCTACCGAAGAAGAGCGGGAGATTGTCTGGCAGATCTATTTCAGGAAGTACGGAGTGACGGGTGAGCTTCCGAATGATGAAGGCTGGACAGGCGGAGAAATCAAGGAGTGCTGCCGGAAGGCACATCAGTTGGGCATGACTTTCATGTTCCGAGGCCCGAACCCACATCTCCATTTCAAGTTCCGCGCACAATACTTTGGCTGTCCGTCAGCATCAATATCTGTGCAAGGTTTAAGCCGGACCAAGTAAGTTTTAGCGCCTCGGGCGAACCCGCCGCTCGGCGGAGTGCAAGCCATCATTCACCGTCCCGCGTGATCGACTTTTGGCGCGCCGTGGCAAAGGCTTGCGCTCGCTGTGTTCCGTCTTTCTGGCGGCAGCACAAAACCCCGCTGCCTCCCTCTCCAGAGCTTCGTACTGCTCCTCGAGGCTTGCCCGCCAGAGCAATTCATTGACGCGTTCAATCCGCGAAAGGCTGTAACCCTTACGTTTAAGGTAGTCGAGGATGGAACGATCAATAGTAATGGGCAAAACCATTATGTCCTGCTGAAGGCGCCTTCACGGGACGTCAAGACGATACTCCTTCACAAGGCTGCTAATACCTTGCAAGGGAGAGAACAAGTAATTCCCGCGCTCATAATTTCATCGTGCACTTTCAAGAATTCAGCCACAACCATGGCGCCTAGACACGACGGCATAGTGTGATTCTATGGGGGCAAAAGACGCAAAGTCAGTTTGAAAGCAAACATTCTCGTTATACGATCAAGTTATTTACCACTCGGTAATCTTGTCGCAAGAAAAGACTCAGGTCCCGTCGGAGGTGACGCGGGAACCGTGGGAATCGAACCTGGGAGAGGCGTTGAAAGAGAGCTGATAGGGCTGTTTCTGTGGCGCACCCATCGGGTATTGGCGTCCGGACTGCCATCATCACGTTCGAACTCGCATGAATATTCATGACGGCGACGATCTGCAAATTCAGGAATATGGTTCAAATTGGAAAAGTGGGCTGAATACCTCTTGCCAAACTATGCCCGGATCGCAAGTGGGTTTTCCACAACGAGTACCGACACAAAGCTCCAGGCAAGCCACCGATCCGCCCGTCTTGCAGGCTACGGTCTGAGAATAGCTAAGTCGAAACGTTATTTGCTGGCGTGGCGTGCGAAAGAATCCGCGGGATCGATTGGGGAGGTCATTCGCGTTTTCCAGCTTTGCCCCATAGAATGTCCTACCCTTTCCCTGGGCGGGACTCCCCCAATAGCCGGGCGGTATCAGGCGAACCTGGAGATCGCATCAACAAGGCCCGCACGTGTGCGGACAGCTCACCAAGTGAGAATGGCTTCGGCAGGTAATCGCTGGCCCCGAGATCCAGCCCTTTCATTCGGTCTTCTACCTCTGCCCAACCTGACATGATCAATACAGGGAGAGACGGCTTTTGGGTGCGTAAGTGATTCAGCACTTCGAATCCGTCAGCCTTAGGAAGCGCCAAATCCAGGATCACCAAGTCAAAGTCAGCCTCATCAACCAGGGTCTGGGCCTGCTCGCCGTCGTACGCCACATCCACGGCATAGTGGTCCGATTCCAGACCTCGCTTCACAAGGGTGGCCACCCGCATCTCATCCTCGACCAGAAGAATGCGCATTGTTCCTCCCGATTAGGCTGAGCGCTTTTCCAGAACTAGTCTGATCTCGCGCCTGCCCGCTCTCATTCTTTTTCACGTCCCCTTCGCTCATTGAAGAGTAATGCTATTTTGACGATAGGCGATCCATTAAACCTCATCAACCTGGTTTGCGTCAATCAGCTCGGGCTCGGAGACGCCATTGGCCGGAAGGCCGAAGACAGCCTTGCCGTGCATGACTAAGGGCTTACTCCCTGCCGCTCCTTCTTTGCTGGAGGAAGTTTCCGAGCGATCACTCAACAATCTATTCAGAAGCGGGATCCTCTCGCGGTTCGATTCCACCAGGTCCACGCCTTGCGCCGTTATGGTGAAATCTGAGTTGTCCGCGATGGTGATGTATTCTTTGCTTTTGAGATACCACATCGTGAAGTCCAAATAATCGCGAGGGAACCCCATGCGGCGTTCCACCTCGGCAAGCGGGACCTCGGGGGTGAAGGGCTTGATGCGGCGCTGAATGTAAAGCAGCGCCAGCACCGCCACCCGCCGGTTTAACTCGCCGTTGTTCTTATTCATAAAATCAACCGAGTCGGATAAAGGCACCGGTTCGGGCGCCTGCTGCTTCTTATAAGTCGCATCGTATTCGGCGCGGCGTTCTGGATCCGACAGTACGTCATAGGCTTGCTTCAACAGCACGAACTTTTCAGCATCCCCGGTCTCCGGGATGTCCGGATGGAAGCGGGCCGCCAGGAATCGATAAACGCGAGAGACTGTGTTCGGCTCGGCATTGGGGCTGATTTGGAGGAATTCGTAGTAATCCGGAAATGCCTTAGCGGCTTCTCCACGGAGGTGCAGACCAGCCGCAAACCTTCCGTTTCCGGCCGCTTTGCACCAACGTACGAGACCTTCCCGGTCCAGCGGTTGGCGACCGCCAGCCCGTTGGATGTCGCCGACAATCCCCACGAGCGATCCCTCTGCCAACTGGCTCTCGACGTCGACGCGCATACCTTCCTCGCTGAAATCGACGAGCCTGGCCGCCATCATGCTCCGGCTGGCCCCGAGGTGGCAAATGATTGTGAGGTCTCGCTGACCTGGGAATGACTTAGTTCGCGGGTGGCGACGGCATTGCGGATACGGGGCCATAGTGTACCTCCACGTCAGGGCGGGTCGTTGACTTGAGCCCTTCACTAAAACTACCGGTCTGGCGACGGTGGTAAACCATTCCCCTGGACACTTCAATAGAGATCTCCTCGCTCAGGGCCGAGGAAAGTGGGCAGCTCAGCAGTAGCTCGCACGGGGCGAACCGCTGCCGGTGCGGGGGTTGAGCCAAACGTCTTGCTATTACGACATCATCGCACAACGACCTACACCTTTAACTAGCTTAGGCGTAAGCACAATGGTACGGAAGTACCGAGTTGAGACTTCCAACCACACGAAGCAGGATGAAATGGCCACAGCATTGCCAATCCTGGATGTCCAGGAGCCTGGCGTAGGTGAACGCTGGGCGGGAGTTGCGGCAACTTTAGGTGGCATGACATCCCTTGTTGCAACACGTGACTGACGGGGTAATCCGGCCGCCATGCGTCTTTCCGCAGCCTACTAATATGGTGGAACATCTTATTCCCGTGCGGTGTCTAGCATAACAAGCCCTTTACCACTCGTCGGGAGCCGCGGACGTGCTCCGCGAAATGAACGCTTTCATTGCAAGCCTCCCTTAATGGGCAAGGCAGTGAAAGGTGCCGCGCATCAAGGGGTATTTACTTGCCGATACGCACATTTTGATACCCACCAGGCCGCCCGCCGGGACGGAAGATAGAAGGAGATCTCACGAAATGGCCGGCTTACTCGAAGGTGACTACGGCGGCGCCGAAGAGCGGCGTGCGCGCGTAATAAAGATCATCGTAGTTTCGGTTTTAGCCCTGACGGTGATCGCCGGGACCGCATATTTCTTCTTCCACAACTATCGTCAGGAACAGCAGGTGAAGCAGTTCATGAAACTGCTCGAGGCCCGCGACTATCAGGGTTCGCACAACCTGTGGACGGGGTCCGACTCGGACCGCGCGGGATACCCCATGAGCGATTCCATGCGGGATTGGGGCCCTCCGGTGGATGTCAGCGGGTACGCCATCCTCGATTCCGAGAGCTGCGACAAAAGCGTCATCGTCGACGTGGATGCCGGACACGCCGGCGACCGCAAGGTGTGGGTGGACCGTGCCAGTCTGTCCATGAGTTTTCCGCCGAACGAGGCCGGGTGCGTGCAGACCCTCGTGGACGGACGGGGGCATCTGTTGTACCGCTACAAGCATAACAAGATTTACGAGTGGTTCCGCAACCTGAGATACCGGCTTCGCGGCCGGACGTACCAGAGGTAGATGCGCGCGCCATTCGGGTATCGCACTCTACGATAGAAGAAACGACGATGGGAGCTCATTGCCTCTGGCTCACAAGCTCCCACAATGTAAGGCTTCGGAGTCATCATCAAGAACAAAGACGGCACCGTCATCTCCTAGCCTTGCCGCCACAACTGCGATTCGCGGTAGGATAATAACTGGAAGTTCGACGGCAACCATGTTGCAAAGCTGAAGTCGGCGAGATCACTCACAGGGTGACAGCATGATCGGTCGGCGTCTCTTGGTCGGAACGGGAAGGGCGATTACGCGCATGGGCGAGGCGCCGGCTTTCGCGGAGGGCCTGTACGAAATCGCTGAGAATACGTTCGCGTGGATGGTGCCGAACGGAAGCTGGGGGGAAACCAATCTCGGGCTTATCAACTGCGGCCGGCAGACGGTACTGGTCGATACGTGCTGGGATCTTCACTTCACGCGGGAGATGCTTCAACATGCCGAATCGATACTGACGACGGCGCCGATCACGCGGGTCATTAACACTCATTCAGATGGCGACCATTGTTGGGGCAACCAGCTATTCTCCGATCGGATTATCACCGCGACACGGGCGTGCGTAGACCACATGACTCACCCTTCGCCCAGGCAGTTGTGGGCGATAAAAAGTAGTTCGAAACTGCTGCGATGTCTCCCCTTCGCGGGCCTGAATTCCTTGGGAAACTACATGGGGGGCATGCTGGCTCCCTATGAATTCCGCAAGCTCCACGTGAGGCCTGCGCAAGAGACTTTCAGCGGAGAAATGACCATTACAGTCGAGGGTGTTATCCTCCATTTGATCGAGACTGGCCCTGGCCATTCCCATGGCGACTGCATTGTCTGGGTGCCTGAGCGTCGGGTGGTCTTTGCCGGAGATATCCTATTCGTCGGTGTTACACCTGTGGCTTGGGCTGGCCCGGTAGAGAATATCCGGCGAGGCCTGAGGAGACTGCTTGAACTTAATCCAGAAGTCATCGTGCCCGGCCATGGACCATTAGCCCGTTATAGCGATATACAGGATCAAGTTGAATATTGGGACTGGCTCGAAACTAGCCTGGAACCCATGGCGCGCGGTGGTCTCAACCCTTTTGAAGCGGGCCGTCAGTGTGTACAAAGTGATGACTTCCGCCGTTCAGCATTCGCCCGTTGGCGCTGCCCGGAGAGGATGTTTACCTCGGCATGCACGCTTTACCGGCATTGGGGCGTCACGCCACGAACCCTGCCCGGCTCGCTGGGAGCGCTGGACCACTTCCGACAGCAGTCTTTGCTACGACGATAGCATGCAGGCTCGCGCAGAAATCGTCGGCTCGGAAACGTGTCCTTTCCGAGACCGTCCCTGCCCCGAACCAGTCTAGTTCCGCTCTCCTAAGCCATGTTTCTGGCCGCAGAGTTTGCATTGTGTAGGCGGCTCGGTGTTGTCCACCAGGTGATGTACCGGCTTGACAGTTCTCAGATACGCGAACAGCGCCTTCAAGTCGTCGTCTGTCATGTTGCGAAAGGCCCGCCATGGCATGGACCAACTCAGCTTACGGGCGCGAACGGATCCATGCCGCATGACTTGAATAAACAGCGTTTCATCATAGTAACCGATGCCGGAGGCGTCCGGTGTGATGTTCGCGGAGAACACATCCGGGGCAAAAGCCATGGGCTTTCCGCCGGCCAGTTCCATGCCGCGGATAGGCTGGAATTTGGGATCCGCGGGCGTGTGGCAGTCGCTGCAGGTTGCCATTTGAGCAAGGTATTCGCCGCGCTCGGCCAGGTTGGAGATGCCGGGCTGCGGCACGGTTTTAGTCAAAGGTTGAGGAACGGCCTGGATGAGGCGGGTTAAGGGAAACGGGAGTCTAGTTGCAGGCAAGTCGTTGTGTGCAGCCGAGAGGTTGCGCATGAAAACTACTACCGAGGCCAGATCCTCGTCGGACATGTGGCGGAACTGTTCGTAGGGCATGAGCGGAACGAGTACGGTGCCATCCGCGGCGATACCCTCGCGAATGGCCCGCGCAATGGCATCGTCGCTCCACTTCCCGAGGCCGGTCTCGGAGTCCGACGTGATGTTAGGTGCGACGATGCGAACCCCACCCTGGTCATACAAAATCCTTCCAGCGCCTTCCGCGGAAACCAGCACAGGCGGGTTTGCTGCCAGGTCGTAACGGGAGTGGCAGTCCATGCAGAGCATGACGGCGTGGACCAGGTACTCGCCACGGCGGAGACGCTCCGGCGTAGCTTCGAATTTTCGTGAAGTGAGAGGGCGCTTCTTGGCGCCGATTATGGGCCGCCATCCCAAGGTAAAGGTGATGGCGATCGCTGCGAGTATCAGCAGGGCGAGGAATACAAAGCCGGAGATCTTTGCGATCCGCCATGCCCAGTTGGTCGCCATGGGACAGGCCTCCCTAGACCCGACAAATTACTAAGTAGGCCAGAAGTATGTAGACATAAACGAGCTAGATCGCTGCATACTGGGTATCTGGCATAAGAAAGAATTGGCGAACCAACTCGGGCGACTTTTGAAGGCGTCTCAGTCGGCTGCCGACCAACGTTTTCAGGTGGTCGGCACCCTCGAGCAAAGCACGCCCGACGCCGTGATGTTTGACGTGATTCCAGACCTGCTCGTCGGGATTGAGTTCAGGCGAGTAGGGCGGCAGGTAGAAGAGCCGCAGTTTGCCCTGGGTGGAAGCGTAGGCACGGGCGGCTCGCGACTGGTGAACCGGATGGCCGTCCGCAATCAGGAAGATCGGCCGAGAGGCATGGTGCGTCAGACGCTTCAGGAACTGCACATAGCGCGCGGTGTTCAGCTTCCCTTTCACCACCATAAAGCGCAACTCTCCGCGCGCGCTCACGGCCGAAATCATGTTCAACCCTACGCGCTGGCCGGTCGTGGGCACGACGGGCGTCTGCCCCCGTTCTCCCCAGGTCGTACCGGAATGATAATCCGAACGCACCCCAGCCTCGTCCGCAAAGAAAATCGCGGCTCCCACTCGCTTGGCCAAGGCGTGAATGGCCGGATACTCTTGCTCTCGCCAGCGCTTCACGCGCTCGGGGTCTTGCTCCCAGGCTCGCCACAAAGGACGCTGGCACGTCAGCCCCAACTGCTTCAGCAGCCGTCCGACACTCGACAGGCTCAGCTTCAGTCCGAACCGCTGGCGCAACAAAATCCGAATCATCCAGCGCGTCCACAGAGCAAACTCGAATTGAAACTGCAAGGGATTCTTCCCCACGACGGTGCGATACAACCAGCGGAGTTGGGCCCCGGTAATCTTCGGTGGGCGGCCCGCCAACGGACGGGCTTTCAGCGCCGCCCAGCCTCCAGCCCGATACCGAGCCAGCCAGTTGTAGATACAAGCGCGACTGAAACCCAGCGCCGCAACAACCACCTCGGGGCTCTCGCCCGCTTGCACTCGGTCGACCGCGCGAATCCGAATCTCTTCCAGGGTTTTGTGATCCAACTTCCGGGCATCTTGCGTAACCATGCCCGAAGTATAGCCGATAGCTTCATTTATGTCTACTTACTTCTGATTGGATTAGTATATCATTGTAGTCGTAAGGTCGCCTTCGTTCGGGATCGTAGCTTCTCCTCATGAAATTCAATGCCGTCCAATTGACAACACGCGTGGCGCCTACGGCACGAAAAGGAGGTCCTATGTTCATTGAGCTCATGCCACTTCTTGCCGGCCGCACTGCGCTCATCACGATGGACAAGCAGAAGACACCCGCGACTGCTGCGCCTGGGTCTGCCTCACCTGCACCGGTAGATCCTGCTGAGCTTGCGCCCTCCCAGGCATCTACCCGCACACTTGGACTCTTCCCGGCGTGCTAGTTCCCGCGATCACGTTGTCGGTGATAATCGGGCAGCGAATGATCATTATTTAGCGGGGCCGTTCTGAAGCAGTAGGCCGCCAACCATAAGCAACACCGCCGCCGAACCAATCATCTCGTTGCCGACAAACACACCTATGAAGGCCAGAGTCAAGACCGTTTCGACCAGAACGGCCACGCCGCAGAACAAGACGAGGATCTTGCGCAGCTTCGTTTCCGTAAAAGCAGCCAATAGAGCGACAATCGCAATGACGATCCAGTCCCATCCCACCAAAAGAAAAACGGCACGCAAAGGCTCCTGCAAACGCACATTCAAATTCGACGCAGCCAGCGCAGTCGAAAGTCTTGGGTAGGCAGCGAGCGAATGCAGCGCGGCGCTGGCGAACAGCACAATGCTGCCCATCGCAACTAGAATCCGAGCCGCCTTGTTCCGCCCTGTCATCCCAGGCTCCTTGCAGTTATACTAGCTTAGAGTGGCCACCCGCACCTTCATTATACTCGCAACAGGAGAAAGTGTGTCCAGGACCCTCCGATGGGGCCACAATCCTGCCCGGAAGGGCAATTCTGAGACTCATTCTCAAGAATTCGGGCACGGAATTTCACTAATTATGACAACCTACCATGGAGGTTTGGCACCGTGATGGAAAGCCGCCCGCTGTCCCGCCATGTCGAGTTTAATGGGGTTCGACTTCCCGACATTGACGAGAAGCTCGCGCCAGCGGAAATACGCACCCTTTACTCCCACCAGGACAGCGCCGATCGCGGGCAGTTCATTCTGAGTGAGCCGCTTAACGAGCGCAATCGAAGGGCAAGGCTGCGGCTTCGGACTGCGGCGGAGTTATTTCCTGAAATAGTGGACCCAACTCTCGACGATGACGGCCAGCCCAGCTGTAGCGCCACGGCTGCACTGGAAAGACAGGAACCGTTTATCAACTCAACCCTCGCCCAGCATGCTCTCGCTTTGCTGGAAAGGTTGTTTCGCAACGGGGAGATCGGCTATCATGACGGTTTCATCAATCTGCCAACGGGGGCGGCCTCCGCGATCAGGATCGGCCCGCGATACTGGAAACGCACCCGGGGCGTAGGCCAGCACTACTCGCGGAGACGCCAAGGCTGAGCTAGTTTAGAATCCCATAGTTCGGTACGGGCTCGCCAAGTCGTAGAAGGATAGCCAGGGACGAAGGATGACCAACAAGCCTACTTTCCCCCCCGCGAGTGGATTCAAGCACGCCCTCGAAACTCGTGTCGATGAATACTTCCGGCAGGCTGGGATCTCCAAGACCGGCAACCTGTGCATGCACCTGAAAGCGATGTTGATCCTCGCTTGGCTCGCCGGTTCATACTGCCTATTGGTTTTCCATGTCTCCAGGTGGCCCGGCGGCGTCCTGAGCGGACTATCTCTTGCCTTGGCCATGGCTGCGGTTGGGTTCAACATTCAGCATGACGGCAATCATGGAAGCTTTTCGAGCCACCCCTGGATGAACCGGTCGGCAGGGCTAACGCTTGATCTTCTCGGGGCCAGCTCTTACCTATGGATTTGGAAGCACAATTTCTGCCACCATACCTACACGAACATCCCCGATTCGGATGATGACATCGACTTAGCCCCGGTCGGGCGACTCTCATCGGAGATTCCACTGTGTTCTTACCATCGCTATCAGCATTATTACCTTTGGTTCTTCTATGCCTTGCTGGTGATCCAATGGCACTTTTACAACGACTACAAAAAGCTGTGGACGGGGAAGATTGGCCACAGGACATTTGAGCGGCCCCGCGGGTGGGACTTGGCAGCACTGGTTGCCGGGAAAATGATTTTCCTCAGCTTGGCGTTTATTATCCCCTTCATGAGTCACCGGTGGTGGGTTGTACTGGCATTCTATCTCGGCGTGACGATGGTTACGGGCTTGGTGTTGAGCGTAGTGTTCCAGTTGGCCCACATCATCGAAGAGACTGAGCACCCGGCATCGTTGGAAGATATCCACGCCGAGTGGGTGATTCACCAGATTCGGACCACCGCCGATTTCGCACGCGAGAACCGGTTGCTCACTTGGTATCTCGGCGGATTGAACTTCCAGGTTATTCATCACCTTTTCCCGAGGATTTGCCATATTCACTATCCTCAGGTGGCTCGAGTCGTCACGCAGGTTTGCAACGAGTATCAGATCAACTACCAAGCACACCGTTCGATCCATGGCGCAATTCGCTCCCACTTTCGCTTCCTGCGGTCGATGGGGCGCCTGCAGCTTCAACAATGACGGCGATCCATGCTGCCACGCCGCCGGGGCACTGGAGCGGCAGGAGCCGTTCGCAAGCTCGACCCTCACCCAACAGGCCCAGGTCTTGCTGCCCGGCTGAGAGACGCAGTCCTCGACAGCTAACTCAGACCATGCTACTCTGACGGGGGTTTAAGCATGAAATGAGCTAACTACGGAGGAACCTTTGGATATCCAGGCTATCGTGAAAGAGTTGAAACGTGAACGCGACCGGCTGAACACAGCAATCGTAGCTTTAGAAGGAACAGACTTACCCCCTACTCCCCCGAAAGCATCCCCAACTGCCAATGTGCCTGCACCACGAGCTAAGAAGCGTCGCCACCTCACCCCGGAAGGCAGAAAGCGTATTTCGGATATGATGAAGAAGCGGTGGGCCGAGAGAAGAAAGAAGGCCTCCAAGGGCGCCAAATAAGCCTGCAACCTTCAGTCATCGCTCCCGTACGTGGATTCCTGTGGCTGGCCTTCGGCCTCTTGCTCCTAGCGGCTGCCTAGGAAGCGCAGTCTCTATCGTTGTTCCCTTTGTCAGGTACTTGTGAGCCGCACAGTTCGGACAAAGCTTCTGCGATGACGAACAAGTTCAAAGCTCCATAAAGCCCTATTTGGTTCCGTTTTGAAGGTGACGCCGAACGTTCGCAGCCCGTGGGCCCTTTTCACCCCGTTCCAACTCAAAGTCCACAGCCTCGCCTTCCTTCAAACCATCAAAGTCCATTTGCTGAAGACTATTGCGGTGAAAGAAAACCTCTTGCCCATCCGAGGAGCGAATGAACCCAAAGCCCCGATCCCGAACGACTCGTTTGATTGTGCCCTGCATAGACGCCTCGATTATGTTTGAAAACTCCCTGCCGGCTCAGTTAACGCCGAATCGAGGAAATGAGCCAGAGAAGCTTCCCCGCTCGACGACCACGGAAGTCCGCCGAACCAGAAGCCAAACCAGGCGCCACGGGATCAACGCAAGGCGAGTAAGTAAAGGACGCAATCACTCATCAAGGCCACGGCGATTCAAACTGGGGCACCCGGAAATACGAGTAATGCTTTATGGCTAATGTTTTCTTTGCAACGAAGCGTCAGCGGCTTCCGCGGCAGCCTTCAGTTCCAGGTTGGCTTGGATCAAGAGCTGCTTTGCTCTCTCCGCGTGACCTTTCATGTCAACTTTCTTGTCTGATATGGCAATGTCGATGGAGTGGCTTGCGTCCCGGATAAGGCGCTGCGCCTCACCCAGGTTGGGATGGGCACTTTTCTCGATGTTTACCACTGGCTCCTGCGCCAGGGTTAATCCACAGAACAGTACCGCGCTGAAAAGCGCGGTGGCCAGTCCGATTTTCCTCTTCATACTGCCTCCTTTTCAAGTCTACGGTCGGTTTCTGAGTACTTAATCCTCCTCGGCGATTGCGCAAGGGTGTTTTGTTGTCATTCCGCCTCCGGCTTGCCTCCATTCCGCAGCCGAGTCAATGGTGCTCGCCCGCCTTCCGCGCCGGCTTATCTAATCTCGAGCAGCGGGGCGCCCCAGCCGAATGCGTATCTACCTCAACGCACTAAAATCATTGCCCTGAGCTACTTATTCTACGTGAGGAGGATTTCCGACGCAAGGTCTAGTAACCCGGAATTTCCGTTATGGGCTTTCTGCCCGGTCGATAAAATTCATTTGACCACCGATGAACTCAATTGTCACTCGGATTTGCACGATGAGATCACTGAAGACCAGTCGTTCGTCGAACTCGCGCACCAGAATCAGGACACCATCGGAGGTGACCCGCGATCCTTGGAAATCCACCCTCAGAGAACCGTTAAAGGTGAGTTGAACAGGCCCGTTTTGTCTCTCACCCGTTGGGTGTTGACCCCCGACGTGTCTTTCGTAGAGTACCGTGCCTTCCTTCAAGATGTACTTTAAGCCAAATTAAGATTTTGAAACGGAAGTGGGGCGTCCGGCCGAGGGTGCGGTGAGCGCAGAACGGGCGCGCGACCGCTAAGAGGATGCCAGGAGCCAGACGCCCGCCGCCGCGAGGCAGTTGCCCGGCTCCAGGTGGAGATAGAACACGGGGGCATGGGCGTCCCTGCCGCTGGCGTGAGCGAAGTGGATTCCGACGTGGGTCTTGAAGGGCGCGTCAAGCCATCTAAGACAGGAAGTCCACCCGAGCGCTTGCGCGACCAACGGGATGCCTCCGTGCGCTTTTTGTTATCGCACCTTACGCAGCCTTTAGGGGGGAACCACGTTTACCCGGCACGGGGTTATCCTGGGATAGGATGACTGAAACCGCAGGTTGGCTCGGATTGTAGCGGATGTAGATCGTCTCGCCCGCGGCCTTCCCAAACAGTCTGGGAGTTCCATGAAACTTCCGGACGAAACCGTGGGTATAACCTATTCGGTACTTTCCCTCCGCCAGGTATGTGTACATGAAAGTTACCCGGTGGCCACGGATCCGATCGATCAGGTTCCAAATGAGTACCGCCGGCCCCAGGACGCTACTCACCGCACTCTGGCCAAACTTGCTGCCCGGCTCGGGAAAAACCGCAGATCGGATAGTCCCTGCTACCAGGCGCCAAGTGCCGTGGGACCGCGTTGCCATAGCGTCACCTCGAAGGGCTACATCCTTTCCCCGGCACAACGGAAGCCAAGGTGGTTGCCGCTGAAGCCCGGATCATACCCCCAGCGGAACGAAACGCGAACGACTTCGGGAGGATCGCCCCAGGACCCGCCGCGAAAAACGCGGTACTGCCCGCCGGGCTCGTCGTCCCCCGGCGAGCGGCCCATCCTGAAGGCGCCCCGTGGAATCCAGACATACTTGAGGCCGTCCCGCCGGTTCTCCCTGACGGTTCCTGCACCTTCCTGTTACAACTTCTCCCAGACATCTTAGCTGGGATTTCCGATTTGGACCTCATACCCGTGCCCATCGTACACTTCTCCTCCCATCGACACAACGAAACTTGTCATTAGATAAGGCCCCAGCCGCACGGCCAGCCCCAGCCCTAACTCCAGCCCTTGCTCAAGCCCTTGTTGTGAGTGCTGGGAAGCGATTCGATCGTGTGCTGAATATCGTGCTGGAGAACCAGAATTAGGGCGGGAAAGGAAAAAGGCAGGAGGGGAGGAGGGGGGAGGATCCGGCTTAGTGCTTCACAGCAATTGCTTCTCTTGTGATGAGCGCGTCTGCTCAAGAACTGTCATGGCATAGCTGAACCTCGAGCTCGAATTCGCAGCCTCTGGCAGAACGCGGAATGACCTTCGACAACGTGCCGGAAGGCACGGCCCAGATCGCGGCTGAGCCTCTATCGTGAGGAGCGATTGCCGATGGGTTCCAGCCTCAAGTCGTCGATCCAGGCCGTCCCAGCAACTTTGTTGTCGAACCTCATGGACGGCTGGCGGATAACCTGGACTTGGAGAAGTCTGGTCGCCTGGGGGACTTTGAGATCATACTCAACAGGTGACCACGGCATGGAGCCGATGGACTGTCCGAAAATTGCATCCAGACGGGCTGGCGCCTCGGCATCGGAAACCCGAAATCGGATTCCCTGGTCTGTGGTCAAACCCTCGGTTCGGATTAAGGCCTGGAAGCGGTAAGGGCCCGGCGGCACAAGGGTGATCTGCGAAGCCGCCGCAAAGTCGAGATTCCGAGTACCCGAGAATTTGATGCGGAGTGAGCATTTCCCCGATTTGGCGCTCGTGCAGTCGCGAGCGACCTCGACACCCTGGGTGCGGGCCAGGTTCCAATCGAATGGCGACGGGGTAGGCTCCGATTCGAAGTGTCCGTTGAAAAGATAGGTGGACTTGCGATACTCACCCGAGCGGGTCCCCAAGTACCGGAACCACGCGGATGCCGCTAAGTCCGGATGGCCCTGCCCGATCAGAAACTCTGCGTATTCGCCTGCTAATGGGTCATCGGCGTATCCGCGCTCAACCGCCCACTCCCAGGTGCGTTGCGCATCATCCACCCGCCCGCCTTGAATGAGGAAGCGCAGCCAGGACTCCGCCGCGCGGCGGTCTTCCGGAAGGCCGTAGCGCAGAACGTCTTCCACCTGGTCCACCAAACGCGTGTACTCACTGAAGATGAGCGCGTCGTAATCGGGAGTGAGCGTCAGGATGCGGGCGGTAATGTGAAGGGCTTTTGTGGTTTCTCCAATCTGCAAGTGGAAGTTTGCTGAACGCAGTAGAAGGTCGGCAGAGTTGGGGGCGAGGGCCGGCACTTGGTCGAAGCAATACCGAGCGTTTTCATCCTGCCCGGCTTCCCGAAATGCTTCACCAAGCTCGGCCCATCGATAGGGGTTCTGCGGGTCGCGCTGCACAACCAACTTCAATGTCGCAATGGCCTTCTGCGCGGCCTCTCCCTCGACGCTGGCCATTTGCTGACGTGCCTGTTCCGCCAGCGGTGCATTGGCGCAAAGCAGGAACCGGCAGAGCACGTGGTTTACGCTCTGGTTATTCTGCCAGAGTCTTTCGGAGAGGATGCCCACCAAAGAGTAGCAGGCCAGGATCGACCCCAGGATCACGGTCAAGATTCTCATAGTCGAACCAGCAGGGACAGCGGCCCGGGGCTTGGCAGTACCTGGCGCCTGGCGTCCGCCACACCGTGCCTGACCGCTGGCCCTCCTAATGGCAATCGGGGTCGTGCGGCGGGCAATGCGGACTTCGAGGTGGTGGAGGCGGTGGCGGCGGAGGCGGTGGTGGGGGCGGCTTGGGTGGCTTGGGTGGTGGGGGTGGGCTGGGCCGGCCGGTGGCAGGGCTCAACGCCGCCGTTCGAGCGGCCTCGATCAAGCTGATCCGCGAGCCTTCCGCCCTCTTCAAATCGACGGAGCCCGAGACTATGCGCAGGGCCACCGAAGCGTTGTGAGTCTCCAGCCTGATCTTCGAATTGGGCGCGATGGTCGCGCGGCTCTTGTCAGCGAAATAGATCATGGCTGCGGAACTCGAGGTGGCAATCTCGTCGCCGGCCGCCACGGACAATGATGCAACCGCTGTTGCCGGCACTGCCTTGCCGTTCAGCATCAATGGCCCGGAACTACTTACCTTGCCTAGCGGACTGGCGGCCATCAGCCACCCCGCCGTCATCATGACGATAAACAGAAAGAGAGATTTCATGGCTTCCTCCTGGCTCTTGAATGTGTTGTTCACGCCGCTCTCAGCCGCTGAGCGGGTCCCGATGCGAGCTGTTCCCACCGACTCAGGATGGCTGACGGCGGCCGCGCCTCCGGCGTCATGCCTGCGATCCACGCCAGCAGCATCGCGTTGGCGGGAATATACAAGTTGAAATCGGCGAGGCTATGCAGCAGAATCGCGGCCAGCGCACCCGCGCACGCCACCGCAAAACAACGCCCCTCCGGGTCTTGGGACACGGCGGCCTTCCGGAGCGTTGACATGACGAGGCTACACGCCGGCACGGCGAGAATCGCGAAACCCGCGAGGCCGAGTTCCGCAAGTAGTTGCAAATAATCGTTATGCGCGAAATCATCCCTGACGAGCGGGTCGAAGGCCTTGAATTTCAGGAATGCCGTCTCGTATCCGCCCAGGCCGCAGCCGAAGACGGGATAAGCTTTGATGAGGGGAATGGTCGCGGCCCAAAGTCTGGCGCGGCCGCCCCCAGTTGGATCGCTGGAAGTGAGCTCGGCGAACCGCAGGATCAATCTCTCGGACGGCAAGAAGGCGAAGCCCGCCAGCAATGCCATGGCAAGCATTCCTGCCGCGCCCCAACGCCGCTTCCGGGACGACCTCAACCAGCCCAGTGGGCGATTTCCAAATGCCAGCGTCCCCATCACCAACGCCGAACCGAGAGTGGCGATGAAACCCATGCGTGACAAGGAGTTAGCGATGCCGGCGAGCATCACCGCCGCCAGCCCCCACACGCCGCAAGCCGCGAGCGAGGGAGCCAGCGACGGGTTCCCGCGCCGGCGCGCGCGGCGCAGGAGCGCCACGGGATACATCACCGCGAAGGGCAGCGCCATCTCGAGGAAGCCGGCGTAGTGGTTGTGGTTAACGTAAGTGCCCCACTGGGCCGCCTCGCCGGTTCTGCCGAGGTTCTGCCAGAGTCCTAGCCCCGCTTCCAGCGCGCCGAGGGTGACGATGGGCGCGATCATGATCCAGCGGCGATTCTCCTCGGCGCCAAATGTAGCCTCGGGTTGATCGCGCCGGCCCGAGTAGGGCGGTGTGTTGCCGCCTCGGCCGGATTCGCCAGGGGAATTGCGCCAAGCTGCAACGTGAGTTCGCGCACCAGGAGATAGACAGCTACGTATCCGCAGAGAAGCAGAAAGTGCTGAAAGGTTGCGGCAGGTGAAACGCTGAGGGGAGCGAAGCTCGGCTTAACTCCAATCGGCTCAAGCGTGTGCACGGCCAGCGCGCGCAGGGGCGAAGCGACGCGCAGCAGCGCCAGCGGCAGCGGAACCGCTTGCAGCAGCACGTAAGCCGGCAGCAGAGCCGCGGCCCACCTCAGCGCGCGGCCGGGGAGCGGCGCCGACGGGTGACGCAGCCGTGCGAGGCTATAAACCATCGCCAGCAGGCCCAGCGCCAGCAGAAACTCATACTGGACAGCGAGTTGCACTCCTCCCCAGCGGAAGACCGCATAGCCGAGCACTCCCCCGAGGACTATCAGCGTAGCCTTGGACATGAGAAGACGAAACGCGAAAAGCGAAAATGGAAACTGGAAACTCGAGGAGAGAAGCTCAGAATTCGAGGGTCGAAAATGGGAACGCAAGAGGCGCCGGTTGCCGGGTGTCAGGCCACCGGAAAATGGCCGGTTTTCGATCCTGATTTAGAGGCCTTTCAAGCTCGATTTTTGGGCCGAATTTCGACTGGATTTTGGGCTTTTCAGGCTGCATTTTCGCGTTAGATTTTCGCTTCAGATTTCGCGTTAGATTCTCGCATTGAGTTTCCGAGTCGATTTTTGAGTCGAATTTCGACTGGATTTTGGGGCTTTTTAGGGTGTATTTTTGCTTCGATTTCCGCTTCAGAAATCGTGTTGGATTTCGGCTTCGAATTTCGGATTTCGAGTTTCGATTTTCGGTCTTTTAGTCGGACGTTTTGGCGCCCAAAAGCTCTAGAAGCACCTCGCAGGCGAACCTCGAACCGAAGAGCAGGTAGCGCCGCCATAGCCTACTCGGCTCCTGCATGAGCCGGAAGAGCCACTCGAGCCCGTTCTCCTGCATCCAAGGCGGAGCTTGCCGAACCGTCCCGGCGAGGAAGTCGAACGCCGCGCCCACCCCGGCCAGCACCGGCACGCCCAGCCGCTCGCGGTGCTCGTACATCCAGCGCTCCTGCTTGGGAGTGCTCAGGCCCACCCAGACAACGTCCGGCGCCGCCGCCCGGATGCGCCGTTCCACTTCCGCCTCTTCTTGCCGGGTGAGGGGCCGGAACGGGGGACAATATGTCCCGACCGTGCGCACGTCGTACCGCCGCCTCAAAACCTCCGCCACGCGCTCCGCCACGCCCGGCCCGCCGCCGTAAAAGTAATGCCGGTAAAAAGGTCCGGTATGGCAGCAGAACCTTTCCAGCAGTTCCGGCCCATAGACGCGCCGCCGCATGTCGCATCCGTGCCAGCGCCCCAGCCACACCAGGGGCATTCCGTCCGCCACCACAAGGTCGGCCGAGTTCAGAATCCGCTTGAACGACGCATCGCGCCGCGCTTCGCTGACGCCGTGCATCCCCGTGAACGCGACAAAATGTCCCATCGAGCGCTTCGCTATCCACTCCTCCATCTCCGCGATCACGTCGATAGTCTGCAGCGCATCCACGCGCACGCCCAAGACCCGGAACGATTTTGGATTTTCGATTTTGGATTCTTCCATCTGCGCACAGTCGAGAGTCGACAGTCGAGAGTCGAGAGCTACCGGTCTGTTCCCCATTCCCTGTCCCCTATTCCCTGTTCCCTAATCCCTGTTCTCTGTTCCCTACCGTGGTACGTCGGTGCCATTTCCCCGGTGTTGAAGAAGTCCTACGATGGGCCGATAGACTGGAGAGGTTCTTCAATCAGGAATATGACCGCTTCCGCCGGAACGCCGCAGCGAATGGGAGCTTGACGCCGTTATGACCAAACGATTGATCCTCACGCTTCTGCTTTCCTGCTCGCCGCTCTGGGCAACCACCTACTACGTGGACAACTGCGTGACCCCTGGAAACGACCGCAACAGCGGTACCAGCACGTCCACGCCCTGGCTGACCATCAACAAGGTGAACACGTCGAAGTTCAATCCGGGCGATTCGATCCTGTTCCGGAGCGGCTGCACCTGGCGTGAGCAGTTAACGGTGCCGTCGTCTGGTGCAGCGGGCAAGCCGATCACCTTCGGGGCGTACGGAAAAGGGGCGCAGCCGATCATCAGTGGCGCGAACCTAATCAAAAGTTGGACCCTTTGCGCCGGCTCCATCTACTACGCTTCCTATTCAACCGCTCCCAACCAGGTCTTCGAGGATGGCGCTCGCCTCAAACAGGAGACAACCAGTGCGGCATCCCTTGAGGCGGGGCAATGGTTTTTGGATACGGTGCACAAATGGATTTGGGTGTACCTGACCGGCGGCGGCAGCCCCAGCGGGCACACGACAGAAGCGAGCCAGCGCGCTTGTGCCATCAACGTGGGGACTAACTCCTACGTGACGGTTTCCAATATAGACACAGAGGAGGCGCAAACGAATAACCTCTCCGTTGCTGGCGGAAGTGGTGCCATCGTTACCGGCGTAACTTCGCAAAGGGCCTATTACCGAGGAATTGTCTTTTACCAGGTGGCGGGTGGAACGATTAGTTCTAGCACCGTGGCATACAATGGGAGCGAAGGAATCAATTTTGTGGAGACGCCAGGCATGCTGGTGGAAGGATGTGTGGTTCACGACAACGGCCAGCTTGCCATGGTTAACTTTAGCGCGGGCATCCACGGGGGCGTTGACTCCGCCGGACAGTCAACCAACGTCGTTGTCCAGAGCAACAAGGTCTACTCAAACGGGGTCGGGCAGTCTATCAACATCGGGTGGGGTATCATGCTCGACACAATCGGAACAGGAGCAATAGTCCAGTACAATCTTACTTATGGAAACAACCAAGATGGAATCAACATAGACGGATTTAATAGTGCTACTGTTATTTATAACGTATCTTATAAAAACGGGGGCATATACGGGCACGGTATACTTGTCCAGGCCGACGGCAATTCGTCACTGACAGGACATCACGTCTACAGTAATACGGTCTGGGGGAATTATACGGGTGGCATTGTTTTTGCGGGGCCTAGTCCCGAGCAAACCAACGGTTGCACGAATAACGTAGCGCAGAACAATATTGCCGTGAATACAACCGCCGGACCGAATTTCGGGGCCAACGACGGCTGCGAGAATCACGGAACGGATGGCATTGGGAACGTCTATACCAACAACGACTTTGGCCCTGCGTCGAGCAATTTCATTCAGTGGGGAGCGAACACCTCTTACAGCACCTACTCCGCCTGGGAGACCGCTGCTGGCAACTGCGGCACGGTCGGGTGTTCACATTCCGTCCAGGCAGACCCCCAGTTCGTCAATGTCGCAGCGTCACAGTTTTGGCTTGCTAGCAGCTCTCCTGCGATCGGCGCGGGAACTAATCTCGGGAGCCCGAATAATATTGGGCTCATGCCGGGAAGCGCTTGGCCGACCGGCGTTACGACTGGGCCGACGAACACACCGCCGGATATCGGGGCCTTCGTCTATGTTCCGGCTCTAGCACCGCCCTCAAATCTCCAGGATGTCGCCCATTGAGCGACGAGTTAGCACCTTGAAGGCGGAGCGCTCCTGCGCCGGATGTTGCTCCGCTACTTATTCCCTTAGCTTGGGCGGACTCCACTCTGCTCTTTCGGGCTTCCGCCTTTGTCAATGGCGCGCTGGTAGGCCTCCATCAACGCGGAGTAGTTCCGTTCGGGAGTGTACTTGGCTTCGTACTCGGCGCGGGCTGCGCGGCCCATCGCGGCCATTTCTTCGGGGTGGGTCCAGGCCCATTCGACCTTGGCGGCAAGATCGCCGGCATCGCCAGGGGTGAAATGCAGTCCGGTGCGCTCATCCTCAACCATCTCCTCCATAACCCCAGTTCGAGAGGCAAGAACAGGAACACCACAGGAAAACGCTTCCGCAGCAACATAGCCGAAGGTCTCGTAGTAACCCTCGGATGGCCACACGAGGAAACGCGCTCCCTGCATCAATCCAACCAGTTTATCCCGCTCCAGTCTTGGAAGAATTTGGATGCTGCCACCGGACTCGCTGGCATGCCGGTGCACCTTGCGGGACAACGGCCCGTCACCCCTTACCATCAAGGGGATGTGGCGCAGTCCTGTCCATGCATCGAGCAAGGTGTCGACTCCCTTTTCAGTCGCCAGTCGACCCACATAAAGTGCATAGCTGCCCAGATCCTTACTGACTCCGTGGTCGCTGACAAAGAGGGGCCTTACTACGAGCTTCTCTGCTGGAAGGCCGGCTTCTACAAACTTTCGCCGGTAGAACTCGGTAGCTACGAGGTAGCAATCGACTGATCTCTGCCACGACCTCAGGCAGCGATGCAGCACCAGCATGGCTGCCACGACCCCGCTCTGGATACGAGACTGCCGATAGCAGGCATGCAGCACACCAGGCCACGGGATGTTCTTATGCAGGCAGTCTTGGCAAGCGCGGCTACGGCGTAGGCAGGTTGCTCCTGGGCAGAAGAGCCGAGAATTGTCCAAGGATTGTACTACCGGAACACCCAGCTCACGACAAGCGTAATAGGCCGCAGGAGAAACCAGTGGAAAAGTGTTGTGGAAGTGTGCCACACACCATTTGCTCCGCTTTAATAGTCTCCGAATTCCGTCATAGCTGTCCCAAGCCCAAACGGTACGCGCTGGCAATGTGGCCTTTTGCCACCACCGGTATCGCGTGATCTCGTCGTTCCCTCTTACATATTCCGCGATCCGGTGGCCTCTGGAGAGGAGCAGAGCTCGCTCTCTCCGGTGCACTTCATCCTCCCCCCCCGGGACCTGGTATGTATTGTGGACGAGAAGGATGTTCATCTCAGCGCCTTGGATTGCGAGAACGCCGCCCTCTCTTTCCTGAACTCTAATCGCGAATAGAAGTGGGCCTGCTCGAATAAGCGGGGGGCAGCAACAGAAGCAGTCCCACCCGCATATCCGAGGGCGCGCCACAGCAAGCACTTGCGATCCAAAGATTCGGTGGCATTTCGCGTCAAAACGCTGGCGACCAAGAGGGGAAGGTTAACGACTATCGCTTGGCCGATCCTAGCCACTAAGCAGGAGAACATCTTTGCACGCCCGGAGTTCTTGCAATCCATATAGGCAAGAAGACATCCAAACCTGAGCGATGTCCACCGAAGGTAGCTTGGCGTGACGCGATAGGGGGGTATTACGTGATGCACTATGGCAGTTGCGGAAATTGCAACGGTAATGCCTGACGCACGCGCTCGTTTAACAAAATCGCAATCCTCCCCTGACATCACCATCGAGGTGTCGAACAGCCCTATAGACTCGAAAACCTCACGCGCTATCAATAGGTTGCCCCCAGGTGGTGTGCGCTTGCCTTGGCAAACGCTATCCGTTCCATCATTGACATACTCGCCGAGTAGACCGCGGCAGGTCGGACCAAGAACTAGCCCTCCTCCCGAGGGCAACTGCAATCGCCTAGTGCCGCCGACGAGTTTCGCTTTCGTTACGGAGGCAGCCGAAAGGAGCCCCTTCAGCCAATTCGCCTCCGCCAAATTATCGTCATCACAGAAGGCAAGCCAAGTTCCCCGCGCTTCCCTCACACCCCTATTGAGTGCCTGGGCGAGGCCCTTAGTTTCCTCCCGTACGTAGCTGACGGCGACCGGCGAACTTGCAGCGATCTCCGCGATGACAACCTTAGTAGGATCCGTAGAGCCGTTGTCGATCACGAGAATCTCGTAGGAGAATTGATCATCCGTTTCCTGTAGTGTGAGGTTTCGCAGGGCGTTTCGAAGCATGTCGGCCCTGTTGTATGTGCATACCACAACGGTAATATCTGGACGAGGCATAGCTCAGGTACCTCCTGACACCGAACTCATGGCGCCGAAACCCCAACTCGATCAGGACCACCAAGGCGAGAACTGTAAGTTGCAACGAGCGCAAGACAGCGGACTCGAGCAAGCCATTGGCTACGCAAAATGTGAGGAACGCCCCCGTGAAGGCGAAGGCAGGAGCCCGCGACGTCCTGTGAAAAGCAAGGGACCGCGCGATACCACCAATGAGTACTAAAACAAATGTCGCTAGCCCAACTAACCCGAGGTCGAGGAGACATTCAACGTAGGAAGAGTGACCCTGAGCCACCCCCCACTTTTGCGCATCCGAAATCTCCGCGATGTGGCGTTCGCTCCAAAAGCCCCCAAAGCCGTAACCAAACATAGGGCGTCGATCAACGTAGCGGCGGCACTCCTCCCAAACCCCGGTGCGACCGTTCAACGACTCACTGGGGGCATCGTCCCTTCCGAGCAGTGCCGCTCTCTGCAGCGCCGAATAAGGTGCGGCCTCCGTAACAAGGAGAAAAAGGGAGAAAGCTATGCCGATGCTGAGACCCAGTAGGAGTTTGTCCCGCCTGGACCGTTTTGCAGCCAAGTATACCGCAAGAGCGATTATAGCGGCTGCGAACGCTGTCCGCGACGCCGTGAGAACCAAGAAAACGAGCCCCAGCGCGGCACAAGCCCGGAACAGCATCCGTCCACGCCGCTCCATGTCCGCGGCTGCGACTCCCGAAAGCAAAAGAAGCGCGCAATTAATGCCCTCGTGGTTCGGGTGCAGCGTGCCCGCGAAACGATAGCCGGGTGCGAAGGGGTGGAAGGTGCCGAGAAGGAGCTCCGCCGACACGCCAATAAGGAGAAAGAGGATGCCGCAGAAGAAAGTGAACAGGACAACTTCGCGGAGCGAGCAGCGACGGGCAATGGCCGCAGCAGCAAGGCAAAGCACCCCGAAGGCCGCTAACCCCCTGAGGGTCAGCACTGCATCCTCGGCCCACGCCAGGCTTAGGACCGCCCACCCTGCGAAGAATAGCATTGCCCATCCCAATGAGCCGTTAATGCGAAGGCGAGCTCCGCGACGGCGGATCAGAGTAGCCAGGGCGAAAAGACCCAGGGACAGAAATGCAATGCGCCGGATGAGCGAGTGTGCATCGACCCCTGTCACCAGGTCGCCTTCGGATGGATTGAACGAAGCTACTCCCTTCTTTGAAAGGTACGGGTCGTGGTTGCAGACGAAAAACACAACGGCAAGGAACAGAAACATTAGCCAGGGGAATCGTTCAATCCGGGATGTTGGGCCTGAGTATGGCCTGGCATTGTCGTTCATTCAACCTGCTTTCTAGCTTCGGACTGAATACAGAGCATCGGCAAGGCGTGTTCCGGGCCCGAGTGGCCCTGAGGTTAAGCCCTCAGGTTGGCAAGTCTGGCGAGTGGCCGCAGCAATTCCTTGCCCGGGTACTTCCCCTGCCAAACAGTGAAGAGCGGCGAACTCACGGAGCGCGGCAGTGCCAGAAGCATCCGCCAGGCAATCCTGATCGGCCTTGCGGGAAGCAAACGGATGATTTGCGCGGGGTTCAGTCCCGCGTCTGAGGTTGGCAACGAACCAGTAAGCAGGTAGTACGCCAGCACATGGGTCCAGTAGCCGAAGGAAGCACGAGGATCTATCTGTTGGCTTATCGCGTCACCGTAGTAGCTCCGGAGGAATTCGACTTGCGTATCGGCGCCTGCACGACAATCTGCCAGATTGTTGCCAAGATCGCCCGGCGTGGGGCACGTGCCACCGCTGAAATTCTTGCCATGCAAGCGATACAAAGCAAGCGGCTCGGCAACGGCCGCGACCTCCGTGATCATCAATGCAGTTCGCATCAGGTATCCGTCGGAGCCGCGGCGAAGTCTCACCGGAATCGGGAACAGCAAATCTGTGACCTCCCGTCTAAATGTCAGCCCCGAGCATGGCGGCAACCCAGAAACTATTCCTCCCTTTCTTAAAGCTTCGCGCGCCACCCACCCCTGGGCCGGGACGGGTGGGATTTGTCCTGCGATCACCCGGCCGCGGGCAGAAACGGGAGTTACGGGGTGGATGGCAAAGCCGGCGGCGGGCGAGTTTCGGAGTACCGCAACGGACTTTTCCAGCTTCGTGGGCAAAAACACGTCGTCCGAGTCCAGCAAGCAAATGATCGCGCCGCAGCTCTGATCATAGGCGGTGTTCACTGCTGACGATTGTCCCCCGTTCGGTTGGAAAACGTACCGGATGCGCGCATCGCGGGCAACATAGCGCGCAATCACACAGCGTGATGCGTCAGTCGAGCCATCATCGCAGACGACGGCCTCCCAGTTACCATAGGTTTGACCAATCAGACTATCGAACGCTTCTGGCAGGTACTTCTCATAATTGTAGTTTGAAATCAGCACCGATACCAGAGGCCGCTCCAGCAGGGGAACTAGCGGTATGGGTTTGAGCGCCTCGTCGATGGAGAGCGGCGTTGGGTGAGTCATGTTTACTCCTTCTTCAGTTGCTTGCGCTTTGACACGTGACTTCTTTGAGGTTTTGGGGCGCAGCCTCCCGCACCGCATCCTCGTAAATCGTGGCGAGGAGCTGGCCTTTCTCGCACCACCCGAAATGTTCTTCAACCCTGCGTCGTGATGCGGATCCCATCCGGGCTCGGAGGATTGCATCACCAGCCAGTCGAGCCATCGCTGCCGCCAAGTCTGCGACTGCCCGGCCTGGCGTGGATGCTGGTAGCTTTATCCCCGTCTCCTGTGTGACCTGAAGGGCGGACCCGCCCAAGTCCAGACATACGACCGGTCGACCCGCTCCCATCGCCTCGAGGCAGACACAACCTCCGGATTCGTGCAGACTGGGGTGGATTAACACGTCGCATCCCGCCAGCCTCTCAAGCGCCTCAGACCGCGGCAGCCAGCCCCAAAACTTGACTGCCTCCGCCACACCCAGTTGCCGCGCCAGCTGTTCCAGGCGTTTTCTTTCCGGACCGTCGCCGATGATCCAGTATTCGCTTCCCGCGGATTGGCGGTGGAAGTCTGCGAACGCACGCACGCCCAGATGAAAACCTTTCAAGTGTACAAGCCGACCGATGCTGATTAGCCGAAACGGGCCACAACGACGGACGGGGATTGTGGACAAATGGCGGATTTCATCTAGTCCGAATAATTCGCGTTTCCTAAAGACACGGAAAGCCTCCTATGGTACAAACACGTTGTCGAGACGTTGTTTGAATGACCAAAGGAGGCTTTCGCTTGGCTGACGATACCACAACAGAGTGTTTGTTGTTCCCAAATATTTTCTCGAAGCCGGTGGTGGGGCAGTTTGACCAGCGCCAGGGCAGCTCGGACGGTGGCGCGATCCTGCTCAAGGCCGCCGATCGCCGTCTGGGATTGACCGAAGCCTTGGCCGCCTGTCTGGTTGATCCGCGGCAGCCGGGCAAGGTCGAACATGAAGTGGAGGAGTTGCTGGCCCAGCGCGTTTACGGCCTCGCCTGTGGGTATGCCGATGCCAACGACGCCTCGCGGCTGGCGGCCGACCCGGTGCACAAGCTGCTGGTGGGGCGCGACCCGGTCGAGGGCGCGGACTTGGCTTCGCAGCCCACGCTCTCGCGCTTTGAGAATGCCCCCGACCGTAAGCAGCTTTACCGGCTGGCGGAGGCGCTGGCCGATCGGGTCGTGGAGCGCCATCGCCGCCGGCTGCACGGCCGGGCCCGGTGCATCACCCTGGATCTGGACCCCACCGACGATCCCACCCACGGGGCTCAGCAATTGACTTTCTTCAATGGCCACTACGACACCTGGTGCTATTTGCCGGTGATGGGATTCGTCAGCTTCAACGACGAAAAGGAGCAATACCTGTTCACGGCGGTGCTGCGGCCCGGCAATGCCGTGGCGAGCGTGGGAGCTATCGGTATCCTCTGGCGCATCCTGCAGAAGCTGCGGCGGGCCTTTCCCCAGGCGCGCCTGCGAGTGCGACTGGACGGCGGATTTGCGGACCCGCTCCTGCTGACGTTTCTGGACGCGATGGGTGCGGAGTATGTAGTGGCGATGGCCAAAAATGCGGTGCTGAACCGTTTGGCCGAACCCGCGATGCAACAGGCGCGGAAACTCTCGGAAGAGAGCGGCCAGACCGAGCACCTCTATGGGGAAGGCCGCTATGCCGCCGAGAGTTGGCCGGCGGAGCGGCGCGTGATTTTCAAGGCCGAGGTGGTGCGAGCCGAGGGCAAGGAGCCCAAAGACAACCCCCGCTTCCTGATCACCAACCTGCCGCAGAGCCCACGCTGGATTTACGAACAGGTCTATTGCCCGCGGGGCGAAATCGAGAACCGCCTCAAGGAACTGCACCAGGGCCTGAAGATCGACCGCACGAGCTGCTCGAAGTTCCTGGCCAACCAGTTCCGGGTACTGATGACGGCGGCTGCCTACGTTCTGATGCAGGAACTGCGGCTGCGGGCGGCGCGGACCGGATGCGCGCGGGCGCAGGTGTGGACCTTGCGCGAACGGCTGCTGAAACTGGGCGCTCAGGTGGTGGTTTCGGTGCGCCGGGTGGTGATTCATCTTCCCGTCTCGTTTCCGTTCTTCGCCAGCTTTCGTCAAATCGCCCTGGCCTTGGGCGCCTTGAGCGGATAGCCCCTCAACTCTCTTCCCCGTATCCTTTCCCTCTTGGGCGCCGCGCCGGACCCAGGCAGCAGTGTCGACGGAATCAGCCAGACTCTCGCCCCCAGCCGGTCCGCAACTGAGGAAAGGCGCCTCCGGCGGCCGGCCGACCTCCAAGACCACGAACATCCGGCTCCGAACACCTCAAATCCGCGTTGTCCGGCGCATTCATGAATAATGCAGACTAGAGGCAGGCCCACTTGAGTAAGCACAGATACCCGTCTGCAACGTAGCATTCGCATTCTCTTGGCGGTTTCCTCCGTCGTCGCGAGGCCGAGTGCAGCCTTCCGTGCGGTCAGCCGAACGAAAGGGTCACACTCACCGAGCTTGCGAGCGAGGTCGCGCGCTACCTCGAAAATCCTCCCTCGGAGGCTTAAAGAGTATCTGAATGCCCGAGGTGAAGACTCGCCACCTCCGACGGGGCCCCATATGAAGGGAACCGGCAACAGAGCCAGGAAGCTTGGCATCCAGTACTTTACCAGCGTGACATGGTGAATAAGGTCGAAGCCGACTTTGCGGTGGAGCCTGCGGCCCACGAAGTAGGCAGCCAGTTGCCACAGGTAGTAATGGATCTGCACTCCCCACGGCGTCTCCTTCCAAAACAGTGCCCAAGCCGGGAGATCAAGATAAACAAACTTGACCCTTGGGAGCGCGTCGCTGGCGAGGGCAGCGTTGATTCCCTGGCGCGCATAGTCTTGCGTAAGCACCCAGACGTCATAGAACCGCGCTGCCTGCTGTACACAGTTCCAGCCCACGCCGGCCTCGGAACCTCGACCGGGTTCACAGCCATAGGCAGAAATGAGGACTTTCATATCTTTGTCATGCACCTGTCCCGGTGGATGGATCGCATAAGGAAGAGAAGCATTAGGACGCCCATTAGCGCATAAGACACTACGGGTCCCACGAGAGCTCCCCGGACTCCCAGGCTCGAGGCGAGTGGAACACCGAGCGCAAGTGCGACGGCGGCACCTCCCAGATATGACCAGAAAACCAGGTTTGGTTTTTCGAGCGCCCCAAGCGCCCCCGCCATGACGATCGCTAGGCTCTGGGCGAATGGAAGCAAACCTGCCAGCAACAGCGGCCACGAGGCGTACGCGGCGTATTTGCCAGCGTAAAGGAAGCGGAAGATCTGCAATCGGAATCCCCAAAGCAGCGCCAGGTAGCAGGCGGACCCCAAACAGAACAAGGCAAGAGACAGCTTGATGGTTCGCTTCATGGAGCGCGGGCCGCCGCAGTCGCGGTCACGCACCAGGGTCGGTACCAGCAACACTCCCAACGCGGATATGCTCTGCAATGCCGGCATGACGAGGTTCAGCAGACCTTTAAGTGCCCCAGCTTCAGCGAGGCCGACCCAGGCGGGTAATACGAGGAAGTAGATATTGTCCGTGACCCAGCCGGGGCCAGCGCTAGCGGCGCCCCATTTGCCGAAGCGCCAGTGGTCAGCGGCGACAGCGCGGATGGTGGACCAGTCCGCAGTCCACGTGGGTCGCAGCAGGACGAGAAGAAGAAGGCAGGTGATGGAGCTCGCGCCGGCCATGGCGAGAAAACCCGTGGCGGGTGTCAGGTGCCCGGCGGCGCGGAGCGCTAGGGCACCCCCAAGGAGGATCAGGAGGTAAACGCAGCCGCCAACCGCCGCAAATCCGGGATTGAACCCGACGTAAAACGCCCGACGAAGGAGCCAGAGCAGAAGGATGAACGGCCCGGCAATTGCCAGTGCGAGGAAGGCTCGCTCGACCGCCGGGGAGTAGAGCCGCCCGAGCAGAAAAGCAGTAGCCGCGAGCAGCCCCGCACCGGGGAGCATCAGAGCAAAGTGGCCGCGCAGTAGAATGCCCAAGTACTCGGGAAAGCGTTCGCGGTATTTGCCTGGACCGAAGACAAGCATGGGCCCGGTGAAGATTGCGTTGTGAAAGACACCCAGCAGCCAGAAGACGGAATAAGCCAGAGCGAACGCGCCGTAGTCGGCTGGAGCGAGCCAGCGGGCCAGCAGCACACTAAGGAGGAAATTGGAACTGGCGAAGAGGCCCTGGTCAAGGACGGCCAGTGACCCCTTTGCCACCCAAGGCAGCCAGGCTGTAAGCGAGGCGCGAAGACCTTCGCGAGCGGGAAGAATTTCTAACTCTGCTGTTGCCATTGCTGGGAGCTTCGACCTCTATAGAACTAATTCGGCCCCTTCAGGGCCGTCTGTCGGTGGATGGCGGATTATCGGTGGGTTTCACCCACGGCTCCTCAATTGGCTCCTCTTCGGGGAGCAACGTATTGGGCTCACTTGAGCGGGTTCGCGGCCTCACGCCGCGCCCGCGCCCCTAACGACGGCGGGAATGGTCTTGGCCAGGATTTTGAAATCGAGACCGAGGGACCACTGGTCGATGTACTGCATATCGAGTTGCATCCATTTCTCAAAGGGGCAAGAGTTGCGGCCGTTGATTTGCCAGAGGCAGGTGATGCCGGGGCGGACGGAGAAGCGGCGGCGCTGCCAGTCCTGGTCGAAGCCGTTGTAATCGCGCTCGGGGAGGGGGCGGGGGCCGACCAGGCTCATATCGCCTTTGAGGACGTTGAAGAGTTGGGGAAGCTCATCGATGCTGGTTCTTCTGAGGAAGCTTCCGACGGGGGTGAGGCGCGGGTCGTTCCTGATCTTGAAGACGGGGCCGGTGGCCTCGTTGAGGGATTCGATCTCGCGCTGGCGGCGCTCGGCATCGGCGACCATGGTGCGGAACTTGTAGAGGGGAAATCTGCGCTTGTTGAGGCCGACGCGCTCCTGAACGAAGAAGCTTGACCCCGGGGAGGTGAGCTTGACGAGCAGTGCGGCGAGCAAAAATAGGGGCGACAGCAGGAGCATCGCCACGAGCGAGAGCGAGACATCCAAGGCACGCTTGAGAAGGCCCTGCCAGCCGTCCGGCGTCCCGCTGGCAAGCGTGGTAATGGCCTCGCCTTCGAACTCGCCGGCGCTGGGGCGCGCCGACCGCAGGCTGAACAGGCCAGAGAGCAGCCGCACCAGGATGCCCTGCTCCTCGCAAAGCGCGGCGATGCGCGCCACCTGCCCATAGAGGGATAACATCGGGAGAGCGATCACCACCTCGTCAACCACGTGATCCCTGAGGAACGGCGCGAACCCCTTCAAATCCGCAACCAGGTCGTGGCCGTTTTTCTGAAACTCGCCCGAGCCTTGCCAGAGGTCGTCCACAAACCCGATGAGGCGATAGCCGAGTTCAGGGTGGGCTTGGACTCTGTGGGTGAATTGCACGGCGCGAGAATTCGTGCCCACCACCAGCAAGCAGCGAATGTTCCGGCCGCGGGATCGGAGGCGCTCCAGGGCATATCTGGCCAGAAGTCTGCCGGACACGGCTATGGTTGTGACGGCGGCGTAGAAGAACAGGATAAACCGCGGGGTCATCAGTTGAATTCGCAGCAAGAGCGCGGCAATGAAGAGGGTCAGGGACGCCACGGAAGTTGCCTTGAGCGTGTCCAAAAGCACCGCCGCGCGCGTGGAAAGCCGCTTGGAGTTGTATAGACCAAAAGCCGAGAAGATGGCGTAACAAACGATAAGAAAACAGCCGAAGAGAAAGAAATTCTGAAGCTTTACCCGCATGGAGAAGAACTGCGCAAACGAGCTCGTCGGGGTTTCATGGGCCACCAGCAGGGTGGCAAGCCCGAAAGAGAAAATCGTCACCGCCAGGTCAAAGAGCTTGGCGGCTTCGTTAAGAATGCGACGGCGGGGAGTTGAGATCATTGGCGATTGCCATTTGGGATTTGCGATTGACGACTGACGAAGCAGGATTCAGGAGTCAGTTAACAGTTGACAGTCAACAGTTGACAGTCAACAGTGAACAGTTAGATCAATTTAACCTGTTGACTCCCAGTTGTTTTCGTCGTTCCCGCGCAGGCGGGGGTCCACTGCGCGAGAGCTGGATTCCCGCTTGCGCGGGAATGACGAAAGACCACTTAAAACTGAGGACTGAAAACTGACAACCGTTTACTGATTATTCGTACTGATAATGGCGATAGGCATACGGGTGACCGGAATAGCTGGTTTTGCGCGCGTCCCATTCGTTCAAGATTGTGCCCAGGACGCGGGTGCCGTCTTCCTTGAGTCGCTCGGCGGCGGCGGCAGCGGCTTCCCGGGTGGTCTGGGAGGAACGCACCACCAGAACCACGGCGTCGGCCATGCGGCCGAGCACGCGCGCGTCCGGCATGTTGAGCATGGGCGGGCTGTCAATGATGATCATTTGGAATTCCTGGCGCATGTGTTTCAGAAAGTCCAGCGCCCGCGATGAAAAGAGCAGGCCGGAGATGTTGGCGGCGGGCGAGCCGGAAGGCAGCAGCCAGAGGTTCTGGTAGCCCGAGGAGATGTAGCGCCCGTCCGTGACCGGCACGGCGGAGTGGAAAGCGTCAGGGGAAGCAGATCCGCTGGGCGCTAAAACCGGCGCCAGTTCGACGCCCGAAAGCAAGTCGCTCAGCCCCCAGGTGTTGGAGACTTCGAAGATTTCGTGCAGGCGACCTTTGCGCAGATCGCCGTCGATGAGCAGGACCGACTGGCCGATCTCGGCGGCGGCCAGAGCCAGGTTGCTGGCCACGGTGGTCTTGCCCTCGCGGGGATTGGCGCTGGTCAGGACGATCACGCGCGGGCGGTCGCCGTTCTCGCCGGAGTAGAGAATCGAGGCCAGCGTGGAGCGGAAAGCGTCCGCCAAAACCGAAGGGCGTTGCTGCGACGTGACCAACTCGACGCGGCTGGGAGGCGGCGACTCGCGGGCCGCGGCAGGGGATTGAGCGGCGGCGACGCCCAGCCCTAAGCCTTGTATCAAATCCGGCATGTGCGCACTCCCATTTCCGGAGTCGCGATTCGCAACTGCCAAGTCCCGCCTGTCGTGATAGTAGGAGAAGCGCCGGCTGCCTTCCGCATGCGCCGAGGGGATGACGCCGAGTTCAGGCACCTCGAGGTACAAGGCCGTCTGCCCTGGCGACTGGATGCTCTGGTCGGCGCGCTCGCGCATCACCACGAAGCCGAGTCCGAAGAAAGCGCCGGCCAAAAGACCGAGGGCCGAATTCAAAAGGAGGTTCGGCTTGTAGCGGCGCACCGGGGGCACGGCCGTGTCTACCACGCGAATGTTGGTGGCGCGCAAGGCGGCGGTCATGCCGGCTTCCTGAACGTTGCGCAGCAAAGAGTCGTAGAGTTCGCGGTTGGTGTCCACATCGCGCTTCAGGATGTTGTAGTGCGCCACTTTCGCCGCCTGCTCGGAGACCAGGCGCGCCTGGGCGGCATAGTTGCCCGCAAGCAGATTTTGCCGGCGGCGGGCAGACTCGAATTCCGTGCGGATGCGCTCCACAAAGTTGGCGCGCTTGCTCTCCACCGCCGACTCGAGCGCGGCGATTTGCGCCTGTACCTTCTTCACCGCGGGATGCGCCAGGGTCAGGGAAGACGAGAGCTCGGCGAGTTGGCGGCGAAGATCGGCGAGCCGGACCTGATATTCACCCATCGTCTTGTCATCGAGCACTTCGGGCAGGGAATCCGGAGACGCCTTCGAGGCCGACTCGAATTTCGATTGCGCCACGGCACGATCCGCCTGGGCCTTCGAGAGTTCCTCCTGAAGCTGGCGGAGTTTTTCCTCGGCGACGTTGTCTTTCTCCGAAGTGAACAGTAGGCCGGAAGCACTGGCATAACTTTGCAGGTCATCTTCGGATTTCTCGAGCTTGATGCGAACGTCATCCATCTGGCGCGTCAGCCACTCGCCCGTCTGCTGGGTGCTTTTCCAGCGTGCCTCGAGGTTCTGTTGGGTGAACTCAGCAGTGAGGGAGTTGGCGAACTCGGCGGCAAGCTGCGGGTCGGGGGAGTTGTAAAGGATCTCGATCAGCCGGGTCTTGGGCTCCGTCTCGATGGTGAGATTCTTGGACACCCGGCGGAGAAGATCGTCCCGGGTCAAACTGCGGGCAGATTCTTCGAGGCCCAAGGCTTTGCGCCAGGCGGCGAGACGGCTGCGCTCGCTCTCCTGCGCAAACCTTTGCGCGAGGTTTAGCTTCACGATCACCCGCTCGAGCACCGATTCGCTCTGCAAAATCTTGACCTGCGTCTGGAGGTCGTATTCGGCCGGCGACGAACTGCCCTGGTTGGTGGTGGGACTAACGTCGCGCAGGTTGAGGAAATTCTCGTTCAGGTTTTGAATCTCGAGAGAAGCGCGAGCGCGATAGATGGGCGTTTGAGGAAGCGTGAACAGGAGCGAAAAAAAAAGTCCCAGGAAACAGGCCACCGCCAGCGTACCCTTGTGATGCCGCAGCATCTCCCAGTATTCGACGAGCAGACCGGGACCCGGCTCGTCGATGAATTCAGGGGGCGGCCCTTCGACGTAGCGCGGGCGCAACGCCAGACTGTTTCGCTGGCGCGGGTCCGGAGCGGGATGGTTCAAGAATGTGTTGTTTTCCATGGGGCCTCGATAGGGGACGTCGGTTGTCAGTCGTCAGGGCCGAGATTCCGGGCTGTCGTCCCCGAGAGGACCGGAAGCCAGCCGTCCGAACCGAAGTTGACCTTCACGCGCTGGGAACCGGCCACAGGTGAGAAACCACCGGCTGCTTGCAGGTCGGCACGAACCACTGCTAGTAACGATAAATCACAGCGTACGCGGCTGCGGAAACCATGGCAGGAACAGAGTACGTTGTGAAGACCTTGTGGCTGCTGGTCGGAACCACCAGTACGTCTTGGGGCCTTAGTCCAACGTCTTCCGCTTTTCCTTTCAGTATCTGACTAAGGTTTACGGCGACCTCGCGGGGTTTCGGCTCCCCCGGGATGCTGCGAATGATTCTCGCCTTGCCAGGCTTTGCGGTGCGCCCCAGTCCGCCCGCCATCGACAACGCCATGAGCACGGAGATGGTTCGTCGCCCCCCGAGCGTGAACCCGCCCGAGTGTTCCACATCGCCTACCACGTAAATCATGTTGGAGTCTGCCTCGGAGACGGAGATTACGTCGTTGGGCTTGATTTCGATATTGGCTGCCGGGTTCTTTCCGTCCAGGATTTCCTGCACATTGAGTTCGGCGATGCTGAATTGTCCTGTAGGGTCTATCGTTGCGCCCAGCAGTGGGATTTCGCCGTTCTCGCGGCGGCGCGTCACGGTGACGCTTGAGCCCGTCGTCTCGCGAGGCCCTCCGGCCATCGAGAGAACCTCATAGAGTGTCTTTCGTCCACGCAGTTGGATTACTCCTGGCTTGGTGACAGCGCCCAAGACGGAGACCGGCTGGCTTCGGAATTCCGCCACCGTGATCGCGATTTGTGGGTCTTTCACGTATTTCTTGAGCTGAGTGTTCAACACGTTTTCGAGTTGCTCGACGCTCAGCCCGCCTGCCCTGACTCGTCCGACCAGCGGCAGGGTGATCTCTCCGTTGGTTCCGATCAGGATGGGCTTCTCGGAAACCTCCGGGGCATCGAGCGCGTGGATTACAATTTCATCGTCCGGGCCGAGGACATAGCCGGAATCGGGTAGCGCGGCGGTCTTCGCCGGCTGCTGGGCTGCGGCGGAGAAGGCAGTGAGCGCCACCAAGAAGAAACCAACTCCGGTTCTTGTCAGAACGCTTCCCATGCTAGATCTCCTTAAGTGGCTAGTGCCTTGCTAGTTGTCAGTTGTCAGTCGTCGGTTGTCCGTCAGATCCGGGCTGACTTGTGTTCATCCGCGGCTGAAACATAGCTCCGCCCTGTGAGTCACATGCTGTGCTGTCTTGCTTTCGAACCACAGGTGGGCTTCCCAAGTTCGCGTGGGTTAACGCTCAGCAGGAAAGTCCGATCGAGACCGAACTAAGAATTGATTGCCATCGATCCGGCTGATTGTTCGCCATTGGGTTCTCTTCTCCAATTTTCCGAATCAGCAACGGCAGTCATCTCCAAACATTGGTACGCCGGTCCTCTGCTCAGGACAAAGGGCTTTACCGCCACCGCGAAGCCAGCACGATGTCTCCCGTGGGCAGGCTGCACGCGAACTACGCGCCCTTGCCCGTAAATCCGCGGTGCCCGATCTGCGCTTCTCGGCGGAAGATAAATCTTGAGCTCGATTTTCGCATTGAGCGGCGGAGGTCTTGTGGCGAGGATAAATGCTCCTCTTAAACTGATTACATGCGTTAGACCTACGCCTTGCTGCCGAATTCCTTGCGCATCTTTCCATGAGAAAATCACGGGGACTTCGAGGCGGTAGCGGTTGTATTTTCGGCACTGCGCGATGGCGCGTATCCTTTTCGCGGGTTGTTTCATGGGCTTCTACCTCAACCCGCCGCTCGCCGAGGAGTGGCGGGAAGTCATCTATCGCGCCGCCACATTATTGATCGGCTCAGATTTAACCCCTCCACTCGCCGATCGTCGGTGAGTGTAGTCGCGCAACAAGAACTCCACAAGGGGCCGATAGGCTCCCCCCTGGCAGGGCGAAAGTACTATTCGGAGGTGAGACGATCGGCCCCAGCTTGAGAGGCCAAAAGGCTCCCCCCAGTAGGGCGAAAGTCTTATTAGAAGGTGAGATGATCGGCCCATCTGAAATGGGGAGATCATTCCTGAGCGGGCGCGAGATTCTTCTCATTTATGTTGGGTGGGATATATTAATAATAATTACCTGTGGCGGCAATAGATATGCGCACAGTCCATGGCTTTTCCCCCCTTTGTTTTCTGGGAGTTAATCTGTATAATTGGGCATCCGCTTAATCGGCTTGGCGTGACAAGACCGCAGCGGGAAGGAGCGTACGGTGCCCACTCCTATCTCCCTCGTTGTCGCGCAGCGCACCGCTCTGGGGGGCCAGTTACTGTGCGACGCGTTGAGTAAGCGGCACAGGCACTTCCTTGTTGTGGGCTGCGTGCACACACCAAAAGAACTTCTTAAGCAGGTAGCTAAGCATCACCCCAATGTAGCTGTGATGAGCTCAAATCTGGACGGTGATCCCGAGGGGGGTCTGAAGGTTGTGCGAGAGCTGCGCGTTTCTGCGCCAACTACGCGCCCCATCCTGCTACTGGATTCCTCGAACTTCGAGCAGGTGATCGACGCCTTCTCCGCAGGCGCCAAAGGTGTCGCTTGTCAGACCGATCCCTTCGAGGTCTTGTGTAAATGTATACGGAGTGTACACGCCGGGGAGATCTGGGCTGACAGACGGGAACTCCAATGGATCGTTAAGAGCTTAGGGGACAGGGAACCCGTCCGCATGGTTAGCGCCAAAGGCATCCCGCTACTTACCCCGCGGGAGGAGGAAGTGGTGAGGCTGGTGGTCGAAGGGCTCCCTAACCACGAAATTGCCGTGAAGCTCGGCGTGAGCGCACACACGGTCAAGAACCACTTGTGCCACATGTATGAGAAACTCGGAATATCAAACCGCATGGAGTTGGTTCTCTACGCCACTGGCAGCCGGGAAAGGTCGCGAAGCTCAAGTATTACAGCTTTGGGGGATGATTAGTTTCAGTTTTCGTCCGGCCCATCCCGCGCGAGCAATCCCTCTCCCGCCATAATGAAAAGGTGAAACAAGTTCGATCGTGTCGAAACGAGCGGATTCCTGCACCAGTGTAAACCCGCGTTAGGGGCCCAGACGGGGACACGCCAGGGGGAGGCAGTCAACAACCTTAATGCCTTTTCTCAATCTCTTTCGGACGGCACCCTTGAATGCCGTACAGAGCGACCGCATAGGCCGCCCGTTCATCGCTGTCACGCCAAGATGTTGTCTACCACGTTCCCTGCCACGTCGGTCAGCCGGAAATATCGGCCTTGGAATTTATACGTCAACCTGGTGTGGTCAACGCCCAGGCACTTCAAGATGGTGGCTTGCAGGTCGTGGATGTGAACGGGGTCTTCAAGGACATTGTAACAGTAGTCGTCGGTCTTGCCGAGCGTTATGCCAGGTTTGATGCCACCGCCAGCCATCCACATGGTGAAGCACCGAGGGTGATGGTCGCGGCCGTAGTTCGTATCAGTGAGTTTACCCTGGCAATAAACGGTGCGGCCGAATTCTCCGCCCCAGATCACCAGCGTATCATCCAGCATGCCGCGCTGCTTCAGGTCGATCACCAGCGCAGCCGATGCCTGATCGACGCCCTTGCACTGGAGGGCGATATCGCGAGGCAGGTCGTTGTGCTGGTCCCAACCGCGATGGTAGAGTTGGACGAAGCGTACTCCGCGCTCGGCCAGGCGGCGGGCCAGCAGGCAGTTGGCGGCGTAGGTTCCGGGTTTGCGCGAATCCGGGCCATAGAGATCAAAAATGGAGGCAGGCTCCTTCGACAGGTCCATCAGGTCAGGAACCGAGGTCTGCATGCGGTAGGCCATTTCGTACTGGGAGACGCGACTCTCGATCTCGGGGTCGCCGCACTTCTCCGCCAGTAAGCGGTTCAACTTGGCCACTCCATCCAGCATGCGCCGGCGAGTGGTGGGCGAGATCCCCGGCGGGTTGGAGAGATACAGCACGGGGTCGCCTCCGGCGTGGAACTTCACCCCTTGATACTTCGAAGGCAGAAAGCCATTACCCCATAAACGCGAGAAGAGTGGTTGGTCGGGGTTCAACGCGTTCGCCTGCGAGATCATGACGACGAAGGCCGGCAGATTCTGGTTTTCGCTTCCCAGGCCGTAGCTGACCCACGAACCCATGCTGGGCCGGCCCGGCTGCTGAAATCCCGTTTGGATGAAGGTGATTGCGGGATCGTGATTAATCGCATCGGTATAAACCGTTCTGATAAGGGCGATGTCATCGACAATCTTGGCATGATGCGGCAACAGTTCGCTCAGCACCGCGCCCGATTTGCCTGACGGCGCGAAGTTGAAGATGGAAGGCGCAACGGGCAGCGTCGACTGGCCGGAGGTCATTCCCGTGATGCGCTGCCCCATGCGAATCGAGTCAGGCAGGTCGGCGCCCTTGAATTTGGCCAAGGTCGGCTTGTGGTCAAACAGATCGATCTGCGAAGGAGCGCCCGATTGATGCAGGAAGATCACCCGCTTGGCCTTGGGCGGGAAATTGGGGAAGCCGACGAGTCCGCCCGTCTTGGGATCAAAGCCCTCGGCCGCCCCAAAACCGTCCTGCGTCAAAAGCGACGCGAGGGCCGGGATGCCGATGGCAATCCCCGCCGTGCTGCGGCGGAAGAAATGGCGCCGGGTCATGCGGAGCACCAGGTCGCGTCCCCTTTTCGTTTCTCGGTCCATCATAGATTTTCTCTCTTTAGCTGCGGCGTTCGTCGCTGCCCGGTTGCCGCACCTCAGCCTCGCCGAGGCGCGAAAGAAACGCACTCTGTCATCCTGAGCGAAGCGAAGGATTTATGCAGTTGTTCGTAAATCACAGAACCCCAAGACAACTGCGGAGATCCTTCGCTTCGCTCAGGATGACAGACGGCCGCGGTAGGGGGACGGCTTGCCGTCCCCGCATTTCCGCTGGCCCCGACGGGGGTAGGGCAAGCCCTACTCCTACACGGTGATGACAGCGGAGCGTCGTTATGAGTGCCGCTGCTGCTCCTACTCCTACTCCTACTCCTACTCCTACTCCTTAGTGATCGTCTCATCCAGATTCAGAATCATGCTGGCCACGGTGGTCCAGGCCGCGAGTTCCTGCGGGTCCTGGCTCTGATTGCTCTTGGAGGCGCCTACCATAAGCAACGCCGCGGCCTCATCGCGGTGCTGGCGGAAATCGGCGAGCGCTTCGTTCGCCGCCTCCACCAGCACTGCGGTTTCCTGGGAATCCGGAATGCGCCCCGTCGCTAACCGGAAAGCGTACTGGATTCTCGCCACGGGTGCCGTCCCACCCTCGGCAATCATACGCGCGGCGAGAAAACGCGCGGCCTCTACGTAAGTCGGATCGTTCATGAGCACCAGCGCCTGGAGAGGCGTGTCGGTGATGGAGCGGCGCGCGGTGCATTTCTCGCGATCAGGCGCGTCGAAAGTGACCAGCGCCGCCGGCGGCACGGTGCGTTTCCAAACGGTGTACATGCTCCGCCGGTAGAGCTCGCGGCCCGTTGACTCCGTGTAGGTCTGCCCGGTGAAGCCCGACCCGAAGGCCATCTCTTCCCAGAGGCCTTTGGGCTGGTACGGGTAGACGCTCGGGCCGCCGATGCGATCGTCGAGCAGGCCGCTGACCGCCAGGGCGTCGTCGCGGATCAACTCCGCGGGCAGGCGGAACCGCGGGCCGCGCGCCAGCAGGCGATTCTCCGGATCGCGCTCCTCGAGCTCCGGCGTGACGTGCGACGATTGCCGGTAGGTCGCGGAGGTTACGATCAGCCGCTGCATGGCCTTCACGTTCCATCCCGTCGCCACGAATTCCGTGGCCAGCCAATCCAGCAGGGTGGGGTTCGAGGGCTGCTCGCCCTGCGATCCGAAATCTTCCGAGGTCTTTACAATTCCCGCGCCAAAGTATTCCTGCCAATAACGGTTGACCGCCACGCGCGCCGCAAGCGGATTTGCAGGACTCACGATCCACTTCGCCAGACCCAGCCGGTTCATCGGCAACCCCGGCGCCATGGGAGGCAGCACGGCCGGCACTCCCGGCGTGACTTTATCCTTGGGGTTGTCGTATTGCCCTCGGCCCAACACAAACGTGTCGCGTGGCTTTTGCATCTCGGCCATGATCATGACCGTGGGAATAGCATCTTTCAGGTTGGCCCTTTCTTTTCGCAACTCCTTGAGCTGCGCGTAAAGCCCGCGTTCTTTTTCCGCTGCCGCGTGCTCGAGGAAGTAATCGCTTAGGCGTGTCTGGCGCTCTTTCTCGAGGGCTTTCTCTTTATCCTCTTTCGTCTGTGCCTTGTCCGCTTCCCCGATCTGAACTTCTTTTGGCGGCTTCTCCGGCTGGAGTGCAGCGATCTCTTCCGCTGGCCGCCCATCCAGGGCTAGTAGCAGGGAGCGAGCGGGCAGGGAGATGGCAAGCTCTTCCACTTCCGCACCGTTCAGTGTTCGGTTGTAAATTCGCAGGTCGTCCAGGCGGCCTTCAAACGGCGTACCTAAGCTCTTATCGCCAGTTTCGAGGGGCACAGAGGTGCGAAACTCTCCCTTCAACTGGTCCTTCAGGACTTCGCTCTCGACCGGTTTGCTATCGACGTACAGGCGGATTCCGGAAGCCTTGCCGGAGCCGTCATAATCGATCATCAAGTGATGCGGCCCATCGAGGGCCAGTGGCTCCTTGTTTTCAACTTCGATCGCATCAACCGGCCAGCGGCCGGCGAGGCGCATCTGGAAATGCGCCATCCTTTTTTGGTTCCCCGAGTAGGTTGGGTCATCGAAGGCGAGTTCCCATCCGTGCCAGTTCTTGCCGGCATCACGTTTCTGCAAGACCTCGACGCCGTGAGCCGGCGCAGGCTCCACCCAGAGCGCAAGCGCGAACGGCTTGGTTCGCTCGAAATCGCCCTGAGTACCGAAAGACACCTGCGTTTCGGGACTGAAGTCCGCGCCCTTGGCGACGATGGCTTCCTCGTAGACCGCCTCGCCACGCACTGCTTTGGCGTCGTGATGGTTGCCCGAGGCGTCCGTCAAGTCGCCGTCAAAGGGAAAATAAGCCGTCAAGCCTTCGCGGGTTGGCTCGGCGATGGATGTGAGGGCCAACTTCTGCCATTCGTTGCGCTGCGCCAGAACTTCCTTTTCGGGCAGGGTGGCCAGCGTGGCGGCGATCTGTGTTTTAACTTCTTCAAGCTGTTGCTGCTGCGCGTGCGACGGCATGGGTAGGACCGGCACGGCATTGCCTTCGAACCCATCCAGGCCGCGCTCCGGGACCGTATTGAAAAAGGCAAAGAAGCGATAAAAATCCTTCTGCGTGATAGGGTCAAACTTGTGATCGTGACAGCGCGCGCAGCCCATGGTGAGGCCAAGAAACGCCGTCGAGGTCGTGCTGACGCGATCGACCACATACTCGACGTGATACTCCTCGGGGATGGCACCGCCCTCGAGCGTGATCATGTGGTTTCGATTGAAGCCGGAGGCGACCTTCTCGTCGTCGGTCGCGTTGGGCAGCAGATCGCCGGCGACCTGATCGAGAACAAACTCATCGAAGGGCATGTTCTGGTTAAAAGCCTTGATCACCCAATCGCGCCAAACCCACATATCGCGCAGGGAGTCGATGTGGTAGCCGTGCGTGTCCGCGTAGCGCGCCACATCCAGCCACGGCATCGCCATGCGCTCGCCATAATGAGGCGACGCCAGAAGCTGATCGACCCGCTTTTCATAGGCGTCGGGCGAATGGTCGGCCAGGAACGCGTCGATCTCCGCCGGCGTGGGCGGTAATCCTGTGAGGTCGAAATAGACGCGGCGCAGCAGCGTCGCCCGATCCGCTTCCGGAGAGGATTTCAGCCCTTCGGACTCGAGGCGCGCCAGAACAAAGTTGTCGATAGGATTCCGCGCCCACGTCTTATCCTTGACCTCCGGGACCGGCGGACGCTTGGGAGGCACCAGGGACCAGAGCGTGTCCCATTTTGCCCCCTGGTCGATCCACTCCTTGAATAACTCGATCTGCTTTGGCGTCAGGGTTCGCCCGGAGTAGATCGGCGGCATGCGGAAGGAATCGTCTTTAGAACTGATTTTCTGATAGAGCTTGCTCTGGGCGGAATGGCCGGGAACGATGATGCGATAGCCCCCGCGATCGACGAATAGGCCTTCCGTCTCATCCAGGCGCAGATTCGCCATGCGCGCGTGTTCGTCAGGACCGTGGCACTTGAAGCAGGTGTCGGAGAGGATGGGGCGAATGTCGCGATTGAAATCCACCGGCTTCGCGGCGGCCTGAGGCGGCGGCGCCGACGAAGTTCTAGTGGAGGAAAAACTCCACATCAGGCATGCTGAAGCGACAAGCGCATACAACACCCGGATTCTCACTGCGATCTCCCTGCCCAGAGATTGATTGGCGAACTTTGCTGCTTAAACCAGGATTTCCTCTTTCGATTCTTAGCCCACCGTCAGATTACACCTGAGCGCCTCTGAACGCAACCGCGCGTTGGATTTCCGACACTCGGAGTTGCCGCAGCCACGGGAGGCAGCCTTTCACCCACCCTGCAGCTTCAAAACGTGCAAAGTGATCGCTCCTCCCGCCGGATTGCTCCGAGACCTTGCGGCCTCCTGCCCGCACGTCGCCTGAAGCTGTCCCCGTCGTGGGCTCCGCCTATCGCGTCTGCTAGGGAAGTGCATTACCTCCGCCGCCGCACGGCTCCGAACAGCCGCCGGGTCGATTGGCTCTGGGCCAACAGCAGCCAGTAATCTGACATTCCGGGTATTCACTGGACCCTCGTATATTGAGATTGGGGCAGGCACGCGAAGTGCTCCAGCCCACCCATGTCGTAATTCATGCCCTCGTACGGGAACACTCTCGCAGTGTAATAGGCCGGTCCACCATCGACCTGGTGTTGGCGCTGAAGGGAGTGTCGAACGGCGAGGCCATCAAACGGCTGGGCGAAACCTTCCACCTGCCGGAGAAAGAGAGCCGGATCAGCTTCAAGGGCAAAGGCACGTCCCGTTTCAGCATGAGCCGTGAGATCGTCGATCCCAAGCGGAAGAGGAAGCCCACCATCATCTAACCACATCCCGTAAAACCGAAGCGTGGGGGCGCTAAGTGACTGAAAATAATGGCAGGCGTGGAGGGACTCGAACCCCCGACCCACGGATTAGAAATTCTGTGTAAGCAGTTTTCAACAGCCTAAATCATTGAATTTACAGGACCGCTGAACCCAACTTGTATCACAGATAAGGCCCTTTTTGCGCTTAAGTGTGACGCTAAGTGTGACGCCGTTTTCCCCTCGTAGGCCCTCAATTCTCACCGAAAACCACCGCAGTAATTCATACCGCCAAGCTTCTACCCCGTAGGTCATATTACATCATAAGTTCTCCCGCGTGAGGCCCGCGGCAGAGCCCAAACCTATCGAAATCGTCACCGTTACCGGGAAACCTGATTCTCCCCGGCACATGCGAGGGTTTCGGGCGCGAGGCCGGAAATGTCCCAGGCGGATATGCACCTGGTCACGATACGGATGGGGGGCCCCATCCAAATCGTTTCGAGCCCACGGGGGTCTCCGCGAACATCGCAGTCGAGAGACCCTCCGGGCTTGTCCAGGAGGACACATGGATTCGAATACAATCTTCACGAGCTTGTTCGGCGGATGCCTGAAAGCGGCCGACAAGGCTGCTGCAGCCACCATCAATTACAGCAAGTCAACCGTCATACCTGGCGTCTGCAATCTGTCACGGAAAGCTACGCTGACAACAGGGCATACCCTGGTTTACGTCGGCTCAAAGCTGACCGACTACTGCACCGAGAAGTGAGTGTTTCTGGGGGGAAGGGTCACACGTCCTTCCCTCATAGCGACAGCACATTCCTGTCCTCGCTCCAGCCGAGGGCGGTATTCTCCGCAATTGCTTTCCCGCCTTTATTAGTCCCACCAGTAGGAAACATTCCTTCGAATTCAGCCAATTTCCCGGATCACAAGGAGGTGTGCCTTGAGGTACTTTCAACCGGAACGCGCTTTGATGGCCCGCGAGGTCCGAGAGGAGAGGCGCAGAGAGCTGGCGACTATGCTCACCCAGATCGCCCAAGAGCGAGCAGCTCAGCTGCCTGCTCATGCGCCCCTATTTCTCGAAGCGCAGTTCCAAAGGAACGTTATCAATATGCGTGAGAACGTCCAGCGTGCTAAGGACGTTCAGACCACTCACATTCTGCGCTGGCTGCGCAGCTAATCCACCTTAAGCCCGGCAAGCCCCGGCTTTGGCCGGGGAGCAAGGGGATCCCACCTTTCCCCCGCATTCCGGCAATCCCACCTCATCCCCATTCCGTCCGGAATGGATCCCAATCTTCAGTCCCAATCCTGCCCGTCGGAGGCATGCCCGACAGAAGGAGGGGCGAACTATGCCCAATCACGGAGAACTGTATTTCACTCCGGACATCAACAAGCCGCACCAGAAGTGGTCGGTGCTTGAGGACCCGGAGCGTCCTGGCCGCAGGCCGATCATCCGGCATTATCGCCAACCGGGCGAAAAGCCGGATGTCAGGACGAGCTTCGGGTTCAGCGAACTCAGCCCAGTGCTTGAGCACTATGCCGAGCTGAACGGCCTGAACTATGGCCGCATCAGCCTGGGTAGCAGTGCCGAGTCCTTCGGGCTGGCTCTGGACATCGTGCAGTCCGGCCTTGGGGTCGTAATCGAAGGACAGAGCTGGTATCCGGTGATCCCGATCGTAAGGGACAATGGGTTCTCAGCCGTCCTTCTCGATAAACAGGTACCCTATGAGGAGGCTTGCCGCCTCTTCGGCTTCGGGATTGCACAAGCCAAGCCGAGTATCCCGAAGCGGATCAAAAGGCACTTGGCTAGAGGCAGGACAGCACTATTCGGAAGGGAAGCCGAAGTCCGCCCGCTGAATCAATACGACTCTGTTCATCGAGTCATCCTGGCGGATGGGATTACATCCTTCGAGACTGCGGTCTACGATCCTGGCCCACGCTGGCCCGAGGCTTGGACTTCGGGAGCGGCTCTGGCCTCTCGCCGGGGTGGCGCTCTTTTGACCGGGCATCCGGTACACATTGGTGATCTTATTCAGATCACCGGCGCCCTGCCCAGCGGGCAGATCAAGGCGCATTGCCTCATCTGGGATGTCGATTATGACTTGGTCGTCTTCGACATCAAGAAAGAGCTTCGTTCCTGGAATGGCGAAGCCTATTTCAGTGTCCTCAACGAACTCCATGGCAGTCCGGCCAATCTGGACGTGCAAACTGCCTCCAATCTCGACTTGGCGAAGGTAAGGGATGCAAAGCTGATCCAGTACCTCAGCCAGGAGTTTGCCCGCGACGTGTTCGAGATGATGAGAGACGACGAACGCGTCAAGGAGGAGATCGGATTCTATAATCCCGACAGCTGGGTCGATGAAGACGGCAGTCTCGTGACGGACGAGAATCGCTGGAAGCTCTGGCGGATGTATGCCGCAGGCTTGCCAGCCATGCGATTCCGCCATTGCCGGGATGCTTTCTATCGCACCCAGATGGAATCCCCACAGAACAGCGATCCCGATCGCTTCCGCATTCGCTTCCGGGAACCCAAGGATCTCATGACCGTCAAGCCTCAGGAGCTGGCGGGAGCGGCAGTACGGAAATATATCTTCCCGGAGCCGTTTGTCTTCGACCGGCAGGGTTATCCGCACTGGGAGCGCTCGACCTTGCCCGATGTCAACTCAGTGTATTTGGGTGGATTCGAGGGTGAGTTCATCTCTCTGAGGAATCCCAACGCCTCTCACAAGGAATCCGGCAAGCTGCGCGGTCGGCAGCTACAGCATTTCGCTGACATCGACCGTGGCGCCGTGATGTTCGTCCATCTAGGCTTCGCAGCCAGCCCGGACGGCACGCCGGGTCTGGGCAAGAGCTTTAATGGCGCAGATTTCGACGATTCCGTGCTGGCATTGCTCGACCCGGAAATCGTAGCGCACTGGAAGACCCTTCAGGACTATCCGCAGGTCATGGCCACTCCCACGCAGGCGATGGTGATTGATGACGGTGATGCCCTGTTCGACCGGCATCCCGAAGTCCAACGGTATGACGACGAATACGTCATCAGGATGATCGCCGATGCCAGGCACGGCCAGATGGGCATCGGGTGCGTGGTCAATGCCATCGTCTGGTTCAATCTGCTGTGGCTCAATCGGGAGAGTATCGTGGCCCAGCTCAGGGCAATGGAGCCAAGCAGCAAGGTCGTGGAAGCCATCCACTGGATGGAGCATGACCTGCCCAAGAGCCAGATGCCCATGATCGCCTCGCGTCTGGAGGAGATCATTGACTCGATCAAAATGAACGGGAAGTCGGTCGAGTGGGCGAGCGCAGCGATTACGGAATTCCGCAACACCTGCCCGGTGGCTCCGAAGTTCTGGTGGCAAGGTGGCTTTCAAGGCGAAGGACGCATTCCTCGGCATCGCCTCGGCAACTACAACGAGCCCATTCCAGTGAGCACGGCGATGGACGTTGCCCATGAGGAATGGGTCGAGATCTTCAAGAAGGCACGCAAGTTCGCCGACAAGGAGAGTTGGAAACGCTGCTGGCGAGTGCCTCTGGAGATCCGGACTTTCCCGACTCGGCCGGAGGCTGCGACCGCCGCCAGGGACTTCTGGCATTTGTACAACCGCACTCGGGAAGCCAAGAGGGCGGAGTTCCTCAAGGCAGGCAAGGACCATCGCGGCAAGCGCATCACCAACGAGCAGGAGGCCGGCTTAGCCGCTTATCTGCTCGCCGAGGAAGACGTGCACAACCGCATCAAGGCCAGCGGCATGTATCTGGAGATTTACGCCGAACTGAGCAAGTTGGTCTTCGACCGGGAATTGACTCTTGAGCCACCACGTAATCCAGATGGCTCGGTGAAGCCGGTAGCAGATGGCATCCTGGGTGGTCCGCACACCCTGGATGGATTCCTGGATATGGCTAGGGCTGCAGGCGCGACCCGCAAATATGTGCCGATCACTTGGGAGTCGGAGCGCGTGCGTGCTGACTACGGCCATCTGAACCTCGATGTCGTCGTGGAGGACACGCTGGTGCGGATGGTAGGCAGCACTCCCAATCCCGCCAATTGGCTTGGCATCGTGGACGTGCCGGATGGCCAGTACCGGCTGGAACATGGCCTGCTGGCTACTGAAGACACCAGTGAGACAACACCCCAGCCTGCCACAGTGGCCCTGCCTGCAGTCAGTGGCTTTGAGCAGAGGCTGAAAGACGCAACTCTTAAGCAGCAGGATCGCCAGAGGATCGAAGCCGAACTGAAGCTCTTTCAGTCCCAGGCCGGCCAACGGGTCACCGTCAAGCCGGTGACTTACCACAACCCGAAGACTCGCCAGGACGAGCCTGCTGCGGAGGTCTTCCTTGAAGGGAAGTCGGAGCCGCTTTGCTGGGTTTCTCGTGACCACCTATCTGTGGTCACCCATGAACTCACCGGCATCCTCGTCTCGAACGGCCGATACTCGCTCACCGCGATCTGCACTTTGCCCAATTAACAATCACACGAGCACAAAACCCGTAGCACATGGCTTTTCGGCCTTTGCTACTCCAGGTCCCGGAAGCCAAGGAGGAGAAATGACTCTAAACCATAATTCACGCATTCCGTATATGAGGCAGTACCAGATTTCCGTGGATGCTGCTCCGTGTCCGCCACATCGACATTACGGTTGCCGGCACCCACCACCATCCGCACATCCCGATCTGTTTGTTGAACGGATGAGCGAAGGGTCAATTCCGGCTCTCTGGTCAGGTCAATTGAAGATTGGATCGGTGTGGCTGGACGTCACACCAGCTCTGCTGGCACTCGGTTATGCAGCCGGTCCTGACGCGCTTCCGCCGTTCCAATCGGCACTGCTTGTCAGTTGAAGCGTGAACATCCTAGCCGGCACGAAGACTGGCTCGAAGATTCGAAAAGGGGAATTCAATTCATTTGAGGGAGGATTTGCGTATGCCAAATACGATTGCTGTTGTTCATCTTCCAGACGCGCTGCGGAATGGAAACAGCGCCTTGGTGAAGCTCGCAGGAAAAGTTGATTCCTTTTCACTGGTACTCTGGCGGACGCCGGAAAGCCAGCTCAAGCGTCAGATCGAAAAAGACTACCACGCGATGGTGTTCACCACCCGCAAGGAAGTCCGCAAGTATTGCCCCAAGTATCGTTATTTCCCTGGTGAAGGGATTCTGGATTTCAGCACTGATTGCGCTTCCGGGCAACTCGAAGCC
>CAWHRX010000004.1:0-1177289 GCA_963831905.1 uncultured Acidobacteriota bacterium | reverse complement strand
GGCTCCTTCGTGAGTTTGACGGGATCGAAAACCACAAAGCGCACGCCCTGCGCGTCGCTGTCGCGATACCAGAGCCGCTCGTCGCTGGTCCAGGCGGGCTGCACTGCGTGGTCCACGAGGGGCTCAGTGTTGTACCCCATGAATTTCTCGGCTTGCGCGTAATCGGCGGCCGTCACCGCCCGCGGTGGAGCCGCTTGCTGCGCGCAGACTGGTCCGATGACCGCAAGGTCGAGAAGGATCAGCGCAGGCAAAAGGCGGAGTCGGGTCTTGCAGGTTTCGAGGCGCATAAGTTTTCCTTGGTGACGTAATCCTTGGTTCCTGGGGGACGATTATCCCTGGGTTCGGCCGCTGAGTCAAAAAGATAAGCGGGGCGTGGACTTGGCTCTTGTGCGTCCTGATCTTGCCCTATGGCCTCACCCGTGGCTGGCGATAGCCTGGCCAAGGCGGCCGAGCGGTACGGCGGGTGCGTGGCGTCTTAGAAGCAGGTGCGCCTCGTCGTCGGCTGGAAGGCCGAGCGCTCAGGCAGCGGCCGGAAACATGCCTACCCTTCAGAGAGAAGCGAAAAGCGAGGGCCCAGACCCTGTTGCGCGTCGGAACCGCACCACCCGATGGATATCGTACTCGTTACGTGCTCTTGAATTTCAAATCTTGAATTTTGAATTGCGGCTCTGCCGCGCTGTGGTCAAATTGAGCTACGCCACCAGAGGTTCTCGGCAGGAAAGCCGCACTCCTTGGAAGGCAGGTGCTCTCGCTTCATCCGGGCGCACCCCCCCCGCAACGCAGCTTGGACCGAGTCGGCGATGGGGCGGTCATATGGCCAGGTGATCGGCCCTCAGTGGACGAGAATCCGACTTGAACGAAGCCGCCCGTGCGGCGGACGCTGCGCGTGCGTGTTGCCCACAGGACTGCCTTAATCAAGCTATTGTCGGGTCATAAGGAGGTTCTCTATGACCCGTTTACGCAAAATGATGCTCGAAGAACTCGAGCGTCGAAACTACGCTCAAACAACGATCCAAGGTTACATTCATGCGGTGGAAGATTTTGCCTGCTACTTTCATCGTTCTCCCGACCGCTTAGGTCCCCAGCACATCCGCGAGCACCAAGCCTATTTGTTCCGCCAGCGAAAGCTGGCTCCCAGCAGCGTTACCCAACGGCTGGCCGCTCTGCGTTTCTTCTTCACTAAAACTTTGAAGAGATCCTGGAGCGTGGCGGAAACGCCCTATCCCAAGAAAGTGCAGCACCTGCCCTCCGTACTGAGCCAGGAAGAAGTCTCCCAGCTCATCAACGCAGCTCCCAATCCTTTCTACCGCATTTTGTTGATGACCCTCTACGCCACCGGAGCACGCCGCGCCGAAGTGGCTCGCTTAAAGGTGAGCGATATCGACAGCCAAAGGATGGTCGTCCACATCCAGGGCGGCAAGGGCCGCAAGGATCGGGACGTCATGCTCAGTCCCGTCCTGCTGGAAGCCTTGCGCGAGTACTGGCGCCGATTGAAGCCTAAGACCTGGCTCTTCCCCGGTAGTCGTGCGCACACGGCCCCTTGTCCCATTACTTCCAAGGTGATCTGGCACGCCTGCCACCAGGCTGCCTTGCGTGCGGGTCTCCACAAACGCGTACACCCGCACACTCTGAGGCATTGTTTTGCCACGCATCTGCTGGAAAAGGGGGCGGACCTGCGCACCATCCAGGTGCTGCTCGGTCACCGCGATTTGGAAGAGACCACGATTTACCTGCACCTTTCCAGCCGCCATCTGAGTGCCACCGCCAGTCCCCTGGACGCGTTGGCGCTGGCGCCCACGGGGAAGAAAGACGAGCCGCCCGGAGACGCCTAAATGAGTCGGCCACCGCTGGAAGTGGCCGATCTCATCCGGGTGGCGGGACAGAGATTTATCGAAGCCAGTCGTCGCTGGATCAGCGGCCAACATCTCAAGGTGTTGGCGGCCATCGAGCGCTGCCGCACCGCCGCCCTGGGCGGGCATCGTGATCGCTGTGCCCGCTGCGGGTATCGTGCCCACTCCTTCAACTCGTGCCGGAATCGACACTGCCCCAAGTGTCAGGCCCACGCTCGCGACCAGTGGCTAGCGGCTCGCCGCCGCGAACTCTTGCCTGTTCCCTACGTCCATGTCGTCTTCACCCTGCCTCGGCGGCTCGCCCCACTGGCTTTGCAGAACAAGAAGCTGATCTACGGTCTGTTGTTCCAGACCTGTGCTGAAACCCTGCTCGAAGTCGCGCGTGATCCCTGCCACCTGGGCGCCGAAATCGGCTTCTTCGGCGTGCTCCATAGTTGGAATCAGAAATTGGAGCATCATCCCCATGTCCATTGTGTGGTCCCGGCCGGCGGACTCTCCCCCGATCACCAGCGCTGGATCCACCCTCGCTATCGCTTCTTCCTCCCCAGAAAGGTTCTGGCTATTGTTTTCCGCGGCAAGTTTGTCGACGCTCTCAAACGGGCCTTCGCCGACGGCCAACTCGGCTTCTACGGGGACTTAAAGCTTCTGGCGGAAGCGAAGGCTTTCGCTTCCTTTCTCCGCCCCCTGTTCCGGCAGGACTGGGTGGTCTACTGCAAACCGCCCTTCGGTGGCCCCGAATATGTTCTCCGTTATCTCGGCCGCTACACCCACCGCGTGGCCATCTCCAATCACCGCTTGGTCGCCCTCCAGGGCAACCAAGTCACCTTTCGCTGGAGAGACTCCGCGCACGGCAACCAGCAGCGCCTGATGACTCTGGCGGTCGAGGAATTCTTGCGCCGCTTCCTGCTCCACGTGCTTCCCCCGGGCTTCGTCCGCATCCGTCATTTCGGCTTTCTGGCTCACCGACGGCGTGCCGCGCTCTTGCCCCTTTGCTTCCAGTTCCTGGGACGACCGACCGATTTGCCAGCCGCACCAGGACCGCCACCCGGGGAGGAAGAAGGGTGCTCGACCCCACAGCCTTCCACTTCCACCTGGTCCTGCCCCCAGTGCGGCGGTCCGATGATCATCCTGGAGCGACTGACGGCGGCGGAGATGTGCTTACGCTCTCCACCCCTCTCCTCCGCGAGGTTCTCATGAAGTACCGCTCCTTCACGCGAAAAGACCGCGCGTGCCCACCACGCAGACGCTGTGGTGTGCTTAGCCACTCCCCACGACCCCTCCATCCTCAGCTCAACAGCGCACACCGCACCCGATCCAGCCGCGTTCACTTTCCATCCGTGCTTCCTGGCCCCCACAAACTCATTCCGCCGGCTCACCCATTTAACCTAGGCCCTGGCTACGCGATTCAAAAACCATAATTCCCGCGTCCGCCGCAAACACGGGCGGCTTCCTTCAAGTCGCTGTATCGGAAGCGCGCCTGGCAGAGGCTCTGCTATTCCGCAACTTTGTGCAGCCGGCGCGCTTCCGATACAGCACTAAGACTTTCCGTCAACTGACCGCTCGGATATTGTCCGAGCGGCCGACCATACACTCAATACCATCGGTCGCCACACGCGCACGTAGAGGGCCAAATGCTATTCTGGACGTCACCCGGGCATATACTTAGTGAGGTCGCTCGGGTCTGCCTTCATTGGTTAGGGGGGATGCCAGGTTGAAATTCAGTCCTATTTTTGTTGGATCTCAACTCTTAGGCATGTCCGGGCGGTTCCACCAGCCGCCTCCCAAGGCCTGAAAGAGCGCCGCGGTATCGGCATAGCGATTCGCTCGCGCCTGCACCAGATTAATCAGGGCTTGCTGGTAGGCCTGCTCCGCGCTCAACAAGGCAAGATAACCCGCATAGCCCGCCCTCACTTGCGACGTTGTGAGATCGAGGGTCAGCTTGGCGGTGTCCGCGGCGCTACTCGCGGCTTTCAGAGCATCGGCGTCCTGCTGGAGCGAGTGAAGCGTGTCGGCAACATTCTGAAATGCGGAGATCACGGTACTGCGGTATTGTTCGGCGGCTTGGGTAAAGGCGGCTTTGGCGGCGCGCTCGCGGTGCTTCAGGGTGCCGGCGTCGAAGATGGGTTGGGTGATTGCCGCGGTCAAATCCCAAAAGCCATTGCCGCCCGAGAACATCTTGCTGAAAGCGGTCGGCGAACTGCCGGCGTCGGCAGTCAGGGCAATGCTCGGCAGGCGGTTGGCGATGGCAATGCCAATCTGGGCGCTGGCCGCATGCAGGTCTTCCTCGGCTTGGCGAACATCCGGGCGCTGCTCGAGGAGTTGCGAAGGAAGGCTCAGTGGCACTTCCTGCGGCAGTTGCAGACTGGAGAGCTCAAACTTCTCAGTCAGATCCTGGTTCGGGAATCCGCCCGCCAGCGCCGCCAGCGCGTCCCGCTGTTGCGCCAACTGCTTGAGCAGCGGCGGCAAGGTGGCAGCGACTTGGGCAAGCTGCGATTCCTGCGCGGCCACGTCGAGTTGGCCCGCATAGCCACTCGTATACTGTTCCTTCAGTATCTTCAGCATGTCCGTGTTGACTTTGATGAGCGCCTGAGTGGCGGCAATCTGCCCCCGCAGAGATGCCTCTTGGATCGCTCCCGCGGCGACGTTGGAGCTTAAGGTGATGTGTGTAGCGGCCAGCGCGAAGCGCGCTTGCTGCGCTTGCGCAGCGAGCGATTCCACGGTTCTGCGATTCAGTCCGAAAACGTCCGGTACGAATGAAACGCTCACCTGCGGCGTGTAGAGGCTGTAATTCTGGACATTGGCGCTGGGGACAGGCGAAAGGTCGGCCGCCGACCTCGCCCGGGTCGCCGTAAAACTGCCGGTGACACTGGGATAGTAAAAACCGCGCTGGGCCAGCAAATTCTCTCTCGCCACCGTCAACGCCGCTTGCGCCGACTTCAGATCGGGATTGGCTTGGAGGGCGCGAGCGATTAAATCGTCGAGCGCCTGCGAGTGAAACACCTGCCACCACTCCCCCGGAATGTCCTTGCCCTCGACCAAGCGCTGCGCTTCTCCCCCGGCCACGCTCGGTGTGCTGCTGGTGGCTGAAATCGGAGTGGGAGTGTAGCCGCCCACGTCAGGGGGAGCAGGCTTCTTGAAGTTCGGGCCCACCACGCAAGCTGGGGCGAGTAGTAAGGCCGCCAGGAAGATAACGGAGAGTGATTTGGAGATGCGAAACATAGGTTTGTTCGCTAGCGCCTCCGGTTCATGCGAGTTCCGCTGAGCGAGCCAGTTCCATTCGCTTTATCCGCCGCCGGTCCGCCTATGACCGCCGGGTTTGGACTGCGATGGCGCACATTGTTGAGTGTTGGCGCGACGATTCGGGTAACGCCTGTTGCAGCGGCGCCCGCCTTGTTTGTTCCCGGTTGATGAACATTTGGGGCGTTGGCCCGTATCAAACGCGGGCGAATGGTGGAAGACTGCGTGGAACGGCTGACGCTTCGGGACGGTTGGGCGGAGAGACCCCTTACCCGTCTCGCGCCGGCTGATGAAGGCGCCGGTCGCGGGACACCCTCTCCCCACGGGAGAGGGCGCGCAGATTCAGCAAGGAGAGGGCCAGCGAGCAGACAAACGATAGAGCTAAGCACGAGAATGGGGTACGCCGCCTTCATGCCGAGTGAACCTCCGATGGGTGGTGATTATCGCGGCCTAGAAAGATCATCCTCAATGCGGGCACGGCGAGAAGAAGCATGACTGGGCCGAGCAACATGCCGCCCACAATCACCGTGGCGAGCGGGCGCTGCACCTGGCTGCCGATGCCCGTGGAAATGGCCGCGGGAAAGAGGCCGATGCAGGCCGAAAGCGCCGTCATCAACAGGGGGCGCATGCGGGTGCTGGCGGCGCGGTACATCGCCTCCACGGGCACTAATCCCTTGGCCCTTTCGTGTTCATAAAAGGTAATCATCAGGATGCCGTCCATGACGGACACACCGAAGAGAGATACGAAGCCGATGGCGGCGGAAATGCTGAAATGGAGACCGGAGACATAGAGCGCCAGGATGCCGCCCACCACCGCGTCAGGGATGCCGGCGAGGGCCAGAAGGCTGTCGCGAAAGTTATTGAACAGGCTGTAGAGCGCCCCGGCAATCAAAATGAAGCTGATGGGCACAATAATCTCCAGACGTTTCTTGGCTTCCTGGAGATCTCCGAACTCTCCGGCCCAAATCAGCCGGTATCCGGGCGGAAGTTTCACGTTGTCCGCGATGCGCTTCTGAGCCTCCTCGACCGTGCCGCCCAGGTCGCGGCCCCGCACGCTGAACTTCACCGGGATGAAGCGTTGCACGCTCTCGTGATAAACCCAGGCGGCTCCCGTGTCCAGGGTGATGTTCGCCAATTCGCTCAGGGGTATGTAGGCATTGGCGCCGGTGGGGGTCTGATAGCCCACTTTGATATTGCGAATTTTATCGATGCTGTCGCGGTATTCGGGCGTATAACGGACGACCATATCGAACTGCCGATCGCCCTCCAGGACCGAAGTCGCTATGGCGCCACCCATGGACGCCTGCACGACCGCGTTCACGTCGCCGGAATTGAGGCCATAGCGCGCGGCCTTGGCGCGATCCACTTTGATGTTCAAATTGGGTTGTCCCAGGACGGGGAAGATGCCGAGGTCGGTGATGCCCCGCACCTGGCTCATCTGGTCCCGGACCTGGTCGGCAAGATTGGTGATGGTTTGGAGATTGGGACCGACGATCTTGACCGAATTCACACCTTTGACGCCCGAGATCCCTTCCTCGATGTTGTCCTCGATGTACTGGGAGAAATTGAAGACGACCCCCGGAAGCTCGTTATTAAACTCCTGCTGAATCTGGTTGGTTAGCTTGTCCTTGGTCAAACCCTTTGGCCATTCATCGAAAGGCTTGAGGGGAGCGAAGAGTTCGACGTTGGAGAAGGGCGAAGCGTCGCTGCCGTCGTCGGGCCGGCCATGTTGGGAAACGACGGTGAGGACTTCGTGGTGTCGCAGGAGAATCTGGCGCATTTTTCGGGTGGCCGCTTCGCCGTCCTCGAGCGAGAGCGTGATCGGCATGGATGCCCGAATCCAGAAGTTGCCCTCTTCCAAGTGCGGAAGAAACTCGCTGCCGAGCCTCGGTGCGATCAGGAAGAAGGTTCCCAGAGATAAGGTCAATTCCAATCCAACCACCAGTGCGCGGTGGTTCAGGGAAAAGCGCAGCGCAGGATTGTAGATACGGTGCAACACGCGGACGACGATCGTTTCCGCTTCCTTCACGTGCTTGGGGAGCAGCAGGGAAGCAATCACGGGCGTGACCGTAAACGTTGCGATGAGGGCGCCCGCCAGGGCGCAGCCGTAAGTGCGCGCCATGGGCCCGAAGATTTGGCCCTCGACTCCCTGCATGGTGAACAAGGGCACAAAACCGGCCACGGTGATCAGCGCTGAGAACAAGACCGCCTTGTCCACCTGCATGGCGCTGATCAGAATCAGCCGCAACCGATCCGTCCATCCGTGTACCGCCGTCGTAGGCTCTGAGGGCCTCGTCGGGTCGGATCCCCAAGAACCTTTCGCCAAACGCTCGAGCAGGCTCCGTTTTTCCTCCGGATCGCGCTGGAAATTTTTGAAGATATTCTCAACCAGGATCACGGCTGAATCCACAATGATGCCGAAGTCCACCGCGCCCACGGACAACAGGTTCGCGCTTTCGTGCTGCATCACCAGGAGAATGGTGGCGAAAAACAGCGCGAAGGGGATATTCAGACCCACGATGGTGGCGCTGCGGAGATTGCCGAGGAAAATCCATTGGATCAAGAAGACCAGCAAGCATCCGAAAATCAGGTTGTGCAGAACCGTGTGGGTGGTGAGGGCGATCAAGGCGGAGCGGTCATAATAAGGAACTACCTTGACTCCGGGTGGCAGACTCCCGTCGTGATTCAGCTTTTCAATGGCCGCTTTGACCTTGGGGAGCATGTCGGAGGTCGTTTCCGTTCGCCTCATCACCACGATCGCCCCAACGACGTCGTCTTGCTCGTCCTTCCCCAGAATGCCGAGCCTTGGCCGGTAACCAACGGACACCTTGGCGACGTCGCGGATCAGCACCGGGACACCGTTGATTTGGGTCAGAACCACATTGTCGATATCGTCAACTTTGTAACCTTGGCGCAAATCATCGCTGCCACCATCGTCAATGAGGCCGACGCCGCGAATATTGATGGACTGCTGGCCAACGCGGATTTCGCGTCCGCCCACGTTAAGGTTGGAGTTACCCAGCGCTGTCAGGACTTGAGGGACGGTGACGCTATACGCTTCGAGCTTGTGCGGGTCCACCTCGACTTGGAACTCCTTGGTGGGGCCGCCCCAACTGTTGACGGCGGCGATGCCGGGGATGGTCAACAGGCGCCGCGCCACAATCCAATCCTGGACCGTGCGCAGGTTGATAATTCCGAAGTGCGGCGGGCCGACCACCTGATAACGATAGATTTCTCCCGTCGAACTGTTGGCTTGGATGTCGGGCACCAGGCTGCCGGGCAGGCTAACGTTCTGTTGCATCGCCACCGATGCCTGGGCATAGGCGAAATTGTAGTCGATCCCATATTTGAAGCTGACTCGCACAAAGGACAATCCATAGAACGAAGTCGAGCGGATGACATCAATGCCGGGTGTAGTGTAGAGTCCAATCTCCATGGGGAGCGTGTAGTAACGCTCCATCTCCTCGGCGGAGAGGCCCGGCGCCTGAGCGGTGATCTCGAGGATCACCGGCGTGGGATTTGGGTAGGCCTCGATGTTGAGCAGCTTGAAGGCGACGAACCCGGCCCCCACAAACAACAGCAGACCCAGCACCACAATCGGGCGTCGACTCAGGCAAAAGGCGATGAGAGACTTAAACATGACAGATCGGCTCGTAGCCCCAACGGGGCGGCCTAGCACAGCCCAGGCCGACGGCCTGGATCAGAAAAATCCACCCAAGTTCCTTTTCTCAAGCCCTGAAAGGGCGTGATAAAAACCACAACGCACGCCTCGAAAAGTAGCCGCGCGGATGCCAGACTGCTACTCCGCCCTTTCAGGGCTTGCGGCCAGCCGGGGAGGCGTTTCCGGACCCAGGCCGTTGGCCTGGGCTGTGTTAGGTCGCCCCTTCGGGGCTCGATGAAGCTAGTCGCTGGGCGGCGCCTCGAGCATGTTGCTTAGAAAGACCGCGCCGTCGGTTACTGCCAATTCTCCGGGGTGCAAACCTTCCAGGATTTCGACCCAGCCGTCCTTGCGCAGGCCCACTTTGACGTCCTTTTGCACAAAACGACGGCGATCCGCCGTCACCCAAACCGTCATCGTGCCGTCGGCTTCGCGGACCACGCCGGCGGCGGGTATGGCGGTGGTGTCGATCGGGCCCTTAACCCGGATGACGAAGTTCGCGAGCATTCCGGGATGCAGTTCATCTTTGGGATCCGCGATCTCCGAGCGGATAGTTCCGCGATGCGTACCCGGGTCAACGCTTTCGTAGATTTTCGCAACCCTCCCAAGAAACACGCGGTTAGGATAAGAGACCACACGGACTTCGACCGGCTCGCCCAAGTGGAAAAGCGGGATCTCGCTTTCGGCCACATTGGCCAGCATCCATTTGAGGGTGACGTCTGAGACCGAATAGGGCGCTGGCAGGTTTCCGGGCTGCACCAGCCAGCCCGGTTGCGCGTTTTTGGAAGTGATTTTGCCAGGGATGGGACTGCGCACAATCAGGGCGGGATCGATCCGGCGCGCGGCAATCATTTGATCGATCTCCGCATCCGTCTTGCCGAAGACTCGTACGGCATCGCGCGCGGCTTTCAGCGCACCCTCTGCCGTTTGTTGGTCGGAGATCGCTTGTTCCCTTTCCCGCTCTGCAATCCCTGCCAATCCGCGAACACGCGCCAGTTCCCTGTTGGTCAACTCAAAAGTCGCTGCCGCTCCGATCAATGTTGACTCTGCCTGAATCAGGTCGGGGCTCTTAACGGTGTAGAGGGGTTGGTCTATACGAACTTCGGCGCCCAGTTGCACCAAGGTCGCGATGATAGTTCCCTGGTAAGCAGGGAACACTTGCACGGACAGGTCCCCGTCATAATCAATATTACCAACTGCCTCCTTCTCCACCGGAAACAGGTAGCTTCCCACCGGCTCGACCTTGATGGCGCCCAGTTGAGTGGGCGTCAGCTCCAAGGTCGCAGCGGGCTGGGCCTTACTGGATTTGGCGGCCGGGTTCTCAGGCGGATTAGGATTGGTCGCCTGTCCACGGCTGCGGCCGGATTCAACGAGGGCCTTTACGGCGGCCAGCGCCACGGCCGCCGCGACCATCAGGGCGAATCTCTTGCCGATGTGAATCCGAACTTCCATTGTCTTCCTCCGACGAAGTGCGAGCGCTCTTCGCTGATCACCCGAAACGTCTCAGGCCAGCGCCGCGGAGCGAACACGAAAGAATCAAGAAATCACTGCGCTGATCGCCGGCCGTGTGCGCTCAAGATCACCATAATCCGTCTGCCGGGACATCCTCCAGTTATCTTGCGGGTATGCATGCCTATCTTTCAGCCAGCCCGACCCTATCTTCCCGCCAATTGTTCAGACGGCGCGGGGCGATTTGGTAAAATTGCATTCGTGGCTTGATATTTCGATGCCAACATTGCAGGCAGGCGAGAGCGATATGCTTTCATCATTCCTAAAGCTGAGCCGCACCAAGCTGCTTCTGGTTGCAGGGTTCATGATCTTAGCCGTGGCCCTGATCGATTGGCAGGTCGAACTGAACGTCTCTTTTGGCTTTCTTTATCTTTTCCCCATGTTGATTGCGGGAAGTTGCCTGCCTCGCTGGCAACTCGTATTGCTGGGAGGATTATGTACGTTTCTGGCCGAGCGCTTTGCTCCCTTCTGGTATACGTGGGATCCCGCAGCAGGGGTTCCCCGCGACATCTTCATGTTCGCTGCTTACTTTGGCACCGCGCTCTTCGCCCATGAATCCGCCAAGAACCGGCGACTCACGGCGCAGCACGTCCGAGAGGTTGAGCAAGAGTCTCTGCTGCGGCGCGACGCTGAGCAGCAGTTGCAGGCCCTCATTGAGAGCAGCCCGGCAGCTATACTGACGTTGGACTCGGCGGGCAAGATTGTGATGGCCAATCAAGCCGCTCACCGCCTGCTGGGCTTCGAGCCTGAGACCTTGCCGGGTGAATCCATCAAGGACTTTGTTCCACCCTTGGCCCGAGTGCCCCCGGCCGAGGAGGCGGCGCCCGGCTTTCGTACGGCCCTGCAGTGCAGTGGCCGGCGTCGTGACGGGGAGGTGTTTCTCGCGGACGTTTGGTTTTCCACCTACAAGACGAGTGCCGGAGCAAGGCTGGCGGCCATGCTGGTGGATAGCTCCGAGGATCTTCGCGATAAAGAGGAGTCCAGCCTCCAGCATTTGATGGTGGCTTCCCGCTTGGCCGTCGGAGGGGTGTCGCATGAGATCCGTAACGTGTGCGGTGCGATCGCGGTGGTTTGCGAAAATCTCTCGCGTCGGCCCCAGTTGGCGCAGAGTGAGGACTTCCGCGCCCTGAGGGACCTGGTAGAAGGGTTGGGAAGGATCGCCGCCTTCGAGTTGCGGCAGAGCGCTGGAAGCGAGGAACCGGCGAGTGTTGACCTGGGCGAGGTTCTCGACGAATTGCGCATTGTAACCTTGCCGTCCCTGCAAGAATCCGGCGTACTGGTTCGCTGGCATGTCCCAGAAGGTTTGCCCCGGGTGTGGGCCGAGCGCCACAGTCTCCTGCAGGCTCTGTTGAACCTCACCAAGAACAGTTTGCGAGCCATGGAAGACCGAGACGTCAAAGAGTTCAGAGTCAGCGCCTGTGTGGAAGGCGAACGCGTGGTGGTGCGGGTTCGTGATTCCGGTGGCGGCATATCCAATCCCGAACGCCTATTTCAGCCCTTTCAGGAAGGCGCGGAAGCCGCAGGGCTGGGCTTGTATCTCTCCCGGGCTCTAGTCAGGACATTTCAGGGTGACCTCCGTTACGAGCCGGGATCTCCCGGGTGTTGCTTCGCTTTGGACCTGGTGCCTTGTGTGGAGCAAGGTTGCGAGGGGGGAGGGTCAAAGACACATGGATAAGATCCGAATCCTCTTACTGGATGACCACGCTCTGTTCCGTGAAGGCCTGAGCCGGTTGGTGGACAGCGAGCCTGACCTGCAAATGACCGGGCACTGCGCGACGGTCGACAAAGCCATCGACATCCTGCGGCAGAAGCCGATCGATCTGGTGCTGCTGGACTACGACCTGGGCAAGGAAAATGGCTTCCAGTTTATTGCCCGCGCCCGGGAGATGGGCTTCGAAGGGCGTTTCCTGATTGTCACGGCCGGCATGAGCGACGCTCAGTCGGTCGAGGCAGTAAGGTTAGGGGTAGGCGGGATATTCACGAAGCATAGCTCGCCGGTCTCGCTCGCCCGGGCCATCCGCAAAGTAATGGCAGGCGAAACGTGGCTGGATCAGACCTCGGTGCGGGCATTGGTGGAAGCGGCCAAAAGCCAGGAGGCGCCGGACGCAAGACGTGCCTTCACGGAAAGGGAGAATCAAGTGCTGCAGGGCGTGTTCGAGGGTTTCAGCAATAAGGAAATCGGCGCGCGTCTCGACATTTCGGAAAGTTCGGTGAAGGCAGCGTTGCAACAACTGTTTCACAAAACCGGCGTGCGGACTCGCAGCCAACTCGTCCGCATCGCGCTCGAGGAGAGTTTCGGCCGCAGAAAGTAGACTAACACCTGCGGTCTGAATCTCAGGATCTGGCTCCAGCCGTCTCGCTCCCGTTGGACGTAACGTGCAAATTGCCTATTTGCAGGCAGACGGTCGAACGGCCCCCACAAAAAGGCGTCGAACTCCCCTGCCGAATCCGTAAGCCTACTTCACTTTGCTGTACCTCGGCAAACCTTGGATGTAAGCCCGGCGTCGTCTCTGAGGTTGAAGGCCGGGTGACGCCCGACTCGTTGGACAGGGCGTTCAAGTTGCCGATAAACGATAACGCGGAAGTGCCCTTCACACACGCCAGTAAGGGGACAGCGGTTCATCTATGCGCCCCGCAGGCACGTTACTGTGCCCGGAAGTAACTCTCTCATACGAGTGGCTTTCTCCAAACCCGCAAAATTGGTTCCCTTTCAGGCCGGTGCTAACACAAGTTTAGCGGCAGTCCCGAACAGAATGATTCCATCGCATTCTGACCCGGAGCCGCCTGATGAGTGATCGCCGCTGTCTTTATTGTCAGCAAGTCTTTCAGCCTGCCCCATATCTTTGCCAGCAACTCGTTTGCAGCCAGCCTGAGTGCCAGCGGGAACGCCGACGCAATTATCACCGGCACCAGGTCACTTCCGACTCCCTTTACCGACAGATCTGCCGGGAGAGTGCGCAGAAGTGGCGCAAGGCTCACCCCGGCTATTGGAAGCAATACCGCCTGAACCACCCACAGCAAGTGGAACGTAATCGCCAGCGGCAGCAACGCCGTGACCAAAAGCGCCGCTTGCTGAATCTTGCAAACAACAACCTGGCGGTAGATTTAAAACGTTCTGCGGCAGAGGTCTGGCTCTTCGGTCCCACCGCAAGGCATCTTGCAAACAACAACCTGGCCGCCTGCCAACTGCTGATTTTTCAATCCCCTGTCCTCCCTGTGCCGACGCCGCCGGCGTCTTGCCAACAACACCCCTCTGGTGCAACTCCTCTCGGCGGTTTATAACCGCATCCATGCTGAGCCTTGAGCAGATCAACGAAATTCACCGTCTCGCCGGTGGCGAGCATTGGTCGATACGCCGCATCGCCCGCCAACTCCGCTTGGCCGCCCGCACCGTGAGAAAGTATCTCGCGACTCCCGTGCCTTCGCCGGTCCGCCGTCCTCGCCCCAGCAAGCTCGATCCCTTCAAGCCGCTCATCAGCGAACTGTTTGAGCGGGACACGCACGCCCCGGGTGCCGTCATCCTCCAGCGCTTGCAAGCCGCGGGGTATTCCGGCGGCCACACCATCCAGCGCGATCACTTACAGCAGGTGCGGGCGTCCCGTTCCACGCCCCGCGCCTTCCTGCGCATGGAACCCGGCCCCGGCGAGCGCTTCGAGATCGACTGGGGCCACTTCGGGGCGCTCGACTATGAAGGGGATAAACGCAAGCTCTATGCCTTTTGCCTGATCGAAGCACACAGCCGCATGCTCTACGTCGAGTTCACCCACAGCCAGAGTTTCGAGACCTTTGCGCGTTGCCACCAGCACGCCTTTGCAGCTCTCCAGGGGGTGAGCCGTGAGTGCTGGTATGACAATTTACTGACTGCCGTCGCCGAACACGATGGCCGCCTGGTGCGCTTCCAGCCGCGCTTCCTCGCCTTCGCACGTGAATACGGTTTTTATCCTCGGGCGTGCAATCCTGGGGCAGGCTGGGAAAAAGGCAAAGTGGAGAAAGGTGGCGTCGCCCATCTGCGCTCCAACTTCTGGCCTCTGCGAACCTTCGCCGATCTCACGGATGTGAGCCTCCAGGTGCGGCAATGGCTGGACGAGTTAGCCAACGTCCGCCTGCATCGCGAAACCCGCCGGCGTCCCTGCGACCCCTTCCGTCCCGACACCCTGCGCCCCCTGCCGGCCCTCACCCCCGACTACCGCGACACCGCCACGGTCTTCGTGTACAAGGATCTGCGCTGGCATTTCGACGCCAACCGTTACTGCGCCCCGCCCCGCTTCCTCGGGCAGCATCTGACCGCCAAGGCCGATGCCTCCTCCGTCACACTCTATGATCGGCAGGGGGCGGAAATCGTCCGCTATGCACGCTGCTGGCGACGCGGCCGGACGCTGGGCGGCGAACGTTTCCAAAAGGAGTTGCTCGAACACCACCCGGCCGCCCTACGTTCTGAAGCACAACAGCGACTGCTGAAACTGCTCCAGGGCGTCTGCCCTCCGGAAATGGTCGAAGCTTACTTGCGCGGGCTGGCCGACTCGGACCGCTCCCTCCTCCGCCAGCTTCAGGAACTGCTTGCTTTGTTTCGCGCTTATCGCCTCGAGCAGATCGCAGCCGCCCTCGAAAAAGCTCTCGCCGCCCGCGCTTTTGGCGCCGATTACGTGGCCAATCTCCTGCAACAGATTGCCTCTCCCCGTGAGACGCAGCCACGCTTGCAGTTGCGCGACCCGGAACTCAATCAACTCACCACCGACCCGTTGTCCTTGCTCGACTACGATGCCTTCATCTTGAGAGACCGAAAGGAGTCTGTCGATGACCCTGGAAGAGAAACTGATCCAACTTCGCTTGATGACCATGGCCCAGAAACTGGAGACGATGACCCAGGAAGCGGCCAACCAAAATCTTAGCTTCGCCGCCGCCTTGGAACGTCTGGCCGACCTGGAACTGGAAGCCCGCCACGGGCACGCCATCGAGCGACGCTTCAAGCTCTCACGCCTTCCCGCTCAACCTACGCTCGACCAGTTCCAGTTCACCCACCATAAATCCCGCCAGCAGGTCCAAAAGCCGCCTCCTCCACCTGCTCGACCTGGACTTCCTCCAGCAGGGCACCAATGTGGTCATTATTGGTAATCCTGGCGTCGGGAAAACCTTCTTGGCGCAGATCCTGGGTTGGCGTGCCTGCCAAGCCAACGTGCGGGTGCTGTTCACCACCGCCATGGAGATGCTCAACCACCTGCTCGCCTCTCAGGTCGATCACTCCCTGGTGCGCAAGCTCAAGGTCTACACGGAGCCCACCGCTTTGATCGTGGACGAGTTGGGGTATCTGGCCCTCGACCAGCAGACTTCCAACCTGTTTTACCAGGTCATCTCCACCCGCCACAGTCGCAAACGCAGCACGATTATTACAACCAATACTCCGTTCTCCGACTGGGGCAACATCCTCTACAACACCACTATCGCCGCCGCCATCGCCGACCGGCTGGTGGAAAACTCCGAGATCTTTCTGTTGGGTGGAGAAAGTCTGCGCAAAGCTCAGAAGAGCCCGCCGCCTGCCGCTGCCTGAAGGCGGGCCCTTCTCAGGCGCCGCTCTGTGCGATAGCCCATCACCGGAGGAGTCCGGCGGGTGAACCCCTCAACGGCGCTGCCGATGGGGCGGGGGTGCCAGTCACCCCCGTTCCCCTTTAACCCTCAATGTTCAACTTCAGCGCCAACCATCTGTTCTTGCTCTCGCGGAAGGAGTACCGGTCGTGTGCGGTGTTGCTGCTCGTCGACCGCGACACACAGCGTGTTTATCGCTTGCATGACTTCAGCAAAACCCACCACCTCGTGCCTGGCCAGGCCTATTGCGTGGCGGGCAAAGTCAATAGCGCCGATAAACTTTACCTGGTGATCGAATCGGTCCGGCCTGGCACCAAACACGCCCGGCCCTCCACAACTCCACTTGCGGCTGACGGCGCAGGAGAGAATCCTGTGGCATGAACCCAATCGCAGGCTGATCAGCCCGACACACCGACTGCGCAGTTCGTCCGCCAGTCCTGCCTTCGTGTGCCCCGCTCACAAAAGTCGCGCCCCTTGCTGCTCATTGAGCCGGCGAAATTGCTGCTCTTTTCCACCGGCACGGACACTTTCTGAAGCATCGGGCTCACGCCGAAAACCTATCAAGTGGATACGATGAATAAGTGGGAGCATAGTGGTATCCTTTATTCACGCGCTCATCTGGCCGAGGGCGGAGGCGAGCCCATCGCAGATCGTACATACTTGAAGATCGCACCGCTTCGTTTATTCTGTTCTGGCATGACGCTTCGGCCTTGGCCATGGACACAGTGCCGCATCACCGAGGGGTGCACACATCCCGGCAAAAAGCGTCGCGACGTACGCGCCACCCGTCCTATTGTTCGTACTTGCCGAATTCGTGAGCAGCGTCGAAGTATGCCTTGATGTTCTCTGAGGGACTTTCCGGTCGGAAAGAATCTGCCGTGCCAAGTATGAAGCCGCCTCCGGGTTTTGCCACTTCAAGAGCCTCACGTACCGCTTGGCGAACCTGTTCCGGCTTCCCGAAACAGATCAGATTCACTTGGTCGATATACCCTTTCAGGCAGACCCGATGGCCAATTCGGTGTTTCACCGATCCCAGATCCACATCCCCCATGGGTGGGGGCGACAGAGTCTCAACAATATCTACACCCGCGTCGGCGAGATCTTCTAATTCCGACGTCATCTTACCATCGTCATAATAGTCCACATACGCTCCGTAGGAGTGAACAAGCTCGACGTTTTCTTTGATCAATGGCAGGAACATCTCGCGAAACTGCGCGGGTGACCAACCCACGCTCATCGAGCAGTTGTACCAGGGCTCAAACACAACCGCTACCCCCAATTCCAGCACCCGCTTCAGAATAGCCCGGTGGTAGTCCTGAAAGATACGTAAGAGTTGTGTTAACAGGACCCGATCGTCGTAATACATTAAGAGGGCGTTCTGAACACCCAAGGCGTCCATCAGGAATTGGTCGACGCTCTGTGTAGCTGACACCAGCAAAATGCCCTTATCGCCAATGGCCTCTTGCTGCAAAGGAATTTCGCCAATGAACGCATCCTTGGGTGAAGGCAGCAAAAACCGAATTCTCTCCAGGTCGGCTCGATCCTTGACCAGCCCTTCGACGATATGATCGAAATCGACCACTCCTCCCGGCCGGGCGACGGATCGTCTGTCAGTGAGAATTCCCGCCGGCGTTTTGAACTGCCGACGCACCTCAACCACATCCCCACCGGTGGATTTTGTTTCTATTTCGACTGACACGTTGGCGAGGTCGCTATACGGACCCGAGTGGTGCAGCAAATAGTTGTTCTGCTGAGGTATGTAGATAGGCATCAAATCATGATGAAAATATTGGTCCCTCCACCAAATGCAATGGTGCACGCAACAGCACCCTAACACGCCTTCGAGGTAGTCGCCATCTCGCGGGCTGATGGCAACCCGATCGACTTCCTCGTGGCGAATGGTCCTCAGCAGCCTTTCCTTCGACGATAGTTGACGCATTACCGTTCCTCCTGCGGAATCCGCCGTGCCGCCTAAACGCTCGTGTATCATACTAGCTCGTCGCAACCGGCTCCACACTATTTTTGCCTGGGGGGCACTATAGAATTGAAGGTTTCGGTGGGTCCTTCCCATTTGGTACTGCGATTGCCAGAAGTGGCACCACTTCTCAATGATTCAATGATCGTCCGCACAGGATCCCTTAAGCCATGTTGCGCTGAATTGTGTCACTGAGTACTAGTACTACTACGTTAAGTTAAGGTGATCGGTTTCGCTTGCGAATTATGCTGCCACAATACGCACACCGTCCGGTGCAAGTGAACAGCAGGCGTTGGATTTCACGGCGCGTCTGTGGCAGGGTCCACCGAGAAGTTTTTTTGCTGCGCAGCTTTTCCAAGGTGAGGAAAGCGTGCGCCAGCATCACCAGCGTGACGTGATGGTGCCAGCCTGTCGAATTGCGGCCTTCGTAGTGGTCCAGCCCCAGTTCCTCCTTGAGTTGCTGGTAGTCCTGTTCGATCTGCCGGCGGCTCTTGACGATGCGCACCGGCCGCTGCAGGGTATAGTGCACCGGCAAGTCGCAGAGAAAGTACTTCATAGGTTCCTTCTCCCCGGGCAGCCATTCCACCAGCAGCCAGACTTCTGGGTGAGGTGGCTCGCGCTCGTGGAAGCCGTGCGAAGGCTGGACGCGGCAGGCGTAGAAGCGCGACTCCAACCGACCCTTCGTGCCTGCTCGCCAGCGCACGTGCTTCCAGCCGCAAGCCTTTTCCGCCAACTCGCGCACCGACGGGGGCCGCTGGTCGCCCTAGTGATAGGCGGTCGGCGGCCGCCCTCGCCCCCGCGCTTTCAGTTTGTCCACTTTCGGCGGTTGCATCCACACGCCCAAACTCGAAGGGATGCCTACGGCATAGAGAAGGTGGCGAGCTTCCAGTCCGTTGCGAAACTCGGTCACCTCGCCGTAACCCGCATCGGCCGAGACCACCCCCACCCGCAGGCCCCAACCCCGTGCTTGGTCGATCAATTCCAGCGCCAGTCGCCACTTGGTCTGGAACTTCTCCTCCTTGGGAATGCCCGCTTCGTCGCGGCGCAGGGGATCCTGTGTCCAGCTCTCCGGCGGGTAGAGTCGTCAGCCCAGGATCGTGCTCTCTTCCGGTCCCGCCTGGTGAAGGCTCGCCGCCACTTGGCAATTGGCCGTCTTGCCCAGCGTGCTCGAGTATTGCCGCGCTACGCCCCCCGAGTGCTGACCTTGTTTCGGGAACCGCGTGTCGTCGATCACCCACGCCGGGTCGGGTGCCAACTCCGCCGTCATGCCGTGGGCCAGGCGTTCCCAAATCGGCTGCCAAGGCCAAGGACTCTGCCCGAGCAACTGCTGCATCGCCTGCACGTTTCCCTCGGGCAGACGCGCCGCGATCGGCTCGATGGATTTGCGCTCGCCATCCAGCAGCAGGTCGCGCACATACACCAAACTCCAAAGGCGTCGATCGCGCCGCCCCTGCGGCTCCAGCAGGTCGGCCATGAATTGTTCCAAGCGCTTCCGACATTTCTCGATTTTGCCCTCGGTCATGGACCAGAGCGTTGCACCTCCCGTGCGGGAGGCAGGAATAACTTAACGTAGTAGTACTAGAACAGGATCTTCTCACTTTACTGTGACACGTTTTCGAATGGGATTGGGTGGATTCCCAAATGGCGCTAGAATGTGATTGTTGAACATGAATGAGGGAGGGACTTATGCATAGTCCATTGACGCGGAGACTGATCGGAGTGGTTGTTTTGGCGGCTTTGGCGTTCACGGTTTCCGCATTTGCACAAATCGGCGGAGTGACTGGCAAGTGCACAGGTGAGAATGGGAAACCACTGGTAGGCTATACAATCCTGGTGGAGCGGCAGGATATGGAGTGGAGTCAACGCATAAAGACCAATAAGAAAGGCGAGTACACGTACATCGGCCTCGGTACCGGGCGATACAAGATCACACTCCTCGATCCCAGCGGCAAGACCATCTATTACCGTACCGGTAATGTTGCATTAGGGGACCCCACGATAATCAATTTTGACGTGGTCAAGGCAATGGCCAGTTCCCACAAACAACAGATGGCCAATCCTGAAACAGCGAAGAAAACGGAAGAGCTGCAAAAGGATCAGAAGCAGGCTGCCGGTCTAAAGGCGACATACGATCAGGCCAGGCTCCTCTATGATCAGCAACATTACTCCGAGGCGGCAGCGATGTTTGAGCAGGCCGTGCCGATGGCGAAAGACGAGAACCTGCCCATTGTGCTGGTTCGACTGGCAGATGCTTACGGGAACGCCGCAAAGCAGGAGCAGAACAAGGACACAAGAATGCAGGACCAGCAAAAGGCCATCGAGGCCTATCAGAAGGTTATCCAGTTAAACCCCAATGATGCCGTGCTTCACAACAACCTCGGCAGCGTTTACGCGGAAATGGGTAAGGTCGATGACGCCCAGAAGGAGTTCCAGAAAGCGGCTGAGATCAACCCCGCCGGAGCGTCCGGCTATTACTACAATCTGGGCGTCGTCCTGGTCAATCGGGGCAAGATGGACGACGCCGCAGAGTCCCTCAAGAAAGCCACGGACCTCGATCCCAGCAATGCCAACGCTTTTTACTGGTATGGCACGGCTTTGCTGCCCAAGGCGCAGTATCAGACCGATGGTACGATTGTTCCAGTCCCCGGGACCATTGAGGCGTTCCAGAATTACTTGAAGCTGCGACCCAATGGCCAGTGGGCGCAAGCCGCACAAGCCAGCCTGGACCAGATCCAAGGCAAGGTGCCAACAGAGTATAAGAAGGCGAAGAAGTAGAGCTAGTCTCGATACCAGATCACGGAGCCCTGCAAGCGAGGGACAAGCATGGGTAGCACGTGCCATATGCTTGGCGAGAAGATCTGACACGCTGTCGGGGCTCAGCCGACCACCACTGGCGCTGGGAAACAGTCTTTCAGTGTTGTGTCTCGGCGGCTATTTCAGTTAGATGAAGTCATGCAGCCCTACCGATTGACACGATCCTCCGTAGCGACCAGCCGAGGCGTCCCAGGGGTAAGACTTGTTGTTTCTTTTCTTCGTTCAAGACATTGGCCATGGCTACGAGGTCAATGCCCTGTGCCTCAAGTCGATGTCCCAGAGAGTGTCTCCGTTCGCCGGTTTTCAAGTGACCATCAACGGCCGGTTTTGGGTGACCGCTGAGGTCTCCCACGGGCTCCGGCCGCCTTGGTAGAGTTCCAGAATGCGCTTGCGGATCGGAATCGGTCTGGCTCACATGAGCACACTCAGCCATAAAAGTCCACTCTCCGCAAGCTACATTGTTTATACATTATTTATGGAAATGCTCTAGCGCAGAGCGTGGATTCGGAAGTTATTCGACGTAAGCTGCGTAGAACCGGATGCTGCCCCTGTCAGCTCCTTCGAAATGAATCCGAAGCCGGTATGGTCCCGGACCGGCGGGTAGTTGCCCATTTGACCAACCGACCGGCTCGGCCACACCCTCCTGATCCACAACCGCTCCCTGCGCTCCTGAGTAGCCGGGCACTCCTTTTCCGAGCTGGTCGAGAAGTTCCAGCCGCAGGTGCGCCTCCTGCCCGAGACCGCTGGCGTTCACCCAGATGTGGTTCGCGCCTCGCGGAAAGGAAATGGGCATTGTTGTCAACATCCCACCTTCATCTGTTCCGTTGCGGCTGGCGAAACGCGAGTGGAGCACCCGAACAGATAGGTAACCGAAGCCGTCGCGCCGCAAAGTGACAAGTCCTACTGAGCCCTTCGGGTCACCGGCGATGGAATGAGCGCGCTCCGCTGACAGATCCCAAGTTCCGTAATACACACGTGTCTGGTCGCCGACGTTTTCGAAGCCTTGGCCATTAATCAGACCGCGCTGATCCCACTCGCCGTCTGCGCCGGGGGAAATGAATTGGAAGTCGGGCTGTGGTTCCCGAAAGTGAATGCCGTCGTTGCTGATGAGAAATCCCAGCGGCATTCGACGTTCGTCCACCAATTTGGGGTCCGCCGCCTGGCTAACCCCATGCCACAAACCATAGATTGCCACCAGCACGTTGTTCCGGTTCCACACGGCGGCAGGGTCGTGTGCTTCATCCAGGTTCTCTTTTAGGGAGCGATAGCCGTAACGCACGAACGAAAGCGCGTCGTCCCTCGACCAGTGCACGAAATCATCTGACGAGTGGACGACCATCACTCGGCCTGTTGGCTTCCCGTCCGGCATACAGACATCGCACTCCTCCCCCGCCCAGTCCTTCTCGCCCCCCCCCTTTTGCCCGGCAACGTAATAAAGGCCTCCGAACTTATAGAAGCCACCGAGTTCAAACCAGCAATTGTGTACAATGGGGGCCTCCGCCTCGGTGTAGGCGTCGCCTTTAGGCGGTGGCGTCGCAAGCTGCCAGCGCAGGCCGTCCGCACTGAAATAAGGGTAAATGGTTGATTGAGGGTGTTTATACTCCACGTCGTCAGCTTCGTAGTAAAGCCCGTATAAGGTCATCTTGTAACGATGCGACGGATTAGGGTCCGACGGCTCGTAGAGCACGAGTGACACCAGCGGTTCCGTGAGTTCAAAATGGGGTTGAGGAGAAAACTGGAGCAAATTGTTCTCTTTGTTTCCCTTATGTTCAACTAGCCCGAGTTTCGGTTTCGTCCAATGGATGCCATCCAGGCTTTCTGCGAAAGCTGGCCAGTAGTGGTAAGGTCGTGTTTCAGGAGGTGGGTTCGGCTCATCCTCGGCACAATACCACATCCGGTACTTTCCATCTACCTTGATAATGCTGCCATAAAATTGCGCGCGCCAAGCATCCGTCGACCCCTCGGGACCGTGCGCTAACACGGGGTTGCCCGGATACTTGCTGGCCGGCACCATCGTGAGATAGAGGTTTTGCGTGAAGGGAATCGTCACGTTGTCAAAGGAAAAAATCGTGATGGCCGCACTCGACGGTTCAGCTCCCCATGCGCGTACGCTGAACCCCACCAAGACCATCGCTACGACAATTCGAAATGCTATCCGCATTGGGCCTACCCTCCGTTGAGCGGGAACTTGCGATTTCAATCTTATCCCCACGTAGAGTTATACGCTAACCTCAAGTCTCGGAACAATCTGAACTCCCCTCTTAGACCAGTAATTGTGCTCCCTCATGCGGATGTCTTTCATGCGCGCTGCAATAAGTGGACTCACCCTTGCCGCGTCTGAAATACTGCGGCTATGTTCTGACAATACTCATTCAAGGCAGACACGTCACCACCTATGCTAATGAGTCGGTAGCCCATATCAATAAGCGCATCGACGGTGGCGGGAGTGCCGGTCGTACCGGCGAACTTTCCGTGGGCTCGGCACGCGTCGGCGACTCGTTTGCGCGTTTCAGTAATGAGGGGATGGTCCATCACAGCGGGAGCACCGATGCCTTGACTGAAATCAAACGGCCCGAAGAAGATGATGTCAATCCCGTCGAGCGCGGCGATGGCGTCCAGGTCTTTGAGGGGCTCGGGGTCCTCGATTTGGAGCACGAGGAAGCGTCGTTCATTTGCTTGGCGGAAATAGTCGAGCGGCGCAACGTTGCCATAGGCGGCGTCAGCGTTACTAGCATCCGCCGGCCGGCGGCCGAGTGGATGAAACCTCGTCATGTGGACGACATTCTTGGCGTCTTCCAGACTCATAATGTGTGGCACCATGATGCCAGCGGCATCGAGCTCGAGTGGCCGTGTGTAGTCACTGTATCCACCGCGCGTTACTCGCACCATCGCATCGGCGTCCCGAATCTTGGCAACCCAGATCTGTTCTTCTATAGCCCGCCAATCGTTCGAAACATGTTCCAAGTCCAGCCAAAAACAGTCAAACCCGAACAGGGAAGCAATTTCCACTGCGCGGGCGTCCGCAAGTTGTATTCCGAAAAGACTTGCCACTTGGCCTGCGCGCAGTCTCCGCAGGACCCTACTTTCGCGCATTTGGATAACATGCTGATTGGACATTCTATTCCTCCCCGAGAAACGACCTGGATTGTTAAATTCATCAACCTTGAGGAACGGCTCGGATTTCGAGAGACCATTGCCGATGTCCCCGTTTAAACAACCTTGTGCCGCAGGGCGGGCACCCGTTTCGTGCTTTTCTCCGCGACGCTGGGTTGGTCCCGCGGCGTCATGGTTTTGGGCCACTCGCTGGAGCGAATCGTGAATTTTCTTATTCCTTGGCCAGGAATTCCGGGAAGTCCTTCTTCAGCCACGCGCGAACCGCCAGGACACTCCCTTCCGACCAGCCGATATACGGGGCGCGCGTGCGCGGGTGCCCGACGATCCCTCCGGCGGCCAGTCCCAAGCCCTTATCACCCACCGGGTCGATGTTGCCTTCGCCGAGCTTCCCGAGCATGGCATCGATTCCGGCAAAGAAAGCCGAAATGCGGCTCTGCATTTTCACCGCCTCGTCCCATTTATGATCCTTCGCTAGGCGATACATTTTGAGAAAGGTTTCCGAGTTGGTGTATACGATGGAACTGCACGACCCGTGCGCTCCGATCTGCATGCCGCTCACCAAGAGGTCCTCAGCGATGAGAAACTTGAGGCCGGGATTGAGGCGGACTGCCTCTTGCAAGTCCCCAAAGTGGCTGCCGACAAACGTGAACTTGACCGCCGCTAGATTGGGCAGCACTTCTCGCACTGTCATGTAGTCCGGTCCCAGCAGAAATCGTTTCGCGCGCGGAATGTTGTAATGCATGATCGGCAGGTCGGGGACCGTGGCGTGGACGTCCTTGAAGAACTGCATAAGTTCCCGCTCCGTCATGTCCATCCAGTAGGGAATCACCAGTTGGCCGGCGCTGACGCCCGCCTTCTTGATATATTCCAGTTTGCGGAGCGTGGCGCGCGTGGCGGGCGAGCCGCAATTGACGCCCAAGGGAATGCCGCTCCCGCCGGCTGTTTTCACCAGCAGGTCGGCAAGCTGTTTGAATTCATCAAATTCGAGTGCATAGAACTCGCCGGTGCTGCCCAGGAGATAAATCCCTTGCACCTCGGCCTTGATCATGCGCTGGATGTTCGCTTCCATGGCGCCCAGGTCGAGTGACCAGTCCTCGTTGAACATGGTCGGCAATCCCGCCCATATCCCTTCCCATTTTACATCTTTTTTCTCAGCCTCTGGGTGATTCATAGATTCGGTCTCCTCCGCGATGGCGTTCGGGGCGGCAGGCTTCATCGTCGTACTCTCCATGATGGCGCCCACCCCCACCCTCTTCATGAAACTGCCACGTGTTGCTGACGTTCTTCCTCTTCCAAGGTGATGGTTGGTGCACTTTCCCGCACTGCCCACTGATCAAACGTCTTCATGCTGACTAGCGCACCTTCTCCTTCTGCGGCCCTTAGTCGTGGAATTGAAACGAGTAGAGATCCGCGTCCTTCATTACAAAGCGGAGACGCACAGGGCGCCCCGCTACCGAACTCACGTCTGGACCACCGTCCCAACTTACTTCTTGTTCCACCGAATCGCCAAATAACTCTCTGCTGTCCACCAACCGAAATCCGGGCAACGGCTTACCATCACTGTCCTGGATCTCCACGCGCATGCTTCCGGCAGCCGAGGTCGAGTAATTGATTACCAGTTTTGTGCCTTGAAAGATGATCGGCTTCGTGACCAGTTCTCCCCCGCTATAAGGAGCTGAGGCTGAGACAAAGCCGTCTGTGCGGAGCACGGCGCGGCGGATGTGGATACTGGGAAGGTGATATCCCTCCAGTACGTACAAGGATATTTCGTCTTTTCCCGTCGGGACTACTCCCCAAGCGACATAGTTGCTGCGGTCTGTCCAGTTCAGTGGGTCTATTCCCCCTGCAATAAACGCCTCGGGATAATACTGCCAGTGCTCACCATCTCTGCTGGCCATGAATAGCGAGTCGGTGACACCTTGTTCTCGGACCTTGTCATAGACCTTAGGCAGGAAGTCCGCATAACGGTTCGGCATAAATCGCATGGGGAAGCCCAGATAAATATGCGGCGCACGGAAGTAAGGTGTGATGGGGCTTGTGTAAAACTGTTGCGGGGCGCCGTTGCCAAAGTTAATCCACTCGGGAGTCGACCAGTGGATGAAGTCCACGGAGGTCGTACGCCGAATTCCACGCGTCATCTCTCCGGTCCCCGGCTTGGGGTACATGTCCCGAATGTAACCTACATACTGCTTTTGGATAGTGTCCCAGAAGGCGACGTTATCGCCATCGAAAGCATTCGGCATCAGATATTTCGTCATGGTATTCGTCATGATCGGCTCGGATCTCTTCCGCCAGTGAATGCCATCAGGCGAAAAAAGGGCATACAATCCAATATTGACAGGGACGCTCTCCCCTCCGATTGCCTTGTATCTCTCGGAATCGGGCGCGTTGGGATTCGTGTCTTTAAAGACAGCCATATTGCATGCCTCGTTCCACTGCGGCTCATTGCTGGGAGGATTCCAGACGATGTTGTTCTGTTTGCTTCCGTTAAATTCGAAAAGACCGAGATTGGGTCGCTCCCAATGGATCCCATCGCTGCTTTGGGCTAAACAGGTGCGCATCACCCATCCCTCGCCGGCGGCAGATAGATTGGATCCTGCTGCACAGCGGTAATACATGCGATAGAGAGGGCCATCTTTAAAGACACTAACATAATGATTCCCAGGTCCCTCCCAGGGGCGGTCAAAAGCAATCGATACCTCGGCCCTCGAGGGTCGATGGAATTTGAGGGAAACGCCCCGCATCTCCGCAATCGAGGCCTCATCGATGAATAACTGGAGCATTGAACCGATGTCAGTTGGGGGAGGCGTTGAGGCGGTCATCGACTGCTTGTTGTCATGGCCGAGCAGGCTGACCGCCACGCAAAGGAGCAAGCCAGCCAAGATAAATGCCGACTCGCGGTACTTCATAGGAGAACCCATCTCTTTTCCTCCTCGGGGTCAAGTTGAAGGATGTGGGGCCGTGACCAACTACAGGATGAGCATCCTGGCCCCTCCTGTTTGAAACAGAACCCTGCTTGCACTGCAGGGGGAAATTGATAATTCAATCCAGTCATGTCGTCGATAAGACTGAAAGTACGAAAGCTCTGTGGAAACATCCCTCCCAATCCTCATCGAGGTGCCTGACCGGACAATTCTAAGTCAGCCCGGCCGCCGCCTTGGTTTTCCCACCAGGGCAGCCTTCTCCTCTCACACAGCCTTAGGCCACGTCTTGTGACGGATACATTCTACGTACCGGGAGCTCACAGAGAAAATGATTCTGCTGCGCAAAGAGGTCGTCGCTTGAGCTAGGATCCCCCATATTCGGAAACCCCCGGTGTCCGGAGATTTCAGCCGAGCACAGCTAAGCAGGAACAGCTTTGTATTCTTCGGGACGCCGCCGAAATCGTGGAATTTTCAGATATGTCGCACATCTCCACACCCATTCAGCAGGGCCGAACTCAAATTTTCTGACCCACCAGCTACTGATGACCATTAGAAAACCACAAGCAAGTACGGCTAGCCCCTTACCAACCGCCCACCCTAACTTGCCGTGAAGTCCTAATCCATAACCAAAGAATAAGGTTGTGCCGATGACATCGTGCAAGAAATAGTTGCTGAGCGCCAGTTGTCCCACATCGGCGACCGGTTGAGATATTCTTTTCAACATATTGTTCTGCAATAATAGAACGACCAAACACATGTAGAAGAGCGCGAGCGCCTGGTCCGAGTACAGCTTAACAAGCTCGAGCCCGGGCCCGGGCGATGGAAGCTGATCCACGGTCGGTATTGTTGTGAATAACGTGAGCCGCCCCAGGACAAAGGCTGATCCTAATCCGAGCAAACGCACCGCCAACGAACACCATAGAACTTTGCGTATAAAACCCAAATTACCAGATATATCGCGAAATACATTTCTGCGGGCAGCGTAAAATCCAAACAGAAACATAACAACCATGTCCATGGCCCAAATATAACTTAGCGGATGTGCAAGGTCGCCCAGCACCTCATGTGCGCGCATGACCACCAAACTTCTGTAACTCGCAGTCAGGACCACGTGTGGGTTCAAAGCGGCATACGACGCAGCATGGGCGCCAAAAAGGTCGGATAAAGTTTGGGGTGACACAATTCTGCTTAATATGATCTTGCTAAGGACAGGGACCGCAATTAACAGCATTGCCGAAGACAATATCGTTTTATTGGACCGATTCACGAATAAGAGAGACACAGCTCCCGCCATCGCCAAAATATAAAGGAAGTCAGCTCGCTCCAATAAAATGCAATTTGCTACGCCCAGGACAAATAGGGCCAACAGTCTTCGTAGCTCCAGGCCGATATATGGCACTCCCCTTACCTTCGAGCGCAGCATCGGTATCGCCAGCCCCCAGCCAAAAAGAAATGCGAACATCAGGTGAATTGTGTCATAAATATCAGTTGTAGCCTGTATGCGGTAAAAAACATGGTTGAAAGTCCCAGCAACGGAATAATTGCCCATAGAATGAGACCCGAAGTCCACGAGGACCATGCCAAGAACCGCAACACCGCGAAGGACATCGACTTCGACTATTCTCTCTTTACGTTTTGTGGGTTCCATTGATTGTTATGCTCCATTCTGATGTCTAAATAGACAATGGCCTACGTCAAGGAACTTTTCGCGCCCTCTACGCGGCCGGGAATTGTGTCCTCTCATCCCGATGCCTTTCATCCGCATTGCAGAGGTGCAAGTCCTCGCGCCACACTCCGTACCCTGCTCGGGTCCCTCGTTACCCGTGGACCAGAACACTACGCAGGGTTGGTTCCGGTCACGCCGAATCATTATTTCCTTTTTCAAATATCTGTCAAAAGATCAACTTCAATGCCAATTGGATCTCCCTTGCAGGCATGGCAGCTGAATATTCACCGAAACTCGACAGCCCCCATGTGGTGTCCAGTGACCAGACCTGGTAATTGGGGTGATTAATCAGGTTGTAAAACTCTCCGCGAAACTGCAGCTTCGCTCTTTCCCTAAGGTTGAAGACCTTGAAGAGAGAGAAGTCCACCTGGGTGACGCCTTGCGTTGGGATCGTGTTTCTCCCGGCGTTTCCGAAAGTGCCGGGGACCGCGTTTTGGAAGGCAGCGGGGTTAAGCCAATTGTTCGGGCCTTCAGGGCTCCCCTTCACAGGAACGCCCACAACCGCGTCCGGGCGGTTCTCACCGTCCGAGTTAGAGTCACCAATATTCGCCACCACAGTGCGAGGCGACCCGCTTTGCAGGGATGTAATGGTCTGTAGCTCCCACCCGCCGGCAAGGGCGTCGATCAATGCATTTGACTTCGTGCCGAAGGCTCGGCCGTGCCCGTATGGGATCGCGTAGCTCATGCTGAACACGAAGCGGCTGGGAACATTGAAATCGGCCAGACCCTTTTCCTCTCCAGGATAACGACTATCTCGAAAATTGCCACCCGGGTCCGATTGCGGTGCAGGAGCCAAAAAGTTGAGCGAGGCCGAAGACTGTTCATCCAGTGCCTTGGAAAACGTATACCCACCCAGAAAACTCAGCCCGTTGCTGAGCCGTTTTTCCAACTTGACCTGCAGAGAATGATAGGTGGAGGCGTCGCAGGAACACCAAAATGGTATAGTCCCCGATATGAACGGGAGTTGTCGCCGGCTATCAATAGGAATCGTCGGATCGGCGGTGGGGGTAGCTTCGTTCTCGTGCCGGAACTCATAGAGGCGCACACCCGTTGACCCCCCATAGGCGACATCCAAAACTGAGTTCCACCCCAACTCCCGCTCGATGCCAAAATTGAATTGCTGGACGTAGGGATTTGTGAAATGCAGATCAAGTGAAAACAAGGAGAAAGAGGTGGGAGCGGACAAAGCATTCGCCGGGAACCCCTGTGAAAGCTTGCTCACGATGGGATTCGGAGTGACCACAGACGGAGCGTCGAAAGACGATTGGACGTACCAGGGCGGATTATTGCCAGGGTTGGGAATGCTCAACGGCCCGGATTCGTAACTCGAAAAGAAGATGCCATATCCGCCCCGAATCACCGTCCGTGGGAAGAGCGAGTAGGCGAATCCGATACGCGGGGCAAATTCATGCTTATTGTTAGGCACGAGGTTGGGCGGAGCGTTTCTTGTCACTTCGATCTGGGGATAGAACGTAGAGGGCATTGGAGTATTGTTGCCCGCCACGATCTGCAAAGTGTCTGTTGATTCGATGAAATTTGCCATCGCGTTATTTCGCTCAGTGGCATGGGCAACATATTCGTAGCGGAGCCCCATGTTCAAGGTCAATTTCCTAGTAACCTTGAAATCGTCCTGGACATAGGTGAAATATCCTGGCTGTCGAAAATAATCTCTTACGATTGAGTCGATCGCCGTATTTTCACTTTGATCGTAGGCCAAGCCGAGCAGGAAGTCGGCCGTCCCCAAACCGGTGTTGGACAGATTGTTGGGATCGCGCGTGGCATTTCCATTAAAACCAAAGGATCCCATCGGTTCGACGGGTTCAGTATACGCGATGTCAACAATGGGCTTAAGTTCGACGCCGAACTTCAAGGAATGCCGGCCCTTGACCCAGGTTAGGCTGTCCCTGATCTGAAAGACGTCCTGGCCCTCAATTGTGGGCTCGTAAGTCGGAGATCCAAAATAGACAAGGTCTTCAATGTTGAGAAACGGCAGACCTCCGAAGCCAGGAGAAAATGGCACGCCGGGTATGCCGAATTGTGCTGCGAGGTTCTGGTTAGCATCGAATTCTTCGACCCGGATCGAGGCTGTATTAAAGCCCAGGCGAAGCTCATTCACAAAGCGCGGCGTAAGGATGTGTGTCCAGGACAATGCGGCGCTGCGAGAGTTGTTTGTGGAATTAATATAGGAATAGCTGCCCGAGTCCAAAGGAGGAGGGATAGGCCCGAGGGCGGAGGAGTTCAAATCCGAAAAACTGACTCGTCCGAACAGCGTATCGCGATCACTTATCTTCTGGTCAATCCGCACGTCGAATTGATCGACATCGGTGGTAGATCGCGGATTGGCCAGGTAGTTATTCGCCGGACCGGCGGAAGAGATCTGGCCAGGGAGGTTCGGAGCGGGGAAAAGGTTAATTAACTTCGTTGCGGCCGGATCGAAATCCGAAGCTGGGATCTTATTGCCAGGGAAGGGCTGGCGTGTTGCCGAGCCATCAGGGTTGATCACCGTGGTCGCTGGATCGAAAATTGTGTTGTAGCCGGAGAAATCACCGTTTCGCCAAGCCAGGGGAGGCACGGTTGTCACAGCGGTCTGACTGGCGCGAACGCGTGTCGCTTCATAGTCAAAAAAGAAGAAGGTCTTGTCGCGGCCATTGTACAGCTTCGGCAGCTCGACAGGTCCGCCAATACTGAACCCGAACTGATTTTGCTTGAACGGCGGGATCGGCGCCGTGCCAGAGTCAAAGTAGTTCTTCGCATCGAAGGCGCTGTTCCGGGCGAAGTCGTATGCTGTGCCATGCAGTTTATTTGTCCCGGACTTGATGTTGACGTTGATGACGGCGCCGCCCGACCTTCCAAACTCGGCGCTCATATCGTTGGTTTCGACACGAAACTCAGAAATCGCGTCCGGCGCTGGACCGACGACGAACGACGATCCGCCGGCCAAGTCAGGAGACATGCTGCTGTTGTCGACTCCATCCAGGATATAGTCGTTTTGGTAGGGTCGCACTCCGTTGGAGCTGAAACCGCCGGTCCCAGCATCCGGGGCGCCGCTAGGTGTCGGCGCCGTGCCAGCCGTCAGGACAGCTAGCCGAGTGAAGTACCGGCCATTCAAAGGCAAGTCAACAGTCTGCTGGCCATTCACCACCTGTCCCAGGCTGGAAGTATTAGCCTCGAGAAGGGGGGCCTCCGCACTCACTTGGACGGTTTCCAAAACGGCGCCGACTTGCAATTCGAAATTGACCTGGATGCGGTCCTGGACGTTCACGGTTACGCTTGGCACCACCTCCCGCTTAAATCCTTTCGCCTCCACCGCGACCGAATACCGGCCAATCAGGAGAGGCGTGGCGACATAATATCCGGTCGAGTCGGACGCAAACTTTCTTGCGATGTTCGTATCCAGATTTGTCACGGTCACATCAGCACCCGGAACTATAGCGCCAGTTGAGTCTGTTACCAAGCCCAAGATAGCGCCACCAGTAGTTATCTGGCCCATCATCAAACCGGGCAAGATCAATAGAGAAAGACAAGCAAGAAACGCTCTGAGTCTGAACATTTCACTCCCTCCCTGGTCAAGCCATCAGCGACATACGATACGCATCTCTGATGCTTACACAACCAACATTGCTTCCAAGCACTATTTTCATCGAAAGGCCTTCATTCACCTCGTGCTGTGGGGGCTTGGTAATGAACCCTGCCTCCCTGCCGATGCCCCAGGAATGGCTGACTGTTCGTTATGGACCTTGCAGCAACGGATCCTCCAGAGGGACCATAGGTCTATAGACTCAATTGCTCATGTGCAGGAGCCGCTGCATATTTCCGCCAAGAGCCTTGGCTTCCTGCTCAGGTGGCAGTTTGAGCAGTTTGAAGGCGTATATTTCCACACGCGGGTCGAGTTCCGGTGCATACGAACCGAACACGATCTGCTCCGCTGGAAGCTCCTGCGCTGCCATTGCGAGGTAGTCAGTATTATCGATTCCTGAAGCTTCAAGATGGATATTGGGATGTCTCTTCGCCAAGTCGATCGCCTCAATATGGATCCACCAACCACATGCAGCGGGGGCCGACCTATATCTGCCAAGATGAGGCAGGATGAAATTCACGGTGGGATAGGTGGCCGTCATGAAGTGATACCATCTGATGAGTTCCCAGGACTGATTGGCAATCGGCCAGCTGTCTTCGGGATAATAAATCACGGGTATGTCCAACTCGGCTACCACATCTAATATCTCGCGCGTCGGATGGCCGTCGGTTTTCAGCCCCTTGAACCCCATCGTTCTCACCTCTTCAGTTAGCATCGCCTTCAGTCGTCCTGTCTCGGTTTGCGGGTTGTGCACGGCAAATCCGATCAGTTTGTCCGGATACTTTTCGCAGAGTCGTGCCACCTGAATGTTCGCTTGCTCGTAGGAAGGGTTCTGGGGGGCGGACACGCAAGAGCGGTCGATACCAGCCTCGGCAGCGCGTTCCAAAACCAGCTCGACCTTATAGTCCACTTGCCTCTTAGGCTCCGCCCAGGTTTCTCCGTCCCCTAACTGGGCGTGGCAGTCAACTACCAAGGGCTTAGGTAGCTCTTCCATTCCTTCCCCTCCCTATAACCGGCCTCCGAGCAGCCGGAGCATATTCCCACCTAGAATCAGCTCTTCCTTCTCTTTGGGGAGCTTTTGAACACGAATCTTGTAAATCTCCATGCGTGAGTCGGGATCCACTCCGTCCGATCCAAAGATCAGCTTCTCGGCTGGAAGCTCCTGAATTGCCTTCTCCAGGTAAGGCGTAATAATCACCGCGGAGGTATCCAGGTACACGTTGGGGTAAGCTTTGGCTAATAATATTGCTTCAAGGTGCTCGCGCCAGTCGTCGGAGTCGTCGTTCCCTAGGTGGCAAAGGATAAAGTTGACGTCGGGGTAGTCAGGGACGAACTCCTCAAGAAGAGCAACGCGCTCGTCGTCACCCACGTATGGGTGGTAGAGCATCGGGATGTGCAACTCTCGGAGGGCATCCAGCAACTCTCGGGGTGGTACGCCGCAGCCGATTTCCCCCACTCCCCGAAGCCCCAATTCATGCACCTCGCGAAACAGCAGGGAGCGAATCCGCCCTTTTTCGCGCTCGACATTATGGTTTGCAAAGCCTATGAACTTTGTCGGATAGCGACGGCATAATTCCGCAATTTCTTCGTTGGCCTTCTCATAGGTTGTGTTCCCGGTAGCGTGGACAACGCTATAGTCGATCGCTGCCTCTTCCATACGCCGAAGAACCAACTCCGGGTCTTCGAAGGTGCACCACGGATCCGTTAGCGCTAGGGGACTTACGACCCTAGCGATGCCAACCTCCACCAGGCAGTCAATCACCGGCACCTTGGTAGGGGTTTCCGCTGGAGACAAACCTGCTGACTCTCCAAATGCGGGTTGAATCCGGGTCGCAAGAGGGGCGGCCACCATCCCAGCACTCGTTCCCAAGAAACTTCTTCTCGAAAACTTGGCATTCTCGATCACGACTCATCCCTCCTTGAGTCTTACTGAGAACGAGTTGGGTAGACCTAAGACCTAGTGCACATTGCTAGGAACGAGCAAGGGATATCCCCCTTATTCATACCGGAACCTTCAGCCATCCGATGTGGTCAACTGTTTAGCACACGAAACAGGCTCTGTCAAGAAGTATTTTGAAGTTTCAAAGTATCTCTCAAAAACAGGCGGCGCCTCGCCACGAACTGGACATCTATGTGTGCGATTGATCTCAAGCCCACAGCACGGCTGAAAATCTTTACGTTGTGTCCTGAGGAGATTCAACAAAAAAACCCTGGCGACCCGCCACTCTGAAAACTTATTAGTTTTCCCGTTTTCACTTATTTAGATGTGCAAACTATCTCTTGACTCTGCCACTTGATTCCGCTATAAGCTTAGCCTTGTCTGGAGTCCGAAGATTCCGTTCCGATGGAGGTGGTAGGTGAATAAACTCGCAATCGAAGGCGGGGCCCCGGCAGTATCTAGCACCCTTCCCCCCTGGCCGCAATTTGAGGAAAAGGCGATTCAAGGCGTGATAGAAGTCCTGCGGTCGGGAAAGGTGAACTACTGGACCGGCCGCAAGGGCGTGGAGTTCGAGCGGCGCTTTGCAGAGTGGCAGGGCAGCCGATACGCGGTGAGCACTTCGAGCGGCACGGCCGCATTGCACGTGGCGCTCTCGGCCCTCGGCATCGGCCCCGGCGACGAGGTCATCGTACCAAGCTATACTTTTATCGCTTCGAGCTTCTCGGTAGTGCAGGCCGGCGCGGTGCCGCGGTTTGCCGACGTCAACCTGGAAGATCATTGCATTAGCATAAAATCTGCCGAGAAGCTAGTGACCAGCCGCACTAAGGCCATCATGCCGGTGCACCTGTACGGCAACGTGTGTGACATGGATCCGATCTTCGACTTTGCCCAACGCCACGGCCTCTTTGTGATCGAAGACAACGCCGAGGCGTTCGGCGGCTCCTACAAGGGGCGGAAGACAGGGACGCTCGGGCACATCGCCGCGTGCAGTTTCTGCCAGAACAAGACCTTTACGACGGGCGGCGAAGGCGGTATGGTTACGACCGACAACGAGGAACTCGCCTGGAAGGCACGAAGCTTTCGCGATCACGGCTACGACGTCAAGCAGCGTCTCAATCTGCTTGAGCTTGAGCAAAAACTGCCTTACATCCACAATATGGTCGGCTGGAACTACCGCATGACGGAAATGCAGTCGGTGATTGGGTTGGCAGAACTTGACCGCATCGATAGCTGGAATCTGCCGAACCGCCGCCGAAATGCGCACATCCTGATCGAGGCGCTACGCGAGCGGCCTGAGGTGATGTATTTCCCAATCGACTCAAGCGAGCGGCAAAACGGCTGGTATGTCTTGGCCTTCTCGTTCGACATCGAGAAGATGGACTGCGACATCCGGCAGTTTGTCAAGGCCGCTATGGCGGAAAACGTCCCCTGCTGGAAAGTCTTCTGGCCGCAGTGTCACACCGAGGAGGCCTACCAGCAGTACAACTCTTTCGGGCGGTCGGGGTTCCCATTTCGCTCCACCGAGTACGCTTCGCCGGAGAGTGTCGATTACAGCCGTGTCGAGGTGCCCAACGCGCTTTGGCACGAGTCGCACACTATCACGTGCTTTGCCTACCCGACGTACACGGAAGAAAATATGCACCAAATCGCAACCGGGCTACTAAAAGTAATCGACGCGTATTCGCGCCGGACAGCCCGGATCAGTGTGTGAGGATTCCGATGAACACAAAAGTGCTTTGGGGCGTGATCGGGTCCGGCGGAATCGCGTTTCGCCGGACGATCCCTGAGGGGATTCTGCCTGCCGACAACGCCCGGCTGGTTTCGGTGTACGATCTAGACCCGGATCGGACCCGCGCTGCCGCGGAGCGGTTCGGGGCGCGAGGAGCCGCCAGCATCGAGGACCTGCTCGCCTCCGAAATCGATTGTGTCTACATCGCGACGCCCACACACCTGCACTGCAAGCTGGCCTTGGCGAGCGCCGCAGCGGGCAAGAATGTCCTATGCGAAAAGCCTCTTGGCCTCACCGTGTCAGAGGCCAAGGAAATGGTCGCGACCTTCCAGCGGGCGGGGCTGAAACTAGGGACAGGCTTCATGATGCGCTTTCAGGCGCAACACAAGGAAGCTCTACGGCTCATAGAATCCGGCCAACTGGGACGGCCCGTATATGCGCGCGCACAATTGTCCTGCTGGTACCCCGAAATCGATGGCGCTTGGCGGCAGGACTTGTCCTTGAGCGGCGGGGGAGCATTGATGGACATGGGCGGTCACTGCCTGGATCTCCTGGAAATGTTCTTCGGACCCGTGGTGGCTGTAACAGCCAAGACTCGTCGCCTGGTGCACGGCTACGAACCGGAAGACGGAGCAGTCGTTGTCCTCGAGTTCCAGAATGGCGCGCTCGGTTCCGTCGATACTTTCTTCTCGATCCCCGACGCCGCCAGCGAAAACGCTCTTGAACTGTATGGATCGAAGGGAAGTATTATTGCCCGCGGCACCATCGGCCAAGGCAGTATCGGCACCATGAATGCGTTGCTCACCTCTACCAAAAGCGCGTATGATCCCCGCCAAGAGCGCTCGGTTGGTGCGCAGCCGGTCTCCCCGATTCCGGTCAACACATACCGCCGGGAAATCGAGGAGTTTGGCTGTGCTGTTCTCGAACACCGAGAGCCCGAAAACAGTGGCGACGTTGGTTTGCGCAACCAGCGCCTGCTTTCCGCCTGTTACTTGTCGGCCTGCTCCGGCGAGACAGTCCGAGTTGATCAAAGTGCATGAGCGGAGACGGTAGTTAGCACGGCGGCCGGCGTGGGGCGTATGCAATCTTGGGCCACGATCGCTGGCGGCGCCGCGGCTTTACTCACCTGCCTTATCATGGGGAGAATTGGGTTGCGTGCCGTGATTGGTTCTTTAGCTCCGCTCTTCATTGTAATCGACGTCTTGCTTATCCTGGCCGGCTACGTCTTTTTGCCGCGGGACCTGAGGATTACTTCTGGTCTCGTCGGTACGATGCTTCTGGGGCTACAGCTTGTGTTGGAGGAACGGGTGCCGCGCCCCCAGCCGAGAGGTGGGTAAATGGCAGGCGCGATCGACGGAAAAATGATGGTTGCTGGCGAGAACTACTCGGAAAACGACAAGAAAATACGGACCGCGCCTGTTGACCTATTCGATCCAGAGGCGAGTGTTTGGCTTTCAGGCGCCCCGTTGCAGGAACCCCGCTGTGAAGAGGCATAAGTAGTTTACAAGAACAACGAACCTAAGCTTCGCTAGTCTATCAAATGAGCTTACACTCTACATTTTGGCTTGGAAACATCGTTATAATATCGGTAGGAGAAGTCTTCGCAATGGAAACGGGAAATGGCGTCGGTCTCTAGTTTGTGGCAAAAAAAAATACTCGCCGTTCTCTATGGGCGCGGAACGGTCACGCGGTCTGAAGTTGTGGAGAGGACCGGGCTGAACGTCGGTAGCGTCAGCCGCACGCTGAAGAAGTTGATTGCGAACGGTGTCGTTCGCACGGTCGGCAAGCTCAAATCCACCGGCGGTCGCCGGTCCCACGCGCTACAGATAAATCCAGAGGCAGCGTATTTTCTCGTGTTCGACCTCGAGGGCATCCGGAACCAGATCGGGTTCGTGAACCTGGCCGGCGATGTACGCTACCGATGGGATGACCTGTGCGGGAGTCGGCCGCCCACCCCGTTACAGGTTGCGGGTACCGCCCGGGAGGTGCTTAAGCGCCTTCGGCAATCAGAACGGCAACGGACCGTCGCTATCGGCGTGAGCTACACAGGGTTGCTCGATCACACAGGCGGTCTCAGCGCCGCCAACCTCGGATGGACCGGTGTGCATCTTGGGAAAGAACTCCAGCGGTCGTCGCACCTCCCGGTATACATGGAACCCGAATCTATCACCAAGGCGTTGGTCGAGCATTCGCTTGGCGGCGCCCGGGGCGTGAAGAACTGGATTCACGTCACGGCTGACGAAGGCATAGGCGGCGGATTTTACGTGGACGGCCACCTGCTGCGTGGAAGAGACGCGATGGCCGGCGAGATCGGCCATCTCACGGTGGCGACGGGCCCCCGCTGTAAGTGCGGCAGGATGGGATGCCTGGAAGCCATCGCCGCGCCTCCCGCCATCATCCGCCAATATGCCGAATCTTCCGGGAATTCGGCCGCAGCTTTGAGTATATCCACGGTGATCGCGCGCGCGCGCGCTGGTGACGTTAATGCCCGGTCGGCCCTTGACCTCGCCGCCCATTATCTCGGGCTCGCATTGTCGCACCTTGTGAACCTCCTTAACCCGTCGTTGATCATCCTGGGAGGGAGTTTGGCCGCCGCAGAGGACTTGCTGCTACCCACCCTGCGGAAAGAGATGGCTTGCCATACGCTGCCCCCTCTGCTCCAAGGAGTTCAGATCACCACCACCAGCCTCGGCGAGGACGTGGCGCTGAAAGGGGCAGCATCGCTTGCCTTTCGCCGCTCTATCGAAGATCCCCAGATACTGACCAAAATCTGCAATCCCGTCTTCGTCCTGCAAACCAAGCCACCATCGGCAACTCGTAAGGAGGCCGTGCTGGCAACGCTCGGCTAGGCGAGGGCGCAAAAACCCGAGAAATCGCGCAAGCACGGGTGTTGCAATCGGGCTGGTTCCACTGTTCTTGCAGCTTTCGGACCCTAACTTCGCCAAGGAATTTGATGATGGCGCTGGATGTCCTTCGCCAAAATCACATCTGGCTGATAATAATTGATTTCCCGCAATGTGATCGCAGACATTCAGCAGCATGTTCACGCTTCTACTTTCAATGGTTGGTCTGTTTTTCTCCGCACCTGACATTCGGAAGCTAGCCCTGGAAATCCCCGCTCTGCGTCAGCAGTTGGTCGTGATGAAGAGACAGTGTCCGCGACCCCGCCTGCGAAGGGTCGACCGCCTGTTCTGGGTCTGGCTGTCGGGAGTTTGGAATAATTGGCGCGAGGCCCTGGTGATTGTCAGGCCAGAGACGGTCGTGAGTTGGCGTCGGCGAGGTTTTCGCCTTTTCTGGACATGGATTTCGAGGCGACGGCGATCCAGTCGGCGAGGAGTCAGTCGCGAGGTCAGGGATTTGGTACGCAAGATGGCAGTAGCCAATCCCCTGTGGGGTGCTCCACGTATTCATGGTGAGTTACTAAAATTGGGTATCGATATCTCGGAGCGAACCGTCTCCCGACTTATGCCCAAGCCGCGGAAGCCCCTTCCCAGACCTGGAGGGCTTTTCTGGACAACCATCTCGCAGAATTGGTCTCGATAGATTTCTTCACCGTCCCGACCGCGACATTTCGGGTTCTGTTCGTCCTGGTGGTCTTGGTTCATCATCGCCGGCGGGTGATTCATTTCAACGTCACGGAACATCCGAGTGCCGCTTGGACCGCCCATCAAATGGCTGAAGCCTTTCCCAAGGATACGGCACCACGGTACCTGCTGCGGGATCGCGACAAGATCTACGGCGAGGATTTTCGGAGTCGGGTGAAGGGAATGGGCATTCGAGAAGTGCCGACCGCGCTTCAGAGCCCCTGGCAAAATGCCTCTGCGGAAAGACTGGTGGGCTCGATTCGGCGAGAGTGCTTGGACCATGTGATCGTGCTGGGAGAAAAACATTTACGCAGGATTCTGCGAAGCTACTTCGACTATTACGGACAGTCGAGAACGCATCTTTCCTTAGGCAAGGATGCTCCCTTGGCAGGGAGGGTACAACCGCCGCAAGCGGGCATCGTGGTCGAGCCTCCTCAAGTCGGTGGCCTCCATCATCGGTACGAACGGCGAGCGGCGTAGCAACAAAAGTCGTTGTTGCTGATCGTCCGGCACGCAGTTCGACGGAGTAAACCCGCAAGCCACCAGCTGACACCCAAACTCCTACAAGATTCCCAGAGTCTTCCAGCAACCGCTTCGGAGCACTAATCTGCGCTGACTCTGGTGACACCTCCAACAGCCCCAATAGGTCTGGTGGACACGAAACTGAAACCGATGAGGTTCTGGCTAAGGGCAGAGGTTTCTTGCCAAGGCCTATAAGACTGCCGGCGTGCCGGACGCACACGCCCACCGGTTTCGAGACACGTTCGCCGTGGAATTTCTACTTTCCGACGTGCCCCTAGAGCGTGTTTCGGTGCTGTTTGGCCATTCAAGCGTGAATATCACAGAGAGACATTACGCGCCTTGGGTGTTAGAGCGTCAGGAGCAAATGGAGGAAGATGTTAGGAGGGCATGGAAGGTCGGTCCATCGCTGAACCGTACAATTTCCGTACAATCCGAAATCTCTACTCGTAAGCAACTGAAAACAAACGAGTAATATGGTGGAGGCGGGGGGAGTCGAACCCCCGTCCGAAGAGCCGAACGGTCAGGAGACTACATGCTTGTCTCGTTCGCTTACCGCTTTCGCCAGCGGCCCTAAGGAACGGGCAACAACGAACCGCCGACTAGCCTCAATTCCGCCGAAGCGGATCTTGCCCGAAACCCCGAGGCGGTGAGTTCCAAGCCAGCCCGCCAATCGACGCCTCCGTTCCCTTATGCGGGCCTGAGGGAGGAGACGGCCACCTAATTAATTAGGCAGCATAGGCATACTGCGTGTTGGCAGTTGTCTTTGTCCCACGCCGATCACGGGTGGTGTGGACCCCCGGCATGCCTCCTAAGCGCAAGGACTCCCGTCGAAACCGTGACGCCCCCGCTCTATTAGTTAGATTATCTCTTGTGCTCTCGGGTTGTCAAATGGCCGCGGATCGCGGTAGTGCCATAATTTGGCCCGTAACGCCGGCTTCCAGCCGGCAACGGAGCCGCCATGATGGCGGCGCTACGACCGAAATAGGACAGCGCCCGGCTTGCGGTCCGACAAAGGCGTTGCGCCGACGCGACACGTTGTACCATAATACGAAGACGATTGATTTTGACGAGGGTTGATCCTGCCAGCAGACGACACAAACGCACTCGTATTGCAAATTCGGGAGATGCGCGAGCATCTTGGCGAAAAGCTTCACGCCCAAGCCCTGGAATTACAGAGACTTGAAGAGAGGTTACAGGAATTGCGCGCTGAGCATAAGCAGTTGGAGGCGGAGGCCCGGGACCAATTCGAAGCTCTGGTGAATCCTGGGTTCTCCCCCCAATCGACTTCGCTCGCTGAAATTCTGACTGCCGCGCACAACCTGCGGGCTGCAAGATTGCCCAGGGAGTTGTTCAACACTCTGGCGGAAGAAAGTCAGCGCTTGGGAGTCCGGGCAGTGTTATTTGAGGTGCGCGGCGATGCGGCCTGGGCCGCCGCAGCGCAGGGATTTGGGGCAGTTCTGGATGAAGCAGCGCTGCGCTCTTTAGTGGTCCCGCTGAGTGTGGACACGCCTTTTCGCCAAGTCCTCGAACGTGGCGTGGACGTCTGCGGGACACCTGAGGTCTTGAGCAAGAACCCCAATGTCCTGAGCCGCCTCAGACCGGATTCCCTCGACTCTGTCCTGCTTCTGCCGATTCGTGTTGGAGGAGCGGTGGCGGCGATCTTCTACGCTGATTCGGGCGGAAGCGGGGCGCTGGCCGAAGACGCCCTCAAGCTTCTGGCCGAACTTGCGGGTGCACAACTCGAGCGCTTGATGGCTCGTGAGGATAAGGCAAGGGCGGCTGTGAAGAACGGTTCTGGTCCTTCCGTGTGAAAACCGTACTTACAATATTGGCTGTAATCTGCTGGGCGCTGGCCCCAGCCCACTGTTTCGCAGCAGACCGCCCGGCGGGAGAGCCCGTTCCGGCATCGCTCCGCGATTTGGCGGCGCGGGCGGCGAAGAGGCCGGCGTGGCCCGAGTTGCGTGCTTACGCGGAATCCCGTAAAGCGCCTGAACAACGCGCCTTGGCATATTTCGCCTTAGGCTATCGCGAATACGAAGCGGGCGAGTATCCCCAGGCGGCGCTGGACCTGCGCAAGGCCGCAAATGCTCAGTTCACGCTTGCAGACTACGCATCGTACTATTCCGCATCGGCCGCTTTCAAAGCCGGCGACTCGGCCCAGGCCGCGGAAGGCGTTGGCGGGTTCGAGGCGGATTACCCTGCCAGTCCTTTGCGTGCGCAGGCGTCCCAGTTGCTTGCCCAGGCCCTCATGGGTTCCCAGAAGGCGCAAGAGGCAGTTCAGGTTCTGACCGCAGATCCGAGCGTTCGTCGGCATCCGGAGTCCGCCCTCCTGCTGGCCCAGGCATACTGGCAAGCCGGCGATCAGGCCCAAGCCGCCAGAGCCTTCCAGGATGTCTATTATGCCTTCCCGGCATATCCGCAAGCTAAGGCTGCGGAAGACGCCCTTGGGCGTCTCCGATCCGTCCTGGGGGCGAGTTTCCCTCAGCCTACGGAGGAAATAGAAACTGCCCGGCTGGAGTTGCTTTTCAGAGCTTCATTGATCAAAGAGGCGCTGAAGGGGTACGAAGGGCTGCTCACATCCCAGCCAGGCAGCGCCCATGCGGATGAGTGGCAGTTGGGCCGGGCGCGCTGTCTGCTCCATTTGCGGCGAGACGCTGAAGCCCTGGAACTGCTTTCCGGCAGCCTTGCCACTCCGGCACTGAACGCCGAACGCCTGGCCCTGCGCATCGAGGCTTACACTCGTGCGAATAATTCCAGCGCCACCCTCGACGCACTCGCCCAGATTCAGGCCATCGATTCGCATTCAACTTCGTACGAGTCGGCGCTCACTTCGGCGGGGGGACTGTTCTACCGGCTGGCCGACTGGCAAAACGCCGCGCGCCAATACCAGACGCTGGTGGAGGCTTTCCCGCAAGGCAGCCACGTCCAAGACGCGGGATGGCGGCTCATTTGGTGTCATTACTTTTCAGGGCAGCGCGAGCAGGTCCTGCAAGACTTACAGGGTTATTTAACGCGCTACCCACGCTCGAGTCACATCCCCGCGGCGCTTTACTGGTTGGGTCGGCTGGAAGAGGAGCAAGGCGACGCGGCCGGCGCTCAGGCGCTCTATGCCCTGCTGCAAAACCAGTTCGCTCATAGTTTCTACGCGGCGCAGGCGAATTTGCGGGAACGGAACCTTCCGGCCGCTGCCCGCGCGGTTGTAATGCCGGCGCCGGATTCGCTTGCGCGGCAAGTGGTGCAGGCGATTGCTCCGCGCGACGCCGCGCCGATCTCAGCCTGCTCTCAGTACGAGCCCGGCGAGTTATTGCAGCCGGCGCTGGAGCTTCAAGCCCTGAGTTTGAACGACTTGGCCGAGGAGTATCTCAGGGCTTCGCTCGCTGCACGGCCCCAACAGCCGGAATTGCGCTTTTTTCTCAGCCGTCTCGAAGCGGGGCAGGGAAATGTGAGCGCGGGGATTATGGACGCGGGAAGAATTGTTCCTGACTACCCCTCTTTCCAGTTCTCGGAATTGCCAAAGGAGATCTGGGGCCTGCTGTTTCCCCAAAACTACTGGAGTCTGGTGCAACGTCAAGCCCGCGTGAATCGGCTTGACCCGTACCTGGTGATGGGCTTGATCCGCCAGGAGTCGGCGTTTAATGTCCGCGCCACTTCCTCCGCCAACGCCCACGGACTGATGCAAGTCCTCCCCACAACCGCCAGCAGCAGCAAGCGCGCCTCGAGGATCCGGGCCGCCGGCGAGCGGCTTTACAACGCCACTTATAACATCCGCTTTGGCTGTGCTTACCTGCGAACCTTATTGAACGAGTTCAACGGCAAGCCGGAGCCGGCCCTGGCGGCGTACAACGCCGGCGACTTCCGCGTCCGAGACTGGATGAAGGACACTTCCTTCCGTGATACCTCGGAGTTTCTTGAAGCGATTCCCATTCACGCCACGCGCGCCTATGTGGAGTCCGTGCTGCGTGATGCCGCCATCTACCGGCAGTTGTTGACGGGACAGGCGAAGTTCGCGACGTGCAGTAAGTGAAGGAAAATGCGCGAAGCGCCTTGGAGTGCGGCGGGCGGCGAAGCATGCAATTCACCATTCACCATTCACGATTCACCAGTTGCCTGCTGAAGTTCGCCTTTGCCTTCCTTCTATTGACCGCGCTTGGCATCGGCGCGCCGGTCGATCTCGATAACTCCATCCCGGCGAGCATAGGAATCAATATTCAATTCGTCGATGCGAGACCCGAAGAAATGGAAATGCTGGCCGCCGCACGGGTCCGCTGGGTTCGCATGGATTTTTCCTGGGAGAGTACAGAAAGGGCGCCGGGTCAGTACGACTTCAGCGCCTACGAGCGCCTGGTAACTATACTGGAATCCTACAACATATCACCTTATTTCATTCTTGATTATAACAACAAGCTCTATGACAACGGCCTGTCGCCTTACACGGAAGAGGGGCGGCGGGCTTTCGCGCAATGGGCGGCGGCGGCGGTCGAGCATTTCGAGGGGCGGGGCATCATCTGGGAAATGTACAACGAGCCGAATTATCGTTTCTGGCGCCCCAAGCCAAATGTCCACGACTACATCCTGTTGGCTCTCGAAGTGGGGGAGGCCATTCGCGCCGTGGCTCCCGGTGAAGCCTATGTCGGCCCGGCGACTGCCCTGATTGACTTCACCTTTCTTGCTGCCTGTTTCAAAGCGGGGCTACTGAACTACTGGTCGGCGGTCTCCGTGCATCCCTACAGGCAACGCGATCCGGAGAGCGTGGCGGAAGAAATCCATACCCTCCAGCGCGTCATTGCAGCGTTTTTCCCGCACGGCAAGCCCGTTCCCGTGATCGCGGGCGAATGGGGTTATTCAAGCACCTGGAACTGGAAGGGCATGGACGAGGCGAAGCAGGCCAAGCTGTTGGCGCGCGAATATCTGAGCAACCTCGCCCTGGGCGTGCCGCTCACCATCTGGTACGACTGGTACGATGACCGGCCTGACCCGCAAGATCCCGAATCGCACTTCGGCATATTTCATTTCCCCCACACGGCGGATGCTCGGCCCGTGTATTCGCCCAAGCCTGCTTATCTTGCCTTGAAGACGCTGAGCGGCGTTCTCGACGGATATCGCTTTACCCGGCGTCTGCCGGTGGGCGAAGCGAACGACTATGTCTTGCTGTTCACCAAAGGGACGGAAACTCGACTCGCCGCATGGACGACGTCCGCCGCCTCACAACCGGCCGCCATCCCTAACCTGCAAGGCAAGTTTGCGATTACTGATCACCTCGGCCGGAGTCTCAAGCCTGCCAGAGCCCACAAGGGGAAACTAGCGATTACCCTGACCGATGCGCCGCAGTACCTGGCGCCCGAAACCCATTAGAATCTGCTTCACAACCTTCCGCCGGGCATTGGCATGAGAATGATTCCCCTCCTTCACCAGCTTGTAGGGGGATGGCTTGCCGTCCCCTTTTGCCGGGCTCGCGGCGGGCGGGTAGGGCAAGCCCTACCCCTACAGGTTTTCAAAGAAGCGAAGGATCTCTGGCAGTGCGCTCCAGCTGAACCGTGGTCCTACAGGGGAATCTGAAGCTTGGGTGGTGCGCCGGAAACCAGGTAGTTCACCAAGGCATCCAGCAGCTCGGTCGCATAAGGGTCGGTGCCGTAGGTGGTGTCGAGCGAGAGCGTGCAGATCAAGAGTGTGCCTTTGCCGCACTTGGCCTCTAGCAGCACACCGACGCTCGAGTGGATCCAGCCGTAGAACATCCCCGCCAATACATCGCGAAAGTCTTTGGCGGCGATTCCTCTTATCACCGCGGGTGCGTTGATGGCTTGGGCCTCGAATCCGACCATGGCATCGAACCCCAGCGCCTGAAAAGGAGGTTGACTGCCGCGGAGCCAGAGGAAGTTGGAGATCCAATTTCCTTCGTAATCGGTGCCCGCGCGAGGAACGATGTCGATGCCCGGGGCCAGGGTCTGCCGTTCGCTCGAAAGCAAGAGAACTCGGGCGCCCGACTCGAGCTTCTTCTTGACTTCCGCGTCGAGGATGGAAGTAATCACCACCGGCACCGCCTCCGAGCCGGATGACGCCAGATAGTTGTGGACCCGCATCGCACTGACCAAGCGCCGTAGCTTGCCTGCCGGGTCATAGTAGGAAACCGGCGGAGCCAGGTCGGGTTGCCGGTCAGGGTAAACGTAAATCGTCAGGGAATTCTTGGCGAGGGTTTTTCCTTCCAAAACCATCTCGACATCGAGTTGTTTTTTGCTCGAGGTGGCCGCAGGGGGCGCCGCGAACTGGATCTTGAAGGCGGGACTCGCCGAAGCGGCGGGAAGGCTGGGGAGCAAGAGAGTTCCCTCCAGCGATGTCCCCTCGACTTTCCAGGTTATTCTGCCTTGGTCGAGGGGTTGTGGCCCGAAGTGAGAGGAAGAAACCGTGACCGTTACGGTGTTCCCCGGATTGTAGCTTCGCTTATCGGTGCGCAGCACCACCATGTCGTCGCCCTGAAGCTCGCCCAGAGGGCCAGCAAAGGCTTTGGGATTTCGCCACATATCCAGCAAACCATTCGATTCCCAATTGAGGTCTGTGAACTCGGTGATGACGTACCCTTGGATTTCCGGATGGGACCGGATCGACTCGATCTCATATTTCAGGGAAGCGAACTCGTGCCATTCCGTGGCCTCCGTGAGAGCGTCGAGAGTTGGGAAGAGGCCCGCGTACTGATAATCGGCATACCTCTGCTCAATCCCTGCCGGTTCAGTAATCTCGTTGTCAAAGCCGCGCCTCGAAAACCACCAGGGTTTGTCGTGGGGGATGCGAGGCAGCCCCCAGTTGCCGAATTCGGAGAGCAGCAAGGGCTCGTTGCCCTTTGGGGACGCGTCGCCGTAGGGGCTGAAGAGCCAGCTTGGGCGCTGCGCCAGATCCGTGACAAAACGGTCGAAGTCCTCGGCGCGGTCGGGGATGCTTGAGTAAGTGTGATAGTCAGCGATGTCCGTGGAAACATGAAAATTGTCATAACACGCGCTGTTATCAACCACTAGCCAACCGGGGACAAGCTTCTTCGCTTCGTTGTACGCCTGCATCAACCATTGCCGATCCGCAGCCTCTTTCAGGTTGATTCCCCAGCTCTCGTTGATGAGGCTGAGGATGACGAGGCAGGGATGATTCCAATCTCGCTCCACCATGCCGCGGAGCGTCTCGAGGCCGCGGCGCTTCGAGTCGTCGGTGAGCTTGTCCCAGTTGGGGATTTCGTACCAGATGAGTATGCCAACTTCGTCGGCGGCTTGGAGGTAGCGCGGGTCAGGAACCTTGATGTGGCAGCGCAGCAGATTCAGCCCCAGGGCACGAGCCTTGCGCATCTCGTCCTTGATGTAATCGAGTGAAGGCGGAGTGTAAATCGTCTCAGGGTAAAAATCCTGGTCAAGCGCCCCGCGCAGATAAATCGGCTGGCCGTTCAAGTAAAACTTTCCGTCCCGGGTTTCGAAAGTGCGGAAGCCGAAAGGGAAGTCCTGAGAGTCGCCGGAACCAAGACTCGGGTGCAGGGTATAAAGCACCGGATCGCCTGGGCACCATACGCTTGGGTTGGCCAGATGTCCGGTGAAGTCTGCCGGCGACTGGGGGTCATGGAGCTCCTGAGAGGCCTGCCAAACGACCTTTCCGTTACGGTCGCGGATTTCCACGCTAAGGCTGGTTGAGCCGCTCACCGGCGCCTGCCCGGGCGATGTCACAACCGGCACCGTGATCTTGAAGTCCCCGTTCGCTCCAGCCAGGATGTGCGTGGGTCCGAGGTGAACGCGCGGTCGAATCTGGATTTCAACGCTTTGCCAGAGGCCGCTGGTTTGCACGTACCAGTTCTGTTTTCCATGAGGAATCTCCGCGTAGTTGATTCCCTCCACGACACCGGGCTTGGCTCCGGGGTCGACGACTCGAACCGCAATCTGGTTTGTTCCGGGCCGAAGCAGGGAAGTGATGTCGAACTCAAACGGGGTATAGCCCCCTTCGTGCCTGCCGACCTTCTGGCCATTGAGGTAAACATCGGCAAGGTAATCGACCGCTCCGAAGCGCAGAATCGCGACCTGGTCCGGCGAAAGAGATTGAATGCTCACGTCGCGCCAGTACCAGGCTGCCCCGGCGTAGTCGCGCAGGTCAGCGAACTGGGATTGCCACGATGAAGGGACGCCAGTCGGGCGCACGTTCGCCGCCGAAGCCAGTTGCTGAACTTGCAAGGCGCCGCCGGGATCGGCGAGGAAGTGCCAGTCTCCGTCCAGCGATATCGTGGCAGCGTGGGCCGCCGCGCCTAAGAAGGTGAGACAGAGGAACGACCAGATACAGAGGTATCGATGCATAGTGTTTGCCCGCATAGGGAAAAACTTTAGTCTATGCTGGCGGCGAGTGGGAAAGCAACCGGCGCGAAAGTCGAGAGTCGAAAGTCGAGAGTCAAAACCCGAGTTTGTGCCCTCGCCCCCTTGGGGGAGAGGGTGGCGCGCAGCGCCAGGTGAGGGGGTTGGTCCGTCACCATATCATGCAACGCCATGTGACCTCCGCGTTTTGGCTTTCGACGCTTGACTTTCGACTCTCGACTTTCAAGTCTCGACTTTCGACTCTCGACTCTCAACTGTGCTACGATGGCGTGGTTAGAGGGTTTCAATCCTGATCCCAGCGGAAGACAGACGATGAGTGCGAACATTTCGACGCAAACCACGGTTGGCCACCTGCTTCCTCCTGAAACGCACGTGGAGTCCAATGGCGCAGGCGCTGCCTACGAGCTAGGCGCCCTGGAAGGGAAGACTGTCATTGTCGTGCTCGACGTTACGGAGATTATCGAACAAGAGTCCCTGCACGTCTCCGTATGGGGCTCGGCGGACGGAAAAGAATGGGGGCAGCAAGCGCTCTTCTGGTTCCCTCAGAAGTTTTACCCGGGGAGCGCTCCGGCGGCCCTCGATCTGAAGCAACTGCCGGGCGTTAAGTTTCTCCAAGCCAGATGGGAAGTGAATCGCTGGGGGCGAGGCGACCCGCGGCCACTCTTCAAGTTTGGCGTTGAGATTCAAGAACTCGTTCCGTGACGAGCGACCATGTCGCGTCCAGGGTTTTTGTGAACTCGTCGAGCAGGAGCCTGCCATCTTTCTCCGGGGAATCTGCCTCTAAAGTAGTATGCGATCAATGAAGCGGTTTCTTTTTCCTCTCATCGCTCTGTGCGCGTGCTCGGCGGCGGCGCAACAACCGGCAAAAATCCAGCCTGCGCAAGGCGCCCAGGCGGGAGCGTCGCCTCAGACAGAAACCATTCCGTCTCCCCAACCCGCCCAGGCCAACCAACCCAACAACGCTCCGGGATACATGGATCGTGCCCAGGTCGAAATCCTGGCGCACAAGATCGGGGCGATGGACTTGCGCATCGAAGACCTGCTCAAGGCCGCACACCCGGAAAAATGGATAATCTCGAACATCATCCGCAATTCGCTCACCCAGACCTTGGAGAATCTGCACACCGCGATGAACGGGCTTGAGGCGTGGCGGTCGGAGTTTGAAAAACGGCCGGACAGCATCTACTACGGATTCCAGACCTACGCCGCGATCAACGCGGCGCTGCCGCGTCTGGATGGCGTTGCGCACGCTGTCAGCCAGTATGAGAATCCCACCTTGGGTGCACAATACAGCCAAGCCGGCGACCAACTCTTCGACTTACAGCAGACCCTGCAGCCCTACATCGCATATCTCTTGCGCAGCCCTGACCAGGTCCTCTTTGTGTCCCAAAGCAATCTGGCCGCCTGCCAAAAGCAATTGGGAACCGCCCTGAATGGGCAGAGCGGCCCAGCCACACCGCTTAAGAATACGTTTGTCGAATTCCATGCGCGGCGAGGCCGCAGTGGGAAGGCCGGGGAGCAGAAGTCGGATCGGGAGTCAAAGGATTCTTCGAACAAGGCCGGCAAGAAGGCCGAATCTCCGGCGCAGCCTCATCCGCTGCCCTCGCATTGAGAAGGTGTGAAAGGATCGCGCTGTCATGCTGAGCGAAGCGAAGCATCCCCGCAGTTTCACTGAGAAAGCGACTCAGAGACCCTTCGCTGCGCTCAGGGTGACAGACCATCGACCGTTTCACATTTTTCGGTAAGGCAGCACTGGGCTAAATTGGGACGGGCCAACTGAGTTAAGTGCAGGATGGCGAAGCCACTTAGGGGGTCTACCGATGAAAGGCAGGCGTCGGCGCGCGTTCGGAGCACTCGGTCGGTGCAAAATGAGCTGTTGACGCGCCGACGGCCTGTAGAGGGAAATAACCTAACCCAGTTGGTAAACAAAAAAGAGTCTCAGCGCCTTGCGAATGCTAAAACCCTTCGATTGTAGATTAGCTCTATTACGCTAATTTGTCAAGTTCTTTTCGGTGGTATCCTGGTGTCGCGTAATACCTGAGGTTTGACCGTTCGCCAGCGGGTCTGCGCCCTGGTTGTAGGGGTACGGCTTGCCGTACCCTCTTGGCTCGGTCGCGCGATAAAAATGAAGAGGGTCCGGCAAGCCGTACCCCTACAACCAGCCAAGTTAAACTAGCAGGAGTGACTTCCATGAGCACCGCGCTTTCTCTCGCCAAGTACTCGCTCGGTGTAGGCGACCGGTTCGCACACCAAGGCAAGGCACAGTTGCAGGCTTGCAAGATGGCGCTCGAGCAGGGGGTGGAAGTGATCCCGGTGTGGAACAAATCGAACCGGGAACACAGTATCATAGGTTCCACGCCGGCCGATACTCGAGCGGAGGCTGACCAGGCGGTGAAGGCACTAGCCTGGGACAAGCCGTACCACGTGGACGCCGACCACATCAATCTCAAGACGGTGGACAAGTTCATCGACGCCTGCGATTTTTTCACCATCGACGTGGCGGATTTGATCGGCCGGCCCTGCGAGGCCTGGGCGTCGCAGCGCTTCGTGGAGGGTCACCCGGAGCTGCTCGAGGATTTGGCCGTGCCTGGGGTTGCTTACCCCTTGCGCATCGACCCCACCTTCGTGGCGCAGGTTGCGAACAAATACCTGGCGGCCGTGCAGGAAGCGGCGCGGGTTTACCGCCGGGTCGAGGAAGAAAAGGGAAGAGGACAATTCATTACGGAAGTGTCGATGGACGAGACCGATTCTCCTCAGTCTCCGGCCGAACTGCTGATCATCCTGGCCGCGGTGGCGGATGCAGGGATTCCAATTCAGACCATAGCGCCGAAATTCAGCGGCCGCTTCGACAAGGGCGTGGACTATGAGGGCGACGTTGCCAACTTCAGCCGGGAGTTTTCGGATGACGTTGCCGTCATCGCCTTTGCCCTCAGTCGCTACGCGCTGCCCTCCAATTTGAAACTGAGCGTACACTCCGGGAGCGACAAGTTCTCGCTTTACGGGCCCATCCACCAGGCCCTCCAGAGATTCAATGCTGGCGTACATTTGAAGACTGCCGGAACCACTTGGCTGGAAGAGTTGATAGGCCTGGCGGAGGCCGGCGGAGCCGGGCTCGAGTTGGCTAAGGAGGTTTATGCCGAGGCCTATCGCCAGCGCCAGGATTTGTGCGCGCCTTACGCCGCCGTGGTCAACATCGATCCTGCCCGCTTGCCTGATCCCGCGCTCGTAGCGCGCTGGGCGGCGGAACAATTCGTCGCGGCGCTGCGGCACGATCCAACCTGCCCGGCCTACAATTCCAGCTTCCGCCAGCTTCTTCACGTGGCGTTTAAGGTGGCGGCGCGAATGGGAAACCGTTACCTGGATCTCCTCACGATGATGGAGCCCGCCATTGCCGTGAATGTAACCGGGAACCTTTTCGAGCGCCACATAAAACCGGTTTTCATAGGATCCTCAATCTCTCGATAACGGCAAGCAATGTAGGGGGACGGCTTGCCGTCCCCGGAGGGTCACTAGGCCGACGAGGGTAGGGCAAGCCTTACCCCTACACCACTGATTCGTGTTACGTTAGTAGCAGCGAGGCGCAAAATGACAACTACGGTCCCGTCGATTCCGCAGTCCGTGAAAGGGAAGATTATCGAGGCGCAAGTGAAAGTTTCTGTGGATGCGACGCGCCCCTTGCCTTTAGTGTGCGCGCTCTATGCGGTGGAATCTGCCGCCGGCGTCTGGTTCTGCGCCTATTATGGAGCCAACCGGAGCGTCTTCGACTTCTTGCCGCAGAAGGGCGCCGAGGTCGAGGAAATTAACCTGGGCATCGCTTTCCGCGCCAAACGGTTCATCCCCAAGGAGCAGTATCTTCAGGCTCAATGGGAAGAGTTTAAGAAAGAGAATTTCATGGCCTATGGCGGCCACGGGGAATAATGCGCAGTGGGTGATCGCCCGAGGACTAGACCGGGCCGGAAATGCCGTTCATGATCGATCCGCCCAACTGAGGAGAAGTTCTCCGCTTCGATTTGGTTCTTGGTCGCCTGATGGCCGCCCGGCACATCCCCATTCATTAAGGAGGCAGTCATGAGAGGTGTCAGGCTAGCTCTCACGGTCATTGCTTTGGCCTTGGCTTGCGGCCCCGGCGCGCCGGCTCAAGGCATGAAGGGTGGCGTGGGCCGGCAGCCACCGCGCCTCCTGGGGGAATTCAAACCCGTGGTGGGGACCGGGGCTCAGTATCTGATGACTTCTCAGAATGGCAGCACGCACTTTTCTTACGTCATCGTCGGCAAAGAGGATGTGGGCGGAAGCACCGGCTATTGGCTGGAAGTCCGGACTCAAGGCGGCGAAATCCCTGGGGAAATCGTGATGAAGCAATTGATGGTCATGAACGCTGAGAAACCCGAAATCAAACGTATGATTGTGCAACATCCCGGCCGCCCGCCCATGGAATTCCCCTTGGGGATGATGCCTGGTCTGGCGCAGCAGGGAGCGGAGAGCGGGGACACAAGCCCGGGAGTTAAGCTGGGCGCAGAAACCATCTTGGTTCCCGCCGGCTCATTTGAATGTGACCACTACCGCAAACAGGAGTCGCGTGGCCCCGTGGATATTTGGATATCCAGCAGAGTCTCTCCCTACGGAACCGTGAAGATGTCCAGAGGGGACTTGAGCCTGGTCCTGGAGAAAGTTCTCACCAATGAAGTCTCGCACATTCACGGTGAACCCCGGCCGCTGAACTTCCCCATGCAGCACCCGGAGCCCTGATCGGGTCGCTGTCATCCTGAGCGAAGCGAAGGATCTGCCGTTCCGGTCCGTGGCGAACTAATGCAGATTCTTCGCTTCGCTCAGAATGACAGATCTGCGCCACGCCCGGATAGACCAGCCAGGAACAGGGCGTTTGTTCACCCGATTTCCCGATCACCCGATCACTTTGCTCGTCCCGTCATTGCCAAGCCACGCGTGCTTTGGTATATTTATAAGTTGTCTGCATAAACTTACATGGAAAATCTCTACCGCCGCACGCAAATCTTGAAACTCCTGAGGACCGACCCGGAAGTCACCCAGGACGAGTTGCGTCGAAAGCTGGCCAAGCGCGGCATCCAGGTGACGCAGGCTACCGTGTCGCGGGACCTTGAAGAGCTAGGCGTGGTCAAGACGCGCTCCGGTTATCACCTTCCGGCAGCGGTCGAGCCTGCCGCACCGGTGCAGCCGACCTTGCAGGTAGTTCTGAAGGAGTTCTTGCGCGAGGTCAGCCTGGCTTCCAATTTGGTGGTCCTGAAGACACACCCCGGCGATGCCCAGCCGGTGGCCGCGGTGCTGGATTCGCAGGAATGGCCGGAGGTTGTAGGGACGGTCGCCGGCGACGACACGGTGTTTGTGGCGACGCCCAACGCTCGCGGCGCGGCACAATTGCGGAAAAGGATCCGGGCGATCGTTGCCGCATAAAAAGCTATCGAGATCCGGCGATCACCCGATCAGAAGGGGAGTTCAAAACAACCCATGACGTCAGCGCGTGATTCGACCCACCCGGTCAAGCGGGTGGTTCTGGCTTATTCGGGAGGCTTAGACACCTCCATCATTATCCCTTGGTTGCGGGAGAACTATGATTGCGAAGTGCTCGCCATGGTGGGAGACGTAGGCCAGGGTGACGACTACGTGGCGCTTCGGCGCAAGGCGCTCTCGAGCGGGGCCTCGAAGGTATTCGTCGAGGACCTGCGGGCGGAATTCGTTACCGGCTACGTTTGGAAGGCGGTGCGCGCCGGCGCCATCTACGAAGGCAAGTATCTCCTGGGCACCTCCCTGGCGCGCCCCGTGCTCGCCAAACGGCAGGTGGAGATCGCGCTCCAGCACGGCGCGGACGCGCTGGCTCACGGATGCACCGGCAAGGGGAACGACCAGGTGCGCTTCGAGCTTTCCTACCAGGCCCTGGCGCCCCAGTTGCGTGTCATCGCCCCATGGCGGGAATGGTCCATCAAATCGCGCGAGGATGCGCTCGCCTATGCACGCGCCCACAAAGTGCCCGTGCCCGTGAAGAAGGGCGATCTTTACAGCCGTGATCAGAATCTGTGGCACCTGAGCCACGAAGGCGGCCCCCTGGAGACCAAGCTCGGCGAGCCTCCGGACAGCGCCTGGAAGCTCACGCGTAAACCGCAGAAGGCCCCGGCGCGCGAGGCGGAAGTGGTGTTGGGTTTTGAGGCCGGTGTTCCAGTCTCCGTCAACAGCAGGCGCATGGCCCCCGTGCGCCTGGTCGAGACCCTGAACGCCTTGGGCGGGCTGCACGGCGTGGGCCGCACGGACCTTGTCGAGAACCGGCTGGTGGGAATCAAGTCGCACGGCGCCTACGAAACTCCCGCGGGCACGATGATCATGCTGGCCCACCAGGAACTCGAATCGCTCTGCCTGGATCGGGAGACTTACCATTACAAGCAGCATATGGCGCTGCGCTACGCCGAACTGGTCTATTATGGACAGTGGTTTACACCCCTTCGCGAAGCCCTGGACAGCTTCGTCGATGCCACCCAGGGGGACGTGTCCGGAACGGTCAAGCTGGGGCTTTGCAAGGGCAACCTGCGCGTTCTCGACCGGCAGTCGGAGAATTCTCTCTACGACACCAGCATCGGCAGCTTTGTTATGAGCTCGGATTATAACCAGAAAGATGCTGAGGGATTCATTAACATCCTCGGCTTGCCGCTGCGCCTTGCGGCTGCCAAACGCGCGGCACGGAAGGCAAGACGCGCGTAGCGCTGGCCCGCAGGTAGCACAGCCACTCTTGGCTGTGCCGTGGGGCGCACTTTGAGCAGACCACAGGCAAGAGTGCCTGTGCTACTTCCTTAACGCCCAGGGGCCTGTCATCCTGAGCGCAGCGAAGGATCTCTGCAGTTGCACGGTTGGGGAACTGCCGGGATTCTTCGCTTCGCTCAGAATGACAAACGAGGAGCTTTCCCCTCGTCGACATGGACAACCGAATGAAACTCTGGGGAGGACGCTTCACCGGCCGCCGCGATCCGCGCTTTGAAGAATTCTCCGAATCCTTCTCTCTCGACCAGCGTTTCATCCTCTATGACCTGCGAGTCAACCTTGCCTACGTTCAAGAGTTGGGCCGGGTGGGCGTGTTGAAGCCCGCGGAGGCGCGCCGCTTGGGGCGCGCACTCGAAGCCATCCGCCGCGGCGTCGAACGTCGTCCCGGTTGGGCCAGGGGGCAATCGAGCGAGGACGTGCACACCTGGGTCGAGGCGCAACTGGGGCGGCGAATCGGCGCTCTGGCAGGCAAACTCCGCACCGGCCGCAGCCGCAACGACCTTGTGGCCACGGAAGCCCGCCTGTACGTCAAGGACGCCACCGCGGATCTCGAACGGGCTCTGGCCGGCATGCTCGAGGCGCTGCTCGGCCAGGCGCGGCGCCATCCTCGCGTGGTGATGCCCGGCTACACTCATCTTCAGCCCGCCCAGCCGATTCTTTTCTCGCATTATGCGCTTGCCTATTTTGAAATGTTCAAGCGCGACGCCTCCCGGCTCGATGACTGCCGCAGGCGCGCCGACGAACTGCCGATGGGGGCGGGAGCGCTGGCCGGGACCGCCTACAGGTTGAACCGGGAGCGCCTGGCGCGGGCCCTGGGATTTGCGCGCCCGGCCTCCAACAGCCTGGACGTCACCTCCGACCGGGATTTCGTCCTCGAGCTGGCCTTTGCCTGCGCGCTGACCATGCTTCACCTCAGCCGCTGGGCGGAGGACCTGATCATCTACTCCTCGCCCGGTTTCGGCTTTGTGGAATTGGCCGACGCTTACAGCACCGGCAGCAGCCTGATGCCGCAGAAGAAGAACCCCGATTCGCTGGAACTGATCCGCGGCAAGTCCGCGACGGTGCTAGGCAGGCTTACGGGACTGCTGGCGCTCGTGAAAGGCCTTCCCCTGGCGTATGATCGCGACCTGCAGGAGGATAAGGGGGCGTTGTTCTGCGCCGTCGATACCACTCGTGAGGCGCTGGTGATTGCATCCCGTGTGGCCGCCACGCTTCAGCTTCATCCTGAAAGAATGGAAGACGCCGCCACGCAAGGCTTTCTGACCGCGACTGACTTGGCCGACGAACTCGTTCGCCGTGGCGCGCCCTTCGCCGAAGCCCACGAGCAGGTAGGAAAACTGGTCAGCTACTGCGCAGCTCATGGGCGGACGTTCGCCGGCCTCAGCGCCGCCGAAGCCCGGCGCTTCATACCTTCCTGGGACGAGTCCTTGCGCCGCGTTGCCGTCTCCCCTGAAAAGGCCGTCAATCGTAGGAATGTGACTGGCGGAACCGCTCCCCGCCAAGTCGCCCGCCAAATCGCCGCCGCCGAAGATGCGCTACGCACTTTGAAGAAGAATCCCGCTCGCCGGCGTTCGTAGGGGTAGCGCAGACTTCGTGTTTTTCGAAGTCTGCGGTTCTTCCTGCGAACCGCACAGCTTCGCCACGTTTGCGGCACTTTCGCTATTCGAATGGGATTTCGATCTCGAAGTAACTGCCGGGCGTGGCGGCATTCACGGCCTCGGCTATTTTGCGTACGTAACGCTGCGCGACACGCCATTGGGGATTGCCAAGCACCACTATCGCCATGGCTCGGCCCCTCAGGTTCTGCTGGCTCGCAATATTCTTGTCCGTAGTAATCAGAACCTCAAACCCGGCTTCTTCGGCAGCGTTAAGCAACTCGCTATTTACCAGCCGGTCCCAGCCCATGTCCTTTGCTCTCGTGACGGCGTGGCCTGTGAGAAACTGAATAAGCGGGGCAAGTGTGCCGTGGTCAAACAGTATGCGCATTGAAGGACTTTTCTGAGCGGTGTTCAGGCAGGTGTGGACCCGGCGGATCGAGACTCCGGGCGGCGAATTCCAGCACCGCGACGACCTGTTCCCGTGTCACGTCGAACCACTCGATGATCTCGTCGACGGTGGCCCCGGACTCAAGGTTCTCGAATACGGTGGCCACCGGCATTCGCGTATCCTTAAAAACCCATGCACCGCTCACCTTGCCCGGGATACTCTCCACGGCGGGGCATTGGGACCAATCGAGACTTGCCATCTGCTTTCCGTCCTTTCCCTCACGTCTCTTTGTAGCACAACTGTGCCGCGCCGTCATCCACCGGCTGGCGCAGCCCTGCAATCCGTCCAGATTCGATTGAAGCCATAGGGCTTGGGTCCACGCCAAGCCGGCTCTCTAAGTTCCTACCCTCCCGATGCTCCAAGTGATGTCCTGGCCGATGTCGTCGACCAAACGGAAGGCGACGGGGAACCTGGGAATGGTATTGCGAGGAGAACTGACGACCTCTTCGACCCGCAGCCCATCCCTCAGGGCGGAATCGAGAAGGTAGCGGCGGGTGAAGATTATTTCCTCGTCGGCATCCTTAGCAGTGAGCGTCCACGGAAAGACGTAACTGCACTCTGCGGCCGACCGCACAAGCCTGTAGCTGGCTCGGTCAATCGCCGCCCTTGCGTCGCCTGCGATGTCGGGAGGATGCCTGCGGGCATCACCCGGTTTCTTTTTCCCGCTACTGCGTTGCCTCCCCGCGTGCGATCTCTGCATAAGAAAGAACCCTGCAAGACACGCCCCCAAGACAGGGACAAGTAGAATGCAGAAGACAAGCAGGAGGGCCAACTGGGTGTCTGAGGGCCAGCTAAGCATCTTCTTCACCCCACGGCTCGCCGCCGCACAACCGTCTCGATAGCCCTTAGTTACACCCTCGCTGGTTGACCTGTCAATTCCATTCTCCGCCACCTGGCGCCAGCCGTAGCCCTGCAATCCCTCGAGGCGCGTTGTCTGTGGACCGGGGAGCTTCGCCATACGCCGGCCCCTTTCGGCGACAGGCGGTGTAGGGGTAGGGCTTGCCCTACCCCCCGTCGGGGCCAGCAAGAATGCGGGGACGGCAAGCCGTCCCCCTACGTCTGGCTAATATGCAGTTTTCTGCATATATGTGTCAAAATGCCACACCTCGAGCCCTAATTTTCACAATGTGAAAAAACTTCGCCTCGCCAACCCCTTGATTCCATTGCACTAAAGATAATTAGTCTCAATTTTCACACCATTTCCCATTTTTCCATCCCCGACCTGATAGGCTAGAAGCCGTAGGGGCGGTTCGCGAACCGCCCCTACCCGAACCCGAGGGGAGCCGGTTTGAACCCGCGTCCAACGATCCCAGCGCGGCCGTAGGGGCACGCCATGGCGTGCCCGTACCAGAATCTGCGAGCGGCGCGGGCGATAAGGACCTGTCAGCCGACGAAAAAACACAAAATCGTGGGAACGAAGCTAAGAACTCATTGAAAACAAAGGAAGTCGGCAAAACAATGTGCGCAAAACCAACGTATTCTTGCGCACGAAACGCGTCAAACAAAGCGGAAAATCGGAGGTTTCGATGCAACGTTGGGCGGCCGGTGAGCAGGGTCCAGTCCCAGGTAAGCGTGGCGAAGGCGCGGGCGCGGTATTTTACGGGTCGGGGCGAGTCGATCGACGAACGCTTCTACGGGAGACGGACATCATGACCGAATCGCCGCTCACTTCCCACACCTGAAAGAGGCGCCTGTGGCCGCTAAGTTTTCACGCGTAGATCCCGCGCAGCTTCACGTTGAAGGCGACGCGGTCGATGGCCAGCATGTACGCTGCGATGCGGTTATTGACCTTGTGCTTCTCGCCCCAGTGCGCCACTTCGTCGAACGCGGCCACCATGATGTTCTTCAGCCGATCATTAACGACGAGTTCCGGCCAGAAGTAGCCCTGGCGGTCCTGCACCCACTCGAAATAGGATACCGTGACGCCACCGGCATTGGCCAGGATGTCGGGGATGACGAAGACGCCGCGGTCAAACAGGATAGCGTCCGCAGGTGGAGTGGTGGGGCTGTTAGCGCCTTCCGCCAGGATGCGAGCCTTGATTTTGTGAGCGTTTTTGCTGGTGATGACGCTCTCCGTCGCGGCTGGAAGGAGCACCTCGCATTCTTGCTCCAGGATTTCCTGCGTCCCGATGCTTTCGCCACCGGGGAATCCTTTCACGGTTCCGTTTTCTTTGGCGTAGTGCAGCAGGGCGGTGATGTCCAGTCCGTTGGCATTGAAGACTCCGCCCGCAACGTCGGCGACACCGATGATTTTGTAGCCTTCCTCGTGCAGCAGTTTCGCGGCCTCCGAGCCGACGTTGCCAAAGCCCTGAACGATGACGCGCGTTTCCTGTCTTTTCCACCAAAAGCGCTTGAGTGCCTCATCGATGGAGATCATGCAACCGCGGCCGGTGGCCTCGCGCCGGCCCTGCGAGCCGCCCAAGTCGACCGGTTTGCCCGTGACGCTGGCCGTCACGGTGTGGCGCATGTGCATCGAGTAGGTGTCCATTATCCAGGCCATCGTCTGCTCGTTGGTGTTCATGTCGGGCGCAGGCACGTCGCGCTCCGGTCCGATGTAGTCCAGGATTTCCGCCGTGTAGCGCCGGGTAATGCGCTCCAGTTCTCCCTGCGAGAGTTGGGATGGATCGCAGACGACGCCGCCCTTGGCGCCGCCAAAGGGGATGTTGACGACCGCGCATTTCCAGGTCATTTCGGCGGCCAGTCCGCGAATTTCGTCCAGGGTCACATCCGGCGAGTAGCGAACTCCGCCCTTGCAAGGCCCGCGCGCAATGCTGTGCTGAACGCGGTAGCCGTCAAAAACCCTGAGCTGACGATTGTCCATCGCCACGGGAATGTGCACGATGATCTCCCGGTTGGGGGAACGCAAGTACTTCGTGAGTCCTTCGTCCAGTTGCAATTTGCCGGCGGCCACGTCGAACCGCGCAGCCATGGATTCATACACGCTGAGTTCCTTCTCGGTTTCAACAGTGCTCATATCGTTTTCCCTTTCCTCCGTCGGTCGTCCTCGAAAGCCTGTCATTCTGAGCCCGTTCGCTTCGCTCTCTCGAAAGTCTGTCATCCTGAGCGCAGCGAAGGATCTCTGCAGTTGTTCTTAGGTCGTTCAACCGCAGGGACTGCGGAGATCCTTCGCTGCGCTCAGGATGACAGGGTCTCTGAGCTCGCGCGCACAAAAAAGCCGGGAGCTGCCATCCAGCTCCCGGCTCGAAAGAAAATAATGCGAAGGTTACGGATAAAGGCCGCGCAGTACGGTAGCTTCCGCCACCCGGCCGATGCCGAGCATATTCGCAGCGGTTCGCATCCCGACTTTGTGCGTCAGGTGAATCTTCAGCACGTCGTTGAAGCTGGTCTTCATGACGCGCTCCAGGCGGTTGTAAACGTCCTGAGCTTCCCAGAACAGGTGCTGCTCGTCCTGCACCCATTCAAAGTAGGAAACGGTGACGCCACCCGCGTTGCAGAGGATGTCCGGGATAATGAAGACGCCTTTACCTTCGAGGATTCTGTCGGCTTCGGGGGTCAACGGACCGTTGGCTGCCTCGGCGACAATCTTCGTATGCAGCGCTTCGGCGTTCTCGGCTTGCACCGCGTTTTCGAGCGCGGCGGGAACCAGGATCTCACAAGGCATGGCGAGCAATTGCTCGGGAGTGATCGGCTCAGAACCGGGGAAGGCAGTCACGCCGCCGGTTTTCTCCTTGTACGCCATCAGTGCCGGGATGTCCAGGCCCTTGGGGTTGTAGACACAGCCCTTCGAATCGCTGGCTGCGATCACGCAGGCCTCATTGGCGTGCAGCAACTGGGCTGCAATGGAACCGGCATTGCCGAATCCCTGAACCACCACCCTCGCGCCTTTCATCGGAATGTGGAGATGTTCGCACGCCGATTGGAGAGTATTGAACACGCCGCGGCCGGTAGCCTCGTTGCGGCCCAGCGAGCCGCCCAGAGCAATGGGTTTGCCGGTGACCACGCCCGGAATCGGATAGCCCTTCGTCATACTGTACGTATCCATGATCCAGGCCATGACCTGAGAGTTGGTATAGACGTCCGGTGCGGGGATGTCCTGCGCCGGGCCGATCAAGGGAAGAATGGCGCTGGCATAACGGCGCGTGAGGTGCTCCAGTTCGACCTGCGACATCTCCTTCGGATTGCAGGTCACGCCGCCTTTGCCGCCGCCGAACGGGATATTCACAACCGCACACTTCCACGTCATCCAGGTTGCAAGGGCTTTCACTTCATCCAATGTGACGTGGGGATGGTAGCGAATTCCGCCCTTGGCAGGCCCGCGCGCGGTGCTGTGTTGCACGCGGTGACCCTGAAAAGTGTGAATCTTCCCGTTGTCCATCCGAACGGGCAGGTGGACGGTCAGCACCCGTTCGGGAGATTTGATCATATTTCGCACATTATGGTCGAGTTCGAGCGCATCCGCGGCGAGATCGAAGTTCTCCATCGCCGCTTCATACGCATTTTTTTCGACTACAGCCGTGATTGGCATATAGTACGCCTCCTCTTCTTCAATTGTTTTGATTTGACTGCCGGAAGGTCTATCACTTATCCCCCACAGGGAGGATACTCCGGTCGGGGGCGGCTCGCAAGAGCCAAAGTGTCACCCCATTCCGTCGATCGGGGAGGGCGAGGATGGAGGTGAGGACGCATGGCCAGGAGTCGCCGCGCGTCGCACGGCTGGACCCACACGGTGTACGGGTAGGGCTTGCCCTACCCTCGTCGGGACCAGCAGAAATACGGGGACGGCAAGCCGTCCCCCTACAGCCTGGTGATGAGCCCGCAGCAAATTTTGGCTTTCCGGCCGGTTTGCCGGCGTCACAGAACCCGAGACTGAGCGTCCCAAGTTCGGACGGTGCATCCCAAAATCGGACACTGGCAGAGCAGCGCAAGAACTGCCACCCGCGCAACTTGTGGTTGCAAAGCAATTTGCAGGCGCGGCCAATGGACGCCAAATTGCCTCAGCTTACCCGGAGGGCTACCCACATGCAAACGCTCTATCAAGATCTCCGGATTGGTGCGCGGGTGTTGGCCAGGAACCCCGCCTTCACGCTGGTTGCTGTTTTGACCTTGGCGTTGGGCATCGGGGCGAATACTGCGATGTTCACCATCGTCAACGCCGTTCTGCTGCGACCGTTGCCGTATTCCCACCCCGAAAGACTCGTGAAGGTCTGGACTCGCTTTACCGGCATCGGGCTGCCGAACGACCGGAACTGGGTCTCTGCGCCGGAGGTTCGCGACATCAAAGAGCTGAACAAGAGCCTCTCGGGCGTGGCGGCATACTCAGACGCCAGCTTCAATATCACCGTCCAGGATATTCCGCAGCGCATCGAAGGCGCCGCGGTTTCGCCAAGCCTTTTTGCCGTGCTGGGAGTCGGAGCCCGGGTGGGGCGCGTCTTCACTACCGAGGAAGCCAATCCGGGACACGACAATGTTCTCTTGCTCGGTTACGGCCTGTGGCAGCGACGCTTTGGGAGCGACCCGCAGGTGGTCGGGCGCACCCTCGTGGCGAACGGCAAGCCGTATGTCATTGTCGGCGTCTTACCTCCGGGCTTCGATTATCCCTACGAGGCTGAGATGTGGGCCCCGCTCGCTTTCACCGCCGACGACTTGAGCCCCAATAACCGGGGAAGTCACAATCACGAAGTGCTCGCTGAACTCCGGCCTCACGTGTCTCTGGCGCAGGCGAGGGCGGACATGGACATGGTCGGAAGAATGATGACGGAGCGAAGCCGCGACTACCCTTATAAGCAATATAACTTCACTGTTACCCTGAGCCCCCTGCTCTCGGAGACGGTGGGCGACGTGAAAGCTTCGTTGTGGATTCTCATGGGCGGCGTGGGATTCGTTCTTCTGGTGGCTTGCGCCAATATTGCCGGTCTCGTGCTGGTGCGCGCCTCGGCGCGCCGGAAGGAAACCAGCATCCGTATTGCCCTGGGAGCGAGTCCGCTGCGCCTGGTTCGGCAGTTGGTTACTGAGAGCTTGCTTCTTGGCGTTCTAGGGGGCGGGTTGGGGTTGCTGCTGGCGAGTTGGTCGCTCCAGGCCGTCGTGGCCCTGAGCCGCACTTCCATTCCCCGAGTTGCCGACGCCGCTCTCGACGGCTGGGTGCTGGCGTTTACCATGGTCTTGTCATTAGGTACCGGAGCGCTCGTTGGACTCGTTCCCGCCATCCAGGCCACTCGAGTGATGCCCTACGCGACGCTCAAGGAAGGCAGCCCCGGCGAGGCCGGCGCCGCGGCGGGCGCCTTATCTCAACGCGTGCGGCCGCTCCTGGTGGTGGGCGAGACGGCGCTCGCCCTGGTGCTTCTTACCGGCGCGGGCCTGCTTCTGAAAAGCCTCCTCCGCCTTCTGGAAGTGGACCCCGGCTTCCACGCGGACTCTGTCCTCACCATGCGGGTGGCGCTGCCCGAGGAGGAGTACCGAAAGCCGGAACAGGTGGGCGGCTTCTATCACGACCTTCTGGATCGCATCCAGCACCTGCCCGGGGTCGAGGCGGCGGGGGCGGTCAGCATCCTGCCGCTCAGCGGCGCCAACGCCTCCGGCACCGTCTTCGTGGACAGCCGGGCGGTCCCCCCGGACCAAACCAGCCCCGAGGCCGATATGCGGCCTGTTAGCCCTGGATATTTCAAGGCGATGCAGATCGAGCTTCTGGCCGGCCGCTACTTCGACGACCGTGACGCCGCATCGTCGCCTCGCGTAGCCATCATTGATGAAAGCATGGCGAAGACTTACTGGCCGAATCAAGACGCCATCGGCAAGCGCCTGAAGATGGGCGGCCAAGGGTCAACAGCTCCGTGGATGATGGTTGTGGGAGTGGTGCGTCACGTGCGTTATCGCACCCTCGAGGCTCGATCGCGGGTCACCCTCTACTGGCCCGAAGCGCAGGTGCCCGCCAACGCGCTGAGCCTGGTGATCCGAACCGAGCGCGACCCGATGGCGCTGGCGTCGGCGGTTTTTAAGCAGATTCACCTGATGGACCCGAACCTGCCGGCGTACCATGTGCGCACCATGCGGGAGGTCATGCGAACGTCCGTGGCCCAGCGACGCGTCATTCTGATGCTGCTGAGCTTGTTCGCGGCCTCGGCCCTGCTGCTGGCCGCCGTGGGCATCTACGGTACGGTTTCCTACTCCGTCGCGCAGCGCAGCCGTGAAATCGGCATACGCATGGCGCTGGGAGCCAGCGCGCGAGATGTGCTGCGCATGGTGCTGCGGCAGGGAATCGCCCTGGCGCTGGGCGGCGTGGCCCTGGGTCTGATCGGTTCGGCGGGATTAACCTGGTTGTTGTCGTCCATGCTCTTTGGCGTCCATCCCACTGACCCGCTCACGCTGGCGTGCGTCGCGGCGCTACTGACGGGGGTGGCGGTCTTGGCCAGCTACCTTCCGGCTCGCCGGGCCACGCGCGTCGATCCGCTGGTGGCGCTGAGGTATGAATAGGCTACGTATCTTGTGTGGGAGGCCGCGTTTTGCCGGCCAGCGAGCGGCAGATTCGCAGGATGCTCGGCCCGTACTTTTCCGCCTTCGCAGGTCCGATTCCGTTGATCCCGAACAGCTCGGCGGGAGCGGCCGGCTTGGCTACTATGATAGCGTACAACGCCTGATCGCTGAAAACACAATAAGCCGGGAAGCCGCTTTTTCGCGCTTCCGCACTCCGCCAGGCACGCAGCTTTTCTTCCAGCGCAACCTCTTGCGGCGAAAATGTTTCCGGGCCTCGTGGCGGCCGTTGCGGCGGGCGTTTTTTCCTGGGTGCGGCTTCCTCAACCGAAAGGGTAAGGGCAGGCGGCTGCTTGGATTTCGGAGACTTTTTCCTCCGCCGCTTCGGCGGCTCCCATTCATCCGCCCGGTTGGTGGCAAGCAGAAGATCCAGCGGTGTGCGCTCGTTCAGGCTGAACCCTTCGCGGGTCAGCGTCGCTTTCCGGTAGGGTATGCTTCTGCCGTCTTTTTCAAAGCTGGCGTCATCGAGGTGCACCAGTCCGGCCGCGGCCATCGCCCCGACAATGCCCTCCAGGCGGTCTCTGCTGATGGGCTCGCTTTGAGACAATGATTGGTGCAGCCTTCCGAGGGATTGGAGATTCGCAGACCGAAGTGCGTCGATGACCTCGTAGACAATCCGCCGCTCAGCTTGGGTGATGGGCCGGAATCGCTGGGCGATACATTGTTGGGGAGCGCAGAAATCGCACTGGCCGCAAGCTCGCTTGCCGTCCGCGAGATCTCCGAAATGGCGCACCAAGGCGCGCATGCGGCACTGATGAGTTTCCGCGAAGCGCCTCATGAGTTCCAGTTGGGCGCGCTTTTGCTCCAGATGAGCGAGATAAGCCTGCTTCCAATCCTTGCTGCCCACGGTCACGTTTGCCGTCCACTCGATCGCCGCGCCACCATGAATTGCAAGCTTGTCGAGGGCCCGGTTGAACAACTCGGGATCCAGCAGCAGCGCCCTGCAGAGGTCCTCTTTCGGCTGCGGTTGCGGGCTGAGACGGTGATAGATGGCCTCGAGAGTTTCCACGGGGGCATAATCCTGTTCGAAGAAGTACTCGTGCACCCGCAGGTCGGCGTAGGAATACAGCAGGATCGTCCGGCTCGGCAGTCCGTCGCGGCCGGCGCGGCCGATTTCCTGGTAATAACCCTCGATGCTCGCGGGCAGCGCGGTGCGGATGATAGTCCGCACATTGGGCTTGTCGATGCCCATGCCAAACGCAATGGTGGCGACCACCGCCTCGAGCTTGCTTTCGACGAACTCCGTCTGGACGCGCTCCCGATGCTTGGACTCAAGCCCTGCATGGTAGGCGGCCGCAGGAAACAAGCGAGAGAGATCCCGTGCAAGCTCCTCGGATGCTCTGCGCGTGGGCGCGTAAACGATGGCCGGTCGCCGCGCCGGATCGCTGAGCAGCTCCAGGGTGAGTTGAGGGCGATGTGGGAGCGGCACCTCCACGACCTCGATGGCGAGATTCTCGCGCCGGAAACCATGGATGAATCGAGCCGCGTCGACCAAGGCAAGTTGGCTGACAATGTCGTTCTGCACGATGGGGGTCGCCGTGGCCGTGAGCGCCATGACGGGCGCGGGACGCAACGCCGGGAGGTATTGACCCAGCATGCGATAATCCGGCCGGAAATCGTGGCCCCATTGCGAAATGCAATGCGCTTCGTCAATAGCGATCAGCGAGGGCTTCCGCTTGGCCAGCATTTCGGGGAACCCCGGCACTCGAAACCGCTCCGGCGCAATGAACATGAATTGCACTTCGCCGTTCAGATAGTCGCGGCAGGACTGGCGGGAAGTCAGGCGGTCCATGCCGGAATGCACGCGCGCGACTTTGCAGCCGAGTGAAGCGAGCTTGGCTGCCTGGTCGTCCATGAGAGCGATCAAGGGGCTGATGACCAGCGCCGTGCCGCCGCGCGCCAGGGTGGGGAGTTGATAGCAAAGTGACTTGCCGGAGCCCGTCGGCATGACCAGCAGTATGTCCCGGCCGGCGATGGCGGCGCGGCAGACCGCTTCCTGATTGGCTCGGAAAGACGGGAAGCCGAACGCCTTTTCGAGAAGGGGGAGAAGCGACTCGGTCGACGTGTTGGAGATCTCATCCACCATGAATGGTGAATTGTGAATAGTAAAGAGTGAATTGTAAATAGCCGAAGATGAAGGTTGGTCCGAAAGTGCTCCTCCTACTGCGCCTCGCTGGCAGCATGCATCGGCTCGGAAACGGGTTTTGCGTCGGGCTCAGGGTGGGTAACGAGTCTCCAGGATTGCCTCTCGCGCAAAAGACGAGCGACAAGTTGGGCGTGCATGGCGTGACCGGCTCGCTCAGCGACTACATGGCCGAGCAGTGGGCGGCCGAGCAGGGAGAAGTCGCCGATCAGGTCCAGAAGCTTGTGCCGGCAGAACTCGTCTGGGAAGCGCAGCCCTTCGGGGTTGATCACACTCGTGCGGTCGAGCACCACGGCATTCTCCAGCGAACCGCCGCGGATCAGGCCATTCTTGCGAAGCATTTCGAGTTCTTCCAGGAACCCGAATGTCCGGGCGGGGGAGATTTCAGTGGCGTAGCCGGACGAGCCGGAGTAAAAGTCGATGGACTGCGCCCCAATTAATGGGTGAGGGAAGGAGATGCGATAGGTGACGCGGAGAGAATCCGCCGGGTAGACGATGATGCGCTTCATCCCATCGATTACCTCAACGGGCTTAAGGATTTTGACGAAGTTCCGTCGGGCCCGCTGGCGGCGAATCCCGGCTTGGGTGATGAGCTCGACGAAGGGCCGCGCGCTGCCGTCCAAGATCGGGAGTTCCAGGTTGTCGATTTCCACGATCGCATTATCCACTTCCAAGCCGGCCAGGGCCGACAGGAGATGTTCGGTAGTGGAAATCAGTACGCCTTTCTTCATTAAGCTAGTCGCGTAGCTTACCCGGGCGACATTTCGGGCTTGGGCTTCAATGACGAAGCCCTCCAGGTCGGTGCGCCGGAAGACTACGCCCGAGTTCGCGGGGGCAGGGCACAGTCTTAGGTTGACCCTGACGCCCGTGTGGAGGCCCACACCGGAGACGGAGACGGGATTCGCAATCGTGTGTTGGTTGGCCAAGAAGCTCCTTGAAACTCAGTTTATAAGCATTTTCTTAGCCAAGTGCGCGAGTTTAGACAAGACAATTATTATCAATACCTTATGCGTGTTTTTCCGGCCGTGACAAAACCGAAGATGTGTCAATCATACAACATTGGCTCAGATTTGTGTGCCTTTGGCGAACCTGATTTAGGGTAGAATACCCAACTACGTCGAAATCGGAGGGGTACCTTGGCCGAATTCCAGCCCGGCAAGAAGCTCGTCTTGATTGATGCCATGTCGCTGGTTTTTCGGGCGTTCCATGCGCCCATGCAGATGGATTTGCGCGCGCCCGGCGGAATGCCCACGAAGGCGATTTACATCTTCGTCCGAACGCTGCGCAAGATCCTCAAAGACCATCAGCCCGACCTGGTCGGCGTGGCGTTTGACCTTGCGGTTCCCACTTTCCGGGACAAGCTGTTCGAGCAATACAAGGCCAACCGCCCCGCCTTTCCGGAGGAATTGGCGCTCCAGCTTCCCTACGTACGACGCTTCTGCCGGGCGCTGGGAGTGAAGCTCGTTGAGAAAGAAGGCTACGAAGCGGACGACGTGATGGGCACGCTAGCCAAGAGAGGGTCCGACGAAGGCTTGAACGCATTCATCGTGTCGGGCGATCAGGACCTATATCAGCTTGTCGACCAACATACTTTTGTTCTGAAGCCTCGTGGCGGATCTGTGGACCGGGAGTCGGTTATCGTCCCGATGACGCCCGGCGAAATTGTGGAGGAAGCAAACCAGGCACGCCTCGATACGCACGAACCCGAGCTTACGGGGGATCAGAAACAGTCCATCAAGAGAATTGAAGAGGGGAAGCTACAAGAGGCTCTGGACAATGTGAAACTCTCCAATGTGGAGCTTGAAAGCGTGCTGAACGTAATAGGCGTCAAACCTTCCCAGGTCGTGGATTGGCTGGCGTTGACCGGCGATCCGAGCGACAACATTCCCGGGGCGCGACCCTTTCCGGGTCAAGAGCCTCCCCTCGCACCGGGCGCGAAGAAGCGAAGTTACATCGGGCCGAAGGGCGCCACCGAACTCATCCGCAAGTTCGGCACACTCGACAAGGCTCTCGAAAACTACGAGCAGGCGGAGAAGCAAAGTTACCGCGACGCCCTGCGCGATTTCAAAAAAGAAGCGCTGCTCAGCCGGGAATTGGCCAGCATCCGCCCGGACGTTCCGCTGGCGGTCGCCCCGGCAGACCTCAAGCGCGCCCCCGAGGATCTGACCGACTTGCGCGCTTTGTGCCAGGAATTGGGGTTCACTTCGCTGTTGCGCGAATTCCTGCAAGAGGCGCCGATCCCGGTGCAGGCAGCGAAGGAGGCCGAAGAACTATCGACGCCGGAGTCGGTGACCCGGTGGCTGAATGCTTTAGAGGAACGCGCCCCGGTGGCGATTGGGTTTGCGGTTGACGGCGAAGAGAGTTTTGCCGGGCAACTTCGGGGGCTAGGCCTCTCGGACGGCAGGCGGCTGGCAACTCTATCTGCCACGCCCGGCCTTCTCGAGCCCATGAAGTCTTTTCTCTCTGCCGCGGCGCATCCCAAGGCGGTTCACAACTCGAAGCTGCTGCGATTACTGCTGGCAAAGGCGGGAATAGCGACGGCGGGTGTTACAGACGACACCATGCTCTACTCGTACTTACTTGATCCCTTGTCCACGAGCCATTCGCTCGAAGACGTGGTGCTTCGCCGTCAGGGGCGCAAGCTTGCGGGCTCGACGGCGGACTGGGCGGACAACACGCGGGAGCTTGCCGCCCTGCTGGTACCTGAAATGGCGCGCGAAGAGTTAAGGCGGGTCTATGAGGAGATCGAACTGCCGCTATCGAGTGTGCTGGCGGACGTGGAGGGCTTCGGTATCCGCCTGGAACCGCGCGTTCTGGCAAGCATGTCGGGCGAGTTCGATAAGGACCTTACCGGCCTCACCCGCGAGATTTATGATCTTGCCGGCCAACCCTTCGATATTGACTCGCCGAAACAACTGGGCGAGATTCTGTTCGACAAGCTGAAGTTGCCGGGGGGCAAGAGGCTGAAGAAGAGCGGGCAGTATTCAACCGACGCTTCTGTTTTGGAATCGCTCGCCGAAAAGCACGAATTGCCGCGTAAAATCATTGAATACCGGACGCGGACGAAGCTGAAATCGACTTACCTTGACGCGCTTCCGAAGTTCATTAACCCGCGAACGGGTCGCCTGCATACCACCTTCAGCCAGACCGGGGCGCGCACCGGGCGCCTTTCCTCGTTCAATCCCAATCTGCAGAACATACCGATCGGCGATGAATTCGGACTGCGCATTCGTTCGGCGTTTGTCGCTGATCCCGGCTGCCGGTTGATCTCCGCCGACTACTCGCAGGTGGAGCTACGCGTGCTGGCCCATTTGGCGGACGATCCGGTGTTGATTGAGGCGTTCACGCACGGCGAGGACATCCACGCGCGAACCGCACAGGAGATTTTCGGCGTGCTTCCGGCGCTTCAGAACCACGAGCATCGCCGGATGGCGAAGGCCATCAATTACGGCGTGGTTTACGGACTCAGTTCCTTCGGCCTGGCGGAGCGCACCGGCACTAGCAAATCCGAAGCGCAGCAGTACATCGACGCCTATTTCCAACGCCACCGCAAAGTGAAAGAGCTGATCGACCGACTGGTTGAAGAAGCGCGGACCACTGGTCGCGTGCGCACGCTCTTTGGCCGCCTGCGACCCATTCCCGATATCAACAGCCGGGATGTGCCCTCGCGCAATCGAGCGGAGCGCGAAGCCATGAATTCTCCCATCCAGGGAACTGCTGCGGACCTCATGAAGCTCGCCATGATCAAAGTGCACGCGCGCCTGGAGCGAGAGAAGATGAAGACTCGCATGTTGTTGACTGTTCATGACGAACTTGTGTTCGAGGCTCCCGAGGCTGAGCTGGATCAGGCGCGCAAGGTTGTCGAAGCCGAGATGGAAGGCGCTTATCCACTTAAAGTGCCGTTGCGAGTGGATATCGGGGTGGGGCATAACTGGAAAGACGCGAAGTAGACAGCGGAAACTAGAAACTGGAAAATAGAAGATGGAACCGAAGACTGCCCCCTCCAAGGGGAGGAGGATGCCGTCCATCAATCGCCTCTTTCCTGCTACTTTTAGGAGCGACTCATGAACGATAATACCCGCAAGCAGCCGCAACGCATCATCAACTGCGTAGCTCCGATTCGCATTTGCGATAACGGTGGGTGGACGGACACCTGGTTTGCCAAGAGCGGAAAGATCTTCAATATCGGGGTCTACCCCTACGTCGAAGTGCAGGTGGAAGTCTTCAGGAATGACGCGGTGGATCGGCAGATCACGGTTTTCGCAGAGAACTATGGGCAACGGTTCGTCGCCACAGGGGCGAAATCCGGTTGGGATAAGCACCCGCTGCTTCAGGCGGCCATTGCGCGCATGAAGGTTCCCACGGATGTGGCGCTGAAGGTCTCGATTTTCTCCGAAGCACCGAGCGGGGCTTCGACTGGCACGTCTGCGGCGGTGGCGGTGGCTTTGGTCGGAGCCCTCGACCGCCTCACCGTGGGCCACCTCACCGCGCACGAGGTGGCGTATACGGCGCAGGCGATTGAGACCGAGATGCTGAAGCTCCAATGCGGCATTCAGGACCAGTTGTGTTCGGCCTACGGCGGGCTGAATTATATCGAGATGTTCGACTATCCACGCGCTACTGTCTCACAGATTCAGATTGCCAACGCGCTTTGGTGGGAACTCGAGCGGCGCCTGGTGTTGATCTACTTCGGCAAATCCCACAGTTCATCGGCGGTCCATGACAAAGTGATCAAGGAGCTCGAGGGGTCGGGGCCGGACTGCCGCAAGCTTCAGGACTTGCGGTCGACGGCCGAAAAAAGCCGGGATGCCGTCCACGCTGGCGATTTTGTGGCGCTCGGAGAAGCTATGATCGAGAACACCGAGGCGCAGGAGCGGCTTCATCCCGATTTGGTGAGCCGCGAAGCGCATCGGGTGATTGAGATCGCGAAGGAGCACGGAGCTTTGGGCTGGAAGGTGAACGGGGCGGGGGGCGAGGGCGGCTCGCTCACCATTCTTACAGGCACACTTTCACATGTGAAACGGGCGATGATCCGCGAAATCGAAGCCGAAAATCGGCTCTTCAAGAATATCCCCGTCTATCTCAGCCGCTATGGGCTCCGGACGTGGGAGAGGTCCGCTGACATCAAAGGGCAGTCGGCAGGGTAGTGTTTCCTGCATTACAATCTGCATTACAATCTGGTGCAAGGTTTGCGTGGAAATGCTAGACTGAAGTCATAGCACCTGGGCAACTCCTCCGGAGCCGACCCGGTGTGCCGCAGGACGAAAACCACAAATACAACAAGGGGGACTGTTTATGTCGCTAGGCAAACGGTGTGGAGCGGAGTTTTTTGGCACGTTCTGGCTGGTCTTCGGGGGTTGCGGAAGCGCTGTTCTGGCCGCGGCCTTTCCTCAACTTGGAATTGGCTTTGCCGGCGTGGCGCTGGCCTTCGGTCTTACCCTGCTCACCATGGCGTATGCCATCGGTCACGTTTCAGGCTGTCATATCAATCCCGCGGTGTCCATCGGGCTATGGGCTGGTGGACGGTTTCCCGCTTCAGAGCTTGTTCCCTACATTGTCGCGCAGGTCTTAGGCGGGGCTGCCGGGTCCACGGTCCTGTACTTTATCGCCAGCGGAAAACCTGGCTTTGAGCTGGGCGGCTTCGCGTGCAATGGCTATGCGGAGCACTCTCCGGGCGGATACTCTCTCGGGGCATGCCTGCTGGCGGAGGTCGTTCTCACCTTCTTCTTCCTGTTTGTGATTCTCGGCGCTACGCACGGTCGCGCACCGGTGGGCTTCGCGGGAATACCGATCGGCCTCAGCCTCACCCTCATTCACCTGATCGGGATACCCGTAGACAACCTCTCAGTGAACCCTGCTCGCAGCACCGGGCCTGCGCTTTTCGTGCACGGATGGGCGCTCCAGCAACTCTGGCTCTTCTGGGTTGCCCCGATCATCGGCGCGGCGATCGCCGGATTTGTCTATTCAACGCTTTTCAAGTCAGAGTAGGAATCCGGGAGTAAGCAGTCGCTCATGCCCCGCGGCCGAGGGGCAGGCGGGAACCATCAAGCGTCATTCCGAGCGCAGCGAGGAATCTTGCTCTGTGCGGGACTGCTCGCTAAAGAAAGACCAGAGCGAGATTCCTGGCTGCGCTCGGAATGACAGTCTCTCTTAGGCCGCCAACTCTTTCACGGGAGCGCAACGTATGGATTATCGGAAACTCTTTGAATACGACTACTGGGCAAACTCCGAGACGTTGGCTAGCTTAAAGACTGTGCCGAGCGGCAGTGAAAAAGGGAGGAAGGCGTTCTGCCACGTCATCGGCGGGCAACGCATCTGGATGTCCAGGTTCGAGAATCCCGCGCCGCCCACCGCGCAACCATGGCCGGACCTTACGATCGAGGAATGTAGCGCGGCCATCGAAGATCTGCATCTGCGGTGGCACGCCATCCTGGAAGGACTCACTCCCGAAAAGCTGGCGAGCGATCTCCTTTACCTTAGCCTCAAAGGGACAGAGAACCGGACGCCGATTCAGGATGTGCTGATGCACCTCGTTCTGCACTCGGCTTATCACCGCGGGCAAGTGGCCGCAGCCGTACGAGAAGCAGGTGGCAAGCCTTCGCCAACGGACTATGCTGTCTATCTGAGGGGCGCTAAGAAGTGACCTTCGCTGCCGGATGGACGGAAGCTCTCAACTCATTTCCTACTGGCTACTGGAGTCTGCCGAAGGGAACCGGACAAGAGTGAAGTCACTCACGTCGTTGCCAGCGTGATCGAAGGCGACGACGCCAGAGGCGCCGTGGTAGCCGGAAAGGGCGGCCAGCGCGTCACGCAAGCGGGCGCGATTGGGGCCCGAACGCCGCAGCGAGGCAGCGAGAATCCGCACGGCGTCGTAGGCTCGAGCGGCGGCCGGGATGGGAAGCGCTCCAGTTCGCTCACGGTAGCGTTCCCCGAAGCTTTCGCGCAACGAGGTTGCTGCTAAGTTCGAGGCTACAACCCACACATTCTTTCGATAGGGGCCGAATCGTGCCTGCGCTGCCTCTTGGCAGAGGTAAACTTGTGTCGACGGAAGTTCGTCGAGCAACTGCGGGAGCAGTTTCGCCGCCGTTTCAGGATCTGTCCAAAAGACCAGCGCCTCCGGTTTCGCAGTCACGGCTTGTCCCACCGTCGAGTCGAGGCCGGACCCTGCCGGATCAATCTCCAACTGGATAAAAGGCGGGGCGCGCAGCGCGTGAGCCGCCTTTTGAAATTCCTCGCCGCCGACTCTCCCGTCATGATCCCTCTCCGTGATCAGAACAATCTGCTTCGATTTGCGCTCGATGTAGATGTCGTGCGCAAACGCGCCAGCCTGCTGCGTGTCTGTGGGGGCGAGTCGAAAGATCCAGGGAAGATTGATCTGCGTTGTGGAAGGGTCGGTGGAAAGTGTGACGATGGGGACTCCAACCTTGTTTCCGACCTGCTCGGCAAGGTGGGCCGAATCGCCATCGAGTGAGGTGACGAGCGCCGCCACCTGGTCGTCAAATACCAGTCGAACGATTTGATTCGTTGCTCGACCCCAGGAATCGCTTTGATCTCGAGGTACGACTGAGAGCCGGCACCCGCCGGGGAAGGGGTTCGCTGCCTCGTCTTCGATGGCCAACTGGGCCGCCTGCAACAACGCGTTACCTTCGTTCTGGCGCGGGCCGGTAAGCGGCGCAAGCAGACCGATTTTGATTTCAATCCCTCGCAAATCGTGACTGGCATCGCGGCCCGGTCCGGAATAATTCACTGCGTCACGGGGAATGACTGCGTAAGGATGGGGAGGAGTTTGGGGAAGGGCAGGCGAGCCGCAGACGAGGAGCGCGGCACAAAGCGCCGCGGCCCGGGGCGCGGCAGAAGGGCGAGATTTGAGATTTGAAATTTGAGACCGGCTCACGGCAGCAAGATGCAAGAGGGCAAATCTGAAATCTGAGATTTGGAATTTGAAATTCTGCAAGACTATTGTCCGCCACGACCGCCGGAGGTGCTCTGTGCCCCCTCGTGCCCGCCTTGACGCGGAGCCGGCCAGTACTCAAACCTGCCGTCCTTCACTCGCGCCATCGTCACCGGAGAAATGTTGTTCAAGGTGTGGTCGAAAAAGGCTTTTCCGGCCACGCCGTCATAACTCTTCATTTGGTAGTCTCGTAGCGCGTCCATGATCCTGCCGCGGTTGAGTCCCGCTTTTTCAATAGCCGCGACAAGAATATTCATTCCATCATAGGCGTAAGCGGAGTAGTCGATGGGCTCCTCATTGAACCGCTTCCGGTAAGCATCCCGGAAGGCCAGCCATTTCGCGTCTCGGCGCGTGGGATCGAGGGTGGTGGTGACGACGGTGCCTTCAGCCGCAGGGCCGGCGATTTCAAGCAACTGGGGGTAGGCCAGGCGGCTTCCGCCGAAGACCGGCTGGTTCATGCCCATGTCGCGCATCTGCTTCAGGATCAAACCGCCTTCGGCGGCCTCGCCCCATAGGATCACGCCCTCAATCTTGGCGTCTTTCAACATGCGCAACTGATTGCTGAAGTCCTTGTCGCCGCGCTCGAATTTCACCTCCAGGATCGGCTGGCGGCCCATGCGCCGGGCTTCGTCATTGAACTTCGCCACGCCCAGGCGAGCATAGCGGGTTTGAGTCCGAATCACGCCGATACGCTTGAGTTTGAGGGTTTTGAAAACGTAATCAGCCAGCGTATAGCCCTGCTGACGGTCGTCGATAAAATCGTGCATCAACCACTGGATGCGAGTCTCTGTAACCGTGGGGTCCGTGGTGCCAACGTTCATAATGGGCACCTCAAGCTTGAGAGAGGTCGCGCAGCGCGATGTGGCAATTCTGGCCATCGACACAGCCCAGCATGGCCCAGCAGTTCTCATTGAAAAGCATCTTCACCAGTTCAGTCGAGGAAGCGCCCCAGAGAGCGGATTCGTTATGCACTTTGAGTGCATAAGGCTTGCCGTGGTAGCCGCCGCGCGCGTTCGCCTCGTCCAGGGCGAGTTGCGCTCCGTGCAACATGGGAAGGCCGAAAACTGATTCAGGATTGTTTTCGACCGGGGCCATGAAACCGATCGCGATATCGTCCAGTTTGGAGGCGTCGCCATCAGGCCGCTTCTGGGCTGCTCCGTTATAGGCGATCGTATCGGTCTGAACGAACCAGTCGTAGTAAGGCTTTGTAAAGCGCCGGTACGGCACCGCTTCGTCAGGCATGTTGGCGTAGCGCTGCACGGGCTTGTCGTCGTCCGGCTCTTTGTATTGCGCCCAAGCCGGCACCGCCATTAGAAAGAGGGCAAAGATTAAAATGAAACGTCGCATTTAGTTTTCTCCGACGAGGACGTCAGGGACTGCCCCATGGGCGGCCAGAAGGGCCGCCCCTACACTAACGCCGCAGTTGCTTTCAAACCTGGAGAGGGCTGGGTTTCCTCCGCGCTTCTGACTCCTGACTCCTGACTTCTGACTCCCCTCTTCTCGTGCGCAAACAATACAATTCTTGCCAAAGTCGCCGCATCGATGGCCTGCAAGCCGTCACACTTGGGCTCGCCGAGGGTGAGGTCCGCGACTTCGATCAGCAGTCCGTCGCTTCCCATTTCGAGCGCGGCCCGACTGGCCGGCTCGACCATGGCGGAGACCCCTGTGGCGTGGCTTGGGTCGACGACGACGGGGAGGAAAGTGAGCATCTTGGCTGCCGGTATCACGTTAAGGTCGAGCACGTAGCGCGAGTACTCGCCGGAAGGGAAGCCCCGGATGCCGCGCTCGCACAGCACGATGTCGATGTTGCCTTGCTTTGCAATATATTCCGCTGCGCCCAGCCATTCGCAAAGGCTCGCGGACATCCCGCGCTTCAGCAGAATGGGCTTGCGGGCACGGCCCACTTCTGCCAGCAGCGAGTAATTGTGCATGTTGCGCGAACCGACCTGAAGCATGTCGGCCACTTCGGCCACTTCGGCCACCATGCGCGGATCCATGACTTCAGTGACAATCGGGAGGCCGGTCTCCGCGCGAGCGATACTGAGGATGCACAGGCCCTCGAGTCCGGAACCCTGAAAATCGTGCGGGGAAGTCCGAGGCTTGTAGGCGCCTCCGCGCAGCATGTCCGCACCCGCGCGTTTGACCGCATGCGCCAACCCCACGGTCTGGGCGTGACTCTCCACCGCACAAGGCCCCCCGATCACCACGGGACGCTCGCCCCCAAACCGCACGCCCGCCACATTCACGACGCGCGTGCCGTGCTCTCCGTATTGAGGGTTGGCCGTCCGGCTCAGGAGAGGGCAAATCTTCGGAATGTCATCAATACTGATTTGTCCGGCAATTCTCATTGGCACCCCTCTTTCGCTCGCGCGACCCCGACCCGGCTCACGCCGGTAGAGCTGACCTTCGGGTCAGCACCTGGATGCCGACCTGAAGGTCGGCGCTACGATAGATCATCCAGGCCGCCGCCACATTACGTTTACTGCCCGTTGCTGCCGCCGTCGCGGTCCGTCTCGAAAATTGCAATCGCTTCAATCTCGATGAGCAAATCCGGACGGCACAGAATGGCCTGGATGCCTGTTGAAGCGGGCAGCGGGTCCAATTCCTGCTGTTTGAAGAACTGCGTGCGAGTTTCGTTGAAAGCCTCGTAGTCGCGCTCGATATCGCGCAAATAGCACGTTGTGCGCACGATGTCTTTCCACGTTGCCCCTTCGGCCTCGAGCAATCCGGTTATGTTCTGATAGGTTCTCCAGCACTGGGCGCGGAAGTCTCCGGCATGGACCGTCTTGCCGCTCTCATCTACGCTGGCCGTGCCGGATATGAGCAGGATGGTGACGCCTTTAATGTCCAGCCGCAGCGCGCGGGAAAAGGAAGAGGGCTTGGGGTAGTCGTAGGCTTCGTTCAGTGTATGAGGCGCACTAACGGCCTTTCGGGGCACGGGTTTGTGCGACTTCACCGCCGCTGCGGTGGGATGTGATCGACGCATAGAGTTGACTCTCCTTCTGAGGTTCGCGAATTCCGTGGCTCAGCCCTTGGGCTGTCGCCACCCAAATGTCCTCGCCCTGGAAATCCATATTTAAGATGTAGTTATGGGCGAGCGAGGTTAGTGTCTCGAGTTTGTTTTTCTTCAAATCCGGCCAGGTGATCTCGATTTCTCCGTGGCCGGTTTTCTTCGCAGGACGATAACTGACCCAGGTATTGGTCTTGTAATTGAAATAACTCAGGCCCTTATCGGTGCAGGCCCAGACGTCGTCGCCGCGGGACTTAGGGGCATTGATAAAGTCCGACGCCAAGCCGCTGTCTTTCGTCAGGTAATTGTGCCAGTTCCGGCCGTCATAGCCACTGAGGCCGAAATAGGTGGAGGCCCAGACCATTTGGGTGTCGGGGTTGTAGGCGACGTTGGAAACGATGATATGGATGAGGCCCTGATTGCGGAACAGGACCATTTCCATTTCCTCGTCGGGTTTGGTATAAGGCTTCCAATAATTGCCGGCTACGTCGTATTCGAGCAAGCCGCCACCCCAAATGGCAAAGTACATCTTATTGCCCGCCGGAGCGATGCCGTAAGTCCACGGTTCATGGAACGGCGCATTCTTTTCGCTCCAACTCGTCCATTCGCCGGTATACGTGTTGAACCGGCTGACGCCCGCCGTGGTAGCGACCCAGACGTATTGATCGACGACGGCAACACCGTAACAAATGTCATTCAGGAGGCCGCTGGTGAGGTTGGTGAAGTTTTGAAACTGGCCGCCGGACAAGTGACTGACTCCGCCAAAGGTGGCAATCCACAGGTCGCCCGTTTTTTTGTCCACGGCGATGCCCATCACGGCACGCTGCACAAGACCGTCTTTGGTGGTGTAAACTCGTTGCACCTTTCCCTTCTCGATCATTACCAAGCCGTCTTCGGTCCCTGCCCAAACCCGGCTCCCATCCACGGTGACGCAGAAGACCTTTGGGTCCGGCATGCCGTTGGCGGTGGTGAAGTTCTCCCATCGAGTGATGAGCTGCGGTTTTGGGGCCGGTGCAGGAGAAGACACACTTTGCGCCATGCCGAAGGAACACGCAGCTAAAAGGATTGCGGTGCTCAGCAGCAATCGCTTCATCATGTATCTCCTCACACCCCCGGAAATCTCAGATGCCAGATTTCAGATTTCAGAATCAGAACCTGCAGGCTTGCAGGGTTCTCAAATCCCAAAGCTCAAATTCACAATCCGGCATCTCTTAGTCTCAAATTTCAAATCCCAGGTCTTCAGAGTGTTTTCAAAAACTCAATCAAATCGTTCAACTGCTCTTTGGACATATCCGAGCTCACGCCGTGTGTGTCCTTGTTGTTGAATACAGTCCAGATTTCCTGGAGCGTCAGCGCCTCGCCGTTATGCAAATATGGGCCGTCCTCGTAGACGCGATCCAACTGCGGAGTATCAAACGACGAGATCGTGTCGTATTTGTTCGCCGAGCCGACGTCGAAGCTCGTCCGGCTGGTATAGTGCGAATTCGCGGGGTGACAGGTGGCGCACTGGTTGTAGACCGGAATGGGAGTGCCGTCATTCTTCTGGGTGCGGTAGAAGATGGCCTGGCCGCGCTCCTGCGCCTCGGCAAGCTGACCGTCGGGCGAGAGGTGTCGATTCGGGGGAAGAGGAATCTGGTTCAGGTATGTGACCAGGTCTTCGAGTTCGTGGGTGTTGAAGCCTTCGGAGCGAAAAAGGAACTTGGCGATGCGCGGGCCGCACTGGGTGGCCAGATCCGGGTTTTTGCCGTTCCACTTAAAGGGCGCCGTGTCTTTGATCCCGCGCAGAGTGCGGTTGGCCACCCGGTCGCGTCCCAGTTGGGCAGTTTCCAGATTCCACGCGAGGCCGTCCAAGTGACGGTTGGGATGGCAAGTGGCGCAGGCAAATTGGCCCTGGAAGCAGTACTTTGCGGCGTTGAAAAGCCGCTCGCCTCGACGAACGGCGGTGAGTTCTGTTGGCCCTCCAAGGCCGACCGTTGAGGCAACTTGAAGCTTGGCGAGATCAATGACCGTCAGAGTATCGTCCAGACGGTTGGCGACGTAGGCCATCCGGCCGTCGGGTGAAACCACCACGTCCTGCGGATCGAATCCGGTCTCGAGGCGCCTCACGACAAACGCGCGCGCGGAGTCGAGCCGGTTGGGAAGTTCCTCGCTCGAAACCGCGTGGAGCCGCGGCGCCAGTTTGGCGGTGTCGATGATGGTGAGAGTGTCCGCCTCTGAGGCGGTCAGCAGCGCGTAGCGCCCGTCGGGTGTGAATGCAGCGCCGTTCTCGCCGGCAAAATAGTAATCAATGTCGTCGAGGACCACCTGAGTAACCTGTCGGGGCGATTGGCGAACCTCACCAGCCGCAGGTCGGACTATGGCCATGCCATGTGTCATTACCCAGCCTTGCGCCACGCTGATCAGGGGACCGAGGTTCCTGGGCCTTATTTCCGGAACCAGCAAGTAGCCGCCCAGAGATTTCGGGGCTTCCGCGATATGTCGCAGTTCGATTGCCCCAGGAACCCAAACGCGCGCTTCCACAAGTTGCTTGACGGCGTCGATGACCAGCAATTCAGAGACAGGCGGCTGATCGTAGGGACCAAAGCGCGGCAAGATGTTCGACACGTAGACCCGGCGTCCATCTCGGGAGAGAAGGATCTGTTCAGGATAGCGTTCGGTCATGAAACGCTTGATCTCCGTGCCCGAAGTGAGATCGAAGAGCGAAACGTCGTCGCCCACGCTGTTGGCCACGTACAAGAACTTGCCGCTGCGGTCGGTAGTCAGCCCCACGGGTCCCCAACCTGCCTTGAGAGTGCGGCGGACCTCGAACGATCGAGCGTCGATTTCACTGACCGTATCGCTCCAGGAGTTCGAGACATACAGGGTGCTGCCGTCAGGGGAAAGCGCCAGCCCTCGAGGTTTGGCGCCAACCTTCGCCCGCGCCACGACTTGGCGGCTGCGCGCATCGACTGCCAGCACTGATCCGTTCCCTTCGCATACCACGTAAAGCCGCTGACCGTCCGGCGCGAATCTCATCTCGACGGGAGACAGGTATCCGGGCTCAGCGGTTGTTGATTGCTGAGACAGGGAGTCTGCAGCGTAGGAGTCTAGGTGACAACCGAAAACGGAGAGAGCCAATAGGGCGAGCAATGCCATGGTAAACGTGCCGGCTGTCATCCTGAGCGCAGCGAAGGATCTCCGCAGTTTGCACGGAATCCGGGAACTGCGGAGATCCTTCGTCGTCCGTCGGCTGACGGACTCCTCAGGATGACAGGATTGGGGCACTGATCGGGTTGTGCAGGCGTCCTTCATCGCCCCTTGCCTCCCGTGCCGGTGGGCGTTTCGGCGGGTTCCTTCACGGTCAGGAACTGGTCTGCCTTGACATGGTCAAGCTCCTGATCGATGCCGCTTGGCCAGTGGATAATGAGCTTGTCAACTTCCGTGTGCTTGCCCAGGCCGAAGTGCGGACGCGGGTCGCCCTGGGAAAGATAACCGTTCTCTGCCGGGGCCTCGGTGTATTGATGGAGGTCGCCGGCGACCGCCTCGAGGCGAGTTCCAAAGCCGTCGCGATTGCTTTTGGACCCGATCAACTTGATGGTCAACCAGTGATTGCGCACGCCCACGGGAGGGGGATTGTTATGGAGCAGGATTCCCTTGCCACCTAACACCATGATGAAGGCGTCGGTATACCCATCGTTGTCGTAATCCGCAAAGCAAGCACCCCGCCCGACTTTCTTGACCTTGAAGTAGTCACCCAATTGTGAGGAGACATCGGTGAAGGTAGAGTTCCCGTTGTTTCGGAGCACCGAGTCTTCCATGGGAATCAGCCAGTGCAGGCCTCCGTTCACAATAAAAAGGTCCTTCCAGCCGTCGTTGTCAAAATCGAAGAAACCGTCGCCCCAGGCCACGTACTGTCCGGAAACGCTGGCCACGCCCGTTTCAACGGTGGTGTCGAGCCAGAATCCCTTGCCGCCGGGGTTGTGGAAGAGGCGGTGGTAACGCATGTCGGAGACAAAGATGTCCGGCCAGCCGTCATTGTCGTAATCGCCGAAGATGGGATTCATGGCGGACGTGGCCTCTCCGTTCGCCCCAAACGCCACGTTCACATCCTGCGCAACGTTGGTGAACGTGCCGTCGTGATTGTTGCGGTACATATAGCTGTCCATCGTGTCGTTGGCGATGTAGATGTCCGGCCAGCCGTCATTATCGAAGTCGCCTGAGGTCAAACCCATAGCGCGGCCCAACGGGTTATCGATGCCTGCCTTGTGAGACACGTCAGTGAAAGTCCCGTCGCCGTTGTTGTGAAAAAGGCGGTCGGCGTCGCCCTCGTAATCGAGGGGGCCGGGAAATGCATCCGCGCTGAAGAACTCGCGCTTGGCATTGGGATCAAATTTCAGGTAATTCCCAACAAAGAGATCGAGCTTGCCGTCGCGGTCGTAGTCGATCCAGGTTGCGCCGGTTCCGAAGTGAGGGTTCTCGACGCCCGCTTTCGCCGTGACGTCCGTAAACGTGCCGTTGCCGTTGTTATGATAGAGAATCGACGAATTCCAGTTGGTGACGTAAATGTCTTCGTAGCCGTCGTTGTCGTAGTCGCCAACGGTTACGCCCATGCCGAATCCTTTGCCGCCCACGCCTGCTTGCGCGGTCACGTCTGTAAAGGTGCCATCGCCGTTATTGCGGTAGAGGTGATTCGTAGCCTCCACACCATCGGGTTTCGAGAACTTGGTGGCGCCGTCAATATACCGCCCGCTCACGACGTAAAGGTCCAAGAGACCGTCGTTGTTGTAATCGATCCAAGCGCAACCGGAACCGGTAGCCTCCATGATGGAACTGAGCTTCTGCTCCCCAAACGAATGCCGAAAATTGATGCCGGATTTTTCGGTAACATCTTCGAAAGTAGGTAAGGCGGGAGCGGCGCCCGTCTGCGGCGCGGGAGCACGCGTTGCACTTCGGGCTGAGGCAGTGTGTTGTGAAGCCGGCGTGCGTGCTGCCGGCGTACTAACCGGGTCTTGCGCCGTGACCCTCAGCCCCACAACAAGCAGGATCGCCGCCGCAAGCATCATCGCGATTTGTCGTGCTCGAACTCTCATTGTCGTTTCCCTGTAAGGGCGGCCCTTATGTCCGCCCTCGGCAACCACGAGAGTTGCCCCTACAGTTCGTCAGTGCGCTGCCTGGAGCGGCGGCTGCACACCGAGGCAGAAGGGTGCGTCAAAGCGCCGCAACGCTTGAGGCCAGCGATTTTCGGGAGCTACCGCGCGGTCTTCGTGGCAACCCACGCAGCCGTGTTCTTCCCCCGTGCGCGCCCATATCCAGCTCTTTTGCCCACGCACTACCTTGCCCTCGCTGCTCAGCAGTTCGAAGCGCACCGGACGGTCTGGAGGCACCCCGATATAAAAGGAACCGTCACGCTCGATGGGTGCTTCTCCCAGGCTGGCCTCCATATTCGTCGACGAATCCAGCCCCAGCACTCTTACTTTGCTCGGGAATTGCGCCAGCCGCCCCTTGGGACCTTCGTCCGACAGCGAGGCATCTAAGCAGATGAAGTAGCCCACCTTGATGTCCGGGCGCAGAGTGCTCCAGTACCAGCGCGGGGCAGCGTGTGCCGCGACGGGAATGGCCTCGATGCTGGAAAGCTCGGAATCGTGGTAGATGGGCGCTCGGAACTTCCCGTGGATGAAATCAAACGAATACAAGTCGAATCTCGCCGCTGCCGCGGGCGAGGTTACTCGCCGCGCCACAATCAATCGCGAGGCCTCGAGTTGCCGTGGCGACCAGATTAACGCGCTCAACGGGCCAATAATCGAATTGTGTGTGGCGCCACGCTGAATTGCCGCCAGATTGCCTCCGACTTCGGAGTCAAGTTTCGTGTTCTTGACGAAAACGACGGATCCGTCATCCAACTCTTCCGCTTGGCTGCGAATTGCCGGATCCTCGCGGTCGCTTCGGAACGCCGCGAGTGCGGTGCCGTCGGGGCGCATCGTGTACAGGTTGCGTGAGTGCGTGGACTTTCCGGGCACCTCCAGAGGTGAACGCGCGGAGGCGAGGATCAAGCCGTTCTGTAGCACCGTCTCCAACTGGTAATCGCCCGGACCAAAGGTGATCTGCTGCACATCACTGCCATCCAGCTTGGCAACAAAGAGTTGGTCAGCCCCCGTTCCATCAGCGACCGGGACCTCGCCGGAAAAAGCAATTGCATCGCGTGGCAGATAGGCTGGGGAAAGGCAATCCTTCGGGCAGCGGGTCACTTGGCGCTGCTCCGTTCCATCCGTGTTCATTTCCCAGATCTGCCATGCCCCAGCGGCATCTCTCTTTGCGGCGAACAGCACCTTCGAGCCATCGAAGGAGATGCGCGGGTCCGCCGCGCAAAAGAAATCCTGTGTCAAGTTTGCAAGTCGCTTGGTTCCTTTCTCAAATCGAACGATTCTGCTTCCGGCGGGGAATCTTTGCGATAATTTGCCACTCTGTACCGACTTCGCTTGGACGAATATGATGTCGGGGTGGTCGGCGCCCGCTGTCGAGGAAGAAGGGCTCACGGCTTGACCGAATGTCGGCGGCGTTAAAATGAGGAATGCGATGCATAAAGAGGCGCTGGCCGTGAAGTGGCGGATCGTCGCGAGAGGTAGGCGAAATAGGTCCACCGAGAGGGGCCCAGTTATGTTCGCGCCATTCGAGTCGGCCGGGGAACGAGCGAAAAAGAGAGCTGTCAACTGCATAGTGCCGATCCAGGATCCAAGGGCTTCGAGTGCAACAATAGCACGCTAGCAGCCGATTCGAGCGGCTGTCGATACTAAACCTCATCATTCTACATGACATATGTCAATATTGAGGTACTAGTTTCTTTATGTGTGCCCCCTAGTTCATTCCCTTCGGAAGTTGATATAAAGGCTTTACCTACCGACACTTAGGCTGCTGAGTGCACAAGTGTGAAGGAGATTTTTGGGGAGTTCTCCAGAACGGATTAGGGGAGTTCTGTGTCTGCCGACATAAGGTCGCTGTTCGACGGGCCTTCAGCGGTGCGCGGCTGACTGCAAACCGGTAAGGTTTTGAACCGTCAGGTGCCGGCCACGGGCGATTATCAATTGTTGCCTTCGGAACGCCGCTAGCGTGCGACTTATTGTTTCTGGGGACAACTCAAGCACCTCGCTGATCTCTTGCCTGGAGAGCGGCAGGTTAAGCGTCGTATTCGCGTCATGAGGGGCAGAATCGGAGGCGACCAGGGACAGAATGAACGTCGCCACCTTCATTCTGGCGTCCTTGAAGCTCATATCAGTGACCTGGCTACGCACCCGCCCGATTTCACCAACCAGGAACCGTACCATGCCCAGCGCGATTTCGGGATTAGACTGGAGGAAAAGCACGACCTCTTCGCGCGATGCGGCACAGATTTCGCTGTCACGGAGTGTGATCGCCGTCAATGGATACATAGGCTCGGAAAGGGCTTCCAGGCCAAACAACTGTCCCGGGAACAGGACACTGGTTATGCGGTCTTTCCCGTTCTCCAGCGACTTCACTAATTTGACGAGCCCCGTATGCAGAGCGAAGAGATGTTGGGCGACGCCGCCTTCGAAGAAGAGGATCTGGTTCTTCCGATAACGCGCCGGGCGGAACACGCATCCCAACTGCGTGACTTGCTCGCCGGAGAGGCTGCTGAAGAGTGAAGTCTTAAGGACTGGGCAATTGCTGCATGTGGGGCCCATGGAATTCTCCCCTTTCTCGAGGGACACGCACAAGCTACGAACTTGTCCGGCATGACCGTCCATGCCGATATAAGGCCGCAGCCAATCGATTCTTCATAGGTAACAGCTTCGGAATCAAGAAATTCGCGTCCGAAAGAGGGTATCGACACAAACACCCCCTTCTGCGCGAGTTTCAACCGTTCCCGCGCATCTTTAGGCAATCAATCTGCCAGAAACCGTAATAGCTGGTGGGCATTATTGGAAGCTGATGGGAGGGCGAAGGGGACAATATGTTGTGCTAGCTCATCTATTTCGATTACCCTCTCATCGACCGGATGATGCGGTCTGGAACCGGTAGCGCAACCAGCGAACTCCATTGAGGAATTCGACACATGACGGACGCGTCTTTTTTCTCTGTTGCCCATCAAAAGAGAGGCAAGACCCAATTCCAACCGCAAGCCGGGGAGACGCCTGTGGCCAACTCGTTTTCTGGATTTACACCTGACGCATTCGCCTTCTTTCAGGAACTTTCGCAGCACAACAACAAAGCCTGGTTTGACCAGAACCGGGCGCGCTATGAGGAGCACGTCACGGGCGCGTTTCGTGGCCTCCTGGAGACCCTCACGCCCTTTATTCTTGCGCTCAACCCCCACTTCGAGGTTTCGGGAAAGACCAATGGCAGTTTTTCGCGGATTAATCGGGACATTCGGTTCAGCAAGGACAAGAGTCCATACAAGTCAAACTACTATCTTTACGCTTACGACAGTCGCCACGAGCGTGATCATGGCGGGCGCCTTTATGTAGGGCTTTCTGCGGACTGCGTCACGGCAGGGTTTTCGATCTATGGCACCTGGCGTGGGCCGAAGGGGGCGCTCGAGACAGTCTTTCGAAAGCGGGTCGCTAGAGAACGTGACTATTTCGACAGGCTGGTCGAGCGGACCGTCCGGAGCAAGCGTTACCAGACATACTGGCATCGGCAGGAAAATGGCGACTGGGCGCAGCACCCGGGCCTGCCGCGCCGCGAAGAGGACTGGCAGTCCCTGCAGGCCTGGATAGTCCGAAAGCTGTTCCTGCCCAATTCGCGTAAGGTCGGGGGACCCGCTTTTGCCGGCCAGGTGCAGCAAATCTTCCAGGACCTCTACCCGCTCTACCTCTTCACTTCGGAGCCGGGAGCGAAATGGCGTGAAGTTTCGTAGGGCTACGGTTTCTCGCCGAGAGCTTCGAGGTCAGCCTTGTCCCGCGTTCTCCCGGTCAGCCTTTTGTTTCGAATGAGGGCATCACGGCCGATGAAGTTCACCCGAGTTCCCTCCAGGGCAGTTTCGATGCGGTTGACCCACGCTTCCTCGAACGTGAGTCCCGTGAGGGAAGTGAGAAGATCGATTCGGTTCGGGGCAACGCCCAACTGAACTACACGGTAAGAACCCAAGAAATCTGCGGCTTTCAGCCCCAGACCGGCCATTCCAAATTCCGCCAGCGCCGCTTCCAGGCGCTTCGCATTGTCCGGGGAGTTACGGATCAGAACGTCAAGGTCCCCCGTGTAGCGCGGGAATCCATGGTAGGCCAGAGCCACAGCACCCACCACCAAGTATTCAACTCCGCTTGAGTTGAGCGATTCGATAAACTGGCGCCAGTCTTCCGGAAAGGGCATCGGTCTCCTTCCGCGCCATCTCCCGAAGCTGGAACAGGATCTCCAGCCGTTCCGCCGGCGAAAGTCTCCCGTGATAGAGTTGGGTCGCCGCTTCGGCCTCGCGGAAAGATCGGAACTTGGCGACTAAAGGTTTCATAGTTCTATTCTATCGCCGAAAGCCCGCCCGCGAAACAGTGGAGATTTTTCTTGACAAGTCAATTGCCATATGTTACACATTGTAACGCTACTATGACTAACACACCCAAACTTCAGTCGCACGGTCTCGGAGAACTCGAACAGCTTCTCATGGATTTTATCTGGTCGCACGGCCGCTCCACGGCCGATGCATGCCGCGAGGCCCTGCGCCCCGCGCGCTCACTCAAGGATTCCACGGTCCGCACGGTCCTGCGGCGCCTGGAAGAGAAGGGCCTGCTGAAGCACCAGGTGGAAGGGCGGACCTTTTTCTACGAAGCGACGCAGCCGCAGCGGCATTTTGCGGCGCGCGCCGTCAAGCAGATTATCGACCGTTTTTGCGGCGGCTCGGTGGAACAGCTTCTGACCGGCATGGTCGAGAATAAAGTGTTGAAGCAGTCAGATCTCGAGCAACTGGCCCGCCGCATCGCAGCGCAGCGAGGAGAAAAGAAATGATCCCATCCTCCTCAGACTTGTCCACGAAACTGATTTACTACCTGGCAGAACCTGCCGTTCGATCACTGGTTCTGGCTGCTCTGGCAGGGTTGGGGTTGGCATTGGCCCGCGCGAAAGACGCGACGGTGCGCCTGGCCGTCTGGACGGCAGTCCTTTACGCATCGCTGGCCATGCCATTTTTGGCTCGATTGGCTCCCACGATCGGAGTGCCGTTGCCGGCATTCCTTGCAGCCCGTTCCGCCCTGCCGTCGGTGCAAGGAGGAATCAGAGGCGCTGTCATCGGCCCGCAAATGCAGGTTGTCGGAGCTTCAAGTCTACTCGCTCCCAGCTACGTAAAAACCGCCCTCGGGCAGCCAAAGGGGTCACCCCAACGACGTCCCAAGCTGACGATTTCCTGGCAATTAACCGCAGTCGCGCTTTATCTGTTGATCGCCGCGGTCTTGCTGGGGCGGCTCGCAGTGGGCTGGTATTTCAGCCGGCGCCTGATACTCCTCAGCACCCCCATTCGAGATGGAGGAGGGCTCCGATTTTTGATTGAACAGTCGCGGCGCTGGGGGATTAGAACCGCGCCCGGGCTCGCCGAATCCCCAGCCGTTGCCGTACCCGTGACGTTGGGCTGGCGGCGTCCTCTGATTCTCCTTCCGCAGGCGTGGCGTGGCTGGCGGGAAGAAAAGACCCAGGCCGTACTCGCCCATGAGCTGTCGCACGTGGTGAGGAAGGATACGCGGACGCTGGCGCTGGCGGCCATACATCGCAGTATCTTCTGGTTCAACCCGCTTGCGTGGTGGCTGGAGCGGCATCTCGCGGTGCTCGCGGAGCAGGCGAGCGACGATGCTGCGCTCAGCACAGGAGCGGATCGCGTTTTGTATGCGAATGTTTTGCTCGGTTTCTATCAGGACTTGCGAAGCGCCATTGGACGCGTTCGATGGGAGGGTGTAGCCATGACGCACGGAAAACAAGCACACGAAAGGGTGGATAGAATCCTGGATTCGAGCCGGCGGCTTTCGGCAGGCCTGAGAAAGCCCGCATGGGCGCTGATTGCGCTCCTGGCCGCGCCTGCGATTTATGTGCTGGCGGGCGCGCGGCCCGTGGTCGCGCAAAAGCCCCAAGTGGGGATCAGACCTGTGGCGGCTATGACAACGGCGGCTGCAGCATCGGACTGGCAGGCTGCGCCGGCAGGTCCGCAATCGCCTTCGACTCCAGCGGTTCCAGCCGCGCCCAAGCCCGCTCCGGCCGCCGCGCCGGCTCCGGAGCCGCCCAAGCCTCCTGCACTGACAGTCGGCCAATGGAGATATGGGGTTTCGGGCGAGCAGGCACTGGTCACGTACGGCCTTGAGATTTTCTCGGGAAGCGGGACGTATCGGTCCTCCGATATGGATCATATCCGGGCGGTGCGCCGCGCCAGCAGCGGGGATATCATTTGGTTCCGCCTCAACGGAAAAGCCTACGTCATTCGCGACGCGGCAACAGTCAAATGTGCCCAGGAGCTTTATGCGCCGGAGTGGCTGGTCGAGCAGACTCGAAAAAACTTGGAAGCCAAACAGGAGAAGTTCATCGTCCGGCAGGAGGAGTTGCATAAGCTGCTCGATCAAGTTCGCGTGGACGTGCCAGACCTGACGGCTCAACTCGCCAATCTGCAAGCCGAACTCGACCTTCTCCATAAGCATGGAGCCACGCTCGACCAGTTGAATGAACTACAAAGTAATTTGAAGGGCTTGCAAGGGACGCTGAGCGAACTCCAGGGCGAGGTGGGAGGGAAGATGGGGGCCATCGGTGGCGACCAAGGCGCGCTGGGCGCGCGGATGACGGAGATCGGTGATCAGCAGCGCGAACTGGCTGAGAAGCTGACGAACTTGGAGAAAAACAACGCGCGCAAAATGAAGGAGTTGATCGACGACGCCCTCGCCAAGGGCCTCGCGCAGCCGGAATAACACACCTGCGATCAGACGCGTGCGACGACTTCTAGCTTGAGGCCCAATTCATGCGCCTTGTCCGGAGGCTCGTATACCGCGCGACGGCCTCAAAGTCGCGATCCTTGTGCCAGACCGGAACACCGTTCTCGATGGCGATAGCGGCGATCAGGCAATCCGTCGAAGAGCGAATTGTGTAGCCCTTCGCTCGTCCCAGGCGATAAATCTCCGCCGCCGAGAGGAACAGAGCGATGGGTACCGGATTGCTCAGTACCGGCAGCGCAAGCAAACTCTCGCGCAGCGCCTCACTGGCAGGGTCGTCACTTAGACCTTGCAAGACCTCCTGGAGAATGGGTCCGCAGGTGACGATATCGAGCAAGTCCGCTTCGGTGAGCTTCGATCCGACCTTCCCATTCAGCAATTCGATCCACACTGAGGTGTCAACCAGCATCATGAGCGGCTCCGCGGCCGTCTACCGACGGGACGGCGCTCAATGGCGCTATCCTCACGCATCTGCCCCAAGTCGCCCTGCCAAAGCCCTCGACCAAAGAACTGAGGCAAACTCTGTATCTTCCGCATGCGAAGAACCTCCGCCATCGCAAGGTTTACGGCGGCAGAGTAGGTCTTCACGCCGAGCACTCGGGTTATTTGCTCCAGGAGATCCGGGTCTAGCACAAGATTCGCACGTTTCATGCGCATAGTATACACCAACATGTTCTGCTAAAATACTCCTGCCTCATGAAGGAGCAGAAATCCATCCTTGTCGCCGCCGGCATCGTAATAGATGGCGGCCGGGTGCTGATCTGCCAGCGCCATCATTCCGACCCTTACGGAATGCAATGGGAGTTTCCGGGAGGTAAGGTTAAAGAGGGCGAAGAATTGAAAGCCTCTCTTCGCCGCGAGCTGGCCGAGGAGCTTGCCATCCAGGCGGAGATCGACGAGGAGGTCTTTCGCCTGCATCACCAGTATCCGGATCGAGCGGTGGACGTGGTCTTCTTTGCGGTGCGCAAATTCCAGGGGACGATCCGGAATCAGGTGTTCGAGGCGATCGCGTGGGTGGACCGTTCCCGGCTGAGTCAGTTCAACTTTCTCGAGGCGGACCGCGAACTGGTGCGCCGGCTTTCACATGACGAAATCGATTTGTAGGTTGCGAGCAAAACCCGTCGCTTCTGCATTCTGCCTTCTGCTTTCTGCCTTCTGTTTTTTGCTTCCCGCCGCTTTATGGGCCCAGCTTGAAACGGTCGAAAGCGGCCAACCGGCACAATTCACGTGGGTAAGCAGCGGGCGCGTGGAGGGGCACCTGGCGCTGCACTATTCTCCCGCCGGAGCTTTTTCTCCGGATAGTTCAACGCTGGCAGTGGTCAGTGATGAGAAGATAGTTCTGCTGGGAGTCAATGACGGCAGCATTCGAAAGATCCTGAAGATCCATTTGCCCGGTCTCAGCGAACTGAAGATTCAATCCGCAAATTTCCTGGCCATGAATCAAGTGTTCTTGTTGTTCACCGGGATCGTCTCAACCAAAGGTAAAGGGGCGGGTAGGTCAACGCCACTTCTGGGGCTTCAATGGGACACGATTGAAGACCGGGCAGCCAGCACGGGGAAAGAGATTGGCCGTGCAGGGGGATTCGGGCCCATTCTTTACTTTCCGCACTTGGAAAACCTGGTGCTCTACAAGGCTGGGACCTTTGTCTTTTGGGATCCGCGCACCGAACGTGGAGGACAGCTTACCGTCCCGGACCTGACCCAGACGCCTAACGTGTATGCGTTTTCTCCCGACGGACATTGGGCGCTCTTGGCGCAGATCGCCATGAGCACGACCCCGGATCCCGCAGTTGTGGAGACCAAAGCGCACCGGTTTGTGGATAGCCTGCGTGGACACGGGGGAACCGTACTGAGCATTGCTTTTTCGCGCGACGGCACCAAGGTGGTTACGGCCTGCGAAGATGGCAAGGTACGAATCTTTTCCGTACCGGCCTGGACCCTCCTTCGCACTCTCGCCGGACATAACGGGCCGGTCCACTGGGCGGAGTTCTCTCCGGACGGGAAATGGGTGGCGTCAGTTGGCGAGGATAAGACCGCCCGCGTGTGGTCCGTCGAAGACGGCAAGTTGCAGCAGATACTCCAAGAGGGCCGCGATCCTCTCCTCACAGTAAGTTTTGCTTCTGACAGTGAGGCTTTTGCAGCATCTTCGGAGAAGGCTGTGTGGCTATGGAAGCGGCAGTAGGCGCGCGGCTCAGCCCCGAAGGGGCGGCCTAGCAAAGTCCAGGCCAACGGCCTGGGTGGAAGTGGTAAGAGGATAATTCATTCCCGGCTCGAGCCCTGAAGGGGCGTGATAGCCGCGAATACCGTAGGTCGCCCTTTCAGGGCTCACCTCGGAAAACGGCTTCATTCCCAGGCCGTTGACCTGGGCTTTGCTAGGCCGCCCCTTCGGGGCTTTGAGTTTCATGCGATACCAGTCGCCAGCTTGAGACTCCGGGCCAACACACACTCAGGACACCCACCCTGACAGGCGATGACGGACGCAATCGGCAAATTATGTTAAGATTCTAGTTCTCAGCGAGGGCGGGGCAGTAGGTCTCGCACAGGCGCTAGCACACATATGGCAAAAGTTGGAATGGTCAGCCTCGGTTGTCCGAAGAACCTTGTGGACAGCGAGGTGATGCTTGGCATGTTGGCCCGTCAAGGATACGAGTTGACTCCGCGCGCGGAGGAAGCCGAAGTCATCATCGTCAACACTTGCGCATTCATCGCGCCTGCCCAGCGTGAATCCATTGACACCATCCTGGAAATGGCGGAATACAAAAAATCCGGGGCGGCTAAAAAGCTGGTCGTGGCTGGTTGCCTGGTGGAACGATACCGCGAGGAGATTCTGAAAGAGATCCCGGAAGTCGACTTTGTCGTAGGGACCAACGAACTGGAGCGGGTTTTGGAAGCTTGCGGGGAGGGGAGCGCGGAACGGGGCTTCGAGGGGATCGCCGAGCCTTACCTTTATCATGACCTCACTCCTCGCCTTCTCGCCACGCCTTCCTATTCTGCTTATCTGAAAATCGCTGAGGGCTGCGACCATCCGTGTTCATTCTGTGTGATTCCGCAGATGCGCGGCAAGTTCCGCTCCCGGCGGTTCGCTTCGGTAGTACGGGAGGCGGAAAACCTCGCGCGCCAAGGTGTTGCGGAGTTGACCATCGTAGGCCAGGACACCACGAGTTACGGAGAGGATCTGGGACTGCGCGACGGCTTGGCATCTCTTTTGAGGGAGCTTGGAAAGATTCCCGGCCTCGTCTGGGTACGATTCCTTTATTGTTACCCCAACCGCTTGACGGAGGCGTTGATTGAGGCCGTGGCGGAGACCCCCAAGCTGGTGAAGTACTTTGACATTCCGCTTCAGCACGCCAGCGCGGCGGTGCTGAAGTTGATGCGGCGCGGTTCGAGCGGCGAACACTTTTTACGGTTGTTGGAGAAGATTCGCGCCGCCCTGCCGGCCCTCACGCTGCGGACTTCCTTTATTGTCGGCTTCCCCGGCGAAACGGAAGAGGATTTCGGCTGCCTGCTGAACTTCGTCGAGGCAGCGCAGTTCGACCATTTGGGTGTGTTCCTGTACTCCGACGAGGAGACAAGTTTGAGCCATGCACTGCCGGGCAAGGTTCCCGCGGCGGTGGCCCACCGTCGAAGGCAAAAGTTGATGGCCTTGCAGCGCAGGATATCGAAACGCAAGCTGCGCGATAAAGTCGGAAGCTCCTTTCCAGTTCTTGTGGAAGGCCGCTCGCCGGAGACGGAACTGCTTTTTCAGGGCAGGCTGGAATCGCAAGCGCCTGGGATCGACGGCTTGGTCTTGATCAATGATTTCGAGGGGGCAGTGCCGGCGCCGGGGGAATTCCGCTGGGGCACGATTACAGGCGCGGGTGATTACGATCTGGTAGCGCGCTTGCAAGCGCGGAGCTTTCGAGAGCGTGCGGTTCCGAATACGCCACTTCCAGTCGGGAGCCGCTTGGTTCAGATTCAAGCGGGGGCAGTGCGCTGAGCACCTTGGAGTGCGGCAGCGAAGCTGCCGCCTTGAAATCCAGAACCATGGCGGGAGGGTTTTTTCGCCCCCTTCGGCTGAAATCCCACGGCGGCAGCTTCGCTGCCGCACTCCAAGGTGCGTTCCTGGCCATGCGATGTCCCATTTGCCATCAAGAGGTTTCCTGGGCGGGCAATCCGTTTCGGCCGTTTTGCAGTGAGCGTTGCAAACTGATCGACCTCGACCATTGGCTGTCGGCGCGTTATCGGGTTTCGACCCCCGTGGAGAGTGAGACCCAAGGTAGCGCTGCCGAAGAGAAGAAGCAGCACGAAAAGGGTGGGAGTGGCTAAGGAACAGCGCAGTCTCAGCGTCTGGATTGCAACCGGCTTGGGTGCGGGCTATTTTCCGGTGGCGCCGGGGACTGCAGGATCGGTAGTAGGTTTGGCGCTGGTGATCGCCCTGCGGCAGACTTCGCTCGGCTCCGCCGGACTGGGAGTATCGCTGGCGGCCTTGGCGGTCGTGGTCTTCGCCGTAGGGGTTTGGTCGGCAGGGAAAGCGGAGAAGGTTTTTGGACGTGTTGATCCCGGCCAGGTCGTGATTGACGAGGTTCTGGGGCAGATTATTACTTTTATCGCCACGCCCAGGATTTCGAGGGTTGGACTGATTGCCGGTTTCATCCTGTTCCGAATCTTCGACATTATAAAACCTTTCCCGGCGGGGCGGGCCGAGCGATTTCCAGGCGGCTGGGGTATCATGTTAGATGACGTTGTGGCGGGCCTTTACAGCCTGATCGCGTTGGTGATTTTGGGACGCATGATCAAATGAGCTTGTGGAAAAAATCTGACAAACCTGAATCTCCCGCTCCTAAGAAAGGATCTGCTGCGGATAAACCGTTGATCGAAAGCGTCACTCCGCGAGCAGCCATTCCCGGCGGCGATATCTGCATTTCAGGTCGGGGTCTAAGTCACAATGGACACGGCAGGCCTCAAGTGCGCTTTGGCAATCAGGCCGGCAACCTGCTGCTCAGTTCTGCGAGGCGACTCGTGGTACGCGTTCCCGAGGGGGCATCCAGCGGAGCCGTAACGGTGGACACCGGCGTTGGCGTGAGCGCCCCGGCCTCAGTGGCGCTGGGAATTACCATTGCCGAAAACCTCCACCCCGTGGCGAATCCTGCTATCGATGCTGCCGGGAACATTTTCTCGACTTTCAGCGGCAGTCGTGGGCAGAAGGTTCCGGTTTCGGTGTTCAAGATCGACCGCCAACTCGCCGTGCGACCCTTCCTCCACGACTTATTGAATCCCACCGGATTGGCTTTCGATCGCGCAGGTTCTTTGTATGTGTCGAGCCGCATGGAGGGGACAGTCTATAAAGTGAGTCCGGACGCCCATCGTGAGATCTACGCCGAAGGTATGGGAGTGGCTACCGGGATTGCCTTCGATAACGATGAAAACTTATACGTGGGCGATCGAACCGGGACGGTTTTCAAGATCAATCGTGACCGCCAGATTTTCGTCTTTGCGACCATCGAGCCCAGCATCGCCGCTTTTCATCTGGCGTTTGGGCCCGATCAAAACCTTTACCTTACAGGGCCCACCATTTCCAGCTTCGATCACGTGTTCCGCATTTCTCCCAGCGGCGAAGTGACTTCCTTCTATCGGGGATTGGGGCGGCCGCAAGGGATGGCGTTTGACAGCGAGGGCAGCCTTTACGTGGCGGCTTCCTTGGCTGGCGAGCGGGGGATTGTGCGCATCGCACCGGATGGCCGGGTGGAACGCGCGGTTTCGGGTTATGGCATCGTGGGCATTGCCTTTACTCAGCATCAGTCAATGGTTGTCGCGACCAACACTTCGCTAATTGAACTGCCGGTCGGCATCAAGGGCAAGCCGTTACTACCGTGACGAGTGACAAGTGACGAGTGAAGAGCTTCCGCTTTGATTTTGACTTCTCACTTCGATCTTCTGACAACTGCTTTCTAATTTCTGCTTTCTGACTTTCCAAATGGACGCTGAAATCATTGCCGTTGGTTCGGAACTCCTAACGCCCTTCTACCTCGATACTAATTCTCTGTTTCTTACCGATCGGCTGAACGCTCTGGGAATAGAGGTACGCTTCAAGACCATCGTCGGTGATCGGGCAGGAGATCTGGGCGCTGTCCTGAAGGAGGGGCTCGGGCGTTCTGGACTGATCATTCTGACGGGCGGCCTGGGTCCTACCGAAGACGATCTCACGCGGCAGGCGGTAGCAGAGGTTCTGGGCCGAAGCTTGCATGAAGATCCTGAGGTCCGCGGGAAAATTCAGGAACGCCTCGCGCGCTTTGGACGGCCCATGGCGGAAAACAACCTGCGGCAGGCGATGCTTCCTGAGGGAGCAGAATGGCTCGAAAACAAGCATGGGACCGCGCCCGGCATCTGGATTGAGCACGAGCACGTCCTGGTCGTGCTCCTGCCGGGGCCGCCGGGGGAGTTGGAGGCGATGTTCGAGGCCTTTTGTATGCCTCGGCTCGCCCAGGTTTCGCAGGGGCAACGGATCAGAACTCGCGTTTACAAGGTAGTCGGCCTGCCCGAATCCGAGGTCGATAAACGCGCGGCAGCGGTTTACAAGGCGTATACGAATCCCTCCACCACAATTCTGGCCAAACCGGGAGCCATCGAAATCCATCTTCGCGCCCATGCCCCTAATGAGCAACAGGCTGACGCGTTGTTAGCGGAGTTGGGCGATGAGATCGAACTTGCTTTGGGGGAATACATCTTTTCCGCGCGAGGCGAGTCGCTGGAAGAAGTTGTGGGAATGTACCTGGTCATGCGCCAGAAGACCTTGGCCGTGGCGGAAAGTTGCAGCGGTGGCCTGCTCGCCGAGCGCCTGACGGAGAAACCCGGAGCTACCGACTTCTTCCTGGGCGGCGCGGTTTGCTATAGCAACCTGTCGAAGACCAGGCTGGCGGGGGTGCCGGCGCCGCTGATCGAGGAGCATGGCGCGGTTTCACGGCCTGTCGCGCAAGCCATGGCAGAAGGCATTCGCGCGCGGACCGGCGCCTCCATCGGAGTGAGCATCACTGGAATTGCGGGCCCCACGGGCGGCTCCGAGAAGAAACCGGTGGGTTTGGTCTTTATTGCTCTCGCGGACGAGCGCGGGACCCAGGTTCGGGAGTTTCGCTTCCCCGGCAGTCGTGAGAGGGTGCGCCTGTGGTCTACGCAAATGGCGCTTGAGATGATTCGCAGGAGAATCCGCGGGTAGGGGCGGCCCTTGTGGCCGCCGACGGGCAATCCGTCGATTGACGGATTGCCCCTATAATCCGGAAACCATGCGCGCCTTCATCGCAATTGACTTGCCGGAAAGCATCCGCGCCACACTGCGTCGTAAGCAGGCTGGGCTCCGTTCTGTCTCACCCGACGCCCGATGGACCCAACCCGAGGGCATCCACCTGACACTCAAGTTTCTGTGTGAGGTTCCCGACCGCAAGGTGCGCGAAGTGTCGGAACGGTTGAAGAAACTGGGCCCCTTCGAACCCTTCGCCGTTCGGGTCAAGGGTCTTGGTTTCTTTCCCGACGGCCGGCGCCCGCGGGTGTTCTGGGTCGGGATTGAAGAGTCGGCATGTCTCATCCGCCTCGCCGAACAAGTCGACAAGGCCATGGAAACCATCGGCTTCGCCTGCGAGCAGCGCGCATTCCACCCTCACCTGACGCTGGCGCGCTTTAAGGCGCCTCAAGCACAGCCCGCGCTTCAGGCGGCTATTTCTCAAGACGCGGAGCAGGACTTGGGAAGTTTTGACGTCTCGGAGTTTTTCCTGTTTGAGAGTAAACTCTCCCCGCATGGCGCCGAATACCGAAAGGTCGAACGGTTTCCGTGAGGATGCCACTCATGCTTGAAAAGATCTCAGATGGACGCACTGACCTGGTGTTCGCGTACCTGGCGGAGGGTCACGCTGCCAACTCGACGGACAGGGATGGCGTCTCGTTGATGCAGTGGTGCGCATACTACGGCGACGTAAGTGCGATTCGATTCCTGTTGGCGAACGGCGAGTCACTCGAATCGCTGGGGGAAAACTACGGGCTGGCAGGCGCGGCGTTTCATGGGCACTGGAAGTTATGCCAGTTCCTCCTCGAAAGCGGTGCGGATGTAAATCATCCGGCGGCTGATAATGGGGAAACGCCGCTGCATGCGGCGCTCTGCAGAACCGAAAACCTCGCGCACGACCGGGTCATCAGGGTCCTGGTTGCCCACGGCGCGAATCCGAATTGTGTAACCAGGGTGGGTGCTGAAACAGGCGGATTCATGCGTGATTGCCGGACCCGGGGAGAGACGCCACTCCATCGCGCCGCTGCCTTTGGCAGCGAACAAATCATCCAACTTCTTCTCGACGGCGGAGCAAGGATCGACGCCAAGGACGCGAACGGAGATTCACCTTTGACGTGGGCGAGTTGGTACCTGCGCCCGGATTCGATTCTCAGGAAGCTCTGTTACGGCGAGTTTTCGATTCGTCCCGGAAGACAGTCCATGGAAGCCTATCTCCTTGGCCAGCCGCATCTCGATACGTCAGGCGACAGAAGGACGGAATGACTGGCCCACTCACGACTCTGATTGCATACTTGTTAGGTTCAATTCCCTTCGGCTATCTCATTGTTCGCTGGCAGCGTGGCATCGATGTTCGATCCACCGGCAGCGGCTCCATCGGCGCGACCAACGTCATGCGGAACTTGGGTGTGGTAGGGTTCGCCGCCACCTTTCTCCTGGACGCCGGGAAAGGGCTTCTGTCTGTGGTGCTTGCTTCCCGAATGACGGGGCATAATCCCACCCTGGTGGCAGCAGCAGCGTTTGCTGCAGTTCTGGGCCACTGCTTTCCCTTTTGGCTGCGGTTTCGTGGCGGCAAGGGCGTGGCGACCGGAGTGGGCGTTTTCATAGCGATCGCCCCGTGGCAAGTTGTGCTCGCCCTGGTCATCTTCGCGGTAGTCGTGGCCATCTCGCGTTACATCTCGCTGGGGTCGATCGTTGGTACCGCATCCTTTCCCGTTCTGGTCCAGCTTATGAAACATCCACCTGTGCAAGTGGTTTTGGGCGCCGCGGGAGCGGCTCTCATCATCATTGGGCGCCATCATGCCAACATCGCCCGGCTGCTTAAGGGGACGGAGAATAAGTTGGGGCAGAAGAAAGCAGAAAGCAGAAGGCAGAAAGCAGAAGGCGCGATGCAGTGAACCGATGTATGTTGTCCGTAGTCAGTTGTCCGTTGTCCGTGGCACGTCGGTTCGGACCCGATCTTTGAGCATCAGCAGTTCCTGGCTAGCGGACAACGGCTGGCAATCATAGACAACAAGCGACGGACAACGGACGACTGACAACTGACTATGAAACGAATTGCAGTTATCGGGGCAGGGAACTGGGGCACGGCGCTGGCGGCGACGCTCGCCAAGTCGGGGCACGCGGTCTCGTTATGGGCTTACGAGCCGGAGATTGTCGAGAGCATTCGCCAGCGGCGTGAGAATTCGATCTTCATGCCCGGGGTGAGTCTTCCGACCGGGATTGCAGCTAGTAACGATTTGGGCGAGGCGCTAGAGGGGGCCGAGATCGTCGTGACCGCCATGCCCTCGCATGTCTGTCGCAGCTTGTACGAGCGGATGCTAACTCATCTGCGGCCGGAGATGATCCTGGTGAGCGCCACCAAGGGCATTGATACGGACCGAGCCATGCGCATGACTGAGATCATCGGGTCGCTGGCCGGAATACGGTTTGTGCCTCGACTTTGCGTGCTCTCGGGTCCGAGCTTTGCGCGAGAAGTCGTAAGAGGTGATCCTACCGCTCTGGTCGTCGCCTCGCGCGACCGCGCCGCGGCTCAGTTAGTGCAGAGAGAGTTTTCTTCCAGGACCTTGAGGCTCTACACTTCGACGGATATGGTGGGTGTGGAAATCGGCGGGGCTGTTAAGAATATCATCGCCATCGCGGCGGGCGTCATTGCAGGCCTTGGACTAGGGCACAATCCCACCGCGGCCCTCATTACGCGCGGCCTCGCGGAGATCTCGCGACTCGCCCACGCCTGCGGCGGGAAGCGCGAAACTCTCGATGGCCTGGCGGGCCTGGGAGACCTCGTTCTGACTTGCACGGGCGACCTCAGCCGTAACCGGACAGTGGGAGCCGAATTAGGCCGGGGGCGCAAGCTTGCGGAAATTATCGGCTCCATGCGGATGGTGGCGGAGGGCGTCAAGACCACCTATGCGACCGTGACCTTGGCGGAGCGGAATCAGGTCGAGATGCCGATCACCACCCAGGTCCACCGCATCCTCGAGGGACAAGTTTCACCGCGCGAAGCCATCCGTGAACTTATGGAGCGGAAACTCAAGGATGAGTAGTTGGGCCCAGAACTGTCGGTCCCCTGTCATTCTGAGCGAAGCGAAGAATCTCGGCAGTTGTAGTTTGCACGAACTGCGGAGATCCTTCGTCGCCTACGTCTCCTCAGGATGACAACGAGAAAGGTCTTTCCGCAACCCTGTTTGCCTTACATAACCGCAGAACCCGCCGGCGTGCAGAAACGGTCGAAGGCACGAGTGAGATCCTCAGCGATCTCTTCCGCCATGCGGCCTTCAATGTCGTGGCGCTCCATCATGTAGACTAGCTTGCCATCGCGGAGCAAGGCGATGGAAGGCGAGGAAGGCGGGTAATCGGTGAAATAGCTTCGAGCTTGCGCGGTTGCCTCCTGGTCCTGGCCGGCGAAAACCGTGGCCAACTTATCAGGTTTCACGGCGTGAGCGAGTGCGTAGGCAACAGCCGGTCTGGCGCGCCCCGCGGCGCAGCCGCAAATTGAGTTCACGACCACCAGCACGGTGCCACCAGACTTGCCGAGCACGTTATCCACGTCGCCCGACGTGCGCAACTCTTGAAAGCCGATGCGCGTCAACTCCTCTCTCATGGGTTGAACAAACTCCTCGAGGTACATCATTCCACGCCTCCCGGATGAATTGAGATTCGGATTCTCGCCCTGAGCTTCCGATCACTTACCAGTATAGCACACCTGTCAAGGCAAAGTAGAAAGTTCCTAATCTGAGCAAAGTAGAAAGTTCCGCTTTTCGTTCTTTGGCGGCTAACCGGAGGAGCCCGTAGGGCGACGGAGGTTAGCCGCCAAAGAACGTCGGCGACCCGCCCCGTGTCGCGTCCGGCAGAATTACTCCTAAAGGAGGACTCTTCCGGAGATGGAAATCTTTCATCCAGTTGTGCACAACCTTGGGACGAATCCTCGGCGCGCTTGCCGGTTTCCGGGGTGAGGGCGTTTTCGGTTGAGCCAGGCACTCCGCCACGCTCAGGCCGTACTCACGAAACTTCACCGCCATGCTCCCGTCCAGCCGTTGCTCCACTCGCACCCGACCGCCCCGCAGTCCGGGGCGGATATCACCGCGTGCGATCTGGAAGATCTTCCCCTGATAGCGAATCGTGTAGTCGGAGGTCACGATCCGTTCTTCCACCACACTCAAGATCGACTTCAGCTCATGCTCCGCGCGCAGGGGACGATGCGCATCCGTGCTGCTCGCCGGCAGCACCGTGAAGGTCTGGTTCCAGTGCGGCAGGTATTCTTGCTCGAGATAAGTCTGCGCCGCGGGCAGGGTCTCAGCCCGCGCCAGACGTAACCCTTTCACCAAGCGGTCCTGCGCCGTGCCGAAGAAGCGTTCGATGCGACCCTTGGCCTGGGGTGAATGCGCCGGGATCCAACCAATCCCCAGTTCCCGCAGGCCACGCCCGATCTGCGTCAACTCTTCCTTCACCGCTTCATCAGCGGCTTCCAGCACCGGCCGGTTCACCGTAAACAGGCTGCTCTTGTCCGTATAAAACTCCACCGGCCGACCCCAACCCTCCAGGTACCCCCAGAGCACGCGCAGGTTCTCCTCCGTGCTGTCCCGCTCCACAAAACGTGCATAGGCTTGGCTGCTGGCGTCATCGATCATGGCCACCAGGTACAGCCTCGGTCCCCGCCCTTCCAGCCAGTCGTGCTCCGACGTGTCCCATTGCACCAACTCTCCCCGGAAACTCCGGCGCTGCCTCCACACGTGCACCTCCTCGACTGGGCGCCGCTTCCCCCGCCGCAACCCCGCGGCCATCATCCACTGCCGCAGCGTCTCCTTGCTCACCTCCACCGCGTGCTCTTTCGCCAAGTACTCGCAGGCTAGCGTGGGGCCAAAGTCTCCGTACTTCGCTTTCACCAGCTTCAGCGCCTGGGCGCGCAGACTCTCCGCTAAGCGCCGATTCGACGCCCGGCCCCGCAGTCGGTGCACGATACCGCCGTCGCCTTCTTTCTTCACCCGTACCAGCAGCTTCCTCACCCAGCGGTCCGTTACGCCCAACTGCTGCGCCGCCGCCCCTTGCGTGAAATGTCCTTGCTGCAGCTCATGCAATACCTTTAGCCGATCCCGTTCCTTCGTGTTCATCACCAGCAGCTCCTGTTTGCTCATCCGGCAAGTTTGCCGACTTTCAACAGGAACTTTCTACTTTGCTGGAATAGGAACTTCTCACTTTGCTGCGACAACCAGTATAGCACACCGTGCCCGCTGCCTTGTGAGGTGCTACAATAGCTGTCGTAAGTGCGGGAGGAAGCCCATGTCTCTCATCAAGGCCGGCAAATCAGCGCCGCCTTTCGGCTTGATCGCCACTGACGGCAAGACCTATTCCTCGCCGGAGGCGCTGAAGAATGGTCCGCTGCTCGCTGCTTTCTTCAAGGTTACCTGTCCCACCTGCCAGTACACGTTTCCGTTCCTGGAGAGGCTTCACCAGCAACTGCGCGCCAACGGAGTGCAAATCTGGGGAATCGCACAGGACGGAGTGAAGGACAGTCAACGCTTTGCGCGGGAATACTCCGTGACTTTCCCCATCCTGATGGATGACAAGCCCTATCGCGTCTCGCGGGAGTACGGCCTCGAATACGTGCCCACGTTGTTTCTCATTGAGCCGGACGGTGCGATCGCCATCGAGAGCGAGGGCTTCAACAAGCGAGACTTGCTCGAGATTCAAAGGTCCCTTGCTCAGGCGCTGTCTGCGCCGGTGGGAGAGCTCTTCTCGCCAAAGGAAGCCGTTCCCGAATATAAGCCTGGCTGAGGGTCAAGAAGCTAGGCTTGGGTCAAGCCTTGAGCGTCCAGCAAACGAGTTCCGCGAAGGTCCATTCTTGACAAGGAGGGAGTGTCGGAGGGCGGAACGGAACTGCAGAGATCCTTCGCTGCGCTCAGGATGACAGGTTACGCGGTCTGACCGAGGGAACAACACACAACTGCCCAGTTCCTACTGCCTACTGCCTCCCCATACTCCGGGCCTTCTCGAGAATTGACGGCCGGGCGCCTTCCATGATTTCGCGCAGCTCATCGTAGCGAAGCGTGCGCTGCTCAAAGGTGCGTTTCACAAGCGCGGTAAGGAAGCGGGATTCAAACTCCTGTAAGTAAGAGCCGTACAGATGGTAGCTGTCGGCGACGTGGCAGTATCGGCCTAATTCAACCGGCCTACCCATAAGGTCGGACACCCGGCGTGCGATCTTCTGTTGGAGTTGCACGAGGGCGAAGATGTTCATGAAGGCTGCCTTGTACGCATCGTTGGAACGAAAGCGGACGTTCATGCAGAGTCGAGGAGTTAAGGAGTTGAGAGCCGAGGAGTCAAGGGCCTCACTCTTCGACTTGTCGGCTTCTCGACCGCTCGACTCTTCGACGATCCTGCACCAGATGCTCTGCATGCAGGCGGGGTCATAGCAATCGTTGTCCTCCCACACCTTCCAGGTGACGGCTTGCGCGCGGCGTGTGTAAGGAGTGTGGGCAAGCTTCTGGCACAAGGTTTCGATCTGGTCGATCGGGGGAAAGGTTGGGACCTGGTAAGCGAAGAGGCGCTGATGGTAAGTATATTCCCAGCGAGTGTCGCCGGGGTCGCGAGTGTCGCGAACCAGGTGGTCCTTGATGCCCTCGCAGACCTCCATCACGTACTCCTGCAAGTCCTCAGGACCGCCAGGGAAATCCTTGTGGATCATCGGCTCTTTCAACGGCTCGTTGATGGTGATGATCATCGTAGCGTCTTTGCTGGGCGGATCGTCCGGCTTGTCGTATTGCGTCTTGATATCGCAGCCGCACTTGTAAAGCAACGCCATCGACTCTTCCCAGGCACGCGCGATGCAATCTGCTTCAACGTGTAGAACTGGTATCCCGTTCATAGAACTCCCGAGGGATTGACGATTGACGATTTGGCGTGGTGGGTCTTGCGCTGACGCTGATCCAGTCGTCAATCGACAATCGCTTTTGTCCGCGATAATATAACAGAAGCTGAGGTGAACTTTGGCACGTCATTTTACCGTGATTCTCGAGAAAGAGGAGGAAGGCGGATACCACGTATTCTGTCCCGTTCTCCCAGGCTGCCACACACAAGGCGAAACCATCGACGAGGGCTTGCAAAATATCAGAGAAGCCATCCGGCTTTACATTGGTAGCCTCGTCGAGGACGGCCTGCCAGTGCCGGACGCACCCCACCCCTTCTGACATTGCTGAACCTTCACGTAGTAGCAGTTGCCTCCGCGAAGCTCTTGTCCAAGACGGCAAGAGCCTGATCGACATCGGCTTTGCTGATATTGAGCGGCGGCGACATGCGGATCACATTTCCGTAGAGCCCGCCCTTGCCCACCAGCAGGCCGTTCGCCCGCGCACGCTCCATGACAAGAGTTGTAGCCTCTGTTGCCGGCTCCTTGGTCTGGCGATTCTTCACCAGTTCGATGCCTTGCATCAAGCCCATTCCGCGAACGTCGCCGATGAGGGAGTGCTTCTCCTTCAAAGCTTCGAGCCCCTGGTGGAAGTGGTCGCCCGCTTCCTGGGCATTATCCATGAGCTTCTCTTCCTCAATCAGATCGATGGTGGCTTTGGCGGCAACGCAGGTGACGGGATTGCCCCCGAAAGTTGAAATCGTCAGGCCCTTATAGGAGTCCGCGATCTCAGGGCGCGTCAGCGTTAAGCCGATGGGCACGCCATTGGCCATGCCTTTGGCCGAGGTGATGATATCCGGCTCGACTTCCCAGTGCTCGATGCCCCACCATTTCTTGCCGGTTCGTCCCCAAGCGGCTTGAACTTCATCAGCGATGAAGAGGCCGCCATAGTTGCGCACGATGTTGGCGACGATCTTGAAGTAGCCGGGCGGGGGAACGATGAATCCGCCCAAGCCTTGAATGGTCTCCGCGATCAAGCCGGCGACCTGGCCGCTGGTCGAAGTCTTGATGACCTCTTCGATGTCCTTGGCGCAATGCAGTTCACAGCTCGAGTAAGTGAGGCCATACGGGCAGCGGTAGCAATAGGGGCCGGGAGCGTGCACGATACCGTAAGGAATCACTCCCGCCTTGCGCCAGGTGTACAACCCGGTGAGAGCCTTGGTTAGTTGCGAGTGGCCGCTGTAGCCGTGCCGGAGCGCCAGGACTTCATAGTTTCCCGTGTACATGCGCGCCGTGGTGATGGCCACTTCATTGGCCTCGGTGCCGCTGTTGGAGAAATAGCTCTTCTTCAATTTCCCCGGAGCAATCTGCGCGACCTTTTCTGCCAGCGCCACGATGGCTTCGGTGGGGAAAAGCGTTGAGGTGTGCTGGACGCGGTCGATCTGCTCCTTGATCTTCGCCGTCACCTTCTCGTTCGAGTGGCCGACACTGATGGTGACGATCCCGCCCAGGAAGTCGAGATAGCGCTTCCCGTCCAGGTCCCAGACGTATTGCCCCTTGGCATGGTCAATCACCAGCGGGTCCTTGAAGTACGTGGTGACGCAGTTGAAAAGGTATTCTTGCTTTTTGCGGATGATTTCGTCGCGGGTCATTAGAACCTCACAGTCGACAGTCAACAGTCGACAGTTGACAGTCAACACCTAAGAGTCGACCGTCAACACTTGACAGTCGACAGGCACAGCACGATTCTTCCGTCAGGCCGACGCAAAAAGTACCCTCTCGATGGCCTTGGGCAATTCAATGGGCACAAAGAAATCTCGCGGGTAGAGGTAGTCCTGTCCCGTTTCATCTAGGACCCTCAGCAAATGGTGGCACGCGGCGCGTGTGTCAGGAGTAGCTCGGTAAAGCTTCCGCAGTTCAAGCGATACCTCGTAGCCGTCATTGCAAACGCATACCACAAGCTGTGCGGGGTGGTTATTCGACTTGCGAGCAGCTAACACTTTACAGTTTCTCCCCTAATCCGAATCCCTAATTTGACCTGCTTCTACTTTACCGCGTAGGGCGTAGAGCATGCGAGCAATTTCCGAGATCTCCGAAAGTGGTTGCATGGTTTCCTGTTTTTGCAGGTAGCCGAGGTCGCAGCTCAGTGTAAGTAGGTACTCCGTCTCCGACAAGGAGCCTTCAGCGATGTTCAGGAAACGTGCATAGTCCTGTTTGCCCAGCCGCTTGGTGCCTTCGGCGATGTTGGTGGGCACGGAAACTGCCGTACGCCGTAGCTGCGACGTTAGCCCGAAGCGTTCGTCAGCGGGAAATCGTTTAGTAAGCTGGTAAAGCTTCAAAACCAGCGCATGACTTCTCTGCCAAACCTTAAGCTCACGAAAATGTTGCATCAAGCCCACCTAAGATGTGGGCTTTTGACTGTCGACTGTCAACTGTCGACTGTCAACTACTTTACGTACTTATCCAGCCACTCCAAAACCGTCCTATACCAAAGCCGGCTATTCTGCGGCTTCAGCACCCAATGGCCCTCGTCGGGGAAGTAGAGGAACCGGGAGGGGATGCCCCGGCGTTGCAGGGAAGTGAAGAGTTGGATGGCCTGGCCCTCCGGAACGCGGAAGTCGAGAGCACCTTGGACAATCAGCATGGGCGTCTCGATGTTTTGCACAAAATTGGAAGGCGAGGATTTCTCGTAGGACTCGCGTTTCGTCCAGGGCGGCCCTTGGTGTTCCCACTCATCGAACCAGACCTCTTCCGTTTCGCCGTACATACTGTGCGAGTCGTAAACGCCGTCGTGGGAGACCAGCGCCTTGAAGCGGTGAGTGTGTCCCGCGATCCAGTCGATCATATAACCACCGAAGGAAGCGCCTGCCGCGCCGATGTGGTTCTTGTCAACGTAAGGCAGATTCTCCAGGTAATCGGTAGCCAGCATGATGTCCTGGTAGCACGCTCCGCCCCAATCGCCCGAAATCTGCTCGACAAACTTCTGGCCGTATCCGGTGGAGCCATGGAAATTGGTCATCATCACCACGTAGCCGTGGGAGGCGAACATCTGGGCATTCCAGCGGTAGCTCCAGGCGTCGTCCCAGGCGCTCTGCGGGCCACCGTGGACAAGGGCGAGGGCGGGATGTTTTGTGTTCGAGTCGAACCCGGGCGGCTTCAGCAGCAGGCTCTGGATTTCCGCACCCAAGGCGCCCTTGGTCATCACAAGTTCGGCGGTGCTCAGCTCAAGTTCGGCGAGCAATGCATCGTTGGCGTGCGTCAATTGGGTTGGAGCGCCTCCCGCGACAGCAGCGCCAAAGATTTCCGTAGGCTGCGTCAGGCTGGTGCGAGTCAGCAGCAGCGACTGGCCGTCGGGAGTGACCGCCACGTCATCGTTCATTCCCGCCAGAACCTTCTCGACCTTCGGATGGCTGACGGAGGTCTTAAACACGGGTTGCCGGGCGCTTTCCTCGGCGATGAAGTAGATGGTGTCGCTGTCCGGCGCCCAGGCGAAGTTCGATACCCATTGGTCAAAGCCTGTCGTCAAATCCTTGATGATTCCGGTCTGGCGATCGTAAACGCGCAGCCGGATGAGGTCCGACTCATAGCCGTCGCGCGCTTGCGAGGTGTAGGCGATGTAGCGGCCGTCGGGCGAATACTGCGGCGAGGAGTCGGAGCCGGGATTGTCCTTAGTGATGTTCCTGGCTTCGCCGCCCTTGGTGCTGACGAGGAAGAGATCGTTGTTGGTGGACCAGGCGACGCGCGAACCGCCCGAGCGGTTCGAGGCAAAGCAGGCCTCGGAACCGTCGGGCGAAATATCGTATCCGTCAGGCGCGCCCAGGAACCACGTGGGCGAGTCCACCGCGCCGGGGGTCAGGTCGATCGGCGTGCCGCCCTTGGCTGAAACCGTGAACAGGTGAGTGTATTTGCCGTCGCGCCACTCGTTCCAGTGCCGGAAGAGAAGCTCATCAATGACCCGGGCTTTCACCTTGCTCTTTTCAGCTTCCTCCAGGCGCTGCTTGTTGCAGGCATCGTCGGCACAGCCCGGGTACACGTCGGAGGTGAAGAGCAGCGCATCGCCTTTGCGCGCCCAGGTGACGCCGTCCGCTTCCGTCGAGAGGCTGGTGAGTTGACGCGCTTCTCCGCCGCGGACGGGAATAATCCAGACCTGCGACTTGCCGCCGCGGGTTGAGATGAAGGCAATGGAATCGCCGTCCGGAGACCAGCGAGGCCGCGTGTCTGACCCCTCGCCATTCGTCAGTTGCTGCGGCTCGCCGCCGCTCCTGCTGATCAGCCAGATGTGATTGACGACTTTATTGGCCTCGAAATCAACCGCCCCTTGTACGTAGGCGACCCAGCGCCCATCAGGAGAAACTTGAGGGTCGGAAATCCTTTGCACCTTCATCATATCGTCGAAGGTTATTGGACGTTTTGCATTTGCCACAGTGCCCCCCAGGAGCAGAAAGAGAGTTATAGCCCACCTCAGTAATGTTTTCATAAAAGCGCCCCCAATGACCATCGCGATTTTGTTTTCATGAAGTAGATATTTATATCAGAGGCGCACGAAAAGTGCAGCAGGGAGCGTGGCACGGGCGTCTCGCTGTGGGGGGACGGCTTGCCGTCCCCTGCGTTTCCGCTGGTGCGGACGGGGGTCGGGCAAGCCCTACCCCTACGGCGCGCGGGTTCAAAAACCAACGAACGATCCGGGAATGTCGATGAAAACAAAGGCTGGCCCACTCGAGAATCCCAATGCGTCGATAAGGGAGTAGGGCCGCGGCCTTTGCTTTCTCGTTCTCCGCGCACAGCATCTCGGTCAAAAAGCCCTCTCCCTGGGGAGAGGGTGAGCCGCGACGGCGCGATCGCGAGGCGGGCGGGCCGGGCGATGGGCTAGATATGTTTCCCATGGACATTCTGCTCCTGATTCTTCTCATCGCGGCCAGATTTCTGTCGCGCCTCTCCCTCCCGCCGCAATCGCGGCGCGCTTAACAGACGCTTTGGCTCTGGGCGAGGACGAAACCCCTCACCCGTCATGCTCCGGCCGATGACACCGCCGGAGCCTGACACCCTCTCCCCTCGGGAGAGGGCGGTTCGTTCGTGGGGCCGCACTCCTCGTGGGCTTGGGCGCTGACAAGGGGCTCCCCTACGTCCTCGGCTGGCGCAGACCTGCTTTCCAAGGTCTGTCCCCATGGGCCTTCGGCCCGCGAAAGCTCATGAAAAAGGTGTTGGGTTATGATAGGCACGGTCGAGAGCGGTGAGATCGTAGTCGCAGTGGAGCGGTTGAGGCCGTAGGTCTGTCTGATCCGGAGCGTGCGTGTTGAGCGAATAATTGGGCGTTGCTGTCTCCCTCAGGGGGGAGCGGCGATAGCCCGCGACCCTGCATAAGGTAACTTTGGGCACGCTCTCCGCTCCCGCCCAAAGGAGCGTGTGATGCCTTATAGAATAGCAGGAATTGACGTTCATAAGAGAATGTTGACGGTCGTGGTTTGCGATGTGGAAGTAAGGGGTGAATATGAGTTTGAGCGGCGACCGTGTGGCAGTACCCCCTCGCACCTGCGCTCACTGGCCGCTTGGCTGGTGGAGCAAGAGGTTGAGGAAGTGGTGATGGAGTCCACGGCACAGTATTGGAAACCGGTCTGGGCAATCCTGGAACGATACTGGAAGCCCCTCCAGCAAGGACGGGAAGGGGCTCGTCCGATGTCGGGAATGCTGCATCTGGCGCAGGCACAGTCGAACCGGGGACCACGGGGGCGGAAGAACGATTTCGCCGACCCCGAACGTCTGGTGAAACGACTGGTGGCAGGCGAACTGATCCTGAGCTTCGTGCCGAGTGCCGAGCAGCGTGTGTGGCGCACGGTCATGCGCACCAAGTACCAGTTGAGGTGCAACCAAGTGCAGTTACAGAACCGGTTGGAGGCTTTGCTGGAAGAGGCGCATCTGAAGTTGTCCAGTTTGGTTTCCGACCTGCTGGGCCTCAGTGGACGGCGTATGTTAACGGCCATCGCGGAAGGGGAGACGGATCCGGCAGCGGTGGCGGCACGAGCGGATTATCGCCTGCGCGCCACGCCGGAAGAGTTATGCGATGCGCTGGGTGCCTGTGGCGAGCTCCATCCCGTCTACCGCCGGTTGTTGCAGAGGGCGCTGGAGGAGTGGCAACGCGCCGAGGCACAGATTACTCAGCTCAGCCAAGAGATGGCCACGCTGCTGGCTGCCCACCAGGAGCAAGTCCAGCGCTTGGCGGAGGTACCCGGCCTGGGGGTGGATTCAGGACAGCAGATCCTGGCGGAGGTGGGCGCCTCGGCAGCGACCTTCCCTTCCGCTAAAGCTCTCTCCTCCTGGGTGGGTGCATGCCCAGGCGAGGAGGAGAGCGCGGGAGTCAACCACAACCGCCGCTCGCCCAAGGGCAACCGCCACCTGCGGCGCATCCTGAATCAGGCGGCCCACGCCGCAGTTAAACTCAAAGGCAGCGTCTTTGCGATCCTCTACCGCCGCTATGTGGCGCGCTTGGGGCACAACCAAACCATCGCGGTGATTGCACATCGGCTTTGTCGCTTAATCTGGAAGATTCTGCACCAAGGAGTTCGTTACGAGGAACGCGGCCCAGCGGTCAGCCAAAAGTCAAAGCAAAAGCGCACCGCCCGAATGATCCGCCAACTCCGCGACCTCGGTTATCGCGTCGAACTGCTTAAGCTCGCAGCGGGGGTGCCGGCCTGAGACAGGTTTTTCGACCCTGCGGCTTTTGCGCTGCCTTGCGCAGGCTCAGCAGCAGCTTGATCTTCCGGTCGATCGCGCGGTCCAGCGACTCTTCCCGCCGCAGCATCATCCGCCACTCTTCGCCCGCCGGCGCCAGGCAGGCGTCGCGCTCGACCGCCGCTCTCTCGTCGTTCAATTTCTCCTCGTACTCGAACTCCTGCTCGACGGCAGCCACCTCGTCCGCGAGCAGCAGGACCAGTTGCTTGTACCGCAGTTCGTCCGCCGGTTCGGTGGCGACGAAGGGGCCGGCCTCCTGGGCGGCCTCCTGGGCGGGTTGGGCGTCCACAAGCGGCGCCTCGATATCATCCTCTTCGTCGCCCTCGGCATCCGCTGCGTGCGCGCCGGCGTCACCCAGCGGCAGAGGCAAGTTGCTTCCCGCAAAGAGCGACAGCAGAAAGCACAACCGCGGCCCTCGCCAGCCGGTCTTGTTCCGGTAAAAGCCCTGGAGCGCGGCGGCCTGCCAAGCCAGGAAGGAGCGGGCGTGGACCTGCACGCGAATCAGTCCCAGAAAGGAGAGCTGCAGACGCAGGCGCGCGGCGGGGTCGGAGGGCGCCTCGAGCGTGACGTTGAGGGCCTGGCCGACCTCGATCGTGCAGTCTTCGATTTCCTTGCGGCGGCGGTGCTGCGCCTCTTCGAGTGCCAGCAAGGCGCGGCGCATCAGGCCGGTCTGGGAGCGCTCCAGGCGCTCGCGCCGCCAGTAGAGGCGGGCCAGGTCGTCGACCTGTTTCTCAAGGAAGGCGTCTCCGGGGCCGAAGGAATCTTGAAGCTCCCGCTTCAGGGCTTCGAACCGGGCCGGGTCTTCTCCCAGGGCGCGCATCACTTCGTAGTGGTTTTCGGGATCAGAACGCTCGCCGTGCTGGAGGGCGTTCATTTTGGAATTCTCTTTACCGGCCGCGGTGCACGGGCCGTGGGAGCGCCGGGCGTTGGAGCGGGCGGCGTCGAGCAGTTGAGGAGTACTCTGAGGCGAATTGCGGATAGACATAAGCCCTCCTAGGGCAGAGGAATGGGTTGCCGGGAAAAGAAACCTCCCCCGGCACGGTGTGGGGTAACTATAGGTTATCAGTACAGGGTGGGTTTGTCAAGCAAAATCGTTTCTGAGGATAGGCCAGGGTAGTACTAGTACCCTGGCTGGGGAAAAGCGCGAGAATAAGCGCCTGGTCGCCTGTCAGCCCACGCAGCGGGCGGAGTCATTTAGCCCATGGCGCAAGAAGGTATGAAAAAACCGTCCACCTGTCATCCTGAGCGCAGCGAAGGATCCCGGCAGTTCTTTTTGGTTCAGCGGCTTAAGAACAACTGCAGAGATCCTTCGCTGCGCTCAGGATGACATGCGCCTAGGCATTTCACGCCTTCCGAGCCGTGGGGAAAATGCGTATCCCAGAGAACTTCTGAGCCCCGTCAGGGGCGAGATGCCTCCGCCGAAAAGCGTGACACGAACCCCTTCGCCACCGATGCCGCCCCTGACGGGGCTGAGAAGCTGTTGGCCGTCAACGGATCCCAGGGTTGCGCCGTGGGCTACATGATGGCGCCACTGCCGTGGCTTAAAGTTGAACTGGAAGCATAAGTTTGGATAGAATAGATGCCGCAAACAGTAATGAGTTCATCGGGAGGTTCCATGCAGAATGGGAGTTGCGACATCGGACTGATCGGTCTGGCCGTGATGGGCCAGAATCTTGTCTTAAACATGAACGATCACGGTTATAAAGTGGCGGTTTTCAATCGCACCGTCTCGAAGGTGGATGATTTCATCAATAACGAGGCCAAGGGGACCGAGGTGCTGGGAACGCACTCGCTGGAGGAACTGGCGCAGGCGCTTAAACGGCCGCGGCGCGTGATGCTGATGGTCAAGGCCGGTGATACGGTGGACCACATGATCGATAGCCTACTGCCGCACCTGGAACAGGGCGACATCCTGATCGACGGCGGGAACTCCCATTGGCCGGACACCAGCCGCCGCACCAAGTACCTGGCCGAGAAAGGCCTGCTTTACATCGGCACCGGCGTCTCCGGCGGCGAAGAAGGCGCGCGCCACGGCCCCTCCATCATGCCGGGCGGCAACCCCAAAGCGTGGCCTTTTGTGAAAGAGATTTTTCAGGCCATTGCCGCCAAGGTTGACGATGGGTCGCCGTGCTGCGAATGGGTGGGCGAAGACGGTGCGGGCCATTATGTGAAGATGGTGCACAACGGCATCGAGTACGGCGACATGCAACTGATCTGCGAAGCTTATCAGTTGATGAAGGACGTGCTCGGCCTCACGGCCGACGAATTGCACTTGGTGTTTGAGGAATGGAACAAAGGCGAGCTGGATAGCTACCTGATTGACATCACGAGCCAGATCTTCAGCAAGAAGGATGACGACGGCGCAGCGCTGGTGGACAAGATCCTCGACACCGCCGGGCAGAAAGGCACGGGCAAGTGGACGTGCCTGAGCGCTCTCGACCTCGGCATGCCGGTGACGCTGATCGGCGAAGCGGTGTTTTCGCGCTGCCTCTCGGCCCTCAAGGCAGAACGCGTTGCGGCGTCGGCGATCCTGCCGGGGCCCAAGGGCGCCGCCGTGCCGGTGCGCGACGAGGCGATTGAAGACATCCGGCGAGCGCTGTACTGCTCCAAAATTATCTCCTATGCCCAAGGGTATATGCTGCTGCGCGAGGCAGCCAAAGAGCAAGGATGGAACCTCAACTTTGGCGGCATCGCCCTGATGTGGCGCGGCGGGTGCATTATCCGCAGCCGTTTCCTGGGGAAGATCAAGGCGGCCTTTGATAAGAATCCCCAGCTCAGCAACTTGCTGCTGGACGACTTCTTCAGCAAGCTGTTGATCGACTACCAGGCGTCCTGGCGGCGCGCCGTCGCCCAGGCGGTTCAGTTCGGAGTGCCCACCCCGGCGTTCGGCACGGCGCTGGCTTTTTACGATGGTTATCGCACGGCGCGCCTACCGGCCAACCTGCTGCAAGCCCAACGTGATTTCTTCGGCGCGCACACGTATGAGCGCGTGGACAAACCGCGCGGGGAGTTCTTCCACACCAACTGGACCGGGCACGGAGGCAGGGTGTCGTCGAGTACTTACAACGCTTGATCGCGTCCTGTTAACGGAGGACCCCCTCACGCGTCCCGCCCCGGCTGATGAAAGCGCCGGCTGCGGGCCACCCTCTCCCCCAAGGGGGAGAGGGTGGCGCGTGGCGCCGGATGAGGGGGCCGTCGCTGGACAGTGTCGGCGGGCATGTGTCATACGACCATAGGGAGAATCAACGATGAAATACGGTCTTAATATTCGCCAGGAGGGCGCGCTGGATCTGTTGTCGCTGGGCGCCCTGGTTCACCGCCTGGATCCGGGAATCATTCCCTTTCGCAAGGCTACGGAGTGCAAAATCCACGTGAGCGGCGGCGAGTTTAATTGCGCCGCAAACCTATCCGATTGCTTTGGGCTGCAGACGGGCATCGCCACCGCCATGGTGGATTACCCGATCGGCGATTTGATCGCGGAACGCGTGCGGGCTATGGGCGTGAAGCCCTTTTACAAGCGCTTCAAGCATAACGGCGTCAACGGCCCCAATATGGCCACGGTCTACAGCGATCGCGGCCACGGGGTGCGCGGTCCGGTGGTCTTTTACAACCGGGCCAACGAGGCCGGCGCCATGCTCAAGCCGGGCGATTTTGATTGGCAGAGCATCTTCGCAAGCGGCGTGCGCTGGTTCCACAGCGGCGGAATCTTCGCGGCACTGTCGGCCACCACCGGTGAGTTGATCGTCGAGGGCATGAAGGCCGCCAAGGCTGCCGGGGCCGTGACTTCGTTCGATCTGAATTACCGCGCCAAGTTGTGGAACATCTGGGGCGGGCACGAGCGCGCGCTGTCGGTGATCGGGCGCATCGTCGAGCACGCCGATGTATTGGTGGGCAACGAAGAGGACCTGCAAATGGGTCTGGGCATCCCCGGGCCCGAAGTGGCCGCGAAGTCCAAGCTGGACCCCAGCGCCTTTTTCGCCATGATCGAGAAAGTCGTGGCGAAATATCCGCACGTAAAAGTTGTGGCCACCACGCTGCGGGAGGTTCAGTCGACCTGCCGGCACGGTTGGAGCGCCGTGGCCTGGATCGACGGCAAGACCTACATGGCTCCGACCCTCCAACTGGATGTTCTTGATCGAGTAGGCGGCGGCGACGGTTACGCCGCGGGTTTCTTCTACGGCCTGCTTACCGGCGAGGAGCCGCAAGAGGCCGTCAACCTGGGCTGGGCTCACGGAGCGCTGCTGACCACTTTTCCGGGCGACACCACCATGGCGACCGTCGACCAGGTGCGCGCGCTTGCCAAAGGCGGATCAGCACGCATTCAGCGCTAATGTCGTAGGGGGACGGCTTGCCGTCCCCGGAGGTTTGGTAGGCCGGCGAGGGTAGGGCAAGCCCTACCCCTACAGCACCTGAGGCCTATAATCGCGCTTTGCCTTGATACCAACCCGGCGATCCCGGCATCTAAATTAGATTGCAGGGCAAGGATGCAGGCGCAAATGTGAATTCTGCTCGGTCCGGGTTGGACTCAAGTCAATCTACACTTAGGAGGACTAATCCCGTGGACGGTCATGCTTCAACAGACACGCAAAAACAACCTCTCGACCAGGACGAACTTGACCAGCTTTGCATCAACACCATTCGCTTTTTGGCAGTAGATGCCGTTCAGAAAGCCAATTCAGGGCATCCCGGCCTGCCGATGGGCGACGCGCCCTTGGCGTACGTGCTCTGGACGCGTTTTATGCGTTACGATCCACTCAAACCTCACTGGCCGAACCGGGACCGCTTTGTGCTCTCGGCCGGGCACGGCTCGATGCTTCTGTACAGCCTCCTTCACTTAACCGGCTATAACCTTCCGCTTGCGGAGTTGCAGCAATTCCGCCAATGGGGAAGCAAGACGCCGGGCCATCCCGAGTATGGCCTTGTCGACGGTATTGAAACCACAACCGGCCCGTTGGGACAAGGCTTCGGCAACGGCGTGGGCATGGGCATCGCGGAGAAATACATTGCCGCGCATTTCAATCGCCCCGGGCATGAAATCATCAATTACAAAATCTATGCCATCGCCAGCGATGGTGATTTGATGGAGGGTGTGGCGTCCGAGGCGGCGTCACTGGCCGGGCATCTTGGGCTCAACAACCTCATTTATTTTTACGATGACAATCACATTTCGATTGAAGGCAATACGCACCTGGCGTTCACGGAAGACCGCGGCGCGCGCTTCGAAGCTTACGGCTGGTTCGTGCAAAGGTTACCTGACGGCAACGATCTGGAGGTGATTGACGCGGCGATTCGAGCCGCCCAGGCCGAAACGGAAAGGCCGTCCATCATCATGGTCCGGACGCACATCGGTTATGGCAGCCCGAACAAGCAAGACACGGCCGAGGCGCATGGCTCGGCGTTGGGCGAGGAAGAAGTGAAGCTGACCAAGGAGAACCTGGGCTGGCCGCAGGAACCGAAATTCTACGTTCCCGAGGAAGCGCTCGCCCACTTCCGCAAAGCGATCGAGCGCGGCGAGAATGCCGAAGCCGATTGGCAGAAGCAACTGGACGATTACCGCAAGGCGGAACCCGCTCTGGCAGCAGACTTCGATCGTTTCGTAAAGCGGGAACTGCCGGAAGGCTGGACGGCAAAGCTTCCGACCTTCAAGTCGACGGAAAAGCCCATGGCCACTCGACAGGCTTCGGGGAAGGTCCTGAACGCGATATCTTCCAGCTTGCCCACGTTGCTGGGCGGGTCGGCAGACCTTGCACCTTCAACCGATACTTTAATTAAAGCCGAGAAGGATTTTGAAAGGGGAAATTACGGGTCGAGGAATTTCCATTTCGGGGTGCGCGAGCACGGCATGGGCTCAATCCTGAACGGGATGGCTCTAACAGGTCTGATCCCCTACGGCGCGACTTTCTTCATTTTTTCGGATTACCTGCGGCCGACCTTGCGCTTGGCGGCGATGATGAAGGCTCACTCGATTTTCGTCTTTACTCATGACAGTATCCTCCTGGGCGAGGACGGTCCGACGCACCAGCCCATCGAGCAACTCGCGGCGGTGCGGGCCATTCCAGAATTCAGCTTGATCCGGCCGGCGGACGCGAATGAGACCGCGGTGGCATGGCGCGTGGCGATTGAGCATCGCGACGGGCCGGTGGCGCTTTGCCTCACTCGCCAGATTTTGCCCATCATAGACCGCAGCAAGTATGCGGCCGCGGAGGGCTTGGCCCGAGGCGCCTATGTGCTGGCGGATGCGCCAGGAAAACCGGTGGAGCTGATCTTGATCGCCACGGGCTCGGAGGTTGCGCCGACCCTGGAAGCGTTTGAGAAATTGTCAGCCGAGGGGATCGGAGTGCGATTAGTGAGCATGCCTTCCTGGGATCTCTTCGCCAAACAACCCCAATCCTATCGCGACGAGGTTTTGCCGCCGGAAGTGACGGCGCGCCTGGCGGTTGAGGCCGCCGCTCCCTTCGGTTGGGAACGGTACGTCGGAACGAAAGGGGAAGTGATCGGCATGAACCGCTTCGGGGCCTCGGCTCCGTACAAGGCGCTGGCGGAACATTTCGGATTTACCGCGGCGAACATCATAGAACATGCGCGCAGGCTGCTTGGGGCTAAGGGCTGAGGCACATTTCTCACCACGATTGGAGAAGACCGGAAGGACGGGGCTTCAAGCTCCGCCCTTTCCGAGGCGCGGGGTCGCATCATGGCTGAAACCACCACGTTGAGCAATCCTTTGCGGGAAGGGATCAGAATCCACAGTACGCCCGAGCCGTGCGCCATGGTGATTTTTGGTGCTTCCGGCGACTTGACGAAGCGAAAGCTGATTCCCGCTCTTTTCTACCTGTCGCGCGAGCGCATGCTGCCTGCGGGGTTTTCCGTCATTGGCTGCGCCCGGACGCCTGCCACGGATGATAGTTTTCGGGAGGAAATGGGCCTGGCAGTAAAGCAATACTTGAAGCTTTCCTCGGATAGCGATGAATTCTTGGAGAGTTTCAGCAAAGGGATTTATTACATTGCAGACGATTTCAGTGACTCCGCCGCCTACTCCAAATTGAAGGCCTTGCTGGACCAACTGGACCACGAACGGGGCACATGCGGAAATCGTCTCTTCTACCTTGCCACACCGCCCAGCTTTTTCCCGGTGATCGTGAAGCACCTGGGGGCGGCTGGACTAGCCAGGCCGAAGCCGGAGTCCTGGACTCGAATCATCATCGAGAAGCCATTCGGGCGGGACCTTGCGAGCGCCCGAGAATTGAACCGAGTGGTGACCGAGGTTTTCAGCGAAGAGCAGGTCTACCGCATCGACCATTATCTTGGGAAAGAGACGGTGCAGAATCTCCTGGTCTTTCGGTATGCCAACGGGATTTTCGAGCCGTTCTGGAATCGCCGCTACATTGACCACGTGCAGCTTTCCGTGGCGGAAGACCTGGGAGTGGAAAACCGCGGTTCCTATTACGAGGAAGCGGGCCTGTTGCGCGACATGATCCAAAACCACGTCATGCAACTCCTCAGTTTGGTGACGATGGAACCTCCGGCGACGTTCGATGCTACTTCCGTGCGCGATGAGAAAGCCAAAGTGCTTCGGGCGGTCCGGCCTTTTACGGCAGAGCAGATCGACGAATTCACGGTGCGAGCCCAGTACGGGGAGGGCTGGGTAGGTGGGAAGAAGGTCCCTGCCTACCGAGCCGAGCCCAAAGTCTCTCCGACCTCGGTGACGGAGACCTATGCCGCGGCTAAGTTTTACATCGACAATTGGCGCTGGGCGGATGTCCCCTTCTACCTGAGGTCCGGCAAGCGGCTGGCGAAACGTGTTTCGGAGATTTCTATCCAGTTCCGCCGCGTGCCTCATATGCTTTTCAAGGGCGCGGGATCGGACGGCATCGAGCCCAACGTGCTCTCGGTAAACGTTCAGCCCAACGAGGGAATCTCGCTGAAGTTCTGCGCCAAGCTGCCCGGCGCCACCATGCAAATCCGGCCGGTGCAAATGATGTTTCGCTACGGTGAGTCGTTTGGCGCCCCGCCCCCAACTGCCTATGAGACACTGCTGCTGGATTGCATGTTGGGCGACGCCACGCTGTTCAATCGCAGTGACGCGGTGGAGCTCTCCTGGGAGTTGGTGGACCCGATCCTTGCTCGTTGGCGAGAACTTGGACCGAAGGGACTCGCCACCTACGCGGCCGGTTCTTGGGGGCCGGCCGAGGCCGACGCCTTGATCGAGCGAGATGGACGCCAGTGGCAACGGGTGTAGGGGGGCGGCTTGCCGTCCCCATATTTCCGCTAGCCCCGACAAGGGTAGGGCAAGCCCCAGGCTTGTCCAAATTAGGTTTTTGAAAAGTAGGCGGAATCCCTGCTAAGTTGAGGTTGGGTATTGTCCAATGCTCAACCTCAAACAAAGGAGATTCCGCCGTGAGTCGAGTATGCAGCATTTTCTCCCAACTTCTCCAGTTCTTTCCGCGCCTGGAGTTCGAGCACCTGGTGCGGAAGCACCGAGCGGAGCGGCACGCGCGCGGCTTCACCTGCTGGGGCCAATTCATTGCCATGCTGTTTTGCCAGTTGGGGCAAGCTCACTCCCTGCGCGAGATCTGCGGGGGGTTGGCGGCCTGCGAGGGCAAGTTGCGCCATCTCGGCCTGTCCGACTCCCCCAAGCGCTCGACCCTGGCCTACGCCAACGAGCATCGTCCCTGGCAATTGTTCCAAAGCGTCTTCGCGCAGCTCTATCAGCGCTGTGCGAGCCTGGTGAATCCGCCCCGGCGTTTCCGTTTTCGCAACCGCCTGCTGACTCTGGATGCCACGCTGATCGATCTCTGCGCTTCGCTGTTCGACTGGGCGGCCTACCAACGCACCAAAGGGGCGGTGAAGCTCCACCTGTTGCTCGACCATCAGGGTTTCCTGCCGCAGTTTATGGTCATCACCCCGGGCCGGACGCACGAGATCCAGGTGGCACGCCGTCTGCGCTTGGCGCCCGGGACGATTTTGGTCTTCGACCGCGGCTATGCGGACTACCGCTGGTTCGAGAGCTTGACCCAGCAGGGGGTGTTCTTCGTCACCCGTCTGCGGCACGACGCCCACTTTCAGGTGCTGGAAGAACGTCCCCTCCCCCAGCGGGGTCACATCCTGTCCGACCAGATCATTCGCTTGGGAAGCCCTCACTATCAGCAGCCTTCGCCCTTGCGCCGCATCGTGGTGGAGGTCCCGGGGTGGGATCATCCCCTGGTGTTGTTGACCAACCATCTCGGCCTCGGCTCCACCAGCGTGGCGCGTATCTACCAGGAGCGTTGGCAGGTGGAAATCTTCTTCCGCACGCTCAAACAGAACCTGCGCCTCAAGACCTTCGTGGGTACCAGCGCCAACGCCCTGAAGATTCAAATCTGGACCGCCTTGATCGCCCTGCTGCTGCTCAAGTACTTGCAGTTGCGCGCCTCCTATGGCTGGTCCTTATCCAACTTGCTGGCCTTGTTGCGGCAGCAACTCTTCGTCTATCGCGATCTGCTCGCTTGGCTCAATCAGCCCTTCGAACCACCTCCAGGCTTGGAGACGATGGGCACCGTGCAACTTCCCCTGCTCCCCGCCCTGCGGGGTTAAAATTGGACAGCATGCGGCTCGCCTCACTCCCAACCTGCTTTCCAAATCGCCATTTCGAGCCTGCTAAGCCGCGGTGCTGCAACGTCGCCACCACTGGACCTCCGCTAATTTGGACAGCCGTGGGCAAGCCCTACCCCTACGTGTTTTCGGAGGAGACAGCGTGGCAGGAATAATCGAACCTGTTGGCATAGGCGAGCCGCGGGCGGTCGATGTTTCGAACTTAGAAGCTGAACTGTCGGCTCTGTGGCGCACTGCAGCGGAGGGTCCCACTGCTGAGGGTGCGGTGACGCGTGCCTGCACACTCACTTTGCTCATTTACGTTGAAAGCGACGAGGCGGCGTACGAAGTGACCAACCTGGTGGCGGAGGTGACTCGGCAGAACCCCTGCCGCGCGATCATCATGATGCTGGAACCGGAAGCCGCCGCGAGCGGACTTGAGGCGTGGGTCTCGGCGCATTGCCATCTTCCGGTGGCGGGCGAGAAGCAGGTCTGCAGCGAGCAGATCACCATTCGGGCCCGTGGCGAGGCAGAGCAAGGACTCCCCAGCGTGGTTCTGCCATTGACAGTTTCCGGCTTGCCGATCTTCCTCTGGTGGCGGGCCAACAGTTTCTCACCGCCTGCCTATTTCGACGACATTCTCCGTGTCACACAGCACGTCATCGTGGACTCTGCCAGATTTGCGCCTGGCACGACGCACTTGCAGGATCTCGCCGCGTGGCTTCACAAGGTCGCCGGAAAGATCCAGTTGACGGACCTGAATTGGAACCGCATCACGCCCTGGCGGCAGCTCATCGCTCAATGTTTCGACTCCCCGGAAAGGCGGCCCTACCTGGACCGCCTCACCCGCGTGCGGATTGAGTACGAGCAGGATTCGGCGCGCCTCGTGACACAGCGCGCGCAGGGCTTGCTGCTGTCGGGATGGCTGGCGAGCCGGCTGGGATGGCAGTTTCTGAAGTCCGAGCGGCAGGAGGCGTCCCAGCCGCGCGCTTTCTATTTCAAGTCAGCCAACGGCATGGTAACAGTTGAGCGAAACTTGAAAAGGGTCGACAACGCCTGTGGCGTGTGCTTTACGATAGAGTTGATCGCTGAGGGGGCGTCATCCGCCAGATTCTCGTTTTCGCGAGGGCCGGACGGCAAGGTTGTGAAAACCTTGGCGGAGGTGCCGGGGTTGCCGGCCATAGGACGCTCGGTGCGTCTGGAAGTCCTGGATGCGGCCGAGATACTGAATGAGGAACTGAAGTTAGGAATGCGCGACCAGCTCTACGAAGAGGTTTTGAGCCTGGTGGCGCGAATGATTGGCGCTTGAGGTGGAAATGCCAAAGAACAACGTAAGGGTTTTTTCAACGCTCGAGGACTTGAGCTGGGCGGCCGCGTGCGCTTTTGAAGACTTGGCACGCCTCAAATTCGTCGCGGGCAAAACGTTCTGCGCCGCGCTTTCCGGTGGCTTGACGCCCCGCCTGCTCTATCAGATTTTGGCGGGACGGGCCCTCCTGGGGCGGATCGAATGGGAAAACGTTCAGTTGTTTCAAGTGGACGAACGCTGCGTGCCTCCGGACCACCCGGACAGCAATTATCGGATGATCCGTGAAGCGCTTTTGGATAGCGGCGAGATACCGCCGGCGAATTTTCACCGCATGCAGGCCGAGGAAGCGGACCTCGAGAAAGCGGCGCGAGATTATGCCGCCGAACTGGCGCGCGTTCTCGAGCCGCAAGACGGCCTCCGGCCGCGTCTGGATATCGTATTCCTCGGTATGGGCCCGGACGGTCATACCGCTTCGCTTTTTCCGGGGACGGCGGCGCTCGAGGAGCAAAGGCTTTGGGTTTGCCCGAACCGCGTTGAGCGGCTGGGGATGAGCCGCCTGACCATGACCCTTCCGTTGCTCAACGCCTCAGCCCATGTTATTTTCCTGGTAGCCGGAGCTGACAAGGCGGAAACGCTGGTGAAGGTTTTGGAAGGACCGCCGGGAGAGTTACCGGCACAGCGAATTCGGCCAGTGGACGGGAGTGTGAGCTGGTTCCTGGATGAGGCGTCGGCGAGGAAGCTTAGTCCGGCCACGAGAGGCGAGTCGTGATCCACATCGCGCCGTCAATTCTTTCGGCGGATTTTACACGGTTGGGTGAGCAGGTTCGGGAGGTTGAGGCGGCGGGCGTCGACCGGTTCCAGATCGACGTCATGGACGGCCGATTCGTTCCCAATATCACCTTCGGCGCGCTGGCTTTTGAAAGCCTGCGCCCCTTGACGCGCTTGGCCATCGAAGCCCACCTCATGGTCCAACCGCCGGAAGACTTCATCGAGCGGTTCGCCAAAGCCGGCGCCGATACCATCATCGTCCATCAGGAAGCCACGCCGCATCTGCACCGCGCTATCCAGCACATCCACCACTTAGGCAAGAAAGCCGCTGTAGCCATCAATCCCTCAACTCCCGCCAGTACGCTTTCCGAGGTTTTGGGAAGCCTGCAAATGGTCCTGGTCATGACCGTTAATCCGGGATTTGGCGGGCAGGATTTCATCCCCGAGACGCTGCACAAAATACGCCAGGTCCGCAGCTCCATCCGGGAACGCGGCCTCGATTGCGAAGTGGAAGTGGACGGCGGCATCAATCACGAGACCGCACCGCTGGTGGTCGAGGCCGGCGCTAATGTGCTGGTGGCAGGGTCGTCAGTCTATGGCACGAAGGAAGGCGTTGCCGCCGCCATCCAGAGTCTTCTGGCAAGCTGCGCAGGTGCAGTGACGAGCGACAGGTGACGAGCACACTTTCGACGATTGCCCTCTCCCCTGGGGAGAGGGTGGGCCGCGAGGGCGCTTTCATCAGCCGTCGCGGGCCGGGTGAGGGGTCATTCGCAGGTTGAGCAGGAGGTGTGGGCGTCGGGGAGTGTCGGTTACCCGTCCGCCATATCAACTCAAGAGCTCCGCCCGTGATGGGGGTTCTCACTTGAGTGACAACACGAACCGCGCCGCGCGCTTTGTGAATTGTGGAGCCACCCACCGCGGCGGGCAGCGCTGGATTCCTGTGTGACCCTCGAAGCTTCCGAATATCCTCTGCATTTGCGGCGACAGCTTGTACAAGGGGTGGCCAGCCTGTCCCTTCCTGTCGAACTGATTTTTACTGCCCTCCTCAGGAGTCGGCTGCGCCCCCCGCCTTTCACAAGGACCAGTGACTCCTTCTGTCGCTTGAACACACTCTGGTGCATCACGTGGAAATTGTTACGGAACTTCCTGAGTGCAGCCCGGTTGAAGGAAGCTGCCAAGCCTGCCTCAGTGACTTCGAAGTATCCGATGATGTAGAGAGCTGGCGGGAACTTGAAGCCCCATCCCTTAAGACCTGCGTAGAATACCAGGAGACTGCCTTTGCTGAGTCGCTGGAGGGATGTTTTGGGGGTCTTCGGATCGCCATAGGTGAAGGTGCGAAACTCAGGGTCAAAGTGGATGGACTGACGGGACATCGTTTCACGGCGCCCGTCGGGGAAGTAGTCGATCAATTTTCGCCGGTGCCTCCCGCGCATATTACCATACGTTCTCCCGTCTATTCCCTGCTCATCTGGAATTGGGACGTACTCGAACGAACGGTCCTTGAAGAGTGGCCCAAGGACTCCCCCGCATCCAGTGTCGATACCTACCCTGAGCAGTACTACCCGCATTTTCGCTTCCGATCCGCACCTTTCGCCTTGAGGTCCGACAACTGTTTGAGACAAGCTGCTAGAATATTCGGCTTTCCCTTGAAGCTTTCGAGGATGCGGGCCGTTTGCGACTCAGTAAGAACCCTGCGAGCGTGCCTAGCATTTTTTGCGCGGCTCACTTCACTGAGGTGGAAAGCGTCGTCGAATGAGTATACCTTCGTTTTGCCAGCGACAGCCCAAAAGCTACCGCGGTCGATGCACTTTTCTTTGAGGATATAGCCCACGATGTATCGCCCGCCCTCGTGTTTGCTCCCCTTCGTCGCACACCTCGTGAACAGGAATAGGTATTTCTGGTTGCCCTTAAGAAAACTCACAATATTTGACTGCCAGCACGGGTAACAGTAGTTTTCGGCGCTCCTCTCCAGATGCGGTTCGGTCTTTCGTTCCTTCCCCTGTTCGCCCAAAACGTCCCGAATCGGTAGGTTGGATGAAGGAGAGTGATAGAAGTAGTGCAACCTGCCCGTTTTGTCCAAGTCCGTGAAGTTGAAGGAAGGCGAACGAGTCTCACGACGAGCTTTCCTGCCGCAACTCATCAGTACTCCTCCTTTTGGCGGCCCAGCGGGGGACCCGCCCTCGACGATTGAGCGTATGCCCTACGGCCTGGGTCTGCGATGGTCCGTAAGTACCATCCACGTATTAGTTAATAGCTTGATCGAAGTCACCCTTATGAGGTGGTCTACCACAGAAGCTCCGCGGATCCCCGGGAGAATTCAGGGAGCGAGGCGCAACAGAATCTTAACCCGCGTGGCCGTTCGAAGAACCTCGTCGAGCGGTTTTCGAAGGCGCATGTTTCGGTCTAGAACGTATGTTCGAAAATCGAAACATATGTTTCGATTTCAGAACATGACCGTGGCGCGTTACGCAGCAGGTTGCAGAACGATGCCGGCACGCCCCCAGAAGTGAAAGTCAGAGTTCGTCACCCCCCCGGATGCGGGGGTCCATTTTCATATTGCAGACCAATGGATTCCCGCTTTCGCGGGAATGACGTGACTCGTGCTCGGGTGAAGCGGAGAATCTCGGAAGCTGTAGTTTCGGTTGTTTTTCCTCCCTGATTGGCCTATAACTGTTTCACTCGAAAGTTTAAACAAGAAACACGACTCGGATATACCCGGGGAGGCAGCCGTGACGACCAGGCGGAAGAACGGGAAGTTGGAGCGGCGGGAATTCTTGAAGAAAGTAGCGGCGGGCGGCGCATTGGCGGGCGGTGCTCGAGCGATCTCGGGGCAGGAACAGCCCGGTTCCGCGCAAAAGGCAACGTCCAAACTCCCCTCCTCGGCGAAGGAAGGGCGGATTTCTTTTCCTCGTACTTTTAGCGGACGAAACTTGAAGATGATCGCTTTCCCGTTGGGCGGGATCGGCACCGGCACAATTTCTCTGGGTGGCCGGGGTCAATTGCGCGATTGGGAGATCTTCAACCGGCCGGACAAGGGCAACACCCCGGACTACTGTTTTCCCGCCATCTGGGCGCAGACGGGAGGGAAAAACCCTGTAGCTCGGGTTCTGGAAGCGCGGATCCAGCCGCCCTATGAGGGGCCGAGCGGGCTGGGGTCCGAGAACGTGCCGGGCCTGCCGCGCCTTGCTTCCGCCCGCTTCGTGGGCGCGTACCCGTTTGCGCGTCTCGAATTCGAGGATAAGGCGCTGCCCATGCTTGTCAGTCTGGAAGCGTTCAACCCGCTCGTGCCTCTGGACGCTGAAGCGTCCGGACTGCCCATTGCTGTGCTGCGCTACAAACTGAAGAACCCTGCCAAAACGGCAGTGAAGGTGGGCATCGCCTTCAGCCTTGAGAACCCCGTGGGAAGGGAAGGGAGGCAAGCCAGTTTTCGGCGCGCTGGAGGAGTGGCCGGCTTGTTCATGGACAATCCCTTTTTGCCTGCGAAGGATCCGTTGAAAGGCTCGATGTTCCTGGGTGTGCTCGGCGCGCCGCCTGAGGCCGTTACGTACTTGCGCGGTTGGAAGCGCACGCAGTGGTGGGACGGGCCGCTGACCTTCTGGGACGACTTCACGGATGACGGCGCGCTGACGAATGACTCGCCCGCGATCAGTCCCGTCGGTTCGGTTGCGGTGACGCAGTCGGTGCCTGCAGGCGGCGAAGCTGCCGTGGCCTTCCTGCTCACCTGGCATTTCCCCAACCGTACGCCGGAGCGCTGCGGATGGCCGCCGCCCGAGGATGAGCAGAAGTCAGCGGCGGTGGGGAACTACTATTGTCAGCAGTTCACGGACGCCTGGGCGGTGGCGCAGCACGCGTCGGAGCATCTTCCCGCACTCGAAGAACGCAGCCGGCGTTTCGCGGCCACAATGGAATCTTCGACCTTGCCTCCCGCTGCGCTCGACGCAGCGCTCAGCAATCTCTCCACCCTGCGCACCAATACCGCCTTCCGCACCGCAGACGGAGAATTCCACGCCTTCGAGGGATGCAACAATCAATCGGGATGCTGCCACGGTAGCTGCACGCACGTCTGGAACTACGAGCAGACGACCGCGTTTGTCTTTCCCTCGCTGGCTCGTTCTCTCCGGGAATCCGAGTTCCTGCGCAACACGCGCGAGGACGGGCTGATGGGTTTCCGATCTTATCTGCCGGACGGAAAGAAGATCTGGGATAAGGCGGCGGCGGACGGCCAGATGGGATGTGTGATGAAGCTCTATCGGGACTGGCAACTCTCCGGGGACACGGACTGGCTGCGAAGCCTGTGGCCGAATGCCAAACGCGCGCTCGAGTTTGCCTGGATCAAGGGCGGTTGGGACGCGAACCGGGACGGGGTGGCAGAGGGCGTTCAGCACAACACCTACGACGTTGAGTTCTACGGCCCGAATCCTCTTTGCGGCGTGTGGTACTTGGGCGCCTTGCGCGCCGGGGAAGAGATGGCGCGTGCCATGGGCGACCAGGACTCGGCCACGGAATACCACCGACTTTTCGAAAATGGCAGCAAATGGCTCGACGCTAACCTGTTCAATGGGGAGTATTACACGCAGAAGATCGAGGGGCGGCCGAAGGAAGAAGTGTTTCCCGGGGTACTGGTTGGCATGGGCGCAGCCAACCCGGAGAAACCGGACTACCAGATGGGCGAAGCCTGTCTGGTAGACCAACTGCTCGGTCAATACATGGCGCATGTGGCGGGACTTGGGTACCTGCTCGATGAGGAACACGTACTCAAAGCCACGAAATCAGTGTTCCGTTACAACTATGTGCCCAACTTGAGCGAGCACGAGTGCGTGCAACGGACCTATGCCTTGAATGACGACGGAGGCGTGTTAGTGGCGAGCTATCCCCACGGCAAACGCCCCGAAATCCCGTTTCCTTACTTCGCCGAAAGCTGGACGGGTGAGGAGTACCAGTTTGCAGCCCACTTGGTCTTCGAGGGCATGACCACGGAGTCGCAGGCGGTGGTGGAAAGCGCACGCCTGCGCCACGACGGCGAGCGCCGCAATCCCTGGAACGAGCCCGAATGCGGCCATCACTATGCGCGCGCCATGTCCGCCTGGGCGCTGGTTGTGGCCTTGAGCGGTTTTCATTATTCCGGCGTCGACCGCAAGCTGACACTGGCGCCGCGCGTGCGCGCTCAGAACTTCCGTTGCTTCTGGTCAGCACCGGGCGGATGGGGTCAGTTCACTCAGTCCATCAGCACGGCCAGCCACACGGTGGAGGTGCAAGCGCAGGAAGGCTCGTTAGCATTGTCGAGTCTGGCTTTGGCAGGGAACGGCAGGGTGGCGCGGAAAACAGCCAGCGCGCGCCTTGGCCAGGAATCCTTGTCCGCTACCTTAAGGGAGAATGGGAAGGTGCGGATAGTCGCGTTTGACCGCGAGGTTCGCATCGTGCCTGGTCAGGCGCTGACGGTCATCCTCAAGTCGTGAACCGGTCGTCTGTGAGTCGTGGTCGGTTCTCCGCAGTGTCATTCCGAGCGGTCGTGGTCTTCGACCCACCCGAGGGAATAAGAATCACACACATCGTCGCCCCCGCGAAAGCGGGGGCCCATCGTTCGTGCGTAACACTACGGATTCCCGCTTTCGCGGGAATGACGTGATTTTCGAGAAAGCGCAGGTCGGAATGACACGGACCAACCGAAGGGGCAACCCTGGAGGTAGTCCGGGGCGTCCACATGGGCCGCCGCTACACGAAGGCATCCGCTTTATCGCCACCATAGAAATTATCAATCCTCCTCTTGGCAGGGCATGGCGTATCATGGCGGTCGAAGGGTGCCACACTCACCCGTTGTATTAGATCTGCACAATTCATGGCTGAGGTAGTAGGCCGCAACGCCCACCCGAAGGAGATCCCTATGATTGCGCCCTGTAGTCAAGAATTCTGGACTAGATTGACATCTCGGACCCATCTTCTCATAGTTTTGGCACTCATGAGCTTCACCACGATTCTGCCCCTTTACGGCCAGAGCTTTCGCGGCTCGATAGTTGGGACGGTGCTTGACCAGAGCGGCGGCGCAATCCCGAACGCCCCGGTGGTGGCGACGAATCAGGCCACCGGGGTGGCTCGTTCCACGACCACGGACGCGTCCGGCAACTTTTCCATTCCGGAGTTGCCCATTGGCGCGTACCTCGTACGCGTCGCCGTCGAGGGCTTTACACCCGTCAGCCAGGCGGACGTCCGCGTGGATGTGGCGGCCGAACAGCGCGTCGACATCACTCTCACGCCCGCCAAACAGACGCTAAGCATGGAAGTAAGAGCGGAAGTACCGTTGGTAACCACCACCGAGGATACGCTCGGCGGCACCGTCGCGTCATCGCAAATCGAGAATCTACCCGTCAATGGCCGCGATTACACGAAGCTGATCTACCTCAACCCCGGCGTGACCGGCGGGCCTGACCAGATCACAGATTCTCCCGGCTCTTTCGGCGAGTTTTCCGTGAACGGCGCCCGAGGACGAGCCAACAACTTCCTGCTTGACGGCACCGACATGAACGACGGCTACCGCAACGACCCCGCCATCAACCAGGCGGGAGTCTTCGGTACTCCGGCGACGATTTTGCCGGTGGACGCGGTGGCCGAACTTGCGGTGCTGTCCAATTTCGCTCCCGAATACGGCCGCAACGCGGGAGCGGTGATCAACATCGTCACCAAGTCCGGCACCAACCAGATTCACGGCACGGCGGCCGACTATTTGCGCAACGATGCTCTCGATGCCCGCAACTTCTTCAACCCCGCGCCGATTCCCAAAACCGCTTTCCACAACAACCAGTTCGGAGGCTCGTTGGGCGGGCCGATTATCAAGGACAAGGCTTTCTTCTTCGGCGACTACGAAGGCCAGCGCGAAACCGGCGGCTTGAACAGCACGGCTTGCGTTCCTTCGCCCAATGAAATTGCTGAGGCGGCGGGTAGCCTCGCGTCGCAAAAGCTCGGCGTCAACCCCGTAATCGCCGCCCTGCTGCAACGGAATCCCTGGCCGGCCCCTACCTCTTCGACGCCCGATAGCCTGCTCGCCCGTGAACAATGTTTCGGCCACCGCCGGCATCTTCAACAGTGTGAACAGCGTCATCGCTAAGGCGGACTACAATCTCAACGAGAAGAACATGCTGACCGGCCGGTACTATTACTCGACCAGCAATCAGAGCTTCCCCTTGGGCCTCGGCGGAACCGGCGACCTGCCCGGTTACAACACCGTCACACCGACCAATGTCAACCTGGTGTCCGTCTCGTATCTCTCCACGCTTTCGCTCACCAAGGTCAACGAAGTGCGCTTCGGCTATAACCGCTTCTACGAGACCTTCGTGCCCGAGGACAATAGTTTTAACCCTGCTTCCATCGGGCTGGATACAGGCGCTGGGAAGCAGGACTACGGCTTGCCTAAAATCAGCGTCGCAAGCTTTACCTCCATCGGCGCAACCAGTTCGGATCCGCGCGGCCGCACGGACGTGAATTGGCAGTTCATTGACAACTTTTCCTGGAAATTCAACAAGCACGCAGTGAAGATCGGCTACGAGTTCCGCCGCACGACGGTTAGCCAATTCTTTGACGAGGGGTTCCGCGGCAGCTTATCGTTCGCGACCTTGACGGATTTCCTGCAAGGTATCCCCACCGGAGGCGGCGACGTCTTGGAGGGAGACACCAACCGCAACACCTATGAAAACTCGCAGGCTTTGTACGTCCAAGACAGCTTTCGAGCCAATCGGAAGCTGACGTTCGACTATGGAGTGCGGTGGGATTACTTCGGAGTGATTGCGGAGAAGAACAACCTCTTTTCAAACTTCGACCCGGCCAGCGGCGTGCTGAGCCAGGTGGGCAGCAACGGACTGTCAAGCCTCTACAAGCCCGACTATCGGAATTTCGCACCGCGCGCCAGCGTGGCTTACGACCTCACGGGCAAAGGTACGACGGTGATTCGCTCCGGCGTGGGCCTTTTCTACGACTTGTTCTCGCAAGACTTCTTTTTGGGCCAAGTCCCCTATGACGCGGCGACTCCCGGCGCTGCTTACAACGATATCGGACCCAAGCCGATCCTCTCGGGCGTAGCGTCGTCCACAACTCCTATTGCCTCCGGGCAGCCCGTTTACAGCGGCTTTGGCGCCTCATCGAACCTGTTTGCGGTGGACCAGCACCTGCGCACACCCCGCATGCTGAACTACAACTTCAATATCCAGCATCAGGCCGCGAAGGATATTGTCTTTCAAGTGGGGTACGTCGGTTCCGTAGGTCACCATTTGTTCCGTTTCCGGGATATCAACCAAACGCTGTCCCGAGTAACCGCCGATCTTCCCTACCCGCAATACGGTTACGTCAACTACCTGGAAACATCGGCCAATTCCATTTACAACTCGCTCCAGACGCAATTGCGCATTCGCAACCTGCATGGTTTTGAGTCCACGCTCAATTACAATTACTCGCATTCGATTGACAATGCCAGTGACGGCACGGATTTCGAGCCCAATGCCGCTCAACCCAACGACAGCTACCGGCCGGATCTCGAGCGTGGCAACTCGAATTTCGACGTCCGCCATCGTTTTACCTGGATGGCCAATTACCGTTTCCCATCGCCGCAGCGCGGCGGAGCGTGGTCGAAAATCGGCAGCGGGTGGGCGATCGACAGCGTCCTGACCTTGCAGACCGGGCAGCCCTTCCAGGTGAACTTCAACTTCAGCGGCAACTACGACGGCACCGGCGAATACTTTCCTCGCCCCGACGTTATCGGCAACCCTTATGCGGGTACCAGCATTCCGGACGCCGTGGTTAACCTCTCCGCCTTTAAGGTGCCTTGCACCTTTTCGAACGGCGCATGCATCCCCGGAACACAACATGACGGCACCGAGGCGCGCGATTTCCTATTCGGCCCCGGATTTAAGCAGTGGGACCTGGCTCTCTACAAAGACACTCCGATCAACGAACGCCTGAAGATGCAGTTTCGCGCTGATTTCTTCAACATCGTGAATCACCCGAACTTCACGAACCCGTTCCTGCCTACCTTTTTTGCCGCGTGTGATTCCGTTGGGATCAACCCCAATACCGGCGCGTGCGAAGGCTTCCTCCCTACTACCGCAACCGGCGACGTGGGCGAAGGTAATCCTTTCATCGGAGGCGGCGGGCCGCGGGGAATCCAGTTGGCGATTAAGTTCACGTTCTAAAGGCAGGAGTCAGGAGTCAGAATCGGGCGGCTGTCGCGTTAAGGCACAACTCGGTATCGCCTCAAGCTTCGCGGGCCATTCTACTCGCGAATTCAGGTAGAATCAGAATGTTCAGAGGTCGAATTCTGACTCCTGACTTCTGACTCCTGGATACTGTGGAAGTCCTCGTTATCGGCGGCGGTTTTGCGGGCCTGGCGGCAGGCGTCGCATTGGCAGAAGGTGGTTGCCGTGTGCGCCTGCTCGAACAGAAGCCCTATCTGGGTGGGCGAGCGCGCTCCTTCCTTGATCTCACAACCGGTTCCGTGGTGGACAACGGCCAGCACATCTTCATGGGTTGCTACCACGCCACGATACGCTTCCTATCGACAATCGGAACTCTGGATCGCGTGCGGTTTCAAGAGCGCTTGACGGTCCATTTCCTTGACCGTAACGGCCGGCTTTCGCACCTTCAGTGTCCTGACCTGCCGTCGCCCTGGCACGTGTTGCTTGGAGTGTTGAGGTCCGAGAGTTTCACCTTTCGAGAGAAGTTGGAAGTTTTGCGCTTAGGAACGGCGCTTCGGGAGACAAACGCGGCGAAGCGGGGCCCGAAGGGGCTGAGCGTGCGCGAGTGGCTTACCCGGCTTGGCCAGTCCGAGCGTTTACAGCGCAATTTCTGGGACTTGCTCTGCATTGCCGCGCTGAACGAGGATCCCGAGATTGCCAACGCGGCCCTCTTTGAGCGTGTGCTGCGCCTGGCGCTGTTCACCTCCCCAGCGGACTCGCGCTTGGGGATTGCTCACGTAGGGTTGAGCGAGGTTTACGTCGACGCGGCGGGGGACTTCATCCGCGCCAGGGGGGGGCGTGTCGAGTGTGGGCGCGTCGTGTCCGGCCTGCTGGTTTCCGAGGGGCGGTGCCGGGGCGTGCTGCTCTCGACCGGCGAGCAGATTGAAGCGGAGAGCGTGGTGAGCGCCGTACCGTGTTTCCAGCTTGCCGGCTTGTTGCCGGGCGACTTGCTCCGCCGGGAGCCCTTCGTCGCCGCCTTGATTCTCCTGCGGCCGGCGCCGATCATCTCCATCAACCTATGGTTCGACCGTCCCATCACCGATCTTGATTTTGCCGGATTGCGCGGCGCGACTGTGCAGTGGCTGTTTAATAAGGGTAAGAATCAGAGCGACGGCTATGTGTCACTGGTGTTGAGCGGAGCTTATCGCCACATCGCCACGGGCAAAGAGGAGTTGCTGGCCGCGGCGCTCCGCGAGCTTGGCGACTTCTTCCCGGACGCGCGGAAGGCGCGCTTGCTACATTCGCTCGTGATCAAGGAGCGCTTCGCCACCTTCTCGCCGACCTGCGAAGCTGAGGAACTGCGCCCCGCCACGCGCACGCCGATTCGCGGCCTCTACCTTGCTGGCGATTGGACTGCGACCGGATTGCCGGCCACGATGGAAGGCGCCGTTCAAAGCGGTTACGCTGCCGCGCGGGCGATAATGGATGATGGCAGGATTTAGCGCACCACACCTGAGCCCCCTCCTCAGTGAGGAGGGAACCGAGAGGTGGCGTTGAGCGAGGTGAAGATGCATTTACGAACAAATGCTAGTCGAACGGTGTTGTTTCTTGCCTTTTCGTTTTTGCTGATGTGCTCGCTTGAGGTTCGTCACCCAGGCAGGGGCACGCCATGGCGTACCCCTGCAAGGATCGTACAAGCGGCGGACCAAGCTGCCGACCCCCGTCTGAAACCAGCCTACCGGTTTGAAAAGGGTGGTTGGATTTACGTTCACTTGGAGGGAACTCCGGGCGAGATCGGATTTCAGCATGGCTATCTGCTGGCGCCTGAAATCGCCGATGCGTTTGAAGCTATCAAGCTGCTGGACATGCATGACACCCGGAGGGATTGGGATTTCTTCCGCCAGAGTGCGCACGACATGCTTTGGCCGCACATTGACCAGGAGTACCAGGAGGAGCTTGCGGGAATCGTGGAAGGCGTAAAGGCGCGCGGCGTCTCCATGGATCTCGATGACGTCGTCGCTCTGAACGCCTTTGAAGAGCTGCCGGACTATTATGTGCCCTGGTACAACTCGCAGCACAAAGTGGCCGGCGCTCCACGCCTGGTGAGCCCGGGGAATTGCAGCGCTTTCGTGGCGACCGGCAGTTACACGCGCGGCCACAAGATCGTGATCGCCCACAACAATTGGACCAGTTATCTGGATGGCGAGCGTTGGCGGATCATCTTTGATATCGCGCCGCAACAGGGTTTTCGAATTCTGATGGACGGCTTTCCCGGAGTCATTACCAGCGACGATGATTTCGGCGTGAACTCCAGCGGCATGATGGTGACGGAAACGACGATTACGCAATTCGCCGGCTGGAACCCGAACGGCAAGCCGGAGTTCATGCGCTCCCGCAAGGCGCTGCAATACGCAGCCTCGATTGACGACTATACCCGCATCATGTTGGACGGCAACAACGGCGGCTACGCCAACGATTGGCTGCTCGGCGATAACAAGACCGGGGAGATCGCCCAGTTCGAGTTGGGGCTACAGGCGTACCGGATCTGGCGCACGAAGAATGGCTACTTCGTGGGATCGAATTTCGCCCGCGACCCGGAAGTGATCGCCAAAGACACCAGCTTCGATCCTACGAAGCTCGATACCTCGCCGAACGCACGCCGCGTCCGCTGGGAACAGTTGATGAAGGGAGCAAAGGGCAAGATCGACGTCAGCATGGCGGAGAAGTTCATGGCCGATCACTACGATTCCTACGAGAAGAAAGCGGACGCCAACGAACGACCCCTGTGCGGGCACGTGGATACTTCTGCGCGCGGGAGTGAGGTTTGGGAATGGCCGCCATATTTTCCCGGCGGCGCAGTACAGGGAAAAGCCATGGACGGCACAATGGCACAGGCGATGAGCTTCTACGCCCACGTTGGGCACCCGTGCGGCGAGGACTTTCTCGCTGCGCCTTTTCTTAAAGAGCATCCTCAATTCGCGTGGCAGGCGCCGCTGCTGCATGATATGAAGGCCGGCCCTTGGACGCTGTTTAGGACGGGGGAGCGAGAACCGTAGGACACTTGAGGTCACGCCCTCTCCCCTGGGGAGAGGGTGGGACGCGACGGCGATTTCACCAGCCGTCGCGAGCCGGGAGATGGGTTACTTGCTGGGGACGTTTCTCGAGGCGTTACTGGACTGTTGTGGTTTCCCAGCGCAAGGAGCTGAATGGAAAGATGGGAACGCGGCAAAACAGAAGGAAGCCCAGGCGAGTCAAAGGCCCTAAGAAGCGACGCGGGGCGGCAGTATGCCATCGTCCGTTAACGGGATCCAGTCCCAATGAGAGCATGAGCGGTGTTGCACCCGCTCTCAATTGTGCCAGAGATCCTCGTGGAAGGAACACACTGAGCGAAGACGAGGCTCTCAATTGGATTTGTGATGCGCGCGGAAATGAGCCCACCTCCCCCCCTTAAACGGCTGCTTCGAGAATTCAACTGGAAGCCGTGAGTCAGTGCCCAGTGGGCTTCAGACACGGAAGAGACGCGTGGGACTGTTATGGGGAGCGAAGGACCGGTACGACCGTGAAACTAACCCCTCACCCGTCACGCTCCGGCTGACGAATACGCCGGAGCGCGACACCCTCTCCCCAGGGGAGAGGGCTATGATACGTGTAGTATAACCTAATACAATATATATTGATCTATTAAGCTCTCGCCGCCATGGCATGCCGCCGCTTTTCATAGAGCGGAAACTTGTCGGTCAGGGCTTCGACCTGGGGGCGGATGCGCTGCTGGACGGATTCATCGTCGATGTGGTGCAGCACTTCCGAGATCCATCGCGCGATGACCTCCATCTCCGGTTCCTTTAGACCCCGAGTGGTGACGGCGGGCGTTCCGATACGGATTCCGCTGGCGACCGCGGGCGGGTTGGTGTCGAAGGGAATGGCGTTCTTATTGACGGTGATGCCGGCGTTGCCCAAAGCCTTTTCGGCCTGCTTGCCGGTCACGTTTTGCGAGAACACGTCGACCAGCATCAAGTGCGTATCCGTGCCTCCCGAGACAATGCGAAAGCCTTTGGCGGCCAGGGCTTCGGCCATGGCGCGAGCATTGCGCACGATCTGTTGCTGATACTCGCGGAAGGCCGGCTCGAGAGCTTCCTTAAAGCAGACGGCTTTGGCGGCGATCACGTGCATCAGGGGACCGCCCTGGATGCCGGGGAAAACGATTTTATCCAGGTCCTTGGCATGCTGCGCCTTGGAGAAGACTGCGCCGCCGCGCGGACCGCGCAAGGTTTTGTGGGTCGTCGTGGTGACGAAGTCGGCGTGCGGGAAAGGACTGGGGTGGAGGCCTGCCGCGATGAGGCCGGCGATGTGCGCCATATCCACCATCAGTAAGGCGCCGCTTTGTTTGGCGATGGCGCCGAATCGGGCGAAGTCCAGGACGCGGGGATAGGCGCTGGCCCCAGCCACGATCAGCCGCGGCTTGTGTTCCTGCGCCAGGCGCTCGACCTCGTCATAGTCAATCGTCTCGGTGTCCTTGCGCACGCCGTAAGAAACGATCTTGTACATCTTGCCGGAGAAATTCAGCGGGTGGCCGTGGGTGAGGTGTCCGCCGTGCGCGAGGCTCATGCCGAGCAAGGTGTCGCCGGGCTTGAGCACGGTCATATAAACGGCCTGGTTGGCCTGGCTGCCGGAGTGCGCTTGTACGTTAGCGTGTTCCGCTCCGAACAGTTTCTTGGCGCGCTCGATGGCCAGCGTTTCGGCCACGTCCACAAATTCGCACCCGCCGTAATAGCGATTGCCGGGCAAGCCCTCGGCGTACTTGTTCGTCATCACGGAGCCGAGCGCTTCGAGCACGGCTTCACTGACGAAGTTCTCCGAGGCAATCAGTTCCAGAGTCCGCGCTTGGCGGTCGACCTCCTGGTCGAGGGCCTGAGCGATTTCCGGGTCAACCTCGCGCAAGGGAAGGGTATGGTTCATGGTTGCTTCTCCGAGTGATATCGTTGATCAATAGCTTGGATTTTCTGCACGCGGCGCTGGTGGCGGCCTCCGGCGAAGGGCGTAGCGAGCCAGGCGTCAACGACCTGACGCATGGTGGCGGCGTCGATCATGCGCGCCCCCAGAGTGAGGACGTTGGCGTCATTGTGCTCACGCGCCATACGCGCCGAAAGCGTGTCGTTGGCCGCCACGGCGCGAATGCCGGGAACCTTATTGGCAGCCAACATCATTCCGATGCCCGTCCCGCACACCAGCACCCCGCAGCCAGCCTGCTTCGCCGCTACCTTTCCGGCAACCTTTTCAGCAAAGTCGGGATAGTCGACAGGCTCCGCGCCCGACGGACCGCAGTCTTCAACCTCCAGGCCTTGGCTTCTTAGGTATTCCAGGACCTGCTGCTTTAAGGCAAAGCCGACGTGGTCCGCCGCTACAACTATTCTCATTTCTCCGTCACACTGCCGTCCCCAAACCTGGTGGGGGCATGGGAGCACTCCCTTGGAGATTTTACAGAACCGGGCGTAAATAGGGAATAGAGAATCATGCCGTGTCCTGTGCCAGCTTGGGCGTAGCGCCGACCTTCAAGTCGGCAAATTGTCGGCGACAGTTTGCGATGCCGGCCTGAAGGTCAGCGCTCGACCAAAACCGCGAGAGTTGTCCAGGCCGGTCCTTTGTTTTCATAGACATTCTCGCTTTGTTCTCCGAAATTCTCGTAGCGCCGACCTTCAAGTCGGCAAATTGTCCGCGACGGTTTGCGATGCCGGCCTGAAGGTCAGCGCTACACCAAGAACGCAGAGTTGTCCAGGGCGGTCCTTTGTTTTCATAGACATTCTCGCTTTGTTCTCCTAATTCCCGATAACTCTTCTCCGACCGAGAACGGATTGATATGCAGTTTGCCCATACTCATGCGGCCGGGCAGTGACTCATTGCGGCCGGCCCGCGTACAGCCTCCCCAGACGGGAACCTGCACAAGCCGACTATCGTAGGCTATCATTATCGCGCGCCCGTGTCAAGGACAAAGCAGGGAAGGGGAACGCCCGGGGTCCGAGCGGGGCTCTACTCGGAGCGAAGCGTCTGAAGCGGATCGGCGCGGGAGGCGCGAATGGCAGGGATAAGCGCCGCGCCGGCCGCGATGGCACAGAGCAGCACAGGAACGGCGGCGAAGGTGAGGCTGTCGTACGGGGAGACACCCTTCACCTGGGAAGCAATGAGCCGCATCAAGGCGTAAGAGGCACCTGCGCCGAGAATCAACCCGAAAGCGGTGAGGAAAAGCGCCTGGCCCACAATGCGGGCGACGACCCTGGCCGGCCCAGCGCCCAGCGCCATGCGAATGCCGATTTCACGCCGGCGGCGCGTTACACTGTAAGCAACCACGCCGTAGATGCCGATGGAGGCGACGATGGCGGCGAGACTGGCGAAGGAGGCCAAAAGGGTGGCGGCGAGCCGTTGTGGGGCCAGTGAGTTCATCACGTGTTCCTGGCCGGTATGGACGCCGTAGAGCGGCATTCCGGGAAAGGACTCCTGCCATCTACGTTCGATCTCGTGCCTCAGTTCCTGCGGCGCGACGCGCGGACGGGCGATCAGGTTTGTGATCGGCCAATGCCATTGCCAGGCTGCAAAATAGACGTACGGTTGCGCATGTTCCCATACGGAAACGTACTTCGAATCGCGGGCCAGCCCAACAACCTGGACCGTACTCTGCCTGCCGGGTTGGCTCTCGACCAGCAAAGTGTGGCCGAGCGCGCTTGCGCCGGGCCACAACCGCGCGGCGAGGGTTTGGTTGACGATGGCGATCTTGGGCGAATCTTCCCGATCGGCCCAGGTGAAGTCGCGCCCGGCCAGAATTGCGATGCCCAGGGTGTGAAAATAGTCGGGGCCGACCATGTTGTAGGCAGCTTGTAAAGGTTCGGGAGAACGGCTCCCGGCATCTGTCACTCGCGCAGTCGACTGCATCATGGTCAGGGGCACATCCCAGGCAACCGTTGCGGTTTGAACGCCAGGCAGGGTCAGCGTTTGCCGCAATGCGTCTTGCTCGCCTTGCCGGGTGTCGGCTTGTGTCGAGGGATCGAAGCCCATGATGAGAAGCTCATCAGGGTGAAAACCCAGATCGACCGAGTAGGCCTTCAGCACGCTTCGGGCAAAGATGCCGCCTACGACCAGCAGGGCCATTGAAAAGCCGACCTGCGCCACCACCAGGAAATGCCTAAGCCAATTGCCTCGATCGACGCGCGAAGGGTTATTGCCGGTTTCTTTCAACGCGGGGACGAGATCGGGCCGGCTAGCCTGGAGCGCAGGCACGAGGCCAAACAGAACGATGGTGACAAGGGAAGCCGCGGAGCAGAAAAGCAGCACCCGCGACCCAATGCTGGGGTGTAGGGCGAGTGGAAGGCCAAAGGCGCCGGGGAAGCCCGACACCGCCCGGGCGAGAGCAACGGCAATTAATAGCGCCCCAGAAAAACTACCGATCACCAATAGGAAACTTTCAGACAATAATTGACGGATCAGGGACGCTCGCCTTGCTCCGAGCGCAATACGGATCGCCATCTCACGGCGGCGGGCAACCGCGCGCTCGAGAAGCAGATTGGAGACGTTGGCGCAGGCCAGCAAAAGCAGCAGGGCCGCACTGGCGCTGAACGCAACGAGCAATTGCGTGACGGAAGACCGGTAGGCTGGCCAGAACTTGGAGCGAGCGGCTGAAAACGCGGCGACGGTGACGTCCCGGTTGGTGGCAGGTTCGGCCTGGGCGAGATTTCCGGCAATGACGCGCAGGTCCGCCTCTGCCTGGGCAACCGAGGAACTGGGCCGCAAGCGGCCGAACATTACGATCCAGCGAGCTGACCGCCGGTGAAAGATGTCCATTTGCTTGAATCTCGGCAGCAGCAGGGGCACGGCGCTGAACGGGATCCAGGCTTGCGGCGGATCGCCCCAGTTCAGGTTGACTCCACGGTAGCGTGCGGGGACGACACCGATCACCGTTAAGGGAGAGCCTTCGAGGGTGATGGTCTTTCCGATGAGACTGTCGTCCGCGCCAAAACGTTGGCGCCAGAGTTCTTCGCTCAGCATGACTGCAGGTGCTTCCTCAGCGGCGAACGTGCGTCCGAGCAGCGGCGGAAGCTGGAGCATGGAGAAGTAGTTCGCACTGACCGCCTCGACGGAGATACGGTCAGTAACGTCCCCGACCGTAAGGTTCAGAGGCAGCCTGACATAGGCGGAAAGCTCCTGAAAGGAGCGGTTATGCTGGCTGAAATCCTCGAAGTCCGGATAAGAACTCGAAACATAATGTGAGGTCTGCTTGTCGAAATTGTAGACGGCCACAAGCTGCTGCGGCTCGGGCAGGGGTAGTGGGCTCAGAAGCGCCTCGTCCGCGACATTGAAAATCGCAGTGAGCGCGCCAATTCCCAGCGCCAGGGTCAGCAGGGCAGTAACGGTGAAGGCGGGATTCCTACGCAACATGCGCAGGCCGACGCGCAGGTCGCCGAAGAGCTCAACCACAGGTTCTTCGCCTCCGTTGGCGGAGTCCTATTGTAGTGTGTCTGACGGAGACACACCAGATTGATCTCCACGCTCGGTCAAGCACTTGCTTGCTCTCGTCGATTGCGAGGGATACACTTCTTGCAGGCAGCGCCTGACGTTCCTGTCTGATGCCGAAGTCGCCACGCCTCACAGCCCGCGAGATTATCGTCATACAGAGAGACGAGATTCTTCGCTTCGCTCAGAATGACAGCGTCTCGGACCCGCCGCGACCGGCGGAGATGTGGCGAGGTAAACTCGCCGCTACTTCATTTTGGGGTCTTGGCCAGGTCCGCCCGTCGGCTTGAACTTGGGAATGCGCTCTTCGACCGGCGGCAGAGGCGGGAACGGGGCGTGCGGTTCCTTCTGGTACCAATAGGCAACAGAATAGAAGTTGTCGGAACGCAAATTGGCCTGGCCGTCTTCGATGGTGACCTTGATAGATTTTCGGAAGCGGATAGGCGCCTCGAGATGCCAGCGATAAAGCGAGAAGCGCGCACCCGGTTCCCAGCCGTGAAACTCTGTCAGGCCCACCAGGGGTAACGAGTAAAGCTTGGAAAACCCCCACGCGCCGTTGAAGTAATCCTCGCCGCCCGTGCCGTGGATGCGGGGTTCCTTTTCGCCATCGACCCAAATCATCTCATCGCCCTCGTTCCACCCGCCCCACTGGTTCTCGAAAACCGAGAGAGTCACACCGGCCAGTTGCCCGTCGCCTGCGGCCTCGAGAAAGACGTAATTGCCTTCGCCGGACTTGTTGAACCAGCGCGGGTCTTTGCGAGCCTCCGAAAAGTCATTGCCGTAGAAATTCCCCTTGTACCATCCCTGACAAGGGGCGCATTGACGGTACTGCGCGTGGAAGTAGGCGGCGCTTGAATCGAGAGAGGCCGGCTTAATCCAGTCGATGTTCCAATAGTAGTCGGAGATTTCCTTCGAGCCTTCGTTGGTCACCGTGATTCGGCCATGTTTGCGGAAAGGCATGGGGAAATAGGAATTCAAAGCCTGGTCAGGGGCCACCGCAAGCAGCGCCGACTGGAAAGTCGTGTAGGTGCCGAGGCCCAGTCCAAAGAAGTCGCCAATGGGAACTTCGACGCTCGGCTGCGGTTCGCCGTCCCAGTACATGCGAAGCACGACTTTTTTCAAGTGATAGGCTTCGGACCAGGGGGGCAGGGTTGTCCAGATGTGCCGGATTTCGCCCGGGCCGTCTTCGTCGAAAATGGCGAGGGTCTCGCCGGGCTTAAGGCTGCGATAGTCGGCGTTGCCGCCACTGCGATCGTAGCTCGAGGAGCGTTGGGACTCGTAGTCGTGCAACTGTGACAGGGAATCGATGGAACTCTGAGCACCCAGAAACCCGGGGAAGAACACGATAATGATCGCGTACAGAGGATATTTCATGCTTGTAGCTCCTTGCGGCAGTCGCCTTGTGGCGCGGGCGTCTCGCCCGCCCTGAAACTGGAGGAGACGCTCGCGGGACAGCGCGCGAGACGCCCGCACCATATCATACGGGCGAAGACTCATCCTTGGGCCAGCAGGCCGCCATCGACGGCAAGCCAGGTTCCAGTGATGTAGGAAGCATCGCTGGACGCGAGAAAGCGAACCCCTTTGGCAATGTCCTCGGGGGTGGCAAAACGATGCAACGGAATGCTCGACAGAATCCGCGGTTCGTCCTCGGGGCAGTTGCGCAGGTGATAACGCAAGAGCGGCGAATCGGTGGCGCCCGGAATGATGCAGTTGACGCGGATTCCGTAAGGGGCGCAGTCCAGTGCGGCGGCGCGCATGAAGGCCAGCAGGCCTCCCTTGGTGGCGGCGTAGGCGGTGTAGTTCGGGTAAGTCTGAAAAGCGTGACCGGAAGAACAGATCACGATGCATCCCTGCTTCTGTTCACGCATCACGGGGATGACATGCTTGCAGCAAAGGAACGCTCCCTTCAGATTCACGTTGATGGTCTGGTCCCAGTCCGCGTCGCTGGTTTCAGCGAGGGGCTTGTTGATCTGAACGGCGGCGTTGGCGAATAGGACATCGATTCTTCCCCAGCGTTCCACAATCGACTTGACGGCGGGCTGGACTTCGGATGATTTGCTGACGTTGGCTTTGACGAATAAGCTCTCGCCTCCCGCCGCCTGGATCTGATTCGATGTTTCCTGTGAGTTCGAGTCGTTCCAATCCAGCACGGCTACACGCGATTTCTCGCGCGCAAAGAGTAAGGCGGTGCCGTATCCGATGCCTGACCCCCCGCCGGTGATCACGACGACTTTTCCGGCAAATTCGCTCATGTCGGCCTCCGTAAAGAAACAATTATCGTGTTTGCATCCTGCACACTGTACCCCACCCTAGCGCTTTGTAGGCGAGTTTTTTGCCCCCCGGGGAGCTTGCGACGGGTGGCGCGTACATTGCTTTTTATGTATGCGCCTTCCTGAAAAACAGTATAAACTCCACGAATAGTGGGCGCCACCCGTGAACTGGAGAGAGTCATGAAAATCAAAGACATCAAAACCTACCTGGTCGGCAACCCCTGGAAGAACTGGCTATTTGTACAAGTCGAGACGGACGAGGGGATTCAGGGGATTGGAGAAGGCACCCTAGTACTACTACGTTACGTAAATGTTGACTTCTCAAACGTTCGCATATATGCTTCGGAAGCATGAACTCCCGACAGATGGAAGCCTGTGCGGATCGGCTGGAAGAGTTCCTTTCGAAGCTTCTGCGGCATGTTGGCCGCTCGGAGCGCCGACACCATGGCGCGTTGTACGTGCAAGGCTTGCTGCTGGACGGGGAGCGCAAGTCGATCGAGCCTTTGGCCGAACGGGTGCCGGGCGGCAACGTGCAGGCCTTGCAGCAGTTTGTGGGACAGAGCCCTTGGGCGTGGGAGCCGGTACGGCGCCTGCTGGCTCAACAGATGGAAGAAGAACTGCTGCCGGCCGCGGCCTGGATTGTCGACGACACCGGGTTTCCCAAGCAAGGGCACGAGTCGGTGGGGGTGGCCCGCCAATACTCGGGGACGCTGGGCAAAGTGGGCAACTGCCAAGTGGCGGTGGCGGTGCATTGGGCCACGGAAGAAGAGAGCGTGCCGCTGGACTGGGCGCTGTACCTTCCCCAGGCTTGGATTGAGGATGGCGAGCGTTGCCGCAAGGCGGGGATCCCCAAGGACACCCCGTTTCGCGCCAAAGGGGAGTTGGCTTTGGAGCTGGTTGACCATCTGCTGGGGTGGGGTTTGAAAGCGCAGCCGGTTTTGGCCGACGCGGGCTACGGCAACAGCGCCGAGTTCCGCCAAGGCTTGGCCGATCGCCACCTGCTTTATGTCGTAGGGGTGGAGTCGAGCACGGCAGTTTGGGACCGGCCGACCCAGCGAGTCCAGCCCCGCCGACGAGGACGCATGGGTCGCCCGCGTCGACCTTATTATCGAGGCGAACCGCAGGCCGTGAGCCAGCTGGCGATCACTCTGCCGCCTGACCGTTGGCGGACCGTGACGTGGCGGCAAGGTAGTCGAGGTCCGCAGCAGAGCCGCTTCGCAGCTTGTCGGGTGCAACCCGCCCACGGCCATGCTCACGACCGGCCCGAGTTGCCACGGGTCTGGTTGTTGATCGAGTGGCCTCGGGAGGTGGAAGCTCCCAGCAAGTATTGGTTCTCGAACCTGCCCGAGGGTCTCTCGCTCCGACGCCTGGTGCAACTGGCCAAACTGCGCTGGCGCGTGGAGCAAAACTACCAGCAGTTGAAAGAGGAACTCGGCTTGGACCATTACGAGGGGCGGGGCTGGCAGGGCTGGCATCACCATGTCACCCTGGTGTGCATGGCCTACGCGTTCTTGCTGCTGGAAAGAGAGCGGAATAAAAAAAACTCCGCTTCCGACCTTGCCTGAGGCGCGGCGATGTTTGCAAAAAGTCTTAGTCCGCATGTTCGGCGTCTGTCCCACGTGCCGTCAGTCGTTCCGCGGACGGGGATCTTGATCACACTTACTTAACGTAGTAGTACTAGGTCACTTGTCGCGGACGATAGAGACAGCCATTCACGAACTGAAGGGGCAGATTCTGGGGCTCGAGGTGTTTCAGATTGAGATGTTGCTGCGGCGCTTCGTGCGGGACATCTATGCCGACGGTGGGCAGATTCTGATGTGCGCCGCCTCGGCCATCGAGATCGCGTGCTGGGACATTATCGGGAAAGCCCTGAGCCAGCCGATCTACAACCTGCTGGGCGGGCGATATCACGATAAGATTCGCGCCTACGCCAACGGCTGGTATCGCTGTCCGCGCACGCCTGAGGACTTCGCGAAAGCGGCCAAGCGGGTGGTCGAACTCGGTTACACGGCGATGAAGTTCGATCCTTTCGGCTCGGGCTGGAGGAAACCGCAGCCGTCCGAGTTGGACCTGGCGATTGACATTGTCAGCGCAGTTCGTGAGGCGGTCGGTCCGAGCGTCGATTTGGCCGTCGAGGCTCACTCACGTTTCAGCGTGGAAACAGCCATCAGCGTGGGCAAACGCCTTGAGGCGTCCGCCCCCGCCTGGTACGAAGACCCGGTTCCGCACGGAAATATCCATGCCAGCATCGAGGTGGCGCGCCACATCAATGTGCCCGTAGGAACGGGGGAAAGTCTCGCTTCCAAGCAGCAGTTTGCGGAATTGTTACGCGAGGACGCTATCAATGTGATTACGGTTGAACCGCTGCACGTGGGCGGAATCCTCGCCACACGCAAGATCGCCGACATGGTGGACGCGCACTACGGCGTGATTCTCCCGCACAGCGCGCAGGGGCCCATCTGCACGCTGGCGAATCTCCAGATCGATGCCTGCACTCCGAACTTCTATATGCAGGAATACTTCGACCAGTTCAATGAGCCGTGGGAGAAAGATCTGCTCACCTGGACGCCCAAACTGGTCGACGGTTACTTGGAGCTTCCTACGTGTCCAGGGCTGGGCGCTGAACTGAACCTGGAAGAGGTGAAGAAACACCCGTACGTCGAAACCGGACGCATGTTTCTTTTCGAGCCGGATTGGCATTTCCGGCAGTCGAAGTAGTACCGGGACCAGCCCTAATCCGGGTGGAGGACGATCCAGTGCAGGGGACGGCAAGCCGTCCCCCTACGGCGGGACTTCCTATGCTGATGAAACTTGGTTGGCTCGATTTCGCCGTCATCATCGCTTACTTCGCTGTTGTGCTCGGCGTGGGCTATTGGCTCAAAGACAAGATGAAAACCTCGTCGGATTTCCTCTTGTCGAATCGCTCCTTCTCGCACTGGATCACGGGCATCGCTTTTATGTCGGCAAACCTGGGAGCGCTGGAGGTGATGGGCCATACCGCCAACGGCGCGAAGTATGGCATGCGAACCAACAACTGGTACTGGATCGGGGCCATCCCGGCCATGGTTTTTCTCGGCTTGTTCATGGTCCGCTACTACTACACGAATGGCCTGCGCAGCGTTCCCGAATATTTGCGCATGCGCTATGACCACCGCGCCCACATCCTCAATGCCTTCAGCTTCGCCATCGTCACCGTGCTCATGTCGGGCATTGATATGTTCGCTTTTGCGGTGGTTTTTCGCAGCATGCTGGGCTGGCCCTTCACCGCCAGCGTGCTGCTGGCCAGCGGGGTGGTGCTGGTCTTTGTTTTTTGGGGCGGCCTCTCGTCCTCGATTTACAACGAGTTCCTTCAGTTCTTCCTGATTGTCATTGGGTTCCTCCCTTTGACCATCCTGGGGCTGCACGAGGTGGGCGGCTGGAGCGGTTTGGTGGCCAAGTTGCCGGAGCAATATCTGCACACGTGGAAGGGGATGGGCGGCCCCGGCGATCCGCTGGGTGTGCCGTGGTGGGTGATGGTAGTCGGCATGGGACTGTGTGCTGCTCCTGCGTACTGGTGTACCGACTTCCTGCTGGTGCAGCGTGCCCTGGCCGCCAAGGATTTGGCGTCGTCGAGAAAGACGCCGCTGGTGGCGGCCGTTCCGAAAATGCTGTTTCCGGCCATTGTCACGGTGCAGGGGATGCTTGCCCTGGCTGTGGCCCCTTCGATCGTCAAGCACGATTACAACCTGGCTTTGCCGACGCTCATGGGACGCTACTATCACAGCGGCATGCTGGGGTTGGGTCTGACGGCGCTTCTGGCCAGCTTCATGTCCGGAATGGCCGGTAACATTACGGCCTTCAACACGGTCTTCACTTATGACATTTACCAGACCTACTTCGTCAAGAACCGCCCCGACCGGCATTATCTCAAAGTAGGGAAAATGGCCACGGTGGCGGGCGCCTGCTTTGCCTGCGCGTCGTCTTACATCGTACTTTATTTCAATAACCTGATGGATTACATGCAGCTCATCGGGATTTTGTTCATTTCGCCATTTTTCATCGTCTTCTTCCTCGGCATGTTCTGGAAGCGCCCCTCCGCTACCGCAGGGTTCTACGGAATGGCTGCAGGACTTTCCGGGGCGGCCCTGGAGTACGTGCTCTACCGGCTGGGCGTGCTGAGGTTTACTTCCCCGATGGCGTCGAATATCTGGACGGCTGTGTGGGGGCTTGCCGCAGGCTTGCTGGTGACGGTTGTTCTTAGCTTTGTGACAGAAGCGCCGCAAGCGGAAAAACTCAAAGGCCTGGTTTATTCGCGAGCGATGAAGGAGAAGGAGGCGGCGCCCTGGTTTCGCAGGCCTGTGTTTTATGCGGTGGTTGTATTGGCGGTGTTCGTTGCGCTCAATATCAAGTTTTTCTGAGCATTTGTGATTTGTGATTGGTGATTTGTGATTGATCTCGTGGACGTATGGAAGGGAAGCTGCGTAGTACTGGAACTATACCAAGGGTCGACAGTCGACAATCGAAAATTGGAAATGTGGAGGGAGCAATCATCAATCACAAATCACCAATCACCAATGTCGTGAATCGCCGGAGATTTGTGGCTACGATGGGCGGGTGCGTGGTTTTGCCGGCCGCGTCGCTGGCGCTGCACGGCTCCGAGACGAGTGGGGACACGCCTTCAACGGGAGCACGCTCCCGCGTCGACTTAAACGGGCAATGGGAACGCCGGATCGACGGGGAATTATATGATCTCGTGCAAGTGCCCTCCTCGCTGCGCCCGTCGGGGAACTACCGGCTGAAACGCGAGTTCCTGCTGCCGGAACTTTCCACGCACGAGCGGGCAATTCTGCACTTCGACGCCATCACCTATTTCGGCCGGGCCTTCGTGAATGGCGCGGAAATCGGCGTCATGGGTCCCTACGTACCGTTCGAGTTTGAGTTCACGCGGCAGGCCCGGAAGGGCGTCAACATCGTCGAAGTGGCGATCGCCGACCTTACGCCGGAGCCGAGCGGCGCCGGCAAAGACGAACTGGCGTTGGGCGTGAATCCGGGTTGGGAAGCTTACGGCGGAATCATCCGGGACGTTTACGCTGAAGTGCGCCCGGCAGCTTTCGTAGACAATGTGCGTTTCGGGTACAAGCTCGAGTCGGGTTATGCGAAAGCGGCCTGCAAAGTGCAGGTGATGGTGTCAGCATCCACCGCGGCCTCAGCCCGCGTTGAGGTGACTCTGCTGCGCTCGGGGTCGGAGGTGGCGCGAGCGGAAAAGGCTGTCTCGATCCCGTCCGGTGCAAGCGCGGTTGAATTCGAGTTTGAGATCACTGCGCCGGTGTTGTGGTCGCCTGAAGAGCCGAATCTCTACGAGCTGCGTGCAACCCTCAAAAGCGATCATGGCATGGACCGCTGGGGTTGCCGGACGGGATTGCGGGAGGTCGCGACGCGTGGGCCGGATTTTCTTCTCAACGGCCGGCGGCTGGTGCTGAAGGGGGTCTGCCGGCACGACATGTGGAAAGAGCAGGGTTTCACCCTGACGCACCGCCAGATGGAGCAGGACATGCGGATGATCAAGGCCCTGGGCGCGAACTTCATTCGCCAGGTCCATTACCCACACCACCGGCACATGGTGGAATTGGCGGATGAGTTGGGCTTGCTGGTGAGTGAGGAGCCAGGCTACTGGGGAATGAACTTTTCGAAGATGCCGCGCTCGATGATCGAATTGGGCTACCGCACGATGGAGAAAGTCGTGCAGCGCGATTGGAACTCGCCGTCGGTCTTTGCCTGGCTGCTCGCCAATGAATGCGAATACACCGTGGAATACCTGCGCGAGGGGAAAGCGCGCTGCAATCGGCTCGATCCCATCGAACGCTTCGTTTCTGCGGCCAACAGCATGCCCAAGGAGAAAGCGAAGCCCATTTTCGAAGCAGCCGGAATGGACTTCTTCGATCAGCATCCTTACACCTACGACGTCGAGGACTTCAAACGGGAAGCCGATTTCGACGGCCCTGCTCGTCCGCTGACCTTCACGGAGTGGGGCGGCAAAGCGATCGGTCAATCGCAGGTGGTTATGCAGGGTAGCGTTGACAGGCTGCTTGATCTCGTCGATTCGCGGCAACTCGCCGGCCACGTTTTCTGGAGCTGGCAGGACCTGCGGCAGTATAGCCGAATCGATTGGGAGATGCGGGACGGCATCTTAGAGTCGGGCGTTGTCACTGAAAGCCGGGAGCCGCGCGATGTTCCGTACCTTGAGTTATCGCGCTTATTCGGAGAACGCCGCCATGGCGCCGAACCCGCGGCCACTCGGCCTCTTGTTGTGCCTCTAAAGTGGACTCCGTGGTCGCGGAAGAGTTCCTTCCAGCCGCTGGACCTTCAGGCGCTGGCCGAAAGCTCGGAGGGCATGAAAGCCTGGGCTAGCTTCGAAGCCGCTTTGGCGCAGTTCTGGCGCCAAGCCCCCATGGCGGACGACCAGTGGAAGCGAATGGGGGAGAAGTTCGTGTTGTGGCAAGAGTCCGAGCTGGCAATCGGTGGCGTTCCTTTTCGTTTTCCGGTCATCGAGGGCTGTGCGCGGCCGATCGTGCTGACGCAGGAAGTGCCCGAGGCCACGATCCCGCTCAACCGCGAATGCACGCGACTGCACATTCTGGGGCAGATAACGTTACCCGTTGGTTATCCGGTGGTTGGAAACCGCGGCGAACGAGTGGCAACCTACCGAGTGCGATACAGCGACGGAGGGCAACGGGAGACGCCGGTCCGGAACGGGATCGAGGTCGCGCAGTCGAATCGGATTTATGCCGCGACACGCATCGACCCGGTGGCGACCGCGGCGCAGCGGGCGCTCGAGTACGTGAAAGACGTGGTGCGCGAGCAGTACCAGGTACTGCTCTGGAGTTTGCCTGTGGAGCCCGGGAAAGTGGAGAGCCTGCAATGTAAACTGGAGGCCGGGCAGCCCGCGCTCGCGGTGTTCGCGGTCACGGCAGAACAGGCTACTACTTGAAGATTTGAAGTCGCTGTCATCCTTCGTTTCGCTCAGGATGACAGCATGAGGAGTGAGCTCGGAGGACAGACTTGATGGAACTTCACAAGCCTCTGCGTGGAGTGATCACGGCCATGATTACGCCGCTCCGAGGCCGCGATGAGCTTGACCACGTCGGCCTCGAGCGCTTGGTCGAACACCTGATCGCGGGCGGCGTCCATGGCCTGTTTATCCTGGGAACAACCGGGGAAGCACCGGGGCTGAGTTACAGGCTGCGCGCGGAGCTCATCGAGCGCACGTGCACGCAAGTGGCCGCGCGACTACCGGTGATCGTGGGTATCACGGACACTGCCTTTGTGGAAGCGGTAAGCCTGGCCACCGCGGCGCGGAAATTCGGCGCGCAGGCGGTGGTGGCGTCGGCGCCCTATTACTTTCCTGCCAGCCAGGTGGAATTGCTGGATTTTGTCGAGCACCTTGCCGCTGAAGTACCTCTGCCCCTGCTTTTGTATAACGCCCCCGCAAATACCTGTCACACTTTTGAGCCTTCGACCGTGCTTCGAGCCGCGGCGATTCCCAACGTGATAGGGCTTAAGGACAGCGGGGGCGACATGACCTACTTTCATTCCGTGGTCGAGCTTCTGAAGACACGGCCGGACTTTACGCTTCTGGTAGGGCCCGAAGAACTGCTGGCGGAGGCGGTCCTGCTGGGCGCACACGGTGGAATGTGCGGCGGGTCCAATTTCTGCCCGCAACTCTACGTGCGTTTCTACGAGGCGGCGGTGTCGAGGGACTTCGAGCAGATTCGCGTCTTGCACAGCAGAGTCATGCGTATTTCCACCACGATCTATCGAGTCGGGCGCTACAAGTCAAGTTATCTTAAAGGGCTAAAGTGCGCGGTTTCGCTTTCGGGTATTTCGGAGGATTTCATGGCTGAGCCGTTCCGCGCTTTTGACAGTCCGGAACGCGCCAAGGTGCGGCAGCACATGGTCGACCAAGGCCTGCTGGGCGGGTAGCACGATGCTTTGCCCCGCAGCCTGCAAGCCATAAAGACTCTGTAGCACTAGTTCACGGCACGTTGTTATTTTGCGAAGATGTCTTCTCCGTGATTTCTGTGCCTCGAAAGACTGAACACAGAGATCACTGAGATACTCAGTGTTCTCAGTGTTGAGGCTTCGAAGTCACAGAGGACACGGAGAAGTTCGTATTGGTTGCGGCTTTGCCGCTCTGTGATCCGCGTAGTGAATCCTTATTAGAAGTGTGCGTCGCAAGGAGTATGAACAGTATGCTGCCGGGACTTTTCTTATTCATGGCGCTGAGCGCGGCGCCGCAGCTTCAGAATCCAGGCTTTGAAGCTGCCGAGCTGCTGAGAGGTTGGACAGTAGATTCACCCGCACAAGACAGGAAAAGCGTGGAAGTGCGCGCGGACTTCGCGGAGAAGAAAGAGGGAAAGCAGTCGCTCGAGATGGAAGCCCGCGCTCCCGCCCGCTATTCGCTGCATCAGTGGGTTGTGCTTCCGGTGGGAACCCTCTGGCGGGCGCGAGTCTGGCTCAAGACTGAAGGACTGTCCGCGACAGGAGGTGGCGAGGCAGGCGGGCGGATTTTAATCGACTCACGCGAAGGTCTATTGGGTAGAAGCAATCCGAGGTCCGGGACGTCGCCCTGGGAGGAAGAGGAAGTGACCTTCGAGGCCCCGACGCCCGAGGAGGTGGACATTATCCTTGTCGGCTTCGAAAACAGTTCGGGCAAAGTCTGGTTCGACGGGTTTCGTCTGGAACCGGTGGCGCGGCCCGTCGAGAACGATGTACGGATTTTTCATCAGAAGCTCAGCAAGCTGCCCATCGACCTCAAGCAGTGCGGGCAGTTCATTGAGCCCTTATGCCGACTTCTGCCCTCGATGCTTGCCCAGCAGGTCGAATCCACCAGCTTTGAAGAGGAAGCGGAGTGGTGGCCGAGCTATAAAAGGGAAATCGACAAACCCCACCGCCCGTGGTATCCCGAAGGAGCCGTGCACGTCGCGAACTACTCTCTTGACACCGAGAACCCATACAACGGCAAGCGCTCGCAGAAGATCGAGCTTCCCGTTCCGCGGGCTCGAGCCGGGATTGCGCAAGACGGCTTCTACCTTCGAAAAGGGATGGGCTACCGGCTTCGACTGCACATGAGAGGTCAAGGGAATGTTCCCGTGTGGGCATCGCTCTCCGGCGACGGCGCGCGTGCAGCCGGCCCTGTGTTACTCGGTCGCGCCGGGGAGAATTGGCAGGGTGCGGAAACGGTGCTGCGGTCAACGCGTGACGTCCAGAACGCCACCTTGAACATTGAGTTTGAAGGCCCGGGAAGCTTGTGGCTCGACCGGATCTACATGATTGATGAGGACGCCGTACTCGGGCTCTGGCGGAGGGATGTCGTTGCTGCCTTGAAAGAGATGACGCCTGGAGTCATCAGGTTTGGCGGGAGCTCGCTGGAAGTCTTCGAGTGGGATCAGTGCATCGGTTCATGGGACACGCGGGTGCCGTACACGACCATGCCTTGGCGCGGCCTCGAGCCGAATTTCGTTGGCGTCGAGGAATTCGTGCAGCTTTGCCAATATGTTGGCGCAGAACCTTTGGTTTGCGTGCGTTGGACGGGCAAGACCCCGGCGGATGCCGCCGCTGAGGTCGAATACTTCAATGGCGGCCCGCAAACCCGCTGGGGGAAAGTGCGTGCGCAGAACGGCCACGCGGCTCCGTACGGGGTGAAGTACTGGCAGATCGGAAATGAAATCGGTGGCCCGAAGTACGACGCCTCCGTGCGCGCCTTCGCGGAAGCGATTCGCAGAGTTGACCCCATGGCCAAAGTGCTTTCATCTTTTCCTTCTGCCGACACGCTCCGCGAAGGCGGCGGTTACCTCGATTACCTGTGCCCACATCAGTACGACTGCGGGGATTTGTGGGGTAAAGAAGCGGAACTGAAGTTCCTTCAGGACCAGATTGCGCGCTACGGAGCGGGAAGGAACGTGCGGGTGGCCGTCACGGAATGGAACACCACGGCGGGAGAGATGGGGCTGACGCGGGGAATGCTCCAGACCCTGGGGAACGCCCTGAGCTGCTCGCGGTATCAGAACCTGTTGCAACGCTACGCGGATCTGGACGAAATAGCAATCCGATCGAACTTGGTGGACAGCTTTGGCTCCGGGGTTCTACTGCCGGGGCCGGGCTGGCTGTATCTTGCACCCACGTATTATTCGCAGAAGCTGTACACGCGCGCGGCGGGCTCCTATCCGCTAAGGGTCGATCGCTCCTCCTCGCTTCCATGGTATCTCCAAGAGCCTGACCTTAGCGCCACGCTCAGTGAGGATGGTAAGTCGCTGCGAATTTACACTGTCAACTCGACCGGCGAGACCAGGCAATTGAAGTTTCACCTCGTGGATTTTCCTGGGGCCCTTCGAGGAGGCTCGGCTTACGTCTTAAAAGACCGCGATGCAGCGGGCACTCCTGAAGTCATGAATAGCCGCGACGACCCTCAAAGGATCGCACCCGTTACAAGCCCCGTGGCGGTTGGCGGCAGGGATTTTGAGTATGCCTTCGAGCCCTTTACGGTGACACTGCTCGAGCTTAAGCTCGGCGAATAGCGGTCCGGGAAGGTGTTCTTGGACACGGCGTTCCAGGCCGTTGCTTGAGGATGGCCGCGAGGGCCGCTGCTACGCGACTTTTGCGCCCGCGAAATCAAGGTGCAGGTGGTACAGGATGGAGCAAACGAGATTCGAGGAGCTGGTTGCGCAAGCCGTCGACGACCTGCCGGAAACGTTCCGCGAAAGACTGGAGAACGTGGCGATCATCGTGGAAGACTTACCGCCGGAGGAACCGAAACGCGGAGGGCTGCTGCTGGGGCTGTTTTATGGCATCCCGCGCACGGAGAAGAGCGTATTCTCTTCCAGTCCGCCGGATCGGATTTTTCTTTACCAGCGAAACATCGAGGCGGTATGTCGCAACGAGGCCGAGGTGCGTCGTCAGGTTCGCGCCACGCTGCTGCATGAGGTGGGACACTATTTCGGACTTAGTGAGGACGAATTGCGCGGGGTGTAACTCCTGGGCCCCTCGGGAATCGGAATGCCATCCTCAGCCAGTTCCTCGCTGACCATTTGGACTACCTCTTGGATATGCTTCAGTGCCTCCTCATGGCTATTGCCCCACGTTGTGGCACCATATTGTTCCAAGGCCGGGCAGTAGGCGTGCCAGCGATCCTCGTCCGGTTCCGCCACGACTTTGAAGGTGTATGTCTTCATGGCGTTTGTACTCTTCATCCTAAAAGACCAACAGGATGGAGTGTAGTGTCAAGCGCAAGACGTTTCGCGGTCACAGGCCCCTCGCCGCGGCGTCGATGACCTCTGCGGGCGAAGCGGTGCCCGTACCCTTCTTCATGACGGTGATGGAGGCGACCAGATTGCCGAACGAGGCTGAGGCGACGGGGTCGCGGGTCACCGCCATGGTGAGCGCGAGGCCGGCAGCAAAGCCGTCGCCGGCACCGCAAATGTCCACCGGTTTCTCGACGGGCCGTGCTTCGGCCCAAGTCTCCTTACCTTCTTCGACCACTAGGGCGCCCTGTGGCCCGTGCGTCACCATCACCGCCGGGGCTCGAAGATGTTCGCGCAGCCGCCTGAAATCGACATGCCCGAAGAGTTGCTGGCAGGCCACTTCCGCTTCCATGCGATTCGGCTTGACCATTACCTCCCGGAAGAGATGCACGCGTTTGCGGGAATCCACCAGAAACACCTTGCTCGGGTACTTAGCCGCAAGCTCGCTGATTGTCCGACGCACCAGCGGCGTCACGACTCCGCCGGCAGCGGTTTCGGCCTGATCGGCCACCAGCACGACATCGAAGGCGTCAACCACTGGAATGAGGTTTTCGACGACCCGCGTCTCGGCCTCCGGGGGAAGCGGCTTGGTGGAGATGAAATCAACTCGAGGTTGGTCCTCAATGCCGGTTTGACCATTGATAAGCTTCGTGTAGGTGAAGGATTGCCAGCCGGGTAGTTCTACCATCAGGTTCGCAGTGACACCCCGCTGGCTCAAGGCGCGAACCAACTCGAACCCGAACCCGTCGTCGCCGCGTATTCCCAGGACGGCTACCGTTCCGGCGCCCAGGGCCGCCAGATTGTTGGCCACCGTTCCGCCGCCTCCCGGAGTGACCTCGGTGGAGACGACGCCCAGCCGGGGAATGCCTGTTTCACGCGATGCTTCCGAAGTGGCAGGATCGTAAGTGCACCAGCGGTCAAGGCAGATGTCGCCCACCACTAACGCTTTGAGTTTCTTGAATGCGTCCAGCGTTTGCGCTATGGTCATGTGAGCTCCAGGAGGGCGCGCCGCAGGGCCGGAACGGTCGCCCGGTGATCGCCGCAAAAGTAAAAGCTCTCGCCCCCATCGGCCACTGTCCGGACCAGAATTGTCTTGTGGGGCCGGAAATAGTATCCCGGGTCGGTCTTCGGAAGTTCGTGGTGGATGTCGCCCTGAATGGGGACCAAGTCAAAAACTGCTGTGGTGAAATTCCTGATCGTCTGTCCTTGCTGATGAGCCACGTTGCGAACCATGGCAAGAGCTTTCAAATAGACCTCGGGCGCCATGATGGCGGAGCCAAAATCAAGCATGATCCCGTTTTCCAGGCTTTCGACAGAATGGCTGAAAATCAGGAAGTCACGGTAGCTGGCCGAACCCAGAGCGCCGCCATCGCAGTTGGGATGCTCGTGGATGATGTCATATCCGACGCCCACGTGTACGGTGGCCGGAATCGAAAGCCGGTAAGCGCTGGCGAAGATGCTAATGTCTTTGTGGGGAAAACTGCTGCATTCGATCCGCCTTCCTACATTTTCACCCAGTCCCAGCAAGAGTGCCGCGGCTTCGCGAATTACGTCATTGAGTTCTCCCGTTTCGCGCCACAACCCGAACTCGCCACTGCGAATATAGCGCGCCACGCTCTCTGTGGTAGCGCCGGCTCGGGCCAACTCATAATCGTGAATGGCGCCTGCGCCATTCATGGCGATGTGGGTTAAATAGCCTCGTTCCAACAAGTCGATGATGTGGCGGCTGGCGCCGGATTTGATGACATGCGCGCCCATCATGAGGATGCGGGCGGCGCCCTTTGTTTTCGCCGCGGCGATTCTTTTCGCCACTTCGATGAGCTGGGGGTGCGAGAATTGTGGGGCCGGGCCCTCCAGCGGCAGGAGATAATCAAGGTTCATGTCATGGACGCGCTCGCCCAGAGGCTTGATCAAAAGTCGTGAACGGTCGAAAGTTTTGTATTTTGAGTTCATGGGGCGCTCTGACCCGTTAACAGCAACTGGTGTCATCCTGAGCGCAGCGAAGGATCTTTGCAGTTGGCGTCTGGCACCAACGACTCACGAACCACCGCAGAGATTCTTCGCTGCGCTCAGAATGACAGACGTGCAATTTTCTCGCACCTTAGGAGCGCAGGTTAAGGCTCTGGAAATAGAGCGCCGGAAAGATCATTCCAGCAAAGGAAATTCGGAATGACGAAGTCCGCGCCCACCTTGATCAGGCGCTCTCTCTTCCACTGGTCCACGAGCACGCAATCAGGCTCATCCGTGGCCACGCCGACGGCGACGCCGCCCGCCTCTTTGACGTTCCTTGATTTCAACATACCCGTCGCCGAACCCAATCAGCGTTTTTCCGTTGCCCGCCAGCGAAGAAAGCATCTCACGGATCAGAATCTCTTTGGAAAAGCTCTGGTAGTCGTCGCGGGCGCCAAAGATCCGGCCTTCAAAATATTGCTCGATATCCAGCAGTCGAGCCTCCTCGAGGGTGTAGGACTCGTCGGTCCCGCTCGCGCAATAAAGCTTCAATCCGCGCGCGCGCAAATCCTCCAGCGCCGCACGGGCGCCGGGAACGAGGTATTGGTCCGGGACGGCTTTACCTTGGCGCAACGCCTCTCTCCGGTCGGCGATCTTATCCATCAAACGGTCGTGATACAGGCGCTTGTATTCCAGCGGGGCCAGGGGTTTGCCACCCCTTTCTTTCACTTGACGAGCCAGTTCGATCATCTGGTAAATCGTCTGTTCCCCAGTGAGCCGCGCCACAGATTCATCCACCAGCGCCCGCAAATCGTCTTCCTTCTCTCCGGTCTTCAGTTCGGCCAGGATTTCGACCATCATGGGGACCATGACATTCATCCAACCGGCGCGAACCAGGGAGAGCGTGCCATCAAAGTCGAAGAGTGCGAGCGTCGCATCCGTCGCTGAAACACCTTTTCGGATAACTTCCATCTTCGTCATTGGCTATCAACCAATCGCTATCTCAGCCCTGAACCACTCTACCGTCCGCCGCAGCCCTTCCTCGAAGCTAACCAGGGGTTCGTATCCGAGCACCTGGCGGGCCAGCGAAATATCTGCCAAAGAATGGCGGGCATCGCCTGGGCGCGGGGGCCCATAGCGTGGTTCTACGTTCTGTCCAAAGATGTGATTGAGGATGGTGATCGTCTGATTGAGTGTGTAGCTGCGGCCCACGCCGACGTTGATGACCTTGCCAGATGCCCCAGGAGCCGTGCAAGCTTTGAGCGTTGCGTCAACGACGTTATCCACGTAGGTGAAATCGCGCGATTGTTCGCCGTCGCCGAAGATCACCGGGGTGTTCCCCCGCTCGTACGCAGGTATGAACTTGGAGAGAACACCCGTGTAGGGTGAGTCGGGATTCTGCCGCGGGCCGAATATATTGAAGAAGCGGAGGGCTACTGTTTCCAGGCCGTAAATCGTCGTGAACACCCGGCAGTAGTATTCTCCGGCCACCTTGGCGAGAGCATAGGGAGAGAGCGGGTCAGGAGTCAAAGTCTCGACGCGAGGCATCGTCGGATTGTCTCCGTAGGCTGCGGCGGAAGCAGCGAACACCAGGCGTTTGACGCCCGCGTCCCGCGCCGCCAGCAAGACGTTCAACGTTCCGGTGACGTTGACTTCATTGGCCGTTAGTGGATCGTCAACTGAGCGTGCCACGGAGGGGAGCGCCGCGAGATGAATGACGTACTGCGCGTCCCTGAAATGCGGAGAAATAGCTGCTAAGTCACGGATGTCCGCCTCTTGAAAATCAATGCGGCCGGCAATTCGCGCCAGATTAGCAGTCTTGCCGGTCGCAAGGTTGTCCAGCACTCGAACGGTTTCGCCGCGACGTACGAGCTCCTCAACCATGTGCGAGCCGATGAAGCCCGCTCCTCCGGTGACCAGATATGTAGCCATCCCCGCGCGTTCCTCCTCGACTTGAAGTGCCTGGGCGGCGGTTTCCATGTAAGATCTCGAGATGACCGGAGAACGCGCGGAATCCCGCGTCGCTCGCGATCCGACGCCCCGCTGTAAGTCTAGCACATTATTTGCCTGTTACGCGGATTGGGCGTTATGTTTAAACTTACAGGTTTCAGGGGCTTTTGCCCGTTCGGCGGCCGGTTTGAGGCCCCAGGTTTCCGCATCGCAGCTAGCAACTCCGAAGTCTGCGTCGTTCATCCTACTTACGAACGCCTGGGACTTTAGCACCTGGCGCCTGCTGCACGTTCAAACACCGGATGAATTAGAGGAGCATTTCAAAATATGAGAATCCTTGTACTGGGCGGCGACGGTTACTTGGGTTGGCCGACCGCTATGTATTTATCAGCCCACGGTCACCTGGTGGGGGTAATTGACAATTTCGCCAAGCGTCGCTGGGAAATGGAACTGAACGTCGAACCCTTGATGCCCATCCGCACGCTGCACGATCGTGTAAAGGCGTGGCACGAAGTGACGGGGCAGAAGATCGAGCTGTTCGTGGGCGACTTGCGGAACTATGAACTCGTATTGCAAGCCTTCGAGGCGTTTAAGCCGGACGCCATAGTCCATTACGGCGAGCAGCCTTCTGCGCCCTATTCGATGATTGACCACAGCCGCGCGGTTTTTACTCAAATGAACAACTTGGCAGGCACACTCAACGTACTCTGGGCGATGCGCGAGCGTTGCCCCGCTGCACACCTTGTGAAGCTCGGCACGATGGGCGAATACGGTACGCCGAACATCGATATCGAGGAAGGCTTCATCGAAATTGAATACAAGGGCCGTAAGGACGTTCTTCCGTTCCCGAAGCAGCCTGGCTCTTTCTACCACCTCACCAAGGTCCACGACAGCCACAACATCCTGTTTGCCTGCAAAGTGTGGAAATTGTGTTCCACCGATCTTAACCAGGGAGTCGTCTACGGCATCGAAACGGACGAGACTCTCTTGGACGATCGCTTGGCCACGAGCTTCCACTACGATGAGGTGTTCGGCACGGCACTCAACCGCTTCTGCGTCCAGGCGGTCGCAGGAATTCCGCTTACGGTTTACGGGTTGGGCGGCCAGACGCGCGGCTTCCTGAACATCCGCGATACTTTGCGATGTGTCGAGCTCGCGCTGGTGAATCCGCCGCGAGCCGGCGAATATCGGGTCTTCAACCAGTTCACGGAGACATTCAACGTCCTGCAATTGGCGGGATTGGTGAAGGCGCAGTCAGAAAAGCTCGGTTTCAAGGTGGAGATAAACCATCTGAAGAACCCACGAGTGGAAGCGGAGCAGCACTACTACAATCCCATTCACAGAAAGTTGAGCGAGCTGGGATTGCAGCCCAGCTTGTTGTCCGACGAGCTTGTGCAAAGCATGGTCATGCGGGTCCGGGACCATGCCGCGCGCGTTAAGCGGGACATCATCCTGCCGCGGGTTACATGGGAAGGCTCAAAGCCGCCGGGTGGGAATGAACGATAACGGTGTTGGATTTAGGTACCTCGAAATCCCGTGCAAAGCGCGGCTAGTTACGCTAGGATATAAAGATCAGCTTACAAACGAAAATCACAGGAGGATCGAATGGAAGAGACAAAACCCTTGTCGATCACCGGTCTGATCACAATCCCGGCGTTGATTACTTTGGGCATTACCATCCTGCGCCTGGTGGGTGAACTCCAACACTGGCCCAAACCATGGTTCAACGCCGCAGCGGGTGGAGGCGGGGCCGTTATTGGCATCTCCTGGCTGCCACTCATTTTTGGTCCGTATTTTGCCGTGAAACTGGCTCGAGCGGGCGACGGGCCCTCGAGTGCCGGGAAATCAATCGGACTCGCATTCGCTGGGTTGGCGGTGATGGTCGTCGCCATCGCCATAATGGGAGTTGTCATGAAGACGAACCATCCGAGTCTGGCCGAGATCGGGTACCTCGTGCTGTGGCTCGCGGCGTTTATTTCCGGAATCGGCTGGCGTTCATTGGGGAAATGCCTGCTGGCTTATGCTCTCGCAGCACGCATTCCTGTGCTTGTTGTGATGTACCTCGCCATGAGCGCCAACGGCGGCCAGGGTTGGGGAACACATTACGACGCGGCACCTCCCAATATGCAATTTCCGTCTTTTGGCGCAAGATTCCTCCACACCGCGCTCTTCCCCCAGCTTGGATTCTGGATAGCCTGGACGGTCGTGGGGGGCGCTATCGTGGGGACCATCGCCAACGCCATCGCGCGTCGCGGCAAGCAAGCGGTTCCGGCCGTGGCCTAAGAACAAGGGCAGCGCGGACCTTCTCTTCAAGGTCGGAGTGATGTCTTTGTTATTCAGAGTCGAGAAACGCAGGCCGGCAATTGTAGCGAATCGCTGTCGATCGGAAGTCTCAGAGTCACAAGGCCCTCCGCTTTGGAGAGCGAAAGGAGTTTCGCATGGAAGAGACAAGGCCAACGTCCATCGCCGGTCTGATTACGATTCCGGCTCTGATCACTCTGGGCATTTCCATCCTGCGCCTGGTAGGCGAACTCGAACAGTGGCCCAAGCCGTGGTTTAGCGCGGCGGCGGGCGGCGGAGGCGCAATCGTCGGCATCTCCTGGCTGCCGATCATTTTTGGGCCGTATTTTGCCGTGAAGTTGGCCGGAGCCGGCGAGCGCCCCTCGAGCGTTGGGAAGGCGATTGGCTTGGCGCTTGCTGGTTTCGTGGTCGTGGTCCTGGGCGGCGTAATCGCCGGAATCGCAGCCACCAAGCTGAGTTTTAACTTGGCGGGGGCCGGCTTTCTCATGATCCTGGTTGCAGGATTCATCGCGCGCCTCGGCTGGCGCGCGTTAGGCAACGTATTGTTCGCCTACGCGTTCGCGGCACGCATCCCTGTGTTGATCGTCATGTTCATTGCCATGAGCGCCAACGGCGGGCAAGGATGGGGAACGCATTATGATGTCATTCCTCCCAATTTCCATTCTCTAGGGTTTGGCGCCAAGTTCTTCTACTTTGCGCTGGTTCCTCAGATGACCCTATGGATCGGTTTTACGGTTGTCGTCGGATCTATTTTCGGCGCCATTGCCGCCGCGATCGCTGGGCGAGGAAAGTCGGCCGTCGCGCCTGCGGCCTGAAGTTGGCCGATCACTTTCGCGGCTTGCTGATTAGCTGCCAAGCCTCCGTGAGGTGCGCGCCAAGCTCGTCGTCGCCGATCTGATCGAGTTCAATTCCCACCCAGCCCTTAACTCCCACATACGGCGGTCTGTAGTAGATCGCCGGGCTGCTGGCAATGAGAGCCTCTTGTTCTCCCGGCCGTGCGGGTATCAAAACCGCGATGTGGCCGTCGTGATGGTGATTGCTGGAGAACATCGCGAAGACGCGTTTCTTGACGAAGAACGTTGGTTCACCGTGTGAAAGCTTCTCGGTTACGCCGGGCAGCGCCAGGCAGGTTCTGCGGACCCTCTGCAATTGCCTCTTGCCTTCCATGCCCTATCGCTCCTTAACAATTTCAGGTGCCACCGTGCGGCAGTGGACCTTGGAGGTCAGCTTAAGATTATAATTGAGAACCCGGCAGGGGATGTGCTGATAAGTGGAAGCAAGGCACAGGTCGCAAAAGGGGGATGCCTATGAATGCACGTTTCTTTTTCACCCGTTCCGGGTTCGTTGCGGTGGTTCTTTTCCTCGGCGCCGTTACGGTCGCGGTTGCGTCAACCGGGGGTTATCACCTGCTCAAGAAATACTCGTTCGGGGCGGCGCAAGGAAGTACCCGGGAGTATTTTGACTACATCACTGTGGACTCCGCCGCGCGCCGGGTTTACTTGTCGCACGGCACGGAAGTCAAGGTGATCGACGCTGATTCCGGAGCTCTCATCGGCAACATAACCGGCCTAAAGCAAGACCATGGAGTAGCTCTGGCTCAGGAGTTTGGACGCGGTTTTGTCAGCGACGGTGCGCAGGGGAAAGTGGTGATTTTTGATCTGAAGACGCTTCAGGTCATCGGCGAGGCCAAAGCGGCCGACGACGCTGACTGCGTGGTTTACGACCCGGCCTCCAAACGCGTTTTTGTGATGGAAGGCGACCCGAACAGCTTGACAGCGATTGACGCGAAAAGCGGGAGCGTGGTGGGGACCGTCGAACTCGGTGGCTCTCCAGAGTTCGCGGTCGCTGACGGCAGGGGGACTGTTTACATCAACCTGGAGAGCAAAAGCGAAATCGCCGTGCTCGATTCCCACGCGCTCACCATCAAGTCTCGCTGGCCGGTTGCACCAGCCGGAGGCCCCACGGCCCTGGCCATGGACAAGGAGCACCGGCGGCTGTTCAGTGCCGGGCGCGAACCCCAGATGCTGGTGGTAATGGATGCCGACAGCGGAAAGGTCGTGAAGTCGTTTCCGATCTCCGGAGGAGTAGATGCTGCCGCCTATGACCCTGGAACCGGCCTGATCTTCGCCTCAACTCGCGAGGGCATGCTCCATGTCTTCCACGAGGATTCCCCTGACGCGTTCAGTGAGGTCGAGGCGGTCAGGACAGAGTATGGCGCCAAGACCATGGGGCTCGACACCAAAACCCACAATGTCTTTCTGGACACGGCGGATTTCAGTCAGCCTTCTTCCTCCGGCCCAGGCCAGCGCGGTCCTCGCCGCGCGGCTGTTCCGGGCACGTTTCGGGTCTTGGTCTACGGGCAATGAAATCCGAGGCTGAAAATCTAGAACCACCAAGCCCTGGCTCACCGGCGGGCGATTAAGCGATCACGCAAGGTCGAGTTTGCTGCCATATCGATGCACGTCCAGGCCATTGCCAGCGCACCGCGAGCCTAGCACGGACTTTCCAGCCACTACGCGCGTGAGAAAGGCGCAACGAACCAAGGGGCTGGCTCATCTCATAGAACAGTGGCTCCACGAGCCACGATTCAGGGCACGCGACAACAGGGAGGATGGCATGAAGATCGGCATCATTGGCGCCGGCCATATCGGGGGGACTCTGACTCGCCGTTTGACCCGGTTAGGGCACGAGGTGTGCGTGGCCAACTCGCGCGGGCCTGCGTCGCTCGCGGCGCTCGCCCAGGAAACCGGCGCGAAAGCTGTTGAGGTGCGAGAGGCAGCACGCGCTGGCGAGGTGGTTGTGGTGACCATTCCGGAAGCGGAGATTCCGAACCTACCCAAGGATTTGTTCGCTGGAGTAGCGAAGGATGTAGTGATCATCGATACAGGAAATTACTATCCGCGGGAGCGCGATGGCCGGATTGCCGGCATTGAATCTGGCATGACCGAAAGCCGGTGGGTGGCGAATCAGCTCGGACGTCCTGTGGTCAAGGCGTTCAACAACATCTACGCAAAGCACCTGCTGGAACTGGGGCGGCCGGCCGGCAGCCCCGGCCGGAATGCGTTGCCAGTCGCCGGCGACGACGCACAGGCCAAAGCAACCGTGATGCGGCTGGTGAACGAGCTTGGATTTGACCCCGTCGATGCCGGCAGCCTCGACGATTCATGGCGCCAGCAGCCGGGCACTCCGGTTTACGGGCCGGACTTCGATGCTGCGGGAGTGCGGCACGCGCTGGCCCAGGCGAGCAAAGAGCGTGGACCGCAATTTCGGGCGACGGAGAAGAGCCCGGGCAGTTATGCACAGCCCGCCTGACGCTGCGGGGCAGGTCTGACAGACCAAGGAGGTGGAGATGTCTTCAGCGCCTTTACCCAGCGCACTCGATTTTAGTACGCAAGCTTTCCGTACTTTGACCGAGGCTCAGATCAGCCGCATCCGTCCCCACGGCAGGGTGCGTGAAGTCAAACCGGGCGAGATCCTGTTCGAGCCTGGCGACACTCAAATGCCCTTCTTTGTGTTGCTCTCGGGCAGCATGGAGATTGTGCAGCCGAGTTTTTCGGGTGAGCGAGAGATCGTCAAACACGGTCCGGGAGAGTTTACCGGTGAGATGACCATGATTTCGGGACAGCGAGGCCTGGTGCGTGGCCGCGTGACCGAGCCTGGTGAATTTCTCGAAATCAGTTCCGAGGGCCTGCGGTCGCTCATTGCCAAAGATGCCGAGTTGAGCGAAGTGCTGATGCGGGCATTCATTCTACGCCGCCTCGCCCTCATTTCTCGAGGCCTGGGCAATGTGGTTCTGATGGGTTCGCGCCACTCTGCGGGCACGCTCCGTCTGCGCGAGTTCCTGAGCCGGAACGGATACCCCTACACCTACATCGATCTCGACACGGACAGCACCTCGCAAGAACTGCTGGACCGATTCGAAGTGAAGTTGGACGAGATTCCGGTTCTGATTTGCGACGGCCGCAAGGTCCTGCGCAATCCCAGCAATCAGAAGCTTGCCGAGTGCTTGGGATTCAACGCGAACATCGACGACCTGCGAGTGCTGGACCTGGCCATTGTGGGCGCGGGGCCCGCTGGCTTGGCCGCGGCTGTTTACGCTGCCTCGGAGGGCCTGGACGTTCTGGTCATCGAGACGGAATCTCCCGGAGGTCAGGCTGGCTCCAGCTCGAAGATCGAGAATTATCTTGGCTTCCCCACCGGTGTGTCAGGGATGGAGTTGGCCGCGCGAGCGATTACTCAAGCCCAGAAGTTCGGCGCCAGGATGATGGTGGCACGCAGCGTGGTTCGCCTGAACTGCAAGAAACCGCTCTACGAGGTCGGCCTCGATGATGGGAGCGTGTTGCGGGCCCGGGCAGTTGTCATCTCCACCGGGGCTCAGTACAACAAGCCGGCCATTTCCAGCCTGCCGCAATTCGAGGGTCAGGGCGTCTACTACGGCGCAACCCATATTGAGGCGCAACTCTGCGATAACGAAGACACGGTCGTGGTCGGGGGAGGGAACTCGGCGGGCCAGGCCGCCGTCTACCTCTCCCAAAACGCCCGCAAGGTTCATATGCTAGTCCGTTCCGGGGGACTGGCAGAATCGATGTCCCGTTACTTAATTCAGCGCATTACCGAAAACCCGGGCATCGACCTCCACTACAACACAGAAATCGTCGGCCTGGAGGGCAACCACCAGCTCCAGCGCGTAGCATGGACCGACAGGGTAACAGGTGAAAGCTCGACGCACGACATTCGGCACGTTTTTATCATGACCGGGGCTTCGCCGCGAACCGAGTGGCTGAAGGGGTGCCTAGCCATGGACAGCAAGGGCTTCATCCTCACAGGCCGCGACCTGGAAGTGCCGGGTGAAGTCGCTCCGCCCTCTCCCTGGCCTCTCGCCCGCGCCCCGCTGATGCTGGAAGCCAGCCTTCCAAGAGTATTTGCGGTTGGCGATGTGCGCTCGGGAAGTGTAAAGCGCGTGGCCTCGGCCGTGGGCGAAGGTGCGATCGCCGTAAGTCTGGTTCACCGCGCCCTGGCGGAGGCGTGAAGAACAGTCGAGAGTCGAAAGTCAAGAGTCGAGAGTCAAGAGCCGAAAGTGAAGTGTTGCCAGTTGTCATTCTGAGCGAAGCGCAGAATCCCCGTAGTGGGTTGGACGTACGACCCGCTAACAGACGGTGCTGGCGCCGAGGATGACAACCCTTTCGACTCTCGACTTTTGACTCTCAACTCCGGAGGACTTCATGGCGGCGGAATGCACGCATCTCGATCAAATCAAAATCACCACCACCGACAAGCACGTATGTGAAGACTGCATAAAAACCGGCGACACGTGGGTCCATCTCCGCCTGTGCGCGGAGTGCGGTCACGTGGGATGTTGCGATTCGTCCAAGAACAAGCACGCGACGAAGCACTTCCGCAAGACCCGGCACCCCATTATGCGCTCCAACGAAAGAGGCGAGAACTGGGGATGGTGCTACGTGGACGAGGTCATGATCGAGCCTTTCTCGTAAAAGAGGCGAACTGGCGCATATTCACGCAGCACCACTCGGGGGTAACACTTGCGGGCGACTCTGGGTGTAATCGTGTTCTTAATCTGTACGCTGACTCCGGCGCGGGCCGAAGACGTAACACTGGATGCCGCGGAGCGGCAGCGGGTAATTGACGCCGCGTGCGCAAACCTCAAGCAGCACTATGGCGACCACAATTCCGCGCTTAAGATGGCGGACGCGCTGCTCGCAAACAGCAAGAAGGGTGTTTACGAGTCGGTGACCGATGGCGCGGCTCTTGCTGATCTGCTGACCCGGCAGATCAGAGAGATCAGCCATGACACGCATTTGGAGATGGTGTATAGCCCGACGCCGCTGCCTCGTAAGCCAGGGAGATTCACGGCTGAAGATCGGGCGCGCTATCGTAGGGCGATGCAGCTTGAAAACTGCACCTTCGAGAAGGTCGAGGTTCTGGCTCATAACATTGGCTACCTGAAGATTAACTCGTTTCCCGATCCAGCCGTGTGCGAGGCGACGGCGAGAGCCGCGATGGCTTCGCTGAATCGCGTGGATGCAATCATCTACGATCTGCGGGACAATCGGGGCGGGGAACCCGCGATGGTCATGTTCATGGTCGCTTACCTTTTCGACCATCCCGAATACATGTACAACCCCAGGGAAAACACGAGCCGGAATTCCTGGACTCAACCGGTTCCAGGAAGTAAGCTCACCGCTAAGCCGGTTTACATACTGACTTCCGGGAGGACCTTCTCCGGCGCTGAGCAGTTCTGCTTCAACTTGAAGATGCTGAAACGCGCCACGCTGGTGGGTGAGACCACGGGTGGCGGCGCACATGCCGGCGTCTTCTATCGCATCGATGATCACTTCGGAATCGGGATTCCTGAAGTGCGGGCCATCAATCCTTTCTCAAGCGCCGACTGGGAAGGCACGGGTGTGGAACCGGATGTAAAGGTAGCGGCCGCGGGCGCACTTGAGACTGCGCTGGCGCTGGCGGAAACCAAGTTTCGTAGGAAATAGCCTAGAGAAGTGAACTGACGCCCATCGAGGCCGTGGGGATTCAACCGGTGAAAAGGCTGCGCGCCATTGCCTCTCGCTCTTTCAATCCTTCCCCCTCGAACTGGCTCACAACTTGTTCCAGCAATGTGGGAACGTCGAGGTCCTGGGGGCACTTCTGGACACAGTCCCGGCAATGCGAACACAGCGACGCATACGAGGACGAATCGCGGATGATGCCGCCCATGCGGAGCACGTAAAGAAAAGGGGCCATGCGCGTCTGGCCGAAGGTGTGGTAGGCGTTGAACAGCGAGAAACACTCGGGGATGTTGACGCCCGAGGGGCAGGGTTGGCAATAGCCGCAGCCAGTGCACGCCACCTTCATGATTTCGCGATATTTTTTGGCCACCCTATCGATGAGTCCGAGCTCAGCTTCAGCGACTGAGCCTGGCCGCGCGTCTGCGGCAATTTCGAAATTCTCATGCACCTGCGCGTCATCATTCATTCCAGAGAGAACCACGATCGCTTCCGGCTGGTTCCAGACCCATCGCAGAGCCCACTCTGCGGGTGTCCGGCGGATCCCGGCCTCCTGCCAGAGGGCCTCGACGGCAGGTGGTTGAGGAGAGGCGGCCAGGACTCCGCCGCGTAAGGGCTCCATCACCACGACGCCCAGGCCTTTCGCAGCAGCGTACTTCAAGCCTTCGGTACCGGCCTGGTTTTCCTGGTCAAGGTAGTTGTATTGAATCTGGCAGAACGTCCACGGGTAGGCGTCAACGATGCGCTTGAACTCCTCGCGCAGGCCGTGGAATGAGAAGCCCGCATTCGCGATTCTTCCGTCCGCTTGCGCCCCATCGAGAAACTCCCTGACTCCGAGCGCCGCCACTTGATCCCAGCCCGCCCCGTCAAGCGAGTGGACCAGGTAGTAGTCAATCCGGGATGTGGCAAGCTTCTTGAGTTGCGCGTCGAGAAAGCGGTCCATGTCGGCCCGGCTGCGCACCAGCCAGGAGGGAAGCTTGGTCGCAAGTCTCACTCGCTCGCGATAGCCGCCGGACAGCACGCGGCCCACAAACGGCTCGCTTTCACCCCCGTGATACGGCCAGGCGGTGTCGAGATAGTTCACGCCGTGATCGATGGCGTTGCGAATCTGGCTTGCGGCGCGCGCTTCGTCAATCCGGCCATCCTTCTCCGCCAGGCGCATGCAGCCGAATCCCAGGATCGAGAGTTCGTCGCCGGTTTTCGGCATCTTTCGGTAGAGCATTGAATGTCTCCTTCTTCACTTCCGGCGGGCTTCGCGCACCAGAATCTTGAGCAGCGTCTGATAGCCAATGCCTTTTCGATCAGCGATCGCGCGGGCTCGCGCAATATCGGTTTCGGGCAGGCGAAGAGCGATTTGTGTGGTGCTCTTCTTGTTCAGCTTTGTAACCAGGTTGGATCCTCTTGCCTTGGCCCCCTGGCCCTGGCTTCAGCGGATCGCGCCTTTACATAGGCGCGTCCCGCCGCGCTGGCCCACCAGTCCGCCTCTTCGCCTTCACTATTGAATTTCGGCAGTCGTGTCATCTTATCGTTCATCGGTTTATTCTCCTTCGGTTCTCCTACTAAGATAGTCGCGCCGCTGCCCGAAACCGAGATCGTATATCCAATGCATATACAAGGCAACACAATCAGTCACCACCACTTCGCCAGTACTCGGAGCGGCGAAGGGCGAAGGCATACGCGAGGTTTAACGGCAACGTCCAAAACAATTGCGTCGGGGATTTTGACAAGCGCCTGGCGATGCTCGCGAGCGAGTAGAATCGTGCGTTCGCAGATCGGTAACCGGCGAGCAGCGTTTCCGGGCTCATGAGCCGAGGTTTGAACACAACGTGAGTTCGGCCGTTGTACTTGCTCCAATCACGCGTGAGGATTCTGCCCTCGGCGTCGAGGCGTTGATGGAGCGGGGTCCCGGGATATGGCGTCAGGATGTTGAACGTGGCGTTCTGCACGCCTGCCGATTCGAGGAACTCCACCGTCTCCTCAAAAACCGCCTCAGTATCATGATCGAAGCCAAAGACGATTCCTGCCTGTACGGACATGCCGTGCGCGTGAATCCGCTCGATGGCGCGCGCGTACTCATCAACGCGGTTGAACGATTTCGAAACCTCGTTGAGGCTTGCCTGCGAAATGGATTCAAGCCCGATGAACAGTTGTTTGCAGCCACTGCGCGCGGCCAGCTCGAGGAACTCGTCGTCTTTCGCCGCATAAATACTCGCCTGGCTGCTCCACCATTTCCCGTGAGGCGCCAGGGCGCGGAAGAGCGCCTTGGCGTACTGCATGTCGGCGGCAATATTGTCGTCCCACACGATGATGACCTTGCCGCGAAAGGAAGCGTACTCGCGCGCCACAGCTTCTACAGCACGGTGGCGCGCCTTGCGCTGGTACATCACCGCCAGCGTGCAGAAATCGCATTGGTGCGCGCAACCGCGCGTCGCGAACAGAACGCCGTCCGCGTGGTCACGACGATGAAACAGGTCGTGCCTCGCGATCGGAGCTTGATCGAGGGCAGGGGGTTCGAGTCAGCAGTAGCGTGCGCCGTGCCGCCCGGATTCGAACTCCGACAGGAATTGCGGCCATTCCCGCTCGGTTTCTCCCACAAAGATCACGTCCGCGTGCGACTGCGCTTCATCGGGCATCAGGGTGACGTGCGGTCCGCCCAGCGCCACCGTGATTCCGCGTTGCCGAAAGCGGGACGCCATCTCGTAGACGTGCGGCGCGCTGGGAGTGTGGAAAGTGATCGCAACCAGGTCTGCCGCGGCGTTGAGGTCCACCGGATCGACGACTTCGTCGATATGGCGCACCGTCCAATGCGGAGGCACAAATGCCGCCAGGTACGGCATGGTGATCTGCTGAAAGTTTAGGACGCGGTTGCTCCGAGCGCGTTGCGTCACGGGTGACGATGCGGTGATCAGTAGCAGCGATGGGGGGGCGGAGGAGTGGCGCATCAGAGTCTTTGCCACTCGAAATCCGCGGATTTTGTAGCCGACATATTGTTACTGTCCCGGCTCGCCCGCTTAACCAGGAACTTTCGCTTCGCGGGTGCGAAAGGTGGGGATTGGGGGCGATATTTCGTTCAATTCGCGTTCATCTCCATAGAAAAACCGTTCGTTTTGGGGCATCTGAAAAACTGACATCCTTTGTTTTCAATGATTTCTTAGCTTCGTTCGCATGATTTTTGTGTTTTTCGCAGAGTCTCGTTTTCCTCGAGCGGCATGTTGTCCCGATTCGGCTTGGCCCAAGCGGCACCACGGGCTCGTTTGCGACAAAGCGTCCGCTTCTCGACCACCATAATAGGCTATCACAGGCTTGCCCTCTTGTCAAGCAAAAAGTGAACGAGGTGGGTGGCGGGTTGCGGACACATTGTCTTCGGTATAGGTGTTTTCCGCGGAAAAACTCCTCACCCGTCCGGCGGCTGCGGAAAATGGCGCGTCGCCGGAAACGCTCCCCAATTCCTGGGGTCCGATGGTCCGATCCGAATTGGACCGGAAATTGGACTCCGCGCGGGAGAGCGCTGTCTTATAAAAACCGAGGGGCGCAATTCGATTGCCTCGCAAGTGGTTTCTTGCTAAATTGACAAACTTGGTTTGGAGAAGTCGCTTCGTTGCTGCGGCGATTTTCGCAGGCCCCGGGGAACGCGTTTTGACTGTCATCCTAAGAAGTCCGCCAGCCGATGAGAACATCTGCGGCGATTCTTCGCTTCGCTCAGAATGACAGGGCGGGAGGGTTTTTGCGCAGCCTCTTTCAGGGCGGCGGGCCGGCAGGCACTGAATCCAATTCAATCATTCAAAGGAGTTGAAGGTTCATATGGCAACTAATTCGAAAGGCACAATCGGAGTACTTACGGGAGGGGGCGACTGTCCGGGGCTGAACGCGGTGATCCGGGCGATCGTGCGTCGCGGCGAGCAGCTTGGATACAAGATCCTGGGTGTGAAAGACGGGTGGAAAGGAATGCTGAAGGCGGACGCGGAGCCGCTGACCTTGGCCTCGATTTCCGGCATCCTGCCGCGCGGCGGGACAATCCTCGGCACCTCGCGCACCAATCCGTTGAAGAAGGAAGAGGACAAGAAAACCCTTCTGGCGAACCTCAAAACGATGGGGATTGACTTCCTGATTGCGATTGGTGGCGAGGACACGCTGGGTGTGGCGCGCAAGCTCGCGGGCGAGAACGTGAAAGTGGTCGGCGTGCCGAAGACCATCGACAACGACGTGGAAGGCACCGACCAGACCTTCGGGTTCGACACGGCCGTCTCCATCGTCACGGAGAACATTGACCGCCTGCACACGACGGCAGAATCGCACCACCGCGTGATCGTGGTTGAGGTGATGGGCCGGCACGCAGGATGGATCGCGATGATCTCCGGACTCGCGGGCGGGGCGGATTGCATTTTGATCCCCGAGGAGCCAAGAACCCTTGACGATATCTGTGGGACCATCCAGCGGCGCCAGGCCCGCGGCAAGCGGTTTTCGATTGTGTGCGCGTCGGAAGGTTTCCAGCTCAAAGGGCAGGACGAGCTGGTGACCAAGGACCAGCAGCTCGACGCGTTCGGCCACGTTCTGCTGGGAGGAATCGGCGACCGGCTGGCAAAGCTAATCGAAAAGCAGACCGGTTACGAAACCCGCTCGACCGTGCTCGGGCACATCCAGCGCGGCGGTTCGCCCACCGCGTTCGACCGGGTGCTGGGCACTCGCTACGGGGTTAAGGCCGTGGACTTGATCGAGGAGGGCAAGCTGGGCCACATGGTTTGCCTGAAGGGAAATGAGATTACTTCCATTCCTCTGCTCGAGGCCATGACCCAACTGAAACTTGTGGATCAGAATTGGATCCGCATGTCCCGAATTTTCGAAGGCTGATCGTGCGCCGCAATCGGCAGACGTAGGGGCGAGGCGGCGCCTCGCCCCCACGAAGCTGTGAAGAAACCAACAGGTTGTCATCCTGAGCGCAGCGAAGGATCTCCGCAGTTTCTTATGCTTCAGCGGCTTACGAACAACTGCAGAGATCCTTCGCTGCGCTCAGGATGACACATTCCGAAATTCTTCACACCTTTCACGGGCTGGATGTTCGATGGCTGCTAACTAGGACGTGCGTTGGACTGCTTAGCGGCGAATTCACTTTCATTGCGCGTAGGCGCCGGACGTGCGCGCACTTTTCCGCGCAGCAGGGACTCGAGATCGAGAGCCAGTCCGGGAAGGGCGGTCGAGGGGAGGGAGGCCAGCAAAGCACGAAAGGCGAGCACGGCTTCTTTGGCGATAAGGTCGAAGTCGTGGAAATCAAGATCGATTTCGGTCCAGACTTCCGGAGAGCTGTCGCCCGCCAGTTGGGCCTGGCGGAAGGTGCGGCGGAACTCGTCGGTCACGATCTCGACGGCGCGATTCAGCAGGCGTAACTGAAGCTGGAAGCGGCGCTGCGAGCTGAAAACGAATTGCTCGAGCATCTCGTGCACGCGCACGTAATCGACCATGGGTTTGGAGAGGAAACGGTGGGTGTGAATATTGCGTGGCGTGACCATAAACTGGGCCTCTGGCAGGTGCTTGGTCAGAGTATTCAGGAGCCCGGTAACAATCTTCTCCACGCCGTACCATTCCGAGGCAGATAGCCGGACCAACCGCCAGGCGATGTCGAAACGGCCGGCGTCGCGCTCTTCGAAAGCGTCGTTGAGGGAGATTCCCAACATGGCAATTCGAGCTTCGATTTCCGGCGCAAATCCGTCGTAGACTAGCCTGCGAGCCGTTCCCATGGCCGGCAGACCCGGCGGGGTCTGCTGTTTCGGCAACTCCTTCCAGAGCAAACGTCGGAGCAGATACCCAATGACCGTCAGAACGAGGGCTCCCACAATCCAGCGCATAAGGCCCAGTATAGAGACGGGACATGGACAATGCAAGGTACCTCCGTACGGGTGTAATTGTTGACACCCCTTTCACCGTCACCCTATAATTGCTGCTTTCACTGGAAATCACTGGTTTAAGGCAGGTTACTGTCGTGTCAACAACTGAACTTCGCGATCTTATACTCCAAAGGCGCAAAAAGCTCGAGACCCTCGGCGAATTGGGATTCGAGCTTTATCCGCGCCGTTTCGACCTTACCCATACCGTCCCGCAGATTCTCAAGGCCTATTCCGCTTTTTCGGCGGAACAGTTAAGCGCCGAGAGGATTTCGGTGAGAGTGCCGGGACGGGTGATGACCATCCGGCCGCATGGGAAAGCCGGGTTTGCGCACCTGGCAGGCGGGGGAGAGCGCCTGCAAATCTACGTGCGCTCGGATGCGGTGGGAGAGCGTGACTTCGAACTTTACAAGCTGCTCGACATCGGCGACCTGGTGGGCGTGGCCGGCTACCTCTTCCGCACCAGAACCGGCGAACTGACCATCCACGCCGAGAAGGTGCAGTTCCTGGCGAAAGCCCTCCTGCCCTTACCGGAAAAATGGCACGGCCTTACGGACGTGGAGATCCGCTACCGCCAGCGCTATCTGGATCTGATGGTGAATGAGGAATCCAGAAAAACGTTCGAGCGCCGGGCGCGGTTGATTCGGGCGGTGAGGGAGTTCCTGGAGGGCGAAGGCTACGTCGAGGTGGAAACCCCCATGATGCAGCCGCTGCCCGGCGGCGCCATGGCGCGTCCCTTCGTTACCCACCACAATGCCCTGGACCTCAACCTCTACCTGCGCATTGCCCCCGAACTTTACCTGAAAAGGCTAACCGTTGGAGGGCTCGACCGCGTCTACGAAATAAACCGGAACTTCCGCAACGAAGGGATCTCCACGCACCACAACCCGGAGTTCACGATGCTGGAGTTCTATCAGGCTTACGCCGATTACTGGGATATGATGGCGTTGACCGAACGGATGCTGCGGCATGTGGCGCAGACCGTCCTGGGGACGGTCGAATTCGATTACGGCGAGCATTACATTTCCTTCGCCGAATTCCACCGGTTCACAATGAAGGAGGCATTGGCCAAGTTCTGGCCCAGCGCGGCCGGGAAGGGGCCTTCGCTCGAGGATCTGGCGGAACCCAAAGCGATCTTCAAGTGGGTTGAGGAGTTCAACCGCTGGGCCGGCAGCGACTCGCTCCCTGGCTATGAGCCTCTGGAGTTGGCTGAATCAACCGCCCCGGGCACGGCGCTGGCCGAACTCTTCGAGCATGTGGCGGAGAGCCAATTGATCCAGCCCACCTTCATCCTGGACTATCCGCTCGAGGTGTCGCCGCTTTCCAAGCAGAAGGCGGACGACCCCAATTTCGTGGAACGCTTTGAGCTTTACATCGCCGGCATGGAGGTGGCCAACGCCTTCAGTGAGCTCAACGATCCCGCCGAGCAACGCGACCGCTTCGAGTATCAACAACTCCTGCGGGAGAAGGGCGACCTGTCCGCTCACGCCATCGACGAAGACTACATCCGCGCTCTCAGCTATGGCTTGCCGCCGACCGGCGGGGAGGGCATCGGCATCGACCGCCTGACCATGCTGCTTACCAACTCGCGCTCCATCCGGGACGTTATTCTGTTTCCGTTGATGCGGCCGGAAAAACCTGCTGGGTAGCGCAGGGTTTGGTAGGCGTAATTCCCGTGATCGGCCGGGGGCGGCTCCAAAGGAGTAGACCTATAGCGTGGATTCTTCCCGCCTTCGATGAGCGTCCTAGGCTGATGCGATCCGGGGCCCCAAGCAGTGAGCCACCGTATCGACGATCTCCCAGGCGGCGGGAGGCTTCTCCACGTAATCGTGCGCTCCCAGATACATCACATCCAGGTAACTGCGCATGTCTACGGCCCGGGTCAGCACCAGGACAGGGCGGCGCCGATCGAGTTCGATGGCGCGTTCCAGCAGGGGTAGCCCTTGGAAGGACTGCCCACCCTGGCTCAGAATGACCAGGTCGTACCATTCGCGCTCCAGCCGCTGAGCGCCTTCCAGATAGGTCGTGCAATCGTCCACGCTGTGCCCCTGATCCCGGAGTAGCGCGGTATAGAGCTGTAAATCGCCGGCATCTTCATCCACCAGCAGAATCTTGCCTCGCCGCACTTTGAGGGGTGGACGGCCTGCGCCAGTTCTCGTGACGGGTTCCGGCATTGACCACCTCCAGAACCATATCGGCCAAATGACCTTTTGACTTTAATTGAATTCAGGCCGCTGTTGGAGTGCAAGCCCTTGGGCCGGTGTATACTACTTTCCTCAAAGGAGGGGACTCATGATCGGTTCAGGGCGCCTGGAAATGGGCCGGGTGGGGCAAAGGCTGCTGATGACGGCCTTATTGCTGGCCGCGGCAGGGAGATGCTTTAGCGCTGACGCGGCGCAGTTTCGCGCCTCGGTGGTGAAGATTGACATCACTCCGGATCAACCGCAGTGGCTGCTCGGATACGGCCCCAGGCAGTCGACCGGCGTGCATGACCGCATCTACCATCGGATTGTGGCAATGGACGACGGGCAGACGCAGTTCTTCCTGGTTTCCACCGACATTTGCCTGTTCTCACCTTCCGTGTACGACGAGGTCATGAGCGCGCTCGAGGCGGAGACCGGAATCAAACCCGTCCAGGTCTGGTGGACTGTGACCCACACTCACTCGGCCCCGGAAGTCGGCCCGCCGGGACTCGGGGCGGCATTCATGGGCGAGCGATATAAGCACGACCACAACACGGAATACACGGCGCGGGTCAAGAAGAGTCTCATCGAAGGGGTCAAGGAGGCGCGGGCAAAACTCGAACCCGCGCGCCTGGGCATCGGATGGGGAATGGCCATGGCGAATATTAACCGCCGCGCCCGGGACCTGGAAGGGCCCACCTATCTGGGATTGAATCCGGATGGCCCGGCGGACCGGCAGATCGGGTTGATTCGACTGGAAAGAGCGGACGGAAAACTGTTGGCATTGATCGCCAATTACGCCATGCACGGCACGGCCCTGGGGCCGCACAACGATCTGATCACCGGCGATGCGCCGGGGATTGTGGCCGAGTACGTGGAACAGAAACTGGGGGCGCCGATGCTCTACATCAATGGGGCGGCCGGCAACCTCGCGCCGATCTACACCGTCTGCCCGGACTTCGAAAGCGCGCACCTGGGCCAGTTCCGGGTCATGCTGGGAGACAAGATCATCGCCGCCAACGATCGGATTGGCCGTACGACGTCGACAGTGCGGCTGGCCGTCGGCGAGCAGATCGTCGAGACGCCTCGAAAGGCAAACCTGGGATGGGCGCCCGATCTGGAGAAATACCTTCGCCAAACGGATGCAGGGGAGGCCGTCATCCGTCTTCCCATTCGTTTCCTGCGCGTAAATGACGATGTCGCTATCTGGGCGGCGCCGCTGGAGCTATTCTGCGAAATCGCCATGCGCGTTCGCAGCCTTTCGCCCTACCCCTACACGTTTTACTTTGGTTACGCGAACGGCTGGCTAGGTTATATGCCCACCGCGGCCGAGTTCCCGTACGGCGGATATGAACCGGCCACCTCGCCTTACACTCCCAAGGCGGAGGACAACGTCGTCCGAACGGTGGTTGGGTATTTGCAGGGAAGGCAGTAGGGAGATGGGCAGGTCGGCAGATCGGCAAATAGGCAGACGGGCAGTGCTCGTTAGCCGGAGACCAGAGAGCAAAGGGCGAAAAGTGGTTGGGCAGGAGTAAGCGTTGCAATGGGACGGTCGTGTGGCACTTGTGGTGGGCTGTTCGGCAATGTGGCACGGCTTAGGTGGGATCTCTTAAATCTGTAATCTTAAATCTGATATAGCTAATATCGTATATAGCCGCCTCGCCCCCGCTCTTCGCCCGCCAACTGCCGACCTGCCCATCTGCCTACTGCCCAACATACGCTGGGTTCACGTGGCGCGCCCCGGTGGCCATGAGCTTTTCCGCCTCGGCTTGAGACTTGATTCCGCCCCGCGCGCCCAAGGCGGTGCAATTCAGCGCGGCCATGGCGTTCGAAAAATCCAGAATCCTCTCGATCGGCCATCCTTGGATGAGCCCGAAAATGAACGCACCGTGAAACACATCTCCTGCGCCCGTAGTGTCCACGGTCTCAACGACGAATCCGGGCGAATAGTAGAACCGCCCCGCGTGGTAAATCAGGGCTCCATCGCGGCCCAGCGTCATGCCGGGAGCTTTCATCTTGTGCTGGGCGGCAGTGTGGGTGAGGACCTGGAAGGGATCCGCGCGGCCCGTCAGGGTGGGAAGGAATTTCGTGGAGGCAATCAGGTAATCGATGTAAGGGAAGAGGCGCTCAACCTTCTTATAGACCGTGTCGAGATCGGCGACGACGATCACGTGAGCGCGCTTGGCCCAACGCGCCGCCTTTAGCGAAGCCTCGACGTCGCATCCGTCCAGGTGCAGGACGCGCGCGGAAGTGATGGCGCTCTCGGTCAACTCATCCGGCGTAACGGTTAAGCGCGCGTCGCGATCCCAGAAGACCGTGCGCTCGCCCGTCGCCTGATCCACCAGGATGATGCCGAATTGATTGGCGGTGCCGGGAACGACGCATGCGTAGTGTACGTCCACGCCTTCCCGCTCCAAGCTGCGAAGCTGCACCTTGCCGCCTTCGTCGTCGCCGACTTTGCCGATGTAGCGGGTACGCAAACCCAGCCGCTGGCAAGTGACCAGGGCCGTGGCCACCTGCCCCCCCGCATGCGTGGTTGAAGACAACACGCGCTCCTTGCCGCCCAGGGCAGGGAAGTCACGCACCATCAGCACCGTGTCTGTGGCGTTCAAGCCGAGTCCGACGACATCGACTGTGTTCTTTCGCAAAGGCTCCCTCCGGTAAGCTAAAAGGGATTACTTTACCACAGGCGAGACTCTGTGTGACGACGAGATAGGCGTGGCGCTTGTCGCGGTGAAAGCTCTCGAGGTCCGGATGGTGTTCCCTGAGTATCTGTGCGATCGTCTCCGTGGGACAGTTCCCCCGGCGGATCCAAACCACCTTGGGCGGAAATCCAAACAACAGGCTACGTTGATAAGAGTCAGAGTCTTTCGAAACAATCACGAACTCGTGCTCGCGCGCGAAGACCCATATCGAGTCGTCATCGGCGGCCTTCATCCCGACCATACGGACGTGCAACGAACCAGGATACAGGGAGGACAGAGCCTCGATGAGTCGGTGCGAGATGTTTTGGTCAAAGAGCAGTTTCACGCGGGAATCGCCATTGGTTTGGGCTCGCGGCCGGCAGCAAACGCGAGACAGGCACGGATGTCTTCACTGGTAAGGTCGGGAAAGTCCTGGAGGATTTGGTCCTCTGTCATGCCGGAAGCTAGATAATCCAGAATGTCGTAGACAGTGATACGGAGACCTCGAATACAGGGCTTCCCGCCGCGTTTCCCGGGCTCAATCGTGATGTACTTCTCGTAGTCCCTAACCGAAACACAAGACCGACAACGGCGAAAGTCAAGAACTAGTCTCTGATTAGTACCTTGATGGCCACGCCGCGATCGGGGGTTTTCAGCCAGACGATGTTTGCAGCGTCGTCGTACGTCCAGCCTTCGGCGGCGGCGTTGAGTTCGTTCAATGAGGTTCGCTCCGCAAGCTCTTTTCCATCGATGGCGACCTGCCGCGGCTTGCTTCGCTGGTTGTGAACCTTGATGAGCAAGGAACGCGCCGGCGGCGTGTAGCGTCCCTGGCGCGCGGAGAGTTCAATCGTCATGCCCTGCGCACCGGGGACGACGCTCAAGGTCTGGAGCAGCGAGATTCCACGCTGGTAATCAAAGCTGATACCATCATCTTCATAATACTGTGCAGTGGACGTCCCTTCTGGATAAATATCGAAGATAAGAGGATCAATGGCCGCCTGGCCAGCATATTGTATAAGCTGCTGGCTGGGCAGGATGGCGCCGCCGCGCACGAAGATGGGAATCCGTTCCAGCGGAGCCTCGACGGAGAGGCTCTGCTGCCCCATAGCTCGCCGGTTGGTCCAGAAATCGTACCAGACGCCGCGCGGCAGGTAGACTTGCCGGCGGCTCTCATCGTCTTTAGTCACCGGAGCGATCAAGAGGTTGCGGCCCAGGAGGAATTCATCGTTCTGCTGGACCGCCGTGGGGTCATCGGGATATTCGAGCAGCAGCGGACGCATCACGGGAATTCCGGTTTCGGCCGCTTCCCAGAAAGCGGTGTAGAGGTAGGGCATTAGTTTATATCGCAGCTCGATGGAGTGACGGTTGATCTCTTCCAGCCGGTTGCCAAACGCCCAAGGTTCGAGGTTGCCGGGACCGCCGGAATGCGTCCAGCAGAAGGGCGTGAGCACGCCGGCCTGGAGCCAGCGTGTGTAGAGCTCGGGGCTCGGCACGGGCGAGATGCCGCCGATATCGGCGCCCGAAAACTGAAGTCCGGAGAGGCCCATGGTCATCAGCATCGGCATGCTCAGGCGCAGATGGTCCCAGGTGCCCCAATTATCGCCGCTCCACTGGGCCGCGTAGCGCTGGCCGCCCGCAAAAGTGGCGCGGGTGATGACCAGCGGCCGCTGGTTGGGGCGAAAGCGCAGCAGGGCGTCGCGGGTGGCGGCGGACTCGAGCATGCCATAGACGTTGTGGATTTCGGCGTGGGGGCGCGGACCGTGGTCCGTTTGGTGCATGAGGGCCAGATCAAACGTGGCCGGGTTCCCGTCGGGCCGGAAGATGGTCGGCTCGTTCATGTCCGTCAAGTAACCGGCGATGCCCTCCTCGAGTTGACCTTGGAAAAGCGAGCCCCACCAGGACCTCACTTTCTCGGAAGCAAAATCGGGAAAGGCGCTCTCTCCCGGCCAACCCGTGCCGGTGAAAGGCGTTCCATCCGGTTTTTTCAGGAAGTGGGCTCCCGAGAGGCCTTGCTGATAAACCCAGTAGTTGGGGTCCACTTTCACGTAGGGGTCAACGATGGCGATGATGTGGAATCCCTCTTGGCGCAAATCCGCGAGCATGCGGTGGGGATCAGGGAAGCGCGACTTGTCCCAAGTAAAGATGCGGAATCCGTCCATGTAATCGATGTCCAGGAAAATGCCGTCGCAGGGGATGCGCCGCTCGCGAAAATTGTCGGCAATGAATCTGACCTTGCGGTCCGGATAGTAGCTGTAGCGGCTTTGGATGTAACCCATGGCCCAGCGCGGCGGGAGTGGCGAGCGGCCCACCTGCTCCGTAAATCGGCCGATCACCCGTTGGGGAGTCGGACCGGAGAAGAAGTAATAATTGAGTTCACCGCCCTCCGCTCCGAACGACAGCAGGTCCGGCGATTCCTCTCCCAGATCGAAGGAAGAACGATAAGGGTTGTCGAAGAAGAGGCCGTACGCCCGTCCATTGCGCAAAGCCAGCAGGAATGGGACAGATTGATAGAGCGGGTCGGTCGAGGCGTCGAATCCAGCCGGGTCGGTGTTCCACATCACGTAGGAACGGCCGCGCTTGTCGAGCGGGGTGCTTTTCTCACCTAGGCCGAAGTATTGTTCGTCCGGCGGCATCCACTTCCAGCAGCGGACGCGGGTGCCTTCCCAGCTCATTCCCCGGTTGTCCGCATCCTTCGAGATCAGGCGGCCATCCCGATCATAGAAAGCCAGGCGGAAGGGAGAAAGCTGGACGCGCACTTCGAGTTCGGAAGTGCGGATGCCCGCCGAGCCGTTACCGGAGGTGAACTCTGGCGTGATCTTTGGCCAGTCGGTCTTTGCGACCGCATAGGAATAGTCAAGGCTTGGGGAGGTTCCCGGAGTCATCCGCACCCGGACCAGGTCTGCCGCCAACACCGTAACGACCACAGTCACCTGCCGGCTGCGGAAGGCGATCTGATTGCCCTGGGGTTCAGAAGCGGTCAGAGCGCCCAAGCTCTGCCAATCGGCAAAGGCGGAAGCTGCGACGAAGAGTAGGCAGAAAGTAGAAAGCAGAAGGCAGAAAGCGGATGTGGAAGGGCGGTCCTTTGTTTTCATAGACATTCCCGGATCGATCGTAAAGAAAGTTGAGAGTCGAGAGTTGAGAGTCGAGGAGTCGGGCAGACAACTCGCGCGGCCCGGACCGCAGCCGGGGCCAGCTTCGCACGGCTGGACTGCTCAGCTTCTCGACTCCTTGACTTTTTGACCTCTTCCTTTGTTTTCATCAACATTCTCGCTTTGTTCCCAAAAAAAGTTGAGAGTCGAGAGTCGAGGAGTCGGGCAGACAACTCGCGCGGCCCGGACCGCAGCCGGGGCCAGCTTTGCACGGCTGGACTGCTCAGCTTCTCGACTCCTTGACTTTTTGACCTCTTCCTTTGTTTTCATCAACATTCTCGCTTTGTTCCGGCCATTCTCGTAACGCCGGCCTCCGAATGCCCGGCGCGCCCCACCCTCCACTGACCATTGTAGCCTATGATTTTGGTTTTGTCAAGAGACAAACAGTCGCTTTATATAGTTTGCGGTTATAATCGTAGTACTAAGGCGAGATCGGGTCATTTTTACCGAAAGGAGAAACCTAACCATGGCGAAGAACCCGATGGAATACCTCTGGCCGGGCATTGTGGCTGCGCAGGCCATCTACGTAGCGGCAAAACTGCGCGTTCCGGATTTGCTTGCGTCCGGACCGAAGACTGTGGCCGAGCTTGCGGCAGATTGCGGCGCTCATCCGGCGTCACTCGAGCGTTTATTGCGCGCACTCTGCACGCTCGAATTGTTAGAACGCACAGCGGACGGAGGTTTCCGCAACACGCCGCTTGCGGACCCGCTGCGGGCGTCCCATCCCGAGTCGCAGCGGGATAACGCCCTCTTCCTGCCGGCGGCATTCCTCTGGCGCCCGTTGGGTGAACTCGAGTATTCGGTGCGCACGGGTGAGCCGGCCTTCGAGCGAATCTTTGGGCAGCGTTTCTTCGACTACCTCGGGGGGCATGCGGAGGACGCCGCAGTCTTCAATGCTGCCATGACTCAGGGCGTTGCCTGGACCAGCGCGGCGCTCGTGGCGGCTTACGATTTCTCAGGCTTCGAGCGGTTGGTGGACTTAGGCGGCGGGGAGGGCGCGCTGCTTCGCGACATCCTTTCGGCCACGCCCGGGCTGCGCGGCGTGCTGTTCGATTTGCCTCAGGCCGTGGCGCGCGCTCCTGAAATCCTGAGCGGCGAGATTGCCGCTCGTTGCGAGATCGTGGCAGGGAACTTCTTTGTCTCCGTGCCGGATGGCGCCGACGCCTACCTGCTGAAGGGCATCATTCACGATTGGCCCGACGAAGACGCCGCCAAAATCCTTCGCAATACCCGTCGCGCCATTCGCCCCGGTGGAACTCTCTTGCTGATCGAGAACATCGTAGATCCGACTGCCCGGCCGCGCGGCATGATGGAGTTGCTGATGCTTGTGCTGGGCGGGCGAGAACGCACCGAGGCTGATTTCCGTTCGCTGCTTGCAAGCACCGGGTTCGCAATCAGCCGGATTATTCCCACCGAGGCGTCTCCGGTGATCGAGTGCCATCCGGTGTGAGAAAGGCAGGAGTCAGGATTCAGGAGCCAGGATGTAGTTCATTCGACAATCGAGCCTTCGCGGCATTTGCCTCAACATCTTGGTCGAAGACAAACCTGACCAGCCACTTTGGTGTAGCCCATGACAGGCCATCGCGTTTGGCCGGGTCATTGCGGTGACGCCGAAAACTGGCTAGTTTGCAAAATAAATACGCGAGAATGCCGCAGCCCTGGATAACCACCAGAATGACGCTTAGGAGCTTTGCCATTTGACGCGCACGCCTCCTTGGGGTTGAGTGTATCCCTTCAGTGTCCGCTGAGCAATGCGAAAGCGTTTTCTTTTCTTTGCGGCCTTTGCGCCTTGGCGTGAAACCGGAAGGTCCACATCTTGGTAGTGATCTATCGCTGGGTTGCTGAGAAAAAGAGAAAAGTGAGCAAAATAGCACAGACAAGATGTCCGAGTGGTTATTAGATGGTTGTCATCCTCTGCAAGTCTTGCCACGTAACCTGAAACACGGGGCCTCGCGATCACACGGGGCCCCCTTTCCACGGGACTTAGGATTCTGTCTGCAAGTTTTGACCCTCTTGCGCAATTCCGCTAATATTAACAATTTGGAGAAGGGTTTCCGGAACGTTCAGGGGCGGTGATGTTACGTTTTCAAACTGCGGGCGAATCGCACGGACAAGCTTTGGTAGCGATCCTCTCAGGAATACCGGCAGGCTTGGGAATCGATTTCGAGTATGTCAACCGGGAACTGAAGCGGCGCCAGGGCGGCTATGGGCGCGGGGGCCGGATGAAGATCGAGTCGGATGCCGCCCAGTTTCTCTCCGGGGTTCGCCATGCGCAAACCATCGGTTCACCCATCACTCTCCTGATCTCTAATCACGACTGGGAAAATTGGAAAGAGGCGCTGGCGGTCGCGGATCGACCCGAGACGCGAGCCAAGCACAAAGCGCTGACGCGGCCTCGCCCCGGGCATGCCGACCTGGCGGGATGTCTTAAGTACAACTTTCGCGAGGCGCGTTACGTGCTCGAACGAGCCAGCGCCCGCGAAACTGCGGCGCGTGTAGCCGCCGGGGCAGTGGCCAAGCTATTCCTGAAGGAATTCGACATCGACGTGGCGAGCCATGTGGTGGCCGTGGGAAGCGTCGTTCTAACAGATGAACCCGTTGCGTTCGAAAAGGTGCTGGCGCTGCGAGCGACTGAGGAAATCGTGCTGGGATGCGTGGATCCGGCTGTGGAAGCGCGCATGAAGGAAGAGGTGGACAAAGCGCTGGAGGCGCGCGACACGGTGGGAGGGACCTTCGAAGTCATTGCCCACGGCGTGCCGCCGGGTTTGGGTTCCTGCACGCAGTGGGACGAGCGGTTGGACGGACAATTGTCGCAAGCGCTGATGTCCATCCAGGCGGTCAAAGCGGTGGAAATCGGCGGCGGAATCCAAGCCGCGGGCCGTCCCGGCTCCCAAGTCCACGATGAAATCGGGTACGACCGCGAGAAGTCCCGCTTCACTCGTAAATCGAACCGCGCCGGGGGCCTGGAAGGTGGAATCTCGAACGGCGAAGACGTAGTCGTGCGGGGATACGTGAAACCCATATCGACTTTGCGCCGCCCACTCGAGTCCGTGGACTTGACGACTAAGGAGACGGCGACGGCGGCTTATGAGCGCTCCGATGTCTGCGTAGTGCCGGCCGCGGGTGTGGTGGGTGAAGCCATGGTGGCGCTCACCGTCGGCCGGTCGTTGCTGGAGAAATTCGGCGGAGACTCGATAGCCGAAACGAAACGCAATTATTCCGCTTATCTGGAGCAGGTGCGACAGTTCTAAGTTCGACGCAGCACCCACCTGCCGGCCTAGAGGCCGGCGCTACAAGAGACACGAGATGATCTATCCAATTGTTAAGTACGGTCAGGAGGTCCTGGAGAAGCCTGGCGCGCCGGTGACCTTGTTTGATGGAAACCTCGAAAAGCTGGTGGCGGATATGTTCGAGACGATGTATGCCGCCAACGGCGTAGGACTTGCCGCGCCGCAGATTGGCATTTCCCTGAAGCTCTGCGTGATTGATGTTTCCTGCGGCAAGGATGCGAAGTCAAAATTGGTTCTTGCCAATCCCCAGGTCATTGCCGCCGAGGGCGAACAGGCGGAAGAGGAGGGCTGCCTGAGCCTCCCTGATTTCCGCGCCAAAACCGCTCGCCCCTTGCGCGCCACGGTTCGCGCCCAGGACATTGACGGAAATGAAATCACGCTTTCCGGCGAAGGCTTGCTGGCGAGGGCCTTCTGCCACGAGTCCGACCACTTGGGCGGAAAGCTGTTCATCTCGCATCTGAGCCGGCTCAAGCGGGACTCCATTAAGCGCCAGATTCGCAGGATGATTAAAGCGGGAGAGTGGTAGAGGAGTTCGTCCGTTGTCAGTTGTCCGTTGTTCGAAGCCGTTTATGAGCCGCGAGGCCCGCGAACACCCTCCTCGCCTTAAGACGTCCCCGCGAAACTGCGAGAGCGAGGCAACTCCCGACACGCAATAGGCCACGGACTACTGACAACGGACCACGGACGTCTTTTCCATGAAACTGATCTTCTGTGGCACCCCCCAATTCGCTGTTCCCACGCTTGAAAGGCTAATCAAGGACGAGCATGAGATAAAGTTGGTGATGACCAACCCGGACGAACCGAGCGGCCGGGGTTACGAGACCAAGCCGTCGCCGGTGAAGCAAGCATCGGTGGGTGCGAGCCTGGAGGTTTTCCAACCGGCGAAGTTGAAGGACGAATCGACGGTCACGTTCCTTTCAAGATTCCGACCTGATTGCATCGTGGTGGTTGCTTACGGCCATATTATCCCGCGCTGGATGATCGACCTTCCCAAACTGGGGTGCATCAACCTGCACGCCTCCCTTCTGCCAAAGTACCGCGGCGCGGCGCCGATTCAGTGGGCGATCGCGCGCGGCGAATCCGTAACCGGCGTCACCACGATGAAAATCGACGAAGGACTCGACACCGGGGATATTCTGCTAAAACAGGAAGTGCCGATTGGATCCTCGGACACCACGGAGACCCTTTCCGAGCGGCTGAGCGGCGCGGGCGCGGAGTTGATGGCGGAAACCCTGGGGAAATTGGGCCGAGGCGAGATTCAGCCGCAGCCGCAGGACCATTCCCAAGCTACTCTTGCCCCCATCCTGAAGAAGGAAGATGGCCGGATCGCCTGGACGCTCAGTGCCGAAGAGATCGGGTGGCGAGTGCGGGGATTAAGGCCCTGGCCGGGAGCTTATACAAATTTTCGCGCGAAGAACCTCCACATCTGGTCGGCCGCTCCCGCGGCCGGTCAGGCCGGGGCTGTACATCAGCCTGGCACGCTTCTCCCTGAGCGTGGGCGTTTGCGTGTCGCGTGCGGCCAGGGAACGCTTCTGGAACTCCTTGAACTACAGCTTGAAGGACGAAAACGCTTGCCGGTCCGGGAATTCTTGAACGGGATGCGCCCTGTGGCGGGAGATATGCTGGGCGGTAACGCGTACGGGTAGGGCTTGCCCTACCCTCGGCGGTGGCAGTGGAACAACGAGGGGACGGCAAGCCGTCCCCCTACAAGCAGGGAAGGGAGAAGGAGTCAGGCCTTGCCTATTTCACCGGCCCGGTCAACCGCCTATCGAATCCTTCGGCGCGTCGAAGCGGGCCGAGGGTTCGCCGTCGATCTCCTGCAAACCGCGGAAGTCTCCGCGCTGAAGGAGGCAGACCGGCGATTGGCGACCGAGATCGTGATGGGCGTTTTACGTTGGCGCGGAGAGCTGGACTTTCGGATTGCCGAGGTTTCCGGCAAGCCCGTCGAGCGACTTGACCCCGAGGTCGCGACGATACTGCGCTTGGGCGTCTACCAGATTCAGTTTCTCGCCAAGGTTCCGAAGCCGGCGGTGGTCAACGAAGCCGTGGAGATGACGAAAGCGGCGCGCAAACGCTCAGCGGCGGGATTCGTCAATGCGCTCTTGCGCAAAGTCACTCCGAGCGCCACGGGAACCCAACTGCGTTTCGAGGATCTCGACGAAGCGGGGCAGGCGAGCGTGCGCCGCAGCGTTCCCGGCTGGCTGCTCAATCGTTGGGCCGCACTCAGTCCCCGAGTCATTCCCGCGCAAGCGGGAATTCCATCTGGCGGCGATGACGTGGCCTTGCGGCTGGCTTGGGCAAGCACGCAAGTTCCTCCCACCGTGCTGCGCGTGGTCAATCTTGGCGAAGACATCGCTGGGTTGCGCGACGAGTTGGCGTCGGACGGGGTGAAGACCCAGCCGGGGAAATTCTCACCGCGCGCCCTGGCGGTCACTTCAGGGAATGTGCAAGCCTCCCAGGCGCTGCGGCAGGGCCGCGTGGTGATTCAGGACGAAGCTTCGCAGCTTGTGGTAGACCTTTTGATGGCGCAAGAGGGGCAAAGAGTTCTGGATTTGTGCGCAGCGCCCGGCGTGAAGGCCGGGCAGATCGCGCAGAAGCTGGGGCGCGGAATCCTCGTAACCTGCGACCGGAGCGCCTCGCGTCTGCGCACCCTGGCGAGCCTGCTTCCTCAATGGCTTCCCAAGCAGGTGCAGCGGCTGGCGGTTCGCCTGGATGCGACTCAGGCTCTGCCCTTTGGTTGCCGGTTCGAGCGCATTCTCCTGGATGCGCCCTGTTCGGGGACGGGAACCCTGGCGCGCAACCCCGAGATTAAAGGGCGGCTTCGCGAGGCAGACCTGGAACGCCTGGCAGAGGCTCAGGCGAAGATGCTGAAGTGGGCGCTGGAGAATCTTGACCAGGGCGGCCGGCTGGCTTACGCCACATGCTCGCTGGAGTGCGAGGAAAACGAAGGCGTGGTTGAACGTGTGCTTGCAGAATCGCCGCAATATCGCCTGGTTTCGCGGACGGAGCTTGAGTCTGCACACCCCACGCTCAGTCCGCTATTCGACCCGGAAGGTTACTTGCGTACCCGCCCCGATTTGCATAGCCTGGACGGCTTTTTTGCGGCTGTGATCGAGCGGAAGGGTACGTGACGACTGGGCAACAGCAGCATCCGCGCTCGCGGTTGCTGTGGCACTGGGAGAGCGGGATTTCGGGATTGAAACGGGCTTCTCCGTGCCCTCCGTGCGTCTAAACCCTCAACACAGAGCACACGGAGGGTCTCCGTGGCCTCTGTGTTTTTATCTTGTGCTTGGCGCCGGAGAGCACGGAGAAGACCTTATCTGCTGAACGACGCTCGGGAACTGGTTAGGCAGAGGCCGACCAAAGGAGATTACGAATGACGCGTAAGAGCCTGCCACTCGTTGATATTCCTCAATTCTGGGCGCTCTGCGCCCTGATGGCATTGGCCAGCCTAACTCTGCTCCCCACTCGAGTCAGAGCGCAATCCGGCGAGACCGAAACATTTCAGCGAGATTCCAAGCAAGCGATTGATGAAGCTTACACAGAGCATATCAAAAAATACACCACCGCGCCGGCCTTGAATTCGCCGCTTACCGATTACCTGCCGGCATCCAGCACCGTCCCCAGTCCCGCGAAGGTGTTGGGGGATGTGGCGGGGGCGCCCGACGTGTTGCCCTACGCGGAAGACGTGTACCGGTATTTTCGCTTGCTGGCCGCTGCCTCACCTCGGGTGAGAGTGTTCACAATCGGCCATAGCGAAGAGGGGCGTGAAATGATCGCCGTGGCGGTTGCCGATACAGCCCTGCTCGATCACGCCAAGGAAAACAGCTCGCGCCTGGCGCAGCTTGGTGATCCCAGGAGTCTGAAGTTGGATGACTCCAAGGCGCAGGCGCTGGTGGACCGCTCATTTCCGATCTACTACATCACCGGCACGATTCATTCGCCGGAGACCGGCGCGCCCACGGCGCTGATGGAGTTAGCGTATCGGCTGGCTGTGGACAATGCCCCGTACGTGCAGTACATCCGCACCCACCTGATCACGTTGATTACCCCGGTAGTGGAAGTGGATGGGCGCGACCGCATGGTGGACGTCTACAAATGGCATAAAGCGCATCCGGGGGAGAACTGGCCACACCTGATTTATTGGGGCCATTACGTCGGGCACGACAACAACCGCGATGCCATGGCCATGACGCTCGAGCTCTCCAAGAATGTTTTAAACACTTATCTCGAGTGGCACGCCCAGGTTCTGCACGACCTGCACGAGTCGGTGCCGTTTCTTTATGACAACACGGTGGGCGATGGCCCTTACAATTCCTGGATCGATCCCATCCTGACTAACGAATGGTCAATGATCGCCTCCGACAACATGGCCCGCATGCAGGCTTTTGGCATGCCGGGCGCGTTCACACACGGCAGCTTCGACACCTGGAGCCCCGGCTACCTGATGTTCATGGCTGCTTTCCATAACGGCATCAGCCGCCTTTACGAAACTTTCGGTAACAGCGGAGCCGACACGGAGAAGCGCGTGCTTTCGCCCGATGAGTATTCCCGCACCTGGTACAGGCCCAATCCACCTTATCCCACTGTTCTGTGGTCCCAACGCGACAACAACAATTATGAGCAAACCGCGCTGCTGACCTCGCTGTCTTACTTCGCACATAATTCGAAGCTCTTTCTGAACAACTTCTACTTGAAAAGCAAGCGCTCGGTTGAGAAGCCTGCCAATAGCGGGCCTGCTGCTTACGTGCTGGAGCAGGACGCGGGATTTCTGAACCGCCAGATCCAGTTACTGAAGGTGCTGGCGTTGCAGCACGTCGAGATACAACGTCTCACGCAGGCGGCAACGGTGGCCCTGCCTGCGCCTCCCCACAAAGAAGGGGAAGAACCAAAGCCGGAAACGCCGCCACCGCCAACCTCTCAGACGTTTCCTGCCGGCAGCTTTGTGATTCGCATGGACCAGCCCTTCTCGCGTATCGCCGACACGCTGCTGGATCGCCAGTACTGGGCGCCGGAAGACCCGCAGAAGGAACCTTACGACGACACCGGCTGGTCGTTCGGAGACCTCTTCAACGCCAAAGTATCGCGCGTTACGGATAGCCACATCCTGGCGGCGCCGATGTCGCCGGTGACGGACCTCACCCAGATTAGCCTGGGAGAGGCTGGTGCGGGGCCGTTCTACGTTGTTAATAACTCCGCCCAGGTCAGCCTGGCGTCGCTTGTGTATGCTCTGCGCGGCGCCGCGGACGTGTCGATCTCGGACGGGAACTTCGAGAGCGATGGACACAAGTTCGCCGCAGGCTCGCTCCTTATCGGCGGCGTGGAGGCTTCAAAACTGACGAGCTTGTTAAAGCAGTACGATTTGGCTGCCGTCAGTATCGCCAGCCAGCCGGCTGTTAAGCTTCACGCTGTCGAAGCTCCCCGCATCGCCTTTATGCACACCTGGTTCGGCACGCAGCGCGAGGGCTGGTGGCGAATGGCGTTCGACAAGTTGCATGTGCCGTTCGCTTATATCAACACGCAGACCGTCTCGAAAGAGTCCGATCTGCGCGCCCGCTACGATGTGATCGTCTTCGCGCCAGTCGGCTACGCATCTGGTCAGCAGCTTATCGATGGCCTGCCGATGTGGGGAAATGCTCTGCCATGGCAAACCACTTCGCTCACCCCGAATCTGGGCAAACTGGATTCGACGGAAGACATCCGCCCCGGCTTAAGCGAAGCGGGCGTTGCCCATCTCAAGGATTTCGTGCAACAGGGCGGATTGCTGATCACCGCAGAGGACACCGCGGAGTTCGCCATCGAGGAAGGTCTGGCGCCAGGAGTGTTTGTGGCGCCGCGGAAAGAGGCCAGGGTGGTGGGCAGCGTTCTGAATTCGGCGGTGGTGAACGGCAAGCATCCGCTGGCCTATGGCTATGATGGCGCGGTGCCGCTCTATAGTGCGGAAGGGTTGGCTTTTACGGTGAGCAACCTCACCTTAAACTACCACCTCCTCACCGCCAAAGACTACAAGCGTCCGACGGGACGCGGGAGCGCCGATGATGAGGATATGCCCCAAGGCCGGGCGTTCGAAAAGGCGTCGCCGCTGCCGGCCCCGAAGGCCTGGGAGGCCACTCCCCTGAATGAAGAACAGCAACGTAATAATCCCTATTTGATTCCGGCCGAATATCGGCCCCAAGTGATCCTGCGCTACGCAGAGATGAAAGACCTTCTGCTCTCGGGCTTGCTCGCGAATGGTGATTCCGTGGCCGAACACCCGGCCGTCGTGGTGGCTCATTTCGGCAAGGGAGATGTGGTGCTCTTCGCCAATAATCCCTTGTATCGAGGCGAGACCATCGGTTCGTACGCGCTGGTTTTCAATGCGATTCTGAACTTCGGCCACTTGAAGTAGGAACACTCTATGCGTGGCCGCTGCCCTGAAAGCGTGTAGGGGTAGGGCTTGCCCTGCCCGCCCGCCGCGAGCCCGGAAAAAGGGGACGGCAAGCCGTCCCCCTACAAGCAGGATGACAGGCGGCTGGTATTTTCACAACTTCTGGTAAAATAGGCCACGAATGCCGCTCAGTCCTGCAATCATCTTTAATCGAGGAGTAACAATGCTGAAACATAAACTGATTCTTGCCATGCTAGTTTTGATTGGCTTGGCGGTGTGTCTGCCGCAAGCCGGCCATTCGCGGCCCGCCAAGAAAGGCAAATTGCTGTACATGACCCTGACTAAGGGGTTCCACCACGAAAGCGTAGAGCTCTCCAAGCAGATTGTGAAGGAGATGGGAGAGAAGTCCGGGGCCTACGAAACTACGGTGACGGAAGACGTGGGGGCCTTTACCAAAGAGAATCTGAAGAACTATGACGCCGTGATGTTCAACACCACCGGTGAGTTGCCCATGACGGACGAAGAGAAGAGCGCCTTTGTGGATTTCCTCCGCTCCGGGCACGGCTTTGTGGGCGTTCATAGCGCCACGGACACCTTCTACATGTGGAGCACTTACGGGGACATTATTGGCGGTTGGTTCAATCATCATCCCTGGCATCAAATGGTGACGATTGATGTGGCGGACCCGAAGAGCCCGCTGGTGAGTTTTCTCGGGAACTCGTTCCAGATTAACGATGAGATTTATCAGATCAGCGACTTTAAGGCCGAAACCTCGCATGTTCTCTTAACGCTTGATCCGAAGTCTGTCGACATGCAGAAGGAGGGCGTGCGGATCAGATACTACGGCTGGCCGGTCGCCTGGACGCGCATGTTTGGAAAGGGCCGGGTTTATTACAACAGCCTGGGCCACCCGGACGAGGTGTGGAACGACCCACGATACCAGGAGATGCTCCTGAACGGCATCCGTTGGGTCATGCGACAAACCAACTAAGGCAATACCGAAAATCGAAATTCGAAAATCGAAACTCGCACGACGGGCGTAATGGAGTGCGCTGGTAGGCGTGCCGTGGTGCTGGAGAGCGGCCCGCAGACCGTTGGTCCGAATTTCGAGTTTCGAATTTCGATTTTCGGTCTAGAAGCTGCGCTTTTTTCTTGACATCAGGATTGGGGGCCTTTTATAAGGGGAATAGCGGCCTCGGGCACACCAGGTACTGCCGGAGGCCGTGGGAAAAAGATTCAACCTCGTTAGGCGAGGTTACCACACAAACAAAAGCCACTGCCCGGAAACTCGGAGACGAGCCAACGGGTGGAGCAGGCATGGCCGGCGTAAGGCTCTGCCTAAAGTGGCTGTCGCAAGTTGCACGATACTACGTTGTGTGGAGCCAAAGCTCTCACCAGGAGGTTTGAGGGACCGGGGTCGAGAACCTCGGTTTCTTGTATCGCCCCTGCGGAGTTTGGCTCCCGGGGGCGTTTTGGTTTTGGGCTGATTATCTCTTGAGTGGATTGAGTTTGTGATGGCACGGTGGTTTCTAAAACTCGGGCGTCCGGGACGCCTGCACTGGGCCGTGGGGCTTGGGGCGGCGCTGTTGCTATTGCTAATGACCACCCAAAAGGCTCGGGGTCAAGAGGGTTCCACGCCCAACCAGGGACAGAACTCGACGGACCCGACGGCCCAAGCTTGGAACTGGCACGTTCAATCCACGGTTGTTGGCCAAGGCCATCCTTCATTTCCTGCCCAGTACACTGGCACGAATAGCATGACGCTAGGGGCCTCGGTTCGAGACACGATTTCTGTGGACGCGCTGGGTGGCGTGCGCCTATGGCAGGGGGGAGAGTTCTTTGTGGACCTCCTGATGTGGCAGGGATACGGACTCAGCAACACGCTCGGCATGGCCGCGTTTCCAAACGCTGAGGCGTTCCGGGTGGGGAAGACCTACCCCGACGTCAACGTTTGTCGGGCTTACCTTCGTGAGACGGTGGGGTTGGGCGGGGAAAAGGAGTCAACCGAGGACGCACCTGACGACTTGAGAGGCACAAGGGCCGTTCGGAGGCTCACACTTACAATAGGCCATTTCAACGCCAAAGACATCTTCGACAACAACGCCTACGCCAACGATCCGCGAACCCAATTCATGAGCTGGTCCCTCTACGCCAACGACGCATGGGACTACCCGGCGAACACGCTGGGATTTACGAACGGAGCTACGGCGGAATTTAATACCCGCGCCTGGAGCGCGCGGTTGGGCATCTTTCAGGTTTCGAAATTCGCCAACGCCTTGCGAATGGACTGGGACTTACCCAAGGCTTGGTCGGCAGCTCTGGAATTTGAAAGGCGATATTCACCTCGGGGCCACCCGGGCACTATTCGATTGATGGGCTATGACACACGTGCGCACATGGGAAGCTATCAAGCCACGCTCGACGATCCGGCGATCAGCGAGGACATTTACCTGACTGCGGCCTACCGATACAAGTACGGCTTCGGCATCAATATGGATCAGGAAATCCGCAAGGATCTCGGCGCATTTGCGCGCTTGGGTTGGAGCGACGGCAAGAATCAGACGTACGAGTTCACCGATGTGGACCGCACCGCCACCGCGGGGATCAGCTTGAAGGGCGCGTCGTGGCGCCGACCGCAGGACACCGTCGGCCTGGCCGTTGTGGTCAACGGCATTAGCGCGGTCCATAGGCAATACCTTGCAGCCGGAGGGCTCGGCATCACCGTCGGCGACGGCGCCCTCGACTACCGGGCCGAGCGGGTCGCCGAAACGTATTACAACTGGCAGATTGCAAAACGCTTCCAGTTGACCTTTGACTACCAGTTCGCCAAGAACCCGGCGTACAATCACGTGCGCGGGCCCGTTGATCTCTTTGCGCTGCGGTTCCATACCGAACTCTAAGAAAGCAGAAACATGATTTACTTTACTGAACTCGAACACCTTCCCGTCTATGGAGTGAAGGGAGAATACCTGGGCCGGCTGGAGGACCTTTGTGTTGCCCCAGCTCAGAACGCGCTTCGCGTGGCTTCCTATCTTGTCAAGACACCGAAGAAGACCCTGATTTGCATCACGCACGAGCAGATGCAATCGCTCTCCGTTCGAGCCGGGCAGACCAATGTGCCGCGCGACGAAGTGCGTTGCTACGCTCCGGACGAGGGGTTGCTGAAAGTCAAAAAGGACATCCTGGATCAGCAGATCATTGATGTGAACAACCGCAAAGTGGTGCGCGTCAATGATGTGGACTTTGATATTCAGCCCACCGATCGTCACGCGGAACTGCGAATTGTGGCGGTCAATGTCGGACTGGCTGCAGCGTTGCGCAGGCTGCTACAGGGCCTCCTGGCCAAGCATACCATCCGCCTGCTCACCAGCTCTTTCCCTACCCGTACCATTCCCTGGGAGTTCGTCAATCTGATCGAACCGGACCCCCAGCGGCGCCTCAAGCTCCGTCTTTCCTACGATCGTGTGGCGCAACTTCACCCTGCTGACATCGCCGATATTCTCGAGGAATTGAGTCGCGATGAGCAGAAATCCGTCCTCGAAGGTCTTGACGACGAGACGGCCGCCCAGGCGCTCTCCGAAATCCCCACTCGAATGCAGGCCGACTTGCTGGAGAGTATTCCGGCCCAAAAGGCCGCCGATATCGTCGAGGAAATGCCTCCTGACGAGGCCGCGGACGTATTGCAGGAGCTGTCGCCGGAAACCTCGGCTGAAGTCCTGGCGGATATGGGGAAAGAGGAGGCCAACGAAGTCCGCGAACTGTTGGGCTTTGAGGAGAATACGGCCGGAGCCCTCATGACCACGGAATATGTGTTCGTGCATGAATCCGCGCCGGTGGAAGGGGCCATTGAGGCTCTGAGGAGTTTCGAGGGACCTCTTGAGTCGATCCATATGATTTACCTCGTGGACAACGACGCGGTCCTGACTGGCGCGGTCCCCGTGGGACGCATAGTTCTTTCTCATGCTGCGACGCCGCTCAAGGAGCTGACGACGGACTCGCTGATCTCTGTGCCCTCACACGCCTCCGCGGTCTCTGTGGTTGATCTTTTTCACAAATACAATTTGACCACGCTGCCCGTGGTGGATGACAAACGCCACTTGATCGGTGTCGTCACGGCGGACGATGTACTGGAGTTGGCCATCACTAGAAAGCAATTCCGAACAAGAGGATGATCTCTCGTGAATCGCGAACGGCTTCGCCGCTATCGTACAAGCTTGCTGATTTTCCTGGCCGTCCTCGGCCCGGGGATCATCACTGCCAACGTCGACAACGACGCGGGAGGCATTTACACCTACTCCCTTGCCGGAGCGAAGTTTGGGTTTACGTTGCTTTGGACGCTGATTCCCATCACCGTGGCGCTGGTGGTGGTTCAGGAGATCGTGGCGCGCATGGGCGTGGTCACCGGGAAAGGCCTGGCGGACCTGATTCGCGAGGAGTATGGCTTTCGCACCACATTCATCCTCATGATGATGCTGCTGGCTGCCGACCTCGGTAACACAGTGGCGGAGTTTGCGGGGCTTGCCTCCGGCATGTCCGTGTTCGGAGTGACGCGTTACGTCGCGGTTCCGCTCGGCGCCGTGCTGGTCTGGGCGCTGGTCGTCAAGGGCACTTACCGGTTTGTGGAGAAAGTCTTTCTGGCAGCTTGCGTGTTTTACGTTGCCTATCCGGTCTCTTGTTTCCTCGCCCACCCCAAGTGGTCGGGCGCCGTAATCAGCACTCTGAAACCCTCTTTCGAGTTTAGTGGCGGCTACTTATACATGCTCATCGGCGTGGTCGGCACGACCATTGCGCCCTGGATGCAGTTCTATCTTCAAGCGGCTGTCGTGGAAAAGGGTATCAAGGTGAAGGAGTACATTTATTCCCGCTGGGATGTGATTGTGGGCTGCATCATCACGGATGTGGTGGCCTTTTTCATCATCGTCGCCTGTGCCGCCACCATTTATCTTAGCGGTCATCGCCAGATCAACGACGCCGGGGATGCGGCGATGGCTCTGCGCCCCCTCGCAGGCCATGCGGCCAGCGCGCTGTTCGCCTTCGGACTCTGCAATGCGTCTCTCTTTTCGGCTTGTATTCTGCCGTTGGCCACCGCTTATTATGTCTGCGAAGGGCTCGGCTTGGAAGCGGGCATCAACAAGCGCTTCGACGAAGCCCCGACTTTCTACTGGCTCTATACTTCGCTGATCGTGGTCGGCGCGCTGGCCGTGATGCTGCTAAGTGAAGCAAAACAGATTCCCATTATCCTGTTCTCGCAAGTGGCCAACGGCATTCTTTTGCCTTTTGTACTGATCTTTATGCTGCACCTTGTGAACCGCGAGGACCTGATGGGAAAGTACAAGAATTCCCGCCTGTTCAATTACATCGCCTGGGTGAGCTGCGTGGTGATGATCGCTTTGACCCTGTTGTTGGTGGTGAGTACGTTCTTTCCGGATAAACTACCGGCGTGATGGCCGGCGCTACGCGTCGAATTGGACTCCGCTATGCCGGCGGCGTGACAAAGCTCTCCAGCGACGCCAGCCTGACGCGCATCTCTCGTAGTTCCAACTCTCCAAGCCTCTGTGCGCAGCCTGAGACAATTCTCCGCCCGCGCTCAGCGAGTGTGCGACGGTACTGCTCGTCCGGTGTGCCGACGGCGATGTCACCTAGTGCGCGCAGCAGGCGCAGGCTGACCGCCATATCCGTCTGCGAGTAAAGGCGGATTTGCTCGAAGGCCGCGTCGACCATCCGGTCGAAGTCGGTCCACTGAATGCTGACTCGAACCACTCCGGGCGGATCGTAGAGCACAGACTCCGGCAGTTCCCTGGACGCGAAACGGATCAGTATGCGGCTTAATTGATCGACGCAGCTTATGGCCGTGCTAGGGTCATTAACGGCAGGAGAGATGGCTTTGAGCGCGATGTCCACGATTTGCAAAACCCCGAACTCAAGGTCCTGTTGCAGGGTCCGCGCGGGGCCGAAATCAAAAGCTGCGCGGAGGTCCGTGACTCCGTCAGAAGAGAGGCGCTCGCCTTTGTACACCATCAAAAGTGGGATGCCGGCGGGCACGAATTGTCCAACCCGGCGCAGGACGTGGATCTTGACGCGGTAAGCCTTCGCCCGGGCTACAAGCTGCTCCGTGTCGATAAACCGGATGTAGCCGGAGGTGTCGCTGAAGACAGGCGTTTCCCAAGTCTCAGGCTTAGCCGGGTCGTTGTCTGCCATGCGGGTAGGCCGGTGCGGTAGGGGCATCATCTCGTCGATCATGGCTTCGGTCTCGGAGGCGATCCGATCCACGATCTGGTTGACGCTGATCGCCTGTGAAATGTGGTGAATGAAGTAGAGCAGCCACGCAACGCAGGCCAGGGCCAGCAGCATCGCGCCCAGGACGGTGGCCACGGGCGCGAAGGGATGAGGCTGAGACCGCGCCGCAGGAAGCGCTGCCATGCAGTAGGAGAAGGTGCCCAGGAATATGCCGAGCGTCCATTGCGTCACGCGGTCACGGGTAAAGCTCACGATAATGCGCGGCGAGAACTGCATCGAGGCGAGCGTGAGCGTCATCAGCAGAATGGCAAAAACGATGGACACTACCGTCATGATCGAAGCAGCGATGGCGGCGAGAATTACCTGGGCCACCTGAGGGTCGGCGTGGGAAGGGAAAAGCGCCTTCGGCACCCAGGCGCTGAAACCGGGAACTGCCTCTTCCCACCACGAAAGGAATGCGCCCGCGCAACCCAGCGCCAGTGCAATGGTCAGCGGGCGAACCAGGAAGCCGCCACGCAGGTTGTACGTGATATGACGGAACAGTAAGGGCAGCGTTCTGCTTTTGTTCATGGCAACAATGAATAAAGTCTAAAGGGTAAAGCTTAAAAGTTAAAGGGTAAAGGATGAAGGGCAAACGCTGACGGGAGGTGGCACCGCGAGTGGGCTGGTCTTTATCGCTTGTCCTTTATGCTTCAGCCTTTACCCTTTATCCTTTACCCTTCAGCCTTTGCCCTTTTATAATGCCATGTAATGATAAGCAGACGCCGAGGGATCCACCTGTTCCGCTTCCTGGGGGTGGATGTGTTTTTGCACTGGTATTGGTTTCTATTTGCAGCGTTCGAAATAACCAACCGCGCGAACAGCTATTCGTCCCTGGCATGGAATGCGGCGGAGTACTTGGCGCTGTTTTTCATTGTTCTGCTGCACGAGTACGGCCATGCGCTGGCCTGCCGGCAAGTCGGAGGATCGGCCAACGAGATCATGCTCTGGCCTCTGGGTGGAATGGCGTTTGTGATTCCACCGCTTCGGCCGGGTCCTACTCTCTGGAGCAACGCCGCCGGACCCTTGGTGAATGTAGCGCTGCTTATCGTGCTTGCCCCGGCGGCACTACTTCCGGGCCGTTTTTCCATTCTGGCCCGCAGTACGCCCAATGTCCAGTCGTTCGTGATGGCGCTGATCGGCATTAACGTGCTCGTGCTCGCGTTCAATTTGTTGCCCATCTATCCGCTGGATGGCGGCCAGATTATCCGATGCCTGCTCTGGTTTGCGGTGGGACGGGCCCGCAGCCTTATGGTAGCGGTGGTGATTGGATTTGCCGGGGTGGCAGGGTTGCTGTTTCTGGCCGTGCGCTTTCGTTCCTTGTGGATGGGCGTTCTCGCCTTATTTGTCCTCGCGAGTTGCTGGGGAGGATTGCGTGAAGCGCAGATTTTGAAACGTTTGGGTGAGTTACCACGTCGCGACGGCTTCGCCTGCCCCTCGTGCAAGGCTGCGCCACCGGTTGGGAATTATTGGAAATGCGGCCGCTGTGGGAAGGCCTTTGACACCTTCCAAAACCGAGCCACCTGCCCAAAATGTGGAGTAGAATTTCCCTTGACCATGTGTCTTGATTGCCGCAAGCAGAACCCCTGGAGCGAGTGGGTCGTTCATGCACCTGCGCCCATTGACGCCTAACAGGCTGCCGGTTCCTTGGACTGTGTCACTCCGAGCAAACACCTGCCTGTAGGGGGACGACTTGCCGTCCCCTTTTGCCGGGTTCGCGGCGGGCGGGTAGGGCAAGCCCTACCCCTACACGTTATCAGCGCAGCGAGGAACGAAAGCGTTCTACCGTTTATCCTTCACTTTTCAGCCTTGTACCTTGCTACTTTCCCTTTGCCGGAAACGCCTCGTCCAGCTTGAGATTGAGTTCCAGGACATTCACCCGCGGCTCACCCAGGAAACCCAAATCTGCGACCTTCGTATTCTCGCTGATAAGCCCCTCCACCTGGTGAAGATCGATGCCTCGCGCCTTGGCCACTCGTGGCGCCTGCGCTTCTGCGGAGGCGGGGCTGATGTCGGGATCGAGTCCGCTGGCCGATGCAGTCAACAAATCCGCCGGAATGGGCCCCGTGTAGTCCGGGTTTTCCTTGCGGAACTGCTCCATCGCGCTTTTTACACGATCGAACAGCTTTTGATTCGTGGGGCCGTAATTGGAGCCCGTTGAAGCCGTCGCATCGTACCCATCGTTGCCTGCCGCCGAAGGGCGCGGATGAAAATACTCCGGCTTCGTGAAGTTCTGCCCAATGAGGGCCGATCCGATCTCTTTTCCCCCCACGCTTAGCATGCTTCCATTGGCCTGCCAACGGAAGAGGACCTGGCAGAAGCCCGTGACCACGCCGGGATAAATCAACCCCGTAAGCACCGTCAGCACAAGCATTAATCGAAACGCAGGAGCAATTTGATGACGCATAAAAACTCCTTGAGGGAACCGGAAACAGGGAACAGCCGATCCCTAGTCCCGCTTGATCTTCCTCATCTTACGCACTGTCCGGCCACTGCCCATCTGCCTACTGCCCATCTGCCGACTGCCAACCCTTAAGCCAGGTGCAATAATCCCAGCAGCCGATCGATCAGGAAAATGCAAGGAAAGGGCGCAATGAAACCGCCCACTCCGTAGATCCAAAGATTGCGTCGCAGCATGGCGGCGGCGCTCTGCGGCCGGTACTTCACGCCTCGAAGCGCCAGCGGCACGAGAGCGACAATGATCAGGGCGTTGAAAATCACTGCCGCCAACACCGCGCTGTGCGGGGTGCGGAGGTGCATGATGTTCAGCTTCTCCAGCGCCGGATATGTGGTCATGAACATAGCCGGGATAATCGCGAAGTACTTCGACACATCATTGAGGATGGAAAACGTCGTCAAGGCGCCGCGGGTGATCAGCAGTTGTTTGCCGATGGCCACGACCTCAATGAGCTTGGTCGGATTGCTGTCGAGATCGACCATGTTGCCGGCCTCTTTGGCCGCCATGGTGCCCGTATTCATGGCTACCCCGACATCCGCCTGCGCCAGCGCTGGCGCGTCATTGGTACCGTCTCCCGTCATGGCCACCATGCGGCCGCCAGCCTGCTCGTTGCGGATATACTTCAGCTTATCTTCGGGAGTGGCTTGGGCAAGGAAATCATCGACGCCGGCCTCGGCTGCAATCGCCGCGGCGGTTAACGGGTTGTCGCCGGTAATCATTACAGACCGGATGCCCATGGCGCGGAGTTGCGAAAGCCGGCTTTTCATTCCGCCCTTCACGATGTCCTTGAGGTGCACAACTCCCAGCATGCGCGAGCCGTCGGCCACGGCCAGAGGTGTGCCGCCCGCGCGAGAGATTCGGTCTGAAATCCCCGTGAAGTCGCCCGGTATTTGTCCACCCTGCTCTTTGACGAAATTGGTGATGGCGTCCGTTGCGCCCTTTCGCAGCGCGCGCCCATCCAGATTCACGCCACTCATTCGCGTATAGGCGGAGAAGGGAATGAAGTGGGCCCCGGGTTCGGCAACTTCCCGGCCGCGCAACTGGAATCGCTGCTTCGCTAAAACCGCGATCGAGCGTCCTTCGGGTGTCTCGTCGGCGAGGCTCGACAATTGCGCGGCATCCGCAAGTTCTGCCTCGCTCACTCCTTGCACCGGAATGAACTCCACCGCCTGCCGATTGCCCAGCGTGATGGTGCCGGTCTTGTCCAGCAGGAGCGTATCGACGTCGCCCGAGGCCTCCACGGCTTTCCCGCTCATGGCCAGGACGTTGTGCTGCATCACGCGGTCCATCCCTGCGATCCCGATCGCGGACAGCAATCCGCCGATGGTCGTTGGAATAAGGCAGACCAGCAGGGAAACCAGCACCGCCACCGTGGGCACTGTGCCGCTTCCGGCGGAAGCGATGCTGTAGATTGCAAACGGCTGGAGCGTCGCCACCGCAAACAGGAAGATCAAGGTCATGCCGGCAATCAGGATGTTCAGGGCGATTTCGTTGGGTGTCTTCTGCCGTTCCGCTCCCTCAACCAGCGCGATCATCCGGTCCAGGAAAGTTTCACCCGGGTTGGAGGTAATCTTGACTTTGATCTGATCCGAAAGAACTTTCGTCCCACCCGTAACCGCGCTGCGGTCGCCGCCCGACTCGCGAATCACTGGCGCGCTTTCTCCCGTGATGACGGACTCATCCACGGTGGCAATGCCTTCGACCACTTCTCCGTCGCCGGGGATAATGTCTCCAACTTCGCACATCACCGTGTCCCCGGCGCGCAACTTCGAGGCCGGCACCGATTCCATCTTGCCCTTGCCAACAAAGCGCTTGGCGATGGATTCGGATCTGGTCTTGCGCAACGTGTCGGCTTGCGCTTTGCCGCGTGCCTCCGCCATAGCCTCAGCGAAGTTGGCAAAGAGCACTGTGAACCAGAGCCACAAATCGATCTGAATCTCAAATCCCAAGCTCGGCGCCCCGATGAAAGCGTCACGAATCATGAACACTCCGGTCAGCGCCGCGCCCACTTCCACCACAAAAATCACTGGATTCTTGAAGAGCGTGGCAGGATTCAGCTTGAAAAATGAATCCTTCACGGCGCGTCCCACGAGTTCGCGATCGAACAAAGGTCGCGCCCGCACCAGTCTTTTGGGGATCAGTGTCGTCAGATCGTCGATCACAGGAGGAGTTGCTGTCGTGGCCATGGATTAGCTCCAGATAGAGAACATCAGCGAAGAAAACAGTTTCCCCTGGTGCATAAGGTAGTGTTCGACCAGAGGGCCCAGCGAAAGGGCGGGGAAAAACGTCAAAGCGCCGATTACGATCACCGTCCCCACCAGGAGCCCAACAAAAAGCGCGCCGTGGGTCGGGAACGTGCCGCTCGACGACGGAACCCGCTTCTTGACGACCAGGCTTCCCGCTATGGCCAAAGTGGGGATGATGAACGCGAAGCGCCCGAGGGCCATCGCCAGACCCAAGGTGAGGTTGTACCAGGGGGTGTCCGGATTTAGCCCGGCGAAAGCGCTGCCATTGTTTTCCGGGGCGCTCGAATAGGCGTAGAGCATCTCGCTGAATCCGTGCGGCCCGGTATTGGTGAGGTTGGCGATGCCGGGGCCGGGGGAATTCCAGTAGCCATTCTTGGCAAATGGAGCGACGAGGCTGGCAGCGGTAAACACCAGAATCACGAAGGCCGTGGCCAGGATGGCCAGCATCGCCATCTTGACCTCCTTCTGCTGGATCTTCTTTCCCAGGTACTCCGGCGTTCGACCCACCATCAAGCCCGCAATGAACACTCCGATAATGGCGTACAAGAGCATGCCGTAGAGGCCTGACCCAACGCCTCCAAAAATCACTTCATCACTTTCGATGTTGAATAGCGGAACGAGGCCGCCGATGGGAGTGAGGCTGTCGTGAACGTTATTGACAGCGCCGCAGCTTGCGTCGGTGGTAACGGTCGCAAACAATGCTGAACCGGCGATGCCAAAGCGAGTTTCCTTGCCTTCCATGTTGCCGCCCGGCTGCGTATCGGTGTAGCGGCTCTCAATGCCGAGTTTCGTCAGGATGGGATTGCCCGCCTGTTCGTAGTGGTAGCAGATGAAGACACCCGCCAAAAACATCACCGCCATGGCGGCGAATAAGGCCCAACCCTGGCGCGTGTCGCCCACCATACGGCCGAACGTATACGTCAGCCCCGCCGGAATTATAAATATCAAAAACACCTGGAGAAGGTCGGTCAAGGGCGTTGGGTTTTCGAAGGGGTGCGCCGAGTTGGCGTTGAAGAAGCCCCCGCCATTGGTTCCCAGCATCTTAATGACTTCTTGAGAGGCTACTGGACCTTGCGGAATGGTCTGCGTAACTCCCTCGAGCGTCTTGACCGTCGAATAGGGATGAAAGTTCTGGATAGCGCCCTGTGAGCAGAGAAACAACGCGGCGACAAAGGCGATGGGCAGCAGGACATAAACGGTAGCTCGGGTGAGGTCCACCCAGAGGTTGCCGATGCTGTTCGCCTCCTGGCGGGCAAAGCCGCGAATCAGCGCTACGGCGATAGAGATGCCCACCGCCGCAGAGGCAAAATTCTGCACAGCCAAGGCCGCCATTTGCACGAAGTAACTGAATGTCATCTCGCCGCTGTAGGCCTGCCAATTGGTGTTGGTAAGAAAGCTCACTGCCGTGTTGAAGGCCAGGTCCGGCGTGACGGGAGTGGTTCCTGAGGGCGCAGCCTTCGTGCCAAAGTGCATGGGGTTGAAGGGCAGGTAGCCTTGCAGGCGCTGGATGAGATAAACAAACAGGAAACTCGCCACGCTGAAAGCAATCACGGATGCCGCGTATTGCGTCCAGCGCTGCTCGGTGTCCTCGCGCACGCCAATCAGGCGGTAGATGAGGCGCTCCACCGGCCGGAGCAACGGGTGCAGAAAAGTGCGCTGCCCCTGGAATACCTTGGCCATGTAGGCCCCTAAGGGTTTCGTGATCGCGAGGATCAGGACGAAGTAAACGGCGATGTGCAGAATTCCAAGCGCGCTCATGTTTGTTCCTCTTTCCTTCTCTTACCCCAAGCACCCGATTACAGCTTCCCTCGTCATTGCTCGTGTCATTCTGAGCGAAGCGAAGAATCGCTACGGTTCATATCGCACCTAACTACGGAGATTCTTCGCTTCGCTCAGAATGACAGGCCCGGACCAGGGTGATGTCAAAAGCGCTCCGGCCGAAGCAAGGCATAAAGCAGGTAAACCAAAAGAAACAGCGCAGTCACTCCTGAAATGATATAGTCCACCGAATGCCTCCTTCTTAGAGCCGGTCACAGCCTTTGGTAGAAGCCCAGCAAGCGACAAACAACACTAGCCCGACGACAATATAAATCAGATCCAGCATATGCCCACCTGCACCCAAAGCGGTTTGGAAGTGATCTCCATTAGAGTGTGCCCGACTGCGCATAAAGAAGGCATAAGGATTTGCGAAAAATTTCGTTAAGCAGCCGGGCTCTCTTAACGCATCCATATCCGGAAACTGTCCAGACGAGGACACCACGGTAGTGTCCTAATTTGGCCCGTAGCGCCGGCTTCCAGCCGGCACTGGAGCCGCCAAGATGGCGGCGCTACAGCCAATTTAGGATGCTACAGACACCGCCACTGCCCGTAATTCCTAGTCCCCATTCCCCATTTCAGGCTATACTGAGTTCGGGTCTACGCCGCTGAATGGGGAATGAACTGGTCCAACTCACGGTCTTCGAATCCGCGGGAACGCTGGCGCCTGCGATAGCGCCGCAACGCGCAACCCGTGTGTCCGCGCCGGGCAGGCTGAGGACGTTCTACATTGAAACCTTTGGCTGCCAGATGAATGTGCACGATTCGGAGAAGGTGCAAGGCGTGTTGCTGGCGCGCGGGATGACGCCGGTCGACGACCACTCGCAGGCTGACCTTATTCTCTACAACACCTGCAGCATTCGGGAAAAGGCCGCGCAGAAGGTCTTTTCACGCCTGGGCGCCTTCCGCAAGGGAAACGGCGGGGCGGGGAAGGTGATTGGCGTGCTGGGCTGCGTGGCGCAGCAGGAAGGCGAGCGGTTCTTTGAGCGCGCTCCGCAGGTCAGTTTTGTGTGTGGGTCCGCGAGCTATTCCAAGCTGCCCGAGTTGCTTGACCGGCTGGAATCTGGAGGCCGGCGTGTGACCGGTCTTTCGCTTGACACCGAGGAGTGCTTTGAAACGGAATTGACTCGCCGCGATAACCCTTTCCGGGCTTATCTGACCATCATTGAAGGGTGTGACCAGCGCTGCGCGTTCTGCGTTGTGCCCATGACGCGCGGCCCGCAGCGCAGCCGTCCCAGCGAGAAGATCCTGGCCGAGGCCCGCCGGTTGGTGGAGGAAGGTTACACGGAAATCCAGCTTCTAGGCCAGATCGTTAATGCCTGGGAGGATCCCTCTCCCGCCCGCCGCAGTTTTGCGGAATTGCTGGCGCGCGTCGCCGAAATTCCAGGCGTTCGCCGCGTTCGGTTCACGACCTCGCACCCGAGATTCTTCACGCCGGACATCGTCCGGGCCATCGACGCCCATCCCGCCCTGTGCGACCAGGTTCACCTCCCGGTGCAGTCAGGCTCCACGCCAGTCCTGGCGCGCATGCTGAGGGGTTACTCCCGCGAAGAATATCTCGAACGAATCGCTTACATTCGCCAGGCACGCCGGACCATCAGCCTGTCCACGGACATCATTGTCGGCTTTTGCGGTGAAACGCGGCAGGACTTTGAACAGACGCTTTCGCTAATGCAGGAAGTGGAGTACGATCAGGTCTTCTCCTTCAAGTATTCACCGCGCCCCAATACGCTGGCGGTGACGCAGGGGGATGCGCTGGCAGAGGACGAGAAGGGACTCCGGCTGGCCGAGCTTCAGGAACTTCAGCGGCAGATTCAGTTGCGGCGTAATCAGGCTCTGCTGGGCGCGACCTTCGAAGTCCTTGTGGAAGCACACCAGCCGCGCCAGGGGCAGGCGGTGGGGCGCAGCACCACGAATCGCGTCATAAACTTTCCGGGTAGCCCCTCGGATGTTGGACGCTACCTGAGGGTGAAAGTGACCGGGGCCGGGCCGAACAGCCTGGTTGGAGTGCGCGTGTAGGGGCGCTCCATTCGGGGGGGCCCAACTGGCTCTTTTGCTTTTGAAAGCGTGTAGGGGCAGGGCTTGCCCTGCCCGGTTAACGAGGGGACTTTAAAATGTGTAGGGGTAGGGCTTGCCCTACCCGATCAACGAGGGGACGGCAAGCCGTCCCCCTACAAAGTGGAAGGGACGCTGGGTGCGCAAGGGCCTGGAGGGTCGCATGGAAATTGAAATGAGAATCCGCGGATTGGTGATGGATCCGGTCACGAACATGCCCATCGTGATCCTCAAGGACCCCAACGGGGCCTCCGTGCTTCCCATCTGGGTGGGCATTTACGAAGCCAACGCCATCGCCCTGGAAATTGAAAAGGTCAGCACTCCCCGTCCCATGACCCACGACCTGCTGAAGAATCTCCTGCTCGGGCTCGAAACGCGCGTCCAGAAAGTGGTGGTGAACGAGTTGAAGGAGGACACCTTCTACGCCTTGATCTGGCTGGAACGCGACGGACAGGTGATGTCCATCGACTCGCGGCCAAGCGACGCCCTGGCGCTCGCCCTGCGCATGGATTGCCCCATCTATGTCGAAGAGGATGTCCTGAAGAACTCCAAGGTGGCCGGCGGAGCCAGCGAAAAGGCCAGCAACGAAGAACTGCGAAAATGGCTGGAAGGATTGGGAGACGAAGACATGGGCCGCTATAAGATGTAAGGCTCCGCCGCCCTGATCCCAAATCTCAGATCTGAGATTTGATGCTGAAATCTCAGGCTCCGAAATCTTGAATTTGAAATTTGAGATTTGAGATCTTGAGGAGGTTTGAGCGTTGAATCTGAAATCTCAGGTTTGAGCTTTGAATCTGAAATCTCGAATTTGAAAGCTGAAATTTGAGATGTCGAACCACCTTAGCGCTTGCTCAGTTCATCTAAAAGGCTTATCTTAACGGTTACGCAAGGTGCGCTGCCCCGGGTGTTCATACGGCACAACGTGTACGGGCGCCCCCCTCGGGTGCCCTGGGCGGCCGGGCGGGCCGCTCCTACCCTAGCCGGCGGGAGTTGCGAGTGAGCACGGTCATCGCGATCGCTAACCAGAAAGGCGGCGTCGGGAAAACCACGACGGCTATCAATCTAGCCGCTGCCCTGGCACTGAACGACCAGCGGACCCTCCTCATCGACTTGGATCCCCAGGCCAACTGCACTCTTTCCTTTTTCAATCCCGACGAAGTCGAGCACTCGACTTACGAGGTGCTGGCCGATCACAGCATGGCCCTTTCGCAGGTTATGCGGCCCACGCGCGTGGCGAATTTGTGCCTGGTGCCGTCGCGCATCTCGCTGGCCAAGCTGGAAACTCAACTGGTGGGCCAGTTCGACGCCCCCTATCGCCTCAAGGATGCCCTGCCGGCCGTGCGCAACGACTTTGACCTGCTGGTGATCGATACTCCACCGGCGCTCGGCCTGCTCACCGTGAATGCCCTGGTGGCCGCGCAATACCTGCTGGTGCCCATCCAGGCGTCCTATTATGCGCTCGAAGGTACGGACGACCTGCTTGAGACGCTGCAGCGCATTCGCGCCCGGCCCAACCCGGAACTCGAGCTGCTCGGCGTGATCGTCACGCTGTTTGACCGGCGGACCAATCTGGCGCGCGACATTTACAAACAAGTGCGTGACGTTTTCGGGGATAAGGTCTTCAAGACGGTTATCGGCAAGAACGTGCGCCTGGAGGAAAGCCCGGCTTATAAAGAAACCATTTTCACGTTTGCCCCCGACTCGACGGGAGCCAAGGAATATAGCCAGCTTGCCAAGGAGGTCATGCAACGTGTCAGCTAGACGCGCTGGATTGCCCGTGACCGTCAAAATGCGGCACAACGCCCATTACGTCGAGGAAATCATCTCCCGGACCGGCGCCGCCATTGGCAGAATGATTCCCATCGAGGAAGTACAGCCTAACGCCGGCCAGCCTCGCAAGGATGTGGGCGATTTGCAGGGGCTTACGGACTCGGTGCGCGAGAAGGGCGTGCTGGAGCCGCTCCTGGTGCGGTTTCTGCCCGAGTCGGGCAAGTATATGATCATCTCCGGCGAGCGCCGTTACCTGGCGGCGCGCGCTGCCGGGCTTTTCGAGCTTCCCTGTATCGAGAAGGACGTTGATGACGCCGAAACCCTAGAAATGGCGCTCATCGAAAACCTCCAGCGCAAAGATTTGACCCCCTTCGAAGAGGCGGACGGCGTGCAGGCGCTGACCGGCCGCTTCGGCCTGACCCATGAGGAAATTGCCAGGAAACTCTCGAAATCACGCTCTTCGATTACTGAGCTCTTCAGCCTACGGATGATTCCCGATGAGATTAAGGCTTTCTGCATCGAAAAAGGCGTGCTTTCCAAATCGCAACTGCTGCAAGTGGCCCGGCAACCCAACGATGCCAAGATGAAGGACCTGGCGCACCGCTTTGCCCTGGGAATCGTGAATCGCGAACAGGCTCGCGCCGAACGTAATCCCGAGAAGAGACCGGGCCCGGCCGTCTTCCGCTTCGTCCCGCCTGCCAAAGAGTTTAAGCTCGTACTGCAGTTCCGTAAGAACAACGTCGAACGCAACGATGTCATCGCCGCCTTGCGCCGCATCCTCGAAACCCTGGAAGCAGAGACGTAAAGCAGAAATCAGAAATTAGAATGCAGAAGGCGAGAGCGGTGCCGGTCGAACTGACTGACCTCTCCCAAAGGGAGAGGGTGTCCCGCTGCCGGCGTTGTCATCAGCCGGAGCGGGACGGGTGAGGGGTTACTTGCTGGGCGCTGCCGCTTCCAGCAGAAAAAACATGGATGATCCATCGCCGAAACCCGCCCCTGACCTCCTCTTTGTCTACGGTACGCTTCGCCGCGGCTTCCGCCTCCACCATCACTTGAAAAGGTCGGGCGCACAATTTGTAGCAAACGGGAAAGTCCAGGCGGAACTCTTCGACCTGCGGGAATTTCCGGGCGCGCGCGCTTCCACCAAGCCGGGTAAGACGGTCGCAGGTGAGCTTTACCGTCTGGGCAAAGTGGAAAACACATTGAAAGTCCTGGATCAGATTGAAGGGTTCTCGCCCCGGAATCGCGGCATGTTCGAGCGCGGCATGACAGAGGTCACCCTGCCCAACGGCGCGCGGCGCCTGGCGTGGATCTACTGGTACCGGTGGCGCTGCCCCCGGTCTTGTATTTTGCGCCTGTTCTGACTTTTGGAGTGCGGCAGCTTGCTGCCGCTTTGGCCCAGGCCAGCTTGCTGGCCGTGGCCAACCTGCGCCACCTGCCCACCCGCTCAAGTCTCCAGGGGGAACGCGTCCGAAACTACCGTAAACTTGTTGGGGTACTCGTATATCAGGCTGGAACAGGTTCGGTCAGAGTGCGACACTCCCTTTAATTTGAAAACGTAAGTAAAATCGAAGTCGGACTCAGCTTTCTCCCCCGCCGATTTTCCAGCTGCGAACCTCCAAAGCATGATGTTGGCCTTAGCGCCTTTAACGAGGATGGGATGACCGGAGAGTCCCGTCGCGCTGAGTACCTTTCCGTTGCTGTCAATACGAACTCGAAGCACCGCGTTTCCGGTTATGCGTGCCATTGTCGCGATCCGTGGGTACTCCATAGAAACAACTTTTGTGGCGAAGGGCTCATCCTGACCAGACGCCGTCACCGCCACGCCAGCGACCGCTACGACTCCGCAAAAGACCATGGTCAGTATTCTCACGGAAGGAATCTCCTTGGTTGTTCTCTAACCTGGAACTGCTGCAAGCGTCGCCTCCCGAAACGCCTATAGCAAGAGACATTTTGGCGTATTTGCGGTACTCTCTTACGGCGTATTGCCAAACCGTGTTAATGGCACCGACAACACTTGACAATCTGTGCGAATTATGATAGGCTAGAATCGGGGTTTTGCGGTGGCTTGGATGGAACCAGACAGAATGGATGAAACCGCAGTCGGCGAACGTCTGTTACCCGACCGTGAGCTTTTCGCGGCCCCCGACATGTCAATGTGTCACTGCGTGATAACGGACATGACTCTGGAGATTGAGAAAATGAACGAACGATCCGGGAATGTCTATGAAAACAAAAGATGAGGTCAAGAAGTCAATGTGGGCTGGAGGGGACGTTGCCTTTGAACGTCTGCGATGCGCCTAAGGCGCAGGTCGGTCAGATTGTACCGCCTGCTCCGGCCTCTCCCTTCCGGACATCGCAGACCCGATACTTCGGGGTCTGCGCCAATCCACCTGGCGGGAGCTCGATTGTACTTTCTGCGGGAACAAAGCGAGAATGTCTATGAAAACAAAGGACCAGCGCAGAAATCAACCACCGCTGCCCCTCCTTAATCCTAACGAGGGGAATCCCCGGGCTCCCCTCCTCGGGCGAGGAGGGGCTGGGGGTGGTGCGACTTTGCGCCTTGGCTCGAAACCGCATTTATGGCGTCGAAAACCGGGGAACAAAGCGAGAATGTCTATGAAAACAAAGGGTCGGTATCTCTGGCTGGCGCAGACATTGCTTTTGAACGTCTGCGATGCGCCGAAGGCGCAGGTCGGTGAGATTGTACCGCTTGCCCCGACCTGTCCTTTCGGGACATCGCAGACCCCACACTTCGGGGTCTGCGCCAACCTACGTGGGGGCTGAGCGCTGAAAGCTGACTACTGACAGCGGTTTTTCGACGAACAAAGCGAGAATGTCTATGAAAACAAAGGATGGCTGAGGTAGGCCGATGACGCTGGACGGACAACCACTAAATCCGAACCAAGTCTCCACCCTTGAGTCGCTCTTGCAAGCCGGCTTCAGGTTCGTGACGTTCGAGCGGTATGCGCGTTACCTGGCGGTAGAACGGGAGGGATTCGTTGCCTTGTTGGAGATCAACGAAGGAAAGGTAAGGCTCTTCGGCCAAGTGGGGTATCATGTCGGGGATGGAATAGCCATGCTGGTGGAGCGAGCCGGGGGCAGAGTCTTTACCTGGAAGAGCGAATCCGTGCCCGCCACGCCGGAGATGCTGGCCGCGTATGAGCGATTTAGGCAGGACCTGAACCGACTGTTAAAAGGGTCGGAACGAGAACCGCAGCAGGGAGGAACTGCTAGGAATGAACGATCTATATGACGTGCTGGTCGTGGGCGCCGGTCCGACGGGGCTGGCTTGCGGCATTGACGCGCAGCGGGCCGATCTGAAGCTGCTGATCCTGGAGAAGGGCTGCCTGGTGAACTCGCTCTTCCACTATCCGCCCAACATGACTTTCTTCACTACGCGCGAGCTATTGGAGATCGGCGACCTGCCTTTTGTGAGCGTGAATATCAAACCCACGAGGGCCGAAGCCCTGGAATACTATCGCCGCGTCGCAGACCACTATCATTTGCCCATCCACTATGAGGAGCGTGTGGCGCGGGTCAGGAAAGAAGACGGCGCTTTCGTGATTGACACCGGCCTGCGCGGCGGGCAGCACTGCAAATACCACTCTCGCAACGTTGTGCTGGCTACGGGCTACTACGATCTTCCCAACCTGATGAACGTGCCGGGGGAGGACCTGCCCAAGGTCTCGCATTATTACCTTGAGCCGCACCAATTCTTCGGGCGCCGGGTGGCGGTGGTTGGGGGAGGCAATTCGGCGGCGATTGCGGCGCTGGAACTTTACCGCTACGGGGTCGAGGTGACGCTGGTGGTGCGGGAGGGCGAACTAAGCCGGCATATCAAGTATTGGATCAGGCCCGATCTTGAAAACCGGATCAAGGAACGCTCCATCCGGGCTTTCTTCGGAAGTACCCTGACGGAGATTGCGCAGGACTGCATTCTAGTGCGCCATTCCGCAGGCGAAACGGTACGCCTCGAAAATGACTTCGTCTTCGCCCTCACGGGTTATCATCCTGACTTCGACTTCCTGCGCGGCGCCGGGGTGCGTATTGACCCGAAGACCTGCCGCCCGGAGTGCAGCACGGAAACCCGCCAAACTAACGTGCCCGGCCTGTATCTGGCAGGCGTGATCATTGCCGGCATGGATACCAACGAGATCTTCATTGAGAACGGCCGCTTCCATGGCAAGCAGATTGTGGACGATATCAGGGGGAAAGGAAGTCGTCAGTAGACAGTAGTCAGTTGTCAGTTGTCCGTTGTCAGTAGCCTCTCAAGAGGCATTATGGCGAGAGGTATTAGTAATAAATAGATTATCTTGTTGACGGCTGCCTTTTGGGCCCTTCCGCGAGCTTCTAACAACTCACGACCGAAAGCTGACAACTGACCACTGACAACTGACTACTGCTTTACGGGCACCTTTGTGGCCACCGTATCGTGAGTAATCTCGAAGGTCACCTCGGTGCCTGCGCGGATAAGGATGTTCTTGCCTTTCTTGGTGGAGAACTTGCTCGCCAGGGCGCTTAGGCCGCCGGCTGCCTGATCTTTGGCCTGCGCGCCACCCGCAGCCTGAGCGTTTGCGACGATGTTGTACTTGGTGCCGTCCGGAGTTGAGATCGAGTCTGCGATCAGTAGGAAATCGCCCTTCTCTTTATCCTTGCCCTTGCCTTTGGCTTGCTCCGGCGGATTCACAAACGTGATGTGACCGTCAACGGTGCTGCCGTCCGGAACAACCTCTCCCCCAGGGCCGAAGACGGGTTCCACAACCTTGCCGGTAAACATGTCTCCGCTTTCGTTGGCTTTCGAGCTCAGCTCGGTGATGAACTGCACATGCAGCTCTCTTCCGGCGACGAGCGTAATCGCATCATCCGCCGCAAAGCAGATCGCAGCGCTGACGAGCAGCGCCGCGACTCCCACCGCGAATCTCGATTTGCTCATATCGTCGCCCCGTTTCTTGTCATTCCGAGCGCAGCGAGGAATCTCGCTCTGCCGTTGCATCGGAGTCAGGGCCGGATTCCTCGCGACCATGAGAGTTGCGAACGCCGACCCCGTCACCCGACCCGCGCCGCCTGATGAAAGCGCCGTCGCGGGCCACCCTCTCCCCCATGGGGGAGAGGTCATTCTCATGATACCTGATGAGCCCACGGATCAGAGTTCTTCGCTCGGAATGACCAGATCGCTGCCGAGATCAGACCAGCCCAACTGCCGACCTGCCCATCTGCCGACCTGCCCATCTGCCGATCTGCCTATCTGCCGACCTGCCCACTGCCCGCGCTTCTCGCCGTCGTATCGCGGGGAATCACGAAGGTCATCTCAAGGCCTGCCGGAACGATAATGTCCTTGCCCTTCTTGAGGGCGCCATGAATGAGGCCGGCCGCGGCGCCGATCCCGGCGCCGTAGAGCGCCCCGCTTCCACCGTGCGCGATTACGCCGACTGTCGCCCCTGCTGCCGCGCCGATGCCGGTTTCCACGGCCGTCCCTTTCCCATCTTTGCCGGGGCCTTGCAAGGTGCCCTCTTGATCCTTCACATCGGCGCCCTCGGCGTCCTTCAAGCTGGCTACGATGTTGTACTTCGCGCCCTCACGATTGGCGATCGAATCGACCACCAGCCGCATTTCGCCTCTCCCTTTGGCATGTCCCGGCCCCTTCAAGTAAGTGATGTGGCCATCCACGAAGCTGCCTTCCGGAAAGACTTCCTTGCCTTTCAGGAATATTGGCTCCACAACCTTGGCCGACCACATATCGCCGGCTTCGTTGGTCTTCGAGCTGAGTGTGGTGATCAGTTGCACTTGGATCTCGCTGCCGGCAGGCAGCGTAATCGTGTCGTCTGCCGCCACAGACGTGGTTGAAATGACCAGAATGGCCGCGGCAGTGAGGATGAGTCTTGAGCTTCTCATAGCGCCTCCCACGAACCCCTACATTGCGCTTGACGATTCAATTGTATCAGCTTTAGTCTTCCCTCTTACAGGCAATCCATCATAGGAGAAACAGATGCCTTCTCGACGTCGATTCTTACGTCATGCCGGCGCAGGGGTTGCTCTGGCGGCCGGTGTTAGCGCGGCCCTGGCGCCGGATCCGCTTGCCGGGCAGGGAAGTGTCGCGCCGGACTCTTCTGCCTCGCTACCGGCTTCGATCAAGGCGCTGAAATCCATGAAGGAACTCGCCAAGCCGATCAGCACGGAGGAGAGGCGGGCACGGATAGAGCGGGCTCGCCGCTTGATGGCCGAGAACCGGATTGATGCGTTGATGCTGATGGGCGGCACGTCGCTCCTGTACTTCACCAACATCCGTTGGTGGGGCGGCGAGCGGCTGTTCGCTCTGATTCTTCCGGCGAAAGGCCAGGCCTTCTTCGTTTGTCCCTCCTTCGAGCGGGACCGCGCTGAGGAGGTGATTGCTCAGAGTCCCTTCGCCGGCGTTCCTGATATCCGAGTCTGGGAGGAAGACGAAAACCCCTACGCGCTGATCGCCGAGGGACTGAGGGAAAGAGATCTTGCCGGTGGGCGCCTGGGAATGGAGGAGACGGTCCACTACGTCTTTAGCGACGGTGTCAGCAAGGCCGCGCCGGCGCTCAACATCCTGAGCGCTACGCCAGTGACTGCCGGGTGCCGGATGCGCAAGAGTGAGCACGAAATCGCCTTGATGCGGCTCGCCGCACAAGTGACCATCACCGCCTACGAAGCGGCTTGGCGGGCCCTTCAGCCGGGCATGACGCAGCACCAACTGGGACGGCTGATTGACGCCGCCTATTCCCAGCTCGGCTTTCCGGGCGGAGCCAGCGTGAACGTCGGCGCGTACTCCGCGCTGCCGCACGGGTCGATCGCGCCCCAGAGCATCCATGAGGGCGAAGTCGTGATGATCGACGACGGCTGCCTCGTAGAAGGCTACACTTCCGATATCACGCGGACCTTCGTGCTCGGCAAGCCGACCGGGAAGATGCGGCAGGTGTTTGACATTGTCCGCCGCGCCCAAAAGGCAGCACTGGATGCCGCCAGGCCCGGAATCGAAGCTCAGGATGTGGACGCGGCGGCGCGCAAGGTGATTATCGACGCGGGCTATGGCCCGGGTTATGAGTTCTTCAAGCACCGCCTCGGCCATGGCATGGGGATGGATGGGCACGAGTGGCCCTACCTGGTGCGCGGAAATACCCTCAGGCTCGAGCCGAATATGACCTTCAGCGACGAGCCGGGGATTTACATTCACGGCGAGTTCGGCGTCCGCCTGGAGGACGACATGCACGTCACGGAAAACGGCGCTGAACTGTTCACGGCGCAGAGCGCGTCGCTGGAGGAGCCGTTTGCATGATGCTCGAAATTATGCCGGGGAAGGTAAAAGGTTAAAGGGTAAAGCTCCAGCATCGGGTTGACCCGTCTCGCCGGTTAGCCTTTAACCTTTATCCTTTACCCTTTGAGGTCGGTCCGTTATACTGAAGCTTGAAGGGCCATGCCAAACATACTCAAAGAAATCGCGGACTCCGCCACGGCTCTCGCCAAGGGCTTTTCCATCACTTTCAAGACCATGCTTCGGCCCACGGTGACGGAGAACTACCCCGATGAGCCGGTGCATTTTGAGGACCGATACCGCGGGTTGCACGTTTTGCGGCGCGACGAAAACGGCCTTGAGAAGTGCGTCGCCTGCTTTCTGTGCGCCGCAGCGTGCCCGGCCAATTGCATCTACATCGAAGCTGCTGAGAACACCGGTGACCACCGCATCAGCGCGGCGGAGCGTTACGCCAAGGTCTACAACATTGACTACAACCGGTGCATCTTCTGTGGCTATTGCGTCGAAGCTTGCCCCTGCGACGCCATCACCCACGGCCATGGCTTTGAGATTGCCGCCTACGACACCAATGCCTTGGTCTATCGTAAGGAGCAACTCCTTGAGCTCGTACCCAACCGCACCGCGAAGAAGTAACCCCTCGCTTTTACGTCTGCCGGATGCTCGGTAGTCCGTCATGCCCGTCGTGTGACGGGCGCCCAGAAAGCATGAAAACTATTCCCCTCATTCACCCGCGTGCAGGGGGACGGCTTGCCGTCCCCGCATTCCCCCCGGTTCCGACGAGGGTAGGGCAAGCCCTACCCCTACACGTCTTCAGAGCGGGAACTTGACATTAGACGCCCACAAGGCTAAATTGTTAATGAGTTGATGAGAAGTAAACTCTCTCTCCCTAACGCCGGTTCTCGGCGCGTCCTCCGAACACCGCAGGATGGTGCTTCTCCAATTTAGGAGGGTGTGAGGCATGCACAAAAGATGAAGACGAGTGTGAAGGTTCCGAACGGAGTGGAAGAACTCGTAGGCACGCACGACGGGAACCTGCGCCTGCTGGAGAGGAGTTTCAATGTTTCCGTAAACCTCGGCGACGAAGCCGTGGAAATCGAGGGCGGCGACAACGAAGTGCGCCGCGCGCAAAAGCTCCTGGAAGAATATGCGGACCTGGTGGAGAGCGGATCGCGATTTGACAGCTCCGAAGTCGAGTCGTTCCTGCGCATCGCGGGACAGGATCCGGAGGCCACGCTGAAGGGTCTTGCCGAAGCGGGCCGACCCCGGACCTTCGGCAAGAAATCCATCACACCCAAGAGCCTCAACCAGCGCACCTACGTGGATGCGATCGAGCGCCACGACATGGTTTTTGGAATCGGCCCGTCGGGCACCGGCAAGACGTACCTGGCGGTGGCCATGGCCGTGGACGCGCTGCTGAGTAGAGAGGTCAGCCGCATCATCCTGGCCCGCCCTGCGGTGGAAGCGGGCGAACGCCTGGGATTCCTCCCAGGCACAATCCAGGAAAAAGTGAACCCCTACTTGCGCCCGCTGTACGACGCGCTCTACGACGTCCTGGACCCGGACAGGGTGGAACGCCACATTGAGAAAGGCATCATTGAGATCGCACCTATTGCGTTCATGCGCGGCCGGACGCTGAATGACGCCTTCGTGATTCTTGACGAAGCCCAAAACACTACCAGCGAGCAGATGAAGATGTTCCTGACCCGCTTGGGCTTCAACTCCAAAGCGGTGGTCACCGGCGACATCACGCAGATCGACCTGCCGGATGGCCGGCGTTCCGGCCTGGTGGAGGCCATCGATGTGGTCTCCCGAGTGCCCGGAATCAGTTTCGTTTATTTCACGGAGCGGGACGTGGTGCGGCACACCCTGGTGCAGCGCATCATCCGCGCCTACGAGGAATACGACCAGGCCCGCGCGGGGGCGAATAACATCAAGAACCACAACAGAGCCATTGATCCTTAACCTGCAAGACAAAGACATTGTCAATGCTTCCCGATTGAGCGAATATGTGGGGGAGCTAAGGCGGGCGCTTGGACTGGGCAGGCGCGACTGCAACGTTTGCCTGGTGAACGACCGGGAAATCAGGCGCTTGAATGCGCTGTACAGGGGAACGGACCGTGCCACGGACGTCCTGGCGTTTCCGTGGGATGCATCGGAGCGCCCAATCCCCGCGCGGACAAAGCGCGGGCGCGGACAACGCCGGCAAGCGAGTTCGGGCCTCGCTGCGTGCGTAGAGATAGAGTTCAGAAACCATCTCGGCGATATCGTCGTATCGGTCGAGACCGCCAAACGAAACGCGCGCCAGGAAGGACACTCAACCCTGAATGAGATTCGCTGGCTTATCCTGCACGGCCTCCTGCACCTGCTGGGCTACGACCACGAATCCGATCAGGGCGAGATGAATCGGCTGGAGCTTGCCCTCCGGACCCGGCTGGGCATTTCGGGAGAGTGATGGACCCAAATTCGATCCTGATCACGATAGTGTGGCTGGTCGTTTTGGCCGCCCTGCTCGTGGCCGGCGCGGTGGCCTCCTATCTGCGGCTGCTGATGCGCCGACTGACCGTGATGAGCGCCAGGAAGTTGTTTCGTCCTCCCGAACCGGGGCGCATCACGATCGACCGGGAGCGTGTGGGAGTCTCCATTTCGGCCCTACACGGCGCCGCGATGCACCTGTTTGCCGTGGGTGTGACCGCGCTGCTGGTTCTGCGCAGGCCGGATCATTTCTGGGGAAACGTGGGCGCCGCGCTGGTTATCGTCTTGACTGCGGTCGCCGTCGCCGACCAACTCATCCCTTTCCTTCTGGTGGCGCGCCACGACGAGCCGGAGGTCATCCTGGAGCGTTGGATGCCGGTGGTGCGGCGACTGGTTTATCTGGCCCTGCCGCTCACTTTTCTCATTCTTATTTCCACCACCATGAGCCGCCTGTTGGAATCCACGGAGCAGGAACCGGAGCCCCCCACGCCGCAAGAAAACTTGCAAGAGTTCATCGAGGTCGGGCAGCAAGACGGCCTCATCGAAAAAGGGGAGGCTGAGCTCGTGCAGTCGGTGGTGGAATTCGGGGAGAAGTTGGTGCGCGAGGTGATGACTCCCCGCACGGAAATCGCCGCCATCGACGTGAACGCTTCTCTCGAAGACCTGCGTAAGCTGTTTCGTGAGAAGCGACTGACAAGGTACCCCGTCTACAGCGGTCAACTGGATCGCATCGAGGGCATTGTCAACGTCCGAGATCTGATGGAGTTGCCTCCCGAAGAACAGGCGAGGATCACAATTCGCAGCCTGATCAGGCCCGTCCCCTTCGTTCCGGAAACGCGGAATATCAAGGACCTGCTCAAAGAATTGCAGAAATCCACCGTTCAGATGGCGATCGTCATCGACGAGTATGGCAGTGTTACCGGCCTGGTGACGATCGAGGACATGCTGGAAGAGATCGTGGGAGAAATCAAGGACGAGTTCGAACCCCACGCACAGGATATCGTGAAGGAAGCGGAGAATTCCTACCTCGTTTCGGGCCACACAGACTTGTCGCAGATTGGCGAAGAATTGCACGTTCTCCTCCAGGCGCCCGGCTATTCCACCGTGGCGGGACTGGTGCTGACGCATCTCGGCCACGTGCCGGTTCCAGGGGAGAAAGTGAAGGAAAACGGGGTGAACATCGAAGTCCTGGAAGCTAACAAGCGGACCGTCTTAAAGGTTCGCTTGACCCTTACTCCCCAAGATACTGAGGCGGCTGATGACCATGGCGGAGCCCACTAAATCCGGATTTGTGGCTGTGGTAGGAAGGCCCAACGCCGGCAAGAGCACGTTGGTCAACGCTCTGGTCGGGAGCAAAGTTTCCATCGTCACCGCAGTGCCGCAAACCACCCGCAATCGAATTCTGGGAATCGTCAACCGCCCCCCCGCACAGATCGTGCTTATGGACACGCCCGGAATTCATCGCCCGCTTTCCCGCCTCAACGAACAAATGATGAGCTTCGTTCGCCAGGCGCTCGCGGAACGGGATCTGGCGATTCTGATCGTCGACGCTTCGGAACGCTTCGGGCATGGCGACGAGTTTGCCGTGGGCCTCGTGAAAGAGTATGGACCGCGAACCATCCTGGCGCTGAACAAAATCGATCGAATCAAGAAGCCGCATCTTCTGCCGCTCATGCAGCGCTACTCCCAGTTGTACAACTTCGAGGAAATCATCCCGGTCTCGGCTCTCAAGGGGGAAGGGCTCACGGAGCTTTTGGACGCCGTCGTGAAACTGCTGCCCGAGGGCCCGTACTATTTCCCGCCCGAAATGTATACTGATCAGCCGGAGCGATTCCTGGCCTCGGAGATCATTCGAGAGAAGATCATCCTGCACACTCGCCAGGAACTTCCCTACGCGACGGCCGTCATCATCGATAGCTTTGAGGAGAGCGAGACGATTACGCGCATCCACGCCAGCATCGTGGTTGAAAGGGATTCGCAGAAGCCCATCATTATCGGCGCGGGCGGCGAGATGCTGAAGGAGATTGGCAGCGAGGCGCGCCGCGAATTGGAAAGGTTGTTCCCGCCCAAAGTCTTCCTGGAACTCTTCGTCAAAGTTGAGGCCAATTGGCGCGACGCCCGGCCGATTGTCGCCGCGCTCGATTACCGCAACGAAGGCTGAACTGGCGTTCCGCGGCATCTTTCTGTCATTCTGAGCGAAGCGAAGAATCTCCGTGGTCTGGTAATCAGGCAACTGCCGAGATTCTTCGCTTCGCTCCGAATGACAAGACCTCGAGGAGTATTCGTATGGAATTGAGGCGGCTGGGCAACAGCGATCTTCAAATTACTCCCCTCGGAGTGGGTGCATGGGCCATGGGCGGATCAGGGTGGCGCTTCAGTTGGGGAGCGCAGGATGATCGCGACTCGATCGCGGCCATCCATCTCGCGATCGAATCCGGCATCAATTGGATCGATACCGCGGCAGTCTACGGACTGGGACACTCGGAAGAGGTCGTCGGTCGCGCCGTGCAGGGCATCCCGCGCCGCCCTTATATCTTCACCAAGTGCGAGCGCCGGTGGAATGAGCGCGGGGAACTCGGCGGCAGCCTGAAGGCCGACTCCCTCCGCGCCGAGTGTGAGGCGAGCCTGCGGCGGCTCAATGTTGACGTCATCGACCTCTACCAGATTCACTGGCCCAATCCGGAGGAGGACATTGAAGAAGGCTGGACGACCCTCTCAAAACTTAAAGAAGAAGGCAAGGTCCGCTACATCGCGGTATCGAACTTCAACGTGCCGCAGATGAAGCGAGCCCAAGCCATCGCACCTATAACCTCGCTTCAGCCGCCTTACTCTTTGCTGGCTCGCGCGGTTGAGAATGAGATCCTCCCCTACTGCGCGGCGCAGAATATCGGCGTGATTGTTTATTCCCCGATGCGGGCCGGACTCCTGACCGGTGCGATGACGCGCGAGCGCGCCGGCGCTTTGCCGGACGACGATTGGCGCCGGCACGACCCGGATTTTCAAGAGCCGGCGTTGTCCCGCAATCTCCAACTGGTGGAGTTGCTGCGCGCCATTGGTGCGCGCCATGGACGCACGCCTGGTGAAGTGGCGATTGCCTGGACGTTGCGGCACCCCGCTGTGACCGGCGCCATCGTCGGGCTTCGCCGCGCAGAACAGGTCTCGGGAATAATGGGCGCGGCCGATTTTCGACTGAGTTCCAGGGAATTAGGTGAGATCGCAAGCTTGCTGGATTAGTTGGGGCAGCCCTGGTCGTTGCTCTGGGGCGGCCACCAGGGTTACCCGCACGGCATGATCGACGCGGCTGTGGGGCCGGAAACCGCCGTATGCGAAAACTCCTCGGCGCGCGTGAGGTTGAGTTGGCGGCAGCGGCTGCTAGTCCACCGCGGGCTCAAGGCGCGACGCCGCCCCGTGGCGAAGCGCTAGCCATGCTGGTTCGCCGTGGTTTTCGACCTTCGCAAGCCAAACTCGATGTGCCTTTTGCGGACAACTTGGAGCAAGCGACTGCCGAGCCACTCGCGAAGAAGCTTGGTCATTATGCTTTCCGCCTTTTCCTGCGTGGGGCGATTCAGAGGTCGGAAGGGTTTGCGCCCGCTGAGGCTACACAATACCTCGAGTCGGCCCAAGCCGAGGCGTGTGCTGAGTCGCTGGTCGATTTGCGGCTGGCTGAGCGGTTACAGCGGGGCCGCTACCGGCTGCTCCGGGCTGCCAAGAGCTTTGGCGGAACCCTCGAGTGGTACGTGGCGCACGAACTCAATCGCAGGCTCGGCTTCGATGTGGCATCGGGAGTAAGGCTTCACACGCGGGGCGTGGGCGGTGACTTGGACGTGGTGGCGGCGGCGGAAGGCAAGTTGGTCTATCTGGAACTGAAATCCTCTCCTCCCAAGAACCTCTCGACTCGGGAAGTGGCCGCTTTTTTCGACCGCGTGCGCCTGCTTCGGCCGGACCTGTCGCTTTTTGTGGTGGACACGGCGTTGCGTCTTAGCGATAAGGTCTTGCCGATGCTCGTGTCGGAGTTGGAGCCCCGCCGTGGTGAAACCCAGCTCGTTCCTCGTCGCATCATTCGGGAGGTTTGGGCGCTAACACCCCGCCTTTACGCGGTAAATGGCAGGCCAGACCTCGTCGCCAACATCGCGCGCGCCATCGCTGAAGGCCTGCGCGCGATCTCTCCGCAGACTTGAATTGTGTCTGCCAACTCGCATCGCTGCAGACTTTGCGCTGGATCCCGGGTGCAGATTGTCTTGGCTCTTCACGCGTGAGACCGGTTCCCACAGAGGAATCAAGGGGAGGATTGGCTAGCCACTTTTCTGGCGATACATCGAGTGTGCCCGGCTCCGACTCTTCCGCATTTTCTGTCTGAGGTAGGCGTTAATCCGAGTCTGATACCCGCCACCTGGCGCCTTGAGCCAAGCTACGACATCAGAGTCAAGCCGAATGGTCACGCTGGTCTTCCGAGGGCGGTAGAATTTACCGATCACTGCGTCAGCCGGTATATGCAGAATCTCGGGAATATCAGAAAGATCGATTTCCTCATCCGGCCGGTTCGCAATAGCTTCAAGTTGCTTACGTTTCTTCACTGATAGCCTGGGCATACAGCTTCCTTTCCCTTCGGGTGGCGCGGCGGGCCGAGATAATGCGGATTACTTCATCTGAATTCTTTTGCGAATAGGTGTGGACCACAACAAGAACGATGACGTTCTGGATAGATCCGATGGCGTGCCAACGCTCCTGGCCGTCACTGAAACGCTCCACAAAACCATGTTTCGCCTTGTTGGTCTCGTTCTTTGCCTTGTCCCACTCGAGTCGAAGCATCTGTACGTACAGTATCATACATACATTGGCTGGCGTCAAGCCTGAGCTCGCCAGCTCATTGCACGCGCCGCTGGCGGCCCTGCCAGAATTTCTCACGCAACACGCGCTTGAGGATTTTTCCCGTGCCACCCTTGGGAAGGCTTTCTACGATTTCCACCGATTTGGGGACCTTGAAGCTCGCCAGGTGCTGGCGGCAATGCGCGATGATTTCCGTATCGGCGGCTTGCTGGCCGGGTTTGAGCGTAACGATGGCTTTCGACACTTCGCCCCACATTTCGTCCGGAACGGCGATGACTGCGCACTCCATGACCGCCGAATGTCCGTAGATGACTCGTTCGATTTCCGCCGAGGCGATGTTCTCGCCGCCGCTCAGGATCATGTCCTTGCCGCGGTCCACGATGAGGATGTAACCTTCCTCGTCGATGGTGGCCAAGTCGCCGGTGTGAAACCAGCCGTCGTGGATGACGTTGGCGGTGGCCTCGGGCTGCTGCCAATACCCTTCCATGACTACGTCGCCGCGCACCACGACCTCTCCCACCTCCGCTGCGTCCGGTTTGACGTCGCGGCCCTCCGGCGTTACCACTCGAAGTTCCGAGCCTGCGAAAGCGTACCCCGCGGTAGCCTGCCGGCGTATTTGCAACTCTTCCTCATCGCCCGCACAGTGCGCCTTGCGGCGTGCCAGCGTGAGGACCGGCGAGGTCTCTGTTAGGCCGTAACCGCCGATGGCGCGGCAACTTGGTATCCTGCGCTCGGTCTCACGGACGAGCGCGGTACTGGTTGGCGCTCCGCCCATCATGACTTCCTTCACGCTGCTCAAGTCATACTTCGAAAAATCCGGGTGATTGAGCATGGCGATGGCCATGGTAGCCACAACCTGGAGACGGCTCACGCGCTCGCGCTGGATCAACTCCATCACGGTAACGGGGTCGAACTTCTTGATCATGACGTGGCGGCCGCCGGCGAGCGTGATGATGTGCGGGGCGCCCCAACTGTTGACGTGGAACAGCGGAACCGTGTAGAGGTGGACCTCGCTGTCATCGCCCTTCAAGGCTGCGGCGGTATAGAGGGCATGCAGATAGAGGTTGCGGTGCGTCAGCATGACCCCTTTGGGATAAGCAGTGGTTCCACTGGTGTAGAAGAGTTCGGCCACGGAGTTTTCATCAATGCCGCGGTAATCAATTTCCCCGGGCTCTGCCTCGGCGAGAAGTCCGTCGTAAAGCTTGTGATGCGCCCAGGCCGGCTTGGTGTCCCTCAAAGGGATATAGGATTCAATCGCCTTCACCTGCGACCTCAGCGATTCCACCAGAGGAATGAATTCCGGATCGAAGCACAACATTCTCGGCGCCGCGTCGTTGAGGATATAAATGAGCTCTTCCGGGCTTAAACGGATGTTCAAGGGCAGAAGAATGGCTCCGATCTGCGGCACGCCAAAGTACGCTTCGAGCAACCGATGACAATTGAAGCTCAAGTAGGCAACACGATCGCCTTTCCGTATTCCGAGCTTCAACAGGGCGCTCGAAAGCCGGTCACAGCGCTCATTGAACTGGCGGTAAGTAAACCGCTGCTGATCGCAGACCACGCCCACTTTGTTGCCGAAAACCTGCGCTGCATGCCGTTTCAGCCGCACCGGGGTGAGAGGGAGAATCATGGGAACCTCAGCGTGTCATCTTGTAGTTAGCCCTTCCGAAGGTGCTTACTCAACTATGATAGGCAGTGAGCGCCGGCAAAGCAACTCGTACATGTCTCTGCTTTTCTTGCTAGCGCTAGTTTCCAGCATGTTGTTGCACCGGGAAGGTTGTTTGATGTTCACGCTGCCCCAGAAGAGCCAAACACAGAGGGCACAGAGAAAAGTTCACAGAGCGCACAGAGAAGAAAAAACACTTGTACTTCCTTCTCCGTGATTTCTGGGAGCTCTTCTCTGTGGCCTCCGTGTTGGAAGCTCTTGGTTGCGGTTGCGCCGCGTTGTACTACTATTTCCGGATTTCTTCGTAGGCGGCGACTGATCGTTCCGACCAAATCGCCGTCAGCGCCAATGCCACGGCGATACCCACCGACACTTCCACGAAACGGTGCGTCGCGATAATCCAAGCCGGTCTGTAACGCTCGACGAGCATGATGATGGCCACCGTGATACTTGCAAAGCGGTAGGCGGTCCTATCAAGATGCAAGGCTGCGGAAAGCAGTCCAATGCCGAAGACAACAACTCCGAAAACGAAGATGCTCGGGGGAAAATAAGCCGCAACAACCGCTCCGACGAGGGCGCCCAAGGCGGTGCCGGCAAAGCGCCTCCAGGAAACTTCCAACGCCGCTCCCAGTGTTGACTGCATGACGACCAGGGTGGTAATCGCGGCCCAGTAGGCCTCAGGAAGCCTGAATGCTCGCGCTACGGCCAACGAAACGAGAGCCGCGACCGCTGTCCGCGCGGAATGCACCAGGGCCTGCCGGTTCAGCGCCGCAGATAACCAGCTTTGCACCTTCGCCATATACCTCACCCGTCTGCTTCTTGCAATTCTCCCGCACTGCGCCCTATTAGTTGGAGTAGAACCTAGAATAGCACGGGTGTTGTATACTCCAAGGACCGCCGGGGCGGTCGACTGACCGCGAGCAACCGACGAAGGAGAGCAGGATGTCGAACGAGAAAAGCTACCACATGAGCATCGAGGAGTTCCGCCGGAACGGCCGGGAGGTCATCGACTGGATTGCGGATTATTATGAGCGTATCGAGTCTTTCCCGGTGCTCTCTCGAGTTCAGCCGGGTGAAATCCGCGCTGCACTTCCGAAGGAAGCGCCTCGGGACGGTGAGCCGTTCGAGTCCCTGCTGCACGATGTTGAAAAGCTGATCCTGCCCGGAATAACGCACTGGCAGTCGCCCAATTTCTTCGCCTTCTTTCCCTGCAACGCCTCCGCACCCGCCATCCTGGGTGATCTGCTGTCGTCCGGCCTTGGCATTCAGGGGATGCTGTGGGCCACCAGCCCCGCCTGCACGGAACTTGAGACTCACGTGCTCGACTGGCTGGTTCAGATGTTGGGCTTGCCGGGGAAGTTCCTCTCCACCTCGACGGGTGGCGGAGTGATTCAGGACAGCGCATCCAGCGCCACGCTGTGTGCGATTCTTGCGGCACGCGAGCGTGCGACCGGCTACACCAGCAATAAGCGAGGGTGTAAGGGTGATCTGGTCGCCTATGCCTCTCCGCAGGCGCACTCATCGATTGAAAAGGCCGTGAAAATCGCGGGCCTGGGCGAGGAGAACTTGCGCCACATTGAGGTTGACGCTCACTGGGCGCTGCGCCCGGAGGCTCTCGCGGCGCAGATCGCCCTCGACCGGCAAGCCGGCAAGGTGCCGTGCATTGTTTGCGCCACTGTAGGAACCACCTCATCGAACGCTATGGACCCCTTGCCGCAGATCGGACGTATCTGTGAAGACAACGGCATCTGGCTGCACGTGGACTCCGCCATGGCCGGCACCGCGGCGCTCTGCCCTGAGTTCCGGTCCATCAATGAGGGACTTGAGTTCGCGGATAGCTACTGTTTCAACCCGCACAAGTGGATGTTCACGAATTTCGATTGCGACTGCTATTACGTGGCTCGGCGCGAGGAATTGATCGACGCCCTGTCAATTCTGCCGGATTACCTCCGTAACAAGGCCACCGAATCGGGCGCCGTCATTGACTATCGGGACTGGCAGGTGCCGTTGGGCAGGCGCTTTCGCGCCTTGAAGCTCTGGTTCGTGATTCGACACTACGGAGTGGAGGGAGTTCGGCACCACGTTCGCCGGCACATCGCGCTGGCCCAACAGTTTGCCTCTTGGGTGCAGCAGGACCAGCGATTTGAGTTGGCCGCGCCAGCGCCCTTGAATCTGGTCTGTTTCCGCCACCGCGCCGGAGATGCCTTCAACGAGGCGCTGCTGGACGCCCTCAATCGCAGCGGCGATCTCTACTTGACGCACACCAAGCTGAACGGCCGTTTCATCATTCGCTTCTGCGTGGGGCAGACCTATACCGAATCTCGCCACGTGGAACGAGCTTGGGGGCGAATTCAAGAAGAGGCCACCAGGCTCGAGTCGCGCGACCCTGCGGCCCATCACGTCGCCTGAATCTGCGCGAAGCGCCTTGGAGTGCGGCAGCAACGCTGCCGCCTTGGAACGAAACGAAACGGCGATAGCTGGCGCTACCGCACTCCGAAGGCGTAGAACGGAGTTCTCTTCATGGACCGTCGAAGCTTCTTCAAATCGGCAGGATTGACCGCCACGATCGCAGGCGTTGGGGCAGGGAAAGCAACCGCCTTCGTCCCCGCGCACAACTGGGACAGATATGATTTTGGAGTAGGACCGCAGATCACGGATCGTCTGGATCAAGGCCCGTTCCCGCAATACCCGCCCGAAGCGGTGTTCCCGGGAGGCGACGTGGTGATGGCCACGACTCCCTCGAGCGAGGTTGTGCCCAACTATGGCAAGGGGCTTATTACCTACATCACCGCGGACATGGGCACCGCTGAGATCAAATCCGACAACATTCCTCAAGCCATCGAGGATCTCGTGAAGCTTCCCTTGGGCGAGAAGCTTTATCTCCGGCCGACCTGGAGGGAAGTGCAGCCGCGACGCGGACGGCTCGACTTCCCTGACTATTGGAAGCTTACATTCGATCTGGCCAAGCGGTTTAATAAGCGGATTGGATTTCGGATCCAGATGCGGGCGCCCGATTATGTGGAGGAGGCTTTGCCGGATTTCGTCCTCGAAAAAGTGCCCATGGTGAAACTGATCGGTGAATGGAGAACGGGACTCGGAGGGCCGCGCCGGAAACCGGCTTACTACGAACCCCGTTATGATCACCCCTTCTTTCAAGATTGCTACCGGGAACTGAACCAGTTGCTCGCCGCGGAACTGGACGGCAGCCCGCAGATCGAATTCATGGATACCTTCATGTACGGCTTCTGGGGCGAGGGTCACACTTGGCCGTTTCAGAACAATCCATTTCCGGACTATGCCACGGCCGAGCGGACCTGGATCAAGATGTTCGAAGTCCAGTCAGAGCTTTGGCGACGCACGCCGCTGGTGACCAATACCCAACCGGATTTCAGCCGTGTGGGCAACTCCGAGCTTGTCGATCGCACCGTCCGGTCAGGAAACTGGCTCCGCACTGACACGATCTTCATCGAGAACGAGCAGATTGAGACCCTCAGCAACCGGCCGCCGTGGGTAGGGGCGGTGGTCGAAGTGGGAATGTCCGACGGCACACCCGCGTCCCTGCACGTCGAGGAAGGGATTACCTACACCGACAACGTCATCGCGCACGTGATCGACGTCGGCCCCAATTTTTGGTCGCTATGGAATTTTCACAAGATCAGCGCCGAAAATATCCTGCGTTATTACCATCAATACCCCCAGGCCATCGACCAGATCAGCAGGCGCATCGGTTATCGCGTGCGGCCTTCGTTTATCTGGCAGTATGCAGAACAAGACCGCCAAGGTTTGATCGTGGGGTTCGCGAACGATGGTTGCGCCGGAGTCCCGGGCGCTCTGCGCGTCTACGTTACCGGCGATGACGGAAAGGTGATAGCAGGAGGAAGCCTCGACCCCGGCTATCCTTTGCCGGGGAAAATCCGCCAAGCGCAATTCGTGCTTCCCAAGGGCGTTGGCTGGAAAGGCTTAAAACTTCAAGCAGAACTTGAGGTAAGGGGTGTTCGGCACTCCATTCGCTGGACTTGCCATCAAGATTTGAACGCAGACGGCTCCCTGACGCTGCGGCCTAACTTGCGAGGTTCAGGCTGACACCTCGCCGCAGGCGCTGGCTTGGCGGCAGCCGTCAGGGCGACCACCAGGGTTGCCCCTCGAGTCCGCCTGACTACCACACTCGGCACATCTTTGTCCGCACCATCCGCTGGCCCGCCTTGCAGCCGAATGCCTGTTGGAATTGGGGCAGGTCGGAAACAATGCCATTCACGCGGTATTTACCGGGCGAATGCGGATTGATGGTGGCACTCAACCGCAGATTTTCAGGGCGCTCGTTTTCACAGGCCCACTGTCCGTAGCCGATGAAGAACCGCTGCTCGGGCGTGAAGCCGTCGATGGGCTTCAGGGCCTGCCCCTTGGTCTCATTTTTCCAGGCGATGTAGGCGAGCAGGAGCCCGCCAAGATCAGCCACGTCTTCGCCGCTGGTTAGTTTACTGTTGATGTGAATATCATCAACGACGATATATTGCGCGTACTGTTGCCGAACACAGGCGATCCGCTCGTCAAAGTGGGTGGCGTCTTGCTTCGTCCACCAATCGCGCAGGTTTCCCTTGGCATCGAACTGGCGACCCTCGTCATCGAAGCCGTGGGTCAACTCGTGGCCGATCGTGCCTCCCGTGTTGCCATAATTCGGCGCATCGTCCATCCTGGGGTCGAAGAGCGGTGGTTGCAGAACCCCGGCGGGAAAATTGATGTCGTTCATTTGCGGATCGTAATATGCATTTACGGTGGGCGGAGTCATCTCCCACTCGCCGCGATCGACGGGTTTGCCGATTTTCGCCAGTTCGCGCTTAGATTCGAAAATGGCACTGCGGCGCACATTTCCCGCAAAGTCGCCGCGCACGATCTCGAGCGTACTGTAATCGCGCCACTTGTCGGGATAACCGATTTTGTTGACGATGCCGTGCAACTTCTCGAGCGCCTGCTGTTTGCTGGCCGGGCTCATCCACGACAACGTTTTCAGGTCGTCCTCCATGGCTGCCTCGATCTCCCGGGTCATCTTCAAGGTGCGGGCTTTGACTTCGGGAGCGAACGTCTTGGCTACGAACACCTGTCCCAACGCCTCTCCCAAGTCGCGGTCCACCCACTGCACGCAGCGCTTCCACCGCGGTTGCATCGCGTTGACGCCCCGCAGCGTTCGGCTGAAGAAATCGAAATTCTCCTCTTGAAACTTCTGAGAAAGATAGGGAGCTTCGTCATGCGCCAAGTGCCAGCGCAGATAAGTCTTCAAGTCATCCAGGCTTTCGCTCCGGATCAGCCGGTCCAGTTCCCGATAGAATTCCGGTTCGGTGACATTGAAAACCTGAAGGCCAGGCGTTCCGATTGAGGCCAGGTAGCTGTCCCAATCGAAGCGCGGCGTGAGCGTTTTCAATTGCGCGCGATCCATCTTGTGAAAGAGGTTGTAGGGATCGCGTTTTTGCACCTGGGTCATGGATTTTTCGGCCAGCTCCGTCTCGATCGCCATCACCGTTTTGGCTTCCCCTGTGGCGGCGGCCCTGGAGTCTCCCATCAATTCGAACATCCTCTGCACGTGGCGCACGTACTGGCCGCGAATTTCCTGCGATTTGTGATCGGTCTTGGTGTAGTAATCGCGGTCAGGAAGGCCGAGTCCGCCCGAGTCGGCAAAGGCGATCACCTGCGATGCGTTGGCGAAGTCCTGGTTGGAGCCAAAACCGAAAAGCATGTGGTTGCCTTGGATGCCCAGATGTTCGTGCCCGAGGTAGTTCCCGAGGTCCGACTTCGATTTCAGCGCGTCAATCTCTTTGAGTCCGGTTTCGAGAGGGGCGGCACCGAGCTTCTCGATGGCTGGTTCATCCATGCACGCCTGAAAATAGTCGCCGATCTTCTGCTCGGAGGCATTGCGGGTGCGGTGGGGGTCCGAAGCCTCCAGCAGAATGCCCCATAGAAACTGCTGATTTTCGTCGGAGAGTTTCGCGTACACATTCCAGCTTGGCTGGTCGGGCGGGATGGGGTTGTTCTTCGTCCAGCCGCCGCACACATATTGGTAGAAATCGTCGCAAGGGTCGGCGGCCCGGTCCATCGAGTTAAGATCGAGGCCGGGTTCGTAGGGAATGGATCGCAGGGGATGTTTCTCGCCTTGGGCCGTCGAGCGTGAACTCTGAAGACCCTCGCCATCAGAGGTGAATTGGGGCTGAATCAGAACAAGAAACAGAATGGCGCCCCCTAGCAGCGCATAACGCAGTGATGATCGAATCATGAATCCTCCACCTATCTACTGCCCTCTGCCAATTGCTCTTCCGGTTCTGTAAACTGGTGTCGATACAATTCCGCATAAAGGCCGCCCCGCTCCAAGAGTTCCGCGTGCGTTCCACTCTCCACGATGCGTCCTTCATTCACCACCAGAATCTGGTCGGCCCGCAGAATCGTTGCGAGGCGGTGCGCGATCACGATGGACGTGCGCCCTCGAAGCGCCATTTCAAACGCGCGCTGAATGGCGGCTTCGGATTCGGAATCCAAGTGCGCGGTCGCCTCGTCGAGAATGACGATTTCAGGCGCTTTAAGAAGAAGGCGAGCAATTGCCAAACGCTGTTTTTCGCCGCCCGAAAAGCGATAGCCCCGCTCGCCCACCAGCGTGTCGAGCCCTTTCGGCAGCGAGGCGATGAGCGGAAAAATCTGGGCAGCGCGCAAGGCTTCGTTGAGCTCCGCCCCCGTTGCATCGGGCTTCGCATACAAAAGGTTGGCCCGGATGGTGTCATGGAACAGGTGGGCGTCCTGCGTAACGATCCCTATGCGCTGCCGCAAAGTATCGAGCTTCGCATTGCGAACGTCGATCCCATTGATTGAGACGGAGCCGTTTTGCACGTCGTACAGCCGGCCCACGAGATGGGTGATGGTTGTCTTGCCCGCTCCGGAAGGGCCGACGAGCGCGACGAGCTGTCCGGGTTCAGCGCTAAAAGTGATATCGGACAGCATGATTTTTCCCGGCGTCTTATCAGGTGCCGCAATAGATTCCAGCGACGCCAGGGAAACTTCCGAAGGTGTCGGGTATCGGAATGAGACCCGGTCAAAGACAATCCGTGCAGGGCCACCGGGAATCTCGATGGCGTGGGCAGGTTCTTTGATCATCGGGGCCAGGTCGAGCACTTCGAAGACCCGTTCGAACGAAACCAGCGCCGTCATCACGCTGACCTGGATATCGGAGAGGCCGGTCAAAGGACCATAGAGGCGCGCCAGATAGGCAACGAAGGCAACTACGGTGCCGACGTTGAGCCGGTGCCGCACGGCGAGCACGCCGCCCCAGCCGTAGGCGAATGCGGTCGCGAACGTGGCCGTGAGCATAATTGCCGTGAAAAAGAGCCGGCCATAGAGAGTGAGCTTTACGCCGATATCAGAGACGCGGCCGGCTTTCAGCGCGAACTCCTTGCTATCATCCTGAGGATGTTCCAAAGAGCTTGGCGAGATAGGCGCCCGCGACGTTAAATCGCTCGATCATCAGGCTGTTCATTTCGCCTGTGAGGTTGAAGCTCTCGCGTACGATGGCCTGGAGTTTGCGTCCCCAAAAACGGGCTGGAAACACGAACAAGGGAACCAGGAGAAGAGCCGCGAGGGTCATTTGCCAGGAGAGCGCAAACATCGCTCCCAGCACCAACATAACCGTTATGCTGTTGCCGACCACGTTCGAGAGGATGTCTGTGAACGCGTTTTGAGCGCCGGTCACGTCCGTGTTTAATCGGGTCACCAAGGCTCCCGTCTGCACTCGAGTAAAGAAGGCAAGCGGCATCTGTTGGACATGTTCGAACAGCTTCGTGCGTAGGGCGAGCACCACGCGTGTGCCGACTACGGCGGAGAAATAGGCCTGGGTAAGCCCGAGGAGGCTGTCGACGAGACCGAGAACACCAGCCAGAATTGCACAGCGGATAACGAGTGCGGCGTTGCCCTTCAGGATGCCATTGTTGATGATCTCCCGGTAGATCAGGGGATTGACGATGCCGACCCCGGAATCCACAATCACCACGACCAGAAAAAGCGCCAGAAGGCGCGCGTAAGGGATTGCGAATCGCAGCATGCGCTTGGCGGTCCCGGGTTTCACTTTTTGTTTCACTACGGACGGGTCCTGAAAAACCGAGCGCATCCCGCCTATCATCCCTGCCATTCCCATACGTTTTCCTCCGGTATCGCTGGTCCGCTCTATGCGGATTTCCTGCTACCTATCGAACTCCCGGCATGGAGGAGAGCCCGTGGCAAGACGCCGACTAAGGCGACGATGAATTTATAGCGCCAGCCGGGCACCACGAAAAGCTGGTTACGTTTCAGGCCCTCCAGGGATGCCTCCACAACTTTGTCTACAGGAGTCCAGAGACTCGCGGCAATCGCACTGCGGTCTTGCCCCGTGACATCGTGAAACTCCGTCAATGTATAGCCAGGGCAAAGCGCCTGCACACGGACGGGTGAACGTGCTTGCTTCAGTTCCAGATAGAGACCTTCAGTGAAGGCGTTCATCCAGGCCTTGGTGGCGTGGTAACTGACGCTTCCGGGGCGGGCGACAAGAGCGGCGACCGACGACACGTTCACTACCGTGCCTTTGCCGCGCGCCGTCATCTTGCGGAGCGCTGCGTGCGCAAGGCGGAGCGTGGCCATGACGTGCAGGCGGTGCATGGCATTCACATGTTCCAGTGGAGACTCGTAGAAGCGGCCAGTGCCGCCAAATCCAGCGTTGTTGAGCAGGAATTCAAGACGCTCTTCCTGCGCAATGCGATCTTCGACGCCCTCGAGTTCGTCGTCTCGAGTGAGGTCGGCGGGCAAGGGCTGGGCGTTCACACCATGCCGGCCGGCAAGCTCAGCGGCTAATTGCTTAAGGCGATCCGCCCGCCGTGCCACCAGGATCAGGTCATAGCCTTCTGCTGCCAACCTGCGGGCGTAGGCTGCGCCAATACCGGCGGACGCTCCGGTTACCAGCGCGAGAGGTCGAGTGGTATTCATGGAGTTCTCCCTGGCAAATCCTTTAGAAGCCACGCACCGCAGCGGTGCCCGGGCGCCGAGGATTGAGAATGGCTGAGGGCCGGCTATGAGACGGTCGCTCGCAGTTTGGACGAACCCGGGGTAGAGCAGCGCCTACGGCTTGGTGCCTGTTCCCGCTCCTTGACCAACTCCGCCCTTTTGGCTGGCGCTCGGCTTCAGCGTGAATTGCGGATTCTTAAACGTACCTTTAAGCTCGAAGGGGAAAACCATCTTGCCTCCCTTAAGAGTGGCGCCGGCCAGCCCTCCCAGCACGCTGGTGAGAGCGTTATCACTGCTGGCGACGCTTGCCACGCCTTGATAATCGAGGCTGCCGTCGCCCGCAAGTCCAAGAGATCCAGTGGCGTCGATTTGCACCCCGTTGCCAGCGATTTTGCCTTTGATCGTTTGAATCCGGTTGTTGCCAATCGTAAAATTCATGGCGATGGAGGAGAAAGAATATGGATCCCCGGAGGCCGGCCCCATTTTGGCGACGCGGAATAGTTGAACCAGGTTTGCGTCCAGTTGCAAGGTCGGCAAGCGGCCCGCGCCGATGGTCAAGTGACCGGCGCCGCTCATCCCGGCTAGCGGGTCGGGAGAATGGCCCACCTCGCCGTCAAGAGCCACGTGCCCATCGAGAACGCCAGTCATTTTCCCACGCACATCGGGAAGCGCATCCAGCAACTTCGCCACATTAACTCCGCTCAGATTCGTTTGGGTGCGGTAACGTGTGTTGGGAGTCCCGAACACGAAGGCAATGTCCCCGTTGCCTCGACCGTCGTAGCATCTGAATTCCAGAGCGTCGAGGAGAACTTGTTGGGAGAAAAGGCGGAGGTTTGACCTCAGATTCGTCACGACCATGTTCGCGACATGCAGAGTGTCCACCGCGATCGTCCCCTCCGTCACCAGAGAACCTTGGACATTCTGGGCCTGAGCGCCCTCCGTGAGCGCGTTCAGGTCGAAGCTGTGCAGTTGGCCCGTCACTCCTTCCGCTTCGACGAAGGCGGGGCCTGCCTGGCCTGACGGCAACAGGTCTGCAATACGCAAATTCCCTTTGTTGATTCTGACATTCGAGATAGTCCCCAGGGTGAACAGAGGCTTAACGCCGGACGGGTCCGGCGCGGGGTCGCCTGGGGAAGGCGGATCAGCGGAATTCCATTGCCCGCTGCGGTCGGAAAGCAGGCTTATCGAGGGCCCCTCCAGGTCGAGCGATTTGACAACCACTTGATGGCGCCAAAGGCTTGCGGCGTCGACTACCGCGTAAATCCTCCGGGCTTCGATGAAATCTCCCTGGGGAAAACCTGCGGGGTTCCTCAGTGCAAAATCATCAGCGCGGATGGAGAGGCGAGGAAAAACCGTGAGGGCGAGGTGCCCGATCTTCGCCCGCCTACCCAGTTGTTTTTCAATCAGCGCTGACACCTGCGGACGGTAGCGGTCCACGTTGAGGAGCCGGGGAACGACCACCACGATCACGACCAGTACGGCTGCCAGGAAAATCAATAGGGCAAGCAAAATCTTTTTGCGTTTTGACAACGAAGTAGTCCCTTTGGAGCTAGGGTCAATCAGTGATTCTACACCACGACGGTCTAATGTGGCGGGATCTGAGCCGCCTTGGCCTTATCCTCAGTCAGTAAGCGATTCAGCTTAGCGGTGTAATAATCAAAGAAGCTCTTGTTGGGGGGCGCGACCTGAACGGTCTCGACGAACTCTTGAGGGTTGGTCCTCTTGATGACGGTTCGAAAGAGCCATCCCGGGGGAGGCTGATCGCCGCCCTCGGGGTTAATGTGGGTTTCCGCCCCGTCGACGGTCAAGCGATATCGCGTAATGAATCCCATGCTGGAAAACATGCGCAGCAAAAAGCCGCCCGCCTGCCGGTCCGGAGTAAGGATGCCCAGCCAGGATTCTTTCATCGGCGCAGAAGTCTTGGGCGCCGCTAAAGTGGTTTCGCCGCGGAACAGAATGACGCGCTTGTCCAGTTGATAGCTGACCGACAAGTGAAGTTCGCCTTGAATTTTCTGGTCCGTGGTTTTCCCGCTCCACTCGCCTACCAGCCAGTCCACGGCTGAGAAGTCCGGCCGATCGGGCAATGGGATCTGGTAAACAGTGGGCGCCTTTTCCTTGGAGTCCACTGGGGCGGCTCCGACGAGGCAAGCGAGGGCAAGGATAATTGGGACCATGAGGTCCTAATGATTATACGTTATTTTCGTCCCACAAGGCGAAGGCGAGCTGTGAATGCTCGTCTCTGGCCTCCCGCAAACGCGAAGGGGACGATAAAGGTATTAACCGCATTGGGATTGTCGTGATTGGTAGCGTTGATGGAACTGACGCGCAGGGCCCATTCCTGGCCGCGGAAGTGGAACCGCTTTTCAAGCCCCACGTCCAGGTCAAAATAGTTGGGGTAGCGGAACGCCCCCGGCGCGCTCACCAACTGCTGTTGCTCGTTCACGGCATCGAACGGATAACCCGTCCGGTACTCGGTGCGGGCACTCAGGAACAGCCCCCAGAGCGGCAGCGGCGTCTTCCCCCAGGCGATCAGGCGATCTGGAGTGTCCCACAGCAGTCGGCCCGGCGACTGCGGAACAAAATAGGGAGTCAAGAGAGAAAAATCCAGCGCCTGGTTGCTGCGGGCGCTCGAGCGGGTGTAATCCCCGTAGATTTCGGTCTTGTTTCTAAAAACTCGGCGCACCCAGATCTCAGCGGAGCTATAACGGTCGCTGCGCATGTCCCCGAAGAGAAACACTCCTCCCAGGGGAGCGGGTTGGATATCCTGATAAGTGAACCCGTCGGATTCCACCCGGCGCAGCAGCGCGACGCCGGTGAAAGCATTTGAACCCAGCTTTTGCTCCCACTCGAGACTGGTGGTGTTGAAGCCTGTCTGCCGAAGCCCGCCGGACGGCAGCACGAAACGCGTCGTGGCGGGCCCCAGGATAGGCGTGGTCCCAGTCGAGTCATAAAGGGTGTCAACCCGCTCTTGATCGAGCCCTTCACTCCAAAGGGCCATATTGATGGGGCGGTAGTAGATTCCCCAGCCGGCGGAGATTTTGGTCCGGTTATCAGAGAAGGGAAGAAAGCTGGCTGCCAGGCGCGGGCCCAATATCGTCTTGCCAATGATCTTGTCCCAATCTGCCCTCCCGCCGATCGTTACGACCAGCGGGCGAATCACCTTCCACGAATCTTGAAGAAAATAGCCGAACTGCGTGTTGTCGAGGTGAAAATACGGCGCGCCGCTAAAGGTAGTTTCCAGGAGCAGCGTATTGCCGGCACTGAGCGTCTCGACCGGATTGCGAACCGCCCCTTGAGAAAAGGCCAGCTCATCGGCGTTGAAGCCGGCTTTCACCTCGTGGGTGCCGTGCCAGCGGAGCGAGGAAAGATTCAAGTTGCCGATCACCTGCACCCGGTGGTTGCGCTGGAGCAGGGTTTGAAAGTAATTTCCAGAAGCGCTGATGGGCTGCACGACGTAAGGCGCGGAGCCGAGCGGCTCGTCGTTGAGTGTGGCGTTGTCCGTGGCCGCACCGAGTTCAAACATGTTCCTGCCGAAGAAGAATTGGTCCTTGATGGAGACAAACTCGCGATGCGCATGATCGTCCGTGGTCGTCGAAAGGGGAGTAAACAGACTGAGGCCGAGATGGGAATACGCACTTTGGTTGTACAGGAAGCTGCCTTGAAGAATGTTGGTGGGCGTCAGGTTCATCTGTACCCGGGCGAGATTGTCGCCCGACCACTGCTCCTGCGTATCGCCGTTGCGCGGCAGCCCCTGAATCAACGAAAATGTGTGCTGAATGCTGATGCCGTCGGAGAACCAGGCGCGGCCCTTGTGCAGGGGGCCCGAAAAGTTGAAGCGTGGGTACCAATTTCCAAAGTGCACGCCTTGCTGGAGATTGACCGCGGGGAAGAAATCCGTGGTTCCGAATCTCCAGCGGTCGTCACCCACGTAGGTGCCGAATTCCATCACCGCACCGGCGGCGTGCGCGTACTGGGCTCCGTAACGGCCGTCGTCCACTTTTACCTCGCGCACGCTGTCGATATCCAGGCTGCTGGTCAGTTGACCTGAGACAGGATCGCCAATCTCGAAACCGTCCAACATATATTCGGCATCCCCGGAGCGCCCCCCAGCCACATGGAGCCCGCCGGAGTTGTCCTCCGTGACGCCCGCGATCATGGGCAAATAGGCTGCGAGGTCGTGGGTGCTGTAAGTGGGAAGATCGAGGATGTCCTGGGCATCGAAAATCTCCTTGTGTTCGGGCTCCAACGGATCGATCTGCTTGGCTGACGAGCGGACTTCCACACTGGAGTGCACCTCGAACTCGTGGCTTAGAGTAAAGGAGACTTCGTTGGTTTCCTCCTGCAAGGGCACCGCCGGCTCAGTAAGGTGGAAATAATCAGGCTTGCTGAGGCTGACAAGGTACTCGCCGGGCGCCGCTAATGACACTTCGAAACGCCCCGCGTCGTCCGAATAAGCGTATTGGGTGATCCCGCTTTTGGACTTTACTGTAACTTGCACGCCATTCACCGGCACGCCGTTCTCGTCCACAACCACGCCGCGCAGTTGCACGGCCGCTGTCGCTCTGGCCGCTGCAAACAACGACATCAGGATGGCCAAACACGCCATCGACAGCCCATCACCGGGAGTGAGAAGCCTGCGGGATTCTGTGGCCAATGGTCCTCGCTGTGGTGATCACTAAGCATTTTATTCGAGGCCCGGCCCGGAGTGTAGGGAATAAACAGGCCTGTGAAACCAGTGTCAATATTCATGGGTGAGTCCGGGGGCCAGCTTTTCCGAACGCGTGTCCAGTAGTTGCCGCCGGGCAGTTGTGCAAACTCACCCAAAAAGAGAATAATATTCCCCATGGGGAAACTGTGCCGAATCGCGCTTTGGTTCGTGCTTGCCTCCGCGCCGCTCTACGGGCAGGGCAACTATGAGATTCAAGTTTACGGCGCGGATACCGTGCCTCCTCTCCGCACGATGGTCGAACTACACAGCAATTTCACTTTCGAGGGTTTCAAAACGCCCCTCGAAGGCGTTCTTCCCGACGAACATCAATTGCACGAAACGGTCGAGATCACCCAAGGCTGGAATGATTGGTTTGAGACAGGATTTTATATCTTCACGAGCGCCGGACCGCGGCAGGGGTATAAATGGGTTGGCGACCACATTCGTCCGCGGATACGCGTCCCTGATAAGTGGAATTGGCCGGTAGGCGTCAGCCTTTCCACCGAGATTGGCTACCAGCGCCCCATCTTTTCGGGAGATACGTGGACCTGGGAGATTCGGCCTATCGTCGATAAACAGTGGCACTCCTGGTATCTCTCCTTTAACCCGGCCCTGGAGCGCTCGTTTCACGGCCCTAGCGTCCATGAAGGCGTGGGTTTCTCACCGGGTTTCAAGGCTGCCTACTCCCTCACTCGCAAGCTCAGCGCGGGGCTTGAATACTACGGATCGCTCGGGTCCATAACCGGGTTTGACCCCTTGTATCTTCAACAACACCAAATCGTGCCGACCATCGATTATGATTTCGGGCCGAACTGGGAATTCAACCTGGGTGTGTGCGAGGGGGTTACTCGCAGCACCGATCGCCTGCTGGTTAAGATGATCATCGGGCGGCGATTCCGATTTATCACGCCCCGTCTGCCTCACTTTCTGAAGTCCGGTCAAGCGGAAATGGACTGATCTCGCCCATGACGAGACACGTTAGGTTCGCAACGGTGCTTCTTTTGTGCTTGCTGCCGGGCTTGCTGGCCTTTCGAAAAGAACCGCCCGCGCCGTCCGGCCCGCCCCTTCCCTTGGGCCTTCCGCCCATAACGTGGCCGGAAGATAATCCCTATTCGCCGGCGCGTGCCGAGCTTGGAAGGATATTGTTTTTTGATGGCCGTCTTTCCTCAAATGGCATCGTTTCCTGTGCCTTCTGCCACGAACCGCAGCACGCCTTTTCGGCAAGCACCGCATTCTCAAAAGGCGTGAATGGAAAGCAGGGCACCCGCCACGCTCAGACGCTTATAAACCGCGCGTGGGGCCGGTCAGAATTCTGGGACGGACGTTCCCCCACCCTGGAGGCGCAGGTCATCGTTCCGGTGACGAATCCCGACGAGATGGGCATGACGACTGAGCGGGTAGTTCAAACGCTTCAGGGAATTAAAGGCTATGCCCCGCTTTTCGCTGCCGCCTTCGGAGACAGCACAATCAAGTTTGATCGCATCTCCATGGCGATCGCCACCTTCGAGCGCACCATCATCTCCGGAAACTCCGCCTATGATCACTACCTCGCGGGAGACAAGTCCGCCCTTACCAAATCTCAGAAGGATGGTCTGGACTTCTTCAATCGCAAAGGTGAATGCGCTGAATGCCACGCCGGACCGGACCTTACGACGGAAAAGTTCGCAAACCTCGGAATCGGAATGGACATGCTTCATCCTGACGCTGGGCGCGAAGATGTCACAAAGAAGCGCGGAGATTTCGGGAAATTCAAAATACCCACCCTGCGTGATCTTTCATACCGCGCTCCCTACATGCATGATGGCCGCTTCAAGACTCTCGGAGAGGTGTTGGACCTCTACGCCAAAGGAGGTGTGCCTAATCCTCACCTCGATACCCGGCTCACACCTTTCTACCTGGATGAGGAGACCAAACAGGACCTGCTGGCGTTTCTGGATTCACTCACCGGAGAAGGGTGGCAAAAGATCACGGTGCCTGGCAGTTTCCCGCAATAGGGACGACCGGTTTCACGCCAAGTCGCAAAGCACGCGAAGGTCGCAAAGCGAGCCCTTTGACTTCGCGCGCCCGCCCGAAGGGGTCACTCAAGGTTTGCGTGGAGCTTGAACATTTGTTCTGAAGTCTGACCGAGTTTCTCCATCAGCATCATCGCCATCACATCCAGTGTAACGAGCAGACTCTGCTCGAAAAGGCTCCCCATTGGCTGGATCGAGGTCTCAGGATTCTGCCGTCCGCTCTTGGGCGTAGGGGCAGGAATCACCACCAGACGCTCCGCGAGCTTGGCGAGCGATGACTCGGGGAAGATGGTGATCACTCCGACTTTCGCTCCGTTCTCGATCGCGCTCTGCGCCATGGCCACGATTCCCCGCGTCTCGCCCGAACCGGAGGCGGCCAGCAGAACGTCCCCGCGCCCGATGCCGCGTGTCGTCACGTCGCCGACCACTTGCACGGAGAGGCCAAGGTGCGCCAAGCGCATAGCGAAACTGCGGATCATCAACCCTGAGCGCCCTGCGCCGGCAATGAAAGCGCTCTTGGCTTGCGCAAGAAACTGAACCATCTGTTCCACGGCGGCGGGGTCAACTCGATCCAACGTCTGCCCAACTTCCTTGAGCACCGCCTTTTCATCCTCGCGGAAGCGCATGAACTACCTCCGCACCCACCCGGCGCAGATTTCGTGCAGGGCGCGGGTCGCTTCGCGCGGGTCGTCGGCCTTGACGATCCCGCTGCCCACCACCAGGATATCCGCGCCTCCTTCACAGGCCGCTCCTGCGCTGCTCACATCAATTCCCCCCGCCACGGCAATCAGGGCCTTGGAGAGTTTTGAGCGGAGCAGCTTCACACCCTCAAACGCTTGCTCGCCGGATCGGTGCGCGTCTGTCGCGGTGTGGACACACAAGAAAGCGCAGCCGAGTTCTTCCAGTTCCCGGGCGCGCCGTGCGGGGGAGGGAACTGCCATCAGATCAGCCATGATCTGTCCTCCGAACTTCGCTGCCGCACGCACCGCGCCTCGTATTGTTTCATTGTGCGCAACGCCCATTACGGTCACGATGCTCGCTCCTGCCTCAAATCCCAAGCTCGCTTCCCCTTCGCCAGCATCCATGATCTTCAGATCGGCCAGCACTGTCTTAGCGGCATAGCTCAGCTTGATCCTGCGAACCGCCTCCGTTCCGTACCGAATCACGCTGGGCGTTCCAACCTCGATAATGTCGGCAAAAGCGTGGACTTTTTCGAGCAGGCCTAAGGCTTCCTCGAGTTCAAGGAAATCGAGCGCAAGTTGAAGCTTGACGCTCATAGCGCTCAATACGTCTCCCAATGCAAAACATCGGAAAGTCGCCGCTTAGGCTGTTGCGGTGTTTCTGCCGGGTAGCCGATCGGAATCAAGCTGACCAACCGGCAGCTTGCGGGTGCACTGACCAGACGGCAGATGCTGGAAGCATAGGGCTTCTTATCCCCCGCCACCCAGCACGAGCCTAATCCGTGCGCGCGGGCTGCGAGCAGGATATTCTGCGTCGCAGCGCTACCGTCTTCGAGGTAATACTTCGTGTCGTTGCACAGAACCACCACACACGCCCCGGCCTGGGCAATAAACTTTCCGTAATCTGTTGTCTCCGCGATTCTGCGCAACATCGCGGGCTCCGTCACGACCACGAATTCCCAAGGCTGTATGTTGATGGCGGTGGCTGCCAGCCGCCCGCAATCAATGATGTCCTCGAGTATGTTCTTTGGTACGGATTCGTTTCTGTAGGCGCGTACCGACCGCCGTGTCTTCAACACCTCAATCGCGTCCATCGCTGTTCGTCCTCCCGGAGATAGGGACGGCTCGAGTGACCGCCCCGGGCAGACGCCATTGTAGCAGCGTGCCAAACTGGACGGTGGAAATAGTTTGGATGAGTATACAGGCGGGTCCCACGATAACATCATCGCGGTGTCCAGGAGGTGAGCGCAGAGAGTCCCACGGAGCCAGCCGACGTTCCTCGCCCGTTAGGTGGTCCGTGCCTTCAGGTACTTCTTCCACGGCTTCCAGTAATATCTCGGCCACCCCTTGGTTACGCCTTTGTGGTCATGGACCGGAACGCCCACGTGAACCAGGTCGACTCTGCCGCCGCCCGGCGCCTTCGAGAAGTTCAAAACCAGAATTGAATCGAGATCGACGTCCTTCCAGTGCGTGGCTCGCCACGCTTGCACGACCATGCGGCCTGGAATGACCACCAGGTTTCGGCCCGCAAGCATGTTGTCGAACGCCGTAAATTTGGCTCCCGCCTTGGCGCTGACGGATGCCTTCGCTCCGGTAGCTGCGGAGTGCTTTTTTGAGTCCGTGTAGATTTCAAACAGTTCTTCCGGGGAAGCCTTAAAGATCACCGATTGCACGATAGGCTTGGTCACGCTGCTCCTCCGATTTTGATTTGAGCCCTGAACTCGCTTAGTGTAGCACGGCTCCCAGCAGGCAAAAAAAACGGGCACGGCTGCCGGGGCGTGCGCTACTCGTACCTCAGAGCCACGATGGGATCGACCCTGGTCGCCCGGCGCGCGGGGATATAGACCGCCAGGCAGGCGATCCCGGCGAGGAGCAAGGAAACAATGGCAAAAGTCAGTGGGTCGGTGGTGGGAGTGTTGTAGAGAAAGCTGGCTAGTCCTCGTGACAAAGCGAGTGCTCCGGCAAACCCCACGCCGATTCCGAGGAGAATTGTGCGCAGCCCTTGCGCCATCATCATTCTCATGACGTCTTGACGTTGTGCACCCATCGCCAGCCGCACGCCAATTTCATGAGTCCGTCGGGTGACCGAATATGCCGTCACTCCGTAGACTCCGCTGACCGCAATCAGTAATGCCAGCGTCGCGAAGGTCCCGAGCAGCAGGAGTCGCTCCTGGCGGGTGGACAAGGATTCACCGACGCGCTGCTCCATGGTTTTCACATTCGCCAAGGGCAGACTTCTATCGACGGCGAGAACTGCATTGCGCAGCGCCGGGGCGTAACTCAACGGGTCTGACGACGTTCGCAACACGATGTCCATAAAAAACGACGGTCCCTGCAAATAGGACGTGTACAGCTCAGGTGTCACTCTTTCGCTGAGGCCGAGATGGTGAGTATCGGCTACCACACCCACAACCGTTTGCCAGGAATTCTCCATCCGGATACGTTTTCCCACTGCGTCTTGTGTGGGAAAAAGTGCGCGGGACAGACTCTGGTCCAGGATCACGACCTGCGGCGTCCCCTCCGCGTCTCGCTCGTCGAAGAACCGGCCTGAAAGCAACTTGATCCCCATGGCTTGAAAGTAGCCGGGGGAGACCGTGGCCGTACAATAGGTGAGGTCAATCCCAGGCTCGGGCTGACCTTCCGCCCTCAGGCCGTTCCCAAGGGCGTTAAACATGGTAAATGGCATCTCAGTTGTTGCCCCGGCGAATTCCACTCCGGGAATCATTCGGGCGCGCTCCAGCGCCTGCTGAAAGAACTCCCTCTGGCGGACAGGATTGTAGGTATTCTCCGGCGTCAGCCACACTTCGGCGGTGAGCACGTTGTGAGGGTCGATGCCTGAGTTGACTTTGAGAAGCAGCAGGAAGCTCCTTACCAAAAGGCCTGCCCCGATCAGCAACACCAGGGAAAGGCCCAACTGCGCAATGAGCAAAGCGCTGCGCAGCCGTCGATGCGATTTCGACTCGCCGAAGTGACCTGCGCTTTCTTTGAGGGAATCTGTGAGGCGCAGCTTGGATGCCGCGAAGACCGGTGCGAGTCCGAATAGGATACCGGTGGCGAGGGCGCAAGCCAGCGTCAAGCCAAGGACCCGAAAGTCGAGCCCGAGATGCCCCGGCAGCGATTCCGGCACGTACGATCGCAGGATGGTGGTCAGCAGGGGAACAAGCAGCAGCCCGAGTCCGCTGCCGCAGACCGCCAGCAGAGTGCTCTCGGTAAGCATCTGCCGCACCAGGCGCGAGCGGCCCGCGCCAATGGCGGCTCGAACGGCGATTTCCTTTTCGCGCGAGACAGCGCGCGCCAGCAGCAAGTTAGCCACATTCGCGCACGCAATCAACAGGACAAGGCCAACAGCTCCCAGCATGACATACAACGCGGGGCGAACATCGCGGGTGAGCCAATCGTGCAGGGGAATGACTCTGGCATGAGCAGCAGCATGGTAACGCGACCAAGGCGGAGGATACTGATTGTCCATGTGGCGTGCGATGACTTCCAACGCTGCCTGGGCGCGCTCCACGCTGACGCCGAGCTTCAGCCGCCCGATCACACTCACAATGCCCATTGCCATGCCAGGCCGCTCCGATTCTGGACTCAAGGCGTCCGGCAGCCATACTCCTACCCCGGCCGAGCCCGGATGAAAGAAGCGGCGCGGCATCACGCCAATCACGCTATAACTCACCCCATCCAGAATTATTGATCTGCCCAGAATATTCGGGTCGCTATTGAAGTAGCCTTGCCACAGATCGTGGCTGAGGATTGCAACGTGGTTGTGCCCGGGCCGCTCTTCTCCCGGCAGGAAAGTGCGCCCCCGCGCAGGATCGATTCCCAGAACCGGGAAGAAGCTCTGAGTCACATGACCGGCCATTATGCGTTCCGGGTGCGGGCCGTACGCAAGATTGATTCCCCGCGTAACACTGAACGCCCCAAACTGGTCGAAGACCTTTTGCTCTTTCTCCCACGCGGCGTACTCCGGCGTGAGAACGGTGTCGCGGCCCGACTGTGGCATGAGTTCCGTGACCCAGACCACTCTGCCCTGATCCGGATAGGGCAAGGGACGCAGCAGTACGGCGTCAATGACGGTAAAGATTGCCGTGTTAGCCCCGATGCCAAGCGCCAGCGTCGCAACCGCCACGGCGGTGAAAGCAGGATTCTTGCGGAACATGCGCAAGCCAAAGCGTACGTCCTGCCACAGCCGTTCGAGCCAGACGCGGCTCCACACTTCCCACGTTTCTTCCTTAACGCTCGTTACGTTGCCGAACTTTCGCAGCGCTGCATAGCGCGCGTCCTCCGGCGCCATGCCGAGCTCGATGTTGTCCTGAGTCTCGCGCTCGATGAAGTCGCGGATATCCTGGTCGAGGTCCTCCATCATTCGCTTCCGGCGCCTAAACAAACGATCCCAGAGGCTCATGGCATTTCTCCTTCACTCATTCGAAAATCCCTCACGCCGACTGCAGGATAGGTTCGAGGGTGACTCTGTGACCGAGCCTCTCCAAGCGACGGACGAGGGAGCGGCGTATGGCATCAGCGTTCAAGCGGTCGAAATAGTCGGCTCCAAGCTCTTGGTAATTCTGCTTTCGCTTGAGGATGTGATACGCCATCACCAACACCGTGTGCGCCACAGCCAATACGGCTCGCTTGCCTCCTCGCCGGGCGGCCAGGCGTCGGTACTGCGCGGAAAGATAATTGTCCCGCAGGTGGGAGACGACCGATCCCACCTGACATAAACAGCGCCGTAGCGAGGCACTCCCCTTCCGCGTCCTGCCGCTCAGACGCTTGCCCGCGCTCTCGAAACTCCCCGGGCATAAACCTGCCCAAGAGGCCAAGTGACCGGCGGAAGGAAATTGCTCCATCCTCACCCCCACCTCCGCCACCAGACTCCAGGCCGTCACCCGGTCGACGCCCGGAATCGTGTCCAGCCTCTCGACCTCCGCTTCAAAAGGGCGCATGCGCTTCCCAATTTCCGCTTCCACTTCCGCCATCTTCTTCTCCAGGAATTCCTGATGATCCAGCAACTCCTGGAGCAGAAAACGATGATGCTCCGTCACCCGCCCTTCTAACGCCAAACGTAAGTCCGGAATCTTCTTGCGCAGTATCCCCTTGGACATCTCCGCCAGCCGCTCCGTGTCTTCTTCCCCAGCTAGAATGGCCGTCAGGATCGCCCGGCCCGACACCCCCAGAGGATCGCTGGCCACCGACGCCAGTTTCAGGTTGGCATCCTCCAGCACCTTCTGCACACGGTTCGCAATGCGGTTCTCCTCCTGCGCCAAACTCACTCGATAACGTGTCAGGTCCCGCAGTTCTCGCCTCTCCTTCGGCGGTACGAAACTCCCGTGCAGCAACCCGTGCTGAAGCAGATCCGCAATCCACTCACAGTCCTTTTGATCGCTCTTCCGCCCCGGCACCGCCTTGATGTGTTGCGCGTTCACCAACAGCACCTCAAACTGCCCCTCCAGGATGTTCCACACCGGCTTCCAGTACACCCCCGTGGATTCCATAGCCACGTGCGTTACCCCGCACGCCCGCAGCCAGTCCGCCAACTGCAACAACTCCCGCGTGAAAGTTCCAAAGCGCCGCTTCTCCTTGCGCGTCTTCCCCTTCCCTTCTGCCCACAGCACACACGCGGTGATACTCTTCTTGTGCACGTCCAACCCACAACAACACGCGTAAAGCACCTCCATGATCGCCTCCTGGAGGGGCGGCGCAGGACGCGGGCAATTGCGAGAATCTCATTCGCGTGCTCTCCACTTCGGGGAAGCAACAATTCGTTGTGCCTCTCAGCGTCCGGGTCATACTCGTACGCGGGCTTCCTGCTGCGCCAGAGTGAAACGACCTCTCTCGCCGCCCCATCCAGCAATACCTTACATCACTCTCGCCTATTTTCGTCCTTCGTTGCCGTGCTGAAAGCACGGTGAGCTACTCATATCTCAGCGCGACCATAGGATCGACCTTGGTTGCTCGCCGTGCCGGAATGTAGCAGGCAAGCCAGGCTACTATCAGAAGGATTAGCGAGACGCTAACGAATGTTGCCGGGTCAGTGGGCTTGATGGCGAAAAGCATGTTTTGCAGCAAGCGAGTGAGTCCAATTGACGCTCCCACGCCGATTCCTGTTCCGATCAGCACCGAGCGAAGTCTTTGCCCCACCACGATTTTCAGCACATCGCCACGTTCGGCGCCCAAAGCCATTCGGATGCCTATCTCATGCGTACGCTGGCTCACGGAGTAGGACACCACGCCATAGATTCCGACCGATGCCAGGATCAGCCCCAGCGCAGCGAATGCGCCCACGAGAAGCATGCTGACCCGCCGCGGCGTCATGGATTGCGTGCGCAGGTCTTCCAACGTCATCAGGTCGTGCGGGGGCTGATTTTTGTCGACGCTCGCAACCTGGCTGCGCACAGCCGAAGTCCACAACTTGGGGTTTCCGGCGGTGCGCACGAGCACGGTCATGTAAGGTTCGCTTGCCTGCGAGAAAGGAAGGTAGACCTTCGGATGTGGCTCCGCCTCTGCCGAGTCCCGAGCATTGGCCACGACCCCCACAATGGTTAGCCACTCCTTCCTGCGAACCCAGCTCACGATCCTTCCGCCAAGACATTTCTTTCCGCCGCAATAGCGGCGCGCGAAGGATTCATCGACAATCGCCACGTTCAGTGAGGTTTCATGGTCAGCTTGCGTAAAATAGCGCCCTTCCATGAGCGGAATCCCCATCGCACGGAAATAATCCGGACTCACCGCTGTGGTTCTTGCGTCCGGTACGTTTACAGAGTGTCCTTCGACGTTCAGAGCCGTGGTCACCGAAGTCTCGCGATTTCCCAAGGGAGGACAACTGCTGCCCGCCACCGCTTGGACGCCTTCGAGGCCTCTAATCCTTTCCATCAGTTGCTGGAAGAACGCCGCTTGGACATTTGGCGTGGCGTATTCGGAGGGTGTTAGGTCTACCGTCATGCTCAGGACGTTCTTTGATCTGATTCCCAAGTCGATCCCACGCACCCGCAGGAAGCTGCGGAACAGCAAGCCGCCGCCGACCAGAAGCATCATGGCTAGGGCAGTCTCGGAGATAAGGAGCAAGTCGCGGAAAAGCACGCCGGATCGAGGTTCGGAAGCGCTACGACCCGCCTCTTTCAGTACCTCATTCAGCGAAATCCCAGACGCCTGAAGCGCAGGGGCCAGGCCGAAGGCCAAGCCGGTGGCCACGGCCAAGGCCAAGCAGAAGCCCAGGACGCGATAGTCGAGACTGATGGGTTCCAGCTTCGGGAGGTTGGAAGAAATAAATGTGACCAGCAGGTCCTTCGCGGAGCGCGCTAACGCCAAGCCGAGCACTCCGCCCAACAGGGCCAGCAGCCCGCTCTCCGTGAGAAGTTGCCGGATGATTCTTCTCCTCCCTGCGCCCACCGCCAGCCGTACCGCCATCTCTTTGTGCCGCGTTGCGGCGCGCGAGAGCAGCAGGTTGGCGACGTTGACACAGGCAATAAGGAGCAGGAAGGCCACTGCTCCCAGGAACAACAATAAGGAAAGCCGGGATTTTCCCGTAATTTGCTCTTGCCAGGTTGAGAGTGCGACACCCGTCACCCAGCCCTGTGGCCCTCCTGCCCGAGTTGATCGCAAGATTGCATTCAGGTCCGAGCGCGCGGCGTCTAGGCTAATTCCGGGTCTGAGCCGGCCGATGACTCGAACAACGCCCATCGGCCCCGCCCCCGTTTCGTTCGCTATCAGTGGCACCCAAAGGGCATAATCAATTTTGGAGTCAGCGGGAATAACGAAGGACCGGGGAAGTACCCCGACCACTGTGTAAACCTTGCCGTCCAAGGTGACGCTGCTGCCGACCACAGAAACTTCGCCACCGTATCGGCGCCTCCACAAGGCTTCACTTAGAATCACTACGGGCGGGCCACCAGGACGGTCTTCCTCGGGTAGAAACAGCCGTCCGGTTAAGGGGCGAACACCCAAAAGCGAGTAAAACGCGGAGGTAGCTAAGCCGGCAGTAATTCGCTCGGGATCCCCTCCTCCCGTGAGGTTGAACCACGAATCCGTGTAGGCAGCTACCGGGTTGAGAGTACGGCTCTGATCCCTCCAGGCGGCAAACTCGCTGACGCCGGCAACTGAAGCGGCACCGTATTTGTCTAAAATCTCCTGCACATAAACCAGCTCGTCAGGGTGCGGGTAAGGCAACGGGCGCAAAAGTACCGCATTGACTACGGTGAAGATGGCCGTGGTGGCTCCGATACCCAGAGCTAGCGTAAGCACTGCCAGTGCCGTGAAGCCGGGGGTACGGAAGAGTTGGCGCGATGCGTAGCGACCATCCTGCCAGAATTGCTCGAGCCAAACAAAACTCCACACCTCCCGCGTCTCCTCCTTGATTCGCACTACGTTGCCGAACTTGCGAAGCGCCGCGTACCGCGCTTCCTCCGGCGCCATCCCGCGCGCGATGTTCTCCTGAGTCTCGCGCTCGATGAAGTCGCGGATGTCCTGATCGAGGTCTTCCATCATGCGCTTGCGGCGGCTGAACAATGGAGCCCAGCAACTCATGGTTTTTCTCCCTTATTCATATCTCAAGGCGATTATGGGATCGACCTTCGTTGCCCGGCGGGCGGGAATATAACTGGAAACCAAGGCGACCGCCACCAACAGAACAGATACGAAAACGAACGTCAGCGGGTCAGCGGGGCGCACCGAGAAGAGCATGCTGGCAAGCACTCGCGTGAGGCCCAAGGCCGCTGCAACTCCCAGGGCGACGCCTGCACTTGCCAACGTCAGTCCGTCGCGCGCCAACATGCGAACCACGTCAGCACGCTCGGCGCCCAGGGCCATGCGAATGCCCAGCTCGCGTCTTCGCTGCGCGACCGAATAGGAGATCACGCCGTAGGTCCCCACGGCCGAGAGCAGAAGTGCCAGCGCCGCGAAGACTCCCAGAAGCAAGGCATTCAACCGGCGTCGCGCAGTCGAAGCCTCGACGCGCTCTTCCATCGTTCGCACGTCGTAGAGCGGCTCGTCCGGAACGACATCCCGGACCGCCTTTCGCACCGACGCGATCAGCGACTCCGCTCCAACTCGGCTGCGAATAGCAAAGAACATCCAGTCGGGCGAGCCGGACTGCGCGTCAGGGATATAGAGTTCGGGCTTGTCCTTTGCAGCGAGGTCGAGCAACTTCACATCGCCCACGATGCCAACGATTTCCCAATCTTTATCGTAGAGCTTAATTTTCCGGCCCAGCGGGTCGCCGGACGGCCAGTACATCCGAGCCAAGTCTTGGTTGATGATAGCGACGTTAGGTGAGTCCGCATTGTCTTGATCGCTGAACTCACGTCCCTTGAGAAGTAAAATCCCCATGGCTTTGAAATAATCCGGAGTGATGTTGCGCCGGTCGGCCTGGCGGTTTTCGTCGGCCGAACGCGGCGGCATTCCCTCGATATCGAACGATGAACTGGTCTCCGATCCGCTGAAAGGGAGGTCGTTCACGCCACCCACGCTGGCAACGCCCGGGACCGCTTCCAGGCGCTCGATGACGCGCTTGAAGACCGCCGCGCGTTCGATACCTTTCGGATATTTCGATTCCGGAAGCGACAGGCGCACGCCCAACACACCTTGGGGGTTGAAGCCTGGACTAACGCGGCCGAGAAGCCACAGACTCTTGATGAGCAAGCCGGCGCCGGCCAGCAGGACCACGCTGAGCGCAATTTGCGCCACGACCAGGCTGTTTCGCAATCGCCACCTGAAGGCACTCGCTTCCCTCACTCCGCCCGTTTCCTTCAAAGCGGAGTTGAGGTCAAGCGAGGAAGAAGCGAGGGCAGGAACAAGTCCGAAGACGATTCCTGTCAATAGGGAGAGCGCTGCCGTGAACGCGAGAGCGCGCGCGTCTAACGCAATCCCGTGGGCACGAGGGATCGCTGCCGAGCGAACAATGGTCCCGATTGCCCAGCGCGCGACCGCTATGCCTAACGCCCCGCCTGCCGAGGCGAGCAGAGTGCTCTCCGTCACAAGCTGGGTTATCAGGCGCATCCGCCCCGCCCCGACCGCCGCCCGGACGGCAAACTCGCGGCGCCTGGAAACACCGCGCGAGAGCAGCAAGTTGGCAACATTGGCACAAGCTATGAGCAAGACCAGTCCCACCGCGCCCCAGAGGATCAGCAGCGCGAGCCGGGTGTTGCCCACGATTTCGTCTTGAAGGGGAACCAGCAGGATGCCGCTACGGGAGTTGCTGTCAGGGTATTGTTGTGCCAGGCGGTCCGCGATGGTGTCCATCTCGGACCTCGCCTCCGCCAGTGTGACGCCGGGCTTCAGCCGGCCGATCGCGAAAACGTAATGGCTCGAACGACTGTGCCCTTTGAGTTCAAAGCCCGGGGTGATCCAGACATCGGAACCTAAGTCGGAGGATTGGAAGTCCGCTCGCATCACGCCAATTACGGTGTAGGACTCGCCATCGAGCGTGACTGCCTTCCCGACAATCGCCGGGTCGCCGTTGAGGTGGTTCTGCCAAGTGGAATAGCTTATTATGGCGACGTGCTTGGCTCCCGGGCGGTCTTCATTGGCGAGAAAGTCGCGCCCCAACATAGGGCGCACGTCGAGCACTCTGAAGAAATCCGCCGAGACGCTCCGCCCACTGAGGCCGACAGGCAACGGACCGCCCGTAAGGCTGAAGTGGTCGTGCTGATAGGCCGCCATGGCTTCAAAATCGTGGCTCTGGCTTTGCCAATCAAGAAAGTTGAATGGCGAAACTACCCCCTGGTTGAGCCCGATGCGGGGGTTCTTCTCCCAAATCTGGACCAGTCGGTCCGGATGGGGAAAGGGCAGAGGCGTGAGGAGCACGGCGTTAATAACGCTGAAGATTGCCGTGTTGGCTCCGATGCCTAAAGCCACTGTCAGCGCCGCGACGACCGTGAAGCCCGGATTGCGTCGAAGCTGGCGTAAACCGTAGCGAATGTCGCGCCAAAGATGCTCAAGCCACATCAGACTCCATGCCTCCCGCGTGTCTTCCTTGACCCGCGTCACGTTGCCGAACTTGCGTAGGGCGGCGTACCTTGCCTCTTCCGGCGCCATGCCGCGCTCGATGTTGTCCTGAGTCTCGCGCTCGATGAAGTCGCGGATATCCTGGTCGAGGTCTTCCATCATTCGCTTGCGGCGGCTGAACAACCGGCTCATAGCTTTGCTCCGTCACTCATAGCGCAGCGCCACCATGGGATCGACCTTCATCGCGCGTCGTGCGGGAATGTAGCACGCGAGCAGCGCGACCATCGTGAGCAGAAGCGAGACGGCGATGAACGTCAGCGGGTCGCTCGGCCTGACCCCGTAAAGCAGGTTTGTCATAAGGCGCGTGAGGGCGAGTGCCCCGGCGGCGCCGATGGCGAGCCCAATCAGTGTCAGCCTGAGTCCGTGTCCCAGGATCATTTTGAGGATTTCGCCCTTCTGCGCCCCGAGCGCCATACGGACGCCGAGTTCGTGTGTCCTTCGCGCCACGTTGTAAGCCATGATTCCGTACAGTCCCACACAAGCCAGGGCGAGACCTAGGATCCCAAAGAAGCCCGTAAGGACTGAAATCAGGCGCTGCGGCCCCATCGAGTTGCTCACTTGCTCGGCAAGCGTCGTAACATTGGTGATGGGCAGGTTGGCGTCGATTTGGTGGATTGCCTGCCGCACTTCTCCTGCGACAGTCGTCGGATCGCCCGCGGTCCGGATTTCGATCTCGTTGACGGAAGTCATGACCGATTCCAGTTGGAAGGCGGAGAGAAAGACCATCGGCTCCGCAGCTTCACGCGGACTCGAAAACCTTGCGTCTCCGGCGACGCCGACGATTTCAAGTCCCGGTGGCACGAACTTTGGCCCTGCACTGAACCGTCTTCCGACAGGGTTGCCGCTCGGGATGTATTTCCGCACAAACGCTTCATTGGCCACCGCCACGGGAGAAGAGGCGGCGGTGTCACGCGTGGAGATTGGGCGGCCTGCAAGGATGCTCATCCCTTCTGTATCGAAGTACCCGGGCCCTACCACCTCCACTTGCGGGCTGACACCGCCGGCGGGAGGCGGCTGGCCCTCCACAGAAACTTCGAATCCGCCCGAACTGCCGCTCATCGGACTGTTCGTTCCGATGCTGGCCGAGCGGACACCGGGCAGGGCGCCGACTCGATCCAGCAGCGTGCGGTAGAGGCTTGCCAGTTCGCTCGGTTTGTAGCCGGCCAGGTGCGGGTCGATGTTCACCAGCAGGACGTGTTGCGGTCGGAACCCGAGGTCCTGTTTTTCGAGATCGACCAGGCTGTGGAGCAGTAACCCTGCCGCCACCAGCAGCACCAACGAGGCGGCAATCTCAAACACCACGAGGTTTTTCCCTAGCCCCAGCCGAGTTCGATCCTCGATGCCGGGCAGTCGCCCATCTTTCAGTGCCGGAACCAGTTCCGCGCGCGCCGAGCGCAGTGCCGGGGCGAGGCCCGAAAGAATCGCGGTCAAAAGCGAAACGGCCACCGTAAATGAGAGCACGGCGAGGTTCGGTGTGACGTTCAGAGGGACCTTTGCGGCCACCGTGGCCAGCAGAACGTGAACCCCCCAAAATGCCAGCATCGCGCCCGCCGCTCCACCCGTCATCGCCAGCAGCACGCTTTCCGTGAGTATTTGCCGCACCAGTCTTCCGCGCGTTCCGCCCAGCGCCAGGCGCGTTGCCATCTCCCTCTGGCGCGCCGTCACGCGCGCCAGCATCAGGCTGGCGACGTTCGCGCAGGCGATCAACAGCACTAATGCCACTATTGCAAGAAGAATGCGCAGGCGCTCGGAAGACTCATGCCGCAAGTGGGAAAGCCCGCGTCCGCCCGGGGCGAGGGGCACATAAGCGTGCTGGATTTGCTGCCGCTCAGCCTCGGTGATCTTCAACCCGGCACGCGCGGTTAGATATTGGCGCAACTCGCCGTCCGCCTCCGCGCTCGCCGCTTCCAGGCTCGCGCCAGGAGCGAGGCGGCCCATCACGTTCAGCCAGTAGAGATTCGGATCGGTGAGCAGAGACTTGGCCTGCGGCATCATGGTGAAGGTGAGCCGAGGCCGAAGGCTGAGCGGTATCCAGAAATCGGATGAGTTCGCCTCCATCCTGACCCCAAAAAAACCTGGCGGCGCAACGCCCACAACGGTCATCGGCGCCCCGTCAATGGCTATCGAGCGGCCCACAATGGCGGGATCGCCACCCAACTTGTCCTGCCAGTAGTTGAAACTTAACATGGCAACCGGCGGCGCGGCAGGCTGGTCGTCAGCCGGGGTGAGTGTCCGGCCTATGGCGGCACGCACGCCCAACACCGAGAAGAAGTTTCCGGAAACCGTTTTCCCAAGTGCCACTTCCGTAGCGCCACTCCCGCTCGGACGATCCGCTCGGATCGTCAGCGTGTCAACGGAAGTCTGGAATGCGCAGATTCCCTGAAACAGCCGGCTGTGGTCGCGCACATGGAGATAAAACGGGTAAGAGAAGACCGTTTGCCGCCCTGAAGGGATGTCGGAGGTCATCGAAAACCCATCATAGGAACTGTCTGAGAACAACACGAGCCCGCGAGGATCTGCAACCGGCAGGTTCCGCAGCAGAACGGCGTTTGCGAGGCTGAAGATCGCCGTGTTCGCGCCAATCCCCAGCGCCAGCGTGAGCACCGCAACCACCGTCAAGCTCGGATTCTTGGCCAGCATCCGAGCCCCTTGCCGAAGGTCTTGCCATATTTGCTCAAGCCAAACCATGTTCCACACCTCCCACGTTTCTTCCTTGACCCGCACCACGTTGCCGAACTTACGCAGGGCCGCGAAATGTGCTTCCTCCGGCGCAATGCCGCGCTCGATATTGTCCTGAGTCTCGCGCTCGATGAAGTCGCGGATGTCCTGATCGAGGTCTTCCATCATGCGCCTGCGGCGGTTGAACAACCGGTCCCAGCGGCTCATACCTGTCCTCCGTCACTCATATCTCAGCGCCACATTCGGATCGACCTTGGCCGCGCGCCGTGCAGGCAGATAGGAGGAGGCGAGCGCCACCAGCATCACTGCGAGGGGCGTGCCGCCGATGAGCCAGTAGCGGTAGCTCATGTGGACGTCGTGAAACGTTGCCGCCACCAGCCGCGGCAGCATGAGCGAAACCAGGAATCCAAAGGCAACGCCTGCGAATACCATGCGCATCGAGCCTCGTAGCACCATCAGCAGCACCTCGCGTCTACTCGCGCCCAGCGCCATGCGCACCCCGACTTCGTGTATCCTCCGGCCCACAAGATAAGCGATAAGGCCATAGATCCCAACCGCCGCCATAGCCAGTGCGATCCCGGCGAAAGCGGCCATCAGTTCCGCCATAATGTTGTCGCCCTGGCCGGAGTCCTCGAGCACGCGATCCATGGTCCTGAGGTCGGTAACAGGCTGGTCCTTGTCAACGCTCCATACAGCGCCGCGCAGTGACGAGGCGAAGGCCGTGGACTCCGTGTGCGTGCGGACCAGGAGTCTCATCATCGGGTCGGGCCGCTGAAGGAACGATTCGAACACTTGGGGCCGCGGCGTCCGTTGTCCCACGTACTCGTTAACGTCGCGCACCACACCAATGATCTCGCTCCATTTTCCGGTTGGCATCGAGCCGCTTCGAGCCTCGTCCGGATGCGTGATGCCAATGTGGCGTCCCATCGGATTCTCGTTCGGGAAGAACTTCTTCGCGAACTCTTCATTCACGATTACCACCGGAACAGAGCCGGTGTTATCCGCAAGCGTGAATTCGCGGCCCTCGCGCAACGCAACCTGTGCGACGCGAAAATAGCCGGGACTCACTGCGAAGTAAGCTGACCGCGCCTGCTCGTTGATCTTTGGCTCCGGGCGGCCTTCGACCGCAATTCGCGCCTCGGCAGGAAATGTGTAAGGCAGGTCGGTCGAGATCGCCGCGGATTGAACCGCCGGAATGCTTGAAAGCTGGCGGAGCACGTCCTGGCTGAAAGTGGCTTGGCGCGCCGCATCCTTGTAGCCGGCGCCCGTCAACGCAACCGTTGCGGTCAGCACGTTATGCGGATTCATGCCGGTTTTTTCCTGCATATCTTCGATGAAGTTCTCGACGAACAGCCCCGCGCCCACCAGCAGGATCAGCGACAGCGCAAGCTGGGCGGCCACCAGGAGGTTCTGCAAGCGGTGATGCTCGATGCTCGCAGTCGCCGATCGCGAACTTTGTTTGAGACCGGCATTCGGGTCCCGGCGGGAAATCTGAAAGGCCGGCGCGAGGCCAAAGATCATGGCTGACGCGGCCGAAGCCGCCAGCGTGAACAGCAGTACGTTGCGATCGAGGGAAAGTTGTTCGGCGATCAACACGGACCACTCATTCCAGTTGAATGCCCCGCGCAGAAAGTGTAAGCCGCACAAGGCGAACACGAGGCCCAGGGCGCCGCCGAGAAGTGCGAGCAGCAGGCACTCCGAAAGAAGTTGGCGAGCCAGGCGGAATCCGCCTGCGCCGAGCGCCGCGCGAACCGCGAATTCACGTTGGCGTGCGGCGTTGCGCGCCACTAGCAGATTGGCGACGTTGGCGCAGGCTATGACGAGCACGAATCCCACGACCGCCATCAGGAACACCAGCGCCGTCCGGGAGTTGCTTTCCTGGATGGCGTACTGCTGAACTGTCAGGACGTTCGCACCCCAGTCTTTGTTGGTTTCGGGATTGCTCCGGGCGATGCGTTGCGCGATAGTCTCGAGCTCCGAGCTGGCCTGGGCCTTACCCACGCCCGGCTTCAGCCGTCCGAATACGCTGAGGCTGTGCTGCGCGCGTGCGGCAGGGCTTAGCTGCTCAGGCGTGAAGACGAGAGGAATCCAGAGCTGCTCGGGGAACATCCAGAAGCTCCGGAACGTAGCCGGCATGACCCCGATTATCGTATAACTTTCCCCGTTGACTTTGACCGTTCGCCCCAGCACGCGCGGATCGGCGCCAAACCGGCTTTCCCACAGATCGGCACGCAACAGGGCTATGCGGTCGTGGCCAGGCTGGTCCTCACCCGGCAGGAAGGCCCGCCCCAGCAACGGGGAGACGCCGAGCACCTGAAAGTAATTCGCCGAAACCTCGCCGCTCGGCACGCGCTCCGGCTGGTTTCCGCCGCTCAACGTGGACCGGATATCATTTTCAAACGATGAGGCCGCCGCGATTTCTGAAAACGACGTGGCCTGTGCTCGCCAGTCCAGAAAGTCAGGCGGCGATACGGGTGACCGGCTGGCCTCGTCACCGGCGCCGGCCGCTCCGACGTTTCTGCTGAACAGCATCATCAGTCCGTCAGGATCTTTGACGGGCGGCTTGCGCAGCAGCATGGTGCTGACGACGCTGAAGATGGTGCTGTTTACGCCAATGCCGAGAGCAAGCGATAGCACCGCAACCGCCGCAAAACCGGGGTTCGCCACCAGCATCCGGACCCCGAAGCGAGTGTCCTGCCAGAGTTGCTCAAGCCAATTAAAAGTCCACACGTCTCGTGTCTCCTCCTTGACTCGCTCCGCATTGCCGAACTTGCGCAAGGCTGCGTAATGTGCTTCTTCCGGCGGCATGCCGCGCTCGATGTTGTCCCGCGTCTCGCGCTCGATGAAGTCTCGGATGTCCTGGTCGAGGTCCTCCATCATGCGCTTGCGGCGGCTGAACAATCCGGCCCAGCGACTCATCGTTTTCCTCCGTCACTCATGGCGCAGTGCAACTATCGGATCGACCTTCGTTGCCCGTCGGGCGGGAAGATATGTCGCGAGCAAAGCGGCCGCCATCAGCGCCAACGCTGCAACGACGAACGTGAGCGGGTCAAGCGGCCTGACTCCGTAAAGCAGGCTCGACAAAGTGCGCACAAGCGCCCAGGCGCCGATGATCCCAATCGCCACTGCCACCGTGGCCAGCTTGAATCCCTGCCCGACCACCAATCTCAGCACATCCTCCCGCCGCGCGCCCATGGCCATGCGGACGCCGATCTCGTGGGTGCGCCGGCTGACGGTGTAGGACATCACGCCGTAAAGGCCCACCACTGCCAGCGTCAAGGCGAGGGCCGCGAAGATGCTAAGCAGCACGGTGCGAAAGCGTGAGGGGGCCATCGAGTTGGATATGTGTTCCTGCATGGTGAGGAAATCGGAGAGAGGCTCGTTCCGGTCCACCTGTGCCACCGCGCGCCGAACCGCGGCGCTGATCAAGGCGGGGGGCCCCTCGGTGCGGATGATCAGGAAGTCCGTCCAACTCGCGTTTTGCCGCAGGGGAAGGTAAAACTCTTCGGAGGGCTCGGCGGAAAGTCCAGCGTGCCGCGTGTCGCCGACCACCCCAACGATCTCCCGCCAGTCCGGCTGTGGTCCTGGGAGGCTAACGTGCTTGCCAAGCGGATTCTCACTTCCCCAATAAGCGCGGGCCAGGGATTCACTGACAATCGCCACTTTCGGCGCCCCGTCACGGTCCCCATCCATAAACAAGCGTCCCGCGAGAAGCGAAATGCCCATGGTGCGGAAGTAGCTGGGGCTGACCGCTGTCAGCAGAGCGTATTTGGAATCGCCCACGGGAGGCGGCTGGTGCGATTCTTCTTTCACATCCATCTGAAAAGCCGAGGTCGCAACCGTGCCGCTGAGGGGAAGGTTGCTGGTGAAGGCGGCGCTGCGCACGCCGGGAAGCGCCGAGACGCGTTCCAGGACGCCGTCAAGAAACTCGTTGCGCTTCGCCGATGCCTGGTAAACACTTTCGGTGAGGGCGACCTCTGTCGTCAATAACCGCTCGGTGTTGAATCCGGGATTGACTTGGCTTAATCGCGCAAAACTCCGAAGGAACAACCCCGCGCCAACGAGCAATATCAGCGACAGCGCCCCTTCTGAAATCGTCAGCAAAGAACGGGCGTGCCCTAACAGGCCACGGTCCGACGTGGCGAGGTTTCCACCCTTTTTGAGCGACCGACTGAGATCGGATCGATAAGCATGAAGCGAAGGGAATAATCCGAACAGCAGGCCGCTCGCCAGGGAAACGCCCAGCGTAAATGCGAGCACACCCCCGTCGACGCGAATCGGCGCGGCCAGCGGCATGTTGGAAGGCACCAAGAGTCGGATGGCGCCCAGGCTCCAAGTCGCCAGCAACAATCCCGCCACGCCGCCGAGACCTGAGATCAAAAGACTTTCCACCAGGTTTTGGCGTATCAGGCGCAACCGGCTTGCGCCCAGCGCGGCGCGCACGGTCATCTCCCTCTCTCGCGCCACAGCGCGGGCGAGCAGCAGGTTGGCGACGTCCGCGCATGCGATCAGCAGCACGAATGCGACGGCGCCCAACAGCAGCCAGAGCACAGGACGATCATTGGCGATCAGAGCCTCGCGCAGGGGTTTGAGTTCACATTCCTTGCGCGCCGCATCGGAGTCAGCCTGCGATGTCGGAAAGGCGACTCTGAGGACCTCGTCGCGGGCTTGCTCCAGGCTGACTCCCGTGCGCAGCCGTGCGATGGACGTGAAATAGATGGCTTGGCCGTAAATGTGGCTGGCGGCAAACGTCCAGGGCAAGGGCAGCGGCATCCAGATTTGAGTCTTGCCTGGATACGTGAACCCGGCAGGCATGATGCCGACCACGGTAAACGGCGCCCCGTTCACGAGCACTGACCGGCCGATCACATCCCCGGGCGCGCCGAAGCGGCGGCACAGCTCACCGCTCAGCACCGCAACCTGGTCGCGTCCAGGAACGGAATCCGGGTCGAGGAAACCGCGCCCGAAAGGCTGAATCCCGAAAAGACGAAAGAAATCGGACGTGACCTGCGCAGCCTTCACACGGTCAGGCCAATCGGCCCCGGCCATATTCACATCACCGGTCTGGTAAATCGCCGTATCCTCGAAAGAACGTGCGTGCGTAAGCCAGCCGGCAAGAACCATCGCACCATAGGGCTTAGGATCAGGAACATGTTCGATGGCGGGCGCTCCCCAGAGAAAGACGATGCGCTCCGGGTGGGAATACGGCAGGGAATGCAGAAGCACCGCGTTGACAACGGAGAACATGGCGGTGTTTGCCCCAATACCCAGCGCCAGCAACAGCACCGCCATGGCGGTAAACCCGGGGGCTTTGCGCAACATGCGAACGCCGAAGAGAATGTCCTGCCAGAGCTGCTCGAGCCAAACCATACTCCACACCTCCCAGGTTTCTTCCTTCGCGCGCGTTACGTTGCCGAACTTGCGCAGCGCCGCATAACGCGCTTCCTCGGGCGGCATGCCGCGCTCGATGTTGTCCTCAGTCTCGCGCTCGATGAAGTCACGCATGTCCTGGTCGAGGTCCTCCATCATGCGCTTGCGGCGGCTGAATAAACGATCCCAGCGGCTCATGCTTTTCCTCCCTCATTCGTGTCGGAGCGCGAGGCTGGCGCAGACATCCGATCTTTGATGTCTGCGAGGTTCGCCGGGGGCGCGGGGTCGAACACGCAGCCCTCTCCCCAAGGGAGCCTGCGTGACAAATCCTCTGGGCAAACAGAGCCCGCGGTTCGAGGCGCAGCTTTGGAGTGCGGCAGCTTGCTGCCGCTTTTCCTCAGCGAGCTTGCTCGCGCCCATCCGCCAGCCCAGTGTGGTGTACGGCCGGCAAGCCGGCCTGACCAAAGCGGCAGCAAGCTGCCGCACTCCAAAGCGCCTGCGGCGCAACGGGTCCCACGTCCTTTTCATATAACCCTCGACAGAACTCTCCCTCACTTGTATCTCAGCGCAACCATGGGATCGACCTTGGTAGCTCGCCGGGCGGGGATGTAGCTGGCGAGAAGGCCAACCGCAGCTAACAAAAGAAACACCGCGAGGAAGCTTGTCGGGTCGGAGGGCTGAACGCCGTACAGCATGTCTGAAAGGAGTCGAGTGAGAGCGAACGCGCCTGCCAGGCCAACCGCTATGCCAATAAGTGTTAACACCATGCCGTGTTTGACCACCATCCTCGACACCGCTCGAGGTTCAGCGCCCAGGGCCATCCTGATTCCAATCTCGTGGGTTTGCTGAGTAACCGAGTAGGCTATGACCCCGTAAAGCCCCACGGCTGCCAGCACCACGGCGAGCAGGGCAAAGGCGCTCAACAATTCTGATCGGAAGCGTGGCTCCGAGGTTGACTCGGAAAGCGTCTGCGCCATAGTGGCGACACTCGAGACAGGCTGATCTTTGTCCACAGCCACGATTTGACTTTTGACGGCGGCGGTCATCTTCATCGGATCGACCCGCGTTCTCACCATCACCTGCATCGCGGACTGGGGCAATTGCAGGTAGGGCACATACATCTCAGGCTGGGGCTCGATCTGGGGTTGAACATCGCGCACATCGCTGACAATGCCCACGACTTCGCGCCCCCCCGACTTCGATGACCCCCACTCCACCGCCAGATGCTGGCCTAGCGGGTCGTCGTCCGGCCAGAAACGACGCGCCATCGCCTCGTTGATGACAGCCACCGGCGGAGCGCTTGCGGAGTCGCTGGGGCTAAACACCCGGCCGCGAAGCAATCGGATTCCCAGGACGCGAAAATAGCCGGGGCTGACCATTCGCATGCTCGCCTCCGGAGGATTCTTTGGGTCTGCCCAGGGACGCTCTTGGATGTCGAAAGTGTTCCTCATGTCCCCCCGAAGCACACCCATGTTGCTGACGGCGGCGGCCACGACGCCGGGAAGCGCGCCAATACGGTCCAATGTCTGCTCGAAGAATTCGCGCTGCCTGTAACTTTCCCGATATTTGAGATTCGGGAGGAGGATTTGCATCGTGAGAACGTTTTCGGGGTTGATGCCCAGATCGACCGAGGTGAGACGCCAGAGGCTCCTCAGCAACAGGGTTGCCCCGGCCAGAAGCACCACGGAAAGCGCCACCTGCGCAACGACGAGCACACTTCGGACGCGCAAGCGACCCAGAAGCTCGTGAGCCGTCGCGCCCCCACCCGAACTGTCCTTGAGGGTTGAGTTCAGGTCGACTCTTGACAACTGGAAGGCGGGCAGGAGACCAAAAAAGGCACCGGCGCTGACGGTGATCAGCAAGTTAAACACAAGCACCCAGGCGTCGATGCCACTGCTTGCCAGGCGAGGGATGTCACGTGGACCGATCGAGCGCAGGACTGCGTTCGCCCAGAAGGCCAGCAGGACCCCAAGCGCCCCACCTCCTAAGGCAATCAGAAAGCTCTCCGCGAGCAGTTGAAGCACCAGGCGGGAGCGGCCGGCCCCCAGGGCCGCCCGAACCGCCATTTCGCGCTGCCGGCCGACGCCACGAACTATCATCAGATTGCTAACATTGCCGCAAGCGATGAGGAGAACCACACCCACGGCACCCAGCAGGAGCAAGAGCGTGGGCCGTACCTGGCCCGCCAGGTCGTCGTGAAGCGAGTTCAGTTGCAAGCCCCAGCCTGCGTTGGTGTCGGGATATTGCTTGGCGAGATTTTGTGCAATCGCCTGCACCTCCGATTGAGCCTGTCGCAGACTGGCGCTGGGCTTGAGTCTGGCCACCACCATCACGTTGTGCGCGTTGCGGCTGTGCACCTCCTTGGACTCAAAAACCAATGGAAGCCAAATCCGTGCCAGTTCAGCGTCCGCGCCGGGAAACCGAAAAGCCGCAGGCATGATCCCAACCACAGTGAAGCTTTGGCCGTCCAGGAGGATGGATTTGCCAATCAGCGCGGGATCGCTTCCGAATCTCTGCTGCCACATGGCATGGCTCACGATGGCCGATCTGTCGTGCCCTTCCCGCTCTTCATCGGCGGTGAAAGTGCGCCCGGCAAACGGCGCCACGCCGAAGACCGGGAAGAAATCCGCCGAGACTCGTGCTGTCGGCACCCTCTCCGCCTCGCCGCCACCAGTCAGGTTGGTGGCCCAGTCGCGGTAAGGTGCTACGCGCTCGAAAGCGTGGCTCCGGCTCTGGATGTCCGCGACATCTCCCGGTGCGACCTGCCAATGGGAGCCACCCCACTTGCCGCTTGTGGCCCACAATTGCACTATCTGGTCCGGATTCCTATAGGGCAAGGGGCGTAGCAGGACTGCGTTGACGACGCTGAACATCGCCGCGTTGGCGCCGATCCCGAGGGCAAGCGTCAACACCGCGACGGCCGTGAAACCCGGGGACTTGCGCAACGTGCGCAGGCCGAAGAAAACGTCTTGCCAGAACTGCTCGAGCCAGACGAAACTCCATACCTCCCGCGTTTCTTCCTTGACGCGTGTCGCGTTGCCAAACTTGCGCAGGGCGGCATATCGCGCCTCGTCCGGCGCCATGCCGCGCTCGATGTTGTCCTGAGTCTCGCGCTCCATGAAGTCACGGATGTCCTGATCGAGGTCTTCCATCATGCGCTTGCGGCGGCTGAACAACCCGTCCCAACGACTCATGCCCTTCCTCCCTTATTCGTAGCGTAGAACGACCATGGGATCGACTCTGGCTGCGCGTCGCGCCGGAAGCAAACAGGCAACCGCGGCCACACCCGTCAACATGAGCAGAGCGATCAGCAACGAGCCCGGGTCCGAGGGGGTCAGCCCGAACAGGAGGCTTCTGAAGAGTCTCATGCAGATTAAGGCAGTGGGCGCCCCTATTATCGCGCCGACGCCTACGAGCATTAGCGCTTCGCGCAAGAAGAGCCAAACGACCTCGCCGCGGCTTGCCCCCAGCGCCGTTCGTATCCCGATTTCTTTAGTGCGGCGCGTCACGAAATAGGACGTGACACCGTACAGGCCCACACAGCACAAGGCCAACGCGAGCGCTCCGAACAAGGCGCACAGCGTCGCAAAGGTGCGTTCCAGGTGCAGTGTGCCGTTTATTTGCTCTGTCATCGTGCGGACGTTGTAGACCACCAATCCTGGATCAATCCCTTGGATCCGGCGACGAACACTTCCCACCATCGCTTGCGGGTCCCCCCGAACCTGCACTTGAAGCACGAACGGCGGGTACTGGCTGAATTGCCAAAGCGATTGGAAGATGGCCGGTGTGGGCGGAAAGCGCAGGCTGGTGTACCTGGCGTCCTTCACAACGCCGATGATCGCGTACTTACCCGCCGAGTTCGGCCCCTGGTCGCCGAAGCGTTGGCCGAGAGGATTCTGCCCCGCAAAGTGTTCGCGAGCGAAGGCCTCGTTGACAATCGCCACCAGCGGGGCGCCAGCGCGGTCACGAGGGGAGAATTCACGCCCCATGAGCAGTGGGATTCCGCTTGTAGCGAAAAAGTCTGGCCCCACGATATTGAAGCTGACCGTCCCGCGGCCCTTCCCAGCACCCCCTTGCACCCAGACGTTCTTCACCGCGGACTCGCCGAACACCGGAATATAGGCAAGAGCAGCCGAGCGCACACCGGGCAGCGCGGGCACTCGATCCATGATCTCGTCCAAAAGTGCGGTGACGCGGTCACCCTGGTAGCGCGTTTCGCGCGGATCGATGGTCATCAGCAGGAGGTGGTCACGGTCGAAACCGGCATCCACTGTGACGAGATTGCGCAGGGTGCGGAGAAACAGCGTAGCGCCCATAAGCACCAATACCGACGCGGCAACCTGCACGACGAGAAAAGCACGCGTGGGGCCAAGCGAGAGCCGAGTGGCGGGCGGTTCCTCGTTTCGCATGGCGGTTTGGAGACCCGAGCGCGTGATCCGCAGCGCCGGCACGAGCCCGAAAAAAATACTCGTGAGTACCGAAACGCCGGCGGTGAATACCAGCAGCGGCAGGTGCAGGCGGAATTGGGCGGTCTCGGAACTGTTAATCTCCAACAATGCGATGAGCAAGTGATGTACCCAAAAGCCCACGATCAGGCCCAGGCATCCACCGCCCATTCCCAACATCAGGCTCTCCGTGAGTAACTGCCGAATCACCCGCCGCCGGCTTCCTCCTAGTGCGAGCCGCACGGCTATTTCCCGCGAGCGTGCGGTGGCCCGCGCCAGCAGCAGGCTCGCCAGATTGGTGCAGCAGATCAGCAGGGCGATGCCGGCCAAAATGCTAAGCACGCCCAGTGGGGACTCCAGTCCCAAGCTCACGCCGTGTTCTCCTGTCGCAGCGGGAAGCGCATCCAGCTTAATGTCACCCATCCAGCCGCGTTCACTTTTCAGCTCCTCTTCCAGCAGCGCGTGGAAGCGAGCATCGACGCGCGCTCGCGCTTCTTCGAGCGAAACGCCAGGCGTAAGCCTGCTAAAGAGATAGACGTAGTACGATGAGCCATCTGGCAACGGGACTGCATTCAGTGCACAAGTAATGTCCGGTGGAGAGAGCCGGTCGAGACCGTGGAAACGAGGCGGAGTCACTCCTACGATCGTGAGCGGCGTGGCCTCCACATACACCGTCCTGCCCAGGACGGAAGGATCGAGCGCGAAGCGGCGCTGCCAATATGCGTAGCTGAGGACCGCCACGGTCGAGGCCCCCGGTCGGTCGTCCGCCGCGCTGAGGGTTCGCCCCACGAACGCTTGAAGACCTAGCGTCGAGTAGTAAGAGCCGGAAACCTGCTGCACGCGCACGCGCTCCGAGCCCTCGCCGAAGCGCACCGTCGCCTCGCGGTTCAAGTAGGCAAACAGCCTGTCGAGCGCCGGCTGAGGCTCGAGCAGCGGACGGAACTCCGGCCAGTTGAAGTTCGTCCCTAAATTACCCCGTTGATGCCACGTAAGCTGCACCAACTCTTGAGGGTGATCAATCGGGAGAGGCTCAAGCAGGGTGTCGTGGAGCAAGCTGAAGATAGCCGTGTTCGCACCGATGCCGAGAGCGAGCGTGAGAACGGCAATCACGGTGAGGCCAGAATTCTTCGCTAACAGTCGCAGACCATAGCGTAAATCCTGCAGGAATTGGTCAAGCCAAATGAAACTCCAAACATCCCGCGTGTCTTCCTTGACCCGCGTCACGTTGCCAAACTTGCGCAGCGCCGCATAACGAGCTTCCTCGGGCGGCATGCCGCGCTCGATGTTGTCCCGAGTCTCGCGTTCGATGAAGTCGCGGATGTCCCGGTCGAGGTCGTCCATCATGCGCTTGCGGCGGCTCATGATTCGCCCTCCGTTTCGGCGGGCCTGAGAATGCGCGCAATGGCTCCCGCCAGCTTGTCCCATTTGCCGGTCTCGACCTCCAGTTGGCGCCTTCCCCTGGCCGTCAGCCGGTAGAACTTGGCGCGGCGATTGTTCTCCGAGGTGCCGTCCTGGACGGAAATCCAGCCCCGCTTGATGAGCCGATGCAGGGCAGGGTAGAGGGACCCCTGCTCGACCTGCAGCACGTCTTCGGATCGGAATTCAATCGCCTTGGCAATGGCGTGGCCGTGCGTGGGTCCCAGAAGCAGCGTGCGAAGAATCAGCAGGTCCAAGGTTCCTTGCAGAAGTTCAATGCGTTCTCGTTGCTCTTTGGTAGACATACTAGGGGAAGGTAGCGCCCCTCAGGTAGAATGTCAAGGGGAAAGTGAGCAGGCAGTTGGGCAGATCGGCAGGTCGGCAGATCGGCGAATGGGCAGTTGGGCAGTAGGCAGATGGGCAAAATCGTCGGGCTCTGTCATTCCGAGCGAAGCGAGGAATCTGCATTTGTTTGTTCTTAGGGCGACAAATGCAGATGCTTCGCTTTGCTCAGCACGACGGACCGTACTTTCACTATCTGCCGACCTGCCCATCTCACCACTTGCCGATCTGCCCATCTGCCGACTCGGTCGAATTTTTCGCTTGACAGAGGCAGGGCGACATGATAGCCTATAAATGTGGTTAGTTTTGGGACACAATGTCGTAGGCAAGCGGTGCGAGTGCTGGAGCGCAGAGCACGGCGGGATGGTGCGGTCCTGGGAAATCGCGGGACAACGCGAAAAATGCAGAATGGTGGGAACGAACTCAAGAAGTACTTTAAAACGAAGGACATCGCTATTTTAGGTGCTGCGTTTTTTGCGCGTTTTTCGCGCAATTTAGTACAATTGCACGCTAAAAGCAGCAAAAACAGCGCGACTTGCGCGAGACGAACCGAAATCCCGTTTGGAAAGGTGAAGCCTGAAAACGACAGGCTGTCGGCTAGCAGGAGTATTCGCGAAACACCGTTCGCGCATAGTCCTGACGATCGGCCGATGGCAAGAACCCCTTCACCCGGCCCGCCCGGGCTGAAGAGAGCGTCGGATGCGCCCCACCCTCTTCCCCTAGGGAGAGAGGGACCTGGTCAGGTGGCGGCGAGACGCTCGCTCCAAGATGGTCACAGATTGATTTTTTGTCGCTCATCGGTCATTCTGGGCGTTCAGAACGCCTAAACGGCGCAAACTCATCCATGAAGAAGATTCAGATTTACGACACAACATTGCGAGACGGTTCTCAAGGCGAGGACATCTCGTTTTCCCTGGAAGACAAGCTTCACATTTTGAAGAAGCTGGACGACCTGGGAGTAGACTACGTTGAGGGCGGTTGGCCGGGATCGAACAGCAAGGACATCGCCTTCTTTCACCGCGCTCAGGAGTTGAAGTTGAAGCACGCCCGGCTCACGGCCTTTGGCAGCACCCGCCACCCTCGTCACGCCGTGGCGCACGACAAAAATCTGCAAGCGCTTTTGGAAGCGAACACGCCTGTGGTGACCATATTCGGGAAGTCCTGGGATTTACATGTCAAGGTGGCGTTAGGCATCTCGCTCGACGAAAACCTCAACCTGATCCGCGAGTCGGTGGCCTTCCTGAAGTCCAAGGGAAGGGAAGTGATCTACGACGCCGAGCATTTCTTTGACGGTTTCAAGGCGGACTCGGAATACGCGCTCGCCACCTTGGCCGCGGCGGAGGCGGCGGGCGCGGACACCATCGTCCTCTGCGACACCAACGGCGGCACCCTGACCGCCGATCTTGTCGAGGCATTCCGGGCCGGCGCAAAACACGTCAAGAGGCCGCTGGGGATACACACTCACAACGACTGCGAAATGGCGGTCGCCAACTCGATTGCCGCCGTGCAGCAGGGCGCCGTGCAGGTGCAGGGCACCATCAACGGATATGGGGAGCGCTGCGGGAACGCCAATCTTTGCTCGGTGATTCCTAACATCGAGTTGAAATTGGGCATGCGCGCCATCGGCCGCGAAAACCTCAAGCACCTCACCGAGGCGTCGCACTATGTCAGCGAGTTGGCGAACCTGCATCACCGCCAGGACCTGCCCTATGTGGGCAAGAGCGCCTTTGCCCACAAAGGGGGAATCCATGTGAGCGCCGTGGTGAAAGAGTCGGCTTCTTATGAGCACATCGACCCGGCGATGGTCGGCAACGAACGCCGGGTGCTGGTTTCGGAACTTTCCGGGAAGGCCAGTGTGCTCTACAAGGCCGCGGAGCGAGGTCTCGAGATCGACCAGTCCGCGCCCCACGCCAAGCTGGTGGTCGACAAGCTCAAAGAGATGGAGCACTACGGTTATCAGTTCGAGGGCGCCGAGGGATCGTTCGAGATTCTGTTTGACAAGCTCGTGCACCACGCCAAAGAGTTCTTCGACCTGGACGGATTCCGCGTCATCACCGAAAAGAAAGGAGCCAACCAGCCCTACTCGGAGGCGGTAATCAAGCTGCGCGTGGACGGCACGGAAGAACACACCGCCGCGGAGGGCGTCGGCCCGGTGAGCGCCTTGGATCGGGCGCTGCGGAAATCGCTGACCACGTTTTTTCCCTGCATCGGCGAGATTCGCCTGACGGACTACAAGGTCCGCGTTCTGGACGCCAAGGCAGCCACAGACGCCAAGGTGCGCGTGCTGATTGAGACCACCGACGGCCACGAGACCTGGGGGACCGTGGGCGTATCCGAAAACCTGATCGAGGCTAGCTGGAGAGCCCTTGTGGACAGCATCACCTACAAGCTGAAGAAAGAATACGGGTACCGGAAGAAGGAAGTCGGCAAATCGGCAGATGGGCAGGTCGGCAGGTAGGCAGATGGGGAGGCCGGGACATGGGGCGCGAAAACGCTTGAACCTTGTCATTCTGAGCGAAGCGAAGAATCCCGCACTGCCGAGATCCTTCCTCGCCTTCGGCTCCTCAGGATGACAGCCCGACACGTTTTTCCGCAGGCTGTACCTACTTGCCTAGCTGCCGATCTGCCTACCTGCCGAACTGCCCATCTGCCGACCCGCCTACTGCCCGTTCTCCTGCGCATACCGAGTCAGCGCGCGAAGATTCCCCTGAGGCGTGTCGCGAGGCACTTCGCATCCCGCGCCGACGATGTATCGCGGCCCGGCTTGCTGGTGGCACTCGGCGATGGCGGCCTCCACGGACTCGGGTGAGCCTTCGCGCAGGACGCGCACCGGGTCGATGTTGCCGAGCAGGACTTGATTCGGTCCCATCTTCTCACGCGCCTCGGAGATGGGCACCATGTAATCCAAGTCAACGAGGTCGCACCCAAGGCGCCCGACGCTGTCGAGGACGAGCCGGATATCACCGCAAATATGCAGCCGCACCTTGGCGCCGAGTGCGTGCATCCCGTCGACCATTCTCTTTTCGTATTCCCACACGAAGTCCTCGTAAATCTGCGGACCCACCAGCGACGCCGCGGCGTCGCCGATGCCAACCAACTCCGCTCCTTCTCGAACCTGTGCGGCGGCGAAACGCAGCTCGAGCTTCAGCACAAAGTCGAACAAGCGGCGCACGAACGCGGGATCGTCATAGAAATCCAGCATCAGGTTGTTGATTCCCCGCAGATCCGCGCCCTGCGCGCATGGCCCCTCGACCCAACCTTCGATCAGCTTCTCTCCGCCCACGCGTTGTTTGTAGAGGGCCAGAGCTTGCAGGCGATTGTGCATGCGCTGCCCGACGTACGGGTCGGGGACCTCGAGCGTGTCCAGGAGCGTCTTATCGGTCAGCAGGGCGTTGGCCTCGTCCAGGGCCGGGGGCTGATTCGGGAAGAACTTCACGGCTGCGCCGCAATCGGCCGCCTCGCCCGCAGGGTCTGACATGGTGTTGACGTGGTCGATTCCGAATTCCCCCGCGGCCCGCATCTGGCCCTCCGTCAGTAAGCGGAAGTCCGTCGCATAGTTGATGTAACTCGATCCGATCAAGTCTCCGGCAAACTGCATGAGAATCGGCATGCAGGGAAGATGGTCCACCGCACCGCCCTCGAGCATGGCCAGCACACGTTCCCGACTATTCACGGTTCCTCCTGAAAATGCGCCCATGTTTATAGATGGCGGAGGGCGGGGCGGTCAAGCCGAAAAACGCTCGGAAAGGACGAGCCGGGAGTTTTAGCCGCCTGCTGAACAACCCAGGGACCTGTCATCCTGAGGAGCCGAAGGCGACGAAGGATCTCAGCAGTTCGTTGAAAGTGCAACTGCCGAGATTCTTCGCTTCGCTCAGAATGACAGGCACCGGGCGATTTTCAGTGGCCCGAAGTACTCGGTCACGGCTTCGTGGCCAGGATCAGAGGTGACGGACCTGGGGCATCGAGGGTGCGCGAGTTTACGAACCCGGCCTCCCTCAGCCAGGAACTGATCTCGCGGTAGGAGTACGTATCGCCATGGTCGGTGTTCACGAGCATGTTGACGGCGAAGAGAAGTCCGCCGAGCGGCTCGGTTCTTTCGTCATTCACAAGAATCTCGGCTACGGCGACAGTGCCGCCGGGGGCCAGGGCGTCGAATGTTCGTTGCAGCAAAGCGTGGCTGCGCTCCTCGCCTTCGCTGTGCAGAATATGGCCCAGTGTAGCGACGGTGTGGTTGGCGCCAAAATCGGCTGAAAGCAGGTCGCCGGCAACGAACTGGAATCGCTTCATCAGCCCGAAGTGGGCCACGGTTTTGCGGGTGACGGCGATCACTTCCGGCCAGTCCACGGCCGTTACGCGGACATAGGGCGATTTCTGAGCCAGGGCGATACCCCACACGCCGGAACCCGCCGCCAGGTCAAGCACACTGATGAGCCTGCTGTCGCCGTTCAAGTCGAGCGCGCCGGCCAGGGCCTGCGCGGAACCATAGCTTCTGGGGAAGATATCCGCGACGAATTTACTGAAGAAATCCCCACCCAGGCGCTCTTGGTTGACCGGCTCCACGGGTTTGCCGGTGGCGACAATCTCATTGAGCCGCAGCCACTTGGGAATCAGGTGCTGGCTGCAGTGCAGGATCATGCCGCCCTGGAAGCCCGGTTTGGTGCTGACCAGGAAGGCGGCGCTCTCGGGAGTGAGTGCGTAATGGCCCTGCACGTCTTTGGTGAGCAGGCTCAGTCCTACGAGTGCGTTCATCAACGCAGTGAGTCCGCGGGCGGAGGCGCCGGTTGCGTCCTCGACTTCCTCGACGGTTTTTGCGCCGTTGTCCAAGACGTCGAAGACCCGGTGGCGGATGGCCGCCTCGAGGATCAGCGGTGGTGCGTAGCCCCAAGTAAGCTGCATGATTCGGTCGGGCCTAACAGGCGTCTGTGCAGTGCTCATGTTTCCCCCGAAGTTATTAATCGTATTTATGCCCTGGCGAATCTCAATATATCTCGAACTCACCGTCTCCGGCAAGCCCTGGCGGAATCCCCCGATGATTCGATAAGATGGAGCCGAGCGGTGTACGGGTAGGGCTTGCCCTACCCTCGTTGTGGCCGGGAGAAATGCGGGGACGGCAAGCCGTCCCCCTACTGAGGGGCGGGCGAAAAAAAGTATGAAAAAGGGACTTGCAATTCGCGATTGAGTGGAGTGACAATAACCTTATGCTGACGGGAGGAGAAATGGCTCCGCCGGACACGCATACGTAAGGCAAATGATCACACCGCTCTTGCGGTGCGCACTGTGGCTGACGTTCCGCGGACGTTACCACGGCGCAACAAACCGATAGCCAACGAGACGGGGGACCAGAAATGGTTCCCCGTTCTTGTTTTGGGGCTTAGCGTTGAATGCCGGTCAGGCAGGCATCTAGTATGTTAATCGCCTCGTCCATTCTCTCTTTGGTAATGGTCAAGGGAGGAGTTAACTGGACAACGTTTCCCATCATCAGTTTGAAGCTCAGACCCTTGCTCAACGCGTCGTACATCACCTGCTCGGCTTCTTCCACGGCTCGCTCACGCGTGTTCCTGTCCCGGACCAGTTCCACGCCTAGCAGCAAGCCGAGGCCTCTGACGCGCCCGATGATCTCGTGTTTCTCTGCGAGCGCCTTCAGCCGTGCTAGCGCGTACTCTCCCATTCGGCGCGCATTCTCGATCAACCCCTCCTCTTCCAGGCAGGCTAGGGTTGCCAGGCCGGCCGCGCAGGCGACGGGGTTTTTCTCGTGCGTATAGTGGCCCAATGAGCCCTCGCTCGCAACGTCGAGCCCTTCGCGAGCGATCAGGGCCGCGAGCGGGAAGATACCGCCGCCTAGTCCCTTGCCGAGCACCAGCATGTCAGGAACGATGCCGAAGTGCTCGCAAACGAACATCTTGCCGGTGCGGCCTAGGCCGTTGGGAATCTCGTCCAAGATCAGCAAGGTCCCATGGCGGTCGCAGGCCGCGCGGATGATCTGCCAGTATTCGGGCGGGGGAACGGACGGCGTGCTGCGCACAGTCTCAGCGATGACGGCGGCCACATCGCCTTCTTTCTCCAAAACATACTCGACGTAGCGCGCACATTGCAGTGTGCACTCTTCTCCACAATCCCAGGGGCAACCGGCCGGGTCGGCCGGCGGAACGTGCTCAGCGCCGGAAAGAAGAGGACCGATGCCGCTGCGAAACATGGCTTCGCCCCCCACCGAGATGGCATCGAGCGATGCGCCATGAAACGAGTCCCACATCGAGATCGTCTTGTATCTTCCCGTGGCCGCCCGCGCCAGTTTCAATGCCATGCCGACCGCTTCAGCGCCGCCTGGAGCAAACAGGACCTTGTTTAAATCCCCAGGAGCAAGTTCGGCAAGTTTCTTTGCCAGGTTGATCGCGGGCAGATTGGTATAGCGCCGCGTGCAGAACGGCAGCGTTTCCATCTGAGCCTTGATGGCCTCGATCACCCGGTGGTTTCGGAAGCCCACCTGGTGAACGCTGTTGCCGTGGAAATCAAGGTAGCGGCGGCCTTGCAGGTCTTCCAGGTAAACGCCGTCGCAGGCGGTAAGGACATTCAGACAGGGCGTGGATAGTGACTGGTGCAGAAAGTAACGGGCGTCTTCGTCCAGAAACCTTTGAGTTTCCGCATCGATATTCCGTGCTGCCCACTCCTTGCGCCGGGACGAAACGTTCAAGTCCCCCTCGGCCCGAAAGCTTTTGTTCTGATCTTGGGGCGTGATGCGTCACCTCCTGTCGCGCGATGAGGTAGAGCCGTAGGGGCAACCCTTGGGTTGCCCGCGGGTGGCCACAAGGGCCGCCCCGACGTTCTAAGGCCGCTCGCCGTGCGCCAACCGCGCGTTGATCTCATCCAGAACCGGAGCCACTTCCGCGATCCCATCCACCACATAGTGAGCGCCTGCCTGCCGAAAACGCTGACGAGCGCGGTCGAGTTTGCCGCTCAGAACTTGGGGCTCGAGTGCGGCGATTTCCTGCTCAGTCAGGCCAAGCTCGTTGCCTGTCTTGGCCAGTCCCATCGTCCACATCCCCGCGTTGAGTCCTTCCGCGATATCCGGCAAGGTATCCCCCACCTTAACAAAAGCTTCCATAGGGTAGAGCTGCAGATTCAGGGCGTTTTGCAGGCACATCCACGGGTGGGGCCGTCCTGCCGGGACCTGTGAGGCGCACACACTTGAGTCCGGTACATATCCCCGCTGCCTAGCCTCTTCCTGTAGCACTTCCATCATCGCCGTTGTGTACCCGGTCGTCGAACCGATCTTCAGGCCCCGGCGGCGAAACTCAGCCACAGCCTCCAGCGTGCCCGGAATCAAATCGGCGTAGTTCGCCAGGCAGGCGAGTTGAAGGGGCACGAATTCCCGGAACATCTGCTCTACATCGTCTTCGTCAGGCAGGCCGCCGTGCACATCCTGCCACATCCGCCGGACAGCCTCCATTTCGGAGATCATACGGATGTGAACTTTCTTGTGCGCCCCCATCGGCTCGCGCGCCTGTTCTGTGGTGATGGGGATCCCGTGGCGCTTGAAGACTTCGACAAAAACCACGGCAGGAGCAAAACAGCCGTAGTCCAGGGTGGTTCCAGCCCAATCCAGGATGACGGCCTTCAGAGGGCCGCGATAAGAACGCTGAAAAACAAAGTCCATGGCTGTAAACGCCCCGATCTTCAGGTTGAAGCCGCGGGATAGCGGCCTGAAATCGCCGTTACGTCGAGACGGCAGCCGGGATCTCAACTCCCATCTCCGCCAGGGTCTGCCGTATAGCTCCGAGAAGGCCTCGCATATTCTCCGGGAAGATGTGCCCGATGCAGCCGATCCGGAAGCAGTCCGCCTTACTCACTTTGCCCGGGTAGATCACGAAGCCCTTGTCGCTGAGGCGCGCGTAAAACACCCCAAAGTCGAATTTCGGGTGCCGAGGGTAGCGAAACGAACTGATGATGTAGCCTCGGTCTTCCGGCCGGAGGTACCCCTCGAAGCCCAACTCTCGCATGCCTTGCGAAAGGACTTCGAAATTGGTTCGATAGCGCGCGGCGCGGCCCTCGACTCCTCCTTCCGCTTCCAACTCCCGCAAAGCCTGGTGAAATGCCAAGAGCGCGTGGGTGGGCGGGGTGAAGCGAAACTGCCCGTCGGCCTCCAGCCCTTTCCATTGGGCCAGGACGTCCAAGCTCACGCTGCGGGCAAATCCTGCGGTCGCCAGCAGCGCTTCTCGCTGCGCCAGCACGAAAGCGAATCCCGGTATGCCCTCGAGGCACTTGTTCGCCGAAGAAACCAGGTAATCGATCCGGCAGTCAAGTAAGTTCAGGGGCATTCCTCCGAAACTGCTCATCGCATCCACGAAATAGATCCGATTGAAGTCTTTGACGATCTCCCCAATTTCGCGCACCGGATTGATCATGCCAGTGCTGGTCTCGCTGTGCACCACCGCCACATGAGATAGGGAGGGGTCAGCTTCGAGCGCATGGCTGAGTCGCTCCCTGTCGGGGCGCTGATCCTCCGGGCAACTCAGCTCGGTGACGGGAATTCTGACGGCTTGGGCAATCTGGGCAATGCGCCTGCCGTAAGCGCCATTGATTACGGCCAACACCTTCCCATCGGGCGGCACGGTGGACGACAGCACCGACTCAATGGCAAACGTGCCGCTGCCTTGCATCAGAATAGCCTCGAATCCCCGGTCCGCCACCCCGCCCAGTTCCAGCAGCTTGCGGCGAATGGTGCGCACCATCGCAATGAATTCCTGGTCCCGCGATCCCAGGTCGCGAAGCGCCGCCTGTTTCACCGTCAAGCTGGTGGTCAGGGGGCCAGGAGTGAACAACAACTTGTCTTTTGTTTGAGTGCTCTGTGGCATAGCGCGTTCCATGTGCATTCGCCACCGCGAAGCCGCTAGTGCCGGCCGTTCTCAGTGCTCTCCGTGGCCAAGAAAGACTGAACACAGAGTTCACTGAGACGCTCTGTGTTCTCTGTGTTGAGGCTCTAAAGGCGCAGAGGACACGGAGAAGTTCGTTTTCATCTCAGCCGCATGTTCGACGAAACTCCAACTTAGGATACTACCGGCACGATGTCAACGGCGTTAAACTCGTGTTAAACTCGCTAATGAGTCAGTTTAGTGGGGGCGCCTTCGCGTCGCTACTGTCCTGGCAAACTCCCCGCGACATCACGCAAAGAGATTGGCACATGAGAACGGAGCAAAGGACTACAACCCGGCGGTTGCTGCTCTGGCAGATTCTGATCGTCAGCCTGTTGATGACCGGCTATGCCGGATTCTACATTTGCCGTTCGAATTTCTCCGTGACCCTGCCGCTGATTATTCGAGACCTTGTGGCTCACGGCATTCCGGCGGACCAGGCGCGCATTCGCCTGGGGCAGATCGTTTCCCTGGGCGTGTTGGCCTACGCCCTGGGCAAGTTCTTTCTTGGCGGCCTGGCTGATTTCTGGGGTGGCAAACGCCAGTTTCTGGCCGCCATGGGTGGAGCGGTTCTGTTCACTTTGCTGGCGGCCGGCGGCGGCCTGCAGGTGTTCGCAGTGGCGTGGATCGCCAACCGGCTCGTCCAGTCTGCGGGTTGGGCGGGAATGGTGAAGATCACCTCGCGCTGGTTCTCTTACGCCGCCTATGGAACCGCCATGGGCGCGGTCAGCCTTAGCTATCTGTTTGGCGACGCCTTCGGCCGCCAGTTCATGGGCGTCTTGATCGCTCACGGCTTGGGTTGGCGCGCGGTCTTTGTGGTTGCCGCCTGTAGCTTGTTTGTGCTTTTCCTGGCCAACCTCCTGCTCCTCAAGGAATCAAGCTCCGAAATCGGGGAAGCGGAGACAAAGGAGAGTCCTCAGAACCTCTTTGCGGGCGGCAGCGAAAGCCAGCGGAAGCGCAGCCTTGCCGAGCACCTGAGGCCGTTATTGCGCAGCCCGGCTTTTTGGATCGTCTGTACTCTGTCGCTGGGCACCACCTTCGTGCGTGAGACGTTCAACACCTGGACGCCAACTTACTTCTACGACGTGGCGGGCTTCACCACTGCCAAAGCCGCCAAATTCAGCGCTCTCTTCCCGTTGTTCGGAGGGGCTTCCGTGCTGCTCGTCGGCTATCTCAGCGACCGCCTGGGGCGCGGAGGGCGGGCGATTATCACGTTCGTCGGGCTCCTCGTTGCCACGCTTGCCTTGTTCTCGCTTGCCTCGCTGCGATCCGGCGCCGCCCACAACCTGCCTGTGGTGCTGGTCGCCCTGGTCGGTTTTGCCATCATCGGGCCATATTCGTACCTCGCCGGCGCCATGGCACTCGACTTTGGCGGGAAACAGGCGGCGGCAACCTCGTCCGGCATCATTGATGGGGTTGGCTATCTGGGTGGAGTCCTTTCAGGCGACGCGGTGGCGCGCCTCTCGCTCGCAGCAGGTTGGCAAGGCGCGTTCCTGGTCCTGGGAATTGTCACTGCCTTCTCCACGTTGGCCGCCGCCTATTTCTGGGTACTTCAACGACGCCCGACTCCAGTCCCTAGCACGACGGTCGCTTGACCCGTCTGCCAGCGGCTCTGCGCCCTGGTTGTAGGGGTACGGCTTGCCGTACCCTCTTCATCTTCATCGCGCGACCGAGCCAAGAGGGTACGGCAAGCCGTACCCCTACAACCGCGGACATGGAAGGTCGGTGTCCACCCCAGCCGCAGGGTCGAAAAACCTGTCTCAGGCCGGCACCCCCGCTGCGAGCTTAAGCAGTTCGACGCGATAACCGAGGTCGCGGAGTTGGCGGATCATTCGGGCGGTGCGCTTTTGCTTTGACTTTTGGCTGACCGCTGGGCCGCGTTCCTCGTAACGAACTCCTTGGTGCAGAATCTTCCAGATTAAGCGACAAAGCCGATGTGCAATCACCGCGATGGTTTGGTTGTGCCCCAAGCGCGCCACATAGCGGCGGTAGAGGATCGCAAAGACGCTGCCTTTGAGTTTAACTGCGGCGTGGGCCGCCTGATTCAGGATGCGCCGCAGGTGGCGGTTGCCCTTGGGCGAGCGGCGGTTGTGGTTGACTCCCGCGCTCTCCTCCTCGCCTGGGCATGCACCCACCCAGGAGGAGAGAGCTTTAGCGGAAGGGAAGGTCGCTGCCGAGGCGCCCACCTCCGCCAGGATCTGCTGTCCTGAATCCACCCCCAGGCCGGGTACCTCCGCCAAGCGCTGGACTTGCTCCTGGTGGGCAGCCAGCAGCGTGGCCATCTCTTGGCTGAGCTGAGTAATCTGTGCCTCGGCGCGTTGCCACTCCTCCAGCGCCCTCTGCAACAACCGGCGGTAGACGGGATGGAGCTCGCCACAGGCACCCAGCGCATCGCATAACTCTTCCGGCGTGGCGCGCAGGCGATAATCCGCTCGTGCCGCCACCGCTGCCGGATCCGTCTCCCCTTCCGCGATGGCCGTTAACATACGCCGTCCACTGAGGCCCAGCAGGTCGGAAACCAAACTGGACAACTTCAGATGCGCCTCTTCCAGCAAAGCCTCCAACCGGTTCTGTAACTGCACTTGGTTGCACCTCAACTGGTACTTGGTGCGCATGACCGTGCGCCACACACGCTGCTCGGCACTCGGCACGAAGCTCAGGATCAGTTCGCCTGCCACCAGTCGTTTCACCAGACGTTCGGGGTCGGCGAAATCGTTCTTCCGCCCCCGTGGTCCCCGGTTCGACTGTGCCTGCGCCAGATGCAGCATTCCCGACATCGGACGAGCCCCTTCCCGTCCTTGCTGGAGGGGCTTCCAGTATCGTTCCAGGATTGCCCAGACCGGTTTCCAATACTGTGCCGTGGACTCCATCACCACTTCCTCAACCTCTTGCTCCACCAGCCAAGCGGCCAGTGAGCGCAGGTGCGAGGGGGTACTGCCACACGGTCGCCGCTCAAACTCATATTCACCCCTTACTTCCACATCGCAAACCACGACCGTCAACATTCTCTTATGAACGTCAATTCCTGCTATTCTATAAGGCATCACACGCTCCTTTGGGCGGGAGCGGAGAGCGTGCCCAAAGTTACCTTATGCAGGGTCGCGGGCTATCGCCGCTCCCCCCTGAGGGAGACAGCAACGCCCAATTATTCGCTCAACACGCACGCTCCGGATCAGACAGACCTACGGCCTCAACCGCTCCACTGCGACTACGATCTCACCGCTCTCGACCGTGCCTATCATAACCCAACACCTTTTTCATGAGCTTTCGCGGGCCGAAGGCCCATGGGGACAGACCTTGTGAAGCAGGTCTGACTGCTACTGATTTATAATCGAAGCGTATGGCTATGCTAGGCGTTGACCCAGCCGAACTCGAGATATTCAAGAACCTCTTTCACGCGGCGGCGGAAGAGATGGGCGCAGGGCTGCGCCGCTCCGCATTTTCACCGAATATCAAGGAGCGGCGCGACTATTCCTGCGCGGTATTCGACGGCAAGGGAAGAGTGGTGGCCATGGGCGACCACATGCCCGTCCACCTGGGATCCATGCCCATGTCAGTCGCGGCGGCGCTCGAGGCGCTCGAACTCGAATCGGGCAGCATCGCCATGCTGAACGATCCCTACGCCGGCGGCACACACTTGCCGGACATCACGCTGGTGATGCCCGTCGTGCCTGCGCGTCGCGTGGGCCGGAAGTCGCAGCCGGTCTTCTACGTCGCGAACCGCGCTCACCACTCGGACGTGGGCGGCGCGCAGCCCGCTTCGATGGGCCTGAGTGAAGACATTTACCAGGAAGGCTTGCGCATTCCACCCGTGAACCTGGTTCGCAAGGGAGCCGTGCAGCGGGATGTACTGGCGATGCTGCTTGCCAACGTGCGTACGCCCGCCGAGCGCGAGGGAGACCTGATGGCCCAAGTGGCAGCTTGCCGCCTTGGGGAGCGGCGATTGCGCGAAATATTGGAAGCCTACGGCGTCCCAAAAGTCTGCTTCTACCTTGATGCCCTGCAAACCTACTCGGCCCAACTGATGCGGCAAGCTCTGTTGCAAATTCGCGACGGGACGTATTCCGCGCAGGATTACCTGGACGACGACGGGTTCAGCAGCCAACCTGTGGCTCTGCGCGTTTCCATCAAGATCAGGCACGGCAAGGCACGAGTGGATTTTGCGGGCAGCTCGCCGGCCTGCCGCGGAAGCGTCAACGCGGTGATGGCGATTACCACTTCCGCCGTCTTTTATGTCTTCCGCTGCCTGCTGGGCGAAGATGTTCCTGCCTGCGCCGGCTTGCTGGAACCGATCGAAGTGCGCGCCCCGAAAGGAAGCGTCGTGAACGCACGAGCTCCCTCGGCGGTAGCGGCCGGGAATGTCGAGACCTCGCAGCGAATTGTGGATGTGCTGCTGCGGGCATTGGCCAAAGCGCTTCCTCACCGGATTCCCGCCGCGAGTTCAGGAACAATGAACAACCTTTCATTTGGCGGCATCGATCCGCGCACGGGCGAGGCCTTTGCCTATTACGAGACGATCGGCGGGGGAATGGGCGCCCGTCCGACCGCGGACGGCCTCAGTGGGGTTCACACCCACATGACGAACTCGCTCAACACCCCCATCGAGGCGCTCGAAACCGCGCTACCCGGTGCGGGTGCGGCGTTACTCGCTCCGCCGCGACTCCGGTGGAAAAGGGCGATTCCGCGGAGGCGATGGTATTATCCGGGAGATTGAGTTCCTGACAGATGTGCGCGCCAGCATCCTTTCTGAACGCCGCCGGTTCCAACCTTATGGGCTCGCCGGCGGCAGGCCCGGTGAGGCGGGCAGGAATGAACTGATTGTTCCTGAAAAGCGAAATTCGAAAAGCGAAATTCGAAATTCGACCAGCCAAACTCGAAATTCGAAATTCGAAATTCGGAATTCGGAATTCGCAAAGTTGCGGAGTCGCATTCGGGAGCTGCCTTCGAAAGCAGCCTTCAACGCGCCGGAAGGAAGTATTCTAAGAATTGCCACGCCGGGCGGCGGAGGATGGGGAAAGAAACGGAGTCAGAAGTCAGGAGTCAGATTGGAAGATTGAAATTCGAAAATCGAAATTCGAAAATCGAAACTTGAAAGGGCTGGGGCTGACGAGATTTAGCTTCTAATTCCAAAGCCCAGGCCTGCGAATTTCGAATTTTGATTTTCCAAATGGAGGCGAAATGCACGGCATTGATCGGCGAGACTTTATGAAATCGGTGGCGGGAGCTGCGGCGCTTTCGGCCATGGAAACAGAACCCGCGTCCGCCTTGGAGAGTGGACCGGTGTTTCTTTCCACTTGGGCGCACGGGAAACCGGCGAACGAGCAGGCGGCGCAAGTCTTCAAGAGCGGCGGCAGCCTGCTGGATGCGGTTGTGAAAGGCATCAACGTTCCCGAAGACGATCCCAGGGTGATGAGCGTCGGATACGGCGGCCTTCCCAACGAAGAAGGAGAAGTGGAACTCGACGCCGCCATCATGGATGGCACTCGGCATCGCGCCGGCTCAATCTGCAATCTGCACCACATCAAGAATCCCATCTCGGTGGCGCGCCTGGTGATCGAAAAGACTCGGCACACCACGCTGGCAGGCGAGGGCGCTTTCCGCTTTGCGCTCAAGATGGGATTCGAGCCCATGCAACTTCTCACCCCGGAGAGCCTTAAGAAATGGATGGATTGGAAACTCGACCCGCAGCACACGACGAGTTGGGTGACGGCTGAAAACCACGACACGATCGGAATGGTGGCCACCGACGGAAAGGGCCACGTCGTTTCGGGCTGCTCGACTTCCGGGATGGCATGGAAAATTCCGGGGCGCGTGGGAGATTCTCCGCTGGTGGGTTGTGGCGTCTATGCCGACGACAATGTGGGCGCCGCCTCGGCCACCGGCGACGGAGACTTGATGACCAACTACTGCACCAGCATTTCCATCGTTCATTACATGCAGGCCGGCATGACTCCGCAAGACGCCTGCCTGGAAATGCTGCGGCATATGGTGAAGACCGACGCGAAGAACAGGAATTCAGACTGTGGTGTGATCGCCATCAACAATCGTGGCGAAATCGGAGGCGCCTCCATGCGGACCGCAACTCGCCTCCAATATGCGTTGTGGACGAATGGCGAGAGCAATGTGCTGGACGCAGCGGCTTTGTATTAGTCGACAGTTGTCAGTCGTCAGTTTACAGTCGTTGAAAAGACCGGGCCAGCGTAAGTTGGCACGCCCCTGAGCCACCTGCGCTTCTTCGCAGTTCAAGTAGAGTGTCCTTCGACGACCGACACAGCGCAATCCACTACCGTTCTGGCAGATTCCAAGGCACGTTTATACTCGTCCTCCCCGATTGGCTCGCCGGGCACTGGCCTACTCGCTGGCACGGTATATCTCCCTTCCTTCCCGAAGCGCCGGGTAAAGGACCAAGGAGGGGTTGTCTCCCAAATCACGCACGTCTGACTCCGTCACGACAACAATATCCTTCGCAATCCCCAGTCCTGCGAGTGCCTGGTACAGGCCCTGGGCCGTTCGGCGGCGGTGGACACCGTCCGGCATGATCACGAGCAAATCGACGTCGCTGTGCAGTTCCATCTGCCCACGCGCGGCTGAACCGAACAGAACTATCCGGCGCGGATGGGCCGGTTCAATAATTCGCGCCACGAGTTCGTCGAGCGTTGCCTGGTTAATAACTGTCGAGGATTCCACCTGAGCCTCACGTGAGCATGAGTCGACCGCCCTCCTCGTATACCTTAGTGGACTGGCTTGGGCTCCAGGGCCTCGATCTAGAAGGGATTCCGCTCTTTTGATTCTATCCAGGGGGCCGTGTGAGCGTGTTCGTTTATTGCTTACGCGCCGCCATGAACTGCTCCCTGCATTGCCGGGCGAGCGCACGCACTCCTTCAAAATCCGCGTTCGACCGGATTCCCGCGAGCAACGGGTCAGACTCGATCCCTGGATAAGCGCAATACCCGGCCGTAATCGCCGCGCGCAACATGCGCAACGCCGACTCAGGCTGCCCTGCGTATGCCAGATGTGCCGCCGCAAGGTAGTTCATTTCGGGATCGGACGAAAGTTTCATGGCTCGCGCCAGCGCCGCAATCTCGCTGGCAGGACGGTGCTCGAGGTACGTAACCAGGACCGGAAACCCCGCCCATACAGGCGCTGTCGCGGGACGAACCCCCCACGCTTCCTTTTCTTTGCCCTCGCGCAGCAGAACGTCCATCGAAATAGCTTGTTCGTACTGCGATCCCAGATCGAGATGCAGATAATCGCGTGCCCGCTGATAATCTCCATGCAGCATAAACGCGACCGCGCAGGAGCGCAGACCGGCGGATTGCGGATCGAGCAAGAGGCCCGTGTTGCACTCCCTCTCTGATTCTTCGAGCAATCCGGCGTAGCGCAGCACGTAGCTGAAAATAAAATGCGCTTCTGCACTCTCGGGCCGACGCCGTACCAGGTCGGCCGCCTCGCGACAAGCCTTCGCAATATGATTCTGCTCGGTCTCCATGAAGGTGAGCGAACCCTGAGTCCACAGGTTATCAGGATCCAGCGCGGCCGCGCGCCTGAACGCATTCATGGCGCACTCCATCGCTTCCGCCCCGCCACCGCCATACCAGCTATCGCTTGTAGAGGTGGTGCCCAGAGCAGTCCAGGCGGGTGCGTATCCCGGATCGAGCGCAACACTCTGTTCGAGCATGGCTCGCGCCTGCTTCACGCGAGCGGGGTTGTTGGTGGGCATCGCCATCGCTCGAAGATACAGGTCATAAGCTTGCTGATTCTTCGGCCGCGTGGCGGTTTCTACGGCCACGTTCGCGCGCACCAAAGCCGCTAAAGCGAACTCCTTAGCTCCCAGATTCGGACCCAGCCCGTTCCGGGTCCGCGACGCGATCTCGCCTTCCAACCCTATCGAGTTTGCAGCCGGAATGATAAACACCTCGCGCCACACGGAGTGGCCTGCTTCGACATCCAGCGCGTCGATGGTAACTTGCAGTTGATCGCCCTCTTTCAGGAAGCCTCCCGTCACCACTCTCGCCACGCCGAGCGCGCGCCCCGCCTTGATTGGATCCGTTTGGGTACGGCTCCGATCGAACGGCCGGACCGTGAGCGAACGCGCATGCCCCAGCACCCGCGCGATCTCATCCGGAATCGCGGTCCCCAGAAAATCCATGCTGTGGTCGGACCCGGCGTTGGCGAAAGGAAGCACCGCCACCGTCCGTGGCCGCGTTGTCACAGCCACCCCATTCCTGCGCAGCGTCAGCGCGAGTGTGCCAGCAAAAAGCAACAGGCCAGCCACCAGCGCCGCCACGGACGCCGCCGCCCAGTGCCGCCGCAGGAATTTGCCGGCAACGTACAGGGCTCTGTCCGGATGCGCCTCCAGCGGCTCATGCTTCAAATAATGATCCACATCGCCGATGAGCGCCTTCACCGAGGCGTATCTGCGCTGCCGCTCCTTATGCATCGCTGTCAGGCACAGGACATCCAGATCCACCCACGAGGCGGTGCGCGTGGCGCCCTTGCCCGAGCTTCGCCGCACAAGGGCAGACGGCTTCGCCGGCTCTGCCGTCGTGATCAGGTTCGCCGCCTCGACGGGAGCCTTCTCGGAAACGTCGAAGGGCAGTTGCCCGGCCAGCAATTCATAAAGGATCACACCCAATGAGTAGACATCGCTCGCAACCCCCACAGCCTGCCCGCGGATTTGCTCGGGCGACGCGTAGGCCGGAGTCAGCAGGTGCATGCCGCTGCGCGTAAGATTCGATGCGTGATTGCCCCCGTCAATCTGTTTCGCGATGCCGAAATCGACGAGGCGCACCGACCCGTCGGTCCGTACCAGAATATTGGAGGGCTTCAGGTCCCGGTGAATCACACCGTGCTGATGCGCGTACTCGACCGCTTCGCACACCGCGCGAAACAGCTTCAGCCGCTCTTCCACGCTGCAGTCGCGCTCACGGCAATACTCGGTGAGCGAAACGCCGTCCACGTACTCCATCACGAACCAGGGCGTTCCGTCAGCGAGCGTTCCCGCGTCGTACAAGCGCGCGATCGATGGATGATTTAACTGCGCCAGCGTGCGCTGTTCCGATTCGAACCGCTGGCGCCGCGCCGGCGACGGCCACGCGTCGCGCAGAATCTTGAGCGCCACCAGATTGCCCAGATCCACGCGCATGACCAGGTACACCACGCCCATCCCGCCTTCGCCTAGCTCGCGGACAATCCGATAGGGGCCAAGCTCTTTGAATGGAAGAGATGCTGGGTGGGATTCGTTGAAGACGAGGTCAGCGGCTTGGGCAAGGTCGCGGTCCAGCAGCGAATCCCCGCGACCGTCTTCGTCCAGAAGTACCAGGACGTCGCCCACCAGCCCTGGATCGTCTTGACACTGGGCTTCTAAGAAGCCGCGGCGGTCCGGCTCGGGCAATTCCACGGCCTCGTGAAAAAGGGTCTGGACTTTCTGCCATCGGGCGCTGTCCATCGTCGTGTCCCTGTAGGGGCAACCCTCGTGGTTGCCCTGCAGTGCTCCCGGGGCTTGGCTGAATTAGCAAGCGAACTTATTCGTCGGACGCGGAAGGGCGGGGCTTCAGCCCGGCCGCTAATCTCGCCAAGCAATTGCGGGGCTTTAGCCCCTGAAGCGGCTTGGCTTCAGGGCCTAAAGGCCCTTCCGACCTTGCATCCATAGACGGCGGGGCTGAAGCCCCGCCCTTCCTAGCGCCACTTGACATAGCGCCAGCCAAGCACCAGGGCGTTCACAAGGGCCGCGCCCAACGTGCTATTGCTGCCGAAGCTCGTGCGCAAGCCAGGCCTTCGCCGCGCGCCAGTCCCGCTGGACCGTAGCTTCGGAGACGTTCAAAAGCGTCGCCGTCTCCGGGATATCCAGCCCTCCGAAGAAGCGGCTCTCCACCAGCACCGCCTGGCGCGGATTCATCCGCGCCAGCGAGTCCAAAGCGGTGTTAAGCGCCAGGATTTCTTCTCCGCCGGAGGGTTTTCGCTGCACCGCCTCGTCAAATGTGACGGTTATCTCCGCGCCGCCGCCGCGCTTGTTCGAACTGCGGCGCCGCGCGGCCTCCACCAGCACCTGCCGCATGGCGCGGGCCGCAATGCGTTTGAAGTGCAGCGGCGAGGCGCTGGCAATGTCGGGGGATTTCGATAATTTCAGCCACGCTTCATTCACCAGGGCGGTGGGGTTAAGCGTGGTGTTTGGATGGTCGCGCCGCACCGTTGCAGCCAGGCGGCGCAGTTCTTCGTAGGTGACGCTGAAAAGGTGGTCCAGAGCTCGCCGGTCTTCGAGGGCCGAGTCGGCCTCTCTGATGCCTACACCATCACTCTCGCCAGAATTTTTCAGAGCCATGACGGTTTTTCCCTGACTTTTGCGTATAGCCAAGTAAAGGGCCATGCGCTGATCCGCGGCGCGTAGAGAATGGCCAGGGTCGGTAAGCCGGCTCGTTTGCTATTGCCTGTGCCTGTACGGTAAGGGCAATTGTAGCATTCAAACCTGACTTGCCGCAACAGGGCAGTAGTCGTTAAAACACCTTTTTGTGTTGCTGAAGTCTGCAATAGCACGATTTGCAGCGGCGGTCTGGCGCCGCGCGACGGCAAACTTGAATCCAGAAATTCTGGTTCAGACCTCTACGAACGGATGAGGACAGGATGTTAGGACCACAGCAAGTGCGGATTGACAAGAGGGTATCAGACCGTTGCAGGCTGCGAAACCGGAAACTTTCAACATCCGATGCGGCCCACCGGGGAAGTGCCCTGTTCCGCGCCCATTGCCTGTAAAAAGGAGATAAATGCCATGAAAACCAGTGAAACCGGCTCCTCCGGAACCACCCTGGTCGTTCTGTCAGCCATTCTCGCCGTCTGCGCGGGATGCGCCGTGCTCCTGACGCAATTCGCACTGCCTGCGCAGGCTTCTGGCGGGCGCGACTTTGCCGGCGTCTATAGCCTGAGCGAACCGGAACCGCTCGGAGACGAGGTCAGGCTCACGTTTTCCGCGCGGATCTTCAATTACAGCGACTCGGACGTTATCGACGCCACGGTAACGCTAAAGGGCTCCGGAGCTCCGAAAGCCGGATTCGCCGCCTTTCACGACATAACTTTGCAAGATCGGGAGAGTGTTCGTCTCAGCCAGGAAATTACCGTTCCTGCGCGCGAGTACCAGCTTTGGAGGATGGGGCACACGCCCTCTCTGGTGGTTCAGTATCGGAACTCGTCCGGCGACCAAGTCAGCGCGGTCGAACTTCGCCGTGGATTTGTGGGGGAGGAATAATCATGAAGCACCTTGGTTCCTTTGCCGTTGCATTACTCGTGGCTCTCGCCTTCGCCCCTTCTGCGCGAACGCAGAATATCACCACTTTCGCCGGCGGCGGAAACACATTCTCGGGCGCTGCTACTTCCCTGCCGGCCGGATTCCCCTACAAGGTATCGCAAAAAGACAGCTCGGGAAACTATTACATTGCCTCCCTCGGTACTGATCGCATCGTCAAGGTGAATGCAGCGGGAGAGATGTCTCTGCTTGCCGGCAATGGGACTCGGGGTTACAGCGGCGACGGCGGCCCCGCCGTCGAGGCGTCGCTGGCTTTGGGTGCCGGGGGTTCCACGACCATAGGAGTCGCCCTGGACAGCGCCGGAAACGTCTACTTTGCCGATGGTGGAAACGAAGTGGTGCGCGTGGTGAACACGCAAACCAGCGCCATTACCATCAACGGCGTAACCATTCAACCCGGCAATATACAAACCGTGGCGGGTCATCCCTGTACGGGTACGTGTTCTTACGGCGATGGCGGACCAGCCACCAGCGCGGTCTTCGACTCACCCTCAGGCGTGGCCGTGGATGCCGCAGGGAATATCTACATTTCGGATTCTGCAGATTTGACGGTTCGAGTTGTGAACACCCAGCCGTCTTCCATCAAGATTTTCAACGTAACCATAGCGGCGGGCGACATCAAGACCATTGCAGGCAACGTCACGAGTTGCAATAATTTTTCCGCGAATGGGGCCCAGGCCACCACCGTATGTGTGGATAATTCCAACGGCCTTGCATTCGACAGCTCTGGAAACCTCTATATCGCCTCCGGATTGGCACGGATATTCGAGGTCATCAAGGCGTCGGGCGCCATGTATTCGGTTGCAGGGACCGGAAACACCGGTTACAGCGGCGACGACGGCGCGGCTACCAGCGCTAAGATCGGTGAATATCCAGGCGACCTTGCATTCGACAGCGCCGGCAATCTATTTATAGCGGATACCGGCAACAACCGCATCCGCGTCGTGAACACGCAGTCGAGCAGCATCACAATCGCGGGAGTCACGATCCCTGCCGGGGACATCGCGACCGTGGCAGGCAACGGCACTTCGGGCTACTCCGGGGACGGCGGAGCGGCCACCTCGGCGGAGTTGAACGATCCTCGCGGGGTTGCCGTAGACTCTTCTGACAACATCTTCATCGCCGACCTCGAGAATTACCGCATCCGCGAAGTAACCAACAGCACAGGCACAATCAGCACGGTGGCGGGGAACGGGTGGATTGACTACAACGGCGACGGCGTACTAGCGACGAATACGGATTTGTTGCAGCCCTCCGCCGTTGCGGTTGACGGCTCGGGAAATGTCTTCATCGCCGATGGTAATAATGCTATCCGGATGGTGGCCGCGGGCGCCACGCCGACAATTACCACAGTTGCGGGAAACGGAGTGTACGGTTACAGCGGAGACGGCGGCGCTGCCACGAGTGCCTCAATTTGCTTTCCCGGAGGCGTGGCCGTGGGCGGGCCGGGTAACTCCGTCTTCTTCTCGGATATTGATAACGAGGTCGTCCGCGAGGTGACCGGCGGCATTATCAGCACCTTCGCAGGTTACTACCCTGGCTTGCCGTGTTGGGGCGGTTCCACCGGCTCGTTGAGCAAGACTCCCGTTACTCCCCCCACCAGCGCCTATTTCTACAATCCCTATGGCGTGGCCGTGGACAGTGCGGGGGACGTGTTTATCGCGGATTCGGAGCACAATGCCGTTGTGGAAGTTAAGGCGGGCACGGTCTCCGTTGTTGCCGGCGGCAATATGACTGGCGGCTACGGCGGGGACGGCGGAGTGGCCACCTCGGCGGAGCTGAATGCTCCCTCCGGCGTGGCGTTGGACGGAAAGGGCAATCTATTTATAGCGGATACCGGCAACAACCGCATCCGCGAGGTAAATCTCACCACCCAGATCATCAACACCGTTGCAGGCGACGGGACTGCCGGTTACAACGGTGAGGGCACTGCCACCAGCGTGGAGCTTAATTTTCCTGAAGGCGTGGCGGTGGACTCCCTTGGCGATATTTTCATCGCCGATACCTACAACAATCGTATCCGCGAAGTGACGGCAGGCATCATCAGCACGGTCGCGGGCGATGGGTCCTACGGCTACAACGGCGATGGAATCCCCGCCACCACCGCGTGGCTGGGGAACCCCACCGGAGTAGCCGTGGATAGTCTGGGAAATCTCTATATTGCCGATCTTGGGAACTCGCGAATCCGGGAAGTTCTTCTGGCCACCTCCACCAGCGTCGGGTCAAGTCTCAATCCATCAACGTATGGCCAATCGGTCACTTTCACCGCGACGGTCACCTCCGTGGCGCCGGGATCGGGAACACCAACGGGCACAGTGACCTTCCTGGACGGAGGCAGTGCGATCGGCAGTGGAATGTTGAGCGGAGGCGTCGCCACCTTAACCATCTCCACCTTAGCCGTGGGCAACCACACCATCACCACCAGCTACGGCGGCGATGCGAACTACACCGGCAGCACCGGGTCCTTGACCGGAAATCCGCAGGTGGTCAGCCAGGCGCAGTCCACAACCACTTTCACCTCGACCCCGCCCGCCCAACTGCCTTTCAACGGCACCTACACTCCCACCGCAAGCACTACGGGGGACGGAACGCTCACCATCGGGGCGAGCGGCGCCTGTGCCATCTCGGGAGGCGTGGTCACGATAAACGCTGGCTCGGGCATCTGCACGGTCACGGCTACGACGGCCGCAGGCAACAACTACCTTGGGTCGTCCGCTACGCCGCAGACGATCACGGCCACCAACGCGACCGCCACGGTGATGCTCAGCAACATGACCCAGACCTACACCGGTTCGCCGCTGTCGCCCACAGCGACTACGACTCCTGGCGGCCTCACGGTCAACTTCACCTATAACGGCAGCTCGACCGCTCCCGCCGCGGCAGGCAGCTACAGCCTCGTGGCGACCATCGCCCCGGGGGGCAACTACACCGGTTCGGCGAGCGGGACGTTTACCATCAGCAAGGCGCAGTCTACAACCACATTCACCTCGACCGCGCCCGCCCAACTGCCTTTCAACGGCACCTACACTCCCACCGCAAGCACTACGGGGGACGGAACGCTCACCATCGGGGCGAGCGGCGCCTGTGCTATCTCGGCAGGCGTGGTCACGATAAACGCCGGCTCGGGCATCTGCACGGTCACGGCGACGACGGCCGCAGGCAACAACTACCTTGGGTCGTCCGCGACATCGCAGACGATCACGGCCATCAAGGCGGCCGCAACGGTGACGGTCGGGACGTCCGGCCCCTCAACGGCAGGAATGGCCTACACCGTGTCCGTAACCGTCAACCCTCAATTCGGCGGAACGCCGACCGGGACGGTGAACGTCAGCGATGACAAAGGAGCATCCTGCCCCACGATAATGCTGAGCGGCGGCGCGGGAAGTTGCTCGCTCACCTCAACCGCGGCAGGAAGCCGGACGATCACGGCAATGTACAGCGGCGACGCCAACTTCACGGGCAGCTCGGGGCATACGTCGCAGACCGTAAACGTGGGCCTGGTTACCACACTGATGTTGAGCCCCGCGAATGTGAGCATTACGGCGGGCGGGTCCCAGAGCTACACGGCAGCAGGTTTCGATGCTTATAGCAATCCCGCCGGCGACGTCACTGCCTCGACGACCTTCAGTATCGGGCCGAACGGCTCGTGTACCGGCACAAGCTGCACGGCCACGGTAGCCGATGCGAACGGGTCGGTCCATACCGTGACCGGAACGTACACCAGCGGTGGGAGAGGCAGCACAAACCTCACCGTCACTGCGGGCTCCTTCACCCTACTCCAGTTGCTGGTGCCGGGGGAGACAGCCGCACCCGGAACGGGAGACGGCTTTACCGGCACGCCCAACACCCAGTATGTGAACGGGCCATTCCAGGTAACCGTCAATGCTGTGGACCAGTATTGGAACTTGGTTAACACCGTGACCGACACGGTAGCGATCACTTCCACAGACCCCAAGGCAATTCCGCCTGCCGACGCGGCTTTGGCGGCAGGCACCCGGACGTTCAACGTGACGCTCGACACGGTCAGCTACAATCCCGCAACCACCACCCTTACCGCCACCGACGCGACGAACGACAGCATGACCGCGAGCACCAGCCCGGTCATTCCTGTGATTGTGGTTTACACGGCAAGCATCAGCCCGGCCGACGCCGGGACAGGCCAGGCGACCAACTACACGATCACGGTCGCTAATAACACTACCACCAACGGGAACACGAACAGCCTGCGAAGCGCGACCGTGGCGATTCCTGCCAACGGTGGCACGCCCAGCAGCATTTCGGTCGCGGCAGCGAACGGGAATACCTCAATCAATTGGATGGTTGACTCCGCTCCGCCTACCGCCTACGCTTCAGGCTACGTGACGGTCAGGGAGTGTACGGCGAGCGATGCGGTTTCCCCCTGCAACGGTTTGGGAGGCAATGACGTTACCCCGGGCGGAACGATAGTGATTCAATTTACTGCCACTTCCAGCGCCACCGTCCCCGAGGTCTGGACCACCACCGGTTACTCAGATGCCGCCTACACAAGCACCTTGCCCCTGGCCGGCCCTGAGCCTACGGTGAATTTCGGCGCGGCTCCCGCCATTACTAGCGCCAGCAGCACGACCTTCACCTACAACACGGCTGGGACGTTTACGGTGACCACCACGGGAGCGCTGCCGCTAAGCCTGAGCGAGAGCGGTGCGCTGCCGGGCACGGTAACCTTCAAAGACAACGGGGACGGCACGGCAACACTGGCAGGGACGCCGAACGCCGCCGGGAACTTCCCGCTGACCATCACCGCTAGTAACAATTACGGGAGCGATGCCCCACAGAGCTTCACGCTGACCGTCAACCAGGCATCCTCCACAACCACTTTCATTTCGACGGCGCCGAGCCAACTGCCTTACAACGGCACCTACACTCCCACCGCAAGCACTACCGGGGACGGAACGCTCACCATCGGGGCGAGCGGCGCCTGCACGATCACGGCAGGAGTGGTAACCATAACCTCCGGCTCGGGCACCTGCACGGTCACGGCGACGACGGCCGCAGGCAACAACTACCTTGGATCGTCCGCCACGCCGCAAACGATCACGGCCACCAGCGCGAACGCCACTGTGGCGCTCAGCAACATGACTCAGACCTACACCGGTTCGCCGCTGTCGCCCACGGTCACTACTTCGCCGTCAGGCTTGAGCTACACCCTCACCGCAGCGCCGGACACCAACGCCGGCAGTTACTCGGTCACGGCCACGATCACCGCTGCCAACTATAGCGGCTCGGCTGGCGGGACGTTTATCATCAACAAGGCGCAGTCTACAACCACTTTCACCTCGACCCCGCCTGCCCAACTGCCTTTCAACGGCACCTACACTCCCACCGCAAGCACTACGGGGGACGGAACGCTCACCATCGGGGCGAGTGGCGCCTGTGCCATCTCGGGAGGCGTGGTCACGATAAACGCCGGCTCGGGTACCTGCACGGTCACGGCGACGACGGCCGCAGGCAGCAACTACAGTGGGTCGTCCGCTACGCCGCAGACGATCACGGCCACCAGCGCGAACGCCACAGTGACGCTCAGCAACATGACCCAGACCTACACCGGTTCGCCGCTGTCGCCCACGGTCACTACTTCGCCGTCAGGCTTGAGCTACACCCTCACCGCAGCGCCGGACACCAACGCCGGCAGTTACTCGGTCACGGCCACGATCACCGCTGCCAACTATAGCGGCTCGGCCAGTGGTACCTTCGTCATCAAGCAGGCGACGGCTACAGTGACGCTGACCAATATGACGGTGACCTATACCGGCTCGCCGCAGTCGCCCACAATCACCACGGTGCCGGCGGGCTTGAGCACCAGCCTCACCGGAGCGGCGGACACCAACGTCGGCAGCTATGCGGTGACGGCCTCGATCACCAATCCCAACTATGCCGGCTCGACCAGCGGCACCTTCGTCATTCAGCAGGCTAGCCAGTCGATCACCTTCGGCTCCATCCCCGCGCAGGCGGTCGGCAACAAGGTCAGCCTCAGTGCAAGCGCAACCTCGGGCCTGGCGGTGAGCTTCGCCTCCACAACGCTCTCGGTCTGCTCCGTCTCCGGAACTACGGCGACCATGCTGGCGACGGGCACCTGCACCATCCAGGCTACCCAGTCCGGGAACGCCAACTACCTTGCGGCAACGCCGGTCAGCGTCAGCTTCTCGGTCACTGCCGCCGCCACCTTCAAGCTGATCGCGACGCCCAGTTCCGAAACGGTCCACCGCGGAACTCTGGCCGCCTTCCTGCTCGAAGCGCAGTCGGTCAACGGCTTCTCCGGCAACGTGAAGGTCACCTGCTCCGGCGGTCCTGCGAACTCCGTGTGCGGCGAGTTCCCGCAGACCTTGAATCTCCAGCCGAACAAAACTGCCATCGCGCTTTCCGGGGTCCTCTTCCCGAAGAACACGACGCTCGGCACCTACACCATCACCTTCACCGGAACCTCGGGTTCGCTCGTCGTCAGTACCAGCGCCCAGTTCAACGTGGAGAACTAACCCAGCGCAGTCATCTGTCCCGGCGGTCAATCGGGCCGCCGGGACAACACATTCCCGTCAAGTTTCTTTTGGTTATACGATTCTCCCGCAGCTTTTGACATGCTCCAGTGCTGGACCGGCGCAGGGCAGTGCTGTCGGTGGCATTGACTCTGTTGATACTTGACAATAGCGCCAAGATAGGCTATAGTTCTATGGTACGGCTGGCAGACGGTTAGGCGCTGCTGGTTAGGTTATGCCTCTTCCGCGGATTAAGTTCGTGCTCCCTGCCTGTGCTTCCTGCCTCCTGCCCAGTCAAGAAGTCGAGAAGTCTCGCCTTTGTGGGGACGGCTTGTCTGCCGCCCCTGCTCTCAACCTTCCAATTTATGGAGTTACTATGTCTTTACGCAAATCTACTTGTCTCACTCCCCAGCGGCTCGACGCCGCTCGGCGCAATTCGCAGCGCTCCACCGGGCCTCGCAGCGAGGCCGGCAAAGAGCGCATGAAAATGAACGCAGTGAAGCACGGCTGTGATGCCGCGCCCGAAAACGAAGCCGCCGTCATGCGCGCCTTGGGCGAAGATCCCGAGCGGTATGCAGCCTTGCAACGGGAACTCTCGACCACCTACGGCCCCGGCGACGCCTTCTGGGACCAGCAAGTCGCCGACCTGGGCAAGCTCTACTGGCGGCGCAACCGGCTCGAGCGCATGCAGACGGGCCTGATGCGCCTCGCCCTCGAAGCGGTCGAGGAGCGTCGGCGCCGGCTCGCCCGGGACCTCGCTGACGTGACCTTCGAACCCTCCCAGTGCGAGGCGGTGGCGGCCAACCTGCCTCAGCCCACACACCCCTTGGTGCGGCTGCGCCTGCTGATTTCGCTTTGGGGAGTGATTCGCGAGCAGGTGCGGCGGCGGTACTTCTCGCAGGCCCACCACCAACAGATCGAAAGCTACTACCAGGGTGAGTTGGGGTGGAGGCCCCGGCAGATCGTCCGCCTGCTGGCGCTCTTGTACGAATGGGCGCGCCTCTTCCGCAACGAGGACCAAGCAAGTCTCGACCAGTATGTGAAGGATACCTTCGGGGACGAGGCGGGGCGGAAGGGCCGCTGCCAGGAACTGGAGCGCCTGCTGGAGGAGCAGATGGCGGCGGTGGAGGCGGTGTTCGCGGAGGAGATGAAGGCGCAGGAACGGAAAGACGCGATTGCGCGGGATGCCTGCCTGGCTCCGGCGGGGGAGACTTGGGAGATGCTGCTGCGGCAGGAAGCGGCGCTCGACCGGTCGATTGACCGCAAGGTGAGGATTATCCTGGCGCTGCGCCAAGAACATGCACGCCGGGGTGGGGGCGGTTCGCGAACCGCCCCTACGGCTGAGCCGGACGACCGCGCGGCCGAGGAACTGAGTAAGGTGGTGGGGCTGGACGCTGGGACAGAAAGTCCCGCAGAGGAAAACGCCGCCCAAACACCCAAATCGCCGGAACAAAGCGAGAATGTCCTAGAAAACAAAGGACCGGCCGCAGAGGGGGTCGCTGCATGAGGCGTGGTGCGGGCGTCCTGCCCGCTGTGGCACGGGCATTTTGCCCGCGCCGATTCACGGCCAAGACGGCCGTGCCACAACCCGTAGGCAGTGCCAAAGGCGGCGTGTGGGGGCGATTCCGGGAGTTTCACCCCCAGGCGACTCAATGGGCTCCCCTCCGGGGGGCGCGTGTCAAAACCAGATTCAGGTACTTGTCCACCTCGCACCTGAAATGCGGCGGCACGACGGTGGTCGAGCTATATTCGACGATGACTGCGGGGCCTCGCAGCCGCGCGCCTGCCGCAAGCCGCTCCCGGTCGTAGACAGGGGTAGCGCAAAACCGCCCGTCAAACCAGACCGGTTTGGATTTCATCTTCACCGGAGCTGCCACCCGCATCCGATGGGCGTGCAGCCGCGGCTTGGGAGTTCGAATCACCAGGCGAAGGCGCAGGTTCACGATCTCGATCCGCCGCCCCGCATGGGAATACCCGTAGGCCCGCATGTGTTGCCGATCGAACAGCCTGCCAAAGTCTCTCCTGAAAGGCACCGAAAGCTCATAGGACTGGCCGGCGTAGCGAAGGTCCAGCCGCCGCTCGGCCCGCGCCGACTGGGAGGGAAAGCCTTCCCGTTGAAGCTCCGTGCGTGCGGCGCGCTCCATTCCTGCAAAGCGCTTCTCGAGTGCGAGCCAGAGGCCGGCTAGCCCTCCATCGGAGGGTACAGGAAGGAAGACCGACCGGACGGAATCTCTGACGATATCCGACAGCAGGATTCCGAGTGCGGAGAAAGCGCCGGGATTCCGCGGCACGACGACTTTCGGCAACCGCAGGGCGCGCGCCAGGTCCGCGGCGTGCAACCCTCCTCCGCCGCCAAAGCAGACGAGAGCAAAGTCCCTCGGGTCGTCGCCGCGCTCGACGGAGATCACTCTCAAGGCCTTCTCCATCGTGGCATTGGAGACGGCCACGATGTCAGCAGCCAGTTGCGGGGCGGTCTTCGAGCCAATCGCTCTTCGGTGCAGTCGAAGGAATTCCGCGAATCCCCGCGCTGCCGCTCCGAGGTCCAGGTCAAACTCCCCGCCCAGAAAGAGGCCGGCGTCGAGGCGCCCGAGAAGCAGGTTGGCGTCCGTGACGGTGGGTTGAATGCCGCCGCGATGGTAACAGATCGGCCCAGGCTCTGCGCCGGCGCTTTCCGGGCCCACGCGCAATGCGCCCCCCGCGTCCAGGCGAGCCAGCGACCCGCCGCCCGCCCCCACCGAGTGGACATCCAGAACAGGAACTGCCACCGGCAAGCCGCCCAGGGTGGTTTCATTGGTGGTGCGGGGCAGGCCGTCGATCAGGCACACGTCCGTGGACGTGCCTCCCATATCGAAGCTAATGGCGCGCGACAATCCAAGTTGCCGGGCAAGCCAGGTGGACGCGACAACGCCTCCGGCAGGCCCCGAGAGGATCGTCCGCACAGGCTCGCGCGCCGCTCGTTGCGCGGTGGTTATTCCCCCGCTGGATTGCATCACGTACACGCGGCCCGCCTCCCCCGCGCCGCGCTCGAGCCGCTTAAGGTATTCACCCATGCGTGGAATGAGATAGGCGTTGATGACCACCGTGGCCAGCCGCTCGTATTCACGGAACTCGGGGAGGATCTCGTGCGAAACTGACACGGGCAGTTGTAAGGCTCTTAGCGCCGCCGCCACTACGCGTTCATTCTCAGGATTGAGATACGAGAAAAGGAAACAGAGAGCGACGGAATCGGCTTTCAATCGCTGGAGCTTCCGGGCCAACCGCGCGATGGCTGCTGCTGACGGCCGCTGGAGAATCTTCCCGCTCGCCGCGGTTCGCTCCTCAATGCCGAAGCGCAAATCGCGCGGCACGAGCGGCGGCGCGTGACGCGCCTCGAGATCATAAAGCCTGGGGCGCTCCTGACGGCCGATTTCGAAGAGGTCCTCGAAACCCGCGGTGGTGACCAGGGCCACGCGCGCGCCTCGCCGCTCCAGCAAGCTGTTGGTGCCGACCGTCGTGCCATGGATTATGTCGAGTGAGCCGGCAGGCGGGAACGGCTGCGCCAGGCGGCGCACGCCTTCGAGGATGCCGCGCGAAGCATCGTCGGGCGTCGAAAACACCTTGAGGATCTTAACCGCGCCTCGTTCGAGGATCACGCAATCCGTGAACGTTCCGCCCGTGTCAACGCCAATGCGCATGGTAAGTACAAAAGCAGGGGCTAGGGACCAGGGGCTAGGGAGAACAAAACCCCCGGTCCGAGTGTGATATCCTGGCAATTCACGCTACGCTCTCTCGTCGCGGTGGAACCGGTTCTGTTCTTCCCTAGTCCCTAGCCCCTAATCCCTAGTCCCTAACGGAAACGCCGCATGTGCGGTCAGAGTCGCATCGGCAAGCTGCCCGGCTTTCAGCTTGTAGTAGCCCGCCGACGCGATCATCGCCGCGTTATCGGTACACAGCCCGGGGGAAGGGAAGAGAGCACGAATTCCCTGGGATCGAGAAGCCTCCAGCAGGCGTGCGCGCAGAAGGGAATTGCAGGCCACCCCGCCGGAGAGAAACACCGAGTCGACGTGCGCGGCTTCCGCTGCCGCCAAGGTGCGCTCCACGAGGTTGTGGACGACCGCGTTCTGAAAACTGGCGATAAGGTCCAGGGTGGCCTGCGAGCAGCGGGCCCGCAATTCGTCGCTCGAGACATGGTCGCGCGTCTGGCGCCACGCTCGCCGCTCCTCCGCCTCGAGGGCCAGGGGAGTGCCGCGCACGCGGTAAAGAACTGCCGTCTTAACTCCGGAGAAGCTGAAATCCAGCGGGTTGCCCTTCATCCTGATGCGGCCAAAATCCACCGCTTCGGCATTCCCGCAGCGGGCCAGTTGATCGATCAGCGGCCCGCCCGGGTACCCCAAAGCGAGCAGTCTTGCCACTTTGTCAAAGGCTTCGCCGGCTGCGTCGTCGCGTGTTTGTCCGAGGCGCCGGTAATTAAAGACGGCCGAAGGTGAATGGGCAGAAGGGCTAACTGCCTCAACCAGGAACAGACTCGTGTGGCCACCCGAAACGACCAGCACCACCGCAGGGAGTTGCGCCTCTTCCACAGCCTTTCCGGCCGCCAGGTCCAGTTTGTTCTCCAGCAGCACGGCGTGGATGTGGCCTTCCAGGTGGTTCACGCCCACCAGCGGTTTGGCCAGGGCGTGGGCCAGCGCCTTGCCGTAAACCAGACCCACCAGAAGCGAGCCGATCAGCCCCGGCCCCTCGGTGACCGCGATGCCGTCCACGTGGCTTATGTTCACTCCCGCCCGCGCGCAAGCTTCGTTAACCACCGGCTCGATCTTGCGCAGGTGCTCGCGCGAAGCCAGTTCCGGCACAACCCCGCCATACTTCGCGTGCATGGCCACCTGCGAGGCAACCACGTTGGACAGTATTTGGTCGCCGTTCGCGACCACGGCCGCCGCGGTCTCGTCGCAACTCGATTCAATGCCAAGAACTAGCATGTCTAAATGCTAACACAGGTGGAACGCAGGAGTCAGAAGTCAGGAGTCAGAATGAACAATCGACCTCGTTGTCTGTCATTCTGAGCGAAGCGAAGAATCTCTGCAGTTTGTCGCGGACGCCAAATTGAGAACCAACTGCGGAGATCCTTCGCTTCGCTCAGGATGACAGCGAATCACGAGACGGGAGCCAACGCTTGGTTGCGCCCTTCTGACTTCTGACTCCTTACTTTTGACTCCGTTCGGAGGGTGGCGGTAAACTGGCTTCGTAGGGGGATTTCACTGAGCCTGTGAGATGCTGAGGTGCCCATGAAGATTCGCAAAGCGGTTCTGCCGGTTGCTGGTCTTGGCACGCGATTCCTGCCCGCCACCAAAGCGCAACCCAAGGAGATGCTTCCCATTGTGGACAAGCCTTTGGTGCAATACGCCGTCGAGGAAGTTTCCGCTTCCGGCATTCCCATGGTGATCTTCGTCACCGGCAGGGGAAAGACGGCCATCGAGAACCACTTCGACGTGTCGGCGGAACTCGAACAGGAGTTGGCCGGGAAAGGGAAGCAAGAACTCCTGGAGCAAATCCGCTCAATCTCGGGGCTGATGCGATTTGCCTACGTGCGCCAACAAACCCCACGCGGCCTCGGGCACGCGATTCTCACCGCGCGCGACGTGGTGGACGAGGAGCCCTTTGCCGTGGTTCTCTCTGATGACGTGGTCACCAATCCCGTGCCGTGTTTAAAACAGATGTTGGCCGTCTTTGAGCGCTATGGACGAAGCGTTATTGCGATCGAGAAGGTGCCTCGCAAGGCGGTGGGGAGTTACGGCATAATTCGCGGCCGGACTATGCCCGACGCGGAATGGCAAGGGCGGCTGTTCCGCATCGACGACATGGTGGAGAAGCCCGCGCCGAGCGAAGCGCCCTCCAATCTGGCCGTCATAGGACGATACATCCTCACACCGGCAATTTTCGATGAACTGGCGGCCACCGTGCCAGGGTCGGGGGGCGAAATCCAGCTTACCGACGGCTTGCGGCGCCTGCTTACCAAGGAGCCGATTTACGGTTACCTGTTTGAGGGGAAGCGGTTCGATGCAGGCGACAAGCTGGGCTTCCTTCAAGCTACGGTGGAACTGGCGTTGAGTCGCCCGGACCTGGGGAAAGAATTCCGTAAGTATCTCAGATGGTTGAAACCGTAAGAGAGATCAACCGGAGCGACCGGCGGAACAACGGACTTGTTCCTCTTCAGGATTCTTTGCCGGCCGCAGGCTTGTCTGCGGATTTCTTCGACTCTTCCGTCTTTGCGCCTTCCGTGCGTGGCCCCTTGTCTCCATTGCCGGACTCTGAGGAACCGCTCGAGGGAAGGGTAGAAGACTTGTGAGCATAGTCCGTCACATACCATCCGGTCCCCTTAAACTGAATGGCTGACGACGATATGAGCTTTTCCAGCTTGCCTCCACACTTCTCGCACGTGGTCAGGGGAGAGTCAGAGAACTTCTGGATTTTCTCGATGCGCTGTCCGCACTGCGCACACTCGTACTCGTAAAGCGGCAATTTGACCTCCTTGCCAAAACCCTTCCCAACTATTATATCGGCGCCGTCCAGCCACGTCAAAGCCGTGCCGGCTACCAACTCTCCGTTGTCATTGTTTAAACGAGTTGATACACTAGAATTGATAGAGCACACTTGATGCCTATGCCGCAAACTTCTGCTTCCGCCAAGCCGGATCTGATGGATCCTCTGGAGGATTCCACCAACGGGTCGAAGGGCAGGCTCTTTGTAGTTGGCACGCCCATTGGGAACCTGGAGGACATTACACTTCGCGCCATTCGGATCCTCAAAGAGGTGGATCTGATTGCTTGCGAGGACACGCGCCGCACGCAGCAATTGCTCAACCACTATCAGATTCACACGCCCACCTTAAGTTACCACGAGCACAATGAGATGACTCGCGCCCCGGAGTTGGTCATCAAGTTGGCGGAGGGAGAGAACATCGCCCTGGTCAGCGACGCGGGAATGCCCGTGGTGTCTGATCCTGGCTTTCGCCTGGTTCACCTGGCGGTTCGCCACGCGATTCCGGTGATCCCGGTTCCGGGCGCGTCAGCCTTTGTGGCGGCTCTTGCTGCCTCCGGGTTGCCGGTGGACAAGTTTCGTTTTCTCGGTTTCCTCCCCGCCAAAAAAACGGCTCGCCGGCGGACCTTGGAAGAGAACACGACGGCCACGAAAACGCTCGTGTTTTATGAGGCCCCCCACCGCATCCTCGAAATGCTGCGCGATGTTCGGGACATTCTGGGAGAGCGCGAGGTGGTTTTGGCGCGTGAAGTGACTAAGGTCCACGAAGAGTTCTGGCGAGGCACGGTCTCCGCGCTGTTAGAGCGGCTGAAAGGCAAAGCCATCAAAGGCGAAATGACCCTCCTGGTGGGGGCGGCCGCCGCGGCGGGAGAGGGCCGGCCTGCCGAATCGCCGATTCAGGCCGAAATCCAAACGCTGATGGCCGAACGCGGACTCGATGAGCGCGCGGCTATGAAGGCCGCTGCCAAAGCACGTGGCATCTCTCGCAGCCAGGCCTATCGCCTTTTGCAGGGCGAGAAAACCAAGCCGGGTTAATCTCAATCCGTCGATAGCCGCCCCGCGGTAGGGGGACGGCTTGCCGTCCCGCGTTTTTTGGGTAGGGCAAGCCCTACCCCTACGCCTCCTTCTGCCCCAACTGATTCAATAGAAACAACGGTTTGTCGTCAAGCCACCTTAGGCGATGAGGACTTCCCGCCACAGTCCGGCGCCCCACTCTAAAGACCTGCTATTGCTTGCCGATGGAGTTATAGAAGAGAGGCAGGCATGCCGACAGAGATCAACCAAGCGGAATCAGCGCGTTTGGAGAAGGAACAGAGTCAAGAGGCCAGGGTCCGGGCCCTGCTCGCAGAGGGCATCCCCACTCTTCCCGCCTATATTTTTGAGCTCAGTTCGCTATTGAGTTGTGTGCCAGTGGACCTGAGGCGGGTCTGCCGGGTTATTCGAACTGACCCTAGCCTCGCCGCGCAGGTCATCCGGCTGTGCAATTCGGCGATGTTGGGTCTGCGGGGCAGAGTCTCGCACATCGAGCACGCTGTCATACTCCTGGGGACGGAGCGGCTGAGGACCCTGGTGCTGACCTGTTCGCTGGTCCAGCATATGGGGAACTTGTTATCGTCGGCGGATTTGCAGTCCTTCTGGCAGCACAGTTTGTTGGCCGCGACCCTGAGTGAGCGTTGCGCATTCTGTCTCCGCTACCTGGAGACCGAGCAGGCATATCTGGCCGGCCTCCTCCACGATTTGGGGGTTCTGCCTCTGCTCCTGCTCGCGGCGGGATCGCGAGACCCCAAACTCGCTCCAGGCTCCATCGCGTGGGGCGAATCCATCGAGCTCGAGCGCCAACATAGCGGCGTTGATCACTGCCTGGTGGGCAAGTGTATTGGTCTCAGTTGGAACTTTGCGCCGCAGATTATCGAGGTCCTGGAATTTCACCATCGGCCTCAGGACGCCAGGTACGACCGGACTCTGGTGGAGATCGTCGTCGCTGCCGATCTGGTATGCCAGATGCACGGGGTGCGGGTTGGTGGAGAACCTTCTCAAATCGCGCTCGCCGACCGAAGCGTCTACAAGAGCCTCCTCGATAACTCCACTCAGAGCTTGACTGACGCGGAAAGAAGCGAGCTCGCAAAGGTCCTGGAGCTTGAGTTTGCCGAGATGATGCATTTATTGGAGCTGCCCATCGCCGTGATGTGGGGGTGATACAGGGATGAAACCAGCACGTGTATTGATTGTGGACGATTCCTCCGTGATGCGCAAGATTGTAGGGCGCTCGCTACGTCAGGCAGGTCTAGACGTGCTCCAGGTACTCGAAGCTTCAAACGGGTCGGAAGCTCTATCCCTTGCCCGAGAGAATCCCCTGGATCTTATCCTGAGTGACATCAACATGCCCCTGATGGATGGGTTGGAATTCGTGCGGCAACTCCGCTGCATCGAGTCCGCCCAACAAACCCCGGTGGTCATGATCACGACGGAGGCAGGGGAGGCCCACGTGGTGCAGGCCCTCTCGCTGGGCGCTTCCGGGTACATTCGGAAGCCCTTTACACCTGAACAGATAAAAGAGCGCGTTATCCCGCTGCTTCGAGGTTAATCATGGATCAGGCAATCACTGCCGAACCCGAACGAGTTCGGATCCATCTTTCCGCCCGAGCCGCCGGGCCCGGCGCCCAAGCCGTAGACAAAGCCGATGGCGCCGAGCAATCAGTCGCTCAGAACAATTGGCGCGAGGAACTGGCGCAGGCGAGCCGAGAAGTCTTTGAGATCATGGTGGGGGCCTCTCTGACCGTGGCCAGCGAGCCGGTGCCGCTTCTGGTCCCGGATTTCGCCGCGATGGTTGGCATTGCGGGCAGTTTATGTGGCTTGGTGAGCGTGCGTACGACTACCGAGTGCGCCAGAAGAATAGCAGCCAAGATGTTGGGTGACGACGAGGTGGGCGCCGCTGAGGCTGCACAAGACGCTTTCGGAGAAGTGTGCAACATGATCGCCGGCAGTTTTAAAGGGAGGATTTCCGGCTTGGCGGACGCTTGCGCGCTCTCCGTGCCCACCGTGATCTTCGGGAGAGATTTCACGCTCTTCTCACTTGCCCGCGGAGAGCATCACGAAGTGACCTTTGAATTTGAGGGTAATCTCCTTTGCGTAAGCTTGGACCTGCACAGTTAGTATTTCGGTTGATCCTCCAAGCGACGTTTAATCCGCGATTGGCCCCCCGAATGTCCCTCTCCGCCTTCCTACCCGCGCCTCCAAGCTCTGCCGCGCCTTGCTTCAGTCTGTGAATTCCGGGGCTGGCCCAGGGTGAAGCCCTGCGGGATCACTCAGCGAAACGCGCAGCTTCGCTGTGCGCCTGCCGGCGAATCTTGAAAAAGCTTGAGCGCCGGGATTACTAGAGTCTCGCGTACTCCGCTTTCGCTTGTTTCAAAATGGGAATGTCAGGGTCGGCTTCTTTCCACAGGGTGAGGAAATCCTGGTACGCAGCCTTGGCCTTGGTTTCGTCTTCCACTAAAGCGAACGTCCTGCCGATTTGCAGACGCGCCATGGCTCCAACTGGGTCGGCCAGAACGATGCCGCGATGGTCCAGAATCTTCTGGAATTCGGCCGCGGCTTTCGCGGGCTCGCGCGCGGCCAGATAGGCCTCGCCGCGCACATAGACCGGATAGAGCGCCCCGAAAAGCGCGTGGATAGCGCTCCGCGGCACGCCCAATTCGTAGGGAACGGCAGCTTGCAGCAGGTCGACAGCCTTCAAAGGCTCACCGCGATTCAGCGCTAGCAGGGCGCGAAGCGTTGGCAGGTAACTAAATCTAACTGTCGTGTCCTCCGGGAAGCGCCGTTCCAGATCGTTCGCGAGGGCTTGCGACCGCGAGGAGTCCGCCGAGAGGGCCAGGGCAAAAGCAGCACCGTACTCTGTTTCCCGATCCTTCGAAAGATCGAGCGCAGCCGTCGCCCTCTGCCGCGCTTCCAACGCGTTTCCGAAAAGGGCTTCCCGCACTGCTTCGCCGGCCTCCCACAAAGCCGCCCTCTCCCGCTGCCCCGCGTGCTCAGCCTGGTCCACCGCGCGGCGAGACAAGCTTCTCGCCTGTTGCAGGCGACCAGAGTATGCAAGGGCGAAGGCCTCGTGGTTTGAAATCCAATTTCCGCCTCCGGACCTTTCCCGAGCTCTGGCCGCTTCCCTTTCCATTCCCGCCTGGTCCTTTTTCAGGAACGCCATATCGTATCCGAGCATTAGAAACTCATCGACTTCCAATCCCCGTCCCGCAGCACGACCGAGAGCGTCCTCAGCCTCTGCCAAGTGATCCAAATAAACGTTGTTGACCGCGAGGTTGTAGTAGGCAACCGCAAAATCGGGGTTGAGCTCGATGGTTTTCCGCGCTTCGGCGAGGGCTTTTTCGTAGTGGCCGGCAACCTTGTTGAGATAGCCCGACAGCATGGTGTGAGGGAACGCGTCACGGGGGTAGGTTTGCGCCCAGGCCTCGCAGTTTTCGCGCGCCGCTTCCAGGTTGCCGGTCACCAACGTATCGTAGCCGACAGTGATAAAGAACCTCTCCCGATCACTGGCGCGATTCCTCAACTGCCAGGCTCTGGAGGTGCTCGCGGCCGAGAGATCGGACTCATCGAGGTCAGCATACATGCGCCCGAGCGCCGCATGTGCGATGGCGAAATCAGGATCGATTTCGATTGCCCGCCTGAAAAGCGCCAGAGCCGCTATAGCACCGCTTGAGAAGTGAGCCTTCCAGCCCGCGCTATAAGCTTCCAGAGCCTCGAGCGACGGCGTGGTGGCTTCGGCAAGCGGGGTATCGTGCTTTTGAATCGTGGCAAGCGATTCGCCGATCCGGGCCCTGAATCTACCGGCCACCTGCGTCAGCGCAGTCAGAACGTCTTCCTTTCGCGCGGCTCGCGCCAGCTCATCGTCCAGTACGTCGCCCGTGCCGCACTTCCTGGCGCGTAATCCCAGTATGTACTCACTTCCCAGGCTGGCGATGGAGCCCTCGAGAACGGCAGTGCTGCCTGTCCTCGCACAGACCTCGCGGGCGATTTCGGACGTAAGCCGCGCATCCCCGCGCTGGCCCATCAGCCGGAGCATCTGCTGGATGCGGTCCTCGGAGACTAAGCTCAGGAAAGGCGATTGTTCAAGTTCGACCGCCAACCCTTGGCGCAGAGCGTCGTCGAACACGGGATCGCCGGTGGTGTTCGTGAAGTCGGCGAGCACAAGAGTGTCCTTTTCGGTCAACGCCAAGGCACGATGACCGTGGACAAGGAATATCAGCAGCGCCGCGGCCCCGGCGACCGTTATCAGAAACAAGCTCAACGTAACTGCGATCCTGGCGCGTCGTGGCGTCGCCACCCAGCGCGAAACGCGCGAGGCCGAAGCTTGGGCCGGCTTGGCTTCTAAAGCCTCGGCCGGCGAGGCTGGGGCAACGTCTGGCTCCGCCTGCTTCGCGACCCTTCCAGAGTCCAGTTCGCCTTTCAATCGCCTCAGAGCGACAAGCAGGTCCGCGGCGCTACGGTAGCGCAGGTCGCGGTTCTTTTCGAGCAGGCGGAGAATGATCTCTTCCAGTTGGGGCGGCAGTTGAGGATTGAGTCTGAGGGGAGGGGCCGGGGCGCGGTTAAGAATCGCCTCCAAGGTGACGCCGGGCGAGTTGCCTGCGAAAGCGCGCTGGCCCGTGGCCATCTCATACAATACCGCGCCAAAGCTGAACAGGTCGGTGCGCTGGTCCAGCACTTCGGCGCGCACCTGCTCCGGCGACATGTACTCGACCGTGCCCACCGTCATCCCCGAGATGGTGAGAGATTCCTCTTGCATCGAAGCCGTCGGCGTGTCCTGCAGGGGCGAGGCGTCGCCTCTCCCTCCCTGGGCGACCCGCCGGGTCGCCCCTACGGTTAGTTTCGCGAGTCCGAAGTCGAGAATCTTGGCATGTCCCTGATCCGTGACGAAAATGTTCGCAGGTTTGATATCGCGATGGATGATTCCTCGGGCGTGAGCGGCCTCCAGCCCTTCGGCAATTTCGGTAATGAGCGCCAGGAGCCTTTCGGTAGTCATGGGCCGCCCGGCGATGCAGTGCCTCAGCGTCGCGCCTTCCAGGTACTCCATGACAAGAAAGGTGCGCCCTTGGTGCTCGCCGATGTCGTAAATCGTGCAAATATTGGGGTGATTCAGGGCAGAGGCGGCCCGCGCCTCGCGCTCGAAGCGGCTGAGCGCCTGGGGATCGCGAGCTACTTCATCAGGAAGGAATTTGAGAGCCACGGAGCGGTGCAGCCGGGTGTCGTCAGCTTTGTAGACGACACCCATCCCGCCGCCGCCCAACTTCCCGGCAATACGGTATCGGGAAACGCTTTGGCCGGCGAGGAGCGACTTGTAGCTGTGAGTGTCGGAAGGCGGATCAGACTCCGCCATGTCCCGCGCTGCCATTTCTATCGCGGGGCCTTCCAGGAAGCTGCCCGCTTGATCATGCGACCTCAGCAAGGAGCGGATTTCACGCTCCAGCGCCTGGTCGCCCGCGCACGCCTGGCGCAGAAAGGCCTCGCGCTCTGCGATCGGACGCGCCAGCACAGAGTGCAGCAAGTCATCGATTTGTTTCCATCGCTCGGAATTCATCGGTGGTCCTGCTGGTGAGTTCACGGTGCAGCCAGGCCTTGGCGGTATTCCAATCACGCATTACGGTGACCGGTGATACTTTGAGGACTTCGGCTGTCTCTTCCACGCTGAGCCCGCCAAAGAAGCGCATCTCGACGACTTGCACTTTGCGTGCATCGAAGCGCCCCAGGGCGTTCATCGCGTCGTCGAGCGCCACCAGGTCTGTGGGCCGGCCCTGGCCCACTTCGGCCGCCTCTTCCAGAGAAACATGCTGTACGGCGCCTCCGCGCTTCAGGTTGTGGCGGCGCGCATGTTCCACCAGAATGCGCCGCATCAACTGGGCGGAAACCGCAAAAAAGTGCGCGCGATTCTGCCATTGCATGCGCTTGTAATCCACCAGGCGCACGTAGGCTTCATTCACCAAGGCCGTGGCTTGCAGGCTGTGGCCGGCGCGTTCGCCCCTCAGGTAACGGCGCGCTAGGCGGCGCAGTTCCTCATAAACAATCGGAGTCAGCCGCTCAAGCGCGCCATGATCCCCGTTGCCCCAAGCCCGAAGCAGCCCAGTCACGTCGCGAGAAGACGGGCTGGAAACTTCATTCTGCATTGCTGCCATTTGGAGTAGCCCTATAGCCTTGATTATACTGGCAGTCCCCAACCCAAACAAATAAATCTTCCGGGCGTGATAGCTCCGTCCCGCCGTTTGCGCCTAACTCAAATGAGAGGTCAGGCGGAAAAACAAAAAGGAGGACATATGACAGGGAAAATCGGAAGCCAGAGTGGGGTTTTAGGCAGGCGCCGGTGGGCGACCTGTGGCGCGCTGGCGTTGGGAGCGGTGTTTCTGTGGGCCGCCGTCGGGGCCCGAGCGCAGGGCACGCCAAGTTATGCCGTGCTCCACACATTTACAGGCGCGGACGGGGAATACCCGCAGGCGGGCTTGGTTCGAGACTCGGAGGGCAACCTCTACAGCACGGCTTTTCTCGGTGGTGACCTCAGCCAGTGTGGCGGATCCGGCTGCGGAGTGGTTTTCAAGCTCGACCGACATAACAAGGAGACCGTTTTGTATACCTTCGAAGGAGGAACGGATGGGGCTGGTCCTGCCATGGATTTGTTCCGGGATCAAGCGGGCAACCTGTATAGCACCACCCACACGGGTGGCGACGTAAGCGGTTGTTCCGGGCCTGGATTTCCTTCTGGAGGCTGCGGCGTGGTGTTCAAGGTGGGGCCCAACGGCAAAGAGACCGTCCTCCATGCCTTCACCGGTGGCGCGGACGGATTAGGTGGCTCCTCCGGATTGGTCCAGGACTGGGCGGGGAACCTCTACGGCACCGCCATCGCAGGTGGCGATCTAACGGGAGCTTGTCCCGGGCAACCCGGTCCCGGCTGCGGAGTGCTGTTCAGATTGGACCCACGAACCGGCAAGGAGACTGTCCTCCACACTCTCGAGGTAGCGGAAGGGTACGGCGTGTATGGGGACCTGCTTATGGACCAGGCGGGCAATATCTACGGCACGGCATCGAACGGCGGCGACACAAGCGGATACTGCGGCAGCGATCTGGTTATCGCGGATACGGGCGGGGCGATCGGGTGCGGAACCGTGTATAAGTTGGACCGGAGCGGTCGATTCACCGTGTTGCACGCCTTCAACGGCACGGACGGTGGGCCGTACCCCGACGCGTGGTTGGCGGCCGATCATCAGGGTAACCTTTACGGCATGACCGGCAATGGCGGTGACTTGAACGCTTGCGGCGGCTTCGGCTGCGGCGTGGTGTTCAAGCTCGACAGAAGGGGCAACGAGAGCGTGCTCTACAACTTCACTGGGGGCCCGGACGGTTCTACGACGTTTGCAGGTGTGGTCCGAGACGGGGCGGGCAACCTTTACGGCGCGACAGCATTCGGAGGAAACCTAAGCGGCTGCGGCGGATCCGGCTGCGGCGTGGTGTTCGAGGTGGATCCAGCCGGCAAAGAGACTGTCCTCTATACCTTCGCCGGCGGTACGGACGGAGCTAATCCTCAAGGAAATCTGATGCTGGACGAGGAAGGCAATCTCTATGGCACCGCATCCGGCGGTGGCGACCCGACGTGCCAGTGCGGCGTCGTTTTCAAGATCGCGCTTCACGGCGGTGAACACAACTAAATGAGTCCGGGTAGGGGCTCGCCAATGGCGAGCCCCTATGTTTGCTGGCAGCCAGTGGGCTCAAGCTGACACGGGTCACGTTTCAATAGACGTTCTTTGACGGGAGGACGACATGCTGATTGAAAAGACGCTTCGCAACTCAGTTAAAGCATTCGCGGCAATCCCGGTTTTGACCGTATTGCTAAGCTCCATTCCGGCGCGGGCCCAGAGCGGCGCCGCGAGTTACGTTTTCCTGATAGGTTCGGGGTCTCTTTGCGACGCTGGTGACTCCGGCGCCTGCCCGGCGGTGGTCAAGTTCGAAGGCGGTGACACATTTGAAATCAGTGGCGCCGGTATATTCAGTCCCCGGCAGAAGACCCTGATGGCTACCGGGACATTCACGCATCGGTCCCTTGGCGGGAATGCACTCGAGACGGGCATATGGATCGCCGAAGAACTCGTGAGTTTCGACCTCGACGGTGCTTCGCCAAGTGCACTGATGCGAGGAGGCGGGGCGCTGGGCCCTGCATCCTTCGGCTCGGCGCGCTCCCGCATGTTCGCGACCTCGATGCCGGCGGGAGGCCTGGCTGTTTTCCGCGTTCGCCTCCTGCCGATGCGGGGGGCAGCGAAAACCGCGACACTGCAAATGAACTGCGCTCTCGGGAGGGTCCCCGCAGATCAGACAACTGACGGAACCAGGTTGGCCGTGGACGGAGGAAGTGAAGAGTTCAACGAGGCAATCAGCGGTCGAACGCTATTCGTCTTGACAAGAGAACAGGGTAGCCCGGTTCCGAAGAAACCTACGCGGCCCGTGGCCCAGTAGGGATGGTTCAGGAGGGGGCCAGCTAACAGTCATGACAAGATGTCCTCCCTATCGCCGAAGCTTGTCCGAACAAGTCCGGGTCCTCAAGGTTTTTCCGCATTTTTCACTTGACAAACCCCGGGACTTATAGTAGCCTATTATGGTGGTCATTTTGTGGACACATTGTCGTCGGCAGTCTTCGGCCCGCGAGCAAAAGCGCAATAGTCCAGGCACTGGGGAAAACGGGGCTCGCAAAAAAACAAAAAACAGTACGAACGAAGCCAATATGTTATTGAAAACAAAGGATGGCTTTGCAAAACGAACTTAAGACGAACCGGAATTGCGCGCACAAATGCGTGCCATGGAGCCGAAATTCGAGCTTGTTGACATCGCACGCGTTCGCAACGAGAAACGGGTTGGCCCAGACGTTGCCTTTGAACGTCTGCGATGCGGCGAAGGCGCAGTTCGGCGGGATTGTCCCGATCGCCCTGACCTGTCCCTTCGGGACATCGCAGACCCTACACATCGGGGTCTGCGCCATCCGGGAATGGAGTGGCTGGGGCTTAAAGCCGATTGTTGAGAAATGTTTTTTGGCGAACAAAGCGAGAATGTCTATGAAAACAAAGGACAACGACAATTTGTCAGGTACATCCCCCATGCCGCTGACGCCAGAAACGGTGAAACGTACCATTCTCACCCCATAAAACGTAGTGCGACCCGCCTAGCAACTTACCCCCGGAAGACTTTGCCCAGTGCAGCCTATATTTCCGGCAAATCCTTACCAGAAGCTCTCCCGATCTGCCCGTCCTGCATGTCGGAGAATCGTCTAAGTTACTGTCCCACAATGAGTTATTCCTTTGCCCGGCGGTTGGCGGTTTGGCCGATGCGCTGCACTGTTCTGGCACGGAGACAAGTAACGTGGACAGCGGCTTCTACGCGGCATTTACGGGCCTGGCAGCGCAAACTCAAGCGCTGGAACTGGCCGCCAACAACCTGGCGAACATCAGCACGACCGGCTACAAGGCGCAACGAGAGTTCTACAAGTCACTCACCGCCAGTCTTGGGAACACCAGCCCCAGGCCATTGAGTTCATTGAATCAAGCCATCAACAACTACGGCGTGCTGGGCGGCGCCACGGTGGACGTTCAGGCCGGAATGCTGGAGCGCACCGGCAACGACCTTGACGTGGCCATGGAGGGCTCCGGGTTCTTCGTCATCCAAACCAAGGCAGGGCTGAAGTACACACGCAACGGGAACTTCCGAGTTGACACGGAAGGGCAGGTGCGGACGGCCTGGGGGGATCCCGTGATGGACGATCAGAACCGTCCGCTCGAGATTCCCAGCGGGCCCATCTCTATCAGCGAAGACGGCACAATCTCATCTCAGGGCGGCGTGGTGGGACGCTTCCAGACGGTAGACTTTGCGCCAGGCACGGCTCTGGTTCCGGAAGGCAACTCCATGTATACCGCCAGGAAGGCGACTGCGACACCCGCAGCCGACCCGCGGGTCCGCCAGGGAATGCTCGAGGCGTCCAACATGAGTCCGATCACCGGCACGATCGGGCTGATCATGATTCAGCGGCAAACCCAGCTTCTGCAACAGGCGCTTTCGATAATTCATAACGAATTCAATAAGAGCGCCGCGGAGGACTTGCCGCACGTTTCGTGAATTGGTGAGCAGGGGCGGTTCGCGAACTACCCCGACTTAGCTCACGGAGTGGTCCCGAGAAGGAGAGAGCAATGTTTCGAGCTCTATACACTGCCGCCAGCGGCATGATCGCTCAACAATACAACCTCGACAATGTGGCGAACAATCTGGCCAACGCCAGCACCGCCGGTTTTCGAGGCCGCAGGCTGCAATTTGAGGATCTTCTGTACCAGGACCTGGTAGCGCCCGGGGCGGCTGCGACCCAACAAACGAATTTCTCGTCAGGACTCCAGATCGGACTGGGATCTCGCACCGCCACGTCCGAAGTCCTCCAGACCCAAGGGGACGCAACTAATACGGGGAATCCGCTTGACCTGATGATCAAGGGTCAGGGTTTCTTCCAGGTGAAACAACCGGACGGACAAATTGCTTACACGCGTTCTGGCTCCTTTCAGTTGGATCAGCAAGGCAACATCGTGACGGCGGAAGGCAATCCGTTGCAACCCTCAATTACCATTCCCTCGAACGCTCAAACGATTACCGTGGGCGCGGATGGAACCGTGTCCATCACCCTGCCGGGCCAGCAGACGGCCCAGCAGGTCGGGATTATTCAGCTCGCAACTTTTCCCAACCCCGGCGGCCTGCAAAGCGTCGGCCAGAACCTGTTAATGACGACCAGCGCCTCGGGCGAACCCGTGGTGGGCAGTCCAGGGGGGGCCGAGGGCCTAGGCACCCTTCAGCAAGGCATGCTCGAACAATCCAACATCGACGTGGTTCAGGAGTTTGTCGAGATGATCCTCACCCAGCGTGCGTATGAGGCCAACTCGAGGGTGGTTGAGGCCGCCAACAGCATGTTTGAGAACCTGAACAACATCAACCGGTAGAAGGGCAGGATTCAGGAGTCAGGAGTCAGAAGACTTGGTACCACGAGTGGTGAGATGAAAGAGCAAGGCCAGTACCGCTGTCGACCGAGTTACTCCCGAGCTGCATTGCATCGTAACGAGCTCTGGCTATTGATTTCCGAGTTTGGCTGCCGGTTCGCCGTTGCAATTCTGGCGCTTTTCTTTGTACCGTCGCCGATGGGCGCGGCCGGCTCTCTTCAACCACGAATTCGCATCCCGAAATTCGCTGAGGTGCAGGGTGACACGATTAGACTTTCGGATCTGCTTCCACCCGACGCTCCGGCCGATTTGGAGCAAATAAGCGCTCGGATCGCCTTGGGAGATTCTCCGGATCCAGCCTGCCAACGGGTCCTCTCCAAAGACCAAATCGAGCTGCAACTGCGCGAGTTTCCTTCTGTCCGTGAACAACTCGAACTCCCTGAGCGTCTGATTGTCTTTTGCAAGCAACGCCGCCTTTCACCTGATGAGATCTGGACGGCGATCGACGGTTTCTTGGCGGCAGAAGGACTGAGCGCTGCGGGTGCGGTTCTACAGAGATTGCCCAGCTATCAGGCGACGGTGTTTGTGACCAAGCAGGATCCCGGGCTCGTGGTCAAACGGATGGATCCTGATCGCGTCCGGCGGCAGATTCGATTCTTGTTATGGACATCCAACGAGCCGGAAGTCCTGCCGTTTTACGTGACCGTTGAGGAACCGCCCAGGAACGCGGGCCGGTTGTGGTCGAGCCAGGCGGATGCCGGGCCAGCAGCCAACCTTGCCGTTAACCCGGAGGGGATTTGGAAGACAGAGGAACAGAGTGTTGCGGGCTTGCTCATCGGCAGCCGGTCCGGTGTCCCTGCGCACAAGGCCGGGTCTACCCTGACGGTGGCGTCGCCAGCCCTCATTCTGGTCACTAAGGGCAAACCGGCAAAGTTGGTGGTTGAAACGCAGACGCTGCGCATGACCGCGCTGGTTACTCCGCTCGAATCCGGCGCCCAAGGGCAGGTCATTCGAGTCAGGAACTTGGACACGCAGCGGGTGTTCAACGCGGAAGTGGTCGGCGAGGGCCTTTTGCAAGCCGAGCTCGCAGGAGAATAACGGGGAATATCCTTATGTGGCTAGACGCGCGCCGGAGCCTTGAGTGCATTCTATTGATTCTTCTCGTCGCGGAGGGCTCCGAGGCGTCCCAAGACAAGAAAGAGAAAAGCGCCAATGACGCGGCGGCAGAAAGTCAGGCCCAATACATCCAGCGGGTTCGGGCAACCGCGGCCTCCAACTCCGCGCTCGGAAGCCTCTGGGTTCCACAAGGGCGCTTCACCGATCTGCCTGCCGACGACAAAGCAAGGAACGTCAACGACACGATCATCATCAACGTCGTCGAGCAGACGACGGCCGAGGGGGATTCGAGCGTCAAGTCCGCCCGAACGTTTGCCGCCAGCTCCAGCATCAGCGCCCTCGGTGGCCTGGTGAAGGCTAACAACGGCTTGCAGAATATCTTCTCGCCTCAATCATCCCAAGCGCTCAACGGCGCAGCACAGACCACTTCGGATAGCAGCTTCAGCACCAGCTTAGCAGCCCAAGTGGTCAGCGTGCTGCCCAACGGCTATCTGGTCGTCGAAGCCGTCCGACATATGGTCATGAATAACCAGCGTCAGACGCTCCTCGTTCATGGAGTGGTTCGGCCAAGTGATATTGCGGTGGATAATTCGGTGTTGTCCTACCAGATTTTCAACCTGGAAGTTCAACTGATCGGAAAAGGAGTGCTGAGTGACGGCGTCAGGCCGCCCAACAAGCTTATCAACGCAATTCTGAAGTTAGTGGGGTTTTGAGACGCAAGGGCACCTGGGCGGACGTCAGAAGAAAATACTTCTCGAGTGCCGCTCTGAAAACCTGTGGGGGTAGGGCTTGCCCTACCCCCCTGAGGGGACGGCAAGCCGTCCCCCTACAAGCGTGACGACCCGTTTGCGTAAGGTATCTGGAGAGGGGACATGAGATTCTGTGGTTACTTGCTCGTAATGAGTTGGCTGCTGGCAGGCGCGCAGGTGATGGGCTCGAGTCGCGACCCGGTGATTCGGCCCGTACGCATTCAGGACATTACGACCGTCGAAGGGGTTCGCGAGAATTCTCTGATCGGGTATGGAATGGTCGTTGGACTGAACAACAGCGGCGATCGGCAGCAGACGCTGTTTCCCGCGCAGACACTGGTGAATATTCTGCGAAAAATGGGAGTCCAGTTGTCGGGCTCATTAACCTCCATGCAAGTGCGCAACGTGGCGGCGGTATTCATTACCGCCACACTGCCGCCGTTCTCAAGTCCAGGGACTCGGATCGATGTGGATGTCTCGTCAGTCGGCGACGCCAAAACCCTGGAAGGCGGAGTTCTACTGCTCAGCCCGCTTTACGGAGCCGACGGTCAAACCTATGCAAACGCGCAGGGTTCGGTGGTGCTGGGCGGCTACACGGCCGGCACGCGCACCAACTCCGTGCAAGTCAACCATCCCACGTCCGGCCGGGTACCGGGAGGGGGACTGGTCGAACGCGACACCTCGTTCGATTTGGGCAAACTGACCCAGGTGGCGCTGGTGCTCCGCAATTACGATTTCGAGACCTGCTTGAAGGTGGCCGAAGCCATCAATGGCCGGTTCGGGCAGGACTTCGCGCACGCCGTGGATGGCCGCAGGGTGGAAATCAAGCTGCCGGAAACGAACCGGGAAAGCGTGGCGCGTTTTCTGGCGCAGGTTGAAGAATTGACGGTTGGCGTCCAGGAACCCGCCAAGGTTGTGGTCAATGAGCGAACCGGAACCATAGTCCTGGGACAACACGTGAGCTTGAGCGCCTGCTCGATCCTGCACGGCAACCTCGCGATTGAAATCACCACCCAATACCAGGTCTCCCAACCGGAAGCGCTGTCCCAAGGGCAGACCGTCGTCGTCCCGCAAACCGCCGTCCATGCCAAGGAGAGCCCCGCTAACCGGGTGGAGTTGCGCGAGGGCGCCACCGTGCAAGAGTTGATTAGCGGGCTGCAGGGCATCGGGGCGACAGCGCGCGATATTGTGGCCATCCTTGAAGCCATTAAGGCGGCGGGAGCTCTGCAAGCCGAACTCGAGGTAATCTGATGACAATACCGTCCAACTCGTATTCCGTCGGGATGCCGGCCTTGTCGGTCTCCGCAAGCTCAGATCGTATTGCGAACCTGGCAGGAACGCCTGATGCCGGGTCCCGAATGCAGAAACTGACCAAGGTGGCGAAACAGTTCGAAGGGATACTGCTTTCGACGTTATTGCAGGAGATCCAGAAAGGCACGCTAGACCCATCGGATGCGGGACTGGGGGCCGGCTCAGACACGCTGCGCAGCCTGGGGACCGAGGCCGTGGCAGAAGCTATAGCGCAGAAGGGAGGTTTGGGCATCGCACGAATGATCGTTAACCACTTCCGATATTTGGCAGAAGATGGGTCGTAGTCTGGAATCTCCCTCTTGCGCACAACCACCGACCCTCCTCACCCGCCGCTAAAGTTCTAGGGCTTGTTGCCGATAAGGGGATTGAGATTAGAGGAGACTGAATAAAATGAAGATTGATGCGCCCCTCACATTCCCGCAACAGGCAGAGCCTCAACGAGTTGGCACGACTGGCTCCGCGCCGGTCCAGAATCAGGGAGGAACCATAGCTCTCACTCCGGACTCGGCTCATTTGTCGGTGGACGGCGACAAGGTTCAGCAACTTAAGGCTGACCTGGCGGCAGTGCCTGACGTGAGACAGGACCGTGTTGCTGCGCTCCAAAAAGCCGTTACTTCCGGCAGCTTCAACGTGTCCGGCCAACAGATTGCCCAAGCAATGTCTTCCGACTTGCTCGGCGGAGAGTGATTAAGGGCCCGACATCCGGGCCTCGCAGACTTGGAGAACCTCAGGTGTGACAGCTTGCCGGGAGGTTGCCGCCATGGAAGAGCTCTCAACCGCTCCCATTCCTGGGTCCACTCGCGTTGAAGACCAGCGGCGGACACCGGCAAATGCAGCGCGTCGTCACCAGGAGAACCGGCGTCCGGTACAGAGTGTCGAGTTGGAAACGAGTCAGGAGGATGACGAATCTGCGAGTAATGAGCCTGAGCATGATCTTGATATTTCGGTTTAAACGATGAAAAAGCCAGAAACCAGGACCTACATCGAACTCCTTAAGAGGCGCGTCGCAAGCCTGCGCCTGATGGCTAAGGAATTGGTTGATTGCCGGCAATCATTTGTCAGGATGGATCTTGAATCGGCCCGCGAGCACATTTCATATCAACAAGGTTTGTGTTCCGAGATCCGCTTCCTGGACCACGAACTGGGAGTGCTGAGGGCACAAATCATTGGGGCCGCGGGCCTTCCGGCGGGCGGGTTGGACAACGCCGCCTTTGCAAGTCTGTTCGACAGCGCCTCTTCCCTGGAGTTGCGCCAGGCTATGGGCGAGCTTGCGGATGTGCAGAAGTGTGTGTGGCGGCTGAACCGGGTCTACGCCGGGCTGATTCGCCGCTCCCGGCGCTCCATTAACATCCCCATACACACTCAGCGCTTTGCCTCCAACTGGGAGCTTTCCACCTCGCGCGCCACCGAGGTGGCCAAATTATTTGTCACCCGGTACGGCTTTCCTCCGGAGAGCTTGTCGGCGGCAGGATATGCCGAGTTCCACCCCTCCGCGCCGAACACGACACCGGAAGGAAGAGCGCAAAACCGGCGGGTCGATCTGGTGGTTGTTGCCCCGCCCACCAGAACGAGCTCCAGCCCGCTGGGCAGCGAGATGGACGACCCTTCACACCTCAAGGTCCCCAAGGAGTGAGTTCCGCGATGGCAGCACTTGTGGAGAGCGTAGATTCAAGCGGCGGGCGCGGCACAGCGCTCACCTTATCACCCGACGGGTCGAACGCACGAGAGGTGATTCGCGCCCGGCTGGAGAAGTTAAACTCGATTCCGACTGTTCCCGCCATTGTCCGCCCCTTACTCCACTACATGGAAAAACCCATTGACCAGATGGAAGTGAAAAGGGTCGTGGACATGATTTCTTGCGATGAATCCGTTGCTGCCCAGTGTCTGCGCATGGCAAACTCGGCCCTTTACTTCCTTCCCCAGATTGTGAAGACGATCCATGGGGCGGTGATTGTGCTGGGCGTGAGACAGGTGCGCGAGATCCTGCTGGCCTGCTCGTTGCTCAACCTGGTTCCAAAAGACCAGAACTTGGCTCTGGCCATGGCCCTCTGGGAACATTCCCTGGGATGCGCCCTGCTGGGCAGGGTACTGGCTCGACGTATCGATTTTCCTGACCCCGAACGGGCGTACCTGGGAGGGCTCTTACATGACCTGGGCGAGATCATCAACCTGGTGGCTTTTCCCGGGGAATCCTCGGCGTGTCTGGCGCGCGCCGCCGCCGAGCAGAAAGCTCTTCACGAAGTGGAGATTAATTCAATGGGTTTTACGCATTGCGACAGTGGCAGCGTGGTGGCTGAGATGTGGCGGCTTCCTTACCACCTCAGCGAGGTTCTTCGTTACCACCATGATGTCCAGCAGAGCAAACTCTATCCCGAACTGGTGGCGCTGGTGAGCATCGCTGACCTTCTCTGCCGGGCTAACGAGCTGGGGTATGGCTATCGAGAGAAGAGACTTCCGGACCCTCTTCAGGCGATTGAGTGGGAGATCCTTAGCGAGAAATCTCCCAAACTGGTACGTCTAGGCCCGGCTCATCTGGTCCAAGAGCTGAGCGGGCACGCCAAACAAATCCAGAAGCATGTTAAGTCCGTATTCCAGGGTTGAGGGCCGGGCGGGCCTCCCCTTAAGGAGGGCTAGGCAAGAACTACCTGTGGAAATAGTAAGAGTACGGTTTGTCCTTCGCCGCAGTGGTTCTACGTCCTGGCTCGCATTTAAGATTAAATCCTGATTTGCCGAAAGACAGATTGAGGTCTGGCATGCCGGAACAAACAGTCACAGTGTCGTTTGCCAATCCATGCATCGAAACTTGCCCGTCCGCGGTTTCCACGGGCGGCCAGATTGGCCGGGTTGGAGATTCGGGCCACGAATCACCGGAGCGGCCTGAGTTATGTGCGCACTGCAAACTCCAAGAAAAGCTCTCCCAGGCGCAGAGAACCGAGGCGCTTGGCACGCTGGCGGGCGGTATAGCGCATGATTTCAATAACCTGCTGGGCGTGATCCTGGGCTTCGCCTCGATTGTGCGCTTGCGCCTGGCTCCTTCCGACCCACTGATCGAGTTCGTGAAAATGATCGAACAATCCGCCCAGCGCGGCTCCGAACTTACCCGGCAGCTACTGGGCCTGGCGCGGCGAGGAAAGCAGGAAGCACTCCCCATTCGCGTAGGGGATGTTCTGGGTCGCGTTGTGAAGATCATCACCAGCACCTTCGACCGTCGCATTCAAGTACAAACTCGCAGCCAGTCCGGTCCGCTCTGGGTTGACGCCAACCCTGCGCAATTCGAGCAGGCGGTCCTGAATCTGTGCATTAACGGCAGGGATGCAATGCCCGAGGGGGGAGTTTTGACGCTCGAGAGTTCGCGGGTGCTGCATCGTGAGCATGATCCCGCGCTTCCCAGCCGTTGCCTGCCGGGTAGTTATGCGTGCATAACCATTCGAGACACGGGTGTCGGCATGCCCCCGCAGGTGTTGAGCCGGATCTTCGATCCCTTCTTCACCACCAAGGATCCCGGCAAAGGTTCAGGGCTGGGACTATCGATGGTGCATGGAATGGCAAGCAGCACGGGTGGGTTCGTGCAGGTGGCAAGCGAGGTTGGCCTGGGATCCACTTTTTCACTCCACCTGCCGCTGAAGGCTCCTCCCGTGGAACAACGTTCCTTAACTCGAAGTTGTTCACTCGAAGCCGGGAGCGGAACGGTCCTGGTCGTCGACGACGAGCCTATGGTTCTGGCGTTTTCCAAGGAGGGACTGAAGAGGCTCGGCTATGAGGTGCTTACGGCCGCGGATGGCCAGCAGGCCTACGAGGTTTTTCAATCACGCTCAGGCCAGATCGATATCGTGTTACTTGATTTGGTGATGCCAGGCATCACGGGTTTGGAGACCTGCCGGCGGCTGCGCGAAATCAAGCCCGGCCTCAAGGTGATTCTTTCCTCGGGCTATACCTCGGCCGAGGTGGTCCGTGAGGCGCGCTTGGCAGGCGCCGTAGGTTTCATCGGCAAGCCCTACTCCCTCGAGGAACTCTCCGGGGCATTACGCCATCCCGAGTCGTTGAGCCTCCGGGCCCCAAATGAAGATTCGGGGCACGGAGAGTAGGTGGACGCAGGAGGAGTACCGTGCGGGTCCTGATCGCCGACGACGAAGCCACGACGCGGCATCTGATCCAAGTGACTCTGGGCAATTGGGGATTCGAGGTTCTGGTAGCGGAGGAGGGTGCCGGGGCCCTGCGCATCTTGAAAGGCTCGAATCCTCCCGAAATCGCCCTGTTGGATTGGGTAATGCCGGCGGTCGATGGCCTGGAAGTCTGCCGCCGCATGCGCGCCGCACCGTTGAGCGCCCCGACCTATCTGATCTTGATTACGGCGCGCGGGGGGCTTGAAAATGTCGTTCAGGGGCTAGAAGCCGGGGCCGACGATTACGTCACAAAGCCCTTTGACCCTCGCGAACTGCGCGCCCGGCTGCACGCGGGCGCGCGGGTTGTGCAATTACAGAAAGCCCTACTGGAACGCAATCAAGCACTGGAGGAGGCTTTGAAGCGGGTGAAGCTGCTTCAAGGACTGCTCCCCATCTGTTCTTACTGCAAAAAGATTCGCAATGACCGAAACTACTGGGAACAAGTGGACGCTTATGTGGCCAGCCACTCCGAGGCCCAGTTCAGCCATGGAGTCTGTCCCGACTGTTTCGAGGTGCACCTGAAGCCCCAGTTGGAGAGGCTCGGCGATGTTCCCTAGCCTTGAACTCTGGCTGCTGGCCGTCACCGCCGCTTTCTTGTGCGGCGGGATCGTGGGGGGCGCGATTCTCCGTACGCAGGTGCGGCAGCAGTCCCGAACCTTACGTGAATGGATTCGGCGCGAGGCGGCTCTGAGGAGACAATTCGTCGATCTCTTCGAAGACTCCACCGACGCCATCTATACCCACGACCTTGACTACACCATTACCTCCTGGAACCGGACTGCGGAAACCCTTACGGGTTTCACCCGCGATGAAGTGCTGACCAGGAATTTCGCCGGCCTGCTTAGTGCGGAGTCACTGAAGCGGGCTACCGAGATGACGAAGCTGAAGCTTCAAGGCTGTGCGAGCACTACCTACGAGATAGAATTCGTCGCCAAGGATGGCCACGCGATTCCGGTCGAAGTCAGCACGCGCTTAATCGCTGAAGACGGCAGGGTGGTGGGAATTCAAGGCGCGGCTCGCGGCATCAGGGAACGCAAGAAAGACCAGGAGGCGCTCCGTGCCAGTGAGCGGCGTTACCGCCTGTTGTTTGAGCGGAACATGGCGGGAGTGTTTCGCACCACGCTGGATGGCCAACTTGTTGATTGCAACCAGTCACTTGCGCAGATTCTTGGTTACTCCTCTCCGGCGGAGGCGCTTCGCCATGGCGCACAGGTGTTGCCCATTGACGAGGGAGGCCGCGAGGCGCTGCTTTCGCGCTTGAAAGAACATATGGCGGTGACTTTCTATGAGCTCTGCCTGCGTCGCAAGGATGGAAGCCGCGTCTGGGTGCTGGAGAATTCCAACCTGGTCGAGGGCAACGGGGCGGGTCCCGAAATCGAGGGCACGGTGATCGACATAACGGACAGAAAGCGCTCCGAAGAGGAGTGGCGCCAGGCCAAGGAGGCGGCCGAAGCCGCCAGTCGCGCCAAGAGCGAGTTCCTGGCCAACGTGAGCCACGAAATTCGCACGCCTTTGAATGGCGTTGTGGGGATGACGGAACTCGCTCTCGAAACCTCCCTGACTTCGGAACAACGCGAGTATCTGGGGGCCGTCCGGTCGTCGGCCTGCTCTCTGCTCGGCGTCATCAATGACATCCTCGACTTTTCCAAGATCGAGGCCCGCAAGCTCGAATTGGATTCGCTGGAGTTCCGGCTGGCTGACACGTTGTCCGAGGCGATGAAGCCCTTAGCGATTCGTGCTCAACCGAAAGGGCTGGAGTTCTGCCTGGAGATATCGTCCGGCGTTCCGGCGGCTTTGCAAGGTGATCCCGGGCGGTTGCGTCAGATCCTGGTTAACCTTTTGGCCAACGCCGCAAAGTTTACAGAGAAGGGGGAGATTCTCCTCTCGGTGGAAACCGAGAGTGCGGACCCGGAGAACCTGCGCTTGCATTTCTCTGTCCGGGATACGGGCATTGGAATTCCGCCGGAGAAGCACGCGTTGATCTTCGAGCCCTTTGCTCAAGCGGATGGCTCGACAAAACGCCGATTCAGAGGGACGGGACTGGGATTGACCATCTGCGCCCGGCTGGTTGAGATGATGGGAGGCAAGATCTGGCTGGAAAGCGAAGTGGGCAAGGGCAGCACTTTCCACTTCACCGCTTGCTTTCGCCCCGCTTCGCCGCTCCGGGTTGAATGTCCGCCACCCAACCTTCAGGAAGAGCGGATTCTGGTGGTGGATGACAGCCCCACTTGCCTGCGGATTCTGGGAAGCCTGCTCGCGCAATGGAACGCGCAGCCGGTCCTCTGTGGCAGCGGTCAAGAAGCGCTCACCCACCTGCGCTTGGCGGATGAAAAGACCCCTCCCTTTGCAGCCGTACTGCTGGACGCGTGCCTGTCCGACCCCGCTGGCCCCGCCCTCGCTCAACGAATCAAGGCCGACCCCAAGCTGGAAAAAGCCACCATCCGGCTCTGCAGCGGCCTCCTCCCAACCTCTGAGCCGGCGCATGACCAGGAATCGGAGGCGACAAGGTTTTTGATGAAGCCGGTTCTTCCACAGGAGCTTCTGGCCGCGATCCAGAGCGTCTCGGGTGACTCAGCGGCGAGGGTCGTGCCTGCTGCGGTGCAGGAGCAGCTCGCGCCATCAAGTGCCGGCCGAAAGCTCCAGATTCTCCTGGTCGAGGATAACGACGTAAACCGTACGCTGGTGACGCACTTGCTCGCCCAGCGGGGACACCACGTGGTGGAGGCGCAGAGCGGCAAGGAAGCCGTCGCGGTAATCGAGCACGCCCCCGGGGGAGTATTTGATCTGGTCTTCATGGACGTACAGATGCCCGACATGGATGGGTTCGAAACAACTGCTGCCATACGCGATCACGAGAAGCTGTCTGGTGGCCACGTCCCCATCATTGCCGTCACTGCTTACGCAATGAAAGGCGACCGCGAACGTTGCCTGTCGGCGGGAATGGATGGTTATCTGTCGAAGCCCGTACAACTGCAGGAATTGCGTCAACTCTTGCGGCGCTATGAGGGAGGGCCTTGTGTCGAAGCGGGGCTTGTCTCACCCCATGAGGAGCTGTACGTCCACTCCAACGCCCAAGAAGCAACTGGATCTCAGCCGCTCGGCGGCGAACACGAACCGGTCGAACGAGGCGCCCTTCTGGATCGCCTGGGAGGGGACGTCCAGCTCATGAGCGATCTCATCGATATTCATCTGAGCCAATGCCCCGGCTTGCTGGCGGCGGCGCGACGCGCCTTCGAGGAGAATAACGGACCTGAATTGGCACGCCTGACTCACACCCTCAAAGGATCAGCCGGGAATCTATTAGCCCTTGAGGCGGCCGAAATAGCTGGCCGGCTGGAGACCTTTGCCGAGCAAGGGGACATCTCGCGAGCCCGCGAAACCATGGCTGCTCTCGAATGCGAAATGGAACGTGTCGAACACGGCCTCCGGGCGCTTCAGGCTCTGGCAGTGCCATAACACCTGAATCTAAAGCGTCAACTTGGGTCCCTTCGGGACCCGTCAGAAGCGCTTAGTTTAACGCCTATGGGGGGCAGGGGCGGTTCCCCGTCGCGCCACCCCCGCGCCCCTCCTCCTGCGGAGGAGGGGAGCCGGCGCCGCAGACCTGAAAAGCAGGTGTGCGCGCCCCTGCCTTTTTGTCGCTCTGCATTTTCTACTGCATTTTCTACTTGACAGGCCGGTCGAGCTGTGATAGCCTACTAAGATGGCTATTGTGGACGATTTGTCGCAGGGAAGAGCCGGAACGCACAGGCGGGAATGGAGAATGGGATTCGCTTGGCGTCGGCGGCAAAGCAGGGAACTACAAAAAATGGAAAATAGTGGGAACGAAGCTAAGAAGTGGTTGAAAACAAAGGACAATTACTTTTTGTAATGCTGCAAATATGCGCGTTTTGCGCGCAAATTAGCGCAAATTGAGCACTAAAAAGAGCAAAAACAACGCCTGTCGCGCAAAACGAGCCGAAGCTTCGAACGGGAAAGTGATGCTGGAAAGTGGCAGGAAGGGGGCTACACGAGTTACAGATTGCACGGTGGTCGCTTATACCCGGGAGCGCGGCCATCCTGCCCGCAGCGGGAATGGGATTGCGGCGCGTCAGGCGGGCGGGATGCCCGCGCTCCCGGGTATTTTCAGAGCAGCGCCGTCAGCGTCTTCAGGTATAATGCCAAAGTTTCGGCGCTACCGGGCCGGGTTGATCCAAACGGTTCCCACGTCAGCTCACCGTGTTTCGGCTACGCGCGGCAATCGCCGGCCGAGGGGTTGACTTTACGCCCAAAACGTCGCGTCATGGGGAGGTTAGGAATGTCGAACCAGAAATGGCTTCTGGTGTCTCTATTCTTGTTTCTGGGGTTTGTTCCTGGTGCCATCGCGCAAACTGCCGGGGAGGAACCGGTCTATCTCGATCCTAACCAGCCCGTCGAGCGGCGCATTAACGACCTGATGAGCCGGATGACGCTGAAAGAGAAAGTGGGCCAGCTCAACCTGCCTTGCGTTTATGTCGAGGAATTGGGACGCGACATTCCCACCAAGACCGAGGCCTGCCGCAAGTTCGTAGCAGGAACTTACACTCAGGAGATTGGCCCGGGATGCGGCTTCTTCACGCTGGCCAATGAGATTCTGCACAAAGGCGCGCGCCAGCAGGCTGAGTACTTCAACGAGCTCCAGAAAATCGCCCGCACCCAGACCCGGCTGAAGATTCCCCTGCTCGAGGACGAAGAAGGCACGCACGGCGCGATGATGCCCGGCGCCACGATCTTCCCGGAGGGACTCACAATCGGCAGCACCTTTGACATGGATCTCGTGAAGTCGATTTATGCGGCCGCGGCCGCCGAAGCCAGGTCGGTCGGAATCCACATGCTGTCCACACTCGTACTGGAGGAGGACCGCGATCCGCGCATGGGACGCAATGAGGAGGCTTACACCGAAGATCCTTACCTGTACGAACGCATCGCGGAGAGCATCGTCCAGGGCACTCAGGGCGATAGTCTGGCTGCCCCGGATCGGGTGATCGCGGTCATGACGGATTTCCCCACTCAAAGCGAGCCTGCCAGCGGCCTGGAGCGCGGCGCCATCGAATTGTCAGATCGTTACCTGCGCGAAAACATCCTGCTTCCTTGGATTGGCGGAATCACCAAATCCGGTGGATTGGGCGTCATGGCTGGCTATCCGGAGGTCGAAGATGTGCCGGCTCACGCTTCCGAGAAGTGGATGAATAACGTGCTGCGGCAGGAACTGGGCTTCAAGGGCATTGTCGAAAGCGAAGGCGGCGGCTTCGGAACGCTCATTTATGAACACATTGTTCCCACTCAAAAGGAGGCGGGGGCACTGGCGCTGAAAGCCGGCGTGGACCTGAACATCACCTACGAACCCGCTTACATGGGACCCTTGATCGAGAACGTCGAAGAAGGACGAGTGCCGATCGCCCTGGTGGATCGCGCGCTGCGGCGGGTCCTCGAGCAGAAGTTCGCTCTCGGACTCTTCGAGCATTCCGAAGTCGATACTGAGCGAGCCGTCAATATTGTGCATTCGCAACCGCATCAGGAACTGGCGCTGCGCACGGCGCACGAGGGAATCGTCCTGCTGAAGAACGACAACCACCTCCTGCCTTTAAAGAAAGACGTTGGCTCGATCGCCGTCATTGGACCCAACGCCGACAACGTGCGGAACCAGTTGGGTGATTACTCGCCCTCGGAAGTTCTTCAGCACGTGGTGACCATCCGTGAGGGGATCAAGGCGGCGGTCTCCGCCTCGACTCGCGTGGCCTACGCCAAGGGCTGTGGGATTCTCAGCCCGAACAACAAGGGATTTGCGGAAGCCGTTCAGGCCGCGAAAAACGCCCGAGTGGCCATCGTGGTGGTCGGCGAACAACAGGAAGAGCCCAACGGCGAAGAAGGCGTAGAACACCGCACCGACGGAGAGGGCCATGACGTTGCCAACCTGGACTTGACTGGAGTGCAGGAAGATCTCGTCAAGGCTGTTTATGAGACGGGCACGCCCACGATTGTGGTGCTGATTAACGGTCGGCCGCTCTCCACCCGTTGGACGGCGGAGCATGTGCCGGCCCTCGTCGAAGCCTGGGAGCCGGGCGAGCGGGGCGGGGAAGCGGTGGCGGATGTGCTGTTTGGAAACTACAACCCCAGCGGCCGGCTGGCGATTACCATTCCGCGCCACTCCGGGCAGTTACCCGACTATTACAACTACAAGCCCTCGAAGGCCGCCTGGATGCAGGAGATCCACAGGGGCTACGCCGACATGCCCGCTACTCCTTTATATCCCTTCGGTTATGGACTGAGCTATACCAGATTTGATTATAGCAACTTGCGTATCACCCCTGAGCGGATTCACCCGGCGGGGAATGCCCAGGTCAGCGTGGATGTGAAGAATCTGGGAACCCTCGCCGGCACGGAAACCGTGCAGCTCTATGTGCACGAGACGTACGCCCCGGTGTCAACTCCCGTCAAGCGCCTGCGCGGATTCGAGCGCTTGGCCCTCGAACCCGGGCAGACAAAGACGGTGACCTTCACTCTGACGCCGGAGGACCTGCAACTGCTGAACGTCGACATGCACTGGCAGGTCGTGCCGGGCGACTTTGAGATCATGGTGGGACGGTCGTCGCAAGATATTCCAGTCCACGGGATTCTGAAGGTTACGGAGTAATGGCAGGGCGGCCCTTGTGACCGCCCTATTGGGCACTGGAATGGTGAACGATAGGAGCGCCCTCACCCGGCGCGCAGCGCCGGGTGAGGGGGTCGCTCGCTCACGGAATAATGCAGTCATCAGTGGGCAACCAGCCGCTGGTTGGGGAGTTGCCCCTACAACTTCACTAAAGGACGGAAGTCAAAATGCCAAACGAAAAACCGCAAAGCCCAAGCACTCAGGTTCTCAACGACAAGCTGGCCGTCGACGACGGGGCGCCCGTACGGACTGAGCCTTTGCCTCTGGAATTCCCCGGCGTCCACTTTATGGACGAGGAAGAGGTTGAAGCGGTAGTGCGCCTCCTCAGGAGCCGCTCCTTATTTCGCTACTACGGGGTAGCCTTGCAGAAAGAGGTTGAGGCATTCGAGGCGGAGTTTGCGCAAGTCCTAGGCGTCGCTCACGCCATCGGAGTCAGCAGCGGCACCGGCGCGCTGCACACTGCCCTTTCGGCCCTCGCTGCGGGTCCTGGCCAGGAGGTGATCGTTCCGGCTTACATGTGGGTCTCGGTGCTGGCGGCGGTGGTGAACCACGGGGCGATCCCGGTGCTGGCGGATATTGATGAAACCTTTTGCCTGGACCCGGTGGACCTGGAGAAGCGCATCACCCCGCACACCAAAGGGATCATCATGGTTCACATGAGCGGTTCCCCTGGGGACGTGAAGGCTGTGCAGGGGATTGCAAAGAACCACGGTCTCTGGCTGCTGGAAGATTGCGCCCAGTGCAACGGAGGAAGCGTCGGCGGCCAGAGAGTGGGTACGTTTGGCGACATAGCCGTGTTCAGCTTCCAGATGAATAAGAATATGAGCGCAGGAGAAGGGGGCTGCATAGCCACCAACAACACGCGGCTCTGGCAGCGGGCGTTTGCTTGCCACGATCTTGGCTACGCTCGCGACGAGTCAGGAAGGCTGATTTTCAACGACCCCGACCTCACGCTGTGGGGTATGGGGTATCGGCTCGACGAAATTCGCGCAGCGGTGTTGCGTGTGCAACTGCGGAAACTGCCCCGCATCGTCGGCGCCATGCACGCCAGCAAATACCGTATCCGGGAAGCCTTGGCAAAGTTCCCTGGCGTGCAGTTGCGTAAAATCGTCGACCCGGCCGGCGACACCGGTTGCTTCCTGATCACCACGTACGCGGACGCCGAGACGGCGCAACGCGTGAATCGTGCGTTGCGAGCGGAAGGCATTGTCACTTCCCCGCAAGGCGTTTCCAATGTGGTAATGACCGATTGGGGCCTGCATCTCTATTACAATAACGTCAGCCTTGTGAACACGGCCTCCGTGGACGGTCACGGCTTTCCCTGGAACCTGGCAGAGAACCAGCCCTTGCTCCGGAGTTACAGCAAAGGGACATGCCCCAAGGCGGACAGCCTTTTCGAGCGAAGCATACTTATTGCCATCCCCTCATGCTTAACCCCCAAAGACGAAGACGAGATTATTCGCGCCTTCGAGAAAGTGTTGAAAGCGCTCTTGTAGGTGCGGCCCTTGTGGCTTCCTTCCCGGGAAGCCGCAAGGGATGCCCTGCGTCGCGCCCTTTGCTTTAAGAAATGACACAATCGCCTCTAACAAAGCCTCTGGCGGGCTCCTGCCAGCACAAGTGGCAGAACCAGAAGAGTCCCTATACCTTCGCCCAGCTCTGTGAAGTCTGTAAGTTGTTTCGGTACAAGGCAGCGCCAACCGCGGATTGGGAATACCGCGCCCCTATTCCCATGGCCCAAGTTGCTCCCGACGAGCCTGCGCAAAACGTGTAGGGGTAGGGCTTGCCCTACCCTCGTCGGGGCCAGTAGAAATGCGGGGACGGCAAGCCGTCCCCCTACAAGCAGGGAGGGGAGTGATTGGGCTAGTATCCCCTCTTTTTGTCTACCACATTGAGCAGCGGCAGGCTGCTCACATAGCGGCGAACGTTTTCACAAAACAGATCGTAACAGCGCTGCTGCGAGCCTTTTGAGACTGCCGAGGAATGCGAAGTGATGATCAGGTTGCCCGCTGTCCACAACGGGTCATCGGGGGGCAACGGTTCCCGGTAAGCCACGTCCAGCCCGGCCCCGGCGATCCAGCCTTTTTTGAGGGCGCGAATCAAGTCGGGCGTGTTCACAAGCTTGCCGCGCGAGACATTGATGAAGTACGCGCTGGGCTTCATGGCTCGGAAAATCGCCTCGTTGAACATGCCCTCGGACACCGGCGTGTGCGGCGCCGCACTCATCAGCACATCAACCTGCGGCACCATTTTGGGAAGCCACTCGAGGGAGTGCAACTCGGCCACGAAGGCAGGCTTTGGCAATGGCTTGGGGTCGACGGCCAGGACCTTCATGTGGAATCCGTAGTGGGCGCGATAGGCAGTGTCCGTGCCGATGCCGCCCAGGCCCACGAGGCCCAGGGTGAGTCCGCTGATTTCGCTAAGTCCATCGACCTCTTTCCACACATGCTCGCGAGTCTGATTGGTGTACCGATTCAGGCCGCGGGTCAGGGTCAGGATCAGCCCGATAGCCGTCTCTGAAATGGTCGGCGAGTACATGCGCTGCATGTTGGTGAGCACGATGGGACTGTCCACCAATTCCGGATGCAGGATGCTTTCTACGCCCGCCGCAGGCCATTGAATCCAGCGCAATTGGCGGGCCGCCTGGAGGTGCTCACGGGAGAACCAGCCGTAGATCACGTTGGCGTCAGCAACCTCTTTCTGGAACTGCTCCTCGCCCCGGCAGAGGGTGAAATCCAAGTCCGGAGCGTAGGCGCGCAGTTTCTCCTGATAGGCCTCCGGCATCTGATCCAGAGTCGCCAGCTTGAAGCGTCCCACGCCGCTGGACTTGCCCGGTTCGGCCAGCGGATAGGATTCAACGGTCAGCGGCCACGGCGGCTCAGGGGCCGGCTCACCCCCTGCGGCGCGCGCGGTGGCGGGCAGGGAAGCCAGCGCTGCTCCTGTTGAAGCCAGGGAAACGTTACGAAAAAACACACGTCGTGTGAAGCCATCGTTTTGCATGGGTAGCCCCCCAGTTGCGATGGTTCAACTATATCACAGGCAGGAATCAAAAGGCGGGTGCTTGCGGAGCTTGGCAGCGCGGGCGGTCCCGCCCGCCGTGGTGCGGGCTCCTGCCCGCGCTGCCTTGAGTGAGCAATGTGAATAAAGCCCGGACGGCTTACCGCCGCGGCCCCATCGTGCCTCCGTGGAAACCGCCTTCACTTCTTATACCACCCATCCTGCCCATGGGCATGCCGCGCATTCCGCCGCGGTTCATGGCCATCGAGCGAGGCAGAGCGCGGAATCCAGGAGCACCCCTGGTGACCGGATGTGCGAGCCGGGGCACTTCCGCATTCATCCGAGGGTCAGCATGCGTGTTGACGGGGTAGAGGTAATGACGCCCGCCCGCGCCGAAGCCGTAGTACGGAGCCCATCCCACGGCCCACGGCGAGAAGAATGGCCAGCCGAATGGACCCCATCCAAGTCCCCATCCGGGCATGAACGCGAAGTCCATAAAGAATGGATCCCAGTACCAACCAGGACCCCACCATCCGCCAAGCGTCGCCAGAGAATTGGCCTCTTGGACATTTGAGTTAGCGGCGTATTCACTCCTCAAGTCACTCCAGCGATAGAGAGGATCGTTCTCAACCTGGCTCTTGTCGAACTTTTCTGCCTTCAGCGGTTGACTCTCTGCCGGCAGCACCTCGTGTCCTTTCTTGACGTTGACGTGCTGGTCTCCTTCGTAAGTTACCGCTTTGCCATCCAGCACCTTTACGGAAGCGGGGTTGGCAGTGAAATCGTAGAGTCCGTTCTTTTCAAGTCGCGTTCGCGTTCCGTCCACCACGACACTCATGTTGTTGTCTTTGAACAATTCATCCACTTCCAGCATGGCTGAACCCTTCATCAATTGCACCTGGGTATCGGCCAGCCCCGCCGAGATCATTTTCACGTCGCTGTTGTCGCCTAGTCGCACGTACACGCCCGGCGTGAGCAGCATCTCCGCATGGCCATTGCCGGTTTCTAAATCCTGATTGGGCTCCAAGTACGTGGAGCCAACTGACTTCTGTGTCTGCACCTGGCCCTGCACTGACACCTGGCCTTCAACATAATTCAACGTCCCCGGCGGGGCCGAGTTAGCATCCGCTATGCCCAATGCCGCGGTGGTCAGAAGGGCTAACGCCACTTGCCAAACCTGCGCCCATCTACCCTTCATAGCGCACCTCCTTCTTCCATTAGATTAGATGCAAGTGGGTTGTAACGGGCCTTCCGCGCAACAATTTTGTGCGCGAACTCATAGACGTATCATGGGTTACGGAAGGAGATCGAAGCCTAGACTGGTGCGAAGCTGAGGGCAGGGAAATGAAAATGCGAACTCGCTCACCACAGAGGCCATGGGCCGTCCTCAGAAGAGATCTGACTCGCCCCTCTCTAGCCTCCGTGGTGAGCCTTTCCTCCGGCGACTTCGATCCTCGCCGCGCTTACATCTCGCCGAAGTTGTAGCCGACCCAAACAGTAAAACCGAGCACTTGATTAGACCCGTATTGATACACCGAATTCGAGCCGTAAGTCCCCGAGAGACCCGGAACCTCGCGGAAGTCAAACTGGGGGCGGATGAAGAAATGGTCCTTCACATAGAATTGCACGCCTGCTCCGACGTGCACCTGGAAATGGCTCGAACTCCCCACGGACTCTGTTTGGGACTGGCAAACCGCAGACCCGACGCACGAAGTCTGGGTGTAACTGGTGCCGAAATGGGCGCCGCCGACTCCGCCTTCGATCCGGAACTGGACGTTCTTGCGGTTAATGGGCGCGTAGAGTGCGTTGAAATCGTAGAATAGTTCCCGAGATTGAATCGGGCCGTAGTTGCCCTTGGAAGGTTGAAAGTTGAGTTCGCCGCCGAAACCCATGTGCTTATTCAGCATGGCGTCTCCCTCGAATCCCATGAACAAACCGCCCAGAGCCGGCGTGGCTTGGCAGGTAGTATCACTCGATGAGGGTAGGCAGGGCGCAAGACTATTCTCGTCGATGCCGGTGCCCGTGGCCTTGGCATGCTGAGTGCCGAAGCCTAAGGCCAGATCGAAAGATCCCTGAGCCCGCGCCAAGGGCGTGCAGGCCAACAGCAATACTAAGGGAAGATACGCGTAAATTCGCTTCACGTTAGTGGTCTCCTCTCGTGTTAACAAGCGTTCGTGATCCAGACTTGATGCCCTTCGGCAGGGACATGGCTATGCAGCGGGGCTGCACTTCAGCTGTTTCTCGACCCACCGCCCTGCACTTCGACAATGCGTACTTGTTACCATGCCCTCTACTAATACTACCACGCCTCTCGCGGCTCTGCCGCACACGAGTATGGCCGTTCCTCCGCCATTACTACTTCTGATGCTGAGATGTTCGTCAATGATGCCTTCGGATAGTGGCCGCATGCGAAATAGCAGGTTTGTCTTTCCCAACGAACGCCAGCGGGGACGAAAACCCCACCCCTTCGGCACGTCTCCTCGAGGTATTGGCACGGAAGCCAGGAAAGGTTCCTGGAAAATTGACCCGACTGGTGTACGGGTAGGGCTTGCTCTACCCTCGTCGGCCCACTAACACTCCGGGCACGGCAAGCCGTCCCCCTACATGCGGGTTGTTATCGACGTATTGGGGAGCCCGCACGCCTTGACTCTCCCTCACCTCCAGGACATACTGAATTTTGGGGCAGGGAAGCCGCATGGCTTCCTCAATCTCCGCAACCGATGACGCAGGAGCGAAGATGCTTGAAGTCGAGTCCCAGCGCGCCTTGCTGGTGGACCTCTACGAATTGACTATGGCGGCGGCGTACTTCGAGCAGCAAGTGGACTGCCGCGCGACATTTGAACTCTTCGTGCGCCAGATGCCCCCGGAGCGCGCTTATTTCGTAGCTGGAGGCATCGAGGACGCGCTCGATTACCTCGCCGACCTGAGATTCCGCGAGGAAGACTTGAGTTACCTCCGCGGCCTGCCGGTGTTTCGCAATATCTCATCCGGCTTCTTCGACTATCTTCGCCAGTTCCGCTTTGCGGGCGATGTTGATGCGGTCGAAGAAGGCACACTGGTTTTTGCGGAAGAAGCGCTCCTTCAGGTGAGCGGGCCGATTTTACAGGCCCAGATCGTTGAGACCTACCTGCTCTCCGTAATCAACTACGAAACCCTCGTGGCCTCGAAGGCGGCTCGCGTCGTGCGCGCGGCGCGTGGCCGTGGAGTACTGGAGTTTGGCACGCGGCGTGCCCAGGGGCCGGAAGCCGGGCTTCGCGCCGCGCGCGCCGCCTACCTTGGCGGGTGTGCTGCCACCTCGAACGTTCTGGCCGGATTCCGGTACGGCATTCCGCTGGCTGGCACTGCGGCCCACTCCTGGACTCAGGCCTTTCCTACCGAACGCCAAAGCTTCCAGGCGCTTCTCGACACTTTTCCGGAAGACGCTATCCTGCTGATCGATACCTATGATCCGCTGGCCGGGGCGGAAACTGCTGCCACACTGGGACGGAAGATCCCTGGCGTGCGCATCGACAGCGGCGACCTGCTCGAGAAGAGTTGCGAGGTGCGAAAGATCCTGGATCGTCACGGCCTCTTGGAGGCGAAGATCGTGGCCAGCGGCGACTTGAACGAATACAAGATCGAATCCTTGCTTTCGCAATGCGCGCCCATTGACCTCTTCGGCGTGGGGACCGATCTCGTCACGTCGCGCGACGTGCCCGCGCTCAGCGTGGTTTACAAGCTGGTGGAGACCGAAGGCGATGGGCATGTCGAGTACAAAAGCAAGTTCAGCGAAGAGAAGGCCTACTTGCCGGGCCGCAAGCAAGTGTTCCGGTTCTATGAGGGCGCTCATTTTCACCACGACCTGATCGCTTGTGCTCACGAAAAGCCGCCGGAGGCCACGTCCCTGCTTCATCCCGTAATGCGCCAAGGCCGGCGAGTTAAGCCCCGTGCCCGGCTTGCGGACTCAAGAACGGGTGTTCTACGCAACCTTCCGCTGCTGCCGGAGCCGTATCAGGCCTTGCAGAACGCCCCCGCATACCCAGTGGCTAAAAGCGCCGCGCTTCAGCGCCTTCTTGAGCAAGTCCACGAACAAACGTTCGCAAGCCAGAAACTGGAAATTGGAAACTCGAAAATGGAAACTCGCTAACGCGTGGGAGTTTTCATTTTCCAATTTGCAGTTTCCATTTTTCAGTTTCTGCTTTCTACTTTCTGCTTTCTGATGTGAGATGAGTGAACTCACCCAACCCGACCGCGTCGTATTCGTTGATGTGGATACTCAGGCAGACTTCATGCTTCCCGGCGGAAGGCTTTACGTGCCGCAGGCGGAGGAGATCATCCCGAACCTAAGGGAATTGATGTTGTGGGCCCGCGCCCACCAGGTTCCCATCGTCTCAACTTCAGACGCGCACGCGCCGGACGATCCAGAGTTTGCCCATTGGCCGCCCCACTGCGTGGCGGGAACCCCGGGCCAGCAACACATTCCCGAGACGCTCTTCCCTGATGCCGTGGTGATTGAGAACTCTCCAGCCGCTCTCCATTTGCCACGGGGATGGGTTGGACAGATCATCGTGGAAAAGCGAGTCTATGACTTCACCACGAACGTGAATATCGAAGCCATCCTGGCTTCCCTTGCTCAGCCTCGATTTGTGGTGTTCGGCGTGGCGACGGAGTATTGTGTGCGGTCGAGTGTGCTGGCGCTTCGCAAACGCAACCTGCCCGTGGCCGTCGTGCGGGATGCCATCAAAGCCATCCGCGAAGAGGAGGGACGAAAAGCGATTGAGGAGATGGTAGCAGCGGGAGCACAGCTAGTCACCACGGCAGCGATTTGTCGCCCACCGCTGGAGGTAATTTACTGAGGGTCACCTAATATCGTGACGGACCAACCCCCTCACCTGGCGGTGCTCGCCACCCTCTCCCCCAAGGGGGCGAGGGCATAAACTCGGGTTAAGCTTCCCGACGTTACAATTCAGATAAACAACGGCACATCGCCATCAATAAGATCCGCCTCCGTCTCCACCCGCCGCTCCGCGACGTTCTGGCGCTTGGCTTCCCGCTGCGCCGCGAGCATGGTTCCAATGGCAATCGAACTGAACATCAGAACTCCCGGATGGCACATTACCCATTGCAGCACCGGATAAGATTGAGGCGGTTCATTCTGAGACTGTGGGCGCTCTGGTTTTGTAGTCGTCATACGTTTTTACCTTCTCATGCATGTTATCGGCGCGCTTCGACCCGATCTTAAACGCGCGATAGATTATCAGGACGTAGGGGCGAGGCGGCGCCTCGCCCCTGCAGGCTTGACTCCACGGGCAAGAGGTGGCATAGATTAATTGAACGAACTTAGCGGCGACGGACTTTTGCTTTTCCTAGCTGCCCCGGCGCGGCCGCCAAGCGCCTGCCCTCGAGGTTCCCATGGTGATCGCCTCCCAACTCCGTCCAGGCATGGTTCTAAAGATTAATAACGACCTCTTCAAAACCGTTGAATCGCAATACCACCTCGGGCAAGGCAAGATGCCCGGCAGCGTGCACGCCAAACTGCGCAACGTTCTCAAGGGCACCTTCAAGGAGTTACGCTTTCGGCCGGAAGAGCGGCTCGAAGAAACCCAACTGGAAAAGCAGGATATGGAGTTCCTCTACTCCGACGCGGATTCAGCCACATTTATGAATCCACGAACTTATGACCAGGTCTCTATTCCGCTCGAGGCCATCGGGGCCGCAACCACCTTTCTTCAGCCGGAAATGAAGGTGCCCGTGGAGTTCTATGAAGGCCAGCCGGTCAGCATCGTTTTCCCGGAAATCGTGGAGGTGAAAGTCCAGACCACCCCGCAGCCTGTCCACCAGCAGCAGGACAACACCTTCAAGGCCGCGACGCTGCAGAACGGCCTCGAACTCATGGTTCCTCAATTCATCAAATCCGGTGAGACGATCCGCGTGGAGGTTGCCACGGGCAAGTACGTGGACCGCGTCCGGGCGGACAGCAAGCGCTTCTAAAAGATCGAAACTCGAAATTCGAAAATCGAAATTCGAGAATGGAAACTTGAAAATGGCAAACGGGCGGTAAGCCCTTAGGTTTTAGCCTTTACACTTTAGACTCTTAACTCTCGACTTTTGACTTTCGACTCTGCTATGGACACATCAAGCGCAGCCACCTCCCCCCGACCCCATTTCCGGCTCAACGTGCGCCCCGCCGAACTCCGCGACGCAGCGGACATTGCTCGCATCTATCTGCAAGCGACGCAAGACAATCTTGCCACGTTTGAGAACTTCCTCGTTACCCCGGAGGAGCGAGCGAGTTGGGTTAAGGAACATGCCGGCAAATATCCCCTCGTGGTCGCGGAATTAAACAACTGGATTCTCGGCTGGGCGTCGCTCAGTCCCTACCGTGTGCGCCCGGCCATGGACGGCATCGCCGAACTCCTGATCTATATTGACCGCGACTACCGGCGGCACGGGGTGGGGCGGGAACTGATGCGCGCCGTCCTGGCACTCGCCGAGTCTGCCGGCCACTTCAAGATTGTGGGGCGGTTCCTGGCACACAACGATGCGGGGCGGAGACTCTGCCGCATGACCGGATGGCGTGAGGTGGGAGTGCACGTCAAGCACACTAAGGTGGGCGGCCAGTGGCACGATGTGGTGGTGGTGGAATACCTGATCCCGGCCAACTTGAAGTAGGCGTACGGTAAAATCAGAAAGTAGAAAGCAGAAAACCGAATTTCGAAATTCGAAACTGGAAATTCGAAAAACAAGAATCGCTTTTGGTCTTTATCCCTTACCCTTTAGCCCTCAACCTTACCGTTCTCCCTACTGCCCATCTGCCGACTACCTAGTACTACTACGTTAAGTAATTGTGATCAAGATCCCCGTCCGCGGAACGACTGACGGCACGTGGGACAGACGCCGAACATGCGGACTAAGACTTTTTGCAAACATCGCCGCGCCTCAGGCAAGGTCGGAAGCGGAGTTTTTTTTATTCCGCTCTCTTTCCAGCAGCAAGAACGCGTAGGCCATGCACACCAGGGTGACATGGTGATGCCAGCCCTGCCAGCCCCGCCCCTCGTAATGGTCCAAGCCGAGTTCCTCTTTCAACTGCTGGTAGTTTTGCTCCACGCGCCAGCGCAGTTTGGCCAGTTGCACCAGGCGTCGGAGCGAGAGACCCTCGGGCAGGTTCGAGAACCAATACTTGCTGGGAGCTTCCACCTCCCGAGGCCACTCGATCAACAACCAGACCCGTGGCAACTCGGGCCGGTCGTGAGCATGGCCGTGGGCGGGTTGCACCCGACAAGCTGCGAAGCGGCTCTGCTGCGGACCTCGACTACCTTGCCGCCACGTCACGGTCCGCCAACGGTCAGGCGGCAGAGTGATCGCCAGCTGGCTCACGGCCTGCGGTTCGCCTCGATAATAAGGTCGACGCGGGCGACCCATGCGTCCTCGTCGGCGGGGCTGGACTCGCTGGGTCGGCCGGTCCCAAACTGCCGTGCTCGACTCCACCCCTACGACATAAAGCAGGTGGCGATCGGCCAAGCCTTGGCGGAACTCGGCGCTGTTGCCGTAGCCCGCGTCGGCCAAAACCGGCTGCGCTTTCAAACCCCACCCCAGCAGATGGTCAACCAGCTCCAAAGCCAACTCCCCTTTGGCGCGAAACGGGGTGTCCTTGGGGATCCCCGCCTTGCGGCAACGCTCGCCATCCTCAATCCAAGCCTGGGGAAGGTACAGCGCCCAGTCCAGCGGCACGCTCTCTTCTTCCGTGGCCCAATGCACCGCCACCGCCACTTGGCAGTTGCCCACTTTGCCCAGCGTCCCCGAGTATTGGCGGGCCACCCCCACCGACTCGTGCCCTTGCTTGGGAAACCCGGTGTCGTCGACAATCCAGGCCGCGGCCGGCAGCAGTTCTTCTTCCATCTGTTGAGCCAGCAGGCGCCGTACCGGCTCCCACGCCCAAGGGCTCTGTCCCACAAACTGCTGCAAGGCCTGCACGTTGCCGCCCGGCACCCGTTCGGCCAAAGGCTCGATCGACTTGCGCTCCCCGTCCAGCAGCAAGCCTTGCACGTACAACGCGCCATGGTGTCGGCGCTCCGAGCGGCCAACATGCCGCAGAAGCTTCGAAAGGAACTCTTCCAGCCGATCCGCACAGGCTTCCATCTGTCGGGAGTTCATGCTTCCGAAGCATATATGCGAACGTTTGAGAAGTCAACATTTACGTAACGTAGTAGTACTAGTGGTCCTTCCGCACCCACCATTCCCGAAGTTCCCGGCAGAGGCCTGTCTCATCGAAGGCTAAAAGGAAAACTCCATCGAGGCATACCGGTGTTTTTGAGGAGATGCGTACAAACGAGGCCCACCAGTGGGCAACGGAGGAGACTTCGGTAACAGCCAGAATTTCATAGCCGAACCGTATTTGCTCCTGGTAGGAGACAACCGCCCTGGTCCAGTACCGTCGGATGTCCTCCCGGCCGCGCATCGGTTCGGTAAACGGAGTTTCCTGGTAAGTTGCGTCCTGAGCAAACAGCGTAACAACCAAATCGGGGTCACGCGTCTCCCACGCCATGCGATAGCTTTCCAGCCACGCACGCAATGATTCGGAATTCATCCGTTGATCGCCTCTTTTGCTTTCCGGTGCCAGATCAGATAAATCGGCACGCCGGCAAGGACCAAGGCTAACCCAATTCCCGATTCGAGGGGGCTGCGTATCAACGCATTGCCAACAATGACGAGCGCAGCGGCGCTGAAAGCCAGTGGAACCGCGGGATACCCCCAAACGCGGTACGGGCGTTTCATTTCGGGACGCCTGCGACGCAAAATGACCACAGCGAGAGCGGCCGTCGCGTAGAAGAGCCAGCCGGTGAAAATGACGTAAGTGTAAAGCTGCTTGTACGTCCCGGTTGAGGCCAGCAGAATCGACCACACACCCTGGATCAACAAGGCGGCAGCCGGGGTTGCATAGCGCGGGTGGACTCTTCCCACAGAAGGAAAGAAGACGCCGTCGCGCGCCATCGCAAAGTAAGCGCGCGGGCCCCCCAGCACAGTCCCATTGATGGCGCCGAAAATGGAGCAGAGGATCAGGGCGGAAACAAAAGTGGCGCCGCGCGGCCCCGCGAGAAGTTCCATGGTCGTCGCCGCGACGCGTTGGTGCAATGCCATCTCGGGAATCGGCAGCACCCGCAGGTAGGCGAGATTGGCGCCCAAATAAACCGCCACCACGACTACAGTTCCCACCAAGTAGCTGCGCGGAAGCACTCGCGAGGGATTCTTGACCTCCCCAGCCGCGAACGAGAGCATGTGCCAGCCTTCATACGCCCAGAGAACCGCAATCATGGCGACGCCGAAGGAACTCGCCGTAGCGTGGGGCAGGGGCACGGCAGGGCCGGTCTGCGCGGGGGTGCCGCGGAAGAAAAAAAAGGCGGCGCCCATGATCGTAGCCAAGCCCGCCAACTTGGCCACGCTGAAAAATGTCTGGACGGCCGCTGCTTTCCGCACTCCCAGAATATTGACCAACGTAAGCAACGCAATGGCCGCGCTTGCCACGAGCTTCTGCTCGAACACTGATAGCGGAACAAAGCTGGTGCTGTAAATTCCGAAAGCTACGGCCAGCGTGGCGAGGGAACCGGAGTTAATGACGAGGAGCAGCGCCCAACCGTAGAGGAATGCAAAGAGTCTGCCGTAAGCATCGCGCAAATAAACATAGATGCCGCCCGCAGAGGGGTTAGCCGCCCCCAACTCCGCTAGGGAGAGCGCCCCGGCGAGTGAAAGCACGCCCCCAATCAACCAGACCAGCATCAGCATATTGACTGACCCCACTTGCAAAGCAATATCGTGAGGCACAAGGAAGATGCCGGAACCGATGATCGTGCCGATAACGATGGCCGTCGATCCGGTGTAGCCGAGGGCGCGGGGAAGTTCCTGGGCGCGTTCCTCGAGGCCATGTTGGATGGGCATAGGATGAGTCCTGCAATCAAACCAGAAAGCAGAAATTAGAAATCAGAAAAGAGCTACAACGCTCACCAGTTGACGGGCTCAGAAGGGAAAAAACGACGACTTCGTCGACCCTTTCGACTCTAGACTTTCGACTTTCGACTCAGATTATCTTTACCCGGAGTGTAACGAACATTATACTGAGGGACTATTCTGAAACACAGCAATCTTTTTCGAGGTGGCGAGATCCAGTGGTTGCGATCCGGCGCCGCCCCTTGGAAAGAAGATTCGCGGACCCCATGCGCGGCGGTCGGCGTTACCCATGAGCTTAAAGCAGACTCGGTGAACGAGCTGCGGAAGGAGACACCATGCGTCAAGTCATTAGAACATCTGAAGGCCCTCAGCCGCGTGGGCCTTACTCGCAGGCAATTGTCGCCAATGGTTTTGTATTCGTGGCCGGACAGGGCCCGACAAATCCCAGCACAAACCAGTTGGAGTTGGGCGATATAGCGTCCGAAACCCGGCGCACGCTTCAGAATGTCAAGGCCATCCTCGAAGGCGCCGGAAGCTCACTTGCCGACGTAGTGCGGGTGGGGGTCTTCCTTGCGGACATCAAGGATTTTGATGCAATGAACGCAGTCTATAGCGAGTTCTTCTCGCAGGACCCACCCGCGCGCACCACGGTGGGCGCGCAATTGCCCAAGATCAAGGTGGAGATCGACTGCATCGCACGGGTAAGCAAACCCTAGTGATGGTCGATGTACGATTGTCGATTGCCGATTGCCCGTGGGCTGAGCATTCAGGTTTAATGGACAATCGACCATCAACAATCGGCAGTCCCGGAGGTCTTGATGCGTTACCACGAACTTTCAACGCCCGCGTTGACGATCGACCTGGACGCAATGGAGCGCAATCTTGCACAGATGGCTGCATCCTGCCGCCAGCAGGGAGTGGGTCTGAGGCCTCACACCAAGACCCACAAGACGCCGGAAGTGGCGCGCCGGCAGCTTGACCACGGCGCGGTGGGATTAACCGTGGCCAAAGTTGGAGAAGCCGAAGTAATGGCGGCAGCAGGACTGGACGACATCCTCGTTGCCTATCCCATACTGGGCGCCGACAAGCTCCGGCGGCTGGTCGAATTGGCGCGTACGCGGCGCATGATCGTGGCGCTGGACTCACTGGATGCGGCGCAGGCGCTTTCCAGCGCTGCCTCCCAGCAAGCATCCACGGTGGGTGTTCTGGTCGAGTTTGACGTGGGGTTTCACCGTTGCGGCCTGGAGGCTGGGCCGGCCAGCGTGGAAATGGCATACAAGATTGCGAGGATGCCCGGGCTTGCCTTCCGCGGGCTGATGACATACTTCGGGAACGTCTGGGGAAGCAAAGAACAACGCCAGGCCGAGGCTGAGGCGGTGGCGAAGAAAGTCGAACGAACTCTGGAAGCCTTTCGCGATTCAGGGCTGAAGGTTGAAATCGTCTCCGGCGGTTCAACGCCCTCCGCTGAGTTTTCTCACCTGATTCCCGGGCTCACCGAAATCCGGCCGGGAACCTACGTTTACAACGATTTGAACACCTTATACCAGGGCGCCTGTCGAATCGAGGATTGCGCCGCCCGCGTGGTAACTACGGTGGTCTCGACGGCCGTGCCAGGGCGCGCCATTATCGACTCCGGGTCGAAGACGCTTTCCTCCGACCTCCTGGGCTCAGGTGCGAAGACGGGCTATGGATACGTCGTCGAAGCTCCCGACGCGCCCTTGATCAAGTTGAACGAGGAGCATGGACATCTGGACATCACTCGATCGACTCATAAGTTTCATGTCGGTGAAGTGCTTACCGTGATTCCCAATCACGTTTGTACTTGCGTGAATATGCACGATGAAGTGTTCACCTTACGCGATGGTGAAGTTGTGGGTTCATGGCGCGTTGCGGCACGTGGAAAGATTCGTTAGGTCTGGAGCCGACGACCAGACTTGAACTGGTGACCCTCGGTTTACGAAACCGATGCTCTACCAACTGAGCTACGTCGGCGACCCCCTGATAGAAAAATGCTCACCCGCCGCCGCGAAAACTCCCGTCAAGCCTGCGGGTGAGCATTCTTTGAGGAGAATAGAATGGCGGACGCGCCCCGCCATCTAAACTCGGAAACGAGTCTAAGAAAAACCTGGAAGTGATGTCAAGATAATTCTCAGGAAATTTTTAGTCTCTCAAGCTGTTGATTATAAATGACTTGCTAGGCCATAGGGCTTGCAGGCGAGAGAAGCAGCGAGAAATCTGCGGGCAAGCTCTTACAGATTGCTTTTTTGCTGTATCGGGCTGAAACTACAGCTCTTAAGTCTATTCCAGGTTCAATCGGATTAGGTGGTCCGATTCCGGGTGTCCCCACTCCAAGGCAGGAAACACCTTGGCGGTAACCCTTCTGGAAAGAACGATTAGCAAACCTCCAGCGAGCCCGCTCCCCGCCACAACCAGGGTGAGAAAGGCATTCCCCAAGAACAGCGCGAACAACTGCTGGCCAATTGTCTGGTTCCCGGGGTATTTCTGGTCCCAGCTTAACTGTTGATGGACGCTGAAGTGGTCGAGCAATTCGGACGCCGCGGCTTTGTTGCTCGCTTTGAGAGCCAAGAAGACGAACGACTCTTCCCTCCGTCCGTAAGCAGAATTCGCCCCGCGATCCTGGTTCAGCCCGAGTACGTCGCTGAGTCTTGTGAACCGGAGGCGGGCGATCTGCGGGGTGGGGTAGCTCAACTCCACGATGGTGGATCGTGAATTCCCAAGTTGGTATTCCCCGAGCTGGAGTTCCGCACCCTGATCGAATCCGATCAGGTCCGTTGGGAGGCTGGGCAGAACGCGCTGCGCTGTTATGGGGCCGACAGCGTACTTTGTGCTGCCCGTTATCAACCCTGATGCCGGAAGCAGGGAGGGTAAGTTCGCTTCGGAATCGCGTGTCGGGCGCGTTCCACCGACCAGAATCAACAAGGCGCGGAAATCGTTCTCGGAAACCTCGGAGCCTTTGGGGCGAAGGAAACGGATGAAGCTGCGTCCACGCGACATCAAGCTGCCCTGCGCGCCGGTCATAGCAAGCTCAATAGTCTTGTCGGGATGCATGGACTCGTTCTGATAATAGGTGAGCAGACCGTAAGCGGTGCTTACGTCGGCGGCGGATTCCACCACCACCTGCGCGCTCGCCCTGTCAAGCTGGTAGGTTCGCACTTCGAGCGACTTGACGCCATACTCGCTTTCCACCGCCGGATCTCCGCCATAGCTCTTAATCTCATCAACCCCCAGCGTCTGCTTCGCGGTGAGCTGCCAGTTCGCGGCGGGCACCAGTGGGATAACGGAAACATTTTGGGCGCACAACAGCGGAAGGAACGCGCTGAGCGTCATGAACACGACGGCTAAGACGAGGCGCTTCATCGTTATCCTAGAATATCAGAATTCCGCCCTGACTTTCGATGCCGTTCTGTCGGACTCCGCTCGCTGCACGACCTTGACTCCGCCCAGATGGTTCACGTAATCCAGGATCCCGTCGTACAGCGCCTCTGCAATGTTCTCCCGGTAATCGCCGCGTCTCAACGACTTCTCATCGCGGGGATTGGTGAGGAACGAGATTTCCGCCAGGACCGAGGGCATGTTGGCGCCGATCAACACCACAAAGGGCGCCTTTTTCACTCCCCGGTCGGGCTGATTGCCGGTTAACTGCGCCGTGTACCGGTGGACTTCCTTCTGCACCTGCCGCGCAAACTCCTCGGACTCCTCTATTTTCTCCGTCAGCGCGATCTTCTTGATCAGGTCCTGAAGTTGATGCACCGATTGCTGGGAAGTCGCGTTTTCTCTCGCAGCGACCTGCAGAGATTCGGGGCTGGAGGTGAAATTCAGATAGTAGGTCTCGACTCCCCGCGCGCTGCGGTCGCTGCTGGCATTGGCGTGAATTGAAACAAACAAGTCGGCCGCCTTGGCGTTGGCGATGGCAGTCCGTTCCTCCAGGGGGATAAAGGTATCGTCGTTGCGAGTCATTACCACTTCGCATCCGGCCTTGCGCTCCAGGAGCTTCTTCAATCGCAGTCCGACATCCAGAACGACGTCCTTTTCCCTGAGGCCCGTCGGTCCTATCGTGCCCGTATCGTGGCCGCCATGTCCGGGGTCGATGACAATGCGGCCGATTTTAAGGCCCAGCACTCGTGTCAGGGTTCGTGATCCGGATTCAGTGGGGGCGGCAACTTGGGGCGGACCTGGAACCATCCTGGGTGCTGCAAGCGATGTCGAGTCGGTTTCGTCTGAAGCCGGCGGTGTCGGCGGAGGCTTCACCGAGGCCGTCTCCACTTCCGCCGTCTTCTCCGACACCTTCGAATTACCAGGTGTCTTGACGGCAGGCTTCGGCTTGGTTCGGAGCGTGGCGGTTGCGGGTGGCGGGGCAGACTCGACACCGGCCGGGGGCGGTTCGGTCGCGGCGCGGGGTTTGCCGGCCGGGGGAGTATGGGTCGCAGCTAAATCGCCAACCGGCGGCTGCCCGCCGCGGCCGGCCTCCTGCTCGGATTGGCTGACGCCTCGGATATCAACCACTAAGCGAAACGGATTGGGCAGCGGCAAGACCGAATATTCTTCGATCTTTTCCACATCCAGCACCACCCGGGTGACCGTGGGTGTGAATTGTCCCAGGCGGATTTGACGCAGGTACCCATCCTCGATGGGGAATGTTTTCCCGACCAGCGTGGGGCTCAGATGGGCGTCTTGAATGTCAAGTACGATGCGGTCCGGTTTGGAAAGCCGCGTGGTGTCGAATTTCACTTCTCCTTCCACTCCGATGACGATGCGGGAGTAATTCGGTCCCACCCATCGCCGCACGTCGTTGACCTCCGGCAGTCTCGAGCCGCGGTGGTTTTCGCCGGTTTCGCGCTTGGGAGGTGTAGTCGTGGCGGAGCGTTTTGTGAGCAACTGGTCGATTTCGTTGATCTTGGCTCGAGCTTCCTCCGCCTTGGCGGAGTTGGGATACTCCCTGACATAGTCCTGGAAGGCCTGGCGGGCAAGCTCGGTGTTCTCGAGGTCAGTTCGGTAAATCTCCCCCATGGTCAGCAGAGCTTCCCGGGCGAATTGGCTGCCGGGGTACTGCCTCGCGAGGAACTCGTAGGTCTTAACGGAATCAAGGTAGTAGCGGTCGGAACCGAAAAGCCGTCCCATCTCGTCCTGAAGTTCCGCAACGTAAGCCAGCGAAACGGGAGCCTTCGAGTACGCCGGGTCCAGCCGCGCGACTTCCTGGAATGTGGCGATTACTTGTTGATAATCGGCTCTGGTCCGCTGGGTCTCGGGCAGAGCGTCCAGCGTCGTCCTCATGCGAAGCGCTCGATCATACGTGGTGACGGCTTTTTCTTGGCGTGAAGTGGGGACGGTAGAGAAAAGAACTTCGGGAAAGGCTAGGAGCCCAGCAAAAAGTAGTGCGATGCAGATTCGTTTACGCCGTTCGATCAATGTAGACCGTTCCGTGGCATTCAAATCGCCGTCCCCTTCGGTAAGATGCATTTCTCCGAAAGATGGACAGCTAACTTCGATTAACCCGAATCATTCCACATTGGAGTAGTGTACTACGCCTCGTTCATCGACATAGCGAACGATGGGCGCCACTGGAGCCCTGTACCCGGCAGCTTGCGCCCCCGTCTGACCTGATGCTGACTGATAAATGTGGGTGACCTTTCGTACGTAATCTTTAGTTTCGGCATACGAAGGTATTCCGCCGGACCGCTGCACAGCCCCTTCTCCGGCGTTGTAGGCCGCCAACGACTTAGGAAGGTCGCCCCCGAACATGTCCAAAAGGTGTCTTAAATAGCTTACGCCACCTTCGATGTTGTCCTTTGGATCAAAGGGGTTCGCAACCCCGAATCGCTGAGCCGTCTCCGGAATGAGTTGCATCAGACCCATCGCACCCTTGTTCGAGAGGGCCATCGGGTCGTATTGGGATTCGACTTTGATAATGGCGTCAACGAGCTGAGGGTCAACTTGCAGACGGTCGGCGGTCTGCTCGACCAGGCTGCTGATTTCAGGCGTAGGTGTAGGGGCAGGGGCAGCAAGCGCCGTGCCGGTCCTGTTGGCACGCGAGCCATTTGCCTTCCAGTTGCCTTTGGCGTGAGTCTCGACCGTGTTAATGAAGATTCTGCGGCCGCTTTGATCCGTGATCGTAGCAATCTCGTCCGCCCGGAGTGGCAGACAAAACACCAGAACCCACAAAAACAGGCACGCCGAAACCTTCACGCAGGACTGGGTCCAGTTAGGCATATCACTCCAGAGCCGCCTGCTGCGGCGCGTGAGAACTCATCTCCTCCAGATCTTCGCATCCTCGGCACACTACCTCTCCCGAGGGTTAGAGAGATTATAACACTTCCGTCAAGTGGCAATAAATGCAGGATTCGGGATTCCGTCGAAGGTCACGTTATTCCCGCGAAAGCGGGAATCCGTTGGTTCCCGGACTATCAATGGACCCCCGCTTCCGCGGGGGTGACGATTGAGGGTCCGGGCCGTGCCCCCCAATCCTGGATCCTGACTCCTTGGCCCTACTTCCGCTTCGCCTGGTCGGCCACTGCCTGGGCGGCCTTGGCAATGGCCTCCGGGTCTCCGAGGTAATAATGTCGGAGCGGCTTGAGTCGGTCATCAAGCTCGTAAACCAGCGGAATGCCGGTAGGGATATTCAGGCCCACGATCTCCTGGTCGGAAACATTGTCGAGATATTTCACGAGTCCCCGCAGGCTGTTGCCGTGTGCGGCGACGATCACCCGCTTGCCGGACCTCACCGTCGGGGCGATGGTTTCGTGCCAGTAAGGCAGCGTGCGAGCCACGGTATCTTTCAAGCACTCGGTGAGCGGAAGTTCTTCCGGCTTCAAATCTGCGTAACGCGGGTCCTTGCCGGGAAAGCGATCGTCATCCGGGGTCAGGGCCGGCGGTTGAATGTCGTAGCTGCGCCGCCAGATTTTCACCTGGGCCTCGCCAAACTTCTCGGCAGTCTGGGCTTTGTTCAGCCCCTGCAGCGCGCCATAATGGCGCTCGTTGAGCCGCCACGAATTCTGGACCGGAATCCACATCTGGTCCAACTCCTCGAGCGCCAGCCAGAGCGTTTTGATGGCGCGCTTCAAGACCGAGGTAAAGGCGATGTCGAAGACATATCCTTGCTTCCTCATTTCCCGGCCACCGTCTATGGCCTCTTGCGTGCCCTTCTCACTCAACCCAACATCGGTCCAACCAGTGAAGAGGTTTTCTTTGTTCCACACGCTCTCTCCGTGCCTTAATAACACAACCTTATACATGAATGCGCTTCCTCCCTTATCCGGCCCCTTGGCCATAACATATAGAACGGATCATTATACGGGGTTGATCGGGATTATGCGATGTTGGTGATTCGCTGCTGGAGATCATTCCAGGGGAAGTGAGTAGTTATTCTCCGGTCCATTTCCGCATCCTGCGTTCCACCTCTGCTTGTTCGATGACGCGCCCTTGTTTCACATCTTCGAGACCGCGATCAATCTTCTCCCTTACGTAGATGTGGTATTGGATATCCTCAAAGGATGCGTTGTCGGGAATCTGTTCCAGTATCCTGCGGACCTCTTCCTTTGCCGAACCCATTAGAGCCTCCTGCCACACCGTTACTGCTCACATGATAGCCTGCGGGGTCCGACCCGGCAAGCGGGTAGGCCCGAATTTCTCGACGTTGGAACCTGCGATGAGGGTACACGCTGTAGGGGGACGGCTTGCCGTCCCCTCGTTGCGGGTCGTTGGCGCGCGGGTAGGGCAAGCCCTACCCCTACAGCATACTTTCGATAATGGACGGAACGATCCGAATCGATTCGTCGAGCTTCGCGGGGTTCTTGCCGCCCGCTTCCGCCAGGTCTTTGCGCCCGCCGCCGCTGCCCTCAACGAAAACCGCAGCCTGCTTCACAATCTTGCCCGCGTCGAGTTTGTTGGTGAGGTCCTTCGTCACGGCTGCGATGAGGCTCACCTTGCCGTCGGCCACGCTGCCCAGCACAATCACTCCGGATTGCAGTTTCCCCCGCAGGTCGTCAACCATCTGCCGCATCGCGGCGCGGTCCGTCACCTCCACGCGCGCTGCCACCACCCGCACGCCTTTTACTTCCTGCGCTTCTTTCGCCAAGTCGCCGGCCTGTGAAGCCGCGCGCTTCATCTGCTGCGCCTCGAGTTCCTTGCGGAGCTTCTTTTCTGACTCGGTGAGCTTCTCGACCGCGGGGAGCAGTTCATCGGGCTTGGCACGCAACGAGGCGGCCAGCAGCGCCAGTGTCTCGCTGGCTTGCCGCAGTTGCTTTAGCACGCCTTCGCCCGTCACCGCTTCAATGCGCCGCGTTCCCGCCGCCACGCTGCCTTCCGAGACGATCTTGAACAGGCCAATGTCGCCCGTCCGCCGCACGTGCGTGCCGCCGCACAGTTCCTTCGAAAAGTCGTCGATGGTCAGCACGCGCACCTGGTCGGCATACTTTTCCCCAAACAATGCCATGGCGCCGGTGTTCACGGCCTCGTCAAGGTCCATGACCTTCGTGACAACCTCTTCGTTCTTGAGGATCTCCTCGTTCACCAGGTCTTCGATGTCGAGCAGGTCCTGCTCATCCAGCGCCGCGTAATGGGTAAAGTCGAACCGCAAGCGGTCCGGCGCCACCAGCGACCCAGCCTGCTTGACGTGCGTGCCCAGCGTCCGCCGCAAAGCCGCGTGCAGCAAGTGCGTGGCCGTATGGTTGCGCCGGGTGGCATCGCGCCGCTCAACGTCAACTTGGGCTGTCACGATGTCGACGACGTGCAGCGTATGCCGCGCTTCTGCTTTGTGGACGATCAGCCCACTCACGGGATGGTAGGTGTCCGTGACGTGCGCCACCTCGCGACCACTACCCGGCGCCAGGAACTTGCCAACGTCGCCCACCTGCCCGCCCGCTTCGGCGTAGAAGGGCGAGTGGTCGAGAACGATTTCCACCTGCTCGCCCGGTCCCACCGACTCAACGCTGGCCGCCGGCTCCGTAGGGGCCGTTCGCGAACCGCCCCTACTGGTAATCAGCGCCAAAACGCGACAGTTCGTGGAGGTCGTCTGAGCGTAGCCATCAAAAACCGACTTGCCGGTCTCGGCCAGCTTCAAAAACACCGGCGACGCTATCTTCTTTTCGACCGCCTTCCAACTGGCCCGAGCCCGCTCGCGCTGTTTCTGCATTTCGGCTTCGTAGCCCGCGCGGTCGATCGTCAACCCATAGTTCTTGACGATGTCCTCAACAAAGTCCGGCCGTAACCCGAAAGTGTCATGCAGCTTGAATAGCTCGTCGCCAGGTATCCAACAAACACCCATCGGGGGCCTCGCTCTGTTCGTTGGTTCGAACCGCGCCAGCGAATACACGACATCTTTTCTGATCTCTTCCAACTTGTCGGGAAGGTATCGTCTAATTTGCGGATAATAGGTCTCCCACCGCCCGAACCAGATTTTTTCTCCCAGGTAAGTGACTACGTCCTCGCCCCGCAGGCGCTCAAGACCGAGCCGCGTAGTACTGCTGTATCGTTCCTCCTCAAGCTTGACCGCCTTGGCGATGTGCTGCTCATTCTCGACCAGTTCCGGGTAAGCGTCTTTCATCATTTGCACGACGTGGCCGGACATCTTGAAGAGAAACGGCTCATTCAACCCCAGCGTCTGGCCGTGGTACAAGGCGCGGCGCATGATGAGGCGGAGCACATAGCCACGGCCTTCGTTGGAGGGCAGCACGCCGTCGGAAATCAAGAACGTGGTGGCGCGCGCGTGGTCGGCGATGATGCGCAGGGAAACATCGGTGTCGTGGTTCGAGCCATACTCGACGTTGGCCAGCGTCGCGGCTTCGTCGATCAGCGGCCGGAACAAATCCGTATCGAAGTTCGAAAGTTTCCCTTGCAACACGGAAGCCAGGCGTTCGAGCCCCATGCCCGTATCGATGCTGGGGCGGGGCAGGGGAGTCATGACGCCCTGTTCGTCGCGGTTGAACTGCATGAACACGAGGTTCCAGAGTTCGACGTAGCGGCCGCAGTCCTGAGGGCAGGGGAAGGAGCAGTCCGTGTGTCCCAGGCTGCTGGCGGCGGGTCCCAGATCGTAGTGGATCTCCGAGCACGGCCCGCACGGGCCGGTATCGCCCATGGCCCAGAAATTGTCGTGCTCGTCCATGCGGAAGATGCGGCCGCGCGCCACGCCAACGTCCTTGGCCCAGATTTCTTCGGCCTCATCGTCTTCGCGAAACACGGTAACGTAAAGCTTCTCAATGGGAATTCCGTAACCCTTGGTGACCAGCTCCCAGGACCAGGGAATGGCTTCCTTCTTGAAATAGTCCCCGAAGGAAAAATTTCCCAGCATCTCGAAAAAGGTGTGATGCCGCGTGGTGCGGCCGACCTGCTCGAGGTCGTTGTGCTTGCCGCCCGCGCGCACACACTTCTGGGAAGTCGTCGCGCGCGAGTAGTCGCGCTTTTCGCGCCCCAGGAAGACGTCCTTGAACTGGTTCATGCCCGCGTTCGCGAAAAGCAGCGTAGGATCGTTCGCGAGGACAAGCGACGAGGACGGTAGGGCACGGTGGCCACGCTCCTCGAAGAATCTTAAAAACCTGCTTCTTATTTCGTTGGATTTCATGTTTGGGTACCGGAACACTCATTATGAATTATGAACCGTAAATAGTGAAAGGCGAATTTCAGGCGTCTTCGAAAAAGGGATTAACAAAGCGTTAGACTTCATCTAGGATATGCAAGGACCCTGAGGCATGGCAGGATCGCGCTCAAAAGGGGATTCATTGAAACCGATCAGGCTGACGGCCCATGCGGTTGAGCAGTGCGCAGAGCGAGGCGCCGCACAAGCGGAAGTCGAGCACGCCATAAGGGTTGGCGCGCGCGAACCCGTGAAGCATGGCAGGTGGATGTGCCGCCATAACTTCCAGTTTGAAGCCCTGTGGCAAGGACGCCGCTATGCGATCAAGCAGGTTGCGCCGGTCATCGTGGAAGAGCAAAATGAAATCGTTGTGGTCACGGTTTACACATTCTTTTTTTGAACGGAGCTAAGCCATGCGCATCAGCTACGACCCGGAGGTTGACGCCCTCTACATCCGGCTCTTGGAGGGCGATTTCCAATGCCGGACGCTGCGCTTGACGGATGAGGTGAGCCTGAACATCGGCGAAGGAGAAGCGCTGGTGGGCATCGAAATCCTGGACGCCAAGCAAGTCTTGGGTAAAGGTGCTTTGCCTACGGTGGTCCTCGAAAACATTCCTGTCGTCGAGGCCGAGGTGTAATTTGGAGCACTGGCTTTTATAGGCGGCGGGAAAACGCATTCCTGTTTTATCCCCCAGACTTTTCTTCCTCGCTCTCCAGGTCCATCTCCACGACATCATCCGCAACAGGCCGCAGTTCCGGCCGCGCACGGACTACCTTCATAATATCGCCGCCGCGGAAGCCGCGGCGCGCGAGGCTATTGCAAAGGGCCGCCAGCTTGGCGCGGGTCAAGGGCAGGCGCAGGGTGCGTAGTTTCTTGTCGAGAGTCTGTTCCAGCAGATCGTGCTCGCTGGTCTCTTGGAAGGCCTGTGAGAGGGCAGGTTCAATCTGGCGGTAGTCAACGAGCTTGGCTTTCAGTTCGCGGCGGATGCGCCAGCCGCCAAAGGCGCGGTTGCGCGCCAGCGAGGACGCGTATTGCTCGGCGAACTGCTTATCGTCGAGGTAGTGGAGTTCACGCAGGCGGGCAATGGCGGTGCCGACCTGGTCTGAATCCGGAAACTTGCGCTCCAGCGCGCGACGCATTTCAGCCAGGGAGTAGGGACGGCGGGCCAACATGCAAAGGGCCGTATTGAGGGGGTCTGGAGGAGCTTCCTTATCTCTGCGCAAACCTTTCCACCTCAATGGCCCTTTCTATGGCGTCGCGCGTAGCATCCGCGGTGCTTCGGACGCCGGCGATGCGCAGCTTGAACTCGTCGGGATTGGAGGAGTTTGCCAGGGCTTCCTGGAGGGTGATCAGCCCATGAGCGTGGAGTTCATAAAGTGACTGGTCGAAGGTCTGCATCCCGTATTGGGAAGCGCCGGAAGCCAGGGCTTCCCGGATGAGACGGGTTTTTTCCGGGGTGACAATGCAATCCCGGATGTACTCGGTGGAGAGCAGGACTTCCACCGCCGGCACGCGCCCGATGCCGTCGCTCTTCCTCACCAGCCTTTGACAAACGACGGCCTTGAGCGTGCTGGCCAATTGCAGGCGCACTCGCTTCTGCTCAGCCGGCTGAAAGACGGCGATGATGCGCTGCACGGTCTCGGTGGCATCGACGGTGTGCAGGGTGGAAAAAACCAGGTGGCCGGTCTCCGCCGCCAGCAGCGCCGTCTGAATGGTTTCCAGATCGCGCATTTCACCCACCAGGATCACGTCGGGATCCTGGCGAAGAGCGGAGCGCAGGGCGGTGGCAAAGGTGGCGCTGTCCACTTCCACTTCCCGCTGGCTCACCAGTCCTTTCTTATCGCGATGCAGGAACTCGATGGGGTCTTCGATGGTAATGATGTGCTCGGTGCGCGTGGCATTGATGTAATCGATCATGGCCGCCAGAGTGGTCGACTTGCCGGAACTGGTCGTTCCGGTCACCAGCACCAGGCCGCGCGTTTCCTGGCAGATCTTCTCCATGACCTTGGGCAGGGAAAGTTCGCTGAAGGTGCGAATCTCCGTGGGAATTACGCGGAAGATCATGCCGACATTGCCGCGCTGCTGAAAAATGTTCACTCGGAATCGCGCCAGACCCGCGATGCCATACGGCATATCGATTTCAGTGTTTTCCTTGAACTTGGCCTTCTGGCGGCTGTTCATGATGCTGAACGCATAGTCCAGCATGTCTTCAGGAGTGATGTGCGGGTATTGGTCGAGGGCGCGGAGATCGCCGTCAATGCGGATGTAAGGATAGTTGCCCACCTTCAAGTGCAGGTCGGAAGCCTCCTCCTCACAGGCGACCCGCAGCAAGGTGTCAACCGTCACTCGTTCACTGCCCATGATTGTTCCTTGGCTAACGGATGACTAACAGCGGCCAACTGTCATTCTGAGCTTGTAGGGGGACGGCTTGCGTCCCCTCATGCGCCGGGTAGGGCAAGCCCTACCCCTATGCGTCTTCGGGGCAGCCGGCTTCTTTCATCAGCGTGTTATCTTAGCGCGCCACGCCGACCGGTTGGTGACAGAGCGTGAGCCAGCCGTGCTTGTCCTCCGCTTGGCCCTGCACAATCGAGAGGAAGTGAGCTTGCAGCCCGCGAGTAATCGGGCCCGGCTCACCCTTGCCCACTACGATGCGGTCCACGGAGCGAATCGGAGTGATCTCCGCCGCGGTGCCGGTGAAGAACACTTCGTCAGCGATGTAAAGCATCTCGCGGGAGATGACCTGCTCGACAATTGGGTAACCAAGCTCCTGAGCGAGCGTGAGGACGGAATCGCGCGTAATGCCGGGAAGGATCGAAGAAGACAGCGGCGGCGTAACGATTTTCCCGCCCCGCACCAGGAAGAGGTTTTCACCACTTCCTTCGCTGACGTGGCCCGAGGCATCCAGCGAGATGCCTTCCACATAGCCGTTGGTGACCGCCTCCATCTTGATCAGTTGGGAGTTCATGTAATTCGCTGCCGCCTTGGCGATGGCCGGCAGCGTGTTGGGAGCAATGCGTTGCCAGGAGGAAATGCAGACGTCAACTCCCTGGCGAAGGGCCTCGTCGCCCAGGTATTTTCCCCACTCCCAGGCAAGCAGGTAAATCTCGATGGGGTTCTTCATCGGATTCACACCGACTTCGCCGAAGCCCCGAAAGATGACCGGACGGATGTAGCAATGCTTAATGCCGTTCACCTGCACCAGTTCGACCATCGCCTGGGAAAGCTGATCCCGCGTAAAGTCGAGCTCCATGCGATAAATCTTGCAGGAATTCACCAGCCGGTCCGTGTGCTCGTTGAGGCGAAAGATGCCGGGGCCCGCCGGAGTGTCGTAGCAGCGAATGCCTTCGAAAAGGCAGGAACCATAGCTGACGACGTGCGATGCGACGTGGATGGTGGCGTCGTTCCAATGGATAAACTCGCCGTTGTGCCAGACCTTGTCAAACGACTTGATTGCCATTCGGTCCTCCTGGGAAGCTATCAGCCTTCAGCCGTCAGCTATCAGCAACATCACGAGCGAAGACGGCCGGCAACGGCTGAATTATAGCACGGAGGCGCTACCGCCGGTCAGTTACCAAGCACCGGCGTACTATCCTAGGTTGACACGTAGCGCCCCGACCTGTCAGGGCAGTTGCCGACCCTTCGCTTCGCTCAGGGCAGGCTCTAAAGGCCGGGGTTCCAAACTAGGATAACGCTACAAACCGCCACCAATACGTCTGCTGAGAGCTGAAGGCTGATAGCCGATAGCGCCTTCCCTCGAGCCTGACACCCACCACCTGTCTCACGCGGTCTTGAGGTCCGACGTGCAATGGGGGCAGCGCGTCGCCTGCGCCGGAATCGTCGAGAAGCAGAACCTGCAATCTTTCAGGGCGGGCGCAGGAGCCGGTTTGGGCTTGGGGAACAGCTTGTTGACGTAGCGCACCAGCAGGAAAACGGCTAACGCCACGATGAGAAAGTTAATCACCGTGTTCATGAACATGCCGTAGTTGAGCGTCGCCGCTCCTGCGGCCTTGGCGGCCGCCACACTGGGGTAGTTGCCCTTGAGGTTGATGAACAGGTTCGAGAAATCGACCCTACCCAAAAGCAATCCGATGGGCGGCATCAGGATGTCCCCGACGAACGAGGTCACGATCCCGCCGAAGGCCGCGCCGATCACAATGCCGACCGCCATATCGAGCACGTTCCCACGCATCGCAAATTCTTTGAATTCTTTGAACATGTGCATTCCTCCTCAGCTCCGACTCCCGATGGGAGTTGCAAGCTCCTTGGTTGTGTAGTCTCCAGTGCCGCTTCTCCGATTCGCATCGCAGCGCCGGGTGGGTCCTGGATTTTCTCAGGTGTTGACATCTAAGAATATACAGCCAATATCCTGCCGATACACAGTTTTTATTCCAGCAACAAAAATTTCGATTTTGCCATCTAAGCCGGTGTGGTGGAATATTGTCCACTACGAGCGCAGGGCCTGATCCTGGGAGGAAGCCGATGAACTCAGGAGGGCTTTGAGCCGATTGATATTGCAGAGGCGGAAGAGCGAGATGGCTTTTGTGCGCAAACGCGGCCAGACGTACTACCTGGTTCATAACGTCCGCAAGGGCGAACAGGTGGAGCAGCTCCACCTTGCCAGCCTTGGCCGGCGGCCGCGTATTACCGACGAGATCATCAAGGGGGTTAATGCCAAGCACCCCTTCTTGCAGCTTGACTGGAAGCGATTGACCGAGAAATCCTCGAGCGATCTGGAGCAACCCCTAAAGAACAATTCTCAGTATCTCCGCGACCTGGTCGCGGCGGTGCGAAACCTTCATTTCGACTTGGCCGATTTGCCGTTGCCGGTCCTTGATTTCACCGAGGAACCGGAGCTCTCGTCAGAATTCATTTCGGGTCTCAAACTGCTTCGTGGAACGCTGGATGTGAAGCTGAACGAACTGCGCCGAGTCAAGGGAGCGCCCTATCGACCATAGGACGCGCGGAGGATGAATATGGGCGGACACCAAGTATTGCTCGATCCAACACAGAACAGTCCGGAGGTGCGGGATTTTGAAAAGGCGCTTCTGGAGCGGGTAGTAGGCCAGGAGCGTGCCGTGCGCAGGCTGGCACGCGTCTATCAGGTCTACCTGGCGGGGCTCTCGACACCCGGGCGGCCCTTGGTGAACCTGCTCTTCCTGGGTCCCACCGGGTCGGGTAAGACGCGCCTGGTGGAGGCTGCGGCGGAAGTGCTCATGGGCGATTCCAAAGCCGTCGTCAAGGTGGATTGTGCAGAGTTTCAGCACAGTCATGAGGTTGCCAAGTTGATTGGCTCGCCGCCTGGTTACGTCGGACACCGCGAGACGCAGCCCCTGATTACGCAAGAGGTTCTGGAACGCCATTTCTGCGATCGAATCAAGCTGGCGCTGGTGTTGTTCGACGAAGTCGAGAAAGCCTCTGACGCCTTATGGCAACTTTTGCTCGGCATCCTTGATAAGGCCACGCTCACCCTGGGTGACAACCGGCGAGTGGACTTTTCCCGCTCCATGATCTTCCTCACCTCCAACCTGGGCTCGCAGGAATTAATGAGATTGATGAGGGGAGGAATGGGCTTTTCCCCCGGGCCGGACAACCACGAACAGGAATTGGACCAGAAGATTTACCAGACCGCCATGGAGGCTTCGCGGCGAAAATTCTCGCCGGAGTTCATGAACCGCATCGACAAGGTGATTGTCTTCCGCGTGCTGAATCGCGACAGCCTGGAAAAGATCCTGGATATCGAGCTGGGGCGGGTGCAAGATCGCATCATGGCGGCGACGGAAGGGAATCCCTTTGTGTTTATCTGCACGTCGGCCGCTCGCGATTTTCTCTTGCAGGAGGGGACCGACCAGAAATTCGGCGCCCGGCACCTGAAGCGCGCCATTGAGCGCTACCTGGTGTTTCCCATATCCAATCTGTTGGCGACACACCAGATCAAGTTGGGCGACCTGATCACGATCGACCGTTCGCCCGACGGCGCCAAGCTGACGTTCATCAAAGAGGAACAGGGGGCGCTAGTCAAAGGCCCGGACGATCCGCCCGCGGCAGTGGTCGCGGCTGCCCTCGCCCCCCGCACAACCTCTGCCTTACTGTCCCCACCGGGCAAGGAAGCCGAGACCGTGACCGCGGGCAAGGGAGAGTAGGGATTAGGGGCTAGGGATTAGGGACTAGGGAAAACCAGGGGTTGGAGCGCCGATTCCGTTGGATGCGCAAAACGGGTTGTCCGATATTCGCTTATCCAGGGACCAAAGGGCAGGAGTTGCCCTCCCTTGCCCCTAGTCCCCAACCCCTAGCCCCTAATCCCTAGTCCCTAGCCCCTGCCCGCTAATCTTCCCAGTCATCCGTCCTGAAGGGCGAGGCAGGGAGGCCGGCGCGGTTGTACAGGTTGCACGAGGGGTTCATCCCCCACGCATAGCGCACGGCGACGGGGTGCGGTGTCTTTTCGCTGCGCACGACAACCGTGTCGCCGTCAATCCTGGCTTGCGCGCCAGTGAATTTATGATCGTCACCGGCAACCTCGAAGCCGCTCAGATTAGGCGACGAGTCCCTGGTCACCAGCCCGCCGTAGACGTACTTAAACCGCAAACGGATTTTGTCAGCCTCCACCGCCATGGAGTCATAGATCGGGCCTGAGTAGATCACGTCCCGTCCGTAAGCGATAGCCTGCGCGGCCAAGGCAAGGCGGTAGCCGACGTCTTGCTTATCCTTGGGGTGAATATCGCTCCCGTCGCCGATGTCGATTATGACCGCCATCCCCGTCTTGGGCAGCGAAAGCGTCTTGAGTTGAGCCTCCCGCAGTTCCGGCCAATTCGAGTGAGGGCTATAAATTCCCCAGTTGGCAAGCTGCACGAAAAGGAATGGGAAGTCGCCCTCTCCCCAGGCGCGCCGCCAGTCGCCAATCATCGCCGGAAAGAGCTTCCGATATTGCGCGGGCCGGTCGGCATTCGATTCTCCCTGATACCAGATGGCGCCTCGGATGGCATACGAGGTCAGCGGCATGAGCATGGCGTTAAAGAGGCCGGAGGGACGCCAGGGATTACGCCGCGGATCATCAGGAACTGCCGGCGGGGCAGCGACTGGCGCACCAGTGGATTCGGCTTGGTCGGAGTCCTTCCGCCACTGCTCAAGCTGTGCGGCGTAGTCCTGAAAGCCTTTGGGGTAAGGCGAAAGCAACTTCGTACCCGCATCCAGGATGGATTGGTAGGCGGGGTCGGATTCGAGCGTGCCGCGACTCGTCCATGCTTCCGCCGGAGTTCCGCCCCAGGAACTGTGAATCAGGCCTACCGGCACATTCAACACACTGAGCAGCTCGCGTCCAAAGAAATACCCGACGGCTGAGAAGTCGGCCACCGTCTGCGGACGCGCCGCTACCCAATAGCCTTGGACGTCACGCTGCGGCTTTCCGGCCACGGCCTTCTGGACCGTAAACAAGTGGAGCATGGGGTGATCGCCATGAGCTACTTCATCCTGGTAGTTCACCACGCCGCTTCCCCATCCCTGCACAGGCATTTCCATGTTGGACTGGCCGGAGCAAACCCAGACTTCGCCCACCAGCACGTCGTGCAGGGTAATGGTATTCTTGCCGGCAATGGTCATGGTGAAAGGCCCGCCGGGACTAAGCCGCCCCAGTTCCACCTTCCACTGGCCCTCGTTGTCAGCCGTGCTGCTCAGGTGCTGATCTCCTAAAGTGACCGTGACCTGCTCACCCGGGTCGGCGGTTCCCCAAATGTTCACTTTCATTCCTTGCTGAAGCACCATGCCGTCCGAGACGAGACTGGGCAGCTTCACGTCGGCTCGCAAACTGAGCGCACCAAGAAAGAACGCGCTGAAGCAAAGCGCTGCGGTTAATCTGGCTTTGAGTGTTGTGTGGTACACGGTTGTCCTCCCGTTCAATGTGTCCTAGGGCTGGAAAAGCCAGCATTCTATGCCAAAGTTCGCCTTCCCGGCGAACAAAATCATCCACCTCGGCGGCGCGGCGCTGTAGTGCGGGCGTCCCGCCCGTGCTCTTCTGACATGCGGGAGCGGGACGCTCCCGCGCCACATGGAGTCTTTGCCCAATTTTGGCCGACTCCAGTATCATGAAACCATGGCCACCGCAAGTGAAGATGGGCAGGGGCGTCCCGCCATCGCCGCGCCGCAAGCGGGTGATGCGGCGCCGGGCGAGGCGCAGAGCCGCGTCCCGGCGATGTTCCGCGCCCTGCGCTACCGCAATTTCCGGCTGTTCTTCAGCGGCCAAATCATCTCCCTGGTCGGCACCTGGATGCAATCCGTGGCGCAATCGTGGCTGGTTTACCGCCTGACGGGTTCCTCGCTGCTGCTGGGCCTGGTAGGTTTTGCGGGGCAAATTCCGGTTTTTCTCCTGGCTTCGATTGGCGGCATGGTGGCAGACCGCAGAAGCCGCCATCGGATTGTCATCGGCACTCAAACCAGCGCCATGTTGCTGGCGTTCATCCTCGCCGCGCTGACGCTCTTGGGCCACATCAAGGTGTGGGAAATCATGGTGCTGGCCTCGTGCGGGGGCCTGGTGAACGCGCTCGACATCCCTACCCGCCAAGCCTTCATCGTCGAGATGGTAAACCCGAAGGATATTGTCAACGCCATCGCTATTAATTCCGCCATGGTGAACGGGGCTCGCATCCTGGGGCCAGCCGTGGCGGGAATAACGGTGGCGGCGGTCGGGGAAGGTTGGTGCTTCTTTGCCAACGGGGTCAGCTACATTGCGGTAATCGTCGGGCTGTTGCTCATGGTCGTAACGCCGCGCCCGCGGGACAAGCAGCGCTCCGGACTGCGCAGTATTGTGGAGGGATTCCACTGGGTGGCCCGCAACGCGCCCATCCGCGCCCTGCTGCTTCTGCTGGGCCTGGTCAGCCTGACCGGCATGCCGTACATGGTGCTGATGCCGATTATCGCGGACCGAATCCTGCACAGCGGAGCGCGCGGACTGGGGCTGCTGATGGGCGCTGCGGGAATTGGGGCGCTAGCGGGAACCATGGCGTTGGCCACGCGCCACGGCGTGCGCGGCCTGGGAAGATGGGTAATGTTCGCGGCCATGGGCTTTGGCGCTTCACTCTTTTTCTTCTCCTTTTCGCACTGGTTCTGGCTTTCCGCGCTGCTGGTCATGCCCGCCGGGTTTTGCATGATTCTGCAAATGGCCTCCTCGAATACTTTGATCCAAACCATGGTTCCGGATGAATTGCGCGGCCGCGTCATGGCCGTCTACTCGATGATGTTCATGGGCATGGCGCCATTTGGCGCGCTGCTTTCGGGAGCGATCGCGCAGCACGTGGGCGCGCCGCTGACCATCAGGCTGGGCGGAATCGTCAGCTTGGCGGGAGGTGTGGCGTTCGCGTTGGCGTGGCCGGGCATGCGGGGCGAAGCTCGCCGGCTGATCCTGGCCCAGTCGATGGCGGGAGGCGATCCGCCCGAAGAAATGACCGGACAGGCAGTTTCAGTGAACCCCAACCAGGAAGGAGAATTGAATGGCGGCAATCAAAACTGATTGGATCACCCTGAAGGTTCGAGACGGGACAGCGATGCGTGTCTACGTGGCCCGCCCTGAAGATGCGAACACCTACCCCGGCTTGCTGGTGTATCACGAGGCCTTCGGGGTCAACCCGCACATCCGGGATCTTACGGAACGCTTTGCGCGCGAAGGTTACCTCGCGCTTGCCCCGGACCTGTTTCATCGTACCGCGCCGGGCTTCGAAGGAACCTACGATCAATTCGATTTAGCGAAGCCTCATGTGATTGCATTAAGTCATCAAAACCTCGAGGCTGACGTCCGCTCTGCTTACCAATGGCTGCGCGCGCAGCCTGGGAATCAGGGCCGGCAGATTGCCTGCGTAGGCTTTTGCATGGGCGGGCGCGTGGCGGTTCTCACCAATGTGGTTCTTCCCGTGAGCGCGGCCATCTCCTTTTACGGCGGCGGGATCGCCCCCAACCCCTTCAGCCCCGGCCTGCTCGATCGTGCCGGCGACTTGCACGCTCCGCAGATGCTTTTGTGGGGTGGCTTGGATAAACACCTGGGCCCCGAAGTGACGCGCACGGTGACTGAAGCAATTCGCGCGGCGGGCAAGCCGTTCGTGAATGTCGAATTCTCGGACGCTGATCACGGATTCTTCTGCGACGCCCGCTCGAGTTACAACTCCAACGCCGCCCGGCAGGCCTGGGCGCTGGTGCTGGCGTTCCTGGATGTTTATGCGAAACACTAACCCGGAATAAACACGAAGGTGTCCCGGAGCGGTGCGGGCGTCTCGCCCGCTGTCGCGGGCGCGTCCCGCTCCCACGCGCGGGCAGGATGCCCGCACCACACGGGTGCGATTTGGTGAGACGGAAACCCGGCAAAGCTGTAAAATAAGACTATTGGGCTATTGAACATCACAAAACAACCAGGAGGTATTTCTGCATATGCGACGCATCATCGACAGTCATCCGCCCGGAGCTTTCTGCTGGCTCGAGCTTTATACCAACGATCAGAACGCCGCCAAGAGCTTTTACAACTCACTCTTTGGCTGGACCGCCAATGATATGCCGATGGGTCCAGACGATTTCTACACGATGTTTCAACTCGAGGGGCGCGAGACCGGCGCCGCGTGCACGCTGAGATCTGAACAGAAGGCTCATGGCGTGCCGCCGCACTGGATGCTTTACATCGCCGTCGCCAACGTTGACGAAGCCGCCAAGCGCGTACCGGAACTCGGGGGCAAGGTCATCGCGGGGCCGTTTGACGTCTTCGACGCGGGGCGGATGGCCGTGGTGCAAGATCCCACGGGCGCTTTCTTCAACCTCTGGCAGAAAACGACTCACAGCGGCCTGGGAATCTCCGGTGTGCCCGGAACTCTGTGCTGGGCGGATCTGATGACGCCCGATACCGAGCGCGCCAAGTCGTTCTACGAGGGCCTCCTGGGCTGGAAGATTAGCAAGAGCGAGAATGATCCCTCCGGCTACCTGCACATCAAGAACGGCAAGGAGTTCATCGGCGGAATTCCCCCGTCGCAGTTCGCCCCTCCTAACACTCCGCCGCACTGGATGGCCTACATTTATATCGCTAACTGTGATGAGACGACTGCCAAGTGCAGCCAACTGGGCGGGAAGACGCTCCTGCCACCCATGAACATCGAGAAGGTGGGCCGCATGTCCATCCTGGCCGATCCGCAGGGAGCAGTGTTCTCAGCCTTCACACCCTCGGACCGGCCGCATGAAGCGTCGGCGTGAAAACTTCCTTCGGACTGTCAGTCCCAGCACTTCGCTGTCATCCTGAGCGCAGCGAAGAGCCTGTCCTGAACGAAGTGAAGGAATCTCGCTCTGGTTGCTCATGACAAACTCCGCGAGGAATCTCGCTCTGAGTGTTTTCAACCCACTGCGAGATTCCTTGTCGCCTGCGGCCACCTCGAAAATCACGTCATTCCCGCGGAAGCGGGAATCCATTGGACTGACAATGGGTCCCCGCTTTCGCGGGGACGACAGCGCTAATTTTAATTCCCCGTAGTCATGAAGCTTTGGGAGGAATGGTGATCGGCGAACTGGTTGGCCACTACCGCATCGTCTCGAAGGTTGGCCAGGGAGGCATGGGTGTAGTCTATCGTGCCCATGACGAGGTTCTGGAGCGGGACGTTGCTTTAAAGGTGTTGCGCCAGGGCACGCCGGTGGAAGAGTCTTCACGGCAGCAACTCCTGCACGAAGCCCGCTCCGCCTCCGCACTCAGCCACCCCAACATCTGCACCATCCACGAAGTGGGCGAGTTCGGCGGCGAACTCTACATGGTGATGGAGTTGATCGAGGGCCAAACCTTGAGTGCGCTGATTGCCGGCGCGGGCTTGGCGGTCGAATCCATCTTGCGTTACGGCGCCCAGATCGCCCGCGCTCTCGCCCACGCCCATGGCCGCAACATCGTCCATCGCGACCTGAAGAGCGCCAACATCGTGGTGACTCCGGAGGGTTTGGTCAAAGTCTTTGACTTCGGTTTGGCGCGCCGCTTACCCAAACCGGAGGTCGATCAGTTAACCCAGACTGCGTCGATTGAGGGGACCGGAACCATCTCCGGCACGTTGTCTTACATGGCGCCCGAGGTTCTGCGCGGCGAGGCAGGGGACGCCCGCAGCGATCTGTGGGCGTTGGGAGTGGTGCTCTACGAAGCCTCGTGTGGAAAGTTGCCTTTCCCGGGAGGCACCAGCCTCGAGGTCGTCTCTGCGGTTCTGCACCAGCCGCCGGCGCTGCTCCCCGAACACATCCCTCCTGGCCTCGCGGCTGTCATCCAGCGCTGCCTGGCCAAGGAGCCGGCGCAGAGATATCAGCAGGCGGCGGAGGTGCAGGCGGCGCTCGAGGCGCTGCAATCCGCGTCCGTCGCGGCGGTTGCGCGTCCCAGCGAGCAGAGAGGTCCGCTGACCACGCTCCACCGCGGCATTCGCCACTTGCGCGTCAAGGAGGGCGACGTTCTGCTGCTGGTGGGCACGATCAAAGGAGCATTTCTGCTGCGGTCGAATTCGAACCGCGCCCGCTGGGAGATGGCCGGGCCGTATTTTCACGGACAAGCCATCTACTCGCTGGCCTACGACAGCCGCGATGGCCGGCGCCGCCTGTGGGCCTCGACGTGCAGCTATTGGGGAACCTATCTCCGCTCGAGCGACGATTTCGGCCGTGTTTGGACCAACCCGCTCGAGGCTCAGATTAAATTCCCCGCGGAGTCAGGCGCCACGCTGAAGAATGTCTGGCAAATCTGTCTTGGGCCGCCCGACCAGCCCAACGTCCTCTACAGCGGCGTAGAACCCGCGGCGCTCTTCAAGTCAAGCGACGGAGGTGAAACCTGGTCGTTGAATTGCGGCTTGTTTAATCATCCGCATCGCCCGCGCTGGGTCCCGGGAAACGGCGGGCTCAGCCTGCACACCATTTTGCTGAACCCCGCAGATGGCAACCGGATGCTGGTCGCCATTTCATCCGGCGGAGTCTACACGACGGAGGATGGCGGGAGCACCTGGCGCGCCGCGAACCGCGGCATCCGGATGGTGAATTCACCCGACAAGTTTCCGGAGTTTGGCCAGTGCGTGCACAAGGTGGCGGTGCACCCGTCACGCCCCGATCGCTTCTTCCTCCAGAACCATTGGGGCCTGTACCGCTCCGATGACGGCGCCCAAAGCTGGAAGGACATCGCCAATGGAGTGCCTTCGGACTTCGGCTTCGCGATGGTGATGCACCCGCACAATCCCGACTGCGTGTATATCCAGCCCGTCGAGTCCGACGAGTTCCGATGCGCGATTGATGGGCGGCTGCGCATCTACCGAACCCGCAACGCCGGCGGTTCTTGGGAGCCGCTGATGCGCGGCCTGCCCCAGAAGCGGGCCTATGAAACTGTGCTGCGCGACGCCATGGCTGCCGATACACTCGACCCGCACGGCCTGTACTTCGGCACCCGCAGCGGACACCTGTATGGCTCCGACGACGAAGGAAAGAACTGGAACCGGATTATGGAAGGCCTGCCGGCCGTGGTCTGCGTGAAGGCCGCCGCGATCGGCGAGCCTCGGTCCAGCCGGAGAGCAAAACCCACGCGGGGGCAGGGCGTCAAGAAGCGACCGAGAATGTGACTGAGGGTGGCGCAGACGTGCCGCTCTTTGGCATGTCTGCGCCGCTCACGATCACGTCCATACAAGAGCATGTCAGTTACCTTTCACATCCCGGGCCCGCTGCGCTCCTTTGCCAAGGGCCGCAGCCAGGTGGAAGTCACAGGGGACCCAGCCACACTTTCCGAGGCGCTGCGGGCGCTCTGGGCTGCCTGTCCGGGAATTCAAGACCGCGTCGTCACGGAGCAGGGCCTCGTCCGCCAACACATCAACATCTTCGTGGGAAGCGAAGACGTGCGGTACACCGGCGGGCTCGCCACACGCCTGCCGCCAGACGCTGAGATCATGATCGTGCCCTCGGTCAGCGGCGGGTAGCCCGGCGCTGTGGCGCCGGCGTCCCGCCCGCACGACGGCAGAATCCAAATGAGAGCAACCGCTTCCAAGACCGAACTCGAAAACATCCAGCCGCTTCGTGCCCTGTATCTCCAGGAAACGAATTTCCAGATTCGATACAACGCCTGCCACGAGCGCGGCTGGACCGACTCGTATCTTTTGGCCATGGATGATCTGACGGTCGGCTATGGCTCCATCAAAGGCCAGGAACGCGACGACCGGGACACGGTGTTCGAGTTCTATGTCGTTCCGCCGCTCAGAAGGAAGGGGAGCGAGCTTTTCCGGCAGCTACTTCTCGCTTCAGAGGCGGGTTTGATCGAGTGCCAAAGCAACGACCTGCTGCTCTCTTCCCTGCTCTACGAATTCTCAAGCTCCGTGCGCGCCGACGTTGTGTTATTCGAGGATCACTCGGTTACTAAGCTGGGTGTGCCGGGCGCAATCGTCCGCCGCTCGCGACCCGGCGATCAGATCTTTGGACACACCTCCGAGCCGGTGGGGGATTACGTGGTGGAGTTGAAGGGAGAGATCGTCGCCAGCGGCGGTTTCCTGCTCCACTACAACCCGCCGTTTGCAGATTTGTACATGGAAGTTCGCGAGGATTGCCGCCGGCGCGGAATCGGAAGCTTCCTGCTGCAAGAGGTTAAGCGAGAGTGCTATCTCGCCGGCCGGGTCCCCGCCGCCCGAACTGGCATCCGCAACGTGGCCTCACGCGCGACGCTGAGCAAGGCCGGCTTAAGACTGTGCGGGTTTATGTTGCTGGGCACGGTCGCTTGAGTTCCGCTGCAGGGGGACGGCTTGCCGTCCCCGCACTTCCGCTGGTCCGACGGGGTAGGGCAAGCCCGACCCCTACACCGCCGGGGTCCAGTTTGACTCACTTCCGCCAAGCCGATTATAGTAGTCTGACTACAAGACTTGTGCAGCACTCGTAGCGCCGGCCTGCTCTTCAGGTCTGCGGCGTTTAGCGGAAGAGGTCAGAATTGGACCACGAGATCCCCAAGGTTTATGCCCCCGAATCTATCGAGCCGCACTGGGCGCGGACCTGGATTGCCCAAAAGCTCTACCGTCCATCCGACGACCCTTCCCGCCCGCGCTTCTGCCTGACGATTCCGCCGCCCAACATCACCGGCATGCTCCACATGGGCCACATGCTCGAGCATACCGAGATCGATACCCTGATGCGCTGGCATCGCATGAGCGGCAAGGACGTGCTCTGGCTGCCGGGCACGGACCACGCTTCCATTGCGACCCAACTGATCGTCGAGCAGGAAATCGGCCGCCAGGCATTGCCCGATCTCGAACCCGATTCCGCCGGGCGTGCCGCCTGGCGCCGGGAAGGGCAGCGCCGGCGCCTCGAGATGGGCCGGGAGAAATTCCTTGAACTCTGCTGGAAATGGAAGGAGCAGAACGGCGGGACCATCCGCCGCCAGATGGAGCGGCTGGGCGCGTCCTGCGATTGGACTCGCGACCGCTTCACGATGGATGCGGACTACTCGCGCGCCGTCCTCGAGGTTTTCGTCAGGCTTTACCGGGAAGGGCTGATTTATCGCGGCAAGTACATCGTGAACTGGTGCCCGCGTTGCGGCACCGCCGTCTCTGACCTGGAAGTCGTTCATGAAGACCGCCCGGGGCACCTGTGGTATGTCCGCTATCCGTTCGAGGATGGCTCGGGCTCGATCAGCGTGGCGACGACGCGGCCTGAGACCATGTTGGGGGATACGGCGGTGGCTGTGAATCCCGCCGACCCGCGCTACCAGTCCGCGATCGGCCGCAAGTTGGTCCTGCCGCTCTTGCAGCGCGTGATTCCGGTCATCGCGGACGACTTCGTGGACCCGCAGTTCGGCACCGGCGCAGTAAAAGTGACTCCGGCCCACGATCCCAACGACTACGACATGTCGCTGCGTCACAACCTGCCGCGCCTCGAGGTGATCGGCACCTCGGCCATGATGACGGACGAAGCCGGCCCCTACAAAGGCCTGGACCGCTTCGCGGCGCGGGAAAGAGTCGTGCACGATTTGCGCGCCCAGGGTTTGCTCGAGAAGATTGAAGATTACCCGCTCAGCGTGGGCACCTGCCAGCGCTGCAAGACGGTGCTCGAGCCGCTGCTTTCCACGCAGTGGTTCATGAAGATGCAGGAACTGGCCGGCCCCGCCATCCGCGTCGTGGAAGAGGGCCGCATCCGTATTACGCCGGATAATTACAAGAAGATTTACCTTGACTGGATGGGTAATCTCCACGATTGGTGCATTTCGCGGCAGCTTTGGTGGGGGCATCGCATTCCCGTCTGGTATTGCGACGCCTGCGGCGAAGTGATCGTTGGACACGAAGCGCCGCCCGCCTGCCCGCAATGCCGCGGCGAGAAACTGCGGCCCGAGATGGATGTTCTGGACACCTGGTTCAGCTCCGCCCTCTGGCCCTTCGCCACGCTCGGCTGGCCCGCCCAGACCCCCGACCTCGCCCGCTTCTATCCCAACGACCTGATGATTATGGGCTTCGACATCCTGTTTTTCTGGGGTGCGCGCATGATCATGATGGGCATGAAGTTCATGAACGACGTGCCTTTCCGCGAGCTTTACATTCATGCCCTGGTGCGCGACGCCGAAAAGCAGAAGATGTCCAAGACGAAAGGCAACGTGATTGACCCGCTTGAGATCACGGAAGAGTACGGCACCGATGCCGTGCGCTTCGCCTTGGTCATCAGCGCCGCCCCCGGCACCGACATCGCGTTCAGTGTGGAGAAGATTCAGTCCTACCGCGCCTTCGCGAACAAGATTTGGAACGCCGGGCGCTTCATCCTGATGAACCTCGAGAAGCTGCCGGAGGCCTGGCGCGGCCAGCTTGGGGAGGCGTTGCGGCCGGTGCCGGAGTTGGGTTTCAGCGCCCTCAATTCGCTCGAGTCTTTGGCGCTGGCCGACCGTTGGATCTTTTCACGCCTCGACGCCGTGACCCGGAAAATTGAGGAAGCCCTGGCCGATTACCGTTTCCACGAGGCAGCCTACGAGGTCTATCACTTTTTCTGGCACGAGATTTGCGACTGGTACCTCGAGTGGGTCAAAGCGGAAATTACACGTCCCGCGGAGGGAGCGAAAGCTACTCCGGCCTGGATCAACCTGGCGCGCGTCTTTGAATCCGCGCTCCACCTGCTCCATCCCTTTATGCCTTTCATCACCGAGGAACTCTGGCAACGGCTGCCGCATGCGGGGCAAGGGAATTCAATTTCGTTAACGCCTTTCAGCTTTGTCAACCAGCGCGCGGCGGACCCGGTCTCCGAAAAGCAATTCGAATTGATCCAGGATTTGGTGATCTCCTTGCGCAACGCGAAGGCGGAAATGGGCCTGCAAAAGGTGAAGCCCAGCGCCCAGGTGGGGTGTGAAGACTTGCGCTGGCTGGAACTATTCCGCGCGCACCTCGAGACGATTCTGCGCCTCTCCACTTTCCAGGCTCTCACTTTCACTCGCGAGCGTTTAGAGGAGACAACGCCAGGCGTGCGTAGCGGGCCCCTCTTTACGTTGCGGGTTTTCTACGAGCAGCCTGTGGATCACGAGGCGGAGTTGGCCCGCCTTGAAAAGGAGAAGCAGAAGACCGAACAGGCACTGGCACAGGTGCAGAAGCAGCTCGAGAATGAGCAGTTTGTGGCGCGCGCTCCGCAAGAGGTCGTGCGCTCGGTCACCCGCCGGCGCGACGAACTGACGGAACATCTACGCAGAATTCGGGAATCGATCGGCACCTCTACCAGGAGCCGGCCGCTCTAGCGGCAAGCTCACCTTCAACGAACGTGGCTACGACGTTAGTTCAGATCATGGCAGCCGATGTACAATAGTTGCGCGGGGGGTGGAATCATACAGGATTACGAATTCACCGTGGTGATTGAGAAAGATGAGGACGGCCGATTCCTGGCCATTTGTCCCGTTCTGCAAGGCTGTTATACCGAGGGGGAAACCGAGGCCGAAGCGCGCCTCCTCATTGAAGACGGAATCCGGCTGCATGTGGAAAGCCGCATCGCGAGAAGTGAACCGATCTATCAGGAAGTTGGCTCCCACCGAGTACGGGTCGCACTGTGACAGGAAGAGTGATGGAAGATGGGATATCTCAATCCTCTGAGCACGGGCAATCTTGCCGGGTCCCAGGACCTCTCTTCCGCGCAGTTGCGCGATCTGGTTGAGCGGGCGCTGGCGGAGGACCTTGGCCAAGGCGACCTGACAACGTCCGTGACCGTGCCGCCCGAGACGCTGGCTTGCGGGACTTTCCGCAGCAAGCAGAGCCTGGTCGTAGCCGGGCTTCCCGTCGCCGCCATGGTGTTTCAAGTCCTCCGGCCACCCGCGGAGTGGATTTCCATGGTCGAGGACGGCACGGAGGTTCGTCCGGGGACCGAGTTGGCGCGCGCCTGCGGTCCGGCCGCCACGCTGCTGGCCGGGGAGCGCGTAGCGCTCAATTTTCTCCAGCATTTGAGCGGCGTGGCCACCTACGCGCATCGGCTCAAAGAAGAACTGGCGGGAACCCGGGCCGAGTTCCTGGATACGCGTAAAACCCTTCCGGGACTTCGCACCCTGGAGAAATACGCCGTGCGCTTGGGAGGCGGCCAAAACCATCGCCTGCGCCTGGACGACGGAATCCTGATTAAGAATAATCACCTCAAGCTGACCGGCGGAATCCGCGCTGCGGTCACGAACGCCCAGCGGCAACGCCCCGCGGGCTACCATATCGAAGTGGAAGTCACCAACCTTGCTCAACTGGAAGAAGCGCTCGAGTGCGGCGCCGACGGCGTGCTGCTCGATAACATGACCCCCGACGAAGTCCGCCAGTGCGTCGAACGCGCGACGGGGCGCATTCGCTTGGAAGTCTCGGGCGGAATCGACGCCACGAACATCCGCGCTTACGCCGAGACGGGCGTCGATTATATTTCGGTGGGAGCGCTGACGCACTCCGCTCCTGCCGTGGACATCAATTTTCGCATCGAGCCGGCGTAGTAGGCTGCGGAACAGAGAGTCCCACTCATGCTTGTGCCAAGTACCGAGCACAAAATCGACAGGATGATTGAGTTGCTGGTGAAGAATGCCACGGTGGTAGTTCCGGGCCCGAAGATCGCGTCTCAAGTCGGAGTCTCTCGTTCGTCGGTCGGCAGGTGGGTGCAGAGCTTGCGCGGGCTGGGCGTGGAGATCAAGGGCCACACGGGCGCCGGCTATCAGCTTATGAAGATCCCGGACATCCTCGTGCCCAGCTTGATCCAAGGCGAATTGGGCGGCAGTGAGATCGGCCACGTCATGATCCACCACTTCCGGATTGACTCTACGAACACCGCAGCCATGATCCTGGCTCAGGAAGGCGCGGCGCACGGAACGGTGGTGATGGCGGAAGAACAGACGGCCGGCCGCGGCCGCTTTGGCCGCGAGTGGTACTCGGAAAAGTCCAGCGGGATCTATCTCTCCGTGATACTTCGTCCGCCCTTCTCACCGGCGGCGGCTCCCATTCTTACCCTGATGGCCGGCGTGGCGGCTCAACAAGCCGCCAGCGCTCTGACGGGACTCAGTGTAGACATCCGCTGGCCCAACGATTTGCTGGTGAACGGGAAAAAGGTTGCAGGCATCCTGACGGAAATGAATGCCGAACTGGGGCGGTTGCACGCCGTCGTGCTGGGAATTGGGATCAACGTCAATCACAGCGAGATGCCCGCCGAATTGAGGGCCATCGCTACTTCGCTGCGCATCGAAAGCCAGCGGCCCTGGTCGCGCGTTCACCTGTGTGTGGCTCTGCTGAAAGAACTGGAGAGGCACTACCAATTGCTACTCGAGAAGGGAAGCGCGGCCGTCGCCGAGCGTTGGGCCTCCGCCTCCTCCTATGCCTGCGGGAAGCGCATCCGGATTGTGAGCGGCGAGGCCGAATCCTTGGTTACCACCCTCGGCGTCGACCCCAGCGGTGCCCTTCGGGTGCGCCATGACGACGGACGAGAAGAGGCGCTCGTGGCCGGAGAGGTGGCGGAAGTAAAGTAATCAGTCGTCAGTTTTCAGTTCTCAGTAAGAACAGAAAATGGCTGTCATCCTGAGCGGAGTGAAGGATCTGCAGTTCCGTTCCGGGGGCGAAATAATGCAGATTCTTCGCTTCGCTCAGAATGACAGACTTTTGTGAGAGCGGAGCGCCACTCGCATTGACGCGCGTCCGAAGGTTTAACTGTGAACTGTCAACTGTGAACTGTCGACTGAAAACTGAAAACTGATGCCTGAAAACTTACTCGTTATCGACGTAGGCAACACCAACACAGTCCTGGGTGTCTTCGAGGGAAAAGACCTGCGCGCCCAGTGGCGGCTGAAGACTGACAAGTCGCAGACCGCGGATGAATACGGCATCCTGACCCGAAACCTCTTCATGCTGGACGGCGTCCAGGTGGAACAGATCAGGGGCATCATGGCGGCCAGCGTTGTTCCGACGTTAAACGGCGTCCTGGAGGAAATGGCATCGAAGTACTTCCACCTCAAGCCCCTCTTCCTGACTCCCGGCACGCGCACCGGAATGGCCATCCACTACGACAACCCGCAGGAAGTGGGCGCCGACCGCATCGCCGACGCCGTCGCCGCCTTCGAAAAATACGGCGGCCCTTGCATCGTGCTGGACTTCGGCACCGCCATCACCTTCGACGTGGTCTCCGAAAAAGGGGAGTATTTAGGCGGCGCCATCGCGCCCGGCCTGGGTATTTCAGCCGACGCGCTCTTCGAGCACGCCGCCAAACTGCCCCGCGTGGAGTTCCGCGAGCCGCAGCATGTAATCGGAACCAATACCGTGGCCAGCATGCAGTCCGGACTCTTTTATGGCGCAGTGGGCCTGGTCGATGGCATCCTCGACCGCCTCTGCCAGGTGCTCGGCAGGAAGACCCCCGTCGTCGCCACCGGCGGCCAGGCGTCGCTGGTGGCCGGCGCCTCAAAATACAAGCCTCCCGTCGAGCCCTGGCTTACGCTCGAAGGCCTGCGGATCATTTACGAGCGGAACAAAAAGAAGTAGTCCGTTGTCAGTCGTCCGTTGCATCGTCGTCGGAATGGCTCGGCGGCCTGTTGTGGCGGCGGGCCATCCATTGCCAACCGGCGTACTGACAACGGACCACGGACAACGGACCAACTTGGAGAACTACTTCAATTATTTCACCGAAATCGAAGAGTGCTACCAGAGATGCCGTGGCACGCGGACTCTCCTCTCGCCTCTCGATTGGGCCTTGATTGAATCCTGGAAAGACGCTGGCCTTCCGCTCCAGGCCGTGCTGGCGGGCATCGCGCGGGCTTTCGAAAAGTACCACGCACGCCAGCGAAAATACCGAACGGTCAACGCCCTGGCGTTTTGCACCCAGGAGGTTCTGCGCGCCGCCGAGGAGGCTGAGGCGGGCCAGGTCCAGAGCGTCGGGCGCAAAGATTCGCCTCCTGCTTTCACCGCGGAAGAAATCGTCCGTTTCCTGAGTGGCAACGCGCAGAGTCTGGAGGCGGCCTCGAGAAAGGCTCGCGCCGAGGGGCAACAGGTGCTCGCCGACGAACTGGCGGCCATAGCGCCGGAACTTCGCGCTATGTCCGCCGAGGACCCCGCCAAGCTGGTGGCCAATCTGGAAGGACTGGAAATACGCCTGACGGCTGTGGAAGCAAAGCTGACCGCTTCTCTCACCCGCGCGGCCTCCGTCGAGCGCATGGCCGGAATCCAGGAAGAGGTTGAGCGCGGCCTGGGCCCATATCGCCGCAAAATGACCGGGCCGCAAATCGAATCGCTGGAGCGGCAGTTCCGCAAACGATGCCTGATGGACTATTACCAGATTCCAAGGTTGAGTTTGTTTTACATGTGAAAGGGAAAATGGAAATTGGAAACTCGCCGAGGTTTTTCGGTTTTCGAGTTGCCAATTTCGATTTTCGTGGGTGGCGCAGACGTGCCGTTCTTTGGCATGTCTGCGCCTGACGCGGCGCATACATCCCGACCAACATCGTCGCGGCGTATGCGGCCCTCGAAGTTTTTCGGTTTTCAAATTTTAAATTTCCAATTTCGCTTTTGGGTTTTCGCTATGCGGTCTTTCGAGCTTACGCCAACCAAGCTCGTCTACGGCGGCGACGCCCTGGGCCACCACGCGGGCCGTACAGTTCTGGTTCCGCGTGTCCTGCCCGGTGAACGCGCCGAAGTGGAGGCGGTCCGCACCGCCAAGGGAGTCACCCATGCCCGGCCTCTACGGATTTTGCAGGCCTCTCCTCAGCGTGTCGAGCCGCCCTGCCCTTATTTCGGCCGCTGTGGCGGCTGCCACTACCAACACCTCGAGCCGGAATTTCAGTCCACGACCAAGCGCGAAATCCTGCGAGAAACGCTGCGGCGGTTAGGCGGCATCGACTGGAAAGGAGACATTCCACTGCACTCCGGCCCCCCATGGAACTATCGCAACCAGGCGCAGTTCAAGGTGGCGCAGGTTCCCGGCGGCCGAGTCGAATTGGGTTTCTTCGAGGCGCACTCGCATCGAGTCTTTCCGGTGGACGCTTGCCTGATCGTCTCCCCGCGCTTGAATGCGGTGCTCGAGGAACTGCGCCGGCCGGAATGGGCTCGAGGGCTTGCGGGCCTTCGGGAAATTGACGTGGTGGTTGACGATCGCGATGAGGAAGTGATGATCACCCTGCAAATTGAGGGTGGGGCAATCGTGGCCGAGCAGTTTGCGCAAGACTTATTGAAGAGAATCCTCGGGGCCGTCTCGGTGGCGCTCGAGTCGGGCGGGGCGGGAACGGGACGCTCCCTCGACAGCGGGCAAGACGCCTGCCCCACATCGAGCCCAACCCGCGTGCTGGGCAAGCCCGCACTGCATTACACGGTGGGCGGCTTTCGTTATCGCCTCAGCTCGGGCTCATTCTTCCAGGTCTCGCGCTACCTCACGCCCGCACTCGTCCAGTCGGTGACGGGCGGTCAGAGGGGTGCTCTCGCTCTGGACCTCTATGCGGGAGTGGGGCTGTTTTCGCTGCCGCTGGCGCGGAACTTCCAGCGCGTGGTGGCGGCGGAGGCGAATCCCCTCGCGGCCTCGGACCTGAAGGCCAATGCGGAAGCGCAGGGTCTCTCGAACCTCTTTGCCGCCAGTGAGACCACCTACGATTTTCTGCGCCGCTTCGCCCAGGTGGGGCCCGATCTGGCAGTGCTGGACCCGCCGCGCTCCGGGGTCGATGCCGAGTCGCTCAAGCTCCTGGCGGCGCTCGGTCCCCTCCGGATTCACTACCTCTCCTGTAGCCCGCCGACGTTGGCTCGCGACCTCAAGGCCCTCGCCGCCCGCGGCTACCGTTTGGAGTCCCTGGAATTGTTCGACCTCTTCCCGCAGACCTACCACATTGAAGCCCTGGCCAAAATGACCGCCACCTCCCGGCGTTAACCTAATGGCTCAGCTCGTGCTACGGAGCACTCGCTGGCCGCTTCCAGAGGCCCGGAGGGCCGACAGAGAGTAGCCCATGGCGTAAGCCGTGGGATCGCGGAGCGGCACCGGGTTGTATGAGCCCCGGAGGGGCGAAAGATTCCCCGGCCCTGTCTCTGTCGCCCCTCCGGGGCTGCGAGCATGAACGCCGCGCGGGGACCCACGGCTTACGCCGTGGGCTACTTTCTGACGCCGCTCCGCGGCTTGGCGCCGAATTTTCCGCTGGACACTCGAAACGCTTCGAGTAGAATGTGGGCCAGCAATCGGTAGTCTTTGTCAAGGTCGATTTCTTAGGCGAGCGTAGCATTAGGAGGTATCCTCCCATGACAATCCGCACCAGGATTCTGCTTTTAGCCGTCGCGGTGGCGGTGAGCCTGGGGACTTTGATCGCTCAGGCTCCGAAGAAACCCGCCATTGCTTATCCCAGCGATTTCCGCCACTGGCGGCACGTCAAGTCGATGGTCGTTTTCAGCAGTCAGAGCAAACTGTTTGACCGGTTCAGCGGCCTCCACAACGTTTACGTCAATGACACCGGCTGGCCCGCCCTCTCCAAGAACAAGCTCTATCCCGACGGTTCCATGCTCGTACTCGAACTGTTTGACGCCAGCAATTCGATGGGAGCCATCGAGCCCCGTCCCAATCACAAGGCCGTCTACGTGATGAAGAAGAGCGCCAAGCTTTATGCCGACACCGGCGGCTGGGGCTTTGAAGTCTTCCCGGGCAACGATCAGAAACCCAGCCTGAACAGCATGACCGACTGCTGGAACTGCCACAAGGAAGGGAAGAGCCGGGACTACGTTAAGTCGGCGTATGTGGAGTAGGGGGACGGCTTGCCGTCCCCGCATTTCCGCTGGTCCCGACGAGGGTAGGGCAAGCCCTACCCCTACACGGCGCGAGGCTGGCGAACTCAGGGGCAGGACGTACCATACGCCGGGGTGAAGCCAGCTTTCTGCGCGTCCTCGAGGCTCCCCGCAAGAATAGCTCCTGCCGCGCTCCGAATTAACAGAAGTGCTAGCCACTGGAACCGCAGAAGATAATACGGCCCGCATGAGGAGTCCTCTGCTCCTCATCGCGGCCAGCTTCGCGCTGGGGATACTTCTAGCAGGTTCGGCTCACGCCGGCAGTCTGGCGGCCGCCGGGCTCCCAATTTGTGCGGGAGCTTGCCTGCTGGCCGGACTGCTCGTTCTACGCGCCGGCTGGGAGCGAGTCTCCCTGCTTCTCGCGCTGCTGGGGTTTCTGGGCGCCGGCGCGTCCGCCGGTTGCTTGTTCGCATACCGCTTCCCGCCCAATCACGTCAGCGAGCTCGCTGCCCGGGGCTTTGACCTGCAAGAGCCGATTCGCCTCGAGGGCCATATCGTCTCTACGCCCCTCCGCACCGACTACGGGCTTCAATTCGACCTTGAAACGGAGCGCGTCCAAAGCAGTCGCTCGTGTTTGTCAGCCGACGAACACCCGGGAGCGCGGGCATCCTGCCCGCAGCCTGCGTGCAATTGCGGCGCGGAAGGCGGGCAGGATGCCCGCGCTCCCGGATATCTTAAGAGCAGTGCAGTCTCTAAGGACGTGAGCGGGAAGGTAAGACTGCGCCTCGAGGTATCCGATCACCCGGATTCGTGGGCGGTGCTCGACCGACTGAACCTTCAGTATGGGGAGGCGGTCCGAGTGACGGTGCGCCTGCGCAAGCCGCGGATTTATCAGAATCCCGGCAGTTTCGACTTTCGCCGCTGGATGGAATCCACCGAGGATATTTACTGGGTGGGGACGCTCCGGGATCCCGGTGGGGTTGAAAGGCTTCCAGCATTGGACCGGCGCGGGATTTCCACGCTGCCCGAGCGGATTCGCAGTAGGCTATTAAACTCCATAGACGGGCTTTACCCCCGCTGGTCGGCCCGGGGGCGGTGTGGCTCGGTGCTCAAGGCAGTCCTGCTCGGCGATCGGTCCTCGCTGGACTCCCAGACCATCGAGAGTTTTCGCAAGACGGGCCTCTATCATCTGCTGGTCATCGCGGGCCTTCACGTCGGATTGCTCGCCTTGCTGGCGGATTGGCTGCTGCGCTCCCTGCGCCTCGGCCAACGCGCCCGACGATTGACCGTCCTCGCGCTCCTGGTGTTCTACGCCTTTCTGGTTGAGCAGCGTGCGCCCACCCTGCGGGCCACGCTGATGATCGCGCTTTATTTGCTGGCCCGGCTGCTTTACCGCAGCAGTTCCACTCTGAACGCCGTCGGCCTGGCAGCCCTCATCCTGCTGCTCTGGCGTCCGGCTTGGATCTTCGAATCGGGATTTCAGCTTTCCTTCGCCGCCGCCTTGCTGATTGCCGGGCTGGCGGTGCCCATCCTGGAGCGGACCACGGAACCCTATCGGCGCGCCTTGCGCGGGTTGGACGAGATCCCGCTGGATGCGCATCTCGCACCGCGCCTGGCGCAGTTCCGCCTTGACCTGCGCGCGCTCATCGCGTGGCTGAAATCGCAGTTCAGCCTTCTGGACCGGCATGGCGAGCTGGCAAACCGGCTGGTGACCGGCCCCGCGCGCATCCTGCTCTGGTCGGCGAGCCTCCTGCTTTTTTCGACCATCCTGCAAGTCGGCCTGGTGTTGCCCATGGCAACGATGTTCCACCGGGTGGCCGTGGCGGGCATCGGCCTCAACGCCTTGGCGATCCCTTTAATGACCTTGCTCTTGGCCCTCGCCGTTCCGACCGTCCTCCTGGGGGCTATGATTCCGGCGCTCGCGGTTTGGCCTGCCAAGGCGCTGGCCGTGCTCATGGCGGGACTGTTTGCCCTGACGGAACTCCCGCATCTTCCGCCCTGGCTCTCGTTCCGAGTGCCCAACCCGCCGCCTTGGGTGAGTTGCGGCTTTGTGCTGTTCATCCTCGCGGCGGCGCTGGCGCTCGGCAAGTCGCGGAGCGTAGTAGACCATACAAGTAAGCTACATAAACCTACAGACACCAACCTACATAGATTGCCCTTCTGGCTTTCCCTGGCAGGCCTGGGAGTGATGACCGCGCTGGTCGCCACTCACCCGTTTCCTCCCCGCCTTCCCCCAGGAATGCTGGAGGTCACGGCGCTTGACTGCGGCCAAGGCGAGTCGCTCTTTCTGGTGCTGCCGGACAGAACCGCCATGCTGGTGGATGGCTCCGGCAGCAGGCAACGCAGCGCCAGCGAGGGCGCACTGCAGGGCCGCCGTTGGGACCCCGGCGAAGACATCGTTTCGCCCTACTTGTGGTCGCGAGGAATCAAGAAGCTGGACATCGTGGTGCTTTCTGTTCCACACGAGGACCACCTGGGCGGACTGTCGGCGATTGCGAGGAACTTCCGGATCGGCGAGTTTTGGCACGCCAAAAACGGTTCTGCCCAGGCTTATTGGGAATTGCTGGAAACGTTGCGCGCCAAGCGTGTGGCGGAACGTACGCTGGCGGCCGGCGATGAACTGGAGCGCGGCGCGGCGACCGTGCAAGTCTTGTGGCCCGAGCGATCAAGCCAGCCCGCTGCTTCGCCTTCCAACGACGATTCCCTGGTTTTGCGCGTCTCTTATGCCGGGGGCAGCGTGCTTTTAACTGGGGATATCACCGCCAGGGCCGAACGCGCCCTGCTGGCCTCCGGGCAAGGCCTGGATAGCCTGGTGATGAAAGTGGCCCATCATGGCTCGAATTCCTCCAGCAGCAGGGAATTCCTGGCCCGCGTTAATCCGCGCGTAGCGCTGATCGGCGGTGGATCGAACGATTTCGGCAACCTGCCCGGCGCCGAAACCCTGGCGCGCCTGAGAGATCAGGGGATTCGTGTGTTCCGCCCCGAGATCGACGGCGCAACCACGATCGAGATGGGCAGCAGCTTGCGGGTGAGGACATATCGTCCATCAGCCCCATGACACAATGTACACCGGATTCGCCTTCTCGATAAGGAGGGACGTATTGTCAGGAAACTCGGCTAGGGGCCTTTGCACGCGATTAAAGGCCCAATTTCGTAGGGCTCGTCACGAAACCCGCTAAAAACGGCCCTATCGTAAGACAGAGCCTACTGTACCCGCCGCCCACTCGTCGAGGAGGCCTAATTTCGGCTCCCAAGCCCCGCAAAGCCTATTCTACGCGCCCGTCCGGTCCCGAATCGGGCAGGGATCGGCGAACCTGGGGTTCGGGCTCGGGCCAAGGCGGTTGGATCGTCGGCCCGGCAGTCGGCGTCGCCGCGCCGACACCAGGCTCCCGTGCTAGCCAAGTCCTGTAGAGTGAGCGCGATACCTGGGCGCCGAAGAGCATGACCGCGGAAGAAATATAGACCCAGGTCATCAGGGCCACGACCACCCCGATGGAGCCGTAAACCTGGCGGTAATTGAACATCGGGAGCAGCCGGAAAAACAGCCAGCGCACTGCCTGCCAGAAGAGGGCGGTCAGCAGGGCCCCGGGGAAAACCTGTCGAAGGCTCAGGCGCAGGTCTGGCAGGCGCTCAAAGATGACCAGGAACATCAGGAGCGTAATGGCAAACGTCGCGGCCACAAAGACGCCGCGATAGAGGAGTTGGGCCAAGGGGAGGAGCGCGCCTGCAACCCAGGTTTTGAGCCAGGCGTCAGCGTACCGGCGGGTCCCCACAAGCAGCGTCGAGAGCAAGGCCAAGACGCCGAAGATTCCGGCCATCTCGAGGGCCAGAAGCCGCCGGCGCCACCAAGGCCGGCGCTTCTCGACTCCCCAAGCTTGGTTGAAGGCGCGTTCAAGGGGAAGGAAAACGCCCGACGAAGCCCATAGCAGAAGCAGGAACGACAGTATGCTGACCCTGCCGTAGGCCCGCGAGATGCTCACCAGGTTGGTCATGATGAAGTCTCGCCGGACGGGCAGGTAATGTTCCAAGACCAAAGCCAGGCGGCCGGAGAGTTCGTAGCGGCGGATGAACGCGCCGCTCACCCCCAGCAGGAGCAGCATCATGGGGAAGAGCGCCAGGAGGCTGTAATAGGCGATGGAGGCGGAGACGGCGAAGGAGTTCTCGCGAAAAAAGTTGGCAACTGCCTCGCGAAGCACCGCCCGTATTCGTTCCCAGCGCCAGGCGAGGAATAGTTTTCTTTGCGGCGTGATTTCGCTTGACATGGCTTCTCACGACCGGATTCACGGAGCGCCGACCTTCAAGCCGGCCAGCGCCGGCCTGCAGGCCCGTGCTACGACTGGCCAGGACTACTAGCTTATACTACAATTGCTGAAGGTGGGCGAGTTGTGGGGTCAATTTCCTGCGGTACCCGTTCCGATTCGACGCGGATCTCGCCATTTGCTCCGTCAAGTGACGGATGAAGCTGTCGCCAAAAGGGGAGGGCGCCGACATGGCCAGCCAACAGGAAATCCTCGAGGAAAACCGCAAGGTGAGGCGTCTGCAATTCGTGGTAAACCTGGTCCTCAACGTAGTGGCTCAATCCGACCTTCCCATCGAAGAAGCCTCCGAGCTGGTTGCCCACACGCGGAAGTTTGCTCTGGACCTTTTCCCCGACAAGGAATTGGCCTACGATCTCATCTACCAGCCCAAGTTCCAGCGCTTAATGGCGGAAAAATACCGGATCGTTGAGGGGCTAGCGATTAGGGGCTAGGGTTTAGGGACTAGGAACTTTAGCCACTGGTCACTAGCCCCTGATCCCTAACCCCTAACTCCTAATCCCTACTGCTTGACCTGGGTGACGGATTTCAGCGTGGCGGTGATCGTCCCGACGGCGATGATGAACCTGAGGCGCAAGGGCAGATGCTGCTCGTCATTGCTGAACCAGATCAGCATCCGACCTTTCCTTTTGAAGAGGCCGCTGAAAACCTTGGGTTCAATGCGGATGGCGGCGCGCTGGCCCAGAGGAGTTTGAATCGTCTCCTGAGCCTGAACGTCGAGCGTCACATCGTAAGTCCTCGAGCCGTCGTTCACCGCCACGTGAAGAGGTTTGCCGACTTGCATATCCTGGTTGCGCAGATAGTAGAAGGCAGCCACCACATCCTCGACGCAACTGGGGATTTCGCTCTCGGCGTGCTTGGGCGGGTCATGGGGCCTGGTCAAGTCGCGTTCGTCGAGAATCGCCAACTTCCGCTGGGCATCAAAGACAATCTGCGTCTCCTTGCGGCGCCGCCCTTCGATGATCTTCTTGGAAATCTTCTCGGAGCACAAGGTTTGGGGGTTGAAGACGGACCGGAATTCGTTATCGACATTGAAGAGCAGAGAGACGAAGCCTTGCGAATGGGCGGTGGTAACGACGGTGCGCTCTTCCTTGGTTCCGTCCAGCGTGCGCTGCAAGGTAGTGGCGACGGTTCCCGCCTGGAAGACCGACCAGCTCACATCGTAGGTCAAGCGTTCGCCCGGCTGGAAAGGCGCGGGTTTGGTTTGGCCGGAAAGAAAGGAATCCGCCAGCACCGCAACCGACAACGCCAAGCCGCCGAGTTTAAGTAGAGAGCCGCGCACTCTATTTCGTTGGACGTTCATGGTTGGGTAAAGGTAGCCTCTTCGAATTTAACTCAACCACGTCCTCAAAGCCAGAAAAACCATCACGCCCGCATAACCCGCCGCAGCTTCATATTCGCGGTTGCGAAGATACAGCCGCCACTCGAATCTCTCGCCCTCGCCCCGCCAGGGAGACAGCCTGGGGAAGAACAACGGCACCTGGCGGGCATACGATTCAAACGTCTGCGGAAATTCCTTTTGCAAAAAGCGGGATTCGCGCTGCATGACCGGCCAGTAGACCAGAACGAAGAGGACCAGGAAGGCTCCGCCGATCAGCCAAGAGCGCCCGGCCAACGCGCCGCCCAGTCCCATGACCGCACTGCCCAGGTAAAGCGGGTTGCGAGTGTAGGCATAGGGGCCGCGGGTGGCAAGGCGCTGGTTCTTCGAGAGGTGGCCTGCCGCCCAGGCCCGAAACAACAGGCCGGCCAACGCCAGGGCGGCACCGCAGAGTAGCAGTTTCGGCGCGGGCCGCGCAAGCAGCAAATACAAAACGGCCAGTCCGAAACCCAGCGGCACGCGCCAGCGACTGGCCCACGTGGCGTAGTCTTTAGGCATGGGCCCTCGCCAGGCGTGCCTCGATCGCCGCCGCCGCGCGCTCGACGGAGATTCCCTCGATGTACGCGGCGTTCGGATTCCGGCGTGTGTGGTTTATGGGCGCATGATTGTAAAGGGCGATGTCGGCGGCATGGAATGGCCCGTTCCGGGCCGGGTCGGTGGGGCCGTGGATGGCCACCAGCGGCGTTCCCACGGCCGCCGCCAAGTGCATGGGTCCTGTGTCGCCGCCCAGGAACAATCGAGCTCGCCTCGCCAACGCGATGAACTGCACCACGCTCGAGGGGAAGTAAAAGGCGCGTCTTGCTTCCGCGCGGCTGATGATTTCCGCGATCGACCGAGCCTCATCAGGCGACCCGGTGAGCAGAAACTTGTAATCCAGACGGCTTTCCAGATGGTGGAGCAGTCGAGCGTAATTCTCCGGCGCCCAGCGCTTCGCTTTCCAGCCCCCGCCGGGGTTGAGGATGATGAAGTCCCGCGCGTCGAGGCTAGCTAGCTGCTCGTCCACGTACCGGTCGTCCGCGGCGGTGCACGGCAAGGGGAATTGCCAGCGGCCCACGCGCGCTCCCAAATGTTCGGCGAGGGCTAGGCTCTGTTCGACCACGTGCTTCCGCCCCGCCGCAGCCACCCGTTGCGTGTAGAGGACGGCGGCGCTCGGCTCGCGCATCCAGGGCCCCGCCAAGCCCACTCTCTGTTTCGCACCTGCCAGGAAGGCAAGCAGCGCCGACTTCCACAGACCTTGGAAATCCACCGCGGTCTGGTAAGCGCTGCCCCGGAGTCCCCTCAAAGTGCCCGCCATGTCCTCGAGCACCGCAAGCGGTGGAAGGCCGCCCCGCCAACTGAGCGTATCGAGCGGCAGAATACGCCGTACGTACGGGTTTCCCGCCAGGAGCGAGGCATAGCGCGTTTCCACGAGCCAGTGGATTTCAAGCTGCGGGAAGGACTCCCCGAGCGCCGCCACGGCCGGCAGCGCATGCACGATATCGCCGATTGAACTCAAGCGAATGACCAGCAGGCGAGATGGCGTCCCTGATGGCTGCGGCATGGATTCGGTCAATTCCAAATCAGTGGCATCCACATTCGCGAGTGCATCTGCCCGGACCTGTGGTGCGGGCGGGACGCTCCCGCGACAGCGGGCGAGACGCCCGCACCACAACGGCCGCGTTTAGGGCTTTCGATAGCGCCGCGCGATCTCTGCCAGCATGCCCCGCGTCGAGTGGTCTTTCGGATCGCCCACGATGGCCACGGCAATCCCGAGCTCTCTGGCCAGCGCGGCTTCGGGAACGGTTTCAGCGGTGTAGTCCGGCCCCTTGCAATGCACGTCGGGGCGAAGCTCGCTTAAAATGGCCTGCACGTTCAATTCCTCGAAAATGACGACGTAATCGACCGGCTCGAGCGCGGCGACCAACTCTGCGCGCGCTTCAGCGGGGAGTAGCGGCCTTCCCGGCCCCTTCAGCGTCGAGACCGACCGATCGCTGTTCACTCCCACGACCAGGACATCACCCTGCTGCCGCGCCGCCTGAAGATATCGTACGTGGCCCGCGTGCAGCACGTCGAAACACCCGTTGGCAAACGCCACACGGCGTCCCGCACGGCGCAACTCGAGGCCGAGTTCGCTCACTCCCTCGCGCGGAATGATTGGAGCAGTCATCGGTTCATACGCTTCTCTGAAAACTCGTAGGGGTAGGGCTTGCCCTACCCCGGTTGGTCCAAGATCGATCCGGCCAGGGGACGGCAAGCGGTCCCCCTACAATCCTGTTTTCGTGGTTCCGGGCGCCGGTCAGCCGTCGCGCATTTACGCATTACGAATGGCTTCCTTAATCTCCGCCGCCGTGACCGTGGCGGTGCCTCGTTTCATCACCACCAGGCCGCCGGCGCAGTTCGCGATCATGGCGGCATGCGGGAAACTTGCTCCCGCGCCTAACGCCAGCGTATACGCGGCAATCACCGTGTCCCCGGCGCCAGTCACATCAAGTGCCTGGTCGGAGCCGAAGATCGGCAGATGGCGGGGCGGGCGGCGCGGCTCAAAAAGCACCATGCCGTCGCGTCCTCGCGTCACCAGGAGAGCCCGAAATCCCTGCCTGCGCAGCAGCTTTCTTCCCAGGTCATGAAGGCGGTCCAGATCGTGACCGACGATCCGGCCGAAAGCGGCCTCCACTTCCGGCTCATTGGGCGTTGCCGTGGTCACATGCTTGAATGTCAGCAAGTCGTAGCGAGAGTCAACCGCCACCGGCCATGGGCCGCTTCCCCTCTGGCGAACGATATATGCGACCTCGCGGGCGTCCGCGGCGCCGTAGCCGTAGTCGGAGACCAGAAGCGCCGAAGCGCTCCGCGCCTGTGATAGAACCCGGCGAGTTAGCCGTTTTCGGAGCTCCCTCGACCAGCGCTGGGCAGGTTCACGGTCGACACGAACAATCTGTTGGGGTTGCCAGTGGCTGAGCGCGCCCAGGATGCGAGACTTCGTGGGGGTAGGGCAGCCGGCAAGGCGCACCACGTGGCGCGTGGATACACCCTTCTGCTGAAAGTAGCGGAGCAGCGCCTCCCCGGCCTCGTCATCGCCGACCACGCCCGCCAGGCTGACCCGGGCGCCGAGCTCGGCAAGGTTGTTCGCGGCGTTCGCTCCTCCGCCGGGTATTATGTGCTTCTCTTGCTGCTTCAGAATCAGTACCGGGGCTTCGCGAGAGACCCGGGCGATTTCCCCATAAACATATTCGTCCGCCACCAGGTCACCCAACATAATGATTCGCTGACGGGGAAACCTCTCGATGATTCCCAGCAGAGCGGCTCGATCTTGAACGTTAATCTTCATAACAGAATCGGGTGCTTGGGTGAACAATTGGTGATTGGCGATTGGTGATTTCCGATTGAACGTAGTCGCAAATCGGCGCGCGGTCCCACGTGAATTCGCAAATCACAAATCGCCAATCACAGATTGTTCACCCGATCACCGGATCATCCGACCGGCCCACCTGCCGACCTGCCCCTCACGGCCCGATCCCCCATTCCTTAACCGCCTCGAGAGCCGTCGTGTAAACCGTGTCAACGGAGACTCCCGTCATGCATCGGAAATCAATCGGGCACTCGCGCAGGCCGCAGGGACTGCACGCGACAGGATGCTTGATAATGCGCAAGCGATGGCCAATGGGTCCCGTCTCGCGCTCGTTGGTGGAGCCAAAGATGGCCAGAAGCGGCAAATCTAAGGCTGCTGCCAGGTGCATGGGGCCGGAGTCGTTCGTGATGACCAGTTGGCACCTCGCCAACAAGGCCATGAATTCCCGCAAGGTGGTCTTCCCCGCAACCAGCACCGGTGTGTGTTCCATGACCTGCGCCACTTCTTCGGCGAGGGCGCTCTCGGCGGGGGAGCCAAAGATTAGCACATCGGCGCCCAAGGCATCAATCAAGCGATCCGCCAGGTTGGCAAACCGCTCCGGTAACCAGCGCTTGGCCGGGCCGAAGGACGCCCCCGGGCAAATACCCACCAGGTAGCGCCTGCCGCCCAGGCCCAAGGTTTGAAGCTGCCGGGCCGCCCCTCTTCGTTCCGAGTCCGCCAGGTGAAGGTGAACTTCCCCGACCGGTTCAGGCTTGTCGATTAACCCCGAACGAAATAGCAATTGCAGGTAATAGTAAACTTGGTGCCCACAGGCGGCGGGAGAGATGACCTCCACAGCTTCGTTCAGCAGCGAACTCCGCCCGTCCCGCGCATAACCGATGCGCACGGGGATGCGCGCGCACCAGGCCATAAAGGCGGCCTGAAAGGCGTTTTGAAACAGGATCGCGGCGTCGAAGCCTTCCTCGCGCAGCGCCTGGACCAGCTTCAGGAAGCCTCCCGTTCCGCGGTGCTCTCCGGCCGCATCGTAAACGATTTGCCGGCTGACGCCGGGATGATGCTGGTAGAGTTCGCTCACCCAGGGTTTGGCGACCACCACGATCTCCGCCTCCGGGAAGCGCACGTTAAGCGCCTCGATGGCCGGGAGAGACATCACCGCATCGCCAATCCAGTTGGTAGCCCGGACCATGATTTTCTTAGGATTCCAGGAGGGAAGTTCGTGGTTTTTCAAGGGGCCCTCCGCGCTGCCGCCGATTCCACCTCAGCCAGCAACGCTCGCTCAAATTCCATCTTGTTCTCGATCTCCAGCCGAATGCAAGAGGCAAACAGCGGCAGGGCAGCGTCCCAACGCGGCGGCAGATTCATGAGGTCCTTCTCGGTGGTGAGAACGGCTTCCGCCCCTGCGACTCGCGCCAGCGCGAAAATGTTCTCCAGGTCGCGATGCCGGTATACGTGGTGGTCGGGAAAAGCACGCTCCGCCGCCACGTCGAAGCCCCAACTCCGCAAGTCCGCGAAAAATGCGCCGGAGTTTCCAATCCCGCAGAAGGCTGCGAGCTTCTTGCCAAGCAGGCTCTGGGGCGGTTCCGACAGGCCGCTGCGCGCCTCGACCAGTCCGGCCAGTTTGGTGGAGCAGCGAAAAATGCGGGCCTTCGGATTCACGGCATGAACTCGTGCCTGCATCCCGCCGGCATCGCCCAGCTCGGTTCGCGTGAGAATCACCCAATGGGCCCGCGCGAGAGCCTGAAACGTCTCGCGCATGCGGCCGGCGGGAAGCAGCGCGAGGTCCGGCGCCGGGGTCGTGACGTCGAGCAACACCACATCGAGATCGCGATAAAGGGCCAAGTGCTGAAATCCATCGTCCAGAAGGAACACGCCGGGCCGAAAAGTCCGCTCGGCCATCGTGCCGCCGCGGAAACGGTCGGCGGCAACGACCATGGGGACATCCGGCAGCGCCTTGGCCAGCGCGGCGGGTTCGTCGCCTACCTCTCGCGGGTCATAGACAAGCCGCTCCTCCGGGTCCAAAAGTATCGGACCTCTTCCCCGCCGCCGTCCGTAGCCGCGCGTAAGGATGCACGGGCGCCGCCCGGCCGCCCGCAGAATCCCGGCCATCAGAATCACCATGGGAGTCTTGCCTGTGCCTCCCACGCTCAGGTTGCCGACGCTGATCACGGGAAGATTCAGGCGGTGCGTTTTGAGCCAGCCGTTGCGGTAGGCGGCGCTGCGCAACCTTGTGCCAGTCAAAAAGATACTCGACAGGAGTTTAAGTAATACATTCACTGTCTTCGTGTCCGCCTTAAGCCCCAAAGGGGCGATCTAACGAAGCCCAGGCCAACGGCCTGGGTCAACGCCGCGCCTTCAAACTCGTGGCCCTTCCTAGCCCTGTAGGGGCGAAATAAACCTCCTACCCTAGTCCGCCCTTTCAGGGCTTGACGCGATCTAAACGGGCCGACATCGCTGATGACCCAGGCCGTTGGCCTGGGCTTCGTTAGATCGCCCCTTTGGGGCTTAGCGACGGACAATCCTAGTCACGTGGTGCGGGCGTCCCGGACCCTCTACCGCTCGCGGCCCTGGGTGACCGCCGCCTCCAACAACCGTTGAATCTGCTGGAGCACTCGAGCCGAGGCCCCCGCGTGTTGTGCCAGGACCCGCCTGCCTCGCTCGCCCAGTTCCCGGGCGGCCGTGGGATCCGCAAACAACCTCATCACCGACGTGGCCAGTTCGTTCCCGTCCCGAACCTGGAGGCAAGCCTGCGCGTCGAGGAAAAACCGGGCGATGTCGCGGAAATTCTCCATGTGCGGGCCGAAGAGCACGGGCTTGGCCCAGTATGCGGCTTCGAGAATATTGTGCCCACCGGTGGGAACCAGGCTACCTCCCATAAACACCACGTCTGCCAATTCCAGCACGCCTGCCAACTCGCCGATGCTGTCGAGTAAGAGGACTTCCGAGACCGCCATCCGGCTGACCTCCGCCGCGTCTGGCGACGCCAGACGAGTGCGGCGGACGAAGCTGTGCCCGCCGGCGGTGAGGATCCGGGCAACCTCGTCGAAACGGGCCGGGTGCCGCGGAGCAAGGATCAGGAGGGCTCCGGGGCAATGCGCGCGCACCTTGCTCCAGGCTTCCAGAACCCTCGGTTCCTCGCCTGGCATCGTGCTCGCCGCAATCAGGACGGGCGCGCGTCCCTTTCCGGAGATGGCCTCTTCGAGCAGCCGGGAAAAAGCCGCCGAGCGGGGCGGCTCCGAATCGAATTTCAGATTTCCCGATAAAACAACGCGCTCCGGCAGAGCACCCAACTTCCGGAAGCGTTGGGCATCGGCCTCCGATTGGGCGCAGATCATATCCACATCTTTGAGCACGCGGCGCATGAACGGGCGCAGCAGGCGGTAGCGCCCGAAGGAGCGCGTCGAGAGGCGCGCGTTGATAAGAATAATCCGCGTTCCGGAATCGTGCGCGGCGCGCAGAAGGTTTGGCCACAATTCCGTCTCGACAATCACCAGCAAGGACGGCTGAATTCTATGCAGCGTCGACTGCACCGCTCGCCACCAATCCAGGGGCAGGTAGAACCTGCCGGCCACCGCGGGGATTCGGCCTTCTCCGGCCGCGCGCCCCGCCGGGGTAACGCTGCTCATGAAAATCTTCCGGCCTGGAAACACCGCTTGCATCTCGCGCGTCAACCTCGCGACCGCCAAGGTCTCGCCGACCGAAACGGCGTGAATCCAGATGGCGCCCCGCTCCGGTTGCTGGAATGATTCCGGCAGCTTGCCGAATCGTTCCCGCCAGCGTGCTCCGGCAAGTTCGTCGCGCCGTTTCCAAAGGTGATACGGGGCTGTGACGAGTGCCCCGAGCGTGAACAGCAAGCTGTAAATCAGATACATGTGGATAGGACTGCGCGACGGCCGAACCGCCAGAGCAGATTATATGCCCAGGAGGCAAGGGGGACAACGGAGAGGAGTTTTTGCATTTTCCGGGAGCGCGGGCTTCCAGCCCGCAGGAATGGGCGGCAAGCGGGCTGGAAGCCCGCGCTCCCATGTTTACAGCGCCCGAAGTGACAACCGCAACAAAAATGTCGAAAGTGCCGCGCGCGGCCAGGATGGCCGTGCCACGTTGGGATGCGGGGACGGCAAGCGGTCCCCCTACGAGATCGCGCGGGTCTATTTATCTTTCTTCTTAGATGGGTTCAAGACAATCAAGTTGTCAGTCACGGAAAAGACGTTTGGCACCTGGTTGGCGCGCATGCGGATGATCGTGTCGTCGAACTGGTTGTCAACCACTCCCTCCAGCGTCACGTGGCCGTTGTCCACGATGATATGGATCGATGGCAAGGCCTGATACCCGTAGCGCATTCCGATCTGCGAATCGCCGTAAATGGCTTTGGCCGTGGCCCGGCGGATCTGCCAATCGAAGTTCGAGAGCGGCAATTCCTTGATGTTGTTGATGACCTGGGTTACACCCGGGATGCGCTTCACCACATTTTCCGCGTCTTTCTTGATGTCATAAGGAGGCTCAGGAGGGCACGCACCCTCCAGCGTGACCACGCCGCCGTCTACCTTAAAGGCGAGGTCGGTGAAAATCGAGTAGTACGGCAGGGTCACCAGTTCGTGGCGTACCTTGCGGGCCAAGTCGGATTCGTCTGGCGGCCCCGCAGTAAAGGCGTCATTGTGCTGATTCTTCGAATCGGCTAGCGCGAGAGCCGCGGCCAAGAGCACGATGGTTGCGAGTCCAAACAACTTGCGCATAGGTCGTTCCTCCTTGGGGGTCAGAGGTGAGAACTGCCACCGAATTCCCCCAAAGTATGGATGCATTCCTGCCTTGAAAGGTTTCGTTTTAGGGGGGCTTGCCAGGGCTAGCGCACAATGAAACCCAGCCAGTCGCCCTGGAGGTTAAACTCGTTCCACCCGCGGGCCTGGTTTTTGAGCACGTAGCCTTGCCAGGTTCCTTCCAGGTCGAAAACGTTGTAGCCTTGCTGGCTGTTATCCACGACGTACGACGTCCAGTTCAGGTCCTGGTCGAAAAACAGCAGCACCGCCTGGTGGCTGGTTTGCACGACGTAGCCTACCAACTCCGCCTCGGGATTCAGCCGGCGAAGGCCGGAATACTTGTGAGTCAGTTTGAGGTCAAGCCGCGAGTTGCGCCTGGGATTCAGCGAGGCCGTAACCAGGGGGTTCAAGGATTGGTTGAAGCCGGGGTTGATGCGCGAGTTCCGGTTCGGATTGATCCAGGGATTGATGTTGGGGTTAATCGCAGCCGTGATCTTGGGATTGATCGAAGGGTTGAACTGGGGATTAATGGAAGCGTTGTGCCTGGCGCGCGCTAAAGGGTTACGCATGGGGATCATTCCTGACGGAGCCGGGAACCTGCCGCAGCTTCAATAGTACGCCAAATTTCATGAACCTTGTAGGGGGACGGCTTGCCGTCATGAAAATGGGCCGACCGTGGACGGATGTGGCGCGGGCGTCCCGCCCGCGGTCGCGGGAGCGTCCCGCTCCCGCGCGCGGGCAGGATGCCCGCGCTCCCTGCGGTTCCCTCGATAGCCACGTCATTCCCGCGTAAGCGGGAATCCATTGGGCCGACAATGGGTCCCCGCTTACGCGGGGACGACGGTGATTGTCCACTTCGGGTCAAAGTTGGGTTATGATGGCTCTCGATGCATTCGCTCGGCATCTACGTTCAGATCCCCTTCTGCGCCTCGAAGTGCAGCTTCTGCAATTTCAGCTCGCGGGTGGAACCCTCCAGCCTCTTCGGCCGGTACCGTGAAGCGATCGAGCATGAGATTGAGCGGTTGCCTGTTCATTATGAGGCTCTAGGTTTGGGCGAGAGGGTTTTCACGCTTCCCGTGGATACGGTCTACTTCGGTGGCGGAACCCCCCCCCATGTTGGGAGCGGAGAAACTGGAGAAGATCGTTGGCGCTCTCGACGGGCGCTTTGAGATGCCCGGCGCGGTCGAATTCACGGTCGAGGTCACTCCGGGCTCGGCGGATCGGCAGTTCTTGGCGCGCGCGCTGGGCATGGGCATCAATCGTCTGAGCATCGGGGCACAGACTTTCCAGGACCAGGAATTGCGCGCCGTGGGCCGGCTGCACTCCGCCTCGGACACGCAGGAGCTTGTGCAAACCGCGCGCCGCGCGGGCTTCACTAACCTGAGCCTCGACTTGGTGGCCGGTTTGCCTCACCAGACCACGGAGTCGTGGCGGGGCAATTTGGAAGCCGTGCTGCGGCTTGCGCCCCAGCACATCTCGCTTTACCTGTTCGAAATCGACGAGAAGAGCCGGCTGGGCAGGGAAGTGATGCACGGCGGTTCGCGCTATCATGCGTCCACCGTTCCAGGCGAAGAGTTCATGGCCGACGCATACGAGAGCGGGCGCGAGGCGCTGCGCCGCGAAGGATACGTTCAGTACGAAATATCCAACTTTGCCCGGCCCGGCTCTGAATCCCGGCACAACTTGAAGTACTGGCAACTAGCTCCGTATCTCGGACTGGGCGCGGGCGCCCATTCGTTCGACGGCATCAGCCGCTGGGCCAACCTGGATTCCGCCCAGGCTTACCTGGAGGAGTTGGCAAGCGAGCGCACGCCGATCGCGGACGTCCGCAGACTTTCGCCGGAGGAGCAGGTGGAGGAGTTTTTCTTCCTCGGGCTGCGGCAGGCGGAAGGCGTCAGCCTGGAAGCCGCCCGGAAACAGTGGGGGGAGGACGCGTTGATCCGGTGGCGAGGAAGAATTGAAACGCTGGCCCGAGATGGCTTGCTAACAACTCGCGGAGATAACTTCCGGCTGGCGGAAGCAGCGTACCTGGTTTCTAACGAAGTTTTTCAGGAGTTTGTTTAAGGACGTCCTTTGTCCGTTGTCCGTTGTCCGTGGTCCGTTGCGTATGTCATCCTGAGCGAGGCGAAGGATCGCCGCAGTTCGTCGGGAATTTCGGAATTAATGGGAAATGCAGAGATCCTTCGCTCAGGATGACAAGTGTCTGACAGCGATGGACCGAGGAGAAGCCAATTTCAGCAACGGACCACTGACAACGGACGACTGACCGCTGACAACGGACAAAATCGAATGGAGCAATAAGATTTATGAACACAGACATTGTTGATTTACGCAGCGATACCGTCACCAAGCCCTCCGCCGCCATGCGCCGCGCCATGTACGAAGCGGAAGTGGGAGACGATGTTTACCGCGAAGACCCCACGCTGAATCGCTTACAGGAACGCGCGGCCGAGGTCTTTGCTCGCGAGGCAGGGCTCTTCGTTGCTTCCGGAACCATGGGCAACCAGGCGGCGCTGAAGGTCCACGGCAAGCCCGGCCAGGACGTGATTTGCGAAGCGCGGGCGCACATCTACAACTTCGAGATGGGGACTGTGGCGGCCTTTGCCGGCCTCGTGCCACGGAGCATCTGGGCAGAGGACGGAATCCTGACCTGGGAACTGATCGCTCCCTTCGTACGCGGCCGCGGCGATCATCGGGCCCGCACGGCGCTCATCGAAATGGAGAATACCTCGAATATTGCCGGGGGCTCGGTCTACCCGCCCGAGGTGTTCGACGAGATTGCCGACCACGCCCACGCCGCCGGACTGCCCGTGCATCTGGATGGCGCGCGGATTTTCAATGCCAGCGTGGCGCTGGGGCGGCCGGTAACGGAGTTGACCAGGAAGGCTGATTCCGTCATGTTTTGCTTATCGAAGGGACTGGGTGCGCCCGTGGGCTCGATGCTCGTGGGCAGCAAGGAATTCATCGAAGAAGCGCGCATCGCACGAAAAATGCTGGGCGGCGGGATGCGGCAGGCGGGTATCCTTGCCGCGGCGGGTCTGCTCGCCCTCGAGGAAGGACCCCAGCGGCTCCATATCGACCACGAGAACGCCAAGTTTCTGGCGCGAGGTCTGCGGGAGATTCCGGGGATCAAGGTCGAAACGGAGAAGGTGGTCACCAACATCCTGTTCTTCGACGTTTCGGGCACCGGCCTGACCGCACCTGAGGTGTCGCAGCGGCTGAAAGCCAAAAACGTCCTGGCGAACCCCTACGACGCGAAACTGATTCGCATGGTGACTCACCTCGATGTGGACCGGGCCGGGTGCGAGCGCGCCCTGTGCGTTCTGCGGGAAGTCGTGGCCGGCGAGAGGGCAGTCGGCAGATAGGCAGGTCGGCAGGTGGGCCGTCTTCTGCTTTCTGCCTTCGGACTCCTGAATCCTGAATCCTGAATCCTTGTTATTTCTTCTTGGCATTTTCCTGGGACAATTTGGAGAGTATGTCGAAATAGTGGGTGCGGTACGTGGGGTCTGCGGGATCGAGGTGGGTGGCCATGCGATATTGCTTCAGCGCCTCGCCCCATTCGCCCATTTTTTCGAGCGCATAGCCTAGGCCGTTATAGGCGTCGGCATCCGTGGGATCATTGCGGATGGCCTCCAGCATCTCCACGCGGGCGCGTTTCCAGTCTTTGCCCAGCAGGAAGGAGATCCCCAGCTCGCGGTGAAGGTCCGAGTTCGCGGGATCGAGCTTGACCGCAGCGCGCAGCCGTTCGACCGCCTCGTCCAGCCTGCCTTGCGCCCGCATTTGTTGGGCTTGTTGAACCAACTGGCGAAGCTGAATCTCCGTCTCAGCGGACCTCACGCCGGTATCGGCTTGCGGAGTCGAAGACTCGGAGGGCTTGTTCTCGTCGAGGGCCAGGTTCTCGCCGGCCAAGGGCGACATGAAGAAGGTCTTCTCCTGTGCATTGGGGCAGCGGAGATGAAGGTAGTGGTCCCCGGGTTCGACCTCCGGAACCACGAGCGTGCCATGGCCATCCGTTTTTCCGGCGGCGCGGCCGTCGATGTCGACCTGGCAGCCCGGGCCATGCGCGCGCACTGTGACCTGAGGCAAGGCGGGCGGGCGCGGCTTGTCAGCAGCCCATGCCGGGCGAAAACCGCCCGCGAGCAGCAAGAGCCCGAAAGTGAAACCAAAGCGTGACGTCATCGCCGGAACTCAATTCGTACTTCTTGTAAGTTAAACCATAACTTCACCGATCAGCAAGCCTTCGTGGCGCGGGCGTCTCGCCCGCGCCAGAGTTCGTGCACGCCCCTGATTTCTTGACGCTAGGGGGCTTGTGGTATAGCCTTGACTTTGGGAGATGCAGCATGGCGAGGAACGATCTCCCACGCACCTTGATCGCCCGCGACATGCCTTGCAGGAATCAGGACGGGCCCTGCCTCCAGATGGCGGATTCAATCGAGACCTGGGTAGCCAAAGTGCTCGCGCGAGACCGGCGCGCCATCGCTCGCGCCATCTCTGCGGTCGAGTCGAGCGATGCGCAGGGCATAGCTCTCCTGAAGCGTCTGTTCCCGGCCTCCGGAAAAGCGCAGGTCATCGGGGTAACGGGTTCCCCCGGAGCCGGGAAAAGCACCCTGGTGGAGAAGTTGGCGGGCGCGTATCGGAGCGCCGGCGCACGCGTGGGCATCATCGCCATTGACCCGACGAGCCCGTTCTCCGGCGGCGCCTTGCTGGGCGACCGCATTCGCATGCAGAACCTGGCGGGCGATACGGACATCTACATCCGCAGTATGGCAACGCGCGGGCAGTTGGGAGGCCTGGCGCCGACGACCCACGACGTGGTCACCGTGCTCGATGCGGCGGGCTGCGACGTGGTGTTGATCGAAACCGTCGGCGTCGGACAGGACGAAGTCGAAGTCGCTCGCTTGGCCGATGCCACCGCCCTGCTCCTGGTGCCGGGCATGGGCGATGACGTGCAAACGTTCAAGGCCGGTGTCATGGAAATCGCCGACCTCTACGTGCTCAACAAGGCCGACCTCCCCGGCGCAGAGCGCCTGGAACAGGAAATCGCGGCGATGCTTTCCCTGGCTTCCCGCGCGGATGGATGGCGGCCGCCCATCGTCAGGGCGGTCGCCACCACAGGTTCAGGCATAAGCGAAGTGCGACAGGCGCTGGAACAGTTTCAACAGTTCCAGGACAAGAGCGCCGGCCGCGCGAATCGCCGGAGGAATTACTGGCGCGGACGTTTGCTTGAAATGCTGCGGCGGAATCTCTTTGAGAGAGTTGTCCGCGAACGTTTGCGCGATCACTTCCTGGACCAGCTCGTTGACGACTTGCTCGAGCATCGCGCGGACCCGTACTCACTGGTCGAGAAAATCGTGGCGGAGTCACTGGGAGCCGGCCCTATCTAGCGCCGCTCGGCATTAGCTGGTTGTAGGGGTACGGCTTGCCGTGCCCTCTTGGCTCGGTCGCGCGATAAAGATGAAGAGGGTACGGCAAGCCGTACCCCTACAACCAGGGCGCAATTCTCTTATGAAGATTCACCACATCGGCATTGCGGTTGGCTCGCTCGAGGCGGCGCGGCCTGTCTTCGAGAAGCTGCTCGGGAAGCCGCCGGACTCGGAAGAAGTGGTCGAAGAGCAGAAGGTGCGCGTGGCGATGTTCCAGGTCGGCGAGAGCCGCCTGGAGTTGCTCGAGGCCACGAGCGAGGATTCGCCACTGGCTCGTTCCATCGCCAAGCGCGGGCAGGGCCTGCACCACATCGCGCTGGCGGTCGAGGAGTTGGCGGGCACGCTGCGCGAATTGGAAAACGCGGGAGTCAAGCTGATCGATCGGGAGCCTCGTCGCGGGGCGGGGAACGAGCTCGTGGCTTTTCTGCACCCCGCCGGAACGTTGGGTGTGCTGATCGAATTGGTCGAAGAGAAGTGATGTGGTGCGGACGTCCCGCTTCCGCACGCACGCGGGACGCCCGCGCCACATTGCCGAGGCGAGGAATAATGGAGCTGGGGAATTTCGATTTGCAGATCATCAGCGACGGGACCTTTGCTCTGGACGGCGGACAGATGTTCGGCGTGGTGCCGAAACCCTTATGGGAGCGAAAGGCGCCTGCGGATGAACGCAACCGGATTCAGCTTTCCTTGACGTGCCTGCTGATTCGCGCCGGGCGGCAGAATATTCTGGTGGAAACCGGTATTGGCGACAAGTTCGACGCAAAGTTCCGGGACATCTATGACGTCCGGCATCCCCCAACTCTGCTGGCGTCGCTGGAAAACCTGGGGGTCAAGCCGGAGGATGTTCACATTGTAATCAACACCCACCTGCACTTCGACCACTGCGGTTGGAACACGCGGCGCCTGGGGGGAAAGACGGTTCCCACTTTTCCCCAAGCTCGTTATTTGATCCAACGCGGCGAGTGGGAGAGCGCGCTCGATCCCAGCGAACGGGAACGGGCGAGCTATATTGAGGAGTTCTTCCGGCCCGCCGAAGCGCAGACGGATTTCCTCGATGGGGCTACGGAGGTAGTCCCAGGCGTTCGGGTGGAGGTTGTGCCCGGCCACACTCGCCACTTGCAGTGCGTGCGCATCGAATCGGAGGGTGACTGTGCCTACTTCATTTCCGACACCGTTCCCATGGCGGCGCATCTCGCGTATCCGTGGATCATGAGCTTTGACCTCTATCCCATGCAGACGCTCGCGAGCAAGAAGCGACTGCTGCCGGAATTGGCTCGCCAGAAGGCCATCGTGATTTTTCCCCACGAGACGAGCGCGCCCTGGTTGCGTTTGGTGGAAAGAGAGGGCAAGATTACCGGGGTGTCGGTCACGTGACCTAGGGAGGGACCTTTGCCACAAGCGGAGATTGGAATCATCGGAGGAAGCGGCCTGTATAACCTGCCGGGGATCGAGCGCGTCCGGAAGGTGCGCCTAACGACGCCGTTCGGCAGGCCCTCGGACGCCTATGTGGTCGGAAACTTGGAGGGACGCAAGGTTGCATTTCTGTCGCGGCATGGGCGCGGCCACACCCTTTTGCCCACGGAAGTGAATTCGCGCGCCAATATTTACGGGTTCAAGAAACTCGGCGTGCAACGGATCATTTCGGTGAGCGCCGTAGGCTCTCTGAAGGAGGAGTACCGGCCCACGGACATGGCGTTGCCCGCGCAATTCTTCGATCGCACCCGGCAGCGCCCTTCCACGTTTTTTGGCGAGGGCCTGGTGGCGCACGTCAGTTTCGACAAACCGGTGTGTTCTACGGTCGTTGAGACGCTGGCAGCGGCGTGCCAAGAGCTTGGCGTACCCTGGCACCAGGGCGGCACTTACGTGTGCATGGAAGGACCGGCGTTCTCCACCAAGGCCGAGTCCAACGTTTACCGGTCGTGGGGCATGGACCTGATCGGCATGACCAGCCTGCCGGAGGCCAAGCTGGCGCGCGAAGCGGAGATCTGTTACGCCACGCTGGCGATGGTGACCGACTACGATTGCTGGCATCCCGAGCATGACACCGTAACCATCAACGTCGTGCTGGGGTATCTTACGAAGAACGTTGCGAACTCCCAGAACATCCTGCTGAAAACCATTCGCGCTCTTCCCCGAGAACGAAATTGCCCTTGCGCCTCGGCACTGGCCCACGCCATCCTGACAGACCGCAAGAGCATTTCACCGAAAGCCAAGAAGAAACTGGCGCTGCTGGTGGGAAAGTATTTGAGCTAGGGGCTAGGTACTGGGGGCTAGGGACTAGGGGAGAGCAGAAGGTCGAGGATGCACGTGAATGGCAGCTTCGGGGTGGGCGTTCGTGGTGTTATCCTGAGCGCAGCGAAGGATCCCTGCAGTTATTCCTAATCCGTCCTAGCCCGGACAACTGCGGAGATCCTTCGCTTCGCTCGGGATGACAGACGCGCAGTCGACACAAGCGAGTACGAAAGAGAGAGTAATGCAAAAACCCAAATCGAAAATCCACAAGCCAAAATCCAAAATCTCCCCAGCCCCTAGCCCCCAGTCCCCAGCACCTCTGCTGGTGGTCGGCGCGGTGGCGTTCGATTCCGTCCGAACCCCCTACGGGGTGGCCGATAACATTCTAGGCGGGGCCGCGACCTATCTGGCAGTCACCGCCAGTTGGTTTGCACCTGTGCGGGTTGTCGCGGTCATCGGCGACGATCTCGGTGAAGAGCACCTGCGCGTTTTTCGCGATCGCGCGATCGACATCACGGGCCTGGTGCGCGCCCGCGGCAAGACGTTTCGCTGGTCGGGTGAATACACCGGCGACATGAGTGAGGCGCGTACGCTGGAAACGCAACTCAACGTCTTCGAGCAATTCTCGCCCGCGCTGCCCGCTTCTTACCTCGATACTGATTTCGTATTCCTGGGCAACATCGATCCAACATTGCAAATCCACGTCCGCCGGCAGTTGCCTCAGGCCCGCCTGGTAGGCCTGGATTCCATGAATTACTGGATCAAGGGAACGCCCGAGGAATTGAAGAAGGCGCTGGCTGAGATTCACATCCTGGTGATCAACGAGAACGAAGCGCGAATGCTCTCCGGCATCGCCAACTTGAAGAGGGCAGCGGAAGCGATCCGCAAGATGGGGCCGCGTACCCTGGTGATCAAGCGCGGAGAACATGGGGTCTTGCTTTTCTCTGAGGGAGGAATCTTCTCTGCACCGGCTTTTCCCCTCGATGAGGTCCGCGATCCCACCGGCGCCGGAGACAGCTTCGCTGGCGGCTTCATGGGGTACCTGGCGAAGGCCGGCGAATTCTCCGACCGCCAGCTTCGCCGCGCTGTGATTTACGGCTCAGTGATGGCCAGCTATGCGGTGGAAGAGTTCGGACTTTCGCGTTTGCTCCGGCTGACCCCGAAAGACATTGAGACGCGCTACCTCGCGTTCAAGAAGCTGACCGAATTTGATGTATGATCCCTCGCTGTTGAAGGTAGAATGAGCCCCTTCGGTGCTGAAAGCGTTCCTCACATACATCTCCGGAGCCCAGCAAACGACGGAGGTAGCGCTCAGCCTCACTGCGGCCATCCACCTGCGCTTTCCTTCCGGACCGATGGCGCGGTAGCCCTGTGCATCGCCGCGGTCACCCTGGCGGCCTTATATTGGTTCTATTCGCGCGGCCTGACGAACATTTACGGCGACGCCATCGCGCACATGGAGGGGGCGCGGCGGATCTTCGACTCCCTGACTCCCGGCTACAGCGAGATTGGCACTGTCTGGCTTCCCCTGTTTCACCTGCTCGCCGCACCCTTGGCAACCAATGACTTCCTGTGGCGGACGGGATTAGCAGGCAGCGTCGTGTCCTGCACAGCTTTCGCGGGCACCGCCTGGATCCTCTACCGCTTCGGAACGGCAGTCAATGCGGGCCGAGCCGCGGGGTTGCTGTCGCTAGCCGTGTTTCTGCTGAGCCCCAACCTGCTTTATCTCGCCAGTACGCCGCTGACGGAACCGCTGGCTATTTTCTGGTCCGTTCTGGTGGTGTACGAACTTTTCCGCTACCAGCAGACCGGCGGGGTTGGGAATTTACTGGCGGCCGCGGGGGCAGCGTTTCTAGGGACGCTAACCCGCTACGAAGAGTGGTACTTTCTGCCCTTTGCGGCCTTGTTTGTGTTGTTGGCGCGGCGCCAATCGTGGCAAATGCGCATCCGGCACGCCTTGATTTTCTCGCTGATCGCGGGGGCCGGCCCCACGCTCTGGCTGCTTCACAACGCGTACCGATTCTCGAATCCCTTGGAGTTCTACAACGGAGCATTCTCGGCCCGGGCAATCTACGCGCATCAACTCGCCACCACGGCATTTCCCTATCCCACGGACGGGAAGCTTCTGCTCTCCGCGCAGTACTATGTGGAGGACCTCAAGCTCGTCTTCGGAGCGTGGCCGCTGGAGTTGGCGGTCCTTGGGCTGATGGCCTATATACTCCATCGGCCGTCCTGGGCCAGGGGTAGCGCGGCATTTCTGTTCCTGGTCCCTTTGCCGTTTTACGTGAACGCGCTGGCTTACGCGGCGATTCCTCTGTATGTGCCGACGCTGTTCCCGTTCACATATTACAACCTGCGGTACGGCGCCGAGATGATCCCTGCGCTGGCGGTATTCGCAGGCTTTGTTCTGCCGCGAGCCCTCCCTCGCCCCTGGCGTTACCGCCTGCTGGCATTCTTTGTGGCCGGATTGGTCTTGCAGTGCGGTGTGCTTCTTTCGGGGGGCGCCGAGCGGCTGGTGGTCGCCAGGGAGGGCATACTGAATACGCCTTGCCGATCTGAGCGGCAACAGGCTATCATTCGCTTCCTTCGCCAGCACTACGACGGCGGACGTGTCCTGGTGGCGGGAGGGAAGTGGCCTTGCGTCATGCCGGAAGTCGGGATTCACTTCCGCAATACGATCTCGGACGCTAACCGCGAATACTGGCGCCAGCTTCGCACCGATGCCGGCAATTGGGTGGGATGGATCATTCGCGGCGACGGCGACCCGGTGGATGAACTGATGCGAGCCTACCCGCAGGCGTTTGCAAAATTCGAGCTTCTCGAAAAAGACTCGTCTTCGAAGGAGGGGAGCGTGGAAATCTACCGCAAAAGAAGTGACAAGTGACGAGTGACCAGTGACGAGGGGAAAGGCAGCAATCAAAAGACGGAAGAAAGCGGAATGAAGCATGGCGTCTACGATTCACAAATCCCAAATCACCAATCGCAAATCACAATTGAGAAGTAACATCCCATTTGCCAAGTTTCACGGACTCGGAAACGACTGGCTGGTCGCCGGTGCCGAAGGCCTTCCACGCTCCTTAGGGAAGTTCTCGAAGGCGATTCTGGACCGGCACGCGGGCATCGGCGCAGATGGTCTGCTGGTGATGATGCCGCCCCGTGAATCAAGACATACCGCGCGCCTGCGCTTCTTCAATGCCGATGGCAGCGAAGCCGAGATGTCCGGAAACGGCATTCGCTGCGCGGGCGCGTTTCTGGCGGAACTCCTGCCGGACCAACGCACTTTTCTGATCGAAACGGCGGCAGGTTTAAAATCTCTCGAGAAGGTCAAAGGGGGGGAGGGCAGGTGGCTGTTCCGCGCCGGAATGGGAGCGCCGGTCCTGGAGCCCGAGAAAATACCGTTCGAAGGCGAAGCCGCCACAGCGCCCGTCACAAACTATGAGCTGCGCACTCAACGAGGCCTGCTGCCGGTGACGGTGACGTCGATGGGCAATCCGCACTGTTCGATTTTCGTGGATGACCCGCCTGACGACTGGGAAGGGCTGGGGCGCGAAATTGAGACGAATGCGCTCTTTCCGAACCGGACCAACGTGGAGTTTGTGAAGGTGATCTCGCGAAGAGAAATCGCCGTGCGTTTCTGGGAACGCGGCGTGGGCCATACCATGTCCTCAGGCACCGGCTCCTGCGCTGCGACCGTGGCGAGCATCTTGAATGGCCTGACCGAGAGGCGCGTTCGCGTGCGCACCGAAGCCGGGGCGCTCGACGTGGCTTGGCCGGAGGATGGAGAAGTCAGCCTGACCGGACCGGTTGAGAGAGTCGGTCGAGGCACCTACGATTATGGAGATAAGCCATGACATCACGTGAAAGGGTTCTCACCGCTTGCCAACATCGCCAGCCGGATCAAGTGCCAATTGATTTTTCAGGCCATCCGTCCTCAGGCATCGCTGCGATCGCCTATGCGAGGCTGCGCGACTACCTCGGACTTGCCAAGAAAACCATCCGTGTTTACGATCCGATCCAGCAACTGGCCATTGTGGACGAAGACGTTCTTGAAGAATTCGGAGTCGACGTCCTGGATCTCGGGCGAGGCTTCGGGCTTGACGAAACATCCTGGGCGGATTGGATTCTGCCGGACGGCACGCCTTGCAAAATGCCGGCGTGGGCGCTGCCTGAAAAGGCCGACGGACGCTGGGTGTTCCGCTCAAAAAGCGGCCGGCTGATTGCTCACATGCCGGAAGGCGCGCTTTATTTCGAACAAACGTACTTCCCGTTCTCTGACGAGAAAGGGCCGGCCACCATCCGCGAGGCAATGCAAGAATCGATGTGGAACGCCGTCGGAGGTCCACCCGGCCCCGGGGTGAATCAGGAACAGTTGGGCGAGGGCGCAAAGCGGCTGCGACAAAAGACGGACAGGGCCATCCTGGGCGGGTTCGGCGGCAATCTGCTCGAGACCGGGCAGTTCCTGTATCGCAACGACAACTTCTTTATGCTCCTGGCGGGCGAACCCGCCAAGGCGCACAAGTTCCTGGATGATCTTGTGGAAATTCATCTCGCCAACCTGGAGAAATACCTGGGCGCGGTGGGAGACTCAATCGACATCATCAAGTTTGGCGACGATTTGGGAATGCAGAGCGGCCCGCAGGTCTCGCCCAAGATGTATCGCGAGTTTTTCAAGCCCCGCCACAAGCTGATGTGGACTCGCGCCAAACAGCTCGCCAACGTCGTCGTCATGCTGCACTGCTGCGGCGGGGTAAGGGAACTGCTGCCCGATCTGATCGACGCCGGGCTCGACGCCATTAATCCGGTTCAGATTTCCTGCGCCGGGATGGACGCCGCGGAACTCAAGGCTGAATTCGGAAGAGAGATGGTGTTTTGGGGCGGCGGTTGCGATACCCAGACTATCCTGCCCAACGCGACGCCCGAGGAAGTGCGCCGTCACGTCAAGGAACAAGTGCGAATCCTAAGCCCGGGCGGCGGGTTTGTCTTCCAACAAGTCCACAATATCCTCGCCTACGTCCCGCCACGGAACATCGTGGCCATGTTCGAGGCGATCAGGGGGTAGTCGAGAGTCGAGAGTCAAAAGTGGATGAGGAGCCACGCGGTTGCGGTGCACGTCATTCCCGCGCAAGCGGGAATCCATTGTGTTGTCAGAGCGCTTCTGGAAGATTTCGGCGTGGATTCCCGCTTTCGCGGGAATGACGCGGGGTTGTTACGGTCAACTTTCGACCCGGCGACTTTCAACTCTTGACTTTCGACTCTCGACTCTCAACTGCCTACGGCCGAATGTAAAGGTAAATCTTGCTGGCCACCTGGTTCTCTGAATTCACCTCGACGGTCTGCGCCGGTTGCCAGCCGGGAACCTGAAAGTCGTGCGAGACGATACGCGCCCCGGAGCGAAGCTCGCGCTCGAGCTTCGGGCGCAGGCGTTCATTCACGGAGGTTAGAAGGTAAAGCGTCACCACGGTGGCGTGGCGTACATTGACCTCGAACATATTTTCGTGGATGATCTGGGCACGGTCCTGCAAACCGAGTTTTCGGATGCGTTCCGAGGATTTCTGGTAGAGGTCGGAATCAAATTCCACCCCCACGGCGTGCGCGCCGAATTTCTGCGCCGCCATGATGACGATGCGGCCATCACCCGATCCCAGGTCGTAGACCACGTCGTCGGGCGCGACCTTGGCGAGTTCCAGCATCTTCTGGGTCACCAACATCGGAGTAGGGACGTAGGGAACAATGTGCTCCAAATACTTGCCGGCATCGGTCTCAGAAGGCTCAATCGGTACGGATTGGGCTGCAGCCGGCTGGCAGAAAAACAGCAGGGCCGGAACAACGGTGCAAACCGCTAACCTGCCATGAGGTTTTGGCGCGTGAAGGACTTTAGTTGCTCGTCGCATGACACAATTCTACGGATAGCAGGGGATCTTGTCGAGGGAGTTGACAGTCGACAGTCGATAGTTGACAGTCGAAATTCAGAGGTCAAGGCGAGGCGAGGAAGAATGACATCGCCCATTGCGGCAGCAAGCTTGTCCATCCTGGTGGCGTTCGGGGTGGCCACAGGAATTGCTGGACAACAGCAGGGTGCGCATCCGCAGGCAGTCGAGTCATTCGGGCTTGTTGTGTCGCAGTACGAGTCACCAGACAAGTCCACCGTTGCGATTGTTTCTCCTCTAGTCAAGCCGGGATATGGCGGCCATGAGAGCTGGGTTGACCTGCGGTCCAAGTCCGGCAAGCTGCTCACCCGGCGGGAGTACTTCTCCGCAGACGGGGAACACGGCTACTGCGTCACGAAAGCCATTTGGACGCCAGACTCCAATTTCTTCGTGTACACCTTGCAGAGCTCTGGTGGCCACCAACCGTGGCATTCACCGGTGGAATTTTACAGCCGACGCCGGCAGAAGATATTCAGCCTTGATGATGCGCTTCATGACTCAGTAACCAATTCCGGGTTCTCAGTGGTGGCGCCTGACCGGGTGACGGTAGAGTTGTGGTTCAGCAAGACAACGAGGACGGTCCCTCTGTCGACGTTGGTGCCGAAGAAGTAGCCTGTACCTTGCTTTTGCTTTCCTACTATGGAATTGCCTTCCAACGCGCGGCATACTGTTGACTCTCGACTCTCGACGGTCGGCCGCTCTCTGCGTCGCGAATTGACGCTAACCAACGGCACGGCCATTGTGGTGGCGAACATGATCGGGTCAGGAATCTTCGGCATCACCGGCTTCCTGGCCGGCGATCTGGGCAAGCCATACTGGGTGCTTGGCATCTGGCTGGCGGGCGCAGTGGTAGCCTTGGCGGGGTGTCTCTGTTATTCCGAGTTGGCCGTCAATCTTCCCCGATCGGGAGGCGAGTACGTCTATCTGCGCGAGGCCTGGGGACCGGCGTGGGGGTTCCTGAGCGGCTGGATTTCGTTCTTCGCTGGTTTTGCAGCGCCCATCGCCGCCGCGGCCCTGCTCTTTTCTGAGTATCTGGCGCACTTCTACCCCGCGCTCTCGCCAAGCTCGGCAACGGGATTGACGCTTTCGGGGATTCACACCGGCAGCGGGAACCTGCTGGCGATAGGTGTGGTTGGGGTTTTCGCGGCTGTCAATATCGTTGGGGTGCGTTTCGCGGGCAAAGTCCAGAACCTTCTTACCGGGTTGAAGATCGGAATCCTGGGCGCTTTCCTGGCGCTTGCCTTCCTGCTGGGGAAGGGAAGCGTATCCCATTTCTCGGCGCAGGCAGTCCGGACCTCCCACCACAGCCTGGGCGCGCAATTCGCGGTTTCACTCATCTTCGTGATGTTCGCCTATAGCGGTTGGAACGCCGCAGCCTACGTGGCGGAGGAGATGAAGTCGCCGGAGCGCACGCTGCCTGCTTCCCTGGTTGCCGGAACTTTGATTGTGGCGGCATTCTATTTTGCCTTGAATGTCGCGTTCATCTATGCCCTGCCTCTGGAAGCCATGAAGGGCGTCGAGCGCATCGGCGCGGCGGCAGCAGCGGCGCTGTTCGGAGGGAAAGGGGGAGACTTCTTCAGCGCCGTGATGTCCGTGGGGTTGCTTTCCACGGTAAGCGCCATGATGATTGTGGGGCCGCGCGTTTATTACGCTATGGCGCAGGACGGCTGTTTTTTTTCTGGTGCCGCGCGCGTCCATGCGCGCTGGGGAACGCCGATCCAGGCTATTCTCTGGCAGTCTCTGGCCACTGCCCTGATGATCCTCACCGGAAGCTTCGAGAGCCTGCTCTACTACATCGGCTTCGCCCTGGTTCTGTTTGCGGCCTTGGCGGTGGTGGGCATGGTGCGCCTGCGCAAGCGGCCGGGTTGGAAACGCCTTCGAGCGGCAAGTTGGGGATATCCGCTGGTTCCCGCGGTCTTTGTCGGCGCCAGCGCCTGGATGCTCTGCTACACGATGGCGCTGCGTCCGAAGGAGTCCGGCTTCGGATTGCTGACGCTGGGGGCCGGAATGCTCGCCTATCAGTGCTTCTTCCGGCCGCGTCGTACGGAGTGAGATTCACCCTTGACGGCTAGTGCTGTAGGGGTAGGGCTTGCCCTACCCTCGTCGGCCTGGTAACCGTCCGGGGACGGCAAGCCGTCCCCCTACGCTGTTCTTCCAGGAGAATCGTCATGTCAGAAACCAACGTGCACGAAATACTCTCGAAACAATATCGGGCTTCGCTGGCGATGCTGAAGGAAGCAATCATCAAGTGTCCGGAATCACTCTGGATTGCTCCCGAATATCCGAACAAATCCTGGCACATCGCTTACCACTTGCTTTATTGCACCCACGTGTATTTGCAGAATTCCCTCGAAGCATTCACCCCGTGGAAAAAGCATCGCGAGAATTACCAATGGCTGGGCCGCCTTCCCTGGCCGCCCCACGACGAGCCCAAGATCGGCGAGCCTTACGGCAAAGAGGAAGTCCTTGAGTACTTCGAGGTTTGCTGGCAAGAGATTGACGCCAAAGTGCCGGGCCTGGATTTCAACGCGCCCTCCGGTTTCTACTGGCTTCCATTCACCAAGCTGGAACTGCAACTCTACAACATCCGGCACATCCAGCATCACGCCGGACAATTGATCGACCGGCTGAGGACTGTCGCGGGGATCGGAATCGGGTGGGTCGTGGCCGTCTGAAACGATCTAAAGTGCGTCCTCTGTCATTCTGAGCGAAGCGAAGAATCTCGACAGTCGGCGGGTTTGCTCAGCCCTTCGCGGATCGGCAAGTCCTGGTTGTTCAGCGCACGCGCGTAGCGGTTGACGCGGGCGTGCTCGATGGAGCTATGGCGCGCGGCGGTGACGTAGGGAATAAACAGAAAAGGCGCGGCCAGAATGCTGAAGAAGATATTCCTCACCCGGATGCCCGCGGGAAGTTCCCCGTTCCCGATGCCAAAGACGGCGGGATAGTAGCGCAGCACCACGCCGTAAATGTCGGCCGCCAGGGAAAGGTGATTGGAATGCGCGCCGCAGACCTGGCTGCGGCCGCTGCGGATGGCCTGTAAGAATTCCTCGCGATGGGCAGCGGGGCAAGCCGTGTAAGTCCGCCCCAGGCGGCGCAGCGTATGCGAGTCACTGCCGCCGATAATCCCGACGGTGCGCCCGCCCTGCCGGAGGCTCTCCACCAGGCGGGAGATTAAAGTGTTGTGGTCGCGCTCCTGGGTGCCGTTTCGGACCTCGAACACGTCAAACAGTTCCGACATGCGCTCTGTGAAACCCTGCACGCGCGCCAGGTCCGCAAAGTCATGGTAAAAGTGGTTCAGGTCGAACAAGAGATCCTGTTGGCGCAGATACGGAACGAGCTCTTCGGCGTTGGAGCGCAGGCGCTGGATTTCACGATGCTGCGCCTCGTTCAACCCGTAAACTCCGATATGAACGGTGTGGTTGAATTCCGGAAAAGTGGCGCTGACTTCTTCGCCGGTGATGAAATCCTCGCGCTCGCCCAGGCGGTCGAGCAATTCCAGACAGCCGTCGATCGAATCGTGGTCGGTGATGGTGACGAAGTCCATGCCGCGCCGCTTGGCCGTGGCATAGACATCCAGCGGCCGGGAATAGCAGTCCCTGGCCCGCAGGAAGCGGAGGTGCTTGACCCGCCCCGAGTGAAGGCTGTGACAGTGCATATCCGCCTTCAATAGCTTGTTTGCTTGTCCCTGACCCACAAGATGTTATATTAGAAAGCCCGGAGGCGGACGGCAAGACTTTTCTGGCGGAGTCCGAGTACGCCACAACGACGCGAATCAAAATGAGAATCTGTGTTACGCCGCGGCCCGATGGCCAAAACCCGGCAAAATCCTCCGTGCACTCCGAGCGTTTCCGGCGTCAACACAGAGGACGCAGAGGGTCTCCGTGGCCTCTGTGTTTAAGCTTTGGTTGGCCACAGAGGTCACGGAGGTCCCGCAGCCGTGAGGTGGCCCGTCCAGCCATCGTCAATCGACCATCGTCACTCGTCAATCCCCAGGCCCTCGCCGGCCTTGTGGCGCTTCTCTGGCTTGCGGCCTCCGCGTTGGGCGTGACGGAGCCGATCCAGTACCAGCTCGATTTGCGTAACTCCGCGTCGCACCAGGTGGAAATCGAGATGACTGTCTCCGGGGCCTCGCCTGCCACGGAGTTCCAGATCCCTGCCTGGAACAATCTCTACCAGATCCGCGACTTCGCGCGAACCGTCAGTGACGTGACTGCGGAATGCGACGGGGGCGCGGAAACGCTGGCGCGAGTTGACCTCAACACCTGGCGGTCGGAGCCCAAATCATGCGCCAGGCTCGCGGTGCACTACAGCGCGCATGTGTCGGGGCCGACGCCGTTTTCCAGCGATGTCGATGGCACGCACGCTTTTCTCAATTTCGCCACTATGCTTTTCTATCTGCCCGAGGGGCGCGAACGGGCTGTGCACGTCAAGCTGCTCCTGCCCGAGGGGTGGAAGGCGGCGAGCCTGCTGGACGAGGACGCCCACGGATTTTCCGCGCCGAATTACGACCTGCTGATCGACAGCCCGGCGGAAGCCGGCCAATTCCAGGAATACAGCTACGCCCAAGGCGGAGCCACTTACCGCGTCATCGTGCACGCGGACCCTAAGGATTATTCTTCGGAGCGCCTGCTGGCGTCACTGGGCAAGATCACCGCCACTGAAACCGCACTGATGCGCGATGTGCCCTTTTCGCGCTACACTTTTATCTTCCACTTTCCGGAAGATGCGCCCGGCGGGGGCGGCATGGAGCACCGCAACGGCACGGCGATTACGGTGCGGGCGAGGGAAGTCCGCGAGCACTGGGAGAGCGTGGAAAGCGTCGCGGCGCACGAGTTTTTCCACTTGTGGAACGTGAAGCGCATCCGGCCGCAACTTCTCGAGCCCATCGACTACGTGCACGGCAACGACACCCGCGACTTGTGGTTTTGCGAAGGACTGACCAGCACCTACGGAGAACTGGCCTTGTTGCGGGCGGGGTTGATCTCACGCAAGAGTTTTCTTGCCCACCTGGCCTACCAGATTTCCGAGCTCCAATCCCGGCCCGCCCGTTTCTTCCAAAGCGCCGAGGAGTCCGGGCTGGAGGCCTGGTTCGAGAAATATAACGACTACTTCCGTCCCGAGCGCAGTATCTCCTATTACAACAAGGGTGAATTGCTGGGTTTCCTGCTCGACCTGGCGATCCGTCACGCCACCGGCAATGCCGCAGCGCTGGATGATGTGATGCGCCGGCTGAACGAAGAATTCGGCCGCCGCGGCCGCTTCTACACCGATTCGGACTTGCAGCGCGTGATGGCCCAGGTTGCCCCGGGGTATTCGGGATTGGAGGCGTTTTTTGCAGACTACGTCAGGGGCACGCGCGAACTGGACTACCCGGTTTACCTGGGCTACGCCGGCCTGGAACTGGAGAGTCAAGGTCCCGGCTCGGTCCGCCTGGGATTCACGGCCAGCGTGAATTCGACGGGCGAAGTTCGAGTGGATTACGTTGAAAGGCGCAGCGCCGCCGCACAGGCGGGGCTGGCGCCGGGCGACATCCTCCAGAAAATGAATGGCCAGCCGTTGCACGACTCGCCCGCCGACTTGCTTTCCCAACTTAAGCCGGGAGAAGAGATCAAGTTTGAGGTGCAGCGCGATGGTGCCCCGCGGGAGGTTGAATATCGCCTGGAAGCCACTGCCGGGACCACTTTCCGCGTGCAGGAGATCTCGAAGCCTTCGGCGGAACAGGTCCGAATCCGGGATGGTTGGCTGCGCGGAAAGACGAACGGGGAATAGGGAAGGGTGAAGTATAAATTATAAAGTGTAAAGTATGAAGTCTGTATATTACACTTAATAGTATTCCGCAATTAGCCATACACAATAGATAGCATGGGTACGCTAGTAATTTACACTTTATAATTTACACTTTATAATTCCTATGCTTCGCGCCTTCCTCGTTACGGTTATTACCTTCGCTTACGTTTTGGTCTTCGGGCCGCCGGTGCTGATTTATGCCCTGCTCAGCGGCAACGGCGATCCCGTTTACAGAACCGGCGTGCTGGGCGCGCGACTGGCTCTCTGGCTGGCGGGCGTGCAACTGGAAGTGCAGGGACGCGACCGGATTCCGCGTGGGCGACCGGTCGTCTTCATGGCCAATCACCAGAGCAACTGCGATCCTCCCGCCCTGCTGGCCGTCTTGCCGAAGGTGCTGGTGCTGGTAAAGAAGGAGTTTTTCCGCGTCCCGATCATCGGCAGCGGCATGAGGTTGGTGGGCTTCATCCGCGTGGACAGGAAGAACCGGGAGCAGGCTCTCGACGCGGTTGAAAAGGGCGTGCTCGCGCTGAAGGCAGGAAGGTCGTTTCTGGTTTATCCCGAGGGCACCCGCAGTCTCGACGGTAGGCTCCAGAAATTCAAGAAGGGCGTCTTCGTCATGGCTGTCAAGGCCGGCGCGCCCATCATTCCTATCTCAGTTTCCGGAAGTAACAAAATCATGCCCAAAGGCAAGTTCGTGATAAGGCCGGGAGGCGTCCGCATCACTTTCCACGATAGTATCGCCACCGAGGGTCTTACCATCGTGGATCGGGATATCATTATCGATCGCGTTCGTCAGGCCATCCTCGCAGGCCTGGCAAAGGACGAATGGCCTTCACCTTGACATTGCCCACAACGTGCGGTGGTGTAGGGGTAGGGCTTGCCCTACCCTCGTCGGTTTAGGGACCCTCCGGGGACGGCAAGCCGTCCCCCTACATTGCGGGTCCTTAATGAGGGATTGAGGGTGTGGCCTTCACCTTGACATTGCCCACAACGTGCGCAATTCTTAGTAAGATATTCCTCACATCAGGGCACGAGGTGATTATGGGTTGTAACGGCAAGGGCAGCGGCGTGTGCCTTGTCCTTTCAGGACGGCGTGCCTGGCCGGCTTTTCTTATGTTCGCCCTGCTCGGTGGCGGCGCCGGCAAGGCTCTTGCGCAGGCTCCGGCCGGCTCGGACGACGCCAGCATTTTATCTTTTGGTGATCAGCAGGTAGGAACTCGCAGCGACCCCCAACCCATTCACCTTCAGAACACCGGCAAGATCGTGCTTGTCATCAAAGACGTTCAAGCCTCGGCAAGCTTCGCGGAGACGGATGACTGCCGGCCCTCGGTGCCCGTGGGGAAACACTGCACGGTCCAAGTAACCTTCAGTCCGACGGCCGCCGGACCTCTCACCGGCGCGATCACCGTCAGCAGCAACGCCGCCGGCCCCCCTCATGTGTTCAAAGTGGACGGAATTGGGGTTCTCACCGCGCCCGATATATCGCCGTCGAAGCTGAGCTTTGGCGAGCAATCGGTTGGGACCGCGAGCGCCTCGCAGACGGTGACCTTTACCAATACCGGCGCCCTCGCTCTGACCTTTACCGGCCTGAAGATCTCAGACGGCTGGACCGAGAGCAACGACTGCCTTCCTTCCGTTCCTCCGAAGGGAAGTTGCACAGTGAAGGTCAACTTCCGGCCCGTCTCTTCCGGATGGGTTAACGGCGCCCTGACTCTCACCGAGTACACAACTAACAGCCCGCAGACGATTGCGCTCACGGGTACGGGTGTCGTTCCACCCGCCGGCGCCGCCTCGCAACGTTGATGCTTCGCGGGCGGCGCCTGCCTCCTACGCTTTTGGTCGGAGGGTCTGTACTCCTTCTGAGTCAAGGAACCACAGCTCACCCAGCCGCCACCTCCACCTGGGTCACGTAGACTTCGCCACGCAGTCGTTGCTTGATCTCAGCCGGAGACGCGCTCTCGAAAAACAGTTCCAGGGCTTCGCGAAGATTGTCCCGGGCCTGCTCAACGCTGTCGCCTTGGCTCGCGATATCCAACTCCGGACAAAGCGACACATAACCATCTCCTTCGGCTTCGATAATTGCCGTAAGCTTCATCAAGTAACCTCCTCGACAATCGTGGAAAGAAGACCCAGGGTTCAGATATGAATGGTGAATAGCCAAAGATGATTTGTCAATCGAGATTTAGGTCTGGAGTCAGAAGATCGAGCGCGCTCGCGTAGGGAACGGCGCAGTGCGATCTTGCGGTGCTTCCCTGGTTCGAAGCTTATGATAGGCCAATATCTTTCAGAATGAGTGTTTTGTCGTCTACGGCTCGGAAGCTTTTTTCTCCAGCGACTCTCGCACTTTGCGATAAGTCGCGAACATCTGTGGGAGGCGCGCGTAGGCCGCGACGCATTTCATCCACTGGGCGTGGTCAAGGGCGGGAGAACCGGACATGATGCGGCCCGGCTCGACATCGCTGTGAATCCCGGACTGGGCTGAGACGATAACACCATCGCCGATCGTCACATGGCCCGCGACGCCAACCTGGCCGGTGAGGATAACGTTTCGGCCCACTTTGCTTGTGCCGGCAAGGCCCACTTGGCCGCAGAGAAGGGAATTGTCGCCAATCTCGCAGCCGTGACCGACTTGCGCGAGGTTGTCGATCTTGACGCCGCGGTGCACGCGCGTTTCTCCTACCGCGGCCCGGTCGATACACGCGTAAGCTTGAACCTCGACGCCATCCTCGATCACGGTGGTGCCGGTCTGCATGATCTTGTAATACGAGCCATCGTCCTGGCGGGCGAAGCCGTAGCCATCGGTTCCGATGGCGGCGCCATTCTGCAAGATGACGTCGTCGCCGATGCGCACGAATTCGCGCACCACGGCGTGGGAATGAGCGAAGAAGCGATGCCCGATCTTAGCCCCGCGATAAACCACCACGTGGCTCTTCAGCACGCAATCATCGCCGATCTCCACGCCTTCCTCGATCACCACGTAGGGCCCGAAGGAGGGATTCCGCCCAAGTTTGACGTCCGGCGAGACGACGGCGGTGGGGTGAATCCCCGCGGGAGGGCGGTAGGGAGCATGGAAAAGCTCCAAGGCCTTGGCAAAAGCAAGGTAGGCATTCGCTGAGCGCAGCGCCGGCCTGCCCCCCAGGTCCTCACCCGGATTGGCAATGATGGCGGCCGCGCGGGTGGTCGCGAGCTTGCGAAGGTACTTGGGATTTGCGAGAAACGTCAGCTCACCGGGTCCGGCTTCGTCCATGCCCGCCACGCCCGCGATTTCGAGTTCTTCAGGACCCTCCAGCCGGCATTGAAGCCGGGCTGCAACTTCACCGAGTTTCATCGTTTTCTCCTTTTCATCGCCGGCGCCGAGTGATACGCTCAGCCGATGCAGGCAAGGTTAGCAGCGGCCGGCAGTTTAGGCAATATGTCACTTGGTTTTGTGGATTTAAGTATTCCCCAGGTTTTGCAGAATTTCCGGGACTTTCCTCTTGCCACGGTGGCAGAAACGAGATAACCTTTTGTGGGAATCTGGTTCCGTGCCGGGAGATTGTATGAGCGAAAATCAGCGCTCCGGGATTCGCATTCCGGTTGTCTTGCCAGTCGAAGTACACTGGAAGAGTCGTGGGGGCCGCACTCGCCGCGTGGCGGGTAAGACCGAGAACATCAGTGGGAACGGGTTGTTCACGTGTATTCCCGTCCGCCCTCCTTGCAACACCACGGTGACGGTGAGAGTAACCCTGCCTGAGAACATCACCCCCGTCCCCGTCGAATTGCTCTGCAACGGCCGGGTCATCCGATGGAATCGTTCCGGCGAAGCAAGGGGAATGGGGGCGACGATAGACGAGTACGAATTCCGGCCCGCTCGCACGTAAGCCGTTGGCGCCGTCTGAACCGAGGGCGCCGGATTCCAGCCTGGTCGGCCTTCAGGCACGGCGCGGTTCAATGGAAACAAATTTCCAAAAATCAATCGATGACCTCGGCGCCCGTCCATGGGTAGAGGCTGGTGGGACGAACGAACCAGTGACGCTGGGACGTGATTCCGGATGAGCTTGCGCAAGAGCGCGAAGAAGAAGATCCGAGTCCTCATAGCAGACCGTGAAGGTATCTTCAGGTTTGGGTTGAAAGAACTCTTCGCGGTCGAGGACGACGTGCGCGTCGTCGCGCAAGCCCACAGCCCGGCGCAAGTCCTCGAACTAACCAAATCCTTACGTCCGCATCTGCTCTTCGTTCAATCGGAAATTGTAACGGAAGCAGGCGGCAATCTGTTTTCAGAGCTTCGCGATCAGGCTCCCAAGTGCAAGATTGTGGTCACCTTCTCCTCGGTACCGAGCGAAGAGCAGGGCATTCGGTACGTGCAGTTGGGCGCTGCGGGAATCATCCTGAAATCGGTTGAACCGTCGTTGTTCGTCCGGTGTGCGCGCAAGGTGGTGTGGGACGACGAGGTTTGGCTGCCCCACAAGCAGGTGGCCACCATGGCGAAGTTCGTCGAGACTACCGCCACCCAGCCCTTGCGACCTGTCGACACCTTGACGCAACGTGAGAAGACGATCATCAGCTACCTGATGCAGGGATGGCGAAACCGCGAAATTGCCGAGCATCTGAAAATCACCGAACAGACGGTCAAGAACCACCTGAGATCCATCTACGACAAAGTCGGAGTCTCGGACCGGCTGGAACTGGTGCTTTACGCCATCCATCAGAAGCTGCTGCTTCCCCCGGTGGAGCCTGCCGAGTCCGAGGCCAACTCAAAGCCCGCCGAGTAACCTCGCTTAAGTCCGCAAGCAAAGAGCGCGTCCCGAGTTACCTGCAGTTTTCTCCACGGCCTTGACTTTATCGGACGACGAACGGCCCTCTCCCCAAGAGAGAGTTCACTATTCACAAAGAGCAAGGGTGCTGTGGATTCTGGTTTGGGGCAGCAAGGACACGGTAATGGGCAGCTACAGCTTTTTTTCCTCTTGGGCAGGGAAAAGACCGATCTGGCCATCAGAAGCTGCCGTCTCGCGCGCCCTAACACCCCTTCTTTGCGCAAGCTCCCTCACGCGCCGATCAGGTATCACTCCGAGGACAGTGATTTCGCTCAATGCACTGCGAGGAACGAAGATTTTGAGGTTATTGGAGTAAAGATCTGCGGGCGTCAGCAGAAATCCTTCCGGGCTGAATTCGATCAGGTTGCCCGGAAGAAGTCCTTCAAGTATTTCTTGATCTTTGAAAGTCATTTGAACCCAAAGGCCTGCCATGCGGGGACGGCTCTGGAAGAGCTTACGTTCGGACCGCTGCGAATTGCCGTCGAATTCCCGCACGAAAAAGACGCCCTTAATCTCCGCCAGAGAAACGGTCAAGGCCCGACCTTCGCGGTCCAGCATCTCGATGGCGTTGGGTTTCAGATAGCTCGCGCTGTCAACAAAGCCTTTGATTAGTTCATGATCGAGTCTACGGACTACCACTTTTTTGTAGGTCGATTTGGGTTTGTCGGTCACGTAAGGGGCGGTCCGTGGGGAAACTGCTGCGCTGAAATGCAGCTTGGCCACGGCTAACCGCTTGTGCTAGTATAGGGTCGGAGCTAAGCCTGTCAAGGTCTTTCGGCGCAAAGTAGGGTCAGAATTCTAAAGTAGCGCCGACCGTCAGGTCGGCGAATGCCCCGACAGGTCGGGGCGCTACGAGTCAGATTTGGGAGCTACCCGGCGCGTAGTCGGAGAACAGACGCTTGAAGAAAGCTCATAATCTATTGAAAACTAACCGCTTAGCTTGGACTGCGCCCGGCTTGCCTGAGGTTGCTGACTATCTTGACTTTGCCCGTGTCGAGAAGGGCCTTGCCGCCAACAGTATTTCGAATTACCGGCGGGACCTGCTGCAGTTTTGCAGCTTCCTGGCTGGTCGCGGGAAGACTGTTGCGGACGCCGTCCGTGATGATGTCCGTGCCTTTCTGGCCGCCCTTTATGAGCGGGGCATGAGCGCGCAGAGTGCGGCTCGTCATCTGATTTCCCTGCGAAATTTATTCAGATTCCTGGCGGAAGAAGGCAGGGTCAAAGCCGATCCGACGTTGGATGTCGATGCGCCGAGACTGGAAGAAAGGCTGCCGAGGTATCTCAGCGCCGGCGAGGTTGAATCGCTTCTGGCAAGACCCGATGTTTCCACACCTCTAGGCCTCCGAGACAAAGCGATGCTGGAGGTTTTATACGCCACCGGCATGAGGGTTTCCGAGTTGGTGCAGGTGCGCTGCGCGGATCTTGAATCGAGCTTGGGCGTGATTCGCTGCCTGGGAAAAGGAAACAAGGAGAGGCTGATTCCGGTGGGCAAATCAGCCCTGCGAGCCGTGGAAGCCTATCGGCAGGGCGGCCGCTCGAGTCTGTGCAAGAACGGGAACGAGCCCTTCCTGTTTCTCAACCGCCAGGGAAAGCCCCTGACGCGCGTGGGGTTTTGGAAGATCCTGGCCGGCTACGGGCGTCTGGCCGGCTTTTCGACTCCCTTGACGCCGCATATGGTCCGGCACTCTTTTGCCACGCATCTTCTCGAACGGGGAGCTGATTTGCGCTCGATCCAGCTTATGCTCGGGCACAGTGATATTTCGACCACGCAAGTCTATACGCACGTTTTGAAGCAAAGGTTGAAGCAGGTTTATCAGAGCCACCATCCTCGAGCCTGAGCTTCAGGCCCCTGGGTTTTCAACGAAACGGACGCCGCATACCCATGAGCGACTATAACTTTCTGATGGAAAGCAAGCTCTCGCCAGAGCAAGACGGCGCGCTAAGCCTGATCAGCCGCGCGGCCTACGAGCAAGGATTCAACTTGTATCTGGTGGGAGGCGCGGTCCGAGATCTGACCTACGGCCAGCAGGTAGTACGTGATTTGGATTTCGCCGTCGAAGGCGATCCCCTCAAGCTTCTTCGCCGCCTGGAGTCGAAAGACTCCTCACCCGTGACGGGCTCCACAACCCACGTCGGTGCGGGGAGAACCAGGCCTTTGGCGCTTGAGTATCAGGAGTTTGATTCGCATGCCGGGGCGCTGGAACTCTGGTTTTCGAATGGAGTACGGGTGGAGTTGGGCCAGTGTCGGGAGGACGTTGTCCCGAGGCCGGGACAGCGCGCGGAGTCCCGGTCCGCTACCATTTTTGAAGACCTGCGGCGACGTGACTTCTCGATCAATGCCATGGCCATTTCGCTGCATCCCAACTCCCGGGGATTGCTTCTTGACCCCACGAACGGCGCCGGGGATATCGAACGTCATGAGCTCAGGGTCTTACATCCGCGCAGCTTCTCTGAGGACCCGGTGCGCATCTACCGTATTCTGCGGCTCGGCCTGCGGCTGGATTTTACGATCGAGGAGCGAACCAAGAACTATCTCGAGACCGCCCTCGAGAATCATGCCTGGGAGCGGCTGACGCCGGAGCAACAAGGTCGCGAGCTGCGCGCCATTTTGCAAGAGGCCGACCCCTCCCGTATTCTGAAGATGCTCGCCGAGCGGAAACTCCTGGGAGGGCTGGACAAGAAACTGGCGTCGGTACGCATCGCCTACGATCACTTCTCGAAAAGCCGTTCGGCGGCAGGGCTCGCCCAAGGAGTCGATCCCTATCTGGTCAATTTCCTTTCCCTGGTCGAGAAGCTGGGCAACATTGAAAAACAGAGACTGGCGAAGAAAGTGTTGCGAGTCGGAACGGTGATCAAGGAGGTCCTCAGCCTCGAGCACGACGCCAAGAAGCTGAGCCGCGTGCTCGCGGGCTCGAAAGCCGCTCTGCCGCATCAGGTTTATAACCTGCTGTCGAAGGAGTCGCGTAACCTCCTGCTCTACCTGCTGGTTTACTGCCCCCAAGCCAAGGTTCAGTCCCGGGTGAAGAATTACCTTACCAAATACCTGCCAATGCGGGCCAAGCGGCCGCAAGCGGAATTGCAATCCTTGGGATTCAAGCCTGGGCCCAAGTTCGACCAGATCATTGAGAGCGTATTCATGGACCAACTGGACGGCAAGATCAAAACCCCCCAGCAACTTACTAAAGCCCTGCGCGAAAGGGCAGGCATCAAAGAACTGCCGCCGGCGCCGCCGCCGCCCCAGGTGCGTCGCCAGCGCAAATCCAAGGAAGTCGCGCAGGTTACGCGCCGGAATCCTGCTTGACATCCCCTCGGCCCTCACCTATCATGTGCATGAGAGGTTGACCTTGTTTGGTGGAGCATTTCCGGAAATTGCGTTCATTTTGTTCATTGCTTTCCTACTGTTTGGGCCCAAGAAACTCCCGCAGATTGCGCGTACCCTGGGAAAGGGTTTGGGCGAGTTACGACGTGCGTCCAACGAGCTGAAGATCTCGCTGGAAGAGGAAATCAATAACCTGGACCGCTACCAGGAGAGCCCAACCGATTCAAGCCCAAAGTATGGCCACAACGATCCAGAACCCACCCCCAAAGAACCCGGACAGTGACCCTGAGGACGAAGAACTGAGCGGCAAGCAGATGTCGTTCCTCGAGCACCTCGAGGAACTCCGCAAGCGGCTGGTTCGTTCCGTCCTCTCGATTGTTGTTGGATTCTGTGTCTGCTTTTACTTTCACGAAAAAATTTACGGCTACTTGGCCAAACCCCTCACCGACACTCTGCGCGCCCTGCACATGCCGGACAAGCTGGTCTACACGAACCCGATCGATCCCTTTAATCTCTACCTCAAAATCTCCGCCATGGCGGGCCTTTTTGTGGCCTCGCCGTACGTTCTCTACCAGCTATGGCTATTCATTTCTCCGGGTCTGTACCGGCATGAAAAGCGCTATGTGTGGCCGTTCGTCGGGCTGACGAGCGGATTATTCATCTCCGGCGGGTTCTTTGCCTACAAGCTGGCATTCCCTCCGTGTCTACACTTCCTGCTGAACTTCGGCCACGACTTCCAACCGATGGTGACCATCAACGAGTATTGGAGTATCGCGATGACCATCATCGTTGGCGTCGGTGTGGTCTTTGAGCTTCCAGTCATTATTCTCATCCTCTCGATCTTTGGGATTGTCACTCCCAAGTTCCTCCTGAAGCATCTGAGGTACGCGGTGCTCCTGACGGCCGTCGCTGCCGCTGCCATCGCACCCACTCCGGACTTCGCCACACTATTCATGCTTTGGATTCCCATGGTGGGGCTCTATATCGTCAGCATCGGGCTTTCCTGGCTGGTCTATTGGCGCAGGAAACGGAAGAAACAACGTGCTGAGGCTTAAACGTACGGCACGGCGGTTTTTGCTGGTCCTGGTCGCAGGATGCGTGTGCCTTGGTTTCGCCTCGCCTTTGACACCGGCTGAGCCGGCGGGCTTCAACGGCGGGCGCGCCTTCGAGGATCTTAAGCACCTTGTTTCCTTCGGCCCCAGGCCTTCCGGCTCCCCGGCTCTGCTCAAAGCGCGTGAATGGCTCATTCATGAGCTTCGAGACGCAGGGGCCGAGGTCGAAGAGGATTCCTTTACTGCTTCAACCCCCATCGGGCCAATTCCCATGGCCAACCTCATCGCGAAGTTTCCCGGTTCGGGTCGCGAGACGGTGATCGTGGCCGGCCACTACGATACCAAACGATTCGACGATTTCCGTTTCGTGGGAGCCAACGACGGCGGCTCCAGCGCGGCGCTGCTGGTGGAACTGGCTCGCGTCCTGAACGGTCAAAAGCGCACGTTGAATTGCTGGCTGGTCTTTTTTGATGGGGAAGAGGCGGTCCGGACTCAGTGGGCGGGCACCGATAACACTTATGGAAGCCGCCACCTGGTGGAGAAGCTCTCGGAAAGCGGGGAACTGAGCCGCATCAAGGCCCTGATCCTGGTGGACATGATCGGCGATGCGCAGCTCCGCATACCCCGGGAATCGAACTCGACTCCCTGGCTGGCGGACCTGGTTTTCAGGACCGCCCAGCACCTCGGCTACGCCAAGTACTTCGTGGGCAGCCAGGACGCGGTCGAGGACGACCACATTCCGTTCGTAAACGCAGGCGTCTCAGCTCTCGACCTGATCGATCTTGATTACGGACCTAACGGGAGCTACTGGCATACCGCCCAGGACACACCCGATCATTGCAGCCCCTTGAGCCTTACCATCGTGGGCCGAGTCGTCGCCGCTTCACTCGAGGAATTGGATAAATCCCCCCAGAAGCACTGACCACTGAAAACTGATTACTGAAAACTGTCTACGCGAAGAAAACCGGGGCGTCTTTGGAGGCGAACGAATGTTTGCCGGGTGCGGCTTCGTCTTTCAAGGGGAAATCTGAGCGATAGTGGGCGCCACGGCTCTCCTGCCGGGCTAGCGCGCATTGCGTGATGATCCTGCCGACTTCCAGAATATTGCGCGCCTCGTGAGATTTGCTGGAGGAGCCGGAGTGGCAGAGTGGTAGAAGCGAGTTGAGCCGCCTTAAGGCATCGCAAGTTTCCCTGCCGTTGCGGATGATGCCCACGTTATGCCACAAAAGGGAACGAACGTCGTCCACGCATTCTTGCGCAGAAACTCGAACCGGTTCGGCCTCGCCGGCCTTCGAGTCGTGCCGTGGCACAGCATGGCCCGGGTGAGTGTTGGGAACCTTGCACGGCGAGGGCGGCTTGAATTCCCGCCGCTGCTCGATCATTGCGGCGGCAGCCCGGGCCCCAAACACCAGGCCCTCCAGCAGGGAATTACTGGCGAGCCGGTTGGCGCCGTGGACACCCGTCGAGGCGACCTCCCCGGCGGCGTACAGGCCGCGCAAGGTCGTGGCGCCGTGCAAGTCGGTGGCAACTCCGCCCATGGCGTAGTGTGCAGCGGGGCGAATGGGCACCAGGTCAGCGGTGATGTCGATGTTGTAGCTCAGGCAAGTCGAATAAATCCGCGGGAAGCGCTTCTTCACCTGCCCGGCGTCAAGCTCCGTCATGTCGAGGTAGACGCACTCGCTTTCCGTCTTTTGCATCTCCATGATGATGGCGCGCGAGACGATATCCCGCGGAGCCAATTCCGCCGCCTCGTGATATCGGGGCATGAACCGTTCCAGGAGCACGTTGCGCAAACAAGCACCTTCGCCGCGCAAGGCCTCGGAAAGCAGGAAACGCGGGGCTCGTTTCACGTACAGGGCGGTGGGATGAAATTGCACAAACTCCATGTCGCTGCACAGCGCGCCGGCGAGATAAGCCATTGCCACGCCGTCGCCGGTGGCAACTTCGGGATTCGTAGTTTCCTTGTAAACCTGCCCCAATCCTCCCGTCGCCAGCAGCACTGCTTTGGCGCGCACGGTCTTGAGCGTGGAACTTTTCTCCTCGAGGAAGGTCACTCCGCAGACCCGCCGATCCTCCACCAGAAGGTCCACCGCAAAGGAATGCGGCAGGAACCGGATGCTGCGCCGGGAGCGCGCCCTGGCCATCAAGGCGCGGAGGATTTCGCTGCCGGTGGAATCACCTTGAGCATGCAGGACGCGCGAACGGCTGTGAGCGCCCTCACGCGTGAAGGCCAACTTACTTCCTTCACGATCAAAGCGCATTCCCCAGGCCATTAACCGCTCGATCTGCTGCGGTCCTTCGCTCACCAGGATTTGCACCGCTTTTTCGCTGCACAAGCCGTCGCCGGCGCGCAACGTGTCCTCGAGGTGCAGTCCCACTTCATCATCCTCAGCCAGCGCCGCGGCGATGCCTCCTTGCGCGTACTCCGTGCTGGATTCGTAGAGTTCGCCTTTGGTGAGAGCGAGCACCGAGCCGATTGGAGCGAGTTCAAGCGCCGCCCGCGTGCCGGCAATCCCGCCACCCACAATCAGGAAATCCGTTTGCAGCTCTTTCCTTTCCGACATATCCCTTCAATGATAGCCTTCACCCCACAAGGCTGCAACAGGTACAAGAGAAGTGGCTGGTAGTTAGTGCTTAGTGCCTGGCAAGTCAGCCACGAGACGTCATTCTGAGGCCCGTTCGTTGGGCCGAAGAATCTCAGCGGTGTCTCGCGGTGCTTGAGTCCTGCGGAGTTCCTTCGTGGTCCCAAGAATCAGGACTCCTTAGGATGACATCATCGATGTGGAAAGGCGGCCTCCCAATTCTCGCTGTAGGGGTAGGGCTTGCCCTACCCACGCCTGGCCGGCAGAAACGCGGGGACGGCAAGCCGTCCCCCTACAGCGGGGGGAAGGGCCCGGCGGCGCTTGCGGCCCGGTGTGCTGTCGTGGTATCAGTAACATTTCGGGCCAATGCTGAGAGCAGAGAACTGACGGCTGAAAGCTGATAGCTGCCTATGAAACGCTTCTGCGTGACTTCCAAGGGTTTCGAATACAGCGTCCATGCGGGGCGCGGCGCCTGGCGCACCTTTGCCGACTTCCCACACGACCACTACTCGGCGATTTTCATCCTCACGGAAAAGCCGTTGTGGGATCGTTGGGGAAAAAGGTTCCTCCGCGAAAGCAAACTGAAAAGCGCGCGGGCCGTGTTCGTTCCGTCGGGAGAGAACTCGAAGAGTATGACGATGGCGGAACGGGTCGGAGCTGATTTGCTCCGGCAGCGGGCCGACCGGCGTTCACTTCTGCTGGCCTTCGGGGGAGGAGTCATTGGCGATTTGGGCGGCTTTGTGGCCTCCATTTACATGCGCGGTATCGATTACGTCCAGATTCCTACTACGGTCTTGGCCCAGGTGGACAGCGCGATCGGCGGCAAAACCGCGGTCAACGTACGGTCCATGAAAAATCTCCTCGGGACGTTCTACCCGCCCCGCCTGGTGCTGGCTGAGCCTGAGGTTCTGACTTCGCTCGACGAGCGCTCGTTTCGTTCCGGCTTTTTTGAAGTCGCCAAGCACGCCATCCTTTCGGGGCCAGGCTTTTTCAAACAGCTCGAAGCCACGTCATCGTACCTCCTCCCGAAGCACGCGCGCAGCCTGGCGGACACGCTAGCGCGAGCGGCAAAGGTGAAAGTCGACGTGGTGAGCCGCGATGAACGCGAAGTTGACCTGCGCCGGGTGCTCAACCTGGGCCACACCTTCGCTCATGCCCTCGAGGAAGCAAGCGGCTACAGGCGGTTCCTGCATGGAGAGGCGGTGGGTTGGGGGATTCTGATGGTGCTGCGCCTGGCAGAGTTATTGGGAGCGGCCGAGCGCTCCGAAAGCGAGCGGATCGCCCGACTGGTGCGCGACATCGGCCCCTTGCCCGGCCTCCAAGGGCTTGCGGTACGGCGAATCCTGGATCTGTTGCCTCAGGATAAAAAGGCGGTCGGCGGGCGTATTCACTGGGTCATTCCTGAACGAATCGGCAAGGTCAGGATTTCAGACCAGGTCCCCACAAACCTCGTCGAAACTGCGTTTCGGGAAGTGCAGCGGGGCGGTTGACATGAATGACCCTCCCCACCTCCATCCGCCCTCCGGCCATCGGGGTTCTGCAAAGACCGCTGAATCCACTGCCCGCGCCATACGTAAAATGTTTGCAGCGGTCGCGCCCCGTTATGATTTCCTGAACCATTTCCTTTCGCTGGGCCGAGACGTAGCGTGGCGGAAAGCTACGGCCGAAGCTCTGCGCCACGTCCTGGAGCGCCCCGGTTCGAGCGCCGCTGACCTTTGTTGCGGTACGGGCGATCTGGCCTTCGAACTGGAACATTATTCAGCCGGCAGGGTATTCGGAACGGACTTCTGCCGCCCCATGCTCCTCCTCGCAAGGACAAAGGCCCGGCGGCGTTCGACGCTGTTCCTGGAAGCTGATACGCTGGCTTTGCCGTTTCCTGATGCGCTTCTGGATCTCGTCACGCTGGCCTTCGGCTTTCGCAACTTGGCCAGCTACACGCTTGGCCTCGCGGAGATCCGCCGGGTGCTCAGGCCGCGCGGACTGCTGGCCATTCTCGAGTTCTCGGAGATTCGAGGGATACCCTTGGGGCCGCTGTTTCGCTTCTATTTCCGTAATCTGTTGCCGCGGGTCGGAACCTGGATTTCCGGCGTTCCCGGACCCTACCAGTATCTTCACGATTCTGTGGCCAGGTTCCCCAACCAGCAGGCGCTGGCAGACTTGCTGAGTGCGCAGGGTTTTCAGAACGTCCGTTATCTGAATTTTACAGGCGGGATCGCGGCCCTTCATCTGGCGGAGAAAGCGGCCTAGCGTTTAGCCGAATCGGTAAGCCAACAAGTTTGTCAGAAGCGGAAGGGCGGGGCTTTAGCCCCGCTGTTGACCTCGGGAGGAAACATGGGGCTTTAGCCCCTGAAGCAATGTTGTTTCAGGGCCTAAAGGCCCATTCAACCACGCGCGCCTGAGAGGCGGGGCTGAAGCCCCGCCCTTCCGAGGTTCATTCATCTAAAATTGTGCTGATTAAGCCAACTAGGCACTTGCGCAGAACCGCCGCACACGCCCTGTCTACTGCTTCACAACATCTTCCTGCGCGCCCGCGGCGTCAAATTCTTGCTGCAGCTCTTCCAGAGCTTTCTGGGCCGCGTCCTTCTCCTGTTGTTTCTGCGCCACGTCGTCTTCTTTGTCTTTGACCTTGCCGTCCATCTCTGCTTTCGCGCTGGAGTTAAGGGCGTGCACATCCTGGATCCGCAGAAGTTTTAGTTCGTCTTGGGTGACCTGTAGCTGTTCCTCGGCCTCCGCCAGACGGGCGCGCGCCACCTTGAATCGTGCATCCCAGTTTTTCTCGCCCTGGGCTCCGGGCTGCTCTGCCGTGCTTGCCCTCGGCTCCCCGGGAGGGACATTACGAAGCCAGCCAGGATCGCCATCCTCGCGACGCAGTTCGACTTGCAGGTCATCGATGGCCGCTTGATCCGCAGCAACATCCGCTTGCTTCTTGGCGATCTGATCTTGTTCGCTGTGGATGTCGGATCCGGCAATGGGCCCGCTCGACTGTAACAAGCCTTGCGTGGGATCGGAGTAATACCTTATCTGGCTCTGGCCCAATGTCTGCTGGAGAATCGTGACTTCCCGTTGGTCCAACTCCAAGCGCTCCTCAAGTTTGCCCATTCGGGCGCGAAAGTATTCTTCTCCGTGCTTTTCGCTGCCGGCCTCAGCGTGGCGAGCCTTCAGGGCATCGTTCCCGACCTTGTTGCCGGTTGTAGGCTGGGCGATTGGCTCCCCCGGCGGGACGTTAGTAGTGCCCATGGGCAGAGGCTGGAGCGCCTCGATGTCTTCGTTGGTGTAAACCTTGGATTTTTCACGAGACTTTGCCCGCTGCGCTTTGGCTTGGCGCGCCAAGTCTGCCAAAGACTCCGGACTCGGTGAGTCCTGCGCCAGGACAACACCAACTCCCCAGGCGGCAAGCAAGGCCAGGGTAACAATCCTTACGATTGGACACTTCATCGCTCTAATCCCCATGGCGGGATGTTCTCCCGCTCCCCCAGGTTACCATCTTGCCAACATAACACAACGTGGTCAAGAGTACTTTCGGCCCAGTGGTCCTGTGGTGCGGGCGTCACGCCCGCACCACGCGGAGTGTCATTAGCCGCTAACCGCTGCCTTTCGGAATCGGCTTTGATACCGGCAGAGCTGTGTGCGTGTGCTACGCACCCGCCGGCACCACATTGAAGTACATGCGCTCAGTCGCGGAGGCCGAAACAACGGGCTCCGAGGTTCCACTGGGTGCCGGTACAGTGAGAGGAGGCCCATCATCATGTCCAAACACCTGATTGTCCCGTTGTGGATATGCACTCTGCTCACGGTGTGTTCGTCCGGAGACGGGAAATCGCGGAGCGTGCGTGTGGCATCAAAAGGGCAAATCACCTTGGAGGTTACTTCCGGGACCAACACGGTTAAGGTGACGATTTACACGCGCGAATTGAGAACATGGCGCCAAAGCGAGAGCAATTTATACCAACCAGATTCAAATTGCGTCATCGACAGAGTTCCTTGCAGCATCGTGGAAACAATAAAGATCGTCAAGAACGGTAAACCGGTTTTTGTGTGGCGTTCGGTATACGCCGACCTCGGCGACTTGAACGATGCCACGCTGATCATCGGAAAGGAAATCTCGACCCTGGAACTCTCGGTGGGCGACGGAGCAGAAGGGTACTTTGTGAAAATCGAGTTTGATGGAAAAAGCGTTCGGCGCCGCACTATACACCTGGACACCGACGAACCTTCGGATCAAACGGAACAAACCGTGTACCACATGGTGGAGGATTAGGAGCAAACGGGTTGCCCCAATCAGCGTCCCATCCGCGTTGCCGGAGAGAATCTCGCGATCGAGCAAGACCAGAGTGGCAGCCAACCTACAACCGGATGCTCCGGCTGCTGGGGCAGACGTGCCCCTATGTGTCATATTTTCACTGTCATGATAGGGCGCAGTTGGCTGCCATTAGCCACTAACCACTGCCTTCCGAAATCGGCTATGATATGCTCCTGACTTTAAGTGCGATCGTGCAGGCTTGGACCGACCCCTGTCATATAGGCAGTCGGCGCGCGAAGCAGAACTGACGGCGGCCTGTCACCACAAGGAGGATGCATCCGATGGCGGACCCGACACAAGAAGAGTTGCTGGCCAGAATTGCTGAGCTCGAGAAGCAGGTGGGCTCGAAGCGCACCGGCAAGCTGGAGTTTAAAGTCGGCGAAAAGGGCGGCGTAAGCGTTTATGGGCTGGGGCGCTTTCCGGTGACCCTCTATTACGAACAATGGCTGAAGCTGCTGGATACCGCCGAAGACCTCAAGGCCTTCCTGGAAACGAACAAGAGCCGCCTGAAACTCCGGGCGCAGGGCTAGGGAGATCGCCGTGCGGAAGCTGAAGGGCGGGGCTTTAGCCCCGCCGCCTAGGGGCGCAGGCCTGAATGGGCCTTTAGGCCCTGAAATTATTTCGCTTCAGGGGCTAAAGCCCTGTGCATACACCTCCCGCGATCAGCGGCGGAGCTAAAGCCCCGCCCTTCCGGTGGTGATTTGGTGTTGAGATCATCAAAGCAAGCGGTCCCTAGCCCCTAGTCCCTATTCCCTGCATTTTTCACCCACCGGTCATACCAGGTGATCATTTCCCACAGTGTGTGCTCGACAGACTCCAGTCCCACGTATCCATGGGCCTCGTAGGGCAGCGTCACATACCGCACCGTTCCGCCATTGCCTTTGATGGCCTGGTACATGCGCTCGCTTTGAATCGGGAAAGTGCCGGAGTTGTCGTCCGCTTCGCCGTGAATCAGCAGGATGGGAGCCTTGATCTTATTGGCATAGGCAAAGGGCGAAACTTTCATGTACATCTCCGGCGCCTCCCAGAACGTTCGCCGCTCGCTTTGGAACCCATAGGGAGTCAGGGTGCGATTGTACGCCCCGCTGCGCGCCACGCCCGCCTTAAATAAATCGCAGTGGGCCAGCAGGTTGGCGGTCATAAAAGCGCCGTAGCTGTGGCCGCCCACACCCACCCGGTTGGGATCGGTTACCCCCATCTCCGCCGCTTTATCGATGGCCGCCTTGGCGCTGGCCACGATCTGCTCGACGTAGGTGTTATTCATGGTTTCCGGATCGCCGATCACCGGCATGGTAGCGTTGTCGAGAATCGCGTAGCCTTGTGTCAAAAGGAACAGGTGCGAGATCCCGCCGATCAGAGTGAAGTGGTATTGCGAGCCGGAGACCTGCCCGGCGGTCGCCGCGTCGTTGAACTCAAGCGGGTACGCCCACACGATGGTGGGCAGGCGCTCGCCTGTCTTGTAATTGGGCGGCAGATAGAGCGTGAAGGAGAGTTGGACGCCGTCGTTCCGCTTGTAGGTGACGAGTTGCTTCGAGATGCCGCGCAACTGTGGCGCCGGGTCAGGGAAATGCGTCAGTGCGGTTTTGGCATCCGGGTGTGCCGGCTCACGGATGAACAAGTTGGGTGGATCGTCCGGCGTCTCGAAGCGCGTGATGAAGCGCGAAGCGTCGTCGCTCAATAGCGCGACAAATGACTCGTAGGTCTTGTCGCCCGATTGGAAGAGGCGTGTGGATTGGCGGGTGGACAAGTCAAAACGATCCAGGAACGGGAAGTCGCCCTTCGGCGAAGCGCCTGCACCCTCGAGGTAAATTGCGTTCCCTGGTTGCAGAATCACTTCCTGGGCATCAGGCAGGGTGCGCATGACCGGAAAGCCCGGATCCTTGTAGCGGTCGCGAATGGAGCGCTCCCAAAGCAACGCGGGCGGCTGGCCGGGATGGTCGAGGCTGATCTCAAAGGTGCGGAGCCAGCGGCGATCACGGTCGTAGTCGTGGACGAGCGCCAAGCCCTCTTTCTCGCCAAAAAGGATGCTGTTCGAGCGGAACCCGGGCCCCATGAAGCGCTGTTCGAGCTTCACCCATTCAACCGGCCTGCCGGTGAACGGGGCAGGGAAGAGAAACAGGTGGTCGCGGAAGGGGACTTTCTTCTTCGGATCGCCCCCGTCGAGCGCTTCTGCCCAGACCAGCGTGGCCGGCTGCGTCGCCGTCCACTGATAATCACGCGGCCCGGTCAGCACTCCCTCAACGGGCACAAGCTCGGTGGTAGGCAGGGAAGCGAGTTTGTATTCCAGCTTGCCGTTGAGGTCCCAGACTTCCACCTCCTTGGCGAACTCCTCGGCAGGCAACAGGTAACTGTAGGGACGAACGATGCGTGCCACCAAAATATGCCGGCCGTCGGGCGAGGGGGCGATGCGGTCGAAGACTGCGGGCCTCCCGATTTCTCTAAGTTTGCCGCTTCGCACATCGATCAGAGCGAGCTGCGATGTGACGTAGTATTCAAACAGGTCTTCATCATGGGCATTTTGGAGGAGGTCTTCGTAGGTTCGCACGGGCGCAGGTTTTCCAGCGCTCTCCTGGATCGTCGGCCCGGTCGGCACTCTGGACTCCGCTGGGGGCGCTCCGCGATGCGGAGGAACGAGTTGCACCAGTAATTCGTTACTGCCGGACATCCATTGCACGGGCTCGCCAAACGTGGCGTTGATGGCTACACCCGGAATCCGGCGCAGCGCGCCCGTCGCCGCGTCCCCAAGCCAGAGCTGGATGGTGCTGGCGCTGGTGTTGGTGAACACGAAGCGCCGGCCGTCCGGAGACCACAGCGGCACGCTCAGCCACGCATCCGCCGGCGCTGCGAGCTTGATCTCTTTGCCGTCGGCAATCGTGATCAGCCTCAGGCCAATGTGGCGCGGCGGATGGTGGCGGCCATTGGTCGCCGGATTGATGCGCAGGCCGGCGATCCGAAGCATGGGCTGCGCCAGATCGGCGATGGGCGGATGCCGCAGACTATCAATCACCAGGACACGGTCCCGCGACGGACTCACCAGCGTCGTAGGCGGCGCGGGAGACTCCAGGATGTCGGTAATCACTTTGGGCGGCTTTCGGTAAACCGGCTTTGCCGGCCCCCTGGACTGCGGCGTGTCAGCCGCATTCAGCATAACCACGGCAAATAACAGAACTACCGCCTGCCCGAAAAACGATCCCAAAATCCTGCACATTGGCCCTCCTCATGGTGAGAGATCGACTGAGAGAATAAACCCCGTGATGGGGGATTGTAAAGGCTCGCAACGCTCATGTCGCAGCAAAGTGAGAAGTTCCTATTCCAGCAAAGTAGAAAGTTCCTGTTGAAAGTCGGCAAACTTGCCGGATGAGCAAACAGGAGCTGCTGGTGATGAACACGAAGGAACGGGATCGGCTAAAGGTATTGCATGAGCTGCAGCAAGGACATTTCACGCAAGGGGCGGCGGCGCAGCAGTTGGGCGTAACGGACCGCTGGGTGAGGAAGCTGCTGGTACGGGTGAAGAAAGAAGGCGACGGCGGTATCGTGCACCGACTGCGGGGCCGGGCGTCGAATCGGCGCTTAGCGGAGAGTCTGCGCGCCCAGGCGCTGAAGCTGGTGAAAGCGAAGTACGGAGACTTTGGCCCCACGCTAGCCTGCGAGTACTTGGCGAAAGAGCACGCGGTGGAGGTGAGCAAGGAGACGCTGCGGCAGTGGATGATGGCCGCGGGGTTGCGGCGGGGGAAGCGGCGCCCAGTCGAGGAGGTGCACGTGTGGAGGCAGCGCCGGAGTTTCCGGGGAGAGTTGGTGCAATGGGACACGTCGGAGCACGACTGGCTGGAAGGGCGGGGACCGAGGCTGTACCTGGTGGCCATGATCGATGACGCCAGCAGCCAAGCCTATGCACGTTTTGTGGAGCGGGACAGCACGGAGGAGAACCTGCGCGTGCTCTGGGGGTACCTGGAGGGTTGGGGTCGGCCGGTGGAGTTTTATACGGACAAGAGCAGCCTGTTTACGGTGAACCGGCCGGTGCTGGAAGCCGCTGATGAAGCGGTGAAGGAAGAGTTGACGCAGATCGGGCGTGGCCTGCGGGAACTGGGGATTGGTTGGATCCCGGCGCATTCACCCCAGGCCAAGGGTCGCATCGAACGCTTCTTCGGCACGGCGCAGGACCGCTTGGTGAAAGGGTTACGTCTGGCGCGGGCTGAGACCCTGCCCGCGGCGCAGACTTATCTCGAGCAAGAATACCTGCCGCACTGGAACCAGACCTTCACGGTGCTGCCGGCGAGCAGCACGGATGCGCATCGTCCCCTGCGCGCGGAGCATGAGCTGAAGTCGATCTTGAGTGTGGTGGAAGAACGGATCGTGACCTCCGACTACACGATTCGCTATCAGGGGAAGATCTTCCAGATCGCACGCGGTGATATCCGCCCCGGACTGCGGGGCGGTCGGGTGCGAGTGGAGCAACGGCTGGACGGGAGCATGGCGGTGAAGTTTCGTGAGTACGGCCTGAGCGTGGCGGAGTGCCTGGCTCAACCGAAAACGCCCTCACCCCGGAAACCGGCAAGCGCGCCGAGGATTCGTCCCAAGGTTGTGCACAACTGGATGAAAGATTTCCATCTCCGGAAGAGTCCTCCTTTAGGAGTAATTCTGCCGGACGCGACACGGGGCGGGTCGCCGACGTTCTTTGGCGGCTAACCTCCGTCGCCCTACGGGCTCCTCCGGTTAGCCGCCAAAGAACGAAAAGCGGAACTTTCTACTTTGCTCAGATTAGGAACTTTCTACTTTGCCTTGACAGGCTCGCAACGCTCACCGGCGCCTCTCCCTCCCCAATGCCGGCGGGCTGGCGCGGAGCGAACCCAGGCACTATCACCATTCTGCTAAGCAAATAACATAGGCTAATCCCTGAGAACGCGACGCTGGCGCGAAAAACCTCGGCCTCCCCCGTAGCACATTATCAAACGTGACACTTCGTCGACGCGTTACCTGGAGTTTGGGTGGCCTGCACTTGAATTAGCCTGCGCTCAGCGGTAAGCTTACGCCCTGTTGTTTCCAGAGCAAAGGGGACGTACTCTGTCAAATTGGGTAAGGGCATGGAGCCGGGAGCTTCTGGTTCCGGAACGCCGTGCCCGCCGTAAAGCAGGGGTTCATTCCGGATTCCATGTCAACGGACTTACACATGGGGAACTTCACCATTCTCAGCATGACCGAGGTGCTGTCCAAATTCCTCGCCAGGGGCTATCCGTCATTTGACGGGCTGCCCGCGGGCGGCCACAAGGGCCGCCCCTACGACAATACCAATTAAGGAGGACTTATCACCATGAACAAACTACTACTGAAGTTGGCAGTTCTGCTGATGGCTCACCTGGCGGCAGCGTCCCTGATGGCCGCAGGCAATCCCGCGAGCTCCTCGGCAAAGCGGGCGATTAATCCGCCCGGCACCGCGCAAGGATTGCCTTTCAGCAACGGCATCCTGGTGGGCAACACCCTGTACGTCGCCGGCCAGGAGGGATCCGTCAACGGCAAGCTGGCTGAGGGAGGCATTGGACCCCAGACCGAGGCTGCGTTGGGGAACATCAAGAAGATCGTGGAGCAGGCCGGTCTTCAGATGTCCGATGTTGTGTCCGTGACAGTGTACATGGCGGACCTGTCCGAATTCGGGGACATGAATAAGGTCTACAAGACGTTCTTCCCCGAGCCCCGTCCGGCCCGAGCGACCGTGCAGGTGGCGGCACTCGTCAGCAATGCTCGGATCGAGATCTCCGCCATCGCCGTAAAAACAAAGTGATTCAACTGTCGACTGTTGACTGTTGACTTCTCATTTAAAGGAGAAACCCATGTCACACTCCATTAACCGCAGGAAATTCTTTCGCAAGGCCGGCGGCACGCTGATGGCGGGCGGGGCCGTGGCCTATGGCAGCGTGGTGGCCGAGGCCCGCTCCAAGAAGCGCACCGCGCCCGTCAAGGGAGTAGACTATTATGCTAAACTAGGAGTTACCCCTTTTATCAACGCAGCGGGAACTTTCACGGTTCTCTCCGCCTCCATTCTGCCGGACGAGGTGCAGGCCGCGATGAACTTGGCGGCCCAACAGCCAGTGAATATCGAGGAGCTTCATAAGGCGGCCGGCGAGTACCTGGCGAAGCAACTCAAGTGCGAAGCCGCCCTGGTGACGGCCGGCGCCGCTTCAGCCTTGACTCTGGGAACGGCAGCTTGCGTGAGCATGGGCAACCACCAGGCAATCGCCAATCTCCCGACCGACCTGACGGGGCTGAAGAATGAGGTGATCGTTCAGAAGACGCATCGCTACGAGTACGACCACGCGCTGCGTAACTGCGGGATCAAGTTTGTCGACGTCGAAACGCTCGCCGACTACGAGGCGGCGTTTAACGAGAACACCGTGATGGCCCACTTCTTCAATGCTGCGGAGAGCGGCCAGATCAGCCGCGAAGACTGGGTGCGGGTGGCCCACAAGCATAATGTGCCCTGCTTCAACGATGCCGCCGCTGACGTGCCCCCCATCTCCAATCTTTGGAATTACACGCAGATGGGATTTGATCTCGTAACCTTCTCGGGCGGAAAGGGAATTCGCGGCCCGCAGTGCACCGGCTTGCTGCTGGGAAGGAAGGACCTGATCGAATATGCTGTCAAGAACAACAACCCTTACGGCAATACGGTTGGTCGCGGCATGAAGGTCGGCAAGGAAGAGATCGTGGGCATGGTCGCCGCCGTGGATTGGTTCCTGAGCCAGGACGAAGCGGCGATGATCTCGGAGTTTCAGAAACGCGCCGAGAGAATCGCCGCCCAGATGAAGACTGTTCTAACTGTCGAGACCAAGATCTTCGTTCCTCCGATCGCCAACCACGTTCCGCATTTGCAAGTCAGTTTCGACCAGGATCGCATCGGCCTGACGGGTCAGCAAATTATGGACAAAATGAGGAAGGGAAGTCCCCGAATTGAGTTGAATCCCGCCGTCGGTCCTAATTTCGTCACGGTCGGTGTCTGGATGCTCAAACCGGACGAGGACGTGATCGTTGCCCGGCGCCTGCGTGAGGTTTTCCAAGGGGCCACTCAGTCCTGATGTCGGCAGGCATCTTGCCGGCTCCCCTCCTTGATAAGGTGGGGTCAGGGGTGGTTGACCGAGGCGCCACCCGCCCCAACCCCTCCTGCCGCGGAGGGGGGGCGTACTTTAGATCAGTTCCCAGTCCAAGCGGGCGCTGCAAGGCCTTGACTTCAAGTAATACATTAGGATTCGGATGTTGAACTCGACGCGTCTACAAACAGCGCGTCCATTTCTGGCCGTTTTCACGGTCCTCGTCGCCTTCCAACCCTTCTTTATCCTTGCCCAAGACAAAGGCAGCTACCAGGAGGAGGCCGACCGCCTCGCTGTGCTGCTGGATTGGCAGCCTGTCAGCACCGTGGCGGAGATCGGGTCCGGCTCGGCAGGGCGCAGAAACTCGTGGTCGAGGAGCTTACTTCCGCCGGCTTTCAGATCGTCAAAACCGTCGACGATTGGCCCAACCACAGCTATTGCACCGTGTTCCGCGAGGCGAGCCTCTAGGGGGAGCTAGAGCACGGCAGAAAAGTACCCGCTCACAAGTTAACATAACATACCTTATCAGACATATCGATTATGAGTCCATTGCCCACAAATCCTCCACTTAGCGCTCTTTTGCTCCTCTTCCCTGGGGGTTATATAGGCCAGAACCATCGGAAGCACGAGCGAAAGACCGAGATCCCTGGGCGAGGTGAGAAGTAGTGACGGATCGCGGCCGGGCCCGAAGAGCAACTTATTAGGCAAGTATATATGGTCGTAATCTCAAGTTAATGTTGAGAACCTGTGATCGCTCACGCGGAGAGATGTCGACGCGCAGACATTCGCCTCACGCCAGCGATTCCGCATTCGTGCTTTCCTTCCTGCTTTAACCCTTTGAAATTGCTATTGCTTTGCCCAGTCCCCGCTGATCGAGCAGATTCGCATTCGTTTTTGACTTGACAGCACCGATTCTGTCTGATATAGTAGAACTATATCAGATGAAAAACCCTCCAATATCCCGCTCCAGGCTTCCGGTAGGCGAGCGCAAACGCCGCTCGCGCCTGACGCAGATCGTCTCTGGCCGGCGCTTTCTCCGCGGGACGTTGGCGCCTCGTTTGCGCCGCTGCGGGAAACCGAACTGCCGCTGTGCCCACGGCGAACTGCACGCGTCGCTGTACCTCGTGCAGAGCCAGGGGGGCAAGCCGCGCCAGGTGTTCGTGCCCAAGGAGTGGGAAGAGCGCATCCGCCAGAGCGTTCAGGGCTATCAGGAAATCCAGCAACTGCTGGAGGAACTCTCGCAGGTCGAGTGGCAGCGACTGCTCGATCGCAAGGAGTGATCCCGTTCTCCGCCGCCTGATCCGGTATGGCGAGACCGTCTACGGTCTTTCGGAACGGATCGTCGCGGCGGTCCACGATCCCCGACGACAACCCCGTATCCCGGCGGCCGTTCTCCTGAAAGCCAGCCTGGTGATGTTCTGGTCCCGCTTGGGCAGCTTGAACGCGCTGGAAGAGCACCGCCTCTCGCGGTTCTGGAAACAGTGGCTGGGGTGTTCGCCCGGAAGCAGCGACACCCTGGGGCGCGTGCACGCCGGCCTCGTCGCCCACGAACTGCGCGAGGGACTGCATCACGTCTACTTCCGCCTGAAGCGGAACAAAGCCTTGCCGGACATCGGCGGACTGGGCGTGGCGGTTCTCGACGGTCACGAGACCCACGCCAGCTATCGCCGTCGATGCTCGGGATGCTTGCAGCGGACGATTCACACCGAGCAAGGCGATAGGATTCAGTACTACCATCGGAACGTCACTCTGCAGTTGTTGACGGGTTCGGAGTTGCGCATCCTGCTCGATCTGGAACCCCAGCGGCCCGACGAAGACGAGGTGACCACGGCCCGGCGCTTGCTGGATCGCGTCCTGGCCCGTTACCCCCGTGCGTTTCAGTTGCTTTTGGCCGATGGTCTCTATGCCCAGGCCCCCTTCTTCAATCTCCTGCTGGCCCACGGTAAGCACGCGCTGGTGGTCCTCAAGGACGAGCGGCGCGACCTCTACCAGGATGCCTGCGGTTTGTTTGGGGTGACGCCGCCCGAAGAGGGAAAGTATCGGTCGCGTCACTGCCAGTGGTGGGACGTCTCGGACCTCGCCACTTGGCCTCAAGTGAACGCCCCCGTGCGGGTCATCCGTTCGCGAGAAACCTATCAGGTGCGCCGTCAAACTACGAAGCAGGTCGAGTCGATTACGACCGACTGGATTTGGGCCACGACGCTACCAGTGACGCAGGCAGCGACCGAACAAGCCGTCGGCTTGGGGCATCGTCGCTGGGATATTGAGAACTATGGGTTCAACGCACTGGCCAACGAGTGGCACTCCGACCATGTGTATAAACACCACCCCCAGGCCATCGAGTCCTTTCTGCTCGTCGCCTTCCTGGCCTACAACCTCTTTCATGCTTTCTGGGTTCTCAATCTGAAACCGGCCGTCCGTCGCGGCCGAACGCAACGCTACTGGGCACGCCTCATGGCCCGCGAACTCTGTCAGGACCCCTGCTTCCCCGAGGGCTCATCCCCCTAAGAGTCTTCTCCTCCCCTCCCGGAGTTCCACCCCGCGCTTCGGCCCGAGGTTCATGCGGCCTGCGGCGGGTTGCGCCCATCTCGCCGTGGGGTCGACTTCACCGGGTCTATTTCCCCCCCCTGCCCCCGCCCACAAAGCCTATGCGAATCTGCCCGACCGCCTTCGGTGCGCCCGCACTAACTATTTCGACCCCCTCCAACCTCGGATGCGGAATCGCTGGCCTCACGCGTCCAGGCTTGGCCGCCTCAGCTCGTAGCATGTATACTGATTGGCTGACCATACTTTCTCCGAGATGCCACTTATGCCTATTGACGTCGATCGTTATCGTTCGCAATTCCCAGTCACTGGATCTTTGGTTTACATGAACCACGCCGCGGTCTCGCCTCTTTCGCGAAGGGTGCGCGACGCGATGGTTGGACTGCTCGACGAAGTCCACCAGCGCGGTGCCGAAAACTGGCAGCAATGGGTGCGTGCTTACGACTCCGCTCGGCACTCCCTGGCGCGGTTGCTCAACGCGGAGTCAAGCGAAATCGCCCTCACCAAAAACACTTCCGAAGGGGTCTCCACCTTTGCCAACGGCCTCGAGTGGCGGCCGGGAGACGAGATCGTTTCAATCGAAGGCGAGTTCCCTTCTAACTACTATGCCTGGAAGGCCCTGGAAAAACGCGCCGTGGTTTTGCGCTTAGTCCAACCGGAACAAGGCCGCGTGAGTTACGAGTCGATTGTAAGCGCGCTGTCTTCGCGTACGCGCGTGGTAGCGGTCAGCTTCGTCGATTACCTCAGCGGATTTCGGCTGAACCTCGAGAAACTGGGTCAAGCCTGCGCGGCGCACGGTTGTCTGCTGTTCGTAGACGCGATTCAGGGGCTGGGAGCGTTCCCCCTGGATGTGAAAGCAGCTCAAATTGCCGGCCTGGCTGCTGACGGGCACAAATGGCTGCTGGGTCCGGAAGGCGCCGGAGTACTTTATGTCAATCGGCAGGTGATGGAGCGGGTCACTCCCACAGAAGTTGGATGGTGGGGAGTGCGCCATTGGGCCGATTTCACCAAGCGCGAGCTGTCCTGGCGAGACGACGCCCGCCGCTACGAGTGTGGCACGCTCAACACGGTCGGATTCTATGGCTTGGGGGCCGCGGTTGATTTCCTGCTCGAGGTAGGAATTCCGAATATCGCCGAGCGTGTTCTGGATTTGACCGATCGACTGCGCCGCGGGCTGCTGGAACGCGGCCATTCGGTGTTCGGTCCCCTTACCCGCGAGGAAGCCTCTGGGATTGTCTCTTTTGTGCCCCGCCAAGGCAGTGCCGAGCGCCTACTCGATACCTTCCTCGCCAACCGCGTGCAAGTGGCTTCGCGATGTGGAATGATCAGGGTCTCCCCTCACTTTTACAACACGGAGGCGGAAATCGACCGCGTGTTGGAGTTGGCCTCACAGTAAGGGTGGCCCTTCGGACCCTATCAGTCAATCAGACCTAAAGTGCTCTGAGAATCGTGGTGCGGGCGTCCCGCCCGCGCCACATCCGTGTTATTCCTGGCGCAAGACTTCGATGGGGTCAACGCGCGTGGCGCGTCCTGCGGGGGCTGCGCAGGCGGCCAGTGCGACTGCGCCCAACAGGAGGCTCACGCCGCCGATCACCAGCGGATCGGAAGGACGAACTCCGTAGACCTGGCTGGCGACTGCTTTTTGCAGCGCTGCGGCGCCGGCGAGTCCGAACGCCAATCCGACGCCTACAAGGGTCATGCCTTCCCTGAGGACCAACTTCACCACCGCCACTGTCGTGCTGCCGAGGGCCATCCGAATGGCGATCTCGCGCCTCCGCTGCGCCACGAGGTAGGCAAGCACTCCGTAGATGCCGATCGCCGCAAGGAACAATGCCAATCCGCCAAACGCCAAGGCCAGCGTAAGCGACGCGCGGCGGGATGCCAACGAGAGCGCGGTACGCTCGTCCATGGTCTTCACGTCGAACAACGCCAACTCCGGGTCGATGCGGCTGATCGCCGCGTGGAGCGGGCTCGCGGCGCCGCCTGCTGCGCCTACGGTCCTGACTGCAAACGTATAATCTGAAGACGGATTCTGGGCGTAAGGCAAGTAGTAAGCGCCAATCCCGTTCCTGGTTCCGGCGAGGTCTTCCTGGGTGATGGAGCGCACCACCCCAACCACCTGATACCACGTGGTGTGTGCGCCGGGCTTAGTTGGCTCCTTCAGGTTGTCGGATTGGAACATCCGGTGTCCAATCGGATCGAGGTTCGGCCAGAAGTGCCGGGCCAACTGTTCATCGACAATGACTGTCGGCGCGGCGCTCTCGCTGTCGCGCTCGTCGAAGTACCGCCCACGTTTGAGGGCGACGTTCATTGTCTCCAAGTAGCCCGGCGTGACTATGACGCTGTACGGAGAGAACATGGATTCGCCCGGCTTCATAACGTAGCCCTCGGCCATGATAACGTTGTCGTTCTCGTTGTTGCCGAAGGGGATCATCGTGGTCGCACCGGCCGCCACCACGCCCGGCTGGTGCCGGATCGAATCCAGCGCCCGGTTCATGAGAGTCCGCAAGTCGCCGCTTCCCCGGTACCGGGATGACGGCGCGGTGACGGTCGCTGTCAGCACGCCGCTGGTTTTGAAGCCCGGATCGACCGCCAGCAAGTGTCGAAAGCTGGCCAGCAGCAGTCCGGCCCCGGCCAGGAGCACAAAGGCGAGTCCGATCTCTGCGCTCACCAGGCCCTGGCGCAGCCTGCGGGTCCCGACGCCGCCCGTGCCCGTGCGGCCGCTGTCGCGCAACGTGCTGGTCAGGTTGATTTTGAAGGCGCTGGCGAGCGGCACAAGTCCCACCAGCACACCCACGATGACGGCCAGCGTGAGACTGACAAGAACCACGGTGCCGTCGATGCGGACTTCGTCCGCCCGGGGAAGCTGACCGAGCCCCGTCGCCGCCACGGCCCGCAAAAGGGCTCGACCCAGCAGCACTCCGGCGATGCCGCCTGCTCCCGCCAGAAGCACGTTCTCCACGATCGTCTGGCGCGCGATCTGGGCACGGCCCGCTCCCAGCGCCAGGCGCGTAGCGATTTTCTTGCTGCGGGCGCTCGACCGCGCCAACGCCAGGTTGGTGACGTTCAATCCGCCAATGAGCAGCACGAACACCGCTCCGCCCCACAGCAGGTAAAGCGCGCTCTCGACGCTTTTAACCAGAGCATGCTGAAGCGGCTCAACCTTGGTGTAGTACCCGGCATTGATGAGGAAGTCTTTCAGCCCGGGAAGCCGCTCCAGGTTGGCAGCGTTAAGAGCGCTAACCTGCGCCCGGACTTGGGCGATCGTCGCTCCTGGCTTCAGCCGCCCGATGTTGCCCCACTGGTTGTTGTGATACGCGGTTTTCTGCTGGGGAGTAAAGGCGACGGGAACCCAGAGACGGACCTGAGGGTCTACAAAAACGAAGTCCTTCGGCATCACTCCCACGATGGTGAAAGGTCTTCCACCCAGACGCAGTTCGCGTCCGATGGCCGAGGGGTCGCCGCCATAGAGCTGATGCCAAAGTGCGTCGCTGAGGATCACCTTGTTTTCATTTCCGACTTCGCCTTCCTCCGAAGTAAATGCTCTCCCACGGGCCGGAGAAATCCCCACCACCCGGAAGAAGGATGGGGTCACGTTCATGGCCGCAATTCGCTCCGGTGCGCCGTTGACGTCCAGCGTCGTGTCGTTTTCCCCGAACAAGGCTTGTTCCTGCAAAGCCGTCACAACGCGAAGGCGATCGTAGTAGTCGGGAGCGGCGCTGACGCTCTGGTCGGCTGCCCCGGCTTTCGGATACTCGTTGGACATCAGGACGATGGCGTCGGCGTTCGGACCCGGCAGCGGCCGCAATAAGACCGAATTGACAATGGCGAAGGTGGCAGTGTAGGCGGCAATGCTAATGGCCAGAGTCAGCATCACCGTGGTGCTAAACCCCTTGTCGCGCAGCAGGGAGCCCAGACCGTGCTTAATGTCGCGAAGCAGATTCTCCATCGCGCCTCCTTCCTCCTCACTGTCTAATTACGTTCGGAGCAGCATTACGGTTCGAAAGAATCAGTTCCAGCCCTGAAAGCTGTAGGGGCAGGGCTTGCCTTACCCGTGGCAAAGAGGGGACGGCAAGCCGTCCCCCTACTTCGAGTAGGGGTAGGGCTTGCCCTACCCGGCGGCGATTGACTCCCGCGCCGGGAGAGGTTAGATTATTGCGCGTCATGGTCACAACCTTCTTCGAGTATCTTGCAAGCTTCATCATCTCGGTGATCTCACACTCAGGCTACCTGGGTATCGTGCTGCTGATGGGCATTGAGTCCGCCTGCATACCCCTGCCTTCGGAAGTCATAATGCCCTTCTCCGGGTATCTCGTCTCCGCGGGTCGATTCAAACTGGTGTGGGTTGCGATTGCCGGCGCCGTGGGATGCAACCTCGGCTCGCTGGTGGCGTACTACGTGGGTTCATGGGGAGGACGGCCGCTGGTAGAAAAATATGGCCGATACGTTCTTGTCACCCACCATGACTTGGAGATGGCGGACCGCTTCTTTGGCCGCTACGGCGATTGGGCAGTATTCCTGGCTCGCCTGCTGCCCGTGATTCGGACCTTCATCGCCTTTCCGGCAGGCGTGTCGCGCATGAACTTTCTGCGCTTTAACCTGTTTACTTTCCTCGGTTCCCTTCCCTGGTGTTTAGCCTTAGCTTACGCCGGCATGAAGCTCGGCCAGCGCTGGGAGACTCTGCGGGCCTACTTCCACCGCTTCGATACCATCTTGGCAGTGCTGATTCTCATTGCCGCCGTCTGGTTCGTGCATGACAGGTGGAAGAACCGCATTCGTGCGGTGTAAGCCAATGCGGCAAGCTACGTCATTCCCGCGAAAGCGGGAATCCATCGGGCGGACAATGGGCCCCCGCTTGCGCGGGGGCGACGCTGCGCGCTTCTTTAGTCACTTTGAGTGGCCAATTCCCCGAAGTCCGCTCATATAGGGAGACGACGCTCCCCGACAGGCTTAAACCGACTGCACCGGCATATTCACGAGATCGTCCACCGCGGCGATTTCGCGCGTGACGAACGGCTCACCGTAGCGCACGCCGATCATGTCCCCGAAATGACGGGCTTGTGCCGCCAGACGTTCGCGGCAATCGGCGCGCGAGGGGAACAGATTTTGCCAATCCTGGCGAGGCGAGAATTGCGAGCCATAGCAAAGGACTGCTTTGACCTTTCGCTCGAATTGGCCGGTGATATCAACCACGAAGGTGGGAATCACGGCGGGCACGTACAGCGACGAATAGATGATCTTGTGCGGACGATGCGGCGCTCCTTCGAGCGGCAGCTTGGCCAGGCCGGCAAGGAAGCACGCTTCGTAGCCGATTTGGCCGGCCACATAGTGGTCCGGATGGCGCCCTTCCCAATACGGCAGAATCACGGTGCGTGGCTGGAGGGCTCGGATACGCTGCGCGAGCTTGAGCTTATAATCGCGGCGGTGCTCGACCCCGGCATCCGGCAGGCCCAGATTTTCGCGGTGAACGATGCCCATCACCTTCGAGGCGCGCGCCGATTCTTCCTGGCGCAGTGCGATGCTTCCGCGCGTACCGGTTTCACCCGCCGTCAGGTCTAGAATCCCCACCTTGTAGCCGGCATCGACCATCTTGATGACGGCGCCGCCACAGGTCAGTTCGATATCATCGGGATGCGCAGCGATTGCCAGCAGGTCGAGTTTCCTAGGACGCGGCATTTGGCCTCCAAACAAGTGTCGGTGCTACGCTAGCTTTTTCAGGAATTGCTGCTCATTCAAGTAATACTTGAAGGCTTTTTTCCCATTGATGAAAACCACTGGAATCTCTTCCGTGAACTTCTCGTAAGCCTGGGGATCTTCCAGGATGTTCACCACCCGCAAGCTGAAGGTGCGGCTTCTTTGTAGAACTTCAAGTCTTTCTTTAACATCGTCGCACAGGCAGCAGCCCGGCTTGGAATAAACTATAACTTCGGTCACAGGTTAAATTCTAATTTATGGTGCGAAGAGCGTCAACCAACTCGTAGGGGTAGGGCTTGCCCCACCCGTGGTTGGTCAGCGGCATAACCGCGAGGGGACGGCAAGCCGTCCCCCTACGTCACGCCGTCTGTGCTATCCTGCGTGCTTTAAGCTATGTGCGAATTCTTCCTTGGGGGCTCTCATGCCGACACGCACGATTATCGAGCCATTCAGGATCAAGACCGTGGAGCCGATACGATGGACGACACGGGAGGAGCGAGAGCAACGGCTGCGCGCGGCTCATTACAACCTCTTCCTGCTGCCTGCGGAAGATGTACTGATCGACTTGCTGACCGACTCCGGCACCGGGGCCATGTCGACTCACCAGTGGGCGGCATTGATGGAGGGCGACGAGAGTTACGCGGGCAGTAAGAGCTTCGAACGCTTCCGGCGTTCCGTGCAGGGAATCTTCGGCTACCGGCACGTTATTCCGACCCACCAGGGGCGGGCGGCAGAACGTATTCTCTTCGGCGTGATGTGCAAGAAGGGAGACGTGGTGCCCAACAACACGCATTTTGACACCACGCGCGCGAATATTGAGTTCCTGGGGGCGGAGGCGGTTGACCTGCCGGCACAGGAAGGCAGGGAGCCGTCGGTCCAGTATCCGTTCAAAGGGAACATGGATGTGACGGCGCTGGAACGTCTGATCGAACGCGTGGGCAGGGAGCGTGTGCCGCTGGTGATGTTGACGATCACCAACAACTCGGGGGGCGGACAGCCCGCGTCGCTGGAGAACATTCGCGCTGTCCGCGCAGTGTGCCTGAAGCATGAACTCCCGCTCTATTTTGATGCCTGCCGTTTTGCCGAGAACTCCTATTTCATCAAGCTGCGTGAGGCGGGTTATGAGTCGAAGACGCCGAAGCAGATCGCCCAGGAGATCTTCAGCTTGGGTGACGGCTGCACCATGTCCGCCAAGAAGGACGGACTCGCCAACATCGGCGGCTTCCTCTGCACCAACGACGACGCGCTTGCTCAGCAGGAAAAGAACCTGCTGATTCTTACGGAAGGCTACCCCACGTATGGCGGCCTGGCGGGACGGGACCTGGAGGCGATTGCTGTGGGAGTCGAGGAAGTGCTGGACGAGGATTATCTTCGCTACCGAATCGTCTCCACCGGCTACCTTGGAAGACACATCGCCGAGGAAGGAGTGCCCATCGTGCAGCCGCCGGGCGGACACGCCATTTACCTGGACGCGCGGGCCTTCCTGCCGCATATCCCTCTCGAACAGTTTCCCGGCGTCGCGCTGGCCTCGGAGCTTTACCTCGAGGGTGGCATCAGGTCGGTGGAAATCGGCACGCTCATGTTCGGCGGTGCGACAAAAATGGACTTGGTGCGGTTGGCGATTCCACGACGCGTCTACACGCAGAGTCACATCGATTACGTCATCGAGATCATTCTGGAGGTGTGGAAGAGGCGGGAGCGGATTCGTGGGTTGAAGCTGACCTATGAAGCTCCCTTTCTGCGGCACTTCACGGCCTGGCTTGAGCCGGTGTAGGGAACTTCTTAAACCACAGAGACACTGAGGCACAGAGAGGACCAGCAGATTGCTTTGGTGTTCTCCGTGCCTCCGTGCCTCGGTGGTGGAGAACATAATGAACAATCGTTCACTTCAGAATCAAGTCGCCTTGGTCACCGGCGCCGGCAGGCGGATCGGACGCGTCATCGCCTTGACCTTAGCGCGCGCTGGCGCCGACGTTGTGGTGCATTACAACGAATCAAAGCAAGGCGCACTCGCCACGGCGCGGGAGATTGAGAGCTTGGGGAGCCGAGCCATGGTGGCGCGCGCGGACGTAACCCGGCCGAAGCAGGTTGCGGCCCTGTTCCGGTCGGTCGAAAAACGTTTTGGCCGGCTCGACTTACTCGTCAATAACGCGGGCATCTTCTTCCCCGCCAAGTGGGACCGACTGCGCGAGAAGGATTGGGACAAGATTCTCGGCCTCAACCTGAAGGCAGCGTTTTTCTGCGCTCAGGCAGCCGCGCGCATTATGCAACAACAAGGGCACGGCCGGATTGTCATCATCTCTTCCCTGGGAGGGCTACAGGCCTGGCCGGAATACATTCACTACTGCGCCTCGAAGGCGGGTGCGATTTCACTCACGCGCTCCCTGGCTAAAGCGCTCGCGCCGCACATCCAGGTCAACAGCGTAGCCCCTGGGACGATCCTCTTCCCCGGCGATCCGCGCGACGCCAAAACCGAGAAGATAATCCAGGCCATTCCGCTCAAGAAAGCAGGCCGGCCCGAAGACATTGCGGAAATGGTGCTCTTTCTAGCCACTCGAAGCGATTTCATCACCGGGCAGGTTTTTGTGGTGGACGGCGGGAAATCAATCCCGTAGCTGGGGGTTTGGCGGAATTGCTAGAGGAGTAGGGGCGGCTCGCGAGCCGCCCCTACAGCGTGGTTTACTCAACGACAAAGTCTGCGGTACGTAAGGGGGTCACCCCACCCGCTGAATTCCGCGCCCGGACCTCCAACCGGTATTCTCCCGCCTGCAAGTTGTCTGTGGGAATCTGCTGTACCACGGGGATCAGAGGATCTCCGGTTTTCGCAAAAGTATCCACAAGTATGGTGTTCGAAGAATACACTTGCTGGTTGGTCTTGGAATTCACGATATTGAAAAGCACACCCACCCGCGGCACCATGGCCGTTTGCATCTTGGGCTCAAACACCTCCACGTAGAACATCACTTTATCGCCGTGCTGGAAATGGTTGCCGGCCTGGGGGAACACTTCGTGGCCCTGGAAGACCAGTGGGGTCTGATCCTCGAGGAGTTCCGAGTCCAGACTCGCTACAAGCTGGTTCACCGGACGAAGATCATCGCTGAGCGCGGGTCCGCTGATCTCGAGCTGCTTGGCATCGAAGGGAGCAATCACCAAAGGCTTTTCGTATTTCGCAAACTTCTCCCCGCCCGAGCTTAGAACCAGTTTCAGCGTGTACTCTCCCGGTGCGATATTAAACGTGTTCTGATATTTGAAGGGCCCTTTAGCAAAGTCCTTTAGATCTTTCTTGTCCATGTCGAGCTTCACAGTGTCGCTGAACCGGGCGGCCACCGATCCGTCTGCTTTAGAGGCGATCCCGAGCACTTGCACTTCGGAGTGAAAATCCTTCTTCGCTTTTCCGAAGTCCACGTCCGACCCCGCAATCTGGAGCGACACGTAGACGCGCGCTACGCCGGGCGAAGTGTAGAAGTAAGGAGCGCTGAGCAGGACGGGTACTTGTCCGGGTTGGGAACCCGCCACCAGGGCTTCCAGGTTCTTTCCTTCCGGCTTTCCGGCCAACAGGTCAGGAGTCTTCAGGTCGTAGTAGCCATTCCTGTGGCGGACCTGAAGTCCCGCGCGAGTCACCTTCACTGAGATCTTGTGGTACGTTCCGTCGTGCACCTGGCTGGGAGGAACATACCCCAGAATGTAGTACTGGTCTAACTCGCTGGCGATCTTGTTCAAACCTGCGAGGAAATCATTGGTGTTGAGAATCGTAAAGCCGCCCGTGCCGCGTGCCAACGCGTCGAGCACTTGCTGGTTGGCGGAAACGCTCTGGTCCATCAACTGTTGGATGCGACTCTGCGGACAGAGAGGGTTTTGCATGGCACTCATCGTGTTGTTGCACAGATAGGCGTTGCCCGGCAGGTTCGAATAATTCCCGCCGACGCCATTGGTCGTACCCATCCCGCCGCCGCCCCTAGTGCCGCCGCCACCCGTTCCGCCCGTGCCGCCGGTTCCACCTTTCCCGCCACCTGTACCGCCGGTGCCGCCGGTGCCGCCGCTACCGCCTTTCCCTCCGCCGCCACCCGTGCCGCCCGTGCCGCCGGTGCCACCGGTACCGCCGCCACCGCCTTTCCCCCCGCCTCCGCCGCCACCGCCGGTGCCCCCGCCACCTCCACCTGTACCTCCGCCGCCACCGCCGCCACCGTGCTGCGGCCAGGGGTCAGGCGGTTCGGCCAGGGAGGCGAGCGAGGCTGGTGCGTGTGGGAAGGGCAGATCGAGATAGGTGGTGGCCGAGAAACCTGGCATTGTCGCCAAGCCCCGCGCATCGATCGTATAGATCGCCACATTGGATCGATTCGCAGCATCGATCGTGGCATCGAGTTCGGCCTGCCGGTCCGCCGTAAAGGGGAACCCCCCGGAGAAAAGAATCAACGTCTTGCGCCCGGGGACAGCGCGCAAAGTCTTGGCCAAGTCGCGGATCGATAGAAGCAACGATCTCGCTCCGAAATCGGATTCGTTCATGGCCATAGAGATCTGCCCCAAGGACGCCATGGAGGGCGACATGCCTCCGGCAAGGCCCGTTGGCCCCAATCCCTGGGTCTCGCTCATCGGGATCTCTGGATTCGATGCAACTGCTGAGTACTGCACCTTCTCCGTCGCGGCTCTCAGCTTCGCACCATCCGAGGTGAAGTTCTGGACAATTTGAGTTGTCCCTGTGAAATCCACCACCGCCATCAAGCGATCCGGGGAAGCCGTCTTCTCCACAAATTGGTTTGCCGCCCGCCTGGCCAGCATCTGATCCTGGGTGGTCATGGACGAATCGTCGAAGAAGACCACGATATAGTGGGGCTGGCCCGGCCTTCGAGGGCCCTGCGTTCCCTCCGGGCGCGAGAAAGCTGTGATGGGTTGCGGTTGGTTATCTTCGAGGACCTGGAATTCTTTGACATCCAGGTCGTTGATGTATTCCCCTTTTTTATTGGTAGCAACCACGTCCACCAGAACAAGGTTTGCCTCAGTTCTCAGAACTTGAGGTAAAGTGGGTGGCGCTTGAGGAGAAGCGCCTGGCGCTCCTCCGCTCTGGGCAAGAGTGGCCACCAGGCCCAGCCCCAGAATTCCGATGGCCGCAGGCAGGAAAAAATACAGAGCGAATTTGCTTCTTCGACGCATAGACGACCTCCTAATAAGGTATTTCAACAGTTCGGCTCAGTCCGGACAATTGTCCGGCCTGGGAGTCGCGAACGATCTGCCGAACCATGTAGGTCCCGGGCTTCACATCAAACTCCATCTTCAGCGTTATGCCGGTTCGCGTCAGCCTTGCCAGAGTGTCGTCGCGAAGGTGGCATATGACCTTCTTTTCTTTCCCCGTTAGGTATTTTCCGTCGCGATCGAAGAGGACGGTTATAAAAGTCAGGTCGTCTGAATTGCGATCCTGTTCCTTCTGGAAACGCAAGGAACTCACGTCCAGATGAGTGAGTACGGAGAGGCGCACATCGGATTCATTCAGTTTAAAAAATTGGGTATGCACATCGATCGGGAGTTCCCTGAGGTCGTCTTGAGAGTAGACCGCGTCTTGAATTTCTTCCTTGGCCCTGGCAGCAGCATCCTCTGAGGCTTTAGGCGCGAAATAGCCGCGTCGTGCCTGAAGCGTGAAACCCTTGGGGTTCGCCAAGCTCACTTTCAGCTTGTGAAATCGGCCATCGGGCTTGAGGTTGCGTGGAGAAAACGCCAGAACGTAAGAAACCTCCGCAAGCGTCCCGACCTGCCGGAAGCCTTTGTCCAGATCGTTGCTGTTGTGAAAGAACTGCCCGCCCGTGTCCGCGGCCAGGCCAGATAGAACATCCTCAGCAATCGAGTATGAGCTCTGAATGAGTTGGGACTTCATCCCCGACAAGCCGGCATTGGTGGGAGTCACGGCGTTTTGCGTGCTCGCATCACCGCCAGGAATGATTACATACAGCCCCCGCGGGTCCAAGGCGTTCACGATCACGTTGGAACGAAGGGCGCGATCCGAGAGTTCACTAATCTGCGTTTCCAGGTGGTAGAGGAGAAACCCCGGCGACAGGAAAATGACGCTGCGCTGCCCGGGCATCACAGCGGTGCGGCGGACGACTTGCTCGAGGCCCCGCAGAATCTGGACGTGCTGCGTCTCCCCCGTCTCCCTTACTCTCGTCGCGTCCTCCTCGACGAGCTGGGGGGCCTGGCTCATACAGCTTTGCTGCGCTTGAGGCGGTAAACTGGCGCAACTGCACTGAAAATACTCATTCGTAGCAATCGCAGTCGCCTCCGTATCATGCTGGTCCACAATTAAGTACGCCTGATATTCACTGATATCAGGGCAGGCGTTTGATTCTCGGAAATAGACCGGCCTCGGCCGTAGGGCGAAAAGCGCATTGTGGAGCTGGCTGCGATCGTCGGTAAAATCCAGAGTTCCCTGGCCCGACGAGGTGAAAATGCCGACTCTGCCCGCGGGAGTCAGCGTGGCCGTCAGATACCGTTCCGCTGCATCGCGGGCGTAGACGATGTCTTGAAAGGCCATTTGAACGTCATCGAAATAGAGCGCTTGGTATTTCCTGGGGATTAAATCTGTCGCAGGGCGTTCCGAACCCGCTTCCCCCTCCGGTTCCTTCTCAGGTACTCGGGGTGTCGCAGTTCCGGCGCTTCCGGAAGACTCCACAGCGAATTGGTCAATCTCCTGCGGCTTGCCGTTGTCGAAGAGACGAAAGTCCTCTTTCTTCAGTCCGGATACCGGACGGCCATTCGCGTCGCGAACAATGGTGCGCACCAACACCATGTTCCGCTGCACCTGTACCTTGAACGTGGACTGAACGTCCAGAGTGGCAAGCTCCTTATCATTCGAGCTCTGACCGCCGATCGCGGACCTCGGCGTCAAAACCCATGCCACCGATAACGCCAGCAGGAGCAGCCGCGCACCGGTCTGCCTCACCCGAGCGACCGGCTCCCCGTAAGGCACGAGGACGGGCCTGGCTGGAATCACCCCGCAAGCACCGTAGTGTGGCTCGAGGCCGCTGTTCATTTTTACCCTTGGTACGCGCACTAACCAAGCTAAGTATCCGGCGGGCCGACCGCAATGTCAAGGAAGGCCGAAAACCCCTTTTGGACTGTCATTCCGAGCCCTTCGCTGTCATCCTGAGCGAAGCATCTGCATTGATCTCCTGGAAGACAAACAACTGCAGATTCCTCGCTCCGCTCGGAGTGACATGGCCCATCGATTGTTTCACACCTCCATTGCCGGGCGCCGCATGCCGCTGGATATGATAACACCGGTCCCTGATGCAGCCGATGGGTTTTGGCGGGGCCGAAATTGCACGAACGAACCGGGAATGTTATAGAAAACAAAGGCCAGCTCACTATAGCAGATAACCAACTGCAAGACCTCGAGCAGGCAGGAGCGTTCGTTGTTTTCTCCCTCAACACAAATCTCGGTCACAATGCCCGCTTTCTTGGCAGGGGCCCGCTTCACTCCCGATCCCCTCGCCCCCTTGGGGGAGAGGGTGGACTGCGACGGCGTTTTCATCAGCCGCCGCGGGCCGGGTGAGGGGTTGGTTCCGGTCCACACAGACATTCTTTCCCTCTTTCCTTTCATGTAGCCCAGAGTCCTGGCGTGCCTCTCCGTTCCGCCGGAATTGCGGCGCAGTGAACTCAAGTTCTCACTCTCGGCGAGGGAAAAACCCCTCACCCGTCACGCTCCGGCTGATGACACCGCCGGAGCCTGACACCCTCTCCCCTCGGGAGAGGGCTCTTCATCAATCGGGGCGGGCGATCCCACATCCTCGGCTGGCGCAGACCTGCTTTCCAAGGTCTGTCCCCATGGGCCTTCGGCCCGCGAAAGCTCATGAAAAAGGTGTTGGGTTATGATAGGCACGGTCGAGAGCGGTGAGATCGTAGTCGCAGTGGAGCGGTTGAGGCCGTAGGTCTGTCTGATCCGGAGCGTGCGTGTTGAGCGAATAATTGGGCGTTGCTGTCTCCCTCAGGGGGGAGCGGCGATAGCCCGCGACCCTGCATAAGGTAACTTTGGGCACGCTCTCCGCTCCCGCCCAAAGGAGCGTGTGATGCCTTATAGAATAGCAGGAATTGACGTTCATAAGAGAATGTTGACGGTCGTGGTTTGCGATGTGGAAGTAAGGGGTGAATATGAGTTTGAGCGGCGACCGTGTGGCAGTACCCCCTCGCACCTGCGCTCACTGGCCGCTTGGCTGGTGGAGCAAGAGGTTGAGGAAGTGGTGATGGAGTCCACGGCACAGTATTGGAAACCGGTCTGGGCAATCCTGGAACGATACTGGAAGCCCCTCCAGCAAGGACGGGAAGGGGCTCGTCCGATGTCGGGAATGCTGCATCTGGCGCAGGCACAGTCGAACCGGGGACCACGGGGGCGGAAGAACGATTTCGCCGACCCCGAACGTCTGGTGAAACGACTGGTGGCAGGCGAACTGATCCTGAGCTTCGTGCCGAGTGCCGAGCAGCGTGTGTGGCGCACGGTCATGCGCACCAAGTACCAGTTGAGGTGCAACCAAGTGCAGTTACAGAACCGGTTGGAGGCTTTGCTGGAAGAGGCGCATCTGAAGTTGTCCAGTTTGGTTTCCGACCTGCTGGGCCTCAGTGGACGGCGTATGTTAACGGCCATCGCGGAAGGGGAGACGGATCCGGCAGCGGTGGCGGCACGAGCGGATTATCGCCTGCGCGCCACGCCGGAAGAGTTATGCGATGCGCTGGGTGCCTGTGGCGAGCTCCATCCCGTCTACCGCCGGTTGTTGCAGAGGGCGCTGGAGGAGTGGCAACGCGCCGAGGCACAGATTACTCAGCTCAGCCAAGAGATGGCCACGCTGCTGGCTGCCCACCAGGAGCAAGTCCAGCGCTTGGCGGAGGTACCCGGCCTGGGGGTGGATTCAGGACAGCAGATCCTGGCGGAGGTGGGCGCCTCGGCAGCGACCTTCCCTTCCGCTAAAGCTCTCTCCTCCTGGGTGGGTGCATGCCCAGGCGAGGAGGAGAGCGCGGGAGTGAACCACAACCGCCGCTCGCCCAAGGGCAACCGCCACCTGCGGCGCATCCTGAATCAGGCGGCCCACGCCGCAGTTAAACTCAAAGGCAGCGTCTTTGCGATCCTCTACCGCCGCTATGTGGCGCGCTTGGGGCACAACCAAACCATCGCGGTGATTGCACATCGGCTTTGTCGCTTAATCTGGAAGATTCTGCACCAAGGAGTTCGTTACGAGGAACGCGGCCCAGCGGTCAGCCAAAAGTCAAAGCAAAAGCGCACCGCCCGAATGATCCGCCAACTCCGCGACCTCGGTTATCGCGTCGAACTGCTTAAGCTCGCAGCGGGGGTGCCGGCCTGAGACAGGTTTTTCGACCCTGCGGCTTTGGCGTTCGGGCCGCTGCCTTGCGCAGGCTCAGCAGCAGCTTGATCTTGCGGTCGATGGCGCGGTCCAGCGAGTCTTCCCGCCGCAACATCATCCGCCACTCTTCGCCCGCCGGTGCCAGGCAGGCGTCGCGCTCGATCGCCGCTCTCTCCTCGCTCAGCTTCTCCTCGTACTCGAACTCCTGCTCGACTGCGGCCACCTCGTCCGCGAGCAGCAGGACCAGTTGCTTGTACCGCAGTTCGTCCGCCGGTTCGGTGGCGACGAAGGGGCCGGCCTCCTGGGCGGGCTGGGCGTCCACAAGCGGCGCCTCGATATCATCCTCTTCGTCGCCCTCGGCATCCGCTGCGTGCGCGCCGGCGTCACCCAGCGGCAGAGGCAAGTTGCTCCCCGCAAAGAGCGCCAGCAGAAAGCACAACCGCGGCCCTCGCCAGCCGGTCTTGTTCCGGTAAAAGCCCTGGAGCGCGGCGGCCTGCCAGGCCAGGAACGAGCGGGCGTGGACCTGCAAGCGAATCAGTGCCAGAAAGGAAAGCAGCAGGCGCAGGCGCGCGGCGGGGTCGGAGGGCGCTTCGAGCGTGACGTTGAGGGCCTGGCCGACCTCGATCGTGCAGTCTTCAATTTCCTTGCGACGGCGATGCTGCTTCTCTTCGAGTGCCAGCAGGGCGCGGCGCATCAGGCCGGTCTGGGAGCGCTCCAGGCGGTCGCGCCGCCAGTAGAGGCGGGTGAGATCGTCAACCTGCTTTTCAACGAAGGGGTCGCCGGTGCTGAAGGAAGCGCTGAGCTCCTGCTTCAGGGCGTCGAACCGGGCTGGGTCTTCTCCCAGGGCGCGCATCACTTCGTAGTGGTTTTCGGGGTCGGAGCGCTCGCCGTGCTCAAGGGCGTTCATTTTGGAATTCTGCTTACCGGCCGCGGTGCACGGGCCGTGGGAGCGCCGGCCGTTCAAGCGGGCGGCGTCGAGCAATTGCGGGGTAAGCTGCGGTGATTGGCGAATCGACATAAGATCTCCAGGGAGAAAGTTTCGGGTAGGATGCAGGGGCGTTTCGCGAACCGCCCCTACCCGGGACTTGCGGTTGTGCGGGGCGAATCCCCAGCGTATAGGCTATATATATGGGTCAAACGTGTCAAGATCACGAAAGTAATGGTACCGACAAAAACGCCGAACTGCGCTCTGCGGCAGCCCGTATGGATTTAATGCGCGGGTTGCCTACCCGCGGTGATGAAAGCCGGTGTCATCCTAAGCGAAGGATCTCCGCAGTGCGTGCTGTCCTAATTTGGTCGTAGCGCCGCCATCTTGGCGGCTCCATTGCCGGCTGGAAGCCGGCGCTACGGGCCAAATTAGAACACTACTCCGCAGTGCGTGTTGAATGCAAAGATCCAAGAACAACTGCAGGGATCCTTCGCTGCGCTCAGGATGACAGGTTGGGCGGTTGGCCTGCCTGTCAGTGCCACGTAATACTGAAAACGTCACACGCTCTGAGCGAAGCGAAGGATCTCGCTCCAGGTGCTCAGGGTAAACTGCGCGAGGAATCTCGCCCTGAATGTTCTCAAGGCAGTGCGAGATTCGTCGTCGCCCGCGGGTCTCCTGAAAGCCGCGTCATTCCCGCGAAGGCGGGAATCCATTGGGCCGACAATGGGTCCCCGCTTTCGCGGGGACGCCGCTGAATATCATTGCCTCGGGTGGGCCACAGGCCCATGGAAACTCCTCGGAATGACAACGAGCCGCTTTAACCAAGGAGAAGATTTTCTAATAGGGGATCTCGACGGTACGGCTCAACCCGGATAATTGGCCGGCCACGGAGTCCCGAACGATCTGACGCAGCAGGTACGTTCCGGGCTTCAGGTCCACCTCCGTCTTAACGGTTATTCCGGTTTGTGCAAGTTTTGCAAGGGTGGCATCGAGAAGTTTCAGTTCGACCTCTTTCTCTGTAGCGACAACGCATTTCCCGTCCCTATCAAACACGACGGTTAAGAAGCTAAGTTTGTTGAGATGGAGGTCTTTTTCCTGGCGGAAGCGCAAGGCGCCAATATCCAGGTGTGTGCGCACCGCGAGGCGTGCCTCAGTTGCATTGAGTTTGTAGAACTGGGTGTGAACGTCCATGGGCAGTTCCTTCAATTCGTCTTGAGTATAGGCGGCCTGCATGATTTCTTCCTTGGCCCGGGCAGCCGAGTCTTCGGAGGCTTTGGGCGCAAAATAACCGCGCCGTGCCTGAAGCGTAAAGCTGCCCGAATTCACCAGGCTCACCTTCAAAGTGTGGAATCGCCCGTCAAACTTGAGGTTGTGAGGAGAAAAAGTTAGAACGTAATAAATCTCCGGACCTGCCAGCTCCCGGAAGCCTTGATCCAAGTCGTTGCTGTTGTGAAAAAATCGGCCGCCCGTATCTTCGGCGATCCCCTCAAGCACCTGCTCGTCTAGAGTCAGCCCCTGACGGATGATGAGTTGCTTCCTCGACATCAAATCCGGACGCCGATTGAGCAAGATGATGTCCTGCGTGGCATCGCCGCCCGGAATTACCGTGTAAAGACCTCTAGGGTCCAGCGCGCTGATGATCACGTTGGAGCGCAACGCTCGGTCGATCACCGCAGCGAGCCGGGACTCAAGATCGACAGATAGAAATCCCGGCGAAATAAAGATCACGTTGTGTTGCCCTGGAAGCACGGCGGTGCGGCGAACAACTTCTTCGAGGCCGCGCAGCACCGCTTCCTCCTGCGTCAGCCAATCATTCCGTAGGCGCGTCGCCTCCGCATTGACGACGTTGATGGCCGACCCCCGGTCGTCCGCGGCCACGACATCATCACCGAAGGTACACTTGATATACTCCAAATCCGCGATGAGAGAGGCATCGGGATCGTTCCTTTCAGCGATCAGGTAAGCCTGGTATTCACCGATATCAGGGCAGGTGGCCTTGCCGGTGGTGATGCGCGGCCTGGAGTGCAGCCGGAAAAGCGCTTCATGAAGCTTTTCACGATCGTCCGTGAAATCCTGGCCGCCCTGGCCGGAAGAAGTGAAGATGCCGACCCTGTCTTGGGGCGTGAGCGCCTTGGTGAGATACCGCTCCGCGGCGTCGCGGGCATGGGCAACGTCTTGACCTTGCATCTGAGTGTCGTCGAAATAAAGCGCGTAGTAGCTCTGCGGTATCGCCCTCGCCGCTTCGCCTGTGGGGAGAGCTTCCTCACCAGCTTCTTTGGCAGTTGCTGCGGGCGCCACCGGCGCAGCGCCACGGGTCGCCTCGACACTAAACTGGTCAATTTCCTGTGGCTTGCCGTTGTCGAATAATCGGAAGTCTTCTTTTCGCAGGTTGGGCACAGGAATGCCCTTCGAGTCGCGCACCACCACTCGCACCAGCACCATGTTCCGTTGCACTTGCAGCTTGAACTCGGACTGGACATCCTGGACGGCAATTTCCTTTTCGCTAGAGGCCTGCCCGGCCACTGCATGGCCGCTGAATATCCCTGCCGCGGCCAAGGCGCACAGCAGGAAAAGGGGGCTGGCTTCCTGGATTCTCATGGTGCGGGGAGAAGGAAAACAGGTTGGCCCGAATGACCGTGGGCTATTTGGGCGGTTGTGACGTGTAATTCGGCAGTTCATTGGCGGCACCTCTTGGCGCGCGGTAGCGCTGGTCAGCGCTGCAAGTGGGAGCGTCTGCGTAGATCAACGACGCCAAGTATCCGGCGGTGCGGGCGCAAAGTCAAGGTGCGGCAAGACCCGTGGCCACCCTGTTCCAGCTTGATTTGGTTCGTGCAATCTGTAATGCTTCCACAACGAAGGATTCTTCATCGTCATCGGAGAGGTTGCAGTGGCCTACAAAGACCTGCACGAGTTCGTGAAACGCCTGGAACGCGAAAGAGAGTTGAAGCGCATCTCCCTTCCGGCGGATGTGGATCTAGAGATTACCGAGATCACAGACCGGGTCTCGAAGGCCGGTGGACCCGCCCTTTTCTTCGAGAAGCCGCGCTCGGCGAAGAACGGCGTGGAATACTCGATGCCGCTCCTTATCAACATGCTGGGATCCAAGAAGAGAATGGAACTGGCGCTCGAAGTCGATTCGCTCGAGGACGTGGCGCGGCGCATCGAGGACCTGCTGGACATGAAGCCGCCGGAAGGATTTCTGGACAAGGTGCGGCTGCTTCCCAAGCTTTCCGAACTCGGGTCGTTTTTCCCGAAAAGCGTGCGCTCGGGTGCGGCACAGGAAGTGGTCGAAACAAATGCTGCGTCGCTCGAGAGCCTGCCGATCATGAAGTGCTGGCCGCAGGATGGCGGGAACTTTATCACTTTCCCTTTGGTGATTACGAGGAGTCCTAAAAACGGCCGCCGCAATGTGGGTTGCTACCGCATGCAAATTTATGATTCGCAGACCACCGGCATGCACTGGCAAATCCATAAGGGCGGGGCTGAGCATTTTCGCTGGCTGGAGCGGCAGGGCAAAGGCCGCCGCCTGGAAGTTGCCGTGGCGCTTGGGGCCGACCCGGTGACGATGCTTTCCGGCGTCCTGCCACTGCCCGAGGACCTGGACGAATTCCTGTTTGCCGGTTTCCTGCGCCAAGAGCCCGTCGAATTGGTCAAGTGCCACAGCGTCGATTTGGATGTGCCTGCCGATTCGGAAATCGTGCTGGAAGGCTACGTGGATCTCGATGACATCCGGGTGGAAGGGCCGTTCGGCGACCACACCGGTTATTATTCCCTGGAAGATAAGTTCCCGGCCTTTCATCTCACCTGCCTGACGCGGCGCCGCGATCCCATTTACGTTTCCACCATTGTCGGCCCTCCGCCCATGGAGGACTATTGGATGGGCTATGCCGTCGAACGCATCTTTCTCCCCCTTTTTCGCAAGCAAATGCCCGAAGTTGTTGACATGCACCTGCCCCCGGAAGGACTCTTTCATAACCTCCTGATCGTGGCGATCCGCAAAAGCTATCCGGGACACGCTCGCAAAGTGATGAACGCGATCTGGGGGTTGCCGGGAGCCATGTTCAGTAAGTGCATTGTGGTCGTGGACCACGATGTCGATGTTCACAACCTTCGCGAGGTGGCCTGGAAAGCGTTCAACCACATCGACCCCGAACGCGATATTCAGTTCACTCTCGGACCGGTGGACCAACTCGAACACGCTTCCCGCCTGCCGAGCTTCGGCTCCAAGATGGGTGTGGACGCGACCACCAAATGGCCCTCCGAAGGCTTCACTCGCCCCTGGCCGGATGAGATCAAGATGGATCCGGAGGTGAAGAAGAAGGTCGATTCCCTTTGGGGCAGGTTGAATTTGTGATTTCTGATTTCTGCCGTCCGCTCTCGGCTGTTTGAGGGGAACCATGAACAAGCCCGGCATCACGATCGACATTCCCGGATTCGGCACACTGCAGATCAACGCGATCCTCAGCGATTACACGGGAACGTTGTCATTCAGCGGCAAGCTGTCGCCGGGCGTCCAGGACCGGCTGCTGCGGCTGGCCCAACTGGTGGACATTCATGTTGTCACCGCGGATTCTTTCGGGACTGCCGAAAAGGAACTGCAGGGCCTGCCGCTGATTTGCCGCAAGCTCGCGGGGCCCGGCGAAGACGCGCAGAAACAGCGTTACGCGATGGAGTTGAATCCCCGCTGCTTGGCCTCGTTCGGGAATGGCGTCAACGACCGCCTGCACATGAAACTGGTGAAAGAGGCGGGAGGGTTGACGATTGCCGTGGATAACGGCGAAGGTTGCGCGCACGAGGCTCTCCGGCATGCCAACATTTTTGTGGCCGGCGCCGTCAACGCCCTCGACCTGCTGCTCGAGCCCACCCGGCTTCGCGCGACGTTGCGCTGGTAAATTGCCGGGCCGGCCCTTGTGCCCACCCGACGATCTTCAATAGCCGAACTGGACGTCCGCGACGCCTTCTGCAATCTGGCCCAGATATTGGCCGTCAGCCCGGATATCGGCGGCAACGGCCACGCGTGGCTTTTCCCGGTCCCAATTCTGGGGAACGGAGACCGTAAACCCTGCCGAGCCGTCTCCCTTTGGAGCGACGGTTAACTCCTGCATCTCCGGCGAGGCTTTCCATCCCGCCGGCACGACGAGAGCCGCCTCCACATGCATGGGGCTCGAACGGTAATTGCGAACCCGCAACTCGACGGCGGCCGTCGACCCCGTTTTCGCCTGAAGCTGGTAGGGGTAGAGCCGGACCCAACTGGGATTCAGCCCGAAGTCGCAATCGGGATCTGCGATCACATCAAAGAAATACTTCTGCTGGTCTTCCAGTCGCGCCTTCAGGCTTTCGAGGTCCGCCCGGTTGCTCAGGAATGGCTTGCCGTGGCCGGGCGCTACGATATTGGGCTCATGCTCGAGAATCGTGCGGATGGACTTGACATGGCTGTCATTTTCCACCCAGTTGCGAAAGATCAGGTTGTGGCGAAGCGTGCCATCGCCCCGTGGGAAGAAAGCGTCACCGGTGAAAGCCACGCGCGCGCCATCGATGGTCGAGAACAAGACCATCTGGTACTCCGTGTGTCCGGGCGAATGAAAAACCTGGAACTCAAATTCTTCCCATTTGAAGGTTTCACCGTTACGAAAAGCCCGGTCAATCTTGATCGGCTCGCCCAGGATGCAGCCCAGGTTGTATCCGTGCGGATTCTGGAGAACGTCAACCATGTTCGCATAGCACCACACTTTGGCGCCGTGATGCCGCACCAGATGCGGGAAGCCATTCAGGTGGTCGTCGTGCATGTGGCTGGGCATCGCCACATCCACCGACTTGAGCCCGTAACCGGCCTTGAGTTCGGCGACGGTGTGTTCGACAAAGCCCATTCGGTCATGAACGGGCGTAGCATTCATGTAGGAGTTGAAGAAATTGCCGCTGGCCGATCCGTAGTCCACAAACAGCGCTTTCCCGCTGTCGCTAATCAGCGCGTAGGAACTCGAGGTGGTTTGGTAAGACGCAACCAAGTGAGGCGTCACCGCGTAGGGGCGGTTCTCGACGGTGAGCGTGTTCCCCGGGTCGTACGCGCTGTACCAGCCCTTCAACTTGCGAATGAGATCATCGATCCCGGCCGCTGGTGAATTAAACGGCTCGCCGTGCGAAGGGCAAACCAGTTCCGGCCCCTGTTCGCGGAGGCGAGTGAGTGAGTAAATGGCGTAGTCAACCCCGTCGGTGCTTCCGTAACTATATTGAAGCTCGTAGAGATTCACGACCTTGCCCGGCGCCTGGATCAAATCTCCGGTGAACGCCACTTTCTTGCCGTCAACCGTGCTGAGCAGACTGACCGATCCCAGCGTATGCCCGGGTGTGGGATAGATGAGCAGCTCGTGGGCGCCCCAGGTGTAGGTATTGTAGTCGCGCAGGACGTCCGCCACGGGGAGGTTCTGCGTCACGGTGAAGAAGTCGTTCTTGACGTTGTATAGCTCGAAGATGCGGCGATTTCGCCAGAAATCCTCAGCGTCCGCAAAGAGGTGCCGTTCATGCTGAGGAACAATGATCGGAATGCGCTCCGCCGCTGCCCGCGCGTCCCCCTGGCACTGGTCGCGGTGGTGGTGGGTGTGCAAGATGGCGTCGATTCGTGTGACGCCGATCTGTCCCAGCAGGCTCAGGACGTGGCCTGAACCGAAGTCGATCAGCAAGGCGTGATTGCCGTCTTTGAACACGTAGACATTGCAGGTGTCGCGGAGCAGATAAAGGTTAGGAGAGACTTGGGTGAGCCCGCCTTGAGGAGTGAAGCGCACTGTCGCACCCTCCGCCGCCGGCTTGGCGATTCCTGGCGAGGCGCCCGCAAGCTCTCCGGCCACCAGTCCCGCCCCCGCGTTCCTCAGGAAATCGCGCCGCGTTACGCCGGTTTCAGTAGAACTTTTGAGTCTTCTCATTGGTTCCTCCGGGAAGCGATGACGAAGTCAGGACAACTCACCACAGAGGCGCTGAGACGCAGAGGCAATGTTCTTGAACCTCTGTGCCTCCGCGCCTCTGCGGTGCGATCTTCCGCTCCTGCCAGGGCGGACGCGCCTGACATTGCGAATCACTTGAACAGGAGATTATAAGCCCTTCAGTGTGTGCTGGCTTGAGCTTCTTGCAGGGTTGGGAAAAACGTCAAGATCTGCTCGACTCTGGTTACTTTCATCAGCGTCCTGATCCGGTCTTGCACGGCCACTAACACGAGCCGGCGACCCGAATTGACGCAGGAGACGTGCGCGTTAACGATGGCTCCCACTCCTGCCGAATCCACGTACGGGACCTGGGTGAAATCGAGAATGAGAGTTTTCGAGGTCTTTTCAGCCCGCACCGTATCCCGGAAATCAAACAACGTGGCAATAGTTATCGGACCATTGAGCTGCAGAATTCGCTGCTCTTCATTGGCGCCCGCTGCATTGACGATGGTTAGTTTCTCTTCCCACATATCTAAGCAATATAGGGTTCCTGGGGGGCTTTGTCAATAAGTAACACCCCACTCAAGGCATGTTATATGAATTGTTACGGGAGTGTTACAGCGCATCACAGCCGCATCCAAATGAAGACTCTTCGCGCGCCTCGAAGAGGCCCACCTTTAGCCGCTCGTAGGGGGACGGCTTGCCGTCCCCTCATGGGCCGGGTAGGGCAAGCCCTACCCCTACACGTTTTCAACGCACAAAGTGGCGTTGACATACCCCCCTGCAACCCCTAATATACCGCTCAAAGGAGGTAGTCATCATGCAACTGACCATCGACGCCAAGGAAGTCGAAGGGGTTCGCGTTTTGAGCCTTAACGGCAGAATCGTGGCCGGCCCTGAAGTCGACATGGTGCGCGGTTTCATCAAGGAGCTTCTGGGCAATCATTGGAATCATATTGTACTCGACCTCGCTGAGGTGACGCGCATTGATAGCACGGGGATCGGCATGCTCGTCGAGTCGGTGATCTTAACGGTGAAGGAGGGGGGACAACTGAAACTTACGCGCCTTCCCCGGCTCATTCATAATATCCTCTCCACTCACCGGTTGCTGCAAGCCTTCGAGATCTATGCCAGCGAGGCGGACGCATTGGCGAGTTTTGCCAAATCGGCCCCTTAACCGGCCTTTCACCAAGCCTCGCGGCGCCATGCGATAGTAGCTCTGACCTTCAGGTCAGCCCTACGGATGCCGACCTAAAGGTCGGCGCTACAAGTGAAACGGAGGCGGACATGAACAGTCTTATTGCGATGGAAGCATGCGGAGTACTGCTTTGCTGGGCAGTTCTTGCTCGGGCGATTTGGAAGTGGGGACCGGGTCTGCGCAGGAGGTCGGTTCGGTGCCCGGAGCGCAGGGTTGGGGCCAGAGTCCTGGCGGACCAGCGCGAGGCAGAATTCGGCTCCTTGCGAGTGGTGGATGTAAAGGGGTGCACGCTTCTCGGAAATGGACCGCTCGCCTGCAGCAAAGGGTGTCTGGCCAAATTGTGAGCCGGGCGCAAGCTTAAGCAGTCATGCTTTCTTCATTTTCATCGCCGGTTCGCCGAATGAAACGCAGAGCGCAATCGCTGAAGCCACCCAGATGTACCACGGAATCGAGTCATGATAATGAAATTGCAGGATGACACAGACGGCAAAGAGTATGCTTCCGAACATGAGTCCTCCTAGCCCGGCAGCCGGCCGCTGACCGCCAAAGCAACAAACCCCAGGATAAGGAACAGGATTCCCCCCAGCATTGTCGTCAGCGCCCGCTGGCCGGCGGCCTTCCATTCTCCAGTAACAAATCCCCAGACGTTCGAGGTGATGATAATCGACGACATAAAAAGAGGCCAACCCAGAATCGGTCCCATCTCCGACAGGCGCGCGGAGACGCCGCCGTAAATGACCGTGCTTCCAAACCAGAATAAACCCATGACGGCGCCGAAGATCCAATTCAGCCCTGTCCCTGGAGCGCGGAACAGGTGCGCGGTTCCGTTCTTCTTCCACAGGTAGGCGCAATAGATAAGATACGGGATCAAAGCGGCCGTGTTCAGGGGCGCCCAGATGACATTCGCCTGGCTGCCCGGGCCCGCACCTTGAGCGACCGCCGCGTCAATGAGCGGCTTCCCAAAAGCCAGTCCGAAGTTAATGAACGGAGAACCGATGCCGGCCAGGATACAGATGAACACTCCCAGCTTGAAACTCATCTTAACCGCAGTGGATTCCTTGGGGCCCGCGGCGGTGCCGGCAAGATGTTTCTCCTTCATCCCTCCCGCCACAGCGCATCCTACGATTCCGGCGAGGGCCAGTGCCACGCCCAGGAAGATCATGTGCCCCTGCGGAGTGAAGATTTTCTGCCTCTGAAACGCAAGCAATGGCACCAGCGAGCCGAGGGCCGTGGAGAGGCCAATAGCAATGGCAAAATTGAGAGCAATACCAATGGCGGCAATTCCCAGTCCGAAGAAGATCTGCGCCAACCCAAAACCGAAGCCGAAGACGACCATCAGCAGCAGCACTCTTAACCCGGCCGCCTGGAAGACGCTCCAGGCATTCGGAATGGTCAGCCACACCGCCAGCCAAGGGAATACGACCATGCCCATGACTCCCCACACGGCCCAGATGTTTTCCCACTTCCAGGCTTTCACATATTTGGTGGGAGTCGCGAAACTACCATTGAGAATCCCGGCAAGCAACGCCAAGAACACGGCTAGAGGCACATTTGCCATATGAGAACCCTCGTAAAAGCAGAAATTGGAAACTAGAAATAAGGCTTGTAGGGGGACGGCTTGCCGTCCCCTAACGAACGGGGGTAGGGCAAGCCCTACCCCTACGCATTTTCACACTCGTCACTTGTCACTCGTCACTGCCTTATCTGTCCTGACCCAAAAACCTGGTATTTAACCGACGTCAGTTCCGGCAAGGCAAACGGACCGCGGCAATGGAGCTTTTGGGTGCTGATACCCATCTCGGCGCCTAGGCCGAACTCTCCCCCATCCGTGAAGCGCGTGGAGGCGTTCCAATAAACCGCCGCCGAGTCCACCTGGTCCAAAAACCTCTGTGCGCGCGTGGCATCGCGGGTGATGATAGCATCAGAATGGCGAGTGGAGTAACGATTGATGTGCGCGATGCCGTCGTCCAAGCTCGCCACCACCGCTACGGCCATTTTCAAGTCGGAGTATTCGGTGAGCCAATCCTCCGCAGAAGCGGCGCCAACCTTGTCTTCGCCCGCCAGGCGGCGCGTCTGCTCATCACCCCGCACCTCAACCCCGGCGGCGCGCAACCGCTCGACAATTCTGGGGACGTATTCCGCCGCGATGTCGCGGTGCACCAGCAGCTTTTCCGCGGCGTTGCACACCGAAGGCCGCTGCGTCTTGGCATTGATCACGATGCGGTCTGCAAGCTCGAAGTCCGCTTCCTTGTCCACATAAACGTGACAATTCCCTGCCCCGGTTTCGATCACCGGCACCGTGGCCTGCTCCACCACACGGTTGATTAACTCCGCCCCGCCGCGCGGCACCAGGACGTCCACATAGCCGCGCGCCCGCATGAGTTCCGCCGCCGAGTCACGGGAACGGGAATCCAGCAACTCGATGGCTCCTGCCGGCAATCCCGGCGCCTGGTTGAGAAGTTCCACTAACCGCTCGTTGGTGTGAACCGCCTCGCGCCCTCCGCGCAGGACCGCCGCATTCCCGGCTTTCAGCGCCAGCACTGCCGCATCCACCGTCACATTGGGGCGCGACTCATAAATGACGCCCACAACGCCCAGCGGCACTCGCACTTTCCGGATGCGCAGGCCGTTGGGACGAATCCATTCAGCCAAGACTTCACCCACCGGGTCAGGCAAAGAGAGGACCGCCCGAATTCCCGCCAGCATGTCCGCCAAGCGAGCGGGATTCAGCAGAAGACGGTCGCGGCTAGAGGGACGAAGCTCGTTGAATTCAAGATCGGCGCGGTTCGCCGCCAGAGTAGTTTCCTGGCCCGCCGCCAGGAGTTCAGCCATTGACTGGAGGATCGCGTTCTTTTGCTGCGAGCTCAGCAAGGCGAGGCTGGGAGCAGCCGTCCGGGCTCTGCGCAGTTTATCGAGCGTACTAGACATGAAGGTTCGCCCTAGTTCCCTCCTTTCTAAGGAGGGGGCCAGGGGGTGGTTGAACAGGAACTCACCGCCCTAGCCCCGCCTCAGCAAAGGAGGGAAGTTCTAACGATCATGCAGGCTTCTCGTTCTTGGTGCGCAAGGGCGCAAAATAGGTCCCGACGCGGCGCTGCAGGGCAAGTGGAATGACCTCAGGATGGTTACCGTTGGCAATCACCACCTGAATTCCCGACGCCGTGGCCCTCAGTGCCGCTCGCAACTTGGAGCGCATCCCGCCTCGTCCCAACCGGCTTTTGCCGCTGCAGGCGGCTTCCATCGCGGGTGTGACACGACGGACGGCCCGCACCAGACGGAGTTTTCCCGAGACGCCTTCGGACCGGAAGAAACCGTCCACGTCGGTAAGCAAGATCAACCAGTCCGCTCCCAAAGCGGAAGCTACGAGGGCGCTCAGCTCGTCGTTATCCCCGAACGCTCCTTCCAGCTCGCGCACTGAGACGCTATCGTTTTCGTTCACGATGGGCAGCACTTTCATGCGCAGCAACTGGTGGAGCGTCTTGCAGAGGTTTTGATAGCGGAGAGGAGAGGAAAAGTCATCACTCGATAGGAGCAGTTGGGCCACCACCTTCTTCCCAAATAGCAGCCGCTCGTAGGTGTGCATCAACCGGCTCTGGCCGACTGCCGCAGTGGCCTGCATCAGCCCCAACTTCTTGGGCCGCCGCTTGATGCCCAGCGAGAACATTCCGCTGGCGATCGCGCCCGAACTGACGATGACGTACTCATGACGGGCCAGTTCCAGTTGATCGATCAACGACCGCATCCAAGTGAAGTTGATCTGACCATCAGGGGCGATCAAGCTGGTCCCGATTTTGATGACTACACGCATGGGTTCGGCTCGCCCCGTGGAATGAGAATGGCGTAGACTTATTGGGAGGCGATACACCACGCCCGCTTGGGAAAAACCGCGGACCCCAGCATCGGGGGTCCGCGCTACCTGATCCCCGTCTCACCAACGCGACCTGCACAGAAGGATAAAGCTACTTGCTCTCGGCCGCAGCCTGTTTTTTGCCTTCCCAGCTGCCGTTTTCGGTGTCGCTTGTCCACTTACCGGAAAGCTCACCCTTCTTGAGTTTGGCGGTTAGCTGGTAGTTGCCTTGCGGCGTGTCGATGTGGATTTCAACGTCGTCTTTCTTAACCGTTCCGGCACTGATCTGAGTCCCGCCCATGGGCGAAGAAACCGACCCCGTCAACGAATCCTTGGTCTGCTCGAGATACAGAGTGAACGGCATGTCGCCTTGCGATCCCCCGTGCGCCGTGCACTCCCACGTTCCCGTCAAAGGGCCGGGCTTGGGTTTCTTCGCTTGCGACTGCTCTTGCGCTAGCGCGAAACCCGCCACGCACAATATACCCAGGCTCAGAACGAAAGGAACCATCTTCCTCATCTTCATGCATTTGCTCCTTGTTCAATCTCATGAAATAAACTATCGAGGCATTTTACAGCGGGTCAGGGAGTTCCGTCCAGAAGAACAGTTGACAGTCGACAGTTAACAGTCGAGAGTTACCGGTCGAGCGTAGATTCTGTCATTCCCGCGAAAGCGGGAATCCATGTTCGGGCAGGCTGCAATGGACCCCCGCCTGCGCGGGGGTGAGGTTCCACCTGATGGTCCGTCTGGTCTTAACTGTTGACTGTGAACTGTCGACTGTCGACTGTTTTTCAAAACCAGAAATGCCATGCCGTGTCGACAAGCGCGTGGGTCAAAGCGGAAGCGGAAATCCTCTGCCGGTTTCTAAATGTGTATCCGTAGAAGATTCCCGCCAGGGTGGCCATAATCGCGTATCGCCAATTGGGAACCGGAGCGTGATGGAGATGCGATGCCCCGAATATCACGGAAGCAATCAGCAAGCCGTAGACGCCGCGCGGTCCTCGCTGTATGCTTTGGCACAAGAGGTTTTGCAGGATCCCCCGGAAGAGCAGTTCCTCCGGAATGGCAATCGTGAAGTAGATGGCAAAGAACTGCAGCGGGATCTGCCCGAACGAGGCGCTGGAGAAGTGGGGGTGGATGAAATGCAGCAACAACCCCAGCGGGATGCCGAATAAACAATATCCCAGAAAATTGGCGACCCCGTCCCCCACGTCCTGTTTACGCCATATCAGACGGTAACCCACGCCTTCCAGGTTGCGGACCACCGCAAACGCGTACACGCCCACGCACACGCAAAACAGAGGACGGAAAAAGTAGAGGTCGAACGGCCAGGTCCATATTCCCGTTAACCAATTGGCGGCGACGGGCAGCGCCAACGCCAGCATGGCTACCACGTCCCGCCATCCGATGAGCGGCGGGCGGTGCAGGCGATCAGGAAGCAGCAACAAGCTAGGCGCGAGAATATAGGCCAGCAACTTCCCCGCCCCCAGAAACGTGAAAGAGCGCGTTCCAAAGGCGTACACGAGGTACGGGATCAGCAGGAGCAATGGCAAGGTTGCGGCTGCCCATACCGACTCCACCACGCGCTGCCGCAGGTGGCGCAGCAGGCTCTGCTGCGCCAATCCCACAAATGCGCAGAGAATCAGGCCAAGACTTAATAAGATGGCTCCCAGCCGGACCGGGTCAGGATGAACCTGAAGCAGAATCACGGCCTCCGCCACGCCGCATAGAGCGAGGACTCCGATTGCAAACAGGCCCAGGTTTTTCATCGCATCACTCCGACTCGGGACGCTGGCGGGCGCTTAGGGCCTGGAGCCTACTGCGCCCCCAAGTCCACGTTGGCCAGGGGAACGAATTCCACCGGCCCCAGTTTCTTCAAGTCTTTCTCGAACCCGGAAAGATTACCCACCAAGACAATGATATTGTTCTCGGGCGCCAGGCGGCGGCCGGCGGCGTTCCACACCTCCTCGGTGGTCAGGGCCCGGATCTTCTCCGGAAAGCGATTCCAAGAGTCGAGGGGTAGATTGTAAACCAAAAGTTCCAGTGTGTGACTGGCTACATTTTCCGAAGACTCAAAATCCAGTGCGAGATGGCCAATCAAGTATCCCTGCGCCGTTTCGAGTTCCTGGGGCGTGATCGGGTGGTCATGCATCTGCTTCATCTGTTCGAGGGCCAGCCGAAGGCTTTTCAAAGTCTCCGAAGTGCGTGTAAAGGTCTTGCACAGCCAGACGCCCGCCGTCTGATAGGAGAGGAGTTCACTCGAAGCGCCGTAGGTCAGGCCCTGGTGGCTGCGCAAGGCCTTAAAGAGCCGGTTCTCAGAAGGTCCACCCAGAATCTGGTCCGCAATGCTCAGCGCCAGGTAATCCGGGTCCGCGCGCGGCGCTCCGAAATTGGCGATGCGAATCTCGGTTTGAACCGCATCCGGTTTGTCGATGGCAAGAATCCGGTGGGTGCCGGCCTCCGGCGAGGCAGCGGGCACGGAAGGCGGGGTTTGGTTGGCCCAGGCGCCAAACCACTTTTCGGCGCGCTCAAAGGCCTCGGCGGCATGCATGTCTCCGACAATCGCGAGCACGGCGTTGGAGGGCTGATAATGGGCCGCGTAGAAGGCTCGAAGGTCTTCCGGCGCGATGCGGCGCACCGCAGCTAGGGTTCCATCTTCGGGGTGGCCGTAGGGAGTCCCGGAAAAGGCAAGGCGCCTCAAGGCCGTATCGGCGACGTAGTCGGGGTCGTCGCGAACCACCTCGAGGCCCGAAAGAGTCTGCCGGCGCTTGCGATCGACCTCCGCGGGCGCAAAAGTGGAATGCATCACCATGTCGGAGAGAAGATCGAAAGCCAACTCCTCATGGTCGTTCAGGACGCTCAGACTTATGTACGATTCGTCCCAACCGGCCCCCGTATCGACCAACCCGCCGATGGAATCAATCGCCTCGGAGATTTGGCCGGCCGTGCGCGTCGGAGTCCCCTCCGTCAGCAACGCGGCCACCAGTTGAGCCGTTCCCGGCAGCGTGGCTGGGTCTGATTCCGCGCCCGATTTTGCCATCAGGCGCAGCGTCACGAGAGGAAGCGCATGTCTTTCGACGGCCACCAGCTTCAGGCCATTGGGAAGGACGCGCAACTCCGGTGAGGGAAGAACCAGCGGCTTGGGAGGCAAGGCCGCAGGGGGAAAGTCACGAGCCATGCCGGAAATCGCGCCTAGCAACGCCGCAATGCCGACGACCAGCGCCAGAATCCGTGGCGCGGGCGTCTCGCCCGCGGTCGCGCGGGCATCCTCCCCGCGCCTTCCCGCGTGTGGGAGCGGGACGCTCCCACGACAGCGGGCGAGACGCCCGCGCCCCATCCCAAGCTCGCGCAATTTACTTTGTACCCTCATCGCCCTCCTGTCGCTTTGCTACCGCCTCCCGCGTTCTTCGGATACACTTCCACCAGCGTCATATTCTCCGGCACAAAATACTTCTGAGCCACACGCTGAATATCCGCCGGCGTCACCGCCAGGAACCGGGCCGTCTCCGTGTTGACCAGGTTTGCATCCTTCAGAACCACCGCCGCATAGCCCAGTTCCTCGCCCCGCGTTTGCACCGTCTGCCGGCTCAGAATGAAATCGCGCAGGGTTTCGTTTTTGGCTTTCTCCAGCTCGGTGTCAGTGACCAACTGGCTCTTCAGCCGCGTCAACTCCGCCTCGACCTCAGCCTCGCCCTCGGCCGGCGCGTGGCCCTGGTTCAAAACGGCAAAAACAAAAAAGAGGTTGGGATCTTCGGTAAAGTTGCCGGTGCTCTCCGCCTCCAGGGCAATCTGCTTGTCATAGACCAGCCGCCGGTAGATTCGCGAACTCTCACCCTCCGAGAGGACGTTGGATGCCAGTCGCAAGGGATAGGCATCCGGGGTTCCGTCAGCCGGCATATGGTAACCCTCGATAAAGGCGGGAAGCGCCACGTTCAGATCGAGTTTCACCACTCGCTTGGCGGTTTGAGGCGGTTCCTGTGGAACGTGATTTGCCGGAAGGCGCGCTCCCCGGGCGAGGGGGCCGAAATACTTCTGGATCATGGATTCCGCCTCGTTCGGATCCAGATCGCCGACAATTACCAGGGTGGCGTTGTTAGGCACGTAGTACGTGTCGTAGAAATCTTTTATGTCCTCAATCCGTGCATTGTCCAGGTCATGCATGCTGCCAATCGTCATGTGCTGGTAGGGATGCACGCTGTAGGCATGTTCATAGAGGGTCTCCACCACCGTGCCGTAGGGCGGGTTATCGAACTTCAGGCGTCTCTCTTCTTCCACCACTTCCCTTTCATTGTTGAAAACCGATTGCGTAATGTCCAGGTTGCGCATCCGGTCAGCCTCCAACCACAGAACCACAGGGAGCTGCGAGCTGGGAGTTGTCTCCCAGAAGACGGTGGTGTCCTCGGTCGTATAGGCATTGTCGATGCCTCCGGAGCGAATGATGTAGTCCGAGAAGTCCTCCGCACCGATGTTCGTCGTCCCGTCAAACATCAGGTGCTCGAACAAGTGAGCAAAACCCGTCCTCCCAGGGACCTCATTCTTCGACCCGACGTGGTACCAGACTTGCACGTCCACCACCGGCGATTGGTGGTCTTCAACAATGCAGGCGTTGAGGCCGTTTGGAAGGGTCACCGTATGGATGCTCGTATGCGGAAGGGTGACCGACCCGCAAGTCCCCGTGACGAGGAAAAGGGTTGCCGCAACAAACACCGCGCGCCCCGTGTGGGCTTTATGGAAGGTTCTAAACAACCTGCTCCTGACCTCGAAGGCTTTCCCCCGCAAGACCTTGATCTTATCATCGACCGGAATGAACAAGCCAACAAATCAGATTGACGGTAGTGTCCTGATCTGCCTTGTGGCACGGGCCTTTCGGTCAGAATTTGCCGACGGTTCGCTTCGCTCAGGGCAGGCTCTAAAGGTCGGCGCTACCTTCGAACTAGGACACTCCGAGCCTGGCGCAATGTGCAGGGCATGGACTCCATAAGTCTCGAATAGTAAGTGTGCGCCGCGCCAGAGATGGCGAACCGGCCACGCGGTGGATGAGCGCAGAAGGCCATTCCCCCGCAACCTTGCCTGGACTTCATTTTCGCACGTGGTTACTAGAACAGTATTAATCTGAAAATTTACTGTCCTTTGTTATTAATAATTCTACACGGTATATCAGAAATGGCGCTTTTTGTTGCCGCGCGGAGCAGCTCTGCGCTATAACGATTCCTATTCGCTCTTAATGGAGTTTTGGTGATCCAGCACGTGGAGTCTGTGACCTCAATCGAGGACGACAGGTTGACGGCGCTCGTGAAGAGAGCCATCCTCGAGGTGTTTCACGAGCGTAAGGACCTGCTCCGCGAAGTCCTCGAAGAAACGATGGAGGACATCGCCGTGGCCCGTGCCGTCGACGCTCGCAGGGGTGCGCACGAAGCGAACCGCATTCGACTGTTGGTCACAGACGAGGCTGGCAAGTGAGCCTTCGAATCACAACCGCCCGCTCTGGCGGCTAAATCATCCAAAACCTGAAGACTCTCAACTTTATCGGCCGAGAGATGTGTTACCTCATACCCGCACGTAGCACAGACCTGCTCTCCAAGATCCGCGGCGTGTCCCAGCCGCTCCCGCACGAGCCGCGGACCTGAAAAGCAGGTCCGCGCTACTCCGTGTACTTCTGCGCGATGGGATATCGCCGCCCCATGCCGAAGGCCTTGGCGGTGACTTTGAGCGTGGGAGGGGCCTGCTGCCGCTTGTATTCGGCGCCCGCAATCATACGCACGGTATTTTTCACTAAGTTGAGGTCGAAATGGTGCTTCTCGGCAATCTCCTGCGCGGAGAGCGCCTCCTCGATGTAATCCTTAAGGATGGCGTCCAAAATCTCATATGGCGGAAGGCTGTCCTGGTCGGTCTGATTGGGACGCAATTCGGCCGAAGGCGGCTTTTCAAGGCAAGCCTGAGGGATGCGTTCGCCGGCGCGATTCACGTAGCGCGCTAGTTCGTAAACCATGATCTTGGGCACGTCGGCGATCACGGCGAGACCTCCGGCCATGTCGCCGTAAAGAGTGCAGTAACCGGCGCCCAACTCCGATTTGTTGCCGGTGCTGAGGAGCAGGGAGCCGAATTTATTGGACAAGGCCATCAGAATATTGCCGCGTACGCGGGCCTGAATATTCTCTTCCGTCACGTCGCGAGGTTTTCCTGCGAAGGTGGGTTCGAGCGCCTGAAGATAGGCCTCATAGATGGGAGTGATGGGAATTATCTGGAAGTTGATGTGCAAATTGCGAGCCAGCGCTTCCGCGTCGCCTACGCTTCCAGGCGAAGAATAAGGGCCCGGCATGCCCACCCCGGTGACGTTCTCAGGGCCTAGGCCGTCCGCCGCCAGAGTGGCCACCAGTGACGAGTCGATGCCGCCGCTCAGGCCCACGATCACTTTCCGGAACCCGCACTTCATCACGTAGTCATGCACGCCCAGTTTGAGCGCCTGATAGACACCTTCGGTTTCGGAAGCGGGAGCAGGGTGGATCTTGAGCCGCCCGGACCTCCCCTTGTTCCCCTCCTCATTGAGGAGGGGAGTAAGGGGGGGTGAGCCGGAGGTGTCGAAAATCACCAGGTCTTCCTCAAAGGACCGGGCGCGCGCGCAGATCTCCCCACGAGCGTTGAAAGCCATGCTACCGCCATCGAAGACCAGTTGATCGTTTCCGCCCACCTGGTTGACGTAGACTACCGGAATATGCCGCGTGTCGGCAATGGACTTGAGCATGTCGTGGCGCAGTTGAACTTTCTCTTTGCTGTAAGGTGAAGAGGCGATATTGAGCAGCAGGTTCGCTCCGGCGCGGACACACTCCTCGACGGGATTTCGTTCGTAGCGCTGCTGCCTCCAGAAGTGCTTGTCGTTCCAAACGTCCTCGCAGACGGTGATTCCCAGCTTGAAGCCGTTGAACTCCTGGACTTCGATGGACTTGCCGGGCTCGAAGTAACGCGATTCGTCGAATACGTCGTAGAAGGGGAGCAGGATTTTCGTATAATCCACCACGACCCTGCCATCCTTAATCAGCGCCGCCGCGTCCGCCACGGCCTTGCCTTGCGCCGCGTGGGAGCGACGCACGTAGCCCACCAGCGTCGGGATGGGCGGAAGCAGGTCAACCAGCCGCGCCAGTTCAGACTCCGATTTGAGGATGAAACCCGGCCTTTCCACCAGATCGCGAGGCGGATATCCGCAAATCGCCAGTTCCGGAAACACCACTAGGTCGGCACCCCGTTCCCGCGCGCATTGCGCATACTTCAGGATGCGGTCGATATTGCCGGCAAAATCCCCCACCGTCGTGTTGATTTGCGCGAGGGCGATCTTCATGGCGTTTGTGATTTTTGATTGGTGATTTGCGATTGCTGTCCGAGGTCTACGGATTCCCACCTGGGCGGCAATCCGGCCGCGATCGCGGTATGTCGGCCGAACCTCGGAGAGGTATCAGTTCCAAAACAGCGTCCCCAAAGCTCGATTTTCGAATTCCGATTTTCGAGTTTCGGCCTGTGTGCTAGGTGCTGAAAGAACTTCCACAGCCGCAGGTGGTCTTTACATTGGGATTCTCGAACTTAAATCCCGCGCCTTCCAGGGTCTCGACGTAGTCGATCTTGGTGCCGGTGATGTACATCAGGGATGCCTGGTCAACAAACACGGTCAGGCCGTCGAATTCGTACACTTTGTCCACCCCGTTGGTCTGGTTCTCAAAGTTCATCTGATAGGAGAATCCAGAACATCCGCCGCCCACTACGGCAACGCGCAAACCCGCAGGGGCAGGGTTCTGTTGGGCCATGATTTCCTTCACCTTGGTAACGGCCTTGGGGGTAAGCTCAATTTTCATCGAATACTCCTTTGTGAATTACCTTTCACCAGTAACATCTGATGAGCCAACATACCAAAGAGATACAAGGAAATCAACCCCCTACGGCCCTGAGCCGCCGAACTCGTGCGGGACTGGAAGGGGGCACGGCCATGGCACGTGCGCCACACCCGGTTTCACCAGGAGGGTGCTACCCGTAGGGGCAAGGCGGGGCCTCGCCCCCACTTCTTTGCCGCCAGCCCGCGCGTTACCGACGGATTGGGGCGCGGGGTTGGTGGCGCCCTTAGCGGCGGGGCACCGCGCTGCCATTTAGTCCCAATTGGCGTGTGCACTTCATCGAGCCTTTTTTCGTTTGCACTTTTCACTGTTGTACCTCGATGATAATGTCCCCTTTTCTCCACTTTAGAAATGTCCCCTAATAGAGTCTCCGAAAGGAGGCAGATTGGGGCGAACCGGGATGAGTGAGAGGGAGTTGAGGCGGTGCGGGTTACTGGCACGGGTAAAGAGTGCCGAGTTGCGGTTGGTGGATGGGGCGGAGCTGATGGGGTTGAGCTATCGGCAGGTGAAGCGCTTGTGGAAGCGCTACCGGGAGGAAGGGGAGGTAGGGCTGAAACATGGGAATGCGGGGCGGAGCTCGAACCGGGCCTACGCGGAGGAGTTTCGCCGCGAGGTGCTGGAGTTGGTGCGGCAGAAGTATGGGGGTGGGGAAGGAGAGCGGTTTGGACCGACGCTGGCGGCGGAGCATCTGGGGAAGGAAGAAGGGCGGGAGGTGGCGGCGGAGACGCTGCGGCGATGGATGCTGGCGGAGGGGCTGTGGAGTCGGGAACGGCGGTGGCGGAAGCATCGCCAGCGGCGGGAACGACGGGAGCATTTTGGTGAGATGGTGCAGATGGAGGGAAGTTTTCATGCCTGGTTGGAAGGGCGCGGTCCCGGCGGATGCCTGATGGATCTGGTGGACGACGCCACAAACACCACGCTGGCGCGTCTGGGCGAGGAAGAGACGATTTGGGCGGCGGCGGGGGCGTTGCGGGCCTGGATGGAACGTTACGGTGTACCGCATGAGCTTTACGTGGACTGGAAAAATCTGTACCAGCGGGGTGCCACGCCCAAGGAGAAGTTGAGGGGCGAAGAGCCGGTCACACAGTTCGGGCGGATGTGCGCCCGACTGGGGATTCGGCTGCTGCCCGCCAACTCGCCGCAGGCCAAGGGTCGGGTGGAGCGGATGCACGGGACGCATCAGGATCGGCTGGTCAAGAAGCTGCGGAGAAAGGGAATCGGGAGCCATGCGGGGGTCAACGCGTACCTGGAGGAGGAGTACCTGCCGGAACACAACCAGCGGTTTGCGCGGCCGGCGGCGCGGAGTGAGGATTACTATCGCCCCTGCCCTGCGGCGAGGGAGTTGGACCGCATCTTCCGCCTGCAGACGGAGCGGGTGATCAGCAATGACTGGGTGGTGCGGTACCACGGTCGCTTCTTGCAGTTGCAGCCGGAGAGTCGGCGCTACGCGCCGGCGCGCAGTAAGGTGGTGGTTTGGGAAGGGCGAGAGGGCCAGGTGAGCATCGATTATCGGGGCCGGGAGATTGCTTGGAGCGAGATTACGAAGGGTGAGACACCGGCCCGTTGCCAACCCGCGCCCCCGCCCGCGACGACGGCCACGCCGGCCGTGCCGGAGGTAAAACCCCAGTGGGCGCCCGCCGATGGACATCCCTGGCGGAACACCCGCTGGCGCCAACATACCCGCGCCCAAGAGGCCCGGGCGGCCCCGCGCGCGTCGCCGGCCTTGCCCTCCGCTGCGCCCTGAGCGCTCCGCCCTCCGGGCTCCGCAGGGCTCCGCTACGGGCAAGGCCGGCGAGAGACCAAAGCCAGAACAACCTCACAGCAATAAGTTCGAAAAGGGGACATTTCTAACGAGATAAGAAAGGGGACATTTCTAAAGAGCGTTGACACGTTTGCACTTTTCACTTGACAACCCCAGAGACCCATGATAGCCTATAACTGTGGTCGGGTTGGAGACATTGTGTCGCAGACGAGCCCCGGCGCGTGCTTGCAAGTATGGTGCCTCAACCGACGGGAGATCCCCGCCCTTCGTCGGCCCCGGGGAGCGGAAAGCCGGGTGATGCAAATAATGAAAAACAGTGGGAACGAAGCTAAGAAGTGGTTGAAAACAAAGGATATCACTTTTTTGAATGCTGCAAATTTTGCGCTTTTTGCGTGCAAATCAACACCAATTAAGGCCTCCAAGGAGCGAAAACGCCACATCTTAAGCAAACGAACCGCAACCTGCGAGTCGCAAGGAGAGGCCGGGACGGTGGCGAGCAATCGGCTACACAGGACTTGCTTCCCGCCCGGCCACGGCTCCCTGCCGGGAGGTAACGTTCGGTGAAAAAGTACATACTGGCAATGGCGTTGGTAGCGGCCGCAGGCCTTCTTCTGGAGAGCGGCTGCAGCGGTCCGGGTGGCCCCGGAAACGCCTCACACATCGTTACTACCCCGGGAACGCTGGCGATTTTCGGTGGCGACACTCCCTTCTGTGGCGTGCTTTCTTTCACGGTCACGATCAACGGCCTGACGTTGACGCCGCAATCAGGTTCGACCCCGGTATCGGTCCTTTCCAGTGGCTCGGCGGTGACGGTGGATTTTGCCTCCCTGATGGACTTCGCCACCATGTTGAGCCTTTCAAACGTTCCTCCGGGAACTTACACTGCGTTGGGAATGACCCTCTCCAACCCGCAACTGACGTACATGGATACCTCCACCACCCCGCCCTCGATCAAGACTGTCGTCCCGGCCATGCCAACCCTGGTGGTCAGTCTGCCTTTCAACCCGGCAATCACTCTTGCCAGCGCCGGCAGCCTTGCCTTGCAACTCGACTTCAACCTCCTTGATTCGGTTACCGCCGGCGCCGGCGGTCTGTCCACGGCGACCCCGTCTTTCAGCGCTACTGTAGCCTCGGCATCGGGAAGCGCGGGTTATGCCCAGTTTGACGACTTAAGCGGGGTCGTGCAGAGTGTCAGCACAAGTTCAACCAATCCGTCTTTCCTTGGAAGCTTCACGATATCCAGCCCTAACGCTCCAACCTTCACGGTCAACGTCAACAGTTCTACAAACTTCGCTGGGACCTCCAGCCTCGCCGGGCTGACTCCCGGGACCTTTGTGGAAATCAGCGCCGTCCTCGACGCCAATGCGAACATCGTCGCGAACGCTGTTGTCACCGAGGCTCAAGAGGACGCGGCCAGTGGCCAAGCGGCTTTTGTCGGCTTAGTCACCGCCGTGACGCCACCGGCGGGCAACGCTACGCAATTTACTATGCTGGTACAAGAGGAGAATCCCGACGTGAGCAGCCGGGTGCCGGTCTTCTCCCTGTTGACGGTTAATGTCGCTGCTGCGGCGACGACTTTCGGAATCAGCGCGCCGGGAATGGATTTTGCCAGCTTCTCGTATGGCCCCAACAGCCTCGCGGTAGGCCAGCGAGTGGTCGTCCATGGCACGCTCCCCAACGGGTCGGCCACGGTCTCCAGCGCCACGGCGCGCGCGGTGTTTCTGGGCCTGCAGTCCATTCTGGGAAACCTCTCCACCAGCCCGAGCACCCCTGTTACCATCGCCAACGACGGCGTAGACGGAGGCTTCACCCTGGTTCCCTGCTCGCCTCTGTATCAGGGTGCGCCGATTACGGCCCTCGTTAATCAGCAAACCGTTTATTCCGGCCTTGCGAATCTGTCCAGCCTCAATAACCCCGGCGCCCATTTCCTCTTGGTCAAGGGGCTGCTTTTCTATGAGCAGAGCGCTACGACGTACGGCGTGGAGAGTTGGACCGTGCCGGCCGAAGTTCAGGTGGCCACGGAGGTCCACCAGTTGCCTTAATAATGTGCCGAAAGGCGTCATCGTGTAGGGGTAGGGCTTGCCCTACCCGGTCCAAGAGGGGACGGCAAACCGTCCCCCTACAAGCAACTGCCAAGTGGTGTGCCCAAGGACCATGGAATCCGCGCTCAGAATGACAGACTTGAAAGTGTTTTTTCGCATCCTATGAGGGAGTGCTGGGGAGTACGAATAGCTCAAAACATGTCGCATCGTGACCACTCCAAGTCGAGGCTGGCGCGCGCCGTGTGGGCCGCCGGCCTGATTCTCGCCTGTTCCCTGCCGCTACGCGCCCAGGAAGCCGCGCGCACGGGGCTGGCCTATTTTCCCGCTGACACGCAGCAGATTGCGTACTCGAGCTTCGCGCAGCTGCGTGCTTCGGCGGATTATCCGCAGATCCGCCGGCATGTTCTTTATCAACAAATGCACGGATTCCAGGAGTTCCTCCACTCATTAGGTATCGATCCGGAGAAGGACGTTGATGAGGTGATGCTGGGCTGGCGCGGCGAATCCCCGAGCGGGCCGGGGAGTTTCGGCGTAGCGGCAGGACGCTTCGAACCCGATAAAGTGAGCGAGTATTTCACCAAGACCCAGTTGCCGGTCCGGTCTTACGACGGCTGCGACCTCTACGCTTTTGGTTCGGGCGCCGATCAGGACGATACCTTTTTCACTTTTCTCGATTCCACCCTGGCCGCTTTCGGCCGATTGCATGACCTGAAAGCCCTCCTGGATGTGCGCTCGGGCTCCGCGCCGGCCCTGGAAACGAACCAGGCCCTGCAAGGCTACGTATCCGAACTCGACGGTACGTCACCTCAATGGGGAATCCTTACCGGAAGGGCTGCGGCCAATGTGGCGACGCCCTGGCTGGCGGGAGGCAAGAAGACTAGCGTAGATTTGACGGCCTTTATGCAGCCGATCCTGGCCGTCCTCTATCGCATCGATTGGGACGGCGGCTTCGCGGCCCACATCAGCGTCGTTTGCAAGTCGCCCGAAACCGCCGCAGGGCTGTTCCAGCTTTTGAATCTGCTCAAGTCGGCGCCGGTGTTTGCGGCTGCGGCGGGTGGTTCCGCACCGAGCCCCATCGTCCAGAACTTGGATGCTCGCCAGGAAGGAGCGCGTCTCGAGTTGAGCGCCTCGGGGCCTGCGGATGCGCTGGACCAATTGATACATTGAGTCATTGAGCGATTGGGTCATTGGGTGATTGAGCCATCGGGTCATTTAGCCATTGGGCCATTGAACTAACGCTTTCCCGCGGACGAGCAGGTCTTTGAATGGCTCAATGACTCAATGACCCGATGGCTCAATGACTCAATTCGGCGTGAAGGGCTTCAGTTCCTGCTCGAAATCCGCCTTGCTGATCGCCTCGCCATCGTTCAGGCGGCTGAGCAGCTTGTCGATGACTTGTTTGGCTTGGTCCTTGCGGTAGGCGCGGATGAAGCCGTCAAGAAAATGCTCTCCCGCCATGGCGCGGTTGATCTCGGCTTCCTTGTTGTGGTCCTGCAACTCCGTGAAATAGACCACGCGGTATTTCCCGGAGTAGGTGGACTCTTTATAAACCTCAAACATGATCTTGTCTAAATCGAAGGGCATGATACTCCTCGGTACTAGGGGCTGGGGACTGGGGCCTAGGGTTGGGTAATGTGCTGTCACTCTCCAGCTTCCCGGAACGCCCAGATATTGATGCCAATACCCTACTGTGGTTGCCTCTCCGTCAGTTCCCGCATTGCTTCGAGAACCAACTGGACGGCTTCATGAAGGTTCCCGCGAGCTTCCTCAAGCGTCTCGCCTTGCGTGTTCGCGCCAGGCAACTCTTCCACCCAGCCGATATAACCTTCCGGCACTTTCTTGAAAACAGACGTGTGCTCCATGTTCAGCCCAGCTACTCATAATCCTACCACGCTCCGCCCGACGCGGCAATTATACACGCGCAGGAGGGAGTTCCTAACGGGAATGGCGTGATACTGAGGCTTCCAAGACAAGTGAAACGCCCCACCGTCGTCATCCCCGCGAAAGCGGGGATCCATGGTCATTCTCGGGCACATGGCAGGTCACGATCTGGACGGCGCACTAGGGCATGTCCATCACCGTCTCATACAAATCCTTCCACTCAGGGTTCGTGGATTCGATAAGCTGGACCTTCCAAGCCCGGTTCCACTTTTTGAGACGCTTTTCTCTTTGAATGGCCTCTTGGGGTCGTGCAAACACTTCGCAGTACACGAGCCTGTCCACGCCGTACTTCTTTGGTGAAGCCCTCGACCAGACCTTGCTTGTGTTGCCATACCCGTTTGGCAATATTGCCAGTTGCCCCGATGTATAGCGTGCCATTCGGCCTGCTGGCGAGAATGTAGACATGGTACTGGCGGCTGATGGTTCGGTTATTGTAATGGATTCCCGCTTTCGCGGGAATGACGTGGCTGGCGGCGAGGCTTCCCTATGGTAATGCGCTCGCCTTTTGAGCGTGGCGGATTTGCTCTGGCGGGCATGACATCGGTGGCGGTTCCCAGATGCACGCAAACCGACAACGCAGTCATTCCCGCGAAAGCGGGAATCCACGTTGCCGACTGGACCAACTCTTGTGCGCGGGTGACAACCGTCTGCGTCCGCTTAGGGCTAATCTTCCCGCCGAATGGCGTTGATCCCCACCGGCGTCTCGACTTGGTAAGGCTCGGGAGGCGGCCCTACGGCAGGCATGCCATCGAGTTGGGCGCGCAGTTGCGCTTCGAACTCTTTCAGCTTGGCATCGATTTCGGACTGCTTCAGCTTGCGGCGGAGGATATCTTCGCGGTAGCGCTTCAGGAAGTAACTGATGGTCTCGACGCGAATCTTGATCGAGCCGGTCGGCTTGTTTTCGTCGATATCCTTAAAGGAGAAGTAAGGCGTGCCGGACTTGGTTACGGTTTCCTCGACGGCGGTATAGATGGGGGCGTCGTGGCCGCACTTGAAACTCGAGAGCTCCAGGGCCACGAGGTTAGGATGCCGTGCCGTGTACTTGGCGGCCCACATCTTTTGCGAGGTGTTTTCGCTGTAGCTGTTCTTCCAGGCATCGCTGATGTCCATGGGATGCTTGATAACCCCTGCCTTCACGTCTTGCTCAAAGAGCGGGTTGATGATGTCCTCGTCGATGGGCAGCGATTGCAAGGTCAGAACGGGGTAGCCGATCTTTTGGAACTCCTCAAGGATTTCGTGGTTGACGCCCGGATCGTTGTGGTAGGGGCGGCCCAGAAGCACGATGCCGATGCGGTCCTCGGCCTCCAGACGTTTCAGGATATCCCTGCCCTGGGCGCGCAGGACCTTGTTCATGAACTCGTCCTGAGCCTTAAGCCCGGCTTGAACGGCGCGGTAATTCTCTTCCCACGACAGGCCGAGGATGTCGACGAACTCATCGTAGAGCTGCTTGGCCAATAGCGCCGGCTTGCCCGGATTCACAAACGTGTCCAGGAAGCGGATATTGTTCTCCTTGAAAATATCGCCTTCCTTGATGAACGCCGCTTTAATGGACTCCGGGGTGGTGGCCACGGTGGGGCAGGAGCGGTGCGCCTGCGCGTACGGGAGGTCGCTCGGAAGGTCATCAATCATGGGGCAGAAGATGATGTCGAGCGGCTTCTTCTTGTGGACCACGTATAGCAGATTATGAACGTGCGGGATGCCGACCTTCGAGGGGAAGCACGGATCGATGGCGCCTCGCTTGGCTCCTTCTTTATAGAGACTTTCGTTCGTGAAATCGGAATAGACGATGTTTTCGGCGGGAATTCCCAGCGCCTCGAAGTAGGCGCTGAAGATGGGGTTCACCGAGTACATGTTGAGGATGCGCGGAATGCCGATGCGCAGGTCCTTGCGCTTCTTCATCAGCTCGATGCGCTTCTTCTGCTTCCCGGTAAACGCGAACTTCGGCAACGGGTCAACAACCGGCGCGGGCGCGTAGGACTTGAAGGGAGCTTTGGCGCTGACTTCCGCCATGTTGGGGTTGTCCTTTTTGGCGGCGTCCAGGCCCTTCTTGATCTCGCGCATGTCGGCAACGTCTTCCACCAGGCCCTTCTCGCAACTATTCCCGACGATCAGGCGCTTGACGCCCGGCAGGATGGGGATTTTCGACTTCTTCCACGATTCGTCCGCGCTGGCAATATTGACGTCGATGAACGTCCGCATGCACTTGTTCTTGCAGAAGTAGCAGCGTGTATTCTCATTGCGATGGGTGACGTAAGCGATCTTCTCGACCGCTTCATATCCGATGAAACTGGTTCGATGTCCGTTTTGATAGAGCCGGCGCGATTCGATGGCGGCGCCGATGGCGCCCGCTTCCCCGCAATGTTCGTGAACAATGACGTTGGGTTTTTGCCCCTTGTCCTTGAATCGCGATTCGATGAAGTCCACCTGCGCCTTAACGGCAGCCAGGTTGTGCTGCGTCCCGCCTTGCAAGATGAAGGTCTTGCCTAGAGAGGCTAAATTTGGAATCTGCGAGACGTAAAGCCAGATGTTTTTGGGCAGCACGTTGGCCAGGCCGGCCATGATTTCTTCGGGTTTCCACCCCTGGCGCTGGAAGTCCACGATGTCGGACTGCATGAAGACCGCGCACCCATACCCGAACATGGGCATGGCTTTGGCGCTGAAGGCGAGGTCGGCGTATTGAACCACATTGTGCCCGAATCCCACGCAAGTGGACTGGAGGAAATAGCCGTTGCCCGCTGAGCACTGTGTGTTCAGCTTGAAGTCCTTCACGCGGCCATCCTGGAGGATGATAAGCTTGATGTCTTGCCCGCCCACATCGCAGATCACATCGGCATCCGGGTAGAAATGCAAAGCCGCCTGGGTGTGCGCGACGGTTTCGACCAGGGCCACGTCCGCGTTCAGAACTTCCTTGAGAATGTCCTTGGCGTATCCCGTACTGCCCACGCCCAGCAACTCGAGCGAAGCACCCTGCGATTCAACCTGCGTGCGCAGATTGGCGAACATCTCCATGGTGTCTTCCAGCGGATTGCCTTTGGAAAGCTGGTAGCACTTCACCATCACCTCGCCGTCTTCGTTGACGAGGACCGCCTTTGTGGAAGTCGAGCCGCCGTCGATCCCCATGAAGGCGCGCACCTGGTCTCCCGGGTGGAAGTGGCGCGCCACGAATTTCTTCGGCTTGTACCGTTCCTTGAAAGCGGCGAGTTCGTCTTCAGTCTTGTAAAGGCCGGAGCCGCCTTTCTTCTTCTTCTCCTCCGTGCGTCCGACGTTGATGTACCATTCGAGCTTTTCGCGGCCTGCGTAAATGCCGAGGCTGGGATCTTCGTCCATTGCAAAGCGCACGCAGCCGAGAGCGGCAAAGTACTGGGCGTTGTTCGGAACCGTAATCAACTCCTGCGGATCCTTGCCCTCCGGCAGGGGGAAGTTCCGTTCTTCCCAGACTTTGGGGATATTGAACTTCCAACAGTCCTTCATTCCCTTGATGTAAGTATTCGGTCCGCCCAGCAAGAGAACGACCGGGCGCAGCGTGTTGCCGCGCGTGAGCACGGATAGATTCTGCTGGATAATCGCTTCGAAAAGCGAGGCCATGAGCTCGTCAGGCGGCACGCCGCTTTTTTGCAGGCCGTTGACGTCTGTCTCCGCGAAAACCCCGCATTTACCGGCCACCGGGTGCAGCTTCAGGCCAACGTAGCCCATGTTGCAAAGGTCTTGGGCGGGGATTCTCAGCTTGGCGTTAATCTTGTCGATGACCGCGCCCGTACCCCCCGCGCACTTGTCGTTCATGGAGGGGATTTTCTTCTTTCGGCCCGTCTCGGGATCTTCCTTGAAGATGATGATCTTGGCGTCCTGGCCACCCAATTCGATGACGGAGCCGCATTCCGGGTAAAGCTTCTCTACTGCGAGCGAAACCGCGTTCACTTCCTGCACGAATTTCGCCCCAATGTGCTGGCCGATCGGGCCGCCTCCGCTCCCCGTAACAAAGATCCGGGTTTCGCCCGCCTTGATGCCGGCCTCGGCTTCCATGCGATTCAGGAACTCAAGGCACTTTTCCGGCTGCTTCGTGTCGTGGCGCTGGTAGTCACTCCAGATGATCTGGTCCGTGGTGGCATCTACCACGACGGACTTCACCGTGGTAGAGCCGACGTCGAAACCGACTATCATGTTCTTGGGATTGACTTGGTCCATTTCGCACCTTTCTCCGATAAGAAGCAGGGGCGGTTCGCGAACCGCCCCTACGAACTGACTAGGGCAGCCGCTGCTAAGCGCCCGCCTTCTTTCCCATTCCTTTGGCGAAAGCGTCCGCACGGCGATTGAGCTCTTCCGGCGAAACGTCCTCGACGTGCGAGAAAAGAGACCAGGTGAAGCCGAACGGGTCAAGCACCTGGCCGTACCGAGCGCCCCAGAATTGGTCAGCCAGCGGCATCGTCACCTTGGCGCCAGCGGCGACGGCGCGATTCCATAGCTCGTCGACATTTTCCACGCAGATGTGCAGCACAATGGGACTGCCACCCAGCTTTTGTGGCGAGGGAGCATTCATCCCTGGTAATTCGTCCCCGAGTTGGAAGCGAGAATCCCCGAGTTCCATGGTGGCGTGCATGACTTTGCCGTCAGGCGTCTTGAGCATGAAGGTCAATTGAGCACCGAAGGCCTGCTGGTAAAACTCGATCGCCTTAGCCGCCCCGCGCACAGACAAACGCGCTGTAATAGTGTTCACGCCATCCGGAACTGGCTTGGGTCTGGCAGGCACTATTGTGTCTCCTTCCCGAGACTCGATGGCTCAGGGTTTGCCCCACCACCGTTATACCGCAGCCAGTTCCTTGGTTCTCTCCACGGTCACTCGCTCCCGGCGCTCGGCTTTGATCCGTTCGGCCGCGTGGATCGCGAAGTTTGCCGACACTCCCACCACGCCTTTCCTGTGTCCATACTTGTACATCGGCTGCTGCATTTCGGGATGGTCAGCCACAAACGCCTTGATCTCCTCGACGGTCACGCCGGCTTCCTCGAGCACTCGTTTCATTTCATTCTTGGCTCTCACCTTCGCTTCGCCCAGCGCCATCTGCACGCGGCTGTGCGCGTTTACGTCGCCTTCCCCGGAGGTTTCGATGGGGATGAAGATCATATCTTTGAAGTGGGTTACGACCGCTGATTGCGCGCCGTCCGACTGAGTTGAGGGCATGCAGCCAAACGGCTTCAGGCTGAGGACCATGTGGCAGAGATCTTTGTTGGAATAATAAATGTTCTTGGCGACTTCGAGGTGGCCTTCCCCTCCGCCGGCGCGAGAATTGTAGAACGGGTGGCCGAGCCGCTGGAGTTCGTATTGGTCGGCCAAGTGGTGGGCGATTCCGCCCAGAGAATCGACCAGCCGGTGATACTCACGTTTGAAAATGACCTCGGCGGCGGTAAGTTTGGCAAGTTTCTGTTTGCTATTCAGATGGCTGCCAAACACCTTCGTCAAATTCCACTTCGAAACGCCCTGCTGGATCAAATCCAGCCCGCGCTCGTCCTTAACTTGCTGCTTGGCCTGGTGGATCATGTACATGATCCAGGTCCCGATCGGCTCGACGAGGACCTGCGCCCCTTCCTTTTCCAGGAACTTGAACATGTTGAAGTTCCCGTCGCCCTCGGTGGTCTGGGCCCAGAATTCACCCGTAACCTTAACCAGCGGCTTAACGCGGGTGCGATCCACCGGGATGCTGTTGAAGCGCGCGCACACCTCGTTGAGCGCCGCCGTGTAGTCGTCGCCGTAGAGTTGGTTCAGGAATTTGCCAAGGAATTCGGCGGTACCTGCGAAGCCTGCCTTGCCCAGCAGAGAGTTGAGCTTGCCTTCGAGCGTCCACGGCTGCTTTTTGCGCATGGCCTCGTGGAGAATGTTCATGCACTCTTCCAGGACGCGGTCGGTTTCTCCGGCATTCACTTCGTAGGGGCGGATCTGATAAGCGACATCGTTAATGACGTCGCCGATGTTCATGGCATTCAGAATGCCCAGGAAGAAATCGAGATTCATCTCGAGGCCGGCTTCAGCTTCGGCCTGATTCAGGCCTCCGCCTTGCTGGAAGAGCAACACTCGGAACCCGTCAAAGCCGGAATTGCGCAGGGCCAACCGGTACTCGGCCTCATACATGCCAAAACGGCAAGGCCCGCAGGCGCCGGCCGTAATGAAAACATACTTGTCGATGATTTCCTGCTTGCTCATGCCCTTCTCTGCCAGGCCCTGCACAAACTCGACAAGATTACCCACGGTAAAGTAGGTGGGATTGCACTGGCCGTTGTTCCCGTACTCTTTGCCAAGTTGGAAAGCCTTCTTGTTCGGCACCGGAAGCGCCTCGCATTTGTACCCTAGACTTTCCAAAGCCCCGTGAATGAGACTTTCGTGCTTCCAAGTGAGGCCGCCGAAAAGAATAGTGGTCCGGTCACGTTGGGATTTCGTAAAGGGGTTCTCAATCGGCTTGTGAAAGTTCTGGGGCGCGCGCTTCTCGATCCCGGCTTCCTTCTCGAGGCGCCGTCGCTCCTCGTCCAAGCGCTGGCGGATCAATTCCTCTCTCGAGGAGATTTGGACTAATCCGCCGCCAATTGCAGGTACTTCGTTGATCGGACTGATGCTCATTCGTCACCTCGTTTCAAGAATCCCAAGCAGGAATTTGTATGCGCAAGGTCGCATGGTGGAAACCGAGCGTCAAAGCTTCTTGAGCTCTTACGGCACTCCAGATCCGCCGTGCCGCCGCTTGAGTCTGGGCGCCCTCGGCGATTGTCACTGGCCGCGACGATCGGGCTGGAGTGAGCAAGAGTGGGCCACCAAGACCCAGTTAGAACGGAATTGAAATCAAATCAGCCCTGCGCGAACGGAATGCACTCCACCAATTGACGTTAGTCACTTTAGTTTCTCGGTCCAGGCGCTGTAAACTGACTTTCGTCAAATGGCGACTTTTCACACCTCAATAGAACCTGATTCGAGTTAAGTGGGGACTTATTGACCGCAAACCAAGTGGGTCTGGGGAGTTACTGAACCGCAGGACGCGGGATGAAGGGGGGCGACGAGAAATCCTTCCCGTCCACGAAACTGAGCCGGTCGGCATGCGCCTGACCGGCTCAGCCGCAGGAACTGGCTTTGCTATTCTTTAGCCAGCGCTAAGCATCGTATTTGCCAATATCCCTAGGGATTGGGAGCAAAGGGGAGGTGACACATATAGCACACCCAAGGGTAATGAGGGTCCCTACTTTGGATAGCCCGACCAGCATGCTGCACGCGCCAAGAGGTACCGCTCCCCTGAACTGCGCCTTTGCCACGAGTAACAAGATCCGCCCCATTGGTTCCGAACGGCATGCTGATGTGAGTATCGGCCAGATTCACGGTCGCACCGTGTACGGCGATTGGTGTAGCTTGAGAACCCGCAGCGGCACTGGCGAGTGGTCCAGTCTGCCCTGCGTTAGGGGTTGCAGCGAACAGACCTAAGGCCGCTGCCAAAAAAAAGCATAACAATACACTTCCACGCAAACTGCCACGTAGAGTCGTAGGCATGGAGTTTTCTCCTTGGTATCTATTAAGTTAACAGAACTACTACGCTTCCCTATTTCCTGATAATTGCCAGCGCATTGTGAACGACAAATGGCTGTTTGTCAAGCGGAATATTGAGGCTTTTCAGAGTCGCGCTAAAGCCGGGCGATTGGCAACTCCAGGCAGCAGGCAGCAAAACCACCAACAAAACCGGATTGCCGCCGTTGTGAGGATAGCAACAGAGAGGGGCCGCACCGCATTGAGCGGGCTTCCGGCGTGCCAGGTCAAATCACCCGCCAGTGACACATGTGGCGAGATTTCTCAGCTTTTCATGACGGCGTCGCAGAAGTGCTTCTGGGGAGAGCTTTTGCAGTTCCTGAAGGCACGACCTCAGGACGGGCCGCAGAATGTCGGCGGCAAGCTGATGACTGTTATGCGCGCCCCCGGGAGGTTCCGGCACGACGCGGTCCACGATCTCCGAGCCGAAGCATGTCTTCGGCAGTCAACTTGAGTACCCGGGCGGCGTCTTGTTTGTGATTCCAGTCCCGCCAGAGGATGGAGGAACAGCTTTCCGGGGGGATCACCGAATAGACGGCGTTCTCGAGCATAAGGACTTCATCGCCTACTGCGATGGCAAGTGCCCCTCCGCTGCCTCCTTCGCCGTGAATGACGATAATGATAGGAACGCGCTGCTTGGGTATCTCCTTCAGATTATAGGCAATGGCCTCGGCCTGCCCGCGCTCTTCGGCCCCGATTCCGGGATAGGCGGCAGGAGTGTCTACGAAGGTTATGATGGGCAAGCCGAACTTGGCCGCAGTACGCATCAGGCGCAGCGCCTTGCGGTAGCCTTCGGGGTTGGTCATGCCGAAGTTGCGGAGCAGTTTCTGCTTGGTGTCGCGGCCTTTCTGATGGCCCATGACCATAACCGACGTTTCCTCGAATTTGGCCAGCCCGCCCACTAACGCCTGGTCATCTCCAAACCGCCTGTCGCCGTGCAGTTCGGTGAATTCCGTGAAGAGCATTTGGATGTAGTCCAAAGTGTAGGGACGCTGAGGGTGACGAGCCAGCAACACCCGATCCCAGGGGTCGTTGACGGCGCCGGCGACCCTGTCGCGCAGAGCGTCCAACTGCTGGCGCAGGCGCTCGATTTCCTCGCGCGTCACGTCTGAGTCAGACGCCTGCTCCAGTTCGGCAATCTGCTTCTCAATCTCACGGACTACGGCGTGTTGGTCAGTAGGGTTTGCCATTGATCGTCCTTAGTCGCCTTTCGACTGCTTCTCAAGTTCAACAGCGGAGACTCCTGCCAGGGCTCGCAACTGGTTGATTACGTCCTCATCTGCCGCCACGGTCCTTGGGCGGCCAACACGCAGGGTGGCGGAGAATTCCCCGGCCCGAGTAAGTTCCAAGATGAGTGGATTGCCCCCAGGGCGCGCGGAAAGCACGCCCAACAACTCTGCGGCAAGTCCCTCGCCGGCTTGGTCAAGGTCCACTCGGATGCGCAGGCGCGGCTGGGGACCGTTCACTGCCGCCTCGAGCGGTCGTGCTTCGCTCACCGCCACCTTGGTGCGCTGGTTTTCTTCGTGGCGCACGCGACCTTTAATGAGTAGGGCTTTGTCTGGTTTCAGGACGCCCTGAAGCTGCTGATAGGCCTGTGGGAAAACCAATAGCTCCACCGACCCCCGGTGGTCCTCAAGAATACCGCTGCCCCAAAGATCGCCTTTCTTGCTCGGTCGAACACGCAAACTGGTGAGGATACCGGCCAACGTCACTGGCGCCTCGTGCTGAAGTTCCTCCAGCGAAGAACTGTCATGGCGTGTGATCGTGGCAAGGCGATCCATGTACTTTTCAAGAGGGTGACCGGTAACGTAGAAGCCCAGAACCTCTTTTTCGCCCGCTAGCCGCTCTGCTTCCGTCCAGTCCGGCGTGTCGGGCAATTCCAAAGGTGGCGGCGACGCCAGTCCGGCATCGCCCATGAACAAACCGTGCTGGCCGCTCGATGTTTCGCGTTGCCGCTTCTGGCCCAACTCCATAGCGCGATCAAGTACGGCCGTGTGCTGCGCCCGGCGCGCGCCCAGCGAATCGAACGCTCCCGCCTTAATGAGGCTCTCGATCACACGCTTGTTCAACAAGCGCAGGTCTACATTTTCACAGAATTGCACCAGGGTATCGAAGCGCCCGAGTTTGCCTCTCGCGGCTAACACCGATTCGATGGCCGCCTCCCCAACGTTCTTAATTGCCGTTAGCCCAAACCGGATGCTGTTCCCTGCCGGGGTAAAACGGAGACCGCTCGAATTGACGTCTGGCGGGAGAATCGGAATGTTCATGTCCCGGCACTCATTCAGGTACTTCGTCAATTTCTCCTGGTTTCCGATTTCCGAGGAGAGAAGCGCCGACATGAACTCCACAGGGTAATGGGTCTTCAGGAAAGCGGTCTGATAGGCCACGACCGCATAGGCGGCCGAGTGCGACTTGTTGAAACCGTAACCGGCGAACTGTTCGACCAGTTCCCACAGCCTTTCGGCTTTGGCCGTAGGGACATTGTTCCGCTTTGCCCCGGCCAGAAACTTCTCGCGGTTCGCCACCATTTCTTCGTGCTTTTTCTTTCCCATGGCACGGCGGACCACATCCGCTTCCCCCAAGGTGAACCCCGCAACCCGGTTAAAGATCTGAATGACCTGCTCCTGATACACAATTACTCCGTACGTCTCTTCGAGAATCTCTTTGAGCTGGGGGAGGTCGTACGTCACTCGCTTCTTGCCACTCTTGCGAGCAATGTAATCGTCGATCATGCCACCCTGGAGCGGACCAGGCCGGTAAAGGGCGTTCAAAGCGGTCAAGTCCGCCAAGCGGCTTGGCTTGACGCGTTGCAGGATTTCGGTCATGCCCCGGCTTTCAAATTGGAAGATCCCAGCCGTAAGACCCTTGCCCAACAAGGCATAACTGGTTTCGTCATTGATGGGCAAATTGTCCAGATCCAGCCTTTCGCCGCGCGTGCTTTCAATCAGCTTAACGCAATCGTCGATAACGGTAAGCGTGGTCAGACCCAGAAAATCCATTTTGAGGAGGCCGATCTTTTCCAGGTCGTCCATCGCGTACTGCGTGGTGATTTCGTCCTTGTTGCTTTTATAGAGCGGGACAATTTCTTGCAAGGGCTGAGGAGAGATTACAACCCCCGCAGCGTGGGTCGAGGCGTGGCGTACGAATCCTTCAAGGTGTGCCGCCACCTGGAGCAGGTCCGCGACGCGAGGGTCGGAGTCCCTCAGTTGGCGGAGTTCGGGAGTCTGTTTAATGGCGTCAGAGAGGCTAATGTTTAGCGTATTGGGGATGAGCTTGGCAATCCTATCAACTTCGGCAAACGGGATGTCCAGCGCCCGCCCGGCGTCGCGTATGACCGCTTTCGCGCCCATGGTTCCGAAGGTAATGATCTGGCTAACATTCTCGCGCCCATACCGATCCGTAACGTAGTCGATTACCTCCCCACGCCGGCGCATACAGAAGTCGATATCAATATCCGGGAAGCTGATCCGTTCGGGGTTAAGAAAGCGCTCAAAGAGCAGTCCATGCTGGAGGGGATCAATATCGGTGATGTGCAAAGAGTATGCAGCCAGGCTGCCGGCTGCCGAACCACGCCCCGGACCGACGGGGATGCATTTGTCGCGCGCATGCCGGATGAAATCCCAGACGATCAGGAAGTAGCCGGCAAATCGCATCTGCTTGATAAGCTCGATTTCACGCTCCAGCCGTTCCTCGTAGGCCTCGAGCGGGTACTGCAGTTTCCCTGCTGCCGCCAACTGCTCCAGCCTTTGCCGTCGAAGGAGGAAGCCCTCGCGGGTAACTTTCTCAAAATAGCTGTCAAGCGTCTCGCCGGAAGGCACCTCGAAATGGGGGAAAACGTGTTGTTTTGCTTCCAGGTGGACATTGCAGCGCTCGGCCACTTCCAGGGTGCGAGAAAGTGCATCCGGAATCTCGCCGAAAATCGAGTACATCTCCTCAGGGGTCTTGAAATAGAACTGATCGGTGGCAAACTTCAGGCGATTCGAGTCACTGACGGTCTTCCCAGTTTGAATGCAAACCAGCACGTCCTGGGCGCGCGCGTCCTCCTGGGTGAGGTAGTGGCAATCGTTCGTGGCTACCAGCGGGATGCCGGTCTCGCGCGACAACCGGACCATCTGCGGGTTAATCCGCTTTTCTTCCGGGAGGCCTTGGTCCTGAATCTCGAGATAGAAATTGCCCTTTCCGAACATATCGCGAAGGTCATACGCGGCTTGGCGCGCCGCGTCGAATTTGTCGCCGCTGAGAGCCACGGCAACTTCGCCGCGCAAACAACCCGATAAGCCAATCAACCCATCGGCGTGTTTCGCCAGTAACCCCTTGTCTATCCTAGGCTTATAGTAGAAGCCCTCCAGGAAGGCTGACGATGCCAGCTTGAGGAGGTTGCGATAGCCTCTTTCGTTTTCGCAGAGAAGAATCAGGTGATAAGGTCTGTCAGAGTCCGGCAAGCGGTCAAAGCGACTCGTGGTCGCCACGTAGACCTCGCAGCCCAAGATCGGCTTCAGTCCTCGTTTTAAGGCAGCCTCATAGAACTTCACCGCCCCGAAGAGGTTGCCGTGGTCGGTGATAGCGACGGCAGGCATCCTAAGCTCCGCCGCACGGGTCATCAGCCGGTCAATTTCACAGGCGCCGTCGAGCAGGCTGTAATCGGTGTGAAGGTGAAGATGAACGAAGTTTTGGGATGGCATGCCGGAACTATTCTAGCAGAAACGGCCCCCCACGACATCCCGAAGGCGCTCTGAAGAGATTTGCCGCAACCCGGCATCAACTCGAAGCGTCTAAGAAACATGGAGCCATCGGCGGATGCGACATATTGCAGCATGTGACGTTGTGTCTTTGAGGCCGATGTTCCCTGTGTTATACTTACGAGCGCAGGGTGAGGAGCTGCTTTAACATGAAACAGACGCCACGGGTTCTGTGGTTTATTCTGGGCACGGTACTGCTTTGTACTCTTCTGGGAGGGCTGTACGGACGGGAAGTCGATGCCACGACGGGTGGTGACGACTCGCAAGTTAAGAACAGCCTCACTGAGTTCACCCGTGTTTACAACGTGGTGGAGCAGAACTACGCCGATGCCGTGGACCCTGACAAGGCTATTTATGGTCCCAACGACACCAATCTCGGCGCCATCCCTGGTGCATTGCGCAGCCTGGACCCTCACTCCAATTTTTATGACCCCCGGGCTTTTTCACTGCTGCGCGAAGACCAGGAGGGCAAGTACTACGGCGTGGGTATGCAGATCGGGCAACGCCCCGGCAAACTGGGCAAGCTCATAGTTTACGTGGTGGAGCCCATACCGGGCTCGCCGGCGTTTCGCGCCGGCCTGCGGCCGGATGACGTTATCGTCAAGGTGGATGGCAAGTCCACGGATGGAATGGATACACGGGCAGTTGCGGAGAAACTGAAAGGGCCCAAGGGAACCCAGGTCAGTATCACGGTTACCAGAGAAGGTTACGATCAAGCCATCGACGTGGACATCACGCGCGACGAGATTGCGCAGGCGAGTGTGGACGATGTGTTTATGATCAAGCCGGGAGTCGGTTACGTTCACATCAACCGATTCAACGAGAACACGAACGACGAACTCTCCGACGCGCTGAAGAAACTGGGTAATAAAAATCTCCAAGGTCTGGTCTTGGACCTTCGCGGCAACCCCGGTGGCCTGCTCCAGGAAGCGGTTGAGGTATCGGACCACTTCCTCGAAAAGAGCCAGTTGATTGTCTATCACTACGGCCGCCACTCACAGGAGAAGCGCTACTACACGACGAAGGGAGACGGGGGCAAAGAGTATCCCATTGTCGTGCTCATCAACCGCATGACGGCCAGTGCGGCGGAAATCGTGACGGGAGCCTTGCAGGATCACGACCGCGCCCTGGTGATGGGCGAGCCGAGCTTCGGCAAGGGTTTGGTTCAAACTGTTTTTCCGCTCAGCGAACATACTGGCCTGGCGCTTACCACGGCCCGCTATTACACTCCCAGCGGCAGATTGATCCAGCGCGATTATAACAACGTCTCCCTATGGGACTATTACTATCGGCCCGAGAACGCCCCCACCCCTCATAGCGATGTCCGCCTGACTGACGGCGGACGTGAGGTGTATGGTGGGGGCGGCATCACGCCAGACGTAAAGTACGAGGAACCCAAGTTTACTCCCAGTCAAGAGTTGCTAGTAATGCACAACGTTTTCTTTGATTTCGCCAAGTATTATCTGGGGGTTCATAAGACCATTCCCAACGACTTCCAGGTGACCGACGCAGTGCTGCAGGAATTCCAGCATTACCTTGCCGACCAGAAAGTCCAACTATCCGAGCAGGACTTCAAAGACAATTTGGACTTTATCCGAACCCGCATCCGGCCACCCTTGGTCGAGTTCATTTACGGCAAGACGGAAGCCAGCGAGATCGCGCTAGAGAACGATCCGTTGGTTGAGAAAGCGGTCGAGGACATGCCTCAAGCCAGCGAACTGCTGGCCAAGGCCAAACGATATATCGCCAGCAAAGGCCAGAGGTAAAAAGAGTGCCGGCGCTGCTCGCCATGCGGCGTGGCAGCTAGCGCCGGAAGCGCGAGAAGAGATATCTCAGGAGAGAAAGTCCCCCCGTCAAAGGAACGAGTAGGATTTGCTTTGCGAGCGAGGCACGCTCTTGCGAGCGCCTTCGCCTGTCCTGCACGTCTGCACTCGCCTGGAAAACCAGCATCGCCGCGTATTTCGCGAAATCGACGCCGCAGCGCTCGCATTTACCGCCCTGCTGCTGAACATGCCCGCAGGAGGGACAAGTGAAACGCAGAGGTGTGTGACAGCGGGTGCAGAATTGTACGCCCTGCCGATTCTCGTGATGGCACTTGGGGCATTGCATAGGAAGAGATGGTGGACGCGAAGGGATTCGAACCCTCGACCTCAGCGTTGCGAACGCCGCGCTCTCCCAACTGAGCTACGCGCCCTCGGTTCTCAGTACAGAGTCCCAATATAACACGAATGTAGTGCGGGCGTCCCGCCCGCACCACACGCTGCGAAGGGTGGCAGGTCCCTATGCCACTGCGAGTCTCACGCTGGGGGCGCGCCGGTTGCCAGCGCCTCTCCGTAAGCCAGGGCTTCCTCCAAGCGGCTTTCTTCCAGTCCCCCGCCCTGGGCAAAATCACGGCCGCCGCCTCCTTTGCCGCCAAACTTCGAGACGGTTTGTTTGAGGACGCTGCCCATCTCCGAGGTTCCGCCCGGGGTCTGCGCAAAAAACAGCTTGGTGGGCTGACCCTTGACCCCCAGCAAAGCCACTGCACCGGGTAGCTTCGTCAAAGCATGCGCCAGCATTTTGACTTGAGCCGATTCATCCACCGCAAAGACCCGGCGCACTATGCGCCGCCCTTCAACGACTGGTGCCTCGCGCCATATTTCGCCCGCTTGGTATTCGGCGAGGCGCTCCAGCAGCTTTTCCCTTCCCCGCATCTCTTCGCGCAGTTCCTGGCTCTGCTTGGCAATGAGCCCAGGAAGCGTCTCCGGAGCGGCCGAAAACAGCAGCGAGGCTTCGCTCAAGAGTCTGAAATCCCGCCGCGCCAAGTTGAGGGCACGACCGCCGCACACGAACTCGATGCGCGTCGATCCCTTCAAGCGCTCGACCTTGCGCACCAGGATCAATCCGATGGCGCCCGTGTGGTGAACGTGCGTCCCCCCGCACGCCGACAGGTCAAACCCCTCAACCTCTACCAGCCGCACCTCTCCCTCACGTGAAGTCGGCTTGCGCAGGTCCATTCGACTTGCATCATCCGCCGACTGAAAATAGATCCGCACGGGCCGATCCTCGAAGAGCACCTGGTTGGCCGCGCTCTCAGCCTGCTCGAGCTGTTTCGAGCCGAGCCGGTCGGAATCCAAGTCGATGCTCGAACTCTCCGTCCCCATGTGAAACGAAATGGTCTTGTAGTGGCCCACCTTTTCGAACGCAGCGGACAAGACGTGCTGTCCCGTGTGCTGCTGCATGCGGTCAAACCGCTTCTCCCAAGCGATCTTTCCTGTAACCTCTTCACTCTCTGGAGCCTGTCGGAGGAAGTGCGCGATTTCGTCGCCTTCGTCAATCACGTCGACGACTTCGAGACCGGCGAGAGTTCCCGCGTCTGCCGGCTGCCCGCCCGAAGCAGGGTAAAAGGCTGTCCGATCGAGGTACACTTTGAGTCCGTCGGACGTGGCCTCCCAGCGAAGTACTCTCGCCTGGAACTCGTGCAAGTAGCAATCCGTGTAATAGAGCCTCTCGGTTTTCGGCATAGCATTTGTAGGGGCAGCCCTTGTCGCTGCCTGGGGCGGCCACAAGGGCTGCCCCTCAAGTTCCCAGTTTTCAGATCGTGTATCCAGCCAGTGGTACCGCCTCATGAGCCCAGCGGCACACGCCGCCCCTAAGGTGTTTCGCTCAGTGTTTCGAGCACTTCTTGATACTTGTACGCGCTTGCTGTCAAGAACAAAACGATGCTCTCGTGACCGGCCAGGAACCCATCCGCTAATAATTTCTTCAGCGCCGCCAGGGTTGCCCCGCCCTCCGGCGAAGTGAGTATCCCCTCGGATTCAGCCAATTCTCGCATGGCTCGAAGCATCTCTGAGTCCGGCACGGCGAGAGCCGACCCGCGGCTTTCGCGAATCGCCCTCAGCATCATGAAATCGCCGATCGCCGACGGAACACGCAGGCCGGAAGCAAGCGTTTGCGGTGCTTCCCACTCTGCGGCGCGGTCGCGGCCCTGGGCGAAAGCCCGGACGATGGGGGCGCATCCTTGCGCCTGCACTGAAAACATACGAGGCCGCGCGCTGCCGATCCAGCCAAGCTCCTCCAGTTCGTCGAAAGCCTTCCACATCCCGATCAGCCCTGTACCGCCGCCGGTGGGGTAGATCATGGCCTGCGGCACTCGTCCCTCAAGCTGCTCCACCACCTCATAGGCCATGGTCTTCTTCCCTTCCAGGCGGTAGGGCTCGCGGAGAGTCGACACGTCAAACCAGTCCCCGTCTTTCAGTTGTTCCCTCATCGCTCGACCGCAGTCCTTGATGCTGCCGGAGACGAGCATGACCCTCGCGCCCAACAGGGCACACTCCCGCCGGTTCATTACAGGGGTCTCCGCAGGCATAAAAACCGCCGCCTCCAGCCCGCCATGAGCGGCATAGGCGGCTAAGGCCCCGCCGGCGTTCCCCGCGGAAGGAATCGCGAGTTTTCGGAGGCCAAGTTCGTTGGCCATACTAACGGCCACCGCTAGCCCCCGCGCCTTGAAGGAGCCGGTGGGATTCAACCCTTCGTCTTTCAAATACAGATTGGGAAGCCCCAGTCGACTGCCGAGCTGCTGGGCGTGGATCAGGGGAGTGAATCCCTCTCCCAAGCAGAGAATCGAAGCATCGTTGGTTACCGGCAGAACTTCCCGATATCGCCAGAGTGAGGGCGGACGCGAGGACATTCGCTCGCGGACCATCGTCTCCGCTGCCCGGCGAAGGTCGTAGCGCACCAGGAGAGGCGCGCCACAAACACAGAGGTTGTAAACGCGGCCCGGTTCGTACTGCCTTCCACAGAGCGCGCACTCGAGGTGGGTGATATTGGACATAAGTTTAAAGTCTAAAAGGTAAAGTCTAGCAAGCGCGTTGGACCAGGTCAATTCTTGGTGATTCTTCGAAACTCGGCATCCGGTTTCGCCCGGCCGGTGCTGCCTGTAGGGGCGAGGCGGCGCCGCCTCGCTCCTACGTCCTGATGGTTTACCCGCACGTTATCGACGGATTGGGGTCACTGCCTGATTCTTGGTGATTGGCGATTGGTGAGTTAGAATGCTATCTGCATGCCGATTCGTCTCGTAGCCATCGATCTTGACGGCACCCTGCTGAATAGTCGTCGAGAAATCTCGGAGGGTAACCGCCGGGCGCTTCTCAAGGCTGTCGAACGCGACGTCCAGGTCGTCATCGTCACGGGGCGCAGGTTTCATTCCGCCCTGCCGCTGGTTAGTCAGATACCCTGCGTCGTCAACCTGATTACCTCCAACGGCGCGCTCATCGCGAATTCCTCCGGCGAGGTCCTGCACCACGATTTTCTTCCCCTTCAGGTGGCCCGGGAAGTTCTTGAAGCGGTACGCGAGTTCCGCCCCTACTCGGTGGCCATCTTCCACACGGCAGGCTACGGTCAAGTCACGATGCAGGACAACGCCGCCACGGACGGGCCTCTCAATTGGTATACCCAGAACAGCCCTCATTGCCTGCGGCTCGTTCCGGACCTTGCAACAGCGGTCGAGACTGACCCGATCCAGGTGATGATTGGAGGACCGCCGGCACGCATCGAACCGGCGGAGACGCTCCTGGATGGTTCCCCAGTGCGGTCGAGAATTCATGTGACCTGGACGAAATATCTAACCACGAATATTTCCATCCTCGACGTTCTCAATCGCGGCTGCTCAAAGGGCCGCGCGTTAAAGATCTGGGCCGAGCATTGTGGAATCGAGCCGGGCGAAATCATGGCCCTCGGCGATAATTTTAACGACCTCGAGATGCTTCAATACGCAGGATTGCCCGTGCTGATGGGAAATCACTGTCCAGAACTGCATCAACCTGATTGGATCACGACTCTCGCCAACGACGAAGACGGCGTCGCGGCCGCGATCCAAAACTACGTGCTGTAGTGAAAAACATTCTCCCCTCGGGTTATTTTTTCACGCTTACCTAACCTGCCGTGACGAGTTAACGAGTTGATTCCATGCAATTTGTGCTTGAGCAGGAATATTTGCAACATTCTTGCACCAGCACAGCATCGAAACGAGTAGGTGGGGTTGAACCCCTCTGTGAAAACTGGGCTTCCCCGGAGATTCAATCCGAGCACCGCACCCAGTTCGAATACTGAAGTGAACGGGCATCAGCAAGCGGAAAACCGAACGAGACTTGGCTTGAACTCCTGTCATTAGAGGAGCATGTGCTGCACGATCATCACCAGGACCTCGATGCCACGCGTCTTGAAACCACATTTGCCTGATAAGAGGGGCCGGTGAACCTATGCGTTTAAGTTTGCGCCTGATCGTTTCACTCATCGTGGGCGTCACCCTGCTTTCGGCTGTGTTTGCCATCTTCCAGCAGAAGGCCGAGAAGCGCGGGCTGCGCAATGATCTGGGAAAACGCGCCGAGATTCTGGCCGAAAGTTTGGCTGCGAATGTTGAGCCTCTTCTCGCCAAGAGCTCGCACAGCAACCTTCAGAAGATCGTCACCCAATTCGGAAACCGTGAACGCGTAACGGGAATCGCGGTCTTCGATAAATCAGCCAACACCCTTGCCGTCACCCCGGGGCTTCAGAGTTACCTCTACAGCGAAATGGGTACTATCTCGCGTGTGATTGCGGAGGACGCAAGCTATGGCGGGTTCATCACGCTTAACGAAAACCCCGCCTACCTGTATGTGTTGCCACTCCACGGTGAATCGGGAGTGGCTGGGGCGCTGGCGATCTTTCATGATGCCAGTTTTATTGATCGGCAAACCGCTCGAATACGCCAGGAAACCTACTTACGCATCCTGGCCCAGACACTGTTCATCGCACTCACCACCCTGCTGATCATCCGCTGGAGCCTTTTGCGTCCCATCGCCCGGACCGCCAAGTGGATTCGCGACCTTCGGGACGGGAAGAGAGTCCCGCGGCCTAACCTGGCCGAGGGGGACCTCTTCAAACCGCTGGCGCAGGAGGTCAGGCACCTTGCTGATAGCCTCGAAGCCGCGCGAGCGGCAGCCGAAGAAGAAGCACGGCTGCGCGAAAGCGCGGAGTCACTCTGGACGCCGGAGCGCCTGCGGGTCCACGTGCGCAGCAAGCTGGGCGATAGGCCGCTCTTCGTTGTCTCCAATCGCGAGCCTTACATGCACACCTACCGGGGCAAAACAGTGGAGGTCGTGGTTCCGGCAAGTGGCGTGGTCACGGCGATCGAGCCCATCTTGCGGACTTGCAAAGGAACCTGGCTGGCGCACGGGTCGGGAGACGCCGACCGCGAGAATGTGGATGAGCGCGATTGCCTGCAGGTTCCGCCCGACAATCCCCAATACACGCTCAAGCGGGTTTGGCTCAGCAAAGAAGAGGAAGAGGGCTACTACTTCGGCTTCTCCAACGAAGGCCTCTGGCCGCTCTGTCACATTGCCCACACGCGCCCCACCTTTCGCGCCAAAGACTGGGAGCAATACCAGGCTGTGAATCGGAAGTTCGGGCAGGCGCTGATCGAGGAAATGAAAGGGGCTGAGGAGCCCTGCGTGCTGCTTCAGGACTACCATTTCGCCCTGCTGCCTCGCTTGGTGAAAAAGCAACGCCCGGATGCCCGCTTGGCTATTTTTTGGCACATCCCCTGGCCAAATCCTGAAGCCTTTGGCATTTGCCCATGGCAGCGCGAATTACTGGATGGCTTGCTGGGCGCGGACTTGGTGGGATTTCACACCCAGGCTCATTGTAATAACTTTCTGCAAACCGTCGACGGCGCTCTCGAGTCGCGAGTGAACTGGGAACGATTTTCGGTGGAACGCGGCGGCCACGTCACGCAAGTACGTCCTTTTCCCATCAGCGTGGCTTTCGCCGGGACTGGCGAACCAGAGCCGCCGCTGGGCGGCTCACCGTACCTGGCCCGGGGCGCCTTGCTGCGCGAACATGGCGTAGAGGCCACGTTCATGGGCATCGGCGTGGAACGCGTCGATTACACTAAGGGGATTATCGAACGCTTCCGCGGCCTGGAACGCTTCCTGGAAAAGTACCCGGGTTACCGCGGCCGGTTCTGCCTGGTGCAGATCGGAGAGCCCAGCCGGACCCACATCAAGCGCTATCACGATCTGTTAGGCGAAGTCGAGGCGGAAGCCGGACGCATTAATTGGCGCTTCCAAACGAACCACTGGCGGCCGATTGTTTACTTGCCCTGGCATCATTCGCATCAGGAAATCCAGAGATACTACAAGGCCGCGGACCTGTGTTTGGTCACCTCCCTTCATGACGGCATGAACCTTGTCTCGAAGGAGTTCATTGCCGCGCGCGACGACGACCAAGGAGCTCTCATCCTGAGCCAGTTCGCCGGCGCGAGCCACCAATTGCGCGACGCTCTGATTGTCAACCCCTACGATACCGAACAATTGGCAGACGCCATGCATTTCGCCTTGGAGATGGACCCATCGGAAAGAAGCGCCCGCATGCATCGCCTGCGGCAGGTGGTGAAGGAGTTCAACATCTATCGTTGGGCGGCAGACTTAATTTCGGGACTCTCTGAGATCCGCCTGGAGCCGGGCAGCGACGCGGAGCCGGGCCGGCACGAATCTCGGGCTCCCGCCAAGCTGATTCCAGACACCGCCCCGAATGAAGGGGAAATCTCCGCCCGCCGAGAACTGGCCGGGTACTAAGGATGGGAACGTTGGCAGAGGCTATTCTGACTGAGCAGATCGAACAAACGGTGGAAGGATTGGGGCCACTGGAACTGGTGGTGGGCATCCCCAGTTACAACAACGTCTCGACGATTGGCCAGGTCGTCAAGGCAGCACAGGCGGGCTTGGCAAGCTACTTCGGGAATCGCAGGGCATTGATCGTTAACCCCGACGCTGATTCGAATGACGGCACCGCGGAGGCCGTGGAAGGCGCCCGCACGGAGGGAAATGCCCTGCTGCGGGTGAAATATCTTCTGGAGCCGGTGCACCGGCTGACTACGCCCTACCATGGGTTGCCGGGCAAAGGCAGCGCCTTCCGTAGTCTCTTCCAAATCGTCCAAGCAACTCAGGCCCGAGCCCTGGCAGTGGTGGAGGCGGACCTGAGCAGCGTCACCCCGGAATGGTTCAAGTCCCTGCTCGAGCCAATCCTATCACTCGACTTCGATTACGTGGCTCCTTTTTACCAGCGCCACAAATACGACGGAACGATGACCAACAGCATCGTCTATCCGCTTTTGCGGGGGCTGTACGGCCGTCGAGTCCGCCAGCCGATCGGTGGTGAGTTCGGGATCTCCGGGCGCTTGGCAAGCCATTTTCTCAAAGACCAGATATGGAACTCGGATGTGGCTCAATTCGGCATCGATATCTGGATGACCACTACGGCCATCGCGGACAACTTCAAGGTCTGCCAATCACACCTGGGCGCCAAGGTCCATGAGGCCGAGGAACAGGGCCTGGACCTGAGCGCCGTATTGGTTCAGGTCGTCGGGTCCGTCTTCAGTCTGATGGAGACTCACGATATGGCGTGGCGCAACGTGCTGGGATCTCTGCCGGTGCCGCTGCTGGGATCGCCGTTTGGCATCGAGCCCGAACCGGCCTCGAGCAACTTGCAACGGGCCTTAGCCTCCTTTCAGCAAGGGGTGCGGGATCTTCAGCCGGTCTACGAGCAGGTGTTTTCGCCGAAGCAACTTAAGAGCCTTCAATCCTGCGCGGCACAGGCGCCGGACCAGTTCTCTCTTGATGACGAACTGTGGGTGAGTCTCATCTACGATCTGGCGCTTGCCTACCACCGGCGCGTAATGGATCGCGAACACCTGTTGAAGTCACTCGCTCCGCTCTACCTGGGCTGGGTCGCCTCGTTTGTGCGCCAAACCGACAGTGGCCCCGACGCACTGGCGGAACGCCGGATTGAGAGATTGTGCTTGGTCTACGAGCAATTAAAGCCGTACCTGATTAGCCAGTGGCCGTTCGCAAGCCGGGAAAAGGGGTGAGATATCATGGAGGGAATCTGGGCAAAAGTCGTTTGGGAACCGCTCCGCCAGCTCGGCGAGCAAGCGGTTGCGAGTCTTTCCAGCCTACTCGGCATGTTGGTTCTGGTTCTGCTGGGACTGGTTGTGGGATGGCTGGCCAAGCAAATCGTCTACGGTGTGCTGCGCGTGTTGCAATTCGATCGCCTCTGCGACCGGATCGGAGTAGGAATGGTGGTGGAACGGACTGGCTTGGCCCGGTCGTGCTCCAACTTGGCGGGTGAGGTTGTGCGGGGGCTGATCGTTCTTACAGCTCTGCTCGCAGGCTTGAACGCCCTGGGCACGCCGCTAACCCGAAACCTCGTGGAGCGGACTTTCCTCTATTTGCCGCACCTCCTGGCCGCGGTGCTGATCTTGATTGTAGGCGTGCTGGTGAGCCGGTTTTTGGGACGCAGCGTACTGATCGCTGCCGTAAATGAGAATCTGCCCTCGGCCCGGCTGCTGGCGGGCTTGACGCGTTTCTTCGTGATGGTGGTGACCGTTGTGGCGGCTCTCGATGAGCTGGGAATCGGCCGCACCACGATTATCGTCACCTTCGCAATTACCTTCGGGGGCCTCGTGACTGCTGCGGCTATCGCTTTTGGCCTGGGAGCTCGCGATCTTGCTCGAGATTTGCTGCTTTCTCAGTTCCGGCCGAAAGCCCCCGTCGATGCCAAGGACACAATGCACCATCTGTAATAAGGAGGGCTTGACAACATTGTAGGGGCAGCCCTTGCGGTTGCCCTAGGGCGGCCTCAAGGGCCACACCTACAGCGCCTCCCTCCGCTGCGTCGTTCGGGGGAGCATTAAACCGCCCATATGGAAGACGCGAGACAGATTCGGCAAAGAAGACCTCGTCGTGCGGTTCACTTGTTTGAGTCCTGGCCCCAAGTGGCGCGGCGCATCAGGGCCGCAAGCCGCATCGCATTGTTTCTTGATTTTGACGGTACCCTGACGCCGATTCGCCGCCGGCCGGAAGACGTGCCGCCGTTGGATCTCGCAACCCGAGGCTTACTGCACCGCCTGGCTAACCACCCCAGGCTTGAGGTCTTCGTGATTAGCGGGCGCCGCCTTGTCGATTTGAGGTCACGGATTCACGCCCCTGGTGTGCACCTGCTGGGATTATATGGTTGGGAAGGGCGTGGCACCCCGCCTCTGCGCACGGAGCGGAAACTCCTTCAAAGCGCAAAACGGCTGCTCCGAGATCGGCTCTCCGAACTGCCGCGGATTTGGATTGAGGATAAGAAACTTGCGATCGCCATTCATTATCGCGGCGCTCGGCCCGCCGAGGTGCAAGCGGCGCGGCGGGCTGTGCGCGAGGTTCTGGAACACTTCCAGCCCCAGCTTCGCCTCATCCAGGAGAAGAAAGCCTGGGAAGTGCTCCCTGGCGCTATCGGCGGCAAGGGGTCCGCAGTGCGCAAATTACTGGGAGAGCGGCGTAAACAGATGCTCGCCATATTTGCGGGCGACGACGCGGCCGACGAATCAGCGTTCGCCGCTCTGCCGCATGGAATTACCGTACAAGTCGGGAACACTCGACCGACCGAAGCCCTCTTTTACCTGCACAATCCCGCCGAGGTTCTCACATTCTTGCGAAGACTGGAGGCCGAAATCACTTGAAGAAGGCTGAGCAGCCCTTTCAATTCAAGACCGTGTCCTATCTGACGCGGATCGCCAACGAGATGGCAACCACCCTGGCACAACTGAAGCAGGGTTTGGAGACTTGCAGCGACACTTCAATCTTCAACCACACCTTCCAAACCTTGAGCCACCATCACTTTCTTACCCAGGGATTCTCGAACGATTTTGCCCAGTGGGTATTGGCAGCGTGCAATCGCCCTGAACTGGCGGAGCATCTTGCCTCCCTGGATATTCGGGACTACCTCTCGCTGGCGGAATTGCGCGCCGACCTCAGACGGCTCGTGTCCGAGTACTGCGAGCAGAACCCCCAGCAAGCCGAGCAGTCCGCTTTCGAACCTTTCTTCTTTTATGAAGCTATCGGGGTTGAGGTGCCCCTTCAGATGGAGGCCTGGACGCTCCAGGAGTTTGGAGACGGCTTGGAGAAACTGAGCCATGCGGCATTTCACTTCCATTTTATTGCTTCTCGCCTGCGATTGCACTTGCGCACCAACGACTTTTCGTTTTGGCTGGAGAGCCACCTCGATTTAGGCACGCTCGCCAGGCACGTCAACCGCATCGACATCTACACCAACACGCTGGAAAGCGCCCTGCAGAGAATCATCAGCCTGGTTGAAAAGGAATTGCACTCATGAGCGAGACGATGCCCATCCCGCTGTTAATCAGTCTGGATGACTACACCCCTGTGCTCGGAGAGCCGGAAGTCGCCGAACTGCGAACCTTAGCTTCGCGGCTCCAGATGCGCACCGTGCAGATGGTGAACTCCACGGCTATGGGAGGAGGCGTGGCCGAAATGCTCAACCGCCTGGTTCCCATACTTCAGGAGCTGGGGCTCGCCATCCGCTGGGAAGTCATCACGGGCGGCAACGACTTCTATGAAATCACCAAAGCCTTCCATAACGCCCTGCATGGCGGGCCTTATACCATGCCGCCGGAGAGCTTTGATACCTTTCTTGCTTACAACGAGCAGAACCTGCTGCGGTTACAGATGGAAGCCGAGTTCATCGTCATCCATGATCCTCAGCCGGTGGCCCTGATCCGCGCGCGCCGCGATCATTCCGGCCACTGGATCTGGAGATGCCACATTGATCTCTCGCAACCCAATCCAACGGTCTGGGGATTTCTGGAACCCTGGGTGAACCGATACGATGGCACGATATTTTCCTCGGCCGAATTCGCCCGCCACTTGCCCTCACCTCAGTACCTCTTCTACCCCAGCATTGACCCGCTCTCGGAGAAAAACCGCGAGCTGGAACCCGAGCTGGTAAGAAGCACGTTGGAGCGCTTCGGCATTGACCCGCAGCGCACCGTCCTCACGCAAATCTCACGGTTCGACAGGCTGAAAGACCCGTTGGGCGTTGTGCGCGCCATTCAGATCGTAAAGCGCTATTTCGATTGCCAACTCGTCCTGGCAGGGGGGGGAGCAAGTGACGATCCTGAGGGTGAGGCTGTGCTTGCCGAGGTCCGCGAGGCCGTGGGCGATGACCCGGACGTCCATATCCTTAACTTGCCCCCTTGGAGCGCCACCGAGATCAACGCTCTGCAACGGGGCTCGACCATCATCATTCAAAAGAGCCTGCGCGAAGGCTTCGGGTTGACGGTTACGGAGGGGCTCTGGAAAGGCAAGCCGGTTGTGGCCTCCGCGGTGGGCGGAATCCCTCTTCAAATCATCCACAAGCACACCGGCTTGCTTGCCCATTCGGTGGAGGGGACGGCCTACCAGATCCGTTTCCTGTTATCCAATCCGGCCATCGCCGAAAGACTGGGACAGCAGGGACGCGCCTACGTGCGCGAGCATTTTCTCATTACCAGCAGTGCGAAACGCTACCTTACGCTGTTTCTCCACCTCTCAGGCAGGCAGTAGAAGCGCGATCAATCTTCTTCGAATCAGTGTGAGAACTCGGCAACTCCCAGGCAGGGCACCGCAGGCACGCAGAGTCTCGCTCTTCCGAGACTCTGCGGCTCTTGGTGCGATCCGACGCTTATTGTTGAGGGGTGGATGGGGCGGATGTTGGCTGCTGCGTTTGAGATTCGGAGCTTGGCACTTGCCCTTGTTGAAGCTCTGCTGTGGCGGAGGACTGCGGGGCTAGTATGCTGACATCGACTCGGCGATTTTGCTCTCGTCCACTGCGCGTCTTGTTAGGGGCGGCGGGATCATCCTCGCCGTAGCCAGCCTCGTAAACACGCACCAGCGGGATCTGTTTGTCCAGCGTGAGGTAATGAAGCACAGCGTCGGCTCGCCTGCGGCTGAGCTGTAAGTTGTACGGTTTCGGACCGCGGTTGTCCGTGAATCCGCGAATCTCGATGACATAGTGTTTCATGCCGCTCACGGTTTGTGCGAGACTATCCAGCGTCTCGATGTCTTCCTGTGTTAACTTGCTCTTGTCAATTCCAAACAAAATCGTTGCCTTCTTGACGGATTGAAAATTGTCTGCGTTTTCGACTTCCTGTTTCACCGCGCCAGCATCCGAGATTCCCTGTTGAGCAAGCCCCCGGGCATCCACCGCAGACTGCTGGGCCCTGCTAGCGGCTTGGTTAGCCTCATCCGCGGACGATTGGGCCTGGGAAATACCCTTCTCTGTTTTGCGGTCAAGGTCGGTAATGCGTTCGCCGTTTTCAGCCACCTGCTTGTTGGTATTATCGAGCTTCACTTCAAGTGGCTTGATGTTATCGTGAGTGTAGTTCTGCACGTATTTCTTGGTTGCGCACCCCGCGCTGAATAGGACCAAGCAAAAAACCACCGCCGCAGTTGCAACCTGCCTGTACTTTTCTGGGTTCATGGGATTTGCCTCCGTTTTAACCCCCTTTGTAGAAATGTCAACGCAAGAGCCAAGAGCAAGTTGTTGGCCAAAATGTCAGGCTTCCCTAACAAACTGATTTGTAATGGGTTAGACTGAGCTTGGAGAGTTCGTGGAGCTGTGTTTCTTATACGATCAGGAAAAATCTACTCGGTCCGCCAGGAGAGCGCTAATCGACCTCCCCTTGTTCAGCCGCGAGCACGCGAACTTCGCGAAGCAGATCGAAGTCGAGTTTGAGTGTCACGTTCGATCTCATGTGCCGCAGCCCAAGCGAGCACGATGTTCACGTACAATACTATGCTACGTGCTCGAGCGAGGCGCGATCCGACACGGGAGGACCCGCGGCGTAACGCTCAGCGTTGGCCAATCACCTCCGTCCCGGGCGGCGCCACGAATTGGAACCAAGAACGGCTTAGGGGCGCATCCCGCTCGATGTGATCGAAGTCAAATTCCATGGTGCTCTCGTCGGCAAGCGTCACGAGCAAGCGGCGGATGTCGAATTGGGGGCCTATTTCCATGAGCACCTGTCGATAATCCTCCTGCAATGCCTTCTTGGGATAGCCGCGCAGGACCCGGTCAGTGGGCGGGTGCTGGACGGCATCAGGCGCAAACTCGATCCGCGAAAAGACGCGCCGCAATTCGAGCCTCGAGAGTAGCAGGCGAAATGGGACTCGAATGTCGTCGCTCGCCTTGACCGCAGTACGGGTTAGCTGTTTCTCCTCCGGCACGTAGAGCTGCAGCGTCTTCCCATCGGAGAGGAATAACTTCGGTTGAGGCTGCTGGTAGTCCCACCGCATTAAACCGCCGCGCGCAAAGTAAACTACTCCGGACTCAGTTTGGGTTCTGCCCTCCGTGACGTAGGTCTGCGTGAAGTGTGCGCGAATTGTCTTGACCGCATGATAGCTTGACTCGAATTGGCGGACGAAGTCCTGAAGGGACGCGTCTCCGTTATCTGCCGCTGGGCTCAGGCCAACAACCCCCTCACCCGGCCCGCCCCGGCTGATGAAAGCGCCGGTTGCGGACCACCCTCTCCCCCAAGGGGGAGAGGGTTTCGAATTGTTATGAGCGGGGCTTGCGACCGTATACGTGAGCAGCAGGAGCGCCGCCGCACCACTTGTTCGCCAGATCACCCGATCTCCCGATCTCCCGATCATTTTGATAGCTTTTTTAACCGCTCCACGGCCTCGAGGGCCGTGGGGTTCCTGGGATCCGTCTGAAGACCTGCCGTATACTCCTGAAGCGCTTCGATGTTTCGGCCCTCGGCCTCCAGAACCGCGCCCAGCCCAAAGTGCGCTCGGCTTTCAAAAGCATCCAACGCCAACGCCTGCCGAAAGGCGCGCTCGGCGTCTTGCCAGCGATGCCAGTGGCTATAAATATCACCCAGGGAATTCCATGCCTGAACGTTGACGCCGCTCGCCACGGAAGCACGGTACTGCGTTTCCGCCTCGGAGAAGCGGCCGGCATCGAAATAGAATTCTGCCAGCGCATTCCGAGCCTGAACGTAGAGAGGGGCAAGGGCCACGGCAGCTCTCAATTGCGCTTCCGCATTATCACTGGCGCCGGTTACGGAATAGGTTCGCCCCAGGTTCATATGGGAGTCGGCATAGTTTGGTCGAAGCCGTATGGAGCGCTGAAAATCCTCGATGGCTTCGTCGTAGAGCTTTTTCCGCGCCGCGACGAGTCCCAGGTTGTTCAGGATCAGCCAGTGATCAGGAGCGCGGCGCAACGCGGCGCGCCACTCCGCCTCGGCCTGATCCGGTGAGCCCGAATTCCAGTATACCGCGCCCAAGTTGATTCGCAGAGCGACCGCGTCGGGCTGTTGGGCCAGGGTGTGCTGGTAGAACGTGGCGTCATCGCGCCAAACGCGGTTGCGGGTGACAATCCGGACCACGCAAAGGGCAGCGATGATGATCGATGCCACAGCATAGACCTTGCGAGCGGCGCGTTGTTCCGCCAGTCGCGTCCAGATCGCCTGCCCTCCCCACGCCGCAATCCAGCAGAACCCCAGTGAAGGAAGATAAAGGTAACGCTCCGTGAATACGTTAGCGCCCAGCCAACGCCCATTGAGAACCGGCGCGAGGTTCAGGGAAAACCACAAAAGACCGAACGAGACAAGACGTTCCCTTTTCCAGGAGTAAACGAACACCCACAGGCACAGTCCCAGGAGGACGAGCCCCGCGACGGAGCGAGGATCGAAGAGGGAAAGGCTCTTGTGAAAAGTGTAAAACCCGCAGAGATTAAGCGGCCAGACGATCTTCCAAACATATTGCGCGATCAGCGCGAAAGATGAATAAAAGGCCTCTCGACGGCTGATCTGCGGCAACTGTAACACCGGCGCCAGCCCGCCAAAAATGTGGATTCTGAACAACAGGTAGGCGGCGTCAACCAACCACAAGCTCAGATACCGCGAGAGCTTCTGCGTCAGAGTCGTTCGCTCCCGGTCGTCACGGAGAAAGTGTTCATAAAAAGTCGCCAGAAAAGGCAGCGTCGCCGCGGGCTCTTTGGCGAGCAGCGCCAGGGCGAAGCAGAAAATCATGCCAAGTTGTGCCGCGATACCCCTCCACCCAATGTGGCGCAGGCGCCCCGCCTGCCGGCGCGCGGGGATTCCTTCGCTCCGCTCAGGACAGGCTCTGCCTTCGCCGGTGCTGGAGCGAGACGCTCCAGCGACAGCGGGCGAGACGCTCGCGCCACCTGCTGAAGTGGGGACCACACGAAGGAAGAACCAGAATGCGAGCAGGTAGAAAAACGTGAGCTGCAGGTCAGTCACGGCGGCAATCCAGTCCACTGACTCGCTGTGCACCGGATGCAGGGCGAAGATGACCGCCGCCACAAAGCCTAGGGTTCGGTTGCGGAAGGCGCATTCCGTAACCAGAAAAACCATGCAGACCACCGCAGCATTCAGAACCAGGTTGGCCAGATGAAAACCATAGGCCATCGGTCCGAATAATTGGTAACAAATCAGGTAACCGAGCGTCATCAGCGGGCGGTAGTAATTGGTCATGCCTTGCGCGCCCACATACGACCATACATTCGTTGCGAAGATCTCCCGCAAGTGAGAGAGGTTGCGCAGGTAAGGGTTGGCCAGGATCTGCCGGTTATCGTCCTGGACAAAGCTGTTCCACAGCGAATTCAGATAGGGCAGACCTGCGATCACAATGAGCAGCGCGAGCAGTTCCTGCGTGGCCAAACGGGCCAGGCCGCGCCTGGGAACCGTTTCGGAGTTGTCTTCGGTGGATCCCGAACTTGGGTATTGAACCATGCCTTAGTTTGGCCCAAGGTGAGCCAACCTCTCGGCCCATTTCGCCGGTACAGGAATCGAGATCGCCAGATCCCCGAATCGGCTGAATAGCCAGTTCGCCAGTAAGAAGCTCGCGGGAGCCAGCAACATGCCTGCCACCACGTCGATGAGGTAGTGGTAGCGGAGGTAGACAGTCGAAACCCACAGGCTCAAGATCAGAGGCGACACCGCCCAAAACAGGGCCCGCGAGTTGCGCCAGGCATAGAGCCACACCAGGAAGGAAATCGCCACATGCATGCTCGGAAAAACGTCGCGATGAATGCGGGCCAGATCCATGAACGCAAGTTGCTGGTTGAAGATGGCAATCGGCTGGCTCAGGGAAACGGTGTAATCATCGCGTAGGCTATAGAGGGGACCGATGGCCGGGACCAGGATGTAGCCAAGAAGCCCCAGAAACGTGACCACCATCAGGCCATTCATCATTTCTCGAAAACGCCCGCGGGGGCGGCAGAGATACACAAAGCAGCTGACCAGGGGAATGTTCAGGATGTGGTAAAAGTAAGCAAATTCCATCCACGCCGTGCGGCCGGGCGTTATGAAACGCTGTATGGCCACACTGGCCTGCAAGCCAAACAACCGCTGGTCGAGCGCAATCAATTCCCCGTCCAAGTCGTGCCGGACCAGGAGGTGTGTGGCGTCACCCCAGAGCGAGTAGTACATCAACAATATAGCCAGAAACGGGAACCAGTCTCTGACGATCTCCCCATAAGGCCGTATGAAGACGCGCGGGTCGGCCGAAGAAGCAAAAGACTCCTTCTTCCCAGCCACGAAATAGTGAATCAGTTCTTTCGCCAGAAGCAAACTCATGGCCGGAACGATAATCAGGACGTTGGCGGGGCTCAAGTTGGCGTGCGCGGCTCCGCGGAAAACCAGGCGAATGCCCAGGTTGAGCACAAAAAAAGCCAGCGCCACTAGGTCTTCCAGGCGTGGATGAAGAATCAACCGGCGGTCATTGGCCATAGAGGCCTTTCAGCGCTCCAAACCTCTTTTGCGCTTGCATGGGAAATGAGAACTTGGATGTGTCCTCAAGAGCCTCGAGGGCCTGCAGGCGGTTCCCTTCCAGAAAGTAAGCTTGCGCCAGACCTTCCACGGCAAGCTGGTCAGTAGGAAGAATGTCGAGAGCAGACGTAAGGGCGCGCTCCGCTTCACCATACTTTTTTTGGGCAATCAGGATATATCCCCGGAGGATTAAAGGCGGCAGATAAAGACGATTCTGACGGCTTAGGCGATCGGTGACGGCCAAGCCCTCCTCGTATCGCCCCAGATGGTAGAGGCAGACCGCGGCGCGATACGAATCTACCTCGTCCAAATCCCGGCCGGCCACGCGCTGCATGGCAGGCATATCGTCCACCACCGAGGCCCACTGGCCAAGATCGAACTTGGCTGACTCGAGGGCTTGCCAATAATCCAGTATTCCAGGCCTCAACTGGACCGCCTGAAGTGCGTTTAGGTAGTTCTTCGCCGGGTGCCTGCGCTGAGCATCGCTCACACTGGACCGATAATATACCTCCGCCGCGATATCGTAGCCGAAGTTCCAGGCGCCGAAAACCGCCATCGCCAGAACGAGGGCGTACAGCAGTACTTTGGCGCGAGCCAGTCGGCTTGCCAGCACGCCGGTGCTCGTCACCTGCAAGCTCGCCACACCCTTGGCGGCCAGCAGGCTGACGAAGGACACGCCCAGAATCTTCAATAATTCCCAGAAAATGAAACGAATCTGCTCCAAGTCGTTGCTCCCCTCAAGAGCGCTTTTGCGCGAAACCTGTTCGTGGGTTCATGGATTACGTCACAGCGTTGGTCGCGGTGGGCTCCGCTTTGCCAACGAAGTACTCTAGCCACTACTGTAGCAAGCTTAAATCCACCGAACTCCGCGGATTCAGCCTCACCTTCCCATCCGCATCCAGGGTGTACGGCCTGCCCGAAGGATCGCGCGGCAAAGCTCGGAGGTAACCAGCCGCAACCAGCGCCTGGAACGAGCGCGCGGGCTGTGCCTGCTGCTGATTATAGAGGGCCGCCAACTCATTCAGTTTGGCGATCTCTTCGGTAGCCTGGATGGCCATCAGGTGATCCTCGGCGTTCTTGCGAATCTGTTCGTTTCCAGCCTGGCGGGCAATCTCCGACCAGAGGAACTTCGAGGTCGCCAGTTCCCCGCCCTGCGCCGCCACCTTCGCCGCCAAGGCCCGCATCCAGGTCATGGCACCGGGCCTCTCGCTTCCGGCTTGGAACGCTCGTGCGGCAGCGCCGTAATCCTTCAAGTCCCAATAGTAGACGAAGCCCAGATCCTCCCAGAACCGCCAGTACTCGGGGTTAGCGACAATGCCACGCTGCAGGAGCACAAGGGCCTGCAAGGGCTCGCCGGCTCCGCGGGGCGGCTTGTCCGCGAGGAAGATCGAACCAAAGCGATAGGCAATGATCAGGTGAGGGTCCAGGTCCGTAGTGATCTGAAGCAGTGGCCCTAACAGCTTGAAATCCGTGGAGTGCGCCAGCCGCTTCCCGCCGAAATACTGCACCACGCGCGTCCAGTATACGTCAGCAAGCAATCCTTCGTAACCCAAGCTGAGCCGACGAAGAACTCTTCCGGACGGCAGATAGAGGACCTCACCCAGCGCCCGATCATTTCCTCCTCGGAGGTCAAGGCTCCGTTGCAGGGGAATCAGCCCCAAAAGACATAGCAACACCAGCAGCCAGCAGGCGCGGCGGCGGGAACGAGGCTGGGAGACGAGGCCACGAAGCGAAGTCATCGGAATTCCCGTTCCTCGAAGATAATAATTGCCAGGCCCAATAGGATCGTTACATAAAGAAGTGCGTAAAGAGAGTTTCCCAGCCAGAGGTAACCGGGCAGCTTCTGCGCGTGAGCCACCAGGCTGATGACATTGAAATTCGCGAAATTGGGCAGCGCATAATAGAGCGCGCCGCATGCCGTCGCCAGCAAGTTGCTCTGCGTCTGCTGGCCCAAGGCGCGCAGATCGGCCGAAACATTACCTATAACGAAAAGGCAAAATGTATATACCGCGGATAACACTGGAGTGGATATACACGAAAAGACTAAGGCGATTCCCACCACCATGGCCAGCTCGAGCAGAATGAAATAGGCCGCGCCCAGAAAGACCAGGTCGTCACGCCCCAGCGTTCCCTTCTGATAGTACAACGTCGCATAGAAGCCCAGCGTCATGATGGCAGTGTTCACAAGCAAGGTGAGCAGAAGGCCCAAGTATTTTCCAAGTACGAATTCCAGGCGGGTCACGGGTTTCGAGAGGATGTTGTAAACCGTGCGGCGTTCGATCTCTTTCGAGACGAGGTCGATTCCAATGAAAATCGCGATCAACAGGCCGAAAACGGAGATCGAACTGAGTCCCAGAGTTATCAGGATTATCTGCTCGACCCCGACGGAGATGCTCCCGAAGAGAATCGAGGCCCCGATCAGCAGGAGGGCAAAGGCCACCAGGTTATACAGAACTTTCTGGCGGACCGATTCCTTGAATGTGTGGATAGCGATCGTCACCACGCGCATGGTTGTTTCCGCGACAGTCGAGAAATTGAGCCGTCAAAGAGTCGAGAAGTCGAGCACCTAGGGAGTTGAGAAGTCGAGGAGTTGACGAGAAAAAAAGTTCCTCTTCGACTCTCCGACTGTGGCCAGCACCCTCGTACGGGGCCGAAGGCCCGGTTTTAACTTTTTGACTCCTCGACTCCTTGACTTCTCGACTCTTTAACTGCTCGACTTCTCGGCTTCCTCCGCACCGACCTTCTGAAGAAAATATTCTTCCAGCGACCTCTTGACCGGATTCATGGAGATCACCTTCGTTTTGCCTCGCAAGATTATCTCCAATGACCTCTGCACTTTGCTTTCGTCGGGAATCTCCAGGCGCACCCGCTCCCCGGTGCGAATCACTGATGAGGCGCAAGGCATCAACTCGTCCATCACCTGTGCTGAGGGGGCCTCAAGTACCAACTCGGTGGTGGTAACTCCCAGGCGGAGGATCGTGTTCAACTCGCCACACCCTTGCAGGCGTCCGTGGTTGAGCACCGCCACCCGCCCGCACAACGTCTCCGCGTCCGAAAGAATGTGCGTGGAGAAGAAGACCGTCTTCTTCCGCTCCTTTAGCCTCAAGATGACCTCGCGGACTTCCCTTCGCCCCAGCGGATCGAGGCCGGACATCGGTTCGTCCAGGAAAACCAGGTCTGGGTCGTTAATCAAGGCCTGAGCAATTCCTAATCGTTGAATCATACCCTTTGAATACTTGCGCAACTGAACATTGCGGGATGCGGAGAGACCCAATTGCTCGATCAGTTCGCCGGAACGGCGGCGCCGTTCGGAGGCCGATAGACTAAACAGCGATGCCGCGTAGTTCAGAAACTCCTGGGCCGTCAGATGATCATAGAAGGCGGGATTCTCGGGCAAATAGGAGACCCGGGAGCTGACCGAAAAATCTCCGAGTCGTTTGCCGAAGACGCGCACCGCACCGGAGGTGGGAAAGATCAGGCGAAAGATCAGCTTGAGTGTCGTGGTCTTGCCCGCTCCGTTGGGTCCGAGCAAGCCGAAAACTTCCCCCGCCTCGACGCTGAGATTAAGCCCATCGAGAGCACGCTTAACTCGATTGCGCCAAAACCCCAGTCGGTAGTCTTTCGTCAGCTCGATAGTTTCGAGGGCCAACATGATGAACGAACCGTCTCTTCGCCAAACTCCTCAGTAGCGCAGGGCCTGCTATCACCTCGGAGGAAGAATAATATACCCGATGGCGAGACCTCACGAAAGTACGGACTCCCGCTCCTTTCCAGCCCAGTCGTCCTGCCCCGGGGCCGGATAGGGGCGGCCCTTGTGGCCGCCCTGGGGCAATCCGTCGATTGACGGATTGCCCCTAGAACACCTCGTCAGAATGACAGGCTTCATCGCTCAGCCTGCCCCATCTGCTTCTGAATCTCCTTAATCTGTGTGGCCGCCGCCTGTTGAGCAGGATTCACGGCCAACTCTGCTTTGAATTCCCGCAGGGCGCCGCCGAAATCGCCTTGGGCCCTCAGCATTACGCCTAACGCAAAATGGTACGCAAAACCCATGGGGTTTAACGCGAGGGCGCGGCGCACTGAAGCGACCGCCTCATCCGCGTGTCCGGATTTCAGCAGCGCCAAGCCGAAGTAGAAATGCTCATCGGCTTTGCGGGGATTAATACGGATAGCCTCCGAAAAGTACTTCTCCGCCTCCTGCAGACGTCCCATTTTGTAGTAAGTCAGACCCAGGTTGTAAACGGCGGGCCAGTAAGAGGGGTTATGACCAACCACCTCGCTAAACTTTTCGAGAGCGGATGCGTACATACCTCTTTCAGCCAGAATGGCTCCATAGTCGCAGGCTGCCGTAAGATTGTGAGGGGCCACGGAATTGTTGTAGGCATAAAAGGTTAAGTTATCGCGGAAGTAAAAGCTCTGGCTGACCGTCCCGTAGCCGAGCACCGCGGCAAGGCACAACGACGCAGCCAGAAGTGCGGCCGGCATGCCCAGCCCGCGCTGTGCTCGCCCCCACAGCGTAGCGCTGACCTTCAAGTCAGCAATCGAGGATTGGACCCCGACCCCACACACCTTCTTCAAACCAAGACCTGCCAGAATAGCAAGGCCGACCGAGGGCAAGTACAAATAACGGTCGTGCGCGAAATCATCGGCTACAAAGACACGTAGATCGAGGAGTGGAATCAAGGGTAGGACCAGACAGACTACGGCGAGAGCGGCTCTACGGCTCCGGCGAGCTACGGCCACCAGCAAGGCTGCCGCACAAACGTCGAAAATGAGTGGAAAAGTGAAATTCCTTAGAGTCGGGTGGAGCACCGCTGGCAAGTCATAAAAAGCGCTGAGGCCCACAGGCCAGATCAGGTGACGAATCCAGAAACAGATCAGTGATGGCCAAGTCATTGCCAACTGCGCCTTGCTGATCGGGGTCATCGGGTAACTCAGTGCCTTGAGCGCGTAGACGCGCGCGGGAAGATAAAGCAGAATAACCGCGAGGTAAGGCCAGATTCTGCGCAGGGCGGAGCCGCACCAGTGAAATAGGCTGTCATTCCGGGCGAAGCGAGGAATTTCGCCCTGATCTTGGTTCGTCGATTCGCCCGACGCAGAGCGAACTTCCTCGCTTCGCTCGGAATGACTGGTCGTATTCGCGCTTTGCGGGCGCGCCTCATCTGACGGCCATGTGAGACTTCTCCTAAAGATCCAATCGTAGGCCAGCAAGAGGCCGGGAAGGGTCATGGCGGTCTCCTTTTCGCCCAGGGCAAGAGCGAATAGGGCCACAGAGGCAAGGCGCCAGTTAGACCGGCTCGTCCGCCGCCATCGTATGTAGGAAAGGAACGACGCAATCAGAAGGACGCCCAGAAGGGGTTCGGTGGCGCCGGAAATCCAGGCCACGGCTTCGATGTGGGCGGGATGCAGGCCGAACACCAGCGCCGCCACCAGGGCCGCGTCGCCGCTGACTCCCAAGCTCAAAGCAAGCAAATAGGCGAGCAGCGTCGCAAGGACATGTGCAAGGAGGGTGGTGAGATGCCATCCCCAGGCGTGATTTCCAAATGCCGCGTCGTTGATTCGCAGCCATAACAGGAATAGCGGCCGGTAGTAGTTCCCCAACTCGCCCGGCATAGCTCCTGCCCAAACCTGGGAGGTAAAGTACGAGGGAACGAAATGCCAGGAATGAACGGCGGGGTTCTCGACAATCTGCCCGCGATCGTCGTGCACGAATTGATAACGAAGGGTGGGGATATAAACGGCAAAGGTCAGAACGAGGACGGCGGCGATTCCCTTCCAGGAAGGGAGGCTGGAATCGTTGGTGGAAGTGTGCGGAACTGACAAACCGTACCGACTTCTCTAGGATGCCAGGGCGTCGTCGCGGAGCCGGCGCAGTCGGACCATCCCATCCATGGGACGCACGCGACGACGTCCTGGAAAGTGTCTCCCCCACAGGGGCATTGCGACCTGCCAACCCGGAGGAAATCTCGTGAAAAGCGAACAAACGCAGGGAATGCCTCGCCGCCTTCCCTGTTGCGAATTGCCACGTCTACCCAGCCAGCGGCGAGTCGGTCGAACCGGCCGTTGCCGTGCTGTTTTGACGGATTACGCCCGACATGTCAGTGTAGTAATAATTCGTGCCTGTCGTACCTACAGTCACAGGCGTCGCAGTAATGCCGTAGGTATTGATCCTGCCGCTCGCATCGGTGGCGGCGGGCGTGTAAATGAACTGGTAACCGCTCTTAATGCTGGCGGTGGCTGCAGCTCCTCCCCCAGAAAGAACGCTGTCAATTAGTCCGGCAAGGGTGGCGACGGGGTTGGCACCTGCCGCCGGCGGGCCCAAGTTACCCAGCGTCGCGGTGTAGCCGGTATTGTAGGTAGTAGCATAGGTAATCTCCGCCGTGTTGAGGGTACGTAGAGACCCCACCGCCGAAGCTTGATTGGCGGCAATGCGCGAACGCAGCAGATTTGGGATGGCGATTGCCGCGATGATTAAAATGATCGCGACGACGATCAGCAGCTCAATCAGTGAAAAACCTCGTGAACCCTTCTTCATTCCTTCCTCCTATCGAGATTCAAAGCGCATGAAAGCTGGTCGCTCATTATGAGGCATTTTGCGTGCCAAGGCAACGTCCTGATGGTTTTTTAAATCTCATCTAACTGGTGCGTATTCAACCGCTTAGACAGGGCTCCGGGAAGACTTCGGCTTTCTCCGGTTGACTGCAAGCCTTTTTCGCCGCTTTTTGTCCAAACGGCGCGACGGATTTTGTCACTCCCGGTGCAAACGTAACGACCGGGAGTACGGTAGGAATAAGCAAGAGTGCCCGATTCGTCCCCAGAATCCGCGCTATCGATCGTTCGCCAGCTTTCTCACGGCCATCTGCACTGTCTCGTCTTTGGGGTCTAGCGCCTTCGCTTGCTCGATTTCGCGCCGGGCGTCGCCAAGTCTTCCCGATTGGAGGTATGCCAGGCCAAGTTGGGCATGAGCCAGTGCCGATTTCGGCTGAACCGCAATCGCTTTCACCAGGGCCGCGATGGCCTGGTCTTTCCTTCCCATTTTCAGCGCGAGGACACCCAATCTGAACTGGCCGTTGCCTGAGCCGGGGGCAGAAGTCACGATTTTCTGATAGAGCTCAAGCGCTTCCGCCTGTTTGCCCTGGTCTTCGTAAACACCGGCAAGTCCAAGATAGGGCGTCTCATCTTGCGGAGTCAGTTGGATGGCGCGCTGGAACTCGGCTTCCGCGAGGGCGAATTTCTTCTCGCGCCCGAAAACGGCCCCCAGGTTCAGGCAAACCAAGGCTGAAGAAGGTTGAACGATTGCATCACGATGGAAGAGATCCTCCGCCTGGGCGAGCCGGCCATCCTGCAAGGCAAGAATTCCAAGCTGAAAAAGGGCCTCGGGATCATTCGGATCGAGAGTCAAGGCTCTCTCGAAGAAGTCGCGCGCCTCTTCCTTGTTGTCCCGGAAGAGGGCGATTTTGCCTAGAGCGAACATGGGCTTCGAAAATGAAGGGTTGAACTGCGCTCCGCGCCGCAGGATGTCCTCTCCGGCGGCGACGTTGCCGTCATCCACAAGGACGCCCGCCAGGTTAACAAAGGCCTCGCCGGCTGACGGATCCAAGGCAATGGCCGTCACCAATTCAGTTCGCGCCCGGTTCCGGTCGCCCGCCTCCCTGTAGCCGTTCCCCAGAAACACGTGGAAGATCGCTGCGGTAGGATCATCGCGCACGGTAGCCAGGCCCAAGGTGAAGTTGTTGCGCCAAGCCGGCAGTCTCACCAGGATTCGTGATGCACCCGCCACGAGCAGCACCGTTCCGAACGCGACCGCGGCGACCCGGCGCACGCGCTGTAGAGGCAACCCTTGCGACTTCCCCTGGGCAGCCGCAAGAGCCTCGCCCGCCAGCCAGCAGATTCCCACCGAGGGAATATAGAGGTATCTCTCTCCATAAGCTGGCACTCCGACACCGGCGATGTTGAGCACCGGGGCGAGAGTCAAGACGAACCAGACGATGGCGAAACTGACCGAACGGTCCCGGCGCCACCAGGCTGCCACCATTCCCACCGACCAGAGGGCAAACAGCATCCCCATCAGCACGGCAGGATCCCGCCAACTCAAAGGGGGGTAAAACTTCCAGGAATACGAAAGATGCTGAGGCCAGATCAGTTTGGCAACATATTCACCGAGCTGCGTCGAGCCGAAAATCACCGTCTCTCTCAGGTGCATCCAATTGGGCGGGCCGACGCCGGAAACACCGCCGATGACAACCAGATGAACCACCACGTAGAATGCCGCCAGCAAGAAACTCGGCAGGTAGCGGCTCAGGCGTTGGAAGAATCGCGTTTCCGCGTCGCCACGCAGGAAGTGCTCGTAGAAAACCAGGAGCAGGGGCACGGCCAGGGCCACTTCTTTGCATAGCGCCGCCAGAAGAAACATGAGAGCACTCATCCAGGCGCGCAGCCGTGAAAAACCTCTGGCGCCGGGCGGGTGAGTGTAAATAAGAATTGCCGCCAAGAAGAATGCGGCGCATTCCAGGTCGGAGAGACCGGAAACCGTCGCGACATCCTCGGAATGAACGGGCAAGGCAGCAAAAAGCAGGGCGCCCCACAAGGCTCCCTGCCCCGTGGGCCAGAGCCGTTTCCCGAGCTGATAGACCATCACGACCACCCAGGAATTCAAGAGGACATTGCAGAGGTGGAAAGGAGCAGGTCGCAGACCGAACAACGTCGTCTGCACGAGAAAAGTGAACATCACCAACGGCCGGTAGTAGATGCTGTCGCCGCGCGCGCCGCGAAAGGCCCAGAAATTCTGCGTGAAGATCTCGCGCAGAAAATGGAAACTTCGCACATAAGGGTTGGCCCCGATCAGGATTGCATCATCCCCAACCAGTTCGTAGCGGGTGGTGACGATATATAACGCGATTGAAAAGAGAATGAGGAGGGGGATTGCCAAGCGGTCGAGATTCTGATTCCTCTGTGCAGCGGAGGGAGTGGAGGGGGCGGCCAGGTCAGATCTCATATTTCTTGGCATAATGGCGAAACGACCGGTACGACATGCGAAGAAGTTCCGCCGCGTGAGTTCGGACGCCATCGGAGGCGCGCAAGGCCGCAAGCAGGTATTGCTTCTCGATCTGCGCGATGCGGGCTTCGAAATCCAAGCCTTCAGGGGGAATCTCTACGACGGCATCACCGCTCGGGGTCATACCCGTCAGGGATTGAGGCAGGTGTTCCAGGCAGATTCGGCCATCGCGCTCCCCGCACATCGCGACTGCATACTCGATCGCATTCTCGAGTTCGCGGACGTTTCCGGGCCAGGAATAGCGTGTGAGAACTTCCAAAACATCCCGGTCGAATTCCAACTCCCCTTTCCCCATCTGCAAACCGAACTTGTGCAGAAAATGACGTGACAAAGACGCGATGTCGTCAGGCCGCTCACGCAAGGGCGGGACGTGGATCGGGATGACGCTGATACGATAGTAAAAGTCCTCGCGAAATTGCCCCGCCGCCACCATGCGCTTGAGATCGCGGTTGGTGGACGCAATCAACCTCACGTCCACGGAAACATCGGTGCTTCCCCCCAATGGACGCACCCGCCGCTCCTGTAGAACGCGCAGAAGCTTGACTTGCATGGTGGGGCTGGTCTCCCCAATTTCGTCCAGGAATAAAGTACCCCCGTTGGCAGATTCGATAATTCCCTTGCGGTTGGTCTCGGCGCCAGTGAAGGCCCCTTTGAAATATCCAAACAGCTCGCTTTCCAGCAAAGTTTCCGGAAACGCCCCACAGTTGATCGAAACATAGGGTTTTTCGCGCCGCAAGCTGGCCTCGTGCATGGCCTGCGCCACCAACTCTTTGCCGGTTCCGCTCTCGCCCGTAATCAGGACGGTGCTGGTGGTCGGCGCGACGGTGCGGACTAATTCCAGGATCCCCTGAATCTGCCGGCTCTGACCAATAATCTTGTTGTGCGCAAAAACGTGCAGCAACTCGCGCCGCAGGCGTACATTCTCTTCCCGCAACGCCGAGTGTTGCAGCGCCCGGTTAACGGTGAGTTTCAGTTGCTCGACCAGTTTGTCCGTCTTGATCACATATTGGTAGGCGCCCAGGTTGAGCGCGTCGATGGCCGTTTCCATACTGGCATAGGCCGTGATCAAGATGAACGGGGCGGGATTCCGGGTTTCGCAGAAAAGCTTGAGCAATTCGATGCCCGAGATGTCCGGCATGCGAATATCGGAGATGACCAGGTCGTAGACCTGGGATTCGATCTTCTTCCTTGCCGCCTGACCGCTGAAGACCGTTTCGACCGAGTGGCCGTCCTTCCGGAAGCCAATCTCCAGCATCTGGCACAACGACTTTTCATCATCCACGACCAGCAGCCTAGCCATTTACATCTCCCTGCGAAGCTAAGAGTCGACGTCCCAGGGCCAGGGGCGGTTCGCGAGCCGCTCCTGCTTCGCATCACAGCATAGCGGTCGCCGATGTGGAGGGCGCCTTTCGGGCGACCGCAGAAGCAGCATGCTTGGGTAATTCAAGTGTAAAGCGAGTGCCTTGCCCGGCCTTCGACTCCACCCGGACCGCGCCGCCCACGCCCTGCATGATCTGGTAAACGATCGCCAATCCCAGGCCGGTACCACCGCTGAATCCCGGTTGGAAGGGCTCGAAGACTTTATCGAGTTGCTGCTCCGAAAACCCTATTCCTGTGTCGCTCAAGGTAACGCGGACCGCCCCCTCGCCGGCTTCCTCAGCCAGCACTGTCAACACGCCCCCATCCGGCATGGCCTTGAGTGCGTTATCCGAAATATTCCAGAAGACCTGCCGCAGCTTGTCGGGGTCGGCCCAGACTGTCGGAAGCCTCGATGGAAAATGCTTCTCCACCCTCACATTTCCGCCAAATAGCGGATGGTGTGAAAGCAACACCAGCGTCTCTTCGATCACTTTCACCAAGTCCACTTTCTGGGGTTCATGGCGTTGGTCCCGGCAGTAAAGAAGAAAATCCGAGACCAGTTTATTAAGCCGTTCCGACTCGTGACTCACAATTTCGATGAGTTTGGTTTGGTCGTCGTCCGAACGCGAAATCGACTGCAAGAGCTTGACGGAACCGGTGATTGACGCCAGCGGATTCCGGATTTCATGCGCGATTCCCGCTGCCAAGCGCCCCAACGTCGCCATGCGATCCTTGGTCCGGTACTCGGCGTCCCGTCGTTTTTCCTCGGTCAAATCCTGGAAGTTGTACACAAAACCGGCCACGCCAATCGCGGGTACCATCAGCGGAGATACCGAAACACCCAGGACGCGCTTTTCGGCGCGAGGACTCACATAAGCCACTTCCTGGCGGGCGGAGAAGGCGTTCGCGGACGGGAAGGAGACGGCGCCAGTCTGTAAGCCGGCGAAAAGTGACTGGATCCGTTTTCCCCGCAACTCCTCCGGCTTGAGACCCAGTATGGCGGCGCCGGAACCGTTCAGATCGCTCACCACACCTTCCAGATCGGTCGTCAGCAATCCATCACGCATACTTTCCAGGATGTTTTCTGTCTTGGCTTGCAGGTTAGCCACTTGACCGTTCTTGTCCCGCAGTTCGGCTCCGACTTTTCGCAGGTTTTCCGCCAGTTGGGCGGACAGGTAGGCAATGGCGAAGAAACCAAAGAAGCTTGCCCCGATCTTGACCTGAAGGGTTCGCAAATCGACCGGCAAAGGAGAGGAGGTCACGATATATCGGAGGGCCGGATAATGAACCGCAAAGTCCGGAAGTATAACCGGAAGATACGCCAATTCCAGCACCCCTCCCATGCAAACAAAACTGACCGCCGCCACCAGGAAGACCCGGCCGCGAGGAAGCAGCGTACTGGAAAGGATGATGACGAGCAGGTAGAGCGAGATGTAATTGCTATCCAGATCTCCTGTAAGGTGGAGTATGGCAGTGATGACGGCAATATCGGAGAAGATCTGAAGGTAGGCCTGTAACAGGTATTCCTGGCTAAGCTGATTGTAGATCAGGTAATAAAGGCCGAGGATGTACCAGAGGATGATGGCGATGGCAAAATACTTGAAAGATGCGGGGTTAGGATTGGCAACCAGAGTTCGAATGGCAAAATCGATCGCAAAAACAAAGCTGATAATGACAAACCGGATCTTGGTTACCCAGGGCAGCCATTCCTTTAGCTGATCGGGTAACCCCGCAAATAGGCTAGCCGCACTGGGAGAAGAGTAGTTTGCCATAATCTAGTCGGTCAACCGACAATTCTACGCACTCTAACGCCGTCGTCAATCTTTCTTTTGCCGGAAGTGGGGGGTCCGGGTTTGCGCCCACCTCTGCTATTCTGAGCAACGCCGTGCCGTTCCCACGGAAGCTGGAGTCCATTGGACTCCGAACCGGCGATCGGCTCCCGCTCTCGCGGGCGGAGATGAATTCCGACTTTCATTGATGTGGGCCGGGTACTGTTCTACCACCCAGGGTGGTGACAGGCCGGAACTAGCCGGCGAGTTTCCCGATCAAACTGAATAAGGGAAGGTACATCGAGATTACAACACCTCCGACGACTACACCTAGGAACAGGATTATCAACGGTTCCATGGCCGTTAAGAGGTCCCCAACCGCGACATCGACTTCGTCTTCGAAGAAGTCCGCGATTTTTTGGAGCATGGCGTCCAACGATCCGGTCTGTTCTCCTACGCCGATCATCTGCACCACGAGGTTCGGGAACACGCCGGTTTCGCGCAACGGATCAACGATAGTCCGTCCCGTTTCGATAGCCCGTCGAACTTGCAGAACGGCCTTCTCGACCACCGCATTGCCCGAGGTGCGAGCAGTAATCTCCATAGCTTCCAACATGGGAACGCCACTGGAAATGAGGGTGCCCAGAGTGCGCGTAAACATCCCCACCGAGATCTTGCGCATCAGGTTGCCCACCAGCGGCAGTCTGAGGATGATGCGATCAATGAGCAAGCGTCCTTGGGGCGTGCCATAAAACAGCTTCACGCCGTATCCTGCCAGACCAAGGAAAATCACCGCCGGCAAGGCAAAGCTGGCGACCGCATTGCTCAATCCAATGACGATGCGAGTCGGCAGGGGGAGAGCCACTTCCAAGCCTGCAAAGAGCGTGGCGAAAATAGGCACGACCTTCCACAAGAGAAGGGTAATCACCGAGCCCGCGATGAACACTACGACGGTGGGATAGATCAAGGCGGATTTCACTGCCCGGCGCAGCTTGACAGCCTTTTCAATGTGTGTGGAAAGCCGCTGAAGCACTCCGTCCAGAATGCCCCCCGCCTCGCCCGCTTCGACCATGTTCGTAAAGAGATCATCAAACACCTTGGGATATTCGCGAAGCGCATTGGCGAGCGTCGAGCCACCCTCAACCGTTCTGCGTACTCCCCGCAAGATCTCGGCGAGGGCCTTATTCGCCTGCTGGCCGGCGAGGATGTCAAGGCATTGAACCAAGGGAAGACCCGCGTCAATCATCACCGAGAACTGCCGGGTGAAAATCGAGAGCTCCCGGGCGTTCACTCTCCCTCTCACCTTCGGTTTGGGAAGCGCAGCAGCGCGTTTCAGCCCAACCCGGCCGGGGGCGGCCGGCTCGCGTCGAAGCGCCCCGCCCAGCGCCCCGCGGGTTACTGCCGCACGCACGCCGCTCGCTGCCGAGACGACCCGTGAAGAACCTGGAAATTCAAACTGTGGCATCGGTCCACCTCAACATCAATCGCGGGGTCGCATGGCCATGCGCCCCGACTACACACTCCCGCCACTACCTCCGCATAGAACCATGGAGAACACTCATTGGCTGCCCACCCACGCCCGCGGTGCCACCTCGGTCGATCATTTCCTGAAGTTCGTCGAGGTGGCTGGTGCGCGACAAGGCAGTCTCCAAGCTGATCAGCCGTTGCGCGTAGAGAGAGTAAAGTGACTGATTCAGAGTCTGCATGCCGAACTTCTCTTGGCCCAATTGCATGGCGGAGTAAATCTGGTGAATCTTATCTTCCCGGATGAGGTTCCGAATAGCCGGGTTCGGAATCAGAATCTCCAGTGCCATAACGCGGCCCTGCCCGTCCGCCCTGGGCAAAAGCGACTGGCACAAGATACCTTCCAATACCATCGAGAGCTGTGCGCGAATTTGGGATTGTTGGTACGACGGGAAGACGTCGATAATGCGAGTAATGGTGGAAGCCGCCGAATTGGTATGCAAGGTCGCGAAGGTAAGATGCCCCGTCTCGGCTATTCTCAGCGCCGCCTCGATCGTTTCCAGATCACGCATTTCGCCGATCAGCACAACGTCCGGGTCCTCGCGGAGAGCCGCGCGGAGCGCATTGGTAAAAGAGTAGGTGTCCGAGTGCACCTCGCGCTGGTTCACCAGGCACTTTTTGTGCGAGTGGATGAACTCGATGGGGTCCTCGATGGTAATGATGTGCTCGTGGCGCGACTGGTTGATGAGATCGATCATGGTCGCCAGGGTGGTGGATTTCCCGCTGCCCGTTGGACCCGTCACCAAAACCAGCCCGCGCGGCTTCTCACAAAGCGTTCCCAAGATGGGCGGAAGCTTTAAATCCGCAAAGCTTTTGATTTGAAATGGAATCAAACGAAACGCGCCGGCGACCGCCCCACGCTGGTTAAACAGATTGGCCCGAAATCTCGCCATATTCTTGATTCCGAATGAGAAATCGAGCTCAAGATTCTCTTCGAAGCGGTGCTTTTGCGCGTCCGTCAGGACACTGTAAGCCAGTTGTTTCGTATCGACCGGCCCCAGCGCCGGCAAGTCCTCCAGTGGTTTCAGTTCCCCATGCAGGCGAACCCTGGGCGGTGAGTCGACGGTAATCTGCAGGTCTGAACCTCCCATGTCCACCATGCGCTTCAAAAGCTCGCTGAGACTTGGTACCGCCATGAAATGCTCTCCGCTTAAGGTTGAGAGTCAAAAGTCGAAAGTCGAGAGTCGAGAGTTGACCGTGTAAAGGTCTCGTCTTCGAGTTTCCCCGAAGTCGCTGCACCCGACATGATCCGAAGGTAACTCTGGGGAACCCACGACTTTAGACTTTTGATCTTCAACTTTTGACTCTCGACTTTCGACTCTCGACTTCCCTACAGCACGCTCTCCCGCATCACTTCCTCGAGGGTTGTCATTCCCTGCGCCACCTTGGCCAAGCCGCTGCGGCGAAGGGTCATCATGCCTTGCTCGACGCCTCGCTTCTTGAGTTCGAGTGCCGAAGCTCCCACCAGGATCAGGTCGCGAAGCTCCTCCGTAACCTCCAGCACTTCATAGAGGCCGATCCGGCCCTTGTAGCCCTTGCCACCGCAGTTCCCGCAGCCCTGCCGTCTATAGACTTTGACGGTCTTGGACTCCTCCGGCGTATAGCCGGCTTCCAGGAGAACTTGCGGGGGAACTTTATCCTGCACCTTGCAATCCGGACACAGACGGCGCACCAAGCGTTGTGCGCAGATCAAGTTCACCGAGGTCGCAACCAGAAATGGCTCGATTCCCATGTTCATCAGCCGAGAAATGGTGGAGGGAGCATCGTTGGTGTGAAGTGTGGAGAGAACCAGGTGGCCCGTCAGTGCCGCCTTGATGGCGATTTCCGCCGTCTCGAAATCCCGGATCTCTCCCACCAGAATGATATTGGGATCTTGGCGCAAGAACGCCCTCAAAGCCGTGGCGAAGTTCAGCCCGATCTGCTCTTTCACCTGGACCTGATTGATGCCCGGCACCTGATACTCGACCGGATCTTCCGCCGTGAGGATATTCGTCTCCGGGCTGTTCAACTGAACAATGGAGGAATATAGGGTGTTGGTCTTTCCGCTGCCTGTCGGGCCGGTGACCAGGACCATTCCATAGGGCTTGAAGATCGCTTTCTGGAACTTGGCCAGGGACTCCGCTTCGAATCCCAGCTTGGTCATGTCCAACCGCAGGTTCTCCTTGTCAAGCAGCCGCATCACGATCTTTTCACCGTACATGGTGGGAAGGACCGAAACGCGAAGATCGAGCGCTTTCTTCCTTCCATCCTTCATCATCTTGACCATGATGCGGCCGTCCTGCGGGAGACGCTTCTCGGAAATATCCAGCTTGGACATGATCTTGACGCGGCTGATAATGGCGTCACGGAGCCTATTGGGCGGAGTCATGATGGTTTGCAAAATACCATCAACCCGGTACCGGACGCGATATTCTTTCTCATAAGGTTCCATGTGAATATCGCTGGCTCCGCGCTTCACGGCATCGGTAAGGAAATAGTTCACAAGCTTGATGACCGGCGCTTCCTCGGCGGCCTTCTCGAGTTGTTCGAGGTTCAGGGTGGTTTCATCTTCGGCTTCCAGTTCGAGCGCCTCATTCTGGGACTCGTCGATGAAACTAACGATCTCTTCCAGTTCCCGCTTCCGTTCCTGCTCCTCAATGCTCCCGTAATTCTTCTTGATGGCCTCGGCGATGGCGGTTTCCGATGCAACTACCGGCTCGATATTGAAGCCGGTCATGAACTTGATATCGTCCATGGCGAAGACATTAGTCGGATCTACCATGGCCAACGTCAAGGATGTTCCCACGCGGCTCAGCGGCAGCACCTGAAATTTCAGCGCCGTCTCCATGGGAATCAGCTTGGTGACGCCCGGATCGACTTCAAAGTGAGTCAGATTGATCGAGGGGACGCCGTACTGGTGAGAGAGAACGACCGTGACTTCATCGTCACTCAAAAAGCCGAGCTTCACCAGCGCACCGCCCAGCCGCCCTCCGTTCGCCTTTTGGTGTTCAAGGGCTTGCCTGAGCTGCTCAGGGCTGATGAGATTCTCTTTTAGGAGAATGTCGCCGAGCTTCCCCGCCATTCCTCCAACCCTCGCCTAAGCCTGTAACGAAAATTCGTTCACGAGAACTCGATTCTAGCCGAGTGTGGTCACACGTCTTCGCCCGTCTACCGGTGGGAAGTTGCACCCCCCCAGGAACTCCCCAGAGCCCCTTCAGTCTATGACCAAGAGGAGCGCGCGGCAAAGGTACGTTAGTACTATCCGGGCGCCCGGGAGATCGGGAAAGCAAGCTGTCAGCTGTCAGCTTTCAGCCGTCAGACTTCAGCGTGCAAAAAGTGTTGCGACCACGCTGCAGAATGCTTGCTGATAGCTGATAGCTGAGGACTGAAAGCTGACGACCTTTCGCCGGATCACCCGATCCCCCGATCCCTGGGTTCGTTGACTTTACGATAAGCCCGGTATACTTTTTGGGTATGGCGGCCCTGCCCAATCCGGCGAAGACTTCTGCCCGGCAACTGCTCACCGGCTATTATGCTGCTCTTCTGCGGCGATTCGGGCCACAACAGTGGTGGCCGGCGCGGACCCGCCTGGAAGTGATTTTGGGAGCCATCCTCACGCAAAACACCGCATGGCACAACGCCACGCTGGCCCTGCGCGAGCTTCGGCAGGCAGGCCTGTTAAGCTGGCGGGGATTGCGGGCCGCGGGGCTTGACACGCTGGAAGCGTGTGTTCGGCCCGCAGGTTTCTACCGCCAGAAGGCGCGCGCCATAAAGAATTTCGTGGACTGGCTGGAGCAGGAGCACGGGGGCTCTCTATCTGGGCTCTTTTCCCTGCCGGCGGACGAACTCCGCCGCCGGCTGCTGGAACTGCGGGGGGTGGGCCCGGAAACGGCCGATGCGATCCTCCTCTATGCGGCCGAGCGTCCCCTCTTTGTGGCGGATGCTTATACGCGGCGGGTTCTGTCTAGGCACGGTATGATCGCCGCTGATTCGGGCTACCACGAGACCCAGGAGTTCCTGCACGCGCACCTGCCGCGCGAGGCCGCTTTCTTCAACGAGTTTCATGCACTTCTGGTCGAGGTGGGAAAGAAGCACTGCACCCCGCACTCCCCGAATTGCCCGCAGTGCCCGCTGGAGGAATTCCTTGCCTGAGAACCCATCCGATCGCCGCAAGGTGGTCTTGATACTCCTGCTGGTGCTGGTGCCCGCGCTTTTTTTTCTGGGGTGGAGCCAGGCGTCCTTAAACCTTTCCTTCATCCGTCCTCAAAGCCCTGAACAGACGCTGCTCCTGCTGTCGCTTTCCGCGGTGATCTTTCTTGCCTTCGTCATCTTTGCCCTGATTCTACTGCGCATTCTGCTCAAACTGTATGTCGAGCACAGGCAGCAACGGCTTGGTACGCGCTTCAAGACAACCATGGTCGTGGCGTTCCTGGCTCTCTCGCTGGTGCCGGTCTGTTTCCTTTTTGCCTTCGCCTACGGCCTGCTTAACCGGACTATCGATCGCTGGTTCAGCATTCCTCTCGATCTGATCCGGGCCGACTCCGGGGAGATCGTCCGGCAACTGCAATCCCATACGCAAAGCCGCTCCTCGCAGATCGCCCAGCATCTGGGCGGTAGCGGAGTCCTCCAGCATGCTGTGGCTGCTTCCGACCGGGCCGGCGTTCTGGGCGTGCTGGAGCGTGAAGTGGTGGACCTCAACCTCGAGTCCGCCATGTGCTTTGATCGCCAAGGCCGGCTGCTTGCCGAAGCCGGCGACCCGTTTCCCGATCCGTCCGAAGTTGTCCGGATGTACCCGCAACTGGCCCAGGGACTGGTTCCGCCGGGAGGAGTTTCGGACAACAGGCGATCCGGCGGCTTCGAAATGTTCGTCAGCGCGCAACCGCTCCGTGATTCTGCAGGAGCGGTCGTCGGAACCGCGGTTGCCGTCACTCGGCTTCCGCTGAAATTGATGGCCCTCTCGCAGGAGATTCAACGCGAGGCGCAAAAGTACGCCCAACTCACCGGCGAGCGGCGAGCTCTGAAGCGGACTTACCTCTCGTTTCTTTGTCTGATCACTTTGGTGATCCTTTTTATCGCCACTTGGTTCGCATTGTTCCTCGCCAAACAGGTGACGGTTCCCATCCAGGCGCTCGCCGAGGCCACGCAGGAGGTTGCCAAAGGCAACCTGGGGTATCAAGTTTCGGCCCGAGCGGACGATGAGCTTGGAACCCTCATCCAATCCTTTAATTCCATGACTCGTCAGTTGCAGGAGAACCGTCTGGCCATCGACCAAGCAGCCCGAGAACTCCAGGCCGTCAACCGCCAATTGGAGGAGCGTGGCAACACGATCGAGGCCATCCTCGAGAATATTCCGACCGGAGTCATTTCCTTCGACCCGCAAGGCCAAATAACCAGCGTGAATTCGATGGCCAAACGCCTGTTTGGCCGGGATGAGATGGGAGCGCTGCACACTCTGACAGACCTCTTCACGCCGGAGGATGCGCGCGACGTGGCTCGGCTCTTCCGGCGTGCGACCCGCCAAGGCGTGGCCTCGCGCCAGATGGAACTCGTTTTGGGCGGTCGGCGGGCGGTTACTTCCCTGACGGTGTCCTCAGTCCGTGCTCGCCACGGCAAGATCGGCTCGGTACTCGTTCTCGAGGATTTGTCGGAACTGGTGCAAGCCCAGAAGGCTGCGGCCTGGCAGGAAGTCGCACAGCGCGTCGCCCACGAAATCAAGAACCCACTCACGCCTATTCAACTTTCTACGGAGCGTATAACGCGGCTCATCGAACGAGCAGGGGCTCTTCCTCCCGATTTGCTGCGCGTGGTTTCAGAAAGCGCCGCCCTGGTTGGGCGCGAAGTGGCTTCGCTGAAATCGCTCGTGGACGAATTCTCGGCCTTTGCGCGCTTCCCTGCTTCCAAACCTCTTCCCTCCAGCCTGAACGATATTGTCGAGAACGCGTTGAGGATCTTCGAGGGCCGCCTGCGCGGCATCGAGATCTATCGGGATTTGTCGCCGGATTTGCCCCTGGCCCTCGTCGATCCTGAACAGTTGAAACGCGCCGTGGCCAACTTGATTGACAATGCCGCCGAGGCTCTCGAACACGCCCTGCAAAAGGAAATCTGGGTTCGCACCACGCTTGATCCGGAGCACGACGTGGCGGAAATCACGGTGGCGGACAGCGGCCCGGGCATCGCGCCGGAGGACAAAGAAAAACTGTTCCTACCCTATTTCTCCACCAAGCATCGAGGCACAGGACTGGGCTTGGCCATCGTCAGCCGAATCGTCAGCGAACAGAAGGGGATCATCCGGGTGGAGGAAAACCAACCGACCGGAACTCGATTCATTATCGAACTTCCCGTCGAGCGCACTCCAGCCATCCAAGGGCAGGAAGGCAGTAGGCTGTAGGCCGTTGGCTGTGAGCTGTACGGGGCCGCGGTAGCTCGTGGCCGGAGACGTAGCCCTTAGTCCCCAGTCCCTAGCCCCTTTTCTCCATAGGGACAATTCTCTATAATTCAAAAGTCAATGGCGCACTACTCCGTTCTTATTGTGGATGACGAACCCGGGATTCGCGAGTCGCTTGCCGGCGTGCTGCAAGACGAAGGGTACCTTGTGGACGCGGTGGAGAGCGGCGAAGCTTGCCTGGACTTCCTTGCGCATCACAATTGCGATTTGGTTCTTCTGGACATCTGGCTGCCAGGCATGGACGGCATCCAGGCGCTCGAGAAGATCCAGGCTCTCGAGAGTCCGCCCATCGTGATCATGATTTCCGGCCACGGAACGATTGAAACGGCGGTGCGCTCTACAAAATTGGGAGCCTTCGATTTCATCGAAAAGCCTCTCTCCATTGACAAGACACTGTTGACGCTGAAGCACGCGGTTGAGCAATTAACGCTGGCCGCGCAGAATCGCCAGTTGCGCGAGGAGCTGCAGGGCAAGTATCGTATCATTGGCGAAAGCGTCCCCATGAAGGCCTTACGCCAGCAACTCGCCCTGGCCGCGCCCACCAACGGCCGCGTGCTGGTTTTCGGCGAAAGCGGGACCGGAAAAGAACTGGTCGCCCACGCCTTGCACCTTCTCAGCCTGCGCGCCCGGGAACCCTTCGTGGAAGTTAACTGCGCCGCCATCCCCGAAGAACTGATCGAAAGCGAGTTATTCGGACACGTCAAAGGCTCTTTCACCGGAGCCGTCGAGGACAAGGTGGGCAAGTTCGAGCAGGCCCATGGCGGGACTCTGTTCCTGGACGAAGTCGGTGACATGAGCTTGCGCACGCAATCCAAAGTCCTGCGCGTGATCGAGGAGCAGCGGTTCACCCCCGTGGGTTCGGGGAATAATCTCACCGTGGATGTGCGCGTCATCGCCGCCACCAACAAGAATTTGGAGGAAGAGATCCAGAAAGGCAATTTCCGCGAGGACCTTTTCTACCGGCTTAACGTCATTCCCTTCTTCGTTCCCCCGCTGCGCGACCATGCGGAGGATATTCCCGCTCTCGCCAACTACTTCCTGGCGGACTTCGCGCGCGCCTATGGCCGCCGCCCGAAACACTTCTCCGATGCGGCCCAGGAAGTAATTCTCAGTTACCGCTGGCCGGGCAACGTGCGCGAATTGCGCAACCTGGTCGAACGGCTGGTCATCATGGTGCCGGGTGAGAAAATCGAGCGGCGGCACCTTCCGCCTTCGCTCTCCCACGACCATGCAGCTTCCGGATCTACCCGAACACCTACGACGGGTTTCTCCTCATTGCAGGAGGCGCGAGCCGCCTACGAACGCGACTACATCCTCCGCAAACTCGAGGAGAATCAGGGCAACGTTACGCGCGCGGCCGAAGCTCTGGGACTCGAGCGCAGCCACCTCTATCGAAAAATGAAGTCCTTGGGAATCACGGTGGGGGGGTAGGCGCCGCGTCCGGACCGTGTCGCAGAGGCGGCCATTGCCTTTGAAAGTGCAGTAGGCCCCCGCTGCCAAGACCTTCCCAGGCGCGTAAGGTACCAGTACCAGTGGGCTAGGCATCTGCGGTTTTGTCCTTGCAAAACTTCCCGGCAAGCGATATAAGTTGCCAATCAAGAGGGACGGAGCTTGTGCACTGCCTCGTTCCTGGAATGCTCTCTGACACGCTCCGGAGCTGTGGGCCTGAACGCGCGTCCACCCTACTTCGCCCGACGTCCCGGGTGCAACGGGAAAGAAAGGGAAGACGCGCCTCGCCCAAAGATCGTCATCTTGCGCAGTCTGCACGGAGGTTCAATTCGGAAGGAGTTTGACTTTCATGGACTGGCTTGATCTATGGATTATGAGTCATGTTAATTCTCTGGTTAATCGTTGGTGGATCGTGGATGCCTCCGCCGTCGAGACTAGCTACCTAGTTATCCTCACCGGCGGAGTCCTGATGGCGATGTTTTGGTGGTGCTGGGTAGAATACGGGAAAGACGACCCGGAAAAACAAACAACCCTGGCGCTCACGCTTTTTGCCACCGTTCTCACCGTATTCGTCTCACGGGCTCTGGCCTATAGCCTTCCCTACCGGGAAAGGCCGATCCATGATCCGCGGTTGCATTATCACCTCGCCTATACTCAAGACCCCAGTTGGTTGATCCACTGGAGCTCTTTCCCAAGTGATCACGCGGCGGTTTACTTCTGCGTGGCAGCGGGACTCTGGATGGTTTCCCGGCGCCTTGGAATTTGGGCAACCGCTTTTGCTGCGCTGATCAGTCTGCCTCGCGTGTACCTTGGGTTTCATTTCCCGACAGACATTCTCGGCGGCGCGCTGGTCGGCATAGGGGTAGCGTCCCTGGCTAAAATCGCGAGCCTCAGGTCTATGGCCCGTTGGGTGTTGAATCGATCGAACCGATATCCTGCCTATCTGTATGCATGCCTCTTTATTTTCACTTTTGAAATCGCGGAAATGTTCAATTCATTCCAGCGCATCTGTTTCTTAGGAATCCAGGTTTGCCGTAGACTCCCTCGTACGACCTTGCAGCTCCTCGCAATCCCGGCGCTTCTGGTGCTGCTGATGGGCGTCTTGGCAGGACTCATTTGGTGGAAACACCGTCCCATGCAAGAGATCGGGGCGCCTACGGTTCAACATCACGTCTGAGAAGAACCCTGTGCAGAAGGGTTGTGAGCCGTCTTGCACCGGCACGCGCCACAAGGTGACGTGCTCCTTGGTACGCTGGCAGTCAAATCGGCTGGCTCTGTAGCCGACTTGTTGTCACTCTCCTCCCTCGCCTGTCCCCTCCGAAGGCTTAGCTGCGTTTTGCGCAAAACGCGCGCTTGTTGCTCCGTTCAGCGTTCGATTTGTGCAGATTTGCGTGTAAAATGCGCGCAATTTGCAGCAACAAAAAAATTGATGTCGTTTGTTTTCAGGTACTTCTTAGCTTCGTTCCCACTGTTTTTGTATTTGAGCGCGCTTCCCCGGCCCGGCAATTTCGAACCCTGCGGCGTTCCCCCGTTCCGGTCCCCGGCCAAAGCGTGTGCGGTGTCAAAAAGCTTAAATTGTGCGTTTAAGGCGCGCATTTCGCACTCAATTGGAGTTCGTTTTAGGTTCGTTCTCGAAGTGCTACCGTTTGTTTTCACGAACATATTGGCTTCGATCGTATCATTTTTGATTTGTTTCCATTTCCCTGTTGTCGCCAGTGCCGGGACTTTCCGTCCAAACCTCGCGCCGGGTTGGTCTCCGGCGCTTGCCTGCGACAATGTGTCCACAAAATGACCACGTTTATAGGCTACCATGTGCGTGTAGGCGTGTCAAGTGAAAAGCAGGGAGAGGTAAAGTTCGATGGCGCAGCGGCGAGTTTACCTCGCCCAATGGCGGCGTAAACCCGCCTCTACATCAAGCTGTACCTCCGTAAAAGAACGCGAGAAGACTGGGCGGAAGCTCCCGAATCCCGCCGCCCTGCTTGGCCGGACCACGGCATTACGGCTGACTCGGTCCAAATGTCGTCGGGCGGCCCGCGCGTGGCCGGACAACGAGACGCCGCTCTTCCCCCAAAATCCCGGCTGCTTCGCCGAGGTCACTCCTGCGGTTAGCCGACTCGCTCACGTGGATTACTTCCGGATTGGCCACCATCCGCCCGGAGCCATCTGTCGTCACATCCGCGGGCAAGCCGGTATATGTCCAAGTGCGGGCCGTGTTTTCGGAGGTTAGTAAACGCCAGGCGACAAGGCAGGAGCAATCCTCGAACCCCGTTAGCGCGGCTGCCTTGTGTCTCGAGTTGGGCCGAAGTGAGCCTACTTCTTATCCAGCATCAGATGGCGAAGACGCGAAGCGAACTACGGCGAGGAATTCCTGCGGCTCACGAGGTCTTGGAAACATGTGGCGCCCGGTCAGGTTCTTGGCTGCTCAAGCGTCGCTCGCGAGCTGGTCCGCGGCGCGGATGTCCACAATTCGTGACGTTGTGATGGTCTGAAATACGGGATGCCAGAATTCCAGGTGCATGCCTCGCCCGATGAACCGCAGCTTCAGCATCGAGCCGCCCCACGTGGACCCCGCGATTCTCACCGCCACGGGATCGGGACAGTACTGCGGGTGGCCCCAAATCAGTTCCTGGCCGCGATCGCCAATTAAGATGGTGTACCAGCGATTCTGCGTCTCCACTTCCAGCCGCGCGCCCTCGGACAAATCGTCCACGCACACGCCACCTTCAATCTCCGACTGCACGATGTTCCGGTTCACTTCGTCGCTGAAGTTGGGATGAGGGAGGAAGGGTTTGGGATCGGGGACCGCAGCCGTCGTATCCATCCTTGTTTTCTCCGCCTGCCTTCTACCTAAACATAAGATGCTGGCTTGAGTGTTTCCGCTACGACTCATCGCTGATGGCGTATTCAACCCCCTTGAGCGCATTGCCCAAGGTAAGCCGGCCGGTGAAATCCATGATGGTGAGGCCGGGCTCCTGACGGCGGATACTGTAATGTACAACCGTGGTTGCGACTCCCCTTCCTATGGAATCATGCCTACCCGCTGCGCGTAATGTGCCGGACCGGACGTTCTCGTGACGGAGGCCGGACCGGTACTACTCATAGTTCTTGATCAACACCGCGTCGGTCGTGTCGGTGCCGCGGGAGAGGGCGAGGCGGCCGTCGCGGGACCAGTCGAACCAAAAAATCTTGTCCAAAGTGAAATGTGTCACCGGCTTCGCCGGGCCGCCCGCCACCGGTTGTTCCCAGATGTTATCCACACCATTCACGCTATTGATGAAAGAGATGGCGCGGCCATCGGGGGTCCAATGAATGGGAAGATTGGCAGTAGCAGTGGCAGGTAGCGGAAGAACCTTGGCGGGTTGACCGCCCGTAACGGGAACCATAGCCAGGCTGGGAGGCTGATTCTGGCCGGGAAAGTACAGACAAGCGATCCACTTGCCGTCCGCGGAAACGGATGGGTAATCGGAGGTGTAGTTCGTCAGTTCGGCAGCCGGGCCACCTTCGCTGGGAACCCTCATCAGAACATTCTTGCCGCGCTGGGAACCTCTGAAAACCACCCACCGACCATCCGGCGATGCCGCGGGAAGAAGGTCTACGCCTCCCTGGGTAAGCTGTTTTAGATTGCTACCGTCCAGATCCATCCGCCAGATGTTTAGCACGCCATTTCTTCCCTGTCGAGCGAAGGCAATAAAGTCGGTACGTGGAGAGACGGTCGGGAAGTAGGAACTCGACATCAGGTCGTTGTGAGTGAGCCGTCGCGGGTTTGAGCCGTCCGCGCCGATCTCCCACAGGTCGGCGCGCCCGTTAGGAACCGAGTGATAGACAATATTCCCTTCCGGTGTCCATGCAAGACCCAAATGACCGTCAAGGTTTTGGCTTCCGGCGCTCAACGTGCGGACTTCGGACTCCTTGCCTGGCGTGGCGACCTGGAGGGTGATAAGATGCTGGAATTGCAACGCCAGCAGCGTCTGCGCGTCCGCACTCGCCCGGATTTCCAGGTACCTCGAAAGGTCGTGCGTGATCGTGCGGGCTTCTCCTCCCTCCAGCGAGACTTCGTAAAGCTGTGAATTCCCTCCCGTCAATCTGGCCGCAACCAACAGGTAACGGTTTCCAGGTAGCCAGGTGAGATCATTGATGGCGTCCCAATCTGATGCGCCAGCCACCGCCTGCGCCGTACCACCTTCTGCAGCGATCGTGATCAAGACCGCCCTCGTATCAGCGCGAACAAATGCGAGGGTTTTGCCATCCGGAGACCACGCGGCGCGGTAGGGGTAAATCATCTCGGGTACCTCGTAGGATGTCAGCACCCGCTCCCCAGACCCATCCAGAGTGGCGGTCAATAAGCTGGTCTCACCAACGGAGTTCCGTACGAAAGCGACCTGCTCGCCATTAGGTGAAAATGCCGGTGGGCCGGAAATGCCTTTCAGCATCTTTCTCGGACTTCCGCCCAGAGACGGCACTTGGTAAAGATCGCCGCTGGGCTTTAAGTGCTCGCCTCGGACGAAGTAGACGTAACTCCCGTCGGTTGAAAATGCCAAACCGGGACAAGAATCATCGCCTAGATTGGCAATCTGCACGTCACTCTCGGTGACCAGTTGCTTCAGCCAGAGGCTTTGCTTGCCTGCCGTCTCCCGGACGTAGGCCACGTACTTGCCGTCCGGTGAGATGTCCGCTTGCTGGACGTCGCCGCTGCCGGTCACGCGCGTAAATTCCAAGGCGGCGGGCGGCGCGGGGGCACGGGACGAGGCGTGGTAGAGGGCATATAGGATGGCAGCGGCAACCACGATCCCGCCTGCCATTAATGCCATGAAGGATTTTTTGTGACGCTTCACCAGGCCCGCGATCATCTGCGAATCGGAGTCCTGTAGGGGCGGTTCGCGAACCGCCCCTACCTCGGTCGGCGATGAGGGCAACGCCGTTAGCGCACGGCTCGAATCCGTATCGCGCTTCAGGCGCTTCAAATCGCCGCGAATCTCCGAGGCGTGCTGGTAGCGTAGGTCGCGGTCCTTCTCCAGCGCCTTGTGGATGATTTCTTCCAGTCGCGGCGGCAGCCCCGGGTTGAGCTGCAACGGCGGCGGGGGAGCTTCGTCGAGAATGGCATGAAAAATCACGGCCGTGGTTTTTCCCGTGAAGGCCCCGCGACCGGTGGCCATCTCGTAGAGCACCGCGCCGAAGCTGAACAGGTCGGTGCGTGGATCCACTTCCTCGCCCCGCGCCTGCTCCGGCGACATGTACGCCACCGTGCCCATCGCCATCCCTGGGCTCGTCAGGTCTTCCACCGCAATCGAAGCCGTGGGCGTGTCCGGTAGGGGCGAGGCGTCGCCTCGCCCGTCCTGGGCGACCCGCCGGGTCGCCCCTACGGTCAGTTTCACCAGACCGAAATCCAGAATCTTCGCCTGGCCGCGCTGCGTCACGAAGATGTTCGCAGGCTTGATGTCGCGATGAATGATGCCCTTCGAGTGCGCCGCGTCCAGTCCATCCGCAATCTGAATGGCCAGGTCGAGCAGTTGATCCGTCTTCAGCGGCTTGCCTTCGATGCAATGTTTCAGCGTCCGCCCCTCGAGATACTGCATGGCGATGAAGGGCTGGCCTTCCTGCTCGCCGATTTCGTAAATCGTGCAGATATTCGGGTGATCGAGTGCGGAGGCCGCTTGGGCTTCGCGCTGGAAGCGTTCCAGAGCCTGAGGGTCCCGGGCCAACCCCTCCGGCAGGAATTTGAGAGCCACAAAACGATGCAGCTTGAGGTCCTCGGCCTTGTAGACCACCCCCATGCCCCCGCCGCCCAATCCCTCCACGATCCGGTAGTGAGAGACGGTCTTGCCCAGCCGCGGAAACCTGAGGCCCTCGGCCACCTCCCCCACCGCCGCCCGCAGATGCTGATCCGCGCTGCCCTGGCAGGAGAGCATCGCTTCCACTTCCCGCCGCAACTCCGGATCAGCGCGACCGGCTTCGTTCAAAAGAGACAGCTGCTCCTCCGCGCCGCACTCAGCGACGCGGTGGAACAGCTTTTCGATTTGCGCCCAACGTTCCGGAGTCACAACTCACCTACCCGCTACACGTAACGTGCCGGACCGGACGTCTCATGACGGAGGCCGGACGGGTACTACTCGTAATTCCTGATCAGCACCGCGTCGGTCGTGTCGGTGCCGCGGGAGAGGGCCAGGCGGCCGTCGCGGGACCAATCAAAATCGAAGATCTTGTCCGATGTGAAATGCGTTACGGCCCTCGGCGGGCTGCCCGCCACGGGCTGCTCCCAGATGTTATCGACGCCATTCACTCTGTTGAGGAAAGAGACGGCGTGGCCATCGGGGCTCCAATGAACGGGACAATTGCTAGGAATAGTGGTGGGCAGCGGGAAAACTTTGGTGGGTTGACCTCCCGCGAAAGGAACCAGCGCCAGGCTGACTTGCGGATTCTGGCTGAAAACGCAAACGCAGGCAATCCACTTCCCATCCGGAGAAACGGATGGATACCAACCGCTGTACTCGGTCAACTGGACTGCTGGGCCGCCTTCACTCCGAACCTTCATCAGAACAGATTTGCCGCTATCACGTCGCGTGAAAACTACCCACTGGCCATCCGGCGATATGGCGGGGTAGGTGTCCGTCTTTCCTTGGGTAAGCTGTCTCAGATTCCTGCCGTCCATATCCATGCGCCAGATATTGATGCCTTCGCCACTTTTCCACCGTTGGGCGGCAATGAAGCCGCCACGTTGAGAAACGGCTGGCGCGAGCCACAGCTGAGATACGTTGCTGCTGAGCCGCCGGGGATTCGAGCTGTCCGCGCCTATCTCCCAAAGGTCAGGGCCTCCGTTACGACCTGAGTAATAGACGACTTTCCCGTCCGGCGTCCAGGCAAGACCGTTCAGGCCGTCGCGGTCCTGGTCTCCCGCGCTCAGTGAGCGGACTTCGAACCCTTTCCCTGGACTGGCCACTTGGAGCGTGTTGTGAATCTGGTACTGCAGGACCAGCAGCGAGCTTCCGTCCGCGCTCGCCCGAACCCCCTTAAAGGTCGAAAGCTCGTGAGTGATCTTCCGGGCTGCGCCTGTTTCTAACAAGATCTCATAAAGCGGTATGTGCTCCGACAGCGGCGCCCCTTGCGGACTGCCCGCCACGACCAGGCGACGGCGTGCTGGGAGCCACGTAAAATCTAGTACTTGCTCCCAATGTGCCCCAGATACCGGCTGGGCCGGACCGCCTTCTGCCGCGATGGTGGTCAGGACCGGCCACGGCCCTTTGTAAAAGAAGGCGACGGTCTTTCCATCCGGAGGCCACGCGACGCGGGGCGGGTAGATAGAATAGGACCGCTTGTAGGATGCCAGCACCCGCTCGCCAGAACCATCCAACGAGGCGGTCAACAAGTTAGCCTCGCCAGCCGCGGTCCACCGCACAAAGGCAACCCGCTGGCCATCGGGTGAAAATGCCGGTGGGCCGGAGATCCCCGCCAGCATCTTTCTTGGAGTTCCTCCGAGTGATGGCACTTGGTAAAGATCGCCGCTGTCTTTCTGGGGATTTTGACTCACGAAGTAGACGTAACTGCCATCAGGTGAGAACGCCACGCCGGGGCAAGCGTCATCGCCAATGGTGACAATCTGCACGTCACTGTCCGTGGCCAGTTGCTTCAGCCACAGGCTTTGCTTTCCCGCCGTCTCCCGCACGTAGGCCACATACTTGCCATCCGGTGAGATGTCAGCCAGTTGGACGTCGCCGCTACCTGTCACGCGCGTAAATTCCAAGGCGGCTGGTGGAGTTGGCGCATGGATCGAGGCGCGATAGAGGCCATAGAGTATGACAGAGGCAATCACGATTCCGCCCGCCATCAATGCAATGATCGGTTTCTTGTGGCGCTTCACCAGGCCCGCGATCATCTGCGAATCGGAGCTGTCACCTTGTAGCGGCGGTGTGCCCACCGCCGCCGCTGGCCCGAGGGGTGTCCCCACCGCAGGCGGCGATGAGGACATCGCCGCTACAGCACGCCTCGAATCCGTATCGCGCTTCAGGCGCTTCAGGTCAGTGCGAATCTCCGAGGCGTGCTGATAGCGTAAGTCGCGGTCCTTCTCCAGCGCCTTGTGGATGATTTCTTCCAGTCGCGGCGGAAGCCCGGGGTTGAGCTGCAACGGCGGCGGGGGAGCTTCGTCGAGAATGGCATGAAAAATCACGGCCGTGGTTTTTCCCGTGAAGGCCCCACGACCGGTGGCCATTTCGTACAGCACGGCGCCGAAGCTGAACAGGTCCGTGCGCGTGTCCACTTCCTCGCCCCGCGCCTGCTCCGGCGACATGTACGCCACCGTGCCCATGGCCATCCCTGGGCTCGTTAGGTCTTCCACCGCCATCGAAGCCGTGGGCGTGTCCTGTAGGGCCGAACCGCGTTCGGCCCTCTCCAACGGGCGAGCGCCGCTCGCCCCTACAGTCAGTTTGACCAAACCGAAATCCAGAATCTTCGCCTGGCCGCGCTGCGTCACGAAGATGTTCGCAGGCTTGATGTCGCGATGAATGATGCCCTTCGAGTGCGCCGCGTCCAGCCCATCCGCAATCTGAATGGCCAGATCCAGCAGTTGATCCGTCTTCAGCGGTTTGCCTTCGATGCAATGTTTCAGCGTCCGCCCTTCCAGATACTGCATGGCGATAAAGGGCTGGCCTTCATGCTCGCCGATTTCGTAAATCGTGCAGATATTCGGGTGATCGAGTGCGGAGGCCGCTTGCGCTTCGCGCTGGAAGCGCTCGAGAGCCTGATGGTCCCGGGCCAGCCCCTCCGGCAGGAATTTGAGAGCCACAAAACGATGCAGCTTGAGGTCCTCGGCCTTGTAGACCACCCCCATGCCCCCGCCGCCCAATCCCTCCACGATCCGGTAGTGAGAGACGGTCTTGCCCAGCCGCGAAAACCTGAGGCCCTCGGCCACCTCCCCCACCGCCGCCCGCAGATGCTGATCCGCACTGCCCTGGCAGGAAAGCATCGCTTCCACTTCCCGCCTCAACTCCGGATCAGCGCTGCCGGCCTCGTTCAAAAGACGCACCCGCTCCTCCGCGCCGCACTCTGCGACACGGTGGAAAAGCTTTTCGATTTGCGCCCAACGTTCCGGAGTCACAACTCACCTACCCGCGCCGCATTTCGCGATACGTGGTGTAGGGCCGAACAGCGTTCGGCCCCGTTCGTCACAAATCACCTACCCGCGCCGCATTTCGTGATACAGCCACGATTCCGCCACCTTTAAGTCACGCCGGACGGTAACGGGAGACACCTGGAGCGCCTGCGAGATTTCCTCCACCTCCAGGCCCCCAAAATAACGAAGCTCGACGACCTTACATTTGCGCGCATCGAAATTTTCGAGCAGCGTCAGGGCGTCATCGAGCGCTGTGAGGTTCGCACTTCGTCCTTCCACCAGGCTCACCGTGTCTTCAAGCGACACCTTGCGACCGGCTCGCTTGCCGGCTTGCAGCCGGCGCGCATGGTCTACCAGGATTTGGCGCATCAGGCGCGCGGCCACCCCGAAGAAATGCGAGCGACTCTCCCAATTCACGTTCTCCTGACCCACCAGACGCAGGTACGCCTCGTGCACTAAGGCGGTGGGTTGCAGGGTGTGGTCAGGGCGCTCCTTGCGGAGATAACTCGCCGCAAGTTTGCGAAGTTCGGCGTACACCAGCGGGGTAAGCTCGTCCAGCGCTTGCGGGTTTCCCCTCCCCCACTCGATCAGGAGTTGCGTGACTTTGTGGCCGGCAGACACAGGCGCCGCCCTCAGGTAATTTGGTTTGGTTTCTAACCCACGGTAACTATAACACAACTATGATTCGCGTAGTTAACGCACCGGCGCCCTGGGGTGCGAAAAATTTCAGATGACATGATCACTTTCGCGGGTTTTCTGCGCATGAGTACACAGAACGGGGTGAGCAACTACTTCAAGCACAGCCGGGGTTTGGGTTCCGGGCTGTATGATGCGGTTCAACTTGGGGACCGTCGAAAGGCGTGAGCCGACAAGGCCTCTACGAGCAGGGTTCGGGGATCAGAGCCCAGGCGAAGAAATGACGAAAAATCAAATTCCCAGAGGAGGTTTACACACCATGAACAACCGATTTGCTTTCTCAAGGTTCGGCCCAACAGCGAGACGGAAAGGAGCGTTCGCCCTTTGCCTGGCCTTGTGCACGCTTGGGCTGGGCCTTTCCGCGAGCGCCCAGCAGGGCACCTTCACTACCATCGACGCACCGGGTGCTTCCCAAGGCACCTACGCCTCCGCCATCAGCGCAGCAGGCGATATCACCGGATACTATCAAGACATCAATGGGGTCGCTCACGGCTTCCTGCGGTCCGCCCACGGCAGGATAACCACCTTCGACGCGCCGGGCGCCGGCACGAGCGCCTACGAAGGCACCTCCGCCTCTGCCATCAATCTGGAGGGAGCCATCACGGGATCCTACACCGATGCAAACGATGTGGAGCACGGCTTCCTGCGAGATCGTAACGGCGCCTTCACCACGTTCGACGTGCCGGGCGCCCTTTTCTTCTCGGCTGGAAGCATCGACCTGGAGGGCGCCGTCACGGGGACCTACTTTGACACAAACTTCGTCACTCACGGCTTCCTGCGGGCTCCCGACGGCACCATCACCACGATTGATGCCCCAGGCGCGGGCACAGCGTCTGGACAGGGCACCCAGACCTTTGGCATCACCGACGAGGGCACCGTCGCTGGATGCTACGGGGATGCAAACTCCGTTGCCTACGGTTTCCTTCGGACCAGAGACGGCGCCCTGACCACGTTCGATCTGCCGGATTCGGCAATTTACTATCCGGGATGCTTCTTCGATCCCTTCTTGGTGGGTTCGGCCCCTTTAGGAGGCATCAACCTGTTCGGGGAGATCGCAGGAACGTATTTTCAGCCCCTTTCGGAAGAATTCTACCCGGGCAACTATCGTGGCTTCCTGCGGGCTCGCGACGGCAGCTACGCAACGTTCGATGCTGTCCCATCTCCCAGTTCTCCGTGCTGCACATGGACGTTCTCCCTTGCCCTCAACCTGGAGGGCGTGGTCGCTGGATACGACAACGATTACGCGAACATCAATCACGGCTTCGTGCGCGCCAGGAACGGCACGATAACGATATTGGACGCGCCGGGGGCTGGCACAGGATCTTCTCGTGGCACCTGGGCCTTGTCCATCAATCCGGCTGGGCAGGTGGCCGGAGTGTACGAGGACGCGAGCGGCGCGGTCCACGGGTTCTTGTGGACTCCGTAAGACCGCCCGGAGCAGCAGGTAGCGCGCAGGGATCCGTCAGCCGACGGATTCCCGTGCGGCTTTTCATCTGCAATTCGCTTTAGTGAATATCTGAACGCCGAAAGTAATTGGGAAGAACCTGTTGGAAGCGAAAACGAAGGATCCGCTTAGATCAGGGAAAATCAAAGAACAAGGAGATTCCTGTATGCCGAGTCCAACTTTATTTGCTCGATTTCGTTCGCTGGTCGGAGGCAGAGGCGCGGCCGCGCTTTGCCTGATCCTCTTCAGTCTGGAACTTGGTTATTCACAAGGCCCCCATGCGGCCACCATCATTACGTTCGATGCGCCGGGTGCGGGCACAAGCGCCGGCCAGGGCACTACCGCCCTCTTCGACGACGCAGCGGGGGCGATCCTGGGATACTACCTGGACTCGAACAATGTGTTCCACGGCTTTCTACGCACTCGCGACGGCAGGTTCAAGGCGATTGACGCTCCGGGCGCGGGCACTGGTGCGTACCAAGGGACACTGATCTTAAGTTACGGCACCAGCCTGCGGGGTACGATCACGGGATATTACATCGACGGGAACAACATGTATCACGGCTTCCTGCGCACTCCGGAGGGCGCGGTCACGACGTTCGACGCTCCGGGCGCAGGCACAAGTGCGTACCAGGGCACCGTCGGCCAAAGCATCAACCCGCTGGGAGCGATCGCGGGATACTATCTAGACTCGAGCGATGTGAACTACGGCTTCCTGCGCACTCCGGAGGGCGCGTTCACGACGTTCGAGGCTCCGGGCGCAGGCACGGGTTCGTACCAGGGCACCATCACCGAAGGCATCACCCCGACGGGGGCGATCACGGGATACTACCTGGATGCAAGCGATGTGTACCACGGCTTCCTCCGTGCTCCCGACGGGAGATTCAGCGCGTTCGAGGCTCCTGGCGCGGCCACAGGTGCGGGCCAGGGCACCTTCTGCGAAGGCATCAACCCAGCGGGGGAGATCACGGGATACTACGTTGACGCGAGCAATGTGAACCACGGCTTCCTGCGCGTTCCCGCCGGGACGATCACGACGTTCGACTTTCCGCGCGCTGGCACAGGTGTGTACCAGGGCACCATCGCCTCCGACCTCAACCCAGAGGGGGCGATCGTGGGATACTACGTTGACGCGGGCGGTGTGAGTCACGGCTTGCTGCGTGCTCCGGACGGCAAGTTCACCACGTTTAACGATCCTGGCGCTGGTACAGAGGCCGGCCAGGGCACCTTTGGGATTACCGTCGATCCATTGGGGGAAATCATCGGATTCTACATTGACGCGGGCGGTGTGTCCCACGGCCTTCTGCGCACGCCGTAAGCCCGCAAGCCCGCCGTGGATTTGGTATCGGCTTGCGGGTTCCGTTTAGCTTGCTCCGACGATGGGGGAAATTATGCCATGCCAACGGGTATTCCTGAACTGGGTCATGGGATGGGTGGCACTACCGAGCCTGAGCATGTTTCTGGTAGTTGCTCCGGCGATAGCTCAAACCAGGAACAGTGATTACATTCTCCTGGTGGGCTCGGGGGTCCTTTGCGATTCCGGTGACTCTTCCGCCTGTCCGGCGGTGGTGAAGTCCGCCGATGGCGCAAGTTACGAGCTGAGCGGCGCCGGCACGCTGGCTCCGCAAAGGAAGTTGGTTACGGCAGCGGGGACTTACACATACAAGTCCTCCAGTGGAGATGTGCTTGAGACAGGTGTCTGGGTGGCGAGCGAACTCGTCAGTTTTGATACCTACGGCATCGCGCCGGGTGCGCTGATGCGCGAAGGCCGGGCACTAGGTCCCCCCCACCGTTCGGCCCACGGCGGATGCCCATGCTCTCAGGCTCCATCCCTGCTGGGGGCTTGGCTGTGCTGCGCATCCGCCTGCTTCCGGTGTTGGGGTTTGCGAAAAACGCGACGCTGCAAGTGAATTGCGCCCTCGGCAAAGTGCCTCCCGAACACCAAGTAGAAGGGATGAGGCTGGCATTCGAGAGGGGCGGTGTCGAATTCGATGAGGAAATCAGCGGGCGTGCCCTGTTCCTCTTGGCGAGGCCAGGACCCAGCGCTGCTGCCAAAGCGCCAACTCCGGAGGCCGATGCGAAACCTGCGCCTACTGAGGTGCAGCAGTGACTTAAACATGTGGGGAATTAAATGAAAGCCAGCAGGAACAAGTCAGGCTGGAGCCACCCCAATTCCATCGGGGTTAGTCATGCCTCCGGCGAAGTCAAAGTGCAGGCCAAACTCCCGGATAGCCCCCACCGAGCAATGTAGGTCCTGTGTAACTGCGCAGCGTTTAGTATTACCGATTCCTGTCGATCCCCTTCCCACAAGCAACCGGGGCTAGATCCTCGCTGACGGCGTAGTCGCGACTTTCGCTTCTACACTGGCGGAGGACGCAGGCACGAGGACATTAGTCGCCACTAGCCGACTCGGGGAGAGCTATCTTGTTGGGCCGCGTTTGGCCGGCGATGATCACATCCCTGGTTCGAGTCAGCGGTCAAGTGGCCGCCGTATGAATATTGTGGGCCCTCAGGGAAACGGTGTGCCCATTCCGAGGTTACTGGAGAATGGCAACGGCCAGTGGGTGTATAATTCTGTGTGGGAATCCGCGCGATCCATATTCCGGCCGCGGAAGCGGCAAACGATTACCGTGTTTGAATCATGTGGGCGTTGGCGACGAAGTTGTCATCGAACACGATACCGGTCCAGCAGCGCTGGTGTGGTCCGTTGCGCCCGCGCCATCCCCTGACAATTCGTCCGCATCCCTCGCCCGAAAACCTGCGCACGAAGGACGGGAATGCGTCCCGCCGGCCCTCGCGAAATACCTCGACCATAGCCTTTGCGTACGTGAGGCGCTATAAAAAACCCTTACGAGGTGAAACATGCGTGTCGATACTTCCAGTTGCGTATGCAGCGAGCCGAGGAGGTTTCTCCGCGGACTCCTGTTAACCGTCCTGTTGACAATGCCCGCGGTGCTATTCGGCCAGGGCTACTTTGGGACCGTGAGCGGGGAGATTACCGACCCCAGCGGGGCCATAATCCCGGGGGTGAAGGTCAGGCTCGTCGATCAGCAGAAGGGCTATCAATTCGCCACCACCTCGGACAGTGTGGGGCGGTACTTGTTCACCTCGATTCCGCCGGGATTGTATTCCGTGTCCGCGGAAGTGCCCGGCTTTGAGAAACTGGTGCGCACCGGCGTCACGTTGAACGTCAGCGAGAACGCGACGGCAGACCTGCATCTGAAGGTCGCCACCACGACGCAAGCCGTCGAGGTCCAGGCCCAGGCGCAGCACCTGGCCACCGAAGATGCGGTGACTGGCCAAGTGGTGAACCGCCGGTTCATCAACGATCTTCCGCTGGTCGACCGTTACGTGATGGACCTTATTGAACTCGGGCCGGGTATGAACAACCAGAGCGACTCGAATTCAGTCGGCGACACCGGAACAAATTTCATATCCAACGGCAGCCGCGGCGCCAATTCCGACATTCTGATGGACGGCGCCACGATCACCAACTTCGAGCCCAACGGCGGCATCACTAACGTCACCTATACTCCGTCCGTGGACGCAGTGGAAGAATTCAAAGTGGAGCAGACGAATTTCAGCGCCGAATATGGATTTACCGGCGCCACGGTCGTCAACATGGTCACGCGTTCGGGCAGCAACTCCTTCCACGGCAGCGCCTACGATTTCTCTCGCAACGCGATCACCGACGCCAACAATTGGTTCAACAATGCGACCCAAACTCCCATTCCCCCTGTACACCGGCAAAATTACGGCGGCACCCTAGGCGGGCCCATCTTCAAGAATAAAACCTTCTTCTTCTTTGACTGGGATGGTACGCGAGAATCTTATATGGGAACCTACATGGCGGGCGTCCCCAGTCCCGCCGAACGCACCGGCAACTTTTTCGAATTGTGCGCCGCCAATGGCGGCACGTTCGACCCGAACGGCCTTTGCAGCGTGATTGCTGGGCAACTCTATGATCCTTATTCAGGCACGTTCCAATCCCCGGCGAATGAGCCCGTCGGCGCCTACCGCGGCGCCTTCATTCCATTCAATAACCTTGCCATCTACGCCAGCCCCGGAAATCCCAACCTGAACGGCACGCCTTATCAGTTGACCCCGGGAAAGGGAAACCTGATCGATCCGGTTGGCCAGAAGTTGATGAACCTGTTCCCCCAGGCAAATATCCCTGGAGGAAGCATTTACGACAACTGGATCGCCTCAGGAGCGAGCTCTGACGGCGGCGACCAGTTCGACCTCAAGATCGACCACCGCTTCAGTGAAAAGAATTTGCTCAGCGCCAAGTACTCAGATGGTTGGGGTGGCAGTACTCCCTTCAATTGTTTCAAGAATTTCACGGATCCTTGCGGGAGCGGGCCGAACCAAAGCGCCGCTCACCTGTTCGCGATCAATGACACGCACACCTTCAGTCCAACGCTGCTGTTGACCAGCACGTTCGGCTTCACGCGCGGCTCGGAGCTGATCGATGCTTACAACAAGAAGCTGAACGCTAATCCCCTCGGCACCCTGGGTTTCCCGTCCTATCTTGAGACCGACGGCTTCCTCGGTGTTCCCGCCATCTCCATCGGCCCCGGATATTATTCTGCCGCTTATACCAACATCGGGCAGGATGAATACGGCAACTACGTGCAGGGCCAGGACACGGGCCAACTCATCGAGCAGCTCACGATAATCAAGGGGAAACACGAGTTGAAGTTCGGCTTCGAGGGCCGGCTGCACCAGCAAAACTATATTCAGACGAACGCGCCGGAGGGCGTCTTCAGTTTCGGCAGTCTGGGCAGTTCGCAGTGCCCGGACCCCGATATTACCGTGTGCGGGGGCGATGGCATGGCCAGTTTCATGATGGGCCAGTTGATGGGCGGCGGCGCTTACTACGAAATCCAGTTTGAAGTGGCGTCGGAAAACCACCAATATGGTGGATTCGCCCAGGACAACTGGAAAGTCTCTCCCAAACTGACTTTGAATTTGGGACTTCGCTACGACGTCTCTTTGCCCAGAACGGAACGCCATAACCGCATGAACTGGTTTGACCCCAACGCTGTGTCTCCCCTCTATGTACCCGGGTTCAGTTTGCTCCATGGCGGAGAGAGGTTTAACAGCGCCAGTGTGCGCTCCGACTGGCTGACGGACTGGAACGACTGGCAACCGCGTTTCGGGTTCGCCTACGAGGTTGGGAGCAAAACCGTCCTGCGCGGAGGTTACGGCATCTATTTCAGCCAACCCCGCTCGGGGGCCAATGGCTTGTTGAGCTACGGCTCCCAAGGCTTCAACCAATCAACCGGTGCGATCACTACCTATCAAAATGATGGCGCGACGCCCTGGCTGCATCTCAGTAACCCCTTCCCGAACGGGTTGATCCAGCCACCGGGAAGCTCCCTCGGCGTGTTGAACGACGTGGGCTATTACGCCGTCGGACCGCTCCGCACTGCCGCGGCGGCCCGCACTCCCTACGAGCAAAGCTGGAGCTTCGGGATCGAGCGTCAACTCCCTTCCAGTATGCTGCTTGACGTGCAGTACATCGGCAAGAAAGGAACTCGTCTGTATTTTGGGGGCGACAATAGTCTCGACATCCTGGGGCCGCAGGTTGAGAGCATGACTCCGACGGAAATTGGTAACCTCGGCAACTATGTCAATAATCCCTTCGCGTCGGTCCTCACGAACTCCTACTACTCTAACAGCAGCCTTACCAGTCCGACCGTCCAGGCCTTCCAGCTCATGTTGCCGTATCCGCAGTTCACCGGTGTAGCCTTGGACGAGCCGCCCAGCGCCAATTCCATCTATAATGCGCTGCAAATTACGCTGGAAAAGCACTACTCCAACGGCTTGCAACTCTCAGCGAATTACACGTGGTCGAAATCCATCGACGATTCCTCGATCGCCGACACCAATGTGGCTTGGCTTTCGAATTATGGCCAAAACTCAGCGAATTACGGCCTCCAGGATCCCAATCGGCCAAACCTTGAACGCAGCCTCTCCACTTTCGACATGCCGCAACAGTTGAAATTCAACTATACCTATGACCTTCCCTTCGGTCGTGGAAAAGCTCTCCTTAGCAACATGCCTCGGGCCCTTGAACTCATCTTCGGAGGCTGGAAAACCGCCGGTGTGTGGACCATCCACGACGGCTTCCCGCTTCAGTTTGCGGTCACCGGTTGCGGTACTCCGATATATACTTACGGTTGCCAGCGGGCCGATATCATCGGCCAACCGGCACGCAGCGGTGGCCCCGAGACGAATTGGATCAATAACTACTTTGCAAACCCGAATGTCTTCCAGGCCCCGGCCGCCTACACCCTGGGCACTGCGGCGCGGGCGATCGGCAGCGTGCGCAGTCCCTTCACTTTCACTAACAACTTGTCCATTTTGAAGGACTTTGCACTCTCGAAAAGCCACGAGGCCATGAAGCTCGAGTTGCGCCTGGAAGCGGAGAATGCCTTCAACCATCCCGTTTTTGGCACGCCGGACACCTACGTTGGCGATCCCAACTTTGGCGTAATCAACTACACGGCGATCGGGCCCCGGCAGTGTCAGTTAGCTTTGAAACTCTACTTCTAGCATAGTGCGTCAATTGCTCGAAGATTCGCGAACGAGGACGGCTCGTTGATTACGGAGGGCGAACATTGGCCGTCACGCTTGCACGATTTACGGTCCAATTGATTGATTGCCGGCAATCCAGGTGTTGAGCCGCTTCGGTCTACCCTACGGCGCTACAGCGAACGGATGTGTCAGAAGACCCGCTGGCGCGCGGAGAGCCATCACTTAAGGCGGACGCGATCATAGCCGTCATACTTGCTCATGTCGGACAGAATCACGTGATCGCCGGGATGTAGTCCTTCGAGGATCTGCACAGTGCTGTCGGAACTCGCCCCGAATCGCACCTTCACCCGCTTGGCGTGGCTGCCATCGGATTCCAGCTTGAAAAGTGTACCCTGACTGTCCGATTGGGAACCGACGGGGCGACCCACGTACACCACGTCGTTCAGAGTTCTGATTCGGATGATCCCATCAACCGGCTGGGCTGCGAAATCCGGCACGGGTGCCTGCACTTCTACCGCAACCGTGACCGTTCCGTTGACTTCATTCGAGTCGATGCGGGTCACTTTACCGGCCATCGTAATGCCGCGGCGCAGTTCGATAGACGCGCTTTGGCCAATCTGCACCAGATTGGCCTGGGACGCGGCGACCTTCAGTTCCGCCGTGCTCGGTGTGGAAACGGTTCCGAGTGCGCGGACCCTGATCGAGAGATCGCCGTACTTGACCGTATCGACCCAAATGGAGTCGCGGCTGACTTCCGCAGCGCGTGCGGCTTGCGGTTGGGCATGGGCCCAGTGCAGGTTGGTCATCAGGCAGCAGATGAGCGCCAGACACAGGGCGAGGACGGCCGGCAGCTTGGAGGGAGGCTGCTCCTCGACTACGCCAGTGAGCCGTCGGATCCGACGCAGCAGCGGTCCGGCGCTGCTGCCCAGAGCAAGTTCTGGCGAGATCACGCGCAAGCGTTCGAGTTTGGTGAGGGCCCGCGCGTAGCCCACGGCATCGCCGCAGATTTCGACGACCAAGTCATCGCAGCAGAGCTCGCGCTCGTTACGGATGCACGACGAAACCCACCAGACCGCAGGCTGGTAGAAGAACAATGTCTCGGCTAGAGTCTGCAGCACATTGACCAGATAATCGTGACGCCGGATGTGCGCGAGCTCGTGAGCCAGCACGGCCTCTAACTGCTCCACTCTGAGATTCAGGAGTGACGCCGCGGGAAGCAGAACCATCGGCCGGAGCCAGCCCACAACGCTGGGACTCTCAGCGAGGCTGGAGATGCGGACGTAGACCGGGCGGCCAATATTCATTCGGCGTGCCAAGCGTGACACGGTCTCGACGAGCGAACCTTCGGGCGGTACACCTTCACGCCGGAGCCTGACGACATGTCTCGAACTCCAGATCAGACGGACGGCAAAGACCAGGACGCCGGCGAACCAGAGCGGGAGCGCCCAAGCTTCGAGCGCCGCAATCCACACAGACAGCGAGGCGGCCCCGGACAATACCGCCGGACCGACGGAATCAGGGATAACAACGACCTGATCGGCCGGCGTGCTTGCCGCGCCCGGCGCTCGATACACGACCCACGCCGTAATTCCCGGCAGTGCGATCATGATGGCCAATGCCGCGCAACACACGAAGTACCGGAGCCGGGCTGAGCCCCTTCGCAGAGCGGCGAGCGTGATCCACAACAGGAACGCGACTACCGGCCCCTGCCATACGAAATGGAGCAGTGCCGCGCTGATTGCATGAGCGATGGCGGTCATTTGGTTTCTCCTTCCATCCGGTCTAGAAGCCTTTCCATTTCCTCCAGCTCCTGCCGCGACGACTTCCGTCCGGCCAAGGCCTGCAACACGAGCGCCTTCACTGAACCGCCGAAGGCACGTTGAGCCAGATCGTGCAGCAGTTGCTGCTGCGTGTGCTCGCGCGGGTAACGGGCACGGTAGATCTGGGGCCGCTGTTTTTCGTCGCGATTGACCAAGCCTTTTTCGGTCATGATTTGGAGGAGTTTGAGGACTGTGGTATACCCGGTCGGCTTGACTTCGTTCATCACGCGCTGAATCTCGCGTACGGAGCGAGGGCCGCGTTCCCACAAAACCCGCAGGATCTCTAACTCTGCCACCGTCGGCTTGGGCTGCTTGGAGGTCATGAGTAGATTATTGACGAAAGACTTCGTCAATGTCAACGAAAACTTTCGTCAAGTGGGCTCGGCGCGACGGCGGCGCTGGCGCTTGGGCCATTCGCCGCGTGGCGCAGCGGCGGAGCCGGTCTGAGGCGGCGCACTCGCGCCGCGGACGGCTCGCTATCCCGGAGAATGTTTCGTATAATCGGAGTCATTATGATTCCAATACCGCCGTTCGATCAGGTGTATGTCATATCGGACCTGCACATGGGCGGTCCACCGGGGCACCAGATCTTCGGGCAACAGGATCTGCTGTGCAGTTTCATCGACCACCTACGGACCGACGCGCAGGGTGAGTGCGCTCTCGTAATAAATGGAGATATGATCGATTTTCTGGCACAACCCGGCGCAATTTGCTTCGATCCGGCCGGAGCCATCGATCAGTTGGACAACATTGCGCAGAGCTTTCCCAAAGTCTGGGCGTCGCTCAGGGCCTACGTGCGCACGCCGCAGCGTCACCTTACGATCGTTTTGGGGAATCATGACCTGGAACTGGCGTTGCCGTGGGTACGGGAACATCTGTTGCACGGCCTTTCGGCGGGGGATGGGAACGCCCAGGAACGAATCCAGCTCTGCTTTGATGGCGCGGGCTTTGCGTGCTCGGTGGGGAGTTGGCAGGTGCTGTGTGTACATGGCAACGAGGTGGACGAGTGGAATATCACCGACTACGAGAAACTGCGGCGGATTAGTGTTGACCTGATCCAGGGCCGGCCTGTCGAGCCATGGACTCCGAATGCGGGTTCCAAACTGGTAGTCGACATCATGAATGGGATCAAGAGCAAGCACGCGTTCGTCGATCTGCTGAAGCCGGAGAAACAAGGCGCGCTGCGGATCGTCCTGACGATGCATCCGGAGTTGCAGGCCAAGGGGACCGACGTGGTGGGCATCCTGCGGCGGCGGTTCGTCACGACCCCGCTCCGCCGCGCGTTCCATCTGCTGGAAGAACCGGAAGTCGCCGAGGCCGCCGAGCGCTCCGAAGCCGCGCGAACCCTCGCGCAGATCATGGCCACGGGCGGCGAGGGCGCGGATGCCCGGCGCCTGATGGACCAGGTAGAGCGAGATTTTGAAAACCACCTCGACCCGGTCGATCTGGTGTACCGGAGAGGCTCCGCGCAACTGGGCATCGGGAGCGCCCTGGTGGCCACACTTACCGGAAGCCAGCCGTACCGGGTGGCCTGGGAAACGGTGAAGGAGCTTGCGAGCGACCAGACGTTCACGATCCGCAGAACGGACGACGACTTCGAGATGATCGACGGCCTGGCCGGGGCGAACTTCGACGTGGTCGTGGCGGGACATACGCACCTGGCACGCATTCTGCAGCGTAGGAAGGTGGGACGTGGGTGGTACTTTAACACGGGCACATGGGCGTGGCTGATGCGCCTGACACCGGAGCAACTCGAGACGGAGGAGACGTTCAGGCCGGTATTCGAGCACTTGGCGACGGCCGCGACGATTGAAGATCTGGGCGATGATCTGAAGTTCGCCCGGCCCACGGTAGCGATTATAAAGAAGGACGAGAATCCCGTCTTAAAGAAAGTGGTGCCGCGGAGCGGCGGCATCGACTTCGTCGATGCGAAGGACAACGCATGAAGCAACGCATGAAGACCATTCACTTAGAGATCCTGCGACAAGGTCCGCCGCACAATCAGTTATTGTCGCCACTGACCGAGTATTTGGCGCTTTGCGAGAACCATCCGGCGGTTCCGGTCCGGCTGCCCTTCGAACACGCGGAGTTGGATCGCCGCTTGAAAGCGCTGCAATACAAAGAGATGGAGGAGTATCGTTCGCTCGATGTCGATGAAGTGCGGCGATGGATGACCGCAATCCTGGCGCAAGTACCCGGCCTGACCCGGGAGTTAGCCAATCAGGCGGGCGCCGAAGACCTGGCGGTTCATCTGCGACTGACGCTGAGTGCGAACGAACTGGCGCTGCTTCCGTTCGAGTTGGCGAGCGGTTCCTATGTGTTCGGGGCCGCGGGCGAGCCGCTGGTGTTGCAATCGCAATCGCCCGTTTGCATCACCAGAGAAGGCCGAAGGTTACCGGCTGAACGCCTGGAGTGGCCGCCACCCCCGGACCCTAAGATCCTGTTTGCGGCCGCGGCGCCCTCGACCCAAGTTCCGATCGAGGAGCATCTGCTGGCGTTGCGCGAGATCATCGACCCCTGGGTGGGATACTATGCCGGGCCGGAGGAACGGGGCCGTCAGGTCGCGGAACACCTCACAGTGTTGCCGGAAGCGACCTTAGAGCAGATCGAAACCGAGTGCGCGAATGGCAATTACACGCACGTCCACATCCTCTCCCACGGAATACCGGTACAGCGCGGAAATAACCAGCGAGTTGGCCTGGCGTTGCACGATCGCACGGATCGCAGGAAGCCCGATATCGTGGAGGGGCAGCGGCTGGCGAAGGCGCTTCGTCCACCCCGGCGTGACGGCAGACGAGGCTTTGCGCAACCGGTGATCGTGACACTGGCTGCGTGCGACGCCGGCAACGTCGGCGACGTGGTTTCGGCGGGCGCCAGCATTGCGCACTCGCTGCACGCGGAGGGCGTGCCGCTGGTGGTGGCGTCGCAGTTCCCGTTGTCGTTCGCGGGGTCGGTCATCATGGCCCGAGTGTTGTATCGAGGCTTTCTGACCGGCGAGGATCCGAGAACGCTGCTGGCCTATTTGAGGCGTGAGTTGCTTACGCAGGCGCCGGACACGCACGACTGGGCGAGCGTGGTCGCGTATGCCTCATTCCCTCAGAAGTTTGACGAGATCCTGGTACAAGGACAGGTCGAGCAGACCTACCGCCGGTTCGAAGCGGCGCTCAATCACGTAGACAAGACTTTGTGGCCCGATTCGAAGCGCCCTCCGTCACCGGATGATATGAAGCGGTTGGAAGAGGCGCGCAGACGTTTCGACCTTTTGCTGGAGCAAGTCGGCGAATCGAAATGGGATCAGGCCAAGATCTACGGGATCGTGGCCAGCGCCGAGAAGCGGATTGCGGAAGTGCGCTGCCGGGAGTGGAAGGGCAGCCCTCATTCGGAGGACGTCGCGGCGCCAAAGGCAATCGAGGTGCGGGATCGATTGATGCTTTCGCGGCAGTTCTACGAAAACTCCTTCAAACGCGACCGGTCCCAGGTATGGGCGCTGGTCCAGGTTCTGGCGATCACCGCCGTGATGGGGAAGTGGGGGGAGAAAGATGCACGAGCCCGGCAGCGATGGGAATTGGCGCGGCGGTTTTCGGAAGAGGAACTGGCATTGGGTGATCCCGAGAGGCTGTCGTGGGCCAACGGCAATCTGATGGAGCTCTTCGTCCTGGCGCCGCTGATTCCGGAACTGAATGTGAATGTTGAAGAAGCCACGGAACAGGCTGAAAAGTACGCGTACGAGTTCCGGCGCGTTACAGAAGCCAATTCGATCAATCTGTACTCCACAAGACGGCAGATGGCGAGGTATCGCAGTTTCTTTGTAGAAGTGAACGAGGCTATGGAGACTGCGGCACAGATAGCGGATAAGGTGTTGACGATTTTGCCGGAGTCACAGAAGTACTGACGGGTGGTGACGCGCGCGCGATACACTCGCCCATTCCGCCTGCGCCGAGCCTGTCTTTAATCTCGTAGGGACCGAGCTTGCTCCCGGAAGTTAATGCCATGCTTCCCTTTCCCCTCAGGTGGTACAGGCACATCCGCAGTGCCATGAACCTGTAGCAAGGCCATCCCTTGAGCAAAACTCAGGGCAGGCTCTCGCGCTGGGTGCCACGAACACGGATGCCCGTGCTACTTCTTCAAATCCGCGGTCCAGTTGGTGATCAGCGTCAGCGGCTGGCTGGCGACTTGAGCCGTGGTCCCGTTGATCAGGAATCTCTTGCCATCGGCGGAGGCCGCGAAGGGGGTCCCCGTCATGCTGAAGGTGTTGGCCTGGAACAGCTCCTGCGGAGTACCCAGCTCAAGGCTGGCGCCCTTTTCTCGCACCTCCACCGCCGTCAACTTGCCTCCTATGGAAAGAAAGTAGAGTTCCTTGCCGTCGCCCCGCCAAACCGCCAAACCTCTTGAACCTGTGGTCGAAACCTGCCATTTGCCTTCGCCGCTCGGAAACGGCTTAATGTAGACCTCGTACTGGCCCGTGTCGTTGCTCAGGTAAGCGACCCACTTCCCATCGGGTGAAATGGCCGGATCCACCTCGTTGAATGGGGTATTGACCACCGGGAAAGGCTTCCGGTCGCCAAACATGGGGAGCGCCCAGAACGTTGTTCGCGCGGGCTTTCGATCCCATGAAGAATTGGTATGCAATGTAACGCCCGTCGGGCGAGACAGAATAGGGCTCAAGCTCACTTCCAGGTGTTTCCAGTACCTTTTCATCAGCACCTGAGCCGTCGGCCGCCCGGCGGTAGATGGCGTACCCACCGTCTCGATTCGAGCCAAAAACAATCGACCTCCCATCCGGCCACCAGACAGGAAGCCTATTGCTTCCGGGTCCGAAGGTAATTCGGGTCTTGGTCTTGCGCGCCAAGTCAATCACCCAAATATTCGAGGTGGCGGGTGAATCGGCAATCGTCACGGCGAGCTTCGACCCATCGGGCGAAAGCATGGGGTCGGAATAGCGTTCGGTTTCCGGTAGCGCCAGCTCGCCTTGCTTGCCGGTGCGGTCAAACCAGATCAACTGCGAGGCTGTGCCAATTCCCCCTTCCTGAAACAGCAGCACGCCGCTGCCCGAGACACTGAAACGGCTGACACCCACATGGCCGGCAACCGGCAGAGCGTCGCCTTCCACAGCCAGCTTGCTGGTGTTGAAGCGCTGCGCCATCAAAGTCCCATCGCGCACAAACAGCAAGTAACCTGGCGGGGCATAAATGCCTTTCGAATCGATGTGGAGGACAAGCACCTGCTCCTTCGAGCCCAGCGCGCCGGCATAAATGCCGCGGTCAGCGCCCGAAACCGAGAAGGAAGAATAGAAGAAATGTTTGCCGTCGGGCAGGAACGACACCCAATGATACAGCGTCATGCGCGCACCCGGCTCCGTTACCTCGACGGGCGTGCCTCCCGCCGCATCCACTCGCATCAACCCTCCCGCCTGGTCACTGGCGAACACGATGATTCCTTCCTGGTTCCAGGCGCCGCCGCGTCCAGTGGGGGCATCGCACAGAGCTTGTGGCGGGCCGCCGTTCGCGTCGATCTTGTTCAACTTGCCGCCGGCAAAATATCCCAGATAACGGCTATCCGCCGACCAGAAAGGATATGTGGCGCCCTCCGTCCCGGCCAGCGGCTGGGCCGTGCCCGAGTTGAGAGGCTGCACCCACAATATGGGTCGCCCTGCACTTCCCGTCGCCCCAAAGGCTATGCGGCGGCCATCGGGCGAGATCGCCGCCGTGCCATAGGGATTAAAGGTCGCCTTATCCGGCGGGAGGATGTAAGAGTGGACTGAAGACGAGGGCGCCAGCAACAGCCGAAGCCAGAGGCCCCCCAGGATGATCGCGGCCAAGACGCCTGCCGCCGCGAGCGCCCAAGGGAGGGCGCGCTGTAGCTTCGATCTCCGATCGAGGTCACGGCGGTCGGAGGCCGCCGCCACAGGGGCCTCCGAAATCCATTTCAGCCCCACACCTACATCGTGCGCACTTTGCAAACGCTCGTCGGGGTTTTTCGCCAGGCACTGAGCTACCAACCGGTCGAGCGCCGCCGGCGCCAGCGGCTGCACCTTGCTGATGGGCTCCGGGTCCTTCTCCAATATGGCGCTCGCCACGCTAAGCTGGCTTTTTCCTTCGAAAGCCCGTGCGCCGGTCGCCATCTCGTAGAGTGTTGCCCCCAGAGCGAAGATGTCGGAACGCGCATCGGCTTCGTTGCCCTGGATTTGCTCCGGGCTCATGTAATGAATCGTGCCGACAATCGCTCCCGCCTGGGTTATGGGGCTGCCGGGACCGGCGCCGCCCGTCGCCGTGACTGCCGCGCTCAGAAGCGGCGCCGAACCTGCTCCACCCGTCACACTCGACGCCACCGGCTTCGCCAGGCCGAAGTCCATCAGCTTCGCCCCGCTCTTGGTCAGCATGATGTTGACGGGTTTGAGATCCCGATGCACCACCCCCTGGCGATGCGCCTTGTCGAGCGCGCCGGCAACCTGCATCCCGATTTTCAACAGGTCCGCCAAAGGAAGCTTGCCGCGCTTAAGCCGGTCGGCTACCGACTCGCCTTCCAGGTATTCCATCACCAGGTATTCCCCGGCAACATCGTCGTGGCCCACGTCGTAGAGTACGCAGATGTGCGGGTGCTGAAGCGAGGAGATGGCCCGCGCCTCGCGCTCGAAGCGCTGACGGAAATCGGGAGAAGAGATGAAACGCTCGGGCAGGACTTTTATCGCCACGTCGCGGCCCAGCCGCGTATCGCACGCGCGATACACTTCGCCCATTCCGCCCGCGCCCAGCTTGTCCTTAATCTCGTAGGGACCGAGCTTGGTCCCTGAGGTCAATGCCATGCTTCCAATCATGTTTTGGGAGGTCCTATGCCTGCTAAGATATTCTAGCACAATACATTGAACACCATCAGAACAAGGCTTTCTGTGGCACAGGGATTCAGATGCTGACGAACCACGGAGGCGTGTAGAGGGCGGAGGGTGGTCGGGCGTTCTGGGGCTCAGGAGCGTTCGGTTCTGGGGCGGAATGCCGACGCCCGCAAGGTCAGTGCGGCGCCCTACAAAAGGACAAAAGCTTGGAAATGGCCAGGGGTTCTAGTCGACATTTTGTCACTCTGCCCCCCCACTCGTTTTGCCCTCCACTTTCGCTTCGTTCCAGCCCTTTGAGGCCGTTTCTTGGTCGTTTGCGCGCTTGATGGGCGCTAATTGGGTGCAAAATGCGCGGAATTTGCAGCATTCAAAAAAGTGATGTCCTTTGTTTTCAAATACTTCTTAGCTTCGTTCCCACTCTTTTTGTATTTTTCGCAGTTCCCGGTTCCCGCCAGTGCCGCGACCATCCCTCTTTCTCTTGCTGTCGTAACGCATCCGGCGCTCCGCTCTGACAATACGTCCGCAAATTGACCACGACTATAGGCTAGCATACGTGGCGGCATTTGTCAAGCAGAAAATGCAAAAATGTTGTACCTCCATGATAATGTCCCCTTTTGTCCTCGTTAGAAATGTCCCCTAATGTGACCTCCGGAAAGGAGGTCAGCGTGGGGCGAATCGAGATGAGCAAGGCAGAGTTGAGGAAGGTTGAGGTTTTGGCGCGGGTGAAGAGTGGCGCGTTGAGAGTGAAGGATGCGGCAGCGTTGTTAGGGCTGAGCTATCGCCAAGCCAAGCGCCTTTGGAAGCGGTACCGGCAAGAGGGGGCGGCGGGGATGAAGCATGGGAGTGCCGGGCGGCACTCTAATCGAGCCTACGCTGCGAGTCTTCGAGGGGAGGTGTTGGAGCGGGTACGGAACAAGTATAGTGGGGAAGTGGGCGAGCGTTTTGGCCCCACCTTGGCGGCTGAGCATCTGGCCTCGGAAGACGGGCTGCAAGTCGATGCGGAGACGTTGCGGCGCTGGATGCTGGGGGCAGGATTGTGGACGCGGGAGCGGCGGGGGTGGCGGCATCGGCGACGACGCGAGCGCCGGGAGCACTTTGGGGAGTTGGTGCAGATGGACGGAAGCTTCCACGCCTGGTTGCAAGAGCGGGGTCCGAGAGGCTGCCTGATGGACCTGGTGGACGACGCCACGAACGTTACCTGGGCGCAGTTGGGAAAGGAAGAGACGTTGTGGGCGGCGGCCGACGCGTTGCGGGCTTGGATCGAGCACTACGGGGTGCCGAGGGCTCTTTATGTGGACTGGAAGAATCTCTACCAGCGCCGCGCCACGCCCAGGGAGCAGTTGCGAGGGGAGGAGCCGATCACGCAGTTTGGGCGCATGTGCGCGAGGTTAGGGATTCAGTTGAGGGGGGCGGGTTCACCGCAGGCGAAAGGGCGCGTGGAGCGAATGCACGGAACGCATCAAGACCGTTTGGTGAAGAAACTCCGCCGCCTTGAGATCGCGACGCATAGTGAGGTCAATGCCTATCTCGAGAGGGAATATTTGCCGGAACACAACCGGCGCTTTGCGCGAGCTCCCTCCCGCCCGGAGGATTATCATGGTCGTAAACCGAGCGGGCGGGAGTTGGACCAGGCCTTCCGGCTGGAGACGGTACGGACGATCAGTGCGGATTGGGTGGTGCGCTACGACAACCGTTTTTTGCAGCTTCTGCCGGGGAAGCATCAGCCTGCCCCCGCGAAGGGACGAGTGAAGGTTTATGAAAGTCGGAAGGGCGAGTTGACGATCGAATACCGGGGCCGAAGGGTGGGTTGGGAGGAGATCCCGGCGCCGGGCCGGGGCGGGAGGCGGGAGCCCAAAGAACTAGGCCATCCAAGAGGCGGCCTAGCCCCACTTCAGCCCCCGGGGAAGTGGGTGCCGGCGGCCGAGCATCCCTGGCGTCGGCCGGTCTGCTCGGGAGGGGTAGAGTGGCGCCGGACGGCAGGGCCCAAGGCGCCGCGCTCGCCGTTGGGCTTGCCCTCCGCTTCGCCCTTCGGGCTCCGCAGGGCTTCGCTCCGGGCAAGCCCAACGGCGAGCAAAAAAAGAGAGAGCACAGCAAAGCACAAAAAGGGGACATTTCTAACGAGGTAAGGGAGGGGACATTTCTACAGAGCTTTGACAGCAGAAAATGCAAAAAATCTTGCGGTCCGGTTTTCAACAATGCCCTCCCCTTTGCCGCCGCACATCGGCTTATTCCCTCCCCCTCCCCAACCTCTCGCCGCGCCGCCCCGCTGCCCTGCAGGATCCGTGCGCCCCATTCTGCGGGCAAGCCGTTTACGGGCAACTTGGCCTCTCCTGTCCAACTTGGGGGTGGCGCGTCATCCGGCCGCAGTTGCGCGGATCGGTAAACCCCGGGCGGCGAGGCAGGTCCTATTTCCTCGAACCCCGTTTGAACGTTTCCAGGGAGTTTGCATGCGAGCGGCACTTCAACAGTCAGTCCGACTCATCGTCAACTGAATTGTGACAGGTAAACTTTACATCGTTAATCGCGGGTAAGCGAGTCTTGCCTCTCGCTTCCACTCAGTAGGCGACGCACTTACGGTGGGGAATTCATGCGACGACGCAACATGTACTGGAAGCGTGGGTCAGAGTGCACAGATTATTTCAGCTTTGCGTATTCCGCCTTCGCTTCCTTCAGGACGGGAACATCGGGGTCGGCGTCTTTCCAGAGCGTGAGGAAATCCTGATAGGCGGCTCGGGCTTTGGCCATGTCGCCCTGCATGGCATAGGCACGCGCCAGTCCCAGCCGGGCCAGCGCACCCCAGGGAAAGTTCATCACCACCCCTCGGTGGTCGATGAACTTCTGAAATTCCGTTGCCGCTCGGTTGCCGTCATGGAGCATGAGGTAGGCTTGCCCACGCAAATAAGCGGGGCACAGGAATATAGTCAAGTCGGGCGTAATTGAGCCGAGTTCGACCGTCCTCGCCACCTTCAATAGTTCGATTGCCCGGTTCGGGCCTTGGCGTTCCAGGGCGACTCCCGCCCGGATGGTGGGCAGCCAATACCTCTGGACCCGCGTGTCCAGCGGGAAGACCTTGTCGAGTTCGGCCGCCAGCTTCTCCGCCCCTGCCGTGTCGCCTGCCCGCGCCAGGGCCAACGCCGCCACGGCCCGCACATCGCGGTTTGGGCCCAGCCTCAACGCCGCATGGGCCTCGGCACGCGCCTGCTCCCGGTTTCCCGCTTCCACCTCGCGCAGCGCTGCCTCGGCCTGATATGCTGCAGCACTCTCTTTGGCGTCGTTGTGCTGGGCTGAATCCATCGCCCGCCCGGTCAGCTCGTGCGCGTTCTTCAGCTTGCCGTACCAGCCTTCCGTGTCCGCGTGCATGGCCAGCAACAGGTCTTCCGACCCCGGCTTGCCCATAGCGGCTGAGAGCAACTGCGCCATCTGCGCCGTATCGCCCTTCACAAAAGCCAACCAGTAGCGGTACTGGAGCAGAAACTCGCTCTCCAGCTTGCGCTCCTCCGCCTGCTTGAACACCGCCTCCGCTTCATCCAGCCGGTTGACGGCTGTGTAGGCGAGGCCGACGAGAGCATAGTTCGCCGCGTTATTTGGATCCAGGCGCAGGGACTCTCGAGATTCCTCCAATGCCTTTTCCCAGTTTCCCAGGGTGCTGGAAACGAATCCGAGGTCTTCGTAAGCCCCGGCGTCCCTTGGGTAGGTCTCCTCCCACAACTCGTCGGTCTGCGCCCCCTTCTCCAGCTCTCCCGGTGCGACTACGTAGTAGTTTGACTCGATGAAGAACCGCTCCCGTTCGCTCACCTTCTCCCGTAGCGCGTAAGACCTGCGTGCATTTTCGGCCGCCCCCCCACTTCGTTTAGGTCGCTGTAGACGTCCGACATCCAGGAGTATGCCATGGCAAAATTCGGGTCAAGCTCCACCGCCCGTTTGAAGAAGGGCAGGGCGGCTGTTTCCCCTTTCGCATAGGCCGTCTTTGCTCCCAGGCTGTAGGCTTTCAGCGCCTCCAGCGACGGCGTGGTCGCTTCCTCCAGCGGCGTGGCGTATCTCTGCACCGAGCTGAGCGATTCGCCCAGCTTGCCGCGCAAACTGACCGCAGCCGCGCCCAGAGCCTTGAGCACGGCTTCCTTGCCCGCCGCCTGCTCCTGCGCCTCCGCCAGCACGTCCCCCGTGTCGCAGTTCACCGCCTTCAGGCCAATCACGTACTGGCTGCCCAACCCCGCAATCGAGCCTGTCAGCATGGCCTTGCTGCCCGTGCGCTGGCAGACCTCGCGGGTGACCTCTGGCGTCAGCCGGTCACCGGCGGGACGGCCCATCAGCTTCAATGTCTCGTTCACCCTGCGCTCGGAAACCAGGGCGAGAAAGGGCGATTGCTCAAGCTGTACCGAGAGCCCCTGCTTCAGCGTGTCATCGAATACCGCATCGCCCGTCTTGTTGTCGAAATCAGAGAGGACAATCGTGTCCTTGTCGGTCAGGTGGGCCGTGGCTTGGCGCGAACGGAAGTAAAGCGTTCCCCCGATGGCGGCGGTGACAAGTATCAGGGCGGCGGGAACAAGGACCTTCCAGAGTTTCCTGCCCGCCACAGGAACTTGGGCCGCTCCGCTTGCTGCTGGCGGACGCCCTGAGTCCGTATCCCGCTTCAGGCGCTTCAGGTCGGTGTGAACGTCGGACGCGCTCTGATAGCGCATTCCACGGTCTTTCTCCAGCGCCTTGTTGATGATTCGCTCCAGCTCAGCAGGACACTCGGGATTCAGCCGCACTGGTGAGGTCGGTGCGCGATTCAGAATGGCATCGAAGATGGCGGCGGAGGTGGGTCTGGAGAAAGCTGGTTTGCTGGTGGCCATCTCGTAGAGGACGACCCCAAAGGAGAACAGGTCAGTCCGAGCATCAAGCTCCTGCCCCAGGGCCTGTTCCGGCGACATGTAGGCGACCGTGCCCATCACCTCGCCGGGGCTGGTCAGGTGTTCCGGTTCGACCGATGCGGTGGGCAGCGCGGAGGCTCCCACCGCTTCCGCCGCCCGCGTAGCTTTCGGTGCCAGCTTGGCCAAGCCAAAGTCCAGAATCTTGGCCTGCCCCCGGTCAGTGACAAAAACGTTGGCGGGCTTGATGTCGCGGTGGATGATGTTCTTGCGATGAGCGGCATCCAGAGCGTCGGCGATCTGCATGCCCAACTCCAGCACCTCCTCGGTTTCCAGCGGGTTGCCTTGGATGTGACGCTTAAGGGTCTGGCCCTCCAGGCACTCCATCACGATGAAAGGCTGGCCTTCGTATTCATCGAAGTCGTGAATGGTGCAGATGTTGGGGTGGTTGAGGGCGGAAGCAGCCTGCGCCTCGCGCTGGAAGCGTTCCAGGGCTTGTCGGTCCTTGGAGAGCTCTTCAGGAAGGAACTTCAAGGCCACGGCGCGCTTGAGCTTGGTGTCCTGGGCCTTGTACACCACACCCATGCCCCCGCTGCCAAGCTTCTCCATGAGGCGATAGTGGGAAATAATCTGGCCTAGCGCGGGTTCGTGGATGGCCTGAGCCTTCTCTCGGGCCAGCGCTCGGGCAGCCACCTCCAAGGCGGGAGCTTCAATAAACTTCTCCGCTGGCTTCTCGTAGGCAAGCAAGGATTCGACTTCATGGTACAGTTCCGGGTCTCCGCCGCAAGCTGCGCGCAGGAACTCCATTCGCTCGCTTGCTTCGCGCTGTAGCGCCGCGTCGTACAACTCCCTAACGAGATTCCATTGTTCCGGCTTCATCGAGCTTTTCGCCATCCATTGCCCGCAACAGCCAGGTCTTGGTCAGTTTCCAGTCGCGCGTCACGGTCTCGGGTGAGACCTTCAGGACCTCGGCCGTTTGTTCCACACTCAGTCCGCCAAAGAACCGCAATTCCACCACCTCGCTCTGCCGGGGGTTTATAGCGGCTAGAGCCTTTAGGGCGTCGTCGAGGGACACTAAGTCCACACCCGATTCCGCAGAAACCATCAATCCTTCATCCAAGCACGTCGGGGCAATCCCAGCGCCGCGCTTCTGGCGCTGCCGGGAACGTGCGAACTCCACCAGAATCCGCCGCATCAACCGCGCCGAGATCGCGAAGAAATGGGCGCGGTTTTGCCAGCTCACTTGACTGGCGTCGATGAGTCGAAGGTAGGCCTCGTTAACCAGGGCCGTGGTCTGCAAGAGGTGGCCGGGTTTTTCGCCGCTCATGTAGTGGTGTGCCAGGCGGTGCAGTTCGTCGTAAACCAAGGGCATCAGCTTCTCGAGTGCGGTGTGGTCCCCATCGCCCCAGGCTCGGAGCAGATCTGTAACCTCATGCGCTGAGGGCAGTGCCATTTGACCCCCTTTGGGTCACCCACCTGCATGCGACGGTCAAAATAGCATACACGCTCGACCTTTGCAAAAGGTCTGCAGCCTAATGGTAGCGCCATTTGGAATTGTCTCATCGCCCCCTGACCTCCTGCTTCCCGCAAAAATTGTTCACCTGCCATTACGGTTTTCGATCTCAATTGTCGCATTGCTAGCTGAAGGCAAGAGAGTATGTTTGTTTGAATTCACACAGAGCGAAAGGATATTTGCCGCGCGGGATGGTGCTCTTCGCATTGGCTGCGCGAGGCTGGGAGGAAAAGGGCTATGAAAACACTAAAAAGGCTTCACTTTAATTCTACGTCATCTTTTCGAAATGTGAGAAGGTCCACGGTGTGGGCAGCGCTTTGCCTCGCCGTCTACATGTCAGGGGCAGGCATCTTCGCCATGGCCCAGAGCCCGAGAATCATCGGATTTGAAGCACCGAACGCGGGCAACGCCCAGGGCTCGGGCTTGGGCACTCAAGCTGAGAACATCAACCCGTGGGGGGCGGTTGCGGGGCTCTACGCAGACGCGAACAATGTGATCCACGGCTTCCTGCGAACCGCAGGAGGTAGACTTATCATTTTCGATGCTCCAGGCGCGGGCACTGCGCCGGGCCTCTACTTTAAGTCGACCCCTGCCGGGACTTACGGTGGCCAGGGCACCTACGCTATGTCCATAAACTCAGCGGGGGCGATTGCGGGATCCTACATTGATGAGAACAATGTGGGCCACGGCTTCGTGCGCGCCTCCGACGGCAAATTCACGTCCTTCTACGATCCGGACGCAGACCAACAAAGTGCTTACCTGGGGACCTTCGCGTGGAACATCAACCCAGCGGGAGTGATCGCGGGAAACTACTGGGACTCGAACTCGGCCCGTCACGGCTTCGTGCGCACTCCGGATGGCAAGTTTGCCAACTTCGACCCCTCTGGCAGCGTCTCCACGTTTGTCTGTTTGGCCTCGTGCATCAACCCCGCCGGGACGGTCACCGGAGCCTATTATGACGCCGGGGGTGTGGAGCACGGCTTCGTGCGCGCCCCGGGCGGCAAGATCACTGAGTTCGACGTTCCGGGCGCAGGCACAGACGGGAGCCAGGGCCAAGGCACCTGGGGCACGAGCATCAACACCGAGGGGACGGTGACGGGAGGTTATGTAACCGGGGACAACGTAACTCACGGCTACGTGCGTTCTCCTGACGGCCGCATCACGAAGTTTGACGTTCCGGGCGCAGGCACAGATGGGAGCCAGTATCAAGGCACCGTTCCTGAGGCCATCAATGATACGGGGATCATCACGGGCGAATACATCGACTCGAACGATGTTCAACACGGCTTCGTGCGTGCTCCTGATGGTAAATCTGTGTACTTCGATGCTCCGGGCGCGGGCGCGGACGCGGCCAGCTACGAGGGCACCGTCCCCCTGGCGATCAATGCAGCGGGGGAGATCACGGGGGCGTACTTCGATAGTAACTATGTGTTGCACGGGTTCCTGCTGCTCGCCGTTCCGCCACAGTTTTGATAACACGCAACGACCTTCGTCGCTCTCGCTGAGGCTCCGCACGGCTGCGCTGATTACGGACGCGCAGCCAGCGGAGTTTCAAACCGCGCTGGGAGTTGCGAGCGCGAGTTGGGGGAGGTGCTTATGTTAAGCCAGCGGGAATCTCTGTACGGTGTGATCGCCTGGACAGCAGGGATGACGTTGGCCACATTCCTCTTTGCTATTCCCGCGAGGGCCCAGAGGAACAACGGTGATTACCTCTTCTTCATCGGCTCCGGCTTCCTTTGCCAGGCCAATGATTCTTCCGCCTGTCCCGCGGTGGCGAAGTCGGCCGACGACTCGACCTATGAATTGAGCGGCGCAGGCACGCTCGCTCTGCAAAACAAATCGGTCACCGCCGCCGGAACTTTCACCCACAAGTCCACGGATGGCGTGGTGCTGGCGACGGGTCTCTGGATCGCGAGCGAACTCGTCAGCTTTGATTCCTACGGTGTCGCGCCGGGAGCGCTCACGCGCGAAGGCCGGGCATTAGGCCCGCCGCAGTTCGGCCCCATGCGTATGGGAATGTTCTCTGGCCCCATGGCGGCAGGCGGTCGGGCCGTGCTGCGCATCCGACTGATTCCGGTGTTGGGGTTTGCGAAAAACGCGACGCTGCAAGTGAACTGCGCCCTCGGCAAAGTGCCTCCCGAACACCAGGTGGAAGGGGTCAGGCTGACATTTGAGAGAGGCGGCGTCGAATTCGATGAGGAAATCAGCGGGCGTGCCCTATTCCTTTTGACGAGGCCCGGAGCCAGCGCTGCTGCGAAAGCGCCCGTTCCGGAGGTCGATACAAACCCAGCGCCCAACGAGGTCCAGCAGTAATTCTGATATGAGGGAAAATTGAACCCGAGCCAGCACGGGGCGCATGCGAAATCGATTGGGAATGATAAATCGGCATTCCGCCCAGTCGGCCCCACCGTGCCGCAATGGCCTGCGTCACCGGCAGAACACGCCCCGGAAACAGGAACCTCAAGTGGCGCTCAAGCGAGGCCTCCAAGCGGGCTCGGCGCGCGGCATCCTGCATGGTCGTGAATCCCGTCTCTAGTTCGCCAATACACACGACGCTCAGAAACAACGCGCCCAAATCCTGGGTAGTGGGTCAGTCTGAAATTCTTTTTTTGTAAGGCCCACGTGGACCGTACACCGGCTTAGGCAACAGGCCGATAATCTCATCATAACTCCAAATATGGTCACTGACGCCAGCCTCCATAGCTGGTGTGCAGCGTAGTGTCTGGTGGATTCTCCCAAAGTTATAGTACATGAAGTAGACCGCCACGGTCGCCAGATGGTTCTTGAGCTTTTTGCTAAACGCATTGGTCAATCTGGTGAATCGGCGCATGTGCATACGCATCGAGAGATTCTGGCGCTCAACATAGCTAGTGGAAATGTGGGCAGGGTCAGGGTTGCCCTGCACGCGCTTCCTTTCGCAGCCGATGCACTCCGCAGGGGAATACCGCGTCTCTTCCTGCGATGCCCCGTAAATCTTAACCAACTGGGCATAATCAATATCCGCCCCGAATGCACCCTCGACAGCCTCAACGTAAACCTTGAGTCCATCGGTCGTGAGTTGCACGCGGCCAGCGAGACGACTCTTTAGATCGTCAATGAAAGCATTCGCAGTTCGTGCGTCTCGATTGCCGAGCATGAACGAGGGAATGAGTTTGGTGTCCGCATCAATTGCGGTCCAGGTCCACACGTCTCCCACTCCAAACTGACCTTTCATTTCGGCTGGCACGTTCTTCTCCTTCGCATAGACGAAGCTCCAAATTTCGTCACACTGAATCCGCTTGCATTTCAGGTTGCGCAACGTGCGGTCCTGATAATCAGTGCAGGCGTCACCAAGCTCCATTAGTAGCCTAGCGATAGTGTTCTTGGAGATTCCCGTCATGCGGACGGTAGCGCGAATCGAGTTTCCCTCGCAAATGCAGGAAACGACCTGAGCACGTTGTTCGTTTGATAGCTGTTTCATACTGACTATTATGCATGAGCGTGCATGCAGTGTCAAGAGAAAAATGCACACACTTCTGGAAATGACGCAGACAAAAGGTCATTTGCTCGCTTAGGTGGCCTTACTTGTTGTTAAACGCTTTTTTCTCACTTTGGCAGGATTTACTTGTGCCGCATCAACAGTAAGGTTATTTGGAGAATCAAATCTCTGTATGCCAATCTTGTTGACCAGTCCGATAATTGCAGGAGCTATAGGACCTTTGACCTCCGGTCCTATCGGGACATTGGCGGCAGCAAGCCCAAACTCCATATATACACCCCAGAGACCCTCGTGAATATCAAGCTTTTTAATAATGAGTTCAGCTACTTCTGTAAGCGTCAGGGTGTAAGTCCTTATCTCAGGCATGTGTTTCAACTCCCTCTTTCATTAGCACCGGCGGATCGGCGCCAGCGAACAACCCGTTTCCGAGCGTCGCACCAATTCCGGTGTAGTGGAATGTCACCCCAACCAGAGGTCCGGTAACATAGCCCGTTGAAATCATGTGGTACATGTGCTGAAATTCAGCGGAGGCGATTGGAGTGTTCGCGACTGTAAAATAGTTTGCATTATCCCTTAGAGACCAAAAATCGCGAGGTTTGCCTGCATCCTTCCAACAAATACTAAAGATTTCAGAATTAATGGGTCCGCGCTCGTTTTGCTCGTCGCCGTCATCATAAGCTACGATAGCTACCTTCATTCCAGTGGCACGTGCGTAATTAACCATGGTTTTCATGGTCAGATTTTCGGGTTTATTGAGAACCTTCGAGACAGCGCCTTCGGTTACGCCAAGCTTCTGCGCAAGCTCGGCTTGGCTCAAGGGGAGTTTCTCCATCCTCTCTTGAAGCTGAGCGATGAAGTCAAAGGCAATCGCGTGGATGAATGCCTTACTGCTTCCAGCCGTCCAGTGGGGGCTTGCCTTCATAACGTTTCTTTCCATGCTCTGGGAATGCGATTCTAATTGCCTCAACAACTTCCGGTACGCGCTTTAGTTTGTTTCCCCTATCAAGCTCTGATGGGTCAGTGTTCGCGGTTCTCTTTATGGCATGTGAGTAAAGTACACAGACCTCAAAGCGAGGGGCAGTTTCGGGTCTCGGGTGCACTAGGAATCCGTAAAAACGATGATAAGAACCGGCATCCGAAATCTTGAATACGTAGCAATCTCGGTGGTCAGCATCATCGAATCCGTGGTGGTATTTCTTGTGGTGTTGTTTGTTGTCAACCCAGTGGTCGAATCTTCTTAGTAGATCGAAACGCCTGTTTTCTTTCAACCGATCGAAACCGATCCCGGCATCCACGGTTTTATCCTCAGCACATTCAAGGAACACCACAGCGCGGAATTCGTTGTGCCTCACACCAGGTATCGACACTATTGAGTACGGCATTAGGGACCGTTATAGCCATGAACGGCATTTTAAGCAAGTACTATCGGCGTGTCAAGGGAAAACTTTACCTACATCTCAAGTCGCTTTCCACCTCGCCCTTGCCGCCTTTCTCGCGATCTGGATCCTTTTTTGAGCCGAAAGGCGCAGAGCCCTCGCAGTTCCACCCTTTTGCCCTCCTAGTCTACCAAGGGCTACAGCATGTGGGTTCTTTCCTTCGTCAGGATTTTCAAGTGGGGTGCCGTCCAAATGCTCTCCAATCGCTTGCTCAACCACGTTACGAGCCACGGTCACGAAGTCATGGTCCTTGCTTGAGCGTGTAGGCATGGTGATACCGTAGCACGTTGGGATTGTCAAATCAAGCTTGATTTTGGTCCGCCGACGTGATATACAAACAGATGTTTGTATATCACGTCGGCGGACTGAATTTTTAATATTCTTGCAGAAACGGGGACGGAATCAAAACCCCTTGAGAGGCGAGAATCACCATGCTTAAGAGAGTTAGGGTAATTGATGTTGCAGACTACATCCTGCGTCGATGCGGGACGATGTCCGCAATGAAATTACAAAAACTCGTCTACTACAGCCAAGCATGGTCGCTTGCCTGGACCGATGTTCCACTCTTTAGCGATGAAATAGAGGCTTGGGCAAATGGTCCAGTAGCGCGTGCCCTCTATAACAGGCATAGCGGAGAGTTTCGCATTGGCAAGGGATTTTTTGGCGGAGAGATTGACAGGATTTCAGAGGATCAACGAGACGTGATCGACAGGGTTTTAGATTTTTATGGACCAAAAGATCCTCAATGGCTCAGTAATTTGACTCATATGGAAGCGCCGTGGAAGGACGCAAGGCAAGGATTGGAGCCTGGAGAACGCGGCAATAATGTGATCACGAAGGAAGCAATGCAAGACTACTACTCAAATCTATAAATGCATGTACCTCCCGACCAGAGACACCCCCGCGCTAGAGAGATCATCCCATCCAGACAAATAAAAATAGGCGGAGACCCTGAAAGTTTTGATAAAGAAACCATTGCGTGGCAATTTTTTCGACTTGACCGTCATCATGCGTACTGGGGATGGAACAGGCTTAGACCACCAGAATGGCGAGATGTTCTTTCTCATCTCGTATCATTCGAGGGACTGAGATGGGCAGACCTCAAAGGCCAAGCAGGTGGGAGGAATAGAGGTACCAACCATCACCCGATTGAAATCTCCGGGTTCAATAAATCAGCGCGAGACAGACTCCATGAACTTCACCTCGACGATTTTACATCTCTTTTCTCTCTCCGAATTACAAACACCCTTAGATTGTATGGGGTTAGAGAAGGTCGAGTCCTACAGATAGTCTGGTATGATCCACACCATGGATCAAGGTGCGGAGCATGTCCGACGGACCAATGAATAGGCAATTCCCGTGCCATCCCATTTTTCCTAAAATTCAGACTGACCCACTACCAAATCCTGAGCCGCCACCCATTTCTGGACTTTGGGTTCCGGCCGCGATCGCATCAACTCCGAAAGAATATGGGTGTCGAAAAGAAAGCCGCCGTTCACGACAGGTCCACCGGACGTGCGGTCGAGGGGTTGCGGTTGAACATCCGATCGATTTCTTCGTCGCTCAGCAAACCACGGATTTCGGCGAAGGCATCGATCAGCGCTTGCCCGGTCCGGCGCTCCGGGGGAGCCGCCGCCGTCTCTGGTTCCGGCAGCGCATCGAGCGCCTTCGTGAGGAGATCGTCGAGGTCGTTGAATTGACCGCTTTGGAGGTGGCGTTGGATACGTGCTTCGGTTTCCGGTCGTGTAATCTCAAGGGTCATGGGCGCCTCCCGGTCAAAAAGGTCTCCATATCCACCCTACCTCGGCAAAAGTGAGCGGTCAAGCGGAGGAAAGTCACCACTCGCGTGTGCGGGGTTTCGCGGGTCAGCTCAGACGGGACGTTGGTGTCAACCAGATAGCCCTTCACAGGTTGATATCCCGGTCGGTATCCCTGTCGCGCTCAAAGTCCAGATTAAGGCCGCGCAGCGGAGCGAAGAGCTCAACCATGTCCTTAGCGGGCGGCGTCGGAGGCGCGGTGGCGGGATGCACCGCCTGTTCGAGCAGACTGGCGGCATAGGACTCGACCTCACGGCCCTCGGCGGCAGCCTGCCGCGCCAGCGCCGCCTTAACCTCGGGGCTGATGTCAACGGTGATCGTCATGGGTGCTCCTTTCCGGCCAGCCCAACCGTACCGCGCCCCACACCCCTCCGTCAAGCGTCATGGTCAGGCTGGCTCTTCAAGGCCCTAGTCTGGTTCCGGCCGGCAGGGTCATCGTTTTCCACTCTCAGCGGGTGCAAGCACCTCGCCGGTGAAGTTGAACTCAACACCGTCCAATTTGGCACGCCCCGGACCAGCTCCGCTCGGTTATCTCGTCGTGCCCGCCGTCGCGTTGAGCACTACCGTCAACGGTTCGACATGGTCCGGCTTGACGTAGCTGTTGACGAGGAAGCGTTTTCCGTCTTTAGAGACATCGTAGGTATAAAGATCGGTATTGGAAATTGGCGCTCGTCCGTGGATGTGGAAGAGCGGTGAAGCCGACCCGGTGGAAAACGTTTCGCCGGCATTCACGGGCACGGCGATCAGCATTCCTTTGGGGTCGACGTAGAAGATCTCCATCCCGTCACCTCGCCATCGGGGTTCGGTGCCGCCGCCCGGCGAGACCTGCCACTTTCCCTGCGCGCCCGGAAACGTGGTGAGGCAAACCTGCCATTCGCCCGAGTCATTCGAGGCGTAAGCCACCCATTTGCCGTCGGGCGAAATCATCCCATTGGTTTCGCTCGCCTTGTCTGTCAGAAACGGAGTCGTTTTGCCGGAGGCGGCGTCCACCAGGACCAGGTTGGAGCCTCCGGCCGCCGGTTCGTAAGTGCAGAGGACAGCCTTGTCGTCGAGAGTCCAGGAGTTCGGCAGGATGTCGTCTTGTGGCCGAGTGGTGTAGACCTCCCTGGCGGCCTCCCGTCCGCTCGCGTTCTTGAGGTCAAGAATCGCGGCGTCGGCGCCTTGGAATCGATACGCGATGGTTCGCCCGTCGCGCGACCAGATGGCGGTCGCTTCCTCGGTAGGATCGAAGGTAAAGCGGGAGCCTGCGTTGTGGCTGAGGTCTTCAATCCGAGACGTCAACGTTGGAGGTCTTGAAATCGGCGATGTCCACCACCACCCGATTCCCGTCGGGCGCAATCGAGGGATTCGCCATTACCGCCGGCGCGCCGATGCGTCCTAACTCTTTGCCGCTCCGGTCGTACCAGACCAATGCCGAGAGCACACCCGCCCCGGCGCCAAGGTAGACCACCGTACCGTCTCCTCCGGCGGAGAAAGTGCTGTAAGCGACCGAAGGCTCGTAGCTGACGTGGTCCGAAATCACTACGGGCTCGCCGCTAACTTTCCCGTTGCCAGGGCTGAACAGAACGCCGACCAGGCTCGCTCTCTCATCGCGATAATAGAGCCGTCCGTTCGCGTAGGCGGCATTGGCTTCCGTAAGAACAACCAGTTTCTTCTCCTGAGCCGCGAGCGAACTGAAATAGGTCCCCTGCTTTGAGGTGTCCCCCGTTCCGAAGGACCCTGAATAAAAGAGGAAATGATTGCCGTCGGGAAGGAACTGGGGCCAGCGGTGCGAAGTCTCGCTGGAAAGATAGATTTTGTCGGTCAGCGGCGCTGCGCCGCTGCCCTCGGCGTTGACGCGCCAAACCGGGCCACCCGTGTCCGGCGTGTAGATGATCACGTCCCGGCTGCCCCAGGATCCTCCCCGGCCGTGCGACGCCGTGGCCAGCACTTGCGGCGCGCCGCCCGCGACGGCGATCTTCTGAAGCTTCCCGTCGGCGAAAAAGCCGATGCTCGCGTCATCCGGCGACCAGAAGGGGTAGGAAGCGCCTTCAGTTCCCTCCAGCCGGGTAGCGCTGGGCGAGCCGAGCCGCTCAAAATAGAGCATGTTTTCACCGGAGGCGTCATCGCGCCTGACCAAAGCCAGCATTCTCCCGTCGGCAGAAAGGGCCAGGTTCACCGAGTCACTCTCGAGAGGAATCGCGAATTGCATCCGTCCTGCCGGGGCAGGCCGCTCCATAACCAGATAAAGGGCGAACAAGCCGGCCGCCGCCACGGCTGCAATCGCTGCCCAGGGCATCCATCGTCGTTGACGGGGTGCTTCGAGCGCTGGGGGGAGATTGGGCGCAGTTCCCGATCCGGAAAGCGCACCCAGCGCGAACGCCAGGTCCTTGGCCGATTGAAAGCGCAGCTCCGGGCTCTTCTCAAGGCAATGGTCGGCGATCCGCTGAAGCGACGGCGGAACATTCTTGCCGGATGTTGAGAGCTCCGGCGGCTCCTCCTTCAGAATCGCCGCCATAGTTTCTGCCGACGTATCCCGCTGGAAAGCGCGGCAGCCTGTGAGCATTTCGTAGACAATGGCGCCGAATGAGAAAATGTCGGAGCGGGCGTCGGTGGGTTGGGCGCGGACCTGTTCGGGCGACATATAACCCACCGTACCCATGACCACACCTGGAAGGGTCTGCAGTGTGGCGGTACGCGCGCTGCCTGCTGCTCCGGCGTCTCCGTCGCTTCCGAGCAATTTGGCCAGCCCGAAGTCCAGAATCTTCACGCGGCCGTCGGCGGTTATGAAGATGTTCTCGGGTTTCAGATCGCGATGCACGATGCCCTTGTCGTGGGCTGCCGCCAGGCCATGCGCGATTTGGAGCGCGTACTCGGTGGCCTTGCGCGTTCCGAGCGACCCCGATTCGATCCGCTCGCGAAGCGTCTCACCTTCGAGGAGTTCCTGGACGACGTAGGGCGAGCCCTGGTGCGTCCCGAAATCGTGCACCGTCACAATGTTCGGATGGTTGAGCTGACTGGCGGCGCACGCTTCCTGTTCGAAGCGGCGCAAGCGATCAGGATCGGCCGAATACGAGGCGGGCAGGACTTTGACGGCCACGTCGCGTTCGAGACGCGTATCGCGCGCCCGATAGACTTCGCCCATCCCGCCCGCACCCAGCGGCGCGAGGATTTCGTAGGGCCCCATTTTTGTGCCGGTTGCCAAGGTCATTTCAAATCCTAGATGGAAGAACGAGCCCCTAGTCCCTCTTCCCTCTCCCCTCTCCCCTGGAAGAGGGACTAGGGGCATGGTGTGGGAGGGTGAGTCCCTGAATAGACTCAGGTTACTCTATCGAACTTGAGTAGCCCCTGCCTGCCTCTGCGACCCTAGGCGGCAGGCCCACACGGCGCAACAACTCCTCAAAGCGCGGGTCGGAGCGCAGCGGGTCGAAGATGGGATCGACATGAAGACTAGCAAACCGGCCGTCACGCTCCTCGTAAGCCCGGTTAAGCCAGTTGAAGACCTCGTCCATCTGACCCAATCCCAGAAACACTAAAGCGTTTGCCAAAGGCGGCACGTATCCATGCTGAGCAAGCTCCTTGAGCTTCGATAACGCACTGTCAGCTTCAGTCCGATGGCCCGCCAGCCCGCAGGCGTATCCCCAATAACCGACTGCGTAGGGGTTGCCCTGAGTATCGTCCACCGCCCTCCCAAACTCCTGGACGGCGTTATCAAGTCTTCCGGTCACGGCACAAACTTCGCCCAGATTGAGACGGCTCAAGAGAAACTTGGGATCGAGTTCGAGGGAGTTTCGCAGCGCCTTCTCCGCTTCTATATAATTCCCGGCCCAAAGGTGCGCCAGCCCGATGCCCCAGGCCACCTGGGCAGAGGCCGGCTCAAGCTGTACGGCGTAGATCGCTTCGTTTATTCCTTCCGTGGTGCGCCCGAGTCCGCACAAGGCACAGCCGTAGAGGTGATGCGCAAGGGCGTAATTCGAGTCTAATTCGATCGCGCGTTTGAAGTGCCTTTCACTTTCGGCAAGGTTCCATTCGTAATACATCTTTGTCACGCCGACGAGAACGTGCCCCGCAGGAAGCGTTTCGTCCAGGGCGAGCGCCTTTTGAGCAAATTCGAGCCCCTTAGGAAATGCGTTTCGCGGCGCGACCAGGCCGATGTAGGTCGGGGCGGTAAAGCGGTATCCGAGCCCTACATAGGCGGGCGCATAGGTCGGGTCTTTCTCAATGGCCAGGCGGAAAAACTCCTCCGCCTTGCGGAAGCCTTCCGGGCTCCACTTGTTCCAGAAGAAGAGGCCCTTCAGGTAGAGCTGATAGGCCTCGGGGTCAACGGTCTGGCGCTTGGCGAGCTGCTTCTCCTCCTTGGGCGTCAGAGTCACCCGCAGCTTGTCGAAAATGGCCTTGGCGATTTCTTCCTGGACGTTGAAGATATCGGCTAAGTTCCGTTTGTAGCGCTCTCCCCAGAGCTGCAAACCGTTCGTCACATCCACCAGTTCCGTCCCAATCACCAGCGTCTGGCCGCGCTGAAGAACCCGCCCCGTGAGCGCGGCCATAGCCCCCAGTTCTCGCCCTACCTGCTGCGGGTCCTGGGTGCGCCCCTTGTATCGGAAAACCGTGCTGCGCGCCAGCACCCTCAGCCGCCCCAGTTGCGTCAGGCTGTTGATGAGGGTTTCCGTGATCCCGTCGCTCAGGTATTCGGAATCGGGATCGCCGCTGGTGTTCTCGAAGGGCAGCACGGCGACGCAAAGGCCCTGCGCGGCGCGCGCGGCGGCACGGCGCCCCGAACCCGACCCCTCGAATACGTCGGCTTCTGTAACCCCGGAGACGGCGGAGCGCGCCGAGGCTGTATCCCGCTTCAAGCGATGGAGATCGGAGAGCAGTCCTGAGGCACTCTGATAGCGAAGCCGCGGATCCTTCTCGAGCGACTTGCTGATGATTTCCTCGAGCTTCGCCGGCAGGTTAGGATTCAGCCGTAAGGGCGAGGCAGGCGATCGCCGCAAAATGAAATCGAAAATCGCCGCGCTGGTTTCGCCGCGAAAGGGCTGGCTCCCCGTCGCCATTTCATAGAGCACCACGCCAAATGAGAACCAATCGGAGCGCGCATCGAGCGGCTTGGCCAGCGCCTGCTCGGGAGACATGTACGAAACCGTGCCCATGGCTGCGCCCGGACTCGTCAGGTACTCCTCGTTCGCGTCCATCGTGAGCTGGCCCGAAAGCCCCGCCGGGGAGCCGGATGGTCCCTTGGTCGCGGTCTGCTTAGCCAGGCCGAAGTCGAGAATCTTTGTTAGTCCACGGCTGGTGACAAAGAGGTTGGCAGGCTTGATGTCGCGATGGATGATGTTCTTGGCATGCGCCGCGTCCAAGGCGTCGGCAGTTTGAATAGCCAGATCGAGCAGCTCTTCCAGTTCGATGGCGCCGGATGCAATGTGGTGCTTGAGCGTGCAGCCTTCCAGGAATTCCATGGCGATGAACGGCTGGCCTTCGTGCTCGCCAATCTCGTAGATGGTGCAAATCCCCGGATGATTGAGCGCAGAGGCAGCGCGCGCCTCGCGGCGGAAACGCTCAAGGGACTGATGGTCCTTGGCGAGATTGTCGGACAGGAATTTCAAGGCGACCAGGCGGCCGAGCTCGGTGTCTTCGGCCTTGTAAACCACACCCATACCCCCGCTGCCCAGCCTTTCCAGGATGCGGTAGTGCGCAACTGTTGTCCCAATCATGATTTGGAGGAATGCCTGTATAAGAGAAGATGTTACCACAGCCGGCGGAGCCAGCGCCAAGAAATCGGGCGCCTCGGCTAGCCGGCACCGATTTGCCGGCTGGGCGAATCCTGAACGTGTTGCCGGTGACTCGGGAATTCAGCCGTGATAAGTCCTCGCTGGTCGGCTACTGTTTACTTATAACTGTTGGGAACACCCCAAGTATTCAACAGCGGTTTGCGGTTTACTTGGGGATTTCCACCACTTTTCCGTGGATTCGGTGCTTCGGGCTGTTCACCATTATTGTCTAACGCCTTCTCCGCATCAGGCAAACCCAAGCTCTGGGCGGGTGGGGGCGGTTGGATCCGAAAGAGCCTGAAACGAGCGACAGTATTTCAAAGTATGGCGCCACAGCATTCACGATATCTCTTGCGGTCCGCTGTGGCGGGCCTGGGCCCTCGCGATGTTCATCAGCGTTGCCAATCAGACTGAGCCATAGGCCGTCGGTTCCCAAATGGCCATGGACGATTTCAGCAAACCTCCTCCGTTGATGGTCCGAACCTAATGTATGAAAGCACCCGCGATCAAATGCAAAGCCAAAAGGCGCCCCTTCAATGCGGCTTGTCATGATGTCACTCACTATGAAGTCGCATTTGACGTTGGTTTCTCCGGCTTTCGATTTTGCCTTCTCAATCGCTACCTCCGAAGCATCAATTCCCACCACATGGAAGTCTTGTTGCGAAAGCCATATGGCGTTATCGCCCGTCCCGCATCCAATTTCCATCGCTTTGCAGGGTTTTATGGGCGTTGCGGCTACGGTCTGAATCAGGTTGAAGTCAGGTTTGCTAATATCCCAAGGCGTATCGCCTCCAGGCGGATGCCGTCGTAGCCATTCGGTTGATTTGTATCTTTGCTTGAAACGAAGTTCTGCCGACATTTAACCCCCTTTGCGACCCCGGCCCTGCGCGTCCAGCAAGGCTCGCCAGCCCCAAGCCCTGCGCTCGTGACGATCGGGGCGCTCGCTTTCGATATTCTTGGTATTTTAACTCAGGGAAAGTATTGCTGGTTCGAGTAAAGAGACACAGTCGAGACTTGCTGACACACAGGTACGCCGATTCCGTCACGACTTTGGAGGGCAGATCAGGCGCCGTGACCTACTCCGCAAGCTGATTGATCAATTCTGCTGACCAATTCCGACGTAGCCATGGATGGCGAAAACAGCCCTTCCCACATGTAATGCCGGTTAAGGATTACACCTCACCGTCCACAGTCTTACGGAGGAAGCTAGAACATTTCCATAAATAATGTAGCTTGCAAACTGCCGACTTTTGTGGCAGAGTGTGCTCATGCGAGCCATACCGATTCCGATCCGCAGGCGCATTTTGGAACTCTACCAAACCGGCCGGAGCACGCGGGAGATCGCGCAGTTTTCGGGCTTCTGCATCGCAGCAGTGCGTCGTGTGCGCCAGCGGTTTCAGGAGCGCCGCACCCTGGACCCCCGGACGTATTTATGTGGACGCAAGACGCTGCTCACCGCAGAGCGCAAACAACGTCTGCGCCAACTTCTCTCCGAACGGCCCGACGCTACGCTGGCCGAGTTGGGCGCGGGCCTGGATCGTCCCTTCCGCACCTCCACGATCGATCTCTGGCTGCGGCGGCTGGGTTGGAGGTTTAAAAAAAACTCTGGCCGCCGCCGAGCAAGAACGTCCCGACGTCGCCGAAAAAAGGGCGCGCTGGCATGAGGATCTGGCGGGGGAGCCCACAGCCCATCTGGTGTTCGTAGATGAAAGTGGAGCCAACACCAAGATGACGCGCCTGCGAGGCCGCGCACTCGGTGGACAACGACTGTGGGCGCGGATCCCCCATGGACATTATCAGACCAGCACGTTGATCTCTGGGATTCGTCTGGAGGGTCCCTGTGCTCCTTGGCTTTTTGAAGGGCCCATGAACGGAGAAATGTTTTTAGCTTGGGTGACGCAGGGGCTCGTCCCCGCCCTGCGCCCTGGCCAGGTGGTGATTCTGGATAATCTCGCCACCCACAAAATCCGGGGAGTCCGGGAAGCCCTGGAAGCCGCCGGCGCCCGGCTGCTCTACCTGCCGCCCTATTCACCGGACTTCAATCCCATCGAGCCCATGTGGAGCAAGATCAAACAAATCCTGCGCGGCCACGCTCCCCGGGACGACGAACAACTGCTTTCTGCAGCGAGAGAGGCCTTCCAGTCCATATCCGTCGCGGACTGCAAGGGCTTCTTTTTTAGCGCCCGATACGCTACATAATAAATGGAAATGCTCTAGGAACAGTTTTGGAGCGCCTGACGGAGTTGAGCCGATCACCCAGCCGTAGCCCTATCGCCAGCATCAACTTGAGCGCATTCGCCTATCATCTGAATTCAGACCACCTGCTTTTTCAGCATACGTTCCATTGAAGCAATGTGATGGATTACGACCGTTTCTGATTTAGGTGTGCACCAAAATGTGCACCAACTTTCCTGCCCTGAAATAGTTCAAAGAGGCACCAAAGACGACCTTCTCCGCCTGTTAGACGCTTGCCTGTCGCACAGTCCAAATGCATACCACATCTTGAACCCAGCTTGACGCCTTGAGTCCGGCAGGGACGACAGCCGTGGGCGTCCCGGATCTCATGCTGTTTCAGCGGCTCCGGCAAGCCTACCGTGCGGACCGGTCTTAGAAGGATTAGGTCGAGGGGGGATTCTCAGCCCTCTCGGCGAGCTTCGCCTCTTTCCGACGGCGGTGCCACTCGACAGGGGCACCGGAGTTGATATAGTCAAGATCGAAGGCGAAACAGTTGCGGCAGGCATCGGAAACCGCCTGGGTGTCGAATCTCGGCTGCTCGCCCTCGAAGCGCGCTTTAAGGCAGATCTGTCGGACGATATCGCGCGGATAGCATTGCCGTAACGGTCGATTGAATTCTGTGGTGACGCTGTCGATCAAAAGGTCGACTACCGTCGCATCGTACTCGAGGTCGGATTCGAGGCAGACTCGATGGCAGATTTCATGGAACTGCTCGGGCGTCGCATAGTCCACTTTGATCTTGGTCTGGAGCCGGCGAAAGAACGCCTCATCACCCAGGTCGGCCAGGTCCAGATTCGTTGCAAACACAACCAGCGAATCGAAGGGAACTTCGAATTTTCCTCCCCCGGCCAGAGTGAGAAAATCGATGTGGCGATCGAGCGGAACGATCCATCGATTCAGCAACAGCTTGGGCGGCACCAACTGCCGGCCAAAGTCGTCCACGACGAGTACACCGTTGTTCGCCTTCATCTGGATGGGGGCACAGTAAGACCTGCTGGCCGGGTCCAAATGCAAATCCAGCATATCAACCGTCAGTTCGCCTCCTAACATTATCGATGGCCGGCGACACAGCACCCAGCGACCGTCGGTATCCTCAGCTACAGGCTCGTCGATGCCTCTGTGGAGAGCGCCATCGTAGACACTGATGATCTGGCCGGAGACCTCAACGGCGTGCGGGATCCAGACGGAGTCACCATAGACACTGAAAAGCTTCTCGGCGATAATGCTCTTGCCGCATCCCGGCGGTCCATAAAGAAACAGCGATGCACCAGACGCGACTGCCACACCCAGCCGGGCTTGGATGCGACTGGATAATACCAAGTCCTCTAAGGCTCGGGTGACGTCCTCGAAGTGCACCTCAGAAAACATCACGCTCTGTGCTCGTACGCAAGCCGTATAGTCGTCAAGGGACACTGGAGCCGGACCCACATACTGGTTCAGCGCCATGGACTCCAAGGCCCTGGTCCTTCCTTCCGTGGAGAGCGCGACCCGGTGTACGAGCCCCGTCATTCCCTTAACTTCGCAAAGACGCTCCTTGCGCAACCGTTGAAAGACTTCGTCGACAACCGGAAAGCTCAGCCGGAGGTGCTTGCTCAAGTCAACCAGCGATTGTTCCCCTTTCAAGCAAAGAACCTTCAGAGCAAGGTCTTCGAGCAAATTGGGAGGGATGTTCGTCTTCATTACCGACTGTGGCGACGGCATCGCAGGCACCATCGGTTTCCGGCACCGAGACAAAGCGGGGCTGGTGTGTTGGTTCTCGGCGTTACTCTCTAAATCCACAGTTGCGCGAACGCGATCCATGCTATCTACCTCCGGACATTGGCATATTCTTCGACCTTTCCCTCGCACGGATGTTTTGTCTGGATTCACGCCAACGCTACTTGGGTTGGGCCTGGGGAGAACCGTGCGGCCTACATCCTCAAGTGCTTCGCTCACCGAGCCGTCCACTCAGCCGGATTTTGTCTCTAAAGGCATGAGAATTCAATGGTACGAAGGTCCTGAGAATTGCCGACCCTCTCACGACGGCCGCCGAGATGATTTCGAACCGCGATCAAGCAGTTTAGCACCAAGGCACCACGACCCTGTTCTGCGCCCGATTCGATGAAAGCCGTGACACAAAAGGCCAGACGTTTCTCGCAATTGCGGGTCATATTGGAAGGAATGAGGACTGGCTTGAGTTGGAGCCTAAGTTAGAACCGTGACACGCTCCGTCAAGTGCCCGAAGTGCGGACTGGTTCAAAAGCCGACCGATTCTTGCCGCAACCCGGAATGCAAGGCCGAAATGAAGAACATCAAAAACCCCTTGGCTCGGCTCCGATTCCACGATCTCAGGCACACTGCCATAACCAAGTTGGCCGAATCTCAGGCTTCCGACCAAACGATCATGAGCATTGCCGGACACGTAAGCCGTGCAATGTTGGAACACTACTCCCACATTCGCATGACCGACAAGCGTGCCGCCCTGGATTCGATTGCGACGCCCCTAACCGAGCCCGTTTTTGCGGGTGATGTGCACCAAATTGGTAACCAAATCGGGATGCCTGAAAAGGATGCTGCCTGTAAGTTATTGAATTAGCTGGCGGGGACGACGGGACTCGAACCCGCGACCTCATGCGTGACAGGCATGCGTTCTAACCAGCTGAACTACGTCCCCTGGAAAGCAGTGACGAGTGAAAAGTGACGAGGCAGAGCGAGTGAAACCACGTCTTCACTTGTCAATCGCCACTGCTCTTTCTGGTGGGCGGTGCCCGGCTCGAACGGGCGACCTTCTGCTTGTAAGGCAGACGCTCTAACCAACTGAGCTAACCGCCCCGCCCAATCCAAGACGGCGCAGGGCCCGCAGCGTGGTACTGTCCTGGTTGCTGCCCAGCGATTGACTTAAGGTCGGCAGTTGCCGGCCTGAAGCCCTGCGCCACCAGTCAAATCAGGGCACTACCTGCTGTACAACCTTGACACCTGCAACCTATGGAATATACACTAGCGTATCACAAGCGTCAAGGAGAGGCCCATCATCCATGCAGTTTCCGCGTGACTATGTCGGCTATATGGCCAAGCAAGTGTTGAAGCGGCTGACCGATGAAGGCCTGATCACCTATGAACAGCCTGATTATGTCACCGAAGTCATCAACCAGGTGATGCTGGAAGAGTTGAGCGTCGAGGATCGAATCAACGACGAAGTTCGAAGAATCCTGGAGGAACACGGTAACCAGATGAAAGAGCTGGGCGCAAGTTACGAAGACGCTTTCAAAGCGATCAAGAAGGAACTGGTGCGCCAGAGGAAGGCCATTCTCTAAGGCAGGTAATCCAGCGACCATGAAAATGACTCACGAAAAGATCATTCAGATTTCACACCAGGTCATGGCCGCCATTGAGGCTCTGGATGAAGTGGAAATCTACGACGAGTCCAATAACATCCGCGTGCAGATCGTCAAGATCCTCACGGAGCTGATGCAGGAAGAAGAAAAGATCGACGAGCTTGTGAAAGGCCGCATCGCCGCACAGAAGCGAACCATCGTGGAAGGCGGCGGAGAATGGGAAATCCTCTACCGCAAGTACTATTCCGACGAACTACGAAAGCTCGGAATAGCTCCCCCACCCGCACCGCCCCACCATTTGTGAACAGGGAATAGGGCACAGGCAACAGGGAGTAACGTGTCTTAAGGTGGTGATCGCTATCGCCTCTCGGCTGTTCCCTCTTCCCTGTCCCCTATTCCCTAATTTACTACCTAGAAACAGGAATGGCCGCCCACGCTTGCGAGCGGCCATCCTTGATGCGGAGCGGGAAAAACTCTAGTTGGGGTTCGGGTTCGAGTTTGGGGGCGGATTCGGACTCGGAGTGGAGCTTGGACTCGAACTAGGGGTCGTACTCGGACTTGAAGTGGTGCTTGAACCCGAGTCGGAAGAAGAGTCGCTGCGCCGCTTGAGCACCGGCGCCTGATCATTCCCAGTGCTGTTGCCTGAACTCTGCCCTGCCGTCTGAGTCGGTGTGGACGGCGAATTCGCGCTTGTATTCGAATTCGGAGTCGAGCTCGGACTGGAATTCGGCGTTGAGCTTGGACTCGAATTAGGGGTCGAGCTTGGACTGGCGCCCGTCGTCGAACTTGGGGTCGAGCTCGGGGTCGAATTTGGACTTGAAGTAGTACTTGAACCCGAGTCGGATGAGGGGTCGCTCCGTCGCTTGAGCACCGGCGGCTGCTCATCGCCGGCGGTGCTGCTGCCTGAACTCTGCCCCGCGGTCTGAGTCGGAGCCGAGGTCTGGTCGCTGGGCTGCCGCTTGCGCAGTGTGGGCCCGCCGGTCTCGCCGGGCTTCAACCTCTTCCGGTTGCTGATCACCTGTTGCAAGCGGGCCTTAACGTCGTCAAACTCCGACGTCGAAACCAAATACTGGTCCTTCTTGGGAAGAATCTGTTTGATTTCCTCTTCAGTCTTGATAATCCGGTCGCCTGTTGGCGGGTGGTCCATAAAAACCTGGGGCATGCTCCCTGGCATGCGGCGCTCCTCGTCCATGACTTTGCCGAAGAAGGCAACGTACGAGTTCGGGTCGTACCCTGCTTTGTACATATACTGGATCCCGAGATAATCCGCCTCCGCCTCGGCGCCACGGTTGAACTTTAGAAACATCAGCGGCACGCCGTTCATGTAGGCTTCCATCACGCCCATATAAACCGGGTAAGTCATGGGAACGAACATCAGCGGTATCATGGCGAATTGCGCGAAGGTCATCTTGGTCATCTGGCTCGCCCAGTGGCGCGCGGCCACGTGCGCGATTTCGTGGGCCACAACCCCCGCCACCTGGTCTTCCTCTTCCGCAGCCTGCAGCAAGCCCGTGTTGACGTAGAGAAAACCGCCCGGAAGTGCGAAGGCGTTGAGCGTTGGATCGTCAATAACCTTCACCGTGAGCGGAATCTTGAGGTCCGAATTGCGCGCTACGTTCTGCGCTACTCGATTGACGTACTCGTTGATGACAGGGTCCGTGAGCAGCTTCGCGGAACGCTCAACTTCTACGCTGTACTGCTTGCCGATGGCAATCTCCTTTTCCTCGGAAATGATGCTCTTGTGCGCAACTTTCCGATTGCCGATTTCGTCAACGTCGTCTTTCTTGTCGTCGCCGCGCGCTGGAAGAGCCGCGAGACAGAATATTGCCAGAAGCGCCACCACTTGCATTCGCCGTGTGCCCATGGATTCACCTCTCAAGCTGATTCTTCCCGATTATATCACTTGGCTTTGCGAGATCGCTGCTTTTACTCGCTGGTCATCGGTCCGGCTGCGGCGGCTTTCCGCGTCTGCGGGATCACCTCGGGACGGCACAGACAACGTCCCGAAATGTGGCTGAGACACAACACACTTCCGCCACTCAGGCATTAGGATGCACATTAGGACCGAAAGTTGCATGGAGGCAGAAAGATATTCCACGGACACCGAATTGAAGTCCAATCTCCCTCGAAAACCGTACGAGACGCCGCGCCCACGAGCGGCGATGCAGTCCTGAACCTGACTTCGGATCAGCGTCGAGCCCGCCTGGAAGCTGCGGTTCAATCTAAGAATGAAGAACCGGTTTCGCGCGAAGCCGCAAAGGGCGCCGGGCTCGCAGAGACAAACCATGACTTCCGCATTGCCTCGGTCTGCGCCTTCGTCCGTCGGCTGACGGATGAGCTGTTTTGATATCGTCTTGCCCTCTCGCGCCGCGGGCCGGAGTATGACGCGCTGTCAACGTCCGCCAAATCGATACTTAAACTAATACTTTATGTATCGCAGCAATCCGACCCAGGTCAATACCCGAACTAAGACTTGGGCGTTGACCAAATCGGGTCTTTCACGCCTTGAATCGTTCGGCGCTCGACCGGCTCGAGGTCGAGCACCACCACGGAGTTCGTTCCCTGGTTAAGCCAGGTGGCCGGTAGAAACAGGCTTTGCTGCGGCCCGATCTTCCAGTAGCGGCCCAGGTTATGCCCGTTGACCCACACATAACCTTTTCCCCAGCCCCGCATGTCCAGGAATGTATCGCCCAATGACGTCAATTCAAACTCTCCTCGAAAGAAGGTCAGGCCCTTCGGACCTGAAGAAGAGAAGCGCAAGTGCGAAAGGTCCGTCATCGGCAACGCATAATTCTCCCAACCGGTCAAGATTGAGCCGGCAAGCGTGACTGGCCCAACGATTCCCTTCCGGTCCTCTACCAGGTGCGGGCCGAAATTGACGCGGCCCATATTCTCCACCAGAATATCCAGCGGAGCCCCGCCTTCCAGTTCCACTTTGAGCGCATGCATCTTCAGGCGGCGATCCAGAACTCCCAGACGTCGGGCGCCCTGGGACACGATCGCATAGTCTCTTATCTCCGTTACTTCAAGTATTCCTTTAAATTCTTTAGCCAACCGAGTGCGGTACAAAATGAACCCATAATTCTGCCCCATTGCCTCCATCGAAAGCGGCTGGTCAGAGTGAACCGGTTTTCCCAGCAGACCTTCCAACGCCGCTACCTCTCCCAACTCAAAGCGCGGAATCTCAATCACAGGCAACGGAGAGGGTAACTCGGGCAAGCGCGAACCTGCGGGCAGATACTTTGCGACAACCTCACGAATCAGGAAGAACTTCTTGGTGGGCCGGCCCGCCTCGTCGATCGGCGCGTCGTAATCGTAGCTGGAAATGTCCGGCTGATAGCTTCCGTCATAATTCGCGCCGCTCATGAAACCCCAGCTTGTGCCTCCGTGTACCATGTACAGGTTGACGGAAATTCCTCGCGACAGCATCCACTCGATTCCCCGAGCGGCTTCCTCAGGGGAGGTCACATGATGCTCTTCTCCCCAGTGGTCGAACCAGCCGTCCCAGTACTCACCGCACATGCGGGTTGCACCCTGCCTGAACTTGGCAAATCTCGCGAACTCCGGCGCGGGGTCACCCTGCCCAAAATTGATCGCGACGGGCAAGTCCGGAAAGGTTCCCCCCTGCAACTCTGGTCGCGCCGACCCGTCCGACGTGTAGAGAGTGACCTCGAATCCGGCATCGTGAATGGCTTTCCGAATGGCGTTCATGTAATCGTGCTCGTGGCCGAAAGATCCGTACTCGTTCTCCACCTGCGCCATGATGATGGGCCCGCCGCGGGTGATTTCGAGAGGCGCCAGTTGCTCCCCCACCTTACGCAAATACTTTGACGCAGCATCAATGAAACGCGGATCCGAGGTACGGACCTTGAGCCCCGGAGTTGCCAAGAGCCAGGGAGGAAGGCCGCCAAAATCCCACTCCGAGCAGATGTAAGGTCCCGGGCGCACAATTACCCATAGACCTTCTTCCTGCGCTGTGCGGACGTAAACGGCGACATCGAGATTACCCGTAAAATCGAACTTGCCCGGCTGCGGCTCGTGCAGGTCCCAGAATACATAGGTGCAGAGCGTGTTCAAGCCCAGGGCGCGCATTTTGCGCATACGGTCCCGCCAGTACGGCCGTGGCACACGGGGATAGTGCATCGAACCGGAGATGATTAAAAAGGGCTTCCCATCCAGGAGGAATTGCTCCCCTTGATAGCCGAAGCTGTGCGCGCCCACTGGGCCGGCCCCGTCGTCCCCGACGAAGCGGCCGGCGTCCTTACCGTTTCCCACGCTTCGCGCGAGATTCCATAAGGTGACAGCCGCGCCGGAAGCTCCGATGAACCTCCGGCGGCTAACTAACTTTACTGAGGAATTCTTCTCGGACATGGGATTGCCTCCTACGGTGGGAAGATGCGGCAGGGAAAACTGAGAGTGACGTCTGACGAACGAATGATTGGCTGTTGCAACCAGGCAATGTCGACGCGCCGACATTCATGAGATTAGCTCTCGATGCCGGCCACGCTCTGAGCACGTCACGGCAAAAAATCGGAGTGGTTGGGGCGTCCCGACGGTCGTCGAGGGGGCGTTTCGTCTACGCAGAAACTCCTGCACAGGGCCCGTCCCGAGCGCAGCAAAGGAACTCCAACTCCACGGCGGGCGAGACGCCCGCACCAGGATTTTCAGAGCGGCCATGACGCGGCACGTACCCGCCGATGGCCGCATCACGGGCTGCCTGAGATCGCGCCACACATCTAAAGCATCACTAGAGATTATCAGTTTTAAGCAACTTTAAATAGACACGTTATTTTCACTAGCCACAAGCAAATTGCGCACAGCGCACAACCCGCCCCGGCTAAACACCTTCTGCTACGAAGGAGACCCGACCAAGTACCTTCGCCGATGGGCGGCCACAGGGGCCGCCCACCCGCGTCGGCCAGAAACCCGACACACGCTCCTACGCTGTGGAGTAGGCCGCCTTCTCCTGCTTCTTCACAGCGGCCTGTGCTGCCGCCAGCCGCGCGATGGGCACGCGATAAGGCGAGCAGCTAACATAGTTCAACCCCGCCTCAGCGCACACCTCGATCGAGGCCGGATCGCCTCCATGCTCGCCGCAGATTCCGACTTTGAGGTTGCTGCGAGTTGCCCGCCCTTCGGCGGTGGCGAGCTTCAACAACCTGCCCACGCGTTTCGGATCCAGCACCGCAAACGGATCCGCAGGCCAAATTTTCTGCTTGACGTAGGCATAGATGATCTTGCCGCAATCGTCGCGGGAGAGCCCGAAAGTGGTTTGGGTCAGATCGTTCGTCCCGAAGCTGAAGAACTCAGCCTGCTGAGCGATCTCCCCGGCGGAGAGAGCCGCGGCAGGCAACTCGATCATGGTTCCCACGAGGTAGTCGACCTTGACGCCTTTCTTGGCAAATACTTCGCCGGCCGCGCGGTCCACGATCTCCTTTTGCAGTTCGAACTCCTTCACATCGCCAACCAACGGAATCATAACTTCAGGTTTTGCTTCAATTCCCTTCTTCTTGCAATCGCAAGCCGCCTCGAAGATCGCCCGCGCCTGCATTTCGGTGATCTCGGGGTACATGATCCCCAGCCGGCAACCGCGCAGGCCGAGCATCGGATTAAATTCATGTAAAGATTCAACTACTTCCAGCAACTTCTTGGCCTGAATTAGTTTAGGACCTTTCTTCTTCAACGCTTCAAGCGTCGCAATTTCCACCATCAGCTCTTCCCGCTTGGGAAGGAACTCGTGCAGGGGAGGATCCAAAGTGCGGATGGTCACTGGTAACCCAGCCATGGCCTTGAACAACCCGAAGAAATCCTTGCGTTGCATGGGAAGCAGTTTGGCCAAAGCGGCGCGGCGTTCCTTGGCGTAGGCCGCGGCCTCTTTCGGGTCCTCCGTCTCCTTGCACGCCATAATCATGCGCTGCACATGAGGCAGGCGCTCCTGGGCGAAAAACATGTGTTCGGTTCGGCAAAGCCCGATGCCCTCGGCGCCGAAATTCACGGCGGCCAGCGCGTCGCGCGGTATGTCGGCATTGGCGCGCACTCCGAGTTCCCTCGCCTCGTCGGCCCACTGCATGAACTCGGCGAATACACCGCTCTTCGGATCCGGTGGCACCAGATCGCACTTGCCTTCAATCACTCGCCCCGTCGAACCGTCCAGGGAAATCCAGTCACCTTCCTTGAGGAGAGTGCTGCCGATCTTCAACTGCTTGTTCTTCTCGTCCACTTCCGCAGCCCCGCAGCCCGCCACGCACGGCTTGCCCATGCCGCGAGTGACCACCGCCGCGTGGGAGGTCATGCCACCGCGCGAAGTCAGAATCCCCACCGCCACCTCCATCCCATGAATATCGTCCGGGACGGTCTCGCCGCGTACCAGGATTACCGGCTGAGTCTTCCCTGCCACCACCGCTTCGTCGGCGGTGAACACGACGTGCCCTACCGCGGCGCCAGGCGATGCCGGCAAGCCTGTAGCAAGCACTTTCAAGGGCTTGGATTCGTCCAGCACATGGTGCAACAACTGGTTGAGTTGATCGGGTTCCACCCGCAACAGCGCCTCTTTCTTGGTAAGCAGGCCTTCGTGCACCATCTCCACGGCAATCCGCACCGCCGCCGGGCCCGTGCGCTTACCGCTGCGGGTCTGGAGCATGTAAAGTTTTCCATCCTGGATAGTGAACTCGAAGTCTTGCACGTCCTTGTAGTGCTGCTCGAGCCGGGTCGTGATCTCTCGGAGTTGGTGGTAAACCTCCGGCATGATCTTCTCGAGTTCCTTGATGGGTACGGGGGTGCGAACTCCGGAGACCACGTCCTCGCCTTGGGCATTCATCAAGAACTCGCCGTAGAATTCCTTGGCGCCCGTGGCCGGGTTGCGGGTGAATCCGACGCCCGTTCCCGACGTGTCGCCCATATTGCCGAAGACCATGGTCTGGACGTTCACCGCCGTCCCCAGGTCATCAGAAATCTTGTTCAAGCGGCGGTAGGTCTTGGCGCGGGGATTGTACCAGGAACGGAATACGGCCTCGATGGCCATATCGAGCTGTACCTGCGGATCCTGGGGGAAGTCTTTGCCGGTTTCCTTGCGCACCACTTTCTTGTAGTCCGCGATGACCTGCTTAAGGTCGTCGGCAGTGAGCTCCGTGTCAAGCTTCACCTTCTTCTTTTTCTTCTGCCCGTCGAACACGTGTTCGAACTTCTCCTTGGGGATTTCCATAACCACGTTGCCGAACATCTGGATGAAACGCCGGTAACTGTCGTAGGCGAAGCGAGGGTTGTTAGTCTTTTCAGCGATCACTTCCGCCACCTCGTCGTTCATGCCGAGGTTCAAGATGGTGTCCATCATGCCGGGCATGGAGAACTTTGCTCCGGAGCGCACCGACACCAGTAGGGGATTCTTCCGCTCCCCAAGCTTCTGTCCCAGAAGGCTTTCCAGGTTTGCCAGCGCCTCATTCTTTTGGGCAATAATGAAATCGGGCGTCTTATTATCGTTCTGGAAGTAGAGCCGACAGCCCGAGGTGGCAATCGTGAAGCCGGGAGGAACGGGCAGCCCCGCGTTCGTCATTTCCGCCAGGCCGGCTCCCTTGCCGCCCAGAACGTCTTTCATGCCGCCGTTACCGTCCGCCTTCCCGCCCCCGAAGAAATAAACATATTTTTCCATGAGCACTCCTTTGAGATTTTCAGTTTTTGGTTCTCAGTTTTCAGTCCTTAGCTCTCAGCCATCGGCTTTCCGCATTCAGGTATGAGCTCACTGAAGGTCAATCGAAAGCCCTAAGCGTTCTGGTCGCGGCTGAGGGACCCACGATTTTGGCGCATTTGTTGGGATTTTGCAATGGACAAGAAGCACCACGGGAGGTCGACCTACCGGAAGTCATCCACATCGAGGCCGCTTCCTTCGATGATGCTCTTGAGGGTGCCTCGCGGAATCGGTTTGCTTCCGTGGACGGCTACGATTATTTGCCGGCCATTCGCATGACGCCACTTCTGATGGCTGTCCTTTTGACCGGTCAGGACGAAACCATTTCGCCTCAATACGCGGGTGACGTCCTGGGCATTCAGGACGGGAAAGCGGGGGCTCATGGGAGCGACACTTCGAGCAGTTTCGCGCCCTCGGCAGGCTTGATATCGGAAGGTTCAAACCACAGTTCCAGCGCTTCCTTAGCGTTGCGCACCGCTTCCTCCTCCGTATCGCCCGCGGAAGCACAACCAGGCAGTTCGGGAAATACTGCTGATCACCGCTTAGTCTCGTTATCGAATTCGACCAGCAACCGCAGTTTCATCGCTTACCCTTCCTCACACTAGACACCATGCCACAAATCGCCTGCTGGCTACAAGCGAATCGTCCACTGGCTGTCGGAGCGTTTCTCTCATGTCGACGCGTCGACATTGGCCTTTTCAATCAGGGATAAGTCCGCGTCTTCAGTGAAAAGCCTATCCAACGCAATCAATAACTGCAGCCGGTTCCTGCGCACCTCGGGGTCCTCGGCCATCACCAGCACCTCATCGAAAAAGAGGTCCACGGCAGAGCGCAGCGAAGCGACGGACTCGAGTGCAGCGTGGATGTCCCCAGCCAAGCGCTTCTGTGCCGCCTCATCCCGAACTCGCTCGTACGCCGCGCACAGGTCCCGCTCCGGCCCTTGCTCAAGACGTGCAGGGTCGAACCCCCGGCCTTCAAAGTCGGAGGGCTGGGCGGATTTATTCAGAATATTGCGAATGCGTTTGGAGGATTGCGAAAGGCCGAGGAAATCGTCGCTCGAACGGATGCGCTCAATCGCCAGCGCTCGCGCCAGGACCTGGGAGGGCTCGAACACAGCTTGACGAGCGCCCATCGCGGCGCGCACCGTATCGTAGCGCAAGCCGGCAACCGTCTCGAGATGGAAGGTCAGACGTTCCCGCATGAATTTCCAGATCGCGTCGGCGACTTCGACGGACTCAAAAGTCAGCCTCTCACGCAGAAAACCCAATTCAAGTACTATTTCTGAATCCAATTCAATAGAAGCCGATAATTCAAGTAATACTTTAATCACTCCGTTGGCTTGGCGCCGGATCGCAAAGGGGTCGCTCGATCCCGTTGGTCCGTTACCAACTGCGAATCCGGCCACGACCGCATCGAGTTTGTCGGCCAGGGAGACCAGAGCGCCGATGGGGGTTCGTGGGCACTTGTCTTCCGATCCCTGCGGCAGGTAGTGGTCGTAGATCGCCGTCGCCACGGCTTCAGGTTCTCCTTGAGCTTTTGCGTAGAGTCCGCCCACCACACCCTGCAATTCTGCAAACTCCTGCACCATCTGGGTGGTCAGGTCGCACTTCGAGAGTTCGACAGCCCTCAACACCTGCTCGCGCTGCCCCGCTTCCAGAATTCCCTGAGCTTCGAGTTTCCCGGCGAGGCGCGAGGCAATGGCATGCATGCGCCGGACCTTGTCGCCGTAGCTGCCCAATTTCGCCTGATAGGTCACCTTCTCGAGGCGAGGCGGCCGATCGCGCAGGGGCAACCGCTGGTCCGCATCCCAGAAGAACTCCGCGTCGCTGAAGCGCGCCTGCAGAACCCGCTCGTGCCCCTGCCGGATCAGCCCGCGCTCATCGGAATCGACGTTGAGAATGGCCACGAAGTAAGGTTCAAGCTTTCCTTCGCGGTTTTCCACCGCAAAGTACTTCTGGTGGTCGCGCATCACGGTGGTCAGAATCTCGCGCGGCAAATGGAGGAACCGCTCGTCAAAGCCGCCGCGGATTGCCGAAGGCCACTCCGTGGAGTTTACCAGCCATTCTTCAAGGTCTGAGTCCTCAATCAGAACCAGGAAATCTTCAAGCAATACATTAGTTTCTGTCCGAATCGTCTGCCGGCGGTTCTCCGGGTCGAACTCCACAAAGGCGCGCCGCAGCCTGGCGCCGTAATCGCGGAAGCCCTTTACGGTGGTTCGTCCCTTGCTGTAGACGCGGTGTCCGTAGGTGAAATCGCCGGAGTCAACGCCCAGGATTTTAAAACTCACCGCCTCAGCCCGCTTCCCTTCTCCGAGGATCGCCAGCACCCAGCGAATGGGCCGCACGAACCGCGGGTCGGACTTCTCCAACCAGTACATGCTCTTGGGAAACCCCAGGCGCAGGATAGCGGCGGGCAAGATTTCAGCCAGCACCGCAGAGGCCGGACGCCCCTGGGTAGTCTTCCGAACCGCCAGGTATTCACCCTTCGGGGTGGTGGTGCGAACCAAATCCTCAAGGCGGACCGAGTTCTTTTGCGCAAAGCTCTCCGCAGCCCGCGTGTATTGGCCCTCCGCGTTCACTGCCACTTTAACCGGGGGACCCAGAATCTCTTCGACGCGGTCCGACTGCCGAGCTAACACGGCAGGAAGATGCACGACGAGGCGGCGCGGCGTCGAGTATGTTTGTAGCGGCAACTCTCCACCCACGTCTTGAATTTCGATTTTCGAATTGGGCGGTTCGCGAACCGCCCCTACGCTCGCGTCAAGCAGTAAGCGCGCCTCGCGTATGGCCGCTCGGACGCTCTCACCCAGGCCTCGTTCGGCATCGCGCAGGAAACGCGCAGGGATTTCCTCGCACCCGATTTCGAGGAGCAACGACAGCGTCTGAGGGCCAGTCCCCATCCTGCGTTTTGCGCCGACCGTCCTACGCGAACTCCGCCCCGGCTGATCAGCCCCACCCGCAGTCTGGGGTTGAGGCGGCTCGACACCTTCGCCCGGGCGATGATTAGGCTGATTTACGTTCTTCTCTCTCACGCCGTCACCTCCTGCGCCGTCTGGCGCTCGACGTAGATGGCGGCGACTGAACAAGCTAGCTTTCGCACTCGGGCGATCAACGCCACGCGCTCGGTGACGCTGATGGCTCCGCGCGCGTCGAGGATGTTAAACAGGTGCGAGCACTTCAAAGTGAGGTCGTACACCTTGCGGAGTGGAAAACGATCAGGAGAGCCGAAACTCGAAACTCGAAATTCGAAATTCGGCGCTCCATCCGAACCTGAAGTGTAGGTCGAATTCGACGGCTCAGTTAATCTTGAAGTACTACTTGATGAATTTGAGCTTTCAGTCTGCTGATATTGCTGATGTGCGTTAGGAGTCTCCCCGAGTTTCGAGTTTCGATACTCCGCCAGCAGCCGCACAGCCTCGCCCTCGTAAAGGTCCAGGATCTTCCGGCAAGTTTCCGGATCGGCGGCCTCAAAATCATAAACCGACAGTTCCAACTCCTCAGCGCGGCGCATTTCACCGTATGTCACGGATTCGTTCCAGCGTATGTGGTAAACGTCCTCGACGTTTTGGAGGAAGGCGGTGATACGCTCGAGTCCGTAGGTTAACTCGACGCTGATCGGTTCGAGGTCCAATCCGCCAGACTGTTGGAAGTAGGTGAATTGGGCGACTTCGAGACCGTCCAGCACGACCTGCCAGCCGATGCCCCAGGCGCCCAAGGTGGGCGCCTCCCAGTTGTCCTCCTCGAAGCGAATATCGTGGTGGCGGATCTCGATGCCGATCGCCTCCAGACTCGCGAGATACACATCCTGGACGTCCGCGGGCGGGGGTTTCAGGATGACCTGCATTTGGGTGTGCTTGAGCAGGCGATTGGGATTTTCCCCGTAGCGGCCGTCGGCGGGCCGGCGTGAAGGCTGCACGTAAGCCACTCGCCAGGGCTGCGGCCCGAGGACGCGAAAGAATGTCTCAGGACTCATAGTGCCCGCTCCGACCTCGATGTCGTAGGGCAAAGCCACCACACATCCCCGTCCGGCCCAGAATTGGCTGAGCCGGAAAATCATCTCCTGGAAACTGAGCCGGCCTTTATCCGAATTTGATGTTTTACTTTGTTTAATTGCCATTTCGTATTGATTTTAAATATCTTGTATAACTGATAGCTGTCAGCTCTCAGATGTCAGCTATCAGCTTCTGGGGAGACGTAAGGCCGCCAAATAGTCCTCTGACTGAGAACTGGAACCTGACAAGTAAGAACTGCCCGCTGAAAGCTGATAGCTGACGGCTGACAGCTTATTCCCCGGCACCCGGCCCCTGCACTACACCACCTCTTCCATCATCGCACGGGTCACGAGCTTTCGCTCGGCGTGCGTTTCGATGAGATCCTCGAGGAAGCGGCGAGCCTCGCGGCAACCCGCCGGGGCCTTCTCCTCCGCGATCCAACGCTCTAGCGGTTTCTGGCACCCCGCTCGCACAGCGGGCGCGATGTAGACTCGCTGGCCCGTCACACCGGTTCGGCAGTGATCGCAGATCAGACCCTCCGACCCGGGAAGGTGGAACCCGCCGGTTTCGCCCAGCGTCCGCCCGCAGTTCTGGCAGAGGTCGAAGTCAGGCAAAAAGCCCGCCAAGCGAACAAGCCAGTAGTCAAAGTAGAGCAGCGGCCGCGTGACTTCACCGGAATGCTTCAAGCTCCGGAGCACGGCCAGGAACAGGCGGAACACCCGGTCGTTGGGGTCTCTCTCCGGGATCAGGCGCTCCGCCACTTCCGCGAGGTATTGGGCTGCCAATTGAACCCGGTAGTCTTTCTGCATATCGAAGAAAGACTCGATCAATTCCGCAGAATTCATGCGCAGCAATTCGCGATTTTCGCGCTCGTAGATGAACGCCCGAACGTGGCTCAAGGGTTCCAGCGCGGCGCCATAACGGCTCTTGGTGCGGCGAGCCCCGGCGGCCACCGCCCGCAGGCGTCCCATTTGGCGTGTGAAGAGGGAAGCAATCTTGTCCGCTTCCGCCAGCCGGTAAGTTCTTAGAACGATCGCTTCCGTCTCACGAAGAGGCATGGCTATGTCGACGCGCCGACATGAGCTTTAAAGCTAGCATATCCCGCGCAATATGGGCAACCGGAGAAAACGGAAACTGGAAATTAGAAACTGGAAACTGGGAAATAGAGCTTGGAGAATGAGGTAATCTAATTCGTATCGCGCCATGCGGTTTCGAAGTCCCACTGTCGACTTTTCAGTTTCGATTTTCCAATTTCCATTTTCCGTCTATCCGCCGTTTCTGTGCAAATTCCTGAGGATTCTGTGGGAAAGATGTTATGTTAACTCGCAGCCGCCCCGCTAAATATTATCAGACACGCCTGTGGGTAACTTTAGGCTCTTCCCTACCCCAGCCGCGGGAGCCCGGAACCGCGCGGTTGGGCCGGCCCGGCTGGAGTCGTCCCAGGTGAGTGCCGCCCGCTCAGTCGGCATGAAAATGATTCCCCTGGTTTAACTGCTTGTCGGGGGACGGCTTGCCGTCCCCTCGTGAGCCGGGTAGGGCAAGCCCTACCCCTACGCGATCTCAAAGCGGCGAAGGAATGCCCGCGCCACAGTTCTCGAAGCCATGCGCATTCCCCTTCCCTGCAGGGTTGAAGCCCTCACCCGCGTCTGTTATAGTTTTTCGTTCAAGGGGGAACAATACAATGGCACCGCCGAAAATCTTCAAGAACTACATTAATGGTGAATGGGTACCATCGGCCAGCGGGCTCACATTTGATAACAGCAATCCAGCCGACCGCCGTGAGCTGGTGGGAATGTTTCAGAAGTCGAGCCGGCACGATGTGGAAGATGCCATTCAAGCCGCCAAGGACGCGTACAAGACATGGCGGCTGACTCCGCCTCCCAAGCGAGGCGAAATTCTCTACCGCGCCGCGCGTCTGCTGAGCGAGAGGAAGGAAGAGTATGCGAGCCAGATGACTCGCGAAATGGGGAAGGTCATCGAGGAGACCCGAGGCGACGTTCAAGAAGCCATTGACATGACGTATTACATGGCTGGGGAGGGCCGGCGCCTTTTCGGGCAAACCACCACCTCCGAACTGCCCAACAAGTTCTGCATGTGGGTACGCAGCCCGATCGGGGTGTGCTCGCTGGTGACGCCCTGGAATTTTCCCATGGCGATTCCCTCCTGGAAGATCATGCCGGCGCTCATTTGCGGCAACGCGGTAGTGATCAAACCCGCCACCGACACTCCGCTGTCGACTTACAACCTCGTCCAGACGCTCGCGGAGGCGGGAGTCCCCCGCGGGGTGGTGAACTTGGTTACGGGGAGCGGTCCGGAGGTCGGCACTGCCCTGCTTTCCCACGATGCCGTGCGAGTGGTTTCGTTCACGGGTTCGACCGAGGTGGGCCGAAAGGTGGCAGCGGCTTGTGCTGGCACTTTCAAGCACGCCTGCCTGGAGATGGGCGGCAAGAACATCATCATGGTTATGGAGGACGCGAATCTGGACTTGGCGGTGGATGGCGCAATTTGGGGCGGATTCGGCACCACCGGGCAGCGCTGCACCGCTTCCAGCCGCATCGCCGTGCACAAGGACGTGTACAAGGAATTCGTAGAGAAGTTCGTGACGCGCGCCCGCGCGCTGAAGGTCGGCAACGGGCTCGATCCGTCTGTGCAGATGGGCCCTCTCGTGAACGAAAGCCAACTGAAAACGGTCGAGGAATACGTGGAAATCGGCAAGGATGAAGGGGCTAAGCTGCTATGCGGCGGCGAACGACTGACGGGCGGCGATTACGATCTTGGATGTTTCTACACGCCAACCATTTTTGGCGATTGCAAGCCAGAAATGCGGATTTGCCGTGAGGAGATCTTCGGCCCAGTGGTTTCCATCATGCCCTGCGCAAGCCTCGAAGAAGCTATTGAGATCGGCAATGGAGTCGTCTACGGGCTCTCGTCTTCCATCTACACCCGGAACGTTAACCGGGCATTCCAGGCCATGCGTGACCTGGAGACCGGCATTTTCTACGTCAACGCTCCCACCATCGGTGCCGAAACTCATCTGCCTTTTGGCGGCACCAAGCAAACCGGCAACGGCCACCGCGAAGCGGCCACTGCGGCATTGGATTTCTATTCCGAATGGAAAGCCGTCTACGTGGATTACAGCGATAAGTTACAGCGGGCGCAGATCGACAGCTAGAGGCACATCGGCGGGTGGGCAGGTCGGCAGTTGCCAGCGACTTCATCCACTGGGCAAGTAGCTCAGGCACTCCTGCCTGTGCTTTCCGCACCAGGCTCTTAGAAGCTCAGGGTAAGGCAGTCAAGGCCTTGGGTATTTGTCCGCAACCTCTTCGTCGCGCTTCGGTGAGGATTATCCTGCGATGAGCACAGGCAAGAGTGCATGTGCTACTTGTCATGGTTGCGGCGATAACGGTGGCGCCGAGTTCGGCTGAGCCGGCGGCGGGGATTCGGCGGGGGCGCTAGGGGTCGCAGCGGCGTTGCCGTTGACGCTGGCTTTTGCGACGTTGCTGGTATCAAGGTCCGGAGGCAGCGGATGAGGGCCCAAGCCGAGTTTCATCAGAGATTTTGCCTCGGGAAGGCCAGTCACCGGGAAGCCGTTATCAGCCTGGTAGCGGCGCATGGCCTCGCGGGTCTGATCGTCCCAGCGGCCCGTAGGTTCTCCACTCAAATAGCCTGACTTCACAAGAGCTTGTTGGATCTCTCCGATTCGCTCTGAGTCCGGACGCATCATTGAGCGCCGCCGGCGTGCCGCCGCTGCAACTGCCGCCTTGGAAGGCGGGCGGTGTTTGCTGGAACGGTGGGTAGAGCTGTGTTGGCCGGAAGCAGCCGAGGTCTTATGAGTGCTCTCTGGTGTAGCAGTTTGGCTTTTCTGCTCCGAAGTCGAAGCGCTTTTTTGTTGTTGGTCAGTATCAGCGCGGAGCGGAGCCACTGACGTACAAGCCAGGGCTGCGAGGAGCGCCCACGCTGCGAATGATCCCTTCATCCAATAATTCAAACTCTGCATCCTCAGTGCTGAAATAGCGCGGGTTAGAGGTGTCTCAAATCTCAGATTCCAAAACTCAAATGCGAGCGCGATGCGATTCTGCGACACCGCCACCAGAACGGTCCAGGAGCATGGCAGCGACGCCAACTTGCGGTTACGGCAGGCGGTCCGCCAGGAACAGTGTAGTGTACGCGTGCGGGCCGCTACCCCGCGCTATCAGTAACAGCACATCATCCCCCGTTTTCAGGGAAGATTGCAAGCGGTTAAACTCCTCGGCTGACGTGACCGGATGATGGTTAATGCTCAGGATGATATCGCCAAGGTGAACGCCCAGGTCCAAAGCGAATCCGCTAGGCTGGACGTTCATAACCAGGACACCCTGCTGACCGTCCAGATGGAGTTTATTCACCAGATCCTGCGCCTGCTCGTGAGTTAGACTCTTTACGGAAAGCCCGAGCATACCGGAGGCTTGCTCCTCCCGAGCTCCCGCGGACTGGACTGAGGCTGGAACGCCCTCGTATTCAGCCACGATTTTATTGCGGTCACCCACCTCAACGTCGGCGCTCAGCCGTTTTCCCTCGCGAAGGTACTCCATCCGGAGCTTCTTGCCGATTGCGGTATCCGAGACGATGGCAACCAATTCGTCGGCACTCCGAATGGCCTTCCCATCGGCGCTGAGGATAACATCTCCGCGCTTTAATCCGGCGCGCTCGGCAGGGCTGCCGGGTTCAACAACGTTAATCACAATGCCGTGATCTGTCCCGAAACTTCGCAGCAGTGAAGGATTGTTGACGCTATAGAACGAAACACCAATCGCACCGCGCCGCACGCTGCCGGTCGTGACCAGAGCGTTATAGACCTTCCGCGCGGTATTGGAGGGGATGGCAAAACCCACGCCGTCGTAGGTACCCCGTTGGGTAGCAATTGCTGTGTTGATTCCAATCACCTGCCCTGCCAAGTTGACCAGAGGTCCGCCGCTATTGCCGGGATTAATCGCCGCGTCCGTTTGGATGAAGCGCTTGAACTGGCCCTCCACGCCGCCCTCGATGTCGCGCCCTTTGGCGCTCACGATGCCGGCAGTTACGGTGGAATCCAGGCCGAAAGGACTTCCGATGGCCAGCACCCAATCACCCACCCGCATAGCATCCGAATCACCCAAAGAGGCGGCGGGGAGCGGTTGGTCCGCGGCGATCTTGACAATCGCGAGGTCGGTCTCCCTGTCGAAGCCCATGACCTTGGCTGGGTGCTTGGTAGCATCGTCTCCACGCAGGTAGACGATGATTTTGTCGACCAGCTTATCTTCGCCGCTCTGGCTAACCACGTGATAGTTTGTCAGGATGTAGCCATTGGGGCTCAAGATGACGCCGGAGCCCAGGCTCTGCTGCCGAAAGTCTCCTTGCGGCGCGCCCGGCGAGTCGAAGAACTTATCGAAGAAATCACCGAAGGGCGAATCCTCGGGCGCATGAAAGCGGCGGCGAGAGGCGCGAACCGTGCTTTCGGTATTAACATTTACGACCGCAGGGGAAAGTTGCTCCGCAACCTGGGCAAAGGAATTCGATAGCTCTGCCGGCGAGGGAGCGGGCAGCGGTTTAGCATCCAAAGCCGCTGGCAACGTCTTGGCGGCACGCACACCGCGAGAAACCACCGTGCCGATCAAGATTCCGATCCCCAGCGTCACCAAAATGACGAAAGCCGGGAGGACCTTGCGTCCCTTTGTGCTCATTCCTTACTCTCCTCTCATTTGCTTCCCAGGCCCTCAACGGCCGCAGCGAATAATTATAGCATTACCTGGACAAAGCCCTACTTGCATTTGACGCAACTGATCGGCTTCCGGTAACGGCGTAACACCTATTTCACTGGATGCTGTTAACCCAATTCAGGTGGCACCTGTCTCCCGGAATACGCGAGAACGGTGTAGGGGTAGGGCTTGCCCTACCCACGGCGGTTGCAGCGGAACAACGAGGGGACGGCAAGCCGTCCCCCTACATCGACCACCGTTACTGAAGGATCGGTGATCGGATATATTGATTGATTGCACTCGCCGGCAAGGTTAGAATTGCCGGTCGCGAGGTAACGGATGAGCGAACCGGAAAGACTGTTATTGAGCGGGAACGAGGCCGTGGCTTTGGCGGCGCGTGACGGACGCGTCACCCTGGGCACGGGGTATCCGGGTACTCCTTCCACGGAGATTCTGGAGGCCTTTTCCCAGTTGGGAGGCCGTGCACAATGGGCGCCTAATGAGAAAGTCGCCCTGGAAGTGGGGATCGGGGTCGGCTTTACCAATTCCAGAGCCCTGGTCACCATGAAACACGTTGGCCTGAACGTGGCGGCCGATCCCCTGTTCACGGCCACCTACACCGGCGTGAGTGGCGCATTGCTGGTGGTTTCGGCTGACGATCCCGGTATGGCATCGAGCCAGAACGAACAGGATAACCGCCGCTACGCCGTAGCGGCGGGGGCGCCAATGCTCGAGCCTGGGGACTCCCAGGAAGCTTACGACTTTACGTTGCTGGCCCTGCGGGTCTCCGAACGGTGGGGAATTCCCGTGCTTCTCCGGCTCACGACCCGCGCATGTCACTCCAAGGCCGTAGTTCGCCCGGGGGGAGGGTCAGTGTCGCCCGACACCCCGGCGAGGTTCGTACGTGATATGAAAGGGCGGGTGATGGTTCCTTCCAATGCGCGGCCAGCCCATCGTCGCCTGCGGGAAAAGCTGGCCCGCATCCTGGAATGGAACGAAGCCGAGGGGCCGAACTGGGAAACGGCTGGGGACCGCTCGTTGGGGATCATTACTTCCGGGATCTCCTTCATGCATGCTCGGGAAGCGGCGCCGGGGGCCGCGGTGCTGAAGTTGGGGATGACTTATCCGTTGCCCCTGGGGACCATCCGCCATTTTGTAACCAAGGTAACGCGTTGCGTCGTGATCGAAGAGGGGGATCCGTACCTCGTCGAAGCTATTCGCGCGGCGGGTATGGCGGTCGAAGGCAAGGCGGAGGCGTATCGTTTTGGCGAACTTAACGTGGATCGCGTCCGGCGCATCCTGGCTGGGGACAACTCTCCGGAGCCGATTCCTCCGCCCGGAAAGCCGCCGCAATTGTGCCAGGGCTGCCCACACCGGACCGTCTTCAGCGCGCTCCACAACCTCGATTGCATTGTCTCGAGCGATATTGGGTGCTACACGCTGGCCGTGATGCCGCCCTTCGAGGCCACGGACTCGTGCGTCTGCATGGGCGCGAGCATTGGCGTGGGCCTCGGCCTGAGGCACGCGCTGCCGCCCGAGCAGGCACGCCGGGTCGTCAGCACCATCGGCGACAGCACCTTCATCCACAGCGGCATTACCGGCCTGGTGGAAATGGTCTACAATCCCCCACCCACCGGCCACGTCGTCATTATCCTCGACAACGGCACCACGGCGATGACGGGGATGCAGGAGCATCCGGGAACCGGCCGGACCCTCGAACACCATCCCACCGGCAAAGTCGTCATTGAAGATCTGGTGCGCTCGCTCGGAATTCCCAGCGTGCAGGTGACCGATCCGACGGCCAATCCCGCCGCCTTTCAAGAGTTGGTGGCGGCCAGCCTCGCCGGCGGAAAACTCACGGTGATCGTGGCGCGTCGGAACTGTTTGCTGGCGGCAGGCAAAATCAAGGAGTACGAGCGGACAGCGGCGGCGGAGTGTGAAACTTCTGCCGATGGTTAGGAACTGTACCCTCCCGGTCAGGTGTCATTCCCGCGAAAGCGGGAATCCATTGTGTTCCGGACTACCAATGGACCCCCGCTTTCGCGGGGGCGACGACGTTTGTGGTTCTCATGCCATTGACGTGGTCGAAGACGCATGACCACTCGGAATGACTTGGATACGTGATTACTATGAAAACGGGAGTAACCAACATCGTGATTGCCGGCTTGGGGGGCGAGGGAGTTCTGAAGGCGTCCGACATCGTCGCCGAGGTGGCGTTCCAGGCCGGACTGGACGTGAAGAAGAGCGAAATCCACGGCATGAGCCAGCGCGGCGGCTCCGTGACCAGTGATGTCCGGTTTGGTGAGAAAGTCTACAGTCCCATGGTGCCTCCGGGAGAAGCCGACTTTCTTCTGGTCCTATCGCCCGACCAGATCGATCCCAACCGCTGGAGATTGCGGGAAGGCGGCAGGCTGATCACGCCCGGCGCCGTTGCAGTAAGCAGCTTGCTCGACAAGCGTAGCCTCAACGTCGCCCTCCTCGGCTGCTTGAGCCTGTGGCTGCCTTTTCCGGAGGAAGCCTGGACAGAGGCAATCCGGCGGAATCTGGCGGAAAAACTGCACGCTGCGAATCTGCACGCACTGTCCGTGGGGCGCGAGGCAGAGCGGAGTTTCCTGCCGTGAGAACCGTGGTGCGGGCGTTCCGCCCGCACCACACAACCACTTATGATCGAGCACTCTTCGAAGATTCACCCCGCCAGCGCGCCGGATTACACGCCGGTGGCTCAGTTGCGCGACCTGCAGTTGGGGCGCCTCCAGGCTACCGCCGCCCGAGCTTACGAACGCGTCGAACTCTATCGCCGGCGGATGAACGAGCGAAATCTGCGGCCGGAAGATCTGCGAACCCTGGAGGACCTGGCCAATGTTCCCTTCACCGTGAAAGCCGATCTTCGCGACACCTACCCTTTTGGCCTGTTTGCCAGCCCCCTGGAAGAGATCGTCCGGCTGCACGCTTCCAGCGGAACCACGGGCAAGCCAATCGTAGTCGGCTACACCCAGCACGATGTGGGCGTTTGGACCGACGCCATGACGCGGACGTTTCTGGCGTGCGGTCTGGGTCGCGGCGACATCATTCAGAACGCCTACGGTTATGGTCTGTTCACCGGCGGGCTGGGGGCGCATTACGGCGCCGAAGCGCTTGGGGCGACGGTGATTCCTATTTCCGGCGGCAATACCGATCGCCAGATCATGGTGATGAAAGACTTCAAGGTGACGGCCATCTGCTGCACGCCGTCTTACTTCCTCCACTTGCTGGACCGCGCCGCCCAGATGGAAGTGAACGTCGCCGAACTGCCGCTGCGCGTGGGAGTGTTCGGCGCAGAGCCCTGGACGGATTCCTTGCGCCGGCATATCGAAGCCGCCGCCGGAATCAAGGCCTTCGATATTTACGGACTTACGGAAATCACGGGTCCCGGCGTGGGCATCGAATGCCCTTGCCAGGCGGGTCTGCACATCTTCGAAGACCACTTCTACCCGGAGATCATCGATCCCGAAACCGGCCGGCTGGTTGCGGAGGGAGAGGAAGGAGAATTGGTACTGACCACCCTCAGCAAGCAGGCCATGCCCATGATTCGCTATCGCACTCGCGACATCAGCGCGTTCGTGCCCGGCTCATGCCCTTGCGGCCGGACTCTTCGCCGCATTCGTCGCATCAGCCGGCGCAGCGATGACATGTTCATCATTCGCGGCGTCAACGTGTTCCCCTCGCAGGTGGAAACGGCGCTCCTGGCGGTGGAAGGCATGCTGCCGCATTACCAGATTATCCTGACGCGCGAGGCGGGGCTGGACCAATTAGAGGTTCAAGTGGAGGTTACGCCCCCGGTGGCAAGTGACCGGGTGGCCGCGCTCGAGAACCTGCACAACAAGCTTGCTCATACTTTGAGCCAGACGTTGGGCCTGCGGGTTAAGGTCCGGCTCGTCGCGCCTCAGACTCTCAAGCGCAGCGAGGGAAAAGCGCAACGGGTCATCGATCGGCGGAATATATGAAGATTCATCAACTCTCGCTCTTCCTCGAAAACAAGCCGGGCCAGATGACAGAACCGTGTCGTCTCCTGGCGCAAGCCGGGATCAACATTCGGACCCTCACCTTGGCCGACACCGAGCAATTCGGCATCTTGCGCCTCATCGTCTCCGACTGGCAGAAAGGCGACAGGCTTCTCGAGGAGGCGGGGTACGTGGTGAACGTCACCGAGGTGGTTGCCGTCGAGGTGCCCGACCGGCCAGGGGGCCTGGCTGAATTGCTGGCTGTCTTCGACCACACCGACATCAACATTGAGTACATGTATGCTTTCACCTTCGGCCGCGGCGATACAGCGGTGATGATCTTCCGCTTCGATAAACCCGATGCGGCAATCGAACGACTGCAACTGGCCGGCAATATTATTGTGGGCAGCACCGAAGTTTACAGTCGCATCTCTCGATGAAGAACACCCCTCTCCCCCTTGGGGGAGAGGGTGGCCCTCAGCCGGCGATTTCATCAGCCGGGGAGGGCCGGGTGAGGGGGTCGCGAGCCTAGAAATCCAACATGAGCATCGGCAAAACTATTTCGCAACAGATGGAGCATTCTTCCTGGATCCGGCGCATGTTCGAGATCGGCGACCGGATGAAACGGGAGCGTGGCGAAGAGAACGTTTTCGATTTTACCTTGGGAAATCCCGCCGGTGAGCCGCCGCCCGAAGTGATTTCCGCGTTGCGGCGGGTGGTTGAGGCGAATCGGCCCCGCAGCCACGCCTACATGCCCAATGCAGGTTATCCCTCGGTGCGGAGCGTGATTGCGCAGCAACTCTCGAGGCGCACAGGACTGGCTTACACGGCCGATCACATTCTCATGACGGTGGGATCATCCGGGGCGATTAACGTGGTGCTGAAATCCCTGCTCGACCCCGGCGACGAGGTCATCATCCTGGTCCCCTTCTTTCCTGAGTACCAGTTCTACATTGAGAACCACTCCGGGCGGATGGTCTTGGTGGAGACCGACGACCAGTTTCGCCCTGATCTTGCCCGCATCGAAGCCGCCATCAGCGCGCGCACCAAAGCGATTATTCTCAACTCACCCAACAATCCCACGGGCGCCGTTTACTCCGGCGAATTCGCGCGCGACCTGGAAACGCTGATTTCCGACCTCGATCACCCGGTAACCGTGATCGCGGACGACACGTATAGGTCCCTCATCTTTGACGGTCTGACGTTGCCTGAGGTTCCGGCCGTGGTTCGCCGCGCGGTAGTCACCTACTCATGGTCCAAGGCCCTGGCGATACCTGGGGAGCGGATTGGTTATCTGGCTCTCTCGCCTAGGATGCCGGAAGTGGACGCGCTTCGCAACGCCTGCACGTTCGCCAACCGCACGCTGGGGTTCATCAATGCGCCCGCCATCTGGCAACAGGTCATGATGGAAGTGGCCGACTTTAAGATTGATCCTGGCTCGTACCAGGAGAAACGCGACCTGCTTTGGGCCGGCCTCACCCGAATGGGCTATGAGGTCACAAAACCGCAGGGAGCGTTTTACATGTTCCCCAAAACGCCGATAGCGGATGACTTGGCCTTCGTGCGTGCCCTCATGGACGAAGGCATCCTCGCTGTGCCGGGCGCGGGATTTGGACGCAGCGGGCACATTCGCCTATCGCTCACTGTCCCCCCGGGTACCATTGAGCGCGCTTTGCCCGGTTTCGAACGCGCCCTGCAGCGGGCATAATTCGAAACCTGTAGGGGTAGGGCTTGCCCTACCCCCGTCGGTACCAGCGGAAATGCGGGGACGGCAAGCCGTCCCCCTACAAGTAGCCTAACCCTCCACCGGGCTCGCCACGCGCGCCCCCCAAATCTCCGAAACCACCATGCCCGCCAGGATTAGGCCGGCGCCTGCCAGCGTTCTGCCTCGGAAGTGTTCTCCCACAACCAGCCAGGAGGAGATGGCGGCAAAGACCGGTTCGAGGGCGAAAATCAGCGCCGTGGGCGCAGGAGGAGTGTATTGCTGCGCCCAATTCTGAACGGAAAAAGCCACTCCTGTGGCCAGCACCGCAGTCACCAGGATCGCCACTGCCAGGCGCGCGCTGAAATGCCACTTTTGCGCCGGAAAAACAACCATGGCGGCTGAGGCAAGCAAGCCAACCGCTAAAATCTGGACAGGGACGAGATGCAGAAAGGAGAATCTCTTCGTATAGCGCCCCACCAACACAATATGAACCGCGAATGAGGTTGCGCCAACCAATGTGAAAATGTCTCCCAGATTCACGCCGCCCATGCCGGAAGGCGCCACCAGAAGGTAGATTCCGCCAAGACCAAGGACTGCGCCCAAAAGCGTTGCGGGCCCCAGCTTTTGGCCCAACAGCATCATGATCAGGGGGACAAGGATCACGCTGAAGCCCGTCAGGAAGGCGCTTTTCGAAGGCGTGGTATACACCAGGCCCCAGGTTTGAAAAAGGTAGCCCCCGAAGAGAAACACGCCCATGATCGATCCGGGCAGGATTGTTCCCCGCCCCACGCGGCCTCGCCCCAATATCACCAGCAGGAGAATCCCTGCCAGCAGGAACCGTACCGCCAGAAAAGGCAGTGGAGAAGCGTCGGCGAGAGCACCTTTGACGATGACAAAGGTGAACCCCCAGATGGCGGTTATCGCCGCCAAAGAAAATTCAGCTTTTGTTCGGATGTTCAACGGCGAAGCCCGAAGATTGAGGCTCGACTCTTCGACTATCGACTTTCGACTCTCGACTTCCCAAAGGCTCCCAGCAAATTCACCGGACGCGACTCGAATTTCTGCCCGGCTGTCGAATGGTCGGCGGCGACCGGCCGGTAGATCGTATGGCAGCGCTCGCAGCGGTAAATCTCGGCGCCTGGGCCAAATTCCTTGACAGCTTCCTCTTCGTCCGCCGTGGAGGCGAGACGGCGGCGATCGTCGTAATACCAGCGTTTCAGGTGGCCGACGCAGAACTCTCCCTTGGCGTCTTTCTGATCACAGGCCCGCTGGCCAGGTTTTTTTTCCTTGACTGTGAGCGCCACGGCCACCTCCTCGCTGCTCGTTTGCGATTCTCCTAGATCATTGCAGAGTCGACAGTCGAGAGTCAACACAGAGTTAACGGTCGACAGTCTACAGTTCACAGTTCAAGCTTCAGTGTCCGTGGGGTCCCATGCGTATGCAACTTTGAAGGAATTCGGAGGGTGTCATCCTGAGCGGAGCGAAGGATCACTGCAGTTGTTCGTGCGACATTGGATCACGGGAAACTGCGGAGATCCTTCGCTCCGCTCAGGATGACAGGCGCCTGGTTTTATCACACCTTTTATTGCGGAAGCTCCGACTTGCGTGCCATAATCTCGCCGCGTTCACCAGGTCTGTGGAGGGATTATGAAACGACGGGAATTCATCAAAGGTTCGGCATTGGCCGGGAGCGCAGTGCTTTCCGCGCGCGGGCAACGAGCCATCGGGCCGCAAGCCGCCTCGGGTCTTCAGGCTCCGATCCCAATCATCACGCCCCGAAAAAACTTGCTCCCCGATTTAAGGCCGGCAAGCTGGATCTGGTATCCCTCCGAGCGCACTCTGCAAAACACCTTTGTGCTCTTCCGCCGCCAACTCGACCTGGCGGATCGGCCGCATCGCGCTCAGGGATGGATCGCCGCCGACAGCCGTTACCGGCTCGAGGTGAATGGCCGGCGGGTGCAATGGGGGCCTGCGCCATGCGACCCGCGCTGGCTGGAAGCGGACCCGATGGACCTGACATCTCTTTTGCAATCAGGGCCTAACGCCTTGGGAGTTCAAGTACTGTATTATGGCCAAGGGGACGGTACCTGGCCGGCCGGAAAGTGCGGGCTTCTGTTTTGGCTGGAAGTTGAAACCGCCGACGGCCGGAAGCAAACGATTGTGTCCGATGCGGCCTGGCACGCCTTCCTCGCGCGCGCCTGGAAGCCCGGACACCACAAACGCTGGTATCTGCGCAGCCTGCAAGAAGAGTTCGACGCGCGCCTTTTCCCCGACGGCTGGTCAACACCGGGCTTCGCAGCGAACTCCGATTGGCTGCCCGCGATGCCCCTGGTGTGCGCTTCAGATAAGCCGCCGATCACCTCCGATTATGCGGACTACATGCTGGATGCACAACCCGGATCCGATGCCTGTGAATTGCGCGCCCGGCGAATCCCTTTAATGCGCGAGACGATCGTTCCCGCAGCCCGCCTGGCAGAATCGTGTTGGATCGAATGGCTCCGGCCAATCGAGGAGTACTTCGAATTCCTGCCGCCCAACAGTTTTCGAGCGGATCGCCGCCCCGCGGCCGACGAGGCCGCGGCGGGTTCATGGGAAGTCGAACTCGACGGACGGCGGGGCGCAGCCCTGACTTTTGAATTCAGCGAACAGGTGGTGGGCTGGCCCTATTTCACTATCGAGGCGCCGTCCGGAACCGTGGTCGAACTGATGGTGCAAGAGGCGCATCAAGCCGGAGGCCCGGCGCTGTTGAATACGCACTTCCACAGTTGGACTCGCTTCACTTGCCGCGAAGGTGTTAACCATTTTGAAACATTCGATTTCGAAAGCTGCCGCTGGGTGCAGTTGCACATTCACGGCGCCGCCGGCAAAGTGAAGGTGTCAAACGTGGCCATGCGCCGGAGGGTTTTCCCCTGGCCGCAGGCGCCCGGCGTCCGGGTCTCCGATCCGGCCATCCAGCGACTGATCGATGCCACGACCAACACCATGAACAACTGCGCCCAGGAAACCATTATGGATGGCGGGGGACGCGAGCGCCAGCAGTACAGCGGTGATTGCGGCCACCAGATCCACGTCGTGCATCTGAACCTGGGCGATACGCGGCTGCCCGCGCGCTTTGTTTCCACTTACAGCCAGGGACTGACGGTGGATGGCTACTTCCTGGACACGTGGCCCGCTTTCGATCGCCTGGCCCGGCTGATGGAAAGGCAGCTTCAACTTACAAACTGGGGGCCACTTCTCGATCACGGCGTCGGCTTCAACTTCGATTGCTATTACCACTATCTTTACTCGGGCGACCTGGATGATCTGCGCGAGCCTTACCCGCGCCTGCTGAGGTTCGCACAATATCTCGAGAGTATCGTCGATAGTGAAGGTCTTCTTCGGGTCGAGAATCTGGGCGTGCCGGCCGTGTGGATGGATCACATCGCTTACCAACGCCAGCGCCACAAGCAATGCGCGTTCAACCTCTATGCCGCCGCCATGTTGCAAAACGCGCTGGCGGCCCTTTGCGAGGCATTCGGGGATCGTGGCCGTGCCCAGGCCGCGCGAGATTTCGGCCGCGCCCTTCAAACCTCCGCCGTCCGCCGTTTCTGGAGTTCGAGCCACGGTTTGTTCATTAACAACCTTCCCTGGCTCGCGGAAGAAGGCGCGCCGCGCATGTGTGATCGTTCGCTGGCGACGGCGATTCTGTTCGATCAGTGTCCGGAGGGGAAGACCGACGCGGCATTGCGCACGCTCGTGGAGTGTCCCCAGGAAATGGGCTTCTCCTATCCTGCAAACGCCGGCTGGCGGCTGTGGGCTTTGGGGAAAGGTCGGCGCGCCGACATCATCGTAAAAGAGTTCCGCGAGCGCTGGACTAAAATCGAATCGGTAGACCTGAATAATACCTTGCAGGAAAACTGGCACGCCCAACCCGATTCGGGTGACGAATGGAGTCACTGTCCGGTGGCACCGCTTTACGTCACAACCATGAGCTTAGCGGGAATTCGGCCCTTGCTGCCGGGTTTCAAGCGCTGCGAAATCCGTCCGCAGCCCGCCGATCTCGAGTTGCTTGAGCTGACGGTCCACTCGGTGCGAGGACCCATTGGATTCAGCAGCCGCGGGAAGGCGGGCCAGCGAGAGTTGCGCTTGTCATTGCCGCCGGAATGCGAGGGCGAATTGGTGGTCGATCAACGCGAAGCTTTAACGCTCGCGCCCGTTGCGGGCGCACGAGCCGCGCGAGGCTTGGCACGCTATCAACTACCCGCAGGGAAGACGGCAGTTGTGGAACTGAAGTTCACGTGAGCTCACGCGGCATTGGCCGGTTGTAGGGGTACGGCTTGCCGTACCCTCTTGGCTCGGTCGCGCGATAAAGATGAAGAGGGTCCGGCAAGCCGTACCCCTACAATCAGTGTGCACTAGTATTCGACTCTTACCAGGCAAAGCCCTTGCGCCGGAGCGGTGGGGCCAGCCAGCGTCCTGTCGTGAGCTTGAAGAATTCGTGTGATGTCTGCGGGCTCCAATTTCCCCCGCCCGACCTCGACCAGCGTGCCCACGATATTGCGCACCATATGATGCAGAAAACCACTGCCAGTGACTTCGTAGATCAGCATGCAGGTTCGGGTGCGGCGGAGAATGCGCGAGGTAAAGATTGTTCGAGTCAGCGTTGTCTCCGCGCTGCCCCGTGATACCGAAGTGGTCGCAGAACGTTCTCCCCCTACCGTACCCTCGGCCGCCGCGAAGCTAGAGAAATCGTGCTCGCCTTCAAAAAGCCTCGCAGCCTGGGCCGTGCGGACAACGTCCAGAGGGAACGGATAATGCCAAACGAACCGGTTCACAAAAGGCGAGGCAACGGGTGACTGAAGAATTCGATAACGATAGGTTTTGGAGCGCACATCATATCGAGCATGGAAGCGAAGCGGCGCCTCGCAGACATCTTTAACGCGTACAGTTGATTGCAGGGTATTATTCAAGGCTTTCAAGAGGTTTTTACAGGGGATCGAACACGCTGTTTTGAAGTTGGCGACCTGATTCAGAGCGTGCACACCCGCGTCGGTTCTTCCCGACCCATAGACCTGGACCTTCGCGCCCAGGATCCGCTCGATCGCCGACTCCAGGCACTCCTGCACCGTCGGCGCGTCCGGCTGTCGCTGCCAGCCATGAAAATCCGTTCCGTCGTAAGAGAGGATCAAGCGGAGGTTGCGTAATTGAGTCATCGGGTCATTGAGTCATTGGATCATTGACTCAATACAATAACAAGGCTACCCGTTCAGAACTAATCCAGGTCAGTTAATTATAGCGACTATCTGAAGCGACCGGTGTGATGTTCTGCTGGATCGCGGAGGGGCGGTCGAACGAAGGCAAGACAAACGAGATTGGCCAAACGATCCGGTGAAATGACTCAATGACCCGATGACTCAATCGCTCAATAATGCGCTGGAGGGGCGTAGGGGTAGGGCTTGCCCTACTCTGGTCGTCACACGGTCCGCCGGAAAGGGGACGGCAAGCCGTCCCCCTACGTGGAGGTTATGAGGCGGTATACAAAAAGTTAAGGGTGAATCTCATGCGGAAATCCCGGTCGAGGTCTTATGCATCAAGGATAACGGCGGAGTTTAGAGCATCGAGAAAATCCGTGGACCTTTTTGAAGCTCAGAAGCTGATTACCTGCGATGGTCTTGGAGGGCAGCGATATGCGAAGCGTTCGAACCATCCCGTCCTTGATTCTATCTCTCCTCTCGTTTTTCCCTTGGGCTTTCGCTCAGAGCCCTGTTCCGCGTCTCGAAGTTTTCCTGGAAGGCGGCACCTCTTTCTCAAATAGTGGCAGCGGCACTGAGACCATTAGGAACCCTGTGCTCCCTTGTCCAACGTCCGGCTGCCCACCCTTATCTGTCCCCATGACTAGCTTCTTCCCCGAGACGATCCGCCCTACTGCCGGGGCTCGCTATCGTTTTACGCGGCGCAACGCTCTGGAAGCGAGTTATTCTTACAGCCTCTACCACTTCGCTGCTCAGCCGATAATAGGGACTGCGCAGCCGCCGCTCGCCGGGTACAATCGCAATGACCTGGTCTCCTTCAATTACGTCCGCTACCTCTCGGCCAAAGCGCGGGTCCAGCCGTTTCTCACTATCGGGTTAGGGATCAACCGCTTTAGCGGTCCGTCGAATGCCCCTGCGGTTGTCAGCGGGTACCTCAAAGCGGACAACGCGTGGCAATCCGCCTGGAATTATGGAGGCGGCGCCGACGTTGTCTTCCAACGGCACTTCGCGGTGCGAATGGAACTCAGGGATTATATAACCGGCCAGCCCAGCATCATCACAGGGAACAGTCACAACCTCGTTCCGAGCGTTGGCCTGGTTTTTCGCTTCAAGTGAGGCTTGGGCGACCCGTGATCTTCGTTCCGCACTCCCCGCAAAACTTCACGGGCACGGGATTCTCGAAACCGCATTTGGGGCAAACATAATCCTGGGGAAGGCGGTCTCTCCGCGAGGTACGGCGTGCGGCGATTTCGTGTTCGAGCACTGCGTCGATCTCTTTGAGCTGTTCAGCCTCTTGGGAGGCGGCCATGAGAGTAGCGGCTTCACCAAGGTAGTTTTGCCGGAGGCTCTCGTAGTCCGGGGCGGCGAGTTTTCCGGCCTGGTACTCGAACTCCAGGTCCTTGAGGTTTTCATAGACCACCAACCGGCGGCGCTTCAAGTCGGCGAGCGGCGTGACATCCACCGGCAGGGTGGACGCCGCCGAGCCTTCACGAGCCAGCAAAGGCATCGCCACGAATGCCGCCATGCCAAGAGCGATTAGAACTGCAATAGCAGGATACATGGGTTCTCAGCAGGCTACGGAAAAACTCTGACAATTGTCATCCTGAGGAGCCGCAAGGCGACGAAGGATCTCCGCAGTTCGATGAAACTACAACTGCCGAGATTCTTCGCTTCGCTCAGACTGACAGCGTTCAATGGTTTTTTCCGCCGCCCATTAGAGATCTCGCGCCCTCATCCGGGAAGCTTTCATTTCTTCTTCCACCGCCGCCAGTAGCTTCGGGTCCAGCGCTTTGGCATCGGCGCCGGCGAGCGCCGGCCGCGGTTTCCGCCAACGGCGCGCCACGGCAACCACGAGCGAGAATCCCGCAAGCAATCCAACGCTGGGCAGAATCCAGGCCGTCAGGCTGAATCCCCGCGCCGGGGGAGCCGCCAGCACTTGCACACCGTACCGTATAGCCAAGTCCTGCAGGATGGTGGTCTCGTCCTTACCCGCCGCGATTTCCTGGGAGATGACAGGACGCATTTCCGCCACCGTCGCGCAATCGCGATGCGGGCAGTGGTTCAAGGTCGCAACACATCCGCACAGGCACATCACCTGGTCGCCGATCGATTCAAGCGTCGGCTTTCTGGGGCTGTCGGCGCGGGTCATGGAGGCCAAGCTGAGGCCGATAACCAGGACTGCCACCGTCGATGTGCATGCCGCGCGCCTTCCTCCGTACAAGTGATCCCCCTACTCGTCCCGCTCCGACTGCAAAACGCGCCGGATCGGGACATCCCTTAGAAAGTGCGACTCAAATAGAAGAAACCTGTCATCCTGAGCGAAGCGAAGGATCTCTGCAGTTATTTGAAATCGTCGCGTCGAAAAACAACTACGGAGATCCTTCGTTTCGCTCAGGATGACGGCACGTTTCGCTCAGGATGACAGGTTTTCATCAACGACCTGCCCACCTGCCTACCTGCCCACTGCCCTCTATCAGTTGGCATCGCCGGCTGACACGGCGATATCCTGCGTGCGGCGAATTTCCGCCATCTCGCGCTCCACCCGGCTGGGAAAGAGCGCCAGGAGTGTTCCTAGGAATACCACGACTCCGCCGATCCATACCCACACCACCAAAGGGTTCACAAAAACTTCGATGACCGCCTTGCCGGTATCCTCGTCGAGCCCTGAAAGAACCACGTAGAGGTCCTCGCTAAGCGTGGGGTGAATGGAGACGTAGCTCGTCGTCTCCTGGCTGGCTTTGTAAAATCGCTTCTCGGGATGCATCGAAGCGAATGCGTGGCCGTCCTTGGTAACGGTAATAAGTGCGCGCGAGTATGCGTAATTGGGCGTGTCTCCGTTGGTGAGGCCGTCGCAACGCAGCAGGTAGTCTTTAACTCGGAGCAGGTCTCCCTCTTGCATCAGCGCCTTAGCCTTGGTCTTGAAAGCCAAGCCGGCAAACCCGATAAAAAGCAGCACAATGCCCAGATGGACCACGTATCCGCCGTACCGCCGCGTGTTGCGCATGGTGAGGTTATACATAGCCTGCGCAATGTTCTCGCCCCCGGTCTTCATGCGCGTCCTGGCGCCTTTCCAGAACTCGCCCAACACGCAAACCGCCACGAAAACCGAGAGGCACAAGGTCATCAAGGCGTAGAAATGCCGCATCCCCGCCACCAGCAGAATCGCGCCTGTCGCTCCCGCCGCGATCATGGGCGTGAGGAAGTTCCGCTTGAGGCTCTGGAAGGAAGTCTTTCTCCATGCCAGCAGCGGACCTGCGCCGGTCAAGAATAAGAGCAGCAAGCCGATGGGGATCGCCGTCTTGTTGAAGAACGGAGCGCTCACCGTAACGGTCACGCCTTGGACTGCTTTGGAAATCAGCGGGAATAACGTACCCCAGAGGACGGCGAAGACCAGCGCCAACAGAATCCAGTTGTTGAAGAGGAACCCGCTTTCCCTGGAAACCAGGGAGTCGAGCTTGTTCTCGCTCTTGAGATGATCGAGGCGCAGGAAAAGCAAGGTGAGCGAGAAGAAGAGGATGATGCAGAGGAAAACCGAGAAGAAGGGGCCAATGCTGGACTGCGCGAAAGCATGGACCGAGGAGACAATTCCGCTGCGGGTAAGAAAAGTCCCGAAGATGCTCAGGAAGAAAGTAGTGATAACCAGCACCACATTCCACACCTTCAACATCCCGCGCTTTTCCTGGATCATCACCGAGTGCAAAAACGCGGTTCCCGAAAGCCAAGGCAGCAGTGAGGCGTTTTCGACCGGATCCCAGGCCCAATACCCGCCCCAGCCGAGGACGGCGTAGGCCCAGTTGCCGCCCAGAAGAATGCCGAGGCCCAGAAGCGCCCAGGGAACCATGGTCCAGCGCCGGGTGGTGCGAATCCAGTTGTCGCCCAGTTGCCGCGTGATCAGCGCTGCCATCGCGAAGGCGAACGGAACCACCATGCCCACATATCCCAGGTAGAGCATGGGAGGATGAATTACCATGGAGTGGTATTGCAGAACGGGATTCAGCCCGTTCCCATCGGGCGGCGTAAAGGGCTGCGTCCCTGCGGCCGTAGAAAGTGAAAGCTCTTGAAAGGGGTTAGCAACGAACAGCACCAGCGACGAAAAGAAGACGCCCGTCCCCATCAGCACCGCAACGACGTAAGGCATCAATTGGCGATTCTTGTTGCGGTTCAGCAGGATGGCTAATGTGCTGTAGATGGAAAGCAGCCACGTCCAAAAAAGCAGCGAGCCTTCCTGCCCCGCCCAGAGCGCTGCGACTTTGTAGAAGGTGAACAAGTCGCGGTTGGAGTGCTCAGCAACGTAGGCGTTGTGAAAATCGTTGGTCAGGATCAGGTACTCGAGTGCCGCCACCGCCAGCGTCAGCATGACGAAGAACGAAAGGGCAGCCCGCTCGGCGCTCACCGTCAGCCGCGAACTCCGCAACTTGCCGCCCACGGCCCCGGCGACGACCGCGTAGGCGGCGAACGCCAACGCAGCGATCAGGCCAACGGTTCCGAGTTGGTTCATAAACACCCTGTCGCACAGTAGGGGCGGCTCGCAAGCCGCCCCTACTTGCCTTTGTTACATGCCCGCGACCTTGGCATTGCCTGCCGGCGATACCGGCGCCGCCTGATACTTTGACGCACACTTCGCCTGGATCTTCTCCGCCTGGAACTCGCCGCTCGAGAGATAATTTCCGTCAATAATAGCCTGTGCGCCGTCTTTGAACGTATCCGGCAGGGTGTCATTCCCCACGTAGACCACAGGAAGGGAGTTCGCATCCTGAGCGAGCCGGAAAGTGACCTTCCCTGCCCTGCGTTCAACGGAGCCGGGCTGGACCGTACCACCCACGCGCACCCGCGGGCGCGCCGCGCGCCCCTGCATCAGTTCGTTTACGGTTACGTAGTAAGTCTTGCTTTCCTGGAAGCCCGAGACAGCCTCCCAGCCCACCACGGCGAGAATGATACCCACACCAATGCCAAATTTCAGCTTGCGGTTTATCATAATTCAATGCGACCTGCGCGCCCTGGCCGATGTTAACACCCTTTGGCCGTTCCCTAACCCCAAACTCAGATTCTGCACCCGCCGCGGCCCTGAGTCAACGAGATTTATCGGTAGACGATCGGCACGCGAGGAAGTGGCCAAAGGCCAGCCGGGCGACCGGGCGGGAGTGTAAAATCAGTCAACTCGGACTTCCTGTCTCTTGACAAGGCAATGACTATAGGCTACAATGTGAAAATGGAACCGCACTGCCGGGCTTGTCAGACAAACAGAACGCTTCGCCGGCGTTTTGCTGCCTACCGACTGCTCGGACAACGGGTCTGTCGCAGGGGCCTTGGAGTGCGGGGCCCGGCGTGGCCTGCCGGACAACCTCGGCCGCTGACCCTCAAAATCGCCGGAACAAAGCGAGAATGTATATGAAAACAAAGGAGGAGGTCAAAAGTCGAGCGGTGCAAAGCTGGACCCGGCTCCTCAATTCTCAACTCTCGACTCTCAACTTTCTTTACGATCGATCCGGGAATGTCTATGAAAACAAAGAATAAGGTCAAAATGTCATGGCCTCCGCCAGGTCGAGCCTTTTTGCCACTGACGGCTCCCCCTCCGCTGCGACAATTCGGCGAGACCCGTGTTAGAATCACGCTTCGGTAACAAGGGCAGACCAAAAGGAGGAACATGATGAAACGCTATGCCATGCTGGTGGGCGTGATGCTCCTGTTCACGTTGATCGCGGAGTCACAGCAGAAGCCCAAAATCGAGGCGGAGGGCGGCACGCCGGATGACCGCGCCTCGGCGCGGGTACTTTACTGGAACGGTCAAACCAATTCCGCCGCGGGACAAGTGGCTATCGATTACGGTCGGCCGGTTTGGAAGAAGCAGTACAACGACGCCGCCAAGTTCGATGCCATGACCCGTGGCAAAGTCTGGCGCATGGGCAGCAACTACTGGACGATTTTGGACACCAACCTTCCCTTGTCCATCGGCGGGAAAAAGGTTCCGATTGGCCTTTACTACCTCGGCCTCCATCGGTCGGAGGAGGGCTCAGAGTGGAGCTTAGCCTTCATCGATCCGGCCAAGGCTCGCAAGATGCACCTCGACGCCTTCCAGATTGAGCGTGCACCGGTGGAGTTCGAAGCCCACATGTCCAACGTCTCCAAGGCCGAGAACCAGGCGGAGAAGCTTACCATCACTCTCTCCTATCCGAAGGACGACATCAAGCATGTGACCTTGCGGGTCGGCTGGGGCAACCTGGTGCTCGGCACGCCGATTGAGGTAACGGTGCCGGAGTAGAGCGGACTTCAAGTGCTGGCGGCCTTCTCGGTGGGCCGTCATTGGGGAGAGACAACGCACCGCTTCCCGGCTATAATAGGCAGTTTGTTTCTTCATCGATCCCGCGCTGTGCTGCTGTCCGTCTTTCGCCCAGGTTGACGCAGCCGGACAGCAGGCAGGTAGTCTGAAGCAAATCTGGCCTGAGGCGACAATGCCAATTCAGAGCGTTTACACACTCTCAAAGGATGACCCTGAAGCGCGTAATTGGCTTGGCTTCCTGCACCGGCGCGGCTACCCCCAACTGAAGAATCTGGTCATCGAGCGAGTTTTCTGGTTGGAAGGATCGGTGAAGCTCGACCGCTTAATGCCTCTTTTAGTGAATCCACTTTATCAGTCGCCGGGAGACCGTTCACAACTCGATCCGGGGCTTGGGCCGATTATTGAAATCGCCTATCGGCCTGCTGTGACCGACCCGGAGACGCCCTCTATCTTAGCGGGAGCGAGAGCGCTGGGCGAAGCCGGCTTGGAATTTGCGCGCCTCAGCAGGCGCTACCAGTTCTGGGGCGTGGATGAAACCGAAGCGCGTGGAATTGCTGCCCGGTACCTTTACAACCGTGTTGTGGAGCGCATCCGCGAGCCGCATGAAGTCATCACCACGCTCCGCCCGACGGGTGAGCCCGATCCGGTATCCACGATTTCTTTTCGCGGCTTGAGTGATGAGGAATTACGTGCTCTTTCCGAGGCCCGTTCCTGGTACGCGCCTCTGTCCCAGATGAAGGTCCTCCAGGCGCACGAACTCACCCAGGGCAGGCCGCACACGGATGCCGAGATCGAAATCCTGGTGCAATCGTGGAGCGATCACTGCTACCACACCACCTGGAAGAGTCTCGGCTTGCTGAAAAGATTGAGTGAGGCGACGGCGCGCATCAATCATCCCCTGGTTGTTTCTTCTTTCAAGGATAACGCCGGGGGCATGGAGTTCTATGACGGTTGGGTAGTGACTATCAAGGGTGAAACGCACAACTTTCCCAGCTCGATTGCTCCCTTTGGCGGCATTGCGACGAAGCACGGCGGCGTGATTCGCGATACGCTGGGATTCGGTAAGGGCGCCTACCCGATTGGCGGCACAACCGTGATGGGAACTATGGACCCTCGGATTTCGGAGGTCCCCCCCGGAGCGCTTCACCCGCAGTTGATCGTGTCGGAATCGATCCGGGCCACTTCGTATTACACGAATCCCATGGGCATTCCCATGATGCACCCGGTTTACCGCATTCATCCGGGCTACGCCAAGTGCTTCGCACTGGGGCATTCGGTGGGGCTGATCCCCAAGAAATACGCCCTGAAAGACGCTCCACGGCCTGGGGATGTAGCCTTGCTGATCGGCGGCGAGACCGGCCGCGACGGCATTCACGGGGCCACGGCCAGCTCTACGGGAATGACGGGCGAGACCCTGCACAAGGAATCCGCCGCGGTCCAAATCGGCCATCCGATTACGGAGCGCAGGTTCACCTCGGCGATTCCGGTACTGCGCGATCAGGAGTGCATCCGCAGCATCACGGACCTTGGAGCCGGCGGCATTTCCTGCGCGGTGGGTGAGATGGGATCCGAGATGGGAGTACGCATCGACCTCGGTGCGGCCCCCTTGAAGGACAAGAGCTTGACCGCCTGGGAAATACTGCTTTCCGAATCGCAGGAGCGCATGCTGGTGGCTGTGCCGCCAGAAAAACTCGAGGAGGCGCGCGCCATTCTCGAGAGGTACGAGGTGGGCTATTCCATTCTCGGCCACTTTACCGCGACGGGGCGCCTGGAGGCGATTTGGCAGGGCCAGAAGGTCGTGGACCTCGAGATGGCCTTCCTTTGGGAAGGTTGCCCCATTGACCCTTTAGAGGCGGCCAAGCCGGACCGCCTGCTCCTGCCCTTGAGCATCCCGGAGCCACGCACGGAAGCGGAGTGGTCTGCCGCGATTCGTGGCGTGCTTGGGCACTACCACTGCGCGGACCAAAGCGCTGCCGGGTGCCGCTTTGATACGACCGTGCAGGGGCGAACTGCCGTGGGGCCGTATGGGGGCAAGAACCATACGATGCCGACCAATGTCTATATCTCGGCGCCCTTGCGAGGCATGCCTTACGGCCTTATCACCACTCTCGCCTTCAATCCTTTTTACGGTGAAATCGATCCGGCGGCGATGGCGCGCCTGATGACGATTGAGGCTATCACCAAGGCAGTGGCCGCGGGCGCAGACTACCGTGAGATGGTGCTGTGCGACAACTTCTACACGCCTCGGGTGCGTCCGGAAATAGCCTGGGATTTGCGCGCCATGGTCGAGACCATCGCCGACTTGTCGGTGGCGCTCGGAGTTCCCTTCATTTCAGGAAAAGACTCGAGTTCCGGAACATTCGTCACCGCCGGCCGCCGCTTCGATGTGCCTCCTACGCTGGCGGTGGCGGCCATGGGGCGGTTACCTGATGCAAGGAAAGCGGTGAGCAAGGAATTCAAGCGGCCGGGGAATCGCCTTGTCCTCGTTGGGCTGTGGGAGACCGAAGCACTGGGTGGCAGCGTGTACGCCGATAGCTGCGGGCAGCGCGGAGATCGGCTTTTCGATGCGTATATTGCAATTTCAATTCGGAAGATCTGGGACACGCTTCTGAAATTGCACAGTCAGAATGGGTACGTGTCGGCTTCAGCCATCGCAGAGGGTGGCATTCTGTTGCGGCTCTTCGAGGCCGCCTGGGGATCGGGGTATGGGGCTCGAGTTTTCCTCGACGCGTTTTCTGCTGGATGGGCACGCGTTGGCCCGCCCAAGCGATTGACGATCAGAAAAGATGGCGCGATTTTTGGGGAGTTTGTCGGCTCCATCCTCGTCGAGGTGCCCTCGAAGTTTGATTTAGATCGACAGTTGGCTGGCATTCCTTACCAGGTCATCGGCGAGGTCTTACCGGAACCACAATTGGTTCTCCAGGACGGCGCGAACGCGGTGTGGCAGGACTCCATTGCGGCGCTTGGCGAGGTCTGGAGCAAAGCGTTTCGGGAGGTCATCGAATGAGTGGGGGCGTCACTGCCATTCTTTACAGCCCGGGCACCAATTGCCACGAGGAGACCGCGGCGGCTATTGAATTCGCAGGCGGACGGACTCAGCTTGTACTGCTGCGGGATTTGCTGGACGGTCGCGCGCGGCTCAGCGAATACCAGGCGGCGGTCATCCCCGGCGGTTTCTCGTACGGCGACCACCTGGGAGCGGGCCGTATATTTGCCACCATGCTGGTGGCCTGTTTGCGGCAACAACTGGAGGAGTTCCTGGCGGCCCGCAAGCCCTTGCTGGGAATCTGCAATGGCTTCCAAGTTTTGACCGAGTCGGGGATTCTCCCCGGACGCACGCCGGGGAACCGTGGCATGGCGCTTCTCGAGAACCAATCTGCACATTTCGAGGACCGGAAGATCCGGCTTCTCGTTTCAGCGGAGGGCTGCGCCTGGACTAAGGGCCTGGCGGGCGAGATTCTGGAGATGCCCACGGCCCACGGCGAAGGCCGCCCGCTGGTTTGCGATGGCTCCGGGGCAGCCACACGGGTAGTCTTCCGCTATACCGACGCGCAGGGACGGCCTACAATGGAGTATCCGAGTAACCCCAATGGGGCTCAGGAATCAGTCGCCGGCGTTACTGACGAAACTGGCTTGGTCTTGGGACTGATGCCGCATCCCGAACGCGTTTCGCTGCCCGCCCATTATTCGCAGGACGGGCTGAAATTATTCACGAACTTGGTGAAGTGGCTCAACCGGTAGGTAGCATGTAGTAGGTGGTAGGTGGGAAAGGATAACAGGAAAGTGGTAGCCTGAACTTGGCGGTAGCCGTACCATGGGTGAAAACTCGACGCCTCAGATACCCCATCTACCTCCTGCCATATACCACCTACCGCTTTTGGACGGCCAATGAAAATTCTTCTCGTTGACGACGAACCGGATATCTGCAAACTGATCAAAACCTTGGTCGAGCCCTTGGGAGTGGAAGTGCGCACGTCGTCGGACAGTCGGGAGGCCGCATTAATCCTGGAGCGCGACAAGTTCGATGGGATCATGTTGGACGTCGCCATGCCAGGTTTGGACGGCTTCCAACTCGCCCGGCGAATTCGCTCCACACCGCCCAACCAGCAGGCCCCCATCATCATGCTGACTGGCATGGATGACGTCGAGACCATGCGCCGGGCGTTTGAAGCCGGAGTGACCTTCTTCCTGGGGAAGCCGATCTCTCGCGAAAAGATCTATGCCATCTTCCGCACCGCGCGCGGCGCTATGCTTGCGGAACGGCGGAGGACTGGGCGCCTTCCGTATCGCACTGCCGTGAACGTCTCGTGGGAAGCTCAGCGGTTCAATTCCACGAGCATAAACATCAGCGAAGGGGGCATGGCGCTCGAAGGCTCAGGCCCTGCGGCGGTCGGCGATGTGCTGATTCTGGAATTCAGCATGCCCGAGGCAAAGCACTCCCTGAAAGTCACCGGCAAAATTCGAGGTAAAGATGCCTCCGGCCGGACCTCCATCGAGTTCATCGACCCCACAGAGGCCAGCCGCGAAATCATTCGAGAGTACATGTACGGCAAGATTACGGAGTGAAGACGGGGCGGTAGATGGTAGGTGGTAGGTGGTATGTGGGGAAAGCCTACGCCGGCACAGTCCCCACCTACCACACGCGACCTACCACCTACCCATCATCCCGCCATCCCCGACCAGCGGAAATAAGCCTCGAGAAGGCGTTGACCATCCAGGGCCGCATAAACAGCGGCGATCCCGAGAAAAGTCCCGTAAGGCCAGTGATAATTACGGAACCGCGGCGCCGCGAGAGTGATGGTCACAGCGACGATCGACCCTGCAAACGATCCCAACAGGATGGTGAGCAGTGTCAGCGGGGCGCCCAGGAAGACCCCCACCATGAGCATCAGCATCACGTCGCCAAACCCCAGGTATTCCTTCGTCCGTCCACTCAAGATGAAAAAGGCTGTCCCGACAGCATAGAACAACCCGCCTCCTATAAGTGCTCCGGCGAGAGCGCCCAGGACCGACAACAGAGTTCCGGGAAGAAGCACGCCCATTCGCTCAGCCAGCCATCCCAGTGGCCGGCTGTCGACCTCGATGAACAGGCTCAGCACCAAGCCGAGGCCGATTCCGAAAAAGGTCACTGCGTGGGGGATGAGCCGCTCTCGCAGATCCGTGAAAATGAGGACGATGAGGAGCATCACGAGGGCGGAGTATTTCACGAATTCGGGGCTAAGTCCATAGCGGAGAAACGTGGCCACCAGCAGAATCGCGGTGAGCGCTTCGACGATAGCATACTGCGGGGAGATTCGGGTGTGGCAGTCCCTGCACCGGCCTCTCAGCAGAAGGTAACTCACCACAGGGATATTGTCGTACCAGCGAATGGTGTGTTTGCAGTGCGGGCAATGCGAGCGCGGCAGCAGGATCGATTGCCTGCGGGGAAGGCGAACAATGCACACATTCAAGAAGCTGCCGAAAAGCAATCCGAAGAGCGTGATTACAAAGTAGACCATGATTAACCGGCTGTTCTCCTCCAACACCTCGAATTACAGCTACCGCCCCTTATCCCCTCCTTACAAAGGAGGGGAATTCGCGTCCCCTTCCTCTCTGAGGAGAGACTCGGCCAGCAGGCGCCGATAAAGCGCTTCGGTGCGCTGGACCATTATATCAATAGTGAACAGGCGTGCACGCTCCCGGCCGCTCAATCCCCATTGCTGAAGGCGCGCCCGGTCGGAGGCCGCGGCCAATATTGCCTCCGCCAGCGCCGCAGGCGACCCTGGCTCAATCAACCATCCGGTGCGCCCGTCTTCGACCACCTCCGGAAGTCCTCCCACCCGGCTGGCCACGACGGGAAGGCCATACGACATCGCCATGAGAGCCGAGGATCCTAGTCCCTCGGACTTCGACGGCATGACGAACAGGTCCAATGCGGCGAAGAACGCGGCAGGGTCCTCGATCGTGCCGCAAAGACGCACGCGTTCTCCGAGCGCAGCGTATCTCCGGGCAATCTCGGGATCGTTTAGGGTTGGCCCATCCCCCGCCAGCAGGAGCCGTGTTTGCGGCAAGCGTTCCTTCACGATTTGCAGCGCTTGAAGGGCCACGTCCTGCCCTTTCTCGTGCGTGAAGGCCCCCAAGTGACCAATCAGGAATTCGTCCTCAGTGGCGCCCCAACAGGCGCGTGCTTTGGCTCGGGTCGCCTGCGACGGCAATTCCGGGGGCACTTCGATTCCGTCCGGAATCACCTCGATCATCGACTCGGGTAGGCCGCAACGTATGGCCCCTTGGCGGATGAAATCTGAAACTGCGATCACCGCGTCGCAGGTGTGCGCATACTTGAGGGAATACGTCCAGCGCTGTCCTTCACCGGGGAGAAAGGCCACACGACGGCTGGCGACGCGGCGGACCCGCAACCCGACGGACGCCATCCAGGACACCGTCTGCCCGTGCCCGTCATGAGCATGAAGAACGCGGCACGGCACGGCGCGCAGCATTTGACGCAGTTGCAGAACTCCGTACAGATGGAAGAGGTCGTGCCTGGGAAGCGGGAAGGTGGGAAACCCTTCCTCTCGGGCCCGCGTCTCGAGATCACTCTCTTCCCGGCAAACCACGATCTGGGAGTAGCCCCGCTCGCGAAGTCCGCGCGCAAGGTTTAACAACTGCCGTTGACCACCTCGCAGACTCTGGCCGATATCGACATGAGCGATTTTCAATGTTCTCGAGGAAGTCATACGTGATATGCGACCAGCGTTAGAGCCGTCGTCGAGAGTCACGTCATTCCCGCGAAAGCGGGAATCCATCGGTTCCTGGATGGACAATGGGCCCCCGCTTCCGCGGGGGCGACGAATGCTGACTTTCGTTTCAATGTTTGGTCCCGAGGCGCATGGGCAGTCAGGATGACAACTGCACGATGCCCGCGCGACTGCGGGCGGGACGCCCGCACCACCTCAGCGCCCGCGTCCCAGCTTCTCGTATTTCCGCCGAACGTAGCGGGCCGCCATGGCCGCGATCAGGAACCCCTGATGCCCGTCCAACACTCCCAGGCGAAGCAAGTAAGTGTGCAGGAAAACCCAGAGAGGATCAAATCGGCGCCGCAGGAAGTTGACCCTCTGACCTCGCTCGCGCATTTCCTGCGCCGCCAAGTCGGTGTACAACTCGATCCTCTGTCGATGCTCTTCCAGCGTGTCACAGGTGTAATGCAGGATTTCACCCGGCATGGTCGCGACGCGCCCGTTCACCTTTACGGACTCATGAACGTACTTCCCTTCCCACTGGGCCTTGCGCCGGTCGAAAAGGCGGACCTTGTAGTCCGGATACCAGCCTCCGTGGAGGATCCAGCGGCCGAGATAGCGGGCACGGCGGGCAAAGCGATAAGCGTCTGCCGTGGGCTGCAGGCGTTTCCAGGCGCCGATCTCGGCCTGGGCCAGCGAGTTAAGTTCCTCGTCCGCATCCAGACTCAGAATCCAATCGTGCCGGGCCTGGCCAGTGGCAAAGTTCTTCTGGGTAGCGTAGCCGAGCCAGGGTTCCTTAATGACCCGCGCTCCCAACCCCGCCGCGATAGTGGCTGTCTCATCAGTCGAACCGGAGTCGACGAGCACGATTTCATCTGCACAGGCCAGCGAGCGGAGCGCACGCGCAATCCTGCCGGCCTCGTTGCAGGCGACTATGGTCGCTGAAATATGAGGCATGAATGAATCAATCCTGGAAACGCCATCCGCAGTGATTTGCTTGCCGGAATCTTCACCCGGTCTTGTCACTCCTCGCTTCGCGTTTTCGAAAATCACGTCATTCCCGCGAAAGCGGGAATCCATCCTGCTCGGGACCAACAATGGACCCCCGCTTTCGCGGGGGTGACAACGTCTGAGATTTTCATTCGTTTGGATGGGCCGAAGACCCATGACCGCTCGGAATGACAGCGTTATTTCGTCGTGAGCAGAGCGGCGAAGGCGCCCTCGAAAACCAACTCCGCGACTCGGGTAATATCAGTATGCAAGGGTCTATCTTTGGTCACCGGCGGCGAGACGGCACGAAGCGCCGCCTTGGCTTCTTCCGCCAAGTGACCGGTTCGGAGCGGAGCCAGCAGGTCAATGGCCTGGCAAGCCGCCAGCAACTCGATGGCGAGAATGGCAGCCAGGTTAGAAAGCAGCGGGCGCAGCTTCAGCGCTGCAGCCATGCCCATGCTCACGTAATCCTCTTTGTTGCCGGAGGTAGGAATAGAGTCCGCCGAGGCAGGATGGGCGAGAATCTTGTTCTCTGAGGCGAGAGCCGCTGCCGTCACCTGCGTGAGCATAAATCCCGATTCCAGTCCCGCTGACTTCGTCAGGAAAGGGCGGCAGGTCGGACGTCAAGGGATTCACCATGCGGTCGATTCGCCTTTCGGAAATGCCGCCAAGCTGCGTGAGCACCAAAGCCATCAGGTCAAGCGCGGTGGCCAGGGGTTGGCCGTGAAAGTTGCCGCCTGAAATAACTTCGCCTGCCTCGGCGAACACCAGCGGGTTATCCGTGGCGCTGTTCATTTCCCTGGTAAAAACCTGGCTCGCGTAATCGAGCGCATCCCTCACCGCGCCATGCACCTGCGGCATGCAGCGCAAACTGTAGGCATCCTGCACCCGCGAGCACCCCTGGTGCGACTTGTTGATCTCGCTTCCTTGCGTAAGCCGCCAGATGTTTTTGGCCGTTACCATCTGGCCGGGATGCGGGCGCGCCTGGTGGAGCCGCTGATCGAAAGCCTTGCGCGAGCCCCGCAAGGCATCCAGTGAAAGGGAGCCCGCCACATCCGCTGTGTCCACGAGAATCTCAGCGAGACGCAGTGCGAGAAGTCCGACCGAAAGCATCGCCTGGGTGCCGTTCACGAGCGAGAGGCCTTCCTTGGCTTCCAGCACTAAAGGCTCTATCCCGGCAGCCTTCAAAGCCTGCCGGGCCGGCTGGCGATGGCCTTGGTAAATCACCTCGCCTTCTCCCAGCAACGTCAACGCCACATGCGCCAAGGGAGCGAGGTCGCCGCTCGCTCCCACCGAGCCGCGCGCCGGCACAACCGGATGCACTCCGTGGTTGAGAAAATCGCCGAGTTGCTCCGCCACCGCCGGGCGCACGCCCGAGAGACCCATGGCCAGTGTGTTGGCTCGCAGCAAAAGCAGGCCGCGCGTTTCGGAAGCACCCAAGGGGTCGCCCACGCCGCACGCATGGCTGCGCACCACATTCAATTGCAGTTCTCGCGCCTGTGCCGGCTCAATATGCTCCGTGGAGAGGCTGCCCACGCCGGTCGTAACCCCATATACAACCTCTCTCCCGCGAATGATCTTTTCGATGAATCGGCGGGAATGCGTCATCGCCCCGCGCGCCTCAGACGCGAGCCGGACCCGCCGGTTCTCCAGCACCACCTGGTAAAAGTCGCGGCGAGTCAAGCTGTGTCCAGTAAGCTGCAATGCGCCGGGCATCAAATCCTCACGAAAGGCCGAAATCCGAAAATCGAAATTGGAACTGGAAAATTGAAATTAGAAAATCGAAATTCGACTCGAAAAAACCATCACGTCAGATTCTGTCATTCTGAGCGAAGCGAAGAATCGCCGCAGTTGTTTTGTTTCTGGGACTGCAGAGATTCTTCGCTTCGCTCAGAATGACAGCAACGCGCTTCCACTCTTCACTTTCGATTTTCGAATTTCCTAACTTCTGCTTTCTGCTTTCCCCAAGAGCGATTCCCGGTACTTGTCGGGCAGCGTGCGCGGGCGGCCTTCGCGGTCCGTGATCACGTGCACCGTCTCGCCTTCGGCGATGAGTTCATCCGTGCGCTGCCTGTAGATCTCGTAACCGAAGATCAACACGCGCTTCCGCATTCCCGTCACGCGCGTGCGGATCAGGATTTCGTCGTCGTAGCGCGCCGGGGCCTTATACCGGCACCGCGCCTCGGCCACCATAATGTAGAGGCCGTCCTCTTGCTCCATATCGCGATAAGCGAAGCCGTGCTGCAGGCAAAAGTCGGTGCGCCCGATCTCAAACCAAACCAGGTAATTCGCGTAGTAAACTACGCCCATCTGGTCCGTCTCCGCGTAACGCACCCGGAGCGTCGATGTAGTCCATTCGGTCGGCAGAATTTCTTCAGTCATAAACTTCGCTAAAGTGAGGAGTCAGGGGAAACAGTCTACTCCAAATTAGGAATTCCAAACAGGCTTCTGCTTAACAAACCCAAGGGCATCGCTCGCACCGTTGACGTAATGCGGCGCGGCCGATTCTGCCCATGGTGACTGCTCACAGCAAGCTTTCTCCACACCCATCCACGGGGTTCCGCAACACGTGACCGAGATGGCCCAAGAAGCAGTGAAGCAGGTTGCCGGCCAACCTCCGTAATTCGACATTTCCAGTCAAGGTCAGAGCGATCTGTGCGTCGCCGTGAACAGCCGACTCCGGCGATTGCCCCAGGCTGGTCGTAAGGGCCGCCCGACTAAGATCATGGCTGGCGACAAGGAAGAAGTCGGATGCAGTTTGCCAGGTGAAGATGAGGTCCGCATGCTTGGCAGGCCGGCGTTCGAACTCCAGCCTCCCGCGGTCGATGAATAGGGTCCAAACCATATCCCAGTCTTCCAGAATCCACAGCGTCGCAACGCGAGCCGAGCGGATTTGCTGGCGGAGGTGCCTGTCGCGCCCGGTAAGAACAAAGGCGCGCTGAATTATACGGCGCGCGGCGCGCTTGGAAGGAGGCACGAGGGATTCGATGCTCTGGTCTGTCATGCTCCCGGCTTTGGAAACTGGAAAATCGAAACTGGAAAATGGAAAACAGTAGTTAGATGTTTCTCCTTCAGGAGACTTCTTTCGACTCTCCAGTTTCTATTTTCCAGTTTCCAATTTCTATCTTCCGGTTTCTATTTTCGAATTGTGATTGGCCGGCAATTCCACCACGCGCACTTCCGAGTCACGGTCGCGCAAAACCTCGAGCACATTTCCGGCTGCGTCGGCCACAACGCTGGCCCCACCGTACGTCCGTCCCTTCCATGGGCCATGCGTCATCTCCCCCACCAGGTCCGTGCCAATCGTCGGGCACCGCCACAATTTGGCCCGGCTGGAAACCAGGTGCTCGAGGTCCTTTTCGTGCACCGGCCACTCTTCAACTTTAGCGGCCCATCCGTAGGGGACGAGCATCAAGTCAGGTTTCAAGCTAGCCACTTTTTGCGCGAACTCATCCACGAAAGTGTCCGCGCAGATTATAACGCCAATGTGGCCGAACTCCGTCTCCACGGCACCGATGTCATCGCTGGTACCGGTCGAGTACGGCGGCTCCATCAACTCCGGCAGGACATTCAACTTACGGTGCTTCCACAAAAGCCTCCCAGTCTTATCCATCAAAATCGCTGAGTCGTAAAGCCTGCCGCCATCCTTTTCGTCGAGTCCGATCGCAATCATCAAGCTGTATTGGCGCGCCAGCGCCGCAAGGCGGTCGCTGTCGGCGCCCGGTATCGGCGTCGCCAACGTGTGTGCATCGGGGTTCTCCCAACCTAGGATCGACGATTCCGGAAATGTCGCGATCTGAGCGTGTTGGGCGTGCGCGGTCTCAAGCGCATACTCAATGCGCCGCAAGTTCCCTTCCCGATCTCCGTCGATGACCAGTATCTGGCAAACGGCGACACGCACTTCAGCCGTTGCGACGGACGAAACAAACAGCACGGCGAATGAGGCGAGAAGGAGCTTCGGTAGCGGCCCCCAAGCCAGCACCCCACACAAATGCATCGCCTTTGAACTCCATGCCGCCAACATGTTACTTCCCGCAGACCCTGAATCCTGAATCCTATTTGGCCCCGGCTCTCCGTGCCGAAGCCTCCAGCAAATCTTGTGAAGGAACCAACTCATCAACCAAGCCGAGCGTTAGAGCCTGGCTGGCCGGAATCCGTTCGGCGGCCAAGATGAGCTGAGTGGCCGCCGCCTTCCCGATCAACCGAGCCAGGCGCTGCGTCCCTCCCCAACCCGTGAGGAGGCCAAGGGAGACACCTGGGCAGCCGAATGAAGCATCGTAGGTTGCGACTCGAGCCTGGCACGCCAGAGCCAAGTCGAGGCCCCCTCCCAGACAATACCCCCGGATTGCCGCAACAACCGGGAGGGGGAAGTGCTCAATCTCATCGAACAGGGTCTGTCCCGTCTGTGCAAATTGGCGCGCTGCCGCACCGCTCAGGGATGCGACCTCTTCGACGCTGGCGCCGGTTGCAAAAGAGCGTGGACTCGCGGCGATCACAACGCCCGGGAAAAGGCCAGCGGCCCGGACTTCGCTCAGAAGCCCCGCCAATTCCGCAAGCACCGCGCGTGAAATCCGAGGATATCCGGAACCTTCAGAAAACGACAGCACCGCCACGGAATTGTGGCTGGTTAGTTCCATAGTAGGATTCAGGATTCGGGAAAACTTCTCACACCTGTCATTCTGAGCGAAGCGAAGAATCTGCATTAGTTCGCCTCGGACCGGAAAAGCAGATTCTTCGCTTCGCTCAGAATGACAGCCCCCTGAATCCTATCTCACGTGCCCTCGGATGAAATCCACGATCTGGACTGTCGTGGCTCCCGGCTGAAAGACCTCGGCTACGCCGGCCTTCTTGAGTTCCGTAATATCTTCGTCGGGAACGATGCCGCCCACAACCAGCAGTACATCCTCAAGCCCTTCGCTACGCAGCAGTTCGCAGATGCGCGGCACAATGGTGCGGTGGGCCCCGGAAAGAATCGAGATCCCGATCGCGTCCACATCTTCCTGGAGCGCGGCGTTCACAATCATTTCCGGGGTTTGCCGAAGACCGGTGTAGATGACTTCCATCCCCGCGTCGCGCAACGCACGCGCCACAATTTTCGCTCCCCGGTCGTGGCCGTCCAGGCCGGGTTTAGCAACCAGAACGCGGATTCGTTTGTCGGTCATAGCATTCCAGGCCTCAGAACAAGTTTATTAAATCAAGGGCAAAGCCCGGCAGCACCTCAGGCTCTTCTAACGTCTCGGATTCGCGACGCACGAAGATCGCCCCATCGGCACGAAAAACCTGAACCTCGCGCGGTTTGGGATAGACAACCCAAACGGCCTTGGCCCCCGCAGCAAGGTATTGCTTCACCTTCTGCGTCAAGTCTTCCGCCAGGTCAGTGGGCGAGACGACCTCGATGGCGAGCGCCGGCGCACCTTGAATGCGCCTGTCCGGGTCTATCTCGCGCACCCGGTCAACCGATACAAAGGAGACGTCAGGAATTCGCACGGTCTCAGGTGTGAGCTGATAACCAGTCTCCAAGAACACTTCGCCAAGCTTTCTCTCTTCGACAAAGTTCCCTAGCCGACGGGCGATTCTGTCGCGCACCCGATTGTGCCTTGGCATTGGTTCGGTCATGGTGACGAGTTCCCCTTTATTCATTTCATACAGAACGCCTTCCTTAATCGGAAGTTCGTCGAACTGTTGAATGGTAAGCAGGGTTTCGGTTGCCATATCACCCTCTCCAATTTGCGTTTCGGCACGCCGTAGGTTCCACCCTTGTGGTTGTCCTCGAGTGGTCACAGGGATCGCCCTCACCAATTATCGGAACGCCGGTTCTTCGTAAGTGCCGAAGACACGCCGCAGCACGTCGCACATTTCGCCGAGGGTAGCATAGGCGCGCACCGCCTCGAGGATATACGGCATCAGGTTGGCGTCGCTCGAGGCAGCGCTGCCCAGGGCCTCGAGGGCAGTCTGTACGCGGAGATTATCTCGCCGTTTCCGCAATTCCTCCAGTTTCCGCCGCTGAAGGCGGGCCACGTTCTCATCGATCACCAGGAGGGTAATCGGCCGCTCCTCCGCGGTGACGAACTCGTTCACGCCGACGATTACCTCTTCTTTGCGTTCCACGGCCTGCTGATAGGCGTAAGCGGCATCGTGAATCTCTTTTTGTGGATAGCCCGTTTCAATCGCCGCCACCATGCCTCCCAGCGCGTCAATCTTGTCGAAATAACGGTAACAGGCGCGCTCCGTCTCAGTCGTCAACTTCTCCACAAAATAAGAGCCGGCCAGCGGGTCCACGGTGTTAGTTATGCCGCTCTCGTGCGCAATCACCTGCTGAGTTCGCAGCGCAATCGTAACGGCTTCCTCCGTGGGAAGAGCCCAGGCTTCGTCCAGAGAATTGGTGTGCAGCGACTGGGTCCCGCCTAACACTGCGGCGAGTGCCTGTAGGGTGGTGCGCACGACGTTATTGTAGGGCTGCTGTGCGGTCAGCGAGCAGCCTGCCGTCTGGGTATGAAAACGGCAGAGCCAGGAACGCGGGTCCTGCGCGCCCAGGCGCTCGCGCATTACGCGGGCCCAAACTCGCCTCGCAGCACGGTATTTGGCCACCTCCTCGAACAGGTCGTTGTGGGCGTTGAAGAAGAAGCTTAGCCGCGGCGCAAAGTCGTCCACGCTCATGCCGCTGCGCATCACCCACTCGACGTACTCGAGGCCGTCTCGCAGGGTGAAAGCGAGTTCCTGTACCGCGGTCGACCCCGCTTCGCGAATGTGATAGCCGCTGATCGAGATCGGATTCCAGCGCGGCACTTCCTTCGCGCCATACACAATGGTGTCCACCACCAGGCGCATCGAGGGCTTAGGGGGGAAGATATACTCCTTTTGGGCTATATACTCCTTCAGAATATCGTTCTGGGTTGTCCCTGAGATCTTTTTAAGGTCCGCGCCGCCCTTCTCCGCCACCACGAGGTACATTGCCCAGATAATCGCGGCGGGGGAATTAATGGTCATGGAGGTGGTTACCTGCTCGAGCGGCAACCCGGCAAGCAAGGTCTCCATGTCCGCGAGCGATGAGACGGACACGCCGCATTTGCCGACTTCCCCTTCGGCCAAAGCATGGTCGCTGTCATAGCCCATTAATGTCGGCAAGTCAAAGGCGATGGAGAGCCCCGTTTGCCCCTGCTTCAGCAGATAATGCAGGCGTTGGCTGGTGTCGTCGGGGCTGCCGAACCCCGAGAATTGGCGCATGGTCCATACCCTGCCCCGGTACATGGTGCGATGGATGCCGCGCGTGAAGGGAAATTCACCCGGGTCGCCGAGGTCTCGCGCGTAATCAAAATCCGCAAGGTCTGAGGGCGTGTACAGCCTTTCCACAGGCACGCCTGAGAGCGTGGTGAACACATCCTTGCGTTCGGGTGAGCGCGCCCGGGACGGCTCGAGCACGGACGTTTCCCGGCGGGCTTCAGCAGGGGAGCTTTTTCGCCCCGAATCCGCCTCGTGCTCTATTCTGGTCTGCTTGTTTTCGGCCATGAAACGCTTCCCCGCTCTCTATGCGCACCTCGATGCGGCCTGGAAGTCATGTTAGTTCAGCGATAAAAGCAAAGTCAAACTTGGGAGGGCGGACTTGTCCGCGGAAATATAAGTCTCACTCCCCGGGACTCTACGTAAGGATCTCGTTAAGTTCGATTTCAATCGCCTCTTCACTGCCTGGTCCCGCTTCAATCACCAATCACAAATCGTAAATCACCAATTCCTCTAGCTCTGTGGGTTGGGAGGCGGAGTCCGCCGGGCAGGCTCTTCGGTGGTGCCGGGGATATTCGGAGCGCGCGTCACCTTGCCCTGAAGCGCGTCGCTCAACTCGATATGATAGTCAGCCAGAATGGTTCCGGTAGCCTGGCGAAATTGGGTCAAGGCCTTGGCGTAAGTCGAGCGCGCCTTCACTTCGTTGCCCTCCGCCGTTTCCAAGTCGCGTTGCGCCTGGATCACCAAGAAGACCGTGGATTCCCCCAACTTGAACTTTCTTTGCTCCGCGTCAAGCGTCTTCTGAGCCAACACCACGGCCTTCACCGCCGCCGCGATTTGCGCCTTGGCTTGAATTACCCCGATTTCAGCGCTGCGCACGTCCTGCTCAACCTGGTTCTTCTGCTTCAGCACCGTCTCCCTCAGTTGCCGCTGCTCGAGGAGGGCGCGCGCAACGTCCGCTTGCGCGGCGCGATTGCGAATGGGAAATTGGAGAGTCAAGCCGAAAGAATAGTCCGGATAATTACCGTGAAACAATTGAGACAGCGATTGAGAGATCCCCTGGTAAGAGGCGACCAACGGCCGCGCGATACCTCCCCCGCTGTTGGCCGAGCATTGGCTCCCACTTTCCGTGTATCCCGCCGGGCATTCGTAGCTGAGTCCTGAAAGTCCACTGGGATTGTAACTGGCGAAGAGATCAAGTGTGGGCAGCAAGGCATTGCGATTGGCTTTAACCACGATATCCGCGTAGCGCGCGTTGAGGTCTGCCTGCTCAACCTCAGGGCGGTTGCGCACGGCCAAATCCAAGGCTTTTTCCAGGGGCGGAATATCATCCGGGCTCGGCTCCGGAAGCTTGTCGACCGCGTCCACTTGCGCGCCTCTCAGATCCGCGTCTACCCGCCGGGAAAGCGCCGTCTTGATCAACTCCGCCTGTTGTTGCAAGCTGGTCTGTGCCACGATCAAGTTCTGCTCGTCGGTGGCCACTTCGGATTCCGCCCTCACCACCTCGATGGGAGCCAAGGTGCCCACGGCCACCTGGCGCTTGTTGTCGGACAGCAGCCTTTGCGAGTAGGCGAGCGCTTGTTCCGCCACGGCGACATTTTCTTTGAAAGAAAGATAATCCCAGTAAAGATTCAGCACCTGGGCGACCGTGGTGATGACCTGCTGGCGAAATATGCTGCTTGAGATCTTCAGGTCGTTTTGCGCGATGCGAATGAACTTGGCGTTGGCGCGATACCCGAATCCGTTCAGTAGTTGCTGGTCAAATCCCACCGTGAGTCCGGTGGGCACCACGGGGTTGAAGAGCGTATTGAGCGATGTGGTGGACTGGCGATAACCCTGAATGGCGACGGCATAGCTGGTTCCCGTCAGGAAACCCTGGCCGAAGTATGCCACTGTATTGGTGGTTTGGGTCGTGACGACGGGCAGGCCGCTGACCAGGACGTAGTTGAGCGGCGAGGTTCTGCGATCCCAGCCGAACTGGGCTCCTGCCACGGGGTCGCAACAGCCGATCACTCCCACATTTGTAGCGCCGCCGGTGCCGGTGACTCCGCTGGCGCTGGACGTGCTGCCGCTGCTGACCGCACTGACGCCGCTTCCTATGGCGCCCGAGAACAACGCCGAGGACTGGAAGGCGCCGGGCACGCCGCGGGTTGCGCCACCGCTTCTCGACCGTAAGAGGTCGGCCTGAGCGAAACCCAAGTTGTAGCGCGCGATGGAGATGTCGAGGTTGTTTTCGAGTGCCAGAGCAAGAACGTCCTCGATCGAAAGGCGCAGCTTATTGTCGCTGAGGAGCGAATGCAAACGCTCCGAGTTGCTCATCTTGGGCGCCGGGATATAGGGCGACCCATAGGGCCGCCAGAAATTAGGAAACCACTGGGTGTTCCCAACCTCCGCCGTTGCCGAACTGCCGGCTTCAGGCACCTGGGCCTGCACGCCTTGGGCAAAGAGCAGCGAGCCCAGCCATAAAACGAGAACTGACACACGTGCGCACTTTAGCTTCATTGAGAGTTCTTCCCCCTCTACAGATTTGAAAAGCATCCAAAGGCCAGAGTATAGCTCCTCATGGGTGAGCGCGTCCCACATCTTTAGTTGAAGTGCGGGGACCGTGCGAAGTACTTCTGCAACCCTGCAGGGGCGACCTTCTGTGGCTCAGTCAAATTGCTCGGAGGCGTTGACGTCAAGTGCCCTTGCGTGAATCACAGCACTGCAGCGACGATCCGGCCGCAATGAACCCGCCCATCGAGCAAAGTTGCGTGTGCGGAGGCATCTCCCAGTTCTTTTTCGCGCGTTTGGGGGATTGCCGCCGGGAGTTGAGTGTTCGCGGCCGCAGTGATTGCAACTGGCGGCATTCTCCTGGTTTGAATCGCAGTTCTGGCGCTTGAAACCGGCATCTGCCGACCCTTCGTTTCGCTCAGGGCAGGCTCCGAAGGTCGGCGCTACCTTCAAAATGGGACATGTTTCGATCGTCGTTTTGCTTGACGGATGATCGTTTCGCGGGCACTATCACTAAAGTGCCTCTACGGGCCTGTAGCTCAGTTGGGAGAGCACATGGTTTGCAAGAGAATGTTGTAAAAATCCAACCTGTTGATTTGGTGCCGGTTGCAGCCAAATCCCCTTACTTCCCTACTTGGTTTGATTGTACCCAATCCAGTACACAAAAAAGAGCGGTCGGGCGTAGGCCCGCTAGGGAGAAGTTTGGAATCACTTTTGGAAAGGGATGCCGGAATCATTCTCAGCTTAGCCGTCCCATTCTCTGGTCTTTGTCGGGCGCTAAGCCCATAGAAAAAGGTGGAACTGTCCGCAAAACGGACACCTGTTTGAGCACTCACCAGGGATAAAAAACTCACGCACGACGCAAGGCCGCAAAGAGTTTCTGACCGGTCCGTACAACCGGTCGGCAAGCCAGGGGGCGGGGTCCTTCATTCCCTTCCCCGCCCTTTGGCATTTCAAAAGGGGATGACATGAATAATCAAAAGGGAATGAATATGGAAATACAACACCTTGAACCAAAGGATAAGCCTATTCGGGCACTGCTCGACACGGTGGGTGGGCAGCGTTTGGAGTCGGGAGAGTTATTCAGTCGGATTGCTCCAGAGCGGTTTGGTAAGCAGAAGGAGAGGGCGCGGATACTTAGGAAATTGGTTCTATTGGCTATCGCGGCATCGGCCAACGCGGACGGGACGGGAAGTTATCTGGGTCAAGAGGCTATTGCTCACCGCTGTCTTGTCTCGGTAAAGGCTGTTGGCAAAACAATCAAATGGCTTGTGGCGAATGGCCTACTTCTTTCTGAGTACAAGGCAGGACGGAGTAGTCATGGAGGTCGAACAAACCGGTATACGATCCTTTTTGATGAACCGCAGAAGGCAAAAGAGGATCAACTGCCCCCTGGGAACGGGACACCCGGAAATGAAAGTTCCACGTGTTCTGACAAAACACCCGGAACAATGGGGCCGACACCTGGAACAATGGGGCCGACACCTGGAACAATGGGGCCGACACGTGGAACAATGAAGGCCGCACCTGGAAATAGAAGTTCCATAGACCGTCCTTCGGACCGCCCTGTGGACCGCCCTGTGGACCGTCCTGTGGACCGTCCTTCTGCAAAAACGAAAAAACCAAAACCCGCCCCTCTGGAAAAACAAAGCAGGCAGCCTGCCGGACTTGATTCCGACCTTCAGAAATTTTTGGATGCTGTCAGTGAAAAGTGCGGGGCCGATATTGTGTTCAATCAATGGCAGCGTGATGCCATTCAGGAAAAACAGATTCGACAATTCGGACTCTCGAATACCATAGCAGGTTTCAATGGCTGGTATGTGACTCTTGACGACTTCACGATAAAGCAAGGGGCTAAGACCTGGGCCGAAGGCGGGGATCAAGTCATTCGGGGCATGGTCAATGCCCGCCAGCAAGCCCAGGAACGGGAAAAACTTGCCGAAGAACTCACCAGGAAGGCCCGCCAAGAGATTCTGGAGGACATAGAAGCGAGGAAGAATGCCGAGGAGGATGAATCGGCCAAGGAGGACCCCAATGACTTCTAATTTTGGCGTCCGGAAAGCGGACAAGGGGCCGCAGTGTTGCCAACAGATTCGCTAACTTGACCGTCGAGTGGAATCCAGTTTGCTGCCCGGCCCGGCAACGAAGCGGCCAAGGTTGCCATTCAGTGAGCACACCTTTGCTTGGTCTACACACCACAACAATCTAACAGGATTTCTCTTAGGTGGCGGATTGGTTAGAAATGCCGTTTCCTCCCAGTGTTTACGTTAAATTTGTAGCGGATTGTTCTTATCCTCGGCTATTCTGTGGGCCGAGGTACTTGACTTTGGTAAAAGTGTACGGCGACGAAAGCGAAGACGACAAAGGCAGGGTCTTCACTCTGGCGGCCTTGGTCGCCGAGGAATCCGAATGGGGGCGATTAGCGGATCGATGGAAAGAGCGGTGTTTGCGAGACGGCATAGAGTGCTACCACGCTACAGATTGTGCGGGCCAATGGGCGGGTTTTGCGCATCTTACAAAAACTCAATGCATTTCCCTCAATGCCGACCTAATTACGTACATAACCGAAACCCAGTTATGGGGTTTTGGCGTTTCAATATCGAAGCAGGATTATCTTGCAATTTCGCGATCCAGTGAAGAGGCGAAAACGATCTTAGGGTCGTCCCCGTTTTTCCTTGCAATGCAGTTCTTGATTTTGTCCCTCTGCACTGAGTTCTCGGTCAATAACCCCGATTATCGGATGGCTTTTTTATTTGACCAGAACGAGAGCGTGAGCGGGCAAGCAAAGCAAATTTGGGATGAGCTTCGCAAAAAGAACCAAGAACTTGCCAACGCTATGGGTTCCATCGCGTTTCACGACAAATGCGATTTGGTCCCGCTTCAAATAGCTGACGAATTTGCATTTGAAGTCATGAAAAATGCTCTCGCCTGGACAGAAGGCCGAAGGGACCGCCGCCCAATAATTCGGATGAAAGACGCTAAGATAATAAAACGTCTGGATTGGCTGAATAAAGCTGGGCTAGAGGCTACGGTTCATCAACAAAGGCATTCATTGTGACCTGAGCTTACGCTCAGAACCGCACTAAGGAGCCCGTCGGAAAACGAACAACCTAAACTGAATGCAGACAAGAGGCCTAAGGATACGAATGGCCCATGTCGGCATTTTGGAACGCACACAGATAGGGCCTGATTTCTACCTGCCCGCGCCAATTCCCTCCACATCGGGGAAGGCCGCGAACCCCCCGGCGATAGCCACGCCGGGCGCGGCCTAAAAAACTGAAGAAAAACAATGCCAGCAACAAAAGTAAAACGTTCCGTTAAGACGACTGACGGAATTTAGGCCGAGGACCTATTGGAATCGACACAGATTCGCTCAAGTCAGGAAAGTGATAAAATTCGGCAGCGACTGGAAGACTCCGAACAAGCGCAGTGACCAGAATGAAAGGACCCGGATGGAGGTCTATCAAAATGTTCTGCGTAAAATGCGGTGCCGAGAATCCTGATGGCGCTGAATTCTGCTGCAAGTGTGGCAAACCCGTGTTCAGGCCGCAGACCACATCAGGGATTCAGGCATCCGCGCCACCTGTTAGCGCGAATCCCGTTGGCACTCCATCGACACCGAACGGCATCGGCGGATGGCTGGCTTTTCTTTGTGTTTGTCTCGTCGGCATCACTCCGTTTGTGTGGGTCGCCTCGACAGTCAGCTTATTTAACATGGGGGAGGCCGCCCTCGGCGTGCTCGCACTCTTGATGGCACTCTTTAGCTTTTTCGCCGGATTATTGCTCTGGCAAATAAACCCTTCAGCCATCAAGCTGGTAAAGGCGTACTTGCTCGCCAATATAGCGGTCTCGGCGATTATCAGCTTTGCAGGTACTCCCGGCTCCCTTGACGACCCGCACGTGCTTGGCTTTTCCGTCGGGCGAGCAATCGGGGTCGTCGTCGCAAGCTCCATCGTGACCGCAATCTGGTGGTTGTATCTCAAGAAGTCCCTGCGGGTTAAGAACACCTATGGAACGGTTGCGGCAACATCGAACCTGGGCAACGTTCCCTCCCCGACAACGCAGAGCCAGCGTCCGCCGACTGCCGGGGAACCCGACAAAATACAAACAACTTCGCCGTCACCAGCGGAAGCGGAATTTCATGCCCCGCTCACAGTCGCACCACCGCCGATACCAAAAATATCGGGGAAGGCCAGCCAAGAACCTAAAACAGACTACCGCATTTTGGCTATGTTTATAGGAATCGCACTATTTGCAATGTTTATTATCACAATGGCCATTATTAATAACTGGCCGTCTGCGAAAGATTCTGCCCCCGTACAAGATTCAAGTCAACTATCCACAACGCCCGCTGTTTCCCGCGATTTCACCAAAGAAGACTTGGCAGCATTACAAATCCTCGACAAAACAAACGTGAGAAAATCAGAAAAGGAGTGGTGGGCAAGATGGGGAGGGGGTTGTTCCGGCTCCGGCTGTACAGATGAACCGAAGTATTATCAGGTTTGGCTAACGGTTTCTAACAAATCAAAAGCCACATTACATACCCTGAAAACGCAAGTGACGGTTCCCGCATACCACATCAGTGGCGAATCGCTTGAATTCAATTGCCAACATGACGCCCTCGATGGGAGTGTGCCCGACATACCTCCTAATGCTACGGGAGATTGTGCGTCAGACACGTGGCCCAAATTATGGGATAACAAGGCGTCACTTGTGATAACCGGCGCACAACTCCCAGAGCATTGACGCGCAGCCACTGCCGCCGGACCTTCTGAAGTTCGTCATGGGCAGTCAGACCGAAAGGTTAGATTTTCTGCTGTCCAGCGAACCGGACAGAGGGGTTAGGCAGGAGGTTCCTTTTGGCGTAGGGAATCTCCTGCCTGCCTGAAACCCGCAATACGCCAAATTTAAGTGGCCGGGGACCGGCAGTCCAATCCAATCGGCCACGCAAGAGGCTTTGAACGTCAGAAGGGGCAACAGAACCACACGGCGGCCTATTCGAGGGATGCTAGGACAGATAATACGGGGATGGTTGCGGAGTGTAGCGCAGTATTGGCGAGATAGTTGTCCGCTTTCCGGACAGGGCGCTTACGGAGGACCGGGTGTGCCCGGCGCTATCATGGCCGGAATGCTGTCGCTTGGCGCTCAGAACACCAAGCATGGCACGCCGTTTCGACGCCGTTTTCGGCGCTGAGTTTTGTCTTTGACTAATCAAAAGGGCAAGTTAGCTGCACGCTCGAAATGAGTGCGACTCATCGTGTAGTTCGCTATATGCTTGGAAAAAAGCAGCTTAGTTATGCTCTCAGAAATATAGAAACTCATGCTGACTGGGGCAGTTTGCAAAGAGGATGGCAGTCGATCCGCACGAGGTAGGGCGGCAAGGATGACCGGCACGCGGATGACGGTATCACCCGGCAAAAGGGGCTATTGAAACGTGCAAGAGGCGGGACTGATTTTTGACGGGATTTTTTCGAGGGACCGTTTCACCCCAAACCCGTTCGGAAAATGGACAACTCGGTTAAAGGTTGCCGGGCAGAGACAACCAAGCGAATGGGGCCGGTCACTTGACATCAGAAAATTTGCATCAACGCTGCCCGACTCGCCTTGGTTGCTTGGTCATCGGAAACGTGAACGTAAGCCTGTGTTGATGAAAGGCTCGCATGTCCTAATTGAACCTGAACCTTGGCAAGGTTGACATCGGCAGAAACCAGATGGCTTGCTAGAGAGTGTTTCAGGATATGGACAAACTGTTTTTCAGCCGGTAACCCGGCAGCGTCCGCGTGCTGCCTGAATATCCGATAGACTTGCTCACGTGTTAGGTGCCCGCCCTTCCGGGAGATAAATAGGGCATGAGAACCGTCCTGGGGCCTGACCTTGAGCCAAGCTGTCAAGGCGCGTGATTCATCAAGCAAGGGTTGGCCGGGATGCCGTTCAATCGCTTGGACAGAGTGCAACGAGCCTTTGACCCGGCGTATATCTAGGTGACCGTCCTTGAGGCTTTCAAGCGTTAGGGCGGCTGCTTCACTGGCCCTCAGACCATGCCGATAGATCATAAGCAGCAAAAGCCAATCGCGGGTTGAATGGTCTTTGGCTGCCTGCAAGACCTTCAGAAGTTCATTGGGGCTTAAAGCCTGTCGGTTGCTGCGCATTTTCGCACCTCCGGTTCTGTATAGTGCAATCTTAATGCCACATACCAAAAGTAATGTGATGTTACAATTGAAGGACTTACACACTAGAGGGGGTTTCCCGTGTGCGAGAAATGACACAAACCGTCAGGCAGAGTGGGCACTATTGGTCACACCCGCCTGGGACCAAAGAACCGGACACGGCTCGAATGTCACATTACTGCGAGATTTTTCGTTTCGCGGCTTTTCGGATTCAAAGGACTTGCGGGCAAAACACAGGCGGCCAATGTCACAATTCACGCAGACTGTGACTAAGTTCGTGGCTTTCCTTTGGCGGGGAATCCGGGGGGTAAGCAGCAAGTTTGACGCCATCGGGCAAAGCAATCCGGCATGGGCGCAAACCAAGATTGCAGCGAGGGCTATCTGCCAGCGGTTGGGACCTGCCCCGAAAGCAGAGTGTGAGATTTGAGGGCAACTCGGCAAACGGCCAATCCTGGACGGCGCTTTCAAACCATGCCGGTTGGATGCCGCTGCCCGCTCGCCGCGTCCTGTTGGCCGCGAGTCTGGTGGTTAGGCATGCTGGTCTAACTGCCTTGTTTTGCGGAAATTAGCTCTAGGGGAACCTTACGGCGAATCGGCTAGGTGGTGGGGGAACCCCCTCTGCCCCGCCGCGCCTTGAGGGTTTACCTGGCAGCAACTCGCCTTCATCGTGTACGTCTGCCAGAAGCAGGCTCGCCGGTGCGCCAAGAGTCAGTAACTAGGTCGGCTACAATGCTGAGTTTAGTTAGGATTGCTGCGTCCTCCATGTCCTCTCGTTTTTACCAGATACCAGAAACTTTCCAGTGATTCCGAATAATCTCGTGGGTCACAGGCATTCGGATGGTTACCCAAACGTTATCATAGCTGATCTCGGCATCATAAGTGCCCGGACCAAGAGCAACACATCCAGCGTGGTTCTCAAAGCATTTCAGGCGAGCATGATCTCCCTCAATAATGGCGTTCACCATGAAGACGATATCGTGTGTCCTGGCTCCAATTGCAGCACCAACAACTCCACCGCCTTGGTGCATATAAGCTCGATCTTCAGATTCAGCAACAATCTCAATCTTGACAAACCTGTGCTTCTTCGCGTCCTTACATTTTTTAGACATTAAAGCGATAAGCCCCGTACAATCCGCTTGGGACATCAGGGGTTGTACGAACACCAAAGAGGCGGCGAGAAGCAGGGCTAATCGTTTCATATTTCGTCCTCCAAATGCTGAAGTACGGGAACCAACCATTAATGCAATCTGGCGGCGGTTTGTCGCTGTTTGCCATTGCGTGGAAACGCTGAGGCACCGGAGCATGAGGGACCTCACTTGAAGCAAGAATGGGAAGTTCGCCGAGTGTAACTCTCCAAGAGAGGGAATAGCAAGTTGCAATGCAGTATACGGACGGATTGTCCCTTTATGGGAACGACAGGGCTAGTGCGTGAAAATCGCGGAGGCCACGGCGCGCCATGTACCGACCAGACAAGACCGCAAGGAATTCCACGGCCTTTTCAGTGCTCTTTGGAAAAACTACATTTGGTTTGTTTCGAAAGGCTTGTGCGCAGCAATACAAAAACATCCGGCCCAAAGTCGAGAGCCTATGGTAAAATTAAATTAGGGAGGGCTAAGTCCCGCGCCTGTTTGCGGCACCTTACAGGGTGGAAACCGGGACCTAGTGCAATCCTTGGAATGCCACGGGAGCGATGGCCGGGAGCCATCGCAGCGTGCCGTCAAAGTTGGGTGTTAATAGACGATGGCACATTTTCCAGAAATGGAGAGTGTGCCCGTGCAAGCTCAACCGAACATCCTACCTGAAGCCTTAATCCCACCTACACAGTCAATATCCGCTTGTGATAGAGTGATTCCACCGGCACCAAATCGGCGGAAAAGAGGAAAAGCGATGTCCCGTCGATCTGGTCAGAGTGGCCATTTGGAAAAGAAAGGTAATTGCTGGTATGTCAGATTTTGGCAAGACGTTCCGGGGAAGGAAAAACGGGCGCACCCGTCTGTTAGACTTTGCCCGATTAGCGGTCCCGGCAAACTTACAAAGTCTGAGCGCACACGGAAGGCGCGGGAAATTATCACGGCAAGCGGGGCCGATAGCGCAGAGCTTTTTAACAAGGTCCAAGCCATCAACCTTGGTGTCACGTTTCGTCAACAGGCTGAATCGTGGTTAGCGCATGTACAAGAGCGCAAGCGAAAACCAGTGAAGCCCGCAACGGCAGCAAATTGGAAACATTGCCTGGACAAGTGGCTTAATCCGTTGCTTGGTGAGATGCCCCTGTCTAGTGTAGACAATCTTGCAGCAAAGGAACTGGTCGCCAAATTATCGAATGCAAACCTTGGTGCGAAGTCGATTCAAAACTATTTCCAGGTGCTAAAAATGGTGGTGGCTTCGGCTGTGAATAACCAAGGGAACCAAATATACCCGAGAAACTGGAACCCCGAATATATTGACCTTCCACTTGTGCGAAACCAACAGACACCCAGTTTCACGGGGGAAGAGGTGAGCACCATAGTTGCCACTGCGGAAAGCTGGCACCGGGTCCTTTACGCCTTGCTTGCCGGAACCGGCCTTCGCATCGGGGAAGCCCTGGCCCTGGAGATTCCCCACTTGGCAAACGACTGCGCCACTATTCAGGTAAGGCAGTCCGTATGGAACGGGCAAGGTCAATTCCCGAAAACACCCAATGCAATTCGGGAGATTGACGTACCTGAACCACTCGCAATACTCCTAAGAAACTTCGCTGGGGGTAGGACTCAGGGTTTCCTGTTTCCTTCAAAGCACACCAGCAACATTTTACGCCGGAACCTTCACCCTATTCTCAAATCCATCGGGAAAGATCAACGCGGGTTTCACGCCTTCCGGCGCTTCCGTACAACTTGGCTCAGGAAAAACGATGTGCCCGAGGACCTGTTAAGGTTTTGGTTGGGATGGTCAAATCGCCACATTGCTGACGGCTATTCCAAGCTACGGGATGACGTTGAATTTCGTAGAGACGTTTGCTCGCGCATTGGACTAGGGTTTTCGATTCCGGCAGAAATTTGTGCAGAAAACCTCGCTGTTGTACCCAGTTGTACCCAAGAAAGTGTTGTATGCACGATATGATAAGTCGTGTACAATCAGCGGTAGGGGCCTGTAGCTCAGTTGGGAGAGCACATGGTTTGCAACCATGGGGTCGGGAGTTCGAACCTCCCCAGGTCCACCAGCTAACACAATGATTCAAAATAACTTACATGGAGTTTGCTCAAGCGGATTATCACATGGTGTGCAACCATGGGGTCGCGATTCGAGGCTCGCCCGTAATCTACCTATTTCCAGTCACGTGGCGCTCATATCCTCCCCCTCCGACAGGGATGTCAAGCCTCTCTTTGCCCTTTTCTTGCCCCTTGGCGGCAACTCACCGCGAAACGGCGTACAGTGCTTTGCTGCCGGCATAAGCCCCCGGTCTCGATTGCCAGCACGCTCCCCAACTCGGTAAGAGCTGTCCGTCCTTTGGCCCTTTCGAGGTCGGGGTTCACATTTGCGTATCGCCATCTTTGCTTGAGACCACCCAGATCAAGAGTTCGTACGAAAGTAATGGGCACAATGTCGCGGTATGAAGCGGCAGAGAATTCCGCGAGCTGCCGCGACACACGGGCAGTGTGGGGCAACGGCTTGCCCGTCCCTTATAGAGGCGGGGCGAGCTTTACCCCTATCAGGGATTCACCGTGAAGTTTTTCGAGTTTGACGTACCTCCACCCGGCGCTGGGTTGGTTACCACCACCGCCAGGGAATACGGCTGACGATTCCGCCACTCGGGGCCCACTTGGTCTAACACCGAGTTGTTCTCTGAAGCGGGCCCCAACCGGTTAGGACACCGTGAGTGTGAGCGTCATGCTGTGGCTCACGGCAGTGGAGCCGGAACCCACCGTGCCGGTCACCGTCAAGTTGTAGGTGCCTGGTTGCGTCCCCTGGGGCGGTGGACCACTACTCGAACTGCCTCCTCCGCCGCAGCCGGCCAGTGCCAGGGCGAACAACAGTGTCGCTGCTAGGGGCACAAACACCCTCCGCCGCTGGCCCCCGGCCCGCAATGCCCAAGCCGCCGAGGCCAAAAGCAGAGCTAGCGCTAGCACTGTCAGGGAGCCGGGCAAGCGCGGCGGGGGAAGAATGCGCGGCGCCAGTGTCGAACCGGCGGTGGTGGAGACCGTCACCGTGATGTTACTGCCGGGCGTGCCGGGATTGGGAGATACTGTGCACGTCGATTCCGAGGCGGGATCGGTACAACTGAAATTGACGCTCTGGCTCAACCCCCCTTCACTCCCCACGGCTAAGGTGTAAGTGGCACTCTGCCCTGGGTTAACGCTGGCGGAGGAGGAAGAGCCAGACGCCAGGGTGAGCGTATAGTCTTCTCCCGTACCGCTCAGCGTAACGGTTTGGGTACCGCCGGTCGTGTTGTTGCTGTTGTCAGTGATCGTCACCGCGCCGGTCAGGGAGCCGCCCTTGGTGGGCGAGAAGGTGACATTGATCGTGCAAGAACTGCCGGCGGCCACGCTGCTGCCGCAATTGTTGGTTTGCGCAAAGTTGGGGCCGGCAGTAATGCTGGCCACGGCAAGAGCGGCGCTGCCGGTGTTGGACAGCGTAACTGCTTGCGGACTGCTTGTGGAATTGACCATGAGCGCCGTGAAGGTGAGTGAGCTAGGCGAAGCAGCGGCAACCGGCAACGACCCGATGGTATAGGTCGCGGTCGTCACGGCGCTGGTGGAGTGGCCGCTGGCGGTGGCAATCGCTTCAATCGTTTCGGTGGAACTGACCGTGATTGGACCGGTGTACTGTTTCGAACTTGTCGTCGGGGTGGTTCCATTCGTCGTGAAGTAGATCGTAGCCCCAGGTGTTGCATCGGAGATCGACACTGTCTGGGCTGTACTATAAGTGCCGCCCGGGATGCTGAAGGCGGGCGGAAATGCCTGTGGCACTGTCCCTGCCACCTGGAAGGGGGCGTTGCTCGTAAGTGTGCCGCCGGGCGTTACAACCTGCACCGTGCCCGTCGTTGCGCCGGCCGGAACCATAGTGGTGATTTCCGTGCTCGATACTACCGTGAAGGCAGCCGCGGTTCCGTTGAAGCTGACGCTCGTCGCGCCTGTCAGGTTGTTTCCGAGGATGATGACGGGGACTCCTACTGCGCCCTGAGCGGGTCTGGTTGCGACGAAGGGGCCCAAACCCACATTGAGGCTGAAGATCCCACCGCCACCGCCAGCGCCACAGCAGGCGGTGCCGTAGAAAACGCCGTTCGTGAACTGGAGTAAAGCAGCCATGGGGCCAGCTATATCCGGAAGACCGAAAGCGTGCAGCGTAGCGAACGTGCCCGCAGTCGTGATACTGAAGATCGAGCCCGCGCCAGACAACCCCCCGCTGATGGTCCCATAGAGATTTCCGTCGGTGCCCTGGATCAAGCCCGCATAAGGGACACCGCCGTAGGTATCGTCGACATCGTACAGGGTGGTCAGCGTGCCGTCCGGGCTCATTTTGAAGACGGTTCCGCAGCTGGTGAGTAGGGCAAAAACCGTGCAACCGGCGTTGGGACCGCCGGTGCTGGTGGTTCCATAGAAGTTCCCGTCCGTGCCCTGGAGCAGCCCGGCGTACGGTGTGAAACCGTCAGCACCATTGAAGCTGTGGAGGGTGGTCAGCGTACCGTCCGGAGTCATTCTGAAGATCGTTCCGCAACCAGCGCTGTTGCCTTCAACTGTGCAGAGGTTTGCGCCGCCCTCGCTGGTGGTCCCGTAGAGGTTCCCGTCCGAGGCTAGAATCAAAACGCCCATAGGGAAGGCCCCGTCGGTTTCGGCGAAGTCGTACAGGGTAGTCAGTGTGCCTCCCGGCGTGATCTTAAAAACCGTGCCCCAGCCGTTCACTCCGCCAACCGCCGTCGTCCCATAGATGTTCCCGTCCGATCCCAGGGCGAGTCCGGCGAAGGGATTGATCCCGTCGGGGCCGGAGAAGTTATACAGGATCGTCAGGTTTCCTGACGAATCCATTCTAAAGACGGTGCCATAGCTATTGAGCCCGTCGTGATTCGTCGTTCCGTAGAAGTATCCGTCTGTGCCTTGGACCAGGCCGCCCGTGAGGTTCCCGCCCCACTGATTAGCGGGAAACGTGTAAAGCGTCGTCAACGTGCCGGCCGGCGTGAACCGATAGATGGTGGCACCGGTGCTCGACCCGCCGGTCGCTCCATAGAAGTTTCCATCCATCCCCTGGATGAGTGGGCCGTAATTCGGACCCCAGCCATTGGTTTCGTCGAAAACCAACAGCGTGGTGTAAACCCCAGTGCTGATCGTATAGAGACCGGTGGCGACGTTGCTTATGGCATAACCGCTGGCCGTCGCGATGGCCTCGATGGTTGTAGTGGAATCGATCATAATGGGGCCGGTATATTGAGTCGAAATCGTGGTCGGTGATGATCCGTCCGTTGTGTAATAGATCGTGGCTCCTTCGACCGAGTCGGAGATCGTCACGCTCTGCGCCGAGGAGTAGTTGCCGGGAGCAGGTGAGAGCACCGGGGTCGGCGCCGGAGAGAGGTTGAGGTTAATGGTGTAGGTTGCCGTCGCGACCGCGCTGGGGGAGTAGCCGCTGGCGGTGGCAATCGCCTCAATCGTCTCGCTGGAACTGACGGTAATCGGGCCGGTGTATTGGGTAGACGAGGTGCTGGGTGTGATCCCGTTGGTAGTGTAGTAAATCGTGGCTGCAGGCGTTGTGTCGGCGATCGTTACGGTCTGTGGCGAGGCGTAGGGTCCAGGTGCAGGTGAAAAGTTGGGGGTTGCAGTCAGAGTTGTACCTGCCAGGCCCACACTTTGGGGACTGACGGAAGCATTGTCAGTGAAACTCAATGCAGCGCTTCGGGTCCCGGCGGCGCTGGGCGTGAAAGTCACACTGACCGCACAGGTTCTTTGGGGAGCTAGGACGGCCGCTGTACAGTTGTTGGCGCTTATGGCGAAGTCGCTCGGGTTGCTGCCTCCGATGCTAACCGAAGCTATGGTGAGGTCAGCGGTGCCGGCGCTGGTAACGGTCTCCGTCAACGGCTCGCTCGTAGCACCAACCGTCTGCGAGCTGAAGGAGAGAACTGGCGCCGAGAAGCTCGCCCAAGGACCCGTAACGGTTGTCGAGAACTTTGTCACAAACGCGTTGATCCCGTAATTCGCGTTGTTCGTCGTTTGGTAAGCCCCCGAAGTTACCGGGAAGTTAGAGTCGCCAGTGAGTCCCGTCATATACGCATTGTCGGAACCATCCAAGACCAAACCAGACGCGGCTGAACCAATGGATCCACCGAGAAAGGTAGAGTACACCAGCGCCGTGCCTGTGGAGTTCAGCAGGGTTAAGAAGGCGGTCTCGCCGGAGACAGTCGTCGATTGCAGGGCATCCGGGGTCACTGGGAAGTCAGGAGACTGCGTGCACCCCGTGACATACGCAATACCTTTGCCGTCAACAGCCAGTCCGGTCGCGTTGTCCTGGACGCTTCCTCCTAAGTACGTGGAGTAGATGAGTGCGCTGCCGCTCGGGTTCAGTTTGGTGATGAACAGAGTCAGCGGGGTGTCCCCCGCGGCATTATTGGTGGTTTGAAAAGCGCCCGCCGTCACGGGGAAGTTGGTCGACTTCGTTTCCCCCGCCACGTAGGCATTCCCGGAGGAATCAATGGCGATGCTCTGAACAATGAGTCCCTCATTGCTGTCGCCGCCCAGGTATGTGGAGTAGACCAACGCACTCCCCGTTGAATTCATCTTGCTTACAAATCCGAAACCCCCTCCCGAATTATTTGTCGTCTGATAGGCTCCTGGTGTCACTGGAAAATCAGTAGAGTAAGTTTGCCCCGTGATGTAGGCAAGACCGGAGCCATCCAGGGCCAAGCTGCTCCCCCAGTCGCCCCCACTTCCGCCCAGATAAGTGGAGTACACCAGCGCCGAGCCGGAGGGGTTTAGCTTGGTAACAAAAGCATTTGAATTCCCGGTGGCCGAGGCGTTGTTCGTCCTCTGAAAGGCGCCGGACGTCACTGGGAAGTCGGTTGCGGAAGTAACTCCCGCCACATACGCATCTCCAGCCGAGTCCACGGCGATGCTATTACCAAAATCAGAACAGCTGCTGACAGTGCCGTCCAAAAACGTCGAGTAAGCCAGGGCATTTCCGGTCGGATTCAACTTGGTGACAAATACGGCACAGGCGCCCGACATACTCTGCTGGAAAGCTCCCGCGGTTGTGGGAAAATCGGAAGAGTCGGTATATCCGGTGAGGTACGCGTCCCCGGATCCATCAACTGCCAACGCCAAAGTGAGATTGCCATCGTCGGTTCCACCCAGAAACGTCGAATACACCAAGGCGCTGCCAGCGGAGTTCAGTTTCGTCACGAAGGCGTCAACACCGTATCCGTTTAAGATGTGGTTGGTCGTTTGGAAGGCGTCGGCGGTGACAGGAAAGTCGCTGGAGCCGGCTACCCCGGTTACATACGCATTCCCAGCCCCATCCACCGCGATCGCCGAGCCGGTATCCTGCTGGCTCCCGCCCAGATATGTCGAATAAGCGAGCACCGGATCAATAATTAGTGGTCTCCGGCGATCATAAGCTCCGACCCTGATAACCGTCGTCCCCTCGGATCGCAACTCATAATCTCCGCGCACATCAGTTTTCCTGCCGCCCACCAACTGGTACACCACCGGCTTGTGCAGACTAACCTCACCGCCGATTGTGTCGACCAGGAGCTCGCCACCGGCCCCCAAATGTAATTGGGACTTCGGGCCACCGCGCCGGCGCGAAGGGTACATGCCGTCCACCGCCACGTCGAGCGCGATCACGCTTGGGTCCGCGCCCGGAGCAACCACGAAGTCATATTCGAGTTGTCCGTCCTGACTACCGTGATAGACCAAATCGATTCCAGGCTAGATATTTCGGTACTTCACCTTCGCGTAGGTGGGCACGTTGGCGCGCCACTTCCTCGGGTCGTTGCCAACGAAGTAATTGCTCTTGCCGGGGAGTTCCTCGACGCCGGCCACTAAGGCGCTGTGATTTGCGCCAAGCAAGCGCATCCGCAGCACCGTCGAAGTCTCGTCGCGGGCACCGTGGAAGGAGGAGTGTTGCGACACGGGATCTGTGCTCTGCGCCCACGGTGTGTCAAGTCGCTTTTCGGACTGTTGGTTCCGCGGCCCAAAAGGCAACAGACCCGGCAAGCCCCCGGCAAAGGACCGTGACCGCACACTCGCCACGGAGGACCCTTCGCGCAAATGGAAGCGAGCGGAAGCCAGCATATCATCGGTTGGCCTCCGTAACCTGAGGACCGCTTCATCCCCTGTGAGGAACAAAGAGTAACCTGCACCCCGAGAGAGGAATCTGACTTTTCCATCCGTCTGCCCTCTATTGGCCTCGAAGCTCAATGGCAACTTGCCGTAGCTCCCCGATAGGTCCAACTTCTCGCGGGGCCGCAAAGCTCGCACAGCCCTCGGGCTCACCGCCGAAGAAGATGTTGCCGTGGTCTTCACCACATGCGGCCGGAACACCGCCGCCAGGATCATCAGCATTGCTAGCGCGCAAAATCGAATGCGTTTCATTGCTTGGCGCTCCTTTTGAAGTGAAGTAGTAAGACACCCGGGGTAAAACATAGGGGCGGCCAAACTGGCCGCCCCTCCTGGGTGCGTTCTACGATACGGTGAGTGTGAGCGTCATGCTGTGGCTCACGGCAGTGGAGCCGGAACCCACCGTGCCGGTCACCGTCAAGTTGTAGGTGCCTGGTTGCGTCCCCTGGGGCGGTGGACCACTACTCGAACTGCCTCCTCCGCCGCAGCCGGCGAGCGCCAGAGCGAACAACAGTCCCGCTGCCAGGGGCACGAACACCCTCCGCCGCCGGCTTGGCTCTACTTCTCTCCAGGCCCGCACCGTCCAACCGACGCTCGCCAAGAGCAGGGCAAGCACCAGCAGGGCTGGCGGGCTGGGCATGCGCGGCGCGGGAAAATTGCGCGGCGCCAGCACCGATGCGGCGGTCGTGGAGACCGTAACCGTGATGTTGCTCCCGGGGCTGCCGGGATTGGGAGATACCGCGCACGTCGATTCCGAGGCCGGATCGGTACAACTGAAATTGACGCTCTGGCTCAACCCCCCTTCACTCCCCACGGCTAAGGTGTAAGTGGCACTCTGTCCAGGGCTGACGCTGGCGGAGGAAGAAGAACCGGACGCCAGGGTGAGCGTATAGTCTTCTCCCGTACCGCTCAGCGTAACGGTTTGGGTACTGCCGGTCGTGTTGTTGCTGTTGTCGGTGATGGTCACCGTGCCGGTCAGGGAGCCGCCCTTGGTGGGCGAGAAGGTGACGTTAATCGTGCAAGAACCGCCGGCTGCCACGCTGCTGCCGCAATTGTTGGTTTGCGCGAAGTTGGCGCTGGCGGCAATGCCGGCCACGGCAAGAGCGGCGCTGCCGGTGTTGGACAGGGTGACGGCTTGCGAGTTGGTCGAGGAGTTCACCATGGTCGCGGCGAAGCTGAGCGAGGAGGGTGTAACGCCGGCTAGCGAAGCGGGGGTGGTGCCGGTGCCCGTCAAGCTGACGGTTTGGGTGCTGCCGGAGGCGCCGTTGCTATTGTCGGTGATGGTGAGGGTGCCGGTGCGCGTGCCACTCGCGGTGGGCTTGAAAGTGACGCTGATGGTGCAGGAGCCGGCGGCGGCCACGCTGCTGCCACAGTTATTGGTCTGGGAGAAATCACCGTTGATGCTGATGCCGGCGACGGCGAGCGCAGTGCTGCCGGTATTACTGAGCGTCACCGTCTGGGCGGCGCTGGATGTGCCGGTCGCCTGCGAGCCAAAGACGAGGCTGGCCGGGGCAACAGCGGCGACAGGCACGGAGGCGATGGTGTAGGTCGCCGTGGCCACGCCACTCGTGGAGTAATCCGGGGCGGTGGCAATCGCCTCAATCGTTTCTGTGGAGGCGACTTGAATCGGACCGGTGTACAGGGTTGAACTCGTCGTTGGGTTAGTTCCGTTCGTCGTATAGTAGATCCTAGCCCCGGCGGTGGCATCGGAGATGGTCACTGTCTGCGCCGAGGTATAGGTTCCACCTGGGGGTGAAAATGTTGGCGTCGCCGCCAAAGGCGAGTTGATGATGTAGGTGGCAATAGCCACGGCGCTGGTGGAATACCCGCTGGCCGTCGCAATCGCTTCAATCGTCTCGGTGGAATTCACGGTGATTGCGCCGGCATACTGAGTCGATGCCGTCGTCGGCGTCGTCCCGTCCGTTGTGTAGTAAATGACTGCCCCGGCCGTGGTATCGGCAAGGGTTACGGATTGGGCGGCGGAGTAGGTGCCGGCGGCAGGACTGAAGGTCGGCGTGGCTGCTTGCGGCAGTCCCGCCACCTGGAAAGGCACGTTGCTGTTCAGCGTGCCGCTGGGTGTCGTCACTTGGACCCTGCCGGTGGTCGCGCCCACCGGAACAGTGGCGGTGATTTCGGTACTCGAGACGACCGTGAAGGTAGCCGCAGTCCCGTTAAACGTAACGCTTGTAGTGCCCGTGAGATTGTTTCCCAGAATGACGACAGTGGCTCCCGTCGCGCCGGAGGTGGGCACGGTTTCCACGAAGGCTCCAAGGCCCACCGACAGACTGAAGACGGTGCCTCCGGCCGTGCCGAAGAACGTTCCATCGGTGCCTTGCACTAGACCGGCCTCAGGGCTGACACCGTCAAAGTAGTCGAAGCTATGGAGGGTAGTCAGCGTGCCCGCTGGCGTGATTTCGAAGACCGTGCCAACGCCGAAGGCTCCGCCCGCGCTGGCCGTCCCATAGAAGTTCCCATCGGTGCTTTGCACCAGCCCCGCCAGAGGGCTGGCACCGTCAGTGCAGGCGGCGCCGCCTTGAGCGCAAAAGTTGTAGAGCGTGGTCAGCGTGCCCCCTGAACGTCATTTTAAAGACCGTGCCATAGCCGTTAGCCCCGCCATACTGCGTTGTCCCGTAGAAGTTCCCGTCAGCGCCTTGAAGCAGCGAACCGAACGGGTTGTAGCCGTCACTGCTCTCGAACACGTGAAGCGTGGTCAGGGTGCCCGCCGGGGTACATGCGAAGACCGTGCCATAGCCAGTACCCGCCCCGCCCCACGTTGTCCCGTAAAAGTTCCCGTCGGTGCCTTGGATCAGCGCCGCTTGTGGGTCGCTGCCGACGTTGCCAAGGCTGCAAAGCGTCGTCAGCGCACCTCCTGGGGTGATCTTGAACACGGTACCACCGTCGTTATCACCGCCCAATTCAGTAGTCCCGTACAAGTTGCCGTCCGTGCCGAGCACGAGCCCCCCGTAGGGCCACCAGCCGTCGCTGCAGTTCCCTAGGCAAAAGATGTGGAGCGTCGTCAGCGCGCCCGCTGGCGTGATTTTGAAGAGCGTGCCGCACCCGCCCTCGCAGAGGTCTGAGTTGTTGTTACCCCCTCCGTAAGTGACTCCGTAAAAATTGCCGTCGGTGCCGGGCGCAAGCCCCGCGAGAGGGCCTGAGCCGTCCGTGCAGTTGGTTTGGGCGCAGAAGCTGTAGAGCGTGGTCAGCACACCTTCTGTGGTGATCTTGAAAACCGTGCCGCCGCCGTTGGCTCCGCCCGAAGACGTTGTCCCGTAGAAGTTGCCATCCGCGCCCAGCACGAGCGATCCGTAACTCGCGGATCCACCGAGCGTCACCAGCGTGGTGAAGGTCTGCGCACGCAAGGAAATCGCCGTTGCGGCACAAAACACAAGGACGACGCCGATTGCTTTCGATAAAGTTAGTCTAGACATGTTAGCTCCTTTAGGGCATCTTACGACACCGTAAGCGTAAGGTTTATGCTGTGGCTGTCCGCGCTCGATCCGGGGCCGACACTGCCCGTCACCACGATTGTGTAATCCCCGGCTGGGGTCCCGAGATTGGAGTTGGAGTTACCGCCCCCGCCTCCGCCTGCGCCTCCTCCGCTAACCGCGCTCGAACCGGTGCGGAAGCTGGGGAAACTCTGGTCACACATTTTGCTACCGAGCTCCCAAGTGCTCGCGCCGCTGTCCTGGTGATAGTCGATATAAAGCCAGTGGCCCTCCGAGTTGGTCAGCATGACCATCGCCCCCACGCCCAAAGAGGCCACCATCACGATGGCGCCCTGGGTGATGCGATGTTTCTCGGAATATTCGTAAGATAGCTTTTCGATCTTATCGTAGGGAATCGTGGCGACGTCGCGGTCTGCGACGCGAACTACCATGGCCTTCGTGAAGTCACTGAAGGTCAAGCAGGCATCCGTCTGTTTTCCTCTCGCATCCGCCAGTTTAACGTCCTTGAAACCAACATCACTCGCAAGGGTGACATGGGCCGCACACAGAATAAGTGCGACAGCAAATACCCTTTTCGTCGTTACAACCTCCGAGCTCGAGATTTACTTTCTTGCTCCTACTTTGAAATGCGAGAATCACTACGCAAAACGGGCCAATCACCTGAAATTTCGATGTACGGCACACGCGTCGCTTGGTAGGTGGCAGTGAAGTCACCATTCGACCGGACATACAAGACAATATGCCTGAAGCGCTGTATACCTTATCAGAGAAGTATATAAATAGTTAACAATTGCGACGCGAAACGAGAGGCGACGGGGGCCGGAGAGGGGCGCAAATTTCCCTAGGGATGCCTGCGCCTCTTAAGGTAGAATCCCACCGCGCGTCTTAGGAGTTGAACGTATGCGACAGTCGGACGGGGAAGTCACCGGTTTGCTGGTCGAGCTGAGAAATGGAAACCACGAAGCCAGGGACAAGCTGATTCCCTTGGTCTACGATCACCTTCACCGCTTGGCCGACAGTTGCATGCGCCGCGAGCGCCTTGACCACACGCTCCAAGCGACGGCTCTGGTGAACGAGGCGTACGTTCGGCTGATTTCTCAGAAGGAGATCACGTGGAAGGATCGGGCGCATTTTCTCGGGATCGCCGCGCGCTTAATGCGCGAGATCCTGGTGGAGCACGCTCGGGCCCGGCAGACGGAGAAGCGTGGCGGCAAGGTGGAGAAGCTTCCATATGAGGAAGCCATGGAATTCTCCCCGGCGAGGTCACACGAGCTGGTAGAACTCGACGATGCCCTCGAATCCCTGGCGCAACTCGATCTTCAGCAGGCCCGGGTGGTCGAGTTGCGATTTTTCGGGGGACTAACGGTTGAGGAAACGGCTGAAGTGTTAGCTATTTCCCCCCGCACCGTGAAGCGCGACTGGTGCGTGGCGCGGGCCTGGCTGCACGGAGAGATTTCCGGCAGCAGGAGGGTTGATCTTACCGCCCTGCAGGCCGCCTAGGAGCAAGCAGCGAACGCAGACACGTTCGTTGGGCCAGCAGTCAATCACACGGGATCGGTTCCCGTTTGCGGACTGTCAACGGCGGTCTTAAACGTGCCGTCACCGCCGCCGAAAGGGCCATGTTTCCAGCGTTGGACAGGGTAATCGCCTGGGAATTGCTGCTTAACTTCATCATAAAGGCCGCGAAGCTCAGCGTGGACGAGGAAACGGCGGCCACAGGCTCCACCGCCGTGCCAGTCAACGTCACCACCGCCGAAGTACTGGCGGCAAAATTGGCATCGCCTGCATAGTCAGCCGTGACGCTTTGCTGGCCCGTCCCAACGACCGCCGCGCTCGCCAGTGTCGCCGTCTCCGTGACCTGATTGAGGAACACGTCAGCCGTGCCGTCGTTGTAATTCGCGACGACGATATCGGCCCGCCCATCACGGTTCAGGTCGGCAACCGCGGCGCCGGTCGGGCCGAGTCCGGCCGGATACGAAACGGGAGTCTGGAAGGTGCCATCCCCATTACCGAAAAGCAGGTTGATGACAGGGGTGCCGAAGTCCGAGACCACCAGATCTAACTTGCCGTCGCCGTTAAAGTCGCCGGTCGCCGCTCCGCTGTAATTAATTCCGGAAAGGATGGTGCTTGCGGATTGAAAGGTCCCGTCACCGTTGCCGAGCATGAGGTTGACCGCGGTGTTTGTACCTTCGCAACATTGATTAAAAACCGTCACCAGGTCGAGTTTACCGATGCCTCGAAAGTCCGCGAGCAGCATATACCCGGGCTGATACTGCAAAGTGTAAGTCTGGCCCGCCTGCAACGCCCCACTTGTGCTTCCGAGAAAAACGCTGACGGCGCCGGGAGAGGTTGCCGCTACAAGATCGGAGATGCCGTCGCCATTCACGTCGCCGACAGCGAGCGAGGAAGGCGAGGCAACCGGGTATGTAATTGGGTTCTGAAAGGTTCCATCGGCGTTTCCGAGGAGAAGATCAACAGTGCCGGAATTGCTTGCCACGAGATCCAGAATTCCGTCGGCATTGAAGTCACCGACAGCAACCTCTGCGATTGTCCCGCTATCGTAGGAGGGGCCGGTGCGGAAAGTTCCATCGCCGTTTCCGAAGAGCACCACAATATTCGCGCCGGTTGAAACCGCTATGTCGAGTTTGCCGTCGCCGTCGAAATCACCGAAGGCAAGGCCACGATAAGGAACCGAAGTGCTCAAAATGGTGAGGGGAGCCTGGAATGTACCGTCGCCGTTCCCGAGGTGAACCGTAAGGCCAGTCAAAGAGCCGATGAACAGGTCGGGTTTTCCGTCGCCATTCACGTCCACCAGCGCCACGACTTCCGGGTTGGAGAGGCCCGTGATCGTGGAAGCGGACACGTACGTCTGACTCCAGGTGGCGGGATTGAGCGCAGCATGGCCCACACTCGCTTTCGTAGTGGTATCGGTGAAAGCAACGTCGCCGGTGGGGCTGACCGGTCCGGCGCCCGCTACTGTGCCGGTGAGGGTGTAGTCGCCGGGAGTGCCGCCATCGGAAATGGACGTGCTTGAGGAGTACGTTCCCGTGACGGTGGCCACCACGGCCGCCGAGGTGCTGGACGCATCCGCGCCCAGATACTTCGCGGTGAGACTATTCGCTCCGAGGGGCACAAGGATGGTTTTCAGGGTCGCCGTGCCGATCGTTGCGCCGCCGGAGGTAGTACGGACCACCTGCACGATTCCCAAGACAGCCTTGGCATCGTAGAACGTCACACTGCCGTTCGTAAGAGGATTTCCGTTCGAGTCCTTCACGGTGGCCGTAAGCGTGAAAAGGCTACCGAACGCAGCCTTGGTGGGATTGACAGCCAATGTTGCGGTGGTGGACAGCAGTAGGTTGCGTACGGCTTGCTTTCCTGAATGGGCAACTGAGCTGCCGAACTTCACTTTAAGCCCCCATAAACACAGCGCCAGGAGGAGTCCGGCAAGAACTCCGATGAGGACGCGTTCGAGACGACGAGGAAGATGGAGAGGCCCGCGGACGTTTCCGGGTTTGCGATTTGTCTCGACCCGGACATTGATAAGATCGCTCAGCATGTCGTTCGCGGTCTGGTAACGCAAGGAGCGATCCTTTTCCAAAGCCTTATTGATAATGCGTTCCACCGCGGCCGGCAGACTCGGATTGAACTGCCGCGCCGGTGCCGGGGTGCGCTGAAGGATCGCCTCGAAGCCCATGGCCCGCGTGTCCGCGGCGAAGGCTTTTCGGCCGGAAAACATTTCATAAAGAACAGCACCGAAGCTGAACAGATCGGAGCGGGCGTCCAGTTGCTCAAGCCTTACTTGCTCCGGCGACATGTAGCATACCGATCCCATCACAGGACTGGCAGTGATAAAGGAATCGCGGCCTTCCTTACCGTTCAACTCGCGTTGCGGCGTCGTCCTCGCCGCGAGGGCGGGCTTGGCAAGGCCGAAGTCCAGGATCTTTGCCTGTCCGCGCGTCTCGACGAAAATATTGGTCGGCTTGATATCACGGTGGATGAAACCTTTAGCGTGAGCCATCGCCAGGGCATCCGCGATCTCGATGGCGATGCGCAACAAAGTGTCGAAAGAAGGCGGCTGGATGGGCCGCGCGGCCCCTCGACTGTCCGGCACGCCGGGGCTTCTGCCCGTCAACTCTGCCAAGGTGCAACCATCCAGGTATTCCATGACAATGAACGCCCGGCCATCACCTTCAATGAAGTCATAAATGGTGCAGATGTTCGGATGGTTGAGCGCCGACGCCGACTGCGCTTCGCGCCGGAATCGCGCCAGCGCTTGGGGTTCACCGGCCACAGATTCAGGAAGAAACTTCAGGGCCGCGGCGCGGCCGAGCAGTGAATCCTCCGCCTTGTACACTACTCCCATACCGCCGAGGGCAAGAAAACTCACAATTCGGAAACGCCCGGCAATGATCTGGCCCGGTTCCAAGCCAAGGGGAAGGGGGGCCAAATTGCGAAGCGAGGCTGCGGCGTCCAGGGGCTCCTTGAGGAAACCGCCCGCGCGGTCGTGCTCGGCGAGCAAGCGCTCAACTTCCGCGCGGAGCATCGCATCTCCGCCGCAGGCTTCCGCCAGGAGTTTAAGTCGCTCTTCCGGCGGCTTGTCCATGACGACGTAAAAGATTTCCTTTATCCGCTCCAACTGATCCCTGGTCATTGTGGTAGTTTCACAGTCCGGACAACGGCTCGGTGCTGCCGGCGCCCCTCGCATCGGTAGAAACCTCGTGCTTAAGGGAGGGGGCGCTCCCGCAACAACCAACGGGGCGCCGGCGTTAGATCGCCCCTAATTCACAGTCAGCGTCAGCGGAAGCGTGTGGGTATCCGCGGTGGAACCCGAACCCACCGTCCCGGTTATGGTCAACGTGTAATTGCCCGGTGTCGTTCCCGGGTTCTTTTGGACTGGCGTTCCGCCGCCGCCTCCTCCACAGGCTGCCAGCGCCAGGGTTAAAGCCAGGCTTGCCGCCAGGGGCAGCAATATCGACCGCCAATGCAGGCCGGCGGATTCCCGCCTGCGCTCGAACAAGGGCAGGGTTAGGAACGACAACGGGAACGCGAGGCCCGCGTGAGAGCGGCCGAGGCCGCGGCGAGTCCACGCAGGCTGCCCGCACCACGCCCAGGCGAGCCAAGCCAGCAGCATGGCCAGAACCGGTAGGGCCTGCGGCCACGGCCGGCGCGGCGCAGGGGGAGTTCGCGGCGGAACGTGCGAGGGAGCGGTGGTGGTGACGGTCACGGTGGCATTGCTCTCCGGAGCTTGCGACGAGGGCGAAATCGAGCACGTGCTTTCCGAAGCGGGATCGGTGCAGGTGAGGCCGACGGCTTGGTTGAATCCTCCCACCGCACCGACGCTGACTGTGTAGGTCGCCGACTGTCCTTGCGACACCGATACTGTCGAGGTCGAGGTGGTCAGGGTAAAGTCCATCCCGGTGCCGGTCAGGGCCACGGTTTGCGTACTGCCGCTGGAGTTGTCGCTGTTGTCGGTCAGGGTTAAGGTGCCCGAGCGGGAACCGCCCGCCGTCGGCGCAAAGGTAACATTGATGGTGCATGAGCCACCGGCAGACACGCTGCTGCCGCAGTTGTTGGTTTGAGAGAAATCGCCGCTAATGGAGATGCTGGCTATCGCAAGTGCTGCGTTGCCAGTGTTGGAGAGGGTAACGGTCTCAGCGCTACTCGTCGACTTCACCAGGAGGGCCGCGAAGGTAAGTGTGGATGAGGAAACGGCCGCCACAGGCTCCGTCCCCGTGCCAGTCAACATCACCGCCGCCGAGGTACTGGCGGCAAAATTTGTGTCGCCCGCGTAGTCAGCCGTGACGCTTTGCTGGCCTGTCCCGAAGACCACCGCGTTGGCCAGCGTTGCCGTCTCCGTTACCTGATTGAGGAACACGTCAGCCGTGCCGTCGTTGTAATTCGCGACGACGATGTCGGCTCGCCCATCACGGTTCAGGTCGGCAACCGCGGGGGTGATCGGGCCGACTCCCGCCGGATAGGAAACGGGAGCCTGGAAGGTGCCATCCGCATTACCGAACAGCAGGTTGATGCCGGGGGTGCCGAAGTCCGAGACCACCAGATCTAACTTGCCGTCGCCATTGAAGTCACCGGTTGCTGCCCCGCTGTAATTAATTCCGGAAAGGATAGCGCTGGCAGATTGAAAGGTCCCGTCGCCATTGCCGAGCATGAGGTTCACCGCGGTATCTGAACCTTCGCAACATTGGTTAAAGACCGTCACCAGGTCGAGTTTGCCGATGCCTCGAAAGTCCGCAAGCAGCATATACCCGGGCTGATATTGCAAAGAGTAAGTGTGGCCTGCCTCTAATTGGCCATTGGTATTTCCGAGAAAAACGCTCACGGCGCCGGGAGAGGTTGCCGCTACAAGGTCAGAGATGCCGTCGCCATTCAGGTCGCCGACAGCGAGCGAGGAAGGCGAGGCAACCGAGTACGTAATTGGGGTCTGAAAGGTCCCATCGGCGTTTCCCAGGAGGAGATCAACAGTGTCGGAATTGCTCGCAGCGAGATCCAGAATTCCGTCGCCATTGAAGTCACCGACAGCGACGTCTGCAATTGTCCCGCTATCGTAGGAGGGGCCGGTGCGGAAAGTTCCGTCGCCGTTTCCGAAGAGCACCGTAATGTTCGCGCCGGTTGAAACCGCTATGTCGAGCCTGCCATCGCCGTCGAAATCACCGAAGGCAAGGCCACGATAGGGAGCCGAAGTGATCAAGATGGTGATGGGAGACTGGAACGTACCGTCGCCGTTCCCGAGCTGAACCGTAAGGCCTGTCGAAGAGGCAATGAACAGGTCGGGTTTTCCGTCGCCATTCACGTCCCGCAGTGCCTCGATCTCAGGGTAAGAGAGACCTGTGATCATGGGAGCAGACACGAACGTCTGAGTCCATGTGGCAGGATTGAGCGTAGCTTGTCCCACACTCGATTCCGTAGTGGTATCGGTGAAAGTAACGTCGCCGGTGGGGCTGACCGGTCAAGCGCCCACGACGGTGCCCGTGAGTGTGTAGTCGCCGGGAGTGCCGCCATCGGAAATCGACGTGCTTGAGGAGTACGTGCCGGTGACGGTGGCCACCACGGCCGCCGAGGAGCTAGACGCATCCGCGCCCACATACTTCGCAGTGAGACTGTTCGCTCCCAAGGGCACAAGGATGGTCTTCAGAGTCGCCGTGCCGATCGTTGCGCCGCCGGAGGTAGTACGGACCACCTGCACGATTCCCAAGACAGCCTTGGCATCGTAGAACGTCACACTGCCGTTCGTAAGAGGATTTCCATTCGAGTCCTTCACGGTGGCCGTAAGCGTGAAAAGGCTGCCCAACGCAGCCTTGGTGGGATTGACAACCAATGTTGTGGTGGTGGACAACGGCGCGGCGCCCGTCCCGGTTAGGGTGACGGTCTGTGGGGAGGAGTTGGCGTTGTCAGTGAAGGCGAGGCTGCCCGAATTCGTACCCACGGAAGTTGGAGTGAAGGTGAGCGCCACCGTGCAGGAGGTTGAGGCCGCAACCGGCGTCGAGGTCGAGCAGGTAGTCCCGGAGGCGGCAATCGCAAAGGGACCGGTAGTTATAACGCCGGTGAAGGTGAGGTTGCCGGCCCCGGTGTTGGTCATCGTGACGGTTTCCGGCGGGCTGGTGATTCCTACCGGTTCAGAGGGGAAAGTCGGCGCCGCAGACACGGTGACGGTGATGACCGCCGCAGTTCCGGTGCCTGTTAGCGCGACCGTCTGCGGGCTTGCGCTGGCGTTGTCGGTGAATGTAAGGCTACCCGAATTTGTGCCTACGGACGTTGGGGTGAACGTCAGCGCCACGCTGCACGACCCTGAGGCAGCGACTGCCGTCGAGGTCGAGCAGGTGGTGCCGGAGGCGACAATTGCGAATGGGCCACTGACGGCAATGGCGCTGAAGGTGAGGCTGTTATTGCCTGTATTTGTGACTGTGAAGGTTTGCGCTGGGCTAGTGGTTCCCACGGGTTCGGGTGGGAAAGTCGGCGCTGCGGACAAGCTCAAGGTGGTTTCAGGCTCCGTGCAGGTCCCGAAGCATTGAGACGAGAGGTTATAGGTGCCGGTGTTCGCATCATTACAATCAGCGACCAGCAGGGTGTAGTTGCCGGTTTGTGCAAGGGTGATTGAATTCAATTGCACCGTGGTACCGCTGCAGCCAAAGGGAGCGCCACTATTATTCGAACTGTTGAGGGATCCATCAGGATTGTAAAGGCGGATGCGGGGAACGAGGTTGCCGCTGGTGGTCACGATTGTGAAGTCGACCCCGTTGTTGGCGACACCGCTGAATGTGTAAGTGTTGCTCTGCGCGATTGAACCGATTGTGCCGGTCTGTACCTGGCCCCATTCGACAGGTGTAGGGGCCGTCGGGTTTTTCGTGCTTTGCATGTAGATTGCGAAGTTGCCGGAGTTGGTGTCGGAGCAATCGGCGACGAGGACGGTATAAACACCGGTCGTGGGAAGCGTAACGGTGTTCATTTCGACGGTAGTTCCACTGCACCCGAAGGGAGCGCCGCTATTGTTCGAACTGTTAAGGGATCCATTAGGGTTGTAAAGCCGGATCCTGGGGACAAGACTGCCATTGGTGGCAACCAAGGTGAAGTCGACAACGTCATTGGCGGTGTCACTGAAAGTGTAGGTGTAACTTTGTGCAACCGACCCAACAAGTCCGGTCTGGACCTGGCCGAAAGGAAGATTCGAGGCGCCGGCAGGATTGTTCGTTCGTTGCGAGTAAATTGCGAAGTTGCCGGTTTTCGTGTCTGAGCAGTCGCCGACGAGTATGGTGTAGGCGCCGGCGGTCGGCAAGGTTACGGTATTCATCTCTACGGAAGAACCGCTGCAGCCAAACGGAGCGCCGCTGTTATTTGAACTGTTAAGTGATCCGTCTGGGTTATAAAGGCGGATTTTCGGGACAAGAGCTCCACTGGTCGTCTCCATGGTGAAATCGAGGACATCATTAGCGTTGGCAGAAAGCGTGAAGCTGACGCTCTGAGTCTCCGCGGTGACTGAACCGGTTTGGACTTGGCCGAAGACAAGGGCCGAAGCGCTGGCGGGATTATCCGTGCGCTGCGCGAACATTTCGAAGCCGCCGGTGTTTGTGTCTGAGCAGTCGGCGACGAGCACGGTATACGTGCCGGTCACCGGAAGCGTCACCGTGTTCATCTCCACGTTCGAGCCGCTGCAGCCAAAAGGGGCACCACTGTTATTTGAGCTGTTGAGCGTGCCATTGGGGTTGTAGAGACGGATCCGGGGCACAAGACTGCCGCTGGCCGTGTCGACAGTGAAGTCGACGACGTCATTTTGGTTGGCACTGAAGCTGTAGGTGCTACTTTGCGCCACCGAACCGATGGAGCCTGAGGTGGCCTGGCCGAATGGAAGATTCTCTGCCCCGGAGGGATTGTTCGTCCGCTGCATGTAAAGGGCGTAGTCGCCGGTGTTGGTGCTCGAGCAGTCACTCACCACCACGGAATAGGTCCCCGTTGCAGGGGTTTGGACCGTGTTCATTTCGACCGTGGAACCGCTGCAGCCAAAAGGGGCACCACTATTATTCGAACTGATCAGCGTTCCACTCGAGTTGAAGAGCTGGATCTTGGGGACAAGAGCACCGCTCGTGGTCACCAACGTGAAATCGAACACGTCCAGTCCGTTCGCGCCAAACGTGTAGGCGTTGGTTTGTGCCGCCGCCGTGATCGAACCGGTCTCCACCTCACCAAAGGAAATGGAGTTCTGCGCCAAACCTTGTGAAGAAACGCCTACCAGGATGCAAACAAGAGCGAATAAACGCAGCCTCAGTTCTATCATGGCAGTCCCTCCTTCCATTTATGAACGGTCAACGTTCCAGTGACGTACCGCGGTCCCCGGTATGGGGGTCTGTGCCGGCCGTTTCAGTTCTCCAGGTTGTTTGAGTTCAAATCTATTTTCTGGATCTGCTTTCCGAGGCAGAGAAGATGGCTGCTATTTGCCGACAACTGAAGTGCAGCAACGGAGTGGTCCACCGGAATGCGCTTCAATGCTGTCCCTGCGTGTACGTCGACCACCGTGACCTCGTGGCTGTCCATATCCAGAGCATAGAGGTACTTCCCGTCAGGCCGCGCCGCCAGCAATTGGTTAGTGAACCTGAGGTTCAGCGGAACCATGGGCATTGAATTAATCATATTCAATGTCTGCATTTGATTCATTCCCGCTGCAGCGCCCATGCCTGCCCCCATGGCTGCCTCCGCCGCTGTCAATGCGGCAAATATAAGGATTCTCCGTGTGGTTATCTTTGCCGCCTCGCCGGAACGTCATGGTCCGTACGATGCTGTCCACTTGGAGTTGTTTCAAATCGAGCACGGCCAGCCTATGAGTACTCCCGTTGCTGCCATCGATAAGCATGGCTGCGTGGTCCTCACCCAAGCTGATGGTTTCACCGGGATAGCCATTCAGAAAAACCGACTCGGCGTTTTCATCGAGCGCTTCCTTTTTGCGCGGCTTGTTTAGCAAGATGGGCTTTTGTCCCAGTTCGCCAGTCTCGGAAACCAGGCGGACCTCCTTGCTATTGATAACCCACATAGCTTTCTGCGACCCCAGGCGGATCAACTTGGAAGGCCTGTCAATCAGCGGACGCTCGGTGACCCCGCCGCTCTCGTTATCGACGATGTCGAGTACTGTAGGGCCCTTCTTGCCCTTGTCCACGGCCACGAACAGCGAACGGCTGTCTAGCGAAGTCATGGTGGTTCTAAAGTTCCCTGTGAGTTCCGGCTTTTTAACCGTGCCATTATCCAGATTAACGATCTCAAGGGAGATGGGATTCTTCTTGCCCCCGCCGGTCTCCAGAATGAGGAACCTCCCGTCATCGGTCAGAGCAGCGCTCCGGAGCACACCCCTGAGATCCGTCTCAAAAGAGGCTTTAGAAGACGGGACCTTAAAAGCACTGATTCGGCCTGTTATCAGCTTGGGAGGCTTGTTCGGCTTGTTCTGTATCACCTGACTGACCGCGACCATGCGCGTGCCCTCGGTGTTGACTAACAGGTTAACGAAAAAGTCACCGAATCTTTTCGGCAGGAGAAGACCTAAGTTCCCCAGCGCATTGTTTGTCTCGAGCACTTGGTTTGAGGCCGTATCAATGACTGTGACGGCAGGGGCGATCCTTGGCCCGTGGCGGTCGTACGTCTCTTGGTCGGTGTAGCAAAACAAGCGGCTTCCGTCCTTGGACATGACCAGTTTCACTCGCCCGCCCTGGCCTACTTCTATCGTCCGGTCGCGGTGGCCGGTAGCCGGATCGATAACCGCCAGCGAATTGCTGTAACTGACTATGTGTGACTTTGATCGCGAGCGCGTCCGCATGAACGACACGTAAAGCATGTGGGAAGACTTGGAGAATTCGTATTGGGCTACTTCAGGGATGGACCGAACTATGTTACCGGCCTCGTCCATCACCAGCAGGGCGCGGGGATTCTGTTGCATCAAGAAGGATTGTGAAAACACAAACTGGGACGCGCACAGTAGGACGACAATCGAAGGAATCATTTTTGCGAATCTCATAGTTTTTGCTCCTGTAAAGGTCTATTTCAGGGGAGTGGCTCGGATTCCTGGTTCCCTTCCTTCACTATCGCTACTTGTTCTTCTTTGCATTACCCAGGTCCTCGACCTGCTTGCCGGTTAGCTCATTGGCGGTTTCGATGATCTGCTTGTAATTCTTCTTGTCCATGCGCAGCACAAGGGTGCTGGCGCCGCTGTCCTGGTGATAGTCGACATAGAGCCAGTGGCTCTTTGACTTGGTCAGCATTACCACCGCGCCCGCGCCTAAAGAGGCCACCATCACAATGGCGCCCTGGGTGATGCGATGCTTCTTGGAAAACTCGTAGGAGAGCTTATCGATCTTGTCGTAGGGGATGGTGGCAACGTCACGGTCTGCAACGCGGACTACCATCGCCTTCGTGGAGTCACTGAAGGTCAAGCTGGCCTCCGTCTGTTTTCCTCTCGCATCCGCCAGCTTAACGTCCTTGAAACCAACGTCGCTCGCCAGGGTGACCTTGGCCGCGCAGAGAATAAGTACGACTGCAAACATCCTTTTCATTGTTACTACCTCCGAGTATGAGATTTACTTTCTTGCTCCTACTTTGAAATGCGAGAATCACCCCCCAAAGCGGGCCAAACAATCGTCTGAAATCTCGCCGCCGGCCCGAGACGGATTGACTCCCGCGTGGATTGAGGTCACCCACGCGGGAGAGAGAAGCCAAGATATGAAAAAGTGCCATTTGCGCCGGGATTGGCCGCTCTAGAAGCAGAACGCCACGCCAGTAGCGATCTTGATGTTGTCGGAACTGGTTAGGCTGGCCCCGGCCAACGTGAATCGTTCGAGAACCCAATCTGCCTGGATGAGGCGAAGCGAGATGTGCTTACTGAGTTTCAGATCCAAGCCGCCACCGACGAGGGTTGCTAAGCCGTTCATGGAACCGGAAACGGTTATTCCAGACGCCGACACCGAGGTGCTCAGACGCGCCCCGCCGAACAACACATGGACGAAAGGCCGGAGTTTGTCCCCGGCAGGGAAGCTAACAACCGGGCCGCCGGCGAAGGTATAATAGTGGCCAGGGAAGTTGCCGGAAAGTCCAGCGTACGATCCACTCACTGTCTGGTAAGCGCCGGTAAAGTCTCCCTCCACCCCAACCAGTTTGTTAATGTTGTATGTCACGTTCGCGTCCCAGCCGTTCGCGGTCGCGACGGGAGAGATATCAGTGCCGACATGCGTGTACTGATACCCACCGAAGATCTCTACCTTCGAGTAGTCTTGCGCCATGAGCGGAAGCGAAGAGCAAGCGAACAAAGCCACAGCTACTAGAATCTTGCGCATGGGATTACTCCTTATCGGAAAATGAATTCACTCTCATTGAAATCAGGGCGAATGCCGGGTGCTGGGCCGATTTCAGTATTCTTGCCGGCCCACTGCGGCGCCGGAATTCGCCTCTACTATGGAATGCGAGAACTACCGGGCCAAAGAGGCCAAGCCATCGGAAGTTATTGCAGGTAGATATTTAGATAGTAAACCTCCGGCCTCCGAATTCCGTTCCAGGTTCTGAGGCGATGAGGTAGAATGCGGCAGAGAATCGGCGTGCCCCGTGCGCGGGGAGGTTGCGCGACAAGTGGATCAACGCTATTCCCGTTTCCGTGACTCGCAAGCTTTAGTCCTTCTGAGCTGGCGCGAATTGCATCTAGGCTTCGCCTATACCGACCAATTCCCGGAAATTGAGGCGCCATGACCCCGGAGCGCTGGGGGCAAATCAAAGAGATACTCTATGCCGCGGTGGGAGAATCGCCGGACCGGCGAAGCGAGTTCCTTGGCCAGGCGTGTGGCGAGGATGCCGCACTTCGTGCTGAAGTTGAGCGCTTGCTCACGGAGCACGACGCGGCGGATAGATTTCTCGAGAGTCCGTTCAGTGCGGACGCCGCGCTTCGGAGCTTCTCAGGATCTCACCGACTCAATCCAAATCAGCTCATTGCAGATCGATTCCGCATCGTGAGTTTTCTCGCCGAGGGCGGGATGGGTGTCCTGTACAAAGCCGAGGATACCCGGCTTTCACGGTTTGTTGTGCTGAAGTTCCTTTCTCACCGCGGCACCAGCGGTCCACAAGCTGTGGCGCGACTTCGCCGGGAAGCAAGGGCGGCCTCAGCGCTAAACCATCCTAACATCAGCACAATTCACGACGTCGTCGAAAGCGAAGGCAAGACATTCATTGTCATGGAGTACCTGGAGGGGTTCACTCTCAGGCAACTGATGGCGCGAGAGCAATCCGGGAGAGAGACAGGGCGCGCCGCCGTTTTCTCTATTGAGGATTCCCTCCGCATCGCCAGGCAGATCGCGGATGCTCTGGCCGCAGCGCACGCCCATGGACTTGTGCACCGCGACATAAAGCCAACCAACATCCTCGTCACTGCGGGGGGTCAGGCGAAAATTCTGGACTTTGGACTGGCCAAGTCGGCGCCTAACTGGCAATCGGAGGGTGGGTTGCCGACTCCCACGGCTTTCGAGAGCCTTACCACCTCGGGCGCCCCCATGGGAACGTTGGCCTACATGTCCCCCGAGCAGGCGCGAAATGAACTTGTGGACACGCGTTCGGATCTGTTCAGCTTCGGCGCAGTGCTTTACGAAATGGTTACAGGGCGGAAGGCCTTTCCGGGCGAGGCGCCGGCCCTCATCTTTGATGCGATCCTCAATCGCACGCCCATGGCGCCGGGAGAACTGAATCCCGACCTTCCGGCGGATCTCGAGACCGTCATCACTAAGGCGTTACAGAAAGATAGAGAACGGCGGTACCAGAGTGCCGTGGATCTGCTGCGTGACCTTTCTGATGTCGATGCGCGGGCGAACCGTCGTGCTGGAAAACGAGCCCAGTCTCGCACTGCGAGCAGCCATATTTGGCCCATCATGATGGAAGTTCTTCTCGGGCTCTCGATTACCGTGGCACTCCTGGTGCTCAAAGGCGCAATCGGGACGAGCACACCGGGACGACTGTTGAACGAAATGCTGACTTTCTGGGTTCAGGCGCGGCCCTCCTTTAGAGTTCCCGACCTGCCCGTTGCGGTCGTAGATATTAGCAAACTGGATGCAGTGGCGGTGGCGGGCAGGCCGAGCCCTCGGGCGCAACTCGAGGACATTATCGCCGCAATCGCGAAGAAGAACCCGGCGGCGATCGGAATCGATGTGGACTTCTCCCCCGAAGACGGAAGCTGGACCCAAAGAGGCGGCCCCCAGTTTTTTGACTTTCTCCAGCGGCTCCGCATGCCCGTTTACTTGGGTGTAAGCCGGTCACGTTATAGCAGTTCCGCTGCGTGGCTGGGCGCTGAAGAGTACCGAGCGTTCGCCGCCAGCATCGCCGTTTCTGCGGACGACATCAGTGAAATGCCTCTTTGGATTGGCCGGGGCAGATCCGGAACTTGCCTCGAGTTGGCCGACAGCGTGCTCGGTCCCGTGCCGGAGATTCGCTCGAAAGGCGATGGCGCCAGCGGCAAGGACACCACCTGTTTGCCCTCCATAAGCCTTGCCTTGGCACGGGGCCGACTCGAGCACCCGGGCGAGGCGCCACGCTGGCCTTCGAGCTTATTTAAGCCCTTCGATGAAGAGGCGATCGACAAAGCAACCGGGACCTATGCCGGGTTGTTTGTGCCCAACTTCAGTGTAGCAAACCATCTGCAAGAGCAAACTTCGAGTGCGGTTGTTTCCGGAGATACCGTGCTACTGGCGCTCAATCCTGCGTTGACTTCGCTGGAAGGCAAAGTCGTGCTCCTGGGAAACACCGAGTGGGATGCGACGCTCGACAAATACCCGATTCCACCTTGGCACACGGAGGCGCCGGGTGTTTATTTTCATGCCTGCGCGGCATACACGTTGATCCGCGGCGCCCTGCTGGGAATCACCACAGGCGCTCGGGTGGGACTGGATTTGCTGGTTGCAACGATCGCCTTGATGTGTCTGGCATGGTGGCACTGCCATCGCTCGGATGCTTCAACCGAGAAGGCGGATTGGCAACAAATGCATCTCGGACTGACTTCGTTCTTTGTCATGACCATTCTCGTGGGAGGCTACGGGCTAGTGCAGTATGCACGCATCCTATGGACGGACCCGCCATTGATCGCTGTGGCGCTGATATTTGAAAGCGTGCTGGCGCCAGTGGTACTCAGAGACAGCCGATGGCCGCGGGCCGTCCGGCCTGGGGTGGCACCCGGGTGGCCTCTCAATCCGCGGAGGCAGCACCATGCTGGACAAGCTTAGGCGATTCTTCGAACCGATAGCGAGCTTGATGCTCGTAATGTATTTCTGCATTCCGGCGCTGCCGGCCAACCAGCAGGCCGAGGGGTCCGGCTTTGTCAGTCAAGTGAAGGGAACTTGCTGGATCGAGCGTGCGCACGAGCATGCTCGAGTGCAGATCACGCTCAGCAGGTTCGGCGGCGCGGTGCTCCACGCCGGTGATAAGGTTCGATGTGATGAGAACGGAAGCCTCGGTTTGGAGCTCAGGACTTTGCGGACAACCATCGAGCCCTCCGGCCAGTGGACAACAATCCCCCGAGCATCGGGCTCGAGAAAAGATGCGATGGCCGGCCCTGTGGATGATTGGTTCAAACTCGGCGGCAGTTTGCGGGGCTCTCCGGGAGCAGTCTACTCCCCGCCCACAGGAGGTTACGGAGCCGCGGTATTGCCCGGTCAGTTCGCGATTCGCTGGATTCCCCGCAAGGGAGCACAGGATGTTTGGTTAAGGATCCGTGATCACGAGGGCGTCCAGATATGGCCTCAAGGAAACAATGACGGGATCAAGGCACCATCCACGGCGGGAGAATTGATCTCGGACGAAGCCCGGCAGGCGTTGGCGAAATTTCGTCAGGAGGGGTCAGGCGGGCTTTTGACTCTGCTCATGGTGGATTCGAAAGGAAATCAGAGCGAGGCTGAGTTTTCGATTGTTTCTGAGCAGGATGAAAAGGCGCTTCAAGCCGACCTCAATCGGTGTAGCGCCCAGCCGGGTGTGATGCGGTACATCTGCCGCGCGTACTCTTTCCGCCAACTCAAGCTCTTTACGGAAGCGGCAGAAGAGTACGAGGCGGCCCTCAGAGTTGCCCCGGAGAGCCTCGAGTTGCAGGAGCACGCAATCGTTGCACACCGCTTCACGGGCAACTACGCGCGCGAGCGGGAACTGGTCGCTCATCTCCCGCAAGGAGGTGACCTTCCAGAATAGGTGAACGCGCATCGACCACGTGGGCTCTTTGAAGGGCTAACCTTGTATAGGCACTGATTCTAACTTGCGGAGTTATCGATGAGGACTCGTATCTTCAGTCGGAACCTAGCGACTTTTTCCTTCGCAAATCTCATCGTGCTTTCGATTCAGGCGCCCATCTTGGGTGCGCAGTCATCTCGTGCGCCTGCGATGGCGCCAACCTCGCAAAGCGCCGCCGCCGATCCTTCCGCCCCCCAGCCGCAGAAACCTTCCGAAGCAGTACAGAAAATCCTGGACCAGGCAAAGAAGCTTAGAGAGAAACATGAATACGAAAGCGCGCTGAAGGAGGCGGACCGCGCGTTCCAACTGGCGCGAAAGAGCCGCGATTTGGTGGGCGAAGCGTGCGCGCACCGCGAGAGGGCCGCGGTGTTGCAGCAGATGCAGCGGGTTGAGGAAGCCAACGTGGAGTGGAAGGAAGCCGAGATAAACGAGCCACCCAAGCCGAAGCCGTCAGAGGCAGTACAGAATATTCTCGACCGGGCAGAGAAGGCGTGTGGAGCGCCGTTGTTTCCCGCTTGGTACCAAGTAGACCATCACGATTACGAAAGCTCGCTAAAACTGACTGCTGAGGCGCTCGCATTGGCGCAGGAGACGCACGACCAGGTGGGAGAAGCGTGCGCGCATGAGGACAGGGCGACGGTGTTGGATTATTTGCTCCGGATGGACGAGGCGATCGCCGAGTGGGGGGAGGCAGCCGCGGGCTGGCAACGGGTGGGCTACGGCCCAGGGCATATCCAGGCCTTGGGCCGGGCGGGCCGGCTGCTGCTTCTAAGAAATTCGAGTGAAGGGGGCAGACGGCTTGAGCAGGCGCTCTGGTTCACCCAGCAGGAAAAGCGGCGACCGCTCACGGCGGCCGAAGATTTGACCAACATCGCGAGGCAGTTTATTCAGCAGGGGGAACTGGATTGGGCGAAGAAGCTGTGCCGAGCGGCTTTCGAAATTCAAGATCGTTTGGCGCCGAAATCGATGACTGAGGCGACCAGCCTTCAATGTCTGGGAGCGGCTGCTTTTTACCAAGGCAATCTCGAGGATGCAGAGAGGTATATCAGACAGACGCAGGTCATCCGGGAGGCATTGGCGCCGCAATCCCATGCCCTGGCAGCGACCCTGAATAATCTGGGGGCAGTGGCCGAGGGACGTGGGGATCTAAACGCGGCGGGGGAATACTTCCGGCGGGCAGTAGAAATCTATAACCAGGTGATGCCAAACTCGGAATCCATCGCGATCACTCAGAATAACCTTGCCGCTCTGGCAAGGGAACGAGGTGATCTGAAGGCGGCCGCGGAGCTGGGCCGACTGGCGCTCGCCACCCAGCAGCGGCTTGCACCCCTCTCGGTGATTGCGGCGGACTGTCTGGCGGCCCTCGGGAGCGTGGCTTACGACCGGTGGAACCTGGACGAAGCTGGAAGCTACTACCTCCAAGCGCTGGCCATTCAGACGAGGCTTGCGCCGGACTCGGTGCGAATGGCAGATACCCTGAGTAAGTTAGGAAATGTAGCTGTCGCGCAAGGGGACGTGAGAGCGGCTCGGAACCGTTATCGTCAAGCCCTCGCCATCGACCAAAAGCTGTCGCCGGAGTCGTTGGACTTATCGGAAGCCCTAACAGGGTTAGGAAAGGTGGCCGAGGAGGAGGGGGACACGAGGGCCGCAGGTGAGTATTTCAGGCGGGCCTTGGCTATGCGGGAGAAGCTAGCGCCGGACTCTCTCTCGTCGGCAGGGAGCTTGCAAAGTCTGGCTGCCGTCGCTCGGGATTCCGGGGATCTGGGGGCTGCGGAAAGTCTGTCGGCGCAGGCGTGGCACACCGTGCAACGTCAGGCTAACTTCGTGACCAGCGACGAAGCGGGCCAGGCCCTTGGCTCCTCGACCCAAAGCTATGCAGACACGCTGCTGAGCATCCAGGTGGAGCGCCGGGAGCCGGAGTCCGCCTTTGCAACTTTGGAAGAGGCGCGTGCTCAGGGGTTGGCCCGGCTTCTCTTCGAGCGCCGGGACGTCCTCAATAAGGCGAGCGGAGATTTGTGGCCCCGGCATCAGGCAGCCTTGGCTAAGCTTCAGCGGGCTGAAGAAAACGTCAACACCGCCGAGGCGTTGCCTGGCGGGTCACCCGAGGCCGAAGAGAAGAAACAAGCCGCGCGTAAAGCGTATCAGCAGGCCAAGGATGAAGTCGACCTGTTGTGGGGAGAGATCCAAAAGCGTCAGACGCGCGCTTTCGCCCCGGCCTTGAATCTGGCTGACGCGGCGCGCGCGGTGGGCAAAGAGAATGCCTTCGTGGCCTTCACGATCAACGATGGCGAGGCGTATGTGCTCGCCTTGCGCGGCGGGGAATCGCCTGAAATACTTGCCGAGAAACTCCGGCTCGGACAGGTGCCGGGACGGACTACTGTGGCCAAGCGAGAGGCCGCAAAGCGGATTGACGACCGGATTGCGGGTTTCTGGAATCTCGTCCACACTTCGCCTGACGCCCGTACCTTATCACAAACTGAAAGCGCCGCCCTTATTGCTGAAGGAAGCGAGTTGTTCACCGCTTTATTCCCCGGTGAAATCGGCAGGCTGGTGCTCGCATCGAAGCGCTTGGTTCTATCGCCCGATGGACCGTTATGGCAACTGCCGTTCGCTGCGCTTGTCACTGAGGTGAAGGCGGACGGCAGCCCTCGGTATCTAGGGGAAGTCGTGACCATTAGCTACACTCCGTCGCTGGCTTTATATGCCCGACTGAGAGAAGAAGGGCCGCATCTGCAGAAAGGGCAAAGGCCGGAAGTCCTGGCGGTCGGCGATCCGGACTTCGATCGGAAAGTGGAACTGGACGCGAATAGCCCGCAAGCAGAGCGGGTGTGGGCAGGCCTTTACCCTCTGGGGATTCGTCCTGAGCGGCTGCGAGGGACAGCTGGAGAAGCGGAAGCAGTGGCGCAACTCTACGGCGGGCGCGCCTTGACTGGCGACCAGGCCACCGAAGCCGAGGTGCGGAAGCGAATCGAGAGAGCCGACGTCATTCACCTCGCGACCCATGGGTCTTTGCAGACCGCACTGCCGATGTCCTCGGCGATCCTATTAACGCCTCCGGAGAAGCTACCACATCTCGGGGAAACGAACAACGACGGGGCGCTTCAGGCCTGGGAAATTTTCAGTCAACTGAAGTTGCGGGCGGAACTGGTGGTCATGTCCGCTTGCGACACGGCTCGCGGGGAAGTGGTGAAGGGTGAAGGGGTGGTCGGTTTAACTCGGGCGCTGGAATACGCCGGGGCGAGGTCAATTGTGGCCACGCAATGGTCCGTGGCTTCGGGGGGAGCACGACGCAATTGATGGAAGAGCTTCACCAGCGATTGCGTCGAGGCGAAGCCAAAGACGAAGCCCTGAAGGAGGCGATGGCGGCGGTACGGAAAAAATACCCTCACCCTTTCTACTGGGCTCCGTTTATCTTGCTGGGCGATCCTGATAACCCCAGTCTCGGGAAGCGCGGTCTCCGAACTTCTCACTAAACTGTGGCTTTCTTATCTCGATCCGAGATGGCTTTCTTCCGTCCGGCAAGCTCTCCATGCAACCAGGCGCGGGCCGTCACCCAATCGCGCCGCACCGTGCGTGACGAGATGCCAAGCTCCGCCGCGGTTTCTTCCTCGGTCAGTCCCCCAAAGAAACGCAACTCGACCACTCGAGCCTGTTGAGGATCGAGCCGCTCCAACGATTTGAGAGCATCATCCAATTCGATCAGTTCTGGCGACTTCGCTGGCGAGAACTCTAGCGCCTGGTCAAGGGGAATCCGTTCGACCTTGCCGCCCCGTTTCTCAGCTTGATGAGCACGAGCGTGTTCAACCAGAATCTCGCGCATTAGCCGCGCGGCAATTCCGAGGAAATGCGTTCGATCTTGCCACGTGGCGTCTTTCTGGGAAACCAGACGTAGGTACGCCTCATTCACCAGGGCCGTCGGTTGTAGAGTGTGATCGGTGCGCTCACGCCGCATCAAGCCTGCGGCCAAACGGTGAAGGTGCTCGTAGACCAATGGAATAAGGTTATCCCTAGCTTCAGGATTGCCATTCCGGAGTTCGACGAGCAGTCTCGTGACCTCTTCCGCCGACGGTTGCACAGCAGCCTCCCAAGATGGATACCAGTTGGAATTCTACCCCAAAAAGCGACGTGTTAAAAACCTCCGGAAAAATCAGTTGAACTCACGGGCGCCTACAGAATCAGTCCGCACGAGGTCCTTTTCTCGGCGGTCGCAGGAAGAGGCTCTCCTGACACCCCGATCAGGGTACATGTACCGGCAGGCCGATCATTCCCGCGTAAGCGAATATGTACCGAACGGTGTCGTCGAGGACACCGCAGACAGGCAGACTACGCGTTTTTCGGGACTGCAAAGCCATCGCGGGTTTGTGGAAGCTGCTTGCCAGGGGGAAGAACCGTCATGACTTATCGGGTTTTTGAATATGTGCTGCTGATGGGGAAGTAGGCCGCCAAATGCGCAGTTCGCCGAATGTCCAGGTCAAGGAATATCCGCACCTTAATGATGAACCAGTTCAACAAACGGCAGCTTATTCAGTTGAGCTGTGTAAGTGCTTTGGAGGGTAGCGATCAAGTGTCCTCCTGAACACACTTGCCTAAACGTCATTGGCGCCTGAGTTGACAACGCCTTTTGTTGCCGAGTTCAATGCATTCCTTGACCACAAACTTGCCAGCCCATCACCGGCGAGGACGCTAACTGAAAGAAATCAAGCCGCCTCGCCTTGGCTCGTGCACAAACAGCGCCAATCGAGGGAAAATATTTTTTTGGAATTCCCTTACTTTTCCCGGTGTTGATGTTCCCTATAACAGTGTAGAGGGAGAATTTCGTGACCATGTTATCGGATCGAAAAACATTGCCCAAAATTTGCCCTCGGCCGGCATCGAAGTCGGGCAAAACGACGCAAATGAGGGCTCGACGACACCAACAACCCAAATCGCAGATGAGGTGTTAACATGCTGGCTTTCAATGAAATAGCAACGGATGAACGAGAAAAACAACAGGGGGCTAATCAAGGCAAAATCTGTGAATTCTGCTTTGCAACCATGGGGTCGGGAGTTCGAACCTCCCCAGGTCCACCAATTTCCTTTAGCTTCTTAAGCTTAAAGGTCAGACCCTCAACTCGGAACACACTGTTAAAGCCATGCCGTCAGGAATTTCGCAATTCCCGATGCAGCCACTGAAATCTTTTCACTCCATGGCGTTCCCAATAGTCCACTTTCGTCAGATGCGAGGCAGGAGATATCGCTGTGCTGAGAATGTGATGGTGCTCTGCGACCTGTGGTGATTGCGGCCCGTTGGTACGACCTTAAGCTCACGCGTTCAGTAGATTTGGTATTCGTTTCCGATGGCTGAATCGACATATTGTGATAGGAGAATTCTCCGGCAGACTACGGTGATTTCTTGATTTCCCTTGGCGTCTTCAATGTCGCTCTCTGGTCAAGATCCGACTTGAGCAGCGGAACGGGCAGTTCTCACCAGCTATCCGAACAGGCAGATGTGCACATTGTCAGCCAGTGGCTTGAAGCCTCGATTCCCGGCGACCGGGCTGCAAAACGCGGCGACCTTGAAATTCGGTGCAAGGAGGTTGAAGATGGCTCGAGGGCGGTTGACTTGTTGGATCGAGTCAGTCGCTGACGTGAGGGACGATCAAGATGAGATTACTAAACCATCGTGGGCTCGCGGCGTCTGCCGGTGAAGCATGGCATACTTCAAAAGATGAGGGGCGCCCGCGATTACGATGCGTGGCGTCCGTCTGTTTGGTTGTCACAATTCTTTCAGGTTTCCTTTGCATTCACATTTTTGGCGAGCGGCCCCATTTCACCTCACTCATACTTATTTCGGTTGACACCCTACGCGCTGACCATCTGGGTTGCTACGGATATCGCGCCCTATCAACTCCACACATCGACGCGATGAGAGAGGGAGCCACGCAGTTCTTAAACGTCGAATCTCAGGTCCCGCTGACTTTACCTTCGCATGCCTCTCTCCTCACCTCCACCTACCCTTTCTCAAATGGTGTGGCAGACAACGGGGATGTCCTGGCCCAAGGAGCGGTAACAGTCGCGAGCCTGCTGAGATCTCGAGGGTACCGGACAGCAGCATTCATCGGGGGATTTCCTCTTGACCGCAGATTCGGTCTGGATCAGGGTTTCGAACTCTACGATAGCCCCTTCAACTTGACCAGCCAGCAAGAGGCCCTCCAGCTTGACCTAAAGCGTCCCGCCGCTGAGGTGACGCTGGCTGCTCGCCGATGGTTGCAGGAGAATTCCGATAGTCCGTTTTTCCTTTTCTTGCACCTCTACGACCTGCACAAACCTTACTCTCTTTCGCCAGAAACACTCGCTCGATTCCGTGATCGGGAATACGACGGTGCGCTCGGCAACGTCGATGCGACCTTGGGCGACTTTTGGGAGTTTCTTATCTCCAAGGGCCTGGTCGACAAAAGCCTGATTGTCTTCCTCTCGGACCACGGTGAGAGTCTGGGCGAGCACGGCGAGCGGACCCACGGTTACTTCATCTACGAAAGCACCCTTCGAGTGCCGCTGATCATTCATTGGCCTCGCGGGGCCGGCCATTTCCTTTCCCGCGTCGATTTTCCCACAGGCCTCACTGATGTTGCGCCCACCATCTTGCAGTTTCTGGGTATCCCCGCGCCACGCGAGTTCGAGGGCCGGAGTCTCTTGGACATACTGGAGGGGAGAACACCACCCGCGCCTCGCGACGTTTACAGCGAGAGTCTTTACGCACATTACCATTACGGCTGCGCGGCATTGCGCAGCCTACGGCTAGGAAATTACAAGTACATCAGCGCACCCCAGCCAGAGTTGTACGATCTCTCGACCGATCCCGCTGAAAAGGTCAACCTCTACGCGCGCATGAACTCTCTCGACACTACTTGCCGCGAGCGTCTCGAGAAACTCCGCAAGGGGTTTGTGTCGGATGGCAGCCACGCACAACAAAGCGCCGTAGGCCCGGACGTTGCTCGCGCGCTCAGATCACTCGGCTATGTGGCCGCCACCGCCACGCGTGCGACCGACGCCGATACAGGGCCTGATCCGAAAACCAGGGTCGATGACTACTTAAAGACGGAAGAGGCGGTGACGCTGTCATTCGCGGCCCAACTGCCACGCTCAGTGGAATTGCTGACGTCAGTGCTGGCCCAGGACCCCAGCCTCATCGACTCACGAAATTTGCTGGCAATGTTCGAACAGAAACTGGGCCGCCCCGCGGACGCGGCGGAAAACTTTCGCAAGGTACTCGAACGCGACCCGTCCAACCTCCTGGCCCATTACAATCTCGGCGTCGAATACTTCGAACTGCATCGGCTCGATGATGCGGCACGCGAGTTTCAGGCCACCCTCACCGTCGGCTTGCCTCGAGGCGCCGCCGTCGAACAACTCACCCAGCCGGCGGAGGAGATGCTGGGGAAGACATGGCTCGAGAAAAAGGACATGGCCCGGGCCCGCAATCAATATCGACAACTGTTGACGCTCTTCCCGCAGGATTTTGCAGCCCACTACAACCTGGGATGGATTGCTTCCGAAGAGAAAAACTGGGCGGAAGCGACGCGCGAGCTTCGCGCGGCACTGGACATCGAGCCGAAAAACGCCAGCGCCCACAACGCACTGGGGACGATCTGCCTTCAGCAAGGAAATCTTACTGAGGCGGGCCTTGAGTTCGGCGAGGCCATTAAGCTGGATCCCAACTTTGCGCGGGCCCATTACGATCTCGGCCTTACGCTGGCCAAGATGAGCAAGCGGAATGAGGCCACTCGCGAGTTCAAAACGGCCCTCAAGCTTGATCCCAAGTTCCTTCCTGCGCAAAGGGCCCTCGACGAGGTCCAGCGCGGCGAGTAGACGATAACCGTCCAGCCGTACGGGGACGGCTTGCCGTCCCCGCATTTCCGCTGATCCCGATGCGGGCAGGGCAAGCCCTACCCCTACACTGCCTGGAGTCCAGCCGCGTGGGGCGCACTTGGGCGTTATAACGCTTATTGACGTTTTCTGACCAAGCTGATGGCCTTAAGGATAACGCCATTATTCGGAATAGCCGGTCCGAAATCGTTGATCCAGCCCGGATCGCCGCCGCGGAAACCGGTCGTACCTTTCAGCCGGACCTCTTTGATCACTTTGCCCAGGCGGGGATTGGTCCATTCAAACGCAAAGAACGTAATGGGATTGCTCTCCGACGCGCCCAGAGACACGGCATCCGCGTCGTAGGCATAATCGTGTGAAGAGTCGCGTTTCTCCCAGCTCCACTCGGCGATGTTCACACCGTACCGGATGGGTATGGTGGTGACGAAGCCGTCTTCGTACACGATTTCGTACCAGCCGAGCATATCCGCGGTGTCCGCCGGGTCGTAGATCAACCGGAACGACTCCTTATTCGTTGCAGGTTTTGCGGCGGCGTGCAGAAAAATCAGGCTAGTTACGTCCACGCCAATTTTGATGTCCGCTTCTTTCGGCAGTCCGCTACTCTCCTTGCCGTCGGCCGCGGCCAGAATCGCTTTCTTCTCGCCTGTATCACTGAGATCAAAGGGTACCTTGCCAAGCGAGATCGATCCGGTCTTCATGCCGCTCAGATCTACACTCAGCTTCGGTTCCACGGTTCCCATGTTGAAGCTCGCTTGAATGTCAACCGGCGCAAAGGACGTTTCGGTGCGGCTGGGCGGCAACTGTCCCTCGAGCCTGGAGCGAATGTCAGGAAGCATCGATTGAATGACGCCCGAGAGTTGCTTGCCGTCAACGACCTTGCCGTTCCACAGGATGTTGCTGCAGCCAAGGAAATCGGCCATCAACTCCTTGCCGAAGCCGATTTCATTGGTGGCGAACCACGCGGACGGCGCCCCCCCGATAATCGTCTCGCGCTTGCTCCGCCGTTCGTAATCCCGAATGCTGGGAGTGAAGTTTCCATAAACCTGCTTGAATCCCATCTGGTCGAGCTGGGTTTCGCTTTCAAGCGCCTTGGGTTCGTCCCAGAACCAGTTGAAGATCAGAATGTCTTTTGGAACCAGTCGCTCAACTTGCTCACGCGTCATGCCTCCGGCGGCGTTGAATTTCCAGCCGTCCTCGCTATGGTCCGGCTGCAAGCCTACGCCGCGGACACTCTGAAGCAGCATGTCGCCCCAGATGGCGAGCTGAATTCCCTTGGCCGCCAGATGATCGTGGATCTTCTTGACGTCCTCCCCGTAGCGCTCGCCAATGTCCTTGTTTCCGCACACTGGACAGAGGCCAATGGGACAGAACAATTCGTCGTGCCCGGCGTGAATCATCTTAGGCTGCAAGAGGTCGATGTACTCGTCATAGACTTCGAAAAGCAGTTCGTAACTCTTCGGATTGGAAGGACAGTACGTGTCGGGCCACTTCTCGCCGGGCATCTCCGCAAGGTCCTTATGCATGCTCAGCAGGTAGTAGCTGTGGGTGAAGGCAGGCAGCTCAGGAACCAATTCGATCTGGTTCTGCCTCACCCACCGCGCCAGGTCAGCCACTTCGTCTTTCTCGAGAAACCCTCCATCCGCCGTGTCTTGATGGGATGAATTGGGTGTCCGATTGTGGAGTGTGCCGGCGGGATAGTTACGGCGCCCATAATTGGCATCGCGGACGAATTCCAGCCACGCGGAGTTTAGCTCGGGGTGGCTTTCGAGACGCATGCTGGCGTTCATCTCCATGATCAGCGTGTTGTATTTGTAGAGGGCCATGAAGTCGTGAATGAACCGTTTAAAGAAAGGGATATGATCGCGCCCGGGAAGATAAAGCTTGAGGCCGCGAAAGGGCTTGTCGGGCCAATCACGAATGCGCACTCCCGGAATTTGCAATTGCCCGTTGTCCCTCGACACTAATTGGCGCAGGGACTGCAATCCATAGAAGGCCCCTCGATCGTCGCTCCCCCCAATCAAGACCAGGCTGGGGGAAACCTGCAGGACATACCCTTCGGGGCCAGGATTGTGAGCGCTCACTTCGATGTGGTTATGCGCACAATATTCCCTCACCAAGGGGTTGGCGACGGAGCCCATGACGATCATCCGCCTCCCCGCGCCGATTCGAGCCAGCCGATCGGTTTTGAGAAAGACCCCAAATCGATCTGCAAGTTCATCCGTCAGAAAATGCGCCAGATCCATGTCCTCTTGCGACGCCGTGGACGGAACGGCAATCACAACGTTATCGTCCAGGGTAAACCCGCCCCCTGCCACAGTGATTTCTCGAGGCGTTGGAAAGATCAACGAGGCGACGCCCCCGGGCGCAGCCGGACATGGGATCGCTTGGGTCGCCAAGATCAGTGCGGCCATTACAAAGTTGCGGATTGTTGTCATGAAGACCTTATCCTTAGAAGTCACATTCTCTCTAATGAAAGCCGGATTCTGTAAAGTGACGCAGCGCGGGTTTGCCACCGCAACCAAATCGGCATTCTCCGTGTCCTCTGTGCCTCTGGGACTTGAACACAGAGGCCGCGGAGCGCCTCAGTGAGCTCTGTGCTTTGTCCTTTCCCGGCACAGAGGACACGGAGAAAAATCATTCATGTCTAAACCACATGCCCTTAGGCGGCGTTAGCTCGCGCCATCTTGAAAACCTTCCGGGCGTTATCTCCGTACACTTTCTTGAGGATTTCGTCCGGCAGGCCCAATCCATAAAGCGGCCAATGGTACGAGAAACCTCCGGAGGCCCCATCGAGTCCCATCTCCCATCCGTAAAAGTGCTCATCCTGGCTTTCGAGTATTCGGAATGTGATGCGGAACATCGGGCGTGTGTAAGCCATATCCGTCCCGTAGAGCACGCGGTCGGGGTAGCGCTGGATGAACTGGCCCGCGAATCGCGCAATAGGAGACATTTCCCCAAAGCGGGCGGCCACGTCCACATAGAGGTTGGGATTGCGATCCAGAATCTGACCCAGCCGCGGCAGGTCATACTCGAGGTTGGCGATGTGGCACGCAATGAAGGTCGTCCGGGGATGCTTCGCTACGGCGCGCTCGAGACATTCAATCAATTCGTTGTGGCCCAGGACGCCCGGGCCCACGGTGATTCGCCACGTGTAGCAATTCATGAGTCCGTCATTGGTATTGTCCATCGGCTCATAAGCCCAGATTGGGTCTGAGACGTGCATGTTGATGGGCATTCCCAAGCGGGCGCATTGGTCGTAAAGAGGGTCCATACGCGCATCGTCCGGGTGCAGGCCCGATCCTTTGGGCGCTCCCCAGATGCCGGTGCCCTTGTCGCCGATTTCGCCCACTCCAACGGCGCCCAGGCGATGACACTCCTCGAGCGATTTCACGGCGGCCGGCCCAAATCCCGGTTCATCGCAGCCTTTAAGGTCGAACCCACACCATAGGTCAAAACGTTCCGGGTACTTGGAAAACCGCTTGCTCAGCTCTGAATATTTATCCGGAGAGCCTGTCCTAACGAAGGTGACAGTCTTCTCGACGCCGGCGTCGTCCATCAGTTTGACCATCTCATCCAGGTCCTCCGGCGACTTGACCCATTCGGCATGGTAATGAGCATCAACTACCGGATACTTAGCCTTTGTAATCTCAGTTTTGGGAATCTTATAGAGAGAGCGGGGGCGGTAGTCTTTCAGCAGGAGCTTGTCCGGCAAGGTCTGGGACTCATCCCCCGGCGTCGGCGCCTGTTGTGCGCGCGCCAACTCCCGCGGGCTTACGGCCGCTGCCCCGGAGAGTATCATCCATTGTCTACGATTCATAGGCATTCCTCGATGGCGCTGAATTCAAGTGGCCATGCGTTCGGCCAAAATGTTTCTCCGCGTTCTCTGTGTCATAAAAGACTAAACACAGAGGTCACTAAGACTCCGCGTCCTCTGTATTGAGGGTTTATAAGCACGGAGAACACGGAGAATGTTCTTTCACTGACCGGCATGTTTTACTACACCTTCGCAGGCAGGCTATTCGGGCTGGGGCTGCTTGCTGTCGCCCAGGAAAACCGTACAGTTTAGCTGCTGGTCAGGACTGACTGCCATGTACCCTTTTGACCCGTAGAAAAACACGCCCGATGACCTACCTGCTTCTTCATTGCTGAAGCGGTGTTCATCCGGATCGCAGAACGTAGCAATCTCGACCCCGTCCATGCGCGATAGGAGTTCTACGTGGTCCCGGCCCCGGTCGCCCATAGCAATAATGGCAGCTCGAATCCGATCGTTGGCGCCTGCCCGCCCGTTCAATGCAAAGGCCAAGGGAGCGGCCCCTGCGCTCATCAAGAATGTCCTTCTGGCAATTCTTTGCATATGGATAATGCCCCAATTCCCCACCTTGGCAAGAAGGGGACGGCTCAAGTTTGTGAGGGTTTCCGGGCGATCGCATCGATCTCCACTTTGATTCCTTCTCCAAGCACGCTCTGCACAGTCGTCCGCGCAGGCAGAATGCCGCTGAAAAAACTGCGATAGACGGCGTTAAAACGAGCGAAGTCCTTGATGTCGGAAAGGTGGCACGTGCACTTGATCACATCCTCGAAAGTCATCCCAGCCGCTACCAGGACCTTCCCGATGTGTTCCATAGTTAGCTGGGTTTCTTCCTCGATGGTTCCCCGCTTCACCTCACCGGTGGCAAGGTTGAGCGGCCCCTGTCCGCTAATGTAGAGCCAACCGTCGACCAATACACCTGCCGAGTAGGCTCCCGTAGAGACTTTCTTATCGGGATGCAGAATCTCTGTTTTTGGCATCTTGGATTCCTCCCTGTGTCGTGCCGCGCTAGGCAGGTCCTCGAAACGCATTGGCCAAGCGAGGGCAGCGCGGCATGTTCAAACGATCGAGCAAAGCTAACACGTTCGCATTCAGGAAGTCGATATGGGCGGCGTCCAGCGGGTCTAAATCGCGTCCCGGGTCGCGAACAAAAGTCTCTTTAATGATGCCGCGAGCGGCGAGCAACCGTTTTTCGGCGTGGTGATAAAGCTCCATGTTCTGCAAGCTATAGACAATTTGGGGAAGTGTGCCCGTGAACGCGTCGTAGGCCTCCTGCCGGTGTCCGCCCTTGGCCAGCCGGAAAATGCGCGCCAATAAGTCCGACAATGATAACGAGGGCATGACGCCGCATATCCCTGCCGCCACCAATTCGAGCAGGTACATCCCACCCCAACCTTCAATCACTCCGACCTCGCCGCACGTCGCGTCCAGAATCGACGCAATCCGGGCTGCCATCAGGGGTTCTTCAAGTTTGACCCATCGAAAATGGGGATGTTGCCGGTGGAGCTTAACAATGAAGCCCTTGCTGACAGTTGGCCCCCCCGGATTGTAGTCCTGCAAGACCAGGGGCACGTCGATCGCCGACAGGATGCGGTCAAAATGTCGAAGCAGGTCCTGCTCTTCCAGGGCAAAAAGGCGGGGCGCAGCTACGGACACAGCCGCCGCTCCCGCTTCCTGCGCGAATCGCGCCAGTTCCACAGTCTGAATCGCAGAACCAGCATTCGCCTGGGCGATTACCGGCACGCGGTTGGCCGATAGCTCGACCGCCTTGGCAATAATCTGTCGGCGTTCTGCATCGGAGAGCTTGTAGAATTCGCTCGCGTAAGCGGGCAAGCAGACGGCACAGATATCGATGCCGCAGGCGAATTCCAGAAGCGGCTCATAAGCGTTCCAGTTAATTCCCTCCCTCTCATCAAAGGGTGTCGGGATTATTGGGATGATGCCATCGATCTTAATTCCTGGTTGTGTAATCATACGAAGCGTTCCAGTTTACCGAAGCCAAAAAGTCTGTCAACTCTATTGCACCTTTGGGGGCGCCGATCTTCCAGCCGGCTGGAACATTCTCCGGCTCGTAGTCAGGTGCCTAAGCTTGCCCGCTCGTCGGAGTCTGCCACGCGGACCCCGGCACAGTCCGCCAAAGGCACATTAAGGCCAAAACCGTTGTGCTAGTATTAAGCCTTACAGAAGGCTCTCGGGCTTGTGAATTAGGCGAAGAAACCGATGGCAGGTGCAAAGAGCAGTCCAGTTCCGGCGATCGAGCGCGCGCTCACGTTACTCGAGTTTCTAGCTCAGTCGAAGTCTGGGTTCTCCACTTCCGAAATAAGCCGGAGGCTTGGACTTCCCAAGAGTTCGACCTATCTCATCGTAGACACCCTTGAGAGGCGTGAATTCCTGCAAAAGAACCGGCAGAATGGCAGATACTATTTGGGAATGAAACTAATCACTCTAACGCGCTACGCCATCGAGAACCTCGACCTGAGAGAAGAGGCAAAGCCCTACTTACGTTCGCTCATGAAGGAGACAAAGCTGATTGTGCACATGGCAGTGCTCGATGGTACCGAGGCGATGCTCATCGACAAGGTGGAGGCGCTGGGTACGGGCCGACAGACCTCTTTTGTCGGTCGCCGGCTGGACGTCCACAGCACCGGTGTCGGCAAAGCCTTGGTGGCGTATGTCAGCGAAGAAGAACTCGCCTTGATCGCAAGACACAAGGGCTTTCCGCGGCGCAACGAGAACACGATTACGTCACTCGCCGCATTAAAGCGGGAACTCGCCCAAGTAAGATCCCGCGGATATTCCCTGGATAATGAGGAAGACGAGATCGGGGAGCGTTGCATTGGGGCGCCGGTTCTTGATCGTAACTCCACGGTCGTTGCCGCGATCAGCGTAGCCGGCACTTTGGGTCAGATCCCTGACGAGCGTGTGCCGGACCTGGCCAATGCGGTGAAACGGACAGCAGCCCAGATTTCTGCGCACTTGAGCAGCATTGGGAAAGGATCGGCCTTCCAACTTGCCACCGGCGGGAGCGCTGGGTTATCCGCAGATTCTGTGGAGGGTAATGGGCCATCGACCCATACTCCGGAATGAAAGCCAAGTGGTGAGGCAAAAGATCATGGGATCTTCGGTCAGAATGACAGCCCATTGAATTCTCCGCATTCAAAACGCGCTGTAACTGCGCTGGCTTTCCTGCTGCCGTGCTTGTGTACGCTAACCCTGCCCTTGTCAACTCTCCGTGGCCAGGAACCTGAGAACAGAGCGCGTGAATACGAACGAGGCGGGGCAGCGGCGCTCGAGCAGAAGAACTATGCGGTCGCTGAGCAGCAGTTCCAATTGGCGCTCAAGCTTGACCCGGCCTCAGCGTCCGCTCACTCCGGACTCGGCATTGCCCTGCGGGAAAATGGGAGACCCGGCGAAGCAGTGCGAGAATTCCAAAATGCCGTGACGCTCGAGCCGAAAGCGTGGCAACACCGTTACATGCTGGCGCAAACCTACATCGTCCTGGGGAACTATCGGGACGCGGTCGCTGCGCTGCGCAAAGTTCTTCTCTTACATCCCGGCTTTCCTGATGCGCTTTACAATCTGGCCATGGCCGAGTCGAAGGCGGGGAACCGCGAGGCCGCAATCCAGGACTTTCGCACCCTCATTTCACGTCAGCCGCAAGATGCCGGCGCCCATTTCCAACTCGGCCTCGCGCTGCGTGAGACTGGAGACCGGTGGGGCGCAATGACCGAGTTCCAATCGGCATCGGCGCTCGAACCTCGAAACCTCCAGATTCGCTATGAAATTGCTTGGACCCAGGTAGAACTCGAGCACTTCGATGAGGCCTTGGCGGGGTTCCAGTCTGCTTCCCGAGTTGACCCGAACTTTGCCCCTGCGCACTATGGCGTGGGAATGGTTCGCGAACTTACGAATGCGGGTGACTGGGGCGTCTCGGAATTCCGGGAGGCGATTCGTTTGCAACCCGACTACCTGGCGGCAGAAGTCCAGTTGGCCCGCGTTTTGGTGGAGCAACGGAACTTCGACGAGGCGGTCGCCGCGCTCGAAGCGGCCACTCGACTCCAGTCCAACGATCCTGGCATCCACTATGTATGGGGTCTCTATTACAAAAATCAAGGTGACCCCCGGAAGGCCCTCGATGAATTCAGTAAGTCTCTCCAACTCGCCCCAAGGGCTCCTGAAGCCCACTACGAAGTAGGGCTACTGCTGCGGCAAAAGGGCGACTTGGAAGCCGCGGCAAGGGAATTTCGCCGGGCCATTGAACTGAGTCCTAGTGATGGTCCTTCCCTGCTCAATCTCGCGCAGATCCTCGGCCTGCAGGGGAAAACAGAGGAGTCGCATCAAGCGATGCAAAGATTCGTCGCGCTGCGAGAAGACCGCGACACTCTTAGAACGGTTCAACTTTACAACGACACCGGCATCCGGATGGTCGAGCAAGGGGATGTGAACGCCGGGATCGGTTATTTTCGAGCCTCCATCGAACTCAGCCCTGATTCTTCGGACATGCACCGCAATTTAGCGAAGGCCCTCTTCCAGGCGGGCAAATTGGAGGAAGCAGGAAAGGAATATGAGACGACAATTCGTCTCAATCCGCGCGACTGGCAGGCCCATTGCGGTCTCGGCGAAGTGCTCGCCCAGCAGAACCGGTTGCCGGAGAGCATCAAAGAAGTCGAAACCGGGACGCAACTGAACCCCAGCTCAGCCCAGGCATACAATCTCTTGTCGCGCCTGTACCAGCTCGCTCATGACCCGGCGCGGGCTCAGGCTGCGACGGCCCGAGCCAAGTCGCTTGAGCCGGAGGGAGCCCACTCAACGCCTGCGGCAGGTGCGGAAAAAGGGACGACCCGAACCCCTGCAGCCGAATCGAAGCCACAACGCTGAAGCCCGCCCGTTCAGACAGGGCGTTGGGGGTTGGTGGCGCGCCGCGCGGCTGTTTTGTTTCCAGCCGGTTGGACGATTCAGCCGAAACCTCCTACCACAGACTTGACACCCAAGCTCGCCGCGCATATCTTTCGCTGATACAGGTGGGGGACTTTGTGTCCTTTACCAAAGTGGCTTTTGCAACCAGTGGCATTTTTACCGGTAATCGCATGACATTTCACTCCTTTCGCGTCGGCGTTGTCCCCAGTGGATTGTGAGTTAAGCGGGAGGGCCGAGGGTAGGCTCGAGGCACTATGGAGGCTGAGTTATGAGGATCAAAAGTATCTGTGTTTCCATCTTGGCGCTCGTGTGCATGGCCGCAGCAATTGCGATGTACGGCCAGGAAATCAGAAGTATGATCGTCGGAAACGTCACGGACTCGTCCGGGGCGGCGGTTCCCGGCGCTCGCATCACGGTTAAGAATGAGGGTACGGGTATTGAATACCACGCCACTACGGATACTTCAGGAACATACACAGTTCCTGACCTTCTGGCGGGAACGTACACAGTGACCGCCGTCAAAGAAGGGTTCAGGACGTTCCAGGCTAATGGTGTTCAGCTCCTTTCGTCCCAGACAGCCCGCCAGGACGTGGTGTTGCAAGTCGGGGCAGTCGTTCAGACATTAGAGGTCGCCGGGCATGCCCAGCTCGTGCAGACAGACTCGCCCACGATCGGAGGTACGATCGCGACGCGCGAACTGTCGGACCTTCCCTTCGTCACCACCGCCACCGACGGGCTAATGAATTTGGTTCCGGGCATGTCGCAAGGGATCACCAACGGAAACTCCAATCCTGACGTCGGCGGTGCTGCCTATGTCGGAACGAGCAACTGGACCGTGAACGGGATCAGCACGAATAACCCCGGTGCAGGCGGCGGGGGAGACGTCACGTACATCGGCACCTCCGAAATGATCGCTCAAGCGAACTTGCCCGCGATTGGTACGCTGCAAGAGTTCAAAGTTGAGAGCTCTGTGAATGGCGCCGAGTTCCGTTCCCAAACGGCCGTCACGATGGTGACCAAGCAGGGAACTAACAAGTTTCACGGACAGGCGTACGAGTACAACGAAAACAAAACGACCAGCGCAAACTCCTTTGACCTCAACAAATACAGCGAGAATGAAACCCCCTTCAATCGGAATCAGTTCGGCGCGAACCTGGGGGGGCCGATTCTTCGCGACAAGATGTTTTTCTTCGTCAATTACGACGGGATTCGCGAAATACATCCCACTCCCGTCTATGCGACTTTTCCCACCCCGGCCATGAAGCAAGGGAATTTATCGAACCTGTGCGACACCTGGAGCGCCGCCGGCCTCTGCACCGACACGACCAACGGCCAGCAGTTGTACAATCCACTCACCGGCCAGCCTTTCCTGAATAATCAGATTCCCCAATCAATGATTACCTCGCAAGCCAAATTCCTGTCCAATTATTTGCTTGCTCCCAACGTGAATTTCTCACCCACACCCGCAGGTGGCGGGTCGGTGTTTCTGCAAGGCTCGCCATTCGCATTCTACGATTGGGCCGGGACACTTCCTCTCCGTTTTGGAACTAATAACGCCCAGATGCGCCTGGACGGACAAATAGGGAGCAAGGACTCTGTGGTGGGCTTCGCCACTGTGTCGAAAGGGGCGCCGTGGTTTTACGGCTACACGTGTTGCCCAAATTTCGGCAACTGGTCAGACCACGGCTATAACTGGTATAACCTCAGCGCAACGGAGACTCACACCTTCGGCCCGGGGACCATCAACGAATTTCGTTTAGGAGCTGTGGTTACTGCGATGCGTTCCTTTGGCGAAAACCTGGGTGTCGAACCGCAAAGCCTGTTTCCTCAAATGCCCGCGAATTTGGATCACGGCCTGCCCATGGTCACTCTCAACGGCTATCAAGGACCCTACGACGTTGGTTCAGCGCACAATATACAGAACACCGTGGATTGGGTCGATAACCTCACGATGGTCCGAGGCCGACACACGATTAAGACCGGCCTGGAGGAATCCGGGTACAAGGAAAACGATTTTTGCTGGCCTACCTGCGGCCCCCCGCTGGGTAGTTTCACCATCTCAGGCCAATGGACGGGCAACCGCGGGTGGAACATTCCGGGAAGCAGTTACGGCCAATCGCTTGGAAACGCCTATGCTGACTTCCTGCTGGGCGATGCGGACGCTTCCAGCTACGCCGCCCCCACGAACCAGCGGATGTACGATCGCGAATGGGACTTTTACGTTCAAGACACCTTCAAGGCCTCGCCGCGCCTCACTCTCTCTTACGGCGTACGCTACATGTTCCAGAGACCCTGGACGTTTAAGGACCATGACGCGACTTTCTGGGACCCGGCGCTCAACAAATTGGTGATTCAGGAAAATTCCCCCACGGTAACCGTTCCGCCGGGGGCGGATCCCGGGGCGTTTGCGGCTTATCCTTTCGTCACCACCCAGCAGATCGGCGCTCCGCTCAACTACTTCAAGGACGACTTCCATAACTGGGCTCCGCGCGTAGGCTTCGCCTACCGTCCGTCCAACAACAACAAGACGGTGATTCGAGGCGGATGGGGCTTTTACTATGCTTTCAACGCGGCATGGTCAGGACCGCTGGAAAGTTTGAGTAATGTGCCTTGGGAGCGGACCGCCGCTTTCAGCACTCAATTGCCCGGCGCTCCGACGAGCGGCTTCCTTCCGGACGTTACCTTCGCTAATCCCTACCCGTCTGGCTTGGTTCAAGGCGAGGCGGCAAACCCTTCCATCTCGGCCATGGACCGGAACGAGGTGAATCCCAGAACGCAGCAGTGGAACCTGACGCTGGAACGCCAAGTGGGGGATAACTGGTCGTTCCGCGGAAGCTACGTGGGCGCGCAAGGGCATCACCTGCTTTCTCAGTACAACAACATCAATCGTCCGAACGTGCAACAAGCGGGGGTTCCTTATCAGCAGCAGCTTCCCTTCCAGCCGTGGTACTCCATCTCTTGGTTTAACTACCCGGGGACCAGCAATTTCGATCAACTCCAACTTGAGGTGCAGAAGCGCTTCGCCAACGGGCTCACGTTTCGGACTGAATATGATTGGTCGCGAAATCTCACCAATATTAACGCCGACAACGAGGGAGGCGGCATTCCGCCTCAAAACCCGTGGAATCTCCGGTCGGAGTACAGCAACGAGGAGTTTCAGTACCGGCACAGATTCCTGGTTTACTATGTGTACGAACTGCCCGTGGGGCGCGGCAGAAAGTGGCTGGGAAGCGCGAATAAGTTCGTGGATGGCGCGCTGGGCGGCTGGCGAGTGTCCGGAATCACCACTTACCACAGCGGCGATGCGCTCTCGCCAACCTTCGAGAATCCCGGCACGTTGGTTGGCTGGGACTTCGTAACCCGGCCGGACCGGGTGGCGGGCGCGCCCCTTTACGCCGGAAGGCAATCTGGCCACGACACCGTGGACGGCGTCCAGTGGTTCAACCCCGGGGCGTTCGCTCCTCCTCAGCCTTACACTTATGGCAACGCGTCGCCTTTCTCGATCTTTGGTCCCGGGTTCGGAGATTGGGACATGAGTGCGATGAAGAGTTTCCGAATCCCGAAAGGCGAGGCCACCAGGTTGGAATTCAAGGTCGATTTCTTCAATTTGCCGAACCACTATAACCTAGGAGATCCTGACACCGGTATTTACGATGTTCGTGATAGCGGCGTCGTTGATGCCTATTCTGGCAAGATTTCCGGCGGCGCTAACGCCTATGCCCCGCGCTTGATCCAGATTGGGCTCAGGTTGACGTTTTAACGGACCTTGCTCCGGTCTTTCGAACACTGTAGGGGCGGCCCGCGGCCAACCATTAGGGTTGCCCCTACAACTCCTCCAATCCGGTTCGGAATCGCAAATCATCCGCGCTTGCGAGGAGACGTTGTGTATCGCACTCTAATGGGCACGGGTCTCATTTTGCTTGTAGTTACGGCGGCAGGGGCATCTGCTGAACTCAACCCTTCGTTGCCGTGACCGCAGGAGATTCATTACGGCTCCGGCGCGCTGGCGGTGCGTAGTCTCGAGATACGCCTTCCGTCGGATGCAGCCGCTGAAGACCGATTTGCTGCTGAGGAACTTTCGTCATCTCTTTCGAGAATCGTAGGGAGCCCGATTTTCGTGCCGCAAGGCGGCTCGACAGGCAAGGCGATAACCTTGCGGAGGAACGGCGCGCTTGATCCGCTGCCTTCGCCGGGTGAAAAGGCCGGGCCCGATTCACGCGAGTCGTATTCGATCAAAGTGACCCCCGAGGGCGTAGAGGTCGAGGGCCGCTCTTCCGCAGCCGTCTATTACGGTGTGCAGACGCTCATCCAACTGGTGGAAGCCCGCCTGCTTGACTACGCCGGGACGAAGAATGTTTATGCAGCGGGAATACCAAATGATCAGGTAGCTTGCTGCCTGCGGCGGGTATGGCGTATCATCTGACCTTCGCGGTTGCCCCGGATGTGCATGCGATCAAAGAAGTGGAAACGCGCGGATGGAGACATATATGGGTATGCTCCTGGACAAAGCATTCACGCAAGGGAGGTTGCGATGAAGCTCGGGATGCTCCTTTTGGCTATCTCCTTACCCCTCGCGGCTCGTGACACGCCGCCAGCCGGGCAAATCACCAACCCACAAGCACTCGCTAAGGTCCGGAGCTATTGCGTCGACACCGAAGGGCTAAACGGTTTCGACCGTCATCTCCTCAAGGACTTCTTGAAGGCAGAGAGCAAGCCGAAGCATCTCCTCGCCAAGCTCCCCTGGAAGCTGGTTCCCGCGTGCGAAGAAGGTGCTTCTGAAGCGGCTGCCACGGTGGAGTTTGTACCAATCCGAGTGGTTAAAATGGGGCCGCCACAACCTACGCCAGGCCAGGAGACAGAAAGACCTTACGCAACCAAAGTGGCGCTGCAGATTGTGGATGCGAATTCCCGCGAGGCGCTCTATAACGTTGAGGCCGGGGCGGTCATGAATGCTATAGGGCCGGCGGATACCTCGGCGAGCTCCCCTGCCAGCGACAACACCAACCCGGTCTTGGAACAAAGGGACGCTCTCTACCACGCGTTCTGGGCTTTGGTCAACAACGTCCAGCAACTTCAGCAGCTTCAGCGAACCCAGACAAAGTGAAACAGCGCGGCAGAGCCGCAAATAAATGCAGATTCTTCGCTTCGCTCAGAATGACATGTCATCCTGAGCGAAGCGAAGGATCTGCTTTTTCCTCGCGCCGCGAAAAAACTCGTCCTGAGTGCTACTGAACAAAAGAGCGGCCACCGGCAGAAACCGGTGGCCGCCCAATTGATGCTCACTTGGTCGCAGAACCAGCCGCTAGAAATACAACTTCAAGGCAAACTGGATTTCCCGCGAATCGTTTTGTGTCCCGCCGATGGAACCGAAGGTCGTATCTTCGATCGTGCCGTCGATGCCGCCGAGGTTGACGTGGTTGAAGGCGTTGAAGAACTCGGCTCGGAATTGGACGCTCTGCTTGTTCTCGTGGATGGGGAAGTTCTTGTAGAGGCCGAGGTCAAAGTTCTGCTCGCCCAGATTGCGTGCCGTGTTGCGCCCGAGGTTGCCGTAGGTGTATGGCGCGGGCGTAGCGAAGGCGGCTTTGTTCAGGTAGCCGGTCGTCTGATCTGTACCTGAGGACGGAGTGGTTCTCTGGGGTTGGCCGGGAACGAGATCCGGTCGCTCCGCAAGCGAGCGCTGGCCGATGTTGGCAACATCGACGTTAACGCCCATGCCGAGCGGCCCGCCGCTGTTAAAGTGGGTAATCCCGCTGAACTCCCACCCTCCCAAAATGGCGGTAACGACCGGATTGGTGTTGTTAAGGAATCGGCGGCCATGCCCTGCCGGCAGGTCGTACACCCAGCTGCCGGTGAAGATGTGCCGGTAATCGAAGGTGCCGTCGCCGCGGTCGGCCGCGAAATTGTTGTCAATCTGAGGAGCCGAGCTCTGGGAGAATCCGGACCCGCCTTCGTCAATGTAGTGGCCCCAGGCGTAGCTGGCAAGGAATTGCAGTCCGTTGGAGAATTTCTTCTCGATCTTCACCTGAAGCGAGTTGTACGCGGAGGTCGCTACGTTGTCCATCATGCTATCCGCACCGAAGCCTCCCGAAGTCGGGTAGGTGCCGAAGTTGGGGTCAGCGTATTGGTAAGGCCGGAAATGTCCTGGCTGGCCCACGGTGCCCGGCCCAGGCAGAGGATCGTTCTCATTGGTGAAGAGCGGCATGTGCCTGCCACCATCTCCCACATACTCGACTTCCAGCATGAGGTTATTGGCCAACTCGCGCTGCACCCCGGCATTCCATTGCACGCTGTAGGGCGTGCGGTTGTAGCGAGCCATGGTGTGCTGCGCGTCGGCGGGCGTACCCGGCACGGGGGCGTTGTAGGTCGGGTACATGTGCTCTGTATAAACAATCGTAGACCCGGGTGCGTTGAGGCCCGACAGAGTGTCGCCGATGGCGTACGGCCAGGTGCCGCGGGCGCCCTGCCCTTCCCAGTAGTAGTTCGAACCGTAGAACATACCGAAGCCGGAGCGCAGGGTGGTCTTGGGAGTCGCGGCATAGGCCAGACCCAGACGCGGACCAAAGTCCTTGTAATCCGGCCGCATCAGCGAGGGATCGTTGATGTTCGAGCCTACCCCGAGAAGCGGATTCGGGCCTGCCCATACAAATTTATTATCCGAGAAGTCGTACTCCGAAAGGTGGTTGTGGACTTCCGTGGGCCACTTGTCGTATTCCCAGCGCAGACCCGCGTTGACCGTAAGTTTGCGCGTCAACTTGATATCGTCCTGGAAATAGATGGCCTCTGTCTTATCGCGCATGTAGGCGGCCGTAATGCCGACGTTGCGCGTACCGCCGCTCGGGATGCCAAGCAGGAACGATGCCAGGCTCGATCCCGTGACGGCTGTGTCGGCGGGGTTCGGGTCAGAGGTCTGGATACTGCCGTAATTAAACTGGCTGGTAAACAGGCCATCGGTCCAACCCTGCATGTAATTGAACTCGAATCCCGCTTTCATCGAGTGCTTGCCCCGGATCATCGATACGCTGGCCAACTCCTGCCAGATGCTCGACAGGAAAGGATTTCCAGTTTGTGAAGGACTTGACCATGACGCGGGGTAAACTTCCGGAAAGAGGGGATACTTGGAGTTCTGTACCGGGGTGCCATCGATGGGGTGATCACCCAGGAAAGCGGCCCAGCCGCGGTCATTGTCCGCCGTGAAAATCAAGGTACGGTTGACGGATGACTTGAGGTCCACGACCGTAGTGGGCGAGGCGAGCCAAGTGAGGCTGACCATGCCGTTTTGAAAATGGTTGTCCAAGGTGTTGTAATTATCGGGTATGTTATACGGGCTGATGCTGATCTGCTTCTGATCCGTGTAACGCCCGAACATCTGCATGTTGTCTTTCAATTTGTAATCGATGCGGCCGTTGAGCTGGTATTGGTTAAGTGAATCGGGAGCAACCACCACGCTGTTGAAGCCGCCGGGCGCGTTCTCAGCCAAAAGATTCGTCTGCGGGTACCACACCTTCGCATAAGCGATATTGAAGGGATCGAACCGGTTCGCGCAGATTTCGTTCAGGACGCCGTTGCAGGAGATCTGCGCGCCCGTAGTGGGGTCGTAGATCGGGGGTTGATCCCTGAGGTCGGCAGCCGCCGATCCGAAGTCGCCCCACTGCGCCGTGGTGGGAATAGTGCCGAGATTCGTCGACGCCTCTCGAACCTTTACACCTTCATAATTGAAAAACCAGAACGCCTTATCGTGTCCGTCGTAGAGTTTAGGGATGTAAATCGGGCCGCCTATCGTCCCTCCGTATTGATTTCTGCGCAGAGCGGTCTTGGGAGTTTTCGTCACATCATCGAAGAACTCAGTCGCATCAAGCGCGTCGTTGCGCAAGAATTCGTAGCCGGAACCATGAAGTTGGTTGGAGCCGGACTTGGTGGCCACGGCCACATTGGCCCCAGCAGCTTCGCCAAATTCCGCACTGGTGATGTTGGTCCGAACCTGGAATTCTTGAATCGAGTCAATCGCCGGTTGAATTCCGTAGGCCTTAAAGAACTCTTCGTTGTTGGAAACGCCGTCCAGCGTGTAATCGTTCTGTTCGGAACGGTTACCGCTCACGCTGTAGTTGCTGCCGGTGGCTTGATAGATCCCGCCTCCGTTGTTCACGCTGCCGGGAACCATCGCAAGCAAGTCGGTATAAGCCCGGCCATTGAGGGGCATTTCTAGCACACTGGCGTTGTTAATCGTGGTTCCCACCGTAGAATTCGTGGTGTTGAGCAAAGGCGCCACGGCCTGCACTTCCACCGTCTGCGTGACAGCACCGATTTGCAGTGTGACGTTCATGGTGAGCGAGGCAGCCACGTGCAATTCCTGTGCGGCGACTTCCGCGGCTTCAAACCCTTGCTTCTCCACTTTGACCGTATAAGGTCCCGGAACCATAGAGTCAAAACGGTATGCTCCCGCCGCATCGGTCTTGGTGGTCCGGGTAACTCCTGTGTTGACATTGGTGGCCGTAACAGTGCAATCCGGCACCGCCGCCGCAGACTGATCCGTCACGGATCCGACGATGATACCGAAGTACTGCTGAGCCATGACGCGCGTTCCAACGCCGAGGGCGACGAGCAGAACTACTGCGCTCCCCAGCAACCCCAGCCATTTGACCGCTTGTCCTCTCATGCTTTCCTCCTTTTAGGTTTGCGTCGTGCTTGGTTCTTGTTCGTTTACAAAGAGCGTTTGTCACTCCCGCGAAGGAGGGAATGACGGCATTGTTGCTAATTGCTTTCGGCCGCCGACAGCTTGTGGAAGATACCTTGCTCCCGCTGGGCCAAGTCCGGCCGGCCGGTAGCACGGTACACTTCGGCAAGTAGTTTGTGGCTGAGAGCGTCCGAGGGGTTATTCTGGGCGGCGGCTTCGAGCAGGGGTTGTGCCTTGGCCGGGTCGCCGCTCGCCATCCACGCCTGACCCAGCGCTCGGCAGACTTCCCACGAGGTTGTGTTCACTTGGTGCGCCGCTGCCAGTTCCGTGATAGCGTCTTGAATCCTACCCTGGGCAAAGCGGTACTCGCCAATGCGCAGGTGTGCAAGGTCGTCCAGGGGGTAGTTTTGCAGCTCCGCTTCATATTCCTGGGTAGCCTGTTCGTATTGTCGTTGCTCCCAGTACATTTCTGCGATCCCGCGGTGGGCTCCTTCGAGGCCGGGGTTCAACTGGAGCGTCTTGCGGTACTCGAGGATGGCATTCTGGTATTTCCCGGACCAGACGAAAGCCTCCGCCGCCAACTCGTGGGTGCGATAGGAATTCGCGTCGCTCTTTTGAATGCGCTCGTAGTAGTCCTCCGCCACTCGACGGTACCCACCGGCAAGCTGGTAATCCGCATCCATTGCCACTGTAGAATCGGATGGTACTTTCTCCAGTTCCGCCGTGGCCTCTTCGTGCTTGCCCAAAGCCATCAAGGTCGTCCCGAGCCAGAGATGCCCCTCTGGAATGTCCGGCTTTATCGCCAATGCTCTCTCCAGGGCAACCTGCGCGCCGACAAACTGTCCCATGCGAGATTCGCTGATTCCCAAGAACAATTCGGCTGCCCACAACGTTGCGTCCAGCTGAGAAGCGCGCTCGAGGGCGGGAACGGCTTGGTCAAGCCGGTTGCCAAGGTAGTAAGCGAGTCCAAGACGCTGCCAGACATCAGCGCGGTCAGGATCTTCCTTCAGGAAGCTCGCGTAGCTGTCGGCAGCTCGGTCGAAATCTAGCGCCTGCTCGGCTGCCTTAGCTTCCTGGAGCCAGTCCGGCCCCGGGCGCTTACTCTGGGCCGGTAGCACGGGAGCGACGAAGGTCAGGAGCACAAGTAACCAGAGAACCGGCTCGACCCGCCGCCAGAACACCCTGTCTGCTCCTATAGGGAACATCGATGCCCTCGAACTATGCCCGCAATCAGCTTGAAGATTAATTTCCCCGTTTTGTGTGTTGCACGCCTATTGCCACGTCGATAACTATAATTGTCTTTTAGAATCAATACCTTAGTGTTCAGAGAATATTGGATTCGCCAACAAATACAAAAACTGGAATTCACAATAAGGAATATTACGGATTTGTATAAATGGAGTGATAGAGATCGGCAGATAAGTATTACTCTGCAGCCCCAAACCAACTACTGACTGGCAGTCATTCCCCCCGGAGCCTTGTTCTGTCATTCCAAAAACCTACGGGAATCGCGCCTACAGACAGGAATGAGAATCAAGCCCCCGAAATTCGCAACGAAAAATGACGCCAACCCACGGAAAATATGAGGATTATTATCGCTTTTTTGCGTGATTTTCTACGAAGCCGATGGACCAGCGGAGTCAGCAGGGGTTCTTTAAACCAGAAAAAACTGAAGAAATCGATCACTTTGGACCGTCATTAAGCTCTTGCTCTTCGGTTTTCAGGCGCTCTAGGCCCGCAGCCCGCTGGCTTATCAGCTTGGCCGAGATCTCAGCTTCTTGCTGAGCTTCTTTCAAACGGCCCATTTGACGATAGGCGCCCGCGAGCATGGCATGGACGGTGTGGTCAGAAGGGCTTTGTTTCGCTACCCACAGCAGCTCACGCACGGCATCCTCGTATCGCTTTTCCGCAAGCAGGCCACGAGCCCGCGAACGGTGCGCCTCGGAGAGGCCTGGGTTGAGTCTCAGGGCGCGGTCCAGATAGGGCATGCCTTCCTCGACCCGGCCTTCCTTGATGTCGATGTCGCCCAGTTCGAAGTTCGCCCGGGCGTGATCGGGATTGCTCGTAAGCTCTTTCCCCAGTTCCTGCCGGGCTTCCGGGTACTTCATCATTTGGTAGTACACGTCGCCCACGTCGAAGTGAAGACCCGGGAGGTTTGGGGCCGTCGCCAATGCCTTCTGATAAGCCTGTAGAGCTTTTTCATATTCCTGCTCCAGGCGGAACTGGTCGCCTTCGAGCTCCTGCACCCGATAGTGGTTTTGATCCTTCCTCTCCATCTCCTCTAACACATTCTGCGCCATGGAGTTATAGGTACTCCCGATCCAGAAGAGCGCGTCGACGTCGTTGGGACTCTGCTTCAGCCAGGATTTCCAAGTGGAGATTGCCTCCTTATTCCGCCCCGCCGAGGCATAAGCGCGCCCCAACTCGACCCACGCCTCCTGGCTCCTTGGCCGTAATTGGCGTGCCAACTCCAGATGGGCAATGGCTTTGTCAAAATTGTGAGTCCGGAAATAGCAGTCGCCCAAGATCTCTTCCACATCGCCCTTGGAGGACTCGGAAAGCGGCTCAAGCGTGCGATCCGATTCCTCACATCGCCCGAGTTTTCCCAGGACTCTGCCGAGCCCCAGCCGAGCCTCACGCGAGTCGGGAGAATGCTGCAGGGCAGCCTGATACGCCTGCTCGGCTTGCACGTAGTCACCCTGGCTTTCAAGGGATCGGGCGGAAGGCAAAGCATCCTGCCCGCAGAAGGCCAGCACAGCCCATGTCAGCAAAGCCGTGAGACAAAAAGCAGCAGTTCTTGCAGGAACTGGGTGAGTCATGAGGTTCGTAGCGAAAACCTGCCACCTCTCGAAGGTCAATCCTAGCACCAACCCCGGCGCGGCCGCAAAGCCAGCAAGGGGGCCGCAATTGCTTTTGGAGGTCAAAAGGTAACTGGTTCTTGCGTGCGAAAAAACGTTGCTCAAGTCTGAACTGAGTGCAAAACACTTATGCTTCGAGGCTTGACACGGTTGTGCGAGCCTGAATTAGAATCTACTATTCAGGAGTTACGTTGATCATCATCGCAGCGTCGGCTCTCGGCGTAATTCGCCGGCACATTCCGGCGGCACTGCTGGTTGCGGCCCTGGTCGGGTGTACCTCTGCAGCTAGAGGCCAAAGCACGGCCGGAACCGCCGATAAACAACCGAGTCAGTCGTCAGAGGCGGTTGGTCCCGAAGCCAGTGAATTGCAAGGCAAGGCCGCGCAACTTTTCCGTGAGGCGAAGGAACTCTTCGCCGACAAACAATACGCGAAAGCCGTGCCGGTGCTTCAGGAGGCCGCGAAGGTTGCACCCACTGAACAGGTGATCCATCACTACCTGGGCTACGCGCTGTGGAAGGAAGACCGCTTCAAGGAGGCCGGCCAGGAATTCGAACTGGCCCACCGTCTCGATCCAAAGAATGCCTATACCCTCTATTTCCTGGGGAGAGTGTTCGACGCACAAGGCGAAACCAACGGGGCCATTCGTTCCTTCGAATCCGAGTTTGCCTTGGGCACGCCCGTTTACGACACTTATCAGCGCCTGGCTGTTGCCTACTTGCGAAGGGGGGAGCCGAAGAAAGCGCTCGAGATGGTCCAGCGGGGCCTGCAGGCGACGCCGTGGGAAAGCTCCCTTCATTACCAACTGGCGCGTATTTACCAGCAATCAGGACACCCCAAGGAGGCGAAGGAGGAATTCGACGCCACCAATCGCCTGAAGCAAAGTGACCAGGCTTCCATTCAGAAACTGCTGGACTTGTCTGTCGCGATCCAGGATAAGAATGCGGGGCGTGTATTTGCGCTGCGCCAGGAATTACTTGCGCAAACCCCCCGCGATCCGGAAATCATGCACTCGCTCGGCTTAGTACTCGGCAAGCATGGGTATTATACCGAGGCGGCAGAACCTCTCACCGTGGCGGCGCAAATGATGCCGCAGTACTACGATGCGCAGTACAACCTTGGCCTTACGCTCATGAAGCTTGGAAAGGCGGCTGACGCTGAGGTTGCGTTGAAAAAGGCTGTGGAACTCCGCCCCGACGCTTTTGAAGCCAATAGCGCCCTGGCTGTACTCTACGTCGGTCAGGGCCGCGCACAAGACGCCATCGGGCGGTTGAACGTCGCCCGGCAGGCGCGGCCGGACGACCCCGGCATTCTTGCACTTCTCGGAGATCAGTATTTGCAGGCTGATGATGCGCGCGCGGCAATTCCGCTGCTGCGGGAGGCCATTCGCTTGCAGCCCGGCAATCCGAATCCTTGGCACGTGCTGATCGAAGCCTATCAGCAGCAAAAGGACTTCTCGACCGCGCTCAGTCTGGCCCAGCAAGGGGCGCAGCGATTTCCTTCGGTGGGCCGCTTTCAGTTCGAAATCGGTAACCAGCTCTCAAATCTGGGACGCTACCAGGAGGCCTTGCCGTCCGCGGAGCAATCCGTTCAACTGGATGCGTCGTTGGTTGAGGGGCACGATCTGGTGGGGGACATAGAATCGCGCCGGGGCGATTACGACAAGGCCCTGGCCAGTTTCGAACGGGCCAAAGCGCTGGACCCTACGGACCTGGAAGCCTTGCGGGGGACCGCGCAGGTGCTCCTCCGCCTCAAACGATACGATGACGCAGTGGCCGCCGCGAATGAGGGAATCCCGATTCACCCCGCAGAACCCGAGTTCTACTACGATCTGTCGCAAGCTTACGTAAGGCTTGGCGACCAGGAGAAGGCGGCGCAAGCATCAGCAAAGTTCCAGGAACTTCACGCCGCTCAGGTTGCCAAGCAGAACGCGGAGGAGCAGCGACGAGCTTTGCACGATAACGGAACCAAACCGTGACGAGAAACGAGTGATCGGGAGATCGATTGATCGGGTGAACAAGTACGGACATCGGTAAGGGGGTAATACGCGGCATCAGGTAAACTCGCGGCGAGGTTTTCTGGCGCAGTGCTGCGCTCCGTTCTTAATGGGCAAGAGTGAGCGATGGCGTTGGGGAGCGTCGGGCCGCGGTTTTAGCGCGAATACGAACGCTACTTCCAAAATCACCTTCCGCGATGTAGCCCAGGAAGCCGGCATCACACCCACTCTGACCTGCGGAAATGCGACAAAAAACTACATTGTCGAAGTCTACGGCAGTGGATGCGTGTGGTTTGACTACAACAACGACGGTTATACGGACCTGTACATCGTCAACGGCTCGACGCTCGAGAACCTTTTGCGTCCCGCCGCTGTAAGCCACTCACCACGCAACTATCTCTTTCGCAACAATGGCGATGGCACGTTTACCAACGTCACGCGAGAAGCGGGAGTTCCCGGTTACGGCTGGGGCGTGGGAGCCGTCGCCGCCGACTTCAACAACGACGGCTTTGTGGACCTGTTCGTTTATAACTTTGGACCGAACATCCTTTACCGGAACAACGGCGACGGCACCTTTACAGACGCCACGGCTCAGGCCGGACTGGCCGGACGCCAACTGGTCTGGAGCGGCGGCGCGGCCTTTGGGGACTACGACAAGGACGGTTACCTCGACCTTTACGTAGCTGGACACATCGACTTTGATCTTCACCATCCCCCTCCGGCCGGCCAGGCCCTCTGTACCTACCGTAACAAGATGGTGAGGGTCTGCGGCCCGCGCGGGCTCAAGGGCGCACCCGACGCGCTCTATCACAACAACGGCGACGGCACTTTCACGGACGTCACCGAAAAGGCCGGCGTAATTGATAAGCAATTGGGCTTTGGCTTTGCGGTTCTGCTCGAGGACCTGGATGGTGACGGCTGGCCGGACATCGTCGTCGCCAACGACTCCGGCCCTAACTACTTTTACAAGAACAAAAAGAATGGCGCCTTCGAGGAAATCGGCACAGCCGCTGGAATTGCCTACAACGGCGAGGGACAAGAGCAGTCCAACATGGGCATCGCGGCGGGCGACTACGACAACGACGGATGGACCGACCTGTTCATTACTACTTTTGCTCATGATAATAAAACCTTATTTCATAATGATGGAAGGGGTATTTTCACAGACGTGTCATATCCTTCGGGTCTCGGAGACCCCACGATCGCTTACCTCGGCATGGCGACCTTCTTCATGGATTACAACAATGACGGGTGGAAGGACATCTTCATTGTGAATGGCCATTTGTATCCTGAAGTCGATCGGCTTTTCAGCGACGAACACTACCTTCAGAATCCTCAACTGTTCGAGAATCAGGGGAACGGAAAGTTCGTCGAGGTCTCGACGGATGTAGGGATTTCCGCCTTGCCAGTGGGCGGACGGGGCGGAGCCTTTTGCGACTATGACAACGATGGCGACCTCGATGTCGCGATCACGACCATCGGCAGCCGCCCTCTTCTGCTGCGCAATGATGGCGGAAACCGAACCGGCCACTGGTTGCAGATCAAGACTGTAGGCACTAAGAGCAACCGGGATGGCATCGGGGCCTGGGTTAAGGTCGTTGCCGGGGACCTCACCCAGTATGACCGCGTCCGCACGGGAGGATCATGGCTCTCCGGCAACGATATGCGACTGCACTTTGGAATGGGAAACCGCCAGGGAGCCGAACTCGTTGAGATCACCTGGCCCAGCGGAAAAATCGACCGGGTCAAGAACGTCAGCGCGGATCAGATTCTCGTGGTTCGGGAAGGCGAAGGACAAATTGCCACGCACTACAAGCCACTCAAATCGAGCCGGAGGTAAACGGCAACCCAGGTAGGCCGGTGGCCAGACGATTTGCCCGGCTGCGCACACCCCACCTGCCCATCTGCCTAATTGCCTCATTCCGGCGCCGGCACAATCGCAAAACTCTGGAGCGAGTTGAAGGCGACCCACTTCTCCTTTGAAGGACTGTCAGCTTCTTTCGAGACTTTCAGGAACGCCCGCACGCTTCCCTTCCCGAGTTGGATTTTCGTCGCTGTTTTCGGCTCAGCCACGACTTTGGCCGCCTCTTTGGGAACGTCTTTGGCGTCCACCCACGAGAATTTCAAGAACACTCGTAAAGGTGAGAAGATCTCGGGAGGAGGACAAACCACCGTCAGGGCCGGCTTAGGAGGACCGGTTTCCCACTCAACCACGGAACACTTGATATCTGAGGGTCTGATGGCGTTGCCGGGTTTGAAAGGATTCAGCTTCTTTTGCCAGAAATCGTCAAGCGGCGACGCATCGCGAGTGCTGGGTTGGGGCGGCGGGTGTGTAACCTGATCCGGGTATTGTGGATCTCCATGTCCCTGGGCGGCGGCGTAGGGGATCGCCCAGCACGCGAAGGGCAGCAACAGGATCACACCTTTTCTGAGAGTTGGACTCATGTCACACCTCCCGCACTCCGAACATCGTAGCAGCCTTGGTTTCTTCTGCCCCTAAGCATATTCTATGTTAAACCTCAGACCTGGCGCTAACCAGGGCAGCTACAAGGGCCGCACTTGCCGCGGAGTTGCACTACGGCGCCGCGCCCTGAGAGTAGCCAAGCTCCGCGGCTTTGCGGAACTCCTCGGCAGCGCGTTTCAGCTCGCCCTTCTTCTGCAATATCACTCCCAGATTGTGGTGTGCCTGGGCAAGGTCGGCATCGAGAGCGAGAGCCTTTTCCATCTGGTCGATCGCGGCGTCGATATTGCCCTGCCTCGCCAGCATCCCCCCGGCATTGTTGTAAGCTTCCGCATTCAGGGGCTGGAGAGCAATGGCCTTCTCGAACTGCGCTCTGGCCCCCTCCGTCTCTCCAGCCTTTGCCAGTGCCACGCCGAGGTGATTGTGGGCCTCCGGGGAGTTCGGATCGATTTGAACCGCGCGCGTGAAGGCTTGAATCGCCTCCTGAGTTCTGCCTTCCGCCAACGCTCTAAGGCCGCCGCTAATCGCCTCGATGGCATTTGCGGAAGCCTGTTCCTTCGACTCGGCCGCGCTTTTGATCTGCGTCACCTTTGCGAACTCTGACGCAGCCGCTTGTTGGTCGCCTTTCTTCAGCAGCAATCTCGCCAGGTTGTAGCGTCCGGCGGAATTCTGCGGATCGAGCTCGAGCGCCGCCCGCAACTCAAGGATACCGTTCTCAATGTCTCCGGCTTGGTTAAGCGCCATGCCCAAGCGTGAGTGAAAGCGGGGATTCTTGGGCTCAAGTTCGACTGCCTTTCGCAGTTCGGCGACGGCCGGCTTCTCCTGTGAGCTCATCAGGTACATCATCCCGAGGTTGTAATGCGAGTCGGCGTTGCTGCCGTCCAGCTTCGCGGCCTGCACGAAGTCCTTAGTGGCCTCCTCCACTCGCCCTTGTTCGGCCTGCACGACGCCCAGGTTGTTGTACGCGTCCGTGAATGCGCTGCGCAGGCTCACGGCCTTTTGGAATTCCAATTCCGCCTCGTGGAGTTCGCTCCGGCGGGCATAAGCCCTGCCCAGATCGTAATGAGCGCCGGCCTTGTCCGGAAAGTCGGCGACCGCCGCCTTCAGCTCAACCATGGCTTCTTCGACGCGTCCTGCATCCAGCAAAGTTGCGCCAAGCTGAATGCGCGCGTCCGCGTAAGAAGGCCGCAATCGCAGCGCCTCACGGAATTCGACCACCGCCGGGACGAACTCCTTCTTGTTCGCGCAGGCCAGGCCCAGATTAAAATGGGCCTCGGCGTAATCCGGCTGTAGCTTGAGCGCCTGCCGAAACTGGGCGGCAGCCTCATCCGCTTTGCCTAGCGACATGAGCGAAACGCCCAGATCGTTGTGTGCCGCGGGATAATCGGGGCGGAGTTCCACGGCCTTGCGGAATTCCTGCGACGCGCTTCCAGCATCTTCACCGGCTGACAGGACCACTCCGAGACGGTAGTGAGAAACGGCGTCGTTGGGATCCAGTCCCACGGCAACGTGGAGCGCCTCGAGTGCTCCTGTGCGATTGCCCGTCCTCGCGAGAGCCATGCCCAGGTCGGATCTTGCCCTGGCGTTTCTCGGGTCGAGACGTACCGCCTCTCCGAATTCATGCACGGCTCCTGTCATATCACCCGAGGCCGCCATGGCCACTCCCAGCTTCTCATGAATGGCTGGAAAAGCCGGACCGGTGGCCAGCGCTCTTTGATACTCCGCGATGGCTTGATCGAAGCGGCGGGCCGCGAGAAGCTCATCGCCGCGGCGCTCGTGCTCCGAGATCTCTTCAGCCGCTCGCGGTCCCAAGAGAGTCCCGGAGGGCAGCTTTTGTGCGGTGGCAGACCAGGCAAAAAGAATGCTGAAGAGGCACACGCAGATTCCGTCGCGCCTCCCGCGACGTGTCGCGAACCAGCGCCGTGTTGCTTCACTCGACCTTTTCAATCTCGCTGTCGTCGCCATCGCCCAATCGGCACACCGTACACACCCGTCCTGCTGCGTGTTATAGTTTAACGCAGTTAGGAAGTTCGCGATTGACTGGTTTGGCGCGCGCCCACCTGACTTGCCTCCTGACCCGTCGGGGATTGTTTCCGTGGCGAGCCTCGAACCGGCGCAACCGATAAGGAGCCTGGCGGCACATGCTTGTTCGTTCCCGCAGGAATTCCCGACGCAGCTTCATGCAGGGTCTTTGCGGCCCTTTGCTGCTGCCGTCAGTCAACGCGAAGGCCTGGGTAAACCTGCTTGCGGGAACGGCGGTGGACCCCACCGATCAAACCCCCGCTGCCGCGTCAAGTTCTGGGTTCTTTCGAGATGTCGCACCTGACGCCGGGATTAGGGCCGAACTGACCTGCGGAAGCCGGGAAAAAAACTGGATTCTGGAGGTCTACGGCAGTGGTTGCGTCTGGTTTGATTACAACAACGACGGCTACGTAGATCTTTATATCGTTAACGGATCCACGATCGACAATCTTCTTCATCCTTCTCAGGTCAAGCACCCTCCTCACAACTATCTCTTCCGAAATAACGGTGATGGGACCTTTACCGACGTAACCCGCCGAGCGGGTGTCGAGGGGCACGGCTGGGGGTTTGGCGCGGTTGCGGCGGATTACAACAATGACGGGTTTCAAGACTTGTACGTTTACAACTACGGGCCCAACATTCTGTATCGCAATAACGGTGATGGGACCTTCACGGACGTGACCGCCCAGGCAGGGGTTGCAGCCCCGCACCAGATTTGGAGTGGCGGCGCGGCCTTTGGCGACTTCGACAACGATGGCTTCGTGGACCTCTACGTCGCGGGCCACATCGACTTCGACCTGCGTCATCCTCCTCAACCTGCCCAACCCACTTGCACGTATCGCAACAAAGTAATGCGAGCCTGCGGCCCCCGCGGCTTGAAAGGCGCGCCCGACGTCCTCTATCACAACAACGGCGACGGGTCGTTCACGGATGTAACCGAAAAGGCAGGCGTGGTCGACAAGAATCTGGGCTATGGCTTTTCCGTTCTCATCGAAGACCTGACCGGCGACGGAGCGCCTGACATCGTCGTCGCCAACGACTCCGGCCCCAACTACTTCTACAGGAACAAGGGAAACGGCACTTTTGAAGAGGTTGGCGAGGTGGTGGGAATCGCGTACAACGGCGAGGGTTCCGAGCAGGCCAATATGGGCATTGCCCCCGGCGACTACGATAACGATGGGTGGACGGACCTGTTCATAACTACCTATGCCAATGATAATAAGACCTTGTTCCATAATGACGGAAAAGGGGTTTTTACCGATGTCTCCTATCCTTCCGGCATCGGAGAGCCCTCGATTCCGTTGCTGGGGATGGCCACCTTCTTCATGGATTACAACAACGACGGGTGGAGAGATATTTTCTGGGTTAACGGCCATCTTTACCCGGAGGTCGATCGCCTTTTCACCGACGAACATTATCACCAGAACCCTCAACTGTTCCAAAACTTAGGCAATGGAAAGTTCCGAGAGGTCACCAAAGAGGTCGGGCTTGCCACATTTCAGTTGGGCGGCCGAGGGGGCGCCTGTTGCGACTATAACAACGACGGGGCGTTGGACGTGGCCATCACCAACATCGACAGCCCACCGGTGCTGCTGCAAAACGAAAGAGCCAGCTCGACAGGACACTGGCTGCAGGTAAGAACTGTGGGGACTAAGAGCAACCGAGATGGAATAGGGGCGTGGGTGAAAGTCGTGGCCGGAGACTTAACCCAGTATGATCGTGTGCGCACGGGCGGAAACTGGCTTTCCGGAAATGATATACGGCTTCACTTCGGCCTCGGTCCCCGCCAGGAGGCGGAATTGGTCGAGATCAGTTGGCCCAGCGGAAAGGTCGACCGGCTGACGCACGTCGGGGCAAACCAGGTCCTGGTGGTGCGCGAAGGAGAGGGGCAGGTTCCGTCACCTTACAAGCCATTTAAAGGGAGAGTTGCCCCCTGATGTCCCTCGGGCGTCTTGGGGGTTGCAGAGGCCAGCTCATGGTCGGCCGAGGGCGGCAATGAGGGCTGCCCCTGTGCCCTGGGACAAAAATCCGGAGAGGAAAATCCAGCCATGCGCATCAAGAAAAGTAACCGCGCTAACAACCGAACTCCCGCATTGGACCGCAGGTCGTTTTTGAAACTCGGCGCACTCACGACGGCTTTGCCACTCGCCCAGCCCGGAGCAGGCGGCCTCGCCGTGTCTTCCCTTTCCGGTCGTTCGGCCGAGGTCAAAGGCGAGTTACTCCCTCTTATTCCCAAACCGGCGGACCTCGCCAGCGACCGGCTGGTTCACCATTTTCGCGACCTCTTCAGCCCCCCGGCAGCGCAGAACGAGTCAGGCTACCTTCAGGCGACCAAGTCGGTCTCAGGAATTACCGCCATCAGCTTTCCACCATTCATCTGCTGCGGTGCTCCGGAGACGCCTTTCAGCCCAGGCAATCTTATAACCTGTGAGGTTTTCCTGAATGGGCGGATTCTCACTTCCTACCCTGCGCCTGCAGGGGAGGTTGCTTACACCTGGTTTCCTCACCGGATCTTGCGTGAGACAGTAGCAGAGGGAATCCGATTTCGAACCCACACCTTCCTGCCCGCCAAGCAGCGCGCGGCCGCAGAACTAATCGAATTGACGAACGAGAGCCACCAACGGCGAGAGATTTCCCTGGGCTTCGACCTGCGCGCCGGCGTCACCGTGAAACGCGAAAAGCCCTGGTTTGCTGACTCTGCGGCGGAGGCGGACAACAAGCTCACCTCGAGCGAGTCCCACGGCTGCGTAATTTTCGAGGCCCAGCATAGCCGTGCGGTTTCAATTCAGGGTGTTGCCCCACACCCCGCGCGCATCGAGCAGGGGCGCATGCTGGTGTACGATTTCGCCTTGAATCCGGGAGAGAGCCGGACGTTTAACTACCTCAACCTGCTTGGCGAGGAACGCGACGCGACGCTGAACACCTACGATCAGCAACAAGTCAACTTCGAGGGGCTCCTTGAAGAAAATGAAGCACGATTCAGCAATGTGCTTCGTTCAGCCTTCACGCCCGGCAACTCAGAATTTTCCGGACATCTGCCCCAGCTTGCAACCCGAAACAGGGAACTTTGGAAACTTTACTATGCCGGCTTTACCAATTTGCTCGTCAACCGGAGAGATTCGCCGGAGTCTATTTACGGACCGACATACGTCACCATTCCCCGTGCCTGCCCCACTCTGAGCTTCATCTGGGACGCGATGCTGACGTTGCTCAGCCTCTCGCTGCTTGATCCCCAGGCGTTACGGCGGCTGATCGATAACTGGCTTGTCCAGGACATGCACGCGCACCTGGCGACCGATTATCTGACGGGCCAGGGCGTTGGGCCGTGGTACGCCGTGAACGATATGGGGATCTTGCGCTGCGCGCATGGCTACCTGCGCGTCACGGGGGACTTCGCCTGGCTCGATAAGACCATCGAAGGAAAGACCGTGCTCGAGCATTTGGTGGACCATGCCCTCTACTGGAAGAAGCTCGACAAGTTCGGGCATGGCTTGGCCGACTATGGAAATCTCGACGACCTACTTGAAGTGGTCAGCACCTGGGTTCACGAAGTCCCGGCCATGAATGCCGGCAATGTTTACGGCATGCGTTTCGCGGCCTCGTTACTGGAGCGGCGCGGCAACCCACGGGCGGCTTTGTTGCGATCGGAGGCCAGCGAGCTTGCGGCGCGCATCAATCGCTTACTTTATGTGGAAGGCAAGGGTTGGTGGAAATGTGGCCAGCCCGATGGCACTTTCAACGAAGTTCGGCACTGCTACGACCTACTGACTGTGCTGGACACCATGTTTGAGGATCTAAGCGAAAAACAGAAGACCGAGATGAGTCATTTCTTCTGGAGCGAACTGCATACCCCGCTGTGGATGCACGCCCTCTCCCCCGGCGATGTGGACGCCACCTGGAATCTACGCGCCGACCACAGTTGGCTGGGCGCTTACACCGCATGGCCGTCAATGACGGCCAAGGGACTTTATAGGATTGATTCCCCCGCCAAAGTTACGGCCTGGGTAAAGGGCTTGGCGAAATCCGCCAATCAGGGTCCGTTCGGACAGGCACACATTGCCGAAACCATTTTCCCGACAGAAAACGGCGGGGCGTTCAAGTGCCCCCTCGAGCAACCATACGGAAACGATTGGTGCTGCGTTTCCGGCGGCAGCTTCATGGATCTCGTAATTGACTCGATCTTTGGCGCCGACTTGACGCTCTACGACGGCGTCCAGGTGAAGCCACGTTTGGCAGATTTCGATTCCGCCGCCGAGCTTCGCAACCTGCACTACCAGGGCAAAAACTATGTGGTCTCGAACCGAGGCGCCCATCCGGCATCGTAGACTGGCCGCAATTAGGCCACGCTCTTTCGATAGGGGAATCTCTCTTCCATCCGCAGTATTTCCGGGCACGACTTAATGCCACCCGTGGTGGTCAAGCCGCTCAAGTTCATCCCACCGGCACAGGTGGCAAGGCGAAGCATCTTATCGTGACTCCAGCCATGATATAACCCATAGAGAATGCCCGCGCAAAAAGAATCCCCCGCGCCGGCGCTTCCCACGACGTAATCATCGGGAAGTTCCAGGGAGGGCTGCAATAACTCGACTCCGTCTTGGGAAAGCAGATAACTGCCCTCCGGGAAATGAACGACCACCAGATCTTTAACTCCGAAGCCGAAAATGGTTTCCCCAATCTTGCCCAAGTTTTCGGGCAGCAGCTTGCCTCCTGACCGCAGCGGGATGCCCGTCAACTTCTCGGCTTCCCAATCATTGATGATGCAGTAGTCGGTGTACTTCAGCGCAGGGGGCACGATGTGACGAAAGCGGTCGCTGTTTTCTGATACCAGATCGATTGAGGTCCGGATGTTATGACGTTGAAGGTCTGCGAGAAAATGTGCCGCCACGGTTCCATACTCCTCATCGGGTTGGTCCATGGCATCCATCATGAGGAGGTAGCCGAAGTGGAACATCTTAACTGGCAAGCTCTGGATTTCCACGTGAGCGGGCTCGAACAATCGATTGGTTCCCCGATAATGAAAAAAGGTCCGCCGTCCGCTGGCCTTAATGCTAAAAACATCGGTGAAAGAGGTGGCGTCCAGGTCGGTTCGACGCAGTTGGTCGACGTTAACATTGGGATAGCGACGGCACTCTTCCATGAGGTAGTCGCCGTAAGCGTCGTTGCCAATGAGGCCAAGGGCATAAAGCGGCAGGTTCGAATCAAACTTCGCCAGATTCATGATCACGTTGTGGGCCGAGCCACCGCCGCCCTTGGACATTTCAGAAATATATGCGATCGAGTTCTCCTGCGGGTAGTGGTCGGTCACCTTCACGAGATCCACCACCCAGATGCCGCCGCAGGCAATTCCTAGCCGATCATTCGCTGTCATAAAAGCTCCTGCCCTATCGTTGTTAGTGTACCGTACACCCCACGGCCGCCGAATGCAACAATGAGTCGCGTCTTTGGGGCATGGCGCCGCCGCACGTCGCAGGAACCGCCAAACTCTTGGGTTGCGTTAAGTTCTCACACCGTGATAGAAATCTTACGCACTCTGAGGGTTGCGTGAAGGACGCCGGCTCGAGATCGACGTTGGTCTGAGAACTTCCGAATCAGGGCGTCGGATGAATGCGCTGTCAGTTATATCGTGAGGCGGGCTCGGGAGGCATGCTCGACAACCTGGGCCTTTCGGCTGGGAAGTGAGGTGCCGCATGAGGTTTTATATGAAGGCTGTTGCATGTTCCCTCCTTGCTTGTGCGGGCGGGTTGCGAGCTCAAAACGAACCGCTGCGATGGGTAAACACGCTGGTGGGCACCGCACCGCTCGACAAGCAGGAGTTGATCGGTAACGCTCCGCCCCCTGGCGAGAAACTGTACACGGGCATGACTTCGGCGGGGGCCGTGCTCCCTCACGGTATCACCAACCTCGGCCCAATTAACAAGAATCTCGACGTCTCTTACCCCGCCGGCGTCGGCATGTCGTACGACTACCTGAACCGGACCATGTTCGGCTTTACCAACGGAATGCATGGCCTGGTGATGATGCCGGTTGTAGGCCCGTGGACGGTGCCGCCGGAACGCAGCGGGTCGGTCTATGACAAATCGAGGGAAAAAGCCACGGCCGGTTATTACAGTGTTTACCTGGACGATTTTCGCGTCGAAGCCGAAATGACCGTAACCTACTGGACGGGAATCTACCGCTTCAGCTTTCCCAAAAGCGAACAATCACACATCTTGATGGACCTAGGCTTTCACGGCGGCGATATCGAGATTAGCGATGACCACACTGTGCGAGGCTGCGCTGTACGCCCCATCCGCGGAGCAGTCTCAGGTACCTCGGAAAGAGGCATGGCTCGGACGTGTTTCGTCGCTGAGTTCTCGAAGGCTTTTCGTGACTTCGGCACGTTTAAGGAGATTCGACCCGCCCAGATTAGCCGCTTTGGTTTTTTGGGCGACAACCAAGTAACACCAGGCGGGAAGGCGGAATCCGGACCGTACGCGGGTGCGTACCTCGACTTCACGACCTCAGAGGGTGAACAGGTGCTGGTCAAAACCGCAGCCGCCGACAGTTTCGAAGACGCCCAAAAGCGCCTGCAAACAGAAAGTCCCGGATGGGATTTCGACGGCATTCGCCGGCACGCAGAGGAAATTTGGGCGAAATTGCTGAACACCATTGAGGTCAAGGGTGGAACCGACCATGAGCGCATGCTGTTTTACTCGAACCTTTTCCACTCCCTCGCCAGCCCGCAACTGGTGGCGCGCCAGGGGGAGCCATTCCGGGGACTGGATGGCAAGATGAGAACCGCGGACTACGACCGCTATGGCCCAGTGCCCTTCTGGGATACGGGCCGCGACCAGATCGTGTTGCTCACCCTGGTGGAACCTGGGGTGAAGGTGAACATTCTGCGTTCGACGCTCGAGCAGGCCCGCGAAACGGGATTCATGCAGACCTCGTTTCACGGCGACCACGCGGTGTGGATGTATCTGGGAGACTGGCTGCGGGGCGTTCCGTTCGATTACAAGGCGGCCTACGAATATCTTTACAAGAACGCCACCACCACGGAGAAGGGTCCGCGTCCGTACCTCGCCGAGTATCTCCAGAAAGGCTACATCTCTGACTTTATCCCGAAGGGCAATCCCAGCCCTCCCTACGCGGACGGCAAGGCGGGAGCGGCCACGACGCTCGAGTATTGTTGGGACGACGCCTCCCTCGCCGCCTACGCCAAGAAATTGGGCAAAGAGGCCGATTACCAGATGTTTCGCAAGCGGGCTTACAATTACCGCAACGTCTTCGATCCCTCAATCGGATTCATGCGGGGTAGGACAAGTGACGGCAATTGGATTTCGCCCTTCGACCCGCAGGAGCCTTATTACAACTTCATGATGAAGGAGGCCTCCGGTTGGTCCACGCTTTGGCTCGTACCGGAGGATGTTAACGGCTTGATCGGCCTCCTGGGCGGGCGGGAGGAATTCAACGCCAAGCTCGATCAATTCTTCACTACACCCTATCATCCCCGCGGCATTTGCCGCGACTGTACCGGCATGATTGGGCAGTACGTGCAAGGGAATCAGCCCGATCAACAAGCCGCGTACTTCTATGATTGGAGCGGTCAACCATGGAAGACCCAGGCGGTCGTGCGGAAGATCCTCGCGGAATTGTACGGCAGTGATGAGTACGGGCTTGGTTTTCCGGGGATGGATGACCAAGGGTCCACTTCCTCATGGTACGTTCTGAGCGCAATGGGGTTTTTCCCCGTGGATCCGGCGACCGAAAACTACGAAATCGGCAGCCCCATCTTCGACGACTTGCTAATTCACCTTGCGAATGGCAAAGCCTTTGAGATTGTGGCCAAGAATAACTCGGAGAAAAACATCTATATCCAGTCGGCGATGCTGAACGGCCAGCCGCTTGAGCGGCCGTGGTTCACTCACACTGAGATAGCGAATGGCGGGAAACTGGTCTTGAATATGGGCCCCGAGCCTAATCAGAATTGGGGTAGCGCGCCAGGTGCGGCTCCGCCCTCGATGTAGATGCCGCTCTGAAAACTCCCGAATTGTTGGCAAGCCCCCGGAAAGTAAGGTGCCGTCGATGATTCTTTCTCAAAGAAATCAACCGCCGAAAACTTGCGCTATTGCCAAATCATTCGTCAAGGTTACAGCTCTTGGTTTTCTTCTCAGCGCTGTGGCAACCAGCCAAGCACAGATTCCTCTTGGCGACGAGCCCGGACGGCCGTCCCAGACTCAACCTTCATCGGCCTTGACCCCGGAAATACTCGGCATGCCTCGAACCCAGATCGCTTTGGGCGATCGCATGCTGCGGCTCTTCAACGGACGAGGTGCGATATCGATTCGCGATAAAAGCCTGACGGGTCTCGAAACCCTGCAATTTCCACCCATTGACATACGGGATTACCGCTTTTTCCTCGCTTTCCGCGAAACCAAGTCGAAGATTCTCATTCAAGATGTCGTTCCGGACGTTTACGACTACATGGTGGAGACGGGAAAGGGGCCACACCCTTTGGGCCTCAACTTCACTCCGGGCACTCCCATTGTCATGCTGTTGCAGCAGGCTTACTGGGAGCCGAACGCGATCTTTCGCACCGGAACTTTCCACAAGCAGTTTGGGGAACGCTGGATCTCCTTCGCGATCTCAACCAAGGCGAGCGTCGCAGCCGACGTGGATGAAATCTACATGACGGTGGAAATCGAGAACCGGCAAGCTGATCCGCTGGAGCTGATAGTCAGCCCGGACCAGCGCGCTCCGGAGTTGGCGCTTTCGATTCCCAACCAACCCGGCAAGGCCTCGGGACCCGTGACCCACCCGGACGCGTTCAGTCTCGCGAGCAACCAAATCCGGATCACTGTGATCAGCGACCTTCCCGGACAACAAAAAGACGGATGGCAATGGGAAATTCCCGGTCATTCAAAGCGCAGGGCATACTTTGGCATCGTTCTTCAACAAGCTTCGCAGCGGGCGCCCAGCGTGGTGGCGCCCGATCTCGCCCAACGTATGGAGCGCGCAGACCAGGCGTTACGCGCCCGCTTGCGATGGGCGGGTGATACCTTGCCGCAGGTCAGCACCAGCGACCCGCCCTTCGATGACCTCTATCGCCGCTGCATTCTGAGTGTCCTCGAGTCTCGGTGGGAACGGGAGAACTTCATCGTTAAGCCCTTCTACGCCGTAGGGACATGGATCTTTACCATTCCATGGGACACTTCTTATGCCTCGGAGATGCTCAGCATTCTGGATCCCCAGGGTCTTCGCGACGCCTTCCTGACTTACGTTCGGGCCGGACTTCTTACGAGTAGTTATGTGCCTTGGAACGGCAACGCCAACACCTACTGGTATGCTCAGAATCATTTCGCAGAAATGCGTATTCTTCAGGATTATCTCACCCAGACCGGAGATACGGGGTTTCTCAACTACTCCGTAGAGGGAGCAACGGTCTTCGAATGGATGAAGCGCATGGGCCGTGAGGTTGTAAAACGCTACGCCCGCCCCGATGGACTGCTCGATTTTGGCGCCGGCTCGGAAAAGATGCTGGAGATTCGCACCGATGGGTACCAGCACGTTGTGGCGGCCACCAACGGCATGGCGGTTGCCTACTTCCGGCAAGTCGCCGAATGGTGCCGAGATCGAAATGATTCCGAGGCCTCGCAATTTGAGGGCTGGGCTAAGAAGCTTCAGGACTCCATGAACCAGAAACTCTGGGACGAGCCGGACGGTTGGTTTGTAAACCTCTATCCGGACGGAGGCAAGCACTTGGTGCTGAGCTATCACCAGTTCGACTTGCTCGATGCAGGCGTTCTCTCGGAAGCGCAAAACGACGCCATGATCAGCCATCTGAAGGAGGGCGAATTCCTGGGCCCCCTCGGTGTCTATTCCATTTCAAAGGCCGATCGCACCCATTGGGACCTCGAGGACGTAGACTGGGGCGGGGGTGGACAATACACCGGCGAACCCTTGCGGCTCGCAGAAAGCATGTACCGGCTGGGACGCCCAGGCCTAGGCTGGGATATCCTCAATCGGTGCACGAAATGGACCGAACACTTTCCTTACATCCCGCAGGAGATCTTTGCGGATTACTTTCGCTCCCCTGAAGTGGAAATGCCGCTCGAGATCGCCGCAGGAAGCGGCGTGCAAGCGGTGGTCTTCGGAGTCTTCGGTCTCCGGCCCCACGTCGACGGGTCCTTGACCGTTGCTCCATCCTACCACCACGAACTAGGCCAAGCCCGATTGACGGGTTACCGGTTTCGCGGCCATTCTTATGGTGTTTATCTTGGTTTCTGGGATTACGAGGTATTTCGAGACGGGAAGCTTGCGAGACGGTCAGATTATGGGAAGGTGGCCGAATTTGCGGCGAACGGCAGTCTGAAAGATTAGGAGCATTCGGGAACAACATTCTAAAGCTGTCGTCCCGGGCGAAGCGAGGAGACGTTACATGGACCGACGGAGTTTCTTGAAGGACGGTACGCTTGCAGCACTGTCGTTCGGGGTTGGCAGCGGCTTGCGGCGGGGGTCTGGATTCCGCCTCATGGCGGCGGAGGCGCCAGCCGAAACTCCTAATCCCGATTGGGTGGCGCTCGGGTCGAAGGCCACGGCCTCGAGCTTCTATGGCGACCCACCGGGAGGTTATGCCCCCGAAAATGTTGTCGGCGACAACCTGTATATCGGATGGGAAGCTGACCAGCAGGCCGCTGGCGCCTGGTTGCAGATTGACTTTCCAGAGCCTCGACAGGTCAGCGAGCTGTTGATTCTAGCGCAGCCGCTGCCGCGCGATATCATTGGACAAGACGTCTACGCGATGACTTACTCACGCGTGGCCCTGCTCGAAGCGCCGCGCACGCTCACCGCCTCTTTCTCGGACCACACCAGCATACCTATTGAATTGGGGCAGCACCCCTATTTCGAAATCATCGCTCTCCCTAAACCGGTCAAGACCTCGTACGTGCGCCTTACTGTCCATGAGGCGTGGACGAAACCGGGCGGAAAGGAAACAGGGCTGGGCAAGCTGCGGATTTACCCGCACCCGCACGAGCGCAGCTTCGAGATCGACGTCTACAAACAGTACGACGTGCGCGAGGGCACTCCGGCGCAATCCGCCACCCTGCATCTCACAAATCCTGGCGAAGAATTTCGCGACGCGGAGCTGGTCATCTCGCAAATGGGCAAAGAGGTCATGCGCGTTCCGCTAGCGCCGATCCCCGGGCGCTCGCTCGCTCCTCAGGACGTTTGGATACCCGCACCGTTCGAACCCACGTCCATGGAATTCGAGCTGATGGCAGGAAACGCATCGCTGGGCCCGAAACGCACTTTGAGGGTCGAGCCTTATCACTCTTACTTCGACACGGGTCTCTTCGCTCTCCACTGCACATGTCATAACGATCTTGGATGGCTCAATACTCAAGCGAAAACGGCAGACTTCCGCTCCTCCGACATTATCTTGCCGACCTTAAACCTGCTTAAGCAATATCCCGAGTTTATCTACATGATGGAATCGGCCACCTACCTGATGGAGTTCCTGGAGCGGCATCCCGAACTGCGCGATGAAATGGCAGAGCGCATGCGCGAACGGCGCTTCCGCTGGGGAGCGAGTTACGTTCAGTGCCAGGAGGTCCACGTCGGCCCCGAGAAACTGGTTCGCCAATTCTATTTAGGCCGCCTGTGGCTTAAGAAGACCTTTCCCGGCGTCGATACCAAGTTCTACGTCAAAACGGATCCCCCGTCGATGACCCTGCAGATGCCGCAGATCCTTGCCAAAGCTGGCATCAAATACATCATTCAGGGGCGCATGCCGTTTGGTTACTACAATTGGCAGGCGCCCGACGGATCGACAGTCTTAGTTTACGCCCAGCATTACGTTGATCCGATGCGCCTGCTGGACCCGCTGGACAACCGAGGCTGGTTGCGCTACGCCGATCAGCGTCAGGCTTACTACGAGGCGCATCAACTTCCCCCGCAGTTCATGTACGATTACACAAGCGACTACCTGCCGCCCCAGCCTGCCCTTCCACCGTATGCACGGGCGCAGAACCAGGCGATGAAGCGGTTTGCATCAGCCTGGAACGATCACTTCCGCTCGACGCCGGAACGTCAGATTCATCCCCCTGAAATCACCTTTGTCGCGGCAGAGGGTTTTCTAGACGACTTTACTAAGCAGTCGCTCGACATCACTACGTTACGAGGCGACTGGCCCTTCGCCTGGACCTACTACGACGAACCCGGCAACCGGGAGGCTTTGCTCGCGGGCCGCATCGCCCATAATCAACTGCTCACTGCGGAACGGCTTTACGCAGGGCTGGGTCTGGCCGCCGGCCTGGCCGATTATCCCTCGGGCGCTATCACCGAAGGTTGGCGAGCGAACTGCTGGCCGGACCACGGCTGGGGCGGGAACCAGGGACTGATCACCGACTCGGTTTATGCCAAGTCCTATTTCAAATCAAAAGAAATCTCGCAGAAGCTCCTTTCGGAGGCGGGTGCTGCACTTACTTCACGAGTGAAACGCACCGCACCCGCACAGATACCGGTGGTTGTGTTTAATCCTCTTTCCTGGCGACGCACCGATGTGGTGAAATGCGAAGTGAAATTACCCGCCGACTGGAACGGCGCGGAACTGCACGACGAAGCCGGACACAACATTGACCTGGAGTTGATCCCGGCCAAGTCACCGGCATCCCCAGCAACTCTGGTCTTCCTCGCAGCCGGCGTCCCTCCCACGGGTTATCGAACCTACTATCTTGAGCAGGCCGGAGCGCCAACCCTGCCAAAGCCGCTCTCGGGTGACATCGTAGAAAATCAATTCTTCCGGGTTGTTCTTGGGAAATCCGGGCTCAAGAGCGTTTACGAAAAGCAACAAAAGTGGGAGGTACTGAGGACAGAGAAGTTCGAGGGCGGTGAGGTCCTGCAATTCACCGCCCCCGGCATCGCCTGGGAAGATCCTGAGATTGTCACGATGGCGAATTTCGACCGGACCGGCAATCATCCTTTTCCCGTGCAGACTTTTGTCCGCACGCCCGTTCGCACGACCGCCGTACGCGAGGCTGCATTCAAGAGCTTCAAGCTGCGGCAGAGCATTCATCTCTACCACGGTTTCGCCCGCCTGGATATCGAAACCGATTTACTGGGCTGGGAGGGGCAAAAAGATCGCGAATTGCGCTTAGTCTTCCCGATTAACCTCGAGGCCGCTCGCCTCAGCTACGAAGTTCCTTTCGGCACAGTGGAAATTGGAAAGGACGAGCTGGATTTCACCCTCCTTCCGTTCGACGATGACACTCAGTTCGCGCCCAATATCTACGGCGGGAACGCACCTCTCCGCTTCCGCGAGGCCGTCAACTGGATCGACGCATCCTCCCGTAGTTACCAACGAAACGGCTGCCTGGCCGCCTCCGACTGCACGGTCCACCTATTTCAAGACGAAACCACTGACCCGGTGTCCTACCCTGTTTTGCAGCACGTCCTGCTCTCGACGCGAAAGAGTCTTGCCTGGAACCCCGAATACTGGTTCACGCAAGCAGGTGATCATCGATACCGAGCGGCCTTGATGCCGCATCAAGGCGACTGGCGACTGCGCTATCGCGATGCGATCGCCTTCAATTACCCGCTCATTGCATTCGTCGGTGAGCCAATGCAAGCGCCAAACAGCGCAGCGTTGCCGGTCGAGCAATGCTTCCTGCGGCTCGAACCCTCCAACCTGATCCTCACAGCTCTGAAGAAGAGCGAGGATGGCAACCAAGTGGTGCTCCGATTTTACGAAGCGGAAGGGTACTTAAGCGATGCGCGAATTGAATTGCCGCGCGCCATTCGGAGCGCCTGGAGGACAAGTCTGATCGAGGAAAATCAGGAGTCGCTCGCGCCCAGCGCCGACGGCTCACTCAGTCTGAAGATACAGCCTTGGGAGATTACAACGCTGAAGCTGGCGGTTTGAGAGGGGAGACAGTAGGATGAATCGGCGACTTTTCCTCAAGAGCACGTCTTCCGGACTGGCGGGGCTTGCAGGCGGCGCAGCGGTCGCCTCGAAGTCGGGGCGGGCCGAGGGAACGGGGAGTTCGCTGATAACCGCACCGGAAACGACGGCGCGGGTGAGGCCCAAGGACTACCGGAAGGAACCCTTGCGTCGCTTGGTAATCCTGGGGGAGAGCACCGTGGAAGGCGGCCCCTGGCTCCACGCAAAGGAAGACCGTTACGCCGACGTTCTGGTGCGACTCATCAACTCGGTGCAGGAACGGCCCATCGAGTACATCAACAAGGGAATCGGTAACAACTCGATCTCGCCGCGCAGCCCGGGTTATGCGCAGTCGGCAAAGCCCAGCGCTATCGAACGCTACAGGAAAGATGTGATCGAGAATCGCCCCGATCTCTTCATCCTGGCCTATGGCCTTAATGACATGCGCGCCGCCATGCCGCTCGAACGGTTTCGCGAAGATATGGCCACCATCATCCGCGACGTGAAGAACGCGTGTAATCCCGTAACCGTGCTCACCACGGTGTACTACATGACCGGCTATCGCAGTTGGCCGCCCATCAACAAGGGCAGCATCGAGCTGACGCTCAAGTACAATGATTGTATCCGTTCTCTTGCGCAGGAGTTCGACTGCATTGTGGCCGACGTGTGGTCGGCGGAAGGCGGGGCTGACTGGTTGATCGGCTATGACGGTGTTCATGCTAATAAGGTGGGCAATCTGGTGCTTGGCAATAAGCTTTTCGAAGCCATCGCCCAGCACTGTTCCGGCCTGAGCGAATACGTCTTTCGGCAAGAGCGGGAAACCAAGTGGACGAAGATGACCACTCAAAAGCGCGCCGAGGCGGGCGATCCATTTAGAAAAACCTGGTAGGGCTAAGAGGTCAGCATGCCTTTGGAGTCGATGACACAGTTGTTGTTGGACGCTCGACGCCGCAATTATGCAATGTGCTATTGTGAAGCTTGGAATATCGAATCCTTCGCGGGGGTGCTGGAGGCAGCCGAAGAAACGGATTCCCCCATCATCGCCGGATTCAACGGCGGCTTCTTGATGCATCCACAAAGAACCAGGTCGGAAAACCTGGCTCTTTACGCCGGCCTGGGTCGAGCTCTCGCGACTTTCTCTGTTCCCGTGGCTTTCCTGCTCAACGAGACCGACGATCTGGCACAGATTAGGTACGGCATCGATTTGGGGTTCAACGCTGTAATGGTCGAGAGCGACCACCTTGGCTCCGCGGAATACCTGCAGGTCGTGAAAGAAGCAGTCCGGATTGCGCATTCGCGCGGAGTCTCCGTCGAGGCTCAAGTTGGGCGATTGCCTTACGTTGGGGACAGAGGTGAATTGCAAGGGGAGATAACAGACCCTGCCGTCGCACGGAGGTTTGTCCAGGAAACGGAAGTCGACGCCTTGGGAATTTCGATCGGCAACGTGCACGTTCTCACCAAGGGACAGGCTTCGATAGATCTTGAAAGCTTAGCACGCATTCATGACTTGATTGAGATCCCTCTAGTTATCCACGGAGGCACCGGGTTCCCGCTGCAGCTCGCCGCGGAAGCGATTCGATTCGGAGTGGCCAAATTCAATTTCGGCACGGCGCTCAAGCAAGCCTACCTGCAGGCGACCGATAAAGGGCTCAAGGATTACTCAGCCGGATCCGACCCCCATCCCTTTCTCGGCATGGGCGGCAAGAAAGATATAATGGTTGCGGGCAAGGAAGCTGTGAAGAAAAAGGTGAAAGAGCTTTTAGCGGCTACAGGATCCGCCGGCAAGGCAGCGCGCCGAGGCTGAGAGATTGAGCGTGTGAATTATGGTCCATACGATAACCATGCCCGATCTGGGGCAGACGGTCAGCGAAGGGAAGATCCTAAGGTGGCTGAAGAAACCTGGAGACAAAGTTTCCAGGGGGGAATTCCTCCTGGAGGTTGAAACCGACAAGGTAACGATGGAGGTCGAGTCCTACGTCAGCGGGTATCTGCGTGCGATTCTTGTTGAGCAGGGTCAGATGGGTAGCTCGTCGAACCCGATTGCAATTGTCACGGACAGTTCAGACGAGCCGTTCGAGCGCCCTCCTGAGGGCGCGGGCAGCCGGGATTCGTCTGCTGAGGCGTCGGATTCAACCCCGGGAAAGGCACGCTCCGCCAGCCAGAAAGTTCTGGCTGCTCCGGCGGCAATATCCGCGGCCCGCGAATCGGCCGTTGATCTCGAGGCGGTACGAGGGACGGGACCCGGCGGATTGGTCACTCGCCGGGATGTCGAGCGCTTCGCGGCGGCGCACTCGACCTCGCAGGCCGTTCCCTCCACAGATTTCTCGGCGCCTGAACACGCGGTCACTCATCTCCAGCTTACGCGCGGCCAAAAGCTGGCCATGTATCGGCGCATGCTTCTTTGCCGGATGTTTGAAGACCGTATCTACTACCTCTTTCTGGAGGGAAGACTCCCCGGAACCGTTCACCAATCTCAGGGCCAGGAGGCCAGCGCGGTAGGCGTCTGCTCGGTATTGGTGGATGGCGACGTGATCACCAGTACGCACCGCCCGCACTCCCACGCCATCGCTCGCGGGCTGAGCGTCGAGAGCCTGATGGCGGAACTCCTCGCCAAAAAGACGGGTTGTTGTCAGGGGAAGGGTGGGTCGATGCACGTCGGTGATCTCGCGGCAGGCATGCTTCCCGCCATAGCTATTGTCGGCGGGGGTATCCCGATCGCAGTCGGACTCGCGCTGGCGTTCCAGAATTTGAACAAGAAAAGCATTGTGGCGTGCTTTTTCGGGGATGGAGCAGCGAATATCGGCACCTTCCACGAAGGGATCAACATGGCGGCCATTTGGAATCTCCCCGTGGTCTTCGTGTGCGAGAACAACAAATATGGTGCATCAACCTCGGTCACCAAAGTCATGAAGGTCAAGCACGTCAGCGAGCGCGCGGCGGCGTATGGGATTCCAGGGGAAACGGTCGATGGCAACGACGTCGAGGCGGTTTATTACGCCATGTCCATGGCCGCCCAGCGAGCCCGCGAGGGAAGCGGCCCCACCCTTTTGGAGCTCGAAACCTACAGGTTCGCAGGCCACTCGAGGAGCGATCCCGGCCACTATCGCTCGAAGGCGGAGGTGGCGGCGTGGAGGGAGCGAGATCCCATCAAGGTGTATGAGAGTGTGCTTCTGGAGCCAGGCCACCTAAGCGCAGAGGAGATCGACCAGATTAAGGCCGATATTGATCGCAAACTGGACGAGGCCATTCGCTTTGCCGAAAACAGTCCAAGCCCCCTACCCGAGGATTGCCTCAATGATGTCTTCGCCTAAGAACGCCACCGAGACCGGCTCGACACCGGACCGCAAACTCACCATGGTCGAGGCGCTGCGCGAAGCCTTGCGCGAGGAAATGCGCCGCGACGAGACCGTCATCCTGCTGGGCGAAGACATCGGCGTCGAAGGTGGATTTGGGGGAGCGTTTACGGTGACGCTGGGCCTGGCGGAGGAGTTCGGGCATCGGCGCGTCATCGACACCCCGATTTCGGAGGCGGGGATCGCGGGAGCGGCGATAGGAGCAGCCCTGGGGGGCCTGCGCCCGGTTGCTGACGTGCAGTATGGAGACTTTCTCTTTCTGACGATGGATCAGCTTGCCAATCACGCGGCCAAACTGCGTTACATGTCAGGCGGCAAACTGCGCGTGCCGATGGTGATGCGGGCGCCCGTGGGCGCCACCACGCGCGGGGCGCAGCACGGGCAGTCGCTGGAGGCGTTTTTTCTTCATGTCCCGGGGCTGAAAGTGGCCTGCCCGTCAAATCCCTATGACGGCAAGGGGCTGCTCAAGACAGCAATTCGAGATGATAATCCCGTTGTCTTTTTCGAACACAAACTCCTCTATGGCAGCAAGGGCGCCAGGAAGGAAGCAGGCGGCATTGAAGTGCTGGGCTTTGTCCCGGAAGAAGAATACCTGATTCCCTTCGGACAGGCGAAGGTCGTGAGGCCGGGCCGGGATGTGACGCTCGTCGCCAATCTGTTGATGGTGCATCGCTCGCTCCAAGCGGCTGGAATTTTGGCGGAGTCTGGAATTGAAGCAGAAGTCATCGACGTGCGGACGCTGGCGCCCTTTGATGGGGAGACGGTCGCCGAGTCCGTGCGGAAGACTGGGAAACTCGTCCTCGTCGAAGAGGATAACCTGACGGGCGGCTGGGGCGCCGAGGTGGCGGCCCGAGTCGGTGAGAGCTGCTTCGGTTATCTGGATGCTCCGATCCGGCGAATCGCCGCCCCCGACACTCCCGTTCCCTTCGCGCCCGTAATGGAGAGGTTTTATGTGCCCGCGACCGACAGAATCGTTGCAGTCGTGCGGGAATTGGCTGCATCCTATTAAGTAGGGGGGAGCAGCACGATGGCAAGCCACACTTTCGAATTTCGTCTTTCGAATGACCAGATCCAGCAGATGGAGGTAGAGGGCTATTTGGTTGTCGAGCACCTCTTCGACGACGCGGAACTGCAGCCCGTGATCGACGAGATCTCCGCCGACCTCGACCAGCGCTGCCGAGACGCCGTCGCCGCCGGCAAGCTTACTCGCACCTACGAGGAGTTCGATTTCGAGCACCGCCTGGCCCACGTCGACGCGGAAACCCAGCAGATCTCGAAATCCATGTGGGACAACAAGGTGGTGCTGCCGAGTTTCTTCGGCTTGATGACGAATCCTAAGCTGCTCGACGTCGCCGAGCAATTGTGCGGCCCGGAACTCATTGCCTCAAGCGTCTATCGCCTGCGCCCCAAGGTCCCCAGCCATTCCTGGAGCCCCGTGCCGTGGCATCAGGATTCCGCCTACTTCGAAGCGTACTGCGACCTGGGTCTGATCCTGACGGTCTGGGTTCCGCTCGTCGATGCCACGGAGGAGCGTGGTTGCTTGTGGGTGATGCCGCGCGTGCACAAGGGCGGGCTCTTCTTCCACCGTCCGGACGACATGGCGCATTACTTGCTCATTCCCGACGACGAGTTCGTCGGCCGTAAGCCCGTCTGTGCGCCCGTTCCCAAGGGCGGCGTGCTGCTCCTCACCAATCGCACGCCACACGCCAGCTTCGAGAACAAGACCGACGTTGTGCGCTGGAGCATGGACCTTCGTTACCAGAGCGCCGCACTACCCACCAACGCCCTGATCACGCGCCTGCCCGGCGAGGCCAAGAACATCGGGAGCGTGGGCGTGCCTCTCGCCTGCAACCCTCCCGAGCCTGACTTCCTGGTCCGCAGCCGCCTCAGGCCTCATGAGGTCCTGAAGACTGCTGCGGACTTCGTTGCCTTGCGTAAAAACCATGCCTACGAAGCCGCTACGGATCGCTGGGGATACTCCGTGGCCAAACGAAAAGACCCGCTCGGCAATCCCTACAAGACCGCATAGCGTGTAGGGGGACGGCTTGCCGTCCCCGGATCGACGGGGTAGGGCAAGCCCTACCCCTACACGTGACAATCTCAGACTCTTAGTGAGCCTTTGGCAACTCAATCCGGAATGTCTTGATTTCGAATGGCCGCAGATCGAATGTCAGGCTATCGCTCAGGATCTTGGCATCGTGGAGCGGCTGCTCGATGAGATTCACTTCCCTGGCGGCCCATGAACCGTGCGGCAGCTTGGTTTTGACGCCGGGCGCCGCCTTGCCGGTAGCCTCGTAGACCCGCAGGATCAGTCCTCTAGCCTCGCCTAGCTTCAGCGCGGAGGCCACCACGTTGGGCGGCGTGATTTCGACGAGGCCCCAGTGGCTGGGAAGCGGCCCCGCATGTCGCAACGTCTTTCGCGCGATCAGGGGGTTGTTGAATTCCAGCCCGGCTCGATAGATCTGCGACTCCCGCCAGTCGCCGTTATGAGGAACGAGCGCATAGTCGAACGTTCGCTCTTCGCCGAGCTCCAAGCCAAGATCGGAAGATACCCCTGGCTCGTACCCGCCGGAATAAGAGTAAGCCGTGATGACTGCTGAGCGCATCAGGGACAAAAGGAGAGTGCCACTCGAAACGTTGTTCCCTGGAAGGCCGTGGTTCAACAGCGCCACGCCGCGTGCGCCGTCTCCCCAATCAATCCAATTCTGAGCTGGGAATTCCTGCGAGGTCGGTCGTTCCACGCTGCCATAAGGTATCTCATCAAAACGTTTGCCACTTGCGATCGAGGTCGGAACCAGAAGGCGATAGCGGACTCGTTTGTCGTTGTTCAAGACGCGAGTTTGAATGTCCACACGCTGGACGCCGCGGTAGAGCCGCACGCGCGTGGCGAATTTGCCGTTGCCAAAGGGATGCGAGATTTGAAACTGCGCAAACACCGGACCAGTCGCCGTGGAGCCGTCGCCGCCCACCCACTCGTCGCTCAAGTGCGCTTGTCCGGCAATCGGCAAGCCTTGCTTCCGCGTCATGGCGGTAAGCCTGCCTCCATTCAGCGTCCCGTATAACTCCCAAAAGTCGCCGCCGTCCTGCTCCTCAGCCACTATGTTCGCACTTCGATCGCCGATGGCGTTCCAGGTGCCAGTCGGAGTCTTCACGTCCAGGCGCGTCAGTGCACCGGTCCACAAATCGAACGTGGCGCGATAGAACTCATTCTCGATCCCTCCCGTGTCGTGGTGCTCGGTATTGGCCGGCGCGGTCGCCGCCGGACGCTTCTCGGGCTCACTGCTGGGAGGCGCCGATTCCTCCGGCAGAATCTGGTACAGGGAGTACCCCATCGCTGGCACATCGCGCGCGATGAACGCGACGGTTGCCGATTTGAGACCGCCTGACGAAAACTCATCGCTGTCCACAATCTGCACCGGAGTCTCTCGTCCTGCCGGATCAGTCATCCGGAGTGAGGTCACTCCCGGCCGTGATAATCCGATCGACACTTGTGCGACGTCCGTTCGAGGCCACCCGAGACTATTGAAGACGACCACCGGAATCGCCGTGCTCGAAGCACTGCTGCCGGGTTGCGTGTCGATCTTTGAGGCTACTGCGTCGAGATCGCCGTCCACCATTTCGTCGCCCAGACTTTTCGCAAACTCATAGCCTCGAATGGTGTCAGCATACACCTTGTCAACCATGGTGCCCGAGGTGAGATCGTGCGCCTGGTTGAACAGCAAGGGCTCCCAAGCACGTTCAAGATTCTGCGTATCTGCCGGCAGATTGAGCCAGGTGCAGAGCGCGGAGAGTTTTTCAGCGGTTGTCAGAATGCGCTCGAGATTCCGCATCCACTGCTTAATCTCGATGCGGTTGCTGTAAGTTCCCTGGAATACCGGGTTCAACTCCCCTCTGATGACCGGGCGATTCGTCGTAGCCGCAATTGACTCAAAATCCGTCGGCACCGCGAAGCGCACCTTGAGCGGCTGATTATTTCCGCGATCGAACTCGCGAACCATTCTGGGCAGGTTTTCTTCAGGTTCAATCACGTCCGCTCCGGCAAGTGCTACCTCGTCAGGATGCGGAGAGTAATGACTCAAGGATTCCCATAAGCTGCGGACTGACGTGGCAAAGTCAAAGGCGTTGGCGGCCGAAGGGTAGAGAAGGCCATACCCGAGTGGCAGCCAAAATGCCGGTACTTCGGTGCCGTCGATTCCCTCCCAAAGAAATTCCGAGGGCGTATCATCTCCGTGTACGCCGCGCTGGAACCAGTACGACTTATAGCCCGCGAGCTTAAGAAGTTGCGGCATCTGCGCATGATGGCCGAAGGTGTCGAGGGCCCAACCAACCGTAACGTCTACGCCGAGTTCACGCTGGTAATATCGTTTCCCGTACAGAGCTTGTCGTACCCAGGATTCACCGCTCGGAATATTGACATCCAGCATCACATCGTTCCCGCCAACAATCGCAAGGCGTCCTTCGGAGACGTATTTTCGAAACTCTGCCGCCTCCTCCGGATATCGTTCCAGGAATGGCTTGACATAAGCCACCTGGTCGAGGACAAAACGATAGTCGGGATAGGTGCGCAACAACTCGAGCGCCGTCAGGATGTGAGGCAGTCCTACCTCCAGATACTCTTCGCGTGTCTTGAAGACTGCGCCTTCCCAATGGGTATGCGGGATGACCCAGAGTGTGGGCGTGGAAGATGGCCCTGGCTCGGCCTGTTGCATTTCACCGAGTCCCCATGACGGAGCCGCAGGTGAGGCCCCTGCTCCCCGCGCCGCACCTGCCAGCAGTTGGCTTAGACCAAGACAGATGATTCCGAGTAAATAGCCCACGAATGCCTCCCGCAATTCTGCTATATCGTAAAGGTGTTCATCTCCTATGCCCATGAGGACGGGCTACGCTGGCGCAGCACCTTCAGCGCTCGGCGGAAATCCCGGTAATATCTTACGATGACCCCTGGACCGGGGGTCATTTTTGACAAATCGTCGCTGGAGAGCCTTGCGCCCGTCTAGCCGCCAATTTGTCCATGTTCTGCCTCGCCTTGCGACGCCGGAGCCTGACCTCCCTTTCCCAAATTGTGGTGTTCGCTGCTCCCTTCAGGGCCTGATTTGTGCCGATTGGCGCGCCAAAGGCGCCTGATTTGCGGCACTCAAAAAAGTGATGTGCTTTGTTTTCACGCACTTCTTAGCTTCGTTCCCACTATTATTGTATTCTCTCGCGGTTCCCTGGGTTTCTGCCAGTCGAGTAATTTCGGTCCCTGCCCCATCCCCCACGGTCCAGACCCCCGCCCCAACGCGGGCGATGTCAATAAGCTCGAAGTTTGGCTCTATTTCGCGCATTTGAGCACTCAATTGGGGTTCGTTTTGAGTTCGTTTTAGCTTCGTTCTTGACATGCATTTCTTTGTTTTCAATAACATACTGGCTTCGATCGTACTATTTTTTGTTTTTTCCGGACCCCGGTTTTCCTCAGTGACGGGACTATTGCGCTTTTCCTCGCGCTCCGCAGCCTGCCCACGACAATGTGTCCACAAAATGACCACAGTTATAGGCTACCATTTGCCTCTGGATTTGTCAAGCGAAAAATGGCGAGTGGTACAGTTTGATGTCGTAGCGGCGAGTTTAGCTCGCCAAGTGGCGGCGTAAAGCCGCCTCTACATCAAACTGTACCAGTACCGAAAAATGCGAACATCGTGGCCGGATGCGCCTGAGCTGCCTCACTGTGCCAAGCCACACCACTCCGATAAGATAGGCTATGACGAAATGTCGCTGCCCGGCACTCCCGCCCTCGGAAATGATACCCTGACCCTACCCCCTGAACCCCAACCGCTTCCGTAAGAGTCACCCCCCAGCGGCTATTGTACGGGCACGCCATGGCATGCTGCTACGTGAGGATGACGAGGAGACTTGCATGCACCCAGGCTGGCCAACTGCCCGTGATAACTACCGCGAGGTCAATGGTGAGCTTTCGACTGTACGTCCAAGTGAAACCTCGGATTGTATCCGAGTAGCCATCCGCCCCGAACCACCTGGCCCCGCATCCGCGTATAATCCCTTTTTTCGTCAAGATTCCCGAATTGCAGAGCCACTGGCGATCAGCAAACAGCAGGCGACTGCGCGCTACTGATACCCACCGAGAGGAGACTAGTCCGGTTTCAAAGCGCAGTCCCCCAGTTTTCCGCAGGGGGCGTTTCCCAGGCTGGATCCTGGAGGCGTCCGCGGGCCCGAATCAGCGGACAGCGCGTTGGGTGACAGACGGCAGAAGCCGGCGGCCCTTACGCACGTTGAGGACTGTCAAGGCAAAGTAGAAAGTTCCTAATCTGAGCAAAGTAGAAAGTTCCGCTTTTCGTTCTTTGGCGGCTAACCGGAGGAGCCCGTAGGGCGACGGAGGTTAGCCGCCAAAGAACGTCGGCGACCCGCCCCGTGTCGCGTCCGGCAGAATTACTCCTAAAGGAGGACTCTTCCGGAGATGGAAATCTTTCATCCAGTTGTGCACAACCTTGGGACGAATCCTCGGCGCGCTTGCCGGTTTCCGGGGTGAGGGCGTTTTCGGTTGAGCCAGGCACTCCGCCACGCTCAGGCCGTACTCACGAAACTTCACCGCCATGCTCCCGTCCAGCCGTTGCTCCACTCGCACCCGACCGCCCCGCAGTCCGGGGCGGATATCACCGCGTGCGATCTGGAAGATCTTCCCCTGATAGCGAATCGTGTAGTCGGAGGTCACGATCCGTTCTTCCACCACACTCAAGATCGACTTCAGCTCATGCTCCGCGCGCAGGGGACGATGCGCATCCGTGCTGCTCGCCGGCAGCACCGTGAAGGTCTGGTTCCAGTGCGGCAGGTATTCTTGCTCGAGATAAGTCTGCGCCGCGGGCAGGGTCTCAGCCCGCGCCAGACGTAACCCTTTCACCAAGCGGTCCTGCGCCGTGCCGAAGAAGCGTTCGATGCGACCCTTGGCCTGGGGTGAATGCGCCGGGATCCAACCAATCCCCAGTTCCCGCAGGCCACGCCCGATCTGCGTCAACTCTTCCTTCACCGCTTCATCAGCGGCTTCCAGCACCGGCCGGTTCACCGTAAACAGGCTGCTCTTGTCCGTATAAAACTCCACCGGCCGACCCCAACCCTCCAGGTACCCCCAGAGCACGCGCAGGTTCTCCTCCGTGCTGTCCCGCTCCACAAAACGTGCATAGGCTTGGCTGCTGGCGTCATCGATCATGGCCACCAGGTACAGCCTCGGTCCCCGCCCTTCCAGCCAGTCGTGCTCCGACGTGTCCCATTGCACCAACTCTCCCCGGAAACTCCGGCGCTGCCTCCACACGTGCACCTCCTCGACTGGGCGCCGCTTCCCCCGCCGCAACCCCGCGGCCATCATCCACTGCCGCAGCGTCTCCTTGCTCACCTCCACCGCGTGCTCTTTCGCCAAGTACTCGCAGGCTAGCGTGGGGCCAAAGTCTCCGTACTTCGCTTTCACCAGCTTCAGCGCCTGGGCGCGCAGACTCTCCGCTAAGCGCCGATTCGACGCCCGGCCCCGCAGTCGGTGCACGATACCGCCGTCGCCTTCTTTCTTCACCCGTACCAGCAGCTTCCTCACCCAGCGGTCCGTTACGCCCAACTGCTGCGCCGCCGCCCCTTGCGTGAAATGTCCTTGCTGCAGCTCATGCAATACCTTTAGCCGATCCCGTTCCTTCGTGTTCATCACCAGCAGCTCCTGTTTGCTCATCCGGCAAGTTTGCCGACTTTCAACAGGAACTTTCTACTTTGCTGGAATAGGAACTTCTCACTTTGCTGCGACATACGCACGTTGAGGACTTCCATAACTGACAGCGAACTGATATCCTTGCCACCCAACGCGGGGTGCACTCAAGTGCCTTCGACACAAGGGTCCCACCCAACTGCTGCTCGGAACGCAGAAATGGAGTTCTCCGGAGGTAACTGAAATGGCGGCGCCTAAAATGAGTACACTATTCGTTCATCCGCCAGGTGTAATCTCGCGCATTACCTCGGGGCTTCTCGCCATTTTCCTCTTGGTCATCTCCGCATCAGCCAGTCCGCAGGCCTCCAAAGATTACGAAACCGAGCGGACGCGCGCTTTCCAACTGTTCGATCAGTACAAACTGCTTGATGCCCTTCCCGTTTTGGAAGACCTGGCGAGCCAGAAGCCCACGGACGAAGCAGTCCTTTCGCACCTAGGCGTGTGCCTCGTGTCGAAGGCTGCCTCGCTGCAGGACCCCGAAGCCCGCATTAAGGAGCTCGTCCGCGCCCGCACGGTTCTCCTGCGCGCCAAGGAACTCGGTGACCAAAGCCAACTCACGCAGGTCATTCTCGACCAGATCCCCGCTGACGGAGTTTTACCCGCTTTTTCGGACCGCAAGGAGGTTGAGGATGCTCTGCGCGAGGGCGAGGCGGAGTTCGCGAAAGGAGACCTTGAGGCGGCCAAAGCCGCATACGGACGGGCGCTGGTTTTCAATCCCAAGCAATACGAAGCCGCACTGTTCACCGGCGACATTTACTTCAAGCAGAGGCAAATGGACCACGCAGAAGAGTGGTTCGAGCGGGCCGTACAGATCGACCCCGACCGCGAAACCGCTTACCGATATTGGGGCGATGCCCTGATGGGTCAAGGCCATTCTGGAGAAGCGCGCGCGAAGTACATCGAAGCTGTGATTGCGGAGCCGTACAATCGAACCGCCTGGCGCGAGTTAGCGGAATGGGCGCAGATCAAACATCTGCGCCTCTCTCCTCCTGTGATTCAATCGCCCCATCAGATCACCAACAAGAATGGGACGCCCAATATCGCCATTGACGCGAAATCGATTACCCAATACGATGGAACCCTCAATTGGCTGCTCTATGAAGTGGCCTGCACCAATTGGAAACAGGAGTCATTCGCAAAAGCCTTCCCCGAAGAGAAAGTTTACCGACACTCGCTGCCCGAAGAAGCGGCCGGCTTGCGCAAGGTTGCCGAGGGCGTGAGCCGAGACTTGAAGGCGGGTAAGATCCATTCCCTGGATCCCTCGCTTGCCACGCTGGTCAAACTGAATGATGAAGGGATGCTGGAAGCTTATATCCTGCTAGGCCGCGCGGACCAAGGGATCGCTCACGATTACGCCGGGTATCGGGAAGCTCACCGCGATCAACTGCGGCGTTACCTGGACGAGTATGTTGTTCCTCATGAGCAGTAGTCCCTGCCGGCGAGAGCTTTGATCTCCTCCATCCACCTCCCACGAGGTTCCCAGCGCGCGGTCAGCGGAAATTGCTCCCAAATTGGCCCACAAGAATCTACTCGCTCGTCCCGCTGGAAGCTACGCCGGTCAAGGGGGTCGGCCGCTACTAGGGATTCGGCATTAAAAGTCGCCATCCCGGGATATGGCTGGCCGTCAAGACCAATCCTCTGTAACGGCGTACTCTTTACCGATTCCCCGTCCCTTGGCCGTATAGTTGGCAATCCGTACATGTGATCTGAACTTCGTCTCTTACGTTCAAGCATGGATCATGCGGCACTCGGAAATTGGACGAAGGCAGTCAAGTTGACGGGAAGGGGTTAACCGCTGGCATGCGCGAGACCCCGCTGCTCGTGCGGAGACTGTGGGCTGGCGCGCTGGAGGAACGGGGCGGCGCTTGCCAGCAAAGCATAACGCGCATTGGAGATTGTAGATTTGAAATCTCAGTGCGTCTCAGTGGCGCTTCCCGGCAGACCATAGCGAGCGGAGCGGAGGAGCAGTGAAAGGATGTAAAAGCCGGTGCGGCGCTGCGAGATTAACTCAGAGACTCCGAGCAGATTCCGGCTATACTAGTTCCATGGAGATTATGGTGCAATTGCCGGAAGACGTGGCCAAGCATCTCGCGGCGCGGTGGCAGGACCTGCCGCGCGCGGCGCTGGAGAGTTTGGCGCTCGAGGGCTACCGGTCAGGGGCGCTAACGCAGTCGCAAGTGCGCCGCATGCTGGGCTTCCAGACGCGCATGGAAGTAGATGCGTTCCTGAAGGACCACGGCGTGAACCTGGAATACACGGTGGAAGACCTGGACCGCGAAGCCGCCAGCAGCCGGCCGGTCTGGGAGCGCCGGCAGGTCGAGTTGGCAAACGAAACTAAGGGAGAAGGCCGCCGCGCCGGATGATCGTCATTGCGGACACCACGCCGCTTAATTATCTCGTCCTCATCGACCAATCCAATTTGCTGCCCCGCCTCTATGGGCGTGTGTTGATCCCGCCCGCCGTTTATAAGGAACTCCTGGCGGAAGGCACCCCCGCTTGCGTGCGAGATTGGGCCGTCCACCGCCCCGCGTGGCTCGAAGTGAGGCCGCCATTCCTCCCGCTGGATATAGGGCATGACCCGCTCGACGCGGGTGAATGCGAAGCCATTGCCTTAGCCCTGGAGCTGAGGGCGGATCTTCTGATTCTTGATGATAGGGATGCGCGGCTTGAAGCCGCCCGGCGCAACCTCGTGGTTATTGGCACGCTCCGAGTGCTCGAAGATGCCGCTCAACTTGGGATGATCGATCTGCCGCATGCCTTGCAGAGGCTCCAGCAGACATCATTTCGCGCTTCCGCAAAACTCCTCCAGGCGATGCTGGACCGCGATGAAGTAAGAAGGAAGAAACACCCACAGGGAACACGGAAGAGGGGAGTGTATCTCAGCGGCACTTCCCGGCAAACCATAGCCTGCCCTGAATAACGGCGACAGGGTTACATCTCCTCAACCTCCCACAAAGTGCCATCGAGGAGGTTGCGAGAAAACATCCAGAAAATCCGGTGCGCTCAGGGTCGCCATTGCTTTCAATTCACAAACGACTGCCTCTCGAATCTCTTCTCCAATTTCCGTAGCATTCTTTCCGTCAAAAAACCGGCGGTAAGCATCGCAGTGTTGAGCCACGTACTCGGTCGTCGCGACGAGGATGGGGTCGCTGGGAGGAGACTGCCCACTTGGTAAAGGAATCAGGGAGAAATGGAGGTCACCCTTATCCACCTCCACATTCAGCCCTGAAACTTGCAGGAAGTCTCCATGTCCGCTCGCGTCTGAGGAGATTCGCAGCATCAGGGAGGCCTTCAGAACTTCTTCCAGTTCGACCTTGGTAAGCGTGTAGAGCAAGAGCTTGTTCTGATGGAATAAGATGTCGCAGACGGTCCTTTCGCTCAATGCTTCTCCTGGTGGAATGTTCCGGTGAAGGCGGAGGCTGCCGCCATTGAGCAAGCCGACACTAGCCGGCGCACGGTCCTTGTGGCGAAGCCGCGCTCGTCCGCTGACTACATCAGCCGCGAAGTTCCCGAAGTTTGTCGATTCTCTGCGAACAAGTTCGTCGGCTACGTCAAGCTTCACAGGAGCCTTCAAGATTGTTGTAGTCGACTGGGGGGACCGTGAGAGCCAGCTTTCGATCACCTTTCGCACCTCGGCATCCTCGTCCAGCAAACGAGCGAAGATTGGATCATCGGTCCTGAGCGCGACGCTGTACAAGAACACATAGTCATCACCGATTTGCCATTGATGGATTGGAATTCTGGCTGCATCCACAATCAGGCCTGCGTCTTGGCCCTCACCCTTCAGGGGGGTTTTTGCATCGCGCAGCACGGATTGTACGTTTTGTGACTTCAGGAACTCCTCGGCATTGATGCCGAGGTATTGCAACACGGCCCGGCGGCGATCCTCCGAGAGTGTCTTGGCTCCTGCGCCGCAAAGAATCCGCATTACTGAAGGAATCACAATCTGCATGTAAAGTTCAGAATTGACGCCGTTCAGTTTCTCCGGGCGCTTGTCTACTTCCCGCCGATCAACGGCCATAATCCAATTCAACCGGATCGAACGGGCCTCGGAGAGCGCCTTCACAATCATCGTGACCTGCAGGTCCTGCCGACGCAGATACTCGTGGTCGTGGCCGCCCATAATCAGCATCAGCCGCCCAATCTCCTTTGCCAGCCTGTCATCGTCCTCAATCGTCATGTGAGTGAGAGCAATGTAGGCGCGCTCTTTTGCTATCGGCCGTCTTACAGGCAACAAGCTATCGGTCAGTTGAAGCTTGAACTGCACCATCGATATCGGGTTCGCCGAGCCTGCAAAGCCGAAATCGTCCTCGTAGATCAAACCGAGAAGTCCCAAGTTGAGCGTCGGCGAGAGGGGGACGGTGGCTGAGGTTTTCACGCGCGGGTGGTTCATCAGGCGATGGTCCGCGAATTGAAGATTGGTATTGAGCCACGTAAACTGCGACTCGTTCAAGCGGGCCAAGAGCTCCTGGTCGTTGATACCCTCGTCAAATTCATGGTTGCCAAAGCAGACGTACCGGGTTCCAAGCGCGTTCAACACCGCAACCATCTGCGCGCCTTTGAAGGTTTTACTGAGGCAGGATGGACTTAAGAAATCTCCCGGCACACAGAGGTGCACCGCATCACTCCCCAGGTGTTCCCTGGCATGTTGAAGGAGGCTGCCGATGCGCGGCAAGACATATGCATTCGCAACCTCGGTCTCGATGTGGTAAACATCGTTGAGTTGCGGGAAAAGCTGTACATTGACCTTGGGCAAGCCCTTCGTTTTGAGGACGGCCATGCTTCCCTATTTTGCCATACCTGACGGCAGCAGCAAGACTGAACGAGTCGCCATCCGCCCGGAACCATCTGGCGCCGCATCAGCGTGTACGCCGTCAACTTGTGATCGTCTGTCCAACTTCCGGGTGGCGCGTTATACTCCCGGAACATTTAATTGTCCGTAGTGTCGGTGATAGACACTAGCAACAAGGCCGGACTTATTTCCTCGAACCCCGTCTCACGGCACCCATCCGAATTTCGAATTTGGAGGATCGCGAAAGCGTCGAGTTTAGTGTATCATCATAAAGACGGGTGTCCTACAACGCCTTCATTTCGTACAGCCATACTGGGGACAACACTCTCGCGGGTGCCCTTCAAGCGGCCTTGCACCGCTTTGCGAGGCCCTGGTACAAGCTGCGCGCTTTGCACATTTTTAGAGATCAAACCAATCTCGCAGTAAATCCTGCCCTTTGGTCTAGTATCCGCGGCGCCCTCGATCAATCGGAGTTCTTCATTCTGCTTGCATCGCCTGAAGCGGCCGCCTCGCCTTGGGTGGCGAGAGAGGCCGAATATTGGGTTGGCCGAAACGGGCCGTTGCACATACTGCTTATCCTTACCGGCGGCACGCTGAAGTGGGATCTTTCCGCCCGCTCTTTCACGTCCGAACACACCAACGCTCTTCCGCCATGCCTTCTTCGCTCGTTTCCTGAAGAACCTCTCTATCTGGATCTTCGTTGGGCACGTGAAGGCACTAGTCGTCTCCGCTTGCGCGAGCCACGCTTTCACGAAGCCGTTCTCCAACTCGCTTCTACGCTGCACAACCGGCCCAAGGACGAACTCGACGGCGCGGATATTCGCATCCAGCGCCGAACCCGCTTGCTTGCGGCCTTCGTCCTAATTGCCGTCCTTCTGATCGGGCTTTTCGCGCTGCGCCAAACTCGCCGGAGCCACGAAGTATCGCTCCAAAATGTCGCCGCAAGCCTCGCGGCCAACTCTGCTAAACTCCTCGCCGATAGTCCGGATCGAGCTAGCGAGGCCGCACTTCTCGCTATCGAATCAAGCCGCCTCAAACCGTCTTTTGAAGGAACTCAGGCGCTGCGGGCGGCTGTTTCTCTCTTGCCGGCGGCTCCCCAATTCTACCCGCCAGGAGACTCAAACCCATACCAGCGCGTTCGCGATCTAGCGTTCTCGCCCGACGGCGCCGTCCTCGCGGTAGCGCGCGACGATGGTTCCACGCAACTCATTGACAGCGTAAACCACAAACCGGTTGGATATTTCACGCCTGACGAGCAGCCCGCTGCACGCATCGAACTCCCCACCGACCCGCAAAGCGCTTCGCCGGACAACAGTTCTGCTGTTTCGGTGGCCTTCAACGCCACCGGTACGCTGCTTGCGTCCGGTGGCCGCGATGGCGTTGCCCATATCTGGGCCTTGCCAGCGGGGCGCGAATTGTTGCGCGTCGTGCACGGCACGCCGCTTTCGCAAATAGCGTTTCGCCCCACGGCTAACCAGATTGTTACTGCTGGTGACGATGGCCATCTCCGAGTATTCGATGTCCCCCGGGCTACTCTTGTGGCCGATTTCAAATGTCCAGACAAAGTCGTTTCCGCCGCCTTCACTCCGGACGGTAACCTTGTAGCTGCGTTATCTTCCGACGGCTCCATCTCAGTTTTTGATCTCGCGCATCGCAAGCTTTTGCGTACGATGGCGGGCGGCGAGGCCGCGTTCAATCTCGCATTCAGCAAACACGGCAGGCGCTTGGCCACTGCGAACGGCGATTTCGCTTTTGTCTGGGATGTAACTACAGGCCGTCAACTGCTGAAAGCCACCCATGCTGCTTCATCCGAATCGCTCACACCGCAACAGTGGATCCTTGATGTCGCCATCAGCTCGGATGGTAAGTTTCTGGCTTACGCGGCGCGCGGCGACAAGTTGGCCCGTGTTTGGAACGTCGACAATGGCCGCCAGGTTCTTGAACTCAAACATGACTCGGCCGTTGCCGTTGTGGCCTTCAATGCGGATGGCACAAAACTTGGCACCGGCTCTTACGACGGCACGGCGCGCGTTTGGGAACTCCCATCGGGAAGCGAACTCGAGCGCGTTTCGCATCCTGGCGGCGCCGAAGTTGTGGCTTTCAGCTCGCCAGGCAGCCGCTTCGCCGCTGGTGGCATCGACGGCTCGGTTTCCGTTTCCGAGACCCATCGCGCCGACCGCCCCGGCTACTTGGATTTGCCTTCCGAAGTTCGTAGTGTTGCCTTCAGTCCCGATGGTCGACGGGTGGCCGCCGGCGCGGTCTCTGTACACTCGTCACCCCTCCTGAGAATCGCCGACCTCGGCGGCAAGACTCTCCGCGACATCGAATTCCATGGCGCTCCCGTTATCGACAAGCTCTTTTTCCTCAGCTCGAATGACGTGATCGCACAATGGAGCGACAAGCTATTCCTCATTGGCATTGACCAGTCGTCGGTAACTCCTTTACCTTACATTTCCGGAGAAAAGCGGATCGATTCTTCGGGTAAGTTACTTGCCGTCCAGCAGGACGGCGTTAACAAGCTCTACGCGCTGCCACGCCTGCGCCAGATCACATCAGTGCCGGGCCCTGCATCCAGGCTGTTGCGCGTCGCGGCCGAAGGCAAGCTGTTGGCCTTCGAGACAAACAAACCTCCGAACGAGTATCTTGTCGATCTCTGGAGTGTCGCCAGTAAAGCCCGCGTCAGCCGCATTCAGTTACCTGCTGAATTGACTCGCCTCGCTTTCAATTCATCCGGCACCGTCCTGTTCACGGCAGAAGGCGAAAACCTCCAAGCTTGGGAGATACCGTCTGGCAAGCGGCGTTTCTCCCTCACCGAGAGCGACGACATCGACGTCATCGTGCCCGATCCGTCTTTAGCCTCCGTCGCCACCATTACTCACGGACGTCTCACCGTATGGGATGCTGCCACAGGTGCTCGCTTGGGGCAACTTCCCGACTCAGGCTATATCCGTGCCGCTGCTTTCAGTCCCGACGGCCGTTATCTGCTTGCCGGATACGATGAACGCTTTGCCGCGATTTGGCTCTGGCGTCCGGGCGATCTCATAGATCAGGCCTGCGCCCGCCTCAGTCGCAACCTTTCCCACAACGAATGGGCGCACTGGTTTTCTAAACAACCCTATCGCCAAATCTGCCCCAACTTGCCGGCCGCCAACTGAATCGCTAATTCAAGCTCCCGGAGATTCGGTCAGACTGGTTCCGGTGCCGCAAAGGAGCCACTGCTTTGCTGACGTGAGCTATGAGCGACTAGCTGGCAGGCGCGGGACCCCGCTGCTCGCGCGGAGACTGTTTGCAGCCGCGCCGGAGAAACCGGGCGGCGCTTTCCGGCAAACCAGCGCGCACGCGCGGACTCTGAATCCCGGCCCTTCCGCTCTTCGCCACGGGCAGTGAGAAATCCGGCCTAGTCAAGCGTTAGTTCAAGGATGGTGTCCAAGCGGTCGCGCTGATTGTCCGGCACCCACAGCTCAAGGCCGCCGGCGGTCTGCTTACATTGCGCTTCCCCGCCCTTCAGGCGCCGCGCCGATTTCACGGTGTGATCCAAGGGAGGCAGCCGCAGCGTCTCTCCCGGCCAGGAGAGTACGTGCACGTAGACCTTATTTCCGCGCCGGCAACTCGCTCCCCAGAGGCCCGGCTCAAACGGACCGCCTCGTGTCCCGTAGATGCTTTCGCCGTTGGCCTTAAGCCAAGCGCCGATCTTCAGCAAAGCATCTTTCTGACGCTGCTCGAATCGCCCATCCGCCATGGGCGTGATGTTCAGATTGAAATTGCCGCCGCCCCCCACCGTCTCCACCATGTAGCGGATGATGTCCTCCGGCGATTTGTACTTGTCGTTGGCCATCCAGGCCCATTGCTCGCCCATCGTGATCCATGCTTCCCAGGGGTACGGCGCCGGGCCGCCAATGTACTCTTCACGGTCCAGGTAATCGCCCGCGTACGTCTCAGGATTCCAAGGCTTTGAATAAAATACCCAAAGGGCTTTCTCGTAGCCCAGGGCCCGCGCCTCCTCGTCGCCCGCCTTATCATCGACCCGGTTGCTCACCAGGAGGTCATTCTTAAGGCCGTGCAGGTAGCGATACAAATCCCCTCCACGCTGATGCGTCCAACTCGGATCCCAATTGCCATCGAGGACCAGGTCTTCAATGCCGTAGTTCTGGATCAGTTCCTTGAGTTCGGCCTTCATGGTGCTGACATAGCGCTCGAAATCCGGCGGTCGATCCAGCTTGAAGCCGGGTCCACCCCGGTTCGGCGTGCTGCCCCGCGCCGCGCCTCCCGAATAGTCATATTGATAGAAATCCAGAATCGAATAATAGACCCCAAACATAATGCCTTGTTTGCGGCAGGCGCCGGCGATCTCTTTGAGCCAGTCCCGGTGGAAGGCGCTATGCATGATGTTGTAGTCGGTCTGTTTCGTGTCCCACATCACGAAGCCGTCATGATGCTTGCTCACCACGGCGACATAACGAAATCCCGAGTCCTTGAGCAACTGCGCCCACTCCTCAGCATTGAAAAGGACAGGATTGAACTCCTTGTAGAGCGAGTCGTAATCCGGCGCAGGCACCTGCGCACTGGTTGACCATCCGGCCAATTCCGATCCTGCCACCGCCGTTCGTCCAACCCGTGACCAGCCAATCTCGGTTCCGCGCAAAGCAACTGGCCCCCAGTGCATGGTCAGGCCAATCTTCGCGTCCTGCCATTTTGCGAGAGCCGCCTGATCGGTCTCCAGCGTCGGATTCTGATCGCCGCCGCCGATATGAGAAGCCCTGGCTGTGGCCCTCGAAAAAGAAATCGCTAAGATAATAAGCGCAATAACTCGTGTTGACCTATGTTTAGTCATAATACATCCCACTGGCTTTCCTTTCCCCGGATCTCCCCGCGGCTCCGAGGCATCATAACACAATCAATTCAATGCCCCTCTTGTCAGCCCCAAAAAGGTCGGATGAGAGAAATCCTCGCCCTGCGACCCGTCAAGGAAAATGCCAAATCGCGACGCCGCGCGTGTCCAAACATTGCGGATTCCGGTGCAGTGCTAATTTGAAAGTGGCGCTGATTTGAGATTCTAGGCAAGGCCGGGAATGTCGTATTCGCCCAATTGCAGCGGGTATTTTCCATATTCGCGGACCAGCTTGACCACGTAGTCATAGCTCTCACCTGGGACGCTGCTGGGGACGGAATGATCGGACTGGAAGATGAAACCCCCTCCCTTCGCCGCATTGAGCTTCGTCAGCACCGCTCGCTTCAACTCATCTCGGTCCCCGGCCGCCCACACCATCACGTCCATGTTGCCGCAAAAACCCAGGCGATGGCCGAAGCGGCGCCGCAATTCGACCACATCCAAGCCCGCCTTGGCCTCGAGCGGATTGTAGGCGTCGATGCCGATTTCGATGAAGTCCTCGTAGATGCTGGATGCATTGCCGCATCCGTGATAGATCACCGGTAGGCCGTGCGCGTGGCACTCCTCAACCAGTGCTTTCACGCCCGGCTTGAAGTATTTCCGCCAATAAGCAGGCGAGAAGAACATGCCATTCTTGTACGCCACGTCGCCCCAGACCACCATGCCGTCGAGCAAGCCGCCGGCCGCTTTGATCTGCGCCTTGGCGACCCCCAGGTTGAAGGCGTTGATCCGCTCCACGAACTTTCCGATTTCTTCGGGGTACAGGCCGATCCAAAGCATGACGTTTTCCGAACCGATAATGCGCCAGAGCATTTCGTGCGCTTCACACACTCCGCCAAAGATCGGGAAGTCCGGCCATGCGGGCTTCAGGCGATCTACAAAGGGATCCAGATTGCGCGCAAACCCGTCGCCCACTCCGTTGATCTGGTCGTCACCTCCGCGGAAGTAGCGGCGTTCGTCCCACGGGTCGTCGAACTCGAAAGCCTCCATCTTTTCGACGGTGTCGGTTTCAAAACTCAGGAAATCCGGCATGGGGTACGCCAACTTTTTCCAAATGAGCGCTTCGAAGCCGGTGCGGACGACGACTTCTTCATCGTTTTCCACAACGATTTCAAAGGGCTTGATGTGCGGATCCAGATTGGGATTGAACTGCATCCAATCCAGGTCGTAATGCCGGTAAATATCAGTGTCCGCCTCGACGCCGAGTTCTTCGCGCCAGCGGGCGAGGAAGCTTCCCCAGAAGAAATCGCTGATGGGCACGCGATCGGGCTCCTGATGGCGCAGCGTTTTCTTCATACGGTCGAGTTTCGCCAGGCAGTTTGTGGTCCTTTGCATGTTTATTTACCTTTCATACATTCTCATCCATCCAGACCGTCGATCCGAATCGCATTGACGTCCGGGCTTCAATTCACTGCGGTAATCAATGGCCGTAACCAGGCGATAGTCATTCCCCTTGATATTAAACTTATTTAATCTGGCTTACTCACAACTCCAGTCTACTCTCCCCGTCCAGGAGCCGACGACCTTATGCCATCATACGTCCGGACGCTCTTTGTCGCGATGGATGCGCCATCCGCCGGAACGATGTGAGCGCACATATTTTAGTTTGAATATTGCCCGCCGTGCTATCGGTCTGAAACTAACCGTGAAGTGAAGAAGGACACGACTTCGGCGTTGAATTGGGCATGAAAGGCGGTTCGGTCGAAGCCGGGTACATCGACGCAGATTCTCGCCCAAAGTTTGGGAAGCGCAGTAGCCATCTGCAAATCACACGGTTTCAGAAAAGCATAATGAGCGGCCTTCTCGACAGAGTGGAATTGTACCGGACCGCGCAGGGCGTTCCGAATGATTTCCGTATTCGTCGCGTAAGGAACGTTCTTATCTTCCGCGGCCGCCCACAGGTCAACGTGAGCCGTTATGCGCGAAATGCTCGCGGGATCGAACTCGAAGCCAAGGCCAGGTGCGGCAATCACCGCCGCCTTGATGCGGGGATCTTTGACCCAGCCCTTCGATAGTTGGGCCGCAACAGCCGAATTGGCAAAGTCTCGCGTGAAGCCAAGTTTGCAGACCAGTTCCTGCGGAACCTCGGCACAATGAGCGATCGAGCGTTTCACGTCGGGGATGCCGCCGAGCATTACCAGTGCAGTGTATCCGCCGGCGGAAAAGCCGAACATACCGACGCGACGTGAGTCAATGCGATTGTGTCCACGCCAGGTTTCAAGCAGGTAGTCGAGCACGAGCCGGATATGCCGAGGCCGATCCACCATCCATCGTGAAGCCGGAGAGCTTTCATCACGAGAATTATCGCCGGTGTGGGTAACAGCGGCCACGACGAATCCGGCATCCGCGAGCGCGAGCGCAGTATCGGCATGACTATCCGAGGATCCGCCGTTACCATGCGAGACCACGATGAGCGGCAGATGTTCGCCGCTTACCGGGCCGTCGAGCGCCAGCGACTGTCCTGCCGAATTGTCCCGTTGCTGCGAGATTGGCGCGGCGCTGGGATACCAAATGGAGACCTCGAGTGGCTTGTCCATCGGGTCCGGAACTGTAGCGCGCTCGAACCCTGCGGCACCGACCTGGCGGGCGAACAGCACGAATACTGCGGCAGTTGCAATTGAGGTGAGTCTCATGACGGCGCGGTCCCTTGGCTTTGCGGTTTCGATTCTAGCATGCAATCGACCGTAGTTGGCATTTTCGGCGGTGACGTGAAAATCCCAAGGCCCAAACTTGGCCGATGCCCTGGGGCTCTTAGAGAAGGCGCAGCCGGCCAGAGCGGAGCGCGAGCCTGTGCTGAAGACGGGATATCCGGGCTACGACACTTCCGTAGGCTGGTTTGGATACGACGATGAGAAGGTCCGTGATAATGCTCGCGGCGCTCGGAATGACAAGGGAACGGTTTTTCCTCATCGTCTGAAGCCCCGCCCTGCCTACATCCCCAAAACGCGGTGCGAAATCCCGGCTAAAACCGCCCGTAGCACTGGTATGCCTCGAGCGGCAAAACTCCTTTTAAAATCGCGGCCCGGACGAGGTTCTCCGTCCGCACCACTTCTTCCGCCTTGCCCACCACTTCTTCCGCCATCGTCTGGGGAATGACCACGACCCCGTCCCGGTCGGCCAAGATCAAATCGCCGGGCGCGATGGCAACCGAACCGATCATGATAGGGACATTCCACTCCACCAGTCGCCAACGGCCGCGGATGTCGGCCGGAGTTTTGTAGCGAGCAAACACTGGAAAACCGAGGCGGACCATGTACTCCGTATCGCGTGCCCCGCCGTCGATCACCGCGCCCCGGGCACCGCGAAACTTGGCCGTCTCACTCGAGAGTTCGCCCAGGTGCGCCGAAACGTTGTCGTTGGCTTGATTGGTGAGCACGTCGCCGGGCCGGATTTCCCCCAGCATTTTTAGAAAAGGCGGATAGACGATGTCCGGATCATCGATGGCGGAAGGCTCTCCGCGCAGCGTGAGCGCGCGGCCCGCCAAGGTCTGCCCCGGAACCAGGGATTGGATGGCATGGGGAAGCACCTGCTGGCGGAACCCCATTTCATCAAGGATATCCGTAACCGCGCCGCTGTAGGGTATCGCCGCCAAGCGTTCGATCAAAGGCAAATCCGCAGGATTGTTGCCCTGTGCCGGAGTCATTCTTCATCCTCCTGAAGGCGTTGCGACATTATAACAGGCGCCATCCCAATCTCCGGAATCAAGTTCGGCCGGAGCCAGCATCGTGCGGCAAGGCAGGAATCGTATCGAGCACTCTTCATGACGGCTTCCCAGGCCTGGATTTCGATCACCGCGACATCGCTGCTCAGAATCGTACACCCCTCCCCGGGCCGCCGCAAGAGTCCGCGCATCCTTAGCCTACTTCTGTGGCTCATCCCCCATCGGCGGATGCCCCCGGTAATTGCCGTAGGCGTGCAGGGCGGCGCGCTTGGGTTCCGGCACAAACTTGTCCCACTCGGTTACCGGCCTAATCTCCTCCACGGGTGACGCGGCATGGAAGCGGATGGTCACAATCTGCAGGGGCCGCACCGGAAAGCGATACGACGGGCCGCCGCCCGCCAGAGGCTTGGGATTCCTGCCCCGCAGGTCGGTCAAGGACGCCCCCCGATGCGGCAAGTTCAAGGTCACCTCCGCAGTTCCAGCCGCTCCCAGGCACTCTGTCAAGCGCATTTCTATGTCCATGCCCTCCCGGCGAAGCACCTCGACGATAACGTTGCTCGACGTGTGTACGAATGACTTCGCCGCCATCGCTTTGCGGCCCGTGACGAGCACCGGAGGGCAGTTATATTCCCACGCCATATGCGGGATTCGCGCCTGGTCCCACTTCTCTCCGTGGACGACCAAAGCGTATTCCAGATGGTGCTTCCCTCTGCCACTCAACCAGCCATTAGGATATTTGTAATAGGTATCCGTAGCATTCAGCAGGTAGATAATAGGCGTCCTTCCGTTGAGCTCCCGGCCGGTGAGTCCACGGTCGAGGATGGCCACCCCTCCGCCGCCCTCCAGGCCGTAATCACTCCAGCGCACTGCCGGAGTGATACCCTTCGTCCACCCGACCAGGTTGGGATTCGGCTTGGCCCAGGCGCCGTGGGAGAAACCGCAAGGGATGCCGTGGCGGACTTCCTCAATATCCTCCGCCAAGGGGAATTCCGCCACCACCACGGTGATATTAGGAATGTCCTGGACTTCAGTTTCAAAGTCGATGCGGGGAAGCTCCTGGTAGAATCGCATCACTCGCCGGCTGGCTGCGCCGCCATAAAACTCACTCGCGACCTCCACCGTAACCGCCAGCGGTCCGCTGCTGGCAGTTATGGTGGGCGCGAAATCGCTCGAAGAAGCGAGCCGAGTGCGGTCCGGCCGCCAACTCATAAAGTCGCCATAGTCTTCCTTCTGCGGCTTGGGCTTTTCGGCTACGATGACATTGGCGGGCCCGCCCAGCATCTCCCGCCCGGAGAGCTTGAGCTTCAAACTCACCAAGGCCCCGGTTTTCGAGTCAATTCGCGCCGTGTAATGGCGTGTTTCGATGCTCTCGGGAAGGCCGATCTTTTTGGGGCTCTGAGGTGGCTTGGATACGAGTGTTACACCCGCCACTCCCACCGAGGGCAGGCGGAGACTCGAGAGCGTCTTGCCGTCGGGAGTGGTTTGTGAGACCGCGCCCTGAAGGCTCTTCCCTTCAGGCAATTCCACTACCACGGGATCGCTGCGCTCCCAATTGAGCGGATTGAACAGCGCCGCCGCATCGCCTTCCGCCGAGAGCGAGCTCAACGCGGCCCCATGGACTTTCTTATTGCTCGTTTCCACATACTCCATGCGGTCGCGGACATCCCACGAGTTGTCACTCTCATAGACAAAGCCAGCGGCGGAACCCCAAAGCGTGTTGCGGTCCATGTTGAGCAGCATCAATATCCAAGCCTCATAAAGGGCCTGGGCGGGATAAATGAAGCCGGAGTTGAGGCTGGCAAGGGTGGAAATCGTCTCCGCCGCTTGCAATCCGTGCTCGTTCATTCGATACGAGGTTTTAACGCGAGGACATTCGATCCAGAAGGCGTCGAAGGTGTATCCCGTGCCGCCCTGCATGGTCGGAATCTTGATTTGGCCGGACTTGATTCCCGGCAGCGTGGCGTTTAAGTACTCACTGACGGTGGCGATGCGGAGGTTGGTTTGGGGGAAGGCCTGCTTCCACTGCTCGAGGAATTCGCTTGGGTATTCCTTTCGCAACGGGGCCTGGCTGTAGTCGCCACTCCCGGCCAAAACCAGCACGGGCGCGCCGGCCGGGGTCTTCTTCGCCCATTCCGTTAATTCCTCCGCGAGCTTCTGGAGTTCGTCTGTGCCCAGCCGCTTTTTGGTCTCGAACAATGCGCTGAATGATGCGTACCCGTCGGGGCAGAGCGTCAGGATGCGCGACCCGTCCGGCGACTCGGTCCAGTGGATGGTACTGTTCGTCTTGTTCATGCGCTCGTAAACCATGGCGTCGAGGCCGAGACCGGAGGCGATCTGCGCCATCTGATCGTGAAATCCGCAGGTGTCGATCATCCACATAAAACGGGGATGAATTCCCATGACCTGCTCCTGCCAGCGCAGGCCCTCCACCCCTTCTTTCAGCAAGGCTTCGCCACCCGCCAAATTGACGGTCATCTCCAGAAAATTGGCGTTGACCAGCTCCACCCGCCCTTCCTTCGCCCGCTGCTTGATCTCCTCGATCCGCTGCGGCTCAAAGTTCATAATGGCGATAATATTGTTGACTTCAGAAAGAGCGAACTTGTAATTAGGGTCGTCGCGTACTCGATCCAGGTGGTCCAGATAATCGTTCGCGCAATACACGCGCTCCTTGGAGAAGTTCGTCAGCCAACCGCAACTGGCCGGATGGAAGTTGGGAACAATGAAAGCCTCTTGGGGGGCGTTTTCGGGAGGCGCCGGCTGGCGGCCCCTGAAACTCAGCGCCAGGGCGGCTCCCGCAAGCACAAACTCCCTCCGGCTAACCGGCATGGTCGAGGATTTTTCGCTCATAGGACTGATCCCCCGTAAACACGTAGGGGTAGGGCTTGCCCTACCCCGATCTCCAGGGGACGGCAAGCCGTCCCCCTACAATCACACATCAGGGATTGCGTGCTTCGACTTTGGCCTCGATGCCGCGCATAAATGTGCCTTCCGGCAAGAGGGCGACGTATCGTTTCAGCGCCTCGTCGGCCTTGGGGAATTGCTTCAAAGCCACGTAGGGTTCGATTCTAGTCGCCGGAGGTGAGCTGATAAACTCTGGCATCGACGAAAAGCTCGAAGAGGAAAGGATCAAAAAGCTGCGACTTCACCTCTTGCCCGATAATCTCCAACGCGCGTTCAGGGGCAACGGCTGGCCGGTAAGGCCGGTCATGAGCGGTGAGCGCGTCGTACATATCGGCGATGGCCATTATCTTGGACTGCAAGGGAATAGCTTCGTCCTTGATGTGGTAAGGATAACCGCTGCCGTCCAGTCTCTCATGGTGAGCACGCACGATTTTGGGAATTCTCCTCAACTCCTTGGTCCAGGGAATCTGGCTCAAAAACCGGAAGCCATGCTCGACGTGGGCCTCGATTTCTTTGCGTTCCTGTTCATCCAGAGTGCCTTCGGAAGTGCAGAGGAGGCCCAACTCATCAGCAGAGAGTAACGGCTCGCTGGGGCCCGAGAAACCCGGAAAATTCCCGTCGGCGATTTCACCCAGCTTCTCTGGAGTTTTTTCAGCACAGAGCCCGGGCTCGTTAGCCTGGTGGATATTCTCTAGGAACGACTCCAGGTTCTTGAGTTCCTCGTGGTACTCCTCGTCCACCTGGGAAGCGAACGCCTCGTAATCCTGGGTGCCGTGACGAAGGGCAAATTGGAGTTTCTTGTCCGTTCCCTCGAGTTCGAGCGCTTTCTTGACATACAGAAAGCGCTTCTGGATGAGCTCCATTTGCTTTGCGTGGAGCTTCTTGGGTTTGACGAGGACTTCTTCCCGCACCGCTATCTTGCCGAAATCGTGAAGGATTGAGGCGTAGAGTAGCTCTTGAATATCCTGGGGCGTGAAATGCACATCCTTGTAAGGACCTCTGTCGATGCGGTCCACCGCTCCCGCCAGACCCACCGTCAGTTTCGCCACACGCCGCGAATGGCCTAACGTCGTCGGATCGCGCAACTCAATCGCGGTCGCCGAGGCCTTCACGAAACCCTCGAAAAGGTTCTGGATGTCGCGGTAGAGCAAGTTGTTCTCAAGCGCCACCCCTGCCTGGCTCGCTAAGGAGGTGCCGAGATCCTGGCTGCGTTTGGAGAAAGGAATCACTTCATCCTGCACCGCTTGCAGAGAGGTCAGCTTCGCAGCACGGTGCTTTTTGGCGTTGATGAGCTGAAGGACGCCGATCACCTCCCCTTTATGGTTTTTCATGGGGACGACCAGCATGGACTTTGTGTGGTAGCTGTATTTCCGGTCAAAGTCCCGATTGTGGCGGAAGCAGGCATTTCGTATCCGGTAGGCATCCTTAATGTTCAGGATCTGTCCGGTCGCCGCCGCGTATCCTGCCACGCTGCGCGTGTCGATGGGCAGGATGAATTGGCGGAAGGGCACCGCATGGCTGTCACTTTGCGTGAGCCTGAAGACAAGCTGTTTGCCGCCCTCGGCATTCTCCTGCACCGTGTAGAGTGAACCCGCGTCGCAGCAGGTAATATCGCGGATCTTAGCGAGGATTAGGTCCAGCAAAGCATCGGTGCTTCGCTCCGCGGACAGAGCCACGCCGATCTTGTTCAGCGTTCCAAGATCGGAGGCCACACGGCGCAGTTCCTGCCGTGTTTTGCGGCTCTCTTCCCGTGATCGCAGATTCTCGAACGCCTTCTCGACTGCCTTCTCCAGTGCGGCGGCTGACACCCGGCGCGGAAGTAGGGCGAAGACTTTATGCTTTAGCTTGCATTTTGGTGGTGCGTCGCCGTCCAATAAACAAATCACGTACCAGGAGTCGGAGTCTGGCGCAACTGAGTCAAGGAGAGCCATATCATTCCGGCTTGCGTCCGCAATGAAGACCGCCGGCGGCTTCCACCCCAGAGCCCGTTTGCCACTTCGGTCTATTGGAATGAGCGAATAAGCGATCGCTAACCGCCGCAATAGCGCCGGCTGAGCGAGAGGGCGGAAGTAGTAGACACGTGAGGGCATCTACACCTCTGTAAAACTACGGCAGGTTACGTCTCTGACCGGAACCTACATTACAGACTCCGGCCCACCGACAACATAGACCTGGCCGTTCTTGACCGGAATCTCCGTTTTAACTTCCTGGTCAACCGGCAATATACCTCTCCCCGCTTGGCTAAGCAATGGCCTATCGGGTTTCCAGCGTTCAGAGCCTCCGGCGCCCACGGAAGGGGCCAGTCTTATTACAAGTAATAGGCATGGAGGGCAACGCCTTATCGCCGGTTCAGAAAATGAAAGGCAGGACTCGCGCCGTGTGCCGGGCGTATTCCGCGTATTCAGGATACATCTCGCGGAGGAGACTCTCTTCCCCATACATGCGGACGCCCAGCAAAGCGCTGGCCAGCAAGGCAACGAGAATGGAACTTGCGGAAGGGTGCGCCGCAATGCCCGCCCAAACGAAATACAGAGCCGCCGAGTAGATCGGGTGGCGAAGCCATCGGTACGGACCGCGGGTGACGAGTCCACCCGAGGTGGGGTTGGCAGCCGCATGGAAACTCCGCAGGCCGAAGGTCAGGCGCGCCCAGATCATCAGCAGAATCGCCAGGACTTGAATGCCAATCGTCACCGGCCCCGCGCCCAGCAGCATTTTCTGGAATGCCAGCCAAACCAGGCACACCGCTGCTCCCACGAATGCGATAACCGAGACGTGCTTTAGACTCATCGACGGTCCAAGCCCCCTTCCCGTGGCGACTACCTCGCCGAATTCTATCACGGGGTTGCGACACCGCGTTCTTTTCCTTTCGCTTTCTTCATCGCGAGCGGCGAATAGATAGTTTAGTATGTAAGCGCCTTGAGTAAGATGTCGGAGCGAATTGGCGCATACATTAAGGACCGAGTAGACGCCACCCGGAGTCTCCCAACGATCCCGACCGGAGTCAACCTATGAAAACCATTCCCGCGAATCGCCTCACGGCGAAAATACAAGCCACCTTGTTCGCGTTGTCAGCAACGCTCGTGGCGTGCACTCAACTGCCGGCGGCGCCGCCGCAAGCTGCCGGCGGCAGCGCGGCGGCGTACCCAGTGAAGGTCAGCTCGAACGGCCGCTATCTGGCCGACCAGAAGAATGTTCCCTTCCTGATCGTTGGTGATACGCCGCAGGGATTAATGGGACGCTTAACCGAAGCCCAGGCTGAATTTTACTTTGCCGACCGGCAGGCGCACGGATTTAATACGATGGGGTGGATTGACGTGGCCTGTGCCGGCTCGGACTATCGCGACAACAAAGCAGGAAGCACGCCTGATGGCATTCGGCCTTTCACCGGATACGTTTCCGGCGGGAACGATTTCGCGCATTACGATTTGACCAAGCCCAACGAGGCCTACTTCGCCCGGCTCGACCACGTGGTCACGCTGGCGGCGAAGCACGGCCTGCTGGTCTTCATCGATCCCATCGAGACGATCGGGTGGCTTCCCACGCTGCGCAACAACGGGCTTGCCTCCGCCTACTCCTACGGACAATATCTCGGCCGGCGCTACAAGCGTTTTACGAACGTCGCCTGGTTGAACGGCAACGACTTCAATAGCTGGAAGGATCCCAAGGATGACGCCCTGGTTCAAGCGGTTGCCAAAGGGATCAAATCCGAAGACCCGGCACACCTTCAAACCGCCGAGCTCAACGTGTGCACAAGCTCTACCTTGGACGATCCTACCTGGGCGCCAATAATTTCCCTGAACGCGACATACACCTACTCGCCCACTTATATGCAAATGCTCCACAGCTACAACCAATCGCCGGTCGTGCCGACCTTCCTGGTTGAGGCGCACTACGATTGGGAGGACGTGGGCAAGCCGCCGGATTTTGGGACGCCCTCAGTACTCCGGCGTGAAGAGTATTGGACCATGCTGACCGGCGGAATAGGGCAATTTTACGGCAACAAATACACCTGGAGTTTCCCTCCCGGTTGGGAGTCGCATATCGATACGGTGGGGGTGACGCAGCTTACGATCTGGAAGAAACTCTTCTCTTCCCTGCCCTGGCAGGACCTCGTCCCGGACCAGGACCACTCGGTCGTCAGCGCCGGACTGGGGACATACGGCACTCTCGACACGCGCGTCAGCCAGAGCGATTATTGCACGGCCGCCAAGACTCCTGACGGCGCCTTCGTAATCGCCTACCTGCCCACGGCGCGAACCATCACGGTTAACATGGCAAGATTGAAGGCGCCTGCCCATGCCGCGTGGTTCGACCCGACGAATGGGGCGTATACGAAGATTCCCGGAGGGCCGATTTCGAGCGCGGGGACCCGGCAATTCACGCCCCCCGGCAAGAATCACGAGGGCGCCGGCGACTGGGTGCTAGTGCTGGATGGATTGGGGCCGCACTTTCCGTGACGAAGTTCGGTCAGGTAACGGTTTGAAAAAGCATATAGTTTTATCGAAAACTGCCGATTAAATACTCGAAATGGCGTCGGACCACTCAAGTACCCTCGTACCATAGACGCTGACGGGGGACCGCCGTAATCTGCTCACAGGTGCGTTAGTGAGACGGAATGATTATTGAGGACACTAGGCATCGAAAAGTCGGACCGCTCATCGAGGTACTCGCCTTCCACCCGGGCAAACTTGGGCTCTCCTACTCTCTCAACCTCCCTTGAGCGGCGGATGGCAGGCCAACAACCGTGACCGGCGGAGAGAGCAGTGTTTTCATTCCCCTACGCTTTCAATCTCTACTCGACTTGCTCCGAAGCAGGCGAGGAACAGAACCCTCTTATCCAGCGCCCGGCGTCGTGCGCTGCTGGTTACCGTAGGGGCGTGCCAAACCATCGCCAGTGGTTCTATGCCGAACTAGCCTGCTATCTCGCCCTAACCCTTCTTAGTAGTCTCCGCCTGTTGGCTTCCCCCGCGGCCACCCCCGGCGTGGGCCTACCATCGTTGACGACTGTCAAGCAGATTCTGCAACTGAGCCGGTCCGAGGCTGTCAAGAATTACCCCATCCGGCTGCGCGCCGTAGTGACTTATTACTATGGCGGAGCGCCGCCGGACCTTTTCCTGCACGACTCCACGGGAGGGGTCTGGGTGGACCTTCCTGGGGGTATGCCGGCTCTCCACCCCGGCAACGTCATTGAGATCGAGGGGGTAAGCGAGCAGCCTGACTTTGCCCCTCAGATCGGCCAGCCGCGCTGGCGGGTGGTCGGGACCAGCGCTCTGCCGGCGGCGCCCCGAGTAGCCTATGGCCAGATGGCCTCGACTCACGAGGACGGGCAGTGGGTGGAGGTTCAGGGGATTGTCCGTACCGCTGGCATCGACCTGGAGTCAAAAAACCTGTTTCTCGATATCGGCATGGATGGAGGGCTGATTACGGCCCAGATCCCCAATTTCAAGCTCCAGGATGCGCAGAGCCTGATTGACTCCGAGGTTCTCATCCGTGGCAACTGTGGAGCTGTTCGGAACGCCCTGAATCAACAGATCGGCCTGATGCTTTATGTGCCTAGCCTTGCCCAGGTCCGGGCTATCGGGCTTGCTCCCATGGAGGCTTTTTCGCTGCCGGCGCGCCCCCTTGCAGAATTGCAGCAATTCGCTCTCGATCAGCCATCCGGCCATCGCGTTCATGTGCGGGGGGTTGTGGCCTTCCACGAGCAGGACGGTGCGACGTACCTGGCCGATCCCACGGGCGGATTCAGCATTCAAAGCAAACAGCAGACACCCCTCAAGCCCGGTGACCGGGTCGATGTCCTGGGCTTCCTCGGCGTGGTGGATCGCCATCCCGCGCTTGAAGACTCGATCTTCCAAGTGACGAGCGCGGGACGCGCACCTGATCCGGTCACGATTTCGGCGGCGCAGGCGCTTCAGGGTCAGTTTGACTCGAAGTTGGTTAAAATGCAGGGGCTCCTGGGACAGATTGCTCGAACCCCGAATGAAACGGTCCTGGTTCTGCGGCAGGGAACGACCATGTTTACGGCCGTTTCAAAATCCATGGTTGCGTCGGCCGAATTGGAGTCCCTGCGCGAGGGCGCGATCGTTCAGGTGACGGGCGTCTGCATAGTCGACAGCGATTCGAGCGGAGCGCCCAAGTCGTTCATGATTCGTTTTCATGCTCCAGAGGGAGTTGTTGTCCTTCGGAGGCCGCCCTGGTTGACCCACGAACGCGCCCTCGAAGCGCTTGGAATCACGATGCTGGTTGTCGTGGCCGCCGCGGCGTGGGTGCTGGTTCTGAAGCGGCGCGTGAGGCGTCAAACGAACATCATTCGGCAGCGATACGAGCGCCAGGCTGCCCTGGAGGAGCAATACGCCGAGGCGCAGCGGCTCGCTCATGTGGGAAGCTGGGAAGAGGAGGTAGGAGGCCAGAAGACTGCCTGGTCGGAAGAAACTTTCCGGATTCTCGACTACCCAATGGGTGAAGTCTCGCCGAGCCGGGAAGCGTTCCTGGCGAGAGTTCACCCGGATGACCGAGGGTTAGTTCGCAAGATTATCGAGGAAGCGCTCGCAGGGAGCTTTTCGGCGAAGGAGTTTCGTGTTCGACGCCCAGGTGGAGAAGAACGCATCGTGATCACTGCCGTAAGGGTGGTTACTGACACCAACTCTCGCCCCATCCGCATCTTTGGCGCGCTCCAGGATATCACTGAGCGCAAGCGGGTAGAGCGCAGCCTCGAGGAGCGTACCGCCTACCTCAACGCTCTGGTGGAAAACAGCCCGGTCGCTATCGTCGTCGTCGATTCGGACACCCGAGTGCAGGTGTGTAATCCGGCCTTCGAGAGCCTCTTTCAATACCGCCGGGAAGAAATTGGCGGAGCTCAGTTGAATGAACTGATTGCGCCTCGAGAGTTGCTCCAGGAAGCCACAGAGATCAGCAGCAAGGTCGAGAAGGAAGGACAACACGCTCATTTCACCACCCGGCGTCGCCGCAAAGATGGGTCGCTCGTCGATGTCGAACTTTATGGAGTCCCGCTGAAGCTGGCGGGGAAGCTTGTCGGCGTCTACGGTCTTTACCTGGATATCACGGACAGGAAAAAAGCGGAATCGGAGTTGCACAAAGCCAAAGAGGCTGCGGAAGCTGCCAACCGCGCCAAAAGCGAGTTTCTGGCCAACATGAGCCATGAGATTCGTACGCCCATGAATGGAGTCCTCGGGGCAACGGAACTGGCGCTGGATACCGACTTGAGCCCTGAGCAGCGCGAGTACCTGGATATGGCGAAGACGTCGGCGGAGACCCTGTTGAGTATTCTTGACGACATTCTGGACTATTCCAAGATCGAAGCGGGCAAGCTCGATCTCGATCCCATCTCCTTCCGATTGCGTGAATGCTTGGCGCTCGCTACGAAACCACTGGCGCTGCGCGCCCAACAGAAGAATCTGGAATTCACCTGCAACGTGCACTCTGACGTGCCGGAGCAGATCGTCGCTGACCCCACCCGGCTCCGGCAAGTGGTCATCAACCTGGTCAGCAATGCCATCAAGTTTACCGATCGCGGCAAAGTGGGACTTGAAGTCGCTGTGGATGCCCGCGAAGGGGATCGACTTCAATTACATTTCGTGGTACGCGACACGGGAATCGGAATCCCGGCGGACAAACAGGAGATCATCTTCGCGGCCTTTTCGCAAGCCGACGGCTCGACCGTGCGGCGATTTGGAGGGACGGGCCTCGGCCTGACGATTTCGCTTCGTCTGGTGAAGATGATGGGAGGACAACTCTGGGTGGAGAGCCAGCTCGGGCGAGGGAGCCGCTTTCATTTCACCACTCAGGCACGTGCGGACAGTGATCCCGTCCATGTCGACTGCGTTCAGGGCGCTGACTTGGTCTCATGCCACTCTCTCCCCGAGGGTCAGCGCAAGCTTCGCATCCTACTGGCTGAAGATAACGCTATTAACCAGATGTTGGCTGCGAGGTTGATTGAGAAGAGGGGGCACGTCGTAACGGTCGTCAACAACGGACGGGAGGCTCTGACGGCTTTGGAGAAGGGTAGCTTCGACGTTGCCCTGATGGACGTTCAAATGCCGGAGATGGACGGATTCGAAGTTACGGCAGAGATCCGCAATAAGAAAACAGGCACCGGTAAGCACCTACCCATTATCGCCATGACCGCGCATAGCATGACCGGCGACCGCGAGCGCTGCCTCGCCGCCGGCATGGACAGTTACGTTTCCAAGCCGATTCGGCCCGAAGAGCTGTTCAAAGAGATTTACGCCTGCGCCCAGCCCCTGGGGCCGCAGCCTTCCTCGGTCGTCCTGATTAAAGAGACTGAGCCCGGCCTTCCCGTCGAGGTGAGCGCAGTCAATCCGAGGTAAGTCAAGCCGCAAAAACACAGATCTGCGGTGGCAGAGTTGCATTTGCCGCTGGCTGGCGCAGCGCGCAGCTCTGCGGTCTGTGTTCATTCCGGGTCTACACAACGCAGGGGTTCGCCCTGCGCCAGCCAGGTAGCAGAACTAACCGCCTGTCATCCTGAGCGAAGCGAAGGATCTCGGCAGTTACCTATGGTTCAGCGGCTGACGAACAACTGCAGAGATCCTTCGCTGCGCTCAGGATGACACATTCTGCCTCAGGATGACACATTCCGGGTTCTTTCACGCCTTCATGGATGCGACAAGTGCGCGTGTAGGGGACGGCAAGCCGTCCCCCTACAGCTTGTAGGGTAGGGCTTGCCCTACCAGGTGTTGCCTACCGTGTGACGGTACTTTGTCAGCACTTGACATACGTTCTGTTATCATGGTAAGCGCCTAGGGCTGTGAAAGGCTCTCGCACCTTCGGTGGGGACGGCTTGTCTGCCGCCCCTGCTCTCAACCTTCCAATTTATGGAGTTACTATGTCTTTACGCAAATCTACTTGTCTTACTCCCCAGCGGCTCGACGCCGCCCGGCGCAATTCGCAGCGCTCCACCGGTCCCCGCAGCGAGGCCGGCAAAGAGCGCATGAAAATGAACGCCCTCAAGCACGGCTGTGATGCCGCGCCCGAAAACGAAGCCGCCGTCATGCGCGCCTTGGGCGAAGATCCCGAACGGTATGCAGACTTGCAGCGGGAACTCGCCACCACTTACGGCCCGGGCGACGCCTTCTGGGACCAGCAAGTCGCCGACTTGGGCAAGCTCTACTGGCGGCGCAACCGCATCGAGCGCATGGAGACGGGCCTGATGCGCGACGCTCTCGAGGAGGTCGAGGAGCGTCGGCGCCGGCTTGCCCGGGACCTCGCTGACGTGACCTTCGAACCCTCCCGGTGCGAGGCGGTGGCGGCCGGCCTGCCCCAGCCCACACACCCCTTGGTGCGGCTGCGCCTGCTGATTTCGCTTTGGGGGGTGATTCGCGCGCAGGTGCAGCGGCGGTACTTCTCGCAGGCCCACCACCAACAGATCGAAAGCTACTACCAGGGTGAGTTGGGGTGGAGGCCCCGGCAGATCGTCCGCCTGCTGGCGCTCTTGTACGAATGGGCGCGCCTCTTCCGCAACGAGGACCAAGCAAGTCTCGACCAGTATGTGAAGGATACCTTCGGGGACGAGGCGGGGCGGAAGGGCCGCTGCCAGGAACTGGAGCGCCTGCTGGAGGAGCAGATGGCGGCGGTGGAGGCGGTGTTCGCGGAGGAGATGAAGGCGCAGGAACGGAAAGACGCGATTGCGCGGGATGCCTGCCTGGCTCCGGCGGGGGAGACTTGGGAAATGCTGCTGCGGCAGGAGGCGGCGCTCGACCGGTCGATTGACCGCAAGGTGAGGATTATCCTGACCCTGCGCCAAGAACATGCACGCCGGGGTGGGGGCGGTTCGCGAACCGCCCCTACGGCTGAGCCTGACGACCGCGCGGCCGAGGAACTGAGTAAGGTGGTGGGGCTGGACGCTGGGACAGAAAGTCCGGTAGAGGAAAACGCCGCAGAAACACCAAAATCGCCGGAACAAAGCGAGAATGTTACAGAAAACAAAGGACCGGCCGCAGAGGGGGTCGCCGCATGAGGCGTGGTGCGGGCGTCCCGCCCGCCGTCGCGGGGTTCACCCCCGCAGGAATTCGAGGGCAAGTTGCCCGTTCCGCAGCGGGCGAGACGCCCGCACCACATCTGTGCACTGTCAGGGCAATCTCATGGTTTTGGGGCGCCCGTCAGCGGGCGGCGATTGCCGGCAGGTTGATATGCGACGGACGTTCCCTGTCGTGGTAGACGGTGTTCAGCGCCGTGATCGCGCGGGTCTCGTAGCCGGAGCGTTCCCCGCTATTGGGATTGACATCGAAAAAGGGAAAGTTGCTGCTCGAGATGTCCACCCGGACGCGATGGCCGCTTCGGAAACGGTTGGCTACGCCCACGAGATCAATGGTCACCTCGCGGATTTCGCCGGGTTTCAGCAGCGTCCGCGCGGAAGCGTCATCTCCCGAGCCGACGCGGCTAATGCGGTCGGCAAGGTTCATGGCGAATCCCCAAGGGTAGTCACGATTGGGAGGAGCGACATCAACCAGCTTGGCCGTGAAATCCGTGTCCGGCGCAGAGGAGGAGATCCAGAGATCGACGCTCACCGGCCCGGCGATCTCCAGGTCGGACGTGAGGGGCGGCGTTTGGAACACCAGGACGTCGCGCCGGGAAGCCAAGGGGAGGTCGTTATCGCAGCCAAAGATCCTGACACGGCACCGCTGGTCGCGCGGACCTGCGGGCGAGAGGTCTTTGCCGGAATCAATCTGCCCGCCGATGGTGGGAACCGGGTTGCGGGGGTCGAACGAGTAAGCGCTGGCCGTCTCGCTGCCGGGCCGCTCGACGCTCAAACTGCCGTCGCCGTGCAGGTAGTAGGCTCTTGTACTTGCCTCCGGAGGAGGCCAGGCGGTGGTGGCCAGCCAGCGGCCGCCATCTTCCGAGAACCCTTTATCGTTGCGCAGGCCGCTGCCGCCGCCCATAACGAAGACTCGCACCCGAGGTTCATCGAGAACGCCGGTGGTCTTGCCCATGAGAACCTGATCGAACCAGCGTTGCTGCTCCGCGATCATGTCCACTTCGGCGGCAGGCCCGAAGTCAACATCGCCCGAGGCGCGCGGACCGATTCCGTGCACCCAGGGGCCCATCAGGAGCTTGGTGGGAGACTTGTGGCGGGAAGCCAAACCCACGTAGTTGTGAAGCGTGCCGCGCTCGAACAGGTCGTACCAACCGCTCAGGAAATAGACGGGAATATCCGGATATTGGTCGTAAGCGCCTTCAAAACTGAAGCCATTCTGCTTCCAGTAGTCGTCATAGAAGGGATGGTCGACGAAGTCTTGAAACCAGCGCTGATTCACCGGGTCGAGCAGCAGCGGCGAGGCGTTCGGGCGGAAGGGATACGCACGCAACCAGCCTCCCATCTGCTCGTGCAGGATCTCCAGCATCGCGGCCTTCAGGGCTGGATCTTGTTCGGCTTCCTGGCTGGAGGAAGAGAGGATCAGAGGATAGAAGAGATTGTGCAACAACGTGAAGGCTCCGCCGCGGTAAGCGCCCTCGTCGAAATAATTGGAAGTGCCTACCATGACAAACATCGCGGCCAGGTGGGGCGGACGCAGGACCGCGAGGGCGTTCTGCGCCTGCGCGAGGTAGGACCCGCCGTAAGTTCCCACCTTGCCGTTGGACCAGGGTTGCGCCGCGGCCCATTCCACCGTGTCGTAGCCGTCTTGGCCCTCATTCACGTCGATGTAGAATGTGCCTTCGGATCCGTAACGGCCGCGGCAATCCTGCACCACGACAACATAGCCAAGCTGGGCGAAATGGCGCGCCCCATTCGCGGAACCAGGACCAGGCTCCTTGCCATAAGGAGTCCGAGACACCAGCACCGGGAATTTGCCCTGCACCGGCATGCCATCATGGGCCGGCATGTACACGTCGGTCGCGAGCTTTACGCCGTCTCGCATGGGGACCATGAGGTTCTTCGCGACCATCACGCCGTATTGGGCGCCCGTCGTATCGCCCTGGCCAGCAAACAGTCCAGCCACTGCTAGAACTGAAATTGCCGGCCCGACGAGCGTGTGGAATCGCATCGAGTTCATAGTCTCGGCTCCTTGCCGCACTCCAAACCGCCCGGTTGTGACGGTGATTTCAGTACTAATGATACGCCTGGATCAATTCCAGGCTGACGCCGAGCACATCCGTGTCCATGTAGGCGTACCGCCCGGAGTTCGGTTTCCCAACCTCGCCCCAGGCGCCGCTTTGCACGGGCGACCAGCCAAGCTTCGCATAGCGATCGAGCGCAGTGTCCAGGTTGTCCACCGGCACCCCCATGTGCTGAACGCCCTCGCCGTGCGCGCTCAGAAAGTCGTCGTAACAATTGGGCGGGTCTTGCGGCGGTATGATCCATTCATAAGTCGGGTGCGAGTAGTTCTGCCAGCCGACCACAAACGGCAGCAACAGCGGCTTGCCGTGGTATCGCCCGTCCTCACGAGGAGAGGCATTGGCCAGCGATATTTCGGGGAACCCCAGACTGTGCCAGTATGCCGAAACGGGCGCAGCCCTCCGGATTACCAGTCCGAGGTGCGTCACCTTCGCCGGACCCGCGCCGGCCTCGGCCTGCGGACGCGTTACCAGCCCCAGGACATACTTGCCGGACGGTTCGGTGTCGAAGAACACGTACCGCCCACCGGGGGCGTCGAACGCGTGCAGCACCCGGACGCCGAGGCCGCGGAGCCGGGCGGTTTCCAGTTCCACTTGCTGACGATCGGGCACCACATAAAGAACCGCAAAGATACCATCATGGTGGAATGCGAGAAAACCGTCGAACACCGGATCGGCTGCTACGGGCTGAAGGATTTCTACTGAGAAGCTTCCCAGCCGGCCGGTGATCAACCGCGCCTCGCGCCGCCCGGAACTATCCAGAGTAATCCGGCCGTGATCGCGTATGTCTTCCAAGCCGACATTCGGCCATGCGGCAACAGGCCGCGACGCGTCTTTCACAACCCAGAGTGCCCCGCCCATGGTCTTGTAGAAGTCCGGCAATTGTGCCCACCCCGGCGCGCTTGCACACATCAGAATGCCTGCCAACACAATCCAACTCAAAGGATGATTCCGCATTACACCCTCCCGCCGGCCGAACCGCCGTGGCATCCCGGGATTTCCAGATTCCCTCGGGGGACGCCAGTATACCTCGAATCGCCGCCAACCGAACCCGGCAATACGAGCAACACAAACCCCTGGAAAGATCATAAAATGGAACTGATCGGTAGTGTCCTCATTTGGCCCGTAGCGCCGGCTTCCAGCCGGCACTGGAGCCACCAAGATGGCGGCGCTACAGCCAAATTAGGACACTACCAACTGATCGATCGAGTTGACTATGGCGAAAACTATTCGGGTGGGACTCCTCGGCGCGCGATTCGCGGCACGATTTCACATGGACGGGTATCGGCGCGTCTACGGGATTCCGGTGCAGGTGGTCGGCGTCGCGTCGAAGAGCGCGGAGTCGCGTGAAGCGTTCGCGCGTGAGCATGGAATCGAAGCATTTGGAACCCTCGAGGAAATCTGCGACGTGGCGGACGTGATCGACGTCTGCACGCCCACCGCCGCGCATGAGCCTATCGCGATTCAGGCCTTGCAGCGCGGCAAACACGTCGTGATCGAAAAGCCCTTGACCGGCTATTTCGGGCCGGGAACGGATGACTTTCAAGGCAACGCCTTCAGTAAGGAGGTGATGCTCGGCGAAGCCCTGGCAAGCGCCCAGCGCATTCAGGATGCGGCCCGCCAGGCGCAGCGTCGAGTCTGCTACGCTGAGAATTGGGTTTATGCACCCGCCATTCAAAAAGAGCGTGAGATTCTGGTGAAAACCGGCGGACAAGTGCTGCGCATTATGGGCGACGAATCGCACGGCGGCTCGCACTCGGCGTACGGGGGGATGTGGAGATATACGGGCGGCGGGACTTTGATCAGCAAAGGCTGCCACCCACTCTCGGCAGCCCTATATTTGAAACGAGCTGAGGGTGAGGCGCGCGATGGGAAGGCCATCAGGCCGGCGACGGTTTCGGCTCGAGTCCATGAGATTACAAGGCTCAAGACTTTTCGCGACGCCGGGTTTCTGGGCACAAGATACCAGGACGTAGAAGACTATTGCCAGCTCCACGTGACTTTCGACGATGGCACGGTGGCGGATATCTTCTCTTCCAACCTGGTTCTGGGCGGCGTCTACAGTTGGCTGGAGGTTTTTGCGAACAACCACCGCACGCGCTGCCGTTTGAATCCCGTGAGCATGCTCGACACGTACAATCCGCGCGAAGACCTCCTGAAGGATGTGTATGTGGCGGAGAAGCTCGGCTCCAAACAGGGTTGGAGCCATCCCGCGCCCGATGAAGCCTGGCAGCAAGGATACCCGCAGGAGTTTCAGGACTTCGTGGAAAGCATTGCACTCGAGCGCGAGCCACTGTCGGGAATCGATCTCGCGTGCGATACCGTGGCGGTGTTGTACAGCGCGTACCTTTCCGCGGAGCGGCGTGGGGCGGAAGTGAACATCCTGCGGATTGTCGATGGGCGATTGCCGATGGCCGGGTGAGGACTAGGAGCCGGGCACTCCTGCCTTTTGAAACAGCTTATCGATTCGGAGAAACTCCTCCTCCTCTTCGGTCACGCCAATCGATCGAACCATCTGGCCGATGGTGACGCTGGGGTCGTTGGACCAGAAGATGCCTCGGTCCTCATCCTCGTAGTAGTGAAAGCCTACCTTATCGCCGTATTTTTCGCGCAGCCCTTCACCGTTCTTCAGTTCCCGGCTCCAGGGCACCAGGGCGTAGCTCAAATCAATCTGCTCCACCAGGACCTGCTCCGGCGGCTTGATCTGAGCAGCGATCCTGCCCGTAGGCTCGAAAATCGAGGCGTTGTTGCGCCAGGTGCCGGACACGACGTAGTATCGATGCCGCAGGGCTCGGAACGCAGGCTGCGCCGTTTGCGGCGACTGAGTGGGCCAGGCCACCAGCTCAGCGCCCTTGCGAGCCAGTTGCTCCCAGCCGTAGTCATACTCGATGTCAAAACAGATCTGGATTCCCAGCTTGCCAAAATCACAGGCGAAGACGGGTACCTCTTTGCCGGGTGTCGAGCCGCCTTCCATGGAGTCACTGCCCGCCGGCGTCGCCAGGTGGAGCTTGCGGTAAATGCCTACGACCTCCCCGTTTCGACCGATCAGGATACCCACGTTAGTGCAGATCTTCTTTCCCTGACCCTCGAGCAGATAGGTCGGCACAACGATGTAACAATGGTGTTCCCGCGCCTTCCGCGCGAAAGCATCCTTGAGGGGACCTTCAAGGGGGACGGCGGAGTCCACTGCGTTGCCCGCAGCCTCTCCCGTCACGGCCGTCTCCGGCAGTACGGCGAGATCGAGATCCCGTCCATACTTCTTCTTTGACTCCTCAGACATTCGATCGACGATGTCTCCCAATTCTGCCAGGCGCTTTTCAAGACCCGGGTATTCCACCCAGAAAGCCTGCATCGCCGTGCCTACGATTACCTTGCGCGGCGGTTGATTCGACGTGCTGTGCACCTTTGCATCGCTGGCAGAAACGGGATGAGCTGCCAGCAACACCAAAAGCACTGAAACGAGGACGGGTAATCCGCTCGCCGAAGACTTGTGTGCGGTGTGGCCCCCATACTGTTGTCTTGCGAAGATTTCTGAAGCCTTCATGGGCTCTCCTCTGCGTCCTCCGTGTTCAGTGCGTGCTCACCGCTTTCTCCAGCGCCTCGCTCAACGCCGCAGGAGCAGGCGGGATGACGGGCACCTGGGCGACGGTTTTCTTAGCCAGTTCCGCGGTCCGCTGCACGTTCAATTGTTCAAACAGAAACGCGAACTTCCTTTCCAAATCCTGACCTATTCGCTCACGCAGGTCCGCCGGCAGATCCCAGAATTTGCGTTTGAAGGGGCCGAAGGCCTTCTTGCGGGTCTTGTATAAGAACTGGGGGTCCGTATCGGAAGGCTTTTTCTCATCGGCGCAGAGCTTCCGCAGTGTCTTGTAGATCTCTTCCTTCAGATCGCGAGGAAACGATGCATTCTCATAAATCATGTTCTGGAACTCTGTCGCCAAGTGAACCTCAGCGGCCTCGCATTCCACAAACTTGTGGAAAGCATCGGCCGGCAGCGTGGACGCTCCGTGTTGCACAGTGCCTGCCATTCCGTACCGATCCCGAGCCAAAGCCGAGAGGGTCTGCAACGTCTCAAAGTCGATGGCCACTTGAGTCACGGTGCCATCAGCCAGCACCACGCCGCCGTCCCTCGTCCCGGTCTGCACGCTGATTTTCGCCAAGCCCTTCTTGTAATGACTGCGCCGGGTTAAGGTCTCCATAAACCCGTCCACGAAGGAGGTCAACTCATCAGCAGTGGAATTCCGCTCCCCGATCCTGCCGATCTCGCCGCCCAGCGTCAGAGTTATACCCGGCGGTTCGATCGAGCGAAGGTAGGCGGCCAAACCTGCTGTCGCCTCAAAGTTAGCCCTCTGCTGCTCATGGACGCCGGGCTTGTCGAGGTCCACCAGAGTGGACGCATCGATATCAATGTTGTAAAACCCCGCCGCAACCGACTCCTGACAGAAGTCGCGGACGCCCTGCAACTCCGACTCCGGGTCTTTCGCGAATTTGAGGGCGTTGACCTTGTAGTGGTCGCCCTGAATGAACACCGGGCCCTCAAACCCCTCGCGGATCGCCGCCGCGATAATCACCGTGGCATACTCGGCGGGGCGTTGGTCGGTGTAATGACTCTCGGTGCGGGAGAGCTCAAAGATGAAGGCGCCGGCCTTCAAGCGGAGCGCGGCACGAAAGACCGCGCGTGCCACATCGTAGCTCAGGCCGCGTACATTAATGGCGGGAACTGTGAAACCCTTGCATTCCTTGCGGGCGCGGGCCTCATAAAGGCCCTGGATGGAGGAAGGCACAACGCCAAGCTCCAATCCGGCGCGGCGAATGATCCAGCGCGCCCCACTGCGTACCTCTTCAGTTTCTCCGAACACCGCGCTCGTGACCAACTGGTCAAGCGTCTGGCTCACAAATTTCTGGGGATTCCTGAGAACAATACTCCCGCCATTGGAAAGCTCGAAAACTGACTTATGCCGGGTTAGCAAATCTGGTATGGATCGTGCACTCATAGCAAGCCTCCGCAAAGCGCCAGCCCTAGGCGCAATCGCATATTATAGCAGAGCAATATGGCAAGCAAATTGGGAGACTTTTGCGGGGAAAAGAAGTTGTCGTCTCCCACCTGTGTCATGCTGAGCCCCGATCTGTCGGGGCGAACAATCCCCGTAGTTCATTGGCAGCTCTGCACGCCTACCGACTGCAGAGATACTTCGATGCGCTCAGCTTGACAGGGAAATCATAGGCTCGCTACCCCATGTCCGGGAGAGTCGATCCGGATTTGCGACAGCAGCGCGGGAAGCAATTCGTAGCCGGCGCGTCCTAAGAAGTACGCGCCGCCCACTTGGCGTTCCTGAAGATCCTTTTGGGGCATAAGAAACCGCGCGAGAGCCTGAGCATGCCGGGCAAGCAACTCGGAGCGCGCCAGGCCGGCACGGCTCACCTTCCCGCGCAGCCGGTCCATTTGGTAGAGGATCTTTTCCTGGGCATGTTGCAAGGCGTCGAGCAACGTAGGATCGAGCCGCCCAATGTCGCTTCGGAGGCGCTCCAGCAGGCCTGTCATGTCCGCTTGCGCCTGCGTGAAGCGCTCTGACCATCCCTCCCCAAGACCTGCCGCCGCAATCTTCTCTCCCAGGTGCTGTTCTCCCAACCATACGTCCTCAAGGCTCAATTGGTACTTCTCCAGCAGTTTCTGGATGCGATGGTCCACGAGCGTAAACGAGGCTCGGGGGAAAACAACAGGCTGTGGCCGGCCGAATGCCTGGTACAAAACTTGCGCCTGGGCAAGATAAGCCAGCTCGGAGGGACCTGCAACGTAAGCGACGGTGGGCAGCAAAGTATCCTGTACCAAAGGCCGCAATAGAGCGTTGGGCGAAAACGCTATGGGTCCGCCGGAGAGCTCCTGCCTCAACTCTTCAAGACGGGTGTGCCCTTCGCCTTCCACCGAGTATTTGCCGTCGTGTTCGTGAACAGGCAGCCGGCTGCCTTTCCGGGTGAGGAACACCAGCGTCGAATCCTCCGCCACCTTCACCTGGGCATGATAGCCGCTCCCGATTAACGCCTGGGAGCGTTCGAGCAGTTTCCCTCGTAGTTCGGGTGCGCGTTCGAAGGCCTGCTGGTATACCTGAGCGCTCAGATGGTGAACGGCGGGGTCAAGGGGATTCAGCAATACCACTCCCCAACGGTTGAGCAGACGCGCCAGGAATTTCCCGAAGGCCTCAACCCACGTCGCCCCCGGCGCGTAGGTTTCGCGCAGGTCCTGTAACAAGGCTTGGCTCGGCGGTCCGGCAGGAAGGCAGCCCTCTAGACGCGACAGGGCTTGACTGGATTCGCCAGTCAGCCGCACGTTCCCCACCGGCGACCGCGGGCTGGGCGAATCTCCGTGATCGGCAAGCGAGATGAGGTTGTATTCGTCATCCAGGATTCCCACCTGCGCCACTTCTGCCAGGTCGTGGTCCTGAGATGCAAGCCAAAAGACAGGCACGACTGGGATTCCCTGCTCGGAGAGGTAGTTTGCCAGACGCACGGTAGTGAGGGCTTTGTAGAGCGTAAACGCCGGCCCACTGAACAAGCCGACCTGCTGGCCCGTGACCACGGCAAAGGTGCCATCCTTGGCCAGTCTCTCCAGGTTCTCAAGAGTGGCCGCGCCGCAACCGAACGCCTGGTTCTGGCGAGTCAGGATTGCGCAGAGTTCCGCCCGCTTCCATTCGAAGCCCCGCAGTTGGGAAGCCACGCCTTGGTAACTGGAAGGCGAGTACGGGGGCGCGTTATAGAAGCGCGACACCCGGTCAAAATGATAGAGGTAGTCGAGAAGCAGCGCGCTGGAGTGTGGAACGTGTTGGTAGGGAACGGATGTGCTTGTCATTGGAATAATGAATTCTGAATGGTTTCTGCTTTCTACTTTCTGCCCTCAGTACTCCAGCCCGGCCCGCGCCTCGTTGAGCGCTTCCGCCACCGCTTTGCGGGCGGCTGAACCCAACGGTGAAAGCGGGGCGCGAGGGAAGCCTCCGGCGTAGCCGCAGACGTCGAGCGCCGCCTTTATGCCGGGAACGCCAAAAGGCACGGCGATTTTGCGGGCCAGCGGGAGCAGTCTTTCCTGGAATTCCAGAGCCTCCTTTTTCTTCTTCTGCCGGAAGGCCTGGTAGAGGCCCACGCACAACTCCGGGGCATAATCCGCCTGGCTCAGCACCGCACCCGTTGCTCCGGCGCGCAACGATTCATACAGAATCGACACTGATCCAACCAGCACTCGGAAGCCCGGCCGCACTCTCCGCAAAACCGTCCGCACAAATTGCAGGTCCCCTGAGCTCTCTTTCAATGCCACCACGTTGGGGATTCGCGACAGCCTGCCGATGGTGGAAGGCTCAAGGTGGAGCCCCGTGAACTGCGGGATCGAGTAAACAATCACGGGCCGATCGACCTTTTTCGCGACGGCCCGATAATGGGCCTCCAGCGTGTCCGCGTCCATCTTGGATTTGTAATAGTTCGGAGTGATGACCAGCAGGGCGTCAGCGCCGCGCGCAATAGCCTCCTGTCCGAGCCGTATCGTGGCATCGGTACTCTCCAGGCCGACGCCCGCAATCAGAATCTCAGGCGGCTGCACCACACCTCGAGCCACTTGCACCAACCGCAGCCGCTCATCTTCCGTCAGATAGGGAGCTTCCCCGGAGGACCCCGCGACCAGCACTCCGGCAAGCCCTATGCCAGCGAGCTTCTGAACATTATCGCGGAACAATCCTTCTTCAATCTCGCCGCGCTGATTAAACGGCGTAACGACGGGAGGAAATATCCCTTTGAGACCCTGGATAATCTCTTTGCGTGTCATGTCCATTTCCTTGTAGGGGCGGCCCTTGTGGCCGCCCTAGAGCTAACTCGGCTTAATCAGCGCAAGTTTCGATGGCCCCCGGAAGGGCGGGGCTTTAGCCCCGCCGCCTATGAGCGCGGGTTGGAAGGGCCTTTAGGCCCTGAAGCCAAGCCACTTCAGGGGCTAAAGCCCTGGACCACGTCCCGAGACTAGCAGCGGAGCTAAAGCCCCGCCCTTCCGGTTCCACGATTAGGTTCACTTACTAATTTGGCTAAGCCCCAGGGCCCACAGCGCGCACCGCCCCTACAGGGCGGCCTGGGGCGGCTTTTGGGCAGCCACAAGGGCTGCCCCTTCGGACGCGTTCTGATGCAACTCTTGCAAGCTTGCCACCCACACCTGCCCTTTTCTCAACTCTCGAATTCCTGCGATCACCGCTCCGGCAGCGGACAAAGTCGTAATGCACGTCACGCCGTGCTGAACGGCGGCCCGTCGGATCAAGCGATCGTCCTGGCGCGAGGAACGACCCAGAGGGGTGTTAATAATCAAATCAATCTCGCCGCTCTTCACCAGGTCCACAATGCTCGGGCGTCGTTCCGTTACCTTAAAAACCCGTTCCACCGGAATACCGCTGGCCCGCAGCGCCTGAGATGTGCCCTGTGTGGCCACCAGGCTGAAACCAAGCGCCGCCAGATCGCGCGCGATGGGAATCACCAACGGCTTGTCATGATCGTTCACAGAAATGAAGATGCGCCCGGAAATCGGGATGCGGTTTCGCGCCGCAAGCTGCGCTTTGGCAAAGGCCAGGCCGAAGGAGTCCGCCACACCCATCACTTCGCCCGTCGATTTCATCTCCGGTCCAAGGATCGTGTCCGCGCCGGGAAGCTTCTGGAAAGGGAAAACAGGCGACTTCACGAAGGCATGATGCACGGGCAGTTCCGATTCGAGACCGAATCCGGCAAGTTTGATGCCCACCATGAGCCGCGCGGCAATCTTCGCCAGCGGCACGCCGGTGGCTTTGCTCACGTACGGCACGGTCCTCGAGGCGCGCGGATTAACTTCCAGCACGTAAACCTGGCCGTTCTGTATGGCATACTGGACGTTCATCAGGCCCACGACGTTCAATTCCTTGGCCAGTTTCACCGTGTACTCACAGAGCGCGGTGTGTTGCTCTTCGCCGATGCTCACCGCCGGCAGCACGCAGGAACTGTCGCCGGAATGAATTCCCGCCTCTTCGATGTGCTGCATGACGCCCGCGATGACCACGTCGGTCCCGTCCGCCAGCGCGTCCACGTCCACTTCCGTAGCGTTTTCCAGGAAGTGGTCCACCAGGATGGGGAAAGCGCGTTGTAGTTCTTCCGCACGCCGCACGTAATCGCGCAGCATCCCCTCGTCGTACACAATCATCATGGCCCGCCCGCCCAGCACGTACGAGGGCCGCAGTAAAACCGGATATCCGATTTCGCGCGCAATCGCCACCGCTTCTTCGGCATTCATGGCGGCGCCATTGGGCGGCTGGAGGATGTTCAGGTCGGCAAGCAGTTTCCCGAAGCGCTTGCGGTCCTCGGCCAGATCGATAGACTCGGGTGAAGTGCCGATAATCGGCACGCCCGCGGACTTGAGTGGGCGCGCCAGGTTGAGCGGTGTCTGTCCGCCGAACTGCACGATCATGCCCGAGGGTTTTTCCTCGTCCACAATCGCCATCACGTCTTCAAAAGTAAGCGGCTCGAAGTAAAGGCGGTCCGACGTATCGTAGTCGGTCGAGACAGTCTCGGGATTACAATTCACCATGATCGTCTCGAAGCCTTCTTCTTTGAGCGCATAGGCGGCGTGCACGCAACAGTAATCGAATTCAATTCCCTGCCCTATGCGATTGGGGCCGCTGCCCAGGATCATGATCTTGCGGCGGTCGGTGGGTTCGGCCTCGTCCTCATCTTCATAAGTGGAGTAGAGGTAAGGGGTGAAGGACTCGAACTCCGCGGCGCACGTATCTACCCGCTTGAAGACCGGATGAACGTCCAGCGCCTGGCGCCGCTCACGCACCGCTTCCGCCGTGCAGCCCCACACTTCGCCCAGGTGGGCGTCCGACACGCCGTGACGCTTGGCCTCTCGCAGCACCGACGCCGGCGCAGTCCCAACCTCGAAGCGCTTCAACTCGTCCAGCAGACTCACGATTTGTTCAAGCTGAGTCAAAAACCACGGATCGATGCGGGTAATTTCCGCCAGGCCCTCGACACTGTAACCGCCTTGCAAGGCGAACAGCAGGTACCACAAGCGCTCGGGATGGGGAACGGTTAAGCCGCGTTCAAGCTCGGCCGGATCGTCCGGCGGCCGCGGCGGTTTCCTACCTGTTTCGAGCGACCGCATGCCTTTCATCAGCGCTTCTTTGAAGGTGCGCCCAATCGCCATCACCTCGCCGACCGACTTCATCTGCGGGCCCAGGGTGTGATCGGAGTCGGGAAACTTCTCGGCCGCCCACTTCGGAATCTTCGCCACCACGTAATCGATCGTCGGCTCGAAGCAGGAAGGCGTCTTCTTCGTGATGTCGTTGGGAATTTCGTCCAGGCTGTAGCCGACGGCGAGGCGTGCGGCGATCTTGGCAATGGGGAAGCCGGTGGCCTTCGAGGCCAGCGCCGAACTGCGCGACACGCGAGGGTTCATCTCGATCACCACCATGCGCCCCGAATGCGGGTCAACGGCAAACTGTATGTTTGAACCGCCGGTCTCGACGCCCACGACGCGGATGACCTTGAACGCGGCGTCGCGCATGATCTGGTATTCCTTGTCGGTAAGCGTTTGCGCGGGCGCCACGGTGATTGAGTCCCCCGTGTGGATGCCCATGGGGTCAACGTTCTCAATCGAGCAGACCACCACCGCGTTGTCCATGTGGTCGCGCATCACCTCGAGCTCGAACTCCTTCCACCCCACCACCGATTCCTCGACCAGAGCCTCGTGCACCGGGCTGAGCTCCAGTCCGTTCCTCACCGTCTCCGACAGCTCTTCACGGTTGTAGGCCATGCCGGCCCCCGTCCCACCCAACGTGAAAGAGGGTCGAACGATCAGTGGGAAACCAACTTGCTGCGAGAAGCTGAGCGCGGCGTCCACGTTGTTGACCAGGACGCTTTTGGGCACGTCGAGCCCCACGCGCTGCATGGCGTCCTTAAACCACAGCCGGTCCTCGGCCATCTTGATGGCGTTCAGCGAGGCGCCGATGAGTTGCACGTTGAATTCGTCGAGTACGCCACTCTCAGCCAGCTCGACGGATAAGTTCAAAGCCGTCTGACCGCCCACGGTCGGCAAAAGCGCGTCCGGACGTTCGCGCGCGATGATCGCCTTCAGGTATTCGCAGGTGAGCGGCTCGACGTAGGTGCGATCGGCAAATTCCGGGTCGGTCATGATGGTGGCAGGGTTCGAATTCACCAGCACAACTTCATAACCCTCCGCCTTCAACGCCTTGCACGCCTGCGTCCCCGAATAGTCAAACTCGCACGCCTGCCCAATAATGATCGGGCCGGAGCCGATGATCAGGATTTTGTGAAGATCAGTGCGTTTGGGCATCGCTTCTTTCGATAAGTCCGCCTAGGCCGCAATCATGCATGGTTATCTTCGTCACTTGGTCCGAATACGGCTTCAGGGGCTAAAGCCCTCCCTCCTATCGCTCCGTCACGGCGGGCCTAAAGGCCCGCCCTTCCGAAACCTTGTCGGGAGAATCCCCTCGCCCATCTTTATTTAGCGCCTGGAAGGGCGGGGCTTTAGCCCCGCCGTTAGCGCGCCACCCACTCAGGGGCTTTAGCCCCTGAAGCCACCGGCCACGGATCGAGACGATATTTCCCGTTCATCGAGCAGTAGGGATAATCTTTAGGCTCCCTCACTAACCCCGCCTTCACAGGGTTGGATTGAATATAGCGCACGTGAGTTTCGTGATCCGACTCATCCCGAATCCCGTGCTCCGTGAATCCCTCATGCCAAACCGGGAATTTCATGCGAAGGGCCTTCCCGATTTCAAACGACGACCCGCCTTTGATAAGTCCAATCGCCTTCTCCAAAGACGTAGTTTCTCCGGGAGTCAAGAGAACGTGAAAGTGCTCGGGCATCACGACATAATCGTGGACACAATAGTGTCCCTTATCGCGGTATTCAAATAGCTTCGCTTCGACAAGCTCCGCTGCCGTGCTCTTTAGAAAAATCTTGCGCCTTTCCCAAGTGTCGGTCGTAACAAAGTACGTCTCCCCGGATTTTATTCGGTGCTTTGGTCTGGCCATCAACCTTCAGGGGCTAAAGCCCCTTCCTTGGATTGCCCCGTTACGGCGGGCCTAAAGGCCCGCCCTTCCATGCCGCGTTTTGCACTCGGTCGGCTCGTCGTGAGACTTGCCACAAACGCACTTCGGCGGCGGCAGTTCGTGCTTCGAGCCTAACGACAGCAGCCAAGCCTTCATCGCTTCGTGCGAGATGTGGTGGCCCGCTTCGATCTCCGAGAACCCACGCCGGATGGACTCGAGTTGCGTCTGGTCTTGGTGGATGTCCACTCGCTATTCCTTAGCTCCCCCGTAAAGCCTTTAAACTTTAACCTTTACCCTTTATCCTTCATCACTTGCCACTCACCATCTCAACTATTTCTTGAACTCTTCCATCATCTCCGCGAACCGATTGAAAAGGTACGCCGAGTCGTGTGGACCGGGCGAAGCTTCCGGGTGATACTGTACGCTGAAAAGCGGCAGCGACTTATGCCGCAGGCCCTCCAGCGTCTGGTCGTTCAGGTTTATGTGGGTTAAGGCGACCTCATTCGCGTTGAGCGAGTCGGGGTCAACCGCGAAGCCGTGATTCTGGGCGGTAATTTCCACTTTCCGGGTTTCCAGATTCATCACCGGCTGATTGCCGCCGTGGTGACCGAACTTGAGCTTGTAGGTTTTCCCTCCCAGCGCTAACCCGACAATCTGGTGGCCAAGGCAGATTCCGAAGACCGGAACCTTACCCATGAAACCTCGCACGGCCCGCGCCGCGTACTCAAGAGGCTCAGGGTCGCCTGGGCCGTTGGAAAGGAACACTCCATCGGGTTTCAGGGTCAGAACGTCTTCCGCCGTCATCGTTGCGGGCACGACCGTTACACGACAGCCCACATCCACGAGCTTGCGCAGGATGTTCTGCTTGATTCCGTAGTCGTAGGCCACCACGTGAAAGCGGGCCGGTCGCTCAGCCTGCTTGCCTACCGCAAAGATATCCCGGGACGGTTCCGTCCACTGGTAACGCCAAAGCGTGGTGACACGGCTGGCCAGGTCGAGCCCCACCATGCTCGGCACAGCTTTAGCTTTAGCGATCAGTGCAGCTTCGTCGAAATCAATCGTGGATAGCACTCCGCGCTTTGAGCCCTGTGTGCGCAAGTGTCGCACCAGGGCGCGCGTGTCGATGTGAGAAATTACCGGGAGACTGTATTCCGCAAGGAAATCCGACGCCTCCTCAACTGACCTCCAGTTGCTCGCCAGCTCGCACAGTTCGCGCACCACCAGGCCTTCCGCATAGGGTCGCGCGGATTCCGAGTCCAGGGGGTTCACTCCGTAATTCCCGATGTGAGGATAAGTCAGAATAACAATCTGACCGGCGTAGGACGGGTCGGTCAGAATTTCCTGGTAGCCGGAAAGCGAGGTGTTAAAGACCACTTCGCCAAAACGTTCGCCCGAGGCGCCGTAGCCGCGCCCTCGGAACACTCTCCCGTCTTCTAAAGCAAGAATCGCATCCATAAGAGTCCACAGTCGACAGTCAACAGTTCACGGTCCAGAGCGCACAGCTATCAGTCGGTCGCCCTGGGAAATGGCTTACTTCGAATCCCAGGAGAAGTAAACTGTCGACTGTCGACTGTCAACTGTCGACTCTTATTGACTGTCAACTGTTGACTGTTAACTGCTTTTCACTCCAACGGTCCAAACTCGCTGAAAGGCCAATATACGAAGACGGCTTTTCCGTAAATGTATTTGCGATCGACGGTTCCCCAGACTCTGCTGTCGTTGGATGAATCCCGATGGTCCCCCAGCACGTAGTAGTGGTCCGGCTCGACGTGTACGGGCGGGTAACTTTGGTGATCCAGGTAATACGATGGGAGGTAGGGTTCCGCCAGAGCGGTCCCATTCACCAGCGCCCGGCCTTCTTCAATGCTTACCCACTCGCCTGGCAATCCGATGACGCGTTTGATGTAAGATTTAGACGGATCGAGGGGATACCAGAAAACCACGATATCACCCCTGTGGATAGGCTCGAACCGGTAGACAAATTTGTTAATGAAAATCCGCTCGTGGTTCTCCAGTCGCGGCATCATGCTGGTTCCCTCGACCTGCACGGGTTGGTAGAGGAAAACAATAACGATAAAGGCCAGCAGAATGGAAAGGATGAGGTCCCGCAACCAGTAACGAGTCTCAAAAAACCGGCGTCGCGGGCCTCGCTGATTCTCCCGTTCGTCGTTCGCTCTTTCTGGAGATGTCTCTTGTCGCTGCATTGTCTTCTCTTCGATTTTATACCACATGAGCGATGGCGGGCAATTTTGGATTTTGGACGGTGGTGTCTCAGTTGGAAGTGGCATAGCTATCTTGGCCATGAAATCACACGGGCAGGATGCCCGTACCACCTCGAACGGAGACACTGCCTTTTGGATTTGGGGTTTTGAATTTGAGCTCTTGAATTCCAGAAACCGTTTTCAACGGCTGCACATTGCCTGGCGCCACTTGTTTGCTGTTCTACCGGAACATGTCCCTGGCTCTCTCGGACGAACGGCGCTCCAAGGGTTGATTGTCCACACGTACCGCGGAGTTCAGCATTTCGAACACGCGCCGCTGCTCACGCGACAGCCGGGTGGGGGTGACGACGTAGACCGAGACGTACAAATCTCCCTGCCGTCGCCCGTCGACACTGGGCATTCCATGGCCGCGCAAACGGAAGACCGTGCCGTTTTGAGTTCCTTCCGGGATTCGAAGCCTTTCCTGACCCTTCAGCGTGGGGACCTTGATTTCCGCTCCCAGGGTCGCCTGGGTGATGGAAACGGGAATAGTGTAGTAGAGGTCGTTGCCCTGGCGGTCGAAATAGGAGTGCTCGCGGACCCGCAACACAACATAGAGATCGCCGTGCACGCCCCCCATCTCGCCCGCTTCACCCTCGCCGCTAACGCGCAGGCGCGTTCCCTCCTCAACCCCCGCCGGAATTTTGAGGCCCAGAACCTTCTCCTCTTGAACGCGTCCCTTGCCTATACAGACCGGGCACGCCTCGCGGATGACTTGCCCCATTCCCTGGCAGTGCGGGCAAGTGCGCGAAACCGAGAAGAAACCCTGCTGGTGCCGCAGTTGCCCGCGCCCGCCGCAGGCTGGGCAAGCGGTCGGTTCACTGCCTTTCTTTGCACCGCTGCCACGGCATTCGGTGCAAGTTTCCGACCGGGGAATCTTGATTTTGGTCTCCAGCCCCTGGGCTGCTTCTTCGAGAGTAATCTCCAGGTCGTACCGCAGGTCCGGGCCGCGAGCAGCGCGACGGCGTTGGCGAGGCCCTCGTCCAAATCCTCCGATGCCGAAGAAGTCGCCGAACAGATCCTCGAAGTCCGAGAAAATCGTGGAATTGATGTCGGGCGTCCAACTGCCTGAGGAGTTAACTCCCGCGTGGCCGAACTGATCGTACACAGCCCGTTTCTGAGTATCTGCGAGTATGCTATAAGCTTCCGTGATCTCCTTGAATTTCTCTTCTGACTCTTCCTTGTTATCGGGGTTACGGTCAGGGTGGTACTGCATGGCGAGCTTGCGGTAAGCGCTTTTGATGGTTTGCTCGGATGCCTGGCGATCAACACCCAGGACCTCGTAATAATCTCGCCTATTGTTATTCAACGATCAACCTCACTTTGCGTCTGACCCCACTCAACCCTCGATCTCGTCTTCGGCCGACGACCGCGCACCACGGGGCTTTACCGCCACTCTCACGATGGCAGGACGGAGCAAGCGGCGATTGAGCATATAGCCGCGCTGCAACTCTTCCACGATCTCCTGGTCCCGCCGGTCCGGGTCCTCAACGGTCTCCACCGCCTGGTGGAAGTGGGGGTCGAACAACTGGCCGGAAGTCTCCATCGGCTCCAGTCCGGCCCGTCCCAGAACTTCGAGCAGTTGGCGATGGATCAATTCCATTCCCTGGTAGAAAGTCTCGGGAACCGCCGGGGCGCGCTGTTTCAAGGCCCGTTCGAACCCGTCAAGAACCGGCAGCAACTCGCGGATTAAACTCTCATTGGCGATCTGCCGAAACTCTTCTTTTTCCCGTTGAGTGCGTTTGCGGAAATTGTCAAGCTCCGCCTGCTTGCGCAGCAAACGATCGTACACAGCCGCAATCTCCCCTTTCAATTTCTCGATCGTGGCCGGCGCGGCAACGTCCATCGAGCCGGCCGAGCTGCTCCTGTGTCTTCGCTTACAGGTGCAGCATTCTCCCTCAAATCACTTGTGCTGGATTTCCCTCGAGCTTCCGGCAGGGGTGTGGCGAGCTGTTCTTTTTCGTTCTCCATAGCCCTTCGATTTTATACCTTCTGTTGGTGGGTGTACTGATGCGACCACTCAATTCCATCACGGTTCCAAACTCTAGCCTTCTCAAATTCCAACCCTGACGCCGATCAGTTCGAGCTGAGGAGCCGGCTGCAGAGGTGGGCGATATAGTCCACGGTGCTGATGGCACGGTCGTACTCCATGCGCATCGGACCGACGACCCCTAACGCTCCTACGGTACGATCCCGGTAATGCAAAGGCGCCACGACCAAGGTGCAATTGTGCATCCCGCCTTCCAAATTCTCGCGCCCAATCAAGATGCGTACCCCCGCCTCCCGCGTCTTCAGGCAGGCGTTCAGAATTCTTACCACCTTGGCCTTTTCTTCAAAAGTCTCCAGCAGTGCCTGAATCTTGCGGTTATCGAACTCCCCATGGTCAAGAATCTTCGCCGTGCCATCAACAAACAGAGACCCAGGCGATTCGGTGGCTGAAGAGCCCCACATAAAGAGCGTGGCGACGTTATTCAGCAGACGGTCGGCAAGGATTTTCTCTTCTTCCATCCGCTTGAACACTTCCAGCCGAATGGCTCCCAATGACCAGCCGCGGAATTCGGCGTTGAGAAACTCAGCCGTTCGCTCGAGTTCCCCTTGCGACAGGCTCTCCTCCAAGCGGACCACGTTGCTCTCGACCAAATCCGGCTTCGAGATAATCACCACCAGGATGCGGCGGTCGGGGAGGAGTACGAACTTAATGTACTCGAGCACCTTCTCCTCGAACGCAGGAGCCAGTGCCAGTCCGACGTTATGCGACACCTCGGAAAGCACCCGTGAGGCGCTGGACATCATGTGTTCCACGGCGCCGCCCTCCGCCTGCAATCTCTGGTGGATATATTCCTGGGTGGCAGGAGCCAGGCGAGAACTACTCACCATACGGTCCACGTAATAGCGATAGGCTTGCTCAGTCGGGACGCGCCCGGCGGATATGTGCGGCTGGGATAGATACCCCAAGGATTCCAGGTTGACCATGACGTTGCGGATTGTCGCCGAACTAGGGGCTTCCGTCAGCCTCTCTGCCAACGTCTTGGAGCCCACCGCAGCGCCGGTCTCAATAAACTGGCGCACCAAGGCAACCAGGATTTCTCGCTCGCGGCTTGGAAGCTCCTCGCGATTTCTCATTTCCAACCTGAGTCACCAGGCCTCAACTTTCTAGAGCCTACGGTCCTCCACTATCTATTCTAACCGCTATGCCCCAACCTGTCAAGAAACCCAGGTACTACGCAGCGATTCCGCATCCGAGGTTGGAGGGGGTCGAAATAGTTAGTGCGGGCGCACCGAAGGCGGTCGGGCAGATTCGCATAGGCTTTGTGGGCGGGGGCAGGGGGGGGAAATAGACCCGGTGAAGTCGACCCCACGGCGAGATGGGCGCAACCCGCCGCAGGCCGCATGAACCTCGGGCCGAAGCGCGGGGTGGAACTCCGGGAGGGGAGGAGAAGACTCTTAGGGGGATGAGCCCTCGGGGAAGCAGGGGTCCTGACAGAGTTCGCGGGCCATGAGGCGTGCCCAGTAGCGTTGCGTTCGGCCGCGACGGACGGCCGGTTTCAGATTGAGAACCCAGAAAGCATGAAAGAGGTTGTAGGCCAGGAAGGCGACGAGCAGAAAGGACTCGATGGCCTGGGGGTGGTGTTTATACACATGGTCGGAGTGCCACTCGTTGGCCAGTGCGTTGAACCCATAGTTCTCAATATCCCAGCGACGATGCCCCAAGCCGACGGCTTGTTCGGTCGCTGCCTGCGTCACTGGTAGCGTCGTGGCCCAAATCCAGTCGGTCGTAATCGACTCGACCTGCTTCGTAGTTTGACGGCGCACCTGATAGGTTTCTCGCGAACGGATGACCCGCACGGGGGCGTTCACTTGAGGCCAAGTGGCGAGGTCCGAGACGTCCCACCACTGGCAGTGACGCGACCGATACTTTCCCTCTTCGGGCGGCGTCACCCCAAACAAACCGCAGGCATCCTGGTAGAGGTCGCGCCGCTCGTCCTTGAGGACCACCAGCGCGTGCTTACCGTGGGCCAGCAGGAGATTGAAGAAGGGGGCCTGGGCATAGAGACCATCGGCCAAAAGCAACTGAAACGCACGGGGGTAACGGGCCAGGACGCGATCCAGCAAGCGCCGGGCCGTGGTCACCTCGTCTTCGTCGGGCCGCTGGGGTTCCAGATCGAGCAGGATGCGCAACTCCGAACCCGTCAACAACTGCAGAGTGACGTTCCGATGGTAGTACTGAATCCTATCGCCTTGCTCGGTGTGAATCGTCCGCTGCAAGCATCCCGAGCATCGACGGCGATAGCTGGCGTGGGTCTCGTGACCGTCGAGAACCGCCACGCCCAGTCCGCCGATGTCCGGCAAGGCTTTGTTCCGCTTCAGGCGGAAGTAGACGTGATGCAGTCCCTCGCGCAGTTCGTGGGCGACGAGGCCGGCGTGCACGCGCCCCAGGGTGTCGCTGCTTCCGGGCGAACACCCCAGCCACTGTTTCCAGAACCGCGAGAGGCGGTGCTCTTCCAGCGCGTTCAAGCTGCCCAAGCGGGACCAGAACATCACCAGGCTGGCTTTCAGGAGAACGGCCGCCGGGATACGGGGTTGTCGTCGGGGATCGTGGACCGCCGCGACGATCCGTTCCGAAAGACCGTAGACGGTCTCGCCATACCGGATCAGGCGGCGGAGAACGGGATCACTCCTTGCGATCGAGCAGTCGCTGCCACTCGACCTGCGAGAGTTCCTCCAGCAGTTGCTGGATTTCCTGATAGCCCTGAACGCTCTGGCGGATGCGCTCTTCCCACTCCTTGGGCACGAACACCTGGCGCGGCTTGCCCCCCTGGCTCTGCACGAGGTACAGCGACGCGTGCAGTTCGCCGTGGGCACAGCGGCAGTTCGGTTTCCCGCAGCGGCGCAAACGAGGCGCCAACGTCCCGCGGAGAAAGCGCCGGCCAGAGACGATCTGCGTCAGGCGCGAGCGGCGTTTGCGCTCGCCTACCGGAAGCCTGGAGCGGGATATTGGAGGGTTTTTCATCTGATATAGTTCTACTATATCAGACAGAATCGGTGCTGTCAAGTCAAAAACGAATGCGAATCTGCTCGATCAGCGGGGACTGGGCAAAGCAATAGCAATTTCAAAGGGTTAAAGCAGGAAGGAAAGCACGAATGCGGAATCGCTGGGTACTACGAGTAACCTCCGCCCCCCGCCACGCGCCGTCCGTTGGTTCCTCGACTAACCCTAGAACCCTGCTTTCAGGGAGTTTCCATGGGCCCGTGGCCAACCCGAGGCAAAGAAAATCAGTGTCGTCCCCGCGTAAGCGGGGACCCATTGTCGGTCCAATGGATTCCCGCGTGCGCGGGAATGACGTGACTTTCAGGAGAGTAATGAATGCAGACTTTCAGCTCAGCGAGCGGGCGGCAGGCCCATCACCACTCGGCTGACCAGTCCCGCTTACCCGCCGGCGATGGCCCCAATCACGAGAAAAGGCTCGGTTCCGTCCGCAACTCGCTCCGGAAGTGGCGAGTCGGGAGAATCGTGCGATAGGTCCTGCTCGCAGGCGAAGAATCGGATGAAGGGCCGGCGCTGGCGCGTGACGTGGTCGCGGATCGTTCCGCGCAACACGGGATAGCGAGCCTCAAGCGCGTCGAGGACCGAGCGCTGGGTGGCCACGCCTTGAACTTCCAACTCCACCTCACTATCGACGTGGGCCAGAGTCCGCAAATGAAAGGGAAGAACCACGCGAACCATAAATTGCCTCTTTCCGCTGCCCCGCCCTTCATGCTGATGAGGAGATCGTCTTCAAAGGGCTCGAGAGTGCCTAGGCGTCGCGCACCTGCCGTCTTCACGCCAGCGTCTGCACTTCGACGGAGAGCACGGGTGGAAGGTCGCGGACGATGGGCGACCAATGATCTCCGGCGTCCGGGGAAACGTATACTTGCCCGCCGGTGGTGCCGAAATAGATTCCGCAATCGTCTAGAGAGTCCACAGCCATCGCATCCCGCAAGACGTTTACGTAGCAGTTGCGTTCCGGCAGACCGTCAGCGAGTTCCTCCCACTCGTTACCTCCCGTGCGGCTGCGATAGACGCGCAACTTCCCATTCAGAGGATAGTGCTCCGAATCGCTCTTAATGGGCACTATGTAGACGGTTTCCGGCTCGTGCGCATGAACGTCGATGGCGAATCCGAAATCGGTCGGCAGATTCCCGCTGACCTCATGCCAGGAGTCGCCAGCGTCGTCGCTGCGCATAACATCCCAGTGCTTCTGCATAAAGAGCACGCCCGGGCGGGACGCATTCATGGCGATGTGGTGAACGCAGTGGCCCACCTCGGCATCCTGGTCCGGAAGGAATTGCGACCTCAGTCCGCGGTTGATGGGTTTCCAGGTCTGGCCGCCGTCGTCGGTGCGGAAGGCGCCCGCCGCCGAAATGGCGATATAGATGCGGCCTGGGTCTTTCGTGTCCAGAATGATCGTGTGCAGGCACATCCCTCCGGCCCCGGGTTGCCACTTGGGACCTGTACCGTGGCCGCGCAATCCGGGCAGTTCGTGCCAACTCCGCGCGCCGTCCGTGGAACGAAAGATGGCTGCGTCCTCGACTCCGGCGTAGACCGTGTCCGGGTCGGTCAGCGACGGCTCGAGATGCCAGACACGCTTGAACTCCCAGGGGTGCTGCGTACCATCGTAGAACTGGTGCGTGGTGAGCGGCTTGCCGGTTTCCGGCGACGTGTCGTAGACGAATCGATTGCTCTCGCCAACCGGCCAGCCCTGCGGCGACTTCGTCACTCCTCCACCCGGTGCTTCCCAAGTTTTGCCGCCGTCATCCGAGCGCTGCAGGACTTGGCCGGACCACGAACTCGTCTGCGATGCGTAAAGCCGGTTCGGGTCCGCGGGCGAGCCCTTCATGTGGTAGACCTCCCATCCTGAGAAATACGGTCCTGCAACGTCCCAGTCTTTGCGCCTGCCGTCCGACTCCAAAATGAAAGCTCCCTTTCGCGTCCCTGTCAGTACTCTGACTTTGCTCATATTCGCTCCTCTTCGAAAATACGCCGCACAGGCGCGGGTCTATTATGGGGTCGGCCCGTCTGGCCGCCTACCGCGATGGCAAGGGTTACCCCTCTGCCTCGCTCGCCACCTTGGATTTGATTGAGCCCCTGATCGTGTTACAGCTTCTTATTATACCCTTTCTGAACCTCGCGTGTGTCGAAAAAAAAGGACCGATGTGGTCCGGGCGTCCCGCCCGCGCGTCTTCGGTCTTGTCGCTCGCGAAAGGGTACTCCAAGGACGAAGTTGACCACGAAGGATACGGAGCACACGGAGAGGTGCAGCAAGGATTCCTCGGCGACCTCTGTACCCTCTGTGGTTCGTCTTTTATTCCAGGTTTCGACTTCGTTTGTACATTAATAGAGCGCCTCACAAATTGTCTCCAGTCCTCAGCCGGATTATAATGGAGGTTACTTGGGAACTAGCTTGCGTTACCTTCTTCTCAGCGACATACACTCGAACCTGGAAGCGCTGGAGTCATGCCTCGAACTGGCACAGGGGCGGTATGAGCAGGTTATATGTCTTGGGGACATTGTCGGTTACGGCCCCGACCCCAACACCGTCATTGAGAAGATCAAGCCTCTGGCCTCAGTCATTATTCGCGGCAATCACGATAAGGCTTGTACGGGCGATCCCGTGGCCGAGGAGTTCAATCACCTGGCGCGCCAAGCGACCGACTGGACTCGAGATCAGCTCACTCCCGAGCATTTTGGCTTTCTCAGCTCTTTACCCGCCGGCCCAGTGCAACTGGAGGGTTTCCAGGTCGTTCATGGCTCGCCCCTCGACGAGGACGACTACATCCTGGGGCCCGGCCAGGCATTACCTCTGCTTCGCAGTCCGGAAACACAGGTCATCTGCTTTGGCCACACGCACCACCAAGGCGGGTTCATGATTTCGCCCCAGGGTCGCTACCAATCGCTTCACCCACCCATGAAAAAGGACGCACTGGTCCTCACCCTCCCCTTGGAGGATCAGGGCCGCTATCTGATCAACCCCGGTTCCGTCGGACAGCCGCGGGACGGCGATTCCCGCGCAGCCTTCGCTATCCTTGACACCACCCAACGAACTGTTCAGTATTTCCGCGCGTCCTATGACCTTCAGCGAACACAAGGGAAAATGCGCAAGGCAGGCTTGCCGGATTTGCTCATCGAGAGACTGGAACATGGCCGGTGAGAAGAGCAGTCAAAAAGTCGAGAGTCAATAGTCGAAAGTCGAGGAGCAAAACTCGATAGGCCAAATCTCTCGGGGTTAGTCTTTTACTCTCGACTCTAGATTCTCGACTCTCGACTAGAATTCCACATAGACCGGCACCATGCTGGGCGCTGCCTGGTTCCAGTCCGCCGGCATATGCTCGAAGCTCATCCGCAACGCCTTGGCTTCGCCCGCCTTCAAGGGTTGCGTGTGCGGGCTCACGGGATACGCCCGCTCGCGCAGCACCACCTGGTTGAGCGTGTCAACAAAGGTCAGATCCACGTCCAGCCTGCGCACCGTCTTCGTCCCCTTGTTGGTCACACGGGCGTCCAGGTAGGTGACGCTGTCGCCGAGGAAATTCTCCGCGGCGCTCATGTGCGCATCCGCGAATTCAAGCTGAGGTAAGTAGGCTTTCTGCTCTTCGGTCAGGATCGTGCCGGCGCCGGCGGACTGCTCGGCACCCCGGTGGGAGTGCCAGAAGAATACCAGCAAGCCAAGAACTACCGCCATGGCCGCCGCAACCATCAGAATGATATGCAGGGTCGAGATGCCTTTGTCATTGGAATGCATGGCCGAATTGTGCGTAGGAAAGGGCGAGAAGTCAAGGTCACAACCTGCCACAATTGCTCGGTTGCGTAAGTTAGCGATCTTATTTCCTCGGAGCTGGAGGGGCCGGGCTTTAGCCCCGGAGCTGGAAGGGCGGGGCTTTAGCCCCGGAGCTGGAAGGGCGGGGCTTTAGCCTCGGAGCTGGAAGGGCGGGGCTTTAGCCCCGGAGCTGGAAGGGCGGGGCTTTAGCCTCGGAGCTGGAAGGGCGGGGCTTTAGCCCCGGAGCTGGAAGGGCGGGGCTTTAGCCTCGGAGCTGGAAGGGCGGGGCTTTAGCCCCGGAGCTGGAAGGGCGGGGCTTTAGCCTCGGAGCTGGAAGGGCGGGGCTTTAGCCCCGGAGCTGGAAGGGCGGGGCTTTAGCCTCGGAGCTGGAAGGGCGGGGCTTTAGCCCCGGAGCTGGAAGGGCGGGGCTTTAGCCTCGGAGCTGGAAGGGCGGGGCTTTAGCCCCGGAGCTGGAAGGGCGGGGCTTTAGCCCCGGAGCTGGAAGGGCGGGGCTTTAGCCCCGGAGCTGGAAGGGCGGGGCTTTAGCCCCGCCGCTGAGGAGGACACGGATGAATGGGCCTTTAGACCCTGAAACAAGGCCGTTTCAGGGGCTAAAGCCCCCGCAATGGGGCCACTCTCTTCGGCGGGGCTGAAGCCCCGCCCTTCCATCGCCCTGCGAATGGGCACGCTTACTTAAGCGTCCGACACGTACTTTCAACTTCTTGACTCTCGACTCTCGACTGCCTTACGTCCCTGCCACGGTCATCCCGGAAATCAACAAAGTGGGGGAGGCCCGCGCGCTGCGGAACTCCAGGTCGGAACCCACCATCTCGACGTGCTGCAGCATCTCGGCAAGGTTGCCGGCAATCGTAACCTCTTCCACCGGATAGGTGAGTTCCCCTTTTTCGATCCACAGTCCGCCGGCGCCGCGCGAATAGTCGCCCGTCACGGTATTCACGCCGAAGCCGATCAATTCGGTGACGTAAAACCCATGTTGCACAGACTGCAGTATTTCTTCCGGGGAATAAGGACCGGGCGGCATGTAGAAATTCTTGAACCCCACACCGGGCGGGCCGGCGATCCCGCGCGCCGCATTACCGGTGGTCTGCCTGCCCAGTTTCCGGGCGGTGTAACAATTCAGCAAGTAGTTTTGAAGCACCCCTTTTTCGATAACCCCGGTCATCGAAGAAGGTATCCCCTCGCCGTCAAACGGGCGCGAGCCGAAGCCGCCCGGGCGCAGCCCATCATCCAGAATCGTGACGTTCTCGTTCGCGATTTTCTGATGCAACTTGCCGGCCAGGAATGACGCGCTGCGATAGATCGCGTCCCCGCGCACCGCCTCGAAGATGTGGCTGAGAAGGGAGCGGGCGGTCTCCGGGTCAAAGACAATCGGCACTTGGCAGGTCGAGACCTTGCGCGCCCCGAGCTTGCGCAAGGCGCGCTGCGCCGCTTTCCGCCCTACCGCCTCCGGGGCCTCCAGCGCGGCCGCCCTCCGCGCCACCGTGTACCAGTAGTCTCGCTGCATGCTGCCGTTCTGTTGGGCAATCGGCGATACAGAGAGCGCGCAATATGACGAGCGATAGCTTCCCGCAAAACCCAGCGAGTTGGCGTAAGCTGTCGTCCCCTGACTCGCCTCGAACCCCGCGCCCTCGGAGTTTTGAATCCTCGGGTCGGCCCCCAGCGCCGCCTCTTCCGCGCGGCGCGCCAATCGGATTCGGTCGCCGGTCGAAAGCAATTCAACATCGCTCGAATAGAGATCCAGGTCGCCCTCGTAGCGTCCCAGTTGCCCTGGTTCAGGGAGACCACTGGCCGGATCCTCAGAGGTCACCTTGGCCATGGCCACCGTCCTGGCCACCAGCCGCGCCAGCGACTGCTCCGAGAACTCGCTCGAAAAAGAAGTCGCGCTCCTGATTCCCAGGAGCACCCGCAATCCCAAGGCCTTGGACGCGGCCTCCTTCAGGCTCTCGATCTTCCCCGTTCGCAAGTTGGTGGAGAATTCGTCGGCCTCCCTCACCACAACATCGGCAGCACTCGCGCCCGCGCGCTGCGCCCTTTCAACTAGATCGCTCGCAATTTGTTCGAGAGAGTTCATAAGCTCAAATGATCACTAGTACTTGCTGACGAAAGTCCGCGTCATATTGAATAATACCGGGAAGGGCGGGGCTTTAGCCCCGCCGTGGGAATCGGCCTACTCACTCGGGGCTTTAGCCCCTGAGGCAATTTGGCTTCAGGGCCTAAAGGCCCACCTCGTCACGATTCCGAAGGCGGCGGGGCTGAAGCCCCGCCCTTCCAAAGGGCCACGTTATAACGGCGATTTCCGTCGCGAGGTACCAGCGCGTCGCGCGAGTGATGGCCTCGAGGGCTTGCCCCCTTCCGCCTCTCGACTCTCGACTCTCAACTCCTCGACTATTGAAACGATTGCGGCCGCCCGACGGAAGTTCCGCCCACCGTCAGCCGGCTTACCTTAAGGGTGGGAATTCCTACCCCCACCGGAACGCTCTGGCCGTCCTTTCCGCAGGTGCCGATGCCGGGATCGAGCTGAAGGTCATTCCCAACGGCGGTCACCCGGGTGAGGACGGTCGGCCCGTCGCCAATCAGCGTTGCGCCCTTTACCGGAGCGGACACCTTGCCATCTTCAATCAGGTACGCTTCCGAAGCGGAGAAGACGAATTTCCCATTGGTAATGTCAACTTGCCCTCCGCCGAAAGACACCGCGTAGAGCCCGCGCTTCACGGAGCGGACGATCTCCTCAGGGTCATCGTTTCCGGCCAGCATGAAGGTATTCGTCATGCGCGGCATGGGAATGTGCTCGTAGCTTTCGCGCCTGCCGTTGCCCGTCCGCGTGGTCTTCAGAATTCCGGCACTCAGCTTATCTTCGAGATAGCAGCGCAGAATCCCATTTTCAATCAACACGGTCTTCTGCGTGGGCTCGCCCTCATCGTCCACATTCAGCGAGCCGCGCCGCCCGGGAATAGTTCCATCATCGACCACGGTGCAAAGTTCGGAGGCTACGCGCTGGCCTAATCGGCCGCTGAAGGCGGAAATCCCTTTGCGATTGAAGTCCGCTTCCAGGCCGTGCCCGATCGCTTCGTGCAACAGGATGCCCGGCCAGCCGGGTCCCAGCACCACCTCCATTTCACCCGCAGGCGCTTCGAGGGCCTCGAGTTGAACGATGGCCTGCCGCGCTGCCTCGCCGGCGAAGTGTTCCGGCGAATGGTCATTCTGAAAAAACTCCAGGCCCACCCGGCCACCGCCGCCGCTCGTGCCGGATTGCAGCTTGCTGTCATCCTTGGCAATGGTGAAAACGCCCAGCCGCGTCAGGGGCTGGAAGTCGCTCACCACGCGGCCATCCGAGCCGGCGATCAGCACGTGGCGAACCTGGTCGCCAAAGCTGACGCGGACTTGCTTGACGCGCGGGTCGTAAGTACGCGCGGCGCGGTCCGCTCGGAAAACCAGTTCCAGCTTTTCAGTGAGTTCGCGCTCGGTGGCCGGCGACGCCACCGGATAGAAATCGTGGGTGTTCGCAATTGTACTCAGCCCCACGCTCGAGAGTTGCGCGGGGCCGCTGGCAATGCGCGCTGCGATTTTTGCCGCCTTGAGAATCCTCTCCGGCGCAAGGTCATCGGTGTAGCCGTAGCCCGTCTGTTCGCCGGACAGCACGCGGATGCCGCAGCCCATCGAGACGCCTTCCGTGGCAGTCTTCACCAGCGACTCGTCGAGAAGGATCGAAGACGTCGTGGTGTGCTCAAAATAAAGGTCGGCGTACTCTCCGCCCTCCGAAAGCGCCGCCTCAAGATAGCGCGAGAGGCCGGCTTCCGTCAGCCCATAGTGTTCGAAAAAGAAACGCTCGATGTTCGCCATGCTTTCCTGCTGCGGCGCTGCTGTCGCAGGACCCTTCTCCCTGAACCGCCGCCCCAATCGCACAGTGGGAGGGCCGAATGTTGGACCTGAATTTCAACCTAGCATACGCACTCAGGGGTGTCAATTTTCGCGAGATGGAGATCGCAGGGGGCGGCCCTTGTGGCTGCCCTGGTACTTAGTTGAACTAATCAGCGTACCTATCGAAGCTCCCCGGAAGGGCGGGGCTTTAGCCCCGCCGGACCGACCAAGTCGCCTGAAGGGGCCTTTAGGCCCTGAAGGCATGGCTGCTTCAGGGGCTAAAGCCCCTGGATTCTGTCCGAAATCAGCGGCGGGGCTAAAGCCCCGCCCTTCCAAGCACGAACGAAAGGTACGCCTATTAGGGCAACTAAGTACTAGCGCAACCTACCAACTCCCATTTAAGTTTCAGCGTCAAACAAACGAAGAGTTGATTGAGAGCAGCATGGGCTGGGACAGGAAGGCATTCTTGTCACTGTGCGCGGACAATTCCGTTTGGAGGTTCACAATGCGTCCTAAGGTCTTCGCAATTCTGGGAGCCGGTATCGCTTTGGCGTGGTCTGTTCAGACCGTGCGCGCAGGGGCCATACGATTCGCCGCGAAACAACTGCACAAAGGATCTATAACCGCAGTTCAAAAGACCTCCGATGCCAAAGGGACTGCCGTGGCCAACGTTGAAGATGCAAGCAAGGCGACGCGCGCGGCCCTGAAGAACGAATCGGCCGTGTTGCGAATCGACTTGGTCTCAGCGCCGGGCGCTGCCGTGAAGGAAACCAAAACCGCTGCCGGCAGGCTCTGGAAAGCCGTTTGGTAGTTCATGCCGCTGGAAGCGCGGAGCTTCCGACTGGATTGCTCACGAGGCGGCAGGGAAGGTCAAGGCTTCAGTCCCGCCCTTCCATCCGTGGGCGGGTGGCGTTTGGCCTAAATATGCAGAATTCTGCATATTTGTGTCAAAATGCCACACTTTGGTCCCTGTTTTTCACATTGTGAAAGACTTTTTTCTCGCCACACCATTGATTCCATTGCTATAGCGGTTTTATTTGGGCCCTATTCTCAGCGTTTCCCATTTTCTCATTTTCATTTGATAGGCTGGAAGATGGGGGGTTATCGGCTGTAGCGGCGGTCTCCGACCGCCGTCGTCGATCGGAGCATCGACGCTACAATTTATGTCGCTGCATATAGCCTCATGAGAAAGGAAACGAGACATGGAAGATTCAAACACTAACCCGGCGATGAACTCATCGCCCATCATCAGCAACCCGTCGCCAACCGGCAGGCGGTCCGGCGGCCCGCGCTCGGCGGAGGGCAAGCGGCGCTCGTGCCAGAACGCTCACAAGCACGGGCTTTACACCGATGAGAGTTTTCTCGAAGGCGCCGCCCTCGAACTGGGCGAGGACCCGCGCCAATTCCAGCGGCTCCTGAAGGGCTTGATCGAGGCACGCCGGCCCGTGGGGGCTCTCGAACTGGCCGTCATCGAGGACATCGCGTTGCTGCTTCTGAAGAAGGGCCGCGTGGACAAGGCGGAGTTGGCCGTGCAGGTCTCGAACCTGCACCAGCACGATCTCGAGCGCCGCAAACAGATGATTCAGGTAGGCCACAACAATAGCGACATCGAGGAGTTCGAGGCGCGCGAGCACGGCCTGCGCCGCGCCATCAGCAGCCCCGGCCAGTACGAGCAGGTGCTGACCTTGCTGGGCGGCCTGCTGGGCATGGTCGACTTCAACGAATTCGACCGCATGAAGGAAGCGATGCGCACCCTCTACGGCACGGAACACACTCTGCGGGCCGCGGAGATGGACACGCTGCGCGCCCAACTCTGCCGGACCAAGCCCGAGGACGAGAGCTTCCAGCCGCTGAAGAAGGCCCTCCTGCGCTTGGTGGCGGCAGAGGGCGGGGCGGTGGAGCGGGAGTACGAGATCTTCCTGCAGGAGCACGTGACGAACACGCGGTCGGCGCGGGTGGCGGCGACGGCGCCCTCGCACGCGCAGTGGGCGGCCATCATCCGCCAGCAGAACTCGCTGAACCGGCAATTGGAACACAAGATCCGCTTGCTGATGGAGTTGCAGCAGGAGCGGAAGAACGAAGCGCAACTGCTGGAGAGCCTGGAAGCGTCATCGCCACCGGATGCAATCGACCCGCAGGACGGCGGTCAACCACCCCTAGCCCCTCCTTATCAAGGAGGGGAACCGGGGGGTGCATCCCCTTCCGCGACGGGGATGGCGCAGACCTCACCTTGTGAGGTCTGCGATGTCCCGCAGGGGCAGGTTGGAACGGACGATTCGAATCAGCCAGCGACCGAAGAACAGGGCGGCGTGCTGGGGCAAAAAGGGATAATAACTTCAGTTACCGCCGCCACGGCAGCACTGCTGGTCTGGATCGGCTCGGTCCTTGCCGCCGCCTTTGAGAACATCAAAAATCGTGGGAACGAACTCAAAGATTTATTGCAAATACAGGGGAAAACCGAAATGGCGGCCTCAAAACGAACTCATTTTGGCGCGCAGAATGAGCAGATCGACGCACCCGGAGCGCGTCAGGCTCGGGCAAAGACGGCTCTGCCGCCTGACGCGGGCCTACGATTCGAACCGCCTGGCTTGACCGCCTGACGCCGTGGCCGTTAGAATGGATCATTTAATCCTTGAGCGCGGAAGCGAGAAGGGGGCCTTATGCTTGACGGACCTATCCCGGACGGGCTTACTTTCGACGATGTTCTACTCCTGCCCGCCCTTTCCTCCGTACTGCCCACCGAAGTGGACACGCAAACCAAACTGACACGGAACATTGCTTTGAACCTGCCCATCGTGAGCGCCGCGATGGACACCGTAACGGAGTCGCGGCTCGCCATTGCGCTGGCGCAGCAGGGAGGCTTGGGCATTATTCACCGCAGCATGCCGGTGGATGCGCAAGCGATGGAAGTGGACAAAGTAAAGCGTTCTGAAAGCGGCATGATTGTTGATCCGGTTACCGTGAGTCCGGAGAGCAAAATCTTCGAGGCCCAGGAAATCATGAAGAAGTACAAGATTTCAGGCGTTCCCGTGACCCGCCACGGCAAGTTGATGGGAATCCTCACCAACCGCGATCTGCGATTTGAAAGCCGGTTCGACCTGCCCGTCGAACAGGTGATGACCAAAGAAAACCTCATCACCGTCCCGGAAGGCACGACGCTCGAGGCTGCGGAGGCGATCCTCCACAGGCATCGAGTGGAGAAACTGCTGGTGGTGGATGACCAATTCAATCTCAAGGGCCTGATCACTGTTAAAGACATCCAGAAGCGATTGAAATACCCGAACGCCTGCAAGGACTCCAAGGGCCGCCTGCGGGTCGGCGCGGGGCTTGGGGCGACAGGCGATTTTCTGGAGCGGGCGGCGGAACTGGTGAGGGCCAAGGTTGATGTTTTGGTGATCGACACCGCCCACGGTCACACCGCCCGGGTGATCGAGGCTGTGCGCCGGGTCAAGCAGAGTTTCCCCGACGTTGACCTGATCGCCGGCAACGTCGCGACTTTCCAAGGGGCGGCCGATCTGATGCACCTGGGAGTGGATGGCGTGAAAGTCGGCATCGGCCCCGGCTCCATCTGCACCACGCGAGTGGTGACCGGAGCGGGGGTGCCGCAGATAACGGCCATCTCAGAGTGCGCACGAGCCGCGCGGGAATCCGGGGTGCCTCTCATCGCGGACGGCGGCATCAAGTATTCCGGCGATGTCACCAAGGCCATCGCCGCCGGCGCCAGTTGCGTGATGATCGGCAGCCTGTTTGCTGGAACCGAAGAGAGCCCGGGGGAGTCGATCCTTTACCAGGGGCGCAGCTTCAAGTCGTACCGCGGCATGGGTTCCATCGCGGCCATGGCGGCCGGCTCCGGAGACCGCTACGCCCAGGAAGTGACCGTGGCCCGCGGCGAAGTAACCAAGCTGGTGCCGGAAGGCATCGAAGGCCGCGTGCCCTACAAAGGCCTCCTGGGAGACCTCGTCGGCCAGCTTGTGGGAGGACTGCGCTCCGGCATGGGTTACTGCGGGTGCGCCACCATCGAAGAACTCCAAAACCGGGGGCGTTTCATCCGCATCACTGCCGCCGGCCTGAGGGAGAGCCACGTTCACGATGTCATCATCACCAAGGAAGCCCCCAATTACTGGCTCGACTGAGGTTCGGCAGCGGCAGCCCCCCGTCTATGGGCAGCCCCGCGTGATCATCATCTGGGCTATCACTCTTGCCTGGGCGGGCAATATCAGTTTCCTCTCCACGGGATCCTTCGGGGGCTCCGTAACGGGCTGGCTCCTGAAGGAACTTCTGTCGGCGGCACACATTCATCTTCCCGAACCAGCTTTCGAGATCGTTCACTTTCTGATCCGCAAGCTCGCGCATTGCACCGAATATGGCCTGTTTGCGCTGCTTCTCTACCATTCCTTCACTTTCCGGCAGCCTGAACGCTGGAACACACGAAGCGCCGCCAGCGCGGTAATCGTTGCCGGCCTCTTTTCTTTGACCGATGAATACCACCAGAGCTTCGTGCCCGGCAGGACCGCTTCCATAAAGGACTGCGGCATCGACACGTTCGGAGCGCTGCTGGCGATGCTCCTTCTCTATGCCGGAAGGAGGCTTCAGGGCTTTCTTTCGAAACCTAGTGAGCCGGCGAATTGACGAACTGAGCGGGTTCACGCAAAGGCGCACAGCCAAATCGGCCTTTTCCTTTGCGCCTCTTTGCGGCTTGGTGGCTTTGCGTGAGCGGTGTGGGTGGTGCTGTTCAGGCGAGGAGCAGCATTGCGGCAGCAACAAAGGCGAACACAGCGGAGACGAAGAAAGGCGTCGCGGGAGAAAAGTGCCGCCACAGCCATCCTGCCAGCACACTGGCTGGGAATGCCGCCACGCCGGCCAACCAGTTAAGAACTCCATAGACCGAGCCTCGAGAGCCGCTCGGCACCAGGTCAGCGATCCAGGCGCGCAGCACGCCTTCCGTCAGCGCGTAGTACATTCCGTACACCGCAAATAAGACCCACACCAACTGCGGTCCCCTGGACAGTGAGAACCCCAAATACACCGCGCCGTAAATGAGGTACCCAAGCACGACCAGGATGCGCCGGGGCACTCGATCGGAGAGTCTGCCCGCCGGCCAACTCAGTGTCGTGTACACCAAGTTGAACAGCAAACCCAGGCCGGGCGCCAGCGCGGCGCGGACTCCCAGGTTTTGCGCTCGAAGTATCAGGAACAGATCCGACGAGTTTCCCAGCGAAAACAAGCCCACGCCGACCATCATCAAGGTCAGGCGCTGGTTCCAGACGCTAGATCGGGGCGATTCGCGAACCGCCCCTAAAGGTTGGCCGGGAACATGCCGGGCCGTTTCGCGAACTGCCCCTACCGGACGCACTTCTGAAACCGCGAGCCACGCCAGCAGGATCGCTACCGCCCCGGGAATCGCTGCCAGCCAGAACACCGCGCGCACTTTGCCGGAGAACACAGGCAACAAACCCAGCGCCGCCAGCGGGCCCAGCAATGCCCCTGCTGTGTCCATAGCTTGGCGCAGGCCAAATGCAGAACCACGCTGCGATGGCGATACCGAGTCGGCAAGCAAGGCGTCGCGCGGCGCTCCGCGGAACCCTTTCGCCGCGCGGTCCGTGAAGCGAATCCAGAATACCTGACCCCAGGAGGTGGCCACCGCGAGAAAAGGCTTGACGACATTGGCGGCCGTATAGCCGGCCCCAATAAGCGGCTTCCGCGTGCGAAAGCGGTCTGAAAGCCAACCCGACAGTAGCCGCGCAAAACTGGACACCGTCTCGGCAGCGCCCTCGATCAGCCCGAAGACCATCGGCCCTGCGCCCAGCACGCCAACCAAGAATTGGGGCAGAAGCCAGTAGCTCATTTCCGTGGCTGTGTCGTTGAAAAACGACACCCAGGAAAGCGCCCAGACGTTGCGGGGCAATCGGCTGGCTCGGTGTTTGTCGTCTTCGGGCATAGCAGCTTGATTCGGAACTCGTACGCTAGTTCCGACCTCGCGGACTAGAAAATGCGGTGACGGAATTATAACCCTACCTCGGGGGGAGAGGGCTGGCGGTTCATCAGGAAGGGGAGGGGCTAGTGCGGTGTGCCATGCAGCTATTGACGGGACAGGCGCTTCCGCCACCCTCGCCCCGCCTCAAAGAGGAGGGGCGTTGCTTGGCTGGCTCCCCTCCTGGGTTAAGGAGAGGCCGCGGTTGGTTGTTGTGGAGAATTGGCCTGGACGCCACACCGGCGCCGCGCGGCGGAAAGGCGCACAGCGCCTGAGAATCGACCATCCTCAACTGGCCGCGTTACTTCTTCTTGTCTTCGTCCTCTTCAGGAGGCGGGGCTTGCTTTTCTTCCTCGGCCTTGGCCTTCTCGGCGGCTTTCTGTTTAGCTTCCGCCCGCTTGGCGCGCTTCTCCGCCAATTTCTGGAGGACCTCGGAACCGACCAATTCCAGTACCGCCAAATCGGCGCCGTCGCCTTTTCGCCAACCGGTACGCACAATGCGGGTAAAACCGCCCTTGCGGTCCGCGTAACGCTGGGCGAGACCGCCGAAGAGCAGCTTGAGCGCCTCAGGGCTGAGCAGGTAGCTCGCCGCCAGGCGCCGGGCGTGGAGATCACCTTGTTTAGCCAAAGTGATCATGTGCTCGACGACGGGGCGCGTCGCCTTGGCCTTCGCCACCGTCGTCTCGATGCGCTCGGTGAGAATCAACGAGGTGACCAGATTGCGCAGCAGCGCCCTGCGGTGCTCGGTCTTCCGGCTTAGTTTTCTTCCGTAGTTACGATGTCGCATCTTCCCAATCCTGTCCCTTGGCGGGTTGCGGGGGTTGCACTGCAGGCTGAGCAGGCGGCATCAGCGGATTGCCTTTCTCGTCCGTCTTCATGCCCAGGCTTAGACCCATGGCGCTAAGGATCTCCTTGATCTCGTTCAAGGATTTGCGCCCGAAGTTCTTCGTCTTCAGCATCTCTTGCTCAGATTTCTGGACCAATTCCCGGATGGTCGTAATGTTGGCGTTCTTGAGGCAGTTGTAAGAGCGGACCGAAAGCTCCAACTCCTCCACCGAGCGATCCAGATTCTCGTTGTAGACAGCGGATGGCTTCTCAGGAGGAGCCTGTTCCAGTTCAGGCTCTTCCTCGATGTTGATGAAGGTGGCCATGTGGTCTTTGAGCAGCTTGGCAGCCAACCCAATGGCGTCTTGCGGCGTGACCGCGCCGTTCGTCCAGACATCCAGGGTCAGCTTATCGTAGTCGGTCATCTGCCCCAGCCGCGCGGCCTCCACGGTGTAGTTCACCTTGCGGATGGGAGAGTGTACCGAGTCCACAGGGATGAAGCCGATAGGAAGGTCTTCGTCGAAATTCTTCTCCGCGGAGACATACCCTCGGCCGATCTTCACCCGCATCTCGATGTGCAGGCTGCCGCCTTCACTGATGGTGGCGATGTAAACGTCCTTATCGAGAATCTCAACGTCCGCGTCTTCCTGAATCATCCGCGAGGTGATTTCCCCTTGCTTGTCCACATTCAGATACAATGTCTTGGGGCCTCCCGTGTGCATCTTCAGCGGGATTTGTTTCAGATTCAGGATGATGTCCGTCGCGTCTTCCACCACGCCCGGGATAGAAGAAAACTCGTGCATGACGCCCTCGATCTTCACGGCGGTAATCGCGCCTCCCTCGATAGAGGAAAGCAGCACGCGCCGCAGGGCGTTTCCAATCGTGGTCCCGAACCCACGCTCAAAGGGCTGGGCCGAAAACTGACCGTACTTGTCGGTCAGCGTATCCGTGTTGCAAACCAACCGCTTGGGTTTCTGAAAGCCTTTCCAAAGCATCGCGTTCGTACCTCCCGGAGGCCCGTATTCGTCGGCACCTCCTGCTGCTGACTGCCTTGATCCTCGTAACAGCGGCTCTTCCGTCCGCCCGGCGGCCACAAGGGCTACCCCGATCAATGACCGTCCTCACTTCGAATAGAGTTCCACAATCATCTGTTCCTGGATGGGGAAGTTCACATCTTCGCGCTTGGGCATAGAGATCACCCTTCCCCGCAACGCTTCCCGGTTGAACTCCAACCAAGGGGGAACTGCCTTGTTGCCGGTCAATTCCAGCGCCTGCAGGATGGCCGGCAGTTGACGGCTCTTTTCGCGGACCGCGATCTCCTGGCCGGGCGCGACCTCAAAGGCCGGAATGTTGACTTTGCGCCCTCCCACTTCGATGTGCCCATGCCGCACCAGTTGCCGCGCCTGGGCGCGCGAGGTGGCAAGGCCCAGGCGATAGGCGACGTTATCCAGGCGCCGCTCCAGCATGAGCAGCAAGGTCTCGCCTGTCACGCCCTTCATGGCAGCCGCCTTCTCAAAATAGGACCGGAACTGGTCCTCCAGAATGCCATAAAGGCGGCGGACCTTCTGCTTCTCGCGGAGCTGAAGTCCGTAACCTATCAGTTTAGGCCGGCGCGATTTACCGTGCTGGCCCGGCGCAAAGTTGCGCTTCTCGATGGCGCACTTGTCAGTGAGGCAGCGCCGTCCTTTAAGGAACAGCTTTGTCCCCTCGCGCCGACATAGCCGACATACTGCTTCTCTGTACCTCGCCAAATCCTACCTCCTCAGAGCCAAATCTCGAATTTCAAGTTTCGATTTTCGGATTTCGCCTTTCAATCAAACGCGACGCCGCTTGGGTGGCCGGCACCCGTTATGCGGTATGGGTGTTACATCCTTAATGTTGCGAACTTCCAGCCCGGCGGTCGCCAGAGCGCGAATGGCCGATTCCCGGCCGGATCCAGGCCCCTTGACCCGCACTTCCACACTTCGCATTCCGTGATCGCGCGCGGCGTTGGCCACGCGCATCGCCGCTTGCTGGGCGGCGAAAGGCGTCCCTTTACGCGAACCTTTGAAACCCAGCGAACCCGCGCTCGACCAGCAAATCAGCTTCCCGTCGGGGTCGGTGATGCTCACCAGGGTGTTGTTAAACGACGCCTGAACGTGAACGATTCCCGTGGGGACAATTCTCTTTTCCTTCTTTTTGAAGACCTTCTTCTTGCCAGGCTTTGCTGCCGCTTTCGCCATGTATCCTCGCTTGCGTTTGATGTAGGGGCGGTTCGCGAACCGCCCCTACCTCGATCCAACCTGAATGGCGGCGTGAAGTCGCCGCTAGGTCTTCGCCATCGACCGCTTCTTGTTCGCGATCGTGCCTTTCCGCGGTCCCTTGCGCGTGCGCGCGTTGGTATGGGTGCGCTGTCCACGCACCGGCAGGCTGCGCCGATGGCGCATCCCGCGGTAGGAGCCGATTTCGATCAACCGGCGCACATTCATCGCCAGCTCTTTCCGGAGGTCGCCTTCCACGCCCCCTTCTTCTTCAATAATCTGGCGGATTCGCGTAACCTCGTCTTCCGTCAAATCCTTGATCTTTTTGTCGGGGTCCACTCCGGCGCGCACCAGAATGGACATGGAGCGCGCCCGGCCGATTCCGTAGATATAGGTCAACCCGATTTCCGCACGCTTCTTCGGCGGCAAGTCGATACCGGAAATTCTAGCCACTGTTCACCTCAATCAACAATCGAAAATCGAATTTCGATCTTCGGGCCTCATCCCTGCCGCTGCTTGTGCTTCGGGTTCTCGCAGATCACCCTCACCACGCCGGCACGGCGTACGATCTTGCACTTCGAACAGATCTTTTTCACCGACGAACGAACTTTCATTGCTTCCTCGCAACCTCTCGAAAATCGGAACGCTTTCATATTTCAAATCTCAGATTCAAGACTGCAGGTTCCGAATTTCGATTTTCGAGTTTCGATTTTCGTCCTTCACTTGTACCGGAACACGATCCGGCCGCGTCCCAGGTCATACGGGGAAAGCTCGACGGCGACCTTGTCCCCGGGAAGAATACGGATGAAGTTCTTCCGCATCTTGCCCGAGATGTGCGCCAGCACCTGGTGCTTGTTATCCAACTCCACGCGGAACATCGCATTGGGCAAAGCTTCCAGCACCGTCGCCACAACTTCGATTGCGTCTTCCTTCGCCATACTCGCTCCGTAGGGGCGCGCCATGCGTGCCCTACCCGAACGCTATTGCAGCGTCAAGATATCGGGGCCATTACGGGTGACGGCCACCATGTGTTCGAAGTGGGCGGATAATCTCCCGTCCGCCGTCACCGCTGTCCAGTTATCGCCCAGCACTCGAACCCCTGGTCCACCTTCGTTTACCATGGGTTCGATGGCCAGAACCATCCCTTGCTTGAGAACCGGTCCGTGTCCGGGCTGCCCGAAGTTGGGGACCTGCGGCTCCTCGTGAAGCTCCCGCCCGATCCCATGCCCGACGAACTCCCGCACCACCGAATAGCCGTTCTTTTCCACGTGCTGCTGCACGGTTGCGGAAACATCGCCCAGGCGATTTCCCAACCGAACCTGCTCAATGGCAAGCTGCAAGGCCTCCTGGGTGACTCGCAGCAGCCTCTGTGTTGATTCCGGAATCTCGCCCACGGGGACGGTGATCGCCGAGTCCCCGTAGAAGCCGTCGATGATCACACCTAAGTCCAGGCTTAGTATGTCGCCGGTTTTGAGCGGGCGCTCGGAGGGGATCCCGTGGATCACCTCGCTGTTCACAGAAGCGCACAAACAACACGGGTAACCTCGGTGGCCCTTGAATGCCGGCCGAGCACCTGATTGGGTGATGCGCTTGTCGATATAGTTCTCCAGGTCCAGCGTACTGACTCCCGGCTGTACGCGCTGCCGCAGCTCTTCCAGCAGTCCCCTCACCATCCTGCCGCTGCGCCGGAGTCTTTCAACCTCCGCCGGTGACTTGCAAATTATCATGTCTTCCCCAAAAACTCGACTAGTTCCTCCGCAATCACTTCCGGCTTGCGGTTGCCATCCACCTCGTGCAGGAGACCTTTCGCCCGGTAATATTCGATCAGGGGGCTGGTCTGCTTTTCATACGCCACCAGCCGCTGGCGAATCGTCTCCTCGCTGTCATCCGCGCGCTGCAAAAGCTTTCCGCCGTCGATGTCACAAACGCCCTCCACTCGCGGCGGGCTGAAGTAGATGTTGTAAATCTCGCCACACAGCGAGCAAGTGCGCCGTCCGGTCAGCCGTTTGAGGAGCAGATCCTGATCGACCTTGACGTCAATCACCAGGGGGGTTCCTCTCCGCTTGGCTAACAGCGTGCGACCCACGAATTCCGCCTGCGCGATGTCGCGGGGAAAACCGTCCAGAATAAATCCGTTCAGGCAATCGGGCTGGCCGATCCGTTCCTCGACGATTCCGCACACCACTTCGTCAGGGACCAACTCCCCGGCTTCCATTTTAACCTTTGCGGCGACTCCCAAGGGAGTCCCATTTCGCACCGCTTCGCGCAACATGTCTCCCGTGGAAATCTGGGGAATCGAGAAGTGCTTCGAGACCTCGCGCGCTTGGGTCCCCTTCCCTGCTCCAGGAGCACCTAGAAATATCAGAGCCTGCGACCTCATCCACATCCTCAACTTCCCTCTGCCGTTCCCTACCATGTCATTCCGAGCGCGGCAAGAAATCTTGCCCGGATTCAATCATCTCCACGGCTCGAACTCAGGGCGAAATTCCTCGCTCCGCTCGGAATGACAACCAGGGTCTTCAGTACGCTCTCCGTCCTCGCACCCGGCCCTTCTTCAGGAAGCCTTCGTAGTGGCGCATGATCAATTGCGCTTCGACCTGCTGGACGGTGTCCATAGCCACGCCAACCACAATCAACAAAGATGTTCCGCCGAAATAGAAATTCACATTCAAGCCGTGCAACAGCCAGGCGGGAAAGTTGGCGTCAAACCACGCTCCCCCCAGCCAAACCGGCAAGTGGTTAACCCGCAGGCCCGCCAGCATGATTTCCGGAATCAGTGCGACCAGGGCTAAGTAGAGTCCGCCCACCCAGGTAATCTTCGTGAGCACATCGTCCAAGTGGTCGGCAGTGCGTTTGCCCGGTCGAATCCCGGGAATAAAGCCGCCTTGCTTGCGGACGTTGTCGGCGACCTCATCGGGGTTATAAACAATCGAGAGATAGAAGTGCGCAAAGAACATGATCAACACTACGTAGCTAATCGTATAGAGGGGCTCGCCCCAGGCGAACAAAGTGACGAACTTCTGGATCAGCGTACCCACGACGCTGCTCTTCGCCATAAATAACCCGATGGTTTGCGGAAAGGTCAGAAGCGAGACGGCAAAGATGATCGGCATCACGCCCCCGCTGTTCACTTTCAGCGGAAGGTGGGTTGATACGCCCCCCATCACTTTTCGCCCCACGATGCGTTTTGCGTATTGGATAGGCACGCGCCGCTCCCCGCGTTCCACAAGCACAATAAAGGCGACAATGGCCACCATGAACACCAGTAAGAGCAGCAGCGTCAGCGGGCTCCAAACCCGCGTGACGAACACTTTCTCGTAGAGGTCAGCGACGCCTCGCGGCAGACCCGCCACGATCCCGGCGAAGATCAGCAGCGACATGCCGTTGCCGATTCCCCGTGCAGTAATCTGCTCGCCCAGCCACATGATGAAAACCGCTCCCGTGGTAAGCGTCAAAACCGTAGCAAGAACAAAGCCCGGCCCCGGGTTGGTGACCAACTGCGAACCCTGGCGCTGCAAAGCCAACGCAATACCGAAACCCTGGAACGCGCTCAGCAGCACGGTGAGCCAGCGCGTGTATTCCGTGATCTTCTTCCTGCCCAGTTCGCCTTCCTTCTTCAGCTTTTCCAAGGTAGGCCAGACCACGCCCAACAACTGAAGGATAATGGACGCCGTAATGTAGGGCATGATTCCCAGGGCGAAAACCGTCATGCGCTTCAGGCTGCCCCCGGAAAACATGGCCAACAATCCGAAAAGACCGCCGCCCAATGACTGATTGAACATTTGTTCGAAGGCTTCGGCGTTGATCCCGGGAGTAGGGATGACGGCGCCCAGGCGATACACCGCCAGCATGGCGAGAGTAAACAGGATACGCCGGCGCAGATCCGGAATCTCTGTAATACTTTTGAGGGACTCCATCATGCGGAAATAACCTCCGCCGTGCCCCCCGCCTTTTGGATCTTTTCCAGCGCCGACTTGGAAAAGTGGTGGGCCGTAATCTTTAAAGCGACTTTCAACTCGCCGTCGCCCAGGACCTTCAAACCGCTGCCCAGCTCCTTGATGTACCCGCGTGCGATGAGCAGTTCAGGAGTGATCTTATCCTCCGGGCCGAAGTCGTTCAGGTCCTTCAAATTCACAATCGCGAAGTGCTTCTTGAAGATGTTGGTGAAGCCGCGCTTCGGCACGCGCCGTTGCAGCGGCATCTGCCCGCCCTCAAACCCGGGGCGAAACCTCGCGCCAGTCCTCGAGCGTTGTCCCTTGGAGCCGCGAGTTGCGGTTTTGCCGTGCCCTGAGCCCATCCCCTGGCCAATCCGCTTTCGGCGGTGACTGGCGCCGCGAGGCGGGCGAAGTGTTCCGATGTGCGTTGCCATAGAGTTGTTGCCTGCTACGTTCAAACTTAAGACTAACCTTCGCTCGGCGAAGGGCCTGCGCTCGATGAACCACTTCCCTCTTCACCAGTGTTTACCGGCTCGCTGGGCGTTGGGCCGGGTTCCGCCGGGGTTGATGCGGTGGTTTCAATGGGCGCCTCGATCTTCTCGCTTTCGACTGCAGGAGTTTCCTGAGCGGTGTCCGCGGACTTCGCCGGAGCGTGAATCGTGTATTCCGGCACCAGTTTCCAGGCGGGTTGCTTTGGCGCTTCCACAATCTTGACGAGATGCGGGATTTTCGCCACGATGCCGCGAATCTGCGGAGTGTCCGGCCTTTCGACTTCCTGATTCAATTTCCGCAATCCCAGACTTCGCACGATCCGCTTCTGGTGATGCGTGAAGCCGATCGTACTGCGAATCCATTTGATTCGGACGGTCTTTTGAGCCTTGTCAGACACAGTTGCTTGACCTCTGTAGGAATAGGGCTTGCCCTATCCCGTCGTTGAACTCCCCATCGCCGGCGGACAGCAAGCCGTCCCCCGGCCAAGCCTACAATTCTTCTGCGGTCTTGCCCCGCATCGCGGCCACTTCCTCGGCGCCGCGCAACTGCAGGAGGCCATCCATGGTTGCCTTCACCACATTATAGGGATTCGTCGTGCCCAGCGATTTCGTCAATACGTTCTGAATCCCGGCGGCCTCGACCACGGCGCGCACGGCCCCGCCGGCAATGACGCCGGTTCCAGCCGCGGCCGGCTTGAGCAGCACCCTGCCGGCCCCGTAATGTCCTATCACCGTATGTGGTATCGAGAGGGCCGTGGTGTGAACCTTCACCAACGCCTTCTTAGCGGCTTCGATGCCCTTGCGAATGGCCATGGGCACTTCGCGAGCCTTGCCGGAGCCATATCCGACCGTGCCCGCGCCGTCGCCCACCACCACCAACGCCGAAAAGCTCAGGTTCTTGCCGCCCTTGACCACCTTGGTGACACGATTGATCGCCACCACTTGATCCTTGAGTTGCAACGAATTTGGATCAATCCGATTTCCCAACGCTTCCTCCCTACCGATGCTTTGTAGCGCGGGCATCAGTGCCCCTCACCTGGCTCGCTACGCTCGCCACCCCCTCCCCTGGGGAGAGGGCGCCCGAAGTAGGAGGGTGGGTGAGGGGGCTTTCGACGCCCGCACCACATCCTAAAACTTCAATCCCGCTCCGCGCGCCGCATCCGCCAGGGCCTTCACGCGCCCATGGTAGGCGTAGCCTCCGCGATCGAACACCACGCGCGAGATTCCGGCCGCGCTCGCCCGCTTCGCCAGCGCCTGTCCGACCACTTTCGCTGCCGAAACGTTTCCGCCCGTCTTCAGCGTCGTCCGAACCTCTTTGTCTCGCGTCGATGCGGACACCAACGTCTGGCCCCGAGCGTCGTCAACGATCTGCGCATAGATATGATTAAGGGAGCGGAAAACGCTCAGCCGGGGCATTTGCGCTCGCCCAGCCAATCGCGTTCGGAGCCGCACGTGAATCCGTCGCCGCGCCGCGTCCTTGGAAACCAGTTGCAACATGTCGCGTTCTCCTGAAAACCACCCCCGTACGGGCACGCCATGACGTGCCCCTACGTGAAAATCTAGCCTGCCTTGGCAGCTCCACCGCCTCCAGCCGCAGCGGCGGCCTTGCCCACCTTCTTCTTCAGCCGCTCGCCCGTGTAACGGACGCCCTTGTTCTTATACGGATCGGGAGGCCGCAAGCCACGAATCTCCGCCGCTAACTGTCCCACGCGCTGCCTGTCTGCGCCTTTGACGGCGATGTGCGTCTGCTTCTCAACCGTGATCGCCATCCCTTCGGGAATCGGCACCTCGATGGGGTGCGAATAACCCAGGGTGAAAACTACGGTTGGGCCTTTGACCTCCGCCCGGTATCCGATCCCCACGATGTCCAGGTGTTTTTCAAAGCCCTGGACAACACCGCGCACCGCGTTGGCCAAGAGGCTGCGGGTCAAACCGTGCAATGCAGCCTGTTCCGGGCCTTCCCGTTTCACCAGGTATTGGCCGTCCTCTTTCTCGACCTGGAAACCCGGCGGCACGGGCACGCGCAGAGTCCCTTTCGGCCCCTTCACCACCATCGCTTCCCCCTCCGCTTCCAGCGTCACTCCGGAGGGTACTTGAACTGGCTTGGTTCCTATTCTCGACATAACGTTTATTCCATTAGTACTGTAGCGTAGGCGCGGTTCGCTAACCGCCCCACCCTGATCAGGATATGACGCCCAGAATCTCGCCGCCGATGCCGGCACGACGAGCTTGCTTCCCGGTCATCACTCCGCGCGGAGTCGTGACGATATTCACTCCCAGCCCCCCCTGCACCTTGGGGATTTCCTTCGCCGCGGAGTAAACGCGACGTCCCGGCCTCGAAACACGGTCGATCGTGCTGATGACGTTCTCCCCGTCGGCCCCGTAGCGGAGAACGATTCGCAGAACCTTTTTCTTGCCCTCCTCATTCACTTTGTAGCTGTTGATGTATCCCTCGTCTTTCAGGATGCGCGCCACTTCAGCCTTGAGCTTCGAGGAGGGCATGTCCACCCGCTGGTGCCGGGCCTGAATCCCATTCCGAATTCGCGTAAACATGTCCGCTATAGAATCTGTTACCGCTGCCATAAAACTCCTGCCGCCTGAATTTGCCTCTCACGTTCATCACTGTCGTTCTGAGCGCCGCGAAGAATCTCTGCAGTTGGCGGTTTCGGGACTATCGGGATTCTTCGCTGCACTCAGAATGACGCCCGCCGGACGCCCCTCACCAGCTCGACTTCACCACTCCCGGGATCTCGCCCTTGAGAGCCAATTGCCGGAAACACAATCGGCACATCTTGAACTTCCCCAGGTAACCGCGAGGCCGGCCACAAATCAGGCAGCGATTCCTGTGCCGGATTGCGAATTTCGGCTTCTTGCGCAACTTGGCCATCATTGAAGTTCGAGCCACGAAAACCCTCCTATTGCTTTTCTCCACCCGCCGGCGCTTTGCCCTCACTCGCCGCGGTCTTCCGCCGCTGCGCCTCTGTCCGGAAAGGCATCCCCAAGTGCCGGAGCAGGGCCAAAGCCTCCGCGTCGCTGCGAGCGTCAGTAACGATAGAAATGTTGAGTCCCTTCACTTTTTCGACCTTCGCGTAGTCAATTTCCGGGAAGACCATCTGGTCGCGAAGACCCATCGTGTAATTCCCCCGGCCGTCAAAAGCCCGAGTCGAAAGCCCCCGGAAGTCGCGCACGCGCGGCAGCGCCACGCTGGTGAGGCGATCGAAGAATTCGTACATCCGGTCGCCCCGCAGAGTCACCATCGCACCGATCGGCATGTTCTTGCGCAGCTTGAAATTCGCGATCGACTTGCGCGCCCGGGTAATGATCGGCTTCTGCCCCGTAATCAAGCCCAACTCCCCCGACCCGGAATCCAGCAATTTGGCATTCTGGATGGCTTCACCCAAGCCCATGTTCAGCACGATCTTCTTAAGACGCGGGGCGGCCATGATATTCGGATAATTGAATTCCTTCAACAAGGCCGGCACGATCTCGTTCTTATATCTCTCTTTCAACCGCGGCGCCATTTTCCCTCGAGTTCCTCCCGCCTAGAGCCGCAGACCTGCAATGCCGGTCTGCGCTGCCCTTACTTATCCAAAGACTTCTCGCATTTAGCGCAGATGCGCACCTTCTTGCTGCCGGCCATTTCCCGATGCTGGATGCGAGTGGGTCCGCATTCGCTGCACACCAGGGCCACATTGGAAACGCTGATCGGCCCTTCTTTCTCCAGGATCCCGCCTCGGATCTGCTTGTTCGGATTGGGCCGCGTGTGGCGCTTGATCATGTTCACATGCTCAACGTACAGCCGCTGCTTGCGCGGCTCGACTTCCAGAACCCGCCCCACCTTGCCCTTATCCCGCCCGGCAATTACCTTGACCTGGTCGTTCTTGCGAATATCCAATGCAATTCCCATCACAGAACCTCTGGCGCGAGTGAAACGATTTTCAGAAACTTCTTCTCGCGAAGCTCTCGGGCCACCGGCCCGAAGACGCGAGTCCCCACCGGCTCGTTCGTCTCGTTGATGAGCACGGCGGCATTCTCATCGAATCGAATGTAGCTGCCGTCCCGCCGCCGCTGCTCTTTGCGCATTCTGACGATCACGCACTTCACCACTTTGCCCTTTGGAATGGCGCTGTCCGGAGCCGCTTCCTTCACCGAAGCCGTCACCACATCACCCAGCCCCGCCTGCAAGCCCACATCGCCTCCCACAGGGAGAATGCAGGCCAGCCGGCGCGCTCCGGAATTGTCCGCCACATGCAGAATCGTCCTCATCCCGATCATACGGTCGCCTCCGGAAGCGGAGCCACTTCCACGGTCTTATGCACAATTTCCACCACCCGCCAGCGCTTCTGGCGGCTGAGGGGCCGCGTCTCCTGAATTCGCACCTTGTCGCCCGGCCGGCACTCGTTCTTCTCGTCGTGGGCCAGGAAAGTTTTGGAGCGCCGCACGACCCTCTTGTAAAAGCGGTCAATAATCTGCCGCTCCACCGTAACCGCTACGGTCTTCTGCATTTTGTTACTGGTCACAGTCCCGACTTTTTCCTGTCGCTGTTTTTGCATAATCTTCAGCTGACGGCTTAGGCCGCCCCTTTCGCCTTCAGTTGCCGCTCCCGCGCCACGGTCTTTACCCTGGCGATGCCTTTTCGCAACGCTCGCAGGGTCTCCAGACTCTCCGCCTGCCCGCTCGCCATTCGGAACCTCAGCCGGCCCAGTTGACCGGTAAACTCGGTCGCGCGCGCCTTCACCTCGTCGTCAGTCCATTCGCGCATCTTGTCAGCCGGCCACTTCCACTTCTTGTCTTTTTCCAGTTTCATGACCATCTCTCTCGTTGTACGGGCACGCCATGGCGTGCCCCTACCGCCACCGCCCGCCCTATATCGCGACGATCTTGCGCGTAACAAATTGCGTTGACAAAGCCAGCTTATGGCCGGCCAGGCGCATCGCTTCGCGGGCTTCCGCCTCCGGCACGCCTTCCATTTCGAACAGGATTCGTCCCGGCTTCACCACCGCCACCCAAAACTCCGGAGCGCCCTTGCCTTTTCCCATGCGGGTTTCCGCCGGCTTCTTGGTCACCGGCTTGTCCGGGAAAATGCGAATCCAAAGCTTTCCGCCGCGCTTGATGAAGCGCATGATGGCCACGCGGCTGGCTTCAATCTGGCGGTCCGTGATCCAGCCCGGCTCGAGCACCTTCAACCCATAGTCCCCGAACGATAGGCGCGACCCTCGCCACGCCTTGCCGCGCATGCGCCCGCGCTGCTGCTTTCGGTACTTTACCTTACTTGGCATTAACATAGTTTCGATCCACTATTCAGGAAGCTGCCGGCGCCGGGGCCGGCGGCGCTTGGGGGACCGCAGGCGCAACCGCAGCCACGGGTTCCTCAACCTTGGGTTTCTCCGGCCGTTTCTTCTGTTCCAGAATCTCTCCGTTATAGATCCAGCATTTCACGCCAATCACGCCGTACGTGGTCCTCGCTTCCGCGAGTCCGTAATCAATGTCCGCGCGCAGGGTGTGCAGGGGCAAGCGTCCCTGGAGGTACCATTCGGAGCGCGCAATCTCCGCCCCATTCAGGCGCCCGCCGCAGCGAATCTTGATCCCCTTGCAGCCGAAGCGCAGCGCGGAATCAACCGCTTTGCGCATAGCGCGCCGGAAAGCCACGCGCTTCTCGAGCTGCAGGCAAATTGCTTCCGCCACCAACTGCGCGTTCAACTCGGGACGGTGAACCTCCTGGATGTTGATGGGCAGTACTTCGCGGCCCGTTCGCTTCTGAATCTCCTGCCGAAGCCGGTCGATCTCCGCGCCCTTGCGGCCGATAATGATGCCCGGCCGCGCGGTGTGGATAGTGATCTTCAGCTTGTTGCCCGGCCGCTCGACGTTCGATGGACGCCACTCCCGCCGCCTGCAGTTGATCCTTCAGCCGCTTCCTGAGCTTCAGGTCCTCGTGGAGAAAATCGCTGTAATCCTTCTTCGCGAACCAGCGCGACTTCCAGGTCTTGTTATATCCAAGACGGAATCCGTAAGGATGTACTTTCTGGCCCATCCACTCCTCCTCGTTAGGGATTAGGGGTCAGGGATTAGGGATTGGCGATCCGGCCCAATCCCTAACCCCTAATCCCCAGCCTCTAATCCCTGCTTTCCGGCGACTCCACCACGATGGTGACATGGCTGGTGCGCCGCTGGTAGCGGTACGCGCGGCCCATGGGTGCGGGACGAACCCGCTTCTGGCGCGGTCCGTCGTTGACGTAGGCCTTCGAGACAATTAACCGGTCCACGTCCACATGCTCGGCTTTCTGCTCGGCGTTGGAGATGGCGGCGCGCAAGATCTTCTCCACCGCCTCGGTCACGCGCTTCTTCGTGTAGGTCAGGGTACTCAGCGCGTCGCCCACGTTCTTGCCGCGAATCAGGTCTACGACCAGGCGCGCCTTCTGCGGCGAACACGCGGATGTATTTTTGTGTGGCTCGTGCTTCCATAGTTTCTCTCAGTCCAACTGGTCATTCCCACCTGGGCGGGAATCCTGACTGCTGGCCGATGTACGGGCACGCCATGGCGCACCCCTACAAATTAGCTGGCGGCTCCTCCCGCCGCCGGCGCCGGTGCGGCGGCCGGCCTCGCGCCTCCCACGGGGGGTGGAGCGGCAGCAGTGGCCTTTTCCATCGCCACCTTGACGCTGTGACCCTTGAAGGTGCGAGTCGGTGAAAACTCGCCCAACTTATGGCCAACCATGTTCTCCGTGATGTACACGGGTATGAATTTCTTACCGTTGTGAACGGCAATCGTATGCCCCACCATCTCGGGAACAATAGTGGAACGTCGCGACCAGGTTTTCACCACTTTCTTCTCGAACCGCCGGTTGAGCAGTTCGACTTTTCTCATCAAGTGGTCATCCACGAAGGGACCCTTCTTCAACGACCTTCCCAAGGCTTCCTCCCTTTATTTCTTCTCACGGTGCTTCACAATGAACCGTTCCGTTGACTTGTTGTTGCGCGTCTTGTAACCGCGGGTGGGCTGGCCCCAAGGTGTCACGGGGTTGCGCCCGCCGGAGGTCTTCCCTTCCCCGCCTCCCAGGGGATGATCGACCGGGTTCATCGCCACGCCCCGTACGGTGGGCCGAATGCCCATCCAGCGCTTGCGTCCCGCTTTGCCGATCGAGATATTCTCGTGCTCGAGATTCCCCACCTGCCCGATGGTCGCCACGCACTCCATGAGAACTTTCCGGACTTCTCCGGACGGCAGACGGATCTGCGCGTATTCGCCCTCTTTGGCAAGTAATTGGGCGGAACTTCCGGCGCTGCGCACCATCTGGCCGCCCTTTCCCGGGCGCAGTTCAATGTTGTGGATCAAAGTGCCGGCCGGAATACTCTTCAGCGGCAACGCATTGCCGGTGACAATATCCGCCTCCGGACCGGAAACAACTTTGTCCCCCACTTTCAATCCCGTGGGAGCAAGAATGTACCGCTTCTCTCCGTCCGCGTAATGCAGGAGGGCAATGAACGCGGAGCGGTTCGGGTCGTATTCGATGCTGGCCACACGAGCCGGAATCCCCATCTTGTCGCGTTTGAAATCGACAACCCGATAGTGCCGCTTGTGCCCGCCGCCGCGGTGCCAAATCGTCAATTCACCGTGGTTGTTGCGCCCCGAGATGCGCGATTTGGGCTCCAAAAGTGGCTTGTGAGGAGGCACTTTGGAGAGTTCCTCAAAGGTCAAGCCTGTCTGGAACCTTCTCGTCTCGGTGTAGGGTCTGTAGGTTTTTATTCCCATAGCCTTCGTCTTCGGCAGCGAACCACTTCGCCGCTCAAACTCCTCTACTCACTCTCAACGTACTCCGGAACTTTCTCCCCGGCCTTCAGCTTCACGTACGCCTTCTTCCAGTCCGGCCGGTAGCCGAACGTCTTTCCCCGGCGCCGCATTTTACCCGCGTAGGCGGAGGTATGGACGGACGCCACCTTAACTTTAAACAACGCCTGCACGGCTTCCTTGATATCGATCTTGGTGGCCTCGGGGACGACCTGGAAGCACAACGTTCGATGGCGCTCTTTGACGTCCACGCTCTTCTCCGTAACGATCGGCTTGCGCAAAATATCGTAGGGGCTCTTCATAGCAACGACTCCTGGAGCCGGGTGAGAGCTCCTTCCGAAATCAGCATCTGATCATGGCTCAACACCTGATAGGGATGCAGTTGGTGGTGGCGAACCAGCTCGCATCCCTCGACATTGCGCGAGGAGAGCTCCAGATTATGGTTCACCGCATCGTTCACCACCAGCACGGTCCTTTCCACTCCCAACTTCTTCAGGGCCCCGGCAAACAACTTGGTCTTCGCCTCTCCCAGGCCGAATTGGTCCACCACCGTCAGTTTGTGTTCCAGGAACTTCGCCGCCAGAGCCGAACGCAGCGCCCCGCGCAGCATCTTCGCCGGGAGCGCATAGGAGTAATCGCGCGGCACGGGACCGTGGGCGATTGAACCGTGACGCCACAACGAGCTGCGAATGCTCCCCACGCGCGCCCGCCCCGTGCCTTTCTGCCTCCAGGGCTTCTTGCCGCCGCCCCTCACGTCGGCCCGGCTCTTCGTCGAGTGCGTCCCGCGCCGCTGGCTCGCCCGGTACTGCTTCACGGCTTCCCAAAGCAGGCTCTGATTCGGTTTTACCGCGAAGACCTCGTCCGCGACCTCAAGCTGCTTCACGGTCGCCCCATCCATGTTTTTGACTTCGACTGTCGCCATATCAGTTCTCAGTTATCAGTTCTCAGTTTTCAGTGGCCGGCCTTCTGCCCACCTGCCGATCTGCCCACTGCCCATCTGCCTACCTATGCGGCGCCTTGGCCTGGTGAACGACCACATAGCCGCCTTCCGGACCCGGTACGGCGCCCGCAACCAACAAAGTGTTCTCCTCCGCATTGACCTGCACCACCCGGAGGTTTCGCACCGTGCTCCGCGCATGGCCCATGTGGCCGGCCGCCTTCATGCCTTTAAGCACCCGGGAAGGCCACGCCGATGACCCAATCGAGCCCGGCGCGCGATGGAACATCGACCCGTGCGACCCGCCGCCGCCGCCGAAGTGATGCCGCTTGTGGAATCCGGCAAAGCCCCGTCCTTTGGACACTCCCGTCACATCGACAAAGTCGTCGGCGGCAAAAACGTCAGCCAGAACTTTGTCCCCGACGTTGACTTCCCCAGCGTCCGCGCCCAGGCGCACTTCGCGCAGAAAACGCACCGGGTTCGCGCCGGCCTTTTTGAAATGTCCTTCCCGCGGCCGGTTCACGCGCTTGGGAGGCGGCAACTCCACCAAGCCGAGTTGGGCCGCGTCATAACCCTCGCGCCCTGCGGTCTTCCTTTGGATGACAATGCACGGCCCCGCCTTCAACACCGTCACCGGCGTCACGTCTCCATTCTTACCGAAGACCTGCGTCATGCCGAGCTTCTTGCCGAGAATTGCTTTTACCATGTTCAGTTCTCAGTCGTCAGTTGTCCGTTGTCCGTGGTCCGTCGCCGACTGGTCGCCGACGACGGACCACGGACAACGGACGTCTTCACTTCGTGTGTTCCTTGCCAAACGCCTTGATTTCGATGTCCACGCCGGAAGGCAGATCCAGTTTCGTCAGGGCTTCGATCGTGTTCGAAGTGGGCTCCAGGATATCCACCAGCCGCTTGTGCGTGCGGATTTCGAACTGCTCCCGCGATTTCTTGTCGGTATGCGGTGAGCGCAGCACGCAATACTTGTTTTTAATGGTGGGTAGCGGAATTGGCCCCGCCACCTGCGCCCCCGTGCGCTTCGCAGTCGATACGATCTCAGCCGCCGATTGGTCGAGAATCTTGTGATCGTATGCCTTCAACCGAATTCTAATTTTCTGATGCAGCATCATACCTCGTTTTAGCTGTCAGCCGTCAGCTCTCAGCTTGTCTTCCACTGCCGCCATCTCTTGCCTGACATCCCGCTCTTGCCTAACACCCCGCTACTTTCGCCTGTCATCCTGAGCGTAGCGAAGGATCCCTGCAGTTGATCTTTCCGGAACTACGGAGATTCTTCGCTCCGCTCAGAATGACAAGCCGGTCCGGCTGATAGCTGACAGCGGAAAGCTGACAGCTACTGGATAATTTCCGTCACGCTTCCGGCGCCCACCGTGTGGCCGCCTTCCCGGATGGCGAACCGCAGGCCTTTCTCCATGGCGATGGGCGTGATCAACTCGATCTCCAGCGCCACGTTATCCCCCGGCATCACCATCTCCGTCCCGGCAGGCAGCGTCGCCACCCCCGTCACGTCCGTGGTCCGAAAGTAAAACTGCGGCCGGTACCCGTTGAAGAACGGCGTGTGCCGCCCTCCCTCTTCCTTCGTTAAGATGTACACCGCGGACTTGAACTTGGTGTGCGGCGTGATCGACCCCGGCTTCGCCAGCACCATCCCCCGCTCCACATCTTCCTTCTCCGTCCCCCGCAGCAACACCCCAATGTTGTCCCCCGCCTGCCCTTCGTCCAGCAGCTTCTTGAACATCTCCACGCCCGTCACCACCCGCTTGAACGACTCCGGACGCAAGCCCACAATCTCCACTTCCTCCTGGATCCTGACCCTCCCACGCTCCACCCGTCCCGTCACCACCGTGCCGCGTCCGGAGATCGAGAAGATGTCCTCCACCGGCATCAGGAACGGCTTGTCCAACTCCCGCGGCGGCATCGGAATGTAACTGTCCACCGCCTCCATCAACTCGAAAATCGACTTCTCCCCGTTCGCGTCCCCTTCCAAGGCCTTCAGCGCGCTCCCACGCACCACCGGAATCTTGTCCCCAGGAAACTGATACTTGGTCAGTAACTCCCGCACCTCCATCTCCACCAGGTCCAGCAACTCCGGATCGTCCACCGCGTCGCACTTGTTCATGTACACCACAATGTACGGCACGTTCACCTGCCGCGCCAACAGCACGTGCTCCCGCGTCTGCGGCATCGGCCCGTCCGTCGCCGCCACCACCAGCACCGCCCCGTCCATCTGCGCCGCGCCCGTGATCATGTTCTTGATGTAGTCGGCGTGCCCCGGACAGTCCACGTGCGCATAGTGCCGGTTCTTGGTCTCGTACTCCACGTGTGCGATCGCGATCGTGATCCCCCGCGCCTTCTCTTCCGGCGCGTTGTCAATCGAGTCAAAAGGACGAAACTTCACTTTCGGGTTCGACCTCGCCAGCACTTTCGTGATCGCCGCCGTCAGCGTCGTCTTCCCGTGATCGATGTGCCCAATCGTCCCGATGTTCATGTGCGGCTTTGAACGATCAAACTTCTCTTTGGCCATGGTCGTAAGTCCTCAATTAGAAAAGATCGTCTTTCCTACTGCCCCACCACTCGCCCCTGTACTCGGGCGATAACCTCCTCCGAAACCGACGCCGGCGTCTCTTCGTAGCGCAGGAAGTGCATCGTGTACGAAGCGCGGCCCTGCGTCCTGGAACGCAAATCCGTTGCGTAGCCAAACATCTCCGCCAGGGGAACCTTGGTGCGAATGATCTGCGTGGAGCCGCGCTTTTCCATGCCTTCGATGTGCCCGCGGCGCGCGCTCAGGTCGCCCAGAACATCACCCATGTATTCCTCGGGCACCACCGTTTCCACCTTCATCACCGGCTCCAGCAGCACCGGCCTGGCCCTGCGGACAGCTTCCTTGAAGCCCAGCGACCCGGCAATCTTGAAGGCGATCTCAGAAGAATCGACCTCGTGAAACGAGCCGTCGGTGAGGGTCACCGCGACGCCGTTCATCTCATAGCCGGCCAGGGCGCCGGATTCCATCGCCTCACGCACGCCTTCATAAGTAGGCCCGATGTATTCCTTCGGAACCACGCCGCTCACGATCTCGTCGCGGAACAGGAGCTTCAATTCCGCGTCAAACTTGTTGGTGGATTTCTTCTTCGTCAGCTCGGCGATGGCGTTAAGGTCGGGATGCGGGAGGGGATCGACGCGCAGGAAAACGTGGCCATACTGGCCATGGCCGCCTGTCTGCCGCACGTATTTCCCTTCTCCCTCGCCGGAAGCCGTGATCGTCTCGCGATAGGCTACCTGTGGGCGCCCCACATTGGCCGCCACGCTGAACTCCCGCACCATGCGATCCACGAGAATCTCGAGGTGCAATTCGCCCATGCCTGAAATCAGGGTTTGTCCAGTGTCGGGGTCGGTGTGAACTTTGAAGGTGGGGTCTTCCTGCGTCAGTTTCGAGAGGGCGTTCCCTAACTTCTCCTGGTCCGCTTTGGTCTTGGGTTCAATGGCCACCGAAATCACGGGAGCCGGAAAATCCATGGACTCGAGGACAATGGGGTGGTCTTCATCGCAAATCGTGTCCCCGGTTGAGACGCTCTTCAGACCCACGGCCGCGGCGATATCTCCCGCGAACACTTCCGAGATCTCCTCGCGCTTGTTGGCGTGCATCTGCAAGAGCCGCGAGATGCGCTCCCGGCGGTCGCGGCGGGGGCTGTAGACCGAGTCCCCCTTCTGCACTCCCCCGGAATAAACCCGCATAAACGCAAGCTGGCCGACGTAGGGGTCGGTCATGATCTTGAACACCAAGGCGGCGAACGGATCTTCGTCCGAAGCCTTTCGAGTCAAGATTTTCTCTTCGTCGTCGGGCGCCGTGCCCTCAATCGGGGGAACGTCCATCGGCGAGGGCAGGTAATCAACCACCGCATCGAGCAGCGGCTGAACGCCTTTGTTCTTGAAAGCGGCGCCGCAAAGCACGGGAAAGGCCTTCATGGCGATGGTCGCTCGCCGCAGTCCAGCTCGAAGATCTTCCTCCCCGATGGCTTCGCCGTGAACGTACTTCTCCATAATCGGTTCGTCCACTTCACCCAGCGCTTCGATCATCTGCTCGCGAAACCGCTGCGCCTTCTCCTGGTGTTCGGCCGGAATCTCGACATCGTCAAAGGCCGCTCCCAGCGTCTCTTCCTTCCACACAATGGCGCGTTGCCTGACCAGGTCAATGATCCCCTCGAAAACGTCCTCCGCGCCCAGAGGCAGTTGGACGATGACGGGAGTGGCATGGAGCTTGGAGCGGAGCTGGCTGACGCAGGTTTCAAAGTCGGCGCCCACGCGGTCCATCTTATTCACAAAAACGATGCGCGGCACCCGGTACTTGTCCGCCTGCCTCCAGACCGTTTCCGTCTGGGGCTCCACGCCCTCGACCGCCCCTAAAATAGCAATCGCTCCGTCAAGCACCCGGAGCGACCGTTCAACTTCCGCCGTAAAATCCACATGGCCCGGCGTGTCAATAATATTAATTCGGATATCGTTCCAAAAACAGGTGGTAGCAGCGGAGGTAATGGTGATGCCGCGCTCCTGCTCCTGTTCCATCCAATCCATCACCGCCGTGCCTTCGTGCACTTCACCCATCTTGTACGTCCGGCCTGTGTAATACAGGATGCGCTCGGTCGTCGTCGTCTTCCCGGCATCGATGTGGGCCATGATGCCGATGTTCCGGGTTTTTTCGAGCGGCGTCTGACGCGGCATAGATCCTTCATACGAACAACACCGAGCCATCCTCCTGGTCCTCGAACCAGGATGCTGCCCCCAGCAGCCTATTGATCGGTTAAGCCGCTTGCGGCGGCCACAAAGCGGATCGTGGGCCAGGGTGGTCCCACCTCCCGCCATGACCAAGGTTACCAGCGGTAATGGGCAAAAGCCTTATTGGCTTCGGCCATGCGGTGAGTGTCGTCCCGTTTCTTGATGGCGCCGCCGCGGTTGTTCGCAGCATCCAGCAACTCCGCGGCCAGCTTCTCCACCATGGACTTCTCGCCCCGCTCCCGCGCATAGCTGATAATCCAGCGGAGACTTAACGAGGTTTGACGATTCCGATTGACTTCCACCGGCACCTGATAGTTCGCCCCACCCACGCGGCGGGTCTTCACTTCCAGGGTCGGCTTGACGTTCTCCACCGCCTTCTTGAAGATCTTCAGCGGATCATCATTGGCTCGCTGTTGAATCAACCCGAAGGCGTCGTACACGACCTTCTGGGCGACGCTCTTCTCGCCCATCATCATGACGCAGTTCACTAACTTCTGAACCAGTGGGCTGCCGTGAACCGGATCGGCGCTTACCTCTCGATGCTCAGTTGTACCTTTACGAGGCATAAGTAGTTGTCAGTATTCAGTTCTCAGTTTTCAGTTAAAGCTGTCAGCTTTCAGCTATCAGCTTTCAGATTCTTGCTCTCAGTGGTGAGGGCGGCATCTGTCAAATCCGCGACTGCTGCCGATCTGCCCACCTGCCTAGCTTGCCTTGGGCCGCTTGGCCCCGTACTTGGACCGCCCTTGCCGGCGATCCGTCACGCCCGCAGAATCCAGCGTCCCGCGGATGACGTGATAGCGAACTCCGGGCAGATCTTTGACGCGGCCGCCGCGGATCAGGACGATCGAGTGTTCCTGCAAATTGTGCCCGACGCCCGGAATATAGGTCGTCACTTCCATCGCATTCGTCAGCCTGACGCGCGCCACTTTCCGCAATGCCGAGTTCGGCTTCTTGGGCGTCTGGGTATACACGCGAACGCATACTCCACGCTTCTGCGGACAGCCTTCCAGCGCCGGGCTGGAAGTCTTGTATCTCGGCTGCTTCCGGCCGAGCCGAACCATCTGACTAAAAGTTGGCATTCCGGGGCCTCTCTCCCACCCCCGTAACGGGTATCCTCTGTGACTGCTTCTGTATGGACCCGAACAAGGCCTACACCCGATCCTTACAAATGTAGCAGACCGGCAAAAATTTTGTCAAGCAACTTACAAACTTTTCGAGTGCGGCAGCGAAATTGCTCCCGTCGAACGCGGCAGAGCAACTCGTTTTCACTCTCATTCCGAGCAGCCGCAGGCGACGAGGAATCTCTCACTGCCTTAAAACCATTCAGGGCGACATTCCTCGCTTCGCTCGGAATGACAGTCCGAAGGCCCTATCGCATCTCGAGGATTTCCTTCTCCTTGGCCTTGCCCACACTTTCCAGTCTTTCCATCGTATCGTCGGTCAGCTTCTGAATCTCTTCCAGGCCTCGCCGTTCGTCGTCTTCGGATATTTTCTTGTCCTTGAGCAGTCTCTTCACTTCTTCGTTCGCATCCCGGCGAATATTGCGGCCTGCTGTCCGGTGGTTTTCCAAGACCTTGTGGAGGTGCTTCACCAGTTCCTTCCGCCGCTCTTCGGTAAGCGCCGGAATGGGAACTTTCAGGATTTTTCCATCGTTGACCGGATTCAATCCCAAGCCCGAAGATCGAATGACCTTCTCGATCGCCGGCAACAAACTTGGATCCCAGGGCTGCACCGTCAGCAAGGTAGGGTCGGGAATCCCCAAAGTCGCCACCTGGTTCAGAGGTGTGGGCGTGCCGTAATATTCCACCTTCAGATGCTCGAGCAGGCCGGTTGAGGCGCGGCCCGTGCGCAGAGTGGCAAGTTCCGCACGTAAGTCTTCTGCCGCTTTCACCATGCGCGTTCGAGTTGCTGCGAGAGTCTCCTTAATCATCTTTTGCCCGCCTTTCCGGGCGTGCGCTCAACGGGATACGAGTGAACCAATCTTTTCGCCAAGCATGACGCGTTTGAGATTGCCTGGAACGTTAAGATTGAAAACGATAATCTGTACGCTATTATCCATGCACATCGAAATAGCGGTCGTGTCCATCACCTTCAGCCCGCGCGAGAGCACATCCAGATAATTAATGTGCGAAAACATCTTGGCTTCCGAAACCTTTTGCGGGTCCGCATCGTAGACGCCGTCCACCTTGGTCGCCTTCAGAATCACGTCCGCCTTGATCTCGATGGCCCGCAGAGCCGCAGCCGTATCCGTGGAAAAATAGGGACTGCCGGTTCCGGCCGCAAAAATCACCACCCGGCCTTTTTCCAAGTGGCGCACGGAGCGGCGGCGGATAAAGGGCTCCGCGACCTCCCGAATCTCAATCGCCGTGGTCACCCGCGTGTGGCAGCCGAGTTTCTCCAAGGCGTCTTGCAGCGCCAAGCCGTTAATCACCGTGGCCAGCATTCCCATCTGGTCCGCGACCACCCGATCGATCCCGGACTCGGAAGCCGCCACTCCCCGAATAAAGTTCCCGCCGCCCACCACGATGCCGATCTGGACTCCCAGCTTCCGAACTTCGTCAACTTCTCCGGCAATGCGGGCCGCCATCGCGGGGTCGATCCCGAAGCCCTGCGATCCCATCAGCGCTTCCCCGCTCAATTTCAGCAGAATGCGGCGAAAAACCGGAGCACTCATGCGCTTGGCATCCCTTCACCCACCTTGAAACGCGCGAACCGGCGCACCATGATATTCTCGCCGAACTTGGCGATCTTGGAGGCGATCAACTCTCCGATGGTCATGGCGCCGGTGGTATCCTTGATGAAGTGTTGTTCGTACAGGCAGGCTTCCTCGTAGAATTTCCCCAGCCTGCCCTCCACGATCTTATCCAGCACCGCCTCAGGTTTGCCCGAAGCGGCCGCCTGCTCCTTCAGGATTTCCTTTTCCCGCGTGAGAACCTCTTCCGTCACGTCTTCCTTGCGTACGAAGCGCGGATCGGTGGCGCAGACCTGCATGGCCAGATCGTGGACCAATTGCTGGAACTCCTCGTTGCGGGCCACGAAGTCAGACTCGCAATTCACTTCGATCAGCACGCCCATCTTCCCGCCCGCGTGGATATAGCTCCCCACGACGCCTTCGGAGGTTACACGACCCGCTTTCTTGGCCGCGGCCGCCTGGCCGCGTTTCCTGAGGACCGTGAAGGCCTTTTCCTGGTCGCCCCCCGCCTCTTCCAAAGCTTTCTTGCACTCCAGCATGGGAGCGCCGCTCATTTCACGCAGCTTCTTGACTAGTTCGGCGGATACACTCATCCGTTTACTTCCTCCGCACCGCACAGAATTCGGCGCAGCCTCCCGGCCCGCCTATTTCAGATTCTGGGTTTGAATTCACCGACAATAAAGGGCCGCAAACCTCGAACCGCAGGCCTGCTCTTCCCGGGCATGTTAGGCCTCAGGGGTGCCTTCGCCTTCCTCGCCCTTGCGTGGACGCCCCTTCGGCTCCGGGCCTTGGCCCTTGCGCCGGATCTTGGGGACACGCACCCGGCCGTCGAGGCTCTCCTCCGCCGCCAGAACGGCGGGAGATAGGCCAATCCCTTCTTTCTCCGTAGCGACCTCTTCGCCTGCCGGGCCGTACCCCTGCAGCGCCTCGGCTGCCGCCAGGCGCTGAGCTTCCAACTCCTCGGCCGCTTTCTCTGCCGCAATCTTCTCTTCCTCCAACTGCTTGTCCACGGCGGCCTGGTGCCCTTCCATAATGGAATCGGCGATTCTCGAGGTAAAGAGCCGGATGGCGCGCAAGGCATCATCGTTGCCGGCAATCACGTAATCGACCAAGTCGGGGTCGCAGTTCGTATCGACGATCGCTACCACCGGGATGCCGAGTTTCCGCGCTTCCTGAACGGCGATTTCCTCTTTGTGGGAATCCACCACGAAGAGCGCCCCGGGGAGTTCCGGCATTTCCTTGATGCCGGAAAGATTCTGTTCCAGATGGTGCCGCTCACGCTCCAGCCGCTGAACCTCTTTCTTGGTCAGCAGATCGTAGCGGCCGTCCTTGCTCATCTCCTCAAGTTCTTTGAGGCGCGTAATGGATTTTTGAATCGTCGCGTGGTTGGTCAGCAAGCCCCCCAGCCAGCGGTGGTTGACAAAGAACATGCCACACCGGGCGGCCTCCTCCGCAATGGCCTCTTGCGCCTGGCGCTTGGTGCCCACAAACAGCACGGTCTTGCCCTCGCGCGAAAGGTCGGTAAGGAATTTCGCCGCCTCTTTGAACAGCTTCAGCGTCTTTTGCAGGTCAATGATGTAAATCCCGTTGCGTTCCCCGTAGATGTATTCCTTCATCTTGGGGTTCCAGCGGCGCGTCTGGTGGCCGAAGTGGACTCCGGCTTCCAGGAATTCCTTCATCGTTATATTCGCCAAAAACTCCTCCTCTTAGGACCATCCCGCTGCAGGGAGACGGCTTGCCGTCCCCGCATTTCCGCTGGCCGCTACGAGGGTAGGGCAAGCCCTACCCCTACACCGTGCCACGGCGCGCCCCTACTACCGTTTCGAGAATTGGAACCGCTTGCGCGCGCCCTTCTGGCCGTACTTCTTCCGTTCCTTGGCGCGCGGATCCCGAGTCAGGAACCCGCCCTGTCGAAGACGCGGACGGAGTTCCGGATTGAAAATGATCAGCGCCCTGGCGATGCCCAACTTGGTGGCGCCCGCCTGGCCGTGGACTCCGCCGCCCCGGGCATTGACCAGGATGTCGAACTTCCCCGCCAGCTCGGTGCTCACCAGCGGCTGCTGGATCTCCGCGCGCAGAGCCTCGGAAGGAAAGAAACTGTCGAAACCACGGTGGTTGATCGTCAGCTTCCCGTCGCCGGGCCTAAGAATCACTCTGGCTACGGACCTTTTGCGGCGTCCCGTCGCCCTGTATTCAGCAAGCTCTGTCACAAAAACTCCTATCCATGTTTGGATTCCGAGCGCGACGAACTACCGCGCCAGGGAAATCGGTTCAGGGGATTGTGCGGTGTGCGGATGCGTGCTGCCTACGTAGACTTTCAGCCGCCGAGCCAGCCGGGAATGCATCCGAGTCTTGGGCAGCATGCCCAGAATCGCTTCCCGAAGCAGGCCCTCCGGCTTCTTTTCAAACATGTCTCGCGCTCTGATCTCTTTCAACCCGCCCGGATATCCCGTCGTGTGCCGATAGACTTTGTCGTCCAGCTTCTTCCCCGTCAGGTGAATCTTCTCGGCGTTAATGATAATCAACCCGCTGCGATGATCTTGATGCGGCGTGTAGTCCGGAGAGTCCTTCCCCGTCAGCACTCGAGCCGCGCGCGCGGCCAAGCGCCCCAACACCCACCCCTCAGCATCAACTAGCCGCCAGTGAATTCTTCCCCTTCTCGCCTTCGCAAAATAGGTTCCCACTCCACACTCCATTGGAAGTTGCCAACCACAAACGTCTTATTATACTTGATCTAACATTCTTTTCAACAAACTTTTTTGGTTTTTCTACGATTCAGACACTGAACGAGTCCGAACTGTGGATTCCCGCTTTCGCGGGAATGACGACTTTCAAGGTGCGCGTCCCCGGTATCGTCATTCCCGCGAAAGCGGGAATCCACATCCACTGTCTGAATCGCAGTTTGATTCTTCGAGCGGTGAGCATCATACCACGCCTTGATCAACAAAATGAATTTCGAATCTCTTGTTGGTAATGAATAGCACCACCACGTCGGTGTCCGCCGTCGCGCCATGCTCCATCAACATGCCCTCAGGGAACCAGACGAATGCGCCCGGCCCATGGCTGCCCTGGTGAGTCACCAGGGTGCCTTCTAACACGTAGATCCCGTGGCCGCAGGGATGAGAGTGCCACGGTGTCTTGAAGCCGGCTGGGTATCGAACCAGCCTGATCTCCATGCCCGTATCCGGATCCTGGAGCAGCAGCTTGCGAAAGTTGCTTTTACCTGCGGCTGCCATGTACCGTTCTTCCCAGGGCATGGCGGTTGTGTCGATGGCGATCATCTCATCTTGTGGCACGTTTTCCTCCCGTGGCCTACTAAATCGAGAATTCCAAGCTCCACGCGGGGAGTTTATCACCGCGATTCCCACCCGCACAACTCAGGCAGCCGGAAGGATGGCGTCCTAAATGTGGGTTGTACATTGCCTGTAATCTCTCAGCCCTGAAAGGGCGTAATAGCTGCGCATAACGTAGGTCGCCGCTTCAGGGCTCGACCCGGAAAACCGCCTCCTTTCCCAGGCCGTTGGCCGGGCTGTGCCAGGCCGCCCCTTTGGAGCTGTGAGCTGCAACGCGGTGCGTCATCGGAAGGCACTCACCCCGTTGGGGGAGTGCCGAGCACTACACCGCACCAGTGACGATCCCTTGCGGTTGACGGCGGGCGTGGGCGATAGGTACTTGGTAGAGTCGATCTGCGCCCGGATTCGCTCTGTTGGCCGGAGGCTGTTGCCCGTAGGGGTCTGGCCGCGCCTCGCCCCCACTTCTTTGCCGCCCACCCGCCCGTCATCGACGGATCAGGGTCAACTCAAAGCCAATTCGAATTACGCATGAGTTGCGCCCGCGCATCGCGCCGCAGGCGGCGCGACCATTTTCGACTTTCCGTCTTGACTTCCCCCATTCACGGGAGAATACTTCCACGGTGCGAGCGCGGGTGCTTCTCAGTTCGTCTTTATGCGCGGCCGCGTGGGTCGCCGCCTTGAGCGTCGGACTGCAGCAATTTGCGGCAACACCCCAACAGCTCGTCCTCAGGTTTGAACTTACCCCCTCAGAAATCGAAATTTACAAAGGCGCTCACACGCTCATCGATTGGACTCCCCGCGAGATTCACCAGTGCCCTTTTTTGCACAAGCTCCGGCCGGCCGGCAGCCAGGAGGCATTGGAAATGGTTCTTGAGCGCGTCGGCGACACAGTCGCCGGCCAGCTTCGCGATTTTCCCCGCATAGCCTGCGACGAAGTCATCCTCGAAGCGCTTCCCGGGCTGGGCGCTTACGACCTCAACGGAATGAGGGAACCGACTCGATACCTGAAGTTTCGCTACATCGTCATACCCCAGGCAACCTTTGACATTCCCGCCTTTGATGAGTACCGCACCGACCTCGATGGCAAGCCTATCGATGCCCTACGCATGCGCGGTCTCTCCATGACCAGTTCGAAATACGCATCAACCTCCCTGTACTTCAGCCCGGCCGACCAGAGCGACAGCCGTTTCCGCTATTTCGGCACGGAGCGGCTTCGAGATCGGGAATGTCACGTCGTGGGCTTTGCGCAACAACCTGCGCGAGCGCGACGAATTATCCGCTTCCGTACTCAGAGGGAAACCGCAGGTCTGTTATGCCAGGGACTTGGGTGGATCGACTCTGAAACCTTCCAGATTCTGCGCATCACGGTTTGGCTTCTCGCGCCTCGGATGGATATCGGCATGAGTTCCCAATCCTCCACAGTTGATTTCTCACCCGTCAAACCGATCGGTATTGATAGAGAGCTTTGGATGCCCCGCGAGGTGGCTGTCGTGCTCGTCTTTCAGGGCAAACCCCTTCGCAACACCTATCGCTATTCCAATTACCAACTCTTCCGGGTAGAAAGTACGATAAAACCGGAAAGCTAGCTCGGCGGCGTGCCGGCAATTCCATCATTGCATCAACGTAAGAGAGACCTGAATGTCATGCCGAAGCGGAAAGCTGCGAAACGGGTGAATTGGTCAAAACGGTTAATGCCGTCCTGGTCCCGAATCTCCAAACGCAGGGCGGCGTGTTTGATGAACCAGAGATTGACGCCGCCCCCCAGGTTGAACCCGCTCTGAAACGTCCTCTGATAGCCGAAGTAAAGGCTGTACCCTCCGCTCACGAAAGGGTCCACCCTCCTGCCACTGTGGGTGCTGAAGAAGTGGTAGGAGCCGTTGACGGAACCCACTCCGATTGCCCCATTCCCGTTAAAGCTCCAGTTGGGGCCCCCATATCCAAGCTCGATCCCCACGCCCAGGCCTTTGCGGCCCAAAAGCTCTCCGCCGAAGCCGGTGTTGTTCCCGCCCCTCGCAGTGGAAGTACAGGACGCGGGCACCGCCAATGGGCTGCACGCCGGTGCAAAAGCATTGTAGTAATATCGCGTGTTCGACACGATGGGGGCGGTGAAGAAGTAGAACTGCGGCTGAACAAGGCTGTCGCCGTTCCCTGCCAGGGCCAAAGTCGGCGGCGTCAGCAACAGAATCGTTAAGAATAAGGGTTCCTTCACAGTGCACCTCCGAGAATGAGTGTAGGCGCACATGTCTACATAGATAGACTTAAGCTCATACTTTATATACGTAGAGATCCCCTGTCAAGTTACTTTCCTCATCCCCTTTCCTCATCCCGACAACCGGCCCGGCGCCAACCGAACGGGCTCAAATTAAAATGTCATCCTGAGCGAGGATTCCATGATCCTTCGGCTCACCCCTTGGCATGAAAATGATTCCCCTCCTTGATAAGGAGGGGTTAGGGGTAATACTGTTCACTTAACAAATTTTGCGGTATCCTCTCCTCATTAACTGTGAGAGGAGGATGCCCATGGCCCGGACGATCGCGGAACTTCCCAAGGGGACGCGAATTACCGATTACATGAGTCTCGGCGTATTGGCCACGACGTTTCCGCTGTCTCAGGTGCAGGCGGTGCTGGCCGCCCAGAAGAAGACCAGCCGCCGGCAGCGCGAGTTGCCCGCACACGTGGTCGTGTACTATGTCATCGCTCTGGCGTTGTTCATGCAAGTGTCCTATCGCGAGGTGCTGCGCTGTCTGTTGGAAGGCTTGACTTGGTTGCTGGGGCCGCAACAGGCGGTGAAGATCACTGGCAAATCGGGGATCTCGCAAGCGCGCACCCGGCTGGGTTGGGCGGTTCTGCAGCAGTTGTATGACGAGGTGGTGAAGCCCGTCGCCGTGAAGAACACCCGCGGGGCTTGGTACCGGCACTGGCATTTGGTGAGCTTGGATGGCAGTACGCTGGACGTGGCGGACGAGCAAGAAAACGTGCAAGCCTTCGGCCGCCCGGGGGTGAGTCGTGGCGCCAGCGCCTACCCGCAAATTCGCTTCGTGGCGCTGGTGGAAAACGGGACGCACGTCTTGTTTGGCACCCGCCTGGGAGGCTATGCGACGGGTGAAATCACCCTCGCCCCGGCGGTGATGGCGGCTCTGCAGAAGGGGATGCTGTGCTTGGCCGACCGCAACTTTTTTGGTTTTCGGCTGTGGAATCAGGCCCGTGCCCAGGGCGCCGATCTGCTCTGGCGGATCAAGAAGAACCTGCGCTTGGGGGTGGAGAAGCGCCTGCCGGAGGGTTCGTATCTGAGCCGTATTTATCCCTCGGAGCGGGATCGGCGGCATCACACGAACGGCGTGGTGGTGCGGGTGATCGATTACCGCCTGGAAGGAGTCGCCGACGCCGAGCCCCTGTACCGCTTGGTGACGACGATCCTGGATCCAAGCGCCGCGCCGGCCGAGGAATTGGCGGCGCTCTATCATGAACGGTGGGAGATCGAGGGGGCACTGGACGAGCTGAAGACCCACCTCCGCGGCGCCCAGATCGTCCTGCGCAGCAAGACACCGGACTTGGTGCGGCAAGAATTTTATGGTCTGCTGCTGGCGCATTTCGCCGTCCGCGGTTTGATGCATGAGGCGGCTTTGAAGGTAGGAGAAGATCCCGACCGGCTCTCCTTTCTGCACGCCGTGCGGGTCCTTCGTCGCAAGCTCCCTCTTTACGGTGCCGTTCCCCCCTCGGGAGAGAAAGGCCTTCCATGAGGCGGTGTTGGAGGAAATCCTGCAAGAGCGCGTGGTGAGCAGTCGCGGCCAGCGACGCCCGCGCGGGGTGAAGCGCAAGATGAGTAATTTTCCCCTGCGTCCGCGCGCAGCCTGCTGTAGCCAACGAATTGAGTTCTCAAAGTGCATCAGAATCATTAAGTGAACAGTATTAGGGTTAGGGGTGGTTGTCGTTCGCCGACCGTCCCACCCACCACCCCCTGCCCCTCCTCCCGCTGAGGAGGGGAGTCATTTTCAGGGCAGTCGCTCATGCCCGTCGGCTTACGGGCACCCAGAAACCATGAAAATCGGCCGACAGTGGACGGATGTGGTGCGGGCGGGACGGCCGCCCCACAATTTTCAAAGCAGTTGGAATTGCATCCTGCACCGAGCCTGGATATACTCGTTTCTCAGCTCACACTCAACTTCAAGAGGGAACAGCGTGACCGATACGGGCTCGACGGCCGGTGCCGACCAAACGATCAGAGTTGATGAAAACCCCGCTGACCTGAAGCGCCGGCTCGAGGAACTGGAAAGCAAACTGCGCTTCCTGATGGAGGCCACCAAGGCTCTCGCCTCAACCCTGGACCTTGGCGAACTGCTGGGCCGAATCCTGGAGGTGGCGAAATCCCAGGCCGGCGCCGAGCGCGGCACGCTCTTTCTGGTGGATGAAAAGAGTGACGAGATCTGGTCGCTGATCGCCCACGGAATCGAAAAACGCGAGATCCGTTTGCCGCTCGGCCGCGGCATCGCGGGCCATGTGGCCAAGAGCGGCGAGATCCTCAACATCCCGGACGCGTACTCCGATCCTCGCTTCGATCGCGACGTGGACGCGCGCACCGGCTACCGCACTCGCAGTCTCCTCTGCCTGCCGATTCGGAATAAGCGCGGCAAGATCATCGCCGCCCTGCAACTTCTCAACAAGCAAAGCGGACCCTTCACCGCCGGGGACGTTGACTTCCTTCTGGCCATCTCCGATCACATGGCGCTTGCGCTCGAGAACGCTCAACTGCATCGCGCCCTGCTCGAGAAGGAGCGGCTGGAACGCGAAATGGCGCTGGCTCGCGATATCCAGCGCAGCTTGCTTCCCGAGACTCCGCCTCAGCTTCCGGGATTTGAAATCGCCGTGATGAATGAGCCGTGCTATGAAGTAGGCGGTGACTACTATGATTTCCTGCAACTCGACCCCAACACTCTGCTGGTGGTCATCGCGGACGTGGAGGGCAAGGGGATCAGCTCGGCGATGGTCATGTCGAATCTCCAGGCGATGCTGCGCGCCTTGGCGCCGAGCCTTCACTCCCTCGAGCGTCTGGCCGAATCCTTGAACCACATGATCCTGGCGGGAACCCGGGGAGGGAAATACCTCACCATGTTCCTGGGCGTCATTGACATCCCGGGCAAAGCCATCAGCTACGTCAACTGCGGCCACGTCATACCGGTCGTCGTCAGAACGGAAGGCGAGCCTGTGGAACTGACGGAAGGCGGTATGGTGGTGGGCCTCATCGATAACCTTCGCTACGAAAGAGGGCAATGCAAGTTTCGGGCGGGGGATGTGCTCGTTCTCTGTACCGACGGCATTACCGAGTCCATGGATCGCGAGGGGGAGGAGTACGGAAGCAAGAGGCTAGTTGAGTCTGTTCGGGGCAGCATCTCCCAAAGCGCGGCGGAGGTGGTCAGCGCCGTGGCTGCCGACGTCAGTGTCTATTCCCGCGAGGGAACCCACCTCGACGACAAGGTCCTCATCGCCATCAAGGTAGGGGCTAGGGATTAGGGGCTAGGGGCTAGGAATTAGGGGTTAGGGGTAGGGGCTAATCAGGGCGGATTGGAGGGTCTAGGGCAGCGCAGGCATTGCCATTTATGTCTGCGCCACCGCGGGATTCTTCGCTTTGCTCAGAATGACAACGCCCTAGTCCCTGATCCCTAGCCCCTGGTTTCCGTCAGGCTCACTTTCACCGGCTTCCCTGCCCCGAACTTCCGCGTCAGCCAATCTTCCAGGTCCGCCTGGAGCGCCTCCAGGTCGACTCCGAAGCCGGCTTCCACCAGGCCGTCGGCTACCGGCAGAGTCTCATCAAAGGCCGAGCGTCCCGTAAAGCTCCGCATGAAGAAGCTATCCAGCCAGGCTAGCGGGCAGGGTTCAGGCCCCTGCGGGCCCGCCCGTTGAACTCGGATTCTGCGCGCGAACACGGAAGTTGTCCGTCCCTATCGGCCCCTATCGGCCAGCCAAGAAAGAAAACCAGCGGCGCTTTCGTTCCGGTCTGCCGGGCCGCAGAGGCGGCGGCTGGTAGGGCAGGCGCGTGTCATTGATGACCGCCTCGGGGTTCTTCTGGAGCAGCCTCTCCGCCGTTGCCTCTCCCTTCGACTCCGCCGCTTTGCGATAGCATTCCGAGAGCACCGGGCGGCGGAAGTTGGTGCTGTGGGCGTCGGTGGCGAAGAAATGCACGAGATTCAAGTCCAGCCACGTTTCGGCCAGTTTCTGGGGGCGCTCCCCGAATCCGCCCGTATAGGATTGGGCCGTAACCTGGGCAAGGCATCCGGCGGAAACCCAGTGGTAGAGCAGACCGGTCTTCCGCGCGAAAACCGGGTTGCGCTCAGGATGCGTGATGATCGGTACCAGCCCAGCCACCTGGATGTCGTAGAAGATGCGATCGAACTGCTCGGGAACGAACTGGTCCGGGAATTCAACCAGCAGGTAAGAAGTCTGGTTGATCGTGAAATCCTTGGGAGTCTCAGCAAGCTTCTGGATATTGTCGTAGGAAAGATGAAAGTCGCAACCCAAGAGGAGTTTGGGCGATTCGCCGACCGCGGACTGCAACTCCGCAAGCTTCCGGCGATTGACTTCGGGACTGAAAACGTAAGTGTAGTTATAGTGCGGCGTGGCCACCATATGCGTAATGCCGTCCTCCGCCGCGATCTTGCACATACCAATCGCATCCTCTAACGTCTCTGCACCGTCATCGACCTCCCATAACGGGTGGCTGTGAATGTCAATCATGGCAGTAAAGTTTAGCATGGGTTGTAGCGGGCGCGGAATCTCGGAAATATGAATTTCAAATACTGAATATAAAAAATTGTATGGGTAGGCGCTCGAGTTTTGCAGAGGGCTCCCCGGGCAATGTCTTAACATATTGAAAATAAGTTAGTTATAAGCTACGAGGGGAACTCTGAGTTGCCCCGAGCATTGGAATGCAACGTGCTCACCACCAAAGCGGACGTATACCGGACTTAAAGGATTCGACCATAAGAGTCCGGATAATAGACCCAAGACCCGACGCTTGGAGGGGGGAGGGGACTTCCCCCTCACTTTTTTCCTGCCTGCTTTTTCCCATTGCCAATCCAGTGCCTTGAAGGTAGCCGCCACACCCAAAACAGAGGCGCACTCGCCCAATCCTTCGATAACGTGCGGGTAAACCACGCGGTGGTAGGAGCGAGGCGCCGCCTCGTCCCTACAGGCGGTACCCTCCGGGTGAAGCCGGATGCCGCGTTGGGCGGCCACGGCCATGCCACCTCGCTCTGAGACACGACTCACCCGCCGGTGGTGTCCTAAATCTGTGTTGGTCTAACAAAAAATGGGTAGTGTCCACCAAATCCAGTACCCCCGTACTATTCCGGATAAGGTATCCCATGCTCATAATGTCTCCAGAGTTACGCAACTATTTCAACCGTTTTTGGGACCAGGGGGTAGGTATGAGGGGACTGTTGGGAACCTTGTGGAAGGAAGAAGAAGGCCAGGACTTGACGGAATACGGTCTGCTCCTGGTTTTGATTGCCCTTGCTGTTGTTGCCGCAATGGGCAAATTGGCTTCTGCGATCAGCCATGTGTTCACCAACGCATCGACCACCCTGTCGTAAGCCGGTAGTCAGGGAGTTCGGAGTTTGTTGTCCCCTAACGTACACCCGCCCTGCCGCTTGACTTCCTCACCTCGGCTGGCTACAGTGACTTTAGTCCGACGAAGAGTTCACGGTTCCGACGGTTACTCGATATGACGCTCGGCACGGCGACGGTGGGTCTTGTGAAGCGCATGGTGCTGGCCGTTCAGGATTTCACCCTGCTCCTGGTAGGCTCTTTCCGCCGCACCCTCACCCCCCCCCGCTACATCGTTGACACCTTACTCCAGATGGACGTTATCGGCGTAGGGTCCTTGCCCATTGTGGTGCTGACCGGGTTTTTCACGGGCGGCGTGCTGGCGCTGCAAACTTACAGAACCTTGTCCACTTTCGGCGAGGTCAGCATTATGGGGCAGGTGGTAGCACTTTCTGTCGTTCGTGAACTTGGTCCGGTTCTGACCGCACTGATGGTCGCGGGGCGCATCAGCTCCGGAATTGCCTCTGAAATCGGATCGATGTTAGTCAGCGAACAGATTGACGCCATGCGGGCTTTCGGCACCGATCCGATTCGAAAACTGGTCTTGCCGCGCCTGATTGCCACCCTCTCGACTCTGCCCGTCCTGACCATTCTCTCCGACTTCTGCGGAATTCTAGGGGGCTTTTTCATCAGCTACTACACGGTGCGGCTAACCTCCGAGCAGTATTGGACTTCCGTCTATCAGACGTTGACGATGCAGGACGTCGCCCAAGGCCTGCTCAAACCGTTCGTCTTCGCCTTGGTCATCGCCCTGGTGGGTTGCTACTATGGCTTGAACACAAAAGGGGGCACGGAGGGCGTCGGCCGGTCCACCACGCAGGCTATGGTAGTAGCCTCTGTGTTGATTCTGGTGCTCGACTTCTTTATCACCAAGTTCCTGATCGCCATCCACTTTTTTTGAGGGCGATCCTCTTCTGAACCCATGGACAAACCGCCGGTCATCGAGTTGCGCGACGTTTCGCTGACCCATGAAGACAAGCAGGTCCTTTCCCGAATTTCCTTCCGTGTGGAGCAGGGCGAGACGCTGTTTCTCCTCGGCGTGACGGGGGCGGGAAAATCCGTGCTGCTCAAGATGATCATGGGCCTGATTAAACCGGGCTCTGGTCAGGTGCTGATCCATGGACGCGACATTACCCCGATGAACGAGGACGAACTCGATCAGATTCGCCGGCGAATGGGCATTGTCTTCCAGGAAGGCGCACTGTTCGATTCACTCTCTGTCTATGAGAACGTCGCCTATCGTCTGCGGGAAGAGGGACTGGGGCCGGAAGCAGAAGTCGAGCGGAGAATCCGGGAGGTTCTGCGGTTCGTGGACATGGAGGAAGCCATCGACAAAATGCCCTCCGAACTCTCCGGCGGGATGCGCCGCCGCGTCGCCATCGCCCGCGCCATTATCAGCCAGCCCGAGATCATGCTCTATGATTCCCCCACCGCCGGTCTTGATCCGGTCACCAGCCACACCATAACCATTCAGATTGCCAAATTACGGGACGTGCAACACGTCACGTCGCTGGTGGTCACGCACCACCTCCAAGATGCGTTCGTGCTTGCGAACTACTTCTACCTGGAGCAGAAAGCGGCGCTGGTGCCCTGGCGAAGCTTGAATCGCCCGGACGCCGAGCCCGTCACTCGCTTTCTGTTGTTGCGCGAGGGTAAGACATATTTCCAGGGGACTCCCGAAGAACTGGCTTCCACCCACGACAATTACCTGCTCGAGTTTCTGGCTTGATGTCCCGGCGGCTTTACGCCGCCATGGCGTCTGGCCCCACGTTGCGGGTGGTGCGGGCGTCTCGCCCGCGGTCCCGGGAGCGTCCCGCTCCAGCGCGCGGGCAAGATGCCCGCGCCACACAGGGGCGCGATTCTGCGCCCCGATTGGTCTACAATGGGAGGTGACTGCAAAGGTGGCAAGCGGTTGCGGGCTGGTCAGTGAAAACAGTAGCTCGGTAGTGCTTCGTTGACTCGAAAAGGAGACAAATCATGCCTCAACAGGAACGAGTAGCTTGGGCTCAGCTTCGTGTCGGCGTCATGGTCATCGTTGGCTTGGCCATACTGGCCGTAGGGATATTCTTCATCAGCGGTCAGGTGGGATTCTTCACCCAGCGATACACCTTGAAGACCTACCTCTCGGAGGCCTCAGGGCTGCGCGATGGCGCGGAGGTCCGGCTGGCGGGAGTGGCGGTCGGCAACGTGAAGAGCGTGCAGATCTCGCCGTACACCGAGCGCAGTCGCGCCGTCGAGATCGTCTTGGCCGTCTCGCGCACCTACCAGGCGGAGATCCGGGCCGACTCGTTGGCAAGCATCGAAACGGTCGGCCTGCTGGGTGAAAGCTACGTGAACGTTACGCGCGGAAGCCGCAGCCAGGAAATGCTTCCCGAGGGCGGCGTGCTGAAAAGCTCCGAAGGAGCGGATATCAAACAGGTCGTGCAAAACGCCGATGACGTCATCGTCAACTTGCGCGTCCTGAGCGCTCAACTCAACAACATCACCGGCCAGATGCAAGCGGGGAAAGGGTCGATCGGAAAGCTCATCTACGATCAAACCCTCTACAACCACCTGAGTACCACAGCCGCTAAACTCGACCTGATGGTAACCAATCTCGACGCGGGTAAGGGGTCGCTCGGCAAACTCATGGCCGATGAGACCTTCTACAATAACGCCACCTCTACCTTTGACCGCATGAATAAACTCCTCGACGATATGCAGCACGGCCAGGGAAGTATTGCCAAATTCATCTCCGACCCTGCCGTCTACAACAACGTCAATCATCTCGTGGCCCAGGCCAACTCGCTTTTTGACGGCGTCAATCAAGGCCGTGGCACGCTGGGCAAACTCGCCACCGACTCTCAACTCTACGACCGCGCCAACGAAGTCTTCGACCGGGTCGATAAGATCTCCACTCGAATGGCGGACGGCCAAGGCACGCTGGGGAAGTTTTCGACGGATCCCACGCTCTACAACAATCTGAGCGACACTTCGAAATCGATGAAAGACTTCTTCACGGAGTTCCGGAAGACTCCCAAGAAGTACCTGACGCTGAAGGTGCACATTTTTTAGTAATATCTTTTATGTTTATATAATAGTGTAGTATTATTATGTAAAGTATGATCCTGGGATTCTAACCGAATGACCATCTGCCGCCCGCCACGTGACGCCTTTCTTGACCGAGGGCGGCAGGATACCTATACTCTTTTGTGGTGTCGAACGGCGGAGATTAGGCGGTTGACCGTTGCGACAGCCCTGGGGGGAAAATGACGGAGTTCGCGTACCTTGTAAAACCTCGAGTCGTGCCGCCGCTGCATGCGCGGTTTGCTCCAGCAGTACTCGCTAATCATGCCTACCTGAAGGCCGTGCGGGACAGCGGCGCGGCGGTTCCGCTGAACATTGCCCTGGAACGCCAGGCCGGATTCGTTTCTCTCCATAAGACCTGGTGTTTCGATGAAAGTCACGAGTCGTCGCATTTCAACCTGCGCTTTGCCGAGCGGCTGGTGAAGTTCCTGCTCTGGAAACATGGCGGATGGCGAATCGTCGTAGGCGGGCCCCGCAGCGTGGGCGAGCACATCCGCGAGGCCTATTCGCCGCAAGGCTTGCGCGCCTTCGACGCGGAGTTTTTTGGAGGAGTGTATCAGCACCCGTTCACGGTGGAAGTGACCAGCCCTGAAAAAACCCCCGTGCCCTCGGAGGGCGCCATGGCCCTGGGACGCCATCTGAAGGGCTGCCGCATCGGATTCGACCTGGGCGCTACCGACCGTAAAGCCGCGGCCGTCATCGACGGCGAACCGGTCTTTACTGAGGAAGTGGTTTGGGATCCCCGCAACGCTGTGGACCCCAGCTACCACTACAACGAGATCATGGCGGGTTTGAAGTCGGCCGCGAAGCACCTGCCCCGCGTGGACGCCATCGGGGGTAGCTCTGCCGGAATCTACATCAACAACCGGCCTCGCGTCGCGTCGCTGTTTCGCGGCGTGCCCAAAGACCTCTTCGAGACTCGCGTGGGAAACCTCTTTCTTGACATGAAGACTGCCTGGGGCGATATTCCGTTCGAAGTCGTCAACGACGGAGAGGTGACGGCGCTAGCCGGCTCCATGTCGCTTCAGGATAACGCGGTGCTGGGGATCGCTCTGGGTTCGAGCGAAGCGGGAGGATACGTCACCGAGACGGGCGAGTTGACGACCTGGTTGAACGAACTGGCGTTCTGTCCCGTGGACTATGACCCTGAGGCTCCCATCGACGAGTGGTCCGGCGATCCCGGCTGCGGCGCGCAGTACTTTTCCCAGCAAGCGGTCTTTCGGCTGGCGCCCGAGGCCGGCATCAAGTTGGACCCGCGGCTTGGCCCCGCGCAGCAACTCAAGGTGGTCCAGGAAATGGCGGACTCCGGGGAGGAGCGCGCCCGGCAGATCTTCGAGACTATCGGCTGCTACGTCGGGTACGGCGTTGCGCACTATGCGGATTTCTACGTGTTGCGGAATGTCCTCATCCTGGGCCGCGTAACCTCGGGCGAAGGCGGAAACATCATCCTGAACCGGGCGCAGGACGTGCTGCGGACGGAATTCCCCGAACTGGCGCAGACCGTCCAAGTGCGGCTGCCGGACGAAGCCACGCGGAGAGTCGGCCAAGCGGTGGCGGCGGCCAGCCTGCCGGCGGCGGGGAAGTAGGCAGATGGGCAGGTCGGCAGATCGGCAGGTCGGCAGACGGGAAGATATGCTATTTTACAGTATTACCAACTACTGCAATATTACATACTGTATACACAACTTATAATAGAGATGAGGACTGGGAATCGGAAACCGGGAATTGGCTGGCGGAAGTGGGTATGACTTCCCTAATCCCTAGTCCCTAATCCCTGCACTTAAGGAGGCAAGCGGATGGAGTTACATAATTCTGGAGCGGAAATCTACGTCGCGGACGGTTCTCCTGTGGACGCGGCACTGGCGCGGACCACGCATCTGGGCGTGGCGGCCCATCAGGACGACTTGGAAATCATGGCCTATCACGGCATCCTGGAATGCTTCGGCAAGCCGGACAAAGGATTTGCCGGTGTGACCGTCACGAACGGGGCCGGGAGCCCGCGCGACGGGCTCTACGCGCGCTATACCGACGAAGTCATGCAGGTCGTGCGGCGGAAGGAGCAGAAGAAGGCGGCGTATGTGGGCGAGTATAGCGCCCATGTTTTCCTGGACTACTCCAGCGGCGCAGTCAAGGATCCCAAAGGCAGCCCTGTGGTGGGGGACCTCAAGCGCATTATCGCGGCGGCGAAGCCCCAGGTGATTTACACCCACAACCTGGCCGACAAGCACGACACCCACGTCGCCGTTACGCTGCGGGTGATTCAGGCCTTGCGGGAGCTGCCGGCCGGTGCGCGGCCCCAGCACCTCTACGGCTGTGAAGTGTGGCGCAATCTTGACTGGCTGAACGACGACGACAAGGTTATCTTCAACGTGGATGGCCACGAGAACCTCGCCACCTCGCTGGTGGGTTTGTTCGATTCGCAAGTGGCCGGCGGAAAGCGCTACGATCTCGCCACCATGGGCCGCCGGCGAGCGAATGCTACTTATCTAGCCTCGCACGGCGTCGATGAGTCGACGTCGCTGATCTTTGCCATCGACTTGACCCCGGTGATGGACCCTAAGGTCGATGTGAAGGAGTACACCCTGGGCTACATCGATCGCTTTGCCAAGGAAGTCTCGGGCCGGCTGGCGAAGCTGATGTGAATCAAGCCCGGGACCGGCAAGCCGGTTTCACGCAAAGCCGCAAAGCACGCAGAGCTCGCAAAGGAAGTTGTAGGGGTACGGCTTGCCGTACCCTCTTCATCATTATCGCCCGACCCAGCAAAGAGGGTACGGCAAGCCGTACCCCTACAACCGGCGTTCCGAGTCGAGCAGCAGCGTAACCGGCCCGTCGTTCACCAGCTCCACCTCCATCATGGCCTGGAACTTTCCCGTTTGGACGGTGACACCGCCGGCCCGCGCCGCGGCCACGAAAGCGTCGTACAGCCCGCCCGCCACTTCCGGCCGGGCCGCCTGGTCGTAGCTCGGCCGGCGGCCCTTACGGCAATCGCCGTAAAGCGTGAACTGAGAAACGCAAAGCAGCTCCCCGTTCGTTTCCAAGAGGGACAGGTTCATACGCCCCGCAGGATCGTCAAAGATGCGCAGGTTGAGGATCTTGTCGGCCAGCGATTGCGCATCTTCCGGAGTGTCGTTCTTTCCGACGCCCAGCAGCACGAGCATCCCCTTGCCGACCGCTCCCACGGGCCGGCCCTCGACGCGCACCTCCGCCTTGTTCACTCTCTGGACGACAGCCCTCATGGCAGTAACCTCCCCGCTCTAAAGCCGGCCTGACATCACCGTTGGCGCAGTAGTTATTCTAGACGCACAGGGCTCGAGACGGCGAAGAACCTGGGAATTAATTCGCGACAGACCAGAACGGTTTCGCGCCAAGACGCCAAGCGCGGCATCCGGTTTCACTCCGGAGGGTGCTGCCTATAGGGGCGAGGCGCCGCCTCGCCCCTACGTCTTCGTGGGTCCTGGCGCCTGGGCGTGCGCTGTTGCGATTCTCACGCTATGTCCAGGCGATTCTGCGACAAAAGGGCGGAACCGGGGGATTAGTGGCCAGGTTTAGAGCCCAGCCTAAGGCACGAGCAAACATGCAGAATTCTGCATATATGTGTCAAAGAGGGACAGTTGAAGGCCGTTTTTTCACATTGTGAAAAAATTGTATAACTATATTACGTTTAAATACAATGATATAAGAAAATTCTTATCAGTTTTTGCACTGTTTCCCATATTCCCATTTCGACGTGGTAGGCTACTATCATGAAGCAAGAAATCCCAGTTACGCCGGGGCGGGGCGCGAACACCAGGGGAGCCTACTCATGGATAACGACGCAGGCACCGGCGCCGCCGTGGCTTTCGCTCCCGCCGATCTCCTTTGCCGGAGGCCTTCACTCAGCCGACGTCACTCGCATCGACGCCGAAGGCAACTCCAAGGTGTTTCCCCCTCCTGGACGGAGAGGGGTAGGGGGTGGCGAACGCCGGTCTTGGACCCGTTCAGCTACCCCCGCCCCTTCCCGATCGACAAGGGAGGGCGAAGGAAAGGAAGGTAACAGAAACGCGACATGACGAGATTCATTCAGCAGCTTTTTTCCGAATCCGGTGAAGCGAGTTTCAGCCGCTTAGGAGCGTTCATCGCGCTGACCTTTGCCTGCGGCTGGATTACCTATCTTGTTCTTCGCACTCACATCCTTCCCAGCCTGGAGGGCCTGACGCTGTTCATCGCGGCCCTCTACGGGTTGGGGAAGGCCAACGAGACACTGCAACGCCTGTTTGGGAGCAAGTAATGGAAACCACCAAGCCTCCATCGCCGGCAACCGTCTTGAGCGCGATTCGCGCCGCAGCCAGCAAATTGGGGAGCCTCGGCTTGGTGCAGGGACTTTTGCGGATCGCGCCGGGCCTGCCCGCGGCTGCACTGGCCGGTGTGGTCATTCTGTTTTTTGCCTGGTCGTGCGAGCACCGGGCGCGACAACGCGAGGCGGCGGAGGCCCAGCAGGCAAAGAAGCAAGCCGCAGAGCAGATTTCACAGCTCGAGAAGCAGGCGGCAAGCGCGGTTCGGGACGCCCAGCAGAGCAGCCAGGCCGCCAAGGAGCTTGCGAGCCAGCGACAACAGCTTGCGGGCGAGGCCGATGGGCTGCGTCAAAGTCTCGACTCGCTCCGCAATCAGGAGCTTGTACACGCCAACGAGTTGGCCAGCCTGACGACCGAAGAAGTAGTGAACAGGGTGGCGGCTCGGCTGCAAGAGCAGGGAATAGGGAATAGGGAACAGGGAACAGCAAAGCAGTCCCTCAACCCCCTCACCCGTCCCGCGGCGGCTGATGAAAACGCCCCCGCGGGCCACCCTCTCCCGCAAGGGGGCGAGGGCAACAGTCGATCCGGGGGCGAGGGGACAGGGCAAGACCCATCTGCCCATCTGCCCACCTCACCATCTGCCGCGCTCGTGCTGTCGGACCAGGGCGTGCGGAAGGTGGAAAGCGCCTTCGTGGAGCTCGATGCCTGCCGCCAGCAGAGCCAGGTGATGGCGCAGCAGGTGTCAAACTGCGACCAGCGGGCCAAGCTCGACTCGGCCCTCGAGGAACAACAGGCAGGAACGATCTCGAAGTTGAACGCCGCGCTGGCCGACAAAGACCAGATTCTGGCGCGCAGCGAAGCGGCGCATCGCGCGGAGCTTAAGGCGGTTCGCGGCACCTGGCGGACGCGCTTCTACCACGCCGTGGAAATCTTCGCGGGCGGATTCATAGCGGGGGTGCTGGTCCGATGAACCCTCTGGATTTTCAGCACGTGGCGCTCTGGTGGGGCCCCGGCGTTCTGGTTCTGATCAGCTTCGGCTGGGGGTTCTTCCGCTTGGCGCAGTACTGGATCGAGAAGTCGATGGAGATGAAGCGGCAGCAGATGGACGGAGCTTACGGCTTGGTGCGGCAGTACATCGAGAAGTTCCTGGGCGCGCAGAACGGACAGGCCGACGCGCTGGCGAGGCTTGCCAGTTCCGTCGAGCATCAAGAGTCGCAGGAGAGCTTCGAGCACCAGGAAATTCTGATTGCCCTGAAAGCCCTGCACCACGACATGAACAGCTTGCGCTGTCGCAGCACCGATGAATTGTGCGCCTTACGTTGCAAGGCGGGAGTGCCAGGGCGATGCAGTTCGACGCCCGAGTTGAGGCGGGAATTCCATTCGCCGGCATTCAATTCGCTGTGTGGCCCGTCCGAGGAGCCGGCGCCGGATGCAGCAGAAACGAAATAGGAAGAAGGAGCAAATCAACCATGGCTGCTACTGTTCGTCAGAAGGAAGTGATCCGGGGCAAGATCCTCTACTACCTGGGACTCATCTACCCGCAAGCGGCTACTTTGCCGCTTTTGCAAGGTGAGCTGGATATTATCGGGTATCCCGTACCCTTGGAAGATCTGAATTTTCAGATCGCCTACCTCGTCGAAAAAGGGCTGCTCGCTGTCGAGCGTGTGCGCGGGCCCCGCTCGCACCGCGAAATTCCGCTGGTGAAGATCACCGCCCAGGGGATCGACTATTTCGATGGCCGGTTGCCGGTCGACGATGGAATCTACGTGGAGCCCCGGCAATGAACAAACGCGCCAAAGTCGGACAGCCCGTGAAAAATGAAGATCCGGACCCGGTCAGCCAGGCGGCAACGCCGCCCGAGGCGCCGGAGGACACGAACCCGGCGGGTTCGGCGGAGTCGAAGCAAAAAGAAAAGATGCCGGACTTCAAGGCCGCCATCGAGGCGGCCACCGCCGGCAAGCTGCTGATCAGGGGGCAGGCGGCCGATGCGGACCTGCAGAAGCTCGTTGACAAGCTCCTGACCGAGGGCTCGACCTTTGAAGACGTTGTCGAGTCGGCCCGCGAATGCGGCGCCCAGGGGCTCACCATCCACGCCGTCAGGAGCTACTTTCTGGGAAGCGGAAAAATCCAGGCGTTGCGCGTGCGCTACATGGCTGAAACTTCGGAATCCTTGATGAAAGGCCTGGGGGATGACGCCGACACCGCGGAAGCGCGCTTGGCGAAAGCCACGATGCTGACCGGATTGATGAACCTTCACGAAGGTGTCGCGCCGGTCACGCCCAAAGATGCCGAGCACAACCGCATGGAGCGCCTCAATCAGAACCTCAAGCGGCAACTTTTCGTCGTGCAGAGAGACAAGGCCCGGCAAGCCCTGAGATATACGGAAGAGAAAATACGAGTGCTCAGAGTGTCGCAGCAGAAAGTGAAGGAAGAGATCGCCACGCTGCAGAAGGACGCCGAGAGACACCAGGCCGGCGAACCGCTGGGCCCAGCGATGCTGCAAAGAATTCAGCAGATCTACGGATTGACGTGCCAGATGTCTGAGGGGGGACGTGGTGATGCCGCGAAAGCGTAACAAACCGGAGAGCAGTCGACAGTCCTTAGGTGCCAGTCGACAGTCGACAGTTGACAGTCAACAGTTGACATCTGACCGTCGACAGGACCGGGCTGCGAGCCGACAGGAGAAAAACACTAAGCCTGTCATCCTGAGCGGAGCGCAGGATCTCTGCAGTTGTTCGTCTAACGTCGGGCATAAGGAAACTGCGGAGATCCTTCGCTCCGCTCAGGATGACAACGAAGTTTTTACGGATGACAACGGCGTTTTTGCGGATGACAGAGGCGTTTTCACGGATGACAGTCGCGGTTTGCGGGACGACGCTCGCGCTTCGAGAGATAAGAGCAATCGTGTGATCGTCCAAACGACTTTAGCTCCGGTTCTGCAATTACTGCCTTATCAGCGGCGCTGGGTTGAAGACGACTCACACCTCAAGATCGTAGTGAAGGCCCGGCAGATCGGTTATTCCTTTGCGGCCTCGATTCGCGCTCTGCTCGAATGCCTGAAGAGAAAGACAACCTGGATATTCCTCTCCAAAGGCGAGCGGCAATCCCGGCTGCTGATGGAAAAGGTACAGGAACACACCAAGTCTTGCGGGATTCTGGCGCGCGCCTGCGAGTCGAGCTTTTTCGAAGGCACGCTGATCAAGCAGTTGGAAGTACGGTTCGCCAACGGATCGGTCATCTACGGCCTTCCCGCCAACCCGGACACGGCGCGCGGCTACTCGGGCAATGTCACCCTGGATGAATTCGCTTTCCATGCCGACGCCGACAAGATTTATAGCGCACTCTTCCCTACCATCACCCGCGGGTATTCCCTGGAAGTGATCTCGACTCCCAACGGACAGCAAGGGAAGTTTTATGAGCTGGCGAAAGCCGCGGGGCTGATAGAGCAGGAGTCAGGAGTCAGGAGCCTGGAGTCAGGAGAAACCGGCTCGTCACTCGTCACTCGTCACTTGTCACTCGCCTGGTCCGGCCATCGCGTGGACATTTACGAGGCCATTCGCCAGGGGCTCAACATCGACTTTGAACTCCTCCGCGCGGGGTGCGACGACGAAACTTCGTGGCAACAGGAATACTGCTGCCAATTCGTCTCCACCGCGGAGAATTTCATCCCGCCCGCACTCGTCGCCCAGTGCGCAAGCGCCGAGGCCACAACGGACTGTCCTCCTAAGTCCCTGGCCTCGGCGCCCCTCCCCGGATTGGAACCGGGGAGTTCGCAGGTAGGGGCGCATGGTCCCGTTCCTCCCGGGACGTGGGGTGGGCATGCGCTTGTGGGGTCGCATGGCGGTGCGCCCCTCCCTGCGGACTTTTACCTGGGCATCGACATCGGGCGGCGGCATGACCGGACGGTCTTTTGGGTGGATTGCGTGACCGCCGATGTAGGGGCGGACCGTGTTGCCGACCATGGCAGGCAAGAGTCCGATACGGGCACGCCATGGCGTGCCCCTACGGCGAGGGTCGCCGTGGCGCGCTTGGTTCGGACGTTCGCGAATACCTCGTTCGCCGAGCAGCTTGCGTACGCCCGCGAACTATTGTCCATGCGGCGTGTAGGGGGACCCCTTGGGGTCCCCGGGGCAGGGCAAGCCCTCCCCCCACAATCGCCGGGGGAATATCTGATCCGGCGCGCCTGCATCGACGCGACGGGTATGGGCGCACCGCTGGCTGAATCGTTGCAGCAGGAATTCGGGCCGCGCGTCGAGCCGGTGATGTTTACGGCGGCAGTGAAAGAAGATATGGCGTATCGCGTGCGGCGGCGCCTGGAGCAGCGCCTGGATCTCCTTCCCGATGCGCCACAAATCGCTCGCGCCTTCGGCGCAGTGAAAAAGTTGGTGACGCTGGCGGGAAACACTCGCTTCGATGCCGAGCGCACGGACCTCGGGCACGCCGATGAGTTCTGGGCTAAGGCCCTCGCCGACCTCGCGGCCGAACAGCCCGTCGCTGCCACTTTGAGCGACGGGGCGATCGTGGGGACGCCCCGCGCGGCGGTGTGGATGCCGGCGGCATTGCCGGCGGAGTTTTGAATTTGTGATTTGTGATTTCTGATTAGTCCATCGGGAATCGCCAATGATCGGAGGTTATCCATTATGGCAACATTAGTACCGCCGCAATTTGGGGGAGTTACCACCGATACGACCGCGCAGACCTTGGCGAGTCTGAATCCGGTGGTCAACCCACCGGCGCCCGTAGCGCCGCCTGCGCTTACCGGTCCTTATCCGAGCACGGGAGCTGCGCAAGCAGCGGCTTCCCCGATCAACCCTGTGAAGCTTGACTACGTATCCTGGGCCGTCGCCACCATCCAGTCTTATCCCGGTACGTCCCTGGCCGAGTTGGCTGCGGAAACCTCGCAGACCGCCTATAAAGGCTACGTGCAGGTCTGGACGATCATGCAGCAGATGCGCCAACAGCCCGGCGTGGCCGCCCAGTACGATGCCATGCTGGCCGCAATGGCGGCATCGTAAGGCAGGGCAGATCGGAAGGACCGCAGAAGGTACCGACTATGCCACTCTTTGAAACAATTCGCCAAGTATTGACGCCGCCCATCAGCTACCCGATGGTGACTTTGTTCCCCGGTGGGCCGATCGGAAACGATGTGGGACTGAATCCCGCGGCAGCGCCGGACGGCGGCGCCGTTCCGGAACCGCAAGTGCAGGCAGATGGGCAGATCGGCAGATCGGCAGATGGCAAGCCACCTGCCCACCTGCCCAACTCACCTTCTGCCCCCGACACGTCGCTTCGCGGCGCCGTCGGAACTGCGAACTTCGCCGGCTTCATCAGAGACCTGGGCGAGTACAACGCCACCTTGGAAGGCCGCAATGCTTTCCTGATCTATGAAAAGATGCGGCGCTCGGACGCGGATGTGAAGGCGGCGTTGCTGGCCTGCAAGCTGCCCATCCGTGCGGCAGACTACCAGATCGTGCCGGGCCTCAAGGACAACGAGCCGGGCTTTGCCCTGGCAAAACAGATTGCGGATGAGGTGCGGGAAAACCTTTTTGTGGGGCTCGAATCGCCCACCAGCACCGGGTGCTGGGTAACCCAAAACTTCGAAACGGTGAAAGAAAATGCGCTTCTCTGTTTGGATTTCGGCTGCGCCGCGCACGAGGACTTATGGCATATCGATGGTGACAAGGTCCGGCTGCGCAAGCTTGCGCCGCGCCTGCCCTACACTTTCTATCGGTACCACGTCGATGAGGACGGGGAGTCGCTCCTCTTCCTCGAACAGTACGGCTACCGGGGCAACAACTTCGTCAATGTACTCGTGCCGGCCGAGAAGCTTGCCTACTTCGTGAACGACATGGAAGGGGCGTACTTCTACGGGCGCTCCGTGCTGCGCGCGGCCTATCAGCACTGGTACATGAAAAGCCAGATTTACCGCATCGACGCGATCTCGATCGAGCGCAACGGCCTGGGCGTGCCCACCATCAAGCAGGGCGCCAACGTTTCCGCCGAAGATCGCAAGGCGGCGCAGAGCTGGGTCCAGATGCTGGCCGCGCACGAGAGCACCGGGCTCTCCTTGCCGAATGGATGGGAGTTCGCGTTGACGGGAGTCTCCGGACGGGTGCGCGACCCGCAGGCCTCGATCCAGCACCACAGCGAAATGATCATGCGCTCCGTGCTGGCAAACTTCCTGACTCTGGGAACCACGCAGACCGGCTCGCGCGCCCTGGGCGGGTCAATGCGCGACTTCTTCTATCTCTCGCTGGAAGCGATTTCGCGCAAGATCGACGAAACCATTTCCAACACCAGCATCCGGCGCCTGGTGAATTACAACTACACGCCGCAGCCGGGCCAGCGGCTTCCCTACCCTCGCCTCGTCACCTCGAACATCCTGGTGGTTAACCCGCTCGAGCTGCTCGAAGTGGCCAAGGACGTGGGGAAGTTCGACGTGGACCTGCTGCAACCGGATGACGACACGGAGAATTGGATTCGCAAGAAGTGCGGATTGCCGCTCAAGTCGACAACGCCGCGCGCCCGCTATGCGCCGGTGCAGGAGCGCATTGAGGAAATGACGACCGGTGAGGCGCCCATTCAAACCGAGGCGCAGGCGGAGGCCTGAGTATTGGACGCGCCCTGGAAGGCGCAGCTCGCGCAGGCGCTGGACGCCTAAAGCGAGAAGGACCTGAAACCGTGGAAAAACAAATTACCGTTCTGCATTACATTCTGCTCGTCCTCTGCCTTGCCATCGCGGCTGAGTCGGTGGTCGCCAGCCATGAGCTCTCCCAGATCATGGCGGCAGGTGACGCAGTTGATGCACAGAGCGCCCCGGCAGGGGGGCAGGGCGAGATTCCTCGCGCCGCTCGGTATGACCTCGCCCAGGGCATGCGTGAAAGCGTGACGCCGCGTGTGCCCAACCTCGTGCACCTCATCGCCCGGCATGCCGATGGCACGATCTTCTACGATCAAACGGTCCACAACCTGCGCACCAACGCCGGGGTCAATTGGCAGTTCAACCAGATGGCGGGCGCGACCACCGGAGTGTGCACTTACATTGCGCTCTCGAACGATTCCGGCGCACCTTCCGCCACGGACGCGGCCCTCGCCGCCGAGATCACCACCAACGGCCTGGCCAGAGCGAACACCACGCCTGCGCATTCAGGCAATACCTCGAGCTATACGCTGACCTACACGTTCACGGCAACCGGGACACAATCCGCGCAGAAGGCAGGTCTCTTTAACGCTTCAAGCAGCGGGACGCTTTGCTTCGAAAACACTTTCAGTGCGGTGGCCATGAACAGCGGTGACACGCTTCAGGTGGTGTGGACGCTGAATTTCTGATTGGTGATTTGTGATTTGCGATTGCAAGAGTCAAGGTCCGCCGAGCGCTGCAAGCCAGAGCTTCACTCAGCGCCAGCCCAGTTGTTGCCGAGTTTCGAGTTTCGACTTTCGGTTTTCAGGTTTCGACTATGACGATTTATAAATCTCCGTACGAACAATTCGGGGTTTCGCTGGATTTCAGCGCGGACATTGGCGCGGGAAACACCGTCACCAGCATCAGCGCAGTGACAGCGGTAAATAACCTTACGCAGGCGAATTCGACTGCGGAGGTCATTGCCGCGGCGCCCGTGCCGTCGATTTCTTCTTCCGGCACGGCGGTGGCGTTCGAGGTGACCGGAGGAGTGGTTGGGGAGTCGCACCTGATCTCAGTGCAAATTGTTACCTCGGCGGGGGAGAAGTACCAGGGAGATGTGACGCTGCGGGTGGTGGAGTAGGGAACGAGTCCAGGATGGGTGATTTGTGATTGGCGATTTGCGATTGAAGGAGACTGGTGAAATGAACAAGAGGATTCAAGATTCGGAATTCAGCAATCTACAACGGTCGAGGATCGCAGTGCCTCTCATGGGGACGCTGGTTTTGCTGCTGGCTGCCTATGGCGCACTGCCGACCGCCTATTTTGTGAAAGCGGCGCCTGCAGCGAACGTGCAGCCGCGGCCGGTGGGCGCCGTGACGGATACACCGGCGATTGCGATCACGAACGCGACGGCAACCAGCGGCGCTACGCCCACCACGAGTGCGCACGAGGCCCAGGTCCAGTGGAGCTTCGGCACGGTGAGCGGCACTTATTCGAGCTGCACGGTGCAGGCCAAAACCAGCTACGACGGCACGAACTATTTCACGTTGGGTTCTCCCGTCACGGTGACGGCAACCACCGGCGCCGTCAACGCTTGGACGCTCATTGAACAACTGGGAACAAACTCCGTAACGACCTCGGCCGCAAGTTCGACGGCGGCGCTGGGGTTTGGACAAGCGACGGCGTTCAACTTCTCGTGCGCGAGTTACGGAACGGCCGCGCCGGTGAACATCAGCGTGATTTACAGGTAGCGAGGAGTGGGAATCGGGGATTTGAAATTTCAAATTTGAAATTTGAGATTTGAGATTTGAGATTGCGAGTTGAGATTGAAATTGCGACTTGAGATTGAAATTTGCGAGCTGTGATTTGCGGCTTTGCGGCAATCAGAAGTCGCAAATGGAGACGGACCATGGCAGGACGTGCCAGCTTGAAGCAGTACCTGATTGTTGATGAGAGCGGTAAAGGACATCTGCCGGTGCGAGACACCGCGGAGGGGCCGCTCAACCACCACCTGATGGGCGCCGCCTGGGCCGCTTTGCACGGCGGTTATCGCGGGAACAGGTACGAGGGGCCGGGAAAGAACGCGGCGATCGAGAAGCTCAAGGCGCTTTACAGGGCCGAGGGAATGGAGATGCCGGACGCGAAAGGGGCAGGTTGGCAGATGGGCCGATCGGCAGAGGGCGGATATTCGAGATTCAGGATTCAAGGTTCCAGAGCGGCCATCGAGCGTCGTCCATCGACCATCACCGATCCTGGTGGGCCGCGATTCGTGATGATGCTTGCTGAGCCGCCGGGCACGGGCTTGATTCGGATTCCGATTGCCGTGACTGGCCAATGGAAAGGCGCGGAGAAGGAATTCTCGATTGGGCTCGACGATCTGAAGGAGATTCGGGAGAACTTTGCAAGCAAGCCGACGCGCGAAATCAATGTTGATTACGAACACGCCTCGGAAGTGCCCTTCGGAACCGGCGGCCCGGTGCTGTCGGCGGGAAGAATCGTGAAGTTGGATGAGCCGGAGGAGTTCGGCGGGCAGATCGGCAGATCGGCAGATCGGCAGATCGGCAGTGGGAAATCCATACCATCTGCCCATCTGCCCACCGCACCATCTGCCCGCTTCATCCTGTGGGGCTGGTACGAGCCTACGGACAGAGCGCGGCAGCTTATCGCGGCCAAGGAATACCGGTACATATCGCCGGCCATTCGTTGGGGCGCCAAAGACAAGGTGACGGGGAAAACCGCGGGAACCGTTCTCACCAGTGTGGCGCTGGTCAATAAGCCATTCCTGGAAGAGATGCCGGAGATCCACTTGTGTGAGGTCGACGGCACGAGGACCTTTGTAAGTCTGGGCCAGTTCCACGTTCCTGCGCCCGTCAACCAGGATTCGGGATTCAGGATTCAGGATTCAGGGACCGGAAAATCGGGAGATCGGAAGGTCGGAAGAACAGAAGTGCGGGAGTCGGGAGTCAGAAGTCAGAAGTCAGGAAAAGCAGGCTCGTCCCTCGTCACTCGTCACTCGTCATTGTTAGAAAAGGAGAAGGAAATGCCAAAAATTTGGAAATTGAAGTGCCTCACCGACGAACACATCGAGAAGCACGGCCTGGAGCCGGAACTGAAGGGCAAGATTGGAGTCTTCGACGGCGAGGAATTGATCGGCGTTGCGGACGGCCCCGAGGGTTGGGAAGCCACGCACGGCGACGGCGAAGGCATCAAGAGACTGGCAGAGGTCTTCGCGTCGGAAATCGGCCAGCCCGGGATGTCGTTCGTGGATATCGCGGCCCTGGTGAAGCGCGGGATCGAAGCCCCGCTGGATCAATTCGCCGCCCTCTCCGAAAGCATCCACGACGGCCGGATCAACTTGCTGGAAGCCGGCAAGCTGGCGGATGCGGGGCGCGTCAGTTTTTCCACCATCCTGCGAGCTCAGGAAGCGGAACGCAGAGTGGATGCGGCCGTGAAAGCAGGTAAGGTGCTGCCCAAAAACCGTGCTTACGCGCTGAAGCTGGCGCTCTCCGATGCGGCGGTGTTCAACGCGCTGGTGGATCAGGCCCGTCCGGCGGTCGACCTGCGCAGCCACGGGCATGCGGGCGGCGGCGAACAACCCACCGCACAACAGGCGTTGATGGCGGAAGTGAACGCGTACGCCAAAGAGAACAAGTGTTCGCTGAGCGTGGCGCTCTCGGATATCACCAAGCGCAACCCCGATCTCTGGCGGCAGTACTCGGAAGAAATCGTTACCGCCGTCGAGGCAGCAGAAGAGGAAGAAGAATAACCAGATCGGGAGATCGGGCAGCCAGTTCGCAGCTATCAGCCGTCAGCTTTCAGCGAGCGGCCTGCTGAGAGCCGCCGGTCTCCTGATCACCCGAGCCGAAGAAGTAGCGCTGACCTTCAGGTCAGCAGCATTTGAGATGCCGACCTAAAGGTCGGCGCTACGGAGGAAAACCGAATGAGTGACATCACAGCGATCGACCAAAGTTACCATTTGAATTACAACATCGAAATCGGCAAGTTCACTTGCCTGGCGGCGGATACCACGGTGTCTGCCGACGGGTGCAACGTGCCGAGCGGGGCCAACGGGGCGTTCCTGGGCGTGGCGCAGGAATCCATCCTGCCGGACGCCATGGCCGACTATTCCGGCGGCGTGTACACGCTCACCAGCGGCACCGCCTGGCCCGCCAACTCCATTCCGGGAAGCGGACTGGGGCGCAACATCCGCACCCGCATCTTCGGGATCTCGCGGGTGGTGGCGTCGGGCGCGATTTCGCGCAACGCCTATGTGAACATTGCCAACGCGCAGGGCCAGGTGAAAGCGGTCAGCGAAGCCGTGGGCACGTACATCAACGTGGTCGGCATCGCCATCGACGCCGCTGTCAATGCCGGCGACGTGATCCGCGTGCTGGTGATGCCGTTTACGTACAAAATGTAGGGAACAGGGAACAGGTTACAGGGAACACGCTCCGTTCGCTCTTCCCTACTCCCTATTCCCTCTTCCCTTCCTTCGGGCGTCCGGCGCGGCGTTCGCCCGACATCGAGCCTCGTGGTGTTGCCGCGCATAACTCCGAGGCAAGGAAGAACAGTTATTAGTAATCAGTTGTCAGTTCTCAGTTCGAACTGATGACTGACAACTGATGACTGAAGACTTCGGAGGAGACCAATGCCTAGCCTCAACCAGATACACGTCGACGAGGCGCTAACCCAGATCAGCATCGCTTATCGCAACCAAGCGTTTGTTGCGGAGGAGGTGCTGCCGGTCGTGCCCGTCATGAAGAAGAACGATGTGTTCTTCAAGTTTTCCAAGCAGCATTTCCGCGCATACAAAGATGCCTACGCAGCCGGCCAGCGGGCGCAGCAGATCGAAGTCGATCTCGACGCGCGTGGATTCTACATGGCCGACGGACACGCCCTCGAAGACTCCATCACCGACGACGAACGCGAACAAGCGGACCCGAGCGCGCAGATCGAAATCGAGAAGACCGAGAAGCTCACCAACATCATCGCGCTCAACGAGGAAATCAATCTCTTCAACAACATTCTTACCCCCGCCAACATCACGCAGAACGTCACCCTCTCCGGGACCTCGAAGTGGTCGGATTACGTCAATTCGGACCCAGTGAGTGTGGTCCTGGCAGCGCGGCGCACCGTGCAGCAGCAGATCGGCGACTTCCCGAACTACCTCCTGCTCTCGCAGCCGGTGCTCGATGCGCTCGCCAATCACCCCCGCATTCTGGACCGCGTGAAGTACACGGCCAACGGCGCGCGCACCCAGCTCGACGAGCAGGATCTGGCGCGGGTCTTCAAGGTCGACAAAGTGCTGGTTTCAGCCGCGATCTACCAGACCTCGAACGAAGGCGAGGCGGATAGCTTGGGCTACCTCATGGCCAACAACGCCCTGCTGTTCTATCGCCCGCCCCGGCCCGGCCTGCGCGTGCCCAGCATGGGCTATACCTTCTTCTGGGCGAAGCGCAGCGGAGTTCTGAGGTGGCGCGAGCTCTCGCTGGAATCGGATTTCCTGCGGGTGAAGAAGTACTACGCACAACAGCTCGTGGCGCCTGCAGCGGCGTACATGTGGCTGTCCTGCGTTTAGTGACTTCGGGCTGTGGCTCTCGGGAATTTCAAATTACAGATTTGAGATTTCAGAAGCCCAGCCTCCAGCTTGAAGCGCCAGCCGGCGGGTCGGCAGGTTCGGCATGCCGAGCGAAAGGCAGGCGTTAGGGAGAAACGAAAATGAAGATCGAGATATTGAATCCCATCGAGCACGACGGAAAGCGGTTTGAACGCGGGGTTGTGGAGCTGGCGGACGAGCTGGCAAAGATCTTTCTGAAATTCAAGCATGCCGCGCGGGCGGTGCTCAGCGCGGTGGAGACGCCCGCGCCGCCAGCCGGCGCGCCAGGGCTCCCCTCAACTTCGACGACCGCGCCGCGTAATCCGAAGTAGCAGGCAGTCAACCGTTTTGAATGTAGGAGCCCTTAGCAGATCTCCTACACCAGTTCAAAGACCCGCGGAAACCCCCAAGGGAGTTCCGCGCGACCGGAGGTTCTATGGCAGTCAGCGTTTCACTGACAGAGCAGTTCATCGAAGAGACTTTGGCCGGTCCGTACGTCAAGAATGCCAAACTGACCGTGACCGGACTCACGACCGGCGCAAACAACAGCGTGCCCCACGGCCTGAACGATGGCAAAGGCAACGCCGTCACACCGATCACCGTATCGATCGAGCCCAGTTCGAACAACAACTTTTATGAGTATCAGGCTGCCGACAGCACGAACATCTATGTCGGCGCCGGGTCTGGGTCGGGAACGTCGTGCAACATCTATGTCGAGTACTGATGGGCAGATAGGCAGGTGGGCAGGTCGGCAGGTCGGCGGATAGCGACCTGTCTACCTCACCATCTGCCGAACTGCCGGAGGTTTCATGAGTTACTGCACCGTTGATGATGTCTGTACAGCGTTTCCACGCTTCGTGCGAAATGCGGCTAATTCGATTCAGGACACCCAGATCCAGGACTGGATCGATGACCGAAAGGCTCGTATCCACTCCGCGCTTTACGCGCGGGGCATCGATCCCGACGCGATGGCCCTGACGCCCGACCAGGCGAACTTCCTTCGAGCGCTAAATCGCGATGGATCTATTGCGGACCTGGCCGACGCGCTGCAAGGAAACGTTTCGCTGCAAGCGGGCGAGGACGCCCACGCCGCGGAGCGGCGGAAATCCTTCGAGAGGCAAGTCGCAGAGATCAAGCAAGGTCTCTACGACAAGTTCTTCAGCCAGCTTGCACGAACGGTAGAAATCGAGCCGACGCTCGGCGGTACGGCAGGCGGCGAGACGGACCGCTCCACGGCCCGGGATCGTGGTGAGAACAAAGCTTTCAGCAAGGATCAAGTGTTTTGAGAATCGGGAGATCCGGTGATCGTGCGAACAATTTGTGATTGGCGATTGGTGATTGGTGATTGAAACGCCCAATCACAAATCAGAAATCACAAATCGCAAATAATTCACCCCCCTCTCCCGATCACCGGATTCGAGAATAAGAGCTCAAATGTGGATCTCATACTACAACGCGGGGTTATCGAAGCAAGTGATAAGGCAACTCCTTGCGGTGATCAATCGGGACATTCAGGCGGCGTTGGATTTTGTTTCGGGCGCGCCTGGGACCTACGCGCCCTTCGCCGAATACGACCTGGCCCTGCTTCCTGTGCAGCAGTTCCCGGCGCTTCTGTTGACTCCCGATACGGTGGCCGTCGATGGACAAGCGAACTTTACCTTGCACCAGAGCATGCGGCTCACGTGCGTGATTACAGTCACGCATCAGGACCGCAATGCCTTGGCAGAACTCATCCAGGATTACGTGCGCTCCGTGCGTGCAGTGCTCGATTCACTTTGGGAACTGACGCCGGGCGACTTTCTGCTCACCAGTCTTCCCTTACCTTCGCCGCCTTTTCCGCAGGGCGCACTTTCGCCCGGCCTGGCGAACGGAAAACTGACGGGGCTTTTTGCGGAGCGCCACACGTTTGAGGAAATTCGCCGCGCCCCCCAAAGCGGGTTTGCGATGGCGGCAACGATGTCGATCCTTGCGGAGATCGAAGAGACGTAAGAAATCAGAAAGCAGAAAGTAGAAAGCAGAAAAGGGGTTTTCTGAATTCTAGTTTCTAGTTTTGGAGGAAATATGGCTCCCAGTTTAACGCCGACCGCAATCCATCAAGGCCCGGGCCGGCTTTGGCTTTACGTGCCCGAGCCTGCGCACGGAAACCGGCTGGTTGTCGGGACGGACGGTTCGCCGACGCAGCCGAGCGGGCTGGGGTCCTGGGCGGCAACAACTGCCTACCTGGCCGGCCAGATGATCAAAGACGCAAACAACAACACGGAGCTTTGTCTGGCGGCCGGCACGTCCGGCCCTTCCGCGCCGTCCTGGCCGACTTCTGTCGGCCCAGCCATCAGCGATGGCGGGGCTGCCTGGCTGTTCGTCGGACCCTACGGGGCGTACTTTGCAGGAGCGACGGAGGGGGCGATCACCTCCACCTTGACACCCAAGTATCAAGAGATTGGAGCTGACCAAGTGGCCTCTCCCATCGACGTAGTGATGACTGCCGATGCCTACGAGATCGACGTCACCATCAAGCAGTCGAACCTGGCCAACTTGATTAGCTTCTTTGCTCCGGGCACCTTCTCGACCGGCACGGACGCGAACCAGCCTTCCGGCGCGCAGGCCTACGAGCAGATCACGTTCGGAGGTATTGTCCCTGTACTTAAGCTGGGCGTCGCAGTCATCTCCCCACGCCGTGACGCGACGGGGAAGTTCGTCGTCTCGCATCTCTACCAGGCCTATCAAGCAGAGGCGGTCAAACTCCCCTTCCAGCGCGGGAAGGAAACTACTTTTGGGGTGAAGTTCAAAGGTGTCGCAGATTCCAGCCGTCCAGCAGGGGACCAGGTGGGTATGGTTTGGAGACAAGTCTGACCGGAGATCGGTTGACCTAGTGATCGGGTGAACGGTACTCGGCCTCGACTTTCCCCGATGCGATCGGGGTGGCCGAGTGATTCACCCAACCTCGCCGTGGCACCCGACAGTGGATGAGAAGGATGGAGACAATGAAAGTCCCGGTAGAGGAACTGAGTATTTTCGTCGGCCTCGATGGGCTGGCGATGGTGCAGCACGAGAGGGCCGACGTGGTGGAAGAACTTACGACGGTGGGGATAGCGGAAGCCATCTTGCGTGCGCTCGATGCCCAGCGGCGGGAGAAAGAGTTGAAGTTGCATCGGCTGCCCGATTGATTGTCTGAACGGGCACACGAGAACGAGAGCGAGATTGCTCGCTCGGAATGGTGTGGCAGGAGTTTTCCCGAGCACGGGTTTGTCGACGGTAGGTTGCTATGACAACTCGAAACGAAATCGCGACGGCCGCTGACTTCCGCAAGTTGGCGCAAGAGAGTGCCTTCGAGGAAGCAAGGCGCGTGGTGCTGCCCGTGAGCGGTTATGCAGTAATGCTTCGAAGGCCTACGAAATTCTATTGGGCGTTGCGCCGCAGCGGGTGGCCGGCGGAGTTACGCGAGAAGCTGGATCTGGTCGGCGTCGGCGTGCGGACGGAATTAACGGCCGAGGAAACACTTTTACTTGTTCGCGAAGACCGGCAGATGCTCTCGGAGGCCTTCGTTGACCCAAAGCCGTCCTTGGAGCCAGGTGCAAGTCAGTTCGATCCCAATTGGCTCCCCAAAGAGGACGCGGATTTCACTCTGAAGTACCTGCGAGGCCAGGTTCTGGCAAACGGCCAGGACCTGGAGTCCTTTCGTCGCGGCAAGCCGGAGCATATTGAGGGAAGCGGCTGCAATGGGCCGGATGTACGGCAAAACACCGAGTGAGATGCTCTTCCGTGCCGTGGCGCTTTGGCGAATTGACGAAGCGGCAACGCAGGCGCTGATGGCCGCAGAAGACGTGGATCACGCAGATGGGAAGAAGGAAAAACAAGTCTTTTGGTAGCTATCAGCCGTCAGCTATCAGCTTTCAGCAACCCGGTGCACGATGGGTGCCCAGGCGGTGCAATGAGAAAATCGCCGGCGCTGAAGGCTCGTTGCTGAATGCTGAGAGCTGAAAGCTGAAAAAAAATGGCCACAGACAGATCCAAAGGCAGGGGCAGGACACCGGGCATGACGGGGCCAGCGTCAAATTCGATGGTCGACCTGAATTCGGAGATTGTCGCCCCGCTTCAGGAGTTCGATAGCCTGGCGCGGCAAGTCTCCGAGGATATGGTGAACGATCTGGCGCCGAGCATGCAAACCTGGGCGAGCGAAGCGACGCAGTCGATCACCGCCGCTCAAAACGCCATGCAGAATTTCCAGATGGTAGCCGGCGGGGCATTCATGGCAACCGCCGATGCCATGACGGCGGCGGGGATCGCGGCGTCAGTCTATGGCGAGAATGTCGGCAAAGCGATGGAGCAGGCCGCTAAAGCCGCCTTGGCCTCCATCGCCGAGCAGGCGGGCGTCAATGCACTCAATGCTCTGGCGCAGGGGCTCTGGTTTCTCGCACAAGCGATCTTTTTCGGAGACCCCGATGCGGCGGCCGCTGCGGCAACAGATTTTGAAGCGGCGGCGGAATGGGGCGCCATTGCCGGAGTGGCAGGCGCAGCGGCGGCCGCGGTGCCGGGCGGCAAAAGCTCAAGCTCCAGCCGCGAAGCATCCAACCGATCCGCGGGGGGCAGCTATGGCAGCACTCCGCAAACCGGCAGCTACGGCCTTGCCCCAGGTGCGGCGGGGGCGTTGAATCCCCCAAGCGGCAACCTGACCGTCATGGTAGTCGGCGAGGCGCAAGCCGGCCAATGGCTAGCCTCCACACTGAACACGGCAGTGCAACGTGGCGTGTCGCTGAACGCCACGACGGTGCAGAAGTCGCCGTATGCGGCAGGTTAGTTATCAGTTCTCGGTTGTCAGTTCTCAGTAAGAACCGATGACTGAGAACAGAAGAGGGTTAATGACCAGTACTTCGGAGTCGGCTTTCAGTAGGAACTGAAAACTGATAACTGAGAACTGAAGACTAAACATGACTAACCCACAGATTGTTTACGATCCCGGAACCGGCCCAGTGACGCTGGTGTTCATTCGTCCCCCGCGTAAGGTTCCGGCGTACGATTACAACGCCGTCCGTCACGACAACATTTCGAGCGCCGGTGTGCGTGAGGCAGTGCTCGAACGTATCGAAGCTTTCCTGGAGTTGGAGATGGAGTGGGTGGGAATCGGCGCAGATGTGCAGGCATGGAATCAGTTCATGCAATTTGCGCTCAGCGGCGGGCAGTTCGGCTACTACCCCGACGCCTCCCAACCGGCCTTCACCAATTACTGGCTCGAGGACACCAGTTGGACGGCAGGCTATAAAGCGCCCGGACAGTATTCTTTTAAGTTGAAGTTCAGGCAGGTGGTCACGTGAAAGTCAGAAAAGCAGAAATTAGAAATCAGAAAGGAGGAAGGAATCAGCAATCAGTATGTTCGTTTGCTTTCTGATTTCTGATTTCTAGTTTCTAAATTGATTCAAGGGAACCAAACATGGACGCAAGCGTTGGCGCAAGCGCAAAAGCAGCCCTACTACTTCGTCGAGATCCCGGACTTCGCTATCGCCATCGCGAGCTTTTCCTCAACGGCTAACGTGGTGACAACCCTCGGCGGGTATGGCGTCACGCTTTATGGTGTTGGGGGGTACGGAACCTGAAAAAGGGTAAAGGATAAAGGTTAAAGGATAAAGGCGAACACTCCGTCAGCCTTTACACTTTTCACCTTGACCTTCTTGAAGATGGCTACTGTTTCGCAATACTATCCCGGTGACTTCTATGGCGACGTTGCGCAGTCGCTCGCTTGGCTCTACGCGCGACAGGAAAAGCTAGTCCAAGGCTGGGAAGCCAATGCGCTGGAAACGGGCTTTCCCGCAACCTCGTGGCCGGGGGCGCCCTGCGTCCCGACCACGCCGCCTTTTATCGAGTGCGGGATTGTTTCGCAGAACGATCTGAGCCAGTTTGCGCAAACCGCTTGCGAAAGCATCGCCGTGATTCCACCCGGCATTTTGATGCTGGGGATGGATGACCAGCTTGGTCCGGACGGCTGCCCCATCGACCTCTCGCCTATCCCTCTTCCCTACGGTCTGCTCTTTCCGCCCGTGCTGCCCGTCACGGCTGCCGAGATCAGCGCCTACTACGAGCAAATGGTCGCCGACAACCCGAATGGCTCTGTAATCAATGGCGTCACTTGCCCAGTGCTGCCGGGCCTTACGATCTATGGGTACCTTTTCAACCCTCAACAGGTGATGACGAATTATCGCGTCGACCTCTTCGCCAAGACAGATCTCTTTTATTACCAGGGGTCGGCAGTAGGCACGGGGCCTTACACTTCAGGGCCGATGTTAGGGGAATATCCGGCGCCCTCACAGTTCCAGTCGCTGCTGGTTCAGCAGGGACTCTACGGATACTGGGGAGCGCAGGTGCCCAATCCGGGACTGGTCATCGCGGTGCTCTACCCGACCAGCGTGCCACAGCCTGCGGCGAACTGGTCCGGCGAGTATCTGCCCGCCGGCTGGCTGTGCCACTCGAATACCGGAGTTGGCTACAAGCTGACGGATTATTTTGCGCGCATCTACGCCAAGACGGACGTTGAGTACCTGCAGGAAGACAACATCCCGATCATTGTCCAGGACGACTACCACGCTCGGTGTGGGTCGAGCCATCCGCTTTATCCGGGCACGCCGACGGTGCACGTGATGTACAACGATCCGGTGAAGGGCCCCACCCAGGTTTGCACCTCACTGGCCGCGGATTGGGCTTTCCCTTCTCTGCCCCTTAGCTTTATTGTTCCCACTTCCGATCCGCTCTACTTCCCCGACCCGACCATGACCAACGGGGCGGCTCTCCAGAATCGCAGCTATATTTACGATTGCGCGCTGGCGATTATCGCTTTCACGGCCTCGGGGAACTTTGTCGCAGCGGCGAGAATCATCAAACAGCTTGACGAGATCTTGGACAACCCCGGCTATCTGGCTTCGATCATTTTCGAGAACGGTGAAGATGGGCAATCCGCAACTCGCTGGAGGAAGAGCAATCCGGCAGATACCGTGACCGACATCAATGATCCAACGCAGCCGCCCTATGGTGAAGGTCTGGTGGTCGATTTTCATGCTCTTGCTGCCAATGACACCTTCACCTACGGTGGCACCGGGCTGCCCGACACCACGGACACACAGGTCCAGTTCCAGCACAAAGAAGTCGCAGCCGTCACCTTTATTTTCACCATTGGCGTCACCACGGCGGCTCAGAAGGTAACGAGCATCGAGGTAACCTCAGGCACTCCGGCGGATCCCGTGCTCAACGGAACCGTGATCACCATCGCCGTGGGTCCTGGGAATGGCCTCTACCGCTTCGACATGGTGAACGTGAGCGGACTAGTCTCGACGCTCGCCGGTGACACACTCAATTCGATCCATAGTTTCGTGGTTACCCTGACGGCTGCCGGCGACATGTACTTTGATAACTTTTCCGCCGGGAATGTTCAGCCTGCAAATTCCCTTGCCTTCAGTTACGACACTTACAACGGCTTGGTGGATCAAGCTTACATTCGTGCTGGAGCCATGGCCTGGGTGTGCTATGCCTATTGCATCTACATGCAGCTCACCCAAGATTACAGTCCTGCGCCCTACCTCCAGCGCATGCTCGACTTCCTTTTGACACTTCAATCAGCCGGCGGGGGTGGATACGGTGTGGGGCTATACGGAATCGCTCCTTACGGAGTCGGCGACATCACCACGGGTCTCTTCTACCTTGGCTATGGTTCTTACATCAACCCCGGGTATCAGTTCGTGCCTGGCATTCAATATCGAGTGTCCACCGAACACCAGATCGACCTCTATTTTGCCTTCCAGCGCAGCGCCGCAACGCTGCCCACGGCAGCGATCCAGCTTCAGAAAACCGGCACGATCACTGCAACTCAAGCGGCGGCACTGAATGCCACGGCTGCGCAGGTCGCCCTCGCCTCGGCTACCATCGCCACAAACGCCGTTGGCGCCCTCTATATTCTCCCGAGCAACGGGGTCCCCGGGCACTTCGCTCAGGGCGCTGGAACTGCCGCTACCCCGCCGACGGGTCTTGATACCAGCCAGGCTTGCGATGCTGCAGGTACTTGGGCGGCGCTTTTCTGCCACGCCATAGGGCGCGACGACCTGGCGCTGCAATGCGTCGAGTTTGTCGACCAGAAATTCCTGATTCAGAATCAGCAGATTCTCTTGTCCTCGGCCGCTAATTCCTATAACGAAACCTACCAGCAGCTAACGGCCTTCAGTGGATTCAAGTTCTTTAACGACTCTCCGGGAGGCTATTCAGGTTCGCCTCTGAGCGTTTCACAAGAGCAGAGCTGGAGCATGATTCTGGCGCTGCTGGACCTGTACAATGTCGCGGGAGTTGCCAATTATTTCGCGGGTGTCTATGGCAGCCTCGATAATTACCTCACCACGCTGATCACCGGCCAACGCACCGTGCGGACGACCACCGGCGATGGCTCGTTGCTGATGTATTCTCTGGCCTCTCGCGATCTACCTTATGAGTTCGAGGTCTGGCCGGGCTTCACCCCAACGGCATGGTTCTATCTTGTTTCAACACATCCCGGCCTGCTGCTCACACTTGGTAATATCCCGACGATTATTCCTTACCTTCAAATTCCCCAGGGGGCAAGCCAGTCTGTCAATGAACTCGAAGGCGCTTCTTCGCTGGGCAGCATGACGGTGACCTGTATCGACCCCAATGGCACGCTCAAGGGTCTGGCGGCTCAGAACGTGCTGATCGGCAGGGTAGTGCAGCTTAAGCAAGGATTTCCGGGCATGGCGGTGGGCGACTTCACAACCCTGCAAACCATGCAGATCACTCAGGTCGGCCAGGACCCGGATGGACGTATCACCATTCAATGCGCGGACGTGCAGCGCTTTATTCAAGGGATGCAAATATGGTTGAGGGGCGGGCCCCTCTGGTGGGCGCCCGGAGAGCCAACCGCGGAGCAACCGGTGGGTGCATCCTGGATCGAGAACGGCTACGCGGTGAGCGACCAGAACCCGCGCTACGTGGCTGGGAACCCCATCGACATTATCCTCGCGGTGCTCCAGAACGAATTGGGCGTGGGCCAGGACCCGGCGCTCCTCACCTCGAATTACGTGATGCAAAGCCTCGCACCCGTGTACGAGTCGCAGCAGAATTATGAGCCCTTGCCGCCACCGGAAGGTTGGGCGATCTATTTGCCGGGTCAGGACTCGACGTTGATAAATCCCAATCCGTATATCGATGTGCCGGGCCTGCTGGCCTTGCGCGACGGGGAGTTCTCCGGCGTCTGGTTTGATTTTGTTATTACTCGGCCTATCGATGGAAAGCAATTCATCGAGGAGCAAATCTTGAAGGCCCTGGGCCTTTATTGGATTGTCCGCGCGGATGGCCACCTCTCACTCAAAACCATGAAGCCGCCGATTGAGCAAACGCCTGTCTTCGCGTTCAGCGCCAAGAACATCGTGGGAATCCCCGCGACCCAGCGGCAAAACATCATCAACTTGGTTACCTTTCAGTTGGACGTCCAGCAAGGCGGCGTCACCACGTCGGCGCGCAGTTACGGTTATCAGGTGAACTACGAACAGCAAACCTCACTTCAAACCTATCGGCAGGTCTTCGAACAGCAAATTCAGTCCACTGGCCTTCGCGTGGCGCGCGGCGGCATGATGCTCTCGCGCCTACTCTCCGATCGCATCTTTCGCCGTCACGCCTTCGGCCCGCCCACTTATAAATTCACGGCGCAGCTCGCTACTTTGCCGGTGGAGTTGGGTGATTACGTTTGGCTGAGCCACCCGAAAGTCCTCGATCTCAATTCCGGTAAGCTGGGGCTGAACAATGTGGTCTGCGAAGTACTCGACCGACAACCCAACTATGGCCAGGCCACAGTCGATTTCACCCTGCTTGACACGCGCTTCATCAATATCTCGCCGCCTTACCAGATCGCGGCGGCCGCAGCCAATATTCCACCCTGGAGTCAGGCCTCGGCCCAGCAGCGAGCGCAGTATATGTTCATTTCTTCCGCAAGCATGGGTGGTGAGAACAGCGATGGGACAGAGGGGAACACAATCTTTTGAGAGCCGGAAAATGGGTATGGAAACTGGAAATCGGAAAATGGAAATTGGGAACCTGCAGAAATCATGCGATCACGTTGTCCAAATTCCAGCCTCGAATTTCCAGTTTCCATTTTCGATTTTCCTCTGCAGAAATGGTGATGCATGTCTCAACTAACACTAGGTTCGATTCCGGGCTTTTTCGATCTTGCGGACAGCGCCATCGCGGCCGGCCAGCCCCTGACGGACGATAGCATGCTGAAGATCTCTCATAACGCCAAGTTTGGTACAGTGCGCAGCAAGCTGGTCTTCATGGGCTTCTATGCCAACAGCAACACGGTGCCAACCCCGATCGACCCTGACGACGGCTACGCCTACTCGCGCGGCGAGTGCCAGTTCGTCTGGATGATCTACAGCAATCGCGCACCCGCTCCGGGATTCGTTCCCGGCCAGGCGCCCCCACCAGCCCAGGCCAATTCCCAGTCGGGCCAACTCTACAACTACCCCGGCTCCTGGGATATCAACGATGCGACCGGGGTAGTTAGTCTCCGCACAACTTATTGGCAAAACGGGACGGAAGTCGTGACCAACGACGGAATCATTAAGGTTTACGCAGTGTGCCTGCGCTTGAGTTTGAATAGCGCAAATTGAGAAGTGAAGCTATCAGCCGCCAGCCCTCAGCAGACCGTCTGCTGAGAGCTGAAAGCTGAGAACTGAAAGCTGAGGTTCTGCCATGGCGGTAACAAGAACAGTTCTCCCGCGCAAGGGTTTGATCCAATCCCAACACGGCCTGACCAGCTATGAGGCTGACCAGGACCAAAACTGGGCGCTCCTCGATGCGAATGTGGCGTTCCTGAGCGACCTTCCTGTTTCCCTGTTTCAGCCGCTCGGGTGCAATGGGCTGGTGTCGGGATTCGTTCTCTCCAGTTCCAGCACATTGGTCCCCGGCATAACGTCAGGGGTACTTTTCGCGCAAGGCGTAGACTATACGCCCACCAGCGCGCCAACGCTCGGGCCGGCGCCGGCAAATCAGACCAGCTATCTGTTTTATAACTCGAGCACTGGGTTTTACTACCAGACTGGGGCGACAGGAGCGACGGCCGGCGACGCTCTGGTTGGCGTCGTAACTACAAACGCCACGACCGTGATTGCCGTCCAGCAAGCCACACCCATCTATGGCTCGATAAACATCACCTCCGCTGCCGCCGGCAATGCTTCGGTCGCGCATCTACTCGGCCGAGCCCCGCTGTGCGCCATCATTCAGATGACCAGCGGCGGCGCGATCTGGTTTCAAACTCCGACCAGCTACGATGGGACAAAGATTTATTTTGTGGCCTCCGACGCGGCGGTTACTGGAAGGGTGATCGTGTGGTGAGAAAAGCATACTTCACCGCGCAGGCTGCTAAAAGCCGACGTCAGGCACCAGGTTCGCGGCGTCGGGACCGAAGAGGAAGCCCGTGCCGCGGGAGCGCTTAAAGAAACCACTCCTGCGTGAGTTCGGTTGGCCGGAGCCATTGACCGTCTCATTCCTCCCATCACCGGTATTCTGGCCCTTCCCTTTGGGTTATACTAGGCCCAGAGGGTAAACTATGTTCTTCTTTCGCACTGCCTCCCTTTCAGTAGCTCTAGTGATGTTTCTGCCTGCCGGCGCATGGAACTCACGCCCTGACAGGCAGCCGACCGCAATTCTGCGCGCGGCTCCCGAAATGGATTTCACTTTGGAGGGAACCGTCAATACTCTGGACCACAACAAGCTCACCGTTCACACTGAGGACAACATCATTTTCCACGTGAGCTACGATGACAAGACCGAGTTTAAGGATGAAGACGGCAAGCCCGCCCAAAGCGCTGACCTTAAAGTGGGCCTGAGGATCAGGGTAGAAGGCGATCTTGCCGAGAGCGGCGAGATAGCCGCGCAGAGGATTACACTGCTCAAAGCTCCGTCCCCAAAATAGAACCTCAATGGAAGTCATGTGAGGCCATTTCGGCGAATGCCACCGGCAGCGGACGGACTTGTTCTGCTTTCACGGAAACTACACCCTCCTGATTTTGCAGCTTGCCATCAATCAGTAAGAATTGTTGCTGGACCACGGTCGCATAATCTTCCTCAAACAGCTGAGGGGTGATGATGGCGTTGGTGATGCCTGTTTCGTCTTCGAGGCTGAGAAACACAAAACCTTTCGCCGTTCCTGGCCGCTGGCGGGCGATAACCGCCCCGGCGATCCGCACGGTCGATCCGTTGCGCAAACGGTGAAGGTCGGCGGCTGATCGCACACCTTCTTTTCTAAGTTGTGGCCTTTTATAAGCCATAGGATGAAGTCCAATGTTCATTCCCGTGCCCCGGAAATCTGCAAGGAGCCTCTCCTCGGGTTTCATGGGCGCTAAGGGAGAATTCTCGCGCGCCGAATTTTGTTCGGGCAAGCGCTCAAGAAGCGGACCCGCGCGTCTTGCCGCCCGCTCGATCTGCCAAGACGCATCCCTGCGATGGATTCCGGACTCTGGGCCGGCAATGAAATTCAAAGCCCCGATATCCGCTAACACTGCCAATTCGGATTTCTGGATTGCCGGAATGCGAAGCTTCAAGTCCTCGACCGAGCAGAGCGGTCGAAGGCGGCGTTCTTGCACGATTTGCAATCCGATCTCCTGCCGCAAGCCCTTCGCGTAGCGAAGCCCCATGCGCAAAGCAAAAGCCTGTTTGTATTTTTCGAGCGTACACAGCCAATCCGAACACATCACATCAATCGGATTAATCTTCAAACCATGCCGTTGCGCATCCTTCACAAGGGTTGCCGGTTGGTAGAATCCCATGGGCTGGTTGTTCAGAAGCGCCGCCGTAAAAGCCGCGAGGTAGTGGCACTTTAAGTAGGCGCTGGCATACGCCAGCAAGGCAAAACTCGCCGCGTGCGATTCCGGAAATCCATATAGAGCGAAGGAAGTAATCGCCTTTACTATCTTGCCTTGCGTTTCCGCCTCAATCCCTTTTTTCGCCATTCCGGCGCGGAGCTTTATCTCAATGTCCTTCATGCGCAGTTCGGACCGTTTGAATCCGAACGCCCGCCGCAACTCCTCCGCCTCGCCTCCCGAGAATCCCGCCGCAATCATTGCCATACGCAGCAACTGCTCCTGGAAAAGCGGCACGCCGAGTGTGCGTGCCAGTACGGGCTCAAGCGAAGGATGCAAGCACTGCGGCAATTCACGGCCCTGCCGGCGTTTCAGGTAGGGGTGAACCATTTTCCCGACAATCGGGCCGGGGCGGATGATGCCCACCTGAACCACAAGGTCATAAAAACACTTCGGTTGAAGCCGCGGCAAAAACGCCATCTGCGCGCGGCTCTCAATCTGGAACATCCCCACCGTGTCCGCCTTTTGCAGCGCTGCGTAGACCATGGGATCATTGGGCGGAAGATGCGCCAGGTCGATCTCCTCCTCGTAGTCTTTCCGGATAATCTCGATACAGTCCTCCAGGGTAGCCATCATGCCCAGGCCGAGCAGATCGATTTTCACTATCCCCATGTCGGCGCAATCTTCCTTATCCCATTGCACCACAACACGCCCAGGCATCGTGGCCGGCTGGAGCGGAACAATCGAATCGAGTTCCCCCTGGCACACTACCATCCCACCGGAATGCTGCCCCAGATGGCGGGGCATATCCTGAGCCATCAGGCACAGTTCGACGAATTTCCGGATTTGCAGGTTCTGGTAGTCCAGGCCCGCTTCGCGAACGTGGCCCTCCAGTGTCTGGCCAGGGTCGGGGTACTGCCAAGCTCCCACTAAGCTTGAAATACGGTCGAGAACTTCCGGCTGGAAGGAGAGCACCTTGCCAATTTCGCGAGCGGCAGAGCGACCGCGATACGTAATGACGTTCGCCGTCATGGCCGCGCCCAATTTCCCGTAGCGCTCATAGACGTATTGAATTGCCCGTTCACGCTGGGCGCCGCTGGGAAGGTCAAGATCGATGTCGGGCCATTCTCCGCGTTGCTCAGAAAGAAAGCGCTCGAATAGCAGGTCCATGGCAACCGGGTCGACAGCCGTAATACCCAGTGAATAGCACACCGCGCTGTTGGCCGCTGAGCCGCGTCCTTGCGCCAGAATCTGCTTTTCCCGGCAGAAGCGCACAATGTCCCAGACAATCAGGAAGTATCCCGGCAAATCAAGCTTTTCAATTAAGGCAAGTTCACGCTCAACCTGTCTTCGAGCCTTCTCGTTATGCAATCCGTATCGAGCGATCATTCCCTCCTCGACACGCCGCCGCAGGAAACTCATTTGAGTCTCGCCTGAGGGAAGAGGGTATTTTGGAAACCGATACCCCAAATCGTTAAGCGTAAACTCCAAACGAGAGGAGAGGATCCCTGTATTCTCCACGGCTTCAGGAAGGTCAGAAAAAAGCCGCGCCATCTCAGCGGGGGGCTTGAGATAGCGCTCGGAGTTTTGGGAGAGGAATCGCCCGGCGGTGGCCAGTGTTCGATGGTTCCGAATGCAAGTAAATACATCGAGCAGTTGACGCTGCTCCGGGCGCGCATAACACACCCCATTAGTCGCCAGCAGAGGCAGGCGCAATTTCTTCGCAATTTCTATAGCCGCCTGGTTTCGGCTTTCCTCTTCACGGTTGAAATGCCTCTGGAGTTCGACATAAACGTTTTCCCGGCCAAACACCCGGCAAAGCAGTTCTACTTGCTCAATTCCCGCGTGGATTTCACTGGTTCCCAGAGCGTAAGCCAGCGGTCCCTCGTCTCCTCCGGTCAGGCAGACCAGCCCAGACGCTTTCTGCGCCACCTCTTCATCGAGGACATAACCATCCCCTTTCTTCCCCCTCAATTTCATTTGGGTTATCAGTCGGCAGAGGTTTTGGTACCCTGTGCGCGATTTGACGAGCAGGGGATAACGCCAACCTTGTGGCGATGCCACCTCGGCGCCGAGGTGGGGGCTGAGGGATAATTTCCGTGCAGCGAGATGAAACCGGGGTGATCCATAAACGCCATTGCGGTCAAGCAGAGCCATAGCCGGCATTTGATAGCGCGCGCAGAGGTCCGCTAATTCCTCCGGGGTGCATGCCCCTTCAAGAAAACTGAACGCAGAGCGAGCGTGCAGCTCAACGTAGCTCAATCGAAGGCCCCCCACACGTACCACCCCTTTTTGGCGCAGTCATAGCACACGCGGTAAACCCCGTGTTGCTTGCCGCTTTTTGTCTTCGAACTGGATTGAATCTCGAGATCCCATTCATCCTTGGCGTAAGACTCCTCCGTCCACCAATCTCCCGAAGAGCGCCAGGGCCCGGAAGCAGCAATCACTCGCCCGCGAAAGCCCGAAAAAGCAATCTGCACAGGATAGCCATTGCGAGTTTCGACTCGAGCGGCCGGCGCCGGGCGGTACACTCGCAACGCACTCTGAACCTCTTTTTCATGTCCTTGACTCGGAGATCGAGGCGCGCGGGCATGAGCCCTTTGTTCTCGTTGGATTCTGCCCCCGAGTGAGGTCCGCGCTGGCCGGCAACTATCCCTTGAAGCTGGATTTGGAACAAACCGGCACATCCGGAACCCCTCCGGCCGATGCGTATCCAAGAGCTCTGGGGAGCCAATATTCGCATCTCCAACTAAGCTCGCCAGGCGCGCTACCGTCAATTCAACTTTTTCAGGGTCGGGGCAAATCGCGGAGAACAGGTCACCTTGCGATGTGCGTGGACGCACCGCATCCGCGGCCAGCATGATTTTCACAACCGGCGCGGGAGGAGGAGCAGATTGCAGACGTAAGACTAACAACTTCAAGAGAGTCCTTGGATCGCTTATCGGCACCGGAAGCCGCAAAGCCAATTGGAAAATGTCCGACGACTCCCCTTCCCCCGGATCAGTCGTTTGGACGCATGGATGCCCGGCCGAATTTCGGCTGGAACCGCCTTCGAACGACGGTTGGAGCCGAAAGCGCAGATCAATGCCCCCCGCAGCCAGGGAACGCGCAGCTATTCTTGAGCACATTCGCTCCAGCAACTGGCCCAAGAGAATTGATAAAGGCTCCATCTCAGCTACGGCGTCTTCCAACTCCATCTCCTCTTCAAAATAACCGGCCGGTTGTGCCGGGATCAGCGCTCGCACTGCGCCGCCGCGCGCCAGTTTGTGCAGGCGGACGCCTTCTTGCCCGAGACGCTCCGAAAGCTCCAGGACTGGTAAGGCCGCAAACGATGCGCAGGTGTGGACGCCCCAACGTTGCAGCGTTTCTAAAAGGTCCGTCAGATCATGTGATGCACTCGCAGTTTCGCCGTTCTGCCGGGAAATACCGTTGCCTGCAGCGGAGAGCAAAAGGGCAGTAACCGGCGCCTTCCCAATAATGGCCGCTTCTTCACCTTCCGGAATGACGGTGATCCCGGGGAAAGCACGGGAAGCAAGAATAGCAGCCTCAATGTTGCCGGCGGTGGCAATTTGCGCTTCCAGGCCAAGGCGCTCCGCACCTTCTGCGAGACGGTGGATGATGTTCTCGTCTGACCCGAATAAGGGACCAAGCCCGCCAAGATCGAGGACGATGTTATCCGGCGCAGTATCTTCAACTCGGGGCGACATAGACCAGGCAAGATCGAGCAAAGCGGCGTGTGCGATTCGCTCCTGGAGGCGCGAGCGTTGGAGGATCCCAATTCCACCGAATTGCTCTACTTCGGATTTGCACATTCCAGGCTTGATTCCTCTCGTCGAGGCCTGCTGGTTTAAGCATATAACCGGGCGGAGCGGCGAAGCCGCATCTACAAGAACCATAGCCCTAATACCGATTCCCGGCGCTGAGCGCACCACAGCCTGCAGCATAAAATCCGGAACGAAAATGGAAGCAAAAGACATGGCAACGCCGACGAATGACAAACTCGGTGCTCATCTCTTCCCGCCGCAGCTCAGCGAGTTCTTGAACGGACCACTTTGGCCATCAACCGCGAACCGCGGAACAGGCGCACCCCCGGATCCCCCGAGACCTCCTTGTGATTCTGTGTAGCCTCCAACCATTGGGCGGTTCCCGTATCCATTTGCACCACGAGCGACGCACAGGATTTGGCGTGCGGTTCTTGCTCAAGCACCAGGAAGATGGTAGGCGTGTGCTCTACAGCTCGACGAAACCGGAACCACACGTAGAGAGGAAGGCAGCGGACCGTTTCCGGAGGAAAGTCGCCCAGGTCCAAAGCGACCAGCCCGAAGCCGCCGGCATGCAAGACTAAATCGGCAGCCCGAAATGCCTGATCGATGCTGGCGCAACGCACCCACAATAACTGGCTTAATTCCACTCCAGTCGCTTCCGCAGAATAGGGGTCGAAAGCGTTGTGCGCATCAATGAAAGCGCAGGCTTCGCCTTCCGCCGTGCGCAAGGCCAGAGCCGACAGCATCAAACTGGTCCGGCCGGAACCGCTGGGCCCGCAAATCTCCGTGATGGCGCCGCGGGGCAGTCCCCCAGTCAGGGAATCGGTCTCAAAGTTCCCCGTGGGGACTCTTTCACCCCTTTTGGTGGTCCGCCAAGTAGAGGGATCTGGAATGCGGGAAGCCAGAAGCGAGGCAATCTGGGAGCGCAACAGTTTAAAATCCCGAGCCATGGGCTTACTCCGTATATTCGCTTTTTCTTCGCCTACCTCAAAAGTATCACTCGGGCGGCCTCCCTTGTCAAGGCCTCACTCAATCCTTGCTTGCTTCGGCGCTGTAAGAGGAAGCTCTGCTCAACCGGCGGCAGTTAAACATGCCACTCTGCCAGAGAGCGCAATGTAACTCTGAGGGTCTTTGAACTCAGTGTGGAAGACCAAGCATTTCAGCGTGGAGGTCCAGGGCTTGGTAAATCTCATGCAGAAAGTCTTTCCGCAGGCGTGTGCTGCCGGCGGTCTCAACGGAGCGATTCATCGACAGAAATGCGATGCGAGATTGGTGGGGCAACAGCCAAGTGTATCGCCACAGGTATAAGCCTGAGACAGGAAGGGAAGGCAGGTAGTATCCCGCTCCGCGCCGGCCCCAAAAGTGCGCAACTAAGATAACCTGGAGGATATACGACCCCAAGATTACCAGACCTCGCCAGAGCCATGTGGTGAACTTGTCCCCGTCCGTTTCCTTCTTGAGTAAACCCGTCCAATGGAGGACGGCCAAGGCGATAAGGTGATTGACCAGTCCGTAGATGGCGAGGGGAAACCCCAAAACCGTTTCCAGCAAAACGACGGCGCGGCCCAGAGGTGTGCTCAGCCATGCGCCCGCCTCTTCGGTTTCAAGGCGGTGGAGTGCGCCCTTACGGCTGGCCTCGCGCCAAGCTGCAAGCATTTCCCGCAGCGAGACCAGCAAGCCGGGATGCAAGTAGTTCATCTGCTCTGCCCACTGAACCACAAAACGGCTGAGTTCAAACCCCTCGAGCTTCTGCTTCCCTCCCGGCTGCGACTCAAATTCTTCCTTCAGGCCATCGCGCAACGCATGCTCGAGGTCCCCCAGGAAATCCGCGAGCGCCGAGGGTTGAAGACGGAAAGAGTTTTCCTGACATCTCTTTTCGAGCTGCCGGGCGACTTCCTGTGCTCGATCTTGCTCACTGCCTACAGCGCTTGAAATAAGGTCTTCCGCAATCTCCGGCCAATCAATATCGACCAATACCTCTCTTGTGTGTGTGTGACCCACGGGCACAAAAAGGTGAATGGGGAACAGCTTGAGCCCCCCAAGCACGGAATTCTGGCCCGCGGCGGTTAGAGCGATCGAAGCCGCGTGCATGGCGAGGGCCCCTGCCCCTGGGGAATTCGCAGGGCCCGGCGCGACGAAGGTCACCACCGCAGCCTTCTCCGCCAATAGGGCACGAGAGGTTTCAAGCGCCGCCGGGCGGTTCTCGGGATTGTAGCCAATCATGCCCAAGCCCCGCGCCAGAATCGTTGGGAGCAGTCCTTTGACTAATCTCGCGGGGATAAGGCAGCGCACCTGCCGCTCGAACCCCGCCATCAGAATCAGGGCGTCATAAAAGCTCTCCGGGTGGCTGACCAACAGAAGGGCCGGGTCTGGCTCCATCAATCGATCCTCGTGCAGGACGCGGATTTTTCGAAACGTGAGGGCGAACCACAGCCGGATCACGCCTCGCCAAAACCTGTAGATCAAGGGTATGGCCGGCGCCGGGTTGGGAGCAAACTCAATAGTTGCCGTGGTACTTTCCATCCGAAGCCCTCTCCGGTTTCATCTGACCGTCGATCAACGGCGGCGCTGCACACGCCGCGAGGGGGCGCGAGTTGGCGCCGAGTTGCTGTCCCATCCCTCGACGAACCCCTGCGGGCGCGTAATGGTATCAAATAAAGCGTACACCTTCTGAACTTTGTGCCCTTGTTCGTCCAGCAGATTAAGGCGGAATTGAGGGACTTTCGCATTCTGCGTTACGCGAAGGGGAAAGTACCCATGCAGGCCGCTTTCAGCGTAGGAGGTGACGTATTGATGGTTTTTCACCCACCAAGTGAAAACACGAATGTGAGTGAAGTCCGCGTCCTGGTTGGCGGCGCGATCGGCGGCGAGGTATTGTGGAACTTGGCGGCCATTGTCGGCCACCGTATTGAGCACCATCCAAGCCACCAAATTATAGCCCTGGGCGTTGCCGCCGATCGGCTCCGGAATATCAAGCGTAACGGAGCGGCCCAGAACCCAGCCTGCGCGGGTGTCCGCCTTGACGAGATACCACGCCTCCTTGACCGGCTGTGAAGACGGATCGGCAGATGGAGAGGGCCGCTCCACGATCTTCCGCCCAAACACCTGGAGTTTCTGATTGTTGGGAAGTTGAGCGAGAGAGATCGAGTCACGTGAGGGTTCAAACCTTAAATTGATCGACTGCGGCGCGTGGCCTTCCGCCTGCACAGGAATGTTCTCCAAGTCCCTCAGCAACTTTTGAGAGTCTTCGTAGGCCGGCGCAGCCACGATGTCCTTGCCTTCCACCCATCCCGTGCGGCCATCTTCGAGTTTGACTTTTGCCCAGTTGCGCGAGCGCAGAAGAACCCGCACCCGGTCTCCCGCTTTTATCGATTCGACGGCCAGGCGGATCTCGCCCGGAGCATCCACCACTTCCAGCGAACTCGGCAGCACATAAGCCACATCCGTGGAGGAACTCGCTTTGCGCCTCGATGCATAATAATGGTAGCCAATGATTCCGGCAGCGACGATCAAGAGGAAGGCAAGAAGTTTGAATCGGATATGCAGCCTCCCCAGGTCCAGGATTCTGTCCTCACGCCAGGCTCGACGCGTCTTGGGTTACGGCAGCTCCGCGCCTGCACTCCAAGAAGTACTCAAAATCTTGAGGCTTATTCTACACTATTATAGAGGTGAATTACGAAAGTCGAACGACTTCTAATTCCGAGCCCGGCAGGAACGCTCGAAGCCCTTCTCGAGTGGGATCCCCGGATAAAGCCATGCGGAGCGGCGCTGGTCTGCCATCCTCACCCGCTCTATGGCGGGACGATGCACAACAAGGTGGCTTTCCGGGCCGCGAAGGCTGCCGTGGAAGCAGGCCTGCCGGCTCTGCGCTTCAATTTCCGCGGAGTCGGGAAGAGTACGGGGAGCTACAGCGACGGCATCGGCGAAGGCGAGGACGTCGCGGCAGCGCTGAATTTCCTCGCCGCGCGCTTCCCTGCTGTTCCGGTCTGCCTCATCGGGTTTTCTTTTGGCGCAAGCGTCGGACTTCGGGTTGGAGCTGCCGACCCGCGCGCCGCAGTATTGGTGGGGCTGGGAGTTCCTGTGGCGGCCATGAATCTCGACTTCCTGCTTGGAGTGTTGAAACCCAAGCTCATCGTTCAGGGAACGCTCGACCCATTTGGGCCGCGCGAGGATGTGGAGCGTTTTTATGACTCGTTGGCTGACCCTAAACAAATCCGTTGGATTCAGAATGCGGATCATTTCTTCACCGGCAAGCTCGAGGAGGTCCAGCGAGTCCTCAGCGATTTTTTGAAATCGGTGCTAAGCCTGAGATTGTAGCGTGGGCGCCACGCAGGAGATGCGAACCCATGGACAAAGACGATAGTCAGGAAAGCCAGCCGCTCTATTGCCCTCGATGCGGCAATGTAGTTGAGCCGCTGGTGTGCGGCGACTGCGGCGCGGTGATTTGCCGCCAATGCGGGACGGCGCTGGAACGGGTGGATGAATTAGGAATAGGCTAGAGTAATAGCGTGCTGTCCTCCTGAGGAGCCCCAGGCGGTCCTGAGCGAAGCGAAGCAAGGATCTCCGCAGTTTGTCGAAACCGCCACTGCCGGGATTCTTCGCTTCGCTCAGAATGACAGTGTGCAAGCGTTTTTCAGCAGCCCGCGAAAACCCGCCGCGCCGTTTCTAGTATGCGGCCAGGGCTCTCGCCGCGCGGACGATATCCGCCGGTTGGGGAAGCACCTCGTCCTCGAGCGCCGGGTGATAGGGAATGTATCCGTCCTTGGCTGCCAGCCGCCGCACGGGAGCGTCGAGAAACTCGAAAAGCTCGTCGGCGATCCGGGCGGCGATCTCCGCTCCATAGCCCCAGGAAATGTTGTCCTCGTGCAGGACCAAAACCCGGTTGGTTTTTTTCACCGAGGCGGCGATCAGTTCCCAGTCGTAGGGATTAAGCGAACGCAGATCGAGTATCTCCGGCTGAATCCCATCCTGCTCGAGCGCCTTTAACGACTGGACGGCGCGGTGCACGAGCGACCCGTAAGTCACAATGGTCAGCGTCGTCCCCTCCTGGACCAGTCTGGCTTTTCCGAACGGAATCATGTAATCGCGTCCGGGATAGGGAGCGCGGTTATGGGTCTGCCGGTAAAGGTGCTTCGGTTCGAGGAACAGGACGGGATCGTCGCAGCGGATCGCGGTGCGCAGCAAGCCATTGGCATCCAGGGCCGTCGCCGGCATGACCACGCGCAAGCCGGGCAAGTGCGTGAAGATGGATTCGCCGGACTGGCTGTGATAAATCGCGCCTCCTGCCAGATACCCGCCGATGGGCGCACGGATGACGAACGGGCAGGAGAAGTCGTTGTTGGAGCGCCAGCGCAGGGTGAGCACCTCGTCGCGAATCTGCATCATGGCCGGCCAGATATAGTCGAAAAACTGGATTTCGACCACGGGTTTCAGGCCGCGCGTGGCCATGCCCATGGCACGGCCCACGATACTCGCTTCGGCGAGGTGGGAATTGTAGCAGCGGGCGCTGCCGAAGTGCCGCTGCAACCCGTGCGTCACCTTGAACACCCCGCCCTTGCCCTTCACCTTGGGAAGTTCGTCCTCGTGGCTGCAGTCCGCCACGTCTTCTCCGAAAACCACCACGCGCGGGTCGCGCGCCATCTCGTCGCGCAGGGCGGCGTTAATGAGATCGACCATGGTCTTCGGCTCGCCATGGAATTTCGGCGGCTGGTCGAATTGTGAGGAAGTGGGGTCCACGGTGGGCGAGCAAAGGAAACGCAAGACGGTACTCGGCGCAGCGGGCTCAGCCGCCAGAGCCTGATCCACCGCTTCGCGGATTTCACGGTCCACCCCAGCTTCAATTTCCTTCAATTCCTTCCCACTGACCCACTCTTCCTGCCGCAACAGGTTGGCAAATCGAGTCAGAGGATCCCGCCTGGCTTCCTTCTGGCGCACCTCTTCCGACTTGTAAAGCCGTTCATCGTCCGAGAGCGAATGGGAGTAAGGCCTGATGACGTGGGCATGGATCAGCGCCGGCCCGTTTCGCTGCCGGACGTACTCCACCGCTTTCCCGGCCGCTTCATAGCTCTCCGGAAAATCGGTACCGTCGCATTCGAGCACCAGGAGGTGAGGAAAGCTCTTCACCAGGCGCGAAATGCTGCCTCCGGCGGTTTGTACATCCACCGGCACGGAAATGGCGTAACCGTTGTCCTCGACCACGTAAAAGACCGGCAGCCTGCGGCTACAAGCCCAGTTGAGCGATTCCCAGAATTCGCCCTCGCTGGAAGCGCCGTCGCCAAGCGAAACGTAGACGACTTCATCCGCATGAAAGCCCTTGGCAAGATCGGCGGCTTCTTTCACCAACTCGAAATACTGGCTGCCTTCGGCGGCGCCCACGGCTTGCAGAATTTGCGACCCCGTGGGGCTGGACTGAGAAACAATGTGGAACTTCTTGCTGCCCCAATGCGAGGGCATCTGGCGTCCGCCGGACGCCGGGTCGTTTTCCGCCCCGACCGAACCTAAGAACATCTCGTAAGGCGTTACGCCCAGTTGGAGGCAAAGCGCCCGATCGCGATAATAGGGATAAAACCAATCGTAGCCGGGTTTCAGATGCAGGGCGGCCGCAACCCCGAAGGTCTCGTGGCCGACCCCGCTGATCTGAAAAAAGGCACGGTTCTGGCGCTTGAGCTGAATCTCCTTGTCGTCGACGCGCCGCGACATGTAAACCATGCGATAGGCTTCGACGAGCAATCCCTTCGTCAGCTTCGTAGCTTTTACCTCATGGTTGGTGACAGTGGACATGTGCCCTCGCTGCAAGGAGGTAACAACCACACGGTATTTTGCCGAGGTCAAGCGCCGGGCGCCAAGTTACAGAGGTAATAGTACTGTCCCGGGCCTGACCCTCGTGAGTTCCTGGCGGGGGACCGCACCGCAATCCCTTGCCGACTTGTTTCCCCAGAGCCGACCATTTCATGAGCCGCATGAGAATTATCAGATTGACAAAAGCCAATGTCAACCCATGATGTGGTGCGGGCATCTTGCCCGCTGCATCTTGCCGGCGCGCGGGAGCGGGACACTCCCGCCACAGCGGGCGGGGCGCCCGCACCACATAAGCCCGAAATAACAGTTCCGATGAAACCCATGCGCCTGCCTAGCCGACTACTTGTCACTGTTTCGTCGTGGCCCTTGCGACCGCGGGGCTCCGGCTCGTCTTCGCAAAATGCGCTCTTTCTTGCTCCTTTCAGGGCCCGGTTGGTGCTGAATGGCGCGCAAAACGCGCGTAATTTGCACCATGCAAAAAAGTGAAGTCCTTTGTTTTCAAGTACTCCTTAGCTTCGTTCCCACTGTTTATGTGTTTTCTTCCGCGCCTCCGGATTTCCGCCAACCAGGCCGCTTCGTACCATGCCGCATTCCCGCGCCCAGACCCTGGCCGGAACATGTGCGGCGTCAAAAAGCTCGAATTGTGCGTTTATTGCGCGCATTCGGCACTCAATTTGAGTTCGTTTTGAGTTCGTTTTCGAAGTGCCTCGTTTGTTTTCAATGACATACTGGCTTCGATCGTAATATTTTTCGTGTTTTCCGGACGCCGGTTTTCCTGAGTGCGGAGGCCGTTGCGCTTTTCCTCGCGGTCCGAGGCCTGCCCACGACAATGTGCCCACAAAATGACCACAATTATAGGCTACCACATGTCCGCGGGGTTGTCAAGTGAAAAATGCAAAGAAGCCGGCGGGCGCTCCCGGGTCCGTACCCCCTGCCCGCCAGACCAGGGCCTTAGGTTCGACTCGGTCCAAATGTCGTCCAGTGGCGCGCCTGCTGCCTGAAAACACCACCCTGCCTTTTCCACCAGAATCCTGGTTGCTTCGCCAACGTCACTTCCACGGAGTGGTATCTGAGGTGCCGATTGGACAGGCAGCACATCCGGGCCCCAAAGTGAAGTCCCGCCAAAGTGTGCAATCTTGAACAGATACGGTGCCGCCGAAAATGCTCCGATGGCGGGGTGGGGCTTCGAAAACGGAAACCCCGGTACACCGTCAGCCACTCAGGTACCCAAAATGGAAATTCGGATGGAAAATTACGGGCAGGTGAGCTATGCTCATGGCCGCCCTGAATTCGATTTTAACCACGGGGCTTCTTTTCATTTATTTCCAGGCGGGTTGCCAGAAACTCTTGCGATTGTGGTCTGCTCAGGAGTTTGACCAATCGATTGAGCTAGCCCCCAAAGCTACGATTGGGGGGGGAATCCATTGGATTCACTGGGGAAGGAGAACATGTCTCAATTGACCGATTTCGAGAAGCGATCCGCACAAGACGCCAAAGAAGACCTAAGCGTGCTGCAGAACTTCCCTCCTCTCGGCCTGGCGCTCAAGGTTCTCATGATCTGGCCGCGTTTTCCGTCCTCTTTCTGGAGTATGGACGGAATATTGGATCTCGTTCCCATCAAGACCGACCAGCCGCCGCTGGGTCTACTCACCGTGGCCGCGCTCTGTCCGAAGAACTGGACACTAAGGTTGATCGACCGAAACTTTGAGGACCTGCTCGATGCGGACATCCTTTGGGCCGACTTGGTCATGGTCAGCGGGATGCGCGTCCAGAAAGATGACATTCGCGAAACCCTTCTCAGAGCGCGGACTCTCGGCAAGCGGACCATCATCGGCGGTCCCCTGGCCAGCAGTGAACCGGAACTCATGCTTCCTCTGGCGGATCATGTCGTCGTCGGTGAGCCCGATGAAGCTTTCTCTGAGATTGCCGCCGATCTTGAGTGCGGGTCCGCAAAACGGCTCTACGATATTAAGGACAAACCCGACATCAGCAAGACGCCGCTCCCACGCTTTGATCTGCTCAAAATCGACAAGTATGCCTCCATGGCAGTGCAGTTCTCCCGCGGCTGTCCGTTCCAATGCGAATTCTGCGACATCATCACTATTTACGGGAGGAAGCCTCGAACCAAGAGCTCCAGCCAAATGCTGGCGGAGTTCGATGCGTTATATGAACTCGGCTGGCGCGACCAGGTCTTTATCGTCGACGACAATTTTATTGGGAACCACAAACTGGCTCTGGAACTGGCCCTTAAGCTGGAAGAATGGCAAATATCTCATCACTATCCGATGTTACTGTACACCGAGGCATCAATTGATCTCGCTCAGAGGCCTGAATTGATCAAAGCCATGGTGAAGGCGAACTTTTTTTATGTCTTCATCGGGATCGAAAGTCCCTCTCCCAAAGCCCAGAAGGAAGCCAAGAAATTTCAAAACCTGCGGCGTGATCCGCTGGAGAGCGTTCGCTTCATCCAGAGTGAAGGTCTTTGGGTAACGGCGGGGTTCATCGTAGGTTTCGATTCCGATACCGAGGACATCTTCGAACAGCAAATCGACTTCATTGAGCGCGCCGCCATCCCCTGGGCCATGGCCGGGTTTTTGCAGGCGCCTCCTACGACTCCGCTTTTTGATCGAATGCTGAAAGAAGGTCGATTACTCATGGATAGCGCCGCCACCAGCAACTTCGATCCGCCCAATTTTAGAACGCTTCTCCCCTTGCCCGTTCTGCTGGAGGGTTACCGCAGGATGCTCGTTTCCCTGTATGGCCCCGGCGCATTTTACGATCGGTGTTACCGTTCGCTTTTGCACTGGAAACCCCGCAAGCCGCAGAAACCTCCGGAAATTCCGCTCTTGGCCGTACTGGGAATCGTTTTTCGCTCGATCGTCCACCAAGGCATCCTCTCCTCCTATCGGAAAGCCTACTGGAAATTCCTTTTGCGACTCGTTGCCCGCTGGTCCCTGAATCCCTGTAGGTTTAGCATGGGATTTGCGATGCTGATATCAGGGCACCACTTCATACACTATGCCAGGAACTTGGCGGTCCAACTGGACTCCGAACTCGAGAAATCCCGAATCCAGCAAGTTAGCCCCGACCTGATTTGTGAGTCTACGGCGCCTTCCGCTGACTTAATCGCTGACTAAACGGGGCACCCAAAAGCTATCCTGTGCGGGTCCTTCGCCGGATCGGGAACGTGAAACGGGGTTCTAGGATGCGCCAGCCCGGGGACGGCTCAGGCCTTGCGGTGGAATTCGAACCGGGAAGTGCTCTCCTGGCCCTTGTCGAGGAACGTCCAGTCTTGATAGTGGTGATTGTGATCCACGAAAGTGATCTTGAGGCCCACCATGTGGGGCGTCGAGGGGCTGCGGAGGTTGGTGGCGTCCTTGAACACAAAGGTCACGACATTCGGTTCGGACGAGGGCACGAGGCGGAAGCGCGGCTGGTTATGAGCGCCGCAATAGTGGGTGGCCAGCAGATCGCTGTTGTCCATGTGAAACATGGTGACCATCTCGTACGGCGTGCCTTCCCCGAGCATGTTCATCACCGCCGAGCCGTCCGAGACGAGACGGAATGAAGTGGTGGCAGGCATCTGCTTGCCGCCTTCGTCCATGGTGCCTTCCCACTGGCCCACCAGGGATTTCAACTTGTCAAAACTCGCGCCGGCCGCGGTGGGCTGTTTCGCCGGATTTGTCGCCTGGGCCAGAACCACGCCAGCAAACACTAAGACCGCAATGAGCACCCTCACGCTTTTCATGATTGACCCTCCTGAGGCGATTATACACTCTTCGGATGTCTCACGCGACCAAAGAAGGCTGGCGTTGCGGCGGCGTTAGAGTGGCGCGCTGGCGCTGGCGGGTAAACCACAGATTTGAGATTTAAGATTTGAAAAGCGTGGCAAGGCGTTAGGAAGGGCTTGACAATTGGTGCCGCAGTGTCTACATTGTAGTCATGGCGGAAACCCTCGGAACCTTCGAGCAGGCGGTGCTGGTGGTTACTCTGCGGCTGGGCAAGGGCGCTTATGGCCGCGCCATTCTGCGCGAGATGGGCGAGACGTTAGGGCGCGATGTGGCGGCGGGCGCGGTCTATGCCACTTTGGACCGATTAGCAGCCAAGTCTTACGTAACCTCGCGGCTGGGCGAGGGCACGGCGGAACGCGGCGGACGAGCGAAACGCTACTTCCGGGTCACCGCCGCAGGTGTTCGTGCCTTGAATGAGGCCAAGACAGTGCTGGAAACACTTTGGCAAAAGGTGTCCTGGCCGGTGGGAGGGCAGGCATGAAACGACCGCCGAATCCAACGCCACCCCGCTGGCTGGAGAAGCTGCTGGTCTGTGCCCTGCCCCTCTCGCGGCGTGACGACGTCCCAGGCGATCTCCGCGAGGAATTCCACGCGCGCTCGGTACAGGGTGATCCTGCAAACCTCTGGTATTTCCACCAGGTGGCGGGGCTGCTGGGTCGTCAACTCTATGCGGGAGGTAAGATGCGGACCATACTGCTGACGGTTTGTGCGTTTACGCTGCTGGCCTGTGCCTGGCTTACCACCATGGAAAGCGTCCTTCGCCATCCGGGATACCCTTCCAGGATGATTCAGGATGCGCTGCTCGGCGCAGGGAGCCTGATGATTGGGACGATCGTGCTGTTTCTGGCCGCTACAAGCTGGCGTTGGCTGGCGCTGGCGGCAGCGCTGGGCGCGGCGGGAGTCGGCGTCTCAGCCATTGTGCGTAACGCGCGCGCGGACCATTTCGAGGGCTTCGTTCTGTTGATTGGAACCGCCCTTTGCGTACAGGCGGCGCTGGCGCTTTGGGTTCTGGTGTTTCGCCCCCGAACGGAGCGCGCGTGAGGGCGTTCCGCCGGCCGCGCTGCTTGTAGGGGGACGGCTTGCCGTCCCCTAACGAACCGGGTAGGGCAAGCCCTACCCCTACAATCTTTAGAGTCGGGTATACTCAGTCCATTATGCGCGTTGCGCTCCTGCACACCTTTGCAGCTAGTAAGAAAGAACCCCTGGCCGCCATGCTGGACAGGGTCCACCAGGCCTTCCGTGATTCCGGGCTGGGAGAACCGGTTATCCGATTCAACTTCGGTGACCCGCAGGTCGGCGGTGGCGTTTCCAGCGTCGCCCGGGTGCTGAAGCGTTTTCCGGACTTGGAGCGTTTTGTTACGACTAAAGAGCCGATGTCCGGCATGCCCGCACAGCGGCGGATTTCGAATGGACCCCTGTCGGAAGGGGCAGGCCAGGCCGTGGCGTACTCGACGTTACAAGCGATCGCCGCCGGCGTGCCCCGGTCCTTCCCGTTCCACAGCGTAGTCTTTCATTTTCATACGCCGGAATTCGGAGATGTGATTCCGACTGCGCTGAAGTCCGCTGAAATGATGCCAGGAGTGCAACTCAGCGATAGCTGGTGGGTGAACGGGCGCAATCGATCTCTCACGGCTTGCACCGTGGTGGAGGCAGACCCGGCAAGCAAAAAGATGCCGCCGCCGGCTGCAGCCGTGGCGACAGTCCTGGCATCCTGTGGGAAGATCAGGCGCACCGTTAAGGCTCCGCTGGCTGATAAAAACGCAACTGAGCTTACGGCAGTTCGCCTGCCAACCGGAATGGCGATCCCGAGCGCCAACCCGGAGGCCTTGCGAGCGGTACACAGCATTGTGGTCGAATATCGTGCCCGCATGAAGGAAGTCGTCGAGCGCGCGGCCCTCCCGCACCAATTGCTGCCGGTGCTCGAGGCGCTGCGGGCCACACCACGTGGCGCGTCTTCGGGACCGCGGAAGCCTGCGCTCGAGCGTGTGTTCAAGCCCGTGGGGTATTCCTGCCGGGGCGAGTCAGGGACGTTCACTTTGAGCCGACGAACCGCGGCCAACCTCACTCTGGAGCTGCATCTGGACGTTGGGACGTGGAGTCATATGGTGAGATCAATGTTCCGCGTGTGGGGCTTGGGATTCAAAGCGCTCCTAATTCTACCGGTGTCCGCTACTGACGTGGTCGGCGCGCAGTACCCCATCGGCGATTCGGACCAATGGCAGAAGATCGTAGAAAACCTGGCGGCGCTGGTCGCTGAGTTGGAACGGAGCTTCGTTCTGGAAATCGAAAAAGCTGCGGGCCCATCACCGGAGTGGTACAAGCCGCAGACTTGAGAACCGAGGTAAATTGATCCAATGAGAGGACGCCCATCGAAATCAGAGGCCGCAGAATACTATTCCACCTATATCGATCAGGTCGAAGGCGACGACATTCAAGTCGTCCTCGCAACCCAACTGGAAGAAAGCCCGGCATTCTTCACCGGGATCTCCGAGGATAAATCGCTGCACCGCTACTCGCCCGACAAATGGAGCATCCGGCAAGTACTGAACCACATTAGCGACTCGGAACGGGCATTTGCCTTTCGGGCCCTCTGGTTTGGCCGGAACTTCTCAACGCCATTGCCGGGCTACGAACAGGACATCGCGGCATCGACGGCAGAGGCCGATAGAATCTCCTGGGCTGCTCATATCGAGGAGTTCCGGAGAGTGCGCCTTGCTACAATCTCGCTTTTTGCGAATCTGCCGCCCGAAGGCTGGATGAGGAGCGGGATTGCGAATGATAACCCGTTCAGCGTGCGCGCCCTTGCCTACATTATCGCCGGGCACTACGCGCACCACGTCAAAATCCTCAGAGAACGGTACTTGTGATTACGGTCTCTGCTCGGCAAGGCGGGGCACAAAGAGGGCGGCTTCCTCCGCCGCCTGCCGCACATTCTCGGGCGTGCCGAGGTCCCGCCAATAATATTCGTCGCCGCGAAAGGCCAGGATTCTCTCCCCCTGCGCTGCAAGACGCAAATAGGTGGCAAAGATCGGGAAGGCGCCGTCTTCCGTCATCATGGAAAAGAAGCGTGGAGAGATGACATGCAGGCAGGAAAAAGCCACTGCCTGCGGGTGCTCGGAAGGCCGAACCAACTGGTTCTTGCCGTCGCGTCCGTACCGCCGTCCGCAAAGCCGGAGGTGCTCGTCGATGAGCAGGTATCGAAAAGTCTCCCGATCCTGCACCGCGATGGTGGCCAGCGCGCCATGCTCAGCATGAAACTCCGCCATGCACGCCAAATCAAATGTGCTGAGGATGTCGACGTTGTGCACGAAGAAAGGTTGATCGAGGTCGCCGGGGCTTTCCAGGAAGAACCAGGAGGCCTTTTTTAAGCCACCCCCCGTGTCCAGCAAGGCTTCCTCACGAGAGACTTCGATTCGCATCCCGAAATTGTCGTGCTCTTTCAGGTATTCGATAATCAGGTCGGCGAAGTGATGCACGTTGATGATTACTTCGCGAACTCCCAAGGCCCGCAAGCGCGACAGGGTGATCTCCAGCAGCGTGTGCCCGGCAATCTCCACGAGCGCTTTGGGACGATGGTCGGTGAGCGGCCGCAGGCGGGCGCCGATGCCGGCCGCCAGAATCATGGCTTTCATTTGTCCATTTCCTCTAACTCGAGGTGGCGCACCGCGACCTCGATCCCGGGCTTGCTGCGAAGCCGTTGTGCCAATTGTTCCGCCAGGTAAACCGACCGATGTTGCCCACCCGTGCAACCGAACGATACCATCAGACTCTTGAAGCCGCGCCTTAGATAATCGTTCACGCTGGAATCCACCAGGGTTGTTGCGGCGTCAAGATACTGGCGCACACCGTCTCGAGCATTGAGATAGTCAATTACCGGCGCGTCCTTTCCCGTCAAAGCCTGGAGGGCCTCTTCGCGTCCGGGATTGGGCAAGCTGCGGGCGTCGAAGACGTATCCGCCGCCATTCCCGCTCTCATCTTTCGGCTGGCCATGATGAAACGAAAAGCTGAATATGCGCACCAACAGGTTCTTTCCTCGGGAAGCCAGGCTCTGGAGCTTTTCCGAGCCCAACATGCCCTTAAACGCGTCCGTTAGCGCCGGCAGCGCGATGGGCAGTTTGATGCGATGCAGCAGCCAGCGCAGGTTCTTCATGGCATAAGGCACGCTCTCGAGAAAATGAGCCTTGCGCTCGTAAAAGCCGCGAAATCCATACGCGCCCAAGGCCTGCATGATGCGGACGTAAACGTAGGCATAGTAGTAGTGCATGAAATCGGCGCGCTCGAAGGTGATGAATTCGCCTAGCACATCGAGATAATGGTCGAGTAGTTGCTGCCGCAGCTCCGGCGGAAGGTCGGCCTTGGCATCGAATAAGAGCGAAGCGATGTCGTATTGTAGCGCGCCTTTGCGCCCCCCTTGGTAATCAAGAAAGTAAGGACGCCCTTCGCGCCACATGACGTTACGCGACTGATAATCCCGATAGAGAAAGTAATCGCGTGGAGCGCTCAAGAGAAACTTCGTCAGGTGGGTGAAATCATTTTCGAGCGCCTGTTCATTGAAGGGTATACCGGCAAGCCGCAGAAAGTAATACTTGAAGTAATTTAAGTCCCAGGCAATCGACTGACGATCGAAGCTGCCGCGAGGGTAACACACTTTGTAATTCAAATCGCGGCCGGCTTCGATCTGAAAACGCGGCAGCATGGCCGCCACCTGGCGGTAGGCATCAACCACTTCGGGAGCAATGTCCTCGCCGCTGCGGTTCTTCAAGAGAAATTCGAAAAGAGTGGTGTCCCCCAGATCTTCTTCGAGATAAGCGCCGCGGCTCAAGTCCTCGGCATAGATTTCCGGGACGGGCAGGCCGTGCCGGCGAAAGTGCCTCGAAAACTCCAGGAAGGCCACATTCTCCTCGTGCACGTGATAGAGGATGCCCACCGCGCTCTGGTTGACGTTCGCCAGCCGGATGATGTTCCGCCCCGAGCCGCCAAGCTGACCCTGCAGCGGCTGCACACGCGCCACCGGGGAGCGGAAGTGCCGCTCAAAAAGCCTTTCTAGAACATCTCTGGATGTGGTGTCCATTGAACACCAAGATACCATCGAAAGGACAAAACACATAGACCTGCGAGGGGAACCTGGGTCGTACAAATCTAAAAGTGAGGGTTGCAAATTGGGCGGAAAATAAACTGGAGCCGGAGATCGTCCAGGGGGCCATTTGGATCTTTGGCAATACGCTTAAACTTCATCGGACGAACCGTATCCATTACAGCTTTGTCCAGCGCGGGCGAGAGGGAGTTGACGATGTGAGTATCCTTGACGTAGCCATCCGGGTTCAGAGAAACCGAAAGGACCATCTTCCCTTTAACGCCCGATTTCCGTTCCTTTTCAGGGTAACGCGGCCCAGGTGAGCGCTCGTCATCAGCAACGGCGACTATCTTGCCGCCACTGTCGATAAGCCCCCACCTGAAGCTAACTTCGCCGGAGTCGGATTCAGGACCGGGGCCGGGCTTTGGAAAACCAAAAGAAATCTCCGCTGTCTTCGTCACAGGGGCCGAGGCAGGTGGTTCGAACTTCCACATTCTTACTGAAGCCAGTGCGGCCGGGACCAATTCTTCAGGTCCACCCAGCGCCTGCGCTTGCACAACGTTTCCTTTCTTATCAACTACGATGCGCAGCGCGACTTTCCCCTCAATACCTTTCCTGCGCGCGTCGTCGGGATAAGGCACAATCGGTCGGGAGATTGACTTTAGCGGAGCCGTCTGGGCAGAGATTTGTTCGCCCTGGTAATACCCAGCAGAGAACCCGGTACACAAAAGAACTACGCCGAGCAGAGCTTCGCGCATATTCCCTCCGGATACACGGGAACGATAACACACGGACCGCTCTGTGGGATATGTTCATTCAACGATCCGTTGCTCGGAATTCACTTTGGCGCGGGGGACAGGTTACGGCGGAAGAAAGCCAGTGTCTCAAGGGCAAGCTGCCGGCGGGCTTCGGGAGTGCGGAAGGTGTGGGCGTCGTCGACTTTGATGAACCCTACAGGCACTCCGGCGGCCTGCAGCTTCTCGAAGAGTTCTTGAGCTTGTGCAATCGGAACACTTCCATCCTGGGTGCCGTGGACGATCAAAAAGGGTGCGTCTTGTTTCGAAACGTGATCGGCGGGCGAGGCCTCGCGCCACACCTCGGGACGCTTTGAGTAGTCGTCCCCGAAGAAACGCGCCAGAAATGCGGTGTCTTCCGGAACGCTCTCCGTGGTGAAGTCGGTGGGGCCGCTCACGTCCACCACCGCTTGCACCCGGCTTGAATACCTGGCAAGCGCCGGATCGGAATTGTCCCGGGTGTCTTCCATGCCGAGCAGGGCGGCAAGTTGCGCGCCCGCAGAATGCCCGAACGCGCCCATGCGGTCAGGATTCACACCGTACTTGGCGGCGTTGGCGCGCACCCAGCGGACAGCCCGCTGCACGTCGTCGAGTTGCGCCGGCCAAGGGTTGTCCTGGCCGTTGAAAAGGCGATAGTCGACCGCAAAGGCCACAAAGCCGAAGCGGGCAAGAAACTGTCCCATGCCACGCATGGTGCCTTTGTCGAAATCCGTCCATCCACCCCCGTGGACCAAGATCACTGCTGGACGGGGCCCGCTGCCCTTGGGGGCGGGCTCATAAACATCAAGGTGCAGTTGCGAACCATTGATGGTGGCGTAGGGGACGTTCTCGTCGACGGTGAAACTCCCGGCAGCAGACTGCGCCGTGTCGGTCGAAACCTGAGGGGCTACAGTGCCCCAACCATGCGCCGGAAGCGCTGTCATCAGCGCCACAGCCCACAATCCCACCAATAGAGAAGAAGCAGTTCTGCTCATAACTTTATTGTCCTGTTGGAGAAGTCCAGAGGGTCTTGACTAGACTATAGCCGTCCCGCCGCCCAGAAACGACGAATAACGTCACTGACTGACAAACCGGTTGCACGCAAAGCCGCAAAGGACTCAAAGCTCGCGAAGAAAAGCGAAGGCCTTCTCTTTCGCGCTTCTTTGCGCCTTAGCGTTTTGGCGAGAGATGTTTTGATTTCTTGACGGGTTCTCACTCCTGGGGCCCACTTTTTGGCGCCTCGCCGCGCCTATCCCCTCTTTTCATCCTACTGTTGCTTAGTCTGCTGGGTCGCCACATTCGTCCCGTTGAAGTCCTCGTACCGAGTCAGGTGTGGGAACTGCGGAGCCAGTTGGAACGGCATTTTCTCGCTGGGGTCGACAAGCGCCACGGACTTGCGATTCGGGAAGCTGACGCTTCCATCCCAAGCGTTCACTTGCACTCTGGATCCGAGCGGCAAGGCCGCGATCTGATCGGTTTTCGAGGGTCGGAGTTCAGGCGCGCTTCCCATGAGCGCTCCTAACCGCACGCCCCCTTGAAGAGTCACCAGCCGGTCGCCCAGGTGGGCGCCGAAAAGTTCCGGAGTGTGCGGCGCTGCCGCCGCAGTCGCCCTCAGAAAGAGGCCGGCATTTCCCAACTTGTCTTTATAGGGTGAGTTCTTGAGGAACTCCACGGCTTTCGCATCGGCCGCCGCTTCCTCCTTAGGCTCGCGGGCGAAATCCAGCCTCTCCAGGAGATCTTCATCCCGGAGGATCAGACGATCGTTGAACGCATACATCGTGTCGAGCTTGTGCCCCAGCACCACGTGAGCCAGTTCGTGGGCCAAGATCATGGCCAAGCTGGGCTCGTCGGGCAGGACATCGAGAAGCCCTCGGCTGAGCACAATGGTGTAGCGCAGGGGGAAAGACTCCAGAGGAGAGGTCAGCAGCACACGGCAATGCAGAGTCGGAAGGCTGGTGAGGTTATTGGTGACCACCAGGTTGTTGAGCACGGTCTCCGCAATCTTGTCAACGGGGCCCGGGGGTGCAATCAAACCCGCCTTCTCGAGCCGCCACAGCACGTTCTGTTCTGCCTCCAGTTCCATTTGACGCTTGCCTTCCACGGGAGACAGGTCCGAGGCCGCATCGCTCGAGTCGCGAACCGGCGCCGGAGCATCCACCAGAATCTTCGTCCACGCCTCCTGCTGACGCGGCGCCGTAAGGTCGTAGCCCCAAAGCCGGGTGGTGGCCTTGTAACGGAGCGGGCTGCCGGGATCACTCTCCTCACTGTAGATATACACCGGCAACCATTCGTGCCGCTGGAGGTTCTCACGCCAGGAATCAAAGTGGGTGTAGAACCTGAGACGCCGAGGGTTGACGCGCACGCCGTTCAAGCGGACGATCGCGTAATTGCGATCTTCAACCCAGATGCGGCCTTCGAATGCCCCTTCGATCTTCCTGCCCTGCGGATGAACGTCCAGAGCGAGACAGCGCACATCTCCCAAGTACTCCCAGCCCACAGGTTCGAAAGAATAGTGCTGCGTATCGAACGTCTGCGCGTCCACCAGGGTGGCCGTCATGAATTGATCCACCATGAGCCGGGTCACAAATGGCGCCTTGAATCGCCGCAGTCCACCGTGCAGCCAGTGGAAGTCGCCGAGCGAAACTGGGGTGAAAGAGATTTCCTGCGGCTTGCCCGCAAAGCTCATGCGGCCCAGAAAATAGGCATCTTTTCTCACCTTGTCGCCGAGTTCGGCGTCCGCGTCGTCGTACTGGAGATAAGTCTCGACTCGAGGCGAGTACTTCTTCAAATTCTCCACGTAGCGATGCTCACCCGCGATGATCCGGTCGATGATGCCGCTCGCCTCCGCCGGCGGGTGCGCCTGGCTCCCCGCCGCGCCCTGGCAGTATCCGGCGGCGGGGATAGTCAGAAGCAAAACCAGCAGTAACGCGAGCGAACTTGCCAGGTTCCTCGTTGCGTTCAGAATGACAGCCTGTGCCTGGGGCAATCCGGCATACCTTCGGGAAACGATCATCACTTCCCTCCTCTTCTCTTCAAGTGGATATGCAAGCGTTCGTCACCCCCGCGAGAGCGGGAGTCCATTCTCAGTCCACAGACCAGCGGATTCCCGCTTCCGCGGAAGTCACGTGACAGGTTCAGCGGGCTACGCCAACCGGAACTCGATGTGCAATACCGCGGGAAAGCTCGTCGGCTTGCCTGCTTGTTCTGCCGGTTTGAATCTGATCTGTGAGGCGGCTTGTTCCGCCATCTGGTCCAATCCATGCCCGAGTGATTTGACGACACCCACCACCTTGAGTGTGCCATCGGCCTGAAAGATCACCGAGAGGACTACCTCGCCCTGCACGCCCAGGCGTCGGCCCTCCTCGGTGTACTGCGGCGTGGGTTTGGATAGGATCTCGACGGGGCGTACTTCCGGGGTCCCGGCCATCTGGCGGTTCGCAGGCTTTTTCGCTGGTTCGGGTGCTGCGAAGGCGCCTGTTTTCACCACGGCGGGAGCTCCGCCTCCAGACACTCCATTTGCTCCGGCGTCGAGGCCGCCGTTTCCAAACCCGGAAGTGGCCACCCGGCGCGCCGTGTCGGACTCGTCAACCTCATTGATCAACGCCACCTGGCGGCGTGTTCCAAAGCCCGCATCGGCAACAACCCTCGGCTTTCCCTGCGCTCCCCCCGTTCCGTTTCCAGTGCCGGGTCCGGCAGGCATATCGAAGCTCCCGAGTCTTGGCACGTTTCCCGGGTTCCCGCCCTGTGCCTGCCCTGCCAGCCCCTGCGGAGAACCGAAGCCGCCGGTCTGTACCTCCTTGGAAGAAACTTTCGCAGCCACTGGAGTAGTCGCCACCTGGCTAAACAGCCCCGTGCGAATCTCGGGAGGCGGCGCGGGAAGTTGGCGTGCCGGGGCCACCTCCGGGGAGCTGTTCAACATCGGTTCGGGGACCATCGGCACGCGAGTGTTAGCCCGAACTTGAGGCTCTTCGATTCTGGGCGTTTGGAGGTGGGGTGTGGGAACAACATAGGGCGCGAGAAGCCTCGGAACCATCCTCGGCGGAACGGGAGGCTTGGGGACGGCTCGCTGCTCGGCCATCCCGGGAAAGGTCAGCGCGACATAGCGGTTGATGTGGCCGACGGCACTCTTCGGCAAAGATGCGCAGATTACCGTCAGCAACCCGACGGTCAAGACCTCGGCCACAAATGCCGCAACGAACGAGATCCTCCGCCGCTTATGCTCCTCGGGGGACTCCTCCAGCGACCGGAATACACCCACAGCCATCCGTGAGCTGATAACTAACCCTCCCTATGCTGAGTGAGGCACCCTGCCCCGGCTTATTGGATGCAATCGCCCTTCCGAAAATTCCGATGCCTTATGATTCAACGGGTTAGAGAGGACGGACGGTGCACATGGCGGTAAAGATTACAGGCAGGATGTAAGTTAGTTAGGGATTAGGGATTAGGGATTAGGGATCAGGAAATGGGGTGGGGGTGCAGTTTGATGTTTCAGCGGCGAGTTTACCTCGCCAAGTGGCGGCGTACAGCCTCCCATGGATCGGACTGCACCACCACCCTACCCCCTGTCCGCTGTTCCCTATTCCCTGTTCCCTATTCCCTCTTCTAAGGCATAATGGAAACTCAACTAACAGGAGCAGCGATGACTGAATTCATCCCGACCGAACGCACGCAAGTGCACCGCCTCCCGAAGCGCGGCGTTTACGACCGCGAGAAAGTCTATGGCATTCTCGATGAAGGCCTGGTCTGCCACGTGGGATTCGTGGTGGACGGAAAACCGGTGGTCATTCCCACGGGCTATGGCCGCAAAGGCGACACGCTCTACTTCCACGGCTCGCCGGCCAGCCGCATGTTTCAAACCTTGGGGAAGGGCGTGGACGTGTGCATCACCGTGACGCTCGTGGATGGCGTGGTGATGGCGCGTTCGGCTTTCCATCACTCGATGAACTACCGCTCGGTGGTCATCTTTGGAAAGGCTTCCCTGCTCAACGACCCAGACGCCAAGAGGGAAGCACTTCAGGCGTTCACGGAGCACGTTGCACCCGGACGCTGGCAGGAGATCCGCCAACCCTCGGAGAAGGAACTCCGCAGCACCATTGTCTTAGCGGTACCGCTCGACGAAGTCTCCGCTAAGGTACGCACAGGCCCGCCCCTCGACGACGAGGAGGATTACGCCCTCCCGGTCTGGGCCGGGGTCCTGCCGCTCGAACTCACCCCCGCAACTCCTGTGCCCGACGACCGGCTTCCCAGGGAGACCCCCGTCCCGGACTACGTCCGAGCCTACTCCCGGAAGCGCACATAAGGGATAACACTGCTAGAACTTGATGCCGCTCAGGCAGCCTCGCCTGACATCTCCGATGCCTGCAAAGAAAGATCTCCCGTCTGCAATTAATGCTTGATCCCAGCGGTGGGACGAAAGATTGCTAGCTGATAGAGCCGGTCAGCGGGGTCCAAGCCGCGTTCGCTGACCCGTGGACCTCACGAGAGGGTACCGTGCAGCCGATGTTAACTCGAGAGGAGTTCTTTAAATGAACGAACCATGCTCGAATGTCATTGAAAACAAAGGACCGATGTCTCAGGAAAGTCTGGGTCGAGACACAGAACCAGACGGACCGGGCCCAAACGAATCGAGGAAAATTGTCAAACCAGCTATTGACCTCTTGCCGAAAACAATTTACTATCGGCCCGCGTGCGACCTTTTAGTCCTAGGGCGCAGTCGAACGTCCCCCTTGACGTGGAGTGAGACAATGAATGCACAGCCGGAACGCCGTCGCCAGCCGCGATCGAAGCCTCTGCCGGGTCAACAAGACCTCACACTCATCTGCCAGGAAGGAGCCGTCCGGAGCATGATGACAGCCAAGCTCCTCGACTTCAATGACGAGTGCTTGACTGTCGAGGCCGGCAACCGGCTGGCGGATGGAACGTTCGTCGAGATCGTCGGCGAGATCGAGCGCCCCGGCGGCCGCCAGGCGCTCGACCGGCAATCTTACGTGCGCCGGGTCGTGCCGGTGGGACGTGGAAGGTTTGCGATCACCTTGTGGTTGAGCAGCGAGGCCAACAAGGCAGTTCCGGATTATTACGAGTTTCTCCAAATCAGCCCCAACGCCGAGACTGCAACAATCCACCGTGTCTATAGGTTCCTCGCCAGCCGCTTTCACCCTGACATTCCAGGGACCGGTGATGCCGCTAAGTTCGTCCTGTTGAAGGAAGCCTACGACGTGTTGTCCGATCCGGAGCGTCGCGCCCAATACGATGCGACGTACAAAAAGCAGGCGCCGGACCCGGTCCCCTTGTCCAATTCGGTTGACTTCATGAATACCAACGACGGCGAGTTCAACCGGCGGGTGGCGGTGCTGGCGCTGCTGTACATTCAGCGCCGCATCAAACCCTTCACGCCCGAGGTGCCGCTTGCCGAGGTGGAGCGCCGCATGGGGTTCCCGCGCGATTATTTGGACTTCACGATGTGGTATCTGAAGAGCAAGCAATTCATCACCGTAGCCGACAACTCGGATTTCACCATAACCGCGGTGGGAGTGGACGTTGTGGAGTCGAATCGCGAGAAGATCCCGCTGCTGAACAAACTGCTGAGCGACCGCACGGGGGGGCCCGCCTCCACCGGCGGAGCGGGCCGGGCGGCGGACGGCTCGTCTCTAATCACTCCCGGCAAGAGCGTTCTCGAGTTGCCGGCCAACAACGCCTCGGAGGGGACCGACCCGAAGCGGACAACTGAGATTTGAGGGATCCGCGAGCCGATCCGCGCTACTTCCGGATAAGCCTATACGAGTAGTCTACTCTAGCCTCAGGGCGTCCATGGGCGATATCGCCGCCGCATGGGTGGCCGGAATGAGGGTGGCCACCAAAGCGCAGGCGGCGAGCGCGCACGCCGCCACGCTCAACGCCAAGGGATCCCAACTGGAAACGCCATAAAGCTGGGCGGAAATCAGCCGCCCGGCGCCGACGGCCAGCGGCAGCCCGAGGACTAATCCAATCACCACACGCTTGAAAGCTCCCTGCAGCACCAATTGGATTACCCTGGCGCGATTGGCACCCAGCGCCATGCGAATGCCGATCTCATTGGTGCGCTGCGCCACCGAGTACGCCGTGACGCCGTACACTCCCACGGCCGCCAGCAGCAGAGCGACAATGCCGAACAGGCCCGCCAGGCTCGCCACGGCGCGCTCCTGATCGAAGGAGAGCGCAATCTGCTCCTGCATTGTCCTGACGCTGACGATGGTGAGGTTCGGATCAAGCTCCGCGACTGTCCTGCGCAGCACCGGTTCGAGCGCGCCGTCCGGCGTGTTGGTCACCAGCATGATGCCGCCGATAAAGTGCGAGCGCAGCTCGATGGTCTTCAATATGTCCTGTTTGTAGTTCACATACTGGGCAAGCGGCACGTAGAACATGGGCCGCGCCGGTTGGTACAGCCCCCAGCCGGCAAACTTCGCGTCACCCACCACGCCGACGATGCGGAAGATACTCGCGTTTTCGGGCATGTCCAGGCCGAAGTGCTGGTCCACGGGATTCTCGCCGGCCTTGAAGAAACGCCTTACAAAGGCTTGATTCACTACAGCCACCAGCTCTGAAGTCTCGTTGTCAGCGGCCGTAAACCCGCGGCCTCGCACAACCGGTATGCCCCAGTTCTGAAGATAGTTGGCGCTCACACGGTCCCAGGAGGAGTTGGATTCCTCGTCCATCTTGGGAGCCGGGTGGCCCTCCACGTAGATCATCTCGCCCCAGTTGTCGGTGAGCGGATTGTACATTGCCAGGCCGCTTCCGGCGACGCCGGGTAAACGATTGAGACGCGTCTCAAGCTCGCGGTAAAGCGCGGCCAATTGAGGCTGAGTGTACGTGGGCGGAGGATTGTGCAACTCCACCTCCACGCGGCCGTGAACCTGGTATCCGAAATTCTGGTTTTCGAGCTTATTCAGGCTCCGTGCCAGCAGCATCGAACCGGCCACCAGCACTACCGACAGCGTGGCTTGCACGATCAGCAGCCCTTGCCGGGTGAAAGACGAACGATCGCTGGTCCTGCGGTTGGCTCCGTGCAGCGCCTCCGCGGGATCGGTACGCGTGGCCATCCACGCCGGAACGGCGCCGAATACAACTCCCGTTACGAGCGCCAATACGAAGGCGAACGCCAGGACCATGAGCGAAGGTAAGGAGCTGATGGGCAGGAAGTGCGCACCGTGGAAGGCAAGCGAAAGGAGCAGGCGCGCGCCGCCCACGGCCACCAGCAGTCCGACCAGGCCGCCGCCCATTGCCAGCAGCACGCTTTCCGTGAGCGCCTGCATAACAATCTGCCGTGCGTTGGCGCCCAGGGCCAGCCGTACTGCGGTTTGTCCCCGCCGCGTCACGGCGCGGGCCAGAAGCAGGTTCGCCACATTAGCGCTCGCAATCAGCAGCACCAATCCGCAAACCGAAAGCAGTATCTGAAGGCTTCGTCCGTACTCTTCCTTCATCTTCGCGACCCCGGCGCCGGCGGGGATAACGTTGATTACTTGCTTGGGAAGGTCCCGGATCACCTCCGGCATCCAGTTGGATGGATATCCTGAATCATGCTGCAGCCACTGGCGCAGCACACCGGTGAGGCGCGGACCCATTCCGGCGATCGATGCGCCCTGCCGCAGGCGTCCAATGACGCGCAGCCACGCCGATATCGACTGGTGCAACAGAGCGCCCCCGCCGTCAACCATCGGTTCCTGCTGCAAGGGCAGCCACAGATCAGGCGGGTCGCTCCGCAGAGTTTCGCCGAAGAATCCCGGCGGAGAGATTCCGATCACTGTAAACGCGTGATCCTCTACCACGAAGGTCGAACCCACCACTTTCGGATCACCGCCGTAGGTGGCTTGCCAGATCCGATAGCTGATCACCGCCACAGGCGGCGCGCCGGCCTGGTCGTCGTCAGGACCGAACAGCCGTCCGCCGAACGGCCGCACGCCCAGCATGGAGAAGTAGTTTCCCGTGACGTATTCACCGCGCACCGGCCGGCCCGCCGTTTCGCCTTGACGCCGCACGCTGAGCATCCAATTACCGGCCTGAAAGGCGGCCACGTCCTCGAATTCCGGCGCATTCGCCTTCAGCCGCTCGTACAGCGCGAACGAATAGAACCCCCAGCGGTCCTGCGTTCCGCCCTCCACACAGCAATCGTCGCCCTCGCCGATACGATACAGGCTGCCAGGATCTTTCACCGGCAGCGACCGCAGCATCACCGCATGAACCAACGTGAAGATCGCCGTGGTTCCGCCGATTCCAAGCGCTAGCGTGACTACAGCCGCGGTCGTGAATACAGGCGACTGCCGGAACTGACGCAGCGCGTAGCGAAGATTGGCGAGCAGCTTTTGCATTACGGACCTCCTGCTTTCATGACGTCAGTGCGTCGTTGCGGGTTCTCCATGAGATCATTACGGCCATGCAAGGCCGCGGGTTCCCGAGAATACGTCACGTCCTGACCACCGTCTGGCGGTCAGGCACGATATACGTGTGTTGTCTCTATTGACGCCTTGGGCAGGAGTTGGTTAGCACAGCGGGGCACCGGGATGGGGATTGCGCCGCTCCCAGAACTTCTCGACGAACTTCTGGCGATCTTCGCCATTCGTGAGTTTCTGGAACTCCTCGCGCTCGACCTTGGTTATTGTGAGCAAATCAGGACGATTCACGCATTGTCGCCAAGCCGCGAAGAAACGCAAAGCGGAAGTTCTTGCGTTCCTCTGCGGGCTTGGCGTGCTTGGCGCCTTTGCGTGAGATCGGTCTCTCCTGTCGTGAGGTAATCCGCAAGTTCGAAGGCACACACGCCCTCATTTTTGCCGCTTCAGAGTCAGCGGGAAGTTGCCGCCTCCCTGCATCCATGTGCCGTCAATCGTGGCCAGATCGCTGCTTATTTTGCCCTCGAACGCGCCAATCTGCTTCAGTTCCAGCTTGAGCGATGAGCTGCTCCTGGTCACGGAGGTCACGGGAATCCCGAAGCCGCCTTGGTCGGGGCTATCCATAGTTGCCGTGAGGCCGTCGGCTGTGTTGGTGATGTGGAAGACCGCACGGAGTTTCGTCCCGCCCGCGTCGAGCGTGCCGCCCCAGGTGCCATCGATGTCCGAGGGCTTGGCCGGTTTGTGCTCGGCCTTCGCGGGAGCAGCACCGCGCTTGAAGTCAAGAGGCAGCGGCTGTCCCTGCGACCAAGTCCCTGTGATCTCCGTTGCGTCCGAGTTCACCGTGCCTTCGTACGTGCCGTGCACAGCCTCCACGGCAAGACTAAGTTTCGAATCCTTGAACGTGACCGTGGTCACGGGGATGCCGTTGGCATTCTGGTCGACGCTGTCCAACGTGGCACTCAAGCTGCCATCCCCGCTCTCCGTGATGTGCAGTACCAGGTGCAAGTCTCCGTTCGGAGTGCTGAGCATGCCCTGCCAGTCGCCGGCAATGCTCTTGGCGCCGGCCAAGGGCGCCGTGCAAACTACGAGTGCTGTGATCAAGAGTACCTTACTCATCTCGAACCTCCTCCAGATCGCTTTCGACCTGGAAACATGAGAATTTGCGAGCTGCCCGAAATGCGGCGCGTCCGATTCGTACTGAAGAACGACTCCGCCGCGCGCTACGATTCTACTACACTCAACCAGGATTGCCAGCCAGGGAGGATGGCAGGAACTCCTAAGATTTTAGTTGACAAAGGGATTTTTTGTCGTGTAATCTCCTAAGAGTTTAGGAGATTGTTCATGGACTCCCATTCCCGCTCCCGTCCCCTCACCCCGTTGGAACTCGAAATCATGAAAGTGCTCTGGGACTCCGGGCCCGCCACCGTGCAGGCCGTGCAAGCCAAGCTGCCCGGCGAACCCAGGCTCGCCTACACCACGGTTCAGACCATGCTCAATGTGCTGCACCGAAAAGACAAGGTAACGCGCACGCTGAAGGGCCGGGCGTACGAGTACGCGCCCCTGGTCAGCCGCGAAATGGCGGCGCGCACGACCTTGCGCGACGTCATGACTCGCTTCTTCGGCGGCTCGGCGGAGAGCCTGGTGATGAGCTTGGTGGCCAGCCGCGACCTGAAACCTGAGAAACTCGCCAAGCTGAAGCGCCTGGTCGAACAAGCCAACAGCCCGGAAAAGGAGAAACATGGAAACCCTTAGCCGTTTGGTGTCCACCTTCCTGCTGAATGCCTTCTGGCAGGTGAGTCTTGTGACGGCCCTGACGGCTCTCGCGGCGCACCTGTTACGGAATGCCGCGGCGCGGCACCGGCACACTCTGTGGGTCATAGGGCTGGCGCTTGCCATTCTCCTGCCGCTCACGACCTTGCCGGAGACATGGAGGCTCGCCTGCCAGTCCGGTCTGGTTGGAAAGACGTTGCCGGGCGACCCCGTACTCCTTGGCCAGCAGCCTGCGCAAGGGGCTGGGCTTCAGGCAGCGCCGAATCAGAATCTTGCTGCTGAAACATCGGGTGGGAGGGGCCCGAGAGGCGCGAGCCGCTTGCTACTCCTGGATTGGCTTCGCCGTCACAGCCGACCGATCGCGTTGCCGCCCGTTTTCGTGTACGCGGCGCTGGGCATCTACATGCTTTTGGTTTCCGGACAGCTCACCCGCCTCGCATGGGCGTTGGCGAGTGCCACACGGCTCCGTCGCGAGGCTCGGGCGCGCCAACTTCCAGCGGGCCTCGCAGGCCTGGTTACGCGATGCCGCGAGGCGCTGGATCTAGGAACAGTTGCCGCAAATATTTCTTCTAAGGTGGCAGGTCCGGCGACAGTGGGTTTTTTCAGGCCAGTCATCCTGCTGCCGGAGACGCTGCTTCAATCCGGCTCCGCGGAAGAATTAACCACCGCGTTGTGCCACGAAATGGCCCACGTCCGCCGGCGGGACTACCTGGTGAACCTGATCTGCGAATTCGTCCTCCTGCCGCTGGTTTTTCACCCCGCCGCCTGGCTGCTCAAGCGGCGCATCGAGGAGACCCGCGAACTCGCGTGCGACGAGGCCGCGGCGGGGTTGCTGCTCAGCCCGCCGGAGTACGCCCGCTCTCTGGTCAACCTGGCGCAATCCATTGCGCCCCGCGCCTCGGCTTTAAGTCCCCGCTATACCCTGGGAGTCTTCGACGCCAACATTCTGGAGGAGAGGATCATGAGACTATTAGATAATCGGCCTCAGGAGAGCCCCCGTCGCGCCAGACTGCTGCTGGGCGGGGCCACACTCGCGCTGGTAGTAGCCGCCTTGGCGGCCGGCATGTTCTCGCTCACGGCGGTCGGAACCGCCAAGGCCGTGAGCACACCCGAGCCTCAGGCTGACTTCTCAGGGCGGTGGGAGCTGGATAAGGCTCAGAGTGATTTGCCCACTCCCTTCCCGGATAACTTGGTCGAGGTCATCGACCAGCACGACTCGGAATTCAAGGTGACCACCACGTCGAAAGACTGGAACACCAACAAGGCCATTGCTGTCTCGCTCTTTGCCCTGATGTTGCCCGAGTTCTCGACGACGACGGACAACAAGGAAACCGTTCGACCCTTCGGCCCTGGGCAAGTACGGTCGAAGACTCACTGGGAAGGAAGTACCCTGGTTACGGAGTGGACACTCGAGCGGAACGCCGAAGTGGCCGTGACCGGCCGATGGCTCAGGAAGTTGTCTGGAGACGGCAACACGCAAACCATCGAGGTTTCCGCCCACGACCCCGTGCATAACCTGGACGGCTCGGCCAAAGCTGTATTTGTGAGACGCGAGGAGAGTCCTAAGGCATTCCTCGGCACCTGGCGGGCCGAGTTTCAAGGCAAGCCGTTCCTGACGCTCACCCTGAGACGTGACGGGCAGCATGCCACAGGCACTTTGAGCTCCTTCAATCTCAACTTCGACGCGAGCGGGAACCTGTCTGAGGCGGAACCGGGGAGCGGCCCAGGCTCGGAAGTCGTTGCAGCCACGGTTTATAACGACACCTTGCATTTAAAAGTCAAAGAACTTGACTCGGGAGACATACTCGAACTCGAGTTGAAGCTGCTGGATGATTCCAAGGCGGAGCTTACCATCGTGGACGTGCCGGTAACGCCGGGCAGCGCCACTCCCAGGCCGCTTATCCTCAAACGTGAATCGGCGGGGAACCAAGGTGCGAGCGGCAAAGACGAGAACCGTCGTGCATTTCTTGGGAAGTGGCGCGGCCAGTTCAACGGGAAGACTTACATCCTGCTAACCCTGAAAGAAGCTGACGACACGCTGGCTGGCACAGTGAGCGTTGGCGCTTTTGGCATTAACGACAGCGGCCAAGTGGCCCGGGTAAAAGAGGAGGCGGATCCGCGTGATGCCGTCCCCGTTTCGAATGGGAAATTGGAGGGCGCCTTGCTCTCCTTCTCAGGCAAGACCCCGGACGGCGGCTCAGATGTCCTGTTCCAGATGAGACTGGTGGGCGGGAATGCCGCAGAATTAAAGTGCATCCTGGTGCCTGGTCCTCCTCCTGGTACGCCCGTGGCGAGTTGGTGGAAGCTTGTGAGGGAATCCGATGTCCACCACGGGGCGAGCGGGACTGGACCACTGGGCGGCATCGTGGGCGGCACTCCCGGTGGGGTTGCTCGAGGTGTGTTTGATGGCACGGTCCGAGGCGTTCCAGGCGGCGTCACTGGGGGAGTTGCGGGCGGCATCACGGGTAAAGTCGTTGGGGGAGTCGCAGGCGGCGTTCCGGGTGGCGTTGGCGGCGGGATCTGAGTCAAGTTGTGCGATTCCAGCCTTGTCTTCGATTGGAGTTTAGTGCACGCCCCTGGCGCTGAGGTGCGGAACGTATCGCTTGTCGACCCCCATAATGTGCTTGACGAGCCAGTCCTTCAAGAATTCCATCACATCGATGGTCATCGCCACTTCATTTCGTTGGAATCTTCCCTGGAAATCCACAATCGCCTGCGTGAATCGCTCGTGTTCAGCCTTGTGATTGACGAGATCTGGATACTCGTTCGCGCGCAGCAGTCCCTCTTCTGTGGCAAAGTGGCTCTTGGTGTATTTGATAAGGCTGGCAAGCACTCCACCCAGACTCTCCTTACCCCTCCGCGACATCATGGCCTGGTGTAACGCGTTGATCAGTTCAACCAAGACTTTATGCTGCGAATCGACAATGGCGATCTTGACGCTATAGGTGTCGCTCCAAGGAAACAGCACGGCAGTCGCAGTAGGCATAATATCCTCCTGACAGGCCATCGGCTGCCTGGAACGAATTCTTTAGCTTTAGCTGGCAGTTGTGTTATATTCAGCGAATAAAAGGCGAAGAGGCAACGTGAGCGAGGAAACCCAAGCACTAGCGAACCTGAGAGGCGGCGCGGGGGAAGGCCTGGCGCCGATCCCGAGTGCCCTCCGGGAAATCCGTGAGAGGTTCAAAGGCCCGGCCGCCCGAGGCGGAGTGACCGTCCTTAAACACTTCCCGGCGCGCGAGGCCAAGACCGCGCCGATTCCGCAGTTTTTGCCCGCCCGGCTGATCGACGCCCTCAAGGCGCGTGGCATTGCTTCCCTTTACACCCATCAGGCGCGCGCGTGCGAATTGGCCCACGAGGGCAGGAATGTAGTTGTAGTCACGCCCACCGCTTCCGGGAAAACTCTCTGTTACAACCTGCCCATCCTGGGAGAGTTGGTCGAGAGGCCGGAGGCGAGGGCGCTGTACCTGTTCCCCACCAAGGCGCTATCGCAAGACCAATTGGTGGAACTGAATCGCTGGACGGAAAAACTCGGGGAAGAAATTCGCACCTTTACCTACGATGGAGACACACCCCAGGATGCGCGAAAGGCCATCCGGGCGCGGGGAAACCTGGTCATCAGCAATCCCGACATGCTGCACGCCGGGATTCTCCCTCACCACACCAAGTGGCAGCGGCTGTTCGAGAACTTGCGCTATGTGGTGATCGACGAACTTCACTATTACCGGGGAGTTTTCGGCAGCCACTTGGCCAATGTTCTCCGCCGATTGAAACGCATTGCGCGCTTCTACGGCAGTGAACCGCAATTCATCTGCACCTCGGCCACCATCGGCAATCCGGCGGAATTAGCCACGCGCATTCTTGAGGAAGACGTTTTTCTGGTGGAGGAAAACGGCGCGCCCGCGGCGGAGAAGTACCTGGCCTTTTACAATCCGCCGGTGGTGAACCCGCAACTCGGGATACGGCGGTCTTACCTGAACGAAACCCGCCGCATCGCGCACACCTTTCTGGCGCGCGGCCTGCAAACCATCGTCTTCGCCAACAGCCGTCTGGCTACGGAGATTCTGGTAACCTACCTGAAAGAAGACTTCTCGCGCGCTCCGCTGGCGCCTGAACCGGTGCGCGGCTACCGCGGCGGTTATCTGCCGCTGGAGCGCCGCGAGATTGAGCGCGATCTGCGCAACGGCCGTCTGCTGGGCGTGGTGTCGACCAATGCACTCGAACTGGGCATCGATATCGGGAGCCTGGACGTGGCCGTGCTGGCGGCCTACCCCGGAACCATCGCCTCCACCTGGCAGCGGGTGGGCAGGGCGGGCCGCCGCGAAGGCACTTCCGCAGCCGTGCTCGTGGCCTCGAGCGCGCCGCTCGACCAGTTCATGGTGCAGAACCCTGATTACTTCTTTGGCCGCTCGCCGGAACACGGCTACGTCAATCCGGACAACCTCTTTATCCTGCTCAATCACCTGAAATGCGCCGCCTTCGAGTTGCCGTTGCGAGAGGACGAGAAATTCGGCTCGCTCGACTTGCAGCGGCTCTGCCGGCACCTGGAAGAAACCGGCTTCCTGCACCATACCAGCGACGGCTGGCACTGGGTTTCGGAAAGTTACCCGGCCGACGCCATCAGCCTGCGCTCCATTTCTTCCGACAACTTCGTCATCGTAGACAACACTGGCGAACCCAAAGTGATTGGCGAAACCGATTTTACAAGCGCCCTGACTACGCTGCACGAGAAGGCCATCTACATCCAGGACGGCCAACAGTATCACGTCGAGCGCCTTGACTACGACGACCGGAAGGCTTACGTGCACGAGGTGTCGAGCGAATATTTCACCGACGCGATTTCCTACACGAAAATCAAAGTGCTCGAATGCTTCGAGTCGGCGCCCGTCGGGTCAACCAGCAAGAATCACGGCGAGGTGCAGGTGAATACCCAGGTCGTCGGCTTCAAAAAGATCAAATTCCATACTATGGAGAATGTCGGCGCAGGAGAATTGGAATTGCCGGAGCAGGAGATGCATACCACGGCCTTCTGGCTGACCCTCCCGCACGCCTTCATGGCAAGCCTGCCTTATAATTCGACGGAGAAACTGGACGGAGTCAACGGCTTGGCCAACGCTCTGGAAGCCATTGGCACGCTGCTGGTGATGTCCGACGCTCGAGACTTGGGGCGCGCCGTGGGGGAGAACAGCAGGATTCAGGATTCAGGAGACAGGAGTCAGGAGTCAGAAGCCAGGAGTCAGAATGAAGCCGCCGATCAGGGCGAATCCCAGATCCAGAATCTGAAATCCGGAACTCGAGTACCTAAAGTAAACGTTGAAGTTCTGGCCTTTGAGCCCAACATCTACTTGTATGATAAGTACCCCGGCGGGGTTGGACTCAGCGAGCCGCTCTTTCGCATGAGTGAGTCTCTGCTTGAGAAAGCTCAGAGACTTATTGCAAACTGTCCCTGCCAGAACGGCTGTCCCTCCTGCGTTGGGCCGATCGGCGAGATTGGAGAAAAGGGCAAGGAGGTTGCGTTGGAGATTTTGAGAAGATTGTCCGTAGTCTCTAGTGAGTAAACAGACCTCCCCCCTGCCCTGGCACACTATCCAGCGACAAAGGACAACGGACCACGGACAACTGACGTTTTTCGAACATGAATCTGGACGACAAACTCCGCCGGCTTCAGCGTGAGTCCGGGACTCGAGACCGCAGTAAGGAACTCGAGCGGACGCTCGAATACCTGCGCCGCCTGGAGAAGCCGGAACCTGCCCGCAAGCTGCCCGCCCAGAGATTTCCCAAGGGAATCGAAGAGTACGTGGACGGCGAGATAGTGAAGAACTCGAGCGGCGAGTTCTTTCTGGCGCGGGAGGCGTTTCCCTTTGGGCGGCCTTACGGAAAGTTGCGCGTCGGCGATATTCCTTCGGCGGACCTCAGTCCGCTGAACCTGGTGCTGAAAGATGCGGCGATGCCCGATCCCTCGCGGCTGATTTTCCTCGACACGGAAACCACGGGCCTCGCCGGGGGGACGGGCACCTGCGCATTCCTTATCGGCATTGGAAATGTGGAAGGGATGAAGTTTGTGGTTCGGCAGTTCTTCCTGCGCGACTATCCGGAGGAGAAAGCGCTGCTCGCGTCGCTCGCCGAGGCTTTGGCAGATTGCGATGGCCTCGTCACCTTCAACGGAAAGACGTTCGACGTGCCGCTCCTGGAAACGCGCTTTGCGCTGGCCCGCATGAAATCCCCGCTGGAGCGCCTGGTCCACTTTGATGCCCTCCATCCGTCGCGGCGCCTGTGGAAACTGCGCCTGGAGAGTTGCAAGCTCACCGTTCTGGAAGAGGCCATCTTGGGAATCGCGAGGGAAGGCGACGTGCCCGGATCAGAGATACCGGCCATCTACTTTGACTACCTGCGCAGCGGCGACGCGCGAGGCCTGCAGCCGGTTTTTTACCACAACGCTCTGGACGTGGTGTCGCTGGCCGCGCTCACCGTCGAGTTGGCACGCACGCTGGGCGAGGGCGGAGCGGAATCACTCGACTCGCCCCTCGATCTCTTCAGCCTCAGCCGCATCTTGGGAAGCGCCGGCTCAAAGGAGAAATCCATCACCACCTGCCGCCAAGCGCTGGCAGGAGGCCTTCCTCAGCAAATAGAAAGCTTGGCCTTGAAACACCTTGCCGCGGAGTTCAAGCGCCAGCGCCGGCACGAGTCCGCGGTCGAGTTCTGGCTGGAGCTTTCGCGTCGCGAGCCTCCGCTAGCTGTGGAAGCGCTCGAGGAGTTGGCCATGCATTACGAGCATCGCCTTCGCAATCTCGAACAGGCGCTCGAGTTTACGCTTGTCGCGCTCGCCCACTTGGACGGTCAGTTTCCTTCGCCAGCTCACCGCGCGCGATTTGCCCGGCGCAGGGAACGGATCCAGCGAAAATTGGCGCGGACGGCGACAACGCCGCTGCTCGGGTAGAAGCTCTGGGTCAACCTCTGGTCTGCGCTGGCTGGGCCGTGGACTTGGCGTATAATGAAAGACGGTATGGCACAGGACTACATCGAGCAACGGGATGGGGGCTATTACATCGCGGGAACCCGAGTTCCGTTGGATTGTATAGTTTTCGAGTTTCGTAACGGGGCCTCGGCAGAGAGCATTCGTCAGACGTTCCCCACCCTCACTTTGGAGCAGGTGTACGGCGCAGTCGCTTTCTATCTTGGGCACCAGGCGGAGGTGGACATCTCCGTGCGCGACGCCGAGCGGGTTTGGTCGGCGTTTGGAGCCTCCCATCCTGCGCCGGAATCAATCCGAAACTCTTTGCGTGAAGCCCGCAACGGAGTGGCCAGCCGGCGGGAGCCGTGATTAGGTTCCTCGCCGATGCCTGCCTGGCGCAATACATCGTATCCGGCTGTCTTCGCCGCGAGCCAGCGATGGATTTTAAGACCGCACTTTCCGCAGGACTCCAAGGAAAAGACGATATGGAAGTACTCGACCTTGCGGCGGCGGAAGGTCGTATCCTGTTAACGCAAGACATCCGAACCATGCCCCGCCACTTCGCCAAGTTGCTTGAGCACGGAGGCCACAGCCCGGGAGTAATCTTGATCCCGCAAACAACTTCAACCTCAATTGCCATCGACAGCCTCGTTCTGATCTGGGCCAACACAGACTCAGCCGAATGGGCCGACCGTATCGTGAAGGTTCCGCTCTGAAAGGAGACAGCCCAAGATGAACCGCATGTACATCGCCGCCTATCATCAATCAAAGTTCGGAAAGCTCCTGGCCATGCCGGTACCCGAGATCGTGAAGAACGCGATCCTAGGGGCGTGTCAGGAGATTCATGTGGAGCCCTCCGTTTTGGACGTGGGGTCCATGGGCGCAACCTGCAATTTCTCGCTGAACGAGCAGGGCCTGCTCGCCGGCCTGATGGCGATGGTGCCCGGCCTCGAGGGCAAGCCGCTCGAATCGGTCGAAAACGCCTGCGCCTCCGGCGGCCAGGCGGTGCTTTCGGTGATTCAGAAACTCCAGACCGGGTGGGGCGACGTGGGCATCGCCGTCGGTTACGAGAAGATGCGCGACGCCGAAGGCAAGATGGACGGCAAGTTAATCGGAAAAGCGCTCGGCTACTTCTCCCACCCCGACGAACGCGCCGGTAAGATTTATATCTTCCCGCACCTGTTCGCCGAGGTTATGGACTGCTACATGAAGGTCCACCACGCGAGCGAACGCGACCTTGCGCAGATTGCCGTCACCGAATACGAGAACGCTCACCATAATCCCTACGCCCAAATGCGCAATGTCAACCTGACACTGGATCAGGCCGTGAAGATCGAAGGCATCAACCGCTACATCGTGGAAGGCCTGCCGCTGAAAACCTACGACTGTTCCCAGATTTCAGACGGCTACGCAGCCCTCATCCTGGCCACGGAAGAAGGCCTAAGCAAACTGGGGGTTGCGAAGGCGGACTGCGTCGAGGTGGCGGGCTACGCCCAGGCAACGGACGCACTGAAGAAAGAGGGCCGGGACGTGCTGCGGCCCGCCGGCGCTTATAAAGCCATGAAGCGCGCCTACGACATGGCTGGGGTCAAGCCGGAGGACGTGAACGTGGCTGAGGTCCATGACTGCTTCACCGTAATGGGCGCCATCGGCACGGAGGTGCTGGGCAAAGCCGCCTACTCGAAAGGTGCAGAGTACTGGGTCGAAGGCAAAGCGCGCGTCGATGGCGAGTGCGGCATCAATACTTCCGGGGGACTCATCGCCAAGGGCCACCCCGTGGGCGCCACAGGCATTGCGATGCTGGGCTGGTCCGCCTGGCAGTTGCTTGGCAAGGTTCCGCCCGAACTGCAGGTTAAAAATGCCAGGGTCGCCGCCACCTTTAACATCGGTGGTCCCATCTGCGCCTCCGTCTGCACCGTGCTGAAACCGGCGTAGTCGTCGACTGAACGCTGTCATTCTGAGCGAAGTCCTGGACCGGACGGTCCAGGGCGAAGCGAAGAATCCCCGCAGTTGTTGTTACAAGGAACTGCGGAGATCCTTCCTTCGTTGCACTCAGGAACGCCTACCGCTCCTCAGGATGACAGACGGAAGTTTTCCACTGCACCAATTCACACCCTGGCTCGAATCTGTTCTTCCCCACATACGACCTACCACCTACCACATGCCAGATGCCGCTTAGACAATCCTTATGCCTTTTTCATGCCTTCTTTATGCCGATTCTTATACGCTTGGAGAGGCTAAATTCGCTCTCACTCAAAGAGCGGGACAGGGTAAAACACCGCCGCGAGTTTGATACAGCCCTGGGGGAGGTCCGTTCAAATGTTGCGTACCCGTATTGTGTCTTTACTGGGCGCCGTGCTGCTCTTGACGCCTTTAAGCTATGGGGGAGGAAGTTTCGGCACCGTTCGCGGGGTCACGCGAAACGCCGAGGGAGCGCCGCTCGGCGGCGTGCAGGTGGTTATCCACAGCCTGGACGAGGGCGCCGACCGCACCGCACTTAGCGATCAACGGGGCGCCTTTCTCGTCGAGGACCTTAAACCGGGTCGGTACCAACTGACTGCGAACAAGTCAGGTCTGGCCAGTTTGTTATCGGCCACGGTTGAACTTGGGCCACAGCAGAGCCTGCAAGTTGATATGACCCTTGCCGCGCCCGCCGATTCGAGGGAAACGATCGCTTCCACCCGTGCGGCTGACTTGCCCAAGCCGTCGCCAAACTCCAATGCCGACGGGCAGCCTCTCACCCAACGGGAGAGGCAGTTGCTCGAGCGTATTGACCGGCTCGAGCAGCGCCTTGCTGCCTTGGAAGCGAGCCAGGAAAGAAGCGCCGAGCCGCTTCCCAGGCCGCCGGTCTCTACTCAGGCGGATGCGGCTGATCAACCCGGCGTCACTGCTTCCGCCAAGCACAGCCTTCAGGCGGTTGCAGCGAACCAACTTCCCGCTGCTCCGGCACAGGCGAGTGTCACCTCGGCTGCCGCCACTCCGCCCGCCACGCCCGCGAAAGTGGAGATCCGGCCTGACGCCCCAGCCAATGCTTCCGGAACCCTGCCGCCTTCACTGGGACAGGGTTCTACCAAACCTGACTCTCCCACGCAGCCCGTCATGGTGGCTTCGCTCGAGGGGACGGCAAGCTTGAAGCCGGCAGAAAAATCCGAGGCACCGTCACTTATGCCCGCCCCGGGGACGTCCACGGCAGCCAAGCCATCCGAGGCTTCCCTCGCGAGTGGGACCGCGGTTTCTTCCCCTCAGCAGGCTAGCCCCGACAAAAAGAAGAAGATTGATCCCTTTTCGGACTGGGATTGGACCTGGCTCAATGGCAATCCCCGCACGAAAGATATTTATTGGGACTCAAAATTCTTCACTCCGGAAATCCGGGCTGACTTGAATTACAACTGGCAAAACCATCATCCCGGGGACCACACCCTGGGCGGGTCGAGCGAAATCTTCCGGGAAGGGGAAGTCCAGATGGAGCAACTCGGGGTGGGTGGCGACTTCCACTGGGACAACGTTCGTGCCCGCTTCATGACCCAATACGGCATGTATTCAGAGACTACGCCCCGCAATGACGCCAGCCCTGCAAACGGCGAGTGGAACCTCGATACGGCGTATCGTTATCTTTCCGAGGCATACGGCGGCTACCACTTCAATGTGCTGGATGGAATCAACGTCGATGCGGGTATTTTCTTATCGTACATCGGGCTGTTCAGCTATTACAACTTCGATAACTGGGCCTACCAGCCCTCCTATGTTTCTTCCAATACGCCGTGGTTTTTCAACGGAGTGCGCATACAAGTTTTCCCCACCGCACACTTGAAGATTGAGCCGTGGCTTATCAACGGGTGGCAGTCGTACGGCTCGGCTAACGACCGTCCCGGTTTGGGAGGGCAGATTAAGTGGACCCCATATTCGTGGATGAACATTATTTTCAACAATTACGGCTTAGGCAACGATGATTTGTATGCGCCTGGCCGTGCTCGCATCCACACGGACGACAGCATCGAAATCAGGTACTACGACAGGCCGGCAAGCAAGGGGCTTGATAAGATGGCGTTCTCCTTCACCGGCGATCTTGGCTGTGAATATGGTGGCGGCGTGAGCTGCACCGGGGACCACCGGGGCGGTCCCAAGCAGAGTTTCATCGGGGGAATGCTCTACAACCGTTGGTGGTTCGATCGGGACCGATTCGGTCTGACGCTCGGAGGCGGCGAAATCAACAACCCGGGCCGCTATCTGGTGCTGTTGCCGCCCATCAATGGCGAAACGGCCCCTTCGGCGGCGCTCAATTCCCCGTACTTTACGGAGAATCCCGGCGATAAATTCAAGGCGTGGGACGGCTCACTCACCTTCGACTGGATGCCCAAGCAGTACATCACGTTCCGTGTCGAGGGCGACTATCGCCACGCGAATGTGCCTTATTGGTCGGGTCGTGGAGGGATTACGCCTCCGCCCTACATCGGCACCGCCGGAGACGTCGTCAATGGTAACGGGTACCCGACGCAATATGCCTGCAACAACGGCGCTCCGTCCGGGCAGACTGTTCTCTCGTCAGCACAAACAGCCTGCTCCAGCCTGGGCAGCACGGTCTGGTTCCCGGATCTTGTCAAGAGCGAGTTTATACTCGACTTCGACATCCTGGTCAAATTCTAGGAGAATAAATGTCGTCGCCCCCGCCCCGGCGGGGGCCTCGAGTTTCTACATTCCTGGGAGCGCGGGCTTCCAGCCCGCATCTCGCATCCGGGCAAGCGGGCTGGAAGCCCACGCACCCAGGTAGGAATGACGTGATTCTCAGGGGGAGTTCGTGGCAGACGGCGAACAGAAGGTGACCAAGTTTCTGGAACAAACCGCTTTTCTCTTGAACCAACTCGACAAGTCGGCCATTCTGCGCGCCCAGCAGATTCTGCTCGAGTGCTACCACCGGCGGGGCCGGGTTTATACCTTGGGAAACGGCGGCTCTGCCGCCACCGCCCAGCATTTTGCCGCCGACTTGGCCAAGTACGTGGTTCCGCCGGGTGCTCCTCCGTTCGACGTGCGCTGCCTGACGGACAACATCGCGCTTTACACGGCTTGGGCCAACGATGCAGCCCGCGAGGACGTGTTCGTGAACCTGCTCCGGGGCCTTTTGCAGCCGGAGGATGTGCTGCTGGCGGTCTCCGTGCATGGGGGCGCGGGTTTCTCCACGGATCTGGTGCGGGCCGTACGCTTCGCCAAGCAGGTCGGGGCCTCCACGGTCTCGCTGGTGGGATTCTCCGGAGGGGTTCTCCATCGCGAATGTACCTGCTCGATTCGCGTGCCGAGTGAATCCACGCCCCAAACCGAAGCCATCCACGTCGTCATCCAGCACCTCCTGGTGAGCATGATCCGCGATGCCCTCGCGGGAGGAAGTAGGCAGTAGGCAGTAGGCAGTGGGCGGACGCCGGATGAATTCATCCCCTCGCCCCCTTGGGGAAGAGGGTGGTCAGCACCGGCGTTTTCATCAGCCGGTGCTGGCCGGGTGAGGGGGTCGCAATGGCATAAGGCACCCTGCACGCCGCCCCGCAGAACCAACCACATCTGACGTGGTTCCCCGACATGCTCGATGAACAGTCATTTCGCACCGCCGATCTCTGCATCGTAGGCAACATCAATCGCGATGTCAGAATCAGCCCGATTCCCGCCGGCGATTATCTCTTCGCGGATGGTGAGACATCGGTCGCTGCGGTTACGGAGACAGCCGGTGGGGGCGGGGCAAACAGCGCCTTCGCGGCGGCGGCCTTGGGTGCGCGCGTCGCTTTTCTCGGGCGGGTGGGAAGCGACGGGCTGGGTGATCGTCTCGAGCGATCACTGACCTCCCACGGCATCACGCCCTATTTGCAAAGAGCCCCGGATTGTCCCACGGGCACTTCCGTCAACCTGACGTTCACCAACGGCCAGCGTCATTTTCTGAGCTGCCTTCCCAACAATTCCGGGCTGGCCTTCGAAGATCTTGACCTGTCAGCGCTCGATGGATTCGGCCACCTGCTCCGCGCCGACCTCTGGTTTTCGGAGGCGATGCTTTTCGGCGGCAACGAGCGACTATTCCGCCGGGCGCGTGAACTCGGCATGAGAATCTCAATGGACCTCAACTGGGATCCGTGCTGGGGCGTGGCGAGTTCCGTGGAAATTCGGAAACGAAAAGGCGCGGTTCGCCGAGTCTTGCCCCTGGTAGACCTGGTGCACGGAAACGCCCGGGAACTGAATGAGTTTGCCGATTCCGATGATTTGCAGCAATCGCTTCGCGCCCTCGCCAACTGGGGGGCGGGCGCGGCGGTGGTGCACTTGGGAGAGAAGGGCGCCGGCTACTACCAAAACGGAGTATGGACCGTGGAAGCACCCTTCCCTGCCAGCCGGCAGATCCATACCACGGGCACCGGCGATGTGCTGAGTGTCTGCATGGAGTTGCTCGAGCGTGACAAAGCCGCCACCGTGAAGGAAAAACTGCGGCTCGCTAATCGCATCGTGTCGCAGTTCATTTCCGGCGAGCGCTCTCTGATCCCTGAATTGTAGCCTGCGCAAAATTGGGTAGTGTCCTAATTTGATGGATCCCGTAGGGGGATGTCACTCCGAGCGGAGCGAGGAATAACATCCATATTAGGAAACTAGCCAAATTAGGACTCTACGCAAAATTGTTATTGCTTTCGTTACTCCTTTTGCTCAATTCTATTAGGGACGGATTACCATCAGGATATTCGTGATTTGACAGTTGCGCGAGGCGGCGGCGCGCCCGGCTGCCGAGCGAAGACCGTCCAGGAGTTTTGGGCGCGGAATCATCTATGGGGTTGAGGTGTTCTGATGACGGATAGCGAGCTCCAGGAGCGGCTGGATCAGGCAATTCACTTGATTCGCGAAGCGATCGAAGAGCGGGGCGGCATGTTGGAGATTGATAAGAAAGCCGATTTGGCCTGGCTTGGTACGGCCCGGCTTCCGTCCGGCAAGCTGATGCTGAACACTCGGAAGACGGGCAGGCATGCCGCGCCCGGGGACACCAAGCCGGTCGTCGAGATGACGGCTGATCTGACCTTCGAGGGCCGCTTAATCGCGCGCCTTTTGTTCTACTCATCCAAGTCCGAAGTCGAACTCCCGGGAGGCGCTCACAAGCCCTTTGGACACGCCGGAATCGCGCGTGCCTTCGAGAGCCTCTAGAGATTGGTGATTTGTGATTGGTGATTTGCAATTATGCGTCAACTCCAACCGGTAATTTGGGCCAAGGGCACTTTCCTTACGCCCCAGCATCTGCAACTCCAGGACAGGTTCTTCGAAAGTGTCTTGGAGTTCAAGCTGGGGGCGCTGAAGTACTGTCCCTGGGGCTTTGCCGAGCTACAGATCGACCACCAGGCGCTTTCCGCGGGCAACCTGGCGCTTACGCGCGCCGTGGGATTGTTTCCTGACGGGCTGGCGTTCGAGATTCCCGACTCCGACGCCGCTCCGGGCGAAAGGCGCATCGAGCAGTCGTTTGGTCCGGATCAAACCACGCTCGAGATCTTTCTTGCGGTGCCTCAGCATCGCGATCATGGGCTCAACGTTTCCGTGGGGCAGAAAACCGGCGATGCTCGCTATCAAGCCGAAATCGCTCTCTCCCGCGACGAGAATACCGGCCTGGCTGAAAAACCGGTTCAAGTTGCCAGGAAGAATGTGCGCCTGCTTTTGGAAGGTGAACCGCTTCAGGGCAACACAATTCTTCGCTTGGGCCGTGTGAAAAAAACCGAGACCGGTCTTTACCAGTTGGATCCCCAGTTTATTCCGCCTCTGCTCGATATTTCCGCCAGCGAATACCTGGTGGCCATTCTGCGCCGCCTGGTCGAGATCCTCGCCGCCAAGAGCAGCACGCTTTCTGGAACGCGCCGACAGAAGAACCAGAGCCTGGCGGAATTCACCGCCGCGGATATTGCCAACTTCTGGCTGCTCTACACGGCCAACAGCTACTTGCCGGTCATGCGCCATATTTTCGAATCCAAGAAAGGCCACCCGGAAGGTCTCTATACCACCATGCTGGCCCTGGCCGCCTCGCTCACCACCTTCTCGAGCACCTTACAGCCCCGCGACCTCCCCAATTACAACCACGATAATCTGGGCGCCTGCTTTACCGATCTGGACGAAAAGCTGCGCCTTCTGCTCGAAACGGTGGTGCCCAGCAACTTCGTCTCTCTGCCTCTGAAACTCAGCCATCCTTCTATTTATTCCGCCGCCCTGGCAAACGACAAGTACCTGCTCAACACCCGAATGTATCTGGCGGTCAGCGCGGATTTGAGCGAAGCCGACTTGCTCAGGCGAGTGCCGCAACTCGTCAAAATGTGTTCGGCCACGCACATCGAAACTCTCATCCGCCAGGCGCTGCCCGCCATGCAATTGACCCACGTCCCTTCTCCCCCGGGGTCCATCCCCATCAAGCTCAACTACCAGTATTTCAGCCTCAATCAATCCGGCGCCGCCTGGGAAGCCGTGCAGCGCGCTCGCAACATCGCCGCCTACGTCCCCGGCGACATCCCCAATCCCCAACTCGAACTCATCATTTTGCTCCCTCAGGCGGAGTGAGATAAGGCAGTCGACCGGGAGCGCGGGCATCCTGCCCGCCTTCCGCGCCGCATTTGCACGCACGCTGCGGCCAGGATGCCCGCGCTCCCGGGTACTTCGTGGTTTCTGGGCGCCCATCAGTCGACAGGCATGAGCGGCTGCCCTATCGAGCCGGAAACTCGATGGTGCTGATCTCGTAGGGTTGCACGTGAAGTACGTTCTGTTGCCCTTTGGGCAGGTTTTCTTCCAGCAGGTTCACGGCTCGATAACTACGCTCCCGACCGAGAAATCGAACTGGGCTTTCAGCAACGTCACCGCAGATTTCGAAGACCCGCAGAACCACCGCCCCATCCCGATCCGCTTTCTTCAGCGCGCTAAGGACGAGGTTATCAGCGTCGACCGAAAAGAACGAACGCTCCGGCGGAAGCGGCTTCTGTGAGAGTTCGTTGACGGCAGTGACCGGAATCAATGGCATATTGAAGTTCATCCCTGTCCGCCAGGACTTCGCTCGAGCCCAGTCGCCCTTCCCGGACGTAAAGGAATAATGGAACACATACTTGCCGGGCTGCGGCCAGACGCTTAGAGCCGGCTGGCCTTCCCGCACCACGCGTAACGGACTGTAAAGGGTTCCTCGCAGCATACCGGCACGAATCGAGGCTTCATCGACGGTCAGAAACTGATGGTCGGCGGCAACGGTATATCCCCATTCTTTGTTGCCGGCGAACACCCAGTCTTGAATCTGGCGCCATTGGCTCCAAACCTCGCGGGGCATCTCGTCGCTGGCCCGCGGCCCCGCATTCGGCATCATATCTGCCCCTGTCGCGGTCCCAAAGGGGATTCCCCACCGCACTTCCCCGCTCGGCTGCGCCAGCGGGAAGACCTGCTCGACATTCATGGATCTACCGGGCATCCAATCCAATGAGTTTTCCAGGTCGATCTTCTTCAGGCCGCGATACAGCGCGACTCGCTGGATCAGGCGCAGCCCTGCCAACTCTCCCGTGATTCGCATGACCGTGCGAACCGGACCGTTCTCCTCGAGTTCCACGCTATGGATCACGTCGACTAGGGTGCGGCCCGTGGGGGCCACAACGCTGAGATCGTCTCCGCCGCGCTCTTCGCGGGCTGCGATTTCGACGTTCTTTTCCACGGTGCGGTTCAATTCTTTGTCGAAGATCTCGAGGCGGCCGGTGGTGCGGTCGATCGCCACCCGGTAATACCCATTTTCCAGCACGTCGGATCCCATGGCATGGCTCGTCCGGTTCACCTCGGCGTCTGACTCAAGTTTCACCTCACACGCCTTGGGGAATACATCCGGCTGATCGGCGGGCACGAGATAATACGTCTTGTAACCCAGGGACGGTACGCCCTCCGCGATGAATAGGAGGTCCAGGGCGCGTGAACTCCACTCGCTGTACTCTTCGACCTGAAAGGGGATGCGAGTTCCTTGCTCGTCCACCAGGCGCATGGCTTTCTTGTAATCCTCGATCGCCCCCGGCTCCACGTCCCCGTACAGAGTCACATGCGCTTTAACCAGATCGTCCCTCTTCCAACTGAGCGGATTGAACACCACGATCGGGGTGCTCACCGGAAAGGGGTGCTGGACGCGTTCCGCCAGGTTGCGAAGCGAGTCGCGCAGAATCTGGCCGGCGCTCAACAGGGTCTCCTGCGCATAGCCCACCTTGCGCTCATCCCCAATCTCTCCCCCCTGGCCGTCGTTGTTGTGGTCCATAGATTTCAACGTGCTTCTCCACAGCGATTCGAACTGCGGGCCGGGGTACGGGGCGTAACCGAGGGCATCATTGATGGCCGCGAACTTTTCCGCGTTGACGAGCGTATCCGTCGCGGCAATCGCCGGCGGCCATAGCCCGACCATCGAGACCGTGAGATTGCCCCACGATCCCGTTAACTCGCCGGACAACTCAGGAATGTCCCGGGTGGCTGACGCGGCGTGGAAATACTCGGCCGCCGTCGCCAGGCTAAAGCGGTTCGGCGCGAGGTGTTGGTTCAGCACCGCGACATTTTCAATCAGCTTTTGGGTCGGCGCCCAAAGGTCAATGCCCCAACCCATATACAACGGGCCGGAAGTGGTGGCCTGGACCTCCTTCACTTCGCGGCCAACGGCGGCTAGCCGTTGCTCGCTCAGGTCTTCGTGCAGGCCGAGGTCCGCGCCCCAACCGTAGCCCTTGATGGCATGCCAGGCGAGCGTAGTTGAACCATCCGGCGCCTTCCAGCGGAACAATGAGCGGTCAGGCGGGAACATCCGCGTGACCATCGCATAAGGGATCTCCGCCTTGCTCAGGATCTGAGGGTACTGGCGCGTGAAGCCCGGGATATCCCCAAGATGCGCTACCTTCGGATCAACCCCGAAAACTTCGCGCGCATACTCTTTTCCCAGAACGACGTTGCGCACCAAGGCCTCGCCGCGGGGCAGATTCTGGTAAATCGCCGCCCATTTCGGCGCGATCTCAATGCGGCCTTCCTTCACCAGCCGCTGGAAGGACTCGAGTTCCGTTGAGCCGCGGCTGCTGTCCACGAAGTTGGCGACGAAATCGTCGTCTTCCAGCAGAAAACGGAAGTCCGGGTACCTCTCCGCGAGCTGAATTGCCTTTGTAATAACGCGGTTGCCTCGGCTTAAACATTCTTCCTGTGTACCCAGCCAGAACAGGTCCAGGTGAGAAAATGGAACGATATATACCGTGGAAGGGCCGGGAAGCGCTTGTTGGGCTGCCAACTGGGCCGGCCACGGCGCTAGTAGCAAAATCCAAAGACCCAGAACTCGCGATCGCATATTCCCTCTTTTCTTCAGGCCATGGAAACTACGCAGGCATGCCGCCTTGCCCAAGGGACACAGTGCTCTCGGCGGTGTATTCTACGAAAGTTGAATGATCGATAAACCCCACATTGAATGGCACGGGGAAATCAGAATCTGTGGGTCGGCGCCAACTCACGCCCGCGTTTCGTGGGACGATGCCCCCTGAGAACAATGGTCGGGGCGAGGCGATGCCTCGCCCTCGCGCCCGTCGCCCCGGGTAGTTCGGAATCCAGGCGGAGTTTCGCCGGTACGGGCGAGGCACCGCTCGCCCCTACGTCGCCGGCCTCGATTGGGGCTGTTCGCGAACCGCCCCTACGCGGGAGCCGGACGACGGCGCGGCAAAGGAACTGAGTAAGGTCGTGGGGCTCGACGCTGGGAGAGAAAGTCCGACAGAGGAAAATGCCGGCGAAACCTCAAGATCGCCAGAACAAAGCGAGAATGTCACAGAAAACAAAGGACCGGCCGTCGAGGGGCTGAGCGCATGAGGCGTGGTGCGGGCGTCCCGCCCGCGCCACAGGGCGCGTCTCACCTTAACTGCGCGGTGGGGCCGGGCAAAACGCGCTTCAGTGCCTCGGCCATTTCCGCCGGCTTGAAGCCAAAAGGTCCAGGGTAGCTCTTATAGGCGACGTTACCCTCCCGGTCGAGGACGTAAATGCGGTCGGGCCAGGCGGTGTAGGCGATTTCGGTCGAGTTCGCAAGGTCGTCGACCAAGGGCGGGATTTTGAGTGTCAACTTGGTCAGGCAGGTTTCCGCCAGCGAGCAGCGCTCCTCGAGAGTCTTTGGGCTTCCCACGCTGATCTTCTCTTTGAGGTTATCGTCGTCCTGCCAGGCGTCCACGGGATGGGCTTCCATGATGTAGACTACAAAGAAGGCGGCCTTGTTCTGGTATTGGTCGTACAGCTTGTTGAGCTCGGGAACCTCCCGGCGAAAGGGCGGTCAAGTGTAACTGCCGAAGATCAGCACCACCGGTTTGTGCCCTCGGAATGACGACAGTCGAACCCGCGCTTTCCGGTCACCGGTGGGAAGACTGAATTCCGGCGCCGGATCGCCCACCTGTAAATGTCCGGCACGGGCAAGAAACCAGAGCTGCTTGAAGGGGATGATCATAAACAGCGGCCTCGGCACTTTCGACATCACTTGACCGAAGAGTACCGGTTGCCGCATGACCCCCAGCAGCGCTGCCAGCATCAGCACGTAGACCAGAACGACGAACCAAGCCACGGTCTTGAGTGTTTCCACGTTTGGACCCCGCGGAAGAGAGTAGGCAGTCGGCAGTGGGCAGTAGGCAGTTGGAACCGCCCGACTACTGACCGTTTACCATCTTGATCGGCATCTCCTACACTACACCAAATCCAACGCGGCAAGCAATTCCTCCACGTTGGTCTCGTCCACCACCAAACTCAGGCTTGCGGCGCGCAGGTCTTCGAGCCCATCGAAGGCTTGGAAGAGTCTCATCTTGGCGAGGGCATATTGCTCGCTCGGGTCGAGTCCCCTGGCATGGGCCGCACGGCAGGCGGCAATCGCCCGCTCGGAGACGAAAACACGCAATTCAAACGGGGGCCGCTGGTCCGCGCTGACCACAAAGACATAATCGCTCCCCGGGCCGAGTCCAGCGGGCCGCACCACGCTGCGGCGCGACTCGAAAAAGTAGCGGTAGGCGATCCCGGTTTCCGCAGCGTAGGTCTTGTAACGTCGTGGCATGTTAGGTCACTGACGATTGACAAGTGACGAGTGACAAGCGGCAATGCCGACGATGTGAATCCAGGAGAGTGTTTCCATAGGCCTGTGGCCCTTCCGAGACAATGAAAATCAGCGTCGTCCCCGCGAAGGCGGGGACCCATTGTCGGTCCAATGGATTCCCGCCTGCGCGGGAATGACGTGGCCTTGAGGAGAGCCGCGTTGAGACCCCTGCTCGTCACTCGTCACTTATCACTCGTCACTGTCGTTAGCGCCAGCTTGTCCAGCGGCCCGGAGAAGTCGAGTTCGCGGGGCGATGACCCCGGATCGACATCATCGGAGCGATTCAGCCACCGGCGTCGAACGTGAGCCAAGTCGGCTGACACACGCAGATTGACCGGCCCATCGAAGAGGCGGCTGGCAGTAAGGCTGATTCGCGCCCCGGAAGATTCCAGGTCGGTTCTCTTCAACAGTACGGCGCGATCGCGAATCTGAAGATCCAGGGTCAGGGAATGAAAGGTCACCGGGCCGCGAACCGGCTCCAAGGCGCCTTGACCGGAGAGGCGCGCAAACGCGTCCAAAGGGTCGAACCCGCCCAACGAGAGAGATTTGGCAATAATCGCCACCTGGCCCTCGAGATTCTGGCTCATCTCTTCCCGGCTCAGTCCCGCCGTGTCGAAATGCCCCTTGATGCTCATTGACCCACGCGCGCCGCGCAAGGCGGGAGGCAGATGCGGCGCCAGCGATTGCACCGCAACGCCCGACAAGGAAACATCCGCAGCCAAGTGGGCCGGCCTGCTCGAAAGGTCCAGCCGCCCGTTAAGGCGGCCCTGCCCGCCTCCCGATTGAAACGTCGCATGGGAGAGTCGAATTACTCGAGCTAGAACCTCCGCATCCGTCTGGAACTTGTCCACACCCATGTTCCGGTAGGTAAGCCTGGACGCAGAGAAACGGCCTCGAGCATTCAAGGACGAAAACAGATTCGAGGCCGCCTCCCGCTGCAGGGCAAAGGAAGCAAGGCCGGGAAAGCGCTGGACGAGCGGACCCGGGTTGCGGTGCGGAAGGGCTACAAACCACGAGGCTCCCTGGCCGAGGTCGAGCCTATCGGTATGAAGGTCGAAGAACCAAGGGTCGAGGCGGCCGCCGTGGTGTTCCAATCGCCCGGAAAAGACGCTGGTGCCTAGCACGGCCAGCAGATGGTCAACGATGATTTCCGTGCCGTTGACCTGGAGACTGGCGCCAGGTACGTTGATGGGCTCAGTAAAACCGGGAATCACCAAGCGGGCAGCTCGAAGTTCGGCGCGTCCCTTCAGAGCGGGCCGAGCCGGCGCACTCAGCGAACCGGCAATACGAAACGACGCGGTCCCATCGCCGAGAGCGTTCCACCCCTGGAGTGTGCGCATTCCGAGTGCGCGGCCGAAGTCGAGGACATTTCGAAGCGGTGCGGCTTTGCAGGATAAGGTGAACTCGTAGGGGAAGGTCCTCGAGCTGAGGTCGAGCGACCCTTCGGCTTCCAGGACCACGCGCGGGGCCAGAGTGATCCGCGCCGGTGCAAGCTGCGCTCCGCCGTTAGCGATTTGTATCGAGAGTTCGGAGACCGGGAAGGTTGCGCTGCGTGTGCTGAACACCACATCCCGCGCCCCCACGTCTCCGCTGAAGCGGAGTTCGTGCCACGGTCCCTGGACGGCCAGGTTCCCATCCACTCCCCCTCTCAATCCGAACCCCCCTTGCATTGTCCAGAACCGCCCCGCCAGGGCCATCAGATCCTCAAGGCGAGAACGCTCGAGTGCGAGGGCCAAATCCAACTGCGGCGATTTAGGGAAGTAATCAATGATGCCGGAAAGGCGGAGATGGGAATCCGCGAAGGAGGCGTCAGTGCTGGCGAGAGTTACCCGGCCGAGATCCCGGTCAAGTTGGCCGCGGAGGGTGATCGTCCACGGCATGGAATCGGGAGGCGGGATCCGCTCCCACTGGTGCAGTTCGGTGAGCCTGCCCCGGCCTTCAAATTCAAACTTCCGAATCGACCCGGAGGCGCGCAGTTCGGCGTCCACGACGCCGTACATTCCGGTGTCGCGGCCGGTCACCAGGGGCGCCCAATCGTAGACCAGCGCGCCGCGCGCCCGAACCACGATATTCAGCGGTCCCAGCAAATCCCCGCCGGGAGTCCAGTCTCCGGTCAGTTCGACCGCGCCCGGCGTGGGCAAAGCCAGGTCGGTGCGTACCGGGTAGCCGGACAGACGGAATCGCATGTGACTGCGGGTCGAATCGAAGCTCAACTGGCCGCTCAACCCGGTGATGGCAAGCGGCTTCTTGTTGTCGCCGAGCTTGAAGTCAACGCGGCCGTCTTCCACTTCCCAATCCGGCGAAACGCCCGGGGCGCTCGAGCGCTCCCCTCCGTTCTCCAAGTTGGCGGCAGTCGAGGGGTAGCGGGAAACTCTGTCGGTGAGACCGGCGCCGGTTGAAGCGAGCAGAAGACGCCCGATGTTCCAGCCCCCACCTGCCTCACGCACAAGGTTGATATTGGGATGTTGAAGTCGAAAGTGAGCGAAACTCAGCCGCGCGCCCAACAAGGTCTGCCATCGGACATCGCATTCGATGCGATCCACGCGGACGAACGGCTCGGACCCAAATCCCGGGTCCTCGTCAATTACGGCATTTTCGATCACGAAGCCCGGCCGCGGAAGCACTTGCAGCGACACTCGGCCAAAGCTGACTCGCCTGTGAAGGGTCCGCTCCAGGCTCGCCTGAAGGCCGCGCCGGTAGCGGCCGGCGCTGATATAGGAGGGAATGAACCATGCTGCGATCCCGCTCAAGAGAAGAGCCAGCGAAGCGATTCGAGCGCGTCGGTGGACCCCAGGGCTCATCAGCACACCATCTGCCAGGCGATTCGAACACCTGCGTAGACCGGAAAGCTCATCAACGCACCATCTTCAAAGTGCGTCGCCAACGCGTCCTGGTGGGGAAGTGAATGATCAAGCTAATACTCTGAGAGAGCCAGTCGCCCAACGAAGTGTGCGTGTATTCGTCTCGCGGAGTCTCGTACGACCAGTAGATCAGCAGAGGGCGGCCCGAAATCAGTTCCTGCGGAACGAACCCCCAGAAACGGCTGTCCCAACTCTGCTCGCGGTTGTCTCCCATCACAAAGTAATGGCCCGACGGAACGACCAGTTCACCCTCCTTGTTGACATGGTTCGGCAGATCGGCAGTCCAGAGCGCGGTCGAGCCCTGGAGGTACTCCGAGTCAGGAGGCGGGAAATCGTCACCCGAGCGCTCCATATCCGGCCAGGCGTGGTAGACGAAGGGCTCCGTGAGGGGCTGCCCGTTTACGAAGACTTGCCGATGGAAAATGCGAATTCGATCACCGGGCAGGCCAATGACACGCTTCACGAAGTGCTCGCCGGGCTCCGATTGCTCTTCCGTCGGCCCGGGGAATTTGAAGACCAGAACGTCGCCGTGGCGGACATCTCGATAAGGCAGAAAGCGAGCCAGCGTGTGGCCATGGTAGGCAAAGGCAAACTTGTTCACCAGCAGGTGGTCGCCGATCAACAGGGTGTTTTCCATTGAGCCGGTAGGGATTTTGAAAGCCTGAACGACGAAGGTGGTTCCAAAGATCGCCAGGATGACCGTAACGATCAAGGACTCAAAGGTGTCCCGCAGCGATGATTTCTTGTAAACCTCAGCCATTTCCTACCGTCTTCTCGCGCAAGCGTTCGAGCACCACGCGTGCCGCTTCCTGCTCGGCGGCCTTTTTGCTGGTGCCGCGGCCGCGCGCCACCACCCTGTCACTGGCCGAGACTTCAATAGTGAAGGTCTTTTGATGTTCGGGCCCCGTCTCCTCCACCACCTGGTACTCCGCCGGAGATTTGCGAAATGCCTGAAGATACTCCTGCAGCGCCGACTTATAGTCGACCGAAAACAGTTCCTCTCCCGACGCGGACAAATCCGCGGGAAGCACAAAACCGGCAACGAACCCTCGGGCGGCCTCGAGTCCTCCGTCCCGAAAGAGTGCGGCTACAAGGGCCTCCAAAGCATTCACGAAGAGCGCAGACTTGTGCCGCCCCCCGGTCTTCTCTTCTCCGCGTCCCAGACGCAGATAGGTTCCGAGTTCCAGACGCGCCCCGACCCTCCCGAGATGCGCCGCTGCCACCAAGCGAGCCCTGGCGCGCGTGAGGTGTCCTTCCTCCCACTCAGGAAAGGCATTCACCAAGGCGACACTCACCAGGAAATTCAGCACTGCATCGCCCAGAAACTCGAGCTGTTCGTTGTCTCGACCACTGCCAGGAGCTTCCCGGGCATAGGAAGAGTGGGTCAGCGCCTCCAGAAGAAGTTGGGGGTTCTGGAAGCGATAGCCGATTAAGTCTTCCAAGAGATGAACCGGATTCTCAGTCATGCCTGCAAGCCGCTACACCATCGAGAGGGAGAATTGCCGCAATCTCGCCAGGATCCGGGCGCGGCCAATCAATGGGCGGCTTTCAGCTTCTTGAGCTCCGCAACCTGCTGGTCGGCATAGGTCTTGATCAGCGTCCCTTGCCCAAGCTCGCCGGCTCTCGTAAACGCCTGAATGGCATCGTCAATTTTGCCATCCAGCTTGTAAGTCTCGCCCAGGCGATAGTAATCCCGCGGATCCGGGTGGGCGGTTTTGGTTACGGCAGCGTTGAATTCCTCTTCCGCCTTCCCCAACTCAGTCTTGTCCATACCCGACAAAGTTTGGTTAGCCATTTCCAGATGGTACATACCAAGAGGGCCGTGAACCTGACTGCCGATCTCCGCCAGACGCTTCTGGTAATCCTCGTCCGACTCCGAGGCTAGTTTGGGGAGCTTCGCAATAAGTTCGAGCGCGTGATTGGCCCGGGTCTGGGTGTCCTGGAGGATCTTCTCTTGCTCTGCCTTGTGGTTGTTCAGGTATTGCGGTTGGGGCATAATCCCAATGCTTAATACCAGGCTCATCAGGTTATCGCCATTCAACTTAAGACCTTTGTCAGCGTACTCGACGACCTTCTCAACATCGCCCTTCTGTTGATAGGCATTCGCCTCGAAAGAGTAGACATAAGTAACGGCGGGGCTATCGGGGTACTTCTTAGCAAAGTCATCGCACTCGGCGATTGCTTTATCCGGGTCCAACTCAGTCTTAATGGCACTATAGGCCATGCCTTGCTCTTTAGGAATATCCTTCGCCCCGCCCCCCGATCCCATTTCCAGTTTCGCATTCTGCGCGCGCGCCTTCGGACCCGCTTCCTTCACCGCCTGGATCACCTCATCGGTGGCTTTGGCCTTGCGCAGCTTTTTCTCGATCTCCGCGGTCAGATCAAAATCTACGCCGTTGTCCTTCACGTCCTTGATCACAGTGGCCGCCGGGGAGCTCTTAATCTCCTTTGTTACGTCCTTTTCACTCAGCGGTGCAGGCCCCTCGGGCTTCTTCATCTTCTGGTTGGTGGTTACCTGGCTCGCCGTCTGCTGGGTTTCGTTGCCTTGTGGCGTCTGCTGCTGCTGAGCGGTGGGCTGCTGCTGTTGAGACCCAGGGCTCGGCGCCGGAGCCCCCTTTTGCGCGAACAGACCGCTGGCGATACCGAGTACCGCCAACACCGTAATGATTGCTTTGATTCTCATGATGCCTCTCGACTTTCTGAATTCACCTCGCGTCATTCTACATCGCTTTCGATGCGTTGAGATTACAAGAACGGCGCACTGATGTCAATCCGCGGCGTCCGTCCACAGTCTGCTGATGGGTCGCGTAGTGACCGGACACTGCTAGCGTAGCTACTGCTTGGTACCGAACTGCTGCGCCTCACCGGCCTGCACGGCCCGCAGCGCCATGGGGTAGGCGGCAGCGGTCAAAGACGCGGCCCGGTATTGAGCCAGGGCATCTTCACGCTTCCCCCGCAAGTCGTCCAGCCGTCCGAGGTAGATGTGCGACCAGGTCACCAGGCGAAGGTCGCGTGCCGTTTCCAGGGTCTTGCGAAAGTACTCCTCGGCAAGATCAGGCTTACGCATGTTGCTCGCCACGATGGCCAACCCAAAGAGCCCGCGCTCGCTTTTGGCATTCTTCTCGAGCACCGCCTGGTATGCAAGCTTCGCATCGCCGTATTTACCCTGGAAGAACAGGTTGTCGGCATCGTCGAGCTTCAGTTCTTCCTCGGTCTTTGCGGGGGGTATGGGGTTCTTTAGCCGAACGGCAGGAGGGGCGAACGTCACTTTAGCCAGCCTTCGCTCCTCTTGCACAGGGTCCATCTTTCCGATCATGAGCTGGTAGTATACTTTCATCGACGCATCTTGCTTCTCAAAATCCAGGAGCGATTCGTAAAAATAGCGGATCAGGATCAATCCTGAGGCCGTCATCTCCGTCAGCTTCTTCTCGGCTTCGGCCGCCGGCAGCTTGTCCAGGCGCAACTCGGCCGCCCGAATCAAACACTCGGTGACCAGGAGGGGGTAGTCCGCCTTGAAGGAAGAATCGAGAGCCGGCGCTTTATAGGCAATGCCCCGCAGCCGGTTCTTTGCATTGATATCATCGGCGTATTGGGCGGCGAGCGGATCCAGCAGAAAGTGCAGGTATTGGTGCCGGATTTCGCTAATCTCCGGCTCCGGCAAGGCGGTTATGACCAGGTAGTAATCCATCCCGTAAATGCGCGCTTGCGCCAGACCGGGAGCCCCCAGCAGGTCCAGGTCGATGCGGTAGGTCCTCCCCAAGTACCCACCGACCGGAAAGCGGAAATACGTGTCCGTCATCAGAATGGCTTGACGCACCAACGGAGAATATCGGGCTTGTGCAGCGCGATAACGCGGCTGCATATTGGTCCACAGATCGTGAAGCTTGGCCTGCACGTAAAGGGTCTTAAGAATCGGGAGCAGTCCGGAGACCGCCTTGGCGTCCGGAGGCAGGTCCGCTTGTGGAACCGTCGGTTTGAAATCAGGAGGCGGACCCAACAGAAGAGCCAGCGAAATGTACTGACCAAGGTCAGCTCCGGGGTCGTCCTCCACACGATGCTCGGAGAAGAAAGGGGCAAGGCGTTTTGCTGCCGGCGCTCCTGTCTGGTCCAGATAACTCCTCACCTCCTGGCGAGCGTCATCTGGGGCCGCGAGGCCCAACCCGGTGTCATATCCGCCCGCGTTCAGGGCCGCCATGACGCAAAACACCTGCTCGCTCGGTTCCAAAACAACCTTGCCCTCCTGCTGCTGGGCGCGCGCCGGCGGCCCGGCCAGAAGGAGCGCAAGCAGCACGGCGGACATGCCCACCGCGCTCGAACTTGGCAAGGAGAACAGGTAGGACTGAAGGCGGGCCCGCTGCCGGCGTGGCACGAGCAGCGCTTGCCCGGGACGGCCGCAAGGGGCGCCATTAAAGAGTCGGGGACACGGCAAGATGGTAGGGAAAGCCTCCCAGATAAATGTCAGCCAAAGGACTAGCCTCGGACAGTGATCCTGCGGAGGGACAAAACAAATTGTCCATCCGTGGGCTGGCCATACCACGTCGCGGGCCGGAAATTACTGAAATAGATCACCCGGTCCAGTTGCCGCAACAGCTCCGGTGTAGTGGCGCCCGACAACACACGATAGCGCATCGGCCGGCCTCCTGCGTCCACCGGCACCACCACGATCACCGGCGCATCGGGAGTGTTGAACTCAATCGGCGCCAGCTCGCGAACCGAGGGGGGGGTGGGAGAGCCCAGTGGTATATCCGGAGTTTTGCTGACCGGCACGGCCAATGAACCCATAATCAGGCAGAAGCAAACCACCGCCGCCAGCACGCCGCCCGAGGCCGGCAAGAGCACCGGCTGAAGGACATTATCCAGCCACACTCTTAGCCAGGCGAACCACTTTCGATGCGCCGCCCTCGACACCTCGACACGCATTCGCAAAGCCAGCTCCGGAGGCACTTGCAGGCGCCGCATGCCGCGCAGGTCCGCCTGCATGGTCTCCCATGCTTCGAGTTCCTGCCGGCAGGACCCGCAGTAGCTCAGATGAAAGCGAATCGACTTCATCGCCTGAGGATCACAAGAACCATCCAGGTAATCCGAATAATGATTCCGAATTTCAACGCATCCTTCAAACATCGGTTTTACCCAAACAACCCATGAGTTTCCGTCGGAGCAGTTCCCGGCCCCGCATCAATCGGGATTTCACGGTTCCCTCCGCCATCCCCGTCAAGTGCGCAATTTCGTCGTACGCTAGCCCCTCAATCTCACGCAAAACCACTACGGTGCGATACGGCTGAGCCAGGCTGGCGAGGGCGCGCCGCAAAATCTGCTGGCGTTCCGCCTGCTCGAGCAGCCGATAGGGAGTGTCCTGACTGGCCTTGACTTCGGCCGCCGATACAGCCCCTTCGGCGTCCGTGTCGTCAATGGAGAGGGGCTCGTGCCAGTGCCGCCGCATCCAGCCCCGCCGGTGATTCGAAGCCTCATGAATCGCGATTCGGAAAATCCAGGTCTTCAGACTGCTGTCACCATGAAACTGCCGTATCCCTTTGAAGACCTTGATGAACACGTCCTGAAGAACGTCCGGCGCCTCGGCGGGATTGTCGAGAATGCGTGAGATCAGGTTGAATACCGGGTTCTGGTAAACTCCCAGCAGGTAAGCGAAGGCGTCTTCGGAACCCGCTTGCAGCTCCGCCACCAAAGGCGCTTCTTCCGCGGCTGCGGGTACCCCCCGATCAAGCGCTATGCCGACGGTCCGCACGGTGTCCATCACGCCCATACGATAGCACTCCCCGGCTCCGACTTCAATACCGCGCTTGCCTTCTTGTTCATCTCTACTGACACCGTCCGCTCGCGATTTGTTCCCAAATCACCGCGATCCTTGGACTGCACGTCGGGGCGAGTGGCGCTCGACCCTGGGCGGAACCCCGTTCGGCCCTCGAGTTTCGCCAATCTTGCTTCGCTCGCCATTTCGTACTCGCAGAGCCTGGAAGCGCGGGCTTCCAGCCCGCTTTCCGCATCGGCTGAAGCGGGCTGGAAGCCCGCGCTCCCAGGGATCCAGAAACTCTAGGGCCGGACCCTGTTCGGCCCTGCACGTTAAGGCGATGACGCAGCAGGGTAGCTGGATAACCCCTTCAAAAACTCAGTCCCCACCCCGTCAAAAACCTCCGCCCCTTTGTTTTCATAGACATTCTCGCTTTGTTCCGTCGAATACAAGTCGAGAAGTCGAGAGTCGAGGGTTGAAGAGTGACAAACCGTCGGCATCCTACCGCTTGACTTCGCGGTTCGGCTTCACAACTCCTCGGCTGTTCGACTCCTCGACTTCTCGACTCTTTATTTTCATAGACATTCTCGCTTTGTTCCGTCAATTCTGGAGTGCGGTAGCAGCGGCTACCGCTTTTCCCTGTCAGCACCGACCGTGCAACACCAGAACAAAAAGCCCCGCCCCTCGGAAGAGGGCTGCTGGATCGTGGGTGGCGGTCCTCTGTAGCCGACTTCTTGTCATATGGCCGGCCTCGCCATGCGGCTCGGAAGCTCTGGATCGTTTGCGCAAGTTGTGCTGTTTTTGCTCCTTTTACCGTCAAATCTGTGCGAATCTGCACGCAAAACGCGCATAATTTGCACCACTCAAGAAAGTGATATCCTTTGTTTTCAAGTACTTCTTAGCTTCGTTCCCACTATTCTTCATTTTTTGTATTTCCCTACATTTCCCCATAGCCGGGACTGTTGCGCTTTCCCTCGCGGTTCGCGGCCAGCCTACGACAATGTGTCCATAACAAGACCACGATTATAGGCTATCACATGTCCCTGAAATTGTCAAGTGGAAAGTGCAAAAAACTGCGATTCAAACAGTGGAAGTGGATTCCCGCTTTCGCGGGAATCCACCGTTCGGACTCGTCCCGTGTGGCCGAGGAAACCAAAACCCCCGTGTTGGCCACCTTCAGCAAAAAGGACTTCCGCCGTTTCCCACACCTCAAGCTGATTCCCTGAGCCGTGAAGCGAAGTACAATGGTGGGTGGTCGATTGGCGCCGATTCACGCCGGAAGATTACTCGCCATTATGAAGACATTGGAGAAGAAAACTCCGTCACGGAGTCAAGAGTCCATCGACCGGCGGGTGATTTCGCAGTCGGAGAACGATTCCGCCTGGGAAGCGCCGGTCCTAGTTAAACGAGCCCAGCCCGCTTCCCTTTCCATTCCTGGCGACTTGGCAGTACGGGCGGCTTTCCTGGCCCGCTTGCATCGCGCCACCGACCTGGAGGGTTGGGTCGAACGCGTTCTGCACGAGCGCGTCGAACTGGAAGAGTCTGCCTTCAGCGAGGCCAAGAAAAACCTCACGCCGTAATCGCACTCAACAACCCCAACCGGGTAGCGCGGAAGTTGGTAGCGCGGAGGTAGCCGCTGTTTAGCTTCCCCTCGGTTCTTCCTCCGGAAATCACATAACGCTTTCGCACATCGCACAACAGGGTTACTTGCCATGCCCATCATCGAGCGACCACGCCTGGATGAAACGCCGCGGAGAAGCGCAAACCTCGCGCACCTCCGCGCTACCGGCTTTTTCTTTGTTGTCATCGCCGGCGGAACTTTTGGTCGAGCTTATTCAAGAGGGCGAGTCCTCTCGGGGCAGACCCTCTGGCGGCGAGAGCGTGAAACCTCAGCTCGGCGTCGTGTTGGGCGAGGGCCACGGTCGCCAATTCGTCGATCAGCTTATTCATGCTGATCCTCCGGCTCTGGGCCAGCCGGCGCAGGCGCGCGTGTTTCACTTCTGGTAACCGGATGGTGAGGGTGCTCATCGAAGCTCCTTAGGGAATTCGTGCGGTGAAACTGTGCGCAGGCCGGGAAAGCGAAGTTCGGCGCGGCGAAAATCGCGCACATTGTTGGTCACGATCATTTCGGCGCCTCCGGCGACGGCCAGTTCAACGATGTGATTGTCTCCCTCGTCCGGCAGGTTGGGCCGCCAGGAAAAGTAGATTTCCACCCACTCGCAGACGCTCAGGAAGGCCGCAAAGAACTCTTGTCGCTCGCGCTCCGAGAGTGGGCAGGAACGGAAAAGACGCCTTCGGCCCAGCACATCCTCATACTCCATGAATAGCGCCTGCCCGATTAGCGGCCTCCACTTGCCTTCCAGGCAGGCACGAATCACCTCGCGGCTGTGCCCGGCTCGCTTCAGCAACGCCCCGGCAAGAACGTTCGTGTCTATCACGGTTCGGCGCAAAATCGATGATAGCATATATGCTGGCACTGGCGCGTTATGGTGCTCTGGACATTTCGCAGCCTGCGGGCTACAATGTAGCTCAAGAGGAGGTTAACGCCATGAGTGCTAATTCCGTGGTTCGCGCCCGCATCGACGAACGCACCAAGAGGGAAGCCGCTGCGGCGCTGAAGAAAATCGGTCTTACCGTGTCGGATGCCTTTCGCCTGTTGCTGGTGCGCGTGGCGGCGGAAAAGGCCCTGCCGTTCGAGCCGCTCAATCCCAACGCCGAAACCATAGCCGCGATGAAAGCCGCGCGCCGGGGCGAGCTCGCGAGCGTCGGCAAGCCGGATAAACTGCTGCGGAGCCTGAATGAGGGAAGTTAAATACACCGCCCGCTTTCAGCGCGACCACCGGCGAGAAAAATCCGGTCGCCCTAGCAATAAGCTGGACGCACTGCTGATGGAGGTCGTGAACTTGCTCGCCGGCGACACGCCGCTGCCGCGCCGCAATTTCGATCACCCACTGTCCGGCGAATGGAACGATCACCGCGACTGCCACATCAGGCCGGATCTCGTTCTGATCTACCGCAAGCCGGATGACCAGAGCCTCGAATTTGTGCGCCTTGGCTCGCACAGCGAGCTTGGCCTATGCCAGATGGGGCGGCCCCCAAGTCTTATTCAAATCTGCGTGCGCCCACCCATGGCCACAAGGCCGCGACCGTTACCAAGCCAAATCGGTCGTACACAAACAGCAAGCGACGGCGTCAGGCCTCAATAATCTAAGCCCTCGCCCTGTCACCTTACTGATATCCTGGCGTTTTCGATGGGAAGGATGGGCAAGAGAGCCAACTCCAGCTCGTCAAGCCCGCGACCGGAGCGCAGCGCGATTCTATAAGTCCCGTTGGTTTCCGTAACCCGCGCCACCTGTTCGAGCGCGGCTCTGTTCACCTGATCCATCAAATTCCGGCATAGCCACATCTGCTTCGTCAGCATGCGCAGTACATTGCTGCACCATTGGGCGGACATCAATTTGCGGTGCAAGCCGCCGCCGCCGACCACGCCTCTAAACCAGTTGAGGGCGCTGACATTCTCGTAAGGAGTGAATTAACCGAATTTCATCGGCCGAAAGTGAAACCTACGTCTAATGATATTCATGCCATTCGGGCATGGGGTGTTTTGGGGGAGATTTGTTGGGAACTTTCCCTCAGCAGCGTTCATCCAATACGATTTGCGACCGCAAGGTCATTGGCATCGAGTGAAGTAAGGAGGAAATGTATGAAAGCTGCAGTCGTTCCCGCGGTAAGCAGTGCGTGGCAGATCAAAGACGTTCCGCAACCTCAACCCGGGCCCAACCAGGTGCTCGTGAAAATGCATGCAAGCGGCATCTGCTACACCGATGTACATCAAACCCTCGGACATCTCCCCGGACCGTTTCCCCGAATCTTAGGCCACGAACCAGTGGGGGAGATCGTTGGCGTGGCGCCCGACGTCACGACGCGGAAGGTGGGCGACCGCGTGGGTACTGCCTGGATTCAATCCACCTGCGGGCGCTGCGAATGGTGCCAGCGTGGCCGCAAAATGTTCTGTCCCTATCTGAAAGGCACAGGAATTGAAGTGCAAGGCGGACACGCCGAGTACATGCCGATGAATGCCGACGCAACGTATTTGATTCCTGACAAGGTTTCGTACGAGCAGGCAGCCCCCATCTTTTGCGCCGGTTACACAGTCTATAGCGGGTTGCGGTGGGCCGATCCGCTGCCGCATGAGCGCGTGGCCGTGCTCGGGATCGGCGGCCTTGGACACCTGGCGGTGCAATACGCGAAGGCAGCTGGATTCGAGACCATCGCCATTTCCCACTCCCCCGATAAAGACAAGATGATCCGCGATCTCGGCGCGGATGAAATTGTCCGCGACGGCAAGAGCTTGGCCGCGGCAGGTGGCGCGGACGTGATCCTTAGCACCTCCAACTCGACGAAGGCGATGAACGACAGCATTCAGGGGTTGCGGCCGGACGGCCGACTCGTCGCTATGGGTGCTGATGCCGAGCCGATTTCAGTCTCACTGATGGATCTCATCGGGAAGCGCATTCGAGTAATCGGCAGCCAGCAAAACGGCCCCGAATATCTCTACGAAGCGCTGGATTTCGTAGCGCAAGGAAAAGTAAAAACGATCGTCGAGACGTACCCCTTGGCAGAGGCACCGAAGGCTTATGAGCGCGTTGCCGAGGGCAAGGCTCGGTTCCGCGCTGTCCTCACAATGTAGTCGCTGATCGGAAGTGCCGCCATGCCGCTTGTGCGTGGCGTTATGCAGTGCGGCGATTTTCAATCGAGTAATGCTCTGGAAGGTTGCAGAAGGTAACTGGAATACTACTTTGACGGCTCGGCGTGTTCGTGGATGTAGGTATCCACTCGAGGGTCCCGGTCCGCGCCGGCGGCGCCGGGTGCGATGTAGTGGAACGCTTCGGCGTATTCGACGCCGTATTGCCTGCCCAGTTCGCGGCTGCTCGTCATGACGAATTCCCGAATGTAATTTCGGTCTGCGGTGGCGTCGTCGTCACCCAAAAGGGGCAAGCGCTGATTGCGCTTCGCCAATTCCGTCCGCAATCGCGAGCCGAGGTGCCCGCCTGGACCTTTCGCCACATTGGCCCGATTGACTTCCACCTTCTTATCAATCTGCTTGCTGATATCCACGACGCGGCTGATCTCCGGGCGGCGGGCGAAATAGTACTTGTCCTGAACTTCTTTCGGCTCGAGGCCGGCCGCGAGTTGCTCTGGATAGTCGTGCGCCCGACCGGCCATCCAACACGCCGCTTCCACCGCCTTGGCCAGGGTGTAATGATCAGGATTCTCTTCATCGCGAGCCCAGGGATCCCAGCACACCACCGTGTCCGCCTTGACCAGGCGGATGATCAAGATGAGGCGGCAGATCAGTTCGTTGAGCGAAACATCGGCCATGCGGTGGTTGCTGTAGTTGAGGTCGAAGTGGCGGCGGCAACCCAGGATCTCCGCGATGCGAGCGGTATCGCGCTCGTTGCCGAGTACGTTCTCGCCGATCGTTCCCACCGTGCCCAGCCCCGGTGAGTCACCCATATCGTCGTTGGTGGCACGGACCAGGTAGCCGGTGTAACCCTCTTCGATGAGTTTGGCGACCGTGCCCGAGGCCTCGAGCGCGATATCATCGGAATGAGCTTGGAGCGCCAGCAGCACTTTGCCCTGGTGAGGTTGCCCGGCGAGGGGGCGTTCGAGAAAGACTCCACCTGCCGTCACCGGCTGCTGCTCGGGCCCAGGCAGGCTGGACAGGGTTCCGGCAGCCACAAAACCGCTCAGGAGATTGCGCCGTAACATGAGTGCAATTATACTCCGATTCGTAACCTCCCCGTGCCGAAGGCACCTTGGAGTGCGGCGGCAAGCCGCCGCACTCCAAAGCGCTTCGCGCATTATGACAGACGCGCAGCAGGGAGTCCTGATGCTGGAGCAGAAGGCTGGATTTAGGCACGATTTGCCCCGCAGCCTCGGGGTATTGGACGCGACCGCCATTATCATCGGGATTGTCATTGGATCGGGCATTTTTGTGCTGCCCAATCTCATCGCCCGGAACCTGCCGTCCGGCTTCGCGATCCTTTCCGCCTGGGTGATTGCCGGGGTGCTCTCCTTTTTTGGGGCGCTGGCGTATGCCGAACTCGGTGCGATGATGCCTGCCACCGGCGGTCAATACGTGTACCTGCGCGAAGCCTACGGGCCGATGTGGGCATTCGTCTCCGGTTGGACATTCATGCTGGCGGTGTTGTCGGGCGGAAGCGCCTGGCTGGCGGTCACCTTTTCAATCTATGTGCGGTATTTCATCCCCCTGACGCCCGCTCTGAGCAAGGTGTTATCACTGGCCCTGATCGCAGCCCTTTCGGCGGTCAATTACGTGGGCGTCAGAGAAGGAGCCTGGGTGCAGCGCACATTCACTTATCTCAAGATTGGGGCGCTGCTGGTTCTGATCGGGGCCGCCTTCTTAAGCCCGCACACCGCACCCGCGTCGTCTCCGTCCGGCAGCGCTTCCGTCTCTCTGGCGAATTTCGGTGTGGCGATGGCGGCATGCCTGATGGCGTACAACGGCTGGGCCTATGTAAGCTTCGTGGCCGGCGAAGTGAGGGATCCCCAACGGAACCTGCTGCGTTCACTGGCGATCGGCATGGGTATCGTCGCGGCGTTGTACTTGCTGGTCAATGTAGGCTACCTTAAAGTGCTGTCGGTCCCACAGATCGCGATGACCGAACGCGTCGGCGCGGAGATGGCGATCGAGACCATGGGCTCGATCGGTGGACGGTTCGTGTCCGCCACCGTGCTGCTCTCGATCGTGGGCGCAGTGAACGGCTGCGTGCTGACCGCTGCTCGCCTGCCCTTCGCCCAGGCGCGGGACGGGCTGTTCTTCGCCCGCTTCGGTGAGGTTCACCGGCGCTTCGCGACGCCCACCTCCGGAATTCTGTGGGGCGGAATCTGGACGGGCATCCTCATCCTCACGGGCTCGTACGAAACGCTCTATTCGTACTCGATCGTCGCGGCGTGGATCTTCTACACCATGAGCGTCGGAGCGGTGTTCCTGCTGCGCCGCAAGCTTCCAAATGCGAACCGGCCTTACCGAATGTGGGGCTATCCCGCCACTCCCCTGCTTTTTGTGGCTGTGTCCGTCTGGTTCGTGGTGAATGCCTTCGTGACCCAGCCGGGGCCTTCTTTCGCGGCCTGCGCCATCGTCGCCACCGGCGTGGTGGCTTATTGGATATGGCGCAGAGTGGAATCCGGCTTGACCGCCGCTAAACCGAAATAAGAAACTCTACCCAGGTTGCGCCGCCGAGAACTCCGTTGAGTCGGGCAGCGTCGGTGGAAGCCGCAGAACTGAAACGGAAAATCGACTTTACCCGCACCGCTGCCATAGTGTAAGATGTCAACAGTCAATGGCGTGGGCCTGTGGCGCAGTTGGGAGCGCGCATGACTGGCAGTCATGAGGTCGAGAGTTCGAACCTCTCCAGGTCCACCAACTAAGCCTTTGACTTTTCGGCAATTACCTCGACTTCAATCGGGCTTTCTTCGGCGAGCGATTCCTGTGGGTGACCACCGTCGGTGACCAGTTTCTGGAAAGCTTGCTCGATTGCCTCGGACTGCGGGTGAACGTACCGCTGCGTTATTGTGATGTTCGAATGGCCCATGATGCGGGCCAGCGCGAACACATCGCATTTCGGTGCCATTCGGGTGCCGAACGTGTGCCGAAGGCAATAAGGCTCGAATGGTTTGATTTCTGGCAACTCGGGGTTTTCTTTGTGGGCATTCTGAAGCGTCGCAAGGGCCTTGGCGTGCCATTGCTTGGCGCTCGACTCTTCCATGTGGCCCGACACTGCGGCCGTAGGGAATACCCAACCTTCAGCGGGGCAACCTTGTGCCTCATACCGGGCCTTGAGTGCCTGATAGACTTCTGGCACCATCGGCAGCGGACGCCGGGCCGCTTTGGATTTTCCCCGCGCAATCTGAATAAGGCCGCCGTGACCATTCAAGAGTACATGCTCCCAGCGTAATACGTAACACTCCCCTGGCCGCATACCCTCGCCATTGATTAGTGTTGCTACGTCGCGCCACGGCTGCGGGCAAGCCTCAAGGTAACTCTTCACCTCTGCGTTAGTGAGCACTCGCTCTCTGCGGTTCTCACCCTTGGCGAGCGTTACCTTGGGCATCCGGTCGAGTTTGCCCCACTCGACCGCAAGTGACAGCGCCCGCCTCAAGGTCCGCAAGTCACGATTGATGGTGGTTGCTTCCAAGTGGCCGTGCTGCGCGATGTAGCCCGCCACGTGCTGCCCCGTGATCTCGTCAAGGCGTAGCCCCGCGAGGTCCGACGATTGAAGGTTCCGCACCCCGTACCGGTAGTAGTCCCCGCTGTTGGGCTTCGTCTGAAACTCCGTTTCAACGAAAGGCAGGAAGTCCCCCTTGAGTAATTCCGCGAGAGTCAATCGGGGCTTAGCTTCAAGAATGCCGAAATTTCCCTTGGCAAGCTGCGAACGAATAGTACCTTCCACCGTTCGCGCATCCTTGGCGCTCGTGCATCGGGTGGACTTCCTGATTACTTTCCCTTGCCACATGAATTTCGCCATGTAATAGCGGCCCTTTTTGTAAATCATCGGTCACCTTCCCTTCTCTGCCTTCAGACGACTCTTCTTGCGCGGTCGGCCCTTCGGCCAGCCACCCAAGCGTGCCCACTCCCGAAGTTGCTCGTGGGGGTACTTTTTCGCCCGTGCCTTGCCGCCCCGGCGTCCGGCTTCGGCTACGGTCATCGGCTGCTGTTTCGTTGCCATACGCATAATATACTTGACGTTAAGTATTACTGTCAAGAGAAATCTGCACGGTCGCCACGAGTGGTAGAATGGATGTGTCAAACGGCCGCTGGGAGCTCACGGAGAGCGAGCGCATCCGCCGCCCGTTTTTCAGCCCGATTCATGAATCGGTGCAACCGTACCGGAGGCAGAGATGGCAAGAATAGAGATCCTGTCCCTCGAAAGGATAGTAGCGCCCGAGGTGAAGGGATTGGTCTCACTCGCCCGGAGAGCTGCCGACAGCCTTCTCAGAGCTAGAATGAACGAGGATACACTTGAACTCGACCTAAACAACGTAATCCTCAACGTGTCGGTGGGAGACGACCATCCCATCATCGGGAAGACGCGCAGGAAGGCGAACTACTTTCCTAACCGGGTCCTCAAGTTCGCTGGAGAAATCGAGCAAGTAACTTCACGTCTAGTTTACGAATTGCTGGACTCCGCCCGAATCAACCCAAAGGGCAAAGAGGTCTCTTGGCTCTTGAACGGTAGCTACAAGGAAACACTTCAGGCGTTCGAGGGGTTGCCAAACCTGCTCAATGCATATGCAGAACTTGTGAGGTTTGCCATTCGTAAGAAGACACGGACAGTCCCGTGCCAAGACCATTTTGCGATCATTCTCATGCAACACGTAAGGCAGGCAACGGGCAAGTCCCACTACCCGGAACTAGCGAGCCTCCTCGCAGCCCTCTTTAAAGTCCGCAAATTCAGTTCCCCTTATACTCAGTCGAGGCTTAGAGACCTATACCGGCGGAACCGCCTCCGCCTGCGCCCCCTGTGCATATCGCTCAAAACCTAAGCTGGAAGAACACATTCAACTGTCACGGATTTCTATCACAACCCCAGTTCCAGCGGGGGAAAAGGGGACGAATTATGTCCACATTTACCCCGTACACAGAGGGTGCCCAAGCCTGATACTCGGCTATGGAGGATCAGACTGTGCGACAAGAAAACTTGGGAAATCTTCGTGAAGTTCAAACTCCTAGTGACTCTCATTGCCTCAATGAACGCGACCTGAGTATGACGCTCAAGGTCTCAATTGCCCTTCTTCGCAAATGGCGGCGCCAAGGGGGAGGCCCACCTTTCCTCAAGTTTGGACGGGCGGTCCGTTATCAAGCATTGGACTTAAAGACTTGGCTGGAAGCTCACGAGGTGCGCTGAAATGAGCCTCAACCTGACTTGCGAAACCATCACCCGCGCAGCGCTGGGCGAGCCCGCGAAGCGCGAAGGCGTGGAGTTGCTCTACACTTGCATACACTCGGAGCGCCACAAGAACGGCGACTCTCACCCAAGCCTCAAAATCAACTCGAAGAAAAACGTCTGGGCCTGCTTCCCTTGTGGCGTGCGCGGCACAGCGTGGCAACTTGCGGCCTTTATCGCGGGCAAAGACCCTGGCGACAAAAAGGGCGTGAGCGCATGGCTCACTGAGCACGGGCTGAGGGGGAGGGGGGTGTTTAGCCCCCCTAACACGGCTGCAACTCCGCAACGTAGCAGCGAGGGCCTCACACTGGAGCAGTACGCCGCGGCGAAAAAACTGCCGGTTGAATTTCTGCGCAGCCTTGGTCTTTCGACAGTCTATCTCTCCAAGCAGCCGGCGGTGCGAATAGTCTACTTTGGGGCTGACGGATTCGAGAAGGCCGCCCGTTTCCGCCTCAAGATGGAAAAGGGCGCGGATGACGGCCGCTTCCGATGGAAGCGGGGATCGAAGCCTCTGCTCTACGGCCTGGAACGCATAAAAAATGCGCAGGCGCAAGCCTACTGTTGCCTTGTCGAGGGCGAATCAGATCGGCAAACGCTCTGCTACCACGGCATTCCGGCCCTCGGCCTTCCGGGGGCGGGGATATGGCGCGAAGAGTGGGCCGAGAGGCTGGGCGAGATCCCGGTGATTTACGTCTTTGTCGAAGGAGACCAAGGCGGCGAGACGGTACTCAAATGGCTTGCCAACTCGAAAATCAGGGAACGTGCGAGACTGGTTCGACTTCGGACCGCGAAGGATGCCTCCGCGCTCTACCTCGCAAACCCCCCAGACTTCCCTCGCGCCTGGAAGGAAGCCTTGGCGGAGGCGGTGCCTTGGCGGGAGCAGGCGCGAATCGAAGCGGAGAAAACATCGCGGGAAGCGTGGCAGGTTTGCGGAAGTCTGGCATCATGCAACGACATCCTGGGACGCCTGCCTGAGGTCATGGAGCGGCTGCATTTGGCGAGAGAGGAAAAAACCGTGAAATTGGTTTACTTGGGGGTGACTTCTCGGCTGCTCCCGAAACCGATTTCGGTCGCGGTGAAAGGCCCCTCGGCGGGTGGCAAATCCTATACGGTCGAGCAAACCCTCCGGCTTTTTCCCGATGACGCGTACTACGCGCTAACCGCAATGAGCGAGCGGGCGCTTGCGTATTCGGAAGAGCCTCTTGTGCATCGCATGCTGGTTGTGTATGAAGCTGCTGGCTTATCCAGTGACTTCGCTTCCTATTTAGTCCGTTCCCTTCTCAGCGAAGGCCGCCTCCGTTATGAAACGGTCGAGAAAACAAGCGAGGGCGTTCGGCCACGTCTGATCGAACGGGAGGGGCCGACTGGATTGATCGTCACCACCACCCAACTGCGTATGCACGCTGAAAACGAAACTCGTATTCTCTCGATCACGGTGGACGATTCACAGGAACAAACGCGAGCCGTATTTTCCGCGTTAACGGATGAAGTCGAGTCGGACGAGTGCGACGAATTCCTTAAGGAGTGGCACGCCCTGCAACGCTGGCTTGAAACCGGCGAGCACAGAATCAGCATCCCGTACTCAAAACGGCTGGCCGCGTTAATCCCGCCTGTGGCGGTGCGGCTGCGGCGCGACTTCGGCGCCATCCTGAACCTTGTCCGGGCGCACGCCTTGCTCCATCAGGCGAGCCGAGCAAAAGACGCGCAAGGCCGCGTCAAAGCTGTGCTCGCCGACTATGGCGCCGTGCGAGAGTTGGTCTCCGAAATAATTGGGGAAGGCGTGGAGTTGGCGGTTCCGGATTCGCTTCGGGAAACGGTGAAGGCTGTTCAGGAGTTGTGCGACGCCGGGGCTGCCAGCGTTTCGGTGTCGCAGGTTGCCAATTACCTGAAATTAGATCGATCGGCCGCGTCGCGCCGAGTGTCGCAAGCCTTGGCCAAGGGCTATGTCAAGAATCTGGAGGATAAGCGGGGAAGGCCGTTTAAATTGGTTGTGGGTGATCCCATGCCCGAAAACGCCGAGTTGCTTCCTTCGCCTGAAACCCTCCAGAGTTGCAGTGTTGCGAGTGATTCGGGGGGAATTGAGACCCCCCTCCCCCCCGGCGGCGAGCCGCCCAAAAAAGGGGCGGCGTGCGGGGAGGGGCCGGCGGGCTTGAACGAGATTCAGCCTCAGCCTTTTGAGCAGAATTGGGACGTGATTGACCTATGAGCGCGACTGCTGCCGAAATTATCGAGAAACTGCGCGCCTTGGGCGTGAGCCTGACGCCGATTCCGCCTGACTTCCTGAGGCTCGAACCGGCTTCCAGGGTTCCTCCGGAATTAATTCCGCGAATCGTGGAATCGAAGCCCGCAATCTTGGCGGCCCTGGCCCGGCCAACCGTGGAACCGGCGGACTGCCAGCATTGCGGGGGCAAGGGTGAGTGTGACTGCCCGGCTTGCAATTTGCGGCGCACAGACAAAGCCGTACCGTGCTGCATGTGTCGGTGGGCAGATCGGCAGGTATGGCTTGTGGCGACCCGGCCCGAAGGTTGCTGGCATTGTGCCGGGAGCGGGAAATGCGGGTGCGTTGGGTGTGGCCGTTCGGGGGTGTGCGCAGTGTGCGGCGGAAAGGTACAATGAACGCCAACGAAACGGACCATAGCGGACCATCGAGGTTAGGCACAACTCTGGCCCGGTTTGTAATGTATGACGTTTTTGGTCTTTGTCATACACGAACAGCGGCCACCGAGACCGGGACGTAACAGGACTCGCGGCAAATAGCGAAACATCTTTCATGATGAGGTTAGAACGGTGCCACGACAGAAATCCCAAAATCCTCGCAGCATCCTCGTCACCGTCCGCCTTTCTGGATCTGAGCGCAATGAGCTTCTAAGGCGAGCTGGCGGCGCACAGTTGAGTGCATGGATTCGCCAACGGATTCTGGGGGCCGCGGAGCCTAACAGTCCAATATCCTCAACGGTGGAATCAGGACCGCCGGCACAGCGAACGCTGGAGGGAGGAGTTCCTGCCCCGCTGCTCGACGAAAGGTGCTCAGACTATCAGTTAAGGATTGACATGTGGGCGATGCAAGCCCCGACTGATCGACTGCAGCGCGCCCGACTTGAGCTGACGACCATCGTCGGTTGCCAGTACCGCTCGACGAAACTGTAATACGGATTCGATGTGTTTTGGTTTCAACAGCTTAACTACAATACCGGGGCGGGCATTTGGTTTTCGGATGAGTTCAGAACCGTACTTCGAGCAGGTGGTGTTGAGATCGTGCGCCTAGGGAGGGTTTCAGTATCAGAATGTGGGTTTTTGTCGCGTTTACGAGAACTGCGAGCAAACCTGCATAATTACTGGGTGCAACCTGGTTTTTCGGCGTCAATAGTGAGGAATTTGCCCACATGATTTAGGAGAATTTCATAGAAATCTCGGAGAAGTTGCCATGGGCGGGTTAGGAAGCGGTCGTTGCAGTTGGCGTAAGAGGAAGGTGAGGGTTGAGGAATGCGCGGCCCTTGAAATCGACGCATGGGTCGTCGCCGGATTGCTCAAGTATCGTGCCGGCCGGATCGAAATGAAGAATCCACTGACCGGCGATACGGGCTATCTCTTCTATCTGTTGAGACCAGCAGACCAGCCAACGCAACTCTACTTGTATGTTTGCCATTCGAATGCCGGCGGCGAGGGGAATTGGACGCCTATCAAGCTAGTTTCAACTCCCCAAAATTACGGCGGTTCGCGTTGGCGTTTTGTTTGCCCTCGCTCTTGCGGCAGGTGGGTACGAAAGCTCTATTTTCCGGCGCCGAGGAACTATTTTGCCTGCCGAACCTGTCACAACCTGACCTATCAGTCCGTCCAAGAACATGGCTCTCAGCTTGCGGCGCTTCGTCGCAATCCTGCCCTCCTTGATGCTGCCCTACAGATTGGCTCGCCGTATGCGGTCCGTTGCGTGCGGAGGGGCGATTTCAAATGGCAGCCGAAAAGCTACGTGACCATCACCGAGCTTTCCATAGATTCGGCTCTTGAGAAGCTGAAGGATCATGAGTTTCGCGAATTCCATTCTCGGCCACCCGACATAGGCAACCTCGAAGGTTGGAAACTATGAAGATTTGTATCACACGCAATCTGGATATCGGATATGAGGCCGGCGCTCAGAGCGCCCATGTACGTCTAGTTGTGCGACTACAGCGCGGGGAGGGAGCAAATGAACTTCACCAGCAGCAGCACCACACACGGTCACACGGTCGGTCAAGTCACAGGCTCCAACCGGAAGAGGGCACGTGATCGCCGCAGCAGGCGAGCACGAAAACGCAGATCGGGTGCCGAAGCAACTGCGCAACTTACGCCTCGGCAGCGAAGCTTTGTCTCGCAATACGCTGAGGTTTTGAATAGCAGCCGCCCGGCAAAACGGGCAGGATGCAAGGTGGGGACTTCTCGCCTTCAAGCTTCTCGTCTGCTAAGAAAGGTACACGTCCAAAGAGAGCTTCAAAAGCTCGCCCAGGAAAGGGCGGCAAGACTTCAACTCAGTGCGCAGAATGTCGTGCAGGAACTCGCGGATAGAGCGTTTCCCGACCCGCGTCTGCTTTTCGATGAGCATGGCAATGTGAGACCCATTCACACGCTCGACGACCGCACCGCGAAGGGAATTGAAAAGTTCAGTTGCAGGAAGTTGTACAAGGGCGTGGGTGAAAAGAGGCGTTGCGTGGGCCAGGAGTGGAAATTCCGGTTCGGACGGCTTAGAGCGTTGGTTTTGTTAGGCAAATGCCTGGGGCTATTTTGATGGCTGGGCAAAGCACAAACAAGGCGGTGTGGCTACGGAGCCGCAGAACCCGTCGCGTCACAAATTATCGCGGTAAGTTCGGCGACGCCAGGTGATTTTGGCGATATTTGCACGCGGATTCTGGAGCGGGGCCAGATTTAGCCCGGAGAGCCGCCGAATAAGTATGCCCGGTCCGGGAAGACTCCAGGAGATTGTCATTGACCCCACCGAACAGTGCGCGTCCTCTGGATGTTTGCGAACCTACAAGACTCGCAGGCATGACAGGCCGGCACTCACTTCCAGACAATTACCCAGTAGTGTGAGCCATCTGGCCTTTCAAACCTTTCTGCCGTCGCTTGGTTTTCAGGAAGTTCAGCGTGGGGATTATGGCTCGGCTCGAAATCAAACTTAATAAGGCATAGATTTGGGGTTGAAAGAGTTAGCTGCACACCTTTCACCGTAGCGACCACTGGAACCAAACCAGCAAGCTCCCTTGCAGCAGCCTTGAACCGAGCTTCGATATACTCATGCGTTAGATTTCCGGAGGTGTCACGTTGTTCCTCCTGTGGCGGCCCGGACGGTTTGTTCTTTATCGCTTGGGACTCGGATTCGATTGTAGCATCGGAAAGGACGTACCGTTTCGTTGCGCAGTCAAAAGCTAACTGCCGGATTTCATTGAGTTCAGACGTGGGGATCATCTCGCGCCGACCGCACGCGGAGACCGGCAAGCAAATCAAAACCACAAGAATCCGCCCCTTCATTTTGTGACTCACAAGGGCGAGAATCCGAACTGGTTTACACAACCTTCGATGACGATGTGCGGCAACTTGCACGTGCATCCTTACGTCGGTATCGCCGCTGGGAGATGTGCTCACGCGATCCACAAACCTGCTTGAAACCTGATTCGAGGACATGACGGGATTCACTCGAAGCGCCTCTGGGCATGGCGGTGCCTTTCCACAAGCAAGGTAGCAAGCTCAGTAACTTGACCTCGCCATTCAAGTTCTTCCGAGATATCAGACCGCTGACCTGCAAGCCACGACAGTGCCTGGGTGATTCGAAATGCCGTTCCAGGCGCGACTTCGAGCCCCGGAACAGGGTTAAGAGACCTCGTTTCTACTTGGCTTGGTCGTCTGGCTCTCGTGTCCCCAGCAATTTCGGCGTCATGACCGTTTTGCATCATTGAGATAATGCGAACCGCTGCTTTCAACCCCCAGACCTTCAGAACATCTTCGTCGGCCCATTGCAGCAGAATCGAGGGGTCAACTCTCTGCCGAAGCCACGACATGCAAAGTTCCTTGTCGTCGCCTGCTGATTCCACTGAACCTCGTAACAATTTGCCGAAGTCCTCGATCTGGAGCTGTTGACGGTGCTGTTGGCGGAGATCCATCAGCGCCGAACCAACAATTAGACCGTTTGAGCAGACGAAACGGAGCCATCCGGCCACTGCCATGAAGCGGCAGCTGCCCTCAACTGAATTGAAAACCTCAACCCGAAAGCGCATTTGGTCACCGTCAGCGGGACAGAAGGTGAAGCGTTCTTCTTCAGGCAACAGTAGCGAGAAGTGAGCACGTTCACCATGTGGTGTCCAGCTTGCGCGCGTGTGCACTGCGTCGGGACTGATCTTATTGTCAAACAGTGCGGCCTGAATTGTCTGGAGCACTAGATGATGATCCACCAGTCGGTAGTTTTTCGAAACAACACCGACGGGAATGGCCTTCTCTCCTTGTCGGGTCGGCATCCGGTAAATCATATCGAGATAAGGATTAACACCGACGTCCTCGCCATTGGCAGAAGACATCGCGAACGGCTGCCGCCCGAAATGGGGGAGATGCTCCATAATCCGAGTAATCGAGCCCTCTACGAAATTTTCGACTGGAAGGCCGAGCCAGTGGCGCCGACGTTCGGCTAAGCCACTCACAGGCAAGAGTACTTCGCTCCGATTCTCTCCCACATTCGCCCCCTTTCCGTTCCGTGCGCCGATCGCTGCTCCCCGGTGGTTACACAACGGCGCCGATCTGAATCGTGTAGAGGATCGTCTGTAGAACAATCGTCTGCACAACTATACAAATAGGGTGTGCCAAAGGCAACTCGATTCTCGCGCCGGACTTTTGGCCGCAGCGTGCGGCGTGCCCGCAAACAGATCGGCCTGTCCCAGGAGGACTTCGCTGAGCGGGCTGGAATTCACCGCACCTACGTTAGCTCGATTGAACTCGGGAAGGTCAGTGTTGGAATCGAGGTTGCCAACCAATTGGCCGTTGCGCTTGGCAAGCGATTGAGCGAGCTTGTCAAAGGCGCGGAGTGATCTTTGCGCCATACCTACAGCTAATCCGGCTGGGCATGAAAGCCTGTGTTCGGCCCCCCGCTCCGCCAGTCTATTACCTCAGTGGCGAATAAAAGGCGAATATGCTACACTTCCCGTCGCCATGAGTCTGCGGTTATGTCGCGTCACCGTCTGCGATATGGAAGGCGTCAAGCACAGTGTCGAAGTGACCGCCTCAACTCTTTACGAAGCCGTGGCGCTCGGGCTCGTGGCCATCCGTGAGCAGGATTGGGCCACCGAAATCGCTGAGGGACTGAACACCGTGGACGTGAGCGTGACGACCGTGCCTGTTGTACACTCCGTCAGGATGCAAGATTTTAACAAGTGGTTGAGTCGCAAGGGCGGAGCGCCGAACGACATCAGCCAGCGAAAGCATATCCGCCAGATTCTCGGGCTAGGGGGAAGCGATGCTTCTGGCTAAGCAGTTCATGATCGTCGCCGAGCCACAGAGACGGCCACCGCGACTTGATGGGCTAGATGGCACGCCGGGTTTCACATCGCAGAGGGCGCCGGGGAGTTCACCGCCGTGTCAGTTTCGACGCACGTCGTTCCATTGCTCCGGGACCACTGCTCCCGAAGTAGCTGCGAGGGAGGGCCTTTCAAGTCGCCAATCGTCCTCATAGCAACCGCTCCGCCACGAGCCAACGGTATGGTTCCCTGCTGTCCATTTCAGCATCCGCCTGCAGGTCTTGGCTTGGCCAACTTCCGAGGGGCCGACAATGCTTCCATGATCTGGCTACGAAAGCCCTTACGAGTCGAGAACTGAACTGGGTTTGCTTGCCAGAAGCACACCAGGACAGACTCTTTTTAATTAGCTTACGGTTGCCGTCTCTATGGAGTATGCTTCTTGAGACTGACGGGGGGCAGTTCTGAACTCGAATGATTAAGGTCGACTTTTCAAGCACAATTCCAAAGCAAGCAGGAATGTATCTCCTCGGCATAATACCGGGCTCCCTATTCGGGCTGAGCATCGCACTGGGCGACCCGAACGTCGCCCATTGGATGATCGAGCGGGCAAAACAGGTTTACGCCTTTCCGCCTTATGCTTTATTTATCCTTTTCGCAGCTTTTTGTATGGTGGTTGGCTACACATTTTTTCTTCTCTCTTGGTTTGCCGACCTATTCATTGGCATTTTGTACCGGTTTAAGCGCTATTTCATTCGAGCGACCTTTGGATCCAATTGGCTCTATCGGGCATTTGGAAAACTTCAGGGCACTCCACCCAAACGGAATACCTTTGTCAGAACCCTGTCGCACATGATTATGTGGGCAAGGATGCAACGATTCCCGTTCGAGATAAGACCGGTCTTGAAATGTCAACGGTTGGCGGCCACGCAATTATTGGCCCGGCGGTATGGGATCACTCCAAGCAGAGGTTCGGGGGAGTTGGTTGACCTGGAATGGCAAGCTTGGTTATCAGTGCTCGGCAAGCAGCCTCTGAGATTCCGCCGAGCGTTTCTGACCATGCGTACATATATTGGTTGCGGTCTGGCTGAACTTGCGGCTTTGTATTTTTCGCCTGCGCTCCGGAACCGGTATTTCGTTGCCATCACGGTCGTTCTTGTCGCCTCAGGGGTATTTCAATCTTGGGATTTCGCCAAATGGAAACATGAACCGATGAGAGGCAGTCTCGCTCGGTTAGCGGCAATTCTAGTAGAGCTTGCTGAAACAAATACCGCGGCAAAACAGCCAGATAACGGCTCCGACAAACAGACTAATCTGGTGATCAGCCCTACCAAAGAAGACAATTAGATATGGTTGGATCCATTTGCAGAATGGGGCAGCCGCGCTGAATTAATACCCCAAATGTCACGGCAAAGGCTGAAGTGGTCCAATCATGCAACACAGAGGTAAAGTCTCAACGAGCGAGGAAAGCTGGCGCACCTGGATTCGTGACAATATCCGAACCGCTCACCCTTTACTTTGGATAGTGGAAAACAGTTTAGCGTGTGCTCCCAGACCTCTCCGCTATCACCCCGACTTCGGCGGGCGAGTTCTGCTAATCTTGGGCGACGCTGCCCCGGCTCTACGTCATTGGCTGGAATCGCTGAGAACCATTGGCATTGGAACGATTGTCGTTCTCTCTACGCACGGAGAAATGAAGAGATATTCATCGGTTGTGGTGCCCGAACCCGATCTGCTCTCGCTCTATCGGTCCTTCGGTTTCTTGGTTCATCATCATCCAGTCGAAGATCCGGCTCACGCGGCGCTTTCCGCGAGACTGGGAATCCTCGATCAGATGGAGAAACTCAAGCCACTCGTTCTCGCTGAGTATCAACAGCGTACCGGTGCGATGCTTATTCATTGCAGTGGCGGTATGGACCGAACCGCACCGATCGCAGCGTTCATTGCTAGCCGATCAGTTGGCCAGTATCCAACCTCCAAAAGGAAGGGTTAGGTGTGTGGCTAGCACGAGCTGCCATTAGGTTGTTGACGGTTGAGCAACCCTGAAGTTGCACCGACTGGCGACAGCGCGAGCGCATGAACCAGACGGCCAAACCATAGCTGGCCTTGATAGCCCGGCGCACAAGCAATCGACGAATAGATACTCCCTTGCGTTTCAGGATTCGTCATACGAACCAACCCTACGGTCAACTTATCCCCTTGCCCAAAAACCCTGTTTCTCGCCGCCGCGCAAATCACTGATTTTGCATCCCTGGGTTTGACGAAAACATGCTGCCCGAAAATACCAGTTAATGGGCAAACAAAATGAGCGCAGGCTGGCGTCAAGCCAGCCGCCAACTTCACCTCACCCAAGTTGAGTTTGCTCGCGCCCCCCCCGCAGTCTTGGGAGAGCCCACGGAGCATCACTCATGAGTTCGCTGCTTGGCTCATGCGCGCACCCGCTCGAACGCTTCGAGGATTAGCCGTCGGGAGCGAAACTCACCGTATTTCTCCTCCTGATAGCGTTGTTGTGTCGGAAACGTCGCTAGGAGATATTCCAGCTCAGGCCGTGTTAGTCCGAAAACGTCACGGGCGACGAGCACATCGATCTCCGCCCGGAGTCGTAGGCGGGCGTCCTCGTCCTGTTCGCCGGGAATTGTGGATGGTGAACGTGTCGCCGGAACCCACCCTTGAGAGGCAAGGTGGTTCCAGAACGGGGTCATCTCTGGGCCCGTGCATAAGAGACGTAAGCTGCGTTCAACGATTGGCCTAACTCGATGATCATCTTGTGCTGGTCGCGGGAATGGAAGACTATCGAGTATTGTCATGGTCAGATTCAGAGCGACCTTCGTTCGTGCGACAAAATCCATTGAATATGAGTTTGCTACGGCGATCCAGAATGGATGAAACCATTCAAAGCCGGACGGCGTGAACAACAGAGTCGGAACGGAGTCGCCGCAGAGCACGTCAGGTGGAATCAGGGTCGCAATCAACGTCCTTTCATTCGTTGGACTGACGACTTTGCAAAAGCACGACCGAAATGTCACCACACGATTTGCGAGTTTGCTCGGAATATTGTTGCGGCCTATGTACCACTGCGGTCGGATAGCCTTATTCTTGTGGCCGAACGGTAAGTCCTCCCACTCTGCCGCACGGCCACGGCCAGAGGTGTATGCTTTGGCACGGTGATCGTACTGCGAGATCATCCGTCCCTCGCAAAGCGGGACACCAGTTCCGTCTTCTTCGAACAATTCACGATTGTTACCCATGTGAATCTCGGCCACACAATCTGGGACTGGTGGGCTTGCGCTCGTATCGCCGAACGCCGGCCAACGGTACATCTTCGCAGCGATGCTAATATCCATCTGGCTGCCAAGCTCCATGATCGCCAGAGCGCCCGGCGAGAACTCCTTGACGAGGCGTACCGGGATGTTCAAAGAATGCCCCGCTTTGACCTCCGCAAGCTGGTTCAGCGAACGAATGTTAAAGGCAGCTTGGAAGGAGTCGGTTTTTAGGCCAACATGAGCTGCATAGATGCAGAACTTCATCCGCGTATCAATATCGGCGAACCAGACTTCGTTGGCGTTTTCGAATCCATAAACTTGGTCGAGTCGACAGATTTCATAGAGTGCTCGGCGAATCGCCATGCAGTTTGCGCCGTTGTATAACCCCTCCGGCACGATCTGTGATACCCAGCCATTGCGACGCGTGAGCGAGAGGGCGGCTTCGACAAACATGCGGTAGATATTGAAGTCTCCCTTGCCGAGATTACCGGGAGCAAACATCCGGTAGCGTCCACTATGTTTGAGAAAGTGGACGAGAGCATAAAGATAGCGGCAATTGGCGTCCCACCTCTGGGCAATCATCGGATCTCGAATCAGCTCGGCAATGATCCGGTGCTGCCCATCTCGATCCTGAAACCGGACCTGCGGGTCGTAGCTCGAAAAGAACTCCTTCACGTCTGGGCTCAAGTTATCCCAAGGAGGATTGCCTAGCACGCAGTCGAAGCCGCCCTTCGCGATCACTTCTGGAAAGGCCAGATGCCAATGAAAGAACTGATATTGGCCGAAGAGACGCTGCACCTCTGCAGCGAGGTCCGCGGGCAGGGATCGGCCTGCCGCCACATCCAAGAGGTGCCGCTGAGTGAGACCCGCTGGCTCAGGTGATGGGTATCGTGGATCGTGCGCAAGAGGTGGGAACTGCTTCCTTATGACGAATGCGGCGCACCAAACATCGGCGAGCCGCTTCTTGTGGCGGTATTCATGGGTCTCTTCGTGGCGGCGGAAGGCCAACTCCTTGGCGCGGATGTCCTCGGGCCGACTGTCGGGCAGTTCCTCCAGCCCCGCGGCGGCCTGCTGCAAACGGGCCTGGCTCTCGGCATCTTGCTGGACGAATGCCGGTCCCAGCCCTGCGCGCTCGGTCTTATTGCGCTTCCTCAGCACCGCGCAGGCTTCGTTGTTGTCGCCTTCGATAGGCTTGAATGCATCGTCCGGCAACCCTGCGGCGATGAGTTCGGGCGTCGCGCCCAGCAGGCTGTTGCCGACGCGGATGTGGTGGTCGAGGAAAGAGAGCGGCTTGCCAGGTTCCAGGGCTTCGAGCCACAGGCTCACGCGACACAACTCGGCAGCCATGGGATTGATGTCAACGCCATAGAGGCATCGGCCGATGACGTCACGAAGGGCGTGCTGGTAGAGGAGGGGCGACGGTTCGCTCTCACCCTGCCTCAGCGCCCTCACGCGGGCCAAATGCCGGGCCAGCCGGTGAGCCGCCCCGACGAGGAAGTGGCCGGAGCCGACAGCGGGGTCGCAGACCTTGAGGGCGAGTATAACCTTCTCCGCTTCGACGTCTGATTTCCCTTTGATGGCCTCTTCCACAAGGGGATCTAGCGCGGAATCGAGCAAGCACTGCACGAGCGAGTCGGCCGTGTAGTAGGAGCCCGAGGTCCTGCGCTCGTTGCCAGCGAACTCGGCGAAGGAAAAGCGCGCGCCATCGGCGCTAATCTGGGGCGTGAGCGCCAGAAGGCTCTCATAAACGCCGCCCAGCTCTTCGGCGCCGAGATTCTTGTAGTCTACGGGCCGCAGCACTTTGCCCTGCCGGGTGAAGGCAAGGTTGCGCAGGGCTTCGAGGAAATCGTGGTTTGTCAGCTCGGCATCGTTAAGGTTGGCGGTGAAAGCCGGATTCCAGAGGAAGCTGCCGAGAGTCGGCAGAGCCAAGTGCTCCCGCACAGCAGCGAAGTTCGCGTCGCCGGAGAGAGCGCCGACCAAAAGCTGGAACTGGCGCCAGAGGTCGCCGTGTCGGCTGCCCCTGATTTTTGATGCCAACTCGCGCAGTCGACCGGTGTTGTAGTGAGTGGCGTAGCGTTTACGGGAGAGCTGGGCAGTTTCCTCCTCATCGCGGGGGTGTAGTAGCGACTCCCCGTCGATGGTGCGGTCCTCCGCCACAAACAGAAAAATCAGGCGATAGACCACGCGCAGCAGTTGGCCGTGGAAGTCAACGGGCGATGTCTGCCCGGTGCGCAAGGCGTCGCGCAGCATCGTATTTTTCGGATGGCTGGTGAACCCCTCCCCCAGGATCTGCAACGCCCTCTCGACGCCCCCGCGCAGATCGCCCAACGCGCGAGTCCCTTGTTCCTCGGCAAGCTTAGTCCACTGCTCCAGCCAGCACGTGTCCGGCCGGCCTTCCTCACGAGGGGCGAAGCGGGTAGCGTGGGCCACGAGCCAAAGCAGCACGAAGTCCGAATAGACCTCCCCAGCGAACATGGCCTCAAGATCGAACTCAAGGAAGGACTGGCGAGAGAGGGCTTGGTTATCGCGCAGGATGCGAATGCGTATGCCGTTAGAGACGACCGCCCACAGGTAACCAGTGCTGCGGTTGAGGAACTCCTGCACGAGACCGTGAGGGTTCACGGCAGCGGCCCCGCGCGCGCCAGCCGCGCGGTGATCGAGGCTCAGGCCGCAGCCAATAAGGTGAACCGGCACTGGGCCGAAGAAGCGGTTGATGGCGTATATCCGACCACCGATTTGGGGGCCGGCAGTAGTGGGCAGCAGGCCGAATCCAAGATCTCGCAATAGGGGCAAGCTCCACTTGTCGTTGGTGAGCCCGGTACCCGCTTCGCCCGCAGGGAGGTTCGCGGCAACGGCACGGAATTCCGCCCAGTGCTTGCGCAGACGGCTCCACGATTGCGTGATGGTTTCGTTGATGCGTTCGCCCTGAGGCAGACCGTAGTCCTCTGGCTGAGTGCCGGGGATTTTCTCCTTCGAGTCGAGGATGTGCCGCAGAAGATCGGGAGGCAGTAGTCCGCCTTCGGAGTGGATGGTCTGGAAATCTCGGTCGCGGCGCGCCATGGCGTTCAAAGCCTTGGGAGCAAGACGTACGCTCCCAGGATGTCAACTGGGAGAACAGGTTTGATCGTAACACGGACCTTCGTGCGCGTGGCCTCACGCACGCGCTCGTGGGCGGCAAGCTGGGCGGCAGCGCGCTCGCTAGCCACAGGTTCAAGGGCCTTCTGGAGCATTGGCAAAGTCGGTAGAAGAAGGCCAATTTGCTGGTCGATAGCGGTGGCGACCAGAGTTTTCTCGGCACGGGCGGAGAGCAGACGCTCGCCTTCCTCCGGCGTCACCCACTGCGGCGCCTCCGCTGGACCTGTACAGGCGAGCGGCACAATCTCCTCGCAGAGGATGGTTTCACCGTCAACCCTTGTGCTCCCCAGGTGGTAGCGGAAACGCGCCAGGAGGAGCGTCGTCCGCGAATTGACCGCAGCAGCCGAAATGACGCCGCACCGGGCAGCCACGGGGCGGGCGTCGCGTGCGACCGGATCGAGCGCCTGATCAAGCGTCCAGCTTGCGAGGCCCTCTATAATTGGGCTGGTCCTGCCGAGATAGACGTCATCCTCTTCCAGCGGCAGGTCAAATCGTCCCGTAAAAGTGTCGTCGCGACCGATGGCTTGGCGCAGGGCGCGTGGCGCTTCATTGCTGAGGTGAATGGTGACGGCCTTACCCTTGGTCTGGATCGGAACGTTTGCCGCTTGCAACACAGCGTGGAAGAAACGAGCCACGTCCTCGCTGCGACCAATGGCGGCACGCACACTCTGAAGTTCTGCCGCGACGGCCTCAAACTTCAGTAGAGGTTGCGCGAAGCGCGACCGGCTGGCCTTTTCGCGAGCACAGGCGCCTTCCCACTCGGCGTGAATGGCCTGCTTTTTCGGCTCAAGGTGGTCGATGAAGTCGAGAATCATCTGTTTGGACTGTACAGTTGCCCTTTCGCGGAACAACGCACCCTGGAACAGGGCCTCGGCAATTTGCTCGCTAGAACCTGGCACAGCCACCGCGACGCCGAGGGCGCTTTTGATGCTTTTGTGCTTACGGATGAGTACATCGAGGATTACACCGTCAATAGGATTGTCCTGGCCGTAGTAGGTGACGACGCGGACCTCCTTCTTGCTCTGCCCAAAGCGATCCACACGGCCTTCGCGCTGCTCATGGCGCGTGGGGTTCCAGGCCAAGTCGTAGTGCAGCACCGCGTTGAAGTGTTGCTGGAGGTTGATCCCCTCCGCTAGGCAGTCGGTACAGACGAGCACGTACTCACCCCGCTCGGCGGCCAGCTTGGCGATGCGGTCCTCGCGCTCCGCGGGTGGCAGCAGCCCAGTGACCGATTCGATCCGGACATTGGTGGGCAGCGCCGCGCGGAGTTGTCGAACCACGTACTCAGCGGTGTCCACGAACCGGCAGAACACAACGGGCCGAAAGCCGTCTTTGAGCAGTATCTTTATCTCACGGATGGCACCCTGAAGCTTGTGGTCGGAGTCGGCGGAAAGGGCTTCGGCGCGGCGTGCAAACGCGAGCAGCTTCCGCCGCGTGGCCTCGGCACCATCTTCGGTCTCCGATCCAGGGCTGAAATCAAGAGAGACTACGTCATCGGCATCATCCTGGTCGAGCACGGTACGCCGGCCCACTTCATCTACTTCCTCATCCGCAGCCTGATCCACGGCAGCACGGCTGCGCAGCGTCGCGGCCGCCGCTGCCGGACTGGAGGACACACAGCGCAACAGAGCCAAAGCGGACCAATAGCGTACCCGACGTTTGCGCTCTCCGGAATCTTCTGAAACATAGTCACGCGCGAAGGCGAGGATGTCATCAAATAGGGCACGGTACTCCGCGCTGAACGTATACGAAGGTTCCGGCTTTTTGTCGAATCGCGTGGGGAAGGACGTGTCGGTTTCCAAGTAATGACGAATATCATCCCTGCGCCGCTGTACCAGGTGCCGAGCAAGCTTGCGGCGGATGCCCTCGCGCTCTGCCCGATCGAGGTCGGACGGTAGATCAGCGAACTCGCTATCAAGCAGGCTCAGTAGGGAACGGAACGCATCCTCGTTGCCGCTGTGTGGCGTGGCGGTGACGAGCACCAGATGTCGAGACGTGTCTTCTGCGACACGCCGCAGTAAATCGAAACGTTGCTGGCGTCCGCGCCCCATACCTCCGGCCAGCGTGCAGCCGTGTGCTTCGTCCACGATAACGAACTCGGGGCACTTGAGGAGAAAATCCTCAGCATGACGGGCGGTCTTTATGAAGTCGGTGGAGACAACGGTGAACCGATAACGATCGAAAACCGACACGCCAACCGGCAAGTCACGTTCTAGACGTTGGATTGTGCTGCTCAGGACCAGTTCAGCTTCGATGTGGAACTTTTCGGCCAGCTCCCGTTGCCATTGCTCCGCTAGATGCGGGGGACACAGAACGGCGAGCCGTCTAATTTCACCACGGTCGAGCAACTCCCGGGCGATGACCGCGGCTTCAATGGTCTTGCCGATTCCCACGTCGTCGGCGATCAGGAGGCGGACAGGATCGAGCTTGAGCGCCATCATCAACGGCACAAGCTGATAGGGCCTCGGCTCGGCTGCGATACGCCCGAAGCTACGGAAGGGACCAGCGGCCGCACGGGTCGAAAGTCGCGCGGCCTCGCGCAGGAGCTGACCCGAGGCAAAATCGCCAAGGTCATCGCGGCTAGGCAGTTGGAATGAGGTGGACTCGACCCGCTCGACCGCGGGCAGGATTCCGGTAATCTCCTCATCGAGCCCGCCTACAGGTCGTACAATGAGAAGCTCATCCGTGGATTCAGGCAACACCATCCATTCGCGGCCCCGCGCTTGAATGAGAGTACCCGGACTGGAGAGCGTAGGACTCACAATTTTAGCAAGCCTGGATCTTATTCACGCAATCATTGAGAAATCCACAGTATTTGCATCGCTTGAATCGGCGATCGAGTTGGTCCTTCTGCCCGAAGCACCCGGGCCTGCGGCCGTTACGGTCATTCGGATTCTTGGGGCTTAAACGCCAAGCTACCGATTTCAGCCAGGAACCTGTCAACACCATCGAGGTTGAAAGATGAAAAGCGAGATTACCGCCCGCTTCAAGAGTGTCGCCCAAAGCGTGGAATGTGTATGGAAGTCCGGCTATGAGACCAATTGCTTTGATGACAATCTCAAACCAATAGGAGGATGAGCCATCCCCAACGAAACTAATGGACAATTGCATTCCGGCGGAGCTGGAAACTCTTGCGACGACAGATTCAAGTGCTGCCTCACCCTCCCTCCGGCACTCATTCCGTTCATTTTCGGTGAAAGGCTGGTCGCCTGGCTTCGCAAAGAGGAGTGTGACTACAGCTAGCTCTTCTTCACATGAATCTGCTTGAGATGCAGTGCCAAAGACGTCCGGATGCCGAAGGAAAATCTCCTTCCATTCGTCTTTGTGGTGAAACCGGATGACAATGTAACCCATCTCCATCAGACGCCGCGTAATCGCTTCGTCCTCGCGTATCTGGCTCGGTTCATCGTGGGGTGGCCCATCGATATAAATGGCAGTATTGTGGTCGCTGTAATAGAAATCAGGCCGTGTAGAGCAAGCCTCGATCAGGTACTGCGCATCGCTCGGTGGGCGCAGCATAAGCGCGTCTACAAGGTCGAGCCATCTTTTTTCAAGTTGACTGTCGCAACGCTTGCGAAGCGCGATCATTCGTTCCGCCCGCGAACCAGTCCCCCCAGCGGGGCGGACTTCGGACCGTGACAGGTCGGCGAGAACCCCTCGGATTAGATAGCGGTCCAAATCCTTGTGGTCCGGTTGGTTGCCGTAATCGAGCAGGCATGCATAACACGCTTTTCCGCAGGTTTTTGCTCCTAGGTCTTCCAGCGTGCCTGGCTCGAAGTGGCAGATTTCCAGAGCGTCCTTGGCCAGTAGCGGAAGCACGGAAGGGTCTTCGACGATTTGGCGTAAGACACCGGCGCCGCCTTCGGAGGCTTCATAGAAGAATATCTCTTTGCGGTCATGTGCCGAGGGCATGGGCTCGCACGAAAGCTCCCGTGGTTCGAGCTGGAAATGCTTGAGGATGGCCTGCCTGAGGGCCGCCTGCAGGCTCGCCATCTCCGGCCCTGGCCGGAGTGGCTCGATGCGCATCACGAGGGCGTTCTTGGTGTCCTTGACATAAGGTACCACCCGCTGGAGCCGGCCCTCAGTCGGCGCATCAATGTCGTCCTCGCCATCCGGGGACTTACCTGCCCAGTAACCGCGTTCCAAGTCAAGGTTGAAACCAGGCGACTGCTCGCCCAATTGTCTGGCCCAGCCGAGATTGATCCGGTAGAGATCGGTCGAATCGCCGTAGCTGAGACGCAAGGCGAGCATAGTTCCACAGTTGACCTCAGCGTCTATGCGGTCGAGCCTGCCGCCCACTTCGGGAAAGCGGTAGGAGGTCAGGAGCTTGTAACCTAGGCGTTGTCGTTCCTCTTCGTCACAGGTGATGCGCTGGGCGAGTCTAAGGCTGACGTTTTGCAATTGGACCAGATTATCAATTCGGGCAGGGCGATCAAAGGCCGCACCACAGCGGTCGCACACCTCTGCAAAGTTGGTTCCCTGCTCCAAATGGGCATAGCCGCATTTCTGGCAGCGCTTCATCGTGCGCGTCACGAGATCGTGCGTCGCCTCGATGTCATCGGAGCCAAAGTCGAGGTTAACCTTGTAGACTCGGTAGCGACCACCTTCGTGATAGATCAATGCCTTCGGGCCGAATTCGGATATGGCTAGGAAGCGCGGACGTGAAATGAACTCGTTGCGCCCCTTGCGCTGCCGCCTGCCTGGCACGTAGGCTGAAAGCGGTAGACGTGGAAAATTGTAGCCGGGCAGGAAGCCCTCAGATGCGAAGTAGCGGTAAGAGTAGAAATCGCCTTCGTAAATACCTTCGGCTTCGGTAAGCAACTTGATTTGGCTTTCGGCCTGCGCACGCAGGCGGCGGGAGTGATTGCGTTCCACCTCGGGCCGTGTATGATCGCCGATGATCCTGTGATGCAACTCCCGCTGACGGACGGCCGAGCGGTAAAGGCTGCGCCAGCGCTCGCAGGATGTATCAAAAGCACGCTCAATCTGATCGAGGACCTCATTTGTCCAATTGCGGTGAAACCATGCTGCCGTGGATAGTTCATCCTGGAGGCCGGCTATAAGTTGTTCAGCCTTCGCCAGTGCGGCGGCACGATACCCAGGGTTTCTAAAATCCCGCAAAAGGGCAGCTTTGACGGGCAGCGGGAGCTTTGCATTAGCGGGGGATAGATCAAGCACAGCGGTGAGGGTCTTTCCGAGGTCCGGCTTTGCGACTTCCATCCAGATAGCGTGGACATGGGAGCGCACTAGGTCACGATTCCGAATCTCGATACGCGGTGGGGTCACTGATCCCGCGACCATCTGGGTGGGCTGGCGGAAAAAATACTGATCGTGTGGGCTGCGCCCCGCGCAATACGTATAAACTAACGCTGGTTGACCGCCCCGTCCAGCGCGGCCGCTACGTTGGGCATAGTTGGCTGGTGTTGGTGGTACGTTGCGCAGATTGACGAGGTTTAATTGGGCAATGTCCACACCGAGTTCCATCGTCGGCGAGCAGAATAATAACGGCAGATCCCCAGTGCGGAATCGGTCTTCCCGCTCCTCACGATCTTCGGAGGTGACCTGGGCAGTATGCTCGCGGGCTTCCAGTACGCACTTCAAATTGACGAAGCTGCGGTAACACTCCACGAAATAGCGGTTAACCTCCGGCGGGATCTCACCGGCCTCCAGCAATCGGGTGCGGTCCACCGGGCGGACTTCGCCCTCGGCTGGTAGCCAGCGAAGAGCGTCGGGGTTGATCTGATAGCCGGGGACCTCGCCGCTGCGAACCTGCTCAACGATTCCATACCGCTTCAGCGCGAGAAATAAATAGCGGATAATCCGATCAACTTCCGCACGACCGAAGTTCTGCCCCCCAGCTACATGGCGAATAAGAGAGCGTTTCACATAGCGACCATAGCCACCATAAGACGAGACAAAAAAACCCGTGCGGTCCTGCTGTTGCTTGGACCGGGGATAGGCCACCACGGATTTCGCGAGTTCATTTGCTTCTTCGAGATACCACACGGTGTCTTCCAGCAGACGAGGTTTTGTTTGCTCGACGATGTCGAGCTGCTTCTGCGCGTCTAGCACATCCACCTTGACCGCCAGGGACCGACGGAGAACATCGAGAAGCGTCCGAAGCAGTTCCTCGCGAAGCTCCGGGGTGCAGGAGCGCAGGGGAGCGGGAGTCTCGATGAATTGTTCGCCGTTGCCGTCCGCTCGAATGGCGAGGCCGGACTCCCAGACAGGTGCTTCCCTCATCAGGCCTTCTTCGCCCTGCAGCCCTTCGTAATCGAAGGCGAGAAGTCCGCAATCTTCGAGGTTCGGCGCAGTGACCCGCCAGCCGCGCTGCAAGTCACGATACAGATAGTAGTCGATTACGCGGCGCAAGGCGTCGTTAGTGGCACTCTTCGCGGGACCGCGCACCTCTGGATCGGCGGCATATTCATCAAACGGAAGCTGCATGGCATCGAAAACACTACGCGACAGCTCACAGTGCCTTAGCCCTTTAAGCCCCCTCGCCTTCGTTGCCTTGTGCAGTGCCGATCGCAGGAGGGCAACCTGGGCAAAATCGTTGAAATGTCCAGCCTGAAGCGAGGCGTCTTGCCGGTTGTCCGTAAAGCTCAAAAGCTTACGGGCATCGGGTTTGAGATCGCGATCGCTTTGCAGCTCAATTAGAGACCGGACAGCTAGGATCGTCGTCGCTGTACTACGGTTGTCTACACCTAATGTTGCCAACTTCGCTCGCTCAGATTTTTGGCTCTTAGTATAAGCGACACCGCACGAGGGCTCGAGACAGAACAAGAAGTTCCGACGGACCAGCGCCGCCGGAATGCCTTGTCCCTCGGGCACCACTCGACCGCCCGCATCGACGAAGACTGGCGCGGGAAGATCAGTCCGGAAATCGGGACGCACGCGATCCATACCCTGAGGCGTGGTTTCCTTCATGAATGGAGGGAGGCGTTCCAGCAGCCCCGCCCCCTCCGCCCGTGGCCATGGCGTTGATTCAGACACATAGAGATAGGCATCGCCGCTCCCGTCATCGTTTTCCTCGCGGCGGTCTTCTCGTGGGAGTAGAAATCTCCCAGTGTCTTCGGAAACCACCTTGACGCGGTAGTAGGCGGCTCCACACTGGCGGCAGAAGACAAGCGGGAAAAGAGGTTTGTTGGCCTCGCCGGGCTTGGACCCCTTCTTCGAAATTTCCAGATGGCGGATGGCTTCCTGCTCGATGGTTGCCCACACAGTGTCACCACGAGTGAAGAACTGGTGGAGCCGGAAGGCGAAAATAGGAAATCGGCTCGACACGTCGCGCCACAGCTCCGAACCTTTAAGCAGGAACTGGCGCATCACTGCCGCGCACGATAACGGGTCGGTCGAAGTGAGGCGTGCGAGTTCCTCGGCAGCACTGTCCTCCCCTTGGATGCGCCGAGGGACCTGCCTGACCAGCCGGCCCGTTCCCTCCTCGGCACGCACGCCGAAGGTCGACTCAATCCATCCGGCCAGAGGGTGAAGGCGGAATTCTTCGTAAGTCTCCGGGGGATTTCCATTGGACTGGATTGTGGCTCGAATCACTTGGACCACTTCTTGATCGCCGAGGTCTGTCTCTGGCGTCGCGCGCTCCAAGGTCTCTCCGATAACTTGTGCTACATCGAATTGAACGCCGAACAGGATTTGGGCAACCTTTGCAACTTCTCGCTTTTGCTCCCCGCTGGGTCCTCCGCTAGCCATCGTAGCCGATGTGCCGATGCAGGTGATGTCGCCCCCACCGAAAGCAGAGCGGCATCGACGGATGAGCAGAGCAACGTCAGCGCCCTGTCGCCCGCGATATGTGTGGAGTTCATCAAAGACGAGAAAGCGCAATCCCTGAGCCGCGCGTATAAGTTCACGGTCATCGCACCGGGTGAGCAACAGCTCAAGCATGATGTAGTTTGTAAGCAGGATGTCGGGCGGGTTGCTCCGGATTGCCTCCCGCTTGTCACCCTTCTCCTGCCCTGTGTAACGGGCGAAAGTGACGGGGGACCTCCCTTCGGGATAACCCATTTTCAGGAATTTGCCGAGTTCGTCGTCCTGACTGTTGGCAAGGGCGTTCATCGGATAGACCACGATGGCCTGGATGCCGCGGCCGGACCCGTTCCGCAGAATATGGTCAACAATTGGCACGATATAAGTCAGGCTCTTGCCTGACCCTGTGCCGCTGGTCAATACATAGGATTTCTTTTCTCTGGCTGCTTTGAGAATCGCCTCCCGCTGATGGGCATGGAGAAGCAGTGGATTGCCGTGGTGATCGGTGGCGGACTTGTCGATCCGGAAGATCTTGGCGCATTCGGAATGAAGCGTGCCATCAGTCACAAGTTCGTCGATCGTGCCTCCTGGGAAAAAGGTCGGATTAAGCTGCAGCAGCGGCTCAGGCCAGAATGCCCCTGAGTCCAGCGCGGAGTCCACCGTGTCCTTAATCTTAGGATCAGCAATCTTGATGAAGCTACGGGTATAACTGGCGTAATCGCGCACAAGACGATCCCGGAGGTCGAAAACGTTCATAGTTCAACTCCAGTCACCAATCGCTGACCGGCGGTTTTGACGACGAGGAGCCGTCAAGTGATCAACTCCTCAATAAAGTTCTCTGCTTTAACAATCTCGCCTGCAGGGGAGCCGTCCGCGTTCATTACAAAGTCATGATCGCGGCAATGATCCCTTTAGCCGAAGCGACATATGCCAATTCCACGGGCATTCCGCGAATAGTTTCCGGACGCTTGCGAGAGAGTCAATCAGGCGGTAACTATACCACTAAGGAATCACTTTGCAATGGGCTGGCGCATCCAATTGCGAGGGCGGAATAACAAACTGATGCTCGTTCAGCAAGGCGGTTTCTCAAGCGCATCTTGGCCCGCGTCGAACCACATCTTCTGGCACAGTCAAAACAGGCATTCAGGCGCAATGTAGAATCGAAGGGATGCAGGCCCGCCCTACGGAACCCTTTGCAACCCTTTGATACACCAGACGCGCTCGGCCGTCCTGCGCCTATGACGACAACCAGACGTGGGCTACAAAAGAGCGAAGGACGAGATTCCAGGGCCTCCCTGGTTTCACGGCGGTAACACGGATTTAAGCTGTCAATGATTCCAGAGGCGGCCCGCAGTGGGCTTGCCGGCTGGGCGCCCAAAATCATCTGATTCTGGGCAAGGCGATCCGCGAAAATCGGTATCGGAAAATCAAGCACTTGCGGCGAGCCCAAGAACAGGGTTTTTGGGCAAGAGTTTCAGTGTAGGCAGCGGGTGTCCAGTTGGGCACCGGGGTTAATGCTGAATCAGCAAGCTTCCTATACAGTGCTAAGACTGCCGAGACCCAAGCTCACCGGGCTGTCCCAAAACGGTTGAACGACTGGGTCGGACGGCCCGGCTGGCACTACTGTTGCCCCGGTTCCGACCTTACCGGCAACCGAATCCGGGATATCATCCGGATACGGAAGCGGGACGCTTAAGGCGCACCTGGTAGCTGTAACGGTCCCCGCGCCATTCATCGATGCCAAAAATCAAGGGACGCCCGTTCGCATCGAAAGCGATGTCGTGGGCTCGCAGGATGGGAGATCCTGGCGGAACGTCGAGGTAGACCGCCAATACCGGGTCGGCGCAGGCCGCTTCAATCCTGTGCACGGATTCTTCGGGAGGAATACCCGCGGCATCAAGAAGTTCGTATAAGGATCCAGTGAAGTCCATGCCTGGCTGGAGGCCCACCCAGAGCGGCAAGTAGTCGATAGTGTGCGCCAGTGGAGTCTCGTCACCATACCGAATGCGCTCTATTCGCAAAACCTGACTTTCTTCTTCGAGTGCGAGGTTGAGAGCAACTTCTTCATCGGGGGCGGCGAACGCTGCCTCAATAACTCGCGCACCGGGCGCCATGCCCAGGCGTTTCATCTCAGCACTAAAGCTCAGAAGGGCCGGCAATTGAACCGCCAATCGCGGCTTCGTAACGTAAGTACCCTTCCCGGTTATCCGGGTGACGAGTCCTTCTTCAACTAGCTCTTGAAGCGCCTTCCTGGCGGTAGCCCGGCTAACCTGGAAGTTTCGTTGGATTTCTTCTTCGGTTCCCAGCAGAGCGCCCGGTTGCAAGCCACGCTCGCGAATGTCGCCCCGCAAGTGCTGAGCGATTTGGTAGTAAAGGGGTATAGGGATTTCCCGGTTAATCGGCTCGACGTAAGTAATTTCTGAGCTCTTCGACAAGATGTTCATGCGGCAAGTATAAACGATTATGCGGACATTCGTCCATAGATGCCAGAACTTGCAATAATTTGACGGTAAAAATTATATTGTACGGCCAATCGAATAATCGATTTTCCGCTTGACATGTCGATTCGAACGTTGCTATTGTACCCGCCCACGCCATCCTTCGGCGTTGTGTATGCTGAGCATCGTAGGAGGCATCATGAGAAATCGTCTTCGCAGTCTGACTCTCGTTGGAATGCTCCTTTTTCTCGCCCCTGGTTTGCTTCATGCCCAAGCTACCGGTGAGATTACCGGTACCGTCGTTGATCCCACCGGAGCTGTTGTTCCGAATGTCCGAGTGACCGCCACACACACGGCCACCGGTGTGTCGCGATTCACCATTACCGGCAGCGCCGGGACCTATACCATATCGCTCTTGCCCGTGGGAACGTATTCGGTTGCAGCGGATGCCGCGGGCTTCAAAGCAGCAGTAGCGGAGGGAATCACACTGGACGTGAGCCAGCAGCGGAAGGTGGATTTCACGCTGGCCGTGACAGGAGTCCGGTCCATTGTCGAGGTCACCGCCGCCCCGCCTCTGCTCAACACCACGAGCGGACAGCTCGGCGGTGTGGTGTCCTCCGAGCAGGTGCAAGATCTTCCGCTCAACGGTAGAGACATATCGAATCTTGTCCTAATGCAGCCAGGCATGGCCCAAAACACAGGCGGCATGGGGTGGATGGCCCCGATGTGGATCGGGAATGGCAATCGTGCGGAGACAATGATAGGGACTTTGGATGACGCCGATGTGAGCAACGCAGAGATGGGTAACATCCGGTTCACGAACTTCAACCTCGATGCAATCGCCGAATTCAAGGTCCTGCAGAACAATTACACGGCGCAATATGGGCAGGGCGCGGGCACCATCACCCAGATCGTGAGCAAGTCTGGCACCAACCAGTTTCACGGCAGCGCTTTCGATTACGTGAGGAACAGCGACTTTGACTCTCGTAACTTCTTCGCCACATCTGTACCGCCTTTTAAGCGCAATGAGTTTGGCGGCACCTTCGGAGGTCCGATTAAGAAAGACAAGACGTTTTTCTTCGTGCAATATGCGGGCCTACGGCAGCGCCTCGGAGAACCGGACATCGTCCCTGTCCCTACCGAAGCGGAGAGAAGCGGATTGGTGACGATTACGGGGCCCAGCGGGCAGCCAGACCAGCTGCAAGTCCCGCTCAACCCCGCTGCCGCGACGATTCTCAACCGTTATCCATTACCGAATCAACCCAATGGTGTATTTGGAGCCAACACCTTCAACTTCATGTTCTCACAGCCCACTAATGACGACCAGTTTTCGACGCGCGTGGATCATCATTTCTCCACAAAAGACACCCTCTTCGCACGCGCCGCTTACATAAATAACCTCGCTAGAGAAACGGATCCCTGGGCTGCCGAGTTGGGTGGTGCTAATTCCTCGTACACCGATATTGGCGATGCACGCAATTACACTATTAGCGAAACACACCTTTTCTCGCCCACCCTGCTCAACGATTTCAGTTTTACTCTTAACCGCGAGATCGAGGGTGTGCCGGAGGTTCCGACTGAGGCCACGATGACCGCATCCATTTTTTCGGACGGTAGCCTGGCGAGTTGGATGCCTGACACGTTCGTGACCAAGTACGTCGTGAGCGTGTTCGATTACAAAGACAACGTCGCCTGGACCACTGGCCGCCACTCGTTAAATTTGGGCGTAGACTTTCGGCGGGAGTGGGACAATGGCACGGGCGTCTCTGGGGTTGGCCCAAGCGGCGAGTATTACTTTAACGCCGGCACACCGCTCACGGCGACGATCCCTTCCACCAACGGAGGTTCCCCCTTGCTCGCGGGCACACCCAGTCCGAGTGGCCTGATCAGCATGATGGAAGGTGACGACGTCAACTATGGCCGGGCAGCCACAGTGGCGGGCTATGGTCCGCCAGGAGGAGGCGGTGCTTGGTGGGGACTGCGCCATTGGACGATCGCCGGCTACGCGCAGGACGACATTAAGGTCACCCGGAAGCTCACCCTAAACCTTGGCCTCCGTTACGAATACGCTAACGTCCCCTCGGAAGTCGACAATCGCTTCTCGGTGCCCGCCGATTACGGCAACCTTTACGGCCATTTTGTCGTCAACCCCCGACCCTTATGGCCGCCGGACTATGCCGGGGGGGATTTTGGCCCACGGGTTGGGTTGGCCGCTGACTTGGGGAAGAATACCATTCTGCGAGGTGGCTTTGGGATTTTCACCAATCAGATCATCACCGTTTATCCGGACCAGGCATTGACAGAATTTCCGTTGGCCGCTGCAGGTTACTTGCCCAACGCGCCGTATTCCCTCACCGCCCTCCCCGTTTCCCTTCCTTTCTTGACGAGCACTTCGGGGCAGACGATAGCGGCCAACGGGAATACAAAGTCGATCCCGCCCAATACGCCGGTAATCATGGCCCCGTTCGCGGCCATCCTCGGTCCTATCGGCGGGTGGTATCCCTCGGACCGGATGAGAAACGGGTACACGATCAGCGGCAACTTCACGCTGGAACACGAGTTTGCCGGCGGCATAGCCGTGCAAGCTTCGTACGTTGCGAACAATGGCGTAAGCCTTTATAACCAAGCCTTTCCCAATGGGTACTTCGGGGCAGAACCCCACTATGCTCCATACAGCCTAGTAACTCCGGGCCTCGGTGAGTTGCTGGTGTTCTATAACGGTGCCTACTCCAGCTACAACGCCTTACAGGTGCAGGCGCGTAAGATCTCGACCTCGCACGGTCTGCGGTTCCAAGCCAATTACACCTGGGCAAAAGACATGACGGATGCCGACTCAGTGTGGAGTTCCGGGTATATAAGTGGCGGAATAAGCCAAAACAATCCCCAATGCATCAAGTGCGAGTATGCGCCCGCCAGTTACAGTGTTGGCCAACGGTTTGTCGCCAACTTCGCGTATGACCTTCCGATCCGCCAGTGGCAGGCGCTCTCGCGGCTATCGGGGCGGCTTACCCAAGGCTGGGAAGTGCTCGGGATCTTCAGCGCCCAGTCGGGCTTTCCTTTCACCGTTTCCTCTCCCTATGGAACTCTGCAATATGGATATGACTCCGTTCAGGGTATCGGCCCGCGACCGTTCTTCCTCCAGCGTGCAACCCTGTACTCCAGCGGTGGACCGCAGTTCTTCTCTAATGCGGTTATCGGAAACAACAATGGGATGGGCGACGGGTTCTTCGGTTTACCCACCGTTACGAGTCCGGTGACCGGCAACACAGTGCTGCCAACCCCAGGGAATTTAGGGCGTAACACCTTCACCAGCCCTGGCTGGTCGAATCTGGACTTTTCCATCATCAAGGACACAAAAATCACTGAGTCTAAAACCCTGCAGTTCCGCGCTGAGTTGTTTAACATTCTTAATGAAGCCACTTTCGGAATCCCCGGTGAGGTTCTCGGCGCACCCGGTTTCGGCGTGTCGACCAGCACGGCGACCACCGAGCGCCAGATTCAGTTTGGGTTGAAGTTCATCTTTTGATTCAGCCCAGATATGTGCAACAGACACAGTTCTGAAAATGGGTAACGATAACCAACCCGAGGCGCAGCGCAAGAGCTTGCGGGAGCAGGTAGGGATGGAGCATCGGATCGCCCGATCGCTGGGATTAGGTATTCACCGCAGTCGCTACTTGCGGAGAAAGAAGACCTGCTTTCAAGTGTTGATGGCGGCGGTGGTTGTAAACTCAAGCCTGCTGGTGGGACTCCGCCGGCAGTGGGCGCAGCAAGTTGGAGGGACGGTCGAAAAGGCCTCGGCGGACCTGGGAGGTGGACCCCAATGGGGTGCGTGAGCCATTCCGAGCACGAGGGAGAAATGGCTGGAAGGATGGCTAAGTGGTGACTGGTGCAGTGGACATTGGTGGGACCAAGATCGCCGTCGGTGTGGTTGACGACAGTGGCCACATTCTAGGCAGGTTCGAGTCTCCGACTGATCCCCAACGCGGTTTCGGCCACGGATTGCAACGAATCGAAGACATGTTGCGCAGGGCTGCTCAGCTAGCCGGCGCGGCGCTTACTGGTATCGGAATTGGTTGCACGGGGCCTGTTGATCCTTTCGCGGGGACCATTGGGAGAGTTGATTTTCTCCCAGGGTGGGAGGGAAAAGACCTTGTCGGGGAATTGTGTAGGGAGTTTCAAGTGCAAGTGGCGATGGAGAATGATGCAGACGCTGCTGCGCTTGCAGAAGCACGGTGGGGTAGTGGAAGGGCAAAAAGCCGTTTCATATATGTAACAGTGGGTACCGGGATCGGGGGCGGAATCATTCTCGACGGTAGGTTATACCGTGGTGTGGACCGGTCACATCCCGAGCTCGGCCATCACGTCGTTGATCCCTCCGGTCCAGCATGCTTTTGTGGCGCGCGCGGCTGCTGGGAGAGCCTTGCATGCGGGCCAGCGATGGTCGGTTGGATGACAAGCAAAATACCCGCTGCCCATCTTCCTCATTGCAACACGACCGCAGCGGAGATATGTAACCTGGCACGAGCGGGCGATCGGTTAGCTTGCCAAGCTGTCGAGCGGGAGGGCTATTATCTGGGACTCGGCCTAGCCAACCTGATCACATTATTCGCGCCGGATATGATTGCCCTAGGGGGCGGGGTAATGAGGAGCCTTGACCTCTTCCTTGGCCCCATTCGTGGGACCATCGCGCAGAACTGTGGCTTGGTGCCGTTCCAAAAGACTGATCTCGAAGCGGCCTGTTTGGGAACGGATGCGGCACTCATAGGTGCCGCAGAAGTGTGGCACCACCGATTCTATTCCGAAGGACTCTGAAAGTTATGCAAAACGAATTAATTATCGAAGGAGAATATCTTCGGGACATTTTGGACCAACCTAAGGCGCTTGAAGACACATTGACTGCCCTAGGGGAAAACATTGCGCTCAACAATTTAGCCAACCGTTACCATAAAGGAGGCTTCCAGCGGATTGTGTTGACCGGAATGGGGTCGTCATTTCATGCACTGTATCCGCTCAACCTTCAACTTCTTGAACACGGGTTCAACACCGTAATGGCTGAGACCTCCGAATTAGTCCATTACATGCCCCGTCTGCTGGATCAAAGCTCACTCATTATTGTGGTTTCGCAGTCGGGGTTCAGCGCCGAGGTGTTGCGCTTGATTGAACTGAACCGTGGAGAGGCGGCGATTCTCGCGGTAACGAACACACCGGACAGCCCACTGGCCCAAAATGCGGATGCGTCAGTTCTTACCCGCGCCGGCCGGGAATTTTCTGTCGCTACCAAGACCTACGTCACCGCGCTGATGGCTTTAGAGTCGGTAGGAGCCATCCTGTGTGGATGCAACCACGATCAGATCGAAGAGGAGTTAGCGCTCGCGGGACCAGCTGTCAGGAGTTACCTGAATGACTGGGAAAATCACGTTGACTGCATTGCTTCTAAGCTATACCAAATCCGTCACCTGTTCCTGGCTGGCCGTGGAGCCTCGATAGCAGCCGCGGCTACCGGCGCTTTGGTTCTCAAGGAATCTACCCATTTCCACGCCGAGGGAATGAGCAGTGCCGCCTTTCGGCACGGTCCCTTCGAGTTGGTCGATGAAGGTTCGTTCGTATTGGTATTCCTCGGTGACGGCAGGACATCTGATCTAAACCGCAATCTGGTGCAAGATCTGTTAAGACTCGGGGGAAGGGCCGTTTTGGTGAGTGAAGAGGAGTCAGACTTAGCTTTTCGTTTACCCTCGGTACCCCACCGGGTGCGACCCATCGTAGAAATTCTTCCAGTCCAAATTATCTCACTAGTGCTGGCAGCTCAGGCAGGGCGCGAAGCGGGACGATTGATCCTGGCGAGCAAAATCACTACTACCGAGTGAGCAGCCGAACCCGAGGTGGGAAGGAAAGATTCTGGTACCTGCTGGTGGCGGCGGCAGCCTACTCCGTGGCGCGGTTTCTGGGACAAACGGGAAAGCTCCAAATCCTGTGCGAGAGACTGCTGGAATCGCTAATTGACGAGAGATTTTCGCGATTTTTTTCGTACTGCACGTTAACGGAGGAATTGTCCGTATGGATCGCAGACGTTTCTTAGTTGACAGCGGAATACTTACCGTTTCCCTGGCAGCGCCCCATGCCATTCCTTTGGGCAGGCTAGCTGTTACGCACTTACTGGCCGCAGAGGGCCCAGCAGCCGAAAAGAACCCGAACTGGGTTGACCCTACTCAGAAGGCTGTGGCTAAGGCCTCCTCTTTTGCGGACGACCCGCCCCATGGGTATGGGCCGGCCAACGTTTTCCTAGACCCGATTCACGCAAATAACCTCTACTTCGGCTGGGAAACAAGACATGAAACTCGCGGGGCATGGCTGGAAATTGACTTTGCTGAACCGCGTCAGGTGAGCGAGATTTGGGTGCTACCTCAGCCACTTGAACGCCACATCGCGGGGCAAAACCCTTACATGCTGACGTATTCGCGCGCGAAGTTACTCCAAGCCCCGCGAAAGATTCGCTGCAGTCTTTCTGAGGGAACAAGCGTAATCGCGGAACTTCGCAAGTCGGACTATTTCCAGATCATTACGCTCCCCACAGCCGAGGAGACCTCTTCGCTGCGCATCACTATCGACGATGTGTGGCCCAAACCCGGCGGCGAAGAGACCGGAATCTCCAAAGTTCTCGCTTTCCCTCACAAGCACCAACTTAGCTTCGAAATGGACGCTTATGAAATGTACGACGTCCGGGACGGAAGGCCGGTCCAAACCGCTACCATACGCCTCATTAACCCTGGTGAAGAAATTCCCAACGCCGTGCTTACTATCTCCCATGAAGGCAGAACTCTAGATAATGTACCATTGAAGGCGATTGCTGCCCACGCGGTCACTCACCAGGACGTTTGGATTCCCGCGCCTTTCGAAGACACGTTGATGGAGTTCAAGCTGGAGAGCGGGGATTCCGCCATGTGCGGTGAGCGCCAACTGAAGGTTCCCGCCTACCATTCCTACTTTGACAAGGGGAAATTTGTTCTGAATTGTATGAGCCACAATGATTTGGGCTGGCTCAACACTCAGGAGAAGACCGCCGACTATCGGTCTGAGGTGCTTATCGTTCCGGCTATGAATCTGATGAGAGAATACCCGGAGTTCCGTTTTGCGCTGGAATGCACCACCTACTTGATGGAATTTCTTGACCGGCATCCCGAAAAGCGCGACGAAATGGCTTCACTCATGCGGGAAAAACGATTTCCTTGGGGCGCCAGTTATGTGGAATGCCAGGAAGTACATGTGGGTCCGGAGAAGCTGGTGCGCCAGTTTTATCTCGGCCGCCGCTGGCTAAAGAAGACCTTTCCGGGCTGTGACACGCTCTTCTACGTCAAGACCGACCCGCCTTCCATGACGCTCCAGATGCCGCAGATCGTGAGCAAAGCGGGCATCAAGTACATCATCCAAGGGCGAATGCCCTTCGGCTTCTACAACTGGGAGTCACCAGATGGATCATCCGTTCTGACATTCGCTTATCATTACGTGGACCCGATCGGACTACTCGATCCTCTGAACAACCAAGGGTGGCTGCAGTTCGCCAAGCAACGCGAGTATTACTACGCGCCACGACACCTTCCCCCGCTCTTGAGCTACGATTACACTGGCGACTACCTGCCTCCGCAGGTGGCACTACCACCCTATGCCCGGGAGCAAAATGCAGCGATGGACCGCTTCGCGGCCAACTGGAATCAACATTACGCCGCCGAGCCAGCCAAACAGATTCATCCTGCGCAGATCGTTTTCATGAATCCCGAGCAATTCTTGGATGAATTAACCAAGTATCAACTTGACATCACTACACTTAAGGGCGACTGGCCCTTCAGTTGGGCTTACTACGATGAGCCCAGCAATCGCGAGGGTCTGCTGAAAGGGCGTGAAGCCCACAATGAGCTGCTGGCCGCGGAACGGCTTTATGCAGGATTAGGACTGAACACGGAATTCAACAACTACCCAGAGGGAACCTTCGCTGGCGCTTGGCAGGCCAACTGTTGGCCCGACCATGGTTGGGGCGGGAATCAGGGCATCCTCACCGACGCCGTTTACAATGCCACTTACGCCAAGTCGAAGGAGCTAGCAGACAAGTTGCTTTCTGGCGCCGGAACGAATTTGGCAGGAAATATCAAAAGGCACGCAAACTCCCAGATCCCTGTGGTCGTTTTCAACCCGCTTTCCTGGAAACGCACTGAGCCCGTAGAGGCCGAATTCAACCTGCCATCAGACTGGCAAGGGTTTGCACTCCGCGATGGCGTTGGCAAGGAGGTACCCTTCGAGACCCTCGGAAGACAACCGGGCAATTCCTCGACAAAGCTGATCTTTATTGCACGTGGAGTTCCGTCGGTCGGATACTGCACTTACTATTTGCAGCCCACCTCCTCCCGGGCGGGCGAACAAAACCAATTGAGCGGCAACACGCTGGAGAATCAGTTCTTCCGCGTGGGCTTCGGTGCGGGTGGACTCAAAAACCTTTATGACAAGCGTCTGAAATGGGAAGTCTTACGTTCTGGAAAGTTTGACGGAGGAGAAGTTCTGCAATTCACGGCTCCAGGTTCAGCCTGGGACACGGATCCCTTAATCGTGACAGCGGCCGATTTCGACAAAACCAGCAACTATCTTTTCAACTTCCTGAGCCTCACCAACGGACCGGTGCGGTCCACAGCGCTTCGCGAGGCAAAATTCAAGCGATTCACTTTAAGGGAGGCGTTTCATCTCTACCATGAGCTGGACCGCGTGGACATTGACCTCGAAATTCTGAACTGGGACGGCCAGAAAGAGCGTGAGCTACGCGTCGCTTTCCCCATCAACTTGGACGAGGCCCAACTGAGCTACGAGGTTCCCTTCGGTACGGTCGAAATAGGAAAGGACGAACTTGACTTCAGCCTGTTGCCGCCCGATCCGGATACGCAGTTTCGGCCGGAGCTTTATGGGGGTGACCATCCGCTGGCCTATCGCGAGGCAATTAACTGGATTGATGCATCCAGCCCACACTATCTCGGCCGTGGATGTATGGCCGCGTCGGATAGCACTGTACACCAGTTCCGCGATGAGAGCGACCATCCTGTTTGCTATCCGCTCCTCCAGCACGTGTTGTTATCCACGCGCAAGAGCCTCGCCTGGAACCCGGAGTACTGGTACACGCAGCAGGGCGATCACCGCTATCGCATGGCGCTGCTGCCCCACGCCGGGGACTGGCGCAGACGTTATCGTGACGCTATCGGGTTCAACTACCGGCTGACCGCGTTTGTGGGAAAAGAGGAAACGGTAGGACAAGGATCCCAACCTCCGGAAGCCGAATTCTTGACGATCGAGCCGACCAACTTCGTCCTCACGGCCATGAAAAAGAGCGAAGACGATAATCGCATTGTGATACGGTTCTACGAGGCAGAGGGAAATGAGGGCCAGGCACAGATTCGTCTCAATAGGCGGGTCAAGCAGGCGTGGAGAGCAAGTCTCATCGAGGACGACCTGGAACCACTCCGACCGCTTGACGATGGTTCGCTCCAGCTGGCGGTGAAAGCCTGGGAAATCGTTACGCTGAAGGTTTCAGTGTAGAAGTGGCTCTTGTCGATGCCAACAACTCGCCTGCGCCAAGAGAATAAACCGTCCGCGGGACGTGATACTTCCAGTTCGGCAACCTGCCTGCGAGTTCCTTTCATCGCGGGGTATCTACGTCGCCTGAGCTGACCACCGCAGGATTTGGCGCAGGTTCGGTTGTCGAGCCTCGAGGTTAGAGGGCAAAGGAAGGAGACCCAGCATCGTCGGCAGGGAATGCTTCTCTAAGCCTATTCTTCGCCAAAACGCGATAATGGTGCATTCGCTGCAAACCAAGTCGTCAAAAGACCTATCGGCCCGTCGCCGCGCGCGCCTGGCATCATCGCTTCGCGCACCGCGAGGCAAACTTGCATTGATCTGTCCGTCGTCGAAAGCAAGTGTTTGCAAGATCTGCTTGATCAGCCGCCCGCTTTGCAGAGAGGCGGTGGCTGGCTGCTGTTGGAACGGGAGATCTCATAATTAAAAGCGTTCGAACGTATCCAGGCCGAGGGGATGAGCAGCGCGCCAATGCTCCGCGAAGAGACGTTCGTGCTCATATTCTCTGGCGATGCCAAGACGAGGGACCTCAATCGGCGTTTACTGCAAGACATCCGCAAACACCGATGTAGAGCCGAGGTGATCAACGAGAACTCACCGATCGCTGCGCTTCGCTCGCCCGAAAGGCCGGACTCCGTCTGGCCAATCACCGAAATCCGCTCGGTTTAAATGATCACTTTGGCTCTGGCTGCTCAAGCTCGACCCGACCGCGGCGGTTTGGCTTGACCTCGACGGTGATCACAACGGAATAAGACGCGCAGCAGTGAAGGTTTCACTCATGACAAGAAACCGCTACATGGTCGCTCTGGTATTTCTCACATTTTTTGTGATGTCACTGCTGACCAATATTTTGGGGCCGATTGTGCCGGACATCATCAGCAGCTTTCATGTAAGCCTGACTGCGGCGGGATTTCTGGCCTTCGCGTTCTTCATTGCTTATGGAGTGATGTCCATCCCCGCTGGTTTTTTGGTGGAACGCTTCACCGAAAAACCTGTAATGATCCTGGCCTTTGTTGTAGGAATGCTGGGATCACTCAGCTTCGCTCTCTTGCCTGAGTATCGTATCGCAGTTGTTTCGTTATTTGCCATTGGCACGGGGATGGCTACTCTTCAGGTGGCAATCAATCCATTGCTTCGCGTATCGGGCGGTGAGGAACACTACGCTTTTAATTCAGCTTTGGCCCAGCTAGTTTTCGGCAGCGCATCTTTTGTTAGCCCGCGGATATACTCTTATCTCGTACTGAACCTCAAAAACCCTTCGTCTGGCCAAAACGCCTTGTTGCACTGTTTAGAAAGACTGACTCCCGCTCGTCTGCCGTGGGCCTCCATGTACTGGATCTTTGCGGCTTCTACCGTCCTGATGCTGGCGGTCCTGTTCTTGTCCAAGTTCCCTAATGTCCAGCACACAGATGAGGAACGCGCCGGGTCCTGGGAAATGTATCGGAGCTTAGCAAGCCGACGAGTTGTTTGGATGTACTTCGTGGCGATGTTTGCGTACGTCGGTTGCGAGCAGGGGACGGCCGACTGGATCTCGAGTTTTCTGTATCAATACCACGGCTTCGATCCCCATACTACAGGCGCGGCGGCGGTCTCCTGGTTTTGGGGACTGCTCACGGCTGGCTGTTTGGTTGGGATGTTACTGCTGAAGGTATTCGACAGCCGCAAGGTGCTAATCGGTGCGTGCATGGGGGCTCTATTGTGTCTGTCGGCAGCTGAGTTTGGACCTGCAAATGTATCGCTAATTGCTTTTCCTGCAGTGGGCCTGTTTGCTTCGGTAATGTGGCCTATCGTGGTGTCTCTTGCGCTGAACTCCGTCGCGGAGTACCACGGTTCCTTCTCGGGTATCTTGAGCACCGGAATCGTAGGTGGAGCCGTTGTACCAGTAGTGATCGGCTGGATTGGGGACTACGTGGGGCTGCGGGGGGGCTTGTTATTCCTCTATGTCCCGTTTGGATTTGTTCTCAGCGTTGGCTTCTGGGCACAACCACTGATCGGCAATGCCACCATCAGGCTCAAGAGAGCGTCTGCTGCGGCTGTTGTTTGATGCAATCTGCTCCGCAGAGACCCAACATGACCAATTCGTCCCAGATGCTATCAGGCAACTGATATTCCTACCTCGTCCTGTTCAGATCAGGAGCCTCATTCCTTGAAATTCCGTCTACCCTTCGCCCACCAACGTACTCCTCCAAACACGAAGGAATCCGCGCCACGAGTTCCGATTGCCCACTCTGTTGCAAACTTAAGGACCACGGCGGCTCGCAGCCCGAAAGGGATTTTTGGGGACCGCGCGGCATCCTCAAGCAGCCCTGCCCGCGAGTACCTTCGAGACCACTTTCGCAGAATCAGCGAGCCAACGAGGCAGTGATCTGCGGCAGGCTGTAGAAGGCCCGCTGGGCGCTTCCCTTTGAAACGCCGACTTCCCGGCAGACCGTTGTCCAGGAGCGGCCATGGGCGCGTAGAACGGCGATTCTGGAAGCATCCACAGCGATTCTCGGCCTTCCGAGCCTCTTACCTTTGGCCCTGGCATTCCTGATACCGGCTCGAACACGCTCGGCAATTAGGCTGCGTTCGAGTTCCGCCACGGCACCGAGAACCGTAAAGATCATCTTGCCGGCGGGTGTGCTGGTGTCCACTTGCTCCGAGAGGGAAACGAAGTCAATCCCGAGGGCCTTGAAGGTTTCGAGGGCACGGAGCAGGTGAGACACCGACCTGGCAAAGCGGTCGAACTTCCAAACAACGACGGCGTCGAAACGCCTATGGTGCGCATCAGCCATGAGGCGGTTCAGTTCGGCGCGATCTTCTTTACTACCGGAAATCCCGACATCCACGTACTCCTCGGCGACCGACCAGCCCCGGCGCTCGCAGTACTCTTCCAATTCTCGCGTCTGCATCGTGGGGTCTTGCCCGTTGTGGCCCGTGCTGACCCTTGCGTAGATTGCCGCCCTTGTGCAGCCCGATTGTGTGGAAAGCGTAGGTGGGTGTATCTTCGGTGAAGCCATTTCAGCCTCCTATACAGGTTGATCTGGTCAGGCCAGTGTGACGTGTTGCGAGCACGTTCACTGGCCGTATTTATTTTGCTTGCTTTAACCCTTCGTCAATGAAGCGGCGAATGACTTCAGCGGCCACGAGGCCCGTCCGCCTCGACAGATCAGCCAAGCCTTTTACTTGGGCCGCCGTCAGCCAGATCGTTGTCCGCTTCATTGTGGGTCGTTTCTGTTTCATGTTGCAAGTATACACTGACGCCATACGTTGTCAATAACGCAATGACGTTGCCAAATCGGAAATCACTTGGCTACTGCCACGGCCAACCTGCGGGGGCCGCGAACAATGTTATCTGCTTTGATAATGGATTTCACATGCTGGGGAGCTGGGGACAACCAGAACTCAGCAGGATTTGCACGTCGCATGTCGATAGGCAGAACCTCTCAATTCGAATGGGAATGCGCCGGATGACGAGACTGACAAACGCCTTCAGCAAAAAGTGGGACAACCTGAAAGCGGCCTACGCCCTGTGGTTCGCATTTTACAACTTCTGCCGCGTGCATCAAACACTGCGCGTCACTCCTGCGATGGAAGCGGGCCTGACGGATCACGTCTGGACAATAGACACACTACTGGCGTAGTATTTGGGCGGATAGATAGCAAGAGGAACGGCTGTAAAGTGCGGCAGGTGTGGGCGCACCCGGCGCACGCAAGACAGCCCCGCATTATTCTGCCATGCGGAGGCTGAAAATGGAAGACATTCTTTCCCCAGAGTTGGCCAGCATAGAGGGGGCGGAAGACTTGGCTTCACAATCACAAGTCGATAAGTTGGTCGGCCGTGTAGACAAGCTTTTGGGAAAACTAGAATCTCGCGAGGTCCTGCCTATGGACAAACCCCTTACAGAGTCACGGGAAACCTCAAGGTGGGCACGTCTTATAGATTCGTTAAAAAGTGTTTGGACGGTAATCCTCATCATAATGGCAGCAGTAGGAGCCGGATGGAAACTGCATTCGGAGTTTTCATCAATAAACGCACAAATGGTCTCCCTTAGGATGGCAGTCAAAGTCTTGGCAGAGGCTCAAGACGGGAAAACCAAGGAACTAGTTAATGATGCCTTGGCTATCTCCGCCATGAATTTGGGTGCTGGCAAATCCAGCCAAGCACAGTCGGCTCTCTCGATTGCAAACCAGCTTATGGCAGAACTGAAATCTTCTAAAGTTCCAGCTAATCCTGATTTTTTTTCAAAATCTCTAGGTGAATTTAGGAACATACGCAATTCACTCCAGGGCGCGTCAAGGTTGGGAGACGAAGTGTTTAGGGGGACCGTTGAATTAGCCGAATACAGGTCATCGCTTCAACCTTCTCCGGTGATTCCAGAAAGTGCAAAGACTATTACATCAAGCATTCCAGTTGGTCCTCGCGGCCCTAGTTTCGGAAATGGGACAATGTTGTTCGGGACTTCAGGGCCCATGCTGACCTTTGCGCCCAACTTAATGAACCAGCCCCATAATTGGAGAATCATGGGCGTTAATTTGGTCGCCCTCCACCCAGAAACGTATCAGGTCTTAGATGGCGTGATCTGGACAGACGTAATTTTTGTAAATGCTACGATAAAATATGAGGGAATGGCTCCGTTCGAGCTACACAATGTCAGATTTGTCAATTGCACGTTCGATATTTCAGTTGGGGAAAAAGGAACCGCACTGGTTGAGTACGTGGCTTTAAACCGGTCACAACTTACCATCAATCCAGACACAAGTGGCTAGGGTTCAACACTATTCGATCCCTCCAACCAACACACATTTAGGACACTACCCGATTTTTGGTTGGCTCGGCGACCGCGTCGGCAGTATGCTAGCTTGGGTGAGTGCGGAACTCTACCGCGCTCTTGAGGGTAGGCGGTCGAATCGGGGTGCCCCTGGAGGAAGCAAATACAACCGGCGGGATGAAACCTCTGCGACAAGCTTGATAAACCGAAAGCCAAGGCTCCAAAGCGCCCCCCGCGTGAGGATATGAACCAGATTGCCTGCCGCGTCGTGCAGAAATTGATCAAACGCAGTGAGTCTTAACCTCAAGCCCATAGCCCCACAATGCTGTTCAACCTGGCCGTCGGTTTTTGGAGCACCCCCCTTGCCATAGGCACTTCCATAGAATGCCCGCCAGTGGCCCGCACTTGCCTCAGTATGCCCGGAGTGGCCCAAGTCCGCACACCATGGTGGCTTGTCATGGGCGAGGATATCCGGGTGCGCTATTGCGAAGCGGCCTGTGCCTTTTTCAACGCTTCGGCCTTTGCCTTTTTCAGCTCTTGGTATTCCCGAAGTTCTTTCGAGTTCCAAAGCGCCAACAATTCCTTGATGTCTTGCGATTCCCTTCGCAAGGACCCCATCGCCTCACGCCCATGCAATCCGTCCACTCCAATATTGTAAAACGCTTCTGACGTATCTGCGCTTCCGGGGGAATAGCTCCAAATACGGCCAGTTAAAGTATCCACTAAGAAAACGTGCACCTCGTCTTTGTCGGCATCGTTACCAAGCACTCTAGCGGAGACGAGTTGGAAACGTGCAGGGCGAGTGTACGCATAAACCAAGGCAACGGTGGCAGCGGCTAAAATTGCGAAGAAAGCAGCCGGAACTATATTCTTCATGTTGTTGTCCTCCTTTCAATGCCAGGAATGGAATTCTCTACCCTCGTTCCTTCGGACAGAGATGGTAGGTTGCACGTAGGGCGAAGTCAACGTGATGCTGCCAGAAACTGTGGACGGCTCCGGGCGAATTCCCGCCACTCTTTTCAAATTCTTAAATCCGTCAGACCCCAAGGGAGACTCTTCCGACCAAAGATTCCGCGAGGTCGAAGCCTAAACTTCCGGTGGAAAACCGAGTAGGATGGCTCCCGGTGAGGCAGGCTCGCCTTAGGATGCGCCGAGTGGCCCAAGGCTCGCGCATTTCGATGCGAGCGTGACTGCGCAACCCACTCTGCCGTAACACATTTGCTCAAACCTGTCGGCAGTCCGCTTTGCTGCCACGCTGACGCAATCCCAACAATAGGAATTCGCGCCTAAATTGATCCTGCACGAGGGGCGCCCGCGAGCCATGCTCTTGTGTGGTAGACTGCTTCCCGCGTGACTGCCGCAAGCCCAACAATCTGACCCGGAGGGATCAGCCATGACCGAGACAGAGCTTGTCGAGCGGCTGGAAAGGCTCGAAGCTGCCGCCTTTAGAGGGCAGACTGTGCCCCAAACGATCACTGACCACGAGTTTAACGTGGTGGACGATTCAGGACGAGTACTGCTGAGGGTGGGGATCATTTAAGGCGGCCCGACCATCCAGTTCTTCGATGCGCAAGATAATCCTCGGATACAAATAACCCTCACCCTGGAGGGCGAGCCGAGCATCTGGCTTAACGACGCTCAAATCGCACCTCGGGTGGGAATAAGCCTCGATTCATCAGTTGAGCCCGGCATCGGACTCTGCGATGCACAAGGACAGTTACGTGCGCTGATGGGCTTCAACCCGGAAGGTGGGCGGGGCATCGGCATTCTTGACGCACAAGGGAAATTACAGGTGGGAATTGACACCGATTCATCAGGCACTCCGAAAGTCAGACTTTGCGACTCGGAAGGCAAGAAACGCCTAGAAATGTTGCTGACTTCATCAGGTGAGCCGAGCATCAGGCTATCTGATGCCCAGGGTTTTGAGATGCACTTGGGCAGCGTGGGTACGGTTAAATCAGATACGGGAGCAACCGAACAAACTTCCGCCGCTTCAATCATCATGAGCGACGAGGAGCACCACCTCATCTGGCAAGCCCCGTGATCCTGGCGCTGGGGCGACTGCAACCCAAAGCGAGCGCGAAGAGGGTCGCCTATCTGCAACACTCATTCAGTTGGGCCTAATCCAAACGAAATCCATCCACTCAAGCTTGAATCGTTTGCCGCATTCCTTGTAGTCGTTGAAGGACCACTTTTCAATTGGCGTGGTTAGATTTTCTGTCCGGCCCTCGACGCGAGTCGGGCTCTGCTTCGTAATCTCCATTTGTCCTTGGTAACTGCACAGTTTGTGCTGCTCATCATATACGCCTGAGAGTTTCGTCCATCTCCTCCAAGTGACGAAAAATTGCCTCCTGCAAACTCCCCGATACTGGCCATTCTCCATGTTCAGGTCACACAAGTCGAAGATCCCCGCACCGCGCTGTTTGTCTGTAAGAGTTCGTTCGACATATGCGTGCCCTTCTTCGAGCCGCACTTTGTATGTGTTTCCGGTTAAGAGGCTCTTCCATTCGCCCGAAGCATCCGTCGGCGTTGCTTCCGCGAGCTGAGACAGCGGCTTTGCGGACCCCACACCGATGCGGCTTGCAAGGTCGCTCAACGGGAAAGACTCATGAGTGTCAAGCATCCCGCGAGCGTAGTTCACAGGGATTCCAAAATTCAGGTTCTCTCCGCCAAGTACCTTGAACGAGAGGATTCCTATTAACTCACCGCTGGCGTTCAGAATAGCCCCTCCGCTGCTTCCCGGTGAGGCAGCGGCAGTAGTCTGAATGACCTTGAAGCCCAAGTCGCCGATTTCCCTAACGGCGCTTATAATGCCCTGCGTAATCGAGCCCTCAAGCCCCTTCGGGTTGCTTATCATAGCGACCGGGTCGCCTTCCTTTGCCTCGTTCGAATTTCCTAGCGGCAACGTCGGAAGGTCGAAGCCTGAGACCTTCAAGATGATGAGGTCCCTGCGTGCATCGAAAGCGATTACGGAGATGCTATCGTAAACATCTCCATTCCTAAGCTTGACCACGGCGCTATCCGCCCCTTCCAAAATGTGCAGCGCCGAAACAATCGTTCCATCCTTACTGACGAGAATGCCAGTTCCTTGGCCGACCGGCGACCCTGATTTTTGGCTGATTATCAGAACAACAGCAGCCGAGTCTTGCTTGAAGAGCCGGGCAGTGTCGATGTTCTGCTCGTTGACACAGATTGGCAGAGCGACCGAAAACAACAAACATCGGAAAATGAGGCCCATCGAAAACCCTCCTGGTGATTGGTCTACGAATTCGCCAGCGACAGTATATGCTCGTCCGGGGCGCGGTGCTAAGATATGTTGGCTGCCTAGCTCGACGGGTGAAGGCCGGGAAACCTGCGCGGCTGTCGGCTATTCGATTTCGATAATTGCCGAGGAAGCGATGGCAAGCCTATCCCCAAAAGGGGAATCAAGGGTGAACGCCCTGATCGGATATTTTCGACTCTTCGCTCCTTTGTCCAGTGGTCACCTATGATCCTTCGTATCGTTGGCATTAATCACTTTGACCCCGCCGAGAGACAGAGCCTGAGTGAATGGCTTGCAAGGTGTGCTGAGGCGTATGGGAACCCGGAGTTTATTGCCGTGGAATGGGATAGCGGTTTCCACGACCAATTGAGAGCTAGAAGGGATGAGTTTGCCAACATGCTCAAGAAGGAGTGGCCCAATATTTCGGAAAGCCTTCTAAAAACACTAAAGCTGTCTTTAGGATACGATGGAGATACCCACCTCGAAACCTATGCGGGCGTCGAGACTTTGTGGCTAGACGAAGGTCGTCCATTCCGCAAACGTGTCTTGGAAGACTATGCGCACAATAGGTTGAAGCTTTACAAGGCATATTTAGGCGAGTGGCCTACCGATGCCGATGATTCAGAAATCCTACTCCGAATAAGCAGGGGTGCAAACAACGATGTGGAGGCACCGCCCGCCAGCGGAACCCCTCGTGATGAGAGTTTCGCCGACCGAATCGCGCAGAAGGCACGCAAGGACGACGACGGTTGGGCAATAGTCATCGTCGGCAAGAACCACGCCGCTGACTGCTCCGGGTCAATGCGTCGGCTTCTCGAAGTGATTGGTTATGACTGTGAGGTATCCTACCTCACCTAAGAGCCACGACTCGCATCCCTCCTTCTATGATGGCAGTGGAATCGGACACTTGCGGAGAATGGCTCGCCCACGCGATCACTGCCACGTACACACATGCGGAAGGGCCAAGAGCATAAAACAAACCTTGAACGGGCGTTATGCTTCGAGCGTATAGTTTACTACCCTGCGGAACGGTACTTTTGTACCATTGGCGAAGGCCAGCGACGTGAGCAGAGTGTTCCGTGTGTTAGGATGTCGGCAGTGGAGGGGATGCGCCTTGTCGTGGGTCCCCCTCCCCCTCCCCTCCACTCGACGGCCCGCAGATGCCGCTCACCCCATTTTCTTGCACAAAAGGATTTGAGCCAAGAAAGGAAAAAACAGATCAAAAATACTGTAGTGCGTGGTGATTCAGGGCAAGTGACGAGCGAAAAGCGGCGCCCTCGGACTATTCCCGGCACTCCCCGCCGTCCGGCCCGCCGGATGCTCTTCGCCTGCCGCGAGGCGCGCCAGGATGCCCGCCAGCGCGCAGAATTGCCCCAGGATGCGCCGGTCCACGCCCGGCAAGGGAACGGTTCATGCTCTCCTCCCAGCCAAACCTTCAGCTTGCTCGAATCTGGACGGCAAAAAGAGGTGACCACCCTAGGTGACCACTCCCCGGCGCTATGGTGGGTTTCGCTGTGCTACGGATTCGCTATTCACTGTCTGGCGTACCTGCTGCGAACCCGCATGAATACTGGCTCTGTAGCGCGTGGTAGTCCACTATGCAACTACGTAACACTATTCTTGTATCTTATTGATTCTAGGTTAATACACAACTGGCAGTCATGAGGTCGAGAGTTCGAACCTCTCCAGGTCCACCAACTAAGCCTTCGCAGCTTCCGCGTTGGCAGCGGCCTCCTCAATTTCCGTTTTGGCTCGTTTCCTTTTGGTCGAGAGCACCGTTTGTGACCGCCTTTCTGATCTGCGAGTTTTTGGAACTCAGCATCCGCCGCTTCATCTTCGAGGTGACCGGAACGTAGGGTGATGATGTTGTTGGAGTGTCCAGCAATTCGAGAATTAACGAGATAACGTCGGAGGATTTGCAGGCAACAGGGAGAACAAAACACATTGGCGGAGATGAACACGAACACGGTTCATCAGCCAGAAGACTGAGGGACAATCCACTCATCCAGGGGATTCTTGGCGTAGCAGTCGAGACACGTCGTCAGGGAATGTTGTTCCGAGCAATTAGGGCAGCGGGTTCGCGTTTGGAAAGTGTCGAAGGGTTTTCTACAAGCGCTACAAGTCCAAAAACTTCCCAGCGGTGGCGCAGCATTACAGGACGGGCACGCAAACCCTTCGTGGCGCGGCAACTTCGCCAGACGAGACAGAGTCCACGCTTGCTGCAGTCCTCCCCAGCAACTCGACAGGATAAACAGGGCGATGATGCCAAGCCAGAAGGAACGCTTCAGCAAGGCCAAACCGAATAGACCCGCCACGAAGGCAAAGCCGATCACGACCACCACCATCAGGCTGCGGGCGCGTCCTAGCACATACCAGAGCAAGGAACGGATTATCTGACCGCCGTCCAGAGGATAGATGGGCAACAGATTGATGGCCAACAAAAGCCCATTCATGCCGATGAGCGCCAGAAAGAACGAATGGATATTGTGTGCGGTCTTGGCCAGCTTCAAGGACCGGTCTATTATTAAACCTACGGGGGTAAAAACCAGGAGAAGCTGGACGTTTACCAGCGGCCCAGCCGCGCTGCTCCACAGCGTGGCACCGGGCCGCTGGGGCGGGCTCACGTACGCCATTCCTCCCAGAGGCCAGAGCATAATCTCATTTGCCGTCCCTCCAACCTGCCGGCAAACCAGGGCATGCCCGTATTCATGCAATAACACAATGAAAAAGAGCGACAGATACTCGAGCACGTTCCAGGCTATGGAAGAATAAGCTCTCGTTCGCCTGGTAATCTCAAACGCCGCGACCAGAAACCAGCACCAATGCAAGTACACATCAACTCCCGCGAATTGGAACAAATGGATGCCTCGGCGCCCGCTTCTCATGGCTAGCGATTATAAGAGGGTAAAGGGTAAGGGTAAAGGATTAAGGACGCTTGGCGGACCCTCAGTTTGGCTACCCGTGGCTTTCCGCCGTCACATTTTGTCACATTAAGAGCCAGCGGCGGTCATTCTCTTGGAGTGCCCACTCATGAAAGCGCGGGCACGGACGGAATCTGAGCACGCGTTGCCCCCGTGTAGGACCAGATATGCCGATTGAAGCACGGTTTACCTGTGTCCGGTTTACCTGTTGCGCAAGCCTTCAAATTCATGTATACATGTCTCGCGTAAAATTCTATTCCGATCGTAGCGGAGGTTAATATGACGGTATCCATAACCCTGGTCCTCGCGAGTTTTGTAGTCGTTGCCTTGGTGGCAATGTATGTCCCGACGATTTACATTCGCAAAACCAACAAACTCATGAAGATGTTAGAGAAAATTGAGGCCAACACTCGCAAATAGGTGCTGTCTCGGTATTGGATGAGCAGCCCTGGCTTCCTTTTAGCGTCATGCGGAAACTCGACCGGAAGAGGAATGGTTTCTGGTGGAGTCTTGTCTGAGAGCAGGAGATCATCCCCTGCAAGACCTGTTTGATTTTTCGACGGACAAGCTGTAAAGCCCCACCGGCGTCAAACCGGTGTGGTAGCATGTCTCATCGCGCGTAGATGCACTCCCGGTGGGAGCGGGGGGGTGTGTGGTCACCGAGGCAACGGCGGTCGCCGCTTACGCGTCGAAGCGGGAATGGCGTGCTGCATTGCGCTTCGGACTCACGATATTCGCGAGCGCCTCTCTGCTTTTCTGGGTTGAGCTCCTGTTGGGTAAATGCTTCCCGCCGTGGCTTGGAGGTACCCCTTCGGTGTAGACCACGCGGACCCCAAGTAACTCCTAAACTCTTCCACCCTGCTGCGCGCCGGGGCATCTTCATAGCCACAATACAGCGCCGCCGACCTGGAGTCCCTTGAAGACGCCGCAAGCCCGGTCGGCCGCCTTCCCCGATGGAAGGCAAACCTACATCGTCAGAACCACGCGGAACTCTGCATCGCCGCTCATCATTCGCGCGTAAGCCTCGGCCGCCTTGTCGAGCGGGTAGGTTTCAATCATGGGACGCACGCCGGTCAGTTCAGCGAAGCGCAGTGTGTCCTCGGAATCGGTCGGCGTTCCGGAAGCCCAGCCCTGAATCGTTCGACTCCCAGAGATGAGTTGTAGCGGCGTAACCTCGATGGGATCAAATGTCGCGCCCACCACCATAAGCTTTCCGTTCGGCCCCAGCCCGTCAATCAACCCGGACATGGCTTTCGAGTTTGGGGCCGTCGCCAGGATGACCTGTGCGCCGCCCAGCTTTTGCAGTTCGGCAGCCGCGCTCGTCGCTTTACTGTCGATGTACACGCTGGCTCCGAGTTTCTTTGCCAACGCCGCGTTTCCCAGCCCTCGCCCGATCGCCGCGACCTTATAGCCGAACTTACTGGCGAATTGAATTCCGAGGTGGCCCAGACCGCCGATACCCTGCACCGCAACCAGGTCACCGGGAAGGGCGCCACTATGCCGGAGCGCGTTAAACGTGGTGATTCCGGCGCAGAGCAGAGGCGCTGCTTCCGCATCCCCCAAGCCTTCAGGGATCGCCGCCAGCGCCTCTACGGGAGCCAGCATGTATTGCTGGTATCCGCCGTCGTAGCTGATGCCTGCAATTTTCAGATTTCGGCAATTGCGAAAATCTCCACGCCGGCACGAAAGACAGGTTCCGTCCTGGCCACCGTGCCAGCCGACGCCTACGCGTTGCCCCTGGGTCCACTCGGAGACGCCGGCGCCCAGTTCATCGATGATGCCCGCCACTTCGTGTCCCGGAACGCGGGGGTACTGAATTCCAGGCCACGCGCCTTCTTTCGTAAGCACGTCGCTGTGGCAAACACCACAAGCTTGCACCTTGATCCGCACCTGCCCGGCGCCCGGCCTGGGGATTTCGCGCTCGACGATCTGGAAATCGCCCCCCCGGCTTGGAAATCTGCGCCACTTTCATTGGCGCGACTGCGAGTCTTGTTGTTGCCATAGATCCTCCTGTGAAATTCTGAGACTACGGAAAAGCACTTACGCGAACTCACAAACATGCCTTGCCTTCCGAGGTGTTCACCTGCCGGCGGAACCTCGTGCGGCACGCTGTGACAGACCCCTTGGAGCTTTTGGAACGACGGCTACGGGCCGGTTTCCTAGGCGCCGGCCGCCTGCGACTTCCCGGCCTTCTCGCCCAGGAAGCTCAACAACTCGGCGTTGACTTCTTCCGCGTGCGTCCAGGTGACGCAGTGCGGACCGTTCTTTATAACCAGCAGGCGCGCTCCTTTGATGAGCTTGGCAGTGCGCAGCCCGGCAGCCGTGATGGGAAGGATGCGGTCGGCATCCCCGTGGATCACCAGCGTGGGCACATCGATGCGGGCCACGTCCGCGCGGAAGTCTTCGTGCCAAGTCGGGACACACGCCAGGCTGGCGGTGGCGGAACAGCCGGCCGCGACGTTCCAACTGGCCTGCACGGCTTGTTCGCTCACCCGCTTACCCAGGTTCACGTCAGTGTTGTAGAAGTCCCGGAAGAAGGCGGTGAAGAACGCATAGCGGTCGGCGGCCACCGCTTGCTCCGTGCCGGCAAACACGCTGGCGTCAACGCCCTCCGGGTTGTCGGCCGTCTTGAGCAAATACGGCGGCACCCCGGAGATGATGACGGCCTTGCTCACGCCCGTGGACCCGTATTTCCCGATGTAGCGCGCCACCTCGCCCCCTCCCATCGAGAAGCCCACCAAGGTGAAATCGGTGAGCTTTAGCTCGCTGACCAGATTGTGAAGGTCCCCGGCGAACGTGTCGTAGTTGTAGCCCGTGGTGGGCTGGCTGGACTTGCCAAAGCCACGGCGGTCATAGGTGATGACTCGGTAACCTGCATTCAGCAGCGCGGCCGCTTGTTTCTCCCAGGAAGCTCCGCTCAATGGATATCCGTGGATGAGAACGACCGGATTGCCCGAGCCATGGTCCTCGTAGTAAAGATCGACGTTCCCTGAGTTCTCCCTTCCGGCTGTAACGTATGGCATTGTGTGTCTCCTTTTCGGTTCGATGATATGTGTTGTGTATGTTAAAGCCCTGCTCAGATAACTTCTTGCGGAAGGCCGAGTCCTTCCAGTAGTACCGGCGGCGCGGATTGCGGACCCAAAATGCAGGTCCGAGCTGCCCGTTCACTCACGATCCTACGCAGAACGCTCGATGACGCGTTCCGCGCCTGCAATCAAGGCAAGGTCGGCCATACCCAGAAAGAGGCCGTGCTCCACTACGCCAACGATGGAGTCGATCTTCGCCGCGATCTCTTCCGGGTTATCGATAAGAAGGCCGGAGCAGTCGAGAATCAGATTTCCTTCGTCCGTGATGTAGCGCGTTCCGTCCTGGCTCAATCGTACCGTGGGCGTGAAACCAAGCTCTCGAAGGGAATCGCTCACCAACGGAGCAGCCATTGGAATCACTTCGACCGGCAAAGGGAAGCGCCCAAGCTTCTCGACCTGCTTCGATTCGTCGGCGACGATGACGAAACACTTCGATGCGCTGGCGACAATCTTTTCGCGCAGAAGTTTTCCGCCCCCGCCCTTGATGAGTGCGAGATGGGGCGCGATCTCGTCCGCGCCGTCCACAGTGAGGTCAATACGGCGGCACTCCTCAAAACTGACGAAGGGTATCCCGTAGCTTCGCCCCAGGAGTTCGCTGTCCTTGGAGCTTGCAATGGCGCGAATCTGCAAGCCGTGGTCGCGTACCTGTTCGCCGAGAAGCTTGATCCAATAGGTTGCGGTCGTCCCGGAACCCAGTCCCAGCATCATTCCGGGTTCTACCAGCTCCAGAGCCCGTTGCGCGGCATGCAGCTTCATATCCGCGTGGGTGTCACTCTGCGTATCTATCGCCATCGAGGTTGTCACCTCTTCCAGGGCGCTTCCCGCGCGTCCGTCACCTGTTTTGCATGGCGGAGCATCAGGTTTTCCGTCGTCGCTGAGCGTTCCGCAAGTTCGCTCTCTCTCCACGCGAGAAGATGACTTGAGCGGGTTCAACCTGGTCATCGTTTCTCGCTTCGCCTACGGGCGAAAAGCACAATCACAGTGCGCGGTTCGGCGCGATACGTTCGTTCAGTAACCACGGGTGCGGCCTGCCACTCCACGATATCTTCCGGCGACTCAAGGCTCGTATCGATCCAACGGCGCCACGCCTCACCGTCTTCACTGCCTGGCGGCAGTTCGAATTCGAGCGGCTCCCAATAAGCGTTCAGGATGACGTGAAAGAACAGGCCAGCGTTTGAGACCTCAGTGGTGAATGCCAGGCTATGCGAGTTTGCGCTCCAGTCCGGCTGCCCAAGTTTCACACCGTGCCAGGTTCTGCTTGCGCTGGAAAGAAGCTGGTTCAGGGTCACGTGCGGCTCATCGGGCTCCACCGAGTACAACAACCGGCGCGCGTTGAGCAGGCTGACGAACCGATGGACGTCGGCATGCTTTCGAAGCAGACTCCAGTCGAACCAACTGGTCTCGTTGTCCTGGCAATAGGCGTTGTTGTTGCCATGTTGCGTGCGCCGCACCTCGTCGCCCATCAAAATCATGGGCAGCCCCAGCGAGAGCAGCGTCAGACTGAAGAAGTTCTTCACCTGCCGGTTTCGCAGCGCCTCGACCGCCGGATCATCGCTTGGACCCTCGACACCGCAATTCCAGCTTCGGTTGTCGTCCGCGCCGTCGCGGTTGTCCTGCCCGTTAGCCTCGTTGTGTTTCTGATTGTACGAGACAAGGTCGTTGCCTGTGAACCCATCGTGACAGGTCACGAAGTTCACGCTCTCCTCCGCTTCGCGTTGCTTATGCCCGTAGATTTGAGGACTGCCCACGAGCGTGTCGGCAAGCGGGCCCACCGTGCCATCATCGGCGCGGAAGAAGCTGCGGAGGTCGTCGCGGAATCGCGCATTCCACTCCCGCCAAGTGTCCCCGGCGAAGTTGCCCACTTGGTACAACCCGGCTGCGTCCCATGCCTCCGCGATGAGCTTGGTTCCGGCCAGACGGGGATCAGTGTCGATATCCCACAACACCGGCGGCTTCGGCAGCAGATTCCCTGTCTCGTCGCGTTCCAGGACCGACGCCAGATCGAAGCGGAAGCCGTCCACGTGCATGTGGTTCGCCCAATAACAGAGACTGTCCAGAATCATCCGGCGGACGACAGGATGGTTGGCATTGAGTGAGTTTCCCGTGCCGGTGTAGTTGGCGTAGCGCGAGCGGTCAGGCTCGAGGATGTAGTAAGTGCTGTTGTCGAAGCCGCGGAAGCATAGTGTTGGCCCGAGATGGTCGCCTTCGGTGGTGTGATTGAAAACGACATCGAGAATGATCTCGATGTCAGCGCGGTGCAACGCCTTCACCATGTCGCGAAATTCGTCGATCGGTCCAAGCCGGTCTTGACGAGAGCTGTAGGCCTGGTGCGGCGCAAAGAACGAGACCGGCGAATAGCCCCAGTAATTCGTCTTTCCGGGCGGCGCATCCTGGGCGTCGAACTGGAACACCGGCAACAGTTCTACGGCAGTGATGCCGAGTCCGCGAAGGTATGGGATCTTCTCGATCAAACCGGCATAGGTGCCGCGCGCTCGTTCTGAAACGCCCGAATTGGGATGCTGCGTGAAGCCCCGCACGTGCATCTCGTAAATGATGCTGCGCGCCGAGCGGTGGCGAAGCGGCGCATCTCCCTGCCAGTCGTAGAGGTCCGGATCCACCACCAGGCTCTTCATTGCTACAGCGGTGTTATCGCCCATCCGGCGTGCTGCCTCACGACTGTAATTCTTGGGCACGGCCACGGCGAGGCCGTAAGGGTCCAACAGCAGCTTTTCAGGATCAAACCGCATACCGCTCGCGGGGTCGAAAGGCCCGGAAACCCGGTACCCGTAAAGCTGCCCCGTTCTCAGTCCCGGGACGAAGACATGCCAATAGGGGTAAGTGCGGTTCTTGGTCGGATCGATATTTATCACTCGCGAGGGCCTGGAGTCATCCTCCCGATCGAAGAAGGCCAACTCGACGCCGGTAGCGTCCCGTGCATAGACGCTGAAATTCACACCGGCTGCAACCACCGTTGCGCCGAGGGGGAAGCTCCGCCCCACACTCGGAACCCCCTTCGTGCCTACGGATCCTGCTCCAACTGCCACGGTTTGTTCGCCGGTGGCTAGCTGCAACGCTCACCTACCCCACAACTCTCTCGAAGCTGTCATTACCCGGTCGGGCCCGAATCCGAATTTCCTAAGTGCGCCGGCGAACTTAGTCGATGAACCTGCCTTACACAGCCGTGGGCTTCTCCTGTGCCGTTGGGTTATGCCAGCCACCTTCCGGCGAGACCTTCTGGTCGACCTCGCTCGGCCCCCAAGTTCCCTTGTCGTATTCGTAGACGGGAGTATCGGCTTTGAACACCGGATCGACGACGCGCCACGCCTCTTCCACATAATCCTCACGGGCGAACAGAGTGGCGTCTCCGGCCATGGCGTCGCCCAGTACGCGCTCGTAAGCGTCCATTTCCTGGGGCGAGGGATGACTGCTGGCCACGATTTCAACCCCTTCGGTCTTCATCTGCTCATCCGGACCCATCAACGTTGCGCCCACGGCGATCGTCATCTCGGGACTGATTCGGAACCGCATATGGTTTTGCGAAAAGGTGCCATCCCGGATGACTGTGGGAGGCTTGTGAAGCCGCGCCAGAACCTCAGTGCAATTCACCGGCAAGTTCTTTCCCGCGCGAATGTAAAACGGCACACCTTTCCAGCGCCAGGAATCCACTTCGAGTCGCAGGGCAGCAAACGTCTCCACCTTCGAATCGGGCGCCACTCCCTTTTCCTGGCGATAGCCGCGGAACTGCCCTCGGACCAGATTCTCGACCTCCAACGCTGGAATTGCCTTGAGTACCTTAACTTTTTCGTCGCGAATAGTTTCACTGTCGTTGCGGACCGGAGGTTCCATGGCGAGGTTACACAAGATCTGGAAGAGATGGTTCTGAATCACGTCGCGAATGGTGCCGGTTTGATCGTAGAAGGCGCCGCGTCCTTCCACGCCGAAATCTTCCGCCATGGTGATCTGCACGCTTTCGACGTAGTTTCGATTCCAGAACGGCTCCATGAAAGTGTTGGCAAACCGGAAAACCACGACATTGTTCACCGGCCGCTTGCCCAGATAGTGGTCGATGCGAAAGATCGCGGATTCCGGGAAAACCTCGTGCAAAATCTGGTTGAGCTCCCGCGCTGAGCCCAGATCATGGCCGAAGGGCTTCTCGACGATCACGCGAGCCTGGGAGCACCCCGGCTCGGCAGCGCAGCCTGTTTTTGCTAACTCTTCCACCGTTGTCTCGAATAACGCGGGCGGGATGGCCAGATAATGAGCCGGCCGCCGCGCCCCGTTGAGTTGCTTGCGAAGCGCTTGAAAAGTGGCGGGATCCCGGTAATCGCCGCCCACAAAACCCAGCAAGCTGCTCAGCTTCTCGAAAGCCGCTACATCGACTCCCCCGTGCTTCTCCAGGCTGTCGTGCGCCCGCGCCCTGAGCTGGTCGAGGCTCCAACCGGGCTTCGCCACGCCAATCACCGGCACGCTCAAATGCCCGCGCTTCACCATTGCCTGGAGCGCCGGGAAGATCTTCTTATAGGCTAAGTCGCCGGTAGCGCCGAAGAAGACCAGAGCGTCAGAATGGATATCGTTCATCCAGAATCTCGCTTTCTCGTCACTGTTGCGTTTACCGAGCGGGATCCTCGCTTCGCTTTCTTGAAAGTCACCCTTGCCCGCCATTGTAGGGGCACGCCATGGCGTGCCCCTACCTGAGGACGCCGAGGGGATTTTCATTCCCTCGGGTGGGCCGCAGGCCCATGTCCACTCGGAATGACGATCCCGACGGCTCTTCCGAAGCCTCCTGAGGGTCAGCGCTACTTCGTCTTCTCCAGGTGCCCGCCGAACCCAAAACGCATCGCGGAGAGCAATCTGTCCTGGTAGTCCGCTTCCCCGCGTGAACTAAACCGCTCGTAAAGCGCGGCGGAAAGAACCGGCACCGGCACTGCCTCATCGATGGCCGCCTTAATCGTCCAGCGGCCCTCGCCAGAGTCCGACACGCGACCGGCAAAATGCGAAAGCTCGGGGTCATTCACCAACCCCGCCGCCGTCAGGTCCAGCAACCAGGAGGCAATGACGCTGCCGCGTCGCCAGACCTCCGTGATGTCCCGCAAATTGAGGTCATACTGGTAGTTCTCAGGATGGCGCAGCGGGGTGGTCTCCGCGTCGATGGCGTCCTGACGCTTTCCGACATTAGCATCGCGCAAAACGCTCAGGCCCTCCGCGTAGGCGGCCATGATCCCGTACTCGATGCCGTTGTGGACCATCTTGACGAAGTGTCCGGCGCCGTTGGAACCGCAATGCAAATAACCCAGTTCGGCAGTGCTGTCGAGCCTCTCGCGGCCCGGCGTGCGCGGCAGGTTGCCCCTGCCCGGCGCCAGCGTCGAAAAGATGGGATCGAGGTGCTTGACCACGTCCCCTTCTCCGCCGATCATCATGCAGTAACCGCGTTCCAAGCCCCACACGCCGCCGCTGGTGCCTACGTCCACGTAATGGATCTGCTTCTCCGAGAGTTTTTTGGAGCGCCGAATGTCGTCTACGTAGTAGGAATTCCCGCCGTCGATAACGATGTCCCCGGCGTCCAGGTGAGGCAGCAACTCGGCGATCGTCGCGTCTACAGCCGCGGCGGGAACCATTAGCCACACCGCACGTGGTTTCTCGAGTCTCTTCACCAGGTCCTGAAGTGATGAACTCCCCTCAGCTTTCTCTTTTGCCAACCCCTCCACCGCCGTTGACGACTGGTCGAAGACCACACAGCGGTGGCCCCCTCTGAGGAGGCGGCGCACCATATTTGCCCCCATCCTCCCCAGTCCCACCATTCCCAATTGCATAAACCCTCCGTCAGAATCACGTACCTCGAAGACGCGGTGCAGCTCTGCAGCCCGTCAACGCGCAGCGGCCGCTTTCAGCGCGGCGCTCTTGGAGGTAATCACCGCCATCAGATCATTCCACGACTGGACAAACGACTTCGCTCCTTCGTCCTGAAGCCGGCCTGCCAGGGCATCGACATCAATTCCAGCTTTCGCAAACTGCGCCAATACTTGCTCGCAGTCGCCCCCGTCTGCGGGAAGGATCGAGCCTAATTCACCGTGATCGGCGAGCGCCTTTAAAGTAGCTTCCGGCATGGTGTTCACCGTGAAAGGCGCTGCCAGGGCCTTGATGTAAAGTACGTCGGAGGCTTTGGGATCCTTGGTCCCGGTGCTGGCCCAGAGGAGGCGCTGGGGACGCGCACCCGCATTGAAAACGCGCTGCCCGCGCGGTGAGTCAAGCAGCTCGCGGTATGCCTTGTAGGCTCGCATGGCAATAGCGATACCGAGCCGACCACGTAACGACTCCGGCGCCGTGCCCAGCACCGCGGCATCCCAGCGGCTGACAAACAAGGACGCAACAGATCCGACGTTGGGGTTGAGGCCGGCTTCAACACGCCGCTCGATACCGCGTAAGAAAGCTTCCGCAGCCGCCCGATAGTGCTCGCGCGAGAACAGCAGGGTGACGTTGATCGGGACCCCGGCGAAAATCGACTCTTCGATAGCCGGCAGGCCCTCCTTGGTTCCGGGGATCTTAATGAACAGGTTAGGCTGTCCCGCGCGCGCATGCAGATCCCTGGCTGCTGCCAGAGTGCTGGCGGTGTCATAGGCAAGCAAGGGTGAAACTTCGAGTGACACCCAACCGTCCACGCCGTCGGTCCGATCGTAAATCGGCCGGAACAGCGCGGCGGCCCGACTGAGGTCTTCCAGCGCCAGCCCGAAGAAAAGCGCTTCGCCCGATTTGCCTTGCTTCAGGTTCTCGCGGATCGCAGCGTCGTAGGCCGTGCTGTTCTTTATGGCGTGGTCGAAGATGGTTGGATTTGAGGTCAGCCCGGTTACGGAGAGTTCCTGGATGTAGCGGCTGAGCGTGCCGCTCTCCAGCAGATCGCGCGTAATATTGTCAAGCCAGATACTCTGGCCGAGATTGTGAAGTAATTGAGTCGCTTTCATTATTCCACCTCAAATTTCAGACGCAGCGCGCCGCGGCGATCCTTAAAGGCCGGCTTCTACCGACCTAAAGGTCGGTGCTGCTCTCAGATTGGGACAGACCCCCATGATCGTTTCCTTCGCCCGAATTCACGCCTTGGCCTTCGACGAACTCGATTCCGTTTCGACGTGCCGGGTGTCGTCCCACAAGCGGATCACCGGTTGACACAGACTGTTTTCGTACCCTAGCGCGCTCAGGCTTGCGGTGCTCAGCAAGAAGTACCTGCCGCCCGCCGGCTCAAGACCCAGCCATCGGGCTGCCAGCACGCGCAGGAAATGGCCACTCGAGAAAATCAGTGTGTTCCCCGGGTCCGCTCGCAGGCGGCTCACCACTCGGTCGGCCCGCGCGCCCACTTCGGCGGGCGACTCACCACCCGGGCAGCCGTCGCGGAACAGTTGCCAATCCGGCCGTTCAGCGCGGATTTCGGAAGTGCGTCGCCCCTCGTATTGCCCGTAGTTCCACTCCGCCAGGTCGTCGTCCACTTCGACTATGCCGCCAAACCCCGCAAGTTCACAAGTGCGGCGAGCGCGCAGCGACGGACTGCTGAACACACGGCTGAATTCAAGCCCGTCTAGTCGCTCCCCCAAGGCGCGCGCGTTCCTCTCGCCGCGCTCGGTGAGAGGCAAGTCTGTTGTCCCGGTGTGCTGGCCCGTAAGGCTCCACGCGGTTTCACCGTGCCGGGCCAGATAGATGATGGGCAGTTCGGTGGTCATGATGGGGACGATTCCCGTCTCCTAAGCAGGTGTGAAAAAACCGTCTGTCATGCTGAGCGAAGCGAAGCACCTGCATTTATCTTTTTGAGAATAAACACATGCAGATTCCTCGCTTCGCTCGGAATGACAGGCTTGCCGCCACCCGAGTGAGAGCTGCCGCGTGCAGTCACCACGGTTCTTGGCACTTCCACTGCCAATCCGGCGTGCGCGGCCGCGTCTTCCTTCCAATCGTGCAATCAAGGGCTTAACAAACCGGCCGCCCCTTGAGTCCCGCCTCACGTTGTCGGGATTTCGACGGGGCGCGTCGAAATCTCGACATGTTACGGGCGGGTGACACCGCTTCGGTCCGTTTTGGTTTGCTCCGCGCCCAGAGTTTTTAGATTCCTCAACCAGGAAAGTGGTTGCAGAAATTACAGCCGCCCGGGCCGATGGGTTGCGAAGCCGGAAAGCGGAAAGGCAAGAAGGGAGGCTAGCGGCGTTTTCAGCCGCGCGCGAGGACCGCGGGGCGGCAACAACACCTTGGCCGCCTCGGCCCCGTCCCCTGCCGCTTGTTCCCAAGAGAACGACCTGTCGCGGAATTCTGTTCCCAGCCGCCAACCCAGGCTACTTACTGACCTCGATGTTATGCTCTCCGGCAGGAACTTCGAAGATTACGTGGCCCTGATGCGCGTGTACCTTTCTCGCCGGCCGCTTATCAATTTTCAAGTTGAGTTCGCCGGAATTAAACTCGGAACTGGTGACGCGGATGGGGTGGTCGCCTTTGATCGAGAACGAAAGGTGCGCGCCGTCGGCACGATACTGCCTCACCACTACGCCGCCGCCGGCTTCGAAACAGACAGAACCGTCGCGCTTGAGAGTAGTTTTCTCCGGACCGATGCCCACGTCATACCGATGGCCATCCCAGTCGATGCCGGTAAGCTCGCCGCTCGAAGGCGGATTAAACGCACCGAAGCGCAAGCCTTCCCAGGGGTTCTTGTCGATGTATTGTTCCAGCCCCACCAGGCACAACAGCGCTCCCCAGGTGTAGTGCGTGTCGCCGCCGCCGTTGCCGCCCCAGGCGTGGTACTGCTCGTTGTCGTGCTGGTTGGTCTTCCAGTCATCCATGAAAAGGCCATAGCTCTTGTGCGCGTACTCAAGGGCCACCTTGTCGAATCCGTAGCGATTAATCCCTTCGTACAGCATGTAGTTCGTGGGACCCCAGATCGTGCCACGCCAGTAGTTCTGGTCAGGGAAGGCCGGGTCGTTGCGCGCGATGGTTGGCGCGACGTAAGTCCCCCAGAACTCCTTGGGGTTCAGGAGATGTTCTTCCACCATGCGCTTGGCCTGCTCCGGAGTCGCAATCCCGGCAAACAGGGGGTAGAAATTCGTTGGCGAGAGGCGATTTGAAAACGAGCCGTCCCAGAAGCGGTTCTCGTAAATGCCGTCCTTCTCGTTCCAGAGCTTCTGCTGGATGAGTTGCCGCCGGTGATCATACTCATCCGCGAATTTCTTGGCGTCATCGTCTTTGCCGAGAATCGCCGCAATCTTAGCCAAGCACTCCGCGTCCAGAGAATAGAGCGAGTTCAGACCGACATCGACCAGGTTCATCGTATAGGCTTGGGGATCGTAACTGGTCTCGTCATACATGGGGCTGTCGTCCATGCCGCTTTCCCACTTGGCTGCCTGGAGAAAGCCCCGGCCACCTGTGGATGGCGATGAACCTTTGTCGCTGCCCCACTCCAGCAGGCTGTCATGATAACCATCGCGCCACCCTTGGCCGTCGCCCCGGTCCTGCAGCCACCATTCGTGCCACTTCTTCAGCCGAGGGTACGCCCACTCGAGCAACTGCCGGTCTTGGATTCGCTGATAGACTTTCCAGGTGACATAAGAGCCCACTGGAGGCTGGGAGCGATCCGGGGTAATTCCGGAAGCGGCGGCAATGTTTGGAACGACACCTGTGTCCGTTTGGGCTAGAAGGATCGCCCGAATGGCGGCCGCCGTCTGGGCCTTGTCCTCGAGGCTGGTGAGCAGCGAACCGAAGAAGCAGTCCCACTCGCCCACCACCCAGCCGCCCCAGTTTTGCGCCCAGCGCCGGCTGATGCTGGGAAAGATCAGGCCATTGGAGGAAGCATAAAGCGTGTTCCAGAACATGGAGTTTCCGATGGCTTCCGGCGCACCCTCAAACAGTCCTTTGGCGCGTGGTCGATTGGCAGCGTAGGCTCCGGACTTCTCCTTGAGGATGGCGTCAATGTTGCCGGGCGCGAGCAGGGCCTTGGCCCTGCCCGTAAGCGTGTCCTTGTCCCAGCCGACCGCAGCCACGAAGTGCGCCGCATCGCCGCCGGTTGTAAACTGCAGTCCGGCCGCACCCGCGTTCGGCTCGCCGGCTAGCGAAGACACCAGCTTGCCGGAGCCTCGCATGTTTTCGCGTAATTGGCCCAGCGTGGGGAATACCCCGCTGCCCTCAAGGGGCCGGTCTAACATTACGACAAATCGCGCCGTGGTGCCAAAGACATTGTCAAAGTAGCGTTCGCCAAGAATGGCTTGCTGGGATTCGTTGACGGAGTAGACTCCCTGCGTGCCCCAACTCACGCCGAGATAGGGAAAGTAGGTCTCCAAGACAAGCTGGAAGTCCTTAGCCGCGGTCAGGCGGCCCACCACCGTCGTCTCGTCGATGCGCGACCACTCAAGTGTGATCAGCGCCTGGCGGGGATTGTGCCGCCACGACATGCGGCAATAAGAAGCGTCCGGCGCGTGAGGTCCGACTTCTCCTACGGCATCAAAAACCTCGTTGCCGTCAAGAAACCCGCCGCTCGCCGACCCCACCCGCAGGGCGAAAGGCACGGGCTGGTTGAAGGCGCGGGCCAGAAACACAACACCGTTCCAGGCCTCCGGGTCGAGAGCATCAATGGCGACGCTGTCATAATGGGGCGTGGTTTGCCCGGTGGCGAGCCTGAGAGCAGGGCCGAACAAGCACGCGCAAAGGACCAGACATCCGAAATACGCGCCGGGCTTTACGAGCTTCTTGCGTAACATTGTGCCTCCTGGTCGTGCGCATGCCCTGGCTTTCGAGATTGGGAACCCCGAGTTATATCTGTTGAGGCTTTGTGAAAACTCGGTTTTCGTGTCATTCCGAGGAGTCCGTCAACCGACGGACGACGAGGAATCTCCCACTGCCTTGAAACACTCAGAGCGAGATTCCTCGCACAGACTCTGTCGCTACACCCTCAGATCAGCGGGGTGAGGCGCACTTTGCGAAACTGTACCCTGCCGTGATCCCCTTGCAGCAGAATCGGGCCGGGCTCTTTTTCATTGGCGTCGAGCGCGCCTCCGGTGATTCCCGGGACTTCGGCGTTGTCGAGGATTTTGGTTCCGTTCAGGATCACCGTCACGCGGTTGGCGACCAAGGTTATTTCATAGGTCTGCCACTCCCCCGCGGGCTTGCTGGCTTTGACCGGCGGAACGGTGAACCCGTACAGGGCCCCTTGACTGTGGACATCGAGCGGACGGCTGAGGTCGTCGAGAATCTGGATTTCATAGCGGCCTCGGAGATACACCCCGCTGTTACTTTCCCGGTCGACGTTGAACTCGACATCCAACTTAAAGTCGTTGAACTTCTGGCGGGTGTAGATGTTGTTGGCCTCTTTTCCTTCGTTCATCAGAATTCCGTCCTTGACAGACCAGCCCATCGGACGGTGCGGGTCCTGGCAAAGCCAGTTGGAGGTGTCTTTGCCGTTGAAAAGGTCGAGGGGCTTTCCGGGCTTTCTCGGCGGAGGTGTCGCAGGCCACACCGGCCCTCGCACACCAATCCACGAGAGTGTTTCCCCATCGACGTGCGCCGTACCCACCAGGCGCGCACCCTTCATCACGGCTTGCCACACTTGCGGGGTTTCTTTCTTCCATTGCGGGTATTGAAACTTAAGTCCGCCGTGCTCGATCGCGACCACCGGCAGATCGAACACGGCGCCGCCGCCCTGATTGAAGCGGCCCTTCAGCACTCCATTCTCCCGCTTAATTTCCAGCCAACAATTCCTGGGCAGCCCGGAGGGTGAACCCGTGGCGGTGATGTCCCATCGACCCAGATAGGCATTGTCATCTGCTCCGCTTGCGGCGAGCAATGGCCATGCCGTCGCAATCATCGACAATATCAGAAGTGCCGTATATGAAACTGAGCGCATGATCTCAGGTCTCCTGTCACTTGAATGCTCAGGCTTGCCGACTCGAAGGTCGGCTCGTCGCCTGAAGTCACACCACAAGGTACCCTACTTTCCCACGCATGAAAAGGGGTTTTGCGGGTGGTGTGGACACCGCAAATGCGGGATCGCAGCCACTCATCAGCTCCTTTCGAAAGGTCGTGCTGCTGGCCTGTAGACGATCGGAGTGGAACCTCGCCGGAGCCTCCTGCGTATCATTCCCTGAGGAATACCCGAAAGGATTGCAACCTATGAAGGACACAATAATCTCAGTAGTTGCCGATGTCTTCGCGGGGCTTGCGGCCCTGGTTTTATTTGTTCTCGGCGATAGCTTCCTTCACGTGGGCGCCGACCTGCGCGTGGCTGTGATCGTGCTCGGCGCTCTGTTTCTTTGTGCCGGGCTTCTCAGGGGGAGGGGGCGCCCGCGAAGCGCGCTGTTGAAAGGTATCTTGGTGAGCTCCGCAGGCGCCCTAGGGCTGCTCGTTCTGGCGTGGGGCTCGGTCCAGAACGCCGAGCTTCTAATTTTCCTGGTAACCGCAATTCTCTTTACGCTCTGCGGCGTGGGCGCTCGGCGTCTCTGGGCCGCGCACTCAGCACGCAGCGGTTTGCTACTGCTGGCGGCTCCCCTGGCAGGTCTCGCGGCCGCGGCGCTCGCCATACTTCCGGCGTTTACAACTCGTATTGCCACCCGGAAAACAAGCACACCTGCTCCCGCGTTTTCGTTCAACAAGCTCGACGGCACAGTCGTCAAATCCTCTGAATTCCGAGGCCGCGTAGTCCTTGTGGACCTCTGGGCCACCTGGTGCCCAGCCTGCCGAAGGGAGTTGCCGGAATTGGACAGGCTTTACAAACAGTATCAAGGAAACGCCAGCGTCAGCTTTTGGGCCGTCGACGTGCAGAAGAACGGCGACACGCCCGAGAAGGCGAGGGATTTCATGCGGGAATCGGGCTTCACCCTGCCGGTTGCGGTCACCAATGAAAGTTCCCTGGAGGGCCTCGGCTCTCTCAATCTGGAAGGCTATCCCACGGTGATGATCATCGACAAATCAGGCCGGATCCGGTTGGTTCACTCAGGCTACGATGGCTCAGAGCAACTCCGAGCGGAACTCGGGCGAGAAATTGACACTCTGCTCGACGAGCGCCTTTGAGAAGCATAGGCTTTGCGCCTGTAGCTTCCGTGCTACTGTGGGAGGCCTGGGCTTGCAGTTCGCACGCGCAATGAGACGTCGCCGACCGCGTGCCCGCCCGATTCAGCTTTCCAATACAGCGTCTGCCACTCCGCCTTGGCTGTGGAAGCAGTTTCGTACACCATTTGAGCGGTGTACGCCTCGTGGGACCGCACGTGGTAGCGCGCCGTGCCGTGGAGTTCCTTCCACCCCGTCGGCAGGGTGGAGGTGACAATCACCTCCGCGGGTTCATCGGAGTCGTTGCGAATCAGGATGGGGACGTGAACCTGCTCGCCATTGCCCACTGACATTTCCGGCGTGTTGAGGAGTTTGGCCACGCGATCGAGATTATGCGCCCGCCAGAAGTCTCGATAGAAAGCCCAAGGTCCTCCCAGTTCAACGGAGACCCCTTGGCGCCCTTCCGGCCTGTATCCGCGCGCTGGAGCGTATGGAATGGCGCCTGGAGTAATCCCTTCCAGGATGTCGCCAGTAACGCTTGTATTCGCTACCGCGGATTTTCCCAGGGCAAGACGAACCGGTTGCTTGAAATAGGTGAAGTCGCCGGTGGCCAGCGCGTGCTTCGCCAATTGGCCCGTATCGTCTTGAGTGAGGTGATAGGCCATCTCCTCCGCGGCGAGCTTGTAATAGGGCGCATGTTTGCTGGGTGAAAGGTCGGTCGTGTTGTACGCCGGACCCTTGCCGATGAGGAAATCGGTACTGTCGGCGTCGCTGAAATAGTAGATCCTCTTGACCTGCCAGGGTTGAAGGCCCTCAGCAAGGTTAGACACGCCGAGCCGGTTCTCCGGCGCCGCAACCTGTTCCGGGAACACCGTCGGATCGCCCGCCACATCGAAGGCCTCCGTCGCGATAACGCCCGCGGCCTGGTGATCATCGTGGTTTTCGCCTGCTACGAAATCCGGCAACCAGGTCAGGATCACCTCCGGGCGTGTAAGGCGTACCAGACGCACCGTCTGCCAAAGGGCGTTGCCGTGATTCCAAGTCTCCAGCGAATGCAGTACGTTCTGCCCCGGAGTGTCTGGACCGCCCAGGCACCAGACATGCAGCACACCGAAAGACGCCAGCGCCTCGCGCGCTTCGGTGATCCGAATGTCGCCGAGGGCGGCTGCCTGGGCGTTGCTCACGGAGTCGCCACCGCTGTTGCCGGGGGTGCCGAAGATGGCTGCTACGCGCTTTTGCTGGTCAAAGATCGCGCGTGCCAGGTAGCCGGTGACCTCCGTCTCGTCATCCGGATGCGCGACGATCACCAGGATGTCGGCTTTGAAGCGCGCGTCGGGTTGGGGATACGGCGCAGCCTCCGGCATTTGGCCCGCTGTTTGCGCTGCGGCGCTTGCTGCCCATAGGAGCGGGGTCGGCAAAGCAAATAACAAGATGGATACAGCGATCGACGTCTTGCGCATGGAGCGTTCCTTCCGCCGGCCGAAAATATTCTCTCTGTTCTCGGCGCTTGATAAGACTTTAGCACAGCGGGGCAGGGCTCAGCCGTCAGCTCCTAGCAGGCGGGAAGAGCGGAACGCACGATGAACAGTTCGCTGATAGCTGAAAGCTGAGGGCTGATAGCCGTCCGAATTCCGCGGTGCAATCGTCCATCGACAATCGTCAATCGACAATGACTTAGTGCCAGGCGCCGAGAAGACGTCGAAGGAGCACGGCTTGACCCAAGTGATAGGCGTTGTGGTCGGCCACGAGCAGGGCCTCGCGCAGGATGGTTTGACCATCGCCGTGCGGAATCTTGGCGAACAGATCCATGGATTCGTCCGCCACCAGCGTGCACATCGCCTCGAGATCTGCGCGGAACGACTGAATACTCGTGTCCCAGGCTGTCTCATCCGGAGGCGAAGCTGTGTGCGGCCAATAGCCCTCCGGAAAATCCGGCGACTTGTGCTTCGGGTTGCGCGAGAATTCGAGAATATCCCACTGGGCGATGCGCAAGTGCTCGAGAACTTCCCAAGGCGAGTGCTCTGCGCCATCGGGCCTTTTGCCGCGGAGTTTGACGGGGAGGTCCTTAAAGACCGCATCGAAATCCGCGTGAGCATTGCCGCCTTTGAGGAGACTTACAACGTGCTGCCTTAGAGCCTTATCGTTGGCCATCGTTTTGGTTCCTTTCCTCTGTGCCGAAGGCACCTTGGAGTGCGGCGGCTTGACGCCGCCTTGCGATCTCGAAGCCGCGACGGTACGCCTCAGGACAGCTTTGGGTCCGAGGTCTGCGAAGGCGGCGGCAAGCCGCCGCACTCCAAGGTGCTGCGCGCATTAAGCGGGAATGACCACAAGGAGTCTCGATCGCATTACTCGGCTATCAACAGGGTGTGTGCAAACGGCCATTCCTCGTCCAACCATTGGGCGTCGCAGCGGAAACCGCTCTGGCGAGCCATTTGGAGAATCTCCGGAAGATTATACTTGTGGCTACTTTCGGTCCAAATGGTCTCGCCGCGCTGGAGCGTCACCGCAAAGCCCGCGCCCGGAATCGTAACGGTCTGTTCCGATGTCGATTGGAGGTGCATCTCGACCCTCCGCTCCTCGCAATTGTACCGGGCGACGTGGCGGAACAGGTCCAGGCGAAAATCCGCCTCCAGTTCGCGATTCAGGCGGGCCAGCAGATTCAGATTGAACGCCGCCGTGACGCCCAACGGGTCGTCGTAGGCAAGAAGCAATTGCCGGACAGGCTTTTCGAGGTCTGTAGCCAGAAGCAGAGAGTCGCCGGGCAGCAGATTCTGCCGCACCTGCTGGAGAAACTGCACGCCTTGCGAGCGAAAGAAATTCCCGATGGTGCTTCCTAGAAACAAAACCAGAAGAGGCGCGTCTAGGGGGCGCAGCGCGCTGACTTCCTCCAGCCCGTCCAGGTACTCGCGTTCGAAACCCACGAAGGTGAGTGAGTCGAGATCGTCCAATTGGCGCTTGCACATGGCGAGAGCCGCGGCGGAAATCTCGATGGGGCAATAGGTCAAATGTCGTCTTCGAGAGAGCGCTTCGAGAAGCCAGCGCGTTTTTCTGCCACTCCCGCAGCCCAATTCCGCAACCACGGCCGGCGCCCACATTTGCGATGCGAGCGCGGAGGCGTGCTTGCGCAGTAAACGCTCCCCAGCGCGGCTCAAGCCGTACTCTGGCAGATGAGTAATAACCTCAAACAGAGCAGAGCCGACTTCGTCGTAGAAGTACGTGCAAGGTAGTTCTTTTTGGCCTGGCTGGGACAAGCCGGCCCGCACGTCTTGCGCGAACTGGGAGAGGGGGGTTGCAATGGCGGTGGTTAACATGGTTTCACCCCTGATTCAGGATGCGCTCGAAACGCATCGGAATTTTGCGAACAAGTATGGGTAGTGCGGTTGAAACCAGTTGCGGAAAGAGCGCCGCAGGAGAGCGTCCGCGGTTCGCGCGGAACCGCCCTTGATGACGTAGTGCTTGCCGTCAAAGAAGTCGGCAGAATAGCCGTGATAAAAAGGAAAGGCCCGAAATCCGGGCAGGGGGGCAAAAACCGTGGAAGTCCATTCCCAACCGTTGCCGACCAGGTCAGCCACACCAAAGGCGCTGGCGCCGGCCGGGAAGGCGCCGGCAGGGGCAGGGTCCCAGCGCTGGAAGTTGAAGTTGCCCAAATGGGGCTGGGGAGCTTCATTTCCCCAAGGATACTCTCGCTCCGGGCCATTCGGTGCTCCAAAGGCGGCGCGATGGAATTGCGCCTCGGTAGGCATCGCTTTCCCCTTCCAGCGCGTGTACGCCGAGGCCTCCGCGTGGCTCGCATAAACCGGCCAATCGAGCGGCAGGGGAATCTCCTCAAACATGGCGCGATAGAACCACTGGTCACCGCGGCGGACCCAGGAGGTGGGATGGTCGATTCCCTGCCCTGACTTCCAAGCCCAGTCCGAGTCTGACCAGAGATTGCGTTCTTCATAACCGCCGGCGCGCAGGAATTCCAAAAACTGGCGGTTGGTAACGTTCTGAACATCAATAGCGAATTCCGCAACCGCGACTTCCTGGATCTCAAACTCATTGTCCCAGCCGAAGGCGCCGTTCCCGTTTCGGGCCATGCCGAGCGTGGCGACGCCTGCGGGTATCTTCACCGTCCCAGATGCCGCCGGCGGCGGAGAGGGAGGCGATGCTTGATTCTGGCGAAGTTTGCTTTCGAGCGGCAACTGGTGCAGCATGTAGGCAAGGGTTTCCGCGTGCATCAAACGGTGCTCGAGGGCAACATGGAGAGCATAGCCGTCGCGGAGCAGAGGCAATGCCGAATCTCGAAAGGAGACTTTTTCGAGCGCGGCGTCGAGCGTTTCGCGGACCCGCTGGTTGTAACCGCGTACCTGCTGAATGGAGGGCCAGTCAGAGGGCTGGTCGTCGGGCAAGCCGCCGCCCACGGGATCGATTCCAAAAGCGAAGAGTCGGTCGAATTCCTTTTGAAAAGAGTCGATCTCGAGAATATTCCGGCCCAACAGGTTCCAGTCAAAGGCCTCCAGGTGTCCGAGGTAAAAGAGAAGACGGTGGCGCTCGGGGATGGGCCGCTCATAGATGCTGTCCGGACGCACGACGCTGAACAGTTCGTCAGTGAGGGCGCGGGCTTCAGCAAGAGATGTGGTAATCGTGCGATCACCTTCCGTCAGGGTTTGTTGCGCAGACATGTGCACCTCCCTGTACTGGCAAGAATCAAATTGTGTCGTAGCCCTGAACTCTCAGAGTACGGCATGCCGCGCGTTGGAGTCAACGGGAGAGTCAAGAGTCGAAAGTTGAGAGTACGGCTCCTTTTGATCTTTGACTCTCGACTTTCGACTTCCGTGCGGCAGGCAGTTTCTACGCACATGACTCAAGAAAACAACGTGGCGATCGAATTTCGCGGCGTGTCGTACCGGCTCGAGACGGGGCCGTTCCTGCTCGAGGACTTGAACCTGCAAGTCCAGCGCGCCGAAACTCTGGTGCTTCTGGGGCGCAGCGGTTCCGGCAAGACGACAACTTTAAAGCTCATTAACGGGCTTCTGAAACCCACGCAGGGGCAGGTTCTGGTGGAGGGACGAGCCACCTCAGATGCCGATCCCCTTCGACTGCGCCGCCGCATCGGCTACGTGATCCAGGAAGTGGGACTGTTCCCCAATCTCACGGTGGAGCGCAATGTTGGGCTGGTGCCTCGCCTGGAGAATTGGTCCGCAGAACGAACGCGTGCCAGGGTGCAAGAGATGCTGACGCTGGTGGGCCTTGAACCAGGGCACTTCGCCGCTCGGTACCCGAGGCAACTGTCCGGCGGCCAGCGGCAGCGAGTGGGGGTGGCGCGCGCGCTGGCTGCCGACCCGCCACTGCTGCTGATGGATGAGCCCTTCGGGGCTCTGGATCCCCTGACTCGCGCTGAAATCCAACAAGAATTCCAGCAACTGCAACAGCGGCTTCAGAAGACCGTCGTTTTCGTTACCCATGATTTGCGGGAAGCGCTGATGCTCGCGAGCCGTGTCGCGTTGCTCGAAGGCGGCAAACTGGCGGGAGTGTATACGCCCCAGGAATTCAGGTCCGCGCCCAACCCGATCGCGGGCGCCTACCGCGAAGCCTTTGAAAGCCCTCGGCGCCGCGATTGATGGAGTATTGGGGTAGGGCTTGCCCTGCCCCGTTGATCAGGGGACGGCAAGCCGTCCCCCTACAAGCTGTCAGGAGACAAATGAGCACCCTGCAGTTCATCTGGAACAATCAATCGCAAGTCCTTGCGCTGACCTTCGAGCACCTCTGGCTGGTCGGAATATCCATGCTGTTGGCGGTTTCCATCGGCATGCCGTTGGGCATCCTTGCGACGCGCCGTCCCGCTTTCGGCAAGGCGGTTTTGGGGGCCTCGACGGTGGTGCAGACGATTCCATCGCTTGCCTTGTTCGGCTTCCTGTTGTCGTCTCCATGGCTGGGCGAGCGCGCGGACCGGCTTGCCGTCACCGCCCTGACGCTTTATGCGCTCCTTCCCATCATCCAAAACACTTGTGCAGGGATTACGGGAGTGGATCCAAGCGTTCGCGAAGCGGCGCGTGGCATGGGCATGAGCGACCTGCAGCTTTTGTTCCAGGTCGAACTGCCTCTGGGCATGGGCGTAATCCTCGCCGGGGTGCGCGTAGCAACCGTAATCACCATCGGGGTTGCCACGATCGCCGCTGCGATCGGCGCCGGGGGCTTGGGGGAATTCATCTTCCGCGGCCTGGCGATGGTTGATAACCGGGTCATTCTGGCCGGAGCTATCCCGGCGGCGTTGATGGCGCTGCTTGCTGATTTCCTGTTGGGCCGCCTGGAGCGGCGATTCCGGTACGTTTGAGACGCCCGTCAACTTGAATCTGTCATTCTGAGCCCGCCACTTTTCGCGGGCGAAGAATCTATGCAGTTGTTCTTACGCTCGTCACACCACTTACGAACTGCAGAGATCCTTCGCTTCGCTCAGGATGACAGGTTGGTGGTTGGTTGAAGCTGAGGCCCGACACGACATGTTCCGAAGATTGCTCATTTCGCTCTGTTGTGCTCTTCTGGTGAGCTGCGGAGGGGTTCGCAAGAACCGGATCGTAGTCGGGTCCAAGAATTTCACTGAGCAGGCGATCCTGGGAGAACTGCTCGCGCAGCACCTCGAAGCGCGGACGCATTTGGGGGTAGACCGGCGTTTTTATCTTGCTGGAACCTACATCTGTCATCAGGCGATCCTGGCCGGCCGCATCGACCTCTACGTTGAATACACCGGCACGGCACTTGTCGCCATTCTCAAGCAATCGCCGTCGAACGAACCTCTCCAGGTGTACGAACGGGTCAAAACCGAGTATGCGCAGCGGTTCCAGCTTGGCGTTAAGGAACCCTTGGGGTTCAACAACACTTTTGCCCTTATCATCCGCGGGGCGGACGCGAGGCGACTGCACCTCCGGACGATATCCGAAGCCGCAGCTTCTGCGCCTCAATGGCGGGCCGGATTCGGTTATGAATTCACGGAGCGCCAAGACGGTTACCAGGGCCTGATCCGCACCTATGGACTGCGATTCAAGGGCCCGCCGCGAATCATGGATCTGGGGTTGTTGTACAAGTCCCTGCTGGAGAACCAAGTCGACTTAGTCGCGGGCAATTCTACCGATGGTTTAATCGCCGCTCGCGACTTGGCGATGCTCGAAGACGATCGGCACTACTTCCCTCCCTATCAGGCGGTTCCGATCGTGCGTGAGGAGACCTTGACCCGCCATCCCGAAATCGGGGCGGCACTGCAGCAGTTGGCCGGAAAGATCTCCGATCAGGATATGCGCCGGCTGAATTACAGCGTGGATGGAGAGCACAGGGACATTCAGGAAGTCGTGCGTGAATTCCTGAAGTCCAAGCACCTGGAATAAGCGTAGCGTTCCGCCAATGGCCGGCGCCCGTCATTGCCCCGCCCTGGTCAATCTCCCGAGAGCTCCATCCTGGTCACTACCGCGAAGCCTGCCCTCCGCGGAGGGGGAAGAGGGATCCCCCCCCCCGCACTATAGTCCCATTTACCCATAGCATGATCTTTGCCGATGATATGGACGTATAGGCTGGTCGAGACAGGTGTGCGGATGGATGCTCAGTTTCGTGGCGATCACGCTCGCAGCTCAAATACGTGGCTCACTGTCGTTGTTGTAATGGTCTTGTCGCTGGCCCCTGTGGGCGCGGCAGGGAGTGAGGACGCAAGTTCCGCCGGCCTTCCAACATTGACGAAGGCCGAACAGATCCGAGAGCTTACCCCCGAACAAGCCAACCGCGGCTATCCGGTCCACTTGCGAGCAGTCCTCACCTACATCGATTACGACGTGGGAGACTTTTTCGTCCAGGACGCCACCGCGGGTATCTACGTCAACGAGACCAACAAAGAGCTTCACTTCCATCCGGGAGACTTTCTGGAAATTGACGGGGTCACGGAGGAACTCGATTTCGCTCCGCAGATCGGCAAGGCTCGATACCGGCGATTGGGTCAGGCTCCGCTGCCTCAGCCTCGCAAGGTCAGTATCGGCGACATGTTATCATCCCGCGAGGACAGCCGCTGGGTGCAAGTCGAAGGCATCGTGCAAGACGTCGAACCCGACGGCGATAATCTGAGACTGGACTTGGTGGTTGAGGGTCGCCGCTTGCGTGTCTCCGTTATGGACCCAAGTGGCTTAAAGGAAGACCGCCTGGTAGATGCAAGAATAAGCGTCACGGGGGTCGTTTCTGCGATTTTCAACCGCAACAACCAATTGATCGGGGTATGGCTGGCGGTGCCCACCGCCCGCCAGATCGCCGTCGAGGAGCCGCCTGCAGCCGATCCCTTCTCGATACCGCTCAGGCCGATCAACAGCCTGATGGCCTTCACCGCGCGGAATACCTCGGAGCACAGGGTACGCGTGCAAGGCACGGTCACGCTTCAGCGGCCCAGAGGCGTCTTCATCCAGGATGCCGGGCAAGGACTCTTCATTCCCGGTGTACCCAAGACGTCTCTGCGTACTGGCGACCGCGTCGATGTGGTAGGTTTCGCCGATCTTGGCGATTACACGCCGTTCCTTCTGCACGCCGTCTTCCGGCGAATAGGGTCTGCGCCGGTTCCACCGCCCCTCGAGGTCACCGCCCAGAGCGCCCGCTCCGGCGCCTTCGACACGCTGCGTGTGCGCCTCGATGCAACCCTGCGCGATGTGAGGCACAGCGAAACAGACCGCACGATGGTGCTGCAAGATGGTGACGTAATATTCGAGGCGAGGACCGACGACGGCAAAACCAGCCAGGACTGGTCGCGACTTCTGGGGAGCCGCTTGAGGCTTACCGGCGTCTGTTCCGTCAACGTGGATCGCAATCGCGTACCCGACACCTTCAACATTCTGCTTGATTCACCACAGAGCGTTGTGGTGCTCGCGAGACCTTCCTGGTGGACGTTGCGAAAGGCCGGGGTGGTTCTGGCGCTGCTGGTTGGAGTGGCGTTCGCCGTGGGTGTCTGGGTGGTGGTGCTGCGCCGCCGGGTGAGCGCACAAACCGAGGCCATCCGCCGCCGATTCGAGGCCGAAGCCGAGCTGGAAAAGCGCTTCCAATACGTGGGCCGCGCGCTCAACGACGCGATCTGGGACTGGGATCTCGAAACGCAGGCGATCACTTGGACGAGCGGAATCCAAACCACGTTCCTGCACACAGCCAATGAGATTGGCGCTGACCCGCACTGGTGGTTCGAGCATGTGCACCCCGAGGACCGACAGCGAGTGGAAGACAGCCGTCGCGCGACCATCGAGGGCGGCGGGGAGACTTGGTCGGCGGAGTATCGTTTCCTCACTGGCGATGTGAAGTACGCCGCGGTTCTGGATCGGGGCTACGTCATGCGCGATCAGGCGGGCCGGCCGGTGCGGATGATCGGCGCCATGATGGACATCACGGCGTTCAAGCAAGTTGAGATCAAGATGCAGCAGGCCAAGGAGGCAGCGGAGGCGGCGAACCGCGCCAAGAGCGAGTTTCTCGCCAATATGAGCCACGAGATCCGCACTCCCATGAACGGCGTCATGGGCATGACCGACCTCCTCCTCGACACGCCACTCACCCCCCAACAAGCGGAATACGTCGGCATGGTCAAAGCTTCCGCCGATTCTCTGCTTACCATCATTAACGACATCCTCGATTTCTCCAAGATCGAAGCGGGCAAGCTGGAAGTCGAATCCATCCAATTCGCGCTGCGGGCGAGCATCGAACCCATTCTCAAGACGTTTCTGTTGCGCGCCCGCCAAAAGGGGCTGGAGGTGAGTTGGGTAGTCGCGCCTGACGTTCCCGAGGCACTGGTCGGCGACCCGAGCCGCCTTAGCCAGATTCTCGTGAACTTGCTGGGCAACGGCGTGAAATTCACGAGCAAAGGCCAAATCAGCCTCGCGGTGCAGGTCAGCGCTGTGGAGAAGGATCTCGTGCAACTCCATTTCAGCGTGCAGGACACCGGCATCGGGATTGCCCCCGAGAAACTGGAGTGCATCTTCGAAGCCTTTACGCAAGCTGACGGTTCTACCGCGCGGCGCTATGGCGGGACCGGATTGGGTTTGACCATTTCCCGGCAACTTGCGCAAATGATGGGCGGCCGGTTGTGGGCGGAAAGCGTTCCTGGCCGGGGAAGCACCTTTCACTTCACCGCCCGTCTTGGCATAGCTCAGACTTTGCCGGCCCCGGAGAGCGGGCAGAGCTTGGCCGACCGGCAGTCAGCCGGCGATGAACCTCAGTCCTTGCGGATTCTGCTCGTTGAAGACAACCCCGTGAACCAGATGCTGGCCGCGCGCCTGCTCGAAAAACATGGGCATCGCGTGGCCTTAGCACGCAACGGACGCGAGGCCTTGGAGCAAATCGCGGCACAGGCGTTTGACGTGGTCCTCATGGACGTGCAGATGCCGGATTTGGACGGATTGGAAGCGACCGCGGCCATACGCGAGAAGGAGAAGACCACCGGGGGTCACCTCCCGATCGTGGCCATGACTGCGCATGCCATGCAGAGCGATCACCAGCGCTGCCTTGCCGCCGGCATGGATGGGTATGTCTCAAAGCCGATCAACATCAACCAGTTGGTCTCCGTGGTTGAGTCGGTGCTAGGAAACGCCTGAGCAGCACCGACCTCTGACTTCTTGTCATCATCCTTTGTTTTCATAGACATTCTCGCTTTGTTCCGGCAGTTTTGGAGCTACGGATGGCGCAGACCCCTGATGTCTGGGGTCTGCGATGTCCCGGAGGGACAGCCAAGGCCACCAAGCCCAACCTGACCGGCCTGCGCCTTCGGCGCATCGCAGACATTCAAAGTCAATGTCTGCGCCAACCCCTGACTTTTTGTCATCTTCCTTTGTTTTCATAGACATTCTCGCTTTGTTCCGCCAGTTTTGAAGCGACGGATGGCGCAGACCCCTGATGTCTGGGGTCTGCGATGTCCCGGAGGGACAGCCAAGGCCACCAAGCCCAACCTGACCAGGCCTGCGCCTTGGGCGCGTCGCAGACATTCAAAGTCAATGTCTCCGCCAGCCCCTGACTTTTTGTCATCTTCCTTTGTTTTCATAGACATTCTCGCTTTGTTCCGCGAGTTTTCCATATCACAAGCGCGGCCAACGCGCAAAGTCGCACCACCCCCAGCCCCTCCTCGTCCGAGGAGGGGAGCCCCGCGATTCCCCCCCTGGATAAGGAGAGGCCAGGGTGGTTTGATTTCCGAGCCGTTCCTTTGTTTTCATAGACATTCTCGCTTTGTTCCCTCAATTCTGCAGTCCAGGAGTCGAGAAGTTGAGGTGTTGAGCAGCCAACAGTCGCCTTCCGAGCTATCGCTCGGCCCTTGCGTCGGCCCTAGTCTTCTGCCGCTCGACTCCTCACCTCTTTGACTTCTCAACTCTCTTGACCTCATCCTTTGAGCCCCGTGCTTCCAAAAACCATTCTAGCCTATATTTCATGTTTTGTCAAGATACAATAAGTCAAGTGCCTAATTTGCTACTCCGCTGTCGCGGTGAAGACTCATCTGAGCAGGTAGCCAAACGAGGGGAGTGGACGATCAGGTGAGCGTCGACCACGCTGCCCAGGCGATGAACAAAAGCTGCATCGGTATTCTCAGCACAAGCCGCGTTGCGGCTTCGCCTCGCAGGGTAATACCGGCCCGGGCGGCATGGATATTGGCCGGCAGAATGGCCAGGAAAAAGATGATCAGGCAGATCCCTGCTGCGCAGTGCAGACCGGGCAATAGCAAACCCACGGCGCCGGCAATCTCGCAGATACCTGTAAAATAAACCATCGCACCTGGCCAAGGAACCCAGGGCGGAACCATTCGTATAAAATCCCGCCGCATTGCTGTGAAGTGGCTGCCGGCCGTGAAGAATAGCATAACGGCCAACGCGTCGCGGGCTGAGGCCTGCCACGACGCCAATGCCGATACCCCGACGAAACCAAGCGTACGAAAGACCAGTAATGCAGCGATCAGAACCGCGAAGACCAGCACGTTGCAGTTCCTACCAAACTACGAGAGAGCCCCCCCGGTTGTCACACCCGGGTGAGCCGCAGGCCCGCGATAACTCTCCTGAAGATCGCGTCATTCCGCAAGTGCGGCTCTGCCGCCATGCCTCGCGGAAAGGCTTTGCCTTTCCGGGCCTTCCCTATTCAATTGCTGTTTTTTCGGCGAGGCTGCGCCTCGCGGGTTGAGGCGGAGCCGCTGGACGGACAAAGCGCAAGGATAGCTGCAATAGAGGCACTTCCGCAGCCTGCTAAAAATGCACTCATCGATCGCGCTCGCGGCCGACGACTCCCATGTTTCCGTTATCAAGGTCCGCCACGGAGCTGGTTTTTTCCCACTCAGGGCGCGGCAGGGCGCGGACCGGGTCCAGTTTCTTCCGCGCCAGCGCCTGATTCAGCGGCGTCACGTCTTTAGCCAAGAAGTCGTCGAACTGCTTCACCACGTCGTCCAGTTCGCGCTTCAACGAGTCGATGCGCGCCACCTGGTAATCGCCCGGGCGGCCTTCGTAGTTGGTCACGGTGTCGTACAGCTCGATCGCGTACTCCCGCAGACGCAGTTCGCCGGTAACGGCGCCGCCGGTTTTTGTCGCGACAATCTTTTTCCGAATGGTTTCGGCCTTATCGGCGGTCTGGGAGAGTGTCTTGCGAAGCGGATCGCCGGCGTCCAGCTTGGACATACGGGCCAGGAGCGCTTCGTGGACCGCACCGATGTTGTCGACGTCGTAGCTCATGTCGCCCAGCAGGTCGCGCACGCGCGTGGAGGCCTCGAGCTGAAGCTTGCGGTCCTTCGCCGTGTAGGTGGCGCGAGGATCAAGGTTGATGCGCAACTGGTAGGTGAATACCTGGTCGCCGCGCGTCATCCTGATGGTGTAAGTCCCCGGCAGAACTCGCGGCCCGACGACGGCCCCTGCGAGCGACGCGGCGGGCGGAACGCGCGGCGGCTTCAGCGTCATCGACCAGGGTACGCGGGTCAGGCCGCGCCGGCTGTTGGCGGGCAGCGTCTCCACAAGTTTGCCCTGGTCGTCCAAGACTTCGATTTTCATTTTGCCGAAAATATGCCGCTTCTTCTGGTAGTAGGTGATCAGCGCCGCGTCTTGCGGATTGGGGCCGTTGAACGAGGCATCTCCCTCGGGCCAGCCGCCGCTGGCCATCAAGCGCTGCCGTGTGGGCCGGCCCTCGAGAAACACCGCATCCTGGCTCAACACTTCCGGAGTAAGTTTTCGCAACGGCGTGATGTCGTCAATAATCCAGATGCCCCGGCCGTGCGTGGCGAGGACCACGTCCGACTCGCGAGGCTGAATCGCGATGTCGCGTACGGCGACATTCGGAAACTCTTCGCCCTTGTACTGCGCCCACTGGCGGCCGCCATCAGGCGAAATCCAGAGGCCGAATTCCGTCCCAAGGAATAAAAGATTGCTGAGGACGGTATCTTCCTTGACGACGTGCGCGTAGCCACGAACTCCGCTGCCGGGACCGACGATGGGCGACCACGTCTTGCCGTAATCCGCCGTTTTGAAAACATAAGGTTCCATGTCGCCAAAAGTGTGGCGGTCGAAGACAGCGTAGGCAGCGGCAGGATCGTATCGGCTTGCCTCGACCCACGACACCCAGGAGCATTTGGGCAGGCTCGGAACGTTGCCCACCACGTTCGTCCAGGATTTGCCGCCGTCGCGCGTGAGCTGCAGATTGCCGTCGTCCGTGCCCACCCAGAGGGTGTTTCCATTCAGCGGCGACTCGCTGATGGAATAAATGGTGGTGTGGGTTTCAGCGTCGGAGTTGTCAACTGTTACGCCGCCCGACTCTTCCTGCTTCTGCTTCTCGGGATCGTTGGTGGTGAGGTCGGGCGAGATCCGCTCCCAGCTCTGGCCATGATCGCGAGAGCGAAACAAAAACTGCGCGCCGATGTAAACCGTTCCCGGCTCATTGGGGCTGACGTAAACCGGCGCATTCCAATTGAATCGCAGTTTCCCCTCCCCATAATTGGGGAGCGGCTTGATGCCGCGCGCCTGGAGGGTGCGTCGATTAATCCTGGCGATTTCCCCGCCCTGCGAATCTTCATAAGCGTAATTGGGGTCCGAGGGGTCCGGGATTACCCAGAAGCCGTCACCGCCCCCGAGACATTCCCATCGGCTGTTGGTGATTCCCCCGGGGTAGGATGAGTCGCCAATCCAGTTTGCGTTATCCTGCAACCCGCCGTAGACGTGATAGGGATCTTCGTTGTCCACGGCCACGTGATAAAACTGCGACACGGGGAGGTTGTTGGCCTTCCACCAAGTGTCGGCTCCGTCGTAGGAGAACCAGACTCCGCCATCGTCCCCGGAAACAAGATGATCCGTGTCCTCGGGGTCTACCCAGACATCATGGAAATCGCCATGCGCTCCCCCCGAGACGAAGCTGAAGCTGCGGCCGCCGTCGGTGCTCATGATCAGGCCCAGATCGGTCTTGTAGAGCTTATTTTCGTCCTTGGGGTCCACGATCAGATTGGCGAAATAGAACGACCGCCACACCATCCATTGGCTCGCGTCGCGCCGCTCCCAGGTCTTGCCGGCGTCGTCGGAACGATAGAGTGCGCTTTGCGGAGATTCAATCAGGGCGTAAACCACATTCGGATTGGAAGGCGCCGCGGTCACCGCGACGCGCCCCCACGGCTTGGGCGGAAGCCCCTTGGCAGTCTTCTCGTTGAGGTCGGTCCAGGTTGCGCCACCATCCGAGGTCACGAAAAGACCACTCCCGCTGAAGGCAGTCGGCGTGTCGCCGCCGGACCGGAACGTCCAGCCCTTGCGGCGGAAATCCCACGTGCCCGCGTAGAGCGTCTTTGGGTCGCGCGAACTCATGCTGATCATCGAACAACCGGTGGACAGGTTCGCGCCCTTAAGAATTTTCGTCCAACTCGCGCCGCCGTCCGTGGTCTTGAAGACGCCGCGTTCCTCACTGTCACTCCAGAGCTTTCCTGGCACGCAGGCATACACGGTGTTGCCGTCCGCCGGATCGACGATGATCTTCGCGACGCGCTCGGAGTCCTTCAGGCCCACGTTGGTCCAGTTCTCACCCCCATCGGTGGATTTATAGACACCGTCGCCGATGGAGACGCTGTTGCGGGTCCAAGCTTCGCCCGTGCCCACCCATACCGTCTTGGGATGCGAGGGGTCGATGGCAATGGCGCCAATCGACTGCACCGGCTGCTTGTCGAACATCGGTTTGAAGGTCGTGCCGCCATTCAAGGACCGCCAGACACCACCGCTGGCCGCGCCGATGTAGATCGTGAGCCTGCCCTTCTCATGCACCGCGGCGAGGGCGGCGATCCGCCCACTCATGACGGCCGCACCGACGTTCCTGGCGCCCAGGCCGGAGATCGTGTCCGAGTCTATCTTCACGTCCTGGGCGTGCAGAGGAGCGGTCGCGGCGATGCCGCCGACGATCATGAAGGCCAGACATTGAGCAATGAGTTTGTGCATAGTTGAGAAGTCCTTTTCGTGGCAGTTGCCCAGGCCGCCGCCGGCGGCACCCAGAGACCCTGTAAACGATTCCCCTCCTTTGCATGCTTGTAGGGGGACGGCTTGCCGTCCCCTAACGCGCGGGTAGGGCAAGCCCTATCCCTACAGGCTTTCACAGCAGCGAGGAAACTGTCTGCAAGCGTCTCTATTTCGACCCGGCCGCCGGTCCGGCCTGGGCATTGGCCGCAGGCATCTTGAACAGGGCATCGTCGACCGCAGGATTCAATTCGATCTTTTCCACAGTAACACGGACGCGGTCCGGGCTCCCCTTCTGGCCCTGTTCAATTGCGAACGGGTAATAAATGCCGCTCACCGGATCGTAGTCGCCGTAGTACGATTCCGACTCGTGCGGAGCCCCACGGACGAAAGTCTGTGTCTCGAGCTTGAGCTCCAGGTACGAGTCAGTATCAAAATAATAAGTCCGGATATCGCCGTTTTTCAGGGTCAGTTTCACCTTATAGCAGTCCGTGCCCTCGACGGAATCGTGACCCATGAATTCCGCCTTGTGGCCTTTCTGCCTATAATTCACCAGCGGGCCGTCAATGTCCGAGTCAACCACAAGGTCTTTCATGTCGTCTTCGGCCAATAGCTCGGCCTCCCGGCGGCCCTCGAACGGGTCTAATTGCCACCCCGTCTTGCCGTCGTAGGCTCTGATTTGCGTCATGCCCTGCAGGATGAACTCTTCGCGCACCTCGTCCGGCCGCTTGGTGACGGATCGAACATCAGCCTTAAACGAGCCGGCGCTGAACTTGGCCGTTTGAATGCGGCTGTGGACGGCACTGATTTTCTCCATGCCGCCGTGTGCCTGGATATTCTTCGCAATGATCTCATCCACGGTTTGCGGGCGCGCCGCCGCAGGCAGCAAGGCCAGCGCAACAATTGCCCCGAGAAGCGTTCGACACATATAGACGGGCTCCTTCGTATGGACCAGATGGCGTCTAAGGGTAGGTATTGGGTCCGAGCAACAGTATACCTCAGTTTGTTGAGGAAGCGCCCCTCGATGCACGAGTACTGTCGTAGTCTTGAGGTGGCGCCGGCTCTCGGGCCGGCCGTTGCCGGACCGAGGGACAGCGCTGCGATTCAGACCAGGAGGGTATGGCCGGACGGCGTAAGGAGGGGTAAGCGGTTAGACGACACGCCGGGAAACCGAGCCCAGGCAGGTGCGCTTTAAAGCGGCCAGGGCTAAAAACTCAGGGGGAACTCGGCAGCGGCCAAATTGGCGAACTTTACCGCTTCGACGCGCTGGCCGACCACGTTGGCAAAATACTGAAGAACCGAGGTCAGTCTGAGAATGACCCGATCGTCACTCATCCCCAGCAATCGCCGCATCGCAAGCGAAAGAAATTGCCAGCGGAAATAGAGAATCAAGAAACGCTCTTCGCCCGCGTACCTTCGATTCTGGTTAGCGGCATTCTTGAGGAGATAGGTGAGAGCGAGGAAATCACATTTCAGCGCCTGGCGTAAGAGGGATCGAGCGGCCGGCTTGCCGAGCCCTTCCAACATCTCCCGCAAGGACAGAAACTCCAGACGATTGGCGCTTGCAATGGATTGAAAGTACTCCCGGTCAAACTGCCGGCGCAGAATCTTCTGGCAAGTGATTTGGAAATAGAAACAGAACAGCGCCGCCGAGAGGATCAGAATAACTGTGGCAACGATCATGGCTTCTCACCCTTTTTAGAAGTTGGAATCCGGCATGGCTTCGCGCGAAGCAAAAGAGCGAAAACGGGCAGCCTTCACCGCTTCCTCCCCAAGCTGCATAATCGAGTAAGCTAACACCGGAAACCTCCTCGCGTGTCGTACGAGATAGTTATAGTTGTTATCCACCACTTGAGCTATAGCACAATAGTACCGGGACTCCCGCGCTGGGCCGACCTCAAGCTCGTCCCGACCCTCAAGGTCAGACTCTTTTTCGAGATCACTTCGCTTGCAACCAAGATGCCGGGTGAATAGAATCTCAGAGAGAAGGAGACAGCGAAGACTTTGCGCTTCTTTGTGCCTTAGTCCGTCAACCGGCGGGCGTGCTGCTCTGCTTCTTCAACGACTTCACTTCCGCAGGCTTTTTGTGAATCCTCTAGAAGGGCTGAGCGCCGCAGTTCTCAAGAATCTGACTCAATCGATGGCCTTGTGTTACCGGACACCAGAGGGGCAATCATGAAACGAATCATTCTAATTCTTCTTCTTTCTACGCTGGCCTGCCTTTGCTTTGCTGATGACAAGAGCGAGAAGCAGAAACCGGCGCAGTCCATCGCCGAACTCCAGCAGCAACTCGAGAAATTGCTCAAGGACACGCACACGCCGGGCGTTTCCGTTGCCATCGTGCATCGGGACGGACCGGAATGGATCGCCGGTCTCGGCGAATCGGACGTTGCCCGTCACCGTGCGACAACTCCGGACACGCTCTTCCGCATTGGTTCAACGTCGAAGGCCTTTGCGTCGCTCTCGATCCTGATGCTGGCCGAGCAGGGCAAGCTCTCGCTGGATGATACCGTCCGCAAGCTAGCTCCCGAGGTGTGGTTCGAGAATCGCTGGGAAGCGAGTGATCCGGTGCGGGTGGTTAATCTTCTGGAGCACACCACCGGCTGGGACGATATGCACCTGCACGAATACGCCGTCGATGCGCCGCCCAGCCTGGGTCTGCGTGAGGCGCTGGACTCCTATCATCGTTCGCGCATTTCGCGCTGGCCGCCCGGAACGCGCATGGCCTATTGCAATTCCGGCCCGCCGGTGGCGGCCTACATCGTCGAAAAGATCACCCAGCAGCGCTTCGAAGATTTCGTGCAGCAGAATCTCTTTCTGCCGATCGGAATGAAGACCGCGACTTATTTTCCGCCGCCCGAAGGAACCGCCACGACTCTCTATCACCCCGACGGCAAGACGCCCTACCCTTACTGGAATCTCGTTTATCGCCCCGCGGGTTCGATCAATGCTTCCGCCCGTGATATGGCAGCCTACGTCCAGTTCTATCTCAATCGGGGCAAGGTCAACGGCGTCCAGATCGTTCCGGCCGCCGACATCGATCGCATGGAGAACCCGGCCAGCACCTGGGCCGCTCAAGACGGCCTGAAGAGCGGATACGGCCTAAGCAATTATTGGAGCCTCCACGAGGGCTTCGTGTACCACGGGCATAACGGGGGCGTCAACGGCGGGCTCACTGAAATGGCGTACCTGCCCGAATACGGCGTGGGCTACTTCTACAGCATAAACTCCGGGAACGGAGATGCGTTTTCCCGCGTCGGCAAAACGATTCGCGCCTACGTCACCGCCAAGTTGCAGCAGCCGGCGCTGCCTCCTGTCGCATCTCTGCCGCCAGGCGCCGCTGAGTGGGCGGGGTGGTATGAGCCGGACTCACCACGCAATGAAATGACCCAATTCCTGGAGCGTGTGGCAGGGCTTAGCGTGGTAAGTTTGAAAGACGGGAAACTTCTCATCTCGAGTTTAGGTGGACGGAACGAGACCTTCCTTCCCGTTTCGGGCAGGCAGTTCCGATACGCTCCGAAGAAGGATTCTCTTGAACCCGCAGCCACTCTCGCGCTGCTAAGCCCAAACACGGAGGGCCGTTTCATCGAGGCAGGCAGGGTCGTCTTCAAGCAGATCCCAACCTGGTTGGCGATCCTGGAGATTGTGCTCACGGCGTTGGTTGCGGTGTCTGTGGTCTCGATACTGATTTACGCGCCCTTCTGGATTCTGGGAGGGCTCAGCCGGAAGCGCCGCCGCCCGCCAGAGCGCGCCATGCGAGTTTGGCCGCTCGTAGCCGTCTTGAGCCTGGTGAGCATTGTCGTTATCTTCATCCTGTGTGGGAACGACTTGATCGAACGTCTGGGGAATCTGACCGCATGGTCGATGGCTCTGTTTTTGGTCACCATCATGTTCGCCGTCGCGTCGGTGGCGAGCGCCATCACATTGTGGCGGGCGCCGGCGGGGGCGGTTCGCCGCGGCGTACGAGGCTACTCGATGGTAGTCACGATGGCATTGCTGATCACCACCGCGTACCTTGCTTATTGGGGTGTTATCGGATTGCGGACGTGGGTGTAGCCGCTAGGGGCGGCCACAAGGGTCGCCCCTACGTGCTGGGTTACGGTTTGAGCAGTCGGTAGCTCACGAAGGCCAGGTGACGGCTGTCCGGCGACCAGGAGGGAACATTCATTGTTCCCTGCCCTCCGAACAGTTTCACCAGCACGCGCGGCTCGCCGCCCGCGGCGGGCATCAAACGCAGCATCACGTCTTTGTTGGGCGGATGTCCCTTCACGTGCTTGTCGAAAGAGATGAACACCAGCCATTTCCCATCCGGCGAGGGATGAGCGAACCAGTTGGAGTAATCGTCGTTCGTAACCTGCTCCTGCCCCGATCCATCAGCGTGCATCCGCCAGATCTGCATCCAACCCGTGCGCTCTGAGTTGAAGTAAATCCACTGACCATCGGGGGAATAATCGGGGCCGTCGTCCAAGCCGGGGGCATCCGTCAAGCGGCGTTCTTCGCCGCCCTCAACAGGAATGGTGTAGATATCGAAGTTGCCGCCCCGCTCGGCGCAATAGGCGAGCGTCTTGCCATCCGGAGACCAGCCATGCCAATAGGAGGGCCCGCGCTCGGTCACGCGGCGCGGCGGGCCGCCCACGGCAGGGAGCACATAAATCATCGAATCCTCGCCCGGCGAGTTGCTGATCGCGAGCCACTGTCCATCCGGCGAAAAGCCGTGATCGTTGTTGCAGCGGGTTGCCTCTCCCGTATTCAGAAGCCGAGGCTCGCCGCCCTCGACGGGCAGAGTGTAAAGTCTTCCGCCGCTGTTAAAGAGCAGATACTTTCCATCCCGCGACCAATTAGGCGCTTCGAAACGCTTCTCGGCACGATAGACGACGCGGCGCTCAGCGCCCTCCGACGATATGATTTCCAGGCGGCTTTCCACCGGCCGGTCGCGCTCATCCTCTTCCTTGAACTCGAGCAGGCTTGGCTTTGAAATCACGGCTTCCTCCAGGACTCCGGCATCGTGAGAGCACACCGCCAGCCCGGCATAAACAGGATCGTGCAACGGGACTTCAACACTCCCCGCCAGTTCCAACGGCCCGCCCGCACGCGCCGCCCAGAACAAGAATGAGTTCCCCAGGCGGACCAAGCGAAGGGTTTCCGGCATGTTGATCTTGGACTGGATTTCCTGCGTCTCGCCGCCCTCTGTGAGCCGATATTGCAGGCTGGCGAGTCCGCTCGCATGCAGCACCACGTCCGCGTACGGCGAGTTGGGGGTGAGCTGCTGCCGGACCATCCAGCCCGCCTTCTTATGTTCGTTCCCGCCAGATGTCGGAAAACGCACTGAGGCCGTGAGAGTCAAATCCCCTGACGCCTGGCGGTAGACGTAATGAAACGCGTCAGTCTGAGCCCACATGTTGTCGCCGCCACCCTTGATGCGGTATGCATCGCGCGAGGCGTCGTAGTGAGCGGATCCCGGACGCAGCGGGCCGCCCACATCGGTCTCATGCTGGAGTTCGCCCAGCGGGCCGGAAGATGCAGCGATCATCGTCCCCACGAACGCGCACGCGCACAGTGTGCCGATCCAACGCCATGTCGCCCAACGACGCGGAGTATGAAATTCGATCATGACAAACCTCCAGGTGCGCTGCCGATGTGACGGTGAAAAGTACACTGATCGGCTGCCCTTTGGCAAGCCATAACTCGATGATCCGTTCCCTAGCTAATGATGCGCGATGTAGGGGGACGGCTTGCCGTCCCCAGGGGCTACTCGGCCGGCCAGGGCGGGGCAAGCCCCGCCCCTACACCAGGTGGTTGTATACAAGCGAGGCGCAAAAGCGCATGGTTATTGTGCGTTACGGCGAAGTTGGGTGAGCCGCCGGGGCGGGCGCGGGCGGCATGCTGAATTTCGTGTCGTCGATGGGGACGTTCTGCTGGCACTGGTCAACCTGGATGGTAAAGCGTGCACCGGGCCGGGCGAGGGTCCAGCGGAATGGAGCCTTGATGCCATCCACGTCGCGATAGTCAGCGTAGTCAATCTGAGTAGGGTTGCGGCCGACGGGAGTCTCGACGTAGCGCACCAGGCGCACCAGCAGTCCCGATTGTTGGCTGAAGTACATCCGCACAGGGGGCTGACCCGGATTCACTCCATTGACAAGGTAGGTTTCTTCCTCGCCGATCTTTTCGGGACGCTCGACGCGAAGCTGACTGAAGTTTTGCTTGAGCCGCAGAGAGAAATGAAAGTCAGCGTCCATCCTGGCGGAGTTGGCCTCTGGCGGGGTCATTTGGTGGGGCGGGCCGTGTGAAAAGCCCAGCCACCCCGAGCGGCCGTCGTAGGCCGTGATGCTCTCGCCGTTGGGCATGTGCATTACGGAGAGACGCTTGTCGGGGGCTTTGGCGTAAACTTCAATGGGGAACTCGCGATTTCCAAAACCTGTCAACTTGCCCTTTTCGACCCGGCTCGTAATCTTTTCGAGAGCCTCCGCCCCACCCAACGCTTGAACATATTTGTCGACGATCTGATCCGCAGGCGGCATGGCGGCGGGTTTCGCAGCCTCCGGATTCATCGCCCCACGAGGTTCCGGCATTGTTCCGGCTTCGGCAACCAGGGGCGTTCCGACAGGATCGGCTACGCCATGGTGGCAGGAATAGCACGTGACTTCGCGATGTCCGTCAAAGTTGTCTTTGTTTATGGCGAACATCATCTGCATCATTTTGCGAGCCGCCTGCTTCGGCTTCTTGTCGTCCTTGTCGAAGGCGTGCTCGACGTGGCAGTGCTCGCACTCAACTCCCAGCGACGCCGACATGAACTGCATGGCCGGAATTACCTGGTCGGCAGGAACACCCTTCAACACCTGGATGTTCTTGTAGGCCTCTTCGGCAGTTTTACCTGCCGTCGGGACTGACTGCGCCGTGCCGGGATGCGACCGCAGTGTCAGCATGACAACGGCGAAGACCAGCCCTGCCGCAACAAAGTAAGTTTTCTTCGATAGTGTTTTCACTTGTGCTCCCTGTTTTGAAGGTTAAGTATATCAAACCTCGGCGGCGCATGCTAAGTCGCTGGGGAGGATCGCCAGGCTCTTGGCCTGCGTATTCCCTATTGTTTTCCCATAGGAACTGTGGCACAATTCCTATGGGAGGCCAATAGGAGCAATATGGGCGACAAAGCAGATGTCTGGCAGGGCACACTGGCGCTGATGGTCTTGAGGACGCTCGACACTCTGGGACCGCTGCATGGCTACGGCATCGCGCGCCGCATCGAGCAGACCAGCGAGAACCTGTTGTCAGTGAATTACGGAACCCTCTACCCCGCCCTTCTGAAGCTCGAGCAGGAAGGCTACATCGCTTCGGAGTGGGGCCTGTCCGACAACAAAAGAAGAGCGAAGTATTACAAGCTGACGCGCGCCGGTCGGAAGCAATTGGAAAGAGAGATTCAGGGATGGGGGCAAGCCACGGCGATTGTGGCGCGGTTCCTGGCCCCAAAGGAGCCGGCGTGACGCCATGCGATCGTGAGGTACGCCGATTTACGTTCGGACCCCCTCACCCGTCCTGCGCCGGCTGACGAAGACGCCGTCGCAGGACACCCTCTCCCCCAAGGGGGAGAGGGTTAAGGCTTCACACTTACCCCAAAGGAGCAGTCCTGATGAGGAAACTGCGAGCTTGGCTTTTACGTTTGGGCGGCTTGTTTGGCAAGGAGCGACTGGAGCGCGAGATGGCCGAGGAACTGGAAGGCCACCTCGAGATGCACATTCAGGACAATCTTCGGAGTGGCATGACGCCCGAAGCAGCCCGTCGCGAAGCCCTCATCAAGCTCGGCGGCATCGACTCGACCAAGGAGCGCTATCGTGACCGGCGTGGTCTTCGCGGGCTGGAAAAGTTGTTACAGGATGTGCGCTTTGGGGCTCGAATGCTGCGCAAGAACTCCGGGTTTACGGCTGTTGTAGTGATCACGCTGGCACTGGGAATCGGCGCCAACACCGCCATATTCAGCCTGCTGGACTCCGTCGTGCTGCGCTTTCTTCCGGTCGAAAAGCCTGAACAACTTGTACAAATCACCCGGCGGGGTCCGGAACCCGGTCATCAGGGCGTCCCCAGTTTCACGAATCCCATCTGGGAGCAAATGCGCGATCAGCAGGACGTGTTCTCCGGCGCGCTGGCCTTTGGCGCGCAGGAGTTCGACCTCGCGGCGGGCGGCGAAGCGCATTACGCCAAAGGTCTTTGGGTGAGTGGGGATTTCTTCCGCACGCTGGGCGTTCGCGCCGCTGCCGGCCGCCTGATCACCGTCGCCGATGACCGGCGCGGCTGCTCGGGCGTTGCCGTCTTGAGCTACAGTTTCTGGCAGGATCATTTCGGCGGCGCGGCAAGCGCTCTGGGCAGCAGGATTTCGCTCGACAATCGCACCTATCCCGTCATCGGCGTGGCCGCCCCCGGTTTTTACGGCGTCGAGGTCGGCGCCAAATTCGACGTCGCTCTTCCCGTTTGCGCTACTGCCATCTTCGACGGCGCCCGGCCGCGCCTCGACCACCGCTCGTGGTGGTGGCTCGCTATCGTAGGCCGCCTCAAGCCGGGAATTGGCCCCGCTCAGTTGCGAGCCCGCCTCGAGTTAATATCGCCCCGCGTCTTCGCGGCCACCGTCCCCGCCAACTGGGACGTCGCCAGCCAGAAAAACTACCAAAAATGGGTGCTCACCTCCGCGCCGGTCTCCACCGGCACTTCCGGCCTGCGCCGTCAGTTCGAACGGCCGCTTCAAATCCTGATGGGGGTGGTCGGAATCGTGCTGCTGATCGCCTGCGCCAATGTCGCCGGCCTCATGTTCGCCCGCGCGGCCACCCGGCACCGGGAGATGGCCGTGCGGCGGGCGGTGGGCGCTTCGCGCTTGCGCTTGATTCGCCAATTGCTCACCGAATGCCTTCTGCTCTCGACGGCCGGCGCGTTGCTCGGAATCCTTTTTGCGCATTGGGGCAGCATGCTGCTGGTCCGCTTTATTTCGACCGCCCGGGAACAGGTTTATCTTGACTTGTCGTTCGATTGGCGGGTCCTGGGGTTCACTGCCGCGATCGCCGTTATGACCGCCGTCCTCTTCGGAGTGCTCCCGGCGTTCCGGTCCACTCGTGTCTCGCTGACCTCCGCCATGAAGGGCAGCTTAGCGCTAGATCCCGAGCGCCACGCGCGTTTCCGCCCCCGGCGCTGGATCGTGGCAGCACAGGTGGCGCTCTCGCTGGTCCTTCTGGTCGGGGCGGGGCTATTCCTGCGCAGTTTCGTGAAGCTTGTAACGCTCGACATCGGCTTCGAGCGAGCCAACGTCCTGATGATGCACACCGAGGCAAGGACAGCCGGCATCCCGCCTGAAAAGTGGATGGCCACCTGGGATGAGATCGAACGCCGCCTGAGCTCGCTGCCTGCCGTGGTTTCAGTTGGCCGCAGTCTCCTCACGCCTGTGAGCGGGTTTGCATGGGATCAGTATGTTCAAGCCGACTCGCCGAACCCTCCGTCGGGCGCGGTCTCCGATGTTTATCTGAACGGCATCTCGCCGGCATACTTCAAAACACTGCGTATCGCGATTCTGGCGGGGCGCGCTTTTATCCCTCAGGACACAGCCGCCTCGCCCAAAATCGCCGTCATCAACCAGACCATGGCTCGCAAGTTTTATCCGAACCTGAACCCCGTTGGCAGAACCTTTCGCCTCTCAGGAGACCAGGGGAAGTTCGGCGACCCCATCCAGATCGTGGGCGTGGTCCGGGATTCCAAGTACGAATCCCTCCGTGATGAAGGTTATTCCTGCGCTTATTTCCCTATCACTCAGGCGCCCGGATTCGGCGGCGGCCCCAACTTCCTGATCCGAACTTCGGTGCGACCTTCCGCCATGCTTTCGCTGATCCAGTCCTCGGTCGCGGGCGTGGACAAGTCGATTTCGCTGCAATTTGATACCCTGTCCCGGCAGGTGGATGATTCACTCGTGCAGGAGCGGGTGCTGGCCACGCTCTCCTGCTTCTTCGCGGGTCTGGCGTTGCTGCTCGTCATGGTCGGCCTCTACGGCGCCATAAGTTACATGGTGACTTTGCGGCAAACGGAGTTGGGAATCCGAATGGCGCTCGGCGCTGCACCTGGGTTGATCTTGCGTCTTGTGCTCCGTGACGTTGTTATCATACTGGTGGCGGGCGTGGTGGTAGGATCAGGCATCACACTTCTCAGCGTTCAGGTGCTTCAGAGCCTGCTCTTCGGGCTGCCGGCCCGGGATACGCTGACCTTGGCGTTGGCCTCCGGCGTCCTTGCGCTCGTAGCATTCATTGCCGGCTACATTCCCGCTCGCCGCGCCGCAAAAGTGGATCCGATGAGTGCCCTGAGATACGAATAGTCGACGCCGTTCGTTCGCAGTCAGGCCTGCGCCCTGGTTGTAGGGGTACGGCTTGCCGTACCCTCTTCATCTTTATAGCGCGACCGAGTCAAAAGGGTACGGCAAGCCGTACCCCTATAAGCAGCCGATGCCGGGTGACCATTCCCGAGCCTACCCGGTTCCCGCTATTGCCTCAATAGCAGAGATGGCTTCCTTCGCTGATCGGCACTCGATGCGAATGAGCTTCCTGCGAGACTTTTGCCCCGAGACAATCGTCACATACGATTGCGGCAACCGCAAGGCGCGCGCCAGGAAATGGACACAGGCTTGGTTGGCCTCGCCTTCGCTGGGAGGAGCATGTACGTCAAGGCGCAACTCTCCACTCGAATCGTAAGCCAAGCGTTCGCGGGCAGACCGAGGCCTTACTTTCAACCAGAATGAAACGGTATCGCCTTCGACTTTATAGTTGTCAGTCATCGGTCGTCAGTTGTCAGTTGTCAGTTGTCCGTGGTCCGTTGTCAAAACGAGGCAAGTAGTGGGTGGTTCTGCCTTCTGCCTTCTGCCTTCTGCCTACACCCCGCCCCTTGCTCCGAAGATCGCGGTTCCTACTCGGACGATAGTAGACCCTTCCTCAATCGCAACCTCGAAATCGTGGCTCATGCCCATTGAGAGTTCCCGCATGGAGACGTTGGGTATGTTCCTACGGTCAATTTCGCGCGCCAATTCGCGCAGCCGCCGGAAATAGGGCCGCACTCGCTCGGAATCGTCAAAAAAGGGAGGAATGACCATGAGGCCTCGAAGCTCCAGCATGGCAAGCCGGCTGACCTGCTCGGCGAGCAGGGTTATTTCCGTCTCTCCAACCCCTGCCTTGCTCTCCTCGCCGCCCAAGTTGACTTCGAGCAGCACCGGCAACCGGCCGGCCCCAGGGGACGACGCCTGATCAAGCTTCTGGGCAAGCCGGAACGAATCCACGGAGTGTACCCACTGGAAAAGCTCCCTTGCGACTCTTGCCTTGTTGGTCTGAAGGTGGCCCACCAAATGCCACGTGATGCTCAAGTCTGAAAGCGCCGGGCGCTTGGCTTGGGCTTCTTGCACGCGATTCTCGCCAAAATCGCGTAGCCCCGCTTCGTACGCGGCGCGGATGCACTCCGGCGGAAAGGTTTTCGAGATCGCCAGAAGCTTCACGTCCTCCGGCCGGCGCCCGCAGCGCCCACAGGCGGAGGCGATGCGCTCCCGCACTCCCGCCACGTTCTCGTTGATGACAAGCATGACGAACCTCAGCGATTGATTTCCCAGGTCGAGAGTATAGCAGCCTTGGCAGCATTTCGGACTGCAGCCGACCCCTCACCACGCCCCCAAACCCTCGATAAGGACCCGCAGTGTAGGGGGACGGCTTGCCGTCCCCTGAGGGGCACTGGATCGACGAGGGTAGGGCAAGCCTTACCCCTACGCCACCCGGGCGCATCCAGGCGAGTCGAAGCGGCGCGCGGCTACGAGCCGCTCCAATTCTGAGGCTCCGCTTTCGACGGATTGGGGCGCCCGTCCCGCTCCCTTGTACGGAGGTAACGACGAATGGTACGATGCCTTGCGCGGCGATGGTTCGCGTGCCAGAGACTAATCAAAATGAGACACGGCCTATTTATTACGCTGGAAGGAATAGACGGGACGGGAAAGAGCACACAACTTCGTCTCCTCGTTCAATACCTGAAGAAGCGGAGGCTGCCCGTGCGCGTGACGCGCGAGCCAGGAGGCACGAGACTGGGCGAGCGCATTCGCAGGATTCTCCTGGATTCAAAGAACACTCGTCTTGCTCCCCTTGCGGAACTGGCCCTCATGTACGCAGCGCGCGCCCAGCACCTCGAGGAGGTCATCCGGCCCGCCTTGGCAAAAGGCCAAATCGTGGTCAGCGATCGCTACAATGACGCGTCGCTCGCATACCAGGGATATGGGCGCAAGTTGGGCGTCGCAACTGTCCGGGCGTTCGATCGCATCGTGAGTGGCCGCACCCAACCCGACTTGACCATTCTGCTTGATCTCGCTCCACGTCTCTCGCTCGGACGGGCCGTAGGCCGCCAGTCACAGCGGAATTCAGGCCAGGGACGGTTCGAATTACAGGGATTGGACTTCCACCGGAGAGTGCGGCGCGGCTACCTGGCCATCGCCCGAAAGGACCCACGCCGGGTGAAGGTCGTGTCAGCAGACGGAGCGGTCGCGGAAGTCCAGGAGAAGATTCGTACCCTCATTGACAGATTTCTAGCCCAGCGACTCACCGGGTAGCCGTATGACGCTCACGGCCTTTCATGGTAAGGGATGCATTGCGCTTGCCCAGGGTGGCCACAAGGGCTGCCCCTGCTTTCTCATGCCTGCCAATTTTTTTCCCACTCCCAGAGCCTTAGTTCGCATCTAAATATATGGGGCTAAGGTTATAGCAGCAACTGCCACAAGCGGCGCGAGTGGGAGGTTTGAGATGAGAGTAACTCTTGCGGGCAGCAGGATTCTGATCTGCGTTTTTTCGTGCGCGATCGCGTTGGCGATGAACCCGCCTGGTTTGCTGCTGCCATACGCTTTTGCGATGCCGGCATTGGGAGGACAGAACCAGCCACCGCCACCCGCGCCTGGGCAACCGCCTCCCGGGCCCGAGCAGCCGCCTGCCGCTCAATTGACACCCCAGCAATTGCAGGAGTTGGTTGCGCCCATCGCTCTCTACCCGGACGCGTTGGTGGCGCAGATTCTGGCTGCTTCCGCGTATCCAACGCAGATCGTTGAAGCCGATCGATTTCTTCAGGATAACCCGAACCTGAAGGGCAAAGACTTGGGCTCGGCAGTCGACCAGCAGGATTGGGACCCCAGCGTCAAAGCTCTCGTCCAGTTCCCTTCCGTGCTTTCGAATATGGACAAAGACCTGGGGTGGACATCCGAACTGGGAGACGCGAATTACAACCAGTCCCAGGCTCTGATGGACGCCATCCAGTACATGCGCCGCCAGGCGCAGCAGGCTGGACATCTGCAAAGCACGCCGCAGCAAACCGTGACCGACCAGGACAATGCGGTGGCCATTCAACCCGCGAATCCACAGGTGGTTTACGTGCCCGAATATGATCCTGCGTTGATCTACGGTTACCCGGTTCCGTTATGGCCGGGATTCTATCCCTGGTGGGGCGTTACCGGGCCGTTCATTTCTTTCGGGATCGGGTTTAACCTCTTCCCGTTCTTTGGATTTGGCTGGGGATGGCCCTTCTGGGGCTATCATTGGGGCTACGGGGGAGGCCTTTGGTATCACGGGGGACGTTATGCGTTCCATAGCCACGCCTTTTATGATCGCAACGCCTACTTTCACGGTAATTTCCGGGGCAACGCGCCCTTTGGCCGTGGTGATCGCGGCATGCGCGGGTTTGCGCCGCGCGAGGGGCGCTCCCAGGGATTCAGCGGTCGCTCTGCGCCGTCCGTGCGCTCCGGACGGGTCGGCGCCTTTGGCGGAATTACCCGTGGAGGCGATGCGCGAACATTCTCATCGCGCGGCAGTTCCAGCTTTGGCGGCGGATTTCACGGCGGAGGATTTCATGGCGGGGGCGGCCGTCGTTAGTTTCCGCGGCCTGACCGGAGAGCGGCCCGTTTCTCCTACTCGATGAGCAGGGAAGTCGGAGCCGCCTCCGCAGTTCCGGAACGTCTCACCCGCGAGCGGTATTTCGCTGCGCTCAGATCAGCAGAACCTGGATGGAGGTCAACACGATGCGCGTCGAAAAGCGGCACGTGAAAGATTTGTGCAGGGGCGTAGTCACGGCGTTTTCAGCCTTATCCTTCCTCACGGCAGCGCTGGCTTTCTATCCATCTGTCGCGCCTGCTCAGCAGCCCGGCCAGAAGACATATACATCTGTGGAGGAGGCGAGTCAGGCATTGGTTGAGGCCCTCAAGGCCAACGACGAAGCAGCCCTGCTGAGGATCTTGGGGCCTGACGGAAAGGAGATTATTTCCTCCGGCGACCCCGTTGAGGACAAAAGCAACCGGGCGGAATTCGTCGAGAAATACCAGAAGATGCACCGCCTGGTGATGGAACCGGACGGAACCACAACGCTGTACATCGGCGCTGAGAATTGGCCGACGCCAATTCCCTTGGTCCACAAGGGAGGCTCTTGGTATTTCGACACGGCCGCCGGCAAGAAAGAAATCCTGTACCGAAGAGTGGGCAGAAACGAGCTGGCGGTAATCCAGGTGTGCCACGAATTGGTCGACGCGGAAAAGGAATACTACGGCCAGCCACACGACGGCGACCCGGGAAAGGAATACGCGCCAAAGCTCTTCAGCGCCCCCCACAAGCACGATGGCCTCTACTGGGAGGCAGGTTCAGGCGAGCCCGAGAGCCCCATCGGCCCAATGCTGGCGTCGGCTGCGGCGGAGGGTTATACCCATGAACCGGACCAAGGCCCGCAACCATTCCAGGGCTATTTCTTTCGAATTCTCACAAGGCAAGATGGGAAAGCGCCGGGCGGGGCGCGAAGCTACATTGTGAACGGTAAGATGACGGGCGGATTTGCCTTCCTGGCCTACCCCGCCGAGTACCGGTCGACGGGAGTGATGACATTCATTGTGGATCAAGACGGCATTGTGTACGAAAAGGACCTGGGCCCTCGCACGGACCAGACCGCGAGGGCGATGACCGGATATGCCTGCGATTCAACGTGGCGCAAAGCCGAGTAGACGATTTTCAAGTTCGGATTTTGGATTTTGGATTAGTATTCTATATGCATTACGCGCCGGGAGGCCGCAATCCAAAATCTAAAATCCGAAATCCAAAATGCCTTTCGATTCATTCATCGGAAACTCGAGAGCTCTGGCTTGCGTGCGTGAGATGGTAGCGGGCGGACGTGTGCCCGGCAGTCTGATGTTCGCGGGTCCGGAAGGAGTCGGCAAAAAGACTCTGGCGCGGATGCTGGCCAAAGCGTTGGTGTGTGAGCGCGACCGAAACGATTTTTGCGACGGCTGTGCGCGTTGCCGCAAGGCCGAGGAGATGTTTACCTCGGCGGAAGAAGATGTGCAGCGCAGGCGAGACATGAAAGAGGCGGCAAGGCGTGTGGAAGGGCTGGTTTATTTCGACTTCCAGATCATCGCGCCCCTCACGCGGTTTATCCTGACGGACCAGATTCGGCAACTACGCCATGTGGCTTATACCCGGCCTTTCGAGTTCCCGCGTCGGATATTTATCATCGATGACGCACAGACGATTCACTGGCAGGCTGCGGACTTGCTGCTCAAAGTGCTCGAAGAACCGCCCGAGACGACTGCTTTCATTCTGATCTGCTCCAACCCTTACGAGTTGCGCTCCACCATCCGCTCCCGTTGTCTGCAAATTCTCTTTCAACCGGTAGCCGAGGCTGCGATCCGGGAACTGCTCGACCGGCAGGGCGGTTTAAGCAATCCACAACTGGCCGTCGCGTCCCGCGTCTGCGCCGGGAGTGTGGCCAAAGCCAGGAACTTCGATCTCGCAGCCTATCAGGAACGCCGTAAGCCCTGGCTGGAATTCCTGTCAGCGGTGTCACGCCGCTCCGTCTCGCCCTCCGCCGGTACAGACTGGCGGCCGCTTTTCGATTCCGCCAAAGCGCTGGCTGAAAGGCGGGACGATTTCGAGGCCACACTCGACATAGGTTATTCCCTTCTGCGCGACCTGCTTCTGGTGCTTCTGCACGGACCCGAAAACGAAGTGACCAACGTGGATATCCTCCCGCGCCTTCAGGCTTGGGCGGCCGGCCTGGGACTAAAAGGAATCGAACTCTTGAAGTCCGGCCTCGACCAGGCATACCGCCTGCGGGTTCGCAACATCAACCAACAACTTGGCTTCGAGACGCTGGGCCTGGAGGTTAGCTCCGCAGTGCGGTAGGCGCTGGCTGCGTGGTGCCCGACCCCAGATCAACTGCGCGGATCCTTCGTGATGCCCAAGAGCGGGACTCCTCAGAATGACAAACCCAGGGGAGCCTCGAGGGTCACCGGGACACCAATGACCTCCCAACTCGGCGAAATCTCTGCCGGTCGACTTCAGGATTCTCCAACTCTCGATCTTCAACTTTGATTTTGGAATTCACTCCATTGCCAGTCCCGAAGCTTCGTGATAGCATCTAATATATTCACGGCTTTCTCCCTCGAATGGCTTTTAACGACCGGGAAGAAACCCGGGCGCCGGAGCGAGCGTCTACTTGAAAGGCGTATAGCGGCGATTCTGAACATGCCTCCGGGGACCAGGCCGAAGGAGCAATAGATCATGAACCGAAGACTGATCCGCCCAACATTGTCAGAAGTCCAGGACCAAATGGGCGCACGGATGCAGCGCAAGAAGCCTGCTCCCCCTGAACAAACCAGCGCAGAGAGCTTTTATTACCTGAAACAAATGCAGGCACGCACGCCGATGGTGGTCGTCCTCACCAGTGACGAAGTCATCCGCGGCGTCATCGAGTGGTACGACAAGAATTGCATCAAGGTCCACCGGCCGAATGACCCCAATCTTCTCATCATGAAGTCCGCCATCCGCTATGTCTACAAGGAGAATGAAAACAAGCACGGGGGCGGGGGGGACGGCAATCGCCTTCCCGAAAATGGCCAGGACGAGTACTTGCAAAGTTAGTGGCACCTGAAGGCCGGCACTACAGGTTCACGCTGCTCACCTCAACGGGCTACGAAGAGACACTTGAACGCTGGCATCCTGAGCGAAGCGAAGGATTTCGTCTGTCCTAATCTTGACAATCTACGGAGATGCGTCCATCGTTTCGCTCTTAACCGCCGGTGGCTCCCAGGAATAACCTGTGAGTGGGTTTTTCCGCTGCCAGCAAAGACCAGCGCAGGGCGAACTAAAAGTTGGCGCTACGTGCCAACGGCGATGATTTGCCACCAAGCTTGACAGTGTAACCTTCCCCGCATAGGATAGTCGTGCGCATGAAATACGGACCGCGAGCCTAAACAGTGATTCACCAAGCAACCACAAACCACCAGCCAGCCGCAAGCCCAAGGGTAAACTTTTCTCTTCCCTGCTTTCCACCGGAACGGTCCCCGCGGACGACGGTGGGGGGGAGGTTTCTGTTCCTTTTTTTACTGGCCTTGGCCCTGTTGGGGTGGCCACTCCGCTCCGGACTCCGGGCCCAGGAAGAGCACAAAAAGGTGCCCGTCATCGACAAGATCACTTCCGGCGGCCCGACGCAGCAGGAGTTCGTGGGCATCGTGAAATCCGTTGATGTCGAGAGCGAAGTTCTAAACGTCGACAGCATCAACGGAAAGTCGACCGAAATCTTCCCCCTTAAGAAGAAGGTCCATGTGGTTACCGCCGATGGCGACAAGCTGAAGTTGGCAACCTTGAAACCGGGCACCAACGTACTGGTTTGCTTCGACCAGAAGGGCGACCACCGAACCATCACCCGCGTTGTGGTTCTCTCCGGCGGCCCTCCGAAGAAGAAGACTCCCCCCTCTTAGGGCACCAGGAGCACAGGCACTGTTGCCTGTGCTCTTCGACTCGCTGCTTCAGGTTTGGGGCACAGGCAGAAGTGCCTGCGCTACAAGAGAAGGCTCATGAAGATCGGCATAACCTGTTATCCCACCTATGGCGGAAGTGGAGTCGTGGCCACGGAATTGGGTCTGGAGTTGGCCGCGCGCGGGCATGACATCCATTTCATCAGCTACGCCGTTCCGGTCCGCATGACGGAGCCATCGGAGCGCCTCCACTTCCACGAAGTGGAGATGCTCAACTACCCGTTGTTCAACCATCCCCCGTATACTCTGGCCTTGGCCTCCCAGATGGTGAACGTGGCGGTAAATGAATCGCTCGACCTCTTGCACGTCCATTATGCGATTCCCCACTCCGTGAGCGCCTATCTGGCCCGCGCCATGCGGCACCCCCACCGCCTCCCGTTCGTCACCACACTGCACGGAACGGATATCACCCTGGTCGGCGTAGATCGCTCGTACTTGCCCATCACCCGGTTCTCGATTGAGCAGAGCGATGCGGTGACCGCCATCTCCGAGTACCTGCGCGCGACAACCCAGCGGGAACTCGGTGTTCAACGACCGATCGAAGTGATTCCGAACTTCGTCAATTGCGACGTCTTCCAGCCGGGTGTCGACCGTCGCCGGCGCGAAGAATTCGCCCCCAAGGGGGAGCCGATTCTGGTACACCTGTCCAACTTTCGCCCCGTCAAAAGAATTCCGGATGTGGTTGAAATCTTCGCCGCTGTCCGGGCGCAGGTTCCGGCCAAGCTTCTCATGATCGGTGACGGCCCGGAACGCACCATCGGCGAATGGATGGTCCGCGAAAAGGGCCTGACTGAGGACGTATTATTCCTGGGCAAACAGAATCAGGTGCAAGAATTTCTCAATTGCGCCGACGTGCTCCTGCTGCCGAGCGAAATCGAGTCTTTCGGCCTCGCAGCGCTCGAGGCTATGGCCTGCGGTGTCCCTGCCGTCTGTTCCGAAGTAGGGGGCTTGCCGGAAGTTATCAGGAATGGCGTGGAAGGCTTTCTGGTGCCCGGCCACGACACTAAAGCCATGGCCGCGCACGCCCTCGAAATCGTCACCGACCCTCACCGGCGCGAGCAGATGGGCATCGCGGCCCGCCAGCGCGCCTCCACGACTTTCTGTAGCCAGAAGATCATTCCTCTTTACGAAGACCTCTACCGGCGCGTCCTGTCGAACCCATAGGTCATTTCACAGCACGAATACGCGGAGGGCGCCATGGCATATGCCCGGGCGGCTCGATTGGAAATGCGGAAGCGCCTGCCTGCGCATTCCCATGGGTGCTTGTTAAGCCTCCAAAGATCGTATAGCCCCGATAAAAAAAATTTCTGCACAAATAGACCACCTGCCAAACGACCCGGGCATCAGAGGGTTGATAAGGACCCAAAGTAGAGGTCCGCGCTGCCTGCTCTTACGAATGCGTCGGGTTGGTCTTGCAGAGACCGCAGGGAAAGAAACTAGCGGTTCTCCTGGGCAGCAGGGCGCAAATCAGGGCAACACTAAAAAACTTAAGGAGGAAAGCCATGGCCACCCGCAAGGCAGGTGTGTACTCTCTTTTTCTATACCTGGGGACAATCACGTTCCTCGGGTTATTTTTGGCCCCTTCCTACGTTTCCGCCCAAGTCGTCAAAGGCGCGATTGAAGGCTCAATCGTAGACACCTCGGGCGCGGCGGTACCGGGGGCGCAGATCGACGTGCTCGATCCGGCCACCAGTTCCTCGGGCCATACCATTTCCGACGTCACGGGCGCCTTCCGAATCCCGCTGCTTGCCGTAGGGTCTTACGAACTCACGGTCAACAAGCAAGGCTTCCACAAACTCTCCGTGAAGGGCGTGCAGGTCAATTCTGCCGCCACCGCGAAGGTAGGTACCCTGACCTTGGAAGTCGGCCAGGTGTCCACAACGGTCGAAGTCTCGGGCCATCCCACGATGGTCGAAGCCACGGAAGCCCAGATTACGAACACCATCTCCAGTTCCATGCTCTCCCTGCTTCCTACCGTGGGGCAGAACGAGGGGTTGGATTTGCTCGCCGTATTGCTCCCGGGAGTAAACAATACCCGCGACAATACCATGGGCAATTCGAACGGCGTGGGCTTCAGCGCCAACGGAATCCGCGGGCGTAACAACGACCAGCAAATCGACGGGGCCAACAACAACGATAACTCCGTTACGGGTCCCACCCTTTTCATGGGCAACACGGACTGGGTGCAGGAGTACCAGTTGACCACCAGCAACTTTGGCGTCGAATACAGCCGCAACTCCGGCTCGGTCGTTAACATCATCACCAAATCAGGAACCAACAACTGGCACGGGGATGCTTTTGGCACCGAGAGCAACTGGAAAACGGCAACCCTTACCAACACGCAGAAGGCTTTTGAAGGTCTGACTCAGGTGCCCAATTTCAATGATGAATTCAGCGGCATCAGCGTGGGCGGCCCGATCTTCAAAGACAGACTTTTCGTGTTCGCGGGTTTTGACAACGAGATGATTCCCGGCACCACGGTCTACACCACCGGCGACCTCGAGCCGACTCCGCTCGGCCTGCAAACACTCGACGCCTGCCTGCCCAATAGTGGCGTGTTGCAGGCGCTGAACAAATACGGGCCCTATGCGATCACCGGCGGAAACCCGACACCCCAGGCGAGCTCTCTCACCACTCAGACTATTCCTGGAATCACCTGTGCGAATGGAGGCGCTCTTGGTCCGGTTCAATTTGCGGGGGTGGAGCGTACGCTCCCCACTCCCTACGTGCAATACGATGTATTGAGCCGCGTGGACTACCAGGCATCCAAGGACCGTCTCTACGCGCGTTACATCCGCCAGACATCAACGGCCACGAATCTTGACTATGGCAACGCGTGGGCCGGCTACCCGACCAATGTCCCCGCCGCCACCATCCAATCCAGCTTGGACTGGACCCGGACCTTCACGCCAACCCTGGTGAACGAAGCCCGCGTAAACTTCTACCGTCTGGTCCTACAATTCGGCGGCAACTCGATCGGCGATACCGTTCCGACCGACAACAACCTGGCAAACGCTTTGGCAAGCGTAGCAGTGCCTCCCGGTTACGCGGGCTTCGGCATCGCAAACGGCTTGCCTGATGGACGCATCACCAACAGCTCTCAGTTCCAGGACAATCTCTCCTGGACGCACGGGCGGCACACGGTGAAGGCGGGAGCTAACCTGACCTATCAGCGCTCGCCGAATATCTTTCTCCCCAACTACGACGGGTCATACGAGTTCGCCACCATGGCTCAATACTTCGAAGATATCCCGAGCTCGATTGGCATCACCCAGGGCGACCCCAACCTCGACTTCCGCGAGCACGATAACTTTCTCTACGTGGGCGACGACTTCAAGGCTACCAAGAACTTGACTTTGAACTTGGGTCTTTCCTACGCCTACTTTGGCCAACCCGCCAACCTGTTTTATCAGCACGACAAGGCCAATGAAACCGGCTCGGCGCCGTTTTTCAATCCGGCGCTTCCACTATCAGTCCGAATCGCACCGAATCTTCCTGCCCCGAAGACAGACTTCGGCCCGAGTATCGGTTTCGCTTACGCGCCGCACGGGGGGAAGACGGTGCTGCGCGGTGGCTATCGCCTGACCTACGATCCCGCGTACTACAATATCTATCTCAACGTAGCGGATTCCGCCCCGCAGGTGCTGGCCCAGAATCTCACGGGCACCGATGCGAGCTCCAACCCCATGCCGGCCAACCCCATCGGTCCCGTGGTGAGGAGTGACTTGGCAAGCTATTTGGTCGAGGGCACCTTGGACCCGCGCACCTTTAACCAAGTGACCGTCCCGCCCAGTTTCAGGCCCGATCATGTGCAGGGCTGGTCGTTCGGCATCCAGCGCGAACTGGCTGGCCACGCCGTCCTCGAGTCTCGTTACGTGGGCAACCATGCCGGAGCTTTGTTCCAGACTCTCAACGCCAATCCGTATGTGGCTGGTCTGGCCGCGGCTTTCCCCAGCCTGGTTCCATCCGGGGTAACGCCCTGTTCGGATGCCACTGCCGTCGGCTTTGGTCGAAAGAACTGCAGTCTGGGGATTGTGGCGTCGGTTGCCAACACGGCAGTGTCGGACTACAACGGCTGGCAGAATGAACTGCGGACCAACAACTTGTGGAACCAGTTAACCCTCCGGACGTCCTTTACCTGGAGCAAGACGACGGATAACACGAGCGAGATTTACTCCACCTTCGGCGGGGCTAATAGCTCGGCTTATGCCCAGAGCCCCTTCGATACTCTGCACGGGGAACACGCCTTGTCCGGGCAAGACATCCCGGACCAATGGACCCTGAGCTTCGTGGAGATGCTTCCCTTCCGTCGAGGCCAGCAAGGGTTTGCCGGGCGCTTGCTTGGCGGCTGGTCGCTTTCGGGCTCCTACATCATCTCGAGCGGTCAACCCTACACGCCGTTGCAGTTCTTTCTCAACGATGCAAGCGGCGGCAGCGCTTATGACACAGCTTTTGACTTGGCCCTTGCAAACGGCCTTTACGAAACAGCCCGTCCCTTCGTCCTGACGCCCTCGGCTCCCGTCGCGAACGTTGCCATTTACGGCGGGGACCTCTGCGCGTACAGCACCAATGTCCTCGGTGGCTCCGCGGGCTGCGGCGGTTCCCCTAACCAACTCTATAGTTGGAATGCCTACAATGCGACCGGCGCTGTGCAGACGATCTCTCCTAACCAAGCCCGCTTCTTGGTGAACGGTGCCTACGCAGATTCCGTTTATAAGGAGCCTTGGGGTGACGCCGCACGCAACTCGCTCCGGGATGCTGCGATCAACCAGGCAAACTTCCAGATCACCAAGGACACGAACGTTACCGAGCGCGTGAAACTCCGCGTAGATGCCGCCTTCCAGAATGTATTCAACCACCCCAATTTCAGCTCCGTCGATCCCTTCATCGATGATGCCGGTTACGCTTCCGAGGCTCACGGATTCGGCATTCCGTCTCTTTTCAGCGGCGGTAATCGCCTCATTAAATTCGGCGTGAAGGTCCTCTTCTAGATGATGGAACGTAGGGGCGGTTCGCGAACCGCCCCTACAGACCCTGGCAATACGGCTGCAAGGGCAACCCTTTTGGTTGCCCCCCCCGGATTACCGCTTTGCCTGGGGAAGGTGAACGTGCGGCTCCGGTGGTCGCAGAGGGCGCCCAGCGTCGAAAACCCGACCGGCCATTGTGCTCAGGGGCGGTCAACGGTATGCTGAAGGCAGCCAGGAAACTGAACGGAATTCCGGACCAGGCCATACGATTCCGCAATGCTCGAGCGACTGACTCTTGTCATGCTGTGCGTATTCTCCTTGACCGGGTGCCACGGGCAGCGGTACGCCACGGCCTTCACGTACAGGTTGCACAACCCGCAGAATGATGGTCAGTTCTCGACCCTGCATACGATGCCCGAGGGCGCCTTGCTGATGGTCTCCGAGCGGTTCGAACAACCCAAGCAAATCTGGAATCTGCTGCGCATCGCGGCCTGGAACACGTCGCAACCGCGTGAAGACAAGCTGGATGTGGACATGGGGCCAAACGATGAACACTACGGTGGACTCAATGGGGGAGCTGGGTATGATCGAAACGATCATCTTTTGATGGACCCTGGAGGGAATTATCTCGTGGTCCGCCTGAGCCAGGACGCAGTTTCATGGAACTTGAACCCCGATGAATCTGCAAAGCCGCGGGTTGTCCTGAACATTATCGATCTCCACGGGTTCAAGCTTCTCCGTCGCGTCGCGCTCAACGAGCCTCTGCTGGCTGGAGGCGATATGGGTTTCAGTCCCAACGGAGCTTTCATGGTGAGCGGCCTTCGGGAAAAGAGCAGCGCAACAGTCGACGGCAAAGTGACTCACACCCGCCAGTATGCGGTGCAAACCCTGACGCTTCCCGGCTTGGAGCCTGAAACGGTGTGTAATTACACGATGGTCATCAGGCCCTTTACCGCCCAAACCCCATCGACGCCGGAAGAAAGCAGACGGATCGAAAAGGAAAATGACGAGGAGATCGAGCGGAGGGAGAATCAGCAACAGGCTGCCGACAACGCCTGTGCGCCCAAACTCTCCCCGCTCGGTTTCTCCTCGTTAGACGATGTGCGTAAGAATTTCAACTTCATGGGACGGCTGGGATACTACGCAGACAACACGCAGCGTGTCCCACCCCAGTCGCCCTGGGGCTGCGGATTCGAGGACCTGTCTGGGGATCTGAAATATGAGCTGCTTGATTGCGACGAGGGCCGCGTTGTGGTGTTCGGCCGGTATCGTGCATTCAGGGTTTTCCACCTCGAAGACGGAAAACAGATCATGGATTTGAAGGTGCCGCGCAGCACGCTGTTCGGCGAGCGCCGACTGCTGTTTTCCGGCGTGCTTGCCACGAGCCGCGAAGTCCCCTACGTGGTTCTATTGCGGGACGGCACCGAACTGGAAGGCTACCGCGTGCCTTAGGGTCGCGACGCCGCTCGCAGGGCACTGTTCGATCGCTAATCCCTATTACCTATTCCCTGTTCCCTTCACTGCTTCGCGGGTGTAAACTTCCCCCGTATCGGGATTCCAGCACAGGACTCCTGGCTTGCACCACACTTACTAATCCAATCAGAAGTAAGTAGACATAAATGAAGCTATCGGCTATACTTCGGGCATGGTTACGCAAGATGCCCGGAAGTTGGATCACAAAACCCTGGAAGAGATTCGGATTCGCGCGGTCGACCGAGTGCAAGCGGGCGAGAGCCCCGAGGTGGTTGTTGCGGCGCTGGGTTTCAGTCGCGCTTGTATCTACAACTGGCTGGCTCGGTATCGGGCTGGAGGCTGGGCGGCGCTGAAAGCCCGTCCGTTGGCGGGCCGCCCACCGAAGATTACCGGGGCCCAACTCCGCTGGTTGTATCGCACCGTCGTGGGGAAGAATCCCTTGCAGTTTCAATTCGAGTTTGCTCTGTGGACGCGCTGGATGATTCGGATTTTGTTGCGCCAGCGGTTCGGACTGAAGCTGAGCCTGTCGAGTGTCGGACGGCTGCTGAAGCAGTTGGGGCTGACGTGCCAGCGTCCTTTGTGGCGAGCCTGGGAGCAAGACCCCGAGCGCGTGAAGCGCTGGCGAGAGCAAGAGTATCCGGCCATTCACGCCTTGGCCAAGCGAGTGGGAGCCGCGATTTTCTTTGCGGACGAGGCTGGGGTGCGTTCGGATTATCATTCCGGTACGACCTGGGGAGAACGGGGGCAGACGCCCGTCGTGCCCACGACCGGCCAGCGCGTAGGGTTGAACATGATTTCGGCCGTGAGCGCGCGCGGAGAGTTGCGCTTTATGGTGGTGAAAGGGAAGCTGAACACCGCGCGCTATGTGCAGTTCCTGAAGCGTCTGACGCACCATGCCTCTCGGCCGATCTTCCTGATTGCGGACGGCCATCCGGTTCACCAGTCGCGAGCCGCCCGTGCCTACGCTTCCACCCAGGGCAAACTGCGGCTCTTCTACCTGCCGCCCTACTCGCCTGAACTCAATCCCGACGAGCAGGTCTGGAATCACGTCAAACATCACGGCGTCGGGCGTGCTTTGCTCGAGGGTGCCGACCACCTGAAAACGTTGGTCGGCAGCCGACTGAGACGCCTTCAAAAGTCGCCCGAGTTGGTTCGCCAATTCTTTCTTATGCCAGATACCCAGTATGCAGCGATCTAGCTCGTTTATGTCTACATACTTCTGGCCTACTTAGTAACTCTTGAAGAGAGGAACCAATGATTAAAAGCCTCAGCCACGGAAGGGTTTGGATCTTGCTGACTCTTTCCGTATGGGCCTTACTCAGCATCTCTATTTCCCTGGCAGACGAGGGGATGTGGACTTTTGACAATCCGCCGCTCAAACTACTCAAGGAGCGCTACGGCTTTGAGCCCACTCGCGCGTGGCTTGATCACGTGCGCCTTGCCAGTGCTCGATTCAATGACGGCGGCTCCGGCTCTTTCGTGAGCCCCCATGGACTTGTTCTGACCAACCATCACGTGGCGCTCGGCCAATTGCAGAAAGTCTCCTCCCCCACCAAGGACTACGTCACGGACGGGTTCTATGCGCGCACCGAGGTGGAAGAACTGAAGTGCCCCGACCTGGAGATCAACGTCCTGGTCAATATGGAGGACGTCACCGCGCGGGTTCGCGGCGCCGTCAAACCGGGCATGAGTGACGAAGCCGCGCTAAAGGCCCGCAAAGCCGAAATCGCCGGCATCGAGAAAGAGAGCTTGGCGAAAACAGGCTTGCGCTCCGACGTGATTTCCCTGTATCAAGGCGGCGAGTATTGGCTCTACCAGTACAAGAAATACACAGACATGCGCCTGGTTTTCGCTCCCGAGCAGCAGACCGCATTTTTTGGAGGCGATCCCGACAACTTCACTTATCCGCGCTACGACATCGACTTCGCCCTGTTCCGTGTCTACGAAAACGGCAAACCGGTGGAGAATCACGATTACCTGAAATGGAATGCGAAGGGCGCGGGCGACGGCGAATTGGTCTTTGTTTCGGGGAATCCCGGTTCCACCTCTCGGGACGAAACCATGGCCCAGATCGAAACGGAAAAGGACTATGACCTGCCGCTAGTCCTTAAAGCCCTGGGGCACTTGCAGGAGGCGGCGAAGCAGTATGCCTCCCAGGGGTCTGAGCAAGCCCGCCAGGCAACCAACACGATCTTCGGCATCGCCAATTCGCTGAAGGCTTATGACGGACGCGCCAAAGGATTAGCAGACAAGGACTTGATCGCCAAGATGCAGAACGACGAAACCAGCTTCCGCGCTAAAGTGGCAAGCAACCCCGAGTGGCAAAAGGCTTATGGCGGCGCGTGGGACGCCATTGCCCAGGCCGAGGTGAAGCATCGCAAAATGGCGAAGACCTTTCGGTTCTACAGCCTGCGGGGGTCTCGCCTGGAGAGTGTCGCCTTAGCTATCGTCCAATACGTGGCTGAGGTGCAGAAGCCCGACGGAGTAAGACTCGAGGGGTATCACGATTCGCAGCTTGAATCCCTGCGTTTTCGACTCTTTTCCCCCGCCCCGGTTTACCCGGGGTTCGAGAAGGCAATGCTCACCGCCGGACTGCAACTCGCCCAGGAAGGATTGGGGGCTGACGATCCCTTCGTGAAGGCCGTGCTGGGCTCCCGCAGTCCCAGCGAAGTCGTGACGGAGGCGGTCGACGGAACGAAGTTGGCCGACCCGGCATTTCGCAAGTCGCTGGTCGAAGGAGGCGAGACGGCCGTCCAGGCTTCGACCGACCCCATGATTGTGCTCGCGCGCAAGGTGGATCCCCTTGATCGACAAAGGATCAAGTCGTTTGAGGACAACGTGGAAAGCGTGGAAACTCCGGCAGGAGAGAGAATCGGCCAGGCTCGCTTCGCCGTGTATGGCAAGTCGCTCTATCCCGATGCGACATTTACCCTCCGGCTTGGCTTTGGAGCGGTCAAAGGCTATCCGATGAATGGAACCGAAGCTCCTCCCATAACCACCTTCTATGGCCTTTATGATCGTGCCTACAGCTTTGGTCTCAAGTTCCCCTTCAATCTGCCAATGCGTTACATGGAGCGCCGTAACCGTCTGGACCTCTCCGGGCCGGTGGATTTCGTCAACACCTGCGACATCATCGGCGGAAACTCGGGCTCGCCCGTCATCAATAAAGCGGGCGAACTGGTAGGCCTGATTTTCGATGGGAACATCGAAAGCTTAGTGGGGGACTTCGTCTACTACGAGGCGAACAACCGCGCCGTGGCCGTCCACAGCGGCGCCATTATCCAGGTGCTGCGCCAGATGTACGACGCATCACCCTTGGCCGACGAACTAGAAGGAACGCAGACCGACCCGAAGTAGCGCAATCGTCTTGCCGGTGAACATCCGACGTGGTGGCGGCATGCGAAGACTATGTCGCCGCCACCCGCGCACCCTCTGCCGCTCCGAATATAGCCTGTCATTCCGAGCGAAGCGAGGAATCTCGCCCTGATCTTTTCTGGGTCATGCGACCCGGCGCAGAGCGAGTTTCCTCGCTTCGCTCGGAATGACATTTCATGGTTTCCGGTTCCCGCCCGCCGACGGGCATGGGCGACTGCTTACGCAATCAGCTCGACCTCAGCCAAATCCAATAATTGCTTGCATTTCAAAGAGATTAGTGGGTATGCTGTTGATGCCGGACTTGGGCCCGGTCAAATCGAAAATCTCGAACAACTTTATTCTACGCGAGGGGATCATGCCGCAGCGTGCAATCACGCCGAATCCTTCCGAAGAGATCATCCAGGTTGGTCCTATAGGCATCCGGTTCCTTCTGACCGGAGATGATTCCAACGGAGGCATGTCGGTGTTCGAGTTCACTGTCCCCGCCGGCCATAAGCTGCCGGCACCAGCCCACAAGAACAATGCCTACGAGGAGATGCTCTATGGTCTCGAGGGCGTCCTTACCTGGACGGTGGACGGCACACCCATTGAGGTTGGTCCCGGACAAGCGCTGTGTATTCCCCGAGGGGCGGTGCACCGCTTCGACAACTTCGGCGCCAAAGATGCGAAACAGCTTGTCGTCCTAAGCCCGGCAATAATGGGTCCCGCGTACTTCCGCGAAGCTGCCGAAGAGATTGGCGCCACGGCCGGCGGTCCGCCCGACCGCGCGAAGATGGCGGAGGTCTTCCAGCGTCATGGCATGACGGTGGCCGCGCCACCAACCGCAAAGTAGGCCCGGGCCAGTTGCGCATTGAGCAACTACTCTGAGTAGAAGGGGTGACGATGACGAAGCTTCTAAAGATTGTTGCATACGTGGTCGTGGGTCTTGTTGTTGCGCTGTCGGTTGCCATCAGCCTGACCATCGGCTGGCGGCCGTTTATCGGCCCCCGCGCTCGTCCCCTGACCAATCGCACGTTCGAAAGCACGCCGCAGCGGCTGGCCCGTGGCCAATACCTGTCTAACAATCTCCTCGCATGCTTTGAGTGCCACGGCGAACACGAGTGGACAAGGCATGACGCACCCCTGATCGAAGGCACGCGGGGCGCCGGCTACAGCGAATTCCCCATGGCGGGACTTCCCGGCCACGTCATTCCGCCCAATATCACCCCGGACCTGGAAACCGGAGCCGGCCGTTGGACGGATGACATGCTGGCGCGGGCTATCCGTGAGGGGATCAGCCACGACGGCCACACCCTATTCCCTTTCATGGCCTATCCCGACTTCCGTTATATATCTGACGAGGACCTCGCCTCGGTTATCGTCTATCTACGCTCCATCCCGCCAATTCGAAAAGCGTTGCCAAAGACTGAGATTATCTTCCCCGTGAACTACCTCATTCGAAGCGCGCCGCAACCCGTCAACGAGCCTGTACCCCAGCCAGACGGCTCGACGCCCGTCAAACGCGGCGAGTACCTGGTGACCATCGCAGGATGCACGGATTGCCACACGCCGCAGAAAAATGGCCAGCCGATTCCCGGCCTGGAATTTGCCGGGGGTTTCATTCTCGAAGGCCCGTGGGGCCGACTGGCGAGCGCCAATATCACTCCGGATGCTTCCGGCATCTCTTACTATGACGAGGCGCTTTTCCTGGAGATGATGCACACGGGCTACGTGAAGGCGCGGACGATTAACCAGATCATGCCCTGGGAAGACTTCCGTGGACTTACCGATGAAGACCTGAAGGGTATCTTCGCCTATCTTCGCACGCTCAAGCCCGTGAAGCATCGCGTTGATAACACCGAGCCGCCAACGTTCTGCAAGCTCTGCGGCTCAAGTCACGGGGCAGGAAACCAGAACTAAGCAGGTTCCTCGACCCTCCCAAACCATGCGTGTCATCCTGAGGAGTCCCGCACTTTGGGACGACGAAGGATCCCTGCAGTTCGCTGGGAGCGTTCGCTGGCCGATGCCACAGTCAAGCTGCGGAGATTCTTCTGCCCCCCAAAGAACCGGGGCCTCGGAATGACAACGGGATTCAGCGTGCCCGTCTGTTGTTAAACCTTGACGCGGTCGTAGTCGAAGGGTTCGTTGACCAGGTGGTAGACCGGTTCGCCCGGCATCTGAAGGTAATAGGTCTTCAAGGGCGTGCGCGCGAAATCGCTCAACTTGCGGGGAGTGGCTGCTCCGTTCTCCCATTCGTAGATGGGAATCTCCCACGGATTGAAGGTGTCCGTCAGCCCGCGCTCTTTGGCGATGCGGAATAGATGGATGTCTCCGGGTTCGTGCCCGCCCAAGTATATCGCGACCATGTCTAATCGGAACTTGTCCTTGCTGAACATTACCAGATTCGTAAGATAGTCCTGCCCTTCGCCGAAGCCGTCGCCATCCCGTCCGGTGATGCCTTCGATCACGGCCAAGCCCGTATTCATTACGCTCATGTGGTCGCAGGTCTTGTGCGCCCAGATCTCTTCATGCATGGGGCTCAATTGGTGCGGGCTGTCGTAACGGTCGTAACGCAGCCTGACATGGCGATCGAAGAATTGCTTCACCACGCGTTCCGCGTTGGGATGAATGTCCGGCTTCATGAAGTCGGGCACTCCCGTCACCATGCGCCATCCCGGACAGAATCGAACGTAAGGCAGCACGACTAGTCCTTGCTCGTTCTTGACGGAAAGGCTCATGCACATGCCGTGAGCCTTCCACTTCGCCATGTTGAGCAGCCAGGTGTCCGGTGCGTTCACCGGGGCGTAGTGAGGAATACGCGTGTAGACCACCGCGTCAGGCACCTTGCTCCAAGTCATCTCCCAACCTTCCCGGAACTGCCGGACATGGCGCTCGGGCTCATTCATCTCTATCCCGAGGCGCTGGTTGATGTCCACGAACCCTCGCACGTTCCAGGTGGGATAGGAGTTGGCCTCGACGAAGTGGAATTTGCTGAGCCCGACCTCTTTCAGGCCCATCACCATTCCTTCGTAGAACTGCGGGTCCGTACCCGTGCCCCAGTTCTCTTCGTCCGGCCGATCGAGGTCGTGCACGCTGGTGAAATTCGGCTTCAGGATAATGCGGTGGGTCAGGGGAATCCCCGGGCGGTCCATGGGCACGAAGATCTCGCGCGCCAGCGTCAAGCCCTCTTGACGCTTGGTTTTTTGGTCGGCCTTGTGGACGACGTGCGTGCGTCGGATAAAGACCGCTTTAGGATTACGCTCAATGAAAGGGTGCAGCCCGAAGTAAGCTGGGGGGAGAGCGAACGCGGAGGCCAGCCTGACGCCAGGGATAGCGCCGGCGGCAGCCAGCGCGCCGGTTCGTAGAAAATCTCGACGAGTAATCATCTGCACTCCTTGCGGCGGCGAATTGGGCTGACCTCTTGAGGCAATTGTTTCACTCCGAGCGTAGCGAGGAATCTCGCTCTGATCTTTCTCTCCATATCCAATTTGAAGCAGAGCGAAATTCCTCGCTCCGCCCGGAATGACAGCCCTGTGACCTTGGAATTATAGCAAACTACTCCAGAACCAGTGTGCCGACCCGTTCTAACTCCGGGAGCGTGACCTCCGTGGCCGTCTCCCGCTTAGCTGTTGGCAGCGACTGCGCCGGACCCTCAGGCCGCAGCAACGTAGCCCGCGAATATGAACCCTGCACGGCGACCAACACATCACCCTCAAGTCGAGAACCGTAGTTAATCAGATACAGCAACGCCCGTCCGCGGTTCGCTCCCGGCGGCGAAGAAGTGGCCAAGGCAATTGCCGTTGGCGCATTCCACAGCCGCGCGGCGCGCCGCTTCTGCGTCACAATGTCGATCATGTCGAAGGCGAATTCGTAGGGGTCCGAAATCGCTTCCCGGTACGCGACCACTTGGCCACGTCCCAGCGAATAGAATTCGCGATCTTCCTGGCGCTTGACCAGTTTCAGTTGAGGGCCTTGCCACCAGGCATTGTCACCCCGTGCGTCGACAATCAGTGCGGTTCCCGCTTCCGCGTGGCTCAGAATGCGCCGCCGGATATCTGCCCCCGGCGCTTGAATGCCCACCGCCACCAGCGCCAGCAGGCGCGAAGGGTCCGGCTTGGGGAGATCCGCCGCGGGTGCCAGCGACGGCGAGGTGTTCTGCCGATAAAGCAGATTGGTGATTTCGGCCAACCCGTCATTCGCCTCAACCAATACCGTGATGGCCGGAAAGGTGGGCTGGCCAAAGAATCGACGCTGCTCGACTAACCAGTGCGCCGTGCGGCCCAACCGGCGCCAGGCCTTTACCGCCTTCGCCTCACCGCGCAGCAATCGGGCGTGATAGCGTGGCTCGAGCGAAAGCAGGTAATTCCCTCCGTTGACCCACGCTTCAATCAGGGCTAACTCCAGCGAGTCGTAAGGTAATAGGGACTCCGGCTTCACCCCGGCCTTTTCGTCCGGAAGATACCCAAGCACTGCAGGCCGGTCCGGATAGAGCGCGCGCAGCATCCCGTACAAGTAACCATTCGCATCCACCCACGGCAATGCGCTCGCCCCGGCCGTGAACTCATCTTCGTCCGTTCTGGGACCGCGACTCACTCCCGGCCATATCCCATTGGTGAGAGCCACCCTGGCATTCGGTGCGGCGTGACCGACGGAGTCGAGCGGAAGGAATTGGATATCTGCCAGGGCCTCGACCTTCAAGCCGGCTTTCCGGCAGGCAGCCTCAAAAGCCTGATCTGGATTTTGCAGCAGGACTGTCGTAATCCCGCCTTCCTTAAGAAGAGGCACGAGTTTCGGGTCGCAATCCCGCCAGCGCACGGCGATTTCGGTGGACAAATCGAGGGGCATAGAATTTAGTATCGGCGCGGTTTCGCAACCGGCTAACTCCGCGCTTCCAAACTTCTAAAAGAGTATATATTATCCTTGCCGTCGACGAAGCGGAAAGGGCTCAGTTCTGCTGCACATGCCCGTCTGCTAACAGGCTGCTCTGTGTACTCTGTGCCTTCAAAGCCTCAACATATAGACCACGGAGGGACTCTGCGACCTCTGTGTTTATTCTTTTCCTCACCACAGAGGGCACGGAGACAAAGAAACTCTTGAACTGGTACTATTTCAGAGGGCGTTATGTCAAACCTTGCAAACCTTACTCGGCGCGGCTTTTTGGAGGCGACGATGAGGAACGGCGCTAGCCTCGCCACTTTGAGCGGCGTCAGCTTCTTGACGCAGCCTGAGAAAGTGAGAGGGGCCAACGACCGCGTGCGGATTGGCGTTGTCGGCGTCCGAGGCCAGGGATTCGTCCACGTCGAGGGATTCTCCGCCGTGGCCAACACAGAGGTCGCCGCCATTTGCGATGTGGATGAAAACGTCATCGCCCAACGCCTGGCCGACATCGAGAAGCGGAACTTGCCAAAGCCCAAGGTCTACATCGATTATCGCAAGCTGCTCGAAGACAAATCGCTCGATGCGGTCTCCATTGCCGCTCCCAACCACTGGCATTCGCTGATGGCCATTTGGGGCTGCCAGGCAGGCAAGGACGTGTACGTCGAAAAGCCCTGTTCACATGCCTGGTGGGAAGGTCACCAACTGATCCAGGCGGCGCGCAAATACGACCGGATTGTGATGCACGGGACGCAAGGACGCTCCGCCGAGGGCTATCGCGAGGGCGTGCGGAAGTTGCGCGAAGGCGTGATCGGAGAGGTTTACCTGGCGCGCGGCCTTTGCTTTAAGTGGCGTGGAACCATCGGCAAGGCTCCGATCGAGCCCGTTCCTGCGGGCGTCCACTACGATTTGTGGACCGGTCCCGCCCCCATGAAGCCCTTCACGCGCAACCGCTTTCACTACAACTGGCATTGGATTTGGGACACCGGCAACGGCGATCTGGGAAATCAAGGCGTTCACGAGGTCGATTTGGCGCGCTGGGGACTGGGCGTGAAACTTCCCAACAAAGTCTCCGCACTCGGCGGCCACTTCATGTTCGACGACGATCAGGAAACCCCCAACACCTTGAACTGCGTTTTCGAATTCCATATGCCGGACGGAAAAAAGCGCCTGCTGGAGTTCGAGGTTCGCCACTGGATTACCAACACTGAAGCCGAGATCGGCTTGCCCGGGTTCGGAGCGGGTGCGGCCGCACTGCCCAAGGCTGCGGGGGCCGCGGCCGCTTCCGGCCCTTCGTTTAACCAGATCAAGGCCATGTGCGGCAATCTCTTCTATGGCTCGAAGGGGTATATGGCCATGACAGGCTACGAGTCGTATCGCACCTGGCTTGGTGAAGAACAGGAACCCGGCCCCAGCGCTACGCGCGGCGGGGACCGTTGGGCCAACTTCATCCAGTGCGTCCGCAGCCGCCAGGAGGAAGACGTCCTGGCGCCCATCGAGGAGGGACACCTCTCCGCCACGCTGGTTCATCTTGCCAACGTCGCCTACCGCCTGGGACGCGCACTTAACTTTGATCCCGAGACCGAGCGGGTAATCGGAGACGAAGAGGCCAACCGCCTGCTGCGCGGCGAAGACCGCGGCTACCGCGCGCCGTTCACCATTCCAGAGCACGTTTAGCTGGCGTGCTGAGGGCGTTCAGATCGTGTATTTCCAATTGTGGAATGTAAGCGGTAGCACAAGATGGCGGCACCCGAAGGAAGCACAAGAGTTGACACAAAGACCGGGGAAGCCTAGACTTTGGGTATGGAAGTCCACCTTTCGCCCGAACTGGAAGCCAAGCTGAACGAAATGTCCACCAAGACCGGGAGGGCCGCCGAGGAGTTGGTGCAGGACGCCATGGCCGGTTATCTTTCTGATTTGGCGGACGTTCGCGAAATGCTCGATCGCCGGTACGACGAGGTCAAAAGCGGCACGGTTAATCCGATTGACGGCGAGATGTTTTTTGAAAGCCTCCGCCGGCGTGAGGACGAACTGCTAAAGCGCACGCCGCGATGAGCACCAAACACGGCTTTGAGCTTCACCCCGAAGCGGCCCAAGACATCCAAAACATTTGGGATTTCATCGCGGGGCGAAACACGCTTGCAGCCCGACGAGTGCGAGAAAAAATCCTGAGCGCCATCCAGCGGCTCGTGACTTTTCCTCACCAGGGCCACCAGCGGCCCGATCTGACGTCTCGGCCTTTACGTTTTCTGAATGTACGTGATTATCTGATTGCGTACGCCCCAGGCGAGCATCCCTTGCTGGTTGTCGCCGTATTGCACGGACGCCGTAATCCAAGAATTATGTCAGCCATACTCAGAGGGAGGGAGTAGCCTTCAAAGCCTTGTAGTCGGCAAGGGCTTCCCTGATCAGGCCATCGAGCTTGCCAGCCTTGGCATCCATCTCGATCTGATGATCCCAGGCGCGCGACTCGAACTCCAAAAACCAGGCCCGCAACTCGGCGAACTCCTGACGTGGCAGGTTCTCGATTCTTCGCTCGAGTTGCTCGCCTTCGCTCATGAAACGCCTCCTTCAGAGTTGTCCCCAGCTTAGCATATAACTCTTGTCGATTGTCACACCTCGTGCGACTATATCCGGTTTCGATCTGTCCTCACCTTTGGCGCCAGGCGGTGCATCAAACTGACTCTTCGCAGGGCGTTTTGGAGGAGAACCATCGGTGGCCCAGGGCGGCCACAAGGGCTGCCCCTACGTTGTAGCTGACTATGACCCCTGTGAGTGAGAATCCTACGCAGACAGCAGCGGGTGACCGTGCTCCAGCCAAGAGCCCAGCGAGCGCCCTCGCACGCCCTCGACCCCCAATCGAAATCGGCCAAGTCGAGAAGCAAAGCCTCGAGCTGTTCTTTCTCACCTTGGGAATGGTTCTCATTCTCACTTTGGGCTTGGCCATCTTGATGGTTCCGGTAGTTTTCTGGCAACGGCCGACGGAGATTCTTCAGGATGTCTGGCGAAAGGGCTTCTATGGCTTCCTGGCCCTTTCGCTCTTGTTTGATGCCTATCTCATTCAACGGCAGCTCAGGCTACGCCAGCTTCGCCGTCTGCTTGCGGAGCAGCGCTCCGACCAGGAACTCCTCCTGGCGGCCAAGAAGATGGACGAGGCTTTGCTCCACAGCATCGGCGAGGGGGTCTTTGCCGTGGACAGCGAAGGCCGCCTGATTCTGTTGAACCGGCGCGCGCAAGAGTGGACGGGGACCGGGGCCCGCGATGCCATCTCCAAACCCTTTGCTGAGGTCCTGCACTTCGAAGGTCAGACGCCGGAATATTTCGTCGAGCAAGTTGTGCATACCGGTCAGGGATTGCAGGTGGGTGGAGAAGCGATGCTGGTTCGGCCGGGGGGAAGCAGAATGCCGGTGTCAATCCTGGCCGCGCCCGTGCTCCAAGACGACCGGGTGCGGGGCTGCATCATAATCTTTCGCGACACCAGCGAGCAGCGCGCGCTCGACCGGATGAAAGACGAGTTCATTTCTATCGCCTCGCACCAACTGCGGACGCCCCTGGCGGGGTTGCGGTGGTATACATCAACCCTGGCGGAGGGGATCGCGGGCGCACTCAGCCCGCAGCAAAGCGAATTGGTCAAAGAGATGGAAAACTGTGTGGGCCAGATGGCGACCTTGGTCAACGACCTTCTCGATGTGGCGCGCCTCGACCAAGGCACGCTGACGCTGAACCAGGCCGAAATACAGCCCCGTGAACTTCTGGCAGAAGTGGTCAGCACTTTGGAGTCGAAAGCCAAGAGGTTGCAGGTTTCTTTGCTGATGAACGAGGAAGAATCTTTGTGCCCGCCCGTCCATGCCGATAAGGCTCTAATTACGGAAGTGTTGCGGAACCTCGTGGACAATGCCCTCAAGTACACTCCCGAAAACGGCGTGGTAATGTTAAGCGCGCAACAGGAAGGCCGGAGCTTGATCTTTTCCGTCTCGGACACGGGGGTGGGAATCCCGGAGGAATCCATCGATAAGCTGTTCAGAAAATTCTCCCGGATCGAGAACCCCATGAGCAAGCGCGAGCGGGGCTCAGGCTTGGGCCTCTATTTCGCCAAAGGAATCGTCGAAAAGCACGGCGGGACAATCTGGGTACGCAGCGCCCCAAGCCAAGGGAGCACGTTTTACGTGAAGTTACCACTCTAGCGGCGATTTCCTCGCAGGCATTGAGAGGTCGTTACATCATGGTGGAGCCAAGTTTGCGCAAGACCGGTTACCGGATTCTACTCGTTGAGGATGAGGACTTCTTGCGCCGCATCTTCAAATTGCGGTTGACCGCCGAGGGCTACGCGGTGACGGACGTTGACTCGGGAGAAGCCGCCTGGGAAGCGCTCAAAGAGAGCGTGCCCCACCTGATCATCCTGGACCTTTACCTGCCTCAGATGAACGGTTTCGAGTTTCTCCAGCGCCTCAAGGCCCACACGTCGCTCAGCCAGGTCGCGGTCCTCATTCTCTCCGGCCTGGGCCAGGATGCCGACATTCGGAAAGGGCTCGAACTCGGCGCCCAAGAATATGTGATCAAAACCAAGCTTAAGCCCACCGAGCTTCTGGAGAAAGTCAGCAGGCTGCTGAAGGAGACCGCTCCCCGCGTGTGACCTTGGCATTCCGAGCAAGAGGTGCAGAATCCCCCGGCTCATCACCTGGCAAGAAGATGATTCCCCTCCTTGGTAAGGAGGGGTCAGGGGTGGTTGCCGTGCGCCGACGAGAGCGCCCACCACCCCCTACCCCTCCTCAACCGAGGCGGGGAGTACGTCTATTGCGCCGCGGCCCGGTCGCGCAGCACCTTGCGCACTCGCGCCTTCAATTCGGGCAGGCGGAAGGGTTTGATGAGATAATCAGCAGCCCCCAAGTCAATGGCCCGGATCAAATGCTCTTCGTCTTCCTTCGCGGATACCATCATCACCGGGATGGCGGCGAATGTAGGGTCGGCCTTGAGTGCGGCGAGGATTTTGAGCCCGTCCGGGTCGGGCATGAGCACGTCTAACATTACCAGGTCCGGACTGTTCCGCCGAATGCACTCCAGCGCCCGCTCACTGGCCGATTCGAGTATTGCTTTGAATCCCAGTTCCGCAAGGTGGCTCTCCAGGTAGTTCAAAAACTCCACGTTATCGTCTACGATCACAATCTTCAGCGGCTGCTGGTCTTCAATCTCTCCTGCGCACACACCCGCTGCACTCGTTCGGGCGCCGTTCTGAACCGCTTGGTCCAACTGGGCCTTGATCGCCGCCATAAGGTCAGGGCCCGTCGAGCCGTGCGTGGGACACTCCGCCAGACCCACACGGCATTCCACGCGGAAATCGCTCATCAGACGGCCGGCAAGCATCTCAAACCCGCGCTGTGCGGAAGCGAGAGACTTGTTGGGCTGTAACACGATCAGATATCCAGCGCCGGGCGAGCAAAAGACATCTCCGCGGTGGAGTTGGTCGAGTAGCAACATCGAACCGGCCGCGCGCTGCCTCTCGTCCGCTCCCGCGCCCTTCAAGCTCAGCAAGGCCACCACGAATGCTCCCTGCCCCGAAATCGCCGTATTGACCCTTTTATCCACTTCCTTCAGAAAGGAGTCGTAGGATATTCCCACCTGCTTTTGCTGCTTCAGCTTCGCGCTGTTGCGGTCCACCAGAAACTCCACCCGCAGCAGCAGGTCGAGCGGGTCGACCGGCTTGACAATAAAATCCTCGGCGCCCACTTGCCAGCCGTAGAACCGTGACTCCAACTCACCTGTAACACTGATAAAAACAATGGGGACGTGGCAACTGGAGGCGTCCGCTTTGAGGCGTTTGCAGATCGAGTAGCCGTCTTCGTCCGGCAGGTGGAGGTCCAGAATCACGGCGTCAACCTTTTGCTTTGCCAGGAAATCCGGCCGCAGGTCGACTCCCCGCTCCAGGGTGACCACTTTCATGCCCAATTTCTCCCACACGCTCCGCAACAGCTTCCGGATGATCGGGTCATCATCCACAACCAGAATGCTGAGCGGCTTTAGCCGTTTCAATGCCGACGGCGTCAGCAGCGTTTGGGAGGCTTCGTTCGAAGCGGCATCCGGGGCCTGTGGGGCGGACGGTTGCGGCTCCGAACGAGGGGAGTGGAGAGCTTCAATCGCCCTCTTCAGTGATGCGTTCACCTCCTCGCTTAATTGTGTCTCGGTATATTTATCGGCTTGGCTGAACTTCTTTTCCAATCCATCTAGAATTGCAGCCACAGCGCTGTAGCCAGTCATCCCGGCGCTGCCGCGCAAATTGTGAACCGTGCGCACCACCGTACCCCAGGCCGCGGTATTGACCCAATTCAAGGTGCCGATGGTCTCCTGCACTTTCTTGACTTGCTCCTCGGCGTAGGTAAGGAATTCCTCTTCGCCTGCCCAACTCTCTTCCGGATGTTCTGTTGTCATTAGGTTAGCTTGACCTCAGGGGTGCAGCTTCAGGTCCTCTGTCGTGCTGAACATTTTCATCTGGAAAATCGTCGGAAATCAAGCCTTGGATGAGTACTGACGCGTATAATACCTTCGATGTATATAACCCCGTCGACTGGCCGCAGTACACGGCTTTAGCGTTGCCGCCCCCCTACTCGGTCCTTTTGTCCTCTTGACAACGGAACTAAAATAGGCTATGGTTGTACGTTGGCAACCGGCGGCGCTCCGCAGCCTGCCGGCAACGAGTCTGGCACAATGCCAAGAAAGTTAAGAAGTCGAGGAGTCGAAGAGTCGAGGGTCCGAATCGACTCAAAGTATCAGCCGCAATCCGAGAACGCCGGCTGGCTTCTCAACTCCTCAGCTTCTCGACTCTTGAACTACAGTTTTGAGCGAACAAAGCGAGAATGTCTATGAAAACAAAGGACAAGGTCAAAAAGTCGAGAAGTCAGGGAGTCGAGGAGTTAAAGAGTTGAGAGGCAGAAGGCAAGAGCTGGCACAAAGTCCCAGCCACGGTCCGAGAAAAGCCGGTTGGCTTCTCAACTCCTCAACTTCTCGACTCTTGGACTACAGTTTTGAGCGAACAAAGCGAGAATGTCTATGAAAACAAAGGACAAGGTCAAAAAGTCGGAACTATGTACTTTACGCAAGCCTTGGGGGTGAGCTATGATTAGCGCACCGCCGAGGCCGCTGAACATTATCCCAAGGTTGCGTCCAACATTCAAACCCCAGCGGCTTCCGAAAGGAAAGCACATGACGATAGCCATTGGGATGCTTTGCGAGGGTGGAGTAATTATAGCCGCCGATACTAAGGTATCCAACCCCTCAATTGGAGCAAGCACCGATGCCGTCAAAGTTCAAACTGGAAGCAGCGAGTTTGGAAGGTACGTCGCTGCATATTCTTCCGAGAGAGCCGCAACAGGAGAATCACTCCTTCAGATTGTTCTTTCTGATCTCAAATTGAAAAATCCAAAATCGCTAGGTGCGCTGAAACCAGCGGTACAGACAACGATGACCAAATGGGCAAAAGCCTATACGATCAAGGACGATCGTCCTGAGACCCAACTTGTATTAGCGGCCTTCATGGAGCGAAACGAGAATAATCAACATGATGAAATCGGGCTATTTTTGTGTGACCCTCCAAACACAGTCGTGCAGAGAACATTCCAAGATTCAAAGGGATATGTTTCTTGCGGAGTGGGAAAGACAATCACCGATCCTTTTTTTCGTATCCTATTTGGGGAGTTAGTATCTCCGCACCACTGTCTCTGTCAGATTTCCTATCTGATGTCTGTAGCCAAGACCGACTATAGCGTTTACGTTGGTGGTGAGACCGATGCAGTTTGTCTAATAGCCGAAAGAAAAGAGCCGGTTTGGATTGAGCGGCTAGACATGAAGATGGCTGAGGGGTTTGGTGAATTCTTCGATGAAGCCTTGGCGAGCGTAGCCCGCGTGGTTACATCTGAGATTGAATGGAGCGACCCGAAAGAGACCGTTAGAATCCTTGGAATCATGAGTCACATAGGATTAGCTTTTCAGAGGATAAAATTCCGATCACGCGACAGGGCTAATCCTTATGACTTGTAACTCTCTGATTCTAGTACAAATATAGCTTCAATATTTTACTTGACACAAGGTTGCGCTAAGTATAATATTAAAGCATGAGAAACGAAGAACAGCACAACCTGACGAACTCCGAAGTGGTAGAGGCCATGCCGCTGGCGTGCTCCGATGAACTGGCGGCGGTCGAACTCTTTGAGGAACTGCGCTGGGGAAAGAATCCCGCGTGCGTCCACTGTGGCAGCATGGACGTTTACAAGATGACGGACGCCGCGACGGGCAAGCGCAACAAGCGATATCTGTGGCGCTGCCGCGATTGCAAAGAGCAATACACGGTCCGCATCGGCACGGTGTACGAAGAGAGCCGGATCGACCTTCGCCACTGGGCTTACGCTTTCTGGCGTGCTTCCACTTCCAAGAAAGGCGTGGCTGCTCTTGAGATCAAGAGGCAATGCCAGATCAGCTACAAATCGGCCTTGTTCCTCATGAACCGCATCCGATTCGCGATGGCTCCGATCAATCCCGAAGCCGAGAAGCTGTCAGGAGTTGTCGAGTGCGATGAGACCTACGTCGGCGGGAAACCCCGGCCCCACAGCAATTCGCGAAGGAAAAAGACTCCGGTGTTTGCGGCAGTCGAGCGTGGTGGAAGGATTCGACGGCGCGTGATCGCCGACGTGAGCGCCAAGACCCTGAAAGGCGCTATCCGAGAGCTTGTAGCGAAGGACTCTCGCATCATGACCGATGAGCATCCGTCCTATTGCGGAATCGGCTATGAGTACGACGGCGGCCACCAGTGGGTGACTCACAGCACTGGCGAGTACGCTCACGGGGACATCTACACGAACACGGCGGAGAGTTCCTTCGCCATCCTGAAGCGCGGAATCACCGGGATTTACCACAGCGTCAGCAAAGAGTATTTGCACCGCTACCTGTGGCAGTTCGACTTTATGTGGAATCTTCGTAAGGCGAACGATGGCGAGCGCACGGCTGCGGCGATCAAATGCGCAGAGGGAAAAAGGCTCATGTACAAGAGCCCGGAGGCTGCCTAGCGGAAACTAAAAAGCCCCCATTCATGGTGGGGGCTTCTCAAATCATCCGGCGCAATTTCACGATAAGGGAGATTGCGCCTTCATGTCAACCATCATTTTTACTGGCGATATCGGACTGATGGGAAAGTGGCCACCTTACGATGGAGCCCCGTATAAGTCTATGCCGACAGCAATTATTAGAATATGTACGAATGAAGGAATGGTCATAGCGGCGGATGGGCGAGAACTCAAATGCCGAACCGAGATCAACCCAAAAGACACCCAGAAGATTTTCAGAATTCCGAGTGCACCGGTAGCCTACGCAATATTTGGTTCAACTGGAATGAGCATCGTAGGGGATAGTCCCAATAGCTTAAATCTCATCGAAGAGGCGAAGAAAGCACGATCACTGGTGTCCTTGGATGAATGTGATGATCTTTTTCAGTATGCCGAGCGATTCTCGAAACCCATACAAGAGAGATTGTCATTGTGGAGGACTGGAGAGACAGTTCTATTTCCTCCCGGAACCGATGAACCGGGATTCCCAGGAACACCAATCGCGCATCTGTTTTTCTTTGGGTATCATCATGGAGTTGCGGAATCAATTGACCTGAGATTCTGGCATAGATTTCACGTCCTTTGCGATCCGATCATAACTCCACTTGACAACGAGGTAGGGCGTCCGCCGTGGACACGCGGATCAAAATTAGTGGCTGACCTGTTGTTCGAATCTGATGATGAAAGACTTTCGAAGTATAGGGTGCCTTTTCCGAAGAATCCAGCAGAGCTAACCATCAAGACCGCTGAAAAAATAGCATCTGGATACATTGAGGCATGTTGCAGCGATTTTGGTAGGGAATTAGACCCTGATGTTACTAGGGGAATCGGCGGCCATATTCACATTGCAAAAATAATACCTACGGCGTCCGAATGGATCATTCCGCCGCTTGACTTGAATGAATAGAAGGGAACCTGTAATGGAAGAAAATCCCAAACCAAAACCAGCCGCTAGGCCAAGCGCAAAGACTGGCCCCAAGCCTGCCGTATTAAAGCTGCACGGCAACTGGCAGGCGGCCATCAAAAAGTCTCTGAAGAAGCGCAAGCCGCCGGAGGGCTGGCCGAAGTAATCTCAGGCCGTGGTAGGATAGGATGAAAGCATCTCCCCTTGCGTAAAGTACATACTTCCGCAAAAAGTCGAGAAGTCAGGGAGTCGAGGAGTTGAAGAGTCGAGAGGCAGAAGGCAAGACCTGGCACAAAGTCCCAGCCACGGACCAAGAAACGCCGGTTGGCTTCTCAACTCCTCAACTTCTCGACTCCTCGGCTCCCGTTGGGCAATCAGGCGCAATCTCGACGCCGAGATGTGCTAGCATGAGAGCCGATTTAGGAGGTCTAAGATTCCATCACTTAATAGTAAGTTGAAGGCCATCCCCCTCGGCGGTATGGGCGAGTTCGGGATGAATATGATGGCCTACGAGTACGACGGGGACATGATCGTGGTCGATTGCGGAATCATGTTTCCCGACGCTGAATTGTTGGGCGTCGACATCGTGGTGCCGGATTTTACTTATGTTCGGCAGAACCGGGAACGACTCCGCGCCATAATTCTGACGCACGCGCACGAGGACCACATCGGCGGGCTCCCCTATCTGCTCGACGAAGTGGACGCACCTGTTTACGGCTCGCCCTTCACGCTGGCGTTGGCTCGCGCCAAACTCGAGGAGCACGGCCTGGCAGACAACACACGTCTGGTAGAAATGCGACCCAGCCAGCCCTTTCATGTCGGCGCCTTCCAGGTGGAATTCATCCACCTCACCCACAGCACCATCGAATCCGGGGCGCTCGCCCTGACAACGCCATTGGGCACCGTCATCCATTCCGGGGATTTCAAGTTCGACCCCACCCCACCCGACCAGCGGGTGAGCGATCTGCATACCTTGGCTGACTACGGACGCCAGGGCGTGTTGGCGCTTTTTTCCGATTCAACCAACATCGAACGGCCGGGCCTGACGCCCTCGGAACGCGCCGTGCGCGGGCGGTTGTCGCACATCATTTCGGAGGCGCCCGGCCGCGTCCTGATTAGCTGCTTCGCCACTTCCCTGCACCGTTTGCAGATTGTCGCCGAGCTCGCGCTCGAACACGGCCGTCGCCTTTGCTTCGTAGGGCGCAGCATGTTCCAGAATTCCGAGATCGCGATGCGCCTGGGCAAACTGCAGATCCCGGAAGGCCTGCTCATCCCGCCTCAGGACATCAAGAAACTGCCCCGCAACAAGGTGGCGTTGGTCCTCACCGGCAGCCAGGGCGAGCCCATGGCCGCCCTTTCGCGCGTCGCGGTGGACAACCACCGCTGGGTGACTGTCGAACCGGGCGACGAGGTGGTAATTTCGGCGCGTGTCATTCCCGGCAACGAAAAACCCATCTTCCGCATGATCGACCACTTCTATCGCCGCGGGGCTCGCGTCTACTATCAGGATGGCAGCCAGCCGCCCATCCACGTCTCCGGGCACGGCAGCGCCGAAGAGTTGAAATTGATGCTCAATCTGGTGCGCCCCAAGTATTTCATTCCCATTCACGGCGAGTACCGGCAACTCTACCGTCACCTGGAACTGGCCAAAGAGCTCGCGGCGGTTTCCGAAGAGGGCTTCCTGCTAGAAAGCGGCGACGTCCTCGAGTTCGACGAGCAAGGCGCTCGGCGGGCGGGCCGCGTACCGGTGGGCCGCGTGTGCATCGACGTGGGCACGTTCGATGAGGTCGAGGAGATCATTCTCAAAGAGCGGCGTCACATCTCCGAAGACGGCATCGTCATCCCCATCCTGGCCATCAACGAACACACCGGCCAGCTCGAAATCCAGCCGGAAATCGTCTCGCGCGGATTTGTGCCGCTCGAGGAAGCCCCGGACCTGGTGGAAAGCGCTCGCGAGGTCATCCTGAAGACTATCGAAAAATCCAATCTCGAAGAAGTCGGTGATTGGGGTGTGATCAAGGAAAAAATCCGCACCGGCCTCCGCAAGCACTTCAACGAAGAAACCGGCAAGCGGCCCATGATTTTGCCGGTAATCCTCGAGGTGTGATGATTGACGATTTTCGATTGTCGATTGTCGATTACGAATTTGTGATTTGCGACTTGTGATTTGTGATGGACTGCGCTGTAAGAAAACAGCCGTCCTGCTTGGCGAGAGGATGGCCTGCGAGGGCGCGAGATAAATGAATAGCCCTCTCCCTTGGGGAGAGCGTGTCTCGCGCCGGCGTTTTCATCAGCCGGAGCGAGACGGGTGAGGGGTCGGTCCGCGACATTTGCGATTAGCGAATTGTAATTTGCGATCCCCGCCGCAGACCTGCAAGGAACGCAGGCCCGTGCCAGCCGTGCTCATTTTACATATAAGTATTATGTATCTGAATATTGCTTTACATACGACCAAGGCGGAGCGAAAACACCAATGCCGTTGTACCAAGCTATCGTCCTCGCAGTTGTTCAAGGCCTTACAGAATTTCTTCCCGTTTCCAGCACGGCGCATTTATGGCTCGTGCCGTTTTTGCTTAAATGGAAAGACCCCGGGCTAACTTTCGATGTTGCCCTGCACGCCGGCACGCTGCTGGCGGTGCTGGCTTACTTCTGGCGCTATTGGGTGGAGATAATACTCCTTGGGTTTGGTTTGAGCGGCGGCTCAGCACCGGAGGGCGCCGGCGCTCAAAGCCATTCCGCCCGCGAGGACCTGCGGCAGAATCCCCGGCTGCTCTGGTTTATGGCGGTGGCCACGATCCCGGGGGCACTGGCTGGCTGGCGGTTCGAGCGCGCGGCGGAGGAGCAGTTACGGTCGCCGATGGTCGTCGGCGTGGCGCTGATTGTCGTGGGGCTGCTCATGGGTGCGGGAGACTGGTTGGGAAAGCGCGAGCACGACCTCGGCCACGTGGGGTTTCTCGATTCATTTCTGGTCGGAGTGGCGCAAGCCTTCGCAGTCATCCCCGGCGTCTCCCGATCCGGTGTTACCATGACCGCCGGGCTCTTCCAGAAGATGACGCGAGAGACTGCGGCGCGCTTCTCGTTCCTCCTCTCGACACCCCTCATCGCCGGAGCGGCCATGAAGAAAGGCCTGGAGATCCGCCATGACGGCTTGCCCCCTGACATGCGCCTCCCGTTCCTTTGCGGAATCATCGTCTCCGGCCTGGTCGGTTACCTGGTCATCGCCGTGCTGATCCGGTATCTGGAGCGGCGCACCTTCAAAGCTTTCGTTATTTACCGGCTTGCGCTCGGCGTGATACTATTGGCGCTCGGATGGGGATCGTTTCACGGCTAGGCGAGGGAGCAAGGGTTGCGCCAGCGATCATTCCCTCTCGCGCCTAAAGGCCGGTGTAGCGGCAGACTCTGACCGCCCGCACTCAGGGCTAGATGTCGGCGAGTCTGTCATTCTGAGCGGAGCGAAGAATCTCGGCAGTTGATCCACCCTCGAACTACGGAGATTCTTCGCTCCGCTCAGAATGACAGCGGCCGGCGATCCAGGAGCGCCGCTACGGGAAGGTAACGCATGGGCGACTCATCCGCTGCCACAGCGTCTAAATCCAAAGAGGCGGGCGGGAAGAATCAGAAGCAACCTCTCCTCGACTCCCGCCGCCGCTCGGAGTTGCTGGGCTTTCTGGTTGCGGTTGCCGGGTTGCTCATCCTGCTAAGCCTGGCATCTTACCTGCCTGAGGATCCTTCTCTCAATACCTCTGCCGGTCTCGGGGCCGCGACCCGGAATTGGGTCGGGCCGGTCGGCGCCTACACCGCGGACCTGCTCTTTCAGGGACTCGGCTGGGTGTCTTACCTGATTCCCGTGCTCCTGCTGGTGGTCGGCTCGCGCCTGCTGCTGGTGCGGCCTTTTGCAACGCCCAAGACTAAAGCGCTGGGCGCGGCATTGCTGGTCACCTCCCTGAGCGCCTTGCTCGAGCTTTTCCCTTACACCCCGGCGGTTCGAGGGCTGATCCACGGCAGCGGCATGCTGGGTTATCTGGCGGCAGCTGGGCTGGTGCATACCTTCAATCACCTTGGGGCAGGGATTGTTGCCGCCACCGTGTTCCTCTCGTCGCTCTTTCTGGTCACACGCTTTTCGTTTTCCTGGGCGGCGGCTTTCCTGAAGTTGCGATGGCAGGCGATAGCACGGCCGATCGTGGCGCGATGGCAGAAGTGGCAGGAAGCCCGGGCAGAGGCTGCCGAAGTGCGGCGCCGCCGTCGCGCTGAAGAGATGCGGTCACGCCGCAAGCTGACCGTCGTCTCGCAGAAGCCGGCGCCGAGCCCGGCCGTTCACCTCATCACTCCACCTGAGCCTGCAGCGCCTGCGCAGGAAGCAGCAGAGGCCGAAGAGTCCGTGGATGAACTCGCTACTCCCCACGAGGTGCCTGGCCTCGATGTCGAGATCCCGGTGAGTGCGGCGGCCGTCCGCGCAGCCCGGGCGCGGCAGGCCGAAGCGGGGACTGCGGCGTCGCCCAAGATCGTGGGCCGCGAAACGCCCTCTTACAAGTACCCCAGCCCCGCTCTTTTGCGTCCGCCTGACGATTCGGAAGGAATCGACGAAGACGAACTCAAAGACCGCGCCGCGCGCCTGACGGCGAAGTTCGGCGAGTTTGGAGTCACCGGAACCATCACCCAAATTCATCCCGGGCCGGTCGTCACCACCTACGAGTTCAAGCCGGAGGCTGGAATCAAGTACAGCCGGATTATCAACCTGGTGGACGACCTTTGCCTGGCGATGAAGGCCGAGTCCATTCTGATCGACCGCATCCCCGGCAAATCCACGGTGGGCATCGAGGTGCCCAACCTGCACCGCGAGATCATCCATTTGCGCGAAGGGATCGAGTCTACAGAGTTTGCTGGCATCGCCTTCCAAGCTGAGCCTCTGCCTGGGCAAAGTCATCACCGGAAAGATCAAAATCGCGGACCTCACGCAGATGCCGCATCTGCTGCTCGCGGGCTCGACAGGGTCGGGCAAGAGCGTGGCGCTCAACTCCATGATCGTGTCCATTTTGTTTAAGTCGAACCCTGAGGAAGTCAAGCTCATCATGATCGATCCCAAGCGGCTGGAATTGGGGCTTTACCAGGGGACACCCGCACCTGATGACGCCTATCGTCACGGAGCCCAAGCAGGCCGCCAACGTACTGCGCCGCGCCACCTTCGAGATGGAAGAACGCCTGAAGAAGCTGGCGGCGCACGGAGTGCGCAACATCGAACAGTACAACGACATCTTCGCTCCGGATTCGACGATGAACTTGTTTGACAACGACGGCAAACCCGAGCGGCCGTTGCCCTACATCGTGATCATCATCGATGAGTTGGCTGATCTCATGATGGTGGAGCCCCAGGGAGTGGAAGAATCCATCACCCGCCTGGCTCAAATGGCTCGCGCCGTGGGCATCCATTTGATCCTTGCTACGCAACGCCCCTCCGTGGACGTCATCACCGGACTGATCAAAGCCAACCTGCCGGCGCGTATCTCATTCCGTGTGGCCTCCAAGGTGGACTCCCGAACCATTCTCGATGCCAACGGCGCGGAAGCGTTGCTGGGCCGCGGCGATATGCTCTTCCTGCCCCCCGCCAGCGCCCGCCTGCAGCGATTGCACGGGCCGCTGGTGACCGAGCAGGAGATCAGCAAGGTCGTTGATTTCTGGAAGTCCCAGTCGCAGCCTCAATACAACGAGGAGTTCCTGAAACCCGTGAAGGACCGGGACGGCGACGAAAACACTGAAGTCGATGACGAGGAAGAGACAGCGGAACTCGACGCCGTTTACGACGACGCTGTGCGCATCGTGGTGGAATCCGGAAAGGCCTCCACTTCCCTTCTCCAGCGCCGCCTGCGCCTCGGCTACGGGCGCGCCGCGCGCCTCATCGACATGATGCAGAAGGATGGCATCGTCAGCGCCCCGGACGGTTCCAGGCCGCGCGAGGTCCTGAAGCGCCCCGAATGGCTGCGCGAGGTGGGCGAGTCGTTGGGCTAGCGCTGCTGGTTGCGCGTCCTACGTGACCACCGAATTCCGTCCTTGGTTCTGGAAGGGGCTGAACTCCCAATGTCGCGACTTCTGCTGGCGGTGCTGACAGCGGCACTGGCCGTTTACTCCTACTTCGAGATCCAGACGGGCCTGCCTTTGCTGACCGCGCACATCACGACCCATAGGGGCGCGACCGTCCCGGTCAGTCAAGTGCTGAGCTTAGGGCTGTACATCAGTTGGTTCTTGCAGGTCTTTCTTGCCGCGTTCCTTCTCGCCGCCCCTTACCTTGCCCCCCAAACCATCCACTTCGGCTCGTGGCGCCTCAGCCGCTATTCACCCGCGCAGCAGCAGCGCCTCCTTCCCTTGGTGCGGGAATTGTCGGGACTGCTGGCTCTTCTCGTCAGCGGCTACTTCTCCGCCCGTATTTACCTCGAGATTCACGACGCGGCGGCGCATGGGCCGGTGCTGCCTGCCGACTGGCTCAAGAACCTAGACCGGACGGAGATTGAATGGCTGGCAACGCTGATGGTTATCTGCGGGATCGTTATCTATCTCTACGTTGCAAAGTTCGATGATGCCGCCGCCGGTGAATAGACGGGACGGAATTAAGAAGCGCTCAAGGGCGCAAGAAGATTGTAGGGCTTCACGTCGGCCGCTAACTCTTCGACCGACACGAACCTCACCACACCCATGCCGAGGGCCCGTGCCGCCTCCACGTTATCGGTGCGATCGTCGATGAAAAGACACTCTTCAGGCCTCGACCCCACGACTTTCAGGCAGGCATAGAAAATGGCGGCTTCCGGCTTGGCGAGTTGCACTTCCGCGGAGAAGCAGACGTAGTCGAAATCTCCGAACCAGGGAGCGTGCCGCCGCATGTGGGTGGAGATTTCAATGGGCATGTTGGAGAGGACGGCAATCTTCAGGCCGTGATTCTTCAGCGCGCGGACCCACTCCATCATGACGGGGTTGGCGCGCATCCAGATGTCAATGTCGGCGGCAATGAGGCTGGCGATTTGGGCAGGCGTGATTTCCACGCCCGCCACTTCTGCGACGCGATGCCAATAAGCGGGGCCAGCGATGGTTCCCCGGTCATAGTCGGCGCGCTGGCTCCAATAGATCCCCTCGAATGCGTTACCATCGATCCCCGCCAGTTTCGCCAGGTTCTGATAGTCTGACACCCGCGGGGGAAGGCTCAACACATAACCGAAATCGAAAATCACCGTGGTGATGTTCATGTCCGCCTGTTCAAAATGGAAGCTAGCCCGGCAATCTGTCATTCCGAGCAAAGCGAGGAATGACAGTAACTGCCGGGCCGTTCCTTGATGCCCTCACGATTCGAAAAGTGATGCCACGAAATCGCGCGGGGCAAAGGGAAGAAGGTCATCCACCTTTTCACCGACACCCACATACTGGATAGGCAATCCAATCTCGTGCGCGATGGCAATGACCACCCCGCCCTTGGCAGTGCCGTCAAGCTTGGTCAAGATAATTCCGGTGGCGCCGCCGTGATCAATGAACTGGCGAGCCTGCGAGAGGCCGTTCTGGCCCGTGGTTGCGTCCATGACCAGCAGAACCTCGTGCGGAGCATTGGGGATTTCGCGGCCCGCGATGCGGCACATCTTTTGAAGCTCCGCCATCAGGTTGTCCTTCGTGTGAAGGCGGCCTGCTGTGTCCACGATCACCGTGTCGTAATGGCGGGTCCGTGCGGCGCTCAGGGCGTCGAAGAGCACCGCGGCGGGATCGGCGCCGGACTTCTGTTTGACAATATCCAGGTTCAGCCGGCCTGCCCACACTTCAAGCTGTTCGGTGGCGGCGGCGCGAAACGTGTCAGCCGCGCAGAGCAGCGGCTTGCGGCCTTGTTGGAGTTGGAGGTTCGCCAGCTTGGCAATACTGGTGGTCTTCCCCACCCCGTTGACGCCCACCACGAAGATCACGGCAGGCATTCCGGCCGGGGGTTGCTTTGCCACGGGGGCGCCCGCTTGCCGGCCGAGCGCGGGGTTCTCGAGTATCTTGAGAATCTCCTGCTCGACCGCGGCGCGAAGCTGCCGCGGCTCGGTGAGTTTCTTGTAGCTCACCTGCTCCTTAAGGCGGTCGAGAATCTCGCCCGTCGTCTTTACTCCCAGGTCGGCCCTAATGAGCGTGGCTTCGAGGTCGTCGAGGACCGATTGGTCGACCGTCTGTTTCCCTTCAACAATTTCCTCGAGGCGTTCCACCAGTTGGGACTTGGTGGAAGCAACGGCCTGTTTCAGTCGCTCGAAAAGACCAGGCTTTTTCTCTTTATCACTGGATCCGAAGAGGCTCAGAGGCATAGAAGTGCATTCTAACACGCGGTGGGCAGTCGGCAGTAGGCAGTCGGCAGTAGGCAGATGGGCAGTGGGCGGATGGGCAGTCGGAAGTAGACGGTGACCGTCAACCGCCTGTCATCCTGAGCGAAGCGAAGGATCTCTGCCTTCTAATTTCTGATTTCTGCTTTTCCCCAGCCCCTAGCCCCCAGTCCCTAGCCCCTGCTTTCTAAACCATTCCACAAACAACCGGATGCCTTCTTCGAAGGAAACCTTGGGGCTGTAACCCAGCAGCTTTCGCGACTTGTCGAGGCTGGCGAAAGTCGTGGGCATTTCTACGGCCCCCGCGGGTTGGTACGATTTCGTTGCGGCAATACCCAAGGCGCGTTCCAAGACCTCGATCATATAATCGAGGCGGATCGGGCGGGAATTACCGAGGTTAAAGATGTCGAAGGGATAGCTGCAAACCAAAGCCTGCTCGATGGCGGCCACCGCGTCGCTGACATAGGTGTAATCGCGGCTCATACTGCCGTCACCAAAAACCGGCAGCTCCTTTCCCTCTTGAATAAGCTGGGCGAATTTGCGGATTGCCAAGTCGGGGCGTTGTCGAGGACCGAAGACAGTGAATATGCGCAGACAGATGGCGGGCAGCGAATAGATGTGCGAGTAGGTAAAGGCGAGCATTTCACCGGCCGCTTTGGTGGCGGCGTATACGGAAAGCGGCTTGCTGATGGAGTCGTCTTCGGAGAATGGCACACGATGGTACTGGCCGTAAACCGAACTCGAGGAGGCGAAAACAAACTGCTGCACTTGGTACTTTCGGCTGAGTTCCAACAGGCAAAGCGTCCCGTCAATATTCACGGAAGCGTAGAGTGCCGGATAGAGCACTGAAGCCCGCACGCCCGCTCGCGCCGCCAGGTGGACCACCGCATCGGGCCGAGTCTTTTGAAACACTTCCTCGAGCCGGCTGGAATCGCGAATGTCCACGGGATAGAACTCGAAGTCGCCGGCAGTTTTCACCACCTCAAGGTTGGCGCGCTTGAGTTGCGGGTCATAGAAATCGTCCAAGACATCCACAATCACAACCTGCCTTCCGGTGCGGAGAAGATGCTCGCACAAGTGCGAACCGATGAACCCAGCTCCCCCGGTCACCAGAACACGATTCATAGCCAAACCTCCGCAGTGGGCAGTGGGCAGGTGGGCAGATCGGCAGCCGGCTGCGTACTGCCCCCCTTCGTGCTTTCTGCTTTCTGCCTTCTGCTTTCCTACGCTGCTTCCTCGCGCCGCGTGGCAGAAGCAATCCAGACTGCGATTCCCCACAGAATCAGTCCCGCTATAAGGCCTTCCACCGCCGTGCCGGCCAGTGCTTGCGCCAGCCGGGCCGGCACATTGCCAAGTGAGCGATCGAAGAAGTGAGTCCTGAACGGGGTAGGAATAGCGCTCATCAGCGTGGCGATGTAGACCCAGAGTCTCCACGTCCAGCCGAGCACCAGCGCCGGAGCTAAAAGCTGCCGGCCGCCGCGCAATCCCAGGAGCGGTCCCACGCCCCCAAGATAGAAGCCGGCGATCAAAACCGCGACTGTGGAACTCCAGGCCGCGGTATTCGATCCCGGCACGCCCATTGCCTCGAGCCAAAACCGAATGACGACCAGCGCCCCTAACACCACTCCGGGCCCGACGGTCACTGGCCAGCGCCACAAAAGGTGAACGAAAGCCATGAGCGAGAGAAGCACAACGAACAGAGCAACGATCGCGATCAGGTGTCCGGCGACTTGGTTGCCCAAGTGGCCCCAGTTCCCGTAATCCTCGCGCACCGCAAAGTGGCTCCGCTCCAGGCGGAATACGGCGGATACGATGCTAGCGAGAATCACCCACCCCTCAGTCCACGCGGACAGAACCAAGGCAGGCAGGACGAGCTGAGAGTACCTAAAGGGCCTTCGCTTCAGCGGCCCGATCGCCGCAAGGTAGATACCAGCCAACACCACGCCGACGGTGGCCGAGACGTAGCGGGCCACCGCCTGAGGTGTGCCAGTCACCTCTAACACAAAGCGGGCGATAACCAAGGCCGCAAGAAAGACCATAATCCTGTACATTAACTTCCGGTACGCGTTCCCCGTGCTTGGGTCAGATACTGCAGACATCCCGCATCTCCTCGCGATCCCGATTGTATTGATTGAATCAAAGGGATTATCCGGTCTGCGCGGCAGGAAGTCAACGGGAAGCAGACTCCATTCGGTTGTTGTCGATGATTCGCACGGACCGCTGGACTTCTCGACTTCTGGACTTTCGACTTTCAACTGTATAATCACTGTATGAGCCGCCAACATTCTACATGCTTGTCAAGTTTGTTGCTTTTCCTCGGCATTCTGTTTACCGTCAATAGCCCTGCGCAGGAAACACCCGGGTTTGGTGGAAACTGGGTCTTAAGACTTGGAAATCGCATTTTCATCGTCGTGACTCTATCGCCAATTCTGGGGAGCGGGGGCCATTTCACCGGGTCGCTGGCCCGCCCCAAGCACTTTTCAGTCGCCAATGGTGCGTTCTTTTCCGATATTAAGGGGCCGGCCGTTCGTTACCCGATTATCCACAGCAGTAGCAAGGCGAACTGCGTCGCCTTCACAATTCAAAACCCCGCAGACAATCACGATAAGGATGATTTCCAGCTTTGTACCGATAGGCAAGGGCGTGGAAGCCTGCAAATCGACATCGCCGGTTTCGAGCCATGGCCAGTGACCAAGAAAAAGGGCCCCTTGGCCATCGCGACCGATTGGGACAGCACGCGTAGTTATTTCCTGGATGACTCCGACGTAGCGGATCCGGAGATGCAACGGATCTTTGAGGCGGACCAGAAAGACCGGCAGCCTGGCGTGGGGAAGATCGATTGGGGGGTGGTTGAGAAAGCCGACGTGGCCCGCCGCGAGGAAACCCGCAAACTCCTCGCAGACGGAAAACTTCATACGGGGGAAGACTTCGAGAGAGCTGCTTTTGTATTCCAGCACGGCGACGCGCCGGACGACTACCTCTTAGCCCACACGCTGGCTATGGTCGCTGTGGCACGAGGGCAAGGCGGTGCTTTGTGGATCGAAGCCGCGACGCTCGACCGGTATCTGAATTCCATTCATCAACCGCAGATTTACGGCACGCAGTTCAACTTCAAGCCCCATGAGCCGACGACTCAGGACCCCTACGATCGCGGCTTGGTCCCCGACGCTCTGCGCCGCAATCTGGGCGTACCCTCCCAAGCCGCGCAGGAAGAACAAAGAAAAAAGTACGACACAGAGAGATCGCAGCATTAGGAAGGCGCGGAATGCGCTTCAGAGCGACTGTACTGCTCAGGGTGAGTTTCTTCGCGGCGCGCGAAAAAGCAGATCCTTCGCGCAGTTTACCCTGGACCGAAGCGAACGGGCTCAGGATGACATGCCATTCTGAGCGAAGCGAAGAATCTGCCTTTGCGGGTTTGCCGCGCTGTGTTACTTCGCCCCGCAGGGGCAAACCGCGAGTAGCAGTGCAACTTGAGAGCGTACACGCTCATCAAACGTTGTACACTTGACGAGGATTCGCCATTTGGCGCCGGAGCAAGTCGCTGGTGTGGGCGGCGTCAAGCCGCGGCTGCATCGAGCGGTACCACGACCCGCCAATTGGAATTCTTGCCTAGGGGCCGCGCCCATGCTGGAAGTACGAGGCCTGACGAAGTGTTACACACGGCTGCCGGCTGTAGATGCCATCACGTTTTCGGTGTCGCCCGGCGAAGTCACTGCCTACCTGGGCCCTAACGGGTCCGGCAAAACCACCACCATGAAAATGATCGTGGGCCTGCTCGAGCCCACACACGGCAACATCCTCTACAACGGCCGTGACGTTCGCGCCCAGTTCCTCGACTTCAAACGTCGGCTCGGATACGTCCCCGAGGAGCCCTATCTGTATCCCTACCTCTCGGGATGGGATTACCTTCACCTTGTGGGCCGCCTACGCTCCATTCCTGAAGGCGTACTGGAGGAGAAGGTCGATCGCATGCTGCGTCTCTTTTCGATGCACCGGCACCGCCATGCTCTCAGTTCTTCCTACTCCCGCGGGATGCGGCAGAAGATCCTGATATCCGCCGCGCTGCTCCATGACCCCGAGGTCGTAATTTTCGATGAACCGCTCTCCGGTCTGGACGTTGGCGCGGCGCAGATTTTCCGTGACCTGCTAAGACTCCTGGCGCGCCAGGGGAAAACTATCCTCTACAGTTCGCATCTGCTGGAAGTTGTGGAGCGGGTCGCTACGCGCGTGATCATCCTGCACAAAGGGCGGGTTGTCGCCTCCGACTCCGTCGAGCGCTTACGCGACCTGACTCAAGTCCCCACCCTGGAGGGCATCTTTTCCCAGCTCGTCCCACAGGGCGATTCGGAAGCCACGGCGCAGCAGATGGTCGAAGCAATGAAGCTTGCCTAGTAGGACTGCCATGCCTCGATTTGACGCCCTTCGCCGGCTCACCCGCGACGACGAGACGCACCTGGTCGAGTTGACCAGGCATTTCTTCGGACGATTCTTCGACAACGAGTTCGTTTCGCAAAAGGGAGAATCAACGCTCGGTGTGGCGCACTTCGTCGTCCTCCTGGCAGCGCCTGGTTTCATCTATTTCTTCTTTCTGTATACGTCCTATTCGCAAATGGCGGAACTCGCTCCCGCCCTCTTTGACCCAAGCTCGATGCGGGATGAATTCATCTACGTGTGCCTGTCCATGCTGGTGATCGGACTGCTGGCTGTCCTCGAGTGGGACTCCTTCTTTCCCGATCGCCTGGACTTCCTTACACTCGTACCGCTGCCTATCCGGGCCGGGAGCGTCTTTCTTGCGAAGGCTTCGGCCTTGGTAGTGTTCCTTTTTATGTTTGCTGCGGCGGTCGGAGGACCCGGCACGTTCCTGTTTCCGATGGCAGCGTGGGGGGGAAAGCATGTCGCCTTCGGCGAAATGTGCTGGTGGTCCGTGGTTCACGGGCTGACCATGGCTGCGGCGAGCGCTTTCAGTTTTCTCTTTTTCGTCGCACTCGAAGGGGTGCTGCTTTCGGTGCTGAGTTATCGCTGGTTCGAGAAAGCGTCCGCTTACCTCCAGGGCGGGTTAATCGCCTCCGTGCTGATGTTTGCCCTGCTCCTTCCGAAGGTCATTGGTGATCTTTCCGTGCTGCTTCACTCCCATGGCCCGCTCGCCCGCTGGCTCCCTCCCTTGTGGTTCCTGGGACTTTATCGGGCGATGCTTCATTATCCCGACCCCGCCTACCTCCCGCTGGCGCGGAAAGCGGTGCTGGGCGTTGCTGTGGTGCTGGTGATATCAATAGCAACTTACCTGGCGAGCTACCGCCGCCATTTGAGGCGTTCGCTGGAGGCCGGCGAGCTAGCACCCCGCGAACCCTGGCATGCGGCAGGGGCCCTGCGGCGGGTCGCACAGCGCGTCTTTCTGCGCGAGACCTTGGAGCGCGTCACGTTCAGCTTTGTATTCAAGACCATACTCGGCGACCGCCGCCATCGGCTCCTCTTTGCCTCCTACACGGGCGTGGGAGTGGCGCTGGCGCTGGAAAGCGCTGCCGCACTGCTGTCGCGCAACGCTGTGGCCACCGCGTCAGGCCACGCCGCAATTTTCCTGTCCATCCCTCTTATCATCTCCTTTTTCGTGCTGTCCGGAACCCGGCTGATCTTTGAAATACCGGCGGAGGTTCCCGCGAATTGGATCTTCCGGCTGACCGAAAGGCAAACCAACCCCGCACTGTTCTCGGGCGTCCGCAAAGCCATGGTTGTCTTAGGGACGCTTCCAATCCTGACGCTCGCCATTCCGATTTACGCCCTGCACCTGAGTTTTGGAGAGGCAGCCGCGGCTTGCCTGCTGGATTGCGTCATGACCCTGATCCTCATCGAAGTCCTGCTGCTCCGCTTTCGGAAAGTCCCGTTTACGTGCTCGTACCTCGCCAGCAAGTCCGGGAACTTCGTCGTCTGGTTTGGGTGCTGGCTGATGTTTTCGAGTTACGCATACTCGTTAGCGCGCCTGGAAGACTGGATTCTGGCGCATCCCGCAGCACTTGCGGTTTCGCTGGCCATTCTTCTCGCGGGACTGGGGTGGCTGAGGGTCTGCAACCGCCGTTTCCAGAGAGAGGGAAATCCGATTGTGTTCGAGGAAGAATCGGAGCCCGCCGTGCAAACGCTCGACCTGAGCCACAGCGCCCTCGATCGTGGAAGGGGCGACGCAGGAGGGCAACAGAGGCTGCCCCTCCGTTGGGAACCTTAGTTCGTCGCAACAGATGTGTCTCGCTGCCCGGGCTAGTACTCAATGACGGAATTCGCCGCCATAAGTGGGCACTTCGGAAGGGCGGGGCTTTAGCCCCGCCGCCTCGGGGAGCGCGACGGACTGGGCCTTTAGGCCCTGAAGCCACGTGCCCTCAGGGGCTAAAGCCCCGAAGGATAAGCCGTTTTCCACGGCGGGGCTAAAGCCCCGCCCTTCCCGGCACTTCGCAGTATGACGCGGACTTTCGTCAGCAAGTACTAGGCTGGCCCTCGTAGCCGCCCGGGGCAGCCACAAGGGTTGCCCCTACGAGACAGGTCACTCACTTGCTTTTTCAAGCAGCTTGAGGATATTCGGTTTCACGCTTCCGGGTTGTGCCGGGGGTAGCAGCGCCAGCCCTTCCCTTGCTGCTGCGCGGCTTCTCTCCATCTGGCCGGAGGCACGGTAGGCTTGGGCGAGGGTGAGTAGTCTCGAAGGAGTTTTTGCGCGGCTCCTGGCCGCCTCGCGCTCGGCACAGGAGACAGCCAGCCGTGGATCCCGAAGGGTTGCGGGTTGGACGGTTAAAAAGGCATTTGCCGTCTGGTCGAGCACCATGGGGGATGCCTGAGGCTTCGCAGCCACATCCCTCAAGACGACGAGCGCCTTTCTCGCTGATTCCTCCCAATCTCCAGCAGTGTGCAGGCTGCTTTGGATTACGGAGATTCGCACCTCCCCGCTGGCGTGAAACGCGATCCACACATCATTTGCCGGATCTTGTTTCAGCAAACGCTCCATAGCATCCGCCGCCTCTTCCAGCTTCTGCTCAGCGAGGACCAGGTTCGCCCGCCGATCGCCAGGGTTCGAAGCCAAGACCGGATCGGCGGCATCTTCATAACACTTCGCTTCATCGTCCAACACGGTTACTAAATCGAAAAGAGCCCGGCTATCCTTCGGGTCCTGGGCAGCAATGCGCGTGACGAGCACCATGGCCTGCTCGAAAAGCGGTATAGCCTGAGCAAACTCGCCCAATCGCTCCAGAGCGTTTGCCTCCTTGCGAAGCAGCATGTGGCGAATTCGTACGCCGGAAAGGCTGTCCTGGTCGGACCTGGGCAATGTTTCGGCACGCTGCAAAGCGAACTGAAACTCCTTCAGCGCTTCCGCCGCGTCGGTCTCCATTTCCACACTGCCGATTTTGAGTCCGTTGATGGCGAGACCCCTCTTGGCGCGTATGAAATTGGGGTCGACGCTGAGGACACGGTTGTCCAACACCACAGATTGCCGGTAGGCGGAAATCGCGCCGGCGGAATCCGCGAGGCTGGCGGTACCGCTCTGCCCTAATTCGTCGCCGAGTGTGCCATAGGCTGAAGCCACGTCGCAGACCAGCGGGGCGGGGGCATGCGGGTCTCGAATCAGCGCGTCGAAACTCTTCACGGCTTCCCGCATGACGGGAATTGCTTCCGGGGTCCTGTCAGTCTGCCAAAGAATCTCGCTGCGCGATTGCTGGACCAAAGCCAGCGCCCGAACGGCTTCGCGATCCTGCGAATTGGAGGCGGCGAGCGGCTGCGCAATGGCCAGAGCCTTACTGAGACTGACCAGAGCGCCCACAGGATCGCCTAAGTTCTGATCATAGGCATTGCCTTGAATATTTCCCAATCGCGTGTAGGCATCTACAAGATCCAGTTGGGTTTGGCGGTCTCCCCTCGCATCATTCGCCATGCGGTCCAGGTGTTCGAGCACGCGTGTGACGAGTAATTTCTGTACCCCGGTCGAGCCCGGGAGTTCCTTGATGGCTTCATCCAACTCGGAGAGCAGGCTGTTGCTCAATTGGCGCAGGTCTGCGGAGCGCGCCTCAGCTTTGCGTCGCTCCGCATTGGCCACGCGAGCCTGCCATAACACGCCGACGACGCCTGCCACCAGAGAAGCAGCCAGCAGCGCCGCTGCCGCCACGCTGAACCGCCGGCGGCGGATGAACTTTGCGGCTCGATACCGCAGCGTGCCGCGCCGCGCCGCCACCGGCAGGCCCTCGAGATAAGCGCGAAGATCAGAGGCAAGTTGCTCGGTGCTGAGATAGCGCTCCTGAGGCTCCTTGCGCAGCGCCTTCAGGAGGATCGCCTCAAGATCCGCGTCGAGCCGCGACTTCAAGGGCTCTTCCCGAGCCGGCTTGCGAGGAGGTTCCTGGCAAATCACGCGCAGCATCTCCGCGGTCGTCAGCTCCTTCAGTTCATAGGGCATGGTTCCAGTCAGCAGCAGGTACAGGAGAACGCCGAGCGAGTAAGTGTCCGAGGCAGTCGTAATAGGATTGCCGAGCACCTGTTCCGGGCTCGCGTACTGCGGCGTAAACGATTGATATCCTTCGCGAGTAAGTTTGCTGTCGGGCCCTAATGGAGAGGGAGAAAGGAGCTTGGCGGTTCCGAAGTCCAGTAAACGGGGAGTACCGTCTTCTGCCACCAGGATGTTATCCGGCTTCAAGTCGCGGTGCACGACGAAATGCTGATGAGCGAACTGGACGGCCTCGCAAACACGAATGAAGAGCGCAATCCGGCGGGTCGTCGAAAGGCGCTGCTCTTCGCAGAAGCAATGAATGGGAACCCCATCCACGTACTCCATCACCAGATACAAATCGCCCTGCGGAGTGACGCCGCCATCGAGCAGCCGGGCGATATAGGGATGCTGGAGTTCAGCCAGAATCTGCCGTTCCTGGCGGAACCTCTCCCGAAACAGGTCAGTGGCCAGGGGAAGGTCGATGAGTTTGATCGCGACCTGCTGCTCGAACTGGCCATCGGCTCGATGCGCCAGGTAGACGGCGCCCATGCCGCCGCGTCCAAGCAAGCGGTCCAACTCGTAAGGCCCGATCCTCTTGCGACTGCGCTGATCGTCCCGGCCGCCTTCCGCTTGCGGCGCCCGGTATGCGCTCAGATGCTCTTGAGCCTCGCAAGCCCGAAGCAGCGAACGCACCTCGGCTGCGAGTTCGCTGTCGCCGTGGCATCGGGTATCAATTAATCCCGCTCGTGCTTCATCGGGAGCTTCGAGGACCTCATCGAAGATCGCCTCAATCTCTTGAAAACGTTCCGCGGGTGGGTTCATCAGGCCACGTTCTCAATCATGCCCGGGTGGATGCGCCGGAACAACCAGCTTTTGGTGAACCTTAAGTCGCGGTCCACTGTGGCTTTGGAAACCTGCAACAAGGACGCTGTCTCCTCAGCCGTACAGCCAAGAAAATAGCGCAACTCGACGAGTTGCACCTTGTAAGCGTCGAGCACGTTCAGTTCGTCGAGGGCGTGATTCAAGTCCAGCAATTCCGGGCTTCCGATATTGACCCACGTCAGGTCGTCGCTGAGAGGGATGCGTTCAAAAGTGCCACCTCGCATCTGGGCTTGGTTCTCGCGCGCATGGTCGATCAGGATCATCCGCATGACCTTGGCGGCGAAGGTGTAGAAATGCTGCCGGTCGCCCCATTCAGTCTTCTTCTGTTTCAGCAGCCGGAGGTATAGCTCGTGGACCAGAGCCGTGGCCTGAAGGACGTCCGGATTCCGTTCGCGACGAATGTAGGCTGCGGCCACCTCCCGAAGGTGGGGGTAGACAAGGGGCATTAACTCCTCAAAGGCAGCCAGATCGCCGCCCTTCCATTTTGCCAGGAGTATAGTGATTTCTCCCTTCGCTGGATCCAAATCCGCCTCCATCCGCGCGCTATTTCTGCGACAGCATACCACGTTCTCCTATCAGTTACATCACTCGCTAGTACCAGCACTCGTTAGTACTACTCGAGCGCGATGCGGGCAATTTGGCGCTGAAATGACCCGCCCAGACCGGGTTGAGCCCGGCCACCCGGCGCCCGAAAGATTTTGAGTCATTTTCCCTCTGGTTTACGCAGTCTGAGTGAACTCGAGAATGGGAGAGTGACCTAATCATGAAAAAGCTTGTTTTGATATTATCAGCCATATTCCTCTATTGCGCTTGCGGGGGGAACCAGCCCGCATCCGTGATCTCTGTTTCCCTTTCGCCGTCCGCTCAGACAACCATCGATCAGGGGCAGAGCTTGAATTTCACTGCCACGGTGGCCAACGACACCAGCGGCAGCGGCGTAACCTGGAGCATGTCTGGAACAACGTGCAGCGGAACCGCTTGCGGAACCTTCTCGAATAAAACCGCGACCGCGGCCACCTATATTGCACCCACAACCGTTTCCGCGAATATGACCGTAACGGTGATGGCAACTTCTGTCAAGGACACAACAAAGTCCGTGACCTCGACAGTGATCATTACCCCGGCGCCCGGCATTACCACCACCTCGCTCGCCAGCGGGACCGTGGGCACAGCGTACAGTGCCACCTTGCAAGCCAGCGGCGGCGCGGGCACGCTTACCTGGAGCTTGGCCTCCGGCTCGTCGTTGCCTGCGGGCCTTTCCTTGAGCGGCTCGGGAACGATTTCAGGCACGCCCACCGCGGCGGCGACCACGGACTTCACCGTGAAGGTCACGGATTCTTCGGCGGCGCAAGGCGGGCCACTCTCGGCGACACAAAAGTTGAGCGCTACGATCAATCCCATTGCGTTGACCATCACCACGACATCGCTAGCCGACGGGATTGCTGGAACGGCTTACAGCGCCTCGCTGGCCGCGTCGGGCGGCACAGGCTCCATCAGTTGGCGCGTGACCACCGGAAACCTGCCCGGAGGGTTGACTCTGAGCGATTCAGGCGACATCTCCGGCACGCCCACGGCCGCGGGCACGACGAACTTCACCGTCACCGCCACAGATTCCAGCACCCCACCCCAGACCGCCAAGCAGGCATTGACCATCACCATCAATTCTAAACTGGTCATCACCTCGACTTCCCTGCCCAACGGCTTGGTCAGCACCGCGTATAGCACCACCCTCGCATCGAGCGGCGGCGCAGGGACCATTACGTGGAGCGTCTCCTCCGGCAGTTTGCCGGCGGGATTGGCCTTGAGCGGCAGCGGAACGATCAGCGGCACACCCACGACGGCTGGAACTTCCAGTTTCACGGTCCAAGCCAAGGATTCAGGCACACCGCAGCAGACCGCGCAACAACAGTTGAGTATCGCGATCTATGCCGGATTAACCATCACAACAACGTCCCTGCCCAACGGCACCGCGAACTCCGCTTATAGCGCCACCCTGAAGAGTGCAGGGGGCACAAATCCCATCACCTGGAGCGTTTCTCAAGGGAACTTGCCGGCGGGATTAACTCTGAGCAGTTCGGGGACGATTTCCGGGACGCCCAGCGCGGCGGGCACTTCGAATTTCACCGTCTCGGCCACCGATTCCAGCACACCGGCGCAGACCAAGACTCAAGCGCTGAGCATCGTGATCAATCCCGCGCTGAGCATCACCACCACGTCACTCCCCGCCGGCACCGTGGCGATCGCCTATAGCGAGAACATTCAGACCAGCGGTGGCACACTCCCGATCACCTGGAGCGTGTCTGCTGGCGCGCTGCCTGCGGGGCTGACACTGGCAGGCAACGCCAACGGCGTGGGGGTAATTTCCGGCACGCCCACTGCCTACGGCAGCACCACTTTCACCGTCACGGCGACCGATTCGAGTAGTCCGCCGCAGAGCGTCAATCAGCAGTTCACCCTCGTCATCAATAACGTAGGTCTCAGCATCACCACGACGAGCTTGCCTAACGCTACGGTCGGCGTGGCTTTCAGCGCGTCGCTCCAAGCGTCTGGGGGTACGTCGCCGTATACCTGGACTGTGGCCACCGGATCAACGCTTCCAGGGTGGTTGACTCTGAGCGGCTCCGGGACGAATTGGAAGCTCTCTGGGACCCCCACGGCAGCCGGCACCGCGAACTTTTCGCTCACGGTGACAGACTCAAGCTCGCCCGCCCAGAGCAAAACTGTAGCGCTGAGCATCACCATCGCTGCTCCTTCAACAGGCTGCGGTTCGGGGAACGAGAAGGTCCTTAAGGGCCAGTACGCTTTCAGGCTTGTTGGCTTTAACTCTTCGGGCTTCCAGGCCACCGTCGGATCATTCACAGCGGACGGGGCAGGGCACATTACCGCCGGCATGGTGGATTCGAACGGCGTCTCACCGGGCGTCAACTCGGGCAGCATCACGGCCAGCAGCAGTTCCTACTCGGTGGGCTCGGACAATCGCGGTTGCGCCACCATCGCGACTTCTTTTTACACGTACACCACCCGCTTCGCTCTTACTCCTTCCTCAGGCGTGGCGGCGGCAGGCAGTGTGGAGGAATGGGAGTCTGGCTCGACTCCGTATATCGCGTCGGGGCAGATTTTCCTGCAATCGGTTCCCAGCGCGCTTCCAAGCGGCACCTACGTTCTCGAGGAGAGCGGGATCTACGACGTGACCCATCAATACTGGGCAGGGGGAGTGGGGGCCGGCTCGGGCACCGGGGGGCAGTTCACGAGCGGGGAATATGACCTGAACGTGGAGGGACACCACTTTAGTTATACAGGTGTCACCGGAGGTTATTCCAACCTCGATCCGACGACCGGCCGTGTTACCTCGACGATCACGCTGAATGGCGTGACTTCTCACGGGGCGCACTACCTGGTGTCCAGCACATTCCTCATCTCGGTCACGGCGGACCCTTTGGCTACCGATACGTTTGTGGCGTCAGGAACCGGCCAAGTCCAGGCCAACTCCTTCACCTTAACTAACGGCCAGAAACTCGTCTACTATGCAACGGGGCTGGAAAATGTTGAGTTTGCCGTGGTCACCATCACCGGTTCCGGCTCCCTCTCCGCCAACGTGTACCACGATGTCGAGGGGGGTTGGACATCGCCCAGTCCGAGCACGGCAAGTTGCGACTTCACAATCGACACGTTTGGCAGGGTTGCGACCAGCGGCGCCGATTGCGGAGTTTACTTTAGTGGCACAAGCTGGAGCTACCCTCCAGTCTTCTACCTGACCGGCAATAACACGGGCGTCATGCTCTCGACGAACGACCCTGGGGTCTTACTCGGGCAGTTCGTACCGCAGTCGGCGACCTCGATCGCCGCCGGCACTTACGACATTGGCACGCAAGAGGTGGTCAATCAGAATGTCGACGAAACCATGACCGGGGAGGCCACAATTACCGGCAGCGGCAGCCTGACGGGCACCGGCGACAGCACGTCACTCATCGCGGCCCAACTCGGAGGCTTACCCCTGAGCGCCACGCTAACGGTCAATGCTGACGGAACCTTCAGCACCTCGCTCTATCCCGGGGTCACTATCGGGGTGATCATTTCCGATTCCCAGCTCATCGAGGTGGACGGGCCGAGCAGTGCTTATCCGTCCATCCTGGTATTCAACGGAGGGACTGACGACTAGGACTAAGGGTTAGCTTGAGGGGCCTTGCCGCTGCGGCGCCAGGGCCCCTTCGACTTGCATCGAGAAGCAGCGACTTGTACAATCACCCGGCCAAGTAATTGGCTTATGAGATTCCTTCAAACATTCTTACAGGAGGCAGGCAATGAATAGACTTAAAGTGGCGGCCTTGATCGCATTCAGTGCGATGGCCTTTTTCTTCACCGCGGCAATCTCTGTCGCAAAGGACAAAACTGAATCCGTTCTGCCCGCGCCATCCAGCGGCAAAGCCATCGTCTGTATCTACCGCACGTACAGGTTTACCGGCTCGTCGTCACACGACGAGATTTATATCAACGGCAAACATCTCGGCAAACTCCTCAACAGCGAATACGAATTCACGGAAGTGGACCCGGGGACCGTTGTGATCGCCGGATTCCCCAAGGAGTACTACGGAAGCGCCGTCATGTCCGCCATGGCGGCCGCCAATCAAGCCAGGCAGAAAGAACACGAGCGGGCCCGGTTTGAGGCGGAGGCAGGCAAAACCTATTACTTCAAATGGACCGCCGGAGTCGCGGCAACCGGGATCAAGGTGACGCCTGAGGATCCCGACAAGGGAGCCAAAGAGATGAGCAAACTCCATCTCTCCAAGCCCCCTGACGACAAGGAAGAAGCGAAACCAGAAACGAAAGAGACCGACAAGCCGCCGGCGAACTAACATCGCTCCGGCTGATTGTGAGCTCTCGGCGAACGTGCGTGACCTGAACTGATATGAACGATCTAGAACGTATTCACGAAGCTTTGCAAAAGGCTGTGGCTGCCATTTCTCCCTTCGCCCCAGGAAAGGTGAAGGCCGATCAGAAACCATCGGGCCGTGGTCCTGTCACCGAGGCTGACTTGGCCGCGGACCGGGTTTTGCGCGAGGTGCTACTGCGAGAAGGAGAAGGATGGCTCTCCGAAGAGAGCACCGACGACCTTGCCCGTCTGGACAAGCAGCGAGTCTGGGTGGTCGACCCACTGGATGGGACGCTCGAGTTCGTAGCCGGAATTCCGGAGTGGTGCGTCTCAGTTGCACTGGTACAAGATGGCAAAGTGGTTGCCGGCGGCATTACGAATCCGGCGACGGGCGAGGTGTTTCTTGGTTCGATAGCCAGCGGCTTAACCTACAACGGCAAGCGGACCCATGCCAGTGCCCTGACCAAGCTTGAGGGGGCAGTCGTCTTGGCCAGCCGCAGTGAAGTGAAGAGGGGCGAATGGGAACCTTTTAGGAATGCGCCCATAGAAATCCGCCCCACGGGATCGGTGGCCTACAAGCTCGCGCTGGTCGCAGCCGGTCTGGCCGACGCGACCTGGACGTTGACCCCCAAGTCCGAATGGGATGTTGCGGCCGGAGTCGCACTGGTCAAGGCAGGAGGTGGGTTTGTGGAGTGCTTGGACGGGTCCGGTCCCACCTTCAACAATCCGTCGCCTCGCCTCTCCGGTCTTATTGCCGGCGGAGCGGCCCTGCGCGAGCAGATTCGGACGCTTATTTTAACCCGTTCGTAGCGCTGACCTTCAGGTCAGCATGCCGAATGTTGACCTTTCGCTCCGCTCAGGGCAGGCTCTAAAGGCGGGCGCTGCGTCTAATCCAGGACTGCCCCTGCATCGTCTTCGGGATCGGGCAACCGGCCAGGTCGAGCAGGGTTGGGGCGATATCCAACAGACGCGCGCCGCTGTATTCGCCGTGCAGCGGGCAGTTCGGCGCCGCCAGCACGAACATCCCGAACTGGGCGTGATTGCACGCGTCAGGCCCTGTATCGTTCTCCTGGACGTGCAACCGGCCGTGCCCCACGCTGCCTATCGACCTCCAAAACAGCCGGCCAAAATGGACGATCAGATCGGGGGCCACGTTGCGCACGTTGCGATAGATCTCCTGGGGTTTGAACACGGGCGAGTTGAGCGGACGCCCCTCGTCATCCCTCAACGCCTCGAAGCGCGACTTGATCTCGTCCCGGAAGGACTCGTAATCGCCGGGCGGGATGATACCTTGAGGCTCGCGCCCCTGGACGTTGAAAAATACACGGGCGTAGTAGCCTCCCTCGCTCCAGACTCGCGTCTTTGCCCAGTTCACCTTGAGCTTCGCAAACTCCGTCACTTGGGTGGGAAACTCGTCGAGTACGAGCAGACCCTCCTTCACCAACCATTCATTCACGACGAAGCCGCCGTCCAGGCGCTGCGCGCCGTGGTCGGAAACCACCAGCACTAGGGTGTCGGAGGGCAGCAACTCGAGAGCGATCCCGATCTGTTCGTCGAGCCATTGGTAGTACTCCGGAATTACACTTTCGTAGGGGTTACCGGCCTGGTAATGCCGATGAAGCTTGTCGGAAAAACTCCAGAAGCCGTGGTGCACCCGGTCTAGCCCGATGTCAACATAGTGAAAGTAGTCCCATTCCTGATTGGCGAGCAGCCAGTGCACCACTTTCCAGTGCTTTCGGCTGAGCTCAAAAATCTGCCGCTTCAGCCAATCTTTGTCATCGGTCCGAAAACCTTCCACATCCGCAGAGTAATCGCCCACTAATTCCGTGATCTTGGTCTTGATCTCGGTAGGATAAGTGAACTCGTTTTTCTGCGCGTCGGGAGTCAGAAAGCAGCCAATACTGATGCCGTTCAGCTTGCGCGGCGGATAATTCGGCGGAACTGCATACACAATGGATTTCTTCCCCTCGAGCGCCAGGTAATCCCAGATGGCCAGAGCCCGAATCGATCGCGAGTCGGTCCTGCCGAGGCCCGCGTAAGAGTAATCCCTGCGGTTGCGAAAACCATAAACGCCCAACGATCCCGGGTCCTGGCTGGTACACATGCACATCCATGCCGGCACGGTGATGGGAGGAATGACGCTCTCCAATCGGCCCCACAGGCCTCTCTGCATCAGCCGCCGGATATTCTTGAGGCGCTCGTCACCGAAGACGATCTCAGGCGCCGCACAATCAAGTCCCAAAACGCAGATTTTCATCGCAGTCTCTCACGTTCGTCAACCGACGAACGTAGGGGGACGGCTTGCCGTCCCCCTTTGCCGGGGTCGTGGCGGGCGGGTAGGGCAAGCCCTACCCCTACAAATTTTCACGACAGCTTCCACGCTTTGCCGTCCATCTGAGGCGGCGCCGGGAGCCCAAACCAGGAAAGTACGCTAGGGGCTACGTCCATGATCGCTGCATCATCACAACCCAGCTTTCGGTTCGAGAAGAGCACTCCGGGCACCAGGAGAGGATCGATGCAGTGGTCTCCGCTCCATGCCTTGCAATTATCTTCCAGCACGGCCTCCGTAACCTTTCCCTTGGCCGAATCCCAACCCACCCGATAGCCTTTGGCATAACCAATGATCAGGTCCGGGGCATTTTCCCGGAATGGCCCATTGTAGACGACGTCCCTGTCCCTGACGTGTGTGATGGGGGCGTGGCCGGTGCCCGGATCGGTGAACGCCTGCAGTTTCTCCTGCAGTTCACGTTTCAGAGATCGCGTCTCTTCTCCGGGCGACACGATCCCGCCATGCTCCCGCCCACGCTGGTTGATGTAGAGTCCGTTAAGACCCAGTGCATAGGCACGCGTACGCTCCCAATCCACATTCTCGAACCACTCGCCGCTTCTCCCCGCCCCGTCTTTCAGGCCGAGGTATCCATTGCGCCACAGCCAGCTATTCACATTCACTCCCCGCGCGAATGAATTGAATCCATGGTCCGAGACCACGATCAGAACGCCCTCATCGCCCAGCCGCTGGAGAATCCGGCCGACCAAATCGTCCATGCGCCGGTACAGATCTTCGATCGTCCCTCCGAAGCGGCGACGATCAGGTTCAGAGCTCACGGCAGGGTGGTTCGGATCAAGGTAGCGCCAAAACATGTGCTGGATGCGGTCCGTGGCGTCGAACACACAGGCGCACAGGCCGCGCGGCGTCTTTTCGAGCGCGTCGAAGAACATCCGCTCGCGCTCTTCATGAATGAGATAACACTGCTTCAGAAAGGCTTCATCGTCTAACACGCCCTCGCTCAGCGCCCAGGTATCCTCGGCGAGACCCAGCGTGGCGTATGGCCCCAGGAGCTTCGCCAGGTAGACCGAATAGATGAGGGGGTGGGAAATCGGGAGAGCCGGGCGGCCGGGATCAATATTCACCGGACTGACGTAGAGCTCGACATGCGGCGTCAGGGCCTTAAGGAAAAACCGGCAGACCCCGTGAACTTTGATTCCCAGCCCGGCCTTGAATTTCAGCTCTTCCCACTCCGAGTACTCGCCTTTGCGAAGCTCGAAGCGGCGGCCGTCAATCTCAATTTCAGCCTTGTCATCTTCCGGGAGCGGCTCGATGCTGAACTCGACTCGCAGAGGCATGCCGGGTTGGCGCCGCAAGGGGTTCTCAGGCCCGGGAATGTACGAACGGAAACGCTTACCATCACGCTCAAGCGAGAAGCGCGCGCCTCCCTCCGGCTTGTCGCCGGCCGCGCCCCCGCTCGAGTAGAAGGAAAAAGTCCCCTGACTTCCTTGCAGGTCCGGCACGCACATGCCCGACAGCAGCACGCCTTCAAACTTCTCCGGCGGAAACGTGATCGGAACTCGCAGCACGGAGCAGAAGACTCCTGCCTTCCCCAAGAAATGCCAGAACGGAATGCCCTTGCGGAGGAGTTTCACCCGCGGCTTTCCGAGCGGGATCGTGTACTTTCCGATCTTCAGGGTCTTCTTAGCATCGCGGATCTGGGCGGAAGAGAGATAAGGCAGATAATTGCCAAGGTCCCGTCCCATGAAGTCATAGATATTGTGTTTGCCGGGGTTGACTCCGGTCATGAAGGTGGACCAGGCGACAGGCGAATCCGGCGGGCAAGTGGTCGCTAAGCGGCGGAAGGTCCCCTGGTCGCGAAGCTTTGCCAAATTCGGCAGCTTCCCTTCCCGCATATAGCGCTCGGCCAGGTTAGGGTCCATGCCGTCGAAGCCGACAATCGCCACGCGCTTCACCTGGGCGTGACGATAGGCTCTCCTGCCGCGCATCAAGCGAAAGAGCCGGCGAACCGGCCAGGTAACAAAAGCGAACAGCGAGTATAGGAAAGCCAAAAAGAGAGTCAGGAACGAAGAAAGAAAAGCAAAGCCGGCCCCGGGCCCAACGTAGGCCTGTAAGAAAGCCGGAGTCAGCAGAAGAATCGCCAGGACCGCCAACAGCACCGAGGTCGCGCCACGCCGCTTTCCCCAGCCGTAGGGAGACCGGTCAGGGGTCGTGTCGCCGGTAATTTGCCTAGGATTGTTCAAATCTCTATACCCAGCACCATTTTGAGGATAAATCCAGACACCAGCGAAACGACCAGAAAAACTACCATCCAATTGGTAGTGAAGTAGCCCAGGTCCAGGGAGCGCGCGGCATAGTTTATTTCCAGCGATCGCAAGGGCCCGCTCCTGGGAAGCGGCGGCTCAACCGGATTCAGAAACCATTCCATTATACCTGACCGCCCTCGCTCTGAAGCCAAAGGAGTTATCTCCTTTGACACAACCACCTGCTTTGCAAACGACTTGCCCCCCACAACCACACTTGGCGTGAATACGCCGTATTCGTCTGCGCGAATTCGCCAGTCCACTTCCTGGAGAGCGGGAATGCTTACGGGAGGAGCAGTCAATGTCAACCCCTTCGGCAGTCGCAGCGAGCCCGAGTCCAGCGCGCCTGGTTCAGCGAGCTTGGCTGTCAGGATAAACGAATCATGCGGTTGAAAGGGCCTCGAGCCCAAGCGCAGGTCGAGCTGGACCATAATAATCACCAAAGGGAGCATAAGAATGGCCAAGGGCTTCAGGTTGTACGTCAGGTAGGCGAGGGTCCAACGCAGCACCCGCCCATAAGCCTTCAAGACAACGCCGAGCTGGTCCGGAAAGAGGCGAAGTTCCAGTAAGTGTGCTTGGATGCGGTCTTTGATCCGCCGCAAGCTCTCCTGGTTCGAAACATACCCGAAAACCAGAACGGCGGCCAAGCCGGTCAGGAAGGAAACCACGCTCAGCCCGTACATCGGACCGGAATTGCGGAACGGCCAAAAGATCAGATCGAATGCGCCGTCAATCAGCCTCAGCGAAGCACCTCCGTCCGCTTGTCATTCTGAGCGCAGCGAAGAATCTCCGCAGTTCCGCGAGGGTCGCCTAAGCCACACCAACTGCAGAGATTCTTCGCTTCGCTCAGAATGACAGGCAAAGGCATCATTCAATGTAGCCGAGTCCCTTCAGGCGTTTCCTCACGGCTTCTTCGTCATCCGAATCTGCGCCCGTTCCCAAGATAGCGGTGACCTCTTTCTCGAGAACGTGGACAACAAACTCATCCGGGGAAGAGTAACCGGCTATCTCAGAGCACTTCTTTATTTTCTCAAAGAGTTCATCATCCAGTTTAATTCGATTACCCAGCATCGGCTGACTCCTTTTTCGCCTTTGACTCGCTGGCCTCGCTATTTGAACACCGATTGCCCCACCATGTTCGCAGGCTTGGCAATGCCGTACTCAGCGAGCACCGTAGGAGCAATATCCGTCAGGGCAGGCGATGGCAGGACAATTTTCTTATTGCTCAATAGCACTCCCGGAACAAGCGTGTAGTCGATGCAGTGATCCCCGCTCCAGGGTTCGGTGTTCGGTTCCAGAACTTCGGTAGTGAATTCCCCTAAATCTGTCGCCCAGCCCGCCCGATAGCCGCGATTGTATCCTACCACCAAATCCGGAGCGTCGCGAACGCTCCCGCCCGAATAGACGTCCTGGGCCCTGTCAACGCGGGTGATGGGCGCCAAGCCTGTTACAGGATCGCGCACGGCGAGCAGCTTGCCGCGAATTTCATTCTGTAGTGCTTCCGCCTCCGCCCCCGGCGCCACCATCCCCCACCGCTCCCGGCCACGCAGATTCAGGAACAGGCCGTTGAGCCCCAGGCCATAGGCGCGCGTGTGCGTCCAGTCGACATCGGTGAAGAGGTCGCCCGGCTTGCTTCTCTGCCCGGGCTTGAGCGCAATATAGCCGTTGCTCAGCAACCAGGTGTTCAAATTGAAGGAGCGATCGTAGGGCGCAAAACCGTGATCGGACATGACGATGACGGTTGTGTCTCCGTCCGCTTTGGCCAGCGCCTTCGCCAGCATCTGGTCCATCTGTTGGTAGAACCATTCGAGAGTATCCCCATACTTCGCGCTGACGTCCGGATCGTAGGCCGGGCTGTTTTTGTCAAACGCCCGCCAGAACATATGCGCGTTCTGGTCCAGGCTGGAGAAATAGGCGAAAAGCATTCCGCCGTGAAGCTTGGCCAGTTCGACGTCGAGAAACCTCAACTGCTCCGCCAACACCAGACGCGCCTGTTCCAGGTATTCACCATCGGTGAGGACCCGGTCGGAAAGAGCCTTGGTGTCCTCAGCGATGCCCTGGGTGTAATAGAAGCCGACTTGTTTCCAGAGTTCCTTCGAGTAGCCGGCGGGGGTAGAAAGCGGCAACGCTGGTTGAGAGGGATCAATGTTGACCGGAGAGATGTAGAGTTTGAAGTAAGGGCTGGCTTGCTTCAAGTACATCCTGCAAATCCCGGTGGCGCTCGCCAGCACTGGAATCAGAGAGAACTTTACCTGGACCCAATCACTCCATTCACCCTCGCGGAGCACAACCTCCTGATCCTGAATTGCAATCTTCGCGACCGGCTGGGCAGGATCAATCCAGACTGTGAAGTCGATGGGAACCTGCGGCGACCCTTTTCGAAACGTGTTCGGCGGCCCATACAATTTCGCGGAAACCTGGTGGTCCTGCACTTGCACGGGGTAAATGACGCCTCCACTGCGCTCGCCCTCTCCATCCATCGGGTCGTCGGTGTAGAACGAGAATATCCCGTAGGTGCCCTGCATGTCCGGCGCGCCCATGCCCGCCAGGGTTCGGGACCGGGATTCGGCCGGAGGGAAGTTCGCCGGAATGTGAATGACGGTGGCGGGGATCCCGTGGTCATCCAGGATTTGCCAGAAAGCCCTACCTTGCCTCAACAAGAGGGCCTTCCCGGCCGAAAGGGGAATTACCCAACTGCCCAGCGTGAGCGTGTGCGCGGGAGCTTCCACACGCGCCATCGAGAATTCTGGGAGCATGGTATTGGGATCGCGCTCGATAAAATCATAGACCCCGTGCCCGCCCGGGTTCATTCCCGTGATCACGTTCGACCACGCCACGGGGCTCTGCGGCGGGATGCTGGTGCGCAGTTCGCGGAAACTGCCTTCCTGCTCGAGCCGCTGAAAATTCGGCATGCGCCCGTCGCGCTCGTAGCGGTGCAGGAGTTGCGGGTCCATCCCGTCAATTCCCAGCACAATCACCTTGTGGCGTGCAGCCTCAGGGTTCGTGCGCGCACAGCTTGCGAGTGTGAAACAGGAGGCAATCAGCAGTGGAACGCAGAGTGCCCATCTCCGAGGGTTCTCTTCTTTCATTTCTCCGCCAATCCGGTAATATACACCGGACCGTCACTTGCCACAACGAAGCCGGAAATTGGGTAGCGGGATCCTCTGGCTGGAGCTTGATCTTTCTCGCCACGCTTCACACAGCTCAATTCTCTTTTTTCCTCTAGAAAAGCCGAAACGACATCTCAATCTTTACGCGTGCAGCGACAGCGTGGCCGTCCTTTTGGGCGGGTTCAAATCGGTCAAGGGAAATTGCTCGCAACGTCGCCTGGTCTAATGATTTGTCAACACTGCTCAAGATTTCTTCGTTATGTGGTCGGCCGTCTGTCCCTATATCACATCGGACGATGACGCTTCCTTGGACTTTTTCTCGGCGTGCACCCTGGCTGTATTCGGCATTGACTATAAGTAAAGAGTGGGGCGGCGTTACCCCCGGGGATTTCTTATCTCTTGATGTCAAATCGACTTCCGGAACAACAGATGACTCAGCCGGGAGATTAAAGGCAACTCCTTCAGCCGATAAGTAGGCCTCAGGTGTTTGGAGAGTTTTGTTAAGAATCTCCTCCAGTGCGCTGGGGGGGGCATTTTCACGGAGGCCGGAGATCCTGAGTTTGGTTTGAAGGCCAGGGGCGGTGCAACCTTTGTAAGATTTATCTTGAAAAACAGGCGTACCAACGTCCTCCAGCCAAACCTCTATAATGCCTTTGTTAAATCTCGCCTTACGTACCTCGACGGCAGCGTCGCACCCTCTTTTATGATTGTCTGGATTGTCTTTGCTTATTCGAGCCTCGCTATTGTGTCCGTAACCGCGCAGTATCAGCAACTGTCCTGGAATAGATTGCAACAACTGTTCTGCCGTTTGGGCGGCGGCAGTGGGGCCGAAGTCCAAAACAAAAAGGATAGCAAGGCATCCCGACAAAAAACCACTCTGAAGGAGGTTCATGGCCATATGACCCTTCGGCCCGGCCTTTCCGATTTCAACTTTGTCTCCGCCGGAAACGATATGCCTGCCTCCCTCTTGTGTCAAGATCATCGGCCGGCAGTAGTTCCTACTTCTCCACCCGAATCGTCCCGTCTGTCTGGATCTTATACACGTGCCCCCCCGCCCCCACAGTTTCCGGACCCGGCGGTTTTCTCGTCAGCACGTAGAAAACGTCGGTATCCTCAGGAATATCGCTCAGCACGTGGCTATGCCACCCACCCACCACTTTTGCTCCTTGTGGCGCCGAACCTCTGGACTCGATAATCGCCTTGTGTAGTTGGCGCCGCTCGATGATTGTTGATCCATCAGGTGAAACCAGGTAGCGAACGTCACCACCGAGGGGATAAACTCCGGCGGTTGTCTGCGCGGGGTAAATGTAGACGTACATTTGATTTGCCTCCGCCGGGAGGAGCGCAATGCGATAAGGGCGCTTTTCGCCTCGAAAATCCTGCTTTGCTGTGTCAATGGCCCTGGCCGCGAAGAAAAAGAAACCGTCGTCCTCTTTGGGCGGGTCCTCCCTCTTCACGGTGAATACCTCGGGGTCCGCCCCGGGCGCTGCCTCGTAAACGAGCAGAAACTTGTCGTGTTGGCCGTTGAACCGTCCGAAGACCACAACCCAACCGTCGGCACTTTTGCGCGCGACGTAATGGTCGATGACGCCTTGCTCCGGGTGCGCGGCCATCACTACCTTGACCGCCCTCCCCGCAGCGTTGTCGTATTCAGCGAGCATCCGCCCGCGCTGAGTGATTGCCGCGGACTCCTCGTCAGAGAGTGGGCTGCTCTTCTTGGATGAGACCGACAAAGCAGAAACAACCAGAGCGATACTTATACCGAGTGCTTTTAGGGCAGCACCACGGTTTTTCATAAATGTCTCCTTACACCCTGATCACAAACCGAAACCGCATATCATCTCCGTACCACTGCGGAAACGCCGTGCCCCAGAGGTTGTTATAGAGGTTGACGTGAACGCCTTCCTGCATCTCCGGGAGATTATTATCGAACACCAAAAGGCCGCGCTGGCCCGGCGAGACCAGCGGGGCATCGAGTGTTTCAAGCGTGAAGGATCCCTTCGAGTCGCGATAGGTGACATCTCGCGTAACGGCGTGAAGATGCAGGCCGCCGTCCGCGATGACGTCATGCGGCGAAACCGGACGATTCACCTTTTCGAGCCGCCATCCGTCTTCCTCCGGGGCAATGGGCGAAAACGACAGCCACATGGCCTCCGAGAGACGGTTGGCCCGCTTATTGAAGCACTGCAGGGAGATCTGCACGACCGGCTCGCCGTCGGGCAGCCGAATCTCCATCGTTAATCTCTCCGGCCAGCTAACCAGGCCGGCCAATGCGGCCTCGGCTTGCGGCATGCGCAAGTCCACCACGATCCGCTGGCTCGCGCCGTCTCTTCCAGCCCACGCTTCTTGCAAGCTCGGCTGCCATGTCCGGCTTTGGACGGGGTATTTCTCCAAGCCTGGCTTGCTGAAATCGTAGCCCATCGGTCTGGTGTTGTAGGCTTTGTTGAAGCGCGCAAAATCTGCGGAGGTGAAACTCTGATAACGGAAGCTGGCAAGGGGATGCTCTGCTGAAGCCCATTCGCGTCCTGTTTTGCGGTCCTGAAGCCTCTGGATGGCTCCCGTCGCCGCATCCAACCCAAGGATGAAATGCTTCCCCTGGAAATCCGTTCCAGGGGCGAGAGGCGCCAAGCCTTCGGTGTGAGGCGGCTCGGGCACGATTCCGGCCAGGCGCTTCTTTGCCTCTTCCTGCAAGGCGGGAGGCAGCACCTCCACGGCCCGGTCCATGTCCGCGCGTTTTGCCGCCCATTCTGCGTCCACTTTTTTGAAGGCGGGAAGTGTCGACCGGGCGCTCGCCAGTTCCTTCGGCGAGTACACCTCCGGGTGTTCCAGATACTGGCCGATGCTGAGCCCCCAATTGTGCTCGGTCGCAAGGATCAGCTTTCTTGTCATCGCCAAGTCGGTAGCGTCGCCCGGTTTGAGTCTGCCGCCCGACAACCATTCTCCCCTCAGCCGGCACAGCTCCCGGTAGCGCGCCACCTTGCCCGGATCGCTGCCCACTCCGTAGATCCAGGTGTCGCCCATCTCTTTCGTCACCACCGGCAACTTGGGACGAAGAGGCTCCAGGGCGTTTGCGATGACGCTTAGATTCGTAGGAACGATCCGCGCGCCCGGATAAAGGCTATGCAGTTGGCGGTACGAATCCTTGATCTCCTCGAAGGGGTGCGGACCGGAGTTATCGCCTCTCACTCGAATGGACACCGCAAAGTCAGTCCCCGGGATCGCCACCGTGCTGCCGTAGTCAAAGGGGTGATACAGCACCATGATTTCTGCCGCGCCGTCACTCGGCGCGGTTGGATCGCGCCAGTTAAACAGATACGCGTGCGGGTCTTCTTGCGCCTCTTGCATTTCCGTGCTGCGCTGAGGACGGGTGGCTCCGTCACCTTTCATGAACGGCACCTCAGGCGCTTTGCAGCCCGCGTTGTCGCCGATATCGAGCAAGCGGATGCCGGCATTGGCAAGCGGCATCACGATGCCGCGGGTGTGGCAGGGGACATCGGTGAGCTTGCCGGCGACCGTTTTCCGGCCAAAGCGCTGGTCGAGCGAAGCCGACAGTTTCAACGCTGATGAGATCAGAGAACCGTCCAACATCTCCGAATTCCACGTAAAGGGCATGGCATGCCATGCGAAATCCCCGTCGGCAATCGACTTCTCCATGCGCCGGCGCTGCTCGGCGGTCGCCTGCTCCAAGTATTCGTAAAGCAGCCAGGCCGCCACCGTCCACACGTAGCGTTCCTCGCCGCCCGACTCGCGCATCTTCTCGGCAATCTCCATCGCGCGGGGAAAATAATCGTTGAAATAAGTCCGAACCACTCCCCGCTCGGTGTCGGTGAAACCCACGTCCAGGTGGCATTTGTAAAGGACGTAAACGGTTTTGACCTGACGCTTGGCCTCCTCGGCCGAAACCAGTTGCGAGAGAGGTTTCAGATACGCGCCGAGGGCGCCAACTGACAGCGCTTTCAGCAGATTTCGTCGATGCATTTTTCAGGCCTCCTTGGTAGCGATCAACTGCTTCGACACTTCGCGATGCGGAAAACACAACAGAGTTCTCCGTGTCCTCAGTCGCCGGAAAAGCTCCAACACAGAGGCCACGGAGAGGCTCTGTGCTCTCTGTGTTGAGGCCTTCAAAGCACGGAGGACACGGAGAAGTACGCCGTTTCATAGCAAACGGGCCGTGCTACTTCCCGATGATTCGAACCGCCGTGCCGGCCGGCTTGACGGGCACGAGATCCCATTCTCCCAGTCCGACGGCGACGAGACGAAACTCCCGGTCCACATCCTGCAACGCCGGCTTCATGCTCTCCGGAAAAGCGCCGAGTCGCCGGGCGGATTCCCACTGTTTGACCACTTCGAAAATGGCCAGTTTCTTCTCGTCGATGCGGGCCACGTCGCCGGAGTTCTGGTTCGCCTTGCTCTCGAAGCTGGTCGCCAATGCAAACCCCGCGTCGTATCCCGCTGCCCGCGCGCAGAGCCATTCGGCGTCTTCAGGGGTTGTTTCAGCGCGCACCGTAAACCAGCCAAGCATGCGCGGAATCAAATTGCGCGTATAAAAAAGCTGGTTCTTCAGCCGGTAGAGCGTCTGGCTCTGCCGGAAGCCGGCGTACCACGGCTCGCCCCAGTTGTAGCGTGTGGCAATGTGCCAGTTGAAATGGCCCGGGTTGCTGGCGTCGTTGATGACGCCTCCTCGCAGTTCCGGCTTGAGGGCGTTGTACCAGGCCACGGTGAACAGCGTGCGCCCGTATTGCCCCATGCCCGTTGACCAGTTGCCCTCGAGCCCGTCGAGCGAAAGCTGCACGGCGCCGGTGTGGTTGCAAAACGCAGCGATGTTGCGCGCCACGTCCTGCGAGAGTGAGGCGTCCGTGAGAAAAACCTTGTACGAGTGGTCCATCAGTTTGCCCACGCCTTCGCCGTTCTTATGTGCGGCGGCCTTCGTGCCCCACGCTCCTCTTCTGCATTTCATCAATCGCCACGGCGCTTCGGTCGAGACGCTTTCATAAACCACCAACTCCTCGCCGATGACGACCGTACTCATATCGGTTTTCTTTTGAAACCACTCCGGCTCGGCAATGGGAATTTCCGCCTGCACTGCGTCGATGTCCGCAGAAAGTTGGCTCGTGCCGATGCGCGCCAATCGCAGGTCAGGCACGGGCGCCACGTAGGGGTCATTCGGCGTAATGAAATTGGAGAGGGTGTGAAATCCCACGCCGATGCCGGCCTGCCGAGCCTTCTCGACGCAGTCGCGAAACCCATCCCAACCGTGCGGGAACATCGCGGGCTTGAGCTTGAAATGCCCCCAGGTCTCGAACGGCGAGCTGTGATACAGGTACTTCAATCCGGAGCGGTGGGTCATGTCGATGGCGCCATCAATCGTGCTCTCGCCAAAGTCCACAATCAGGTACGACTCGGTCGCCCCCGGCGAAATCTTCGCCCACTTCCCGTCCAAAATCGGATGCGGCAAACCTTCCGCCACTTCGATTTCACCCAGAGTCGCGAGCGCCTGCGCGGCCGGGCAGGCAAACAAGGCGATCTTGCTGCCGATTACGCCCCCATCCTCGAACGGCAGCGCAACGAATTTCTCATTTCCCCAGTTCTTGATCACCCGAGTGCGGTCCCGGTTGCGGCAATACGCCTGTAACGAACTGCCGTACGCGGCGTGCATGGCCGCGTTGCCGCGCCAGAGCTGCTCTTTCTTCAGTCCCTCCGGCAAGCCTGGATAGCGGCCCATATCATCGGCCGATGCGCCGTCAGGCTCGATGTCACTCTCCTCCGACGGATATCCTCCCAACGTCTTAGGGTTGAGCGCCTGGATGCCCACGGCAACGTCTCCGTCGCGCACCACGCCGACCACCTCGCCAACCAAATCGTCAACCGCAATAGGATACGGCCCCCACAGCACTAATTCGATGTGTCGCGAAGTGCGCAATTCGGCCAGTTCGAAAGTGATGTGCGTCGGCCTGACGCGCACTGCCAGGATCGCGGTCGCGCCGATTCCATCAAAGCCGAGAGTCAACGTGTTCCCGGCCGCATCCCAAGTGGCCCGATTCGGCGCATGAAACTCGCCGTCCACGCGAGCGCTCAGCACCGGCGGCGCCGGCTGCCCGGCTGCAAGACAGTTGCGCCCACTCGCGCCAATCGCGCTGAACGCGCCCACGTCACTAATGCTGAACGCGGTCCCCCGGGTTCTCAGAGTCAGTGTCTTCTCTGGCTGAGCAGTCCCTCCGGTGCCCGCGGGTTCCGAAATACCGGGCAAGGCCGGCCGCGGAGCCAAAAGCGCAGCGACCCCTGTGTTGGCGAGAGAATTCAGAAACCGGCGACGGTCAATGCCCATGGGCTCATCCTGCTGCTTGTCTATCATCACCGCTGAGGCGCTGAGACGCAGAGGATTAGTTCTTTACCCTCAGCGCCTCTGTGCCTCTGTGGTTCGAAAGATCCATCCGGGCTTAATCTTTTACTCTAACGATTACTCCGCTGGCAAGTCTGTTTTGCACGCGGGCCATCGGGTCCGCTTTGAATACTGTGGTGCGGCCGTCTCCCTGCCTTTTTGTCCTACGCATTTTTCTCTTGACAGGCCGGCCGGTTTATGATAGCCTATGGCGGTGGTCAAAAAAGGGGACGGGTTGTCCGTAAGCGGACGCCCGCCGGGACCCCTGGCAAGGCAGGCTGGAACAGCCGGAACGAATACAGGCCGGGGTAAATCGCAAAAAGATGTTTTTTGGCGAAACGAACTCACCCATCTATTGCAAATACAAGGCTTATCGTTTTTCTGCGCGCAAAACGAACTCGTTTTTCGTGCTATTTAACACCAAACGAACTCCCCAAACAGGCCAAAACAGCACCGATTGCACGCAAACGAACTCGAATTCTCGAACCGCAGGACCTCGGTGGTCGGCCGAGTGAAAGGGGGGCTACACGAGCGGCCCAACATGAAAAGACCATTTTCCAAATTTACGATTCTTTGCCTCGCATTCGTTGTCTTTTTTACTTCTCACCACACGATACCCCGAGCCCAAAAGGGGCCCGGCTATTCCGCGCCGCGGCTCGACGCGTGGCGGATTCTGGGGCCGGGTGGCGGGGGCGCGCAGTTTTACCCTGCTGTCAGTCCCCACGATCCGAACCTGGTGTTGGTGGCCTGTGACATGACGGGCGCTTATATTTCGGAGAATGGCGGGCAATCCTGGCGGATGTTCAATCTGCGTAATCCCGTGACCTTCTTCGCTTTCGACCCTCAGGATCCCAAGGTCATCTATGCCGGCGCAGATGCTCTGTGGCGGAGCGAGGATCGCGGCCGCACCTGGGGCCTGGTCTACCCTTCCAGCCCGGACGTCAGGCTCATCATGCCGGATGATCACGCGACTCCTGTCTACCTCGCTCACCAGGAACCGGCGGGGCGCGTGCAGGCGCTGGCCGTAGACCCAGACGACTCGCGAAAACTCTTCGCCACAATTGGGGAGAGAGGCAACGTCGGGCTCTACTTCTCCAGCGACCGTGGCGCACAGTGGCAGCGCGTGGCGGGAGGGGAGCTTCGCGGGGGCGGCCGTAAGATTCTCATTGATCCGCACTCGCCGGCTTCCGACCGTACCCTTTACATTCTGGGAGATAACTCTGTCACCGTCCGCAAGGGAGGCCGGTTTATGCCGGGCCCGTCCCCCGAGGGTGTTCGGGAAGCCGCAGATATGTCCGCGGGGTTTACTTCGACGGGACAACTAATCATTTACCTGGTGGCCAGTGGAGAACGGCGAGTCGTTTCCCGGCGTGGCATATTCATTTCCAAAGACAGCGGCGAATCCTGGGATGCTGCGAGCGCGCCTGTGCTCACCAATGTTGCCGGGCGCGCGCCGGTGGCCGAGTTGACGAGCGTGGCCACCAGCCTGAATCATGCGGAAGTTGCCTACGTTTCCTACGAAGACTTGGACGCGGGCAGCGAGGTGTTGCACGGTGTGGCTAAGACGCAGAATTCCGGCGCTACCTGGGAACTGGTCTGGAAAGAAGGTAACAACCCTGCCCCCAATGTTCACGATGCCTGGATCACCGAGCGCCTCGGGACGGGCTGGGGCGAACCGGGCATCTCGCTGGGAGTTGCGCCGAATAATCCCGATATCTGCTACCGCACCGACCTCGGCCGCACCATGCGCACGCTCGACGGCGGGCGCACCTGGGATGCCGTTTACTCCAGGCGGGTGGGCGAGCGGACGTACACTACGACAGGAATTGACGTAACCACTAATTACGGCGTTTTCTTTGACCCCTTCGATGCGCGTCGCATGTTTATCGCCTATACAGACATCGGACTGTTCCGCAGCGAAGACGGCGGCGAGAGTTGGACCAGCTCGACAGACGGCGTGCCGCGGAACTGGACGAACACCACCTATTGGATCACCTTTGACCCTGAGGTGCGGGGCCGCGTTTGGGGCGTAATGAGTTATGTCCACGACCTGCCGCGCCCCAAGATGTGGCGCCGCACTTCTCCGGGACGCTACGCCGGCGGAGTGTGTCTGAGCGAAGACGGCGGCAAGACTTGGCGGCCCTCCAGCCAGGGCATGCCTCCAACGGCGGCCACCCACATCCTGCTCGATCCCACCAGTCCTTCTAATGCCCGTGTCCTTTACGTAACCGGCTTCGGCAAAGGCGTGTTCAAATCCACGGATGGCGGCCGCACCTGGGGGCCGCGCAACGACGGGTTGCCGGGATCCGAGCCCTTTGCCTGGCGGCTCATCCGCGACAAAAGTGGACTTCTTTATGTCATCCTGGCACGCCGCAGCGAAGACGGCAGCTACGGCAACGAAAAGGATGGCGCGCTCTTCCGCTCGCACGATGGGGCTGACCATTGGGAAAGAATCACCCTGCCCGAAGGCGTAAACGGCCCGAACGGCTTGGCCATCGATACCGAGAACCCGAATCGCCTTTATCTGGCTGCCTGGGGCCGCCACGCGCCGGACGGGGCGGTGGGCGGCGGCGTCTTTCTGTCCGTCGATGGCGGCCACGAGTGGCGAAATGTCCTTTCCCAGGATCAACACGTCTACGACATCACGGTTGACCCGCGGGACGCGAGGATTCTCTATGCCTGCGGTTTCGAGTCTTCCGCCTGGCGCTCCACAGATCGCGGCGAAAGCTGGCATCGCATCCCTGGCTACAATTTCAAATGGGGTCACCGGGTGATTCCCGACCCGCGCGATCCCGGCTGGATTTTCATTACTACCTTCGGGGGAAGCGTATGGCATGGACCTGCGACAGGCGATCCTCAGGCGGTGGAAGACATTGTGTCACAACCCCTGGCCTACAGGGAGCGACACTGATGAGGTGCCGAGCTCCAAAATCGCCGGAACAAAGCGAGAATGTCTATGAAAACAAAGGATCAGATCATAACGACCCGCGATGTAGGGGCGACGGCTTGCCGTCCCCGGAGGGTCATTTGGCTACGAGGGTAGGGCAAGCCCGACCCCTACACCAATTCTCGTCTCTTCGACTGCAGAATTCGGGGAACAAAGCGAGAATGTCTATGAAAACAAAGGATGAGGCCATAACGACCCGCGATGTAGGGGGACGGCTTGCCGTCCCCGAAGGGTCACGTGGCCGACGAGGGTAGGGCAAGCCCTACCCCTACGCCCCAGAATTCGAGGGAACAAAGCGAGAATGTCTATGAAAACAAGGGACCGCTAACCTGAGAGCCGGTGGAGCAAGGCGAGGGAGGCAAGGGGCAAATGAAACTCGGACTTATTGTCGTACTCGGATGTCTGGCTGCATACCCGGCGCCGCTACTGTGCCAGTCCCATACGTATCGCGACCGCTGGGTCTATGTCTCCACAGACATGGGCAATGACCGCGAACTCGAGCGCGTGGAAGGCATTGCGCGTATGGCGAGCGAACATGGTCTAAACGGTATCCTGCTGTCGGCGGGTTTCGACGACATGGACTTAAAGTCCCCGGCGAGCCTCGAGCGCTTCGCGCGGCTGAAGCAAACCTGCGACCGCCTCGGCATGGAGATCATTCCTGCCGGCTTCGGCGTAGGTTACGGCGGAGGAGTGTTGGCGCATAACAAGAACCTAGCCGCGGGTCAGCCTGTGCGTGGCGCGCTGTTCGTAGCAAAGGACCGGGAGGCGACATTCCAGGCAGACCCTGCGGTGAAGATCGCTAACGGCGGCTTTGAGGAAGTCGCGGGCGGCTTGCCGGCGGGCTTTACGGCGCACGGGGCTCGGGCCACGCTCGATACGACGGTGTCTCACTCAGGCAAAGCGTCAGTGCGCTTCGAGGAGTTCAGCGATCCGGAAAACGGGGTTTACGTTGCGCAGCCGATCCGCGTGCACCCGTATCGCTGCTATCGCTTGCGCGCCTGGGTGAAGACGCAGGGAGCGGGGCCGCGCATGGCAATCCATCTTCTTGCTGTGGCGCCGGACGGTCGAGAACTTTCCTACATGGAACCCCCTTTGCCCGAGACCAGCGACTGGCATGAGATGGTCTGGGGGTTCAACAGTTGGTACGCGGATCGCGTCGAGTTCCGCGTCGGCGTTTCGGATGGGAAAACCGGCAAGGTCTGGGTGGATGACGTTGCCATCGAGGAAGTGAGCCTTACCAACCTTCTGCGCCGCCCCGGGACTCCGGTGGTGGTTCGCAACGACAAAACGGGCATGGTCTACAAGGAGGGCCGCGACTTCGCGCCGATCTCCGACCCACAGCTCAATTTCAGTTGGAATCACGAGGGGCCGGCGATCAAGCTTCTCTCCGGCAGCCGTATCCGCACCGGCGACCGCTTGCGGGTTGACTATTACCACGGCACCACGATCTATCGCGATCAAACCGTAATCGATATGTCGGAACCCGCCGTGTACGAAGTCTGGCAGCACCAGATTCCGCTGATCGAGAAATACGTCGCGCCCAAGAAGTACTTCCTGAGCATGGATGAATTGCGCGTCGGCGGTTTTTGCGAAGCCTGCAAGCGCCGCAACCTCTCCATGGCTGAGATCCTGGGAGATTGTGTGACCCGGCAGTACAAGATGATTCGGGCGGCAAATCCCAAGGCGGAAGTCTATGTCTGGTCCGACATGTTCGACCCCAACCACAACGCGAGGGAGAAGTACTACCTGATTGACGGGAGTTTCGACGGCACCTGGAAATACATTCCGAAAGACTTGGTGATTGGCTGCTGGTATTACGAAAAGCGCGACCTCAGCCTCACGTTCTTTTCAAAGCTCGGATACCCGACCTTGGGCGCCGCCTACTATGACGCCGACGATCTCGAAAACCCCAAAGGCTGGCTGGAATCCTTGGATCGCACAAGCGGCGCCGTCGGCATCATGTACACAACTTGGGAAAACAAGTACAAGCTGCTGCCGGCGTTTGGCGATTTGGTGTCCAAGCGCTAGGAAGGGATCAGGCGTGAACTGGTGCACCAGTGCCATTCCGAGCGAAGCGGGGAATCTCGCTGTCGATGAGCCCGGAACGCAAACCAGTGCAAAATGTCTGGCTCAGCCAGTCCCAGCCTCCCTAGCGAGCGGGAAGCAAGAAAACTATTGACAATTCGCAAGTCAAGCGGTACCGTGTCGCGGGGTCGTTATTTTCGAAATGGAAGGAAACAAACTGAAAGCAGTTTCCTGGTAATGGAAAGACCTAAGAGCGTATTCAAAAGTTTTGTGAACGAAGCAAGGCAATGGTCCCCTGCCTTTTCTTTCGGGTGCTTAGATGAGGCGCCCGTTGCACATTCCAAGCGTCGGATTAGAATTCTTCGAAAATCTAAGGAGGCAATTGTATGTACAGGTCCCTACGGATCATAGCCCTCTGTTTAGGGCTTCTCCTCATTCCGCAATGGGTATGTGCCCAGGGCCAATTGGGCGCTCTGACCGGCTCGGTTTTTGACACCTCGGGCGGAGTTGTACCGGAAGCGGAGATCACGATTACCAACACGGATTCCGGCGTAAAGTCAGTGACCAAGTCATCCAGCGCCGGCTACTATCGCGTCCCCGTTCCACCAGGGAAATATCAAGTGGAAGCCCTCAAACCAGGCTTCGAGATCTCCGTGGCGAAAGAGATCGTGGTGCCCGTCGCGCAAGTTGTCACCGTTGACCTGACCTTAAAGATTGGCAGCACGACGGAAATGGTCACCGTCACCAGCGAAGCGCCGCTGCTGACGACTTCTACTGCGGAAGTGGGCGCGGCCATCACGCCACAAGAGTTCCAGACGCTCCCGGTCATTCTTAGTGACGGCGGGCGGCCACTGGACGCGTTTGTCTGGGAATCTCTGCCCGGCACCACGCCGGACTGGAATGGCAGGCAATCGATCAACGGTGGCCAGGACTCGAGCCACCTCATCCTCATCGACGGCGCCAGCATCGCCCGCTACGACTGGGACAACATGGGTGAATTCCAGCCCGGGGCGGATTCCGTCGGTGAATTCAAGGTTCAGTTGAGCAACTACTCCGCCGAGTACGGAGAATCGGGCGGAGGGGTTGTCAACTTCTCCCTTAAGTCCGGCGGCAACACATTCCACGGAGCCGGGTTTGAGTACGACGTCAATCCCATGTTCAACGCTGACGGCTTACTGAACAACGCCTATGGTTCTCCAAAGAGCACTTACAGGGAAAACAACTTCGGTGGTAACCTTGGCGGCCCCATCCGGAAAAATAAGAGCTTCTTCTTCTTCAACTACGAGGGAGACCGCTATAGCCAGTTTGCGTTCGGTGGTCTCACTTCGGTGCCGACCACCCAGATGCTCAAGGGGAACTTCAATGCCTGGCTGGGGAGTTCAGTGGGTCAGGACGCGCTTGGGCGCACTGTGTATAAGAACGAGATTTTCGACCCCACCACCACTCGAGTCGTCCCGGCAGGCGGTGTTGATCCCGTGACTGGATTGACCAATAGCAGCGGGGCGGATGCCACGCTCCGCGACCCATTCGATGCCGGCGGTGTACTGAACGCGATCCCGGCGGGAGAGTTCAGCACGGCCACCTCGACCCTGCTGCCATACTTTCCGACTCCTCAGTACGGTAGCCTGACGCTGAACACGCCCCACTATGGCGGCACCTGCTGCCCCGTATTCAGGCGCGACGCCTACACCACCAAAGAGGACGAGGTGATTAACGACAGGCAGAAACTGAGCGTTTCTCTTACCATGGCGATCCGGCACCGCTACCACAATAGTCCCAGCTCCGACAGTTGGGCGCCCTGGCCCAGCCAGCCCCTCACCGGGGCCTACACGCAGGATGTGGGCGGGCCGCAGTTGCGCATTATGCACACCTGGACGCTCAACGACCACACGGTGAACGTCCTCTCGCTGGGTTACAACCGGTTCGCGGACAGCAACCACAACTCGACAGACGGCAAGGTTACGGCCGCGATGGGGATTCCGGGAATCCTCAATAATTGCCTCCCCTCCATGAAGTTCGCGGAAAGCAACGGCGTCCCATTCCTGCCATCCATCGGGAGCAGTTGCCCGGGCCGAGAGCCTGAGGAAAGTTACCTCTACCAGGACACCCTCTCCTTCACGCACGGCAAGCACAGCCTGAAGTTTGGCGGGTCATACCTCCGCTATCGCTCCAACGACTACGATACTGGAGACATATCCGGGGCCTTCCAGTTCAACAACCTGGAAACCTCGCTTCCCGGGTTCACCACTTCTACTGGGCACCCTTTCGCCAGCTTCCTCATGGGCGCCGCCCACAGCGCGAGCACGAGTATTTTCAGGACCGAGCCGGGCTACCGGCAGGGGGTGATGTCCTTCTTCGCGCAGGATGACTGGCGGGCGAGCTCCAAGCTCACTCTCAACCTCGGAGTGCGCTGGGAGATTCCGACGCCCAGGACAGAAGCTTTCAACCGCATGGCCCAATTCGATCCCACGGCTTCGAACCCGCTCCCCAGCGGCGCGTCGATTCCCGGCGCCCTGGTCTGGCTGGGTCATTGTTCCGCCTGCGTCGGCGGCAATTCCTTCCAGAATTACTACTTCAAGGAATTTGCGCCGCGCCTTGGTGTGGCTTACCAAGTCAACAATAAACTGGTCTTCCGCGGCGGGTACGGGATGAGCTATCAGCCTCCCACCGAAGGCGGTTGGGGAGCAGAGCAGTTCTTCGGGTTCAACTCCGCCGTGGTGGTTCACAGGCAGTCTGGCCCGATTAACGCCGTGAATCCGGTAATGTACCTTTCCAATTTCGCGAGTGGTTCGGCGCCCGGCCAAGTGGGTTTGCCTGCTTTTACCGGCACGTTGCCGAACACGAATCCCGCCAGCCAGAATGGGCAGGGAGTCGACTACTTCCCCGCCAACTCCCTGGCCATGCCTTATATCCAGAACTGGAGCGGCGGGTTCCAGTACCAATTCCCGCATCAGGTCCTCTTGGAGGCCAATTACATTGGGTCAAAGGGGACGCGCCTGATCAACTATGATATGGGAGGAGTCAATCAAGCGCCCGCGAAGTATATGGGCCTGGGAGACATTCTTGCAGATGACTTCGGGGCGGATCTGAGCAACCCCACCACCGCGGCGACGCTCGCACAATACGGCATCACCAAATTACCCTATCCCACTTTTGAAGCCGACAACGCCGCCATTAACAACAATTCGGTGGCCACGGGGCTCACCCGCTTCCCACAGTACAGCGGCGTGCAGAACGATTCTCCCGGCCTCGGCAACTCGACCTATCACTCGTTGCAGCTCACGGCGCGCAAGAACTCGACGCACGGCCTGACGTTCATCGGCGCCTACACTCTCTCCAAGAACATCTCGGACAGCGCCAGCGCCATGCGGTACTACAACGTGTACATTCAGGACCTCTACAACCGGAAATTGGAGAAAAGCATTGTCTCCTTTGACTACCCGCAAGTCCTGAAATTGACCTGGATCTACGCGTTGCCCCTCGGCCACGGCCAGAGGTGGTTGCATTCGAGCGGCTTGGCGGACCGGATCTTTTCCGGGTGGCAGTTGACCGCCATTCAACGTTACGGCTCGGGCGACCCCCTGGCCATCGGTTCGGCTTTGTCCTCTTCCATCACCCCGACGATCCGGCCGGACGTCCTTTCCGGCGTCCCCAAGACCGTCACCCCCGTAGGGTTGAACGCCCTCCTTGCGTATAACGCAGCGGGGGCCGTCACTAACGGGACTGCCTTGCTCAACCCCGCAGCGTTCGTCGATGTACCCACATCACCCAACAATGGCTTTCCGCTGCGGCTGGGAACGGCCCCGCCGCTCCTGCCCAATGTCCGGGGGCCGGGTCACGAGTCGGAGGACTTCGGTCTCCTCAAGGACACGCAGATTACCGAACGGGTCAAGCTTCAGCTCCGCGCGGACTTCCAGAACGTCTTTAACCGCACGGGACTCGGCGACCCGGATCCGGCCCTGGGCGACGGGCTTCCGTCCAGCGGAGGTACCTTTGGTTTGATCACAGGTCCCATGAATGGGCCGCGTACAATCCAAATGGGTATGCACATTACCTTCTGATCGTTGGTTTCTGAACTTGATCTCGACGGCCCGCCCCGTGGCGGGCCGTCTTTTTCTCAATCGGCCTTGGACATGGCAGTCGTTCACGCCCGTCTGCGAACGGGCACATTGAAATCAGGGTATACCTGGGAGCGCGGGCATCCTGCCCGCAGCTTGTGTGGAACTGCGGCACGGCTGGCGGGCGAGATGCCCGCGCTCCCGGGTATTTTCAAAGCAGCTCATTCTGCCCAACATCGTTACTTTTGCTGCGCCGCCATCGTGGCGGGCGCGATTTTGTTGTTTTCCTGTGGCTCCGGTTCTTCTTCCTCTCCCAGTCCGACACCGACTCCTTCCCAACCGAATTGCAGCAATGCCGCAACCGGCAGTTCCACCGATTACAGCACCAGCCCCACGATTTCCAGTTGTCCGGTGTTTCCCACAGACAATCTCTGGAACGCCGATGTTTCCAACTACTGCGTTGATCCCAACTCGGACCAGTACATCGCCAGCATCAATCAGGAAAAGCAGTATCTGCATGCCGACTTCGGCAGCGATCCCAGCTATGGAATTCCTTACGTGGTGGTGCCCGCCGCTCAGCCGCTGGTGAGCGTCCTCTTCAATCAGTATCCCAGCGAGAGTGACTTCGGGGCGTCTGGAGCCGGCTGCACTGTCACCTCTACCAGCGGCTGCTACCCCTTTCCGCCCAACGCCCCCGTGGAGGGTGGTAGCAATTCCACCGGCGACCGGCACGTGCTGACGCTTCAGGCCGACCCCACGCACAACAACTGCACGCTGTACGAAGTGTGGGAAGGCGTTAAGGACTCGAGCGACAACAACTGGACAGCAGCCAATGGTGCGATCTTCAACCTCTATTCCGACAAGCTCCGTCCCGATGGCTGGACATCCGCGGACGCGGCGGGGCTACCAATCCTTCCCGGACTGGCGCGTTACGACGAGGTGGCGGCGGGCGAAATCAAACACGCACTGCGCTTCACCGTTTACCAATCGCAAGCCGGTTTCATCCACCCCGCAACTCACTATGCGAGCGAGTCGACCAGTCCCGCCCTGCCCCCCATGGGCTTGCGCCTGCGCCTGAAGGCCTCGTACGACATCTCCTCCTACACCGGTCAGTCCCTTGTTATCTTAACCGCTCTTAAGAAGTACGGCATGATGGTTGCGGATAATGGCAGCAGTTGGTACATCACCGGCGCGCCCGATCCAAGCTGGGACGACACGGACCTCGACCAACTTAAAACCGTTCTATGAAAGGGGATGTCAAGTAAAAACACTCCTCCTCTTACAGGAGGGTTTGGTTTTTGTTGGCATCCAGCCCCCTGCTGATGAACTCGACGATTTTGAATGCAAGGGTTCGGCCGTTGTTTTTCCATTCGCGAGCGTGCGAGTCGAAAGTAGTTCGGAGCTTAGGCAAGCTTGGGGTCGGGATTGATGCCGACCATGGTTCTATAAGAGGCTCAAGGCCTATGGCTTTTTGAGGTCGTGCGAGGCGGCATAGCGTACCTGAGGAGGCGAGCCCCGGGTGGGGAAAACCTCGCCTAACCGTTTCATAGATGCTCACCCTCGTGGAAGAAGTTCCGCCTGGAACTTCTCCGACCCGAGCGCCGGAACACTCCCTGCCCCCTCGCCGTGGAAAAACCTTTTCCCGGCCGAGCTTGGAACTCCCGGCACTAAGCTTGCTTCATACCTTCGGCTCGATAGCGCCCTCCTTTCTTCCACAAACTCAGCACCAGCGCCGCCAGCTTGCGCGCCACGCTCACACGCAGGATGGCCGGATCGACTCCCCGCTGCAGGCGCGATTGGTAATAATCCTTAAAAGGTCCGGGCTGACGAATGGCCGCCAACGCTGCCGACTTGAAGATCTCTTTCAGCCCGGCTCGGCGGTTGCGATTCAGCCCGCGCAATTGCAAGGCACCTGGCCGACGCACCGCGCGTCCCTCCACCAGCCGATACTCGCTGCTGCCCTTTTGCACCAGCCCCAGACCGGCGTAGCTCCACAACTTGCTCCGTGTGCGAAAGCGGCAAGGAGTCTGCATCCCCGCGATCAGCAAGGCCACGCGCACCGGTCCGAAACCCGGAACCCCGCGCAGCCGTGCCGCCACCGTGTACCTACGGCTCTCCGCCAGCAGTTCGTGCCGAGCCCTCCGGCGTAGGCTGCGCAGTTGCTCCAGTTGGTCGTGCAGCAGTTCGCCGCGCACCCGGCTCGCCCCCGCCGGCAGGCGCACCAGCCAACTCTCCCGTTGTTTCCGGCTGTACACGCCGCGGCCCGCGCAGTCGATGCCGTGGCTGCGATAAAACGCCTTGATCCGATTCATCACCCGCGTCGTGTCCTGCACCAAGGCCTGATAGCAGTGTGCCAGCTCCTGCAGATTCCGCAGACTGCGCTCGCCGTGATAGACCGCGCGCAGCATCCCCGTGCGCAGCAGGTCCGCCAGCTTGCGCGCATCGTGGCGGTCCGTCTTGCTCCCTTCCTTCAGCAGCGCGTTGCGCCGCGGATCGCAAACCACCAACTCCCCCACCCGCCCTTGCAGTAGATCGTACAACCAAGCCGCATACGTTCCTTCTTCCAAAGTCAAATGTAACCTGCCTCGCAAACCTTCCACGAACCCCAGCAGCGCTTGCGCCTGCGTCGGCAGAATCGCCGTGTTCACCTCTCGCCCTGCTGCATTGACCACCGACACCACCGTCGTCGCCTGATGCACGTCAAACGCGATATACTTGTCCTCGCTCATAAGGGTGCTCCTTTTGGTTAAAGTTGGATTCCACCACAACCCAACCTTACACAATCAGGGGCGCCCTTTCATAATGCGTACCTGGGAGCGCCTTTGAAGTGGTGACGACAGGAACGATTCAGACCAACTGAAAGTCCTTCTTAGGCCGGCGGTTCGTCCACCGATATCAACGAACAGCCTACCGCTACGTCGCTTAAAAGCGGTTCACACAGAGACCACAGAGCTGCTCACAGAGGACACGGAGAAGAGCCAGGCCTTTCTTTGTGCTCTCTGTGCGCCGGTCTCTGTGCCCTCTGTGTGAACCCTTCGCGGTCCGCGGCGCCTCACCGCGGCTCATCCACTTCCAGGATCTGGTCCGCCTTGACGTCGCGAAGGGTTTGCAGGATCCCGCTGGGCCAGCGAATTTCCACCTTCTGCGCGCTCGTTTCCGGCCCCAGACCGAAGTGCACCCGTCTGTCGCTGGAAGACAGATAACTGCCGGCCGTAGTGACCGTGGCCATCTGCATGCCGCGAGCGGTAACCACTTTGACTTCCGCACCGATGCCGTCGCGATTGCTCCGGTGTCCTGTTAACTTGAAGATCAGCCAATGATTCGAGGTAGAGGTTTGGTTGAGCAGCACGTGAGCCGGGCCTTCGCTGGTGGATACCACAGCGTCCACGCGGCCATCGTTATTGATGTCCCCAATCGCCAGGCCACGGCCAGCCCACGCTTGGCGGAAGACTTCCCCGGATGCCGCCGAAACATCCACAAAGCCGTGGGGAGTGTTCCGTGCAAGGAGGATCGGCTCGCGGTAGTGGAGGTTGGCACTGACTTGGTCAACGGTGTCCATCACGTGGCCTTGCGAGACCAGCAGGTCTTTGCGGCCGTCGTTGTCATAATCGATAAAGTGCAAACCCATGCCTGAATGCTGCATAGTGATGTTGCCGAGTCCGGTCGCATCCGTGGCATACTTAAAGAAGCCGTTGCCTTCATTTTCGTAAAGCGCGTACTTGTCGAAGGCCAGGTCGGCCACTGCCAGGTCCGGCAATCCGTCATTATTGTAATCGGCAAAATCCACACCCATGCCCGCATAGGTGCGCCCGCTGTCCGTCACACCCACACCTGCCAATAGCGCAACTTCCTCGAAAGTGCCATTGCCTTTGTTGTGGTACAGGAACCCCGGCATGGAGTCATTGGCCACATAGACGTCGATGTGCCCATCGCGGTCGTAATCCGCAATGGCAATCCCCAAACCCTTGCCCGGCTTGTCAAGTCCGATCTGGCGCGATACCTCGGTAAACGTGCCGTCCCCATTGTTGTGATAAACCAACGGTTCGATGGGAGGAAAAGTGTCCGGCCGGCAGTAGGTCCGCAGAGTCCCATTGACCAGGCACATGTGGTCTTCGAAATCCCACTGCACGTAACGAAGGACCACGAGATCGAGCAAGCCGTCGTTATCGAGATCCACCCAGGCGGCGCTGGTGGACCAACCGCTGCCGCCCACGCCCGCCTTTTCCGTAACATCCGTAAACGTCCCGTTGCCATTGTTGTGGTAGAGCCGGTTGCCTCCGTATTCGGTCACAAACAAGTCTTCGAAACCGTCGTTGTCGTAATCACCTACTGCCACTCCGTATCCGTAACCCTTCCCCTGCACACCCGCTCGCTCGGTAACGTCTTCGAACGTACCATCGGGTTTCTGGTGGTACAGGCGATGCCAGTATTTGGGGTCGGACTTGCGCGGGATGGTGCCCAGCGGGGTGGGGTCGCTGATGGGCGCGCCGTTCACCAGGAAAATGTCCAGCCGGCCGTCGTTGTCGAAGTCGAACAGGGCCACACCGGAGCCCATGATCTCCAGCATGTATTTCTTGGCGGTCTGTGAGGCGTAATGGTGGAACTGCACTCCGGCCGCGGAGGTCACGTCTACAAAGTTCGCTGGTACCACATCCGGATGCTCCGGCGGCAGGCTGGGCTTTGCCAGCGCAGCCAGAAGCCAGAGGCAAAGCGCAAAGAGCGCGGCAGCGGTCGCGGCGTGCCGGAAGCTCATATCACCTCGGGTCCTGATCGGGAGTCGAATGCGCGCCCACGCTGGCCGCGTAGGAATCGAGCTCCGCCTTGGCCTTCTCCATTTGGCCAGTTCTGCGGTAGAGCTGTCCCAGCATGAAGTGCAGACGCGACCACCTTGGGAGCAAGCTCCATTGCTTTCTCGATCTCCTGTTGAGCGGCGGCGAGCTCATTCAGAAGGGAGTAGGCTTTCCCCAGCTCTTCATGCGCCTCGGCCGAGGCCGGCTCCATCTGGACCGCCTGTCGAAGATAAGGCAAAGCCTCTGCCGGCCGATTCTGTTTCAGCAGCACGCGGCCAAGGCCAAGGTACGGCGTGGGATCGTCCGGCTTCGGCGCTTCCCAGCCTATGGCGGTCCTGTATGCCGTCGCGGCGTCCTCCAACCGGCTCAACAACTCCGCGCACCACCCCATGCTGGTTTCGGCGGTAACGACCCGCGGGACGAGCGCGAGAGAACGCTGATAGGCCTGGATAGCCGCCTCGAATTGTTGCTCGTTCGTCCTGACCTCTCCCAGCGCTTGCCAGGCGCCGGCATCGCCAGGCTCCATTTCCAGGGAGCGAGTGAGCCACTTATCGGCGTCGGCGTAAAGGTCGAGCGCCAGGCAATCAAGCCCCAGCATCTTGAGCTCCACCGCGGAGAGATCACGGTGTTTGGCCGCCTCTTCGAATTCGGCGCGCGACTCCTGCCAGCGCTGCTCGGTGTAGCGGATGAATCCCAGCAAGGCATGACCGTTCCCGGCATCCCCAGTGGTCTCAAGGAACTGCCGTGTCCGCACCTCGGCTTGGTCTGGCGCCAGTTCGACGGCGCGCGTCATGTATTTCACGGCCTCCTGGGGTTTGTTCTGCTTCTGGAGGACGCGACCGAGATTCCAATACGGTGCGGCGTCTGGCGCCGCTTTCGACGATTGCCACGCGATGATCTTCCGATAGGCTGCCGCTGCCTCATCCCAATGGCCCAGGCGCTCATAGGCGCTGCCCAGGCCGTTCTCCGCATAGTCGTTCTTCGGGTCCAGCTTCAAACATTCGCGAAAAACACTCACGGACTCGCTGTATTTCTCCCGCAGGAACTTGCCCTGCCCCAGATCATTGCAGGTCTCGAGATCATGGGGATCCAGATGAAAGGATCGCGAGAGCCACAGGTCGGCGTTCGCATAGTCCTTGAGCATCGCCGCGCTCAGGCCCATGATTTTCCACTCGAATGCAGAGGGCGGGCGTAACTTCGCGGTTTCTCCGTACTCGCGGAGCGCCTCGGCAGGTCGGGATTGTTTGAACAGGATAAACCCGAGCACGGCATGTCCGTCCGGGGAGTTTGGACGCTCGTCGAGGAACCGGTGGATGACGGGAAGCGCCTCGTCCAGTTTCCCTTCGCGCACCAGCGAACTCGCCTGGGCCAGGAGAGGCTCAGGGGAAGTCATCCGCGAGGCTCCGGGCCCAGGCGGAGCACCGGCTTGCCCGGCGAGGTTCGCCGCTGTACAAAGCCAAACGAACGCGAAGGCAAGGGCTCCAGCCTTCACCTACCGTTCACCTCCAGGATCTGATCGCCGCGGGTCCTCCCCCTTCGGGGTGTGCACGATAAAGCCGAGGCAACCTCCGCATAGCATACTCCGCCAGCGGACGCAGAGTACAGTCTGGTGCTGTCCTAATTTGGTCGTAGCGCCGCCATCTTGGCGGCTCCATTGCCGGCTGGAAGCGCGCGTTACGGGCCAAGTTAGGACATTACCTACAGTCTTGCTATGGCGCGGAACCGCCTGATTCGGTGTAATATGAAGGGCGATTATGCGTCGGCAAAGGACCAAGGCGTTGCCCTATCGAACTCCCCCCGTGGTCTTGGCGGCTGTGGTGGGACTTCTGGTATTCCTCGGCGCTTGCCGCCATGCGCCGGAACAAGCCCGCCTCGAGCCCCGCGACGCCAACGTTTTGCTTATCACTCTTGACACCACTCGCGCCGACCACCTGAGCTGTTACCATCCCGGAAAAGCCAAGACTCCCCACCTGGATGCGCTGGCAGCGCGGGGCGTGCGGTTCGCGCACGCTACAGCGCAAGTACCCCTCACGTTGCCTTCTCACGCCTGCATCATGACGGGCGCTTATCCACCCGTACATGGCTTGCGCGACATGGGTGGTTTTGTTCTCAACCCATCTCATCCCACCGTCGCGTCTCTGGCCCATTCTGCGGGATTTGCCACCGCAGCCTTTGTGGGCTCGCTCGCCGTCGCCAGGCAGTTCGGCCTCTCGCAGGGTTTTGACACCTATGACGATGACATGGGGCCGCAGACCGAGGAGGGAAAACTGCCCGGCGTTTTTGCGGAGCGGCGTGCCAGCGTGGTCACCGATCACGCCCTCGACTGGCTCAAGCAGAATGGCCAGAGGAAGTTTGTCCTCTGGGCGCACTACTACGACCCTCACGCGCCGTACGACCCTCCCGAGCCCTATAAGCGCCAGTATGCGAAAAGCCCTTACGACGGGGAGATTGCCTACATGGACGAGCAGGTCGGGCGCCTGCTCGATGGCCTCGACCAGATGGGGCTCGCCTCGCGCACCCTGATCATCGCCATGGCGGATCACGGCGAAAGCCTGGGCGAGCATGGCGAAGCCGCACATGGCATTTTCCTTTATGATGCGACCCTCCACATTCCGCTCATGATAGCCGGCCCTGACGTTCCGCAAGGCAAAGTGATCGAAGACCAGGTGCGGTCGATCGACATCCATCCCACTGCGATGGAATTCCTGCACCTGGCGCCGTCGCCGGAAGCGCAGGGCGTCAGCCTCTGGCCGCTCCTGCGTCAGGGAACGCACGTGCGGTCGGGTTACTCTTACGGCGAAACGCTTTATCCACGAACATACATGGGATGGTCGGAACTTCGTGCCATGCGGACAGACGGGTGGAAGTACATCCTGGCGCCGCACTCCGAGCTCTATGACTTGCGCCGGGACCCCGGCGAACTCAAGAACTTGATCGCGCAGCATCCAGTGGACGCCGACCAGTTCCAGAAGCTCATCTGGAAAATCGCCGGCACGCAAGGCAAGGCGGAAAACCTCACGACGGTCCCCCTGGATGAGAAGACGCGCAGGGAACTGGAGTCACTGGGGTACGTCGGAGGGGGTGGATCGCGTGAGATCCAACTGGGCTCGGACGCCGCTGACCCCAAAGACCGCATCCCGGTTCTCGAGCTCACCCAGCGAGCGGAGGCCTTCCTTGATTCGGGTGACAACGCACGCGCCGCACAGACCATGGAGCAAGCGGTCCGCCTCGACCCCGGTAATCCCCGGGCTCGCATTGAGCTCGGCGCAGCGTTTGAGCGCGCCGGCCAGCTCGACCAGGCTGTCAAGGCTTACGAGGACGGGATCGAGCTGCACATGCTCACCGAGACCTTTTATGCACGACTGGGTAAGCTCTACCTGCGTCTCCACAAGCTCGATAAGGCATTGGACGCCATGACCCACGCCAGGGAGACCGATCCGACGAACCTCGACAACCTGCGCAACCTGGGCACCGCAGAACTTCAGTTGGGCCGCGTGGATGAGGCGGAGAAGGCCTTCAAAGCTATCGTCCTCCAGAACGATCACTTCAGCGGCGCGTATAACGGCCTGGGCCTGGTGGCCATCCAACGCGGTGACGCCGACGCTGCGCGGCACGACTTCGAGAAGGCCATCGAGCTGAACTCCGCCGAGGTTGAACCGCTCTTGAACCTGGGCATACTCTATGACAAGGCCGGAGACAAGACCCAGGCTCTGCGGTATTACCAACAATTCCTCGCCAAGGCTTCGGCCGAGGATTACAGCGCGCTGATTCCCAAAGTCCGCGCGGCTGTTCAGGACTTGAAAAGCGGGAGATGACCGCCCACGGAGCGGCGCAGGCGCTCTTGCCTGGCCCTCAGACCACTCCTGCCGCCGCGAGCACAGATGCGAGCCGGTATGCTAACATGTTACTCCACGATGCCGGCAAACCACTCGGCTTCGTTTGCGTATAAAATAGGATGGCGGATATCCCTTCGTTGGCGCCCCGCACGCGCTGTTGGATTCCGAGCAAAAGGAGTTGGCTCATGCGACCTACCCGGCGGGCAAAAACCTCTTGGCGCTGCACCGGCGCTCTGCTCGTAGCTGGTGCTTTTCTCTGGCAGCAGTCCTTTTCCACTCTGCTTGCGCAGAGCGCCATCCCGCAAGCCCTTAAGGTCCCTCGCCTCGACGTCATCGTTCTGGCGGGCGACGGCGGAGTCAACATCGTCAAGGCGAAAAAGGCGGTGATGCCGGTGGTCGAAGTGCGAGACCAGGATCGGCACCCTGTGGCAGGTCTCTCCGTCACTTTCGCTGCCCCCACCAGCGGTCCACACGTCACGTTTGCACGCGGCAGTTCGACTTACAGCACGGTCACCGACACCAACGGGCGCGCGACGGTCCCCGCCATGACGCCTGTGGGTCAGGGTGAATTCAAAATCAATGTCAGCGCGAGCTTTCAGGGCCAGACCGCCACAGCCGTCATCTCCCAAACCAATTACTTGACGGTTGCGGCAGCGAATGCCGGCGCGGGTGGCGCGGCAACCCCGGGCGCTACGACAACCGGCACCGCCACGTCAGCCTCCCACGGCATCTCGAAAACGCTCATCGTTGTCATCATCGCAGGGGTTGCAGCCGGTGCGGGCGCGGCGGTGGCTTTAGGCAAAGGGGGTGGAGGTTCGAGTACGTCTACACCTCCTTCATCTCCCACTGGAACTATAGGAGGCACCGGCTCATCCACCATCGGGCCTCCTCATTAGGAACCTGGTGCGAAGTGCACGGAAAGGAAACCTCATGCGTTCTGGCATTCGCCGTTCATTACTCGCTCTGCTCTGCCTGGGGCTGAGCCAACTCCAAGCCGCAGGCCAAAAAACCGAGGCTCCGCGCTACCCCGAGCAGGGCCAGATTGTTGTGCATCAGGAGGCGGCGCCGAACAGAGACGACGCGAATAATGCGGCTCAGGGGATGCAGACGCCGGTCCTGGGTTTTGTCAGCAGCGCGGAGCAAGGCGAACTGCGCTTGCTGCTCGGCATCCCGGGCGCCTCGGCTCTGGGCGAGCCGCTGGCGGTTCCCGCCGGACTTCGTGACCTTTTCTTCGCGCCGAATCAGAGTTATGCCCTCCTCGCGCCAAAGGCGGACGGTTTTCTAGGCCTTATGACATTCCAGGGAGTGGAAGAGGGAGCCGTCGTCTCCATCTGTGGGGCCATTGCGCAACCGGACATCGTCGCATTCAGCCCCGGAGCGTCTACCGCGGCTCTCTATTCAAGAGCGGAGGGACGCCTTCAGGTCATTACAGGACTTCCCGGCTCGCCGCAGTTGACGCGTATCGTCCCTGGAAGCGATCTGCCGGACGAAGTGCAGTACCTGGCAGTCGCTGACGACGGGGTCACACTGGCGGAAGGGACCGCCCACAACGCAGTGTACGTGCTCCCGCAACTGGGCTTGCCACGATTACTTTACACTGCGGGAGACTTGCAGGGCATGGCGTTTGCCCCCCGGACCGGCGACCTCGTGGCTTTTGATCGCGCTGCAGGCACAGCTTTTCTTCTGCAGGATGTCGAAGGCGCAAGCTCTTACGTATTACTTGCCGATGGCCTCTCAGGCCTGGACGGAAATGTGTTTCTGCAAACCAGCCGCGCCGGTGCAGTCATCGCCAGCACGAAAAGCAATAGCCTTTGGGAGATCAACCTTCAGTCCCTGCAGGCTCAGAACGTCCCTCTGCCGGGCATGCCTCAGATGCTGCAACCTTTGCGGATCTCTGGAGATTTCCTGCTCTTCTTCCGAACCGGCCTTCCCGCTTGGATTTTGGACTCAAATAGCGCTGAGCCAGGCATTTCGTTCGTGCCTGCTGGTGCTGCGCCGAGTAAACATCCCAGGCCATTGCCATTTTCGACAATTCACGTCTTGAAGGACAGTCAAAGCGCGCAACCGGGCTTGGTTAGTCAAGGTGCTTCGGGGGCCGCCTGCACCGGCGTGCCAGAACCAACTCCGGCGCCTAAACCCCCGCCCCGGACAACGTACTGAGCCCGGGTTAGTTTCTTGGGCCTTTTATGCTTAAACGAACTACTAGAAGCAGCGGCGAAAACGCAGATCGGTCCTCCGGGAAACAGCAGGGGTCGGCCGGCCTGCGGAATCAGTCCCTGATTGCAGCGATATGCCTGGCGGTAGCGGTGCTCTTGGCCGCACCCACATATTCCGCAGCGCAAACGCCTGTAATTAACTCGATCAACCCGACGTCGGTGACCGCGGGCAGTCAGCAGTTCACGCTAACAGTCAACGGATCGGGATTTGACGCCGCGGCGGTGGTGCAGTGGAACAGCGGCGGCCTTGCCACGAACTTCGTGAGCGATTCGCAGTTGACGGCCACGGTCACGGCCGACCTCATTACTAATGCAGGCACGGCGACTGTGACAGTGTCCGACGACGGCTCAACCTCGAACAGTGCCACCTTCACCATCGTCCCACCGGCCCCTGTGATTACTTCGTTGAATCCCAATTCAGCCCTAGCGGGCGCGGCTGGCGTCATGCTCGTCGTCAACGGCTCGAATTTCGACAACGGTGCGATCGTACAATGGAATGGCGGACCTCTAACCACGGCCTTCGTGAGCGCCACGCAGTTGGACGCGACAGTGCCAGCCAGTCTAATCGCCACTCCGGGCTCGGCGACGGTTACAGTGTTCGACAACGGGCAGACTTCGAACAGCGCCACGTTCACCATCATCGCGCCTCCCACGATATCCTCGATAAATCCCAACGCGGCGGTTGCGGGGGGACCGGTTTTTACGCTTACCGTCAACGGCACGAATTTTGACAATTCTGCATCGGTGCAATGGAACGGCACAGGAATCCCCACATCCTTCGGAAACAGCACTCAACTGAGCGCAACGGTTGCGGCCAGTCTGATCGCCTCGCCCGGCACCGCTCTGGTAACGGTGTCTGACAACGGTGCGACATCGAACAGCGCCACTTTCACCATTGCGCCGGCGCCGGCGATCGGCTCGCTGAATCCCACTTCCGCGACAGCCGGAGGACCGGGATTTACGCTGACTGTCGACGGCTCGGGTTTTGCCTCTGGCGCGACAGTGCAGTGGAACGGCACGGGGTTGACCACCAATTTCGTGAGCAGCTCGGAGATTACGGCAACCGTGCCAGCCACGCTAATTTCCACAGCGGGAAGCGCTACCGTTACCGTGCTGGAAGACGGGGTGACTTCTAACAGCGCTACCTTCACCATTGCTGCGCTGACAATTGCCTCGCTCAGTCCCAACACCGCGACGGCGGGCCAGGCCGGCTTCACGCTGACCGTCAATGGCACAGGCTTTGTCTCAGGTGCGGTGGTGCAATGGAACTCCACAGCGCTGACGACCACGTTTGTGAGCACTACGCAACTGACCGCTACGGTTACCGCCGGCCTCGTTGCCACTGCAGGCTCGGCGACTGTTACCGTGACGCAGGACGGGGTGACCTCCAACGGCGCTGCCTTCACCATCGCTGCGCTGACGATTACCTCGCTCAGTCCCAACACCGCGACAGCGGGCCAGGCCGGCTTCACGCTGACCGTCAATGGCACAGGCTTTGTCTCAGGTGCGGTGGTGCAGTGGAACTCCACAGCGCTGACGACTACGTTTGTGAACGCTACGCAACTGACCGCTACGGTCACCGCCGGCCTCGTTGCCACTGCAGGCTCGGCAACCGTTACCGTGGCCGAGAACGGGGTGACCTCCAGCGGCGCTACCTTCACCATCGCAGCGCTGACGATTACCTCGCTCAGTCCTAACACCGCGACGGCGGGCCAGGCCGGCTTCACGCTGACCGTCAACGGCACAGGCTTTGTCTCAGGTGCGACGGTGCAGTGGAACTCCACAGGGCTTACGACTGCGTTTGTGAACGCTACGCAACTGACCGCTACGGTCACCGCCGGCCTCGTTGCCACTGCAGGCTCGGCAACCGTTACCGTGGCCGAGAACGGCGTGACCTCCAGCGGCGCTACCTTCACCATCGCAGCGCTGACGATTACCTCGCTCAGTCCTAACACCGCGACGGCGGGCCAGACCGGCTTCACGCTGACCGTCAATGGCACAGGCTTTGTCTCAGGGGCGGTGGTGCACTGGAATACCACGGCGCTCACAACCACGTTTGTGAGCACCACGCAACTGACCGCTACTGTTACCGCCGGCCTCGTTGCCACTGCCGGCTCGGCAACTGTTACCGTGGCCCAGAACGGCGTGACCTCCAACGGCGTCACCTTCACCATCGCTTCAGGGCCCGCGATCACCTCGCTCAGTCCCAACACAGCGGCGGCGGGCGGCCCGGCTTTTACCTTGACGGTGACCGGCACGGGCTTCGTTTCCGGGGCCGTCGTAGAGTGGAACGGAACATCGCTCAACACCACCTTCGTGAACGCCACAGAGCTGACCGCGATGGTGGCGGCTAGTTTCATCGCGGCCCCAACCACCGTGTCCGTGACGGTGGCCGAGAACGGGGTGACTTCCGGCGCAGCTAACTTCACGGTTGCGGCGGAACCGGTGATCACCACCCTCAATCCCCTCGCGGCAACAGCCAGCGGGCCGGCTTTCATTCTTACCGTGAACGGTACAGGTTTTCTCTCCGGCGCAGTGGTCCATTGGAACAGCACGGTGCTGACGACAACTTTTGTGAACTCCACAGAGTTGACTGCCGAAGTGACGGCCAATCTCATCGCGACTCCCGGTACCGCGTCCGTAACCGTGGTTGAGGACGGGGTGACATCCGCTTCGGCCACATTCACCATCTCCTCGGGGCCGGTGATTACCTCCCTCAGTCCCAACACGGCGACAGCGGGCGGAGCGGCCTTCACGCTGACCGTCAATGGTGCGGGCTTCGCCGCCGGAGCCATCGTGCAATGGAACGGTACCGCGTTGCCAACTACCTTCGTGAGCAGCAATCAGTTGACTGCACAAGTAGCAGCCAGTTTCATTGCTAGCGCCGGCACCGCTACGGTGACGGTAGTTGAGGGCGGCGTGACATCCACGAGCGCCACGTTCACGATCGGCCCAGCACCGGTGATTTCCTCGCTCAGTCCGAACGCTGCAATAGTGGGGGGTGGAGCCTTCACGCTGACTGTGAACGGTTCGGGCTTCATCTCCGGTGCAGTGGTTCGCTGGAACAGCAGTTCGTTGCCAACCACCTTCGTGAGCGCCAAGCAGCTAACTGCGCAGGTAGCGGCCAGCCTCATCGCCGCCCCCAGCACCGTGTCCGTGACGGTGCTTGAAAACGGGGTCACATCCGGGAGCGCCGCTTTCACCGTCGCCTCAGGGCCGGTGATCACCTCGCTAAGTCCGGGTTCGGCGGCTGCCGGCGGGCCCTCCTTCACGCTGACCGTCGACGGTGCGGGATTTCTATCCAGTGCCGTGGTCAATTGGAACTCCACCGCACTGGCTACAACTTTCGTGAGCGCCACCCAGTTGACTGCCCAGGTAACAGCCAATCTCATCGCCACCCCAGGTACCGTGACCGTGACAGTGGTTGAGAACGGGGTGACATCCACCAGCGCCAGCTTCACCATTGCCGCCGCACCGGCAATCAGCTCGCTGAGTCCGAGTTCGGCGATGGCAGGCGGGCCGGCATTCACCCTAACCGTCAACGGCACGGGCTTTTTCTCTGGCGCGGTCGTCAATTGGAACGGTAGCCCGCTGCCTACGAACTTCGTGAGCGCCACGCAGTTGGCCGCCCAGGTAGCGGCCAGTCTCATTGCCGCTCCCGGCACGGCCACGGTGACGGTGGTCGAAAGCGGGGCGACTTCGGGCGGGGCCACTTTCACGATCAGTGCGGGACCGGTGATTACGTCGCTCAGTCCGGACGTGGTAACGGTGGGCGGGCCTGCCTTCACGCTGACGGTGAACGGGTCGGGTTTTGTTTCCGGCGCGGTCGTCAAATGGAACGGTAGCGCGCTGGCTACGAACTTCGTGAGCGCCACGCAGTTGACCGCCCAGGTACCGGCCAGTCTCATTGCCGCGGCGGGCACTGCAAACGTAACTGTGGTCGAGAACGGGGTGACATCCGCCAGCGCCACCTTCACTGTCACGGCCGGGCAGGTGATTACCTCGCTCAGCCCGGATTCGGCGACTGCGGGCGGCCCGGCCTTCACGCTGACTGTCAACGGCTCGGGCTTTACCTCGGGAGCGGTCGTGCATTGGAACAGTACGGGGTTGACGACAACCTTCGTGAGCGCCACCCAGTTAAAGGCAGCGGTGCCGGCAAATTTGATCGCTGCCCCAGGAACCGCCAGCATCACAGTGGTGATGGCAGGCACGACGTCTCCGTCTGAGCCATTTACGATAACGGTTCCAAGCCTGAGCCTCAGCGCTTCCCCCACCTCTTCGCCGACCCAGAACGCCAATGTCAGCTTGACGATGAATTCAGCCGCCTCGACCCAGTTGACTGGAACACTCGCGATCTCCTTCGTGGCGGATTCCAGCGATGCTAACACGCCCTCAGGTTATCAGGACCCGAACTTGGAATTTGTTTCAACCGGCGCCACCACGATTCCTTTCACCATAGAGGCGAACTCCAAGACCGCAACGCTGGGGAGCAATGGCGCGATACAGCAAGGCACGGTCGCCGGGACCATTACGGTCACCATGACGAGCCTGCTTGCCGGTACTGCGGATGTCCTTCCCAAACCCGCCCCAACATTTACCATAACTGTCCCTCGGCTCGCCCCCGTCATTGCGGCCGGCTCGGTGGAGATCGCCAGCCTCACCTCGACGGGTTTCGACGTGGAACTGAACGGCTATTCCACCTCTCGAGACGTGCAGGAAGCCACCTTCGTGTTCACGGGCGCTTCCGGATCCACGCTGAACGGACAAACCTCGTTCCAGGTTTCATTTAGCAGCGCAGCCGCCACCTATTTTGGGGGGAGCACAGGTTTAAAGAACGGCGGAAACTTCGGCCTGACCGTGCATTTCACATATAGCGGCGACACCAGTGTGATCAGTGGGGGCAGTGTTGCCGTCACGGTTTCCAACTCCGTAGGAACCTCGAGCGAGGTAACTGGGGAGAGTCAGTAGGGGGAACTACACGTTTTCGGGGATCGCCCAAGGCTCCCGGTAAGTGCGCCTCAGGTAGTGGTTGGCTTCGTTGTCACCACCAAACGTTTCATTAACACTGTCGAACACCAGTTTCCGGTCACCCACCCGGTAAGAGATGTTGGCCATGTGACAGAGGGCTGCGGAGATATGACCTTCCTCCACATCGGCGCTCGGGCGCTTCCGGCTGCGGATGCAACTAATGAAATTGTCGATGTGGGCCACCTGTAGGGTGGCAATGGTCTGCTTGTCGCCAGCAATCTTGCGACCTTCCCGGTCGAATTGTTGCCATCCTCCCCCATCCCGGCCCAGAATCATCATGCCATCGCTTCCATAGATTTCAGTTCTGGTTCCGGTGAAGGGATACCAATCAGGCAGCTTGGTCGTGCTCTCTCTGACGTTGTCGGGTAACTTCACCATATAAGGCGTCCACCACGCCTGCTGGAAAATCATCGTCAAGTTGTCATAAGCATAGGTGACTAAGGAGGTGTCGGGCGTTTCCGCCCCATCTTTAAAGAAGAACTCCCCTCCCGTGTGATGAACGGACTTCGGATAGGACGCTCCCACGACCCAGCGAGCCAGGTCTAGCTGATGAACACCTTCTTCCGTAATGTTTCCACCGCTAAAGTCCCAGAACACCCTTTGGAAATACTTGGGGTTGTAGGGACGCGTTGCGGCAGGACCTAGCCACATCGCCCAATCGAAGCCTTCCGGCGGCAAGGAATCCGGGGTATTCTCCAGCGGCGCCCGGGTCATCATATTGTAAATAGTTACGAGATGAATCGTGCCGAGTTTGCCGGACTGGATTAGTTGGCGTCCCGTATTGGCATAGGAACTGCTCCTGTTTTGCAGCCCCACTTGCACCACCCGGTTATACTTGCGCGCGGCCTCAACCATCTTCCGGCCTTCCCAGATATTGTGCGAGGCCGGGCTTTCCACATAAACGTCTTTGCCCACTTCGCAGGCCAATACTGTTGCAAGCGAATGCCAGTGGTCCGGAGCGGCGCAAACCAAGGCGTCGACCACGCTGTCTTCCAGGATATGCTCGAAGCTGCCTACCGCCGCCGGCGCCTTTCCTTTCTTATCCAGGACGGCCTTCGCCGCCAGTGCCGCCTTTCGATCGTCCACATCACAGACGTAAGCAATTTCAACGTCCGGTCTTTGGGCGAATAACTGAATTAAGGAAGTCCCGCGCGATCCCACTCCCATGATTCCCACAACCACCTTGTCGCTTGGTACAACCGCCTTCAAGGGAGCGCGCAACGTGGCCACTCCAAAGGCAGCGCCTAATCCACCCTTGATACTCCGATCCAGAAATCCTCTCCGCCCGATGGCCATCCCGCACCTCGTCCTCAAGAACTCAAGATCACCCCGATCTAGACGCCATAATGCCCGACCCCATGCCGCTGGAGCCGTTCCTCGGGAATCTATTGATACCTCAGTGAAATAGCGTCCGTCAACCACAGGTTTCAGCGCATGGCATCGCCCACAGGACGCCGTTATGCCGCGAGAGTTTTCTCCCTGCCGTGGCCAAGATGGCCATGCCACTTCATTCTGAGACACGACCAACGATGCAATAGAGTTGACAGACTTTTTGCCTAAGATAGACTGGAACGTTTCCTTATGATCAGGCGGCGAGAAATGAACATCGACGGCATCATACCGATTATCCCGACGACTTTTGACGAAAAGGACCGGATCGACTGGAGCGGTTTCGAACGGCTGCTTGACTTCGCCTGCGCCATCGATGTCTGCGCCGTATGCCTGCCGGCTTACGCAAGCGAGTTCTACAAACTCTCCGACGCCGAGCGCCGGCAGACCATCGCCAGGGCGGTCGAGCGATGCGGCGTCCGAGTGCCCGTGGTCGCCCAGGCGAATGCAGGCTCCGCCCTGCAGACAGTAGAACTGGCACGCTTTGCGCAGGAAATAGGAGCGGCTGCGGTGTCCGTGGCCGCGCCCCGCCTCTTTTCCATCGAAGAGAAGGATCTGCTGCGGCATTTCGACCGTGTCCTGTCGGCCATCGAAATTCCGTTGGTGTTGCAGGACTTCAATCCCGGCGGTCCCACGGTCAGCACGGGATTCATTACCAAGCTCCATCAGCAACACCCCCATTTTCGTTGGGTGAAGCTGGAAGAACCTCTGATGGCCGCCCGCATCGCGTCGATCCTGGATGCCACTTGCGGCGAAGTGGGAGTGATCGAGGGTTGGGGCGGCATGTATCTGCTCGAGTTGGTAGCCGCGGGCATTTGCGGCGTCATGCCCTCGCTATCGTTGGCGGATCTTTTGGCGCGGGTTTTCAGGCTGGCCAGGGGCGGACGACAACGGGAAGCCTACGAGGCGTTCACTGGCACGCTTCCACAAATCGTCTTCAGCTTGCAGAACATGGAGCTCTATCATTACGCCGAGAAAAGTCTGCTCGCCGCACGCGGCGTCATCACCGGAAAGTATGTTCGTGAGCCAAGACGCGATTTGGACGCACTCACTCGCGCCCACATCGAATTCCTGAATGGAAACATATTGGCGCTGCTCGATCGCTTGAAAATGCCGCGCTGCCCTATGCTGGTCAAAACGGCTAAATACAGCGAGAGCGAAGCGAAGGGCCCGGCCTGAACTCGTCCTGATTACGATCCGCCGTTTCAGTCAGAATCTGCGGCTGCGCCGCATTCGGCAACGAGATTCGCTCTCGCCTCCGCGTCGAAGCGGAGTACCAAGATGCCCAAAACTGAGATTCTTCATCCCGATAAGAAAGTCTCTACAGGTGCCTATTCGGCTGGCTTGTTGATCGACAGTTGGCTGTACATCAGCGGCCAGGTCCGCTCAGTCTGGCCACCGGCGAGGTGAAACGAGGGACCATCGAGGAAGAAACCCGGCTGACCATCGACGCGATTGCCCGAGAGTCCTCGATGGATTGAGTCCTGAAGATGCGATGGCAATCGGCCGATTGTCCATTTACATCAGAAAACGCCGATCATTGGATGAACAAAATATGCGTTCCTGGCTGCTGCTCTTCAGTTGCAATTTGATGTGGGCGCTGCAATTCACGTGCGTCAAGTTAGTGCAGGATCAGGTGGGCCCGTGGGTGACGGTCTGGGGTCCGATGACCCTGGCCACGGTCATGCTCTATCCATTAATTCGCGCCGAGAATCGCGACGCCTACAGGGGGAAAGAACGGTCCCCAAAAGACATTCTGCTTTTCTTCATGCTGGCAATGGTGGGAGTTTTCCCGGGCCAGGTGCTCATTACCTGGGGCACACGCCTGTCGCTGGCCAGCAACGCGGCCCTGTTGATGTTGACGCTGCCAGTCTCCACCGCTATCCTCGCCATCATTTTTCTCCACGAACGTATGAATAGGGTGCGCTGGGTGAGCTTTTCGCTAGCCATCGTCGGCGTGCTGATGTGCTCGGGCCTCGACCCGCGCAGTCTCAATTTCGGGACGAGTTACTTTTTCGGAAACCTCCTGATTCTTTTGGGCACATTGGGGAGCGCTTTTTACAACTCTTATGGAAAGAAAGTGCTCGAACGATACTCACCCATGGAGATGCTTTTCTACACTTACGGCGCCATGTTCGTGCTGATGACTCCACTCGTCCTGGTGCGGGAACGAAGCGTTTTTAGTCACATCACCCAATTCACCTTGCGCACCTGGATCGGACTCATCCTGCTGACCTTCTTCCACAATTACCTGTCCATGGTCCTGTTCCTGAAGGCGTTGAAGGCGCTCGACGCCATTCAGGCCGCCCTTTCGAACTACCTCATCACTTTCTTCGGGGTTCCTATTGCCGCGATTTGGCTGGGGGAGAGACTGACGCTTATGGCCATCGTAGGCGGCTTGCTCGTTCTGGGGAGCACGCTGTTCATCACACTTTGGGATGGGTAATGAAAGCGACTGGAGCAGCCGACTATCACCGAGAAAGCTATTGGCGCGAGCGGGCCGGACTGGCGTTGTTTGGAGTGAAGCGAGGGGCTGAGCGAGATCCTACCGTTTCGCAAATGCATCGGGGTTTTGCCGGATGGCTCCCATTGTGCCGCGCGCACGAACTCGACAGGGATCGCATACGATGTGCCGCACTATGGCCTCCAGAGCATTCCACTGGGAAGAAGTGGAAGTCTGGCTGAAAGCTAGGAATCCACCTGACATGGCACGGACTTCGGCGCTGGACGGGGACCATGCTCTCTTACGAAGGCGTGGATCTCAAAACAATCCAATCTCGACTTGGCCATGCGGACGTGAGCAGCACTACAAATTGGTATGTTCACTTCAGCCGGAAAGCGGGAAAAGAGGCTGCACAGGTAGCCTCGAAGCTCTCGGACGGCTGGGACAACCTCCCAGCCGTTTCACCCGGAACTGTTGGCGTAACTGTCGGCGTAAATTCTCGCCGGCAGGAGGAGCCTGTGATAAACTATTGAAAGTGAAGCAACTGGGAGGAATGGGCCTGTAGCTCAGACGGATAGAGCAACGGTTTCCTAAACCGTGGGTCGGGGGTTCGAATCCCTCCAGGCCTACCATGTTTTCAAGGACTTAGCGAACCCCCTATTTCTCCGGCTACTTTTTCCGGCTACTTTAAGCGACACCAGCCTGACGACGATATTCTGATTCCGCGGTTTTGAGCGTCTGCCACACCGCCTCTGAAGCCGCTTTCTGAGCCTTATCCCCTGCATGCGAATAGATGATATTTACACGGTCCTGCGTGTGCCCCAGCCGATCCATGCGAGTCTTCACGTCCACGCCTTCGTTCAGCATGAGCGAATTGTTCAGGTGCCGTAGGGCGTGCCAGTGAAGCTCTGGAATGCCAAGTTCGCGAGCGAGTGGTTTTATGTATTTTGACATCACTAGTCCCAGGTCCATGGGCCTGCCGCGTTTCCCCGGGAGCACCCAGGCGTCGGGCTGCGCATCCGGATAGTTCTTTTCTTTGTACTCCCGCAGTACCTCCATTTGTTCGTCGGTAAGCACGACCTTCCGATAACCCTTTTTGGTCTTGGGCAGCGTGCTTATCCCTTCCCAGACGGATTCTCGGATCAAGATGGTATCGTGTTCCCAGACGATCGACTCCCAGCGCAGTCCACGCAGTTCGCCACTCCGGTTCCCCAACCAGACCGCCAACTGCCAGGCCATCTTATGACGGGGGTCTTTCAGCCCGTCGAGGACGGCAATCACCTGTTCAGTGGTTGGCATGACATAGGGCTTTTCGAGCCCCTCGGCGGGTAGTTTGACGAAGCGAGCGGGGTTGTACGTCAAACCATGCCCGAGCCGAATGGCTGATGAAAACACACTCGACAGATCGGTTCGGTACTTTGCAACAGTTCTTCTGCTGAGTTTGAGGCTGTCAAGGTATTTCTGGATTTCCGCAGTTCCGATGCCATCGAGCAATCGTCCGCCAAGCCGCGGGATCCATACGGTTTTCATCACCCATTTCATGTCACGCACCGTGCTGGGTCTCTTGTCCTGCAGTTCGTGCTTTGTTTCTTTGTTCGCTTCGTCGTAAAAGTGCTCACGCCAGAAACCCTCTAAGGTGCGGGCGTTCCCGGCGACTTCACGATTAGCGTTGAGTTTCCTCATCCATTCGCGTTTAAGCCTTTGCGCTTCGCTCTTTGTGAGGTCTTTAGCCCGTCCCAGAGTGTGCGAGGGACGGTGATCTCCTTCTGTCCATTGAACACACCAGCTTCCGTCTTTAACGCGGAGGCTGCCTTGCCGATCTCGGCGTCGAGTCATTCTCACTCCTCCTCGAATCGCCGAGTCCAACTTAGGAACTGTACCGCTTTCCTGCGGTACGAGCAACTCGTCAACAACCCGACTGTCAAATCGAATGTCCGTAGGCGTGAGACGCTGACACGGAATGTACTGCCGGTGAGTCGGTTTGACTCTTCTGTAAATATAGCTGCGGCTACATTTGAGGCGTGCCGCTAGCTCGCCAACTTTGAGTAGTTCGTTTTCTTGCAAAGTTCATGGGTCCTCCTGATGAACTGGGCGCCTCTCTCTCTCTGCCTTGCGCCGTAAACGCTCCCCGCATTATTGCCAGCCGGCAGAATGCTGAGATACGGGGTTCGATGCTATGTAATGCCCCAGTGAACGGGGTCGCGTCGTATGCTCCGGAAACAGCGAGAGCATGACATGTAGAGCAGGGAGGGGGTGACCGCTCCCTACTGTTAGCTGGTTTCGCCAGATTTGATCGGCGAGAGTTGGAGCTTCGGCCTTGGGCCGTCGCCTGGTTAATCCTTGGGTCCTCAGACGGGCCGCCTTCATGCAATTCTCCGGCAATCGCCGCCGGGGTCAGCATGTTCTGATCGTTCATCATCGAACCTCGGCGTGGGGGGCGCCCAATGTTTCAGGCGCCCACGCTCACGCAACTGCTCACCTCGCTCTTACGTCCCGGTGATATCCGCGCAGCACACGCAAATAGTTCTGTGTGCCACCCAGCCCAGTGCTCGCATGGGCAAAGAGGCAGGTAAGGTGTAAACCCTACCTGACGAATGCACTTCATGATGTTGCTGTCTTAGCTCGGAAATCTTGCCACGCTTTCCAGGATTCCCTTACCTCCTCGAGAATGAAGAAGTCAACATCTTTTGGCACTTCGAGATCGAAATAGACATTCCCCTCTAGCATTCTTTCCCAGCCGTCAAAAGCCATTTTGTTTTCCGGCATATCGAAACAGGCTTGCACTTTTGCGACGGGGTCTGGATCAAGAGGGTCTTCTAATTCGTAAGTGTCATGGACAAGATCGAGGGTCTCAAGCTTGATACATTTTACGTCTAGCACCTTGCGGGTGCTAAAGTCGAACCATACCTTGAAGAATCGCTGTTCGCCGTCTTTCGGTAAATCGCCATCAGCAAAGGCTTCGAAATTCCAAATTGATTCCAGGCTGTCAGCTGAGTGCATCTCAAGGCTAGGAGCGAGAACTATAGGCACTGCAACTCGTTCGTGGAGTCCCTTGGGATGGTAATCGTAATCATCGCTACGATCCTCTTCCCAACCCTTGAGGATGAAAAGCTCTGCGCGACTACCAGTGATCCATTTACTTTTACTCATACGCCTCCTTTGCTCCTGCGACCGCAAGGCGGAAGCCAACAAAGGCTTTGCCTTCGAAGTGCGCACCAACATTACAACCGACCCCGCGGTGGCCCGGTATCGTCTGGGTTCCGCAGAGTCGGGTCTTGCTGACTTTTTGTCTTCCCTGCATGCGAGGTTTAGTCGCGTGTTAAATAGGGTATTGAATCTGCCTGTTCGCTGCTTGGGCAGTTGCCAAGGCCCGCAACAGGCGTTGTATCCCCCGTCCTGGTCGCCATTCGCATGGCCGGAATAGACTAGGGATGGTGGTCGCCGTCGTTTCCGGTTTCTCTCCCCCGACGGCACAGTGCCCGACAGAGTCGGGATATCCAGCTCGTTGCATCTTGTGGTGGGGGGCCGGATGATGGCTCACCCGGCCCCGAACTTCTCAGGGAGTGACTACGCTGCTTCCCTGATTTCATCTTCAGTGCCGCAGAGAATCGTATCTTTCGGCACTTCATTGTTATAGATGGCCTTAGTGGCCATCGCGCAATTGTACGCGGTCATTGCTCCATGCACGCGTTCATCAATTGAGTCGTGACACGGCTCAGCAAACAGACTCTTAAATAGGATGGTTCCCTGTCCGTCAACCAGCCGACACGCTCTCTTACCAGCTTCCCACTCAACGTGGAATTCGTTTAGACGAAGGAATTCCTCCGCCCAAGCGAGATCGTGAGGGTTGTACTTTCCCCCCTCGTATTGGAATTGCGAGAAGAAAGCAATTGCCTCTTCCCATACATCAGCCGATTGGTCTTTCAAATACGTGCTCCTTTCATGCACCGCAAAGTTGCCGTTCCATGATCGTTTCTCTGTTCAGATCAATGGGCATCAAAAGCCTTGCCTCAAGGACGTTCAACGACCTATCCTTTTGGTTTGCCGTTCCCACGATTTGGAGAAAGAGCGGCCGTAGAACGCCCCTCCACTCCATGTAGTACGCTGTTGGGTTAAATCGAACCGCTTTTCTATCATTGTGCGGTGTCGGCGTGCGTAACGGGGAAAAGAGGGTCAATGGAGCCCGATATGTCTGCCCCTCGACTTCTGTGACAAGACCTTCCCAAGTGTCCGCAGTCACCCAATAATCAATTAGCTTCCGTGCTTGGAAGCCGCCGAAGGGCGTCCCTTCGAGAAGTTGGGCTTCCAATTCAACCTCACGGAGAATCGCGCTCCGATCTTTGGCGTCTGCCTCACGCCGATCAGATTGAAATTCATCAGCCATTGATTGTTTTGCTGCTTGACCTCGGCCGCAGCATTTCTTGTATTTCTTGCCGCTCCTGCAGGGACACGGCTCGTTTCGCCCGACCTTCGCCGGTGCGTTTGTTTTGGCCTCCGGTTGGAACGTGCCCTCGCCGGCCGGATTAACTACTGGCGAAGCTACGTCGCTAAGCAACGCGTCCACGCCTTGTGCAATGTGATTTTCATTGTTGATCATTTTTATCCTCTGTATTTTGCCTTCCTCAGGCAAAACAACCGGCCCTGTGGTGGCCCGGTGTTCGCCGGGTTCCGCAGAGTCGTCCACTGTATTCCTGTTGGCGTTGGTCGCCACCCTATTTGGTCTTGCATCAAGCAATGTGGAGTGGGAAGAACTCGAATTTCCCATTCGCGTTGGTTTTCCTTCTTGTCGTCGCAATTGACCTCCGCCCTAGGGGAGCGAAGGAGTCATTACGTCGGATTTCCGTTTTGAGTCTCGGTTATCAAATTTGTGCTTATCTCGGACGCCCATATTCATGAACGTCACCTCGATAAGACTAATCATGTGTCTATAGAGAGTGCGGAGGTTCTCTACATCCAGCCGAAGTGCTATCTGCGACCTCTTCCCGCCATCGCGCCAGTTTCGGAACAGGAGCACCGAGCCACGTAACCCTGCCGCGTTACTCCTGACGTTCCTCGGGGAGCGCACTAAACACGCCTGGGGACATATCCGCTAAGTTTTCAAAGAGCATTCGCGCTTGAAATCACAGGATAAATGTGCAAAAACTCAAATGTCCTGAGAAAGTCCCTCAAAAACTCTGAATTGTGGGGGTCTAATGGGTCACGAAGCAGGAGGAGATGCTATTTACACGTTCGGGCCATTCCGCCTGGACGCTCGAGAGCATAAATTTACGAAGGAAGGAAAGGAAGTTGACCTGGCCATGACGCCAAGGCAGTTGCTCTTTGCACTCGTAAAACGTCATGAAGAGCTTGTTTCTAAAGAGGATTTGATCAAGGAGGTCTGGGGCAGCAGAGCGGTATCGGACGATAGCTTTTATCAGCATATTAGCGTCTTGAGAAAGACGCTCGGCGGGGGTCGAGATAAGTACATTATTAACTTTCCCTGGAAAGGTTACAAATTCGTGGCCCCCGTCGAGGTTGACAGGAGAGCTAATGAGGTGCCTGCCCGGCAACCCAAACCTGATATTATTAGGATCCTGCCTCCAGGCGACTCCGGTTACAGGACCGTTGTGCTTGGCTCAGACGAGGACCATGTCGTCGATGGGTCAGGGAAGGTAGTCCGCCCAGGTGATCGCGTCATAGAAAACGTGGAACACATAGACGGTAGTTTCACCCGTGAGCAGACGGGTACCGTAGTCCTCGCCCGTGATGGCTCCAATGAGTTGCTCTTCCAGGATTTAGCCGGTCAGATCGCGGGGGTGCTTAAGATGGACAGAGCCGGTAATATTTTTATCGACCATAGCCTTGGATGGATTGTCGAAGAGGGGAGCAGCAATATTCCTAATCCGTTCGAGAACGGCAGCGATAATATTCCTAATCCGTTCGAAAACGGCAGCGATAATATCATTAATCCGCCCGAAGCCGGCACCGGCGCTATTGCTCCCAAGCAGCTCAAACGAAGTGGACCTAGAAGAAAAAGGTCTGGAGCCAGCTGAGGCCGAGGACTCGGGATCAAGGCGCTCAAGCGAAGAGGACGTGGCGAGACAGGCTCTACAGCCAGCCGACCGGGTGGGCTCGGAAGAAGAGCTGATGTGCGCCGCTGAGATTCCCTACCGCATAAATGAGGACAACCACTTTCGGTTTCGTAGCGTCTTGACAATTTACAGGAGTTGATCTTGGCTTCGATCGCGGGAATAGCCTCCGCTGGTGAGAGAATTCCAGCTGAGCTTCAGACCAAAAACCAGGCACTCCGACCCCAGTCGAAAGACCCCTTACCTATTTCAGTAGTTCTTTTCCGGATTCCGGGCTTCCCAGCTTGCTAACCCGACGCTCGCGGCCGGGTCTATAAGTTATGATGCTTGGTCCGGCTCACGGTGGCCCGAGCGCTAGAGAAGAGGCCGCGCGATTGAGTTAGGAGAGCCAGCAAGCTCGCTCGGCAAAGCCCGGCGCTTGATATACAATCCTGCGATCACACTAACACTATTTCCACTCAGACCTCTTCGGAACAAGCCTGCAGACTATACTAATAGCCTATCTACATTGGGAAGGGGCCATTGGATAAGTCAGGGCGAACACGCCAGAAGAGACAACCTCCTCTGACCTGCATGAATACTGGGCGAACTCAGGGGGAAACCATGTGCAAGTCGGTGCCGACGGGGTGGTGACTTCGGATGGCGTACTCGTAGGCAGGTCGGATCATGGCGTCGTTCCATCAATGTGATGAGTCCTGGAAGGACACGTCTTGTCCCCAGGGCATTCTGCCATATGGAGACCGCCAACATCCTGAGTACGATTGAACTCTTCGAGGGATCGCAAGAGGCATTCACGGCATCTGGACTCCGCATGCGGAACCGCCAACGGTTGCAAGCCTTCATCCCAAAGTCCCACGAGGAGATCGCCGGAGCCGGCGAGCCGGCGGACCGCTTCTACAACCAGGCCAAGCGATGGGGGGACATAGCGCCCCGCCCGGAATTCCGCCGCGAGGCGGGTACCCGGGACGACAAAAGTGGGCTGCAGAGCGATGCGCGCGCGCACCCCATAGCTGCTTGCCACTTCGTGAACGTACTCGGCTGTGTTCACCACGTCTTGCAACGCATCCTCTTCGCTCATCGGCATGGCCTTGAGCATAACGTAAGTGAGCAGGTCGGCACCCGCTTCACCCAGTGGCTTTACTGCGCGCTCGAACGCCTTCCGACTCATGCCCTTTCGCAGGTATCGTTCTCGGATAATGTCGTTGGAGGACTCCAGCCCGATTCCAATCTCTAATGCCAGAGGCCGTGAACGGTCACCTGATCTGGTGAGCCGACAGAGTCCGGCTGCTGTAATGTACTCAGGGCGCGACTCTACCAGCAACACGCGGACGGCATTTTCCTGCCTCACCCGCGCAACAATGTTCGACTGCGCCTCCAAAGGAATCTCCGCCTCATTGAGGAAATTGCCCGAGTTGTATACGTCCAATTCAAAGACGCGTTGCCTTTCGCAATCCAGGCCAGAGAGAGCGCTTTCAACCTGGGCGAGTAAATCAGCTGGCGACAATGGCGCTCCGCCCGAGGTGAGGCGCCGGAAGCCGCAATGAGCGCACCCACCCCGTGGTAGCCGATCCCAGCCACAACCTGGAGCACGTAGAATCACCATCGCGCGATGGGCACTTACGCCGCGCACCCAAGCTGGGACGACCTCGCAGCCGACGGGGACTCGCTGCGGCGCGGAAGCATTGGCAAGCAGGGCCAGTGTCAGCACCTTCTCACGAAGAATTAACCCGGCATCATACCATCCGGTGTCAGCAGCAGGAAACGGCTACATATCAGCTCTAGCCCTTCGTGATAACCCTTGGACAAATAAGAGCGCACCTGCCAAACGGGCGACTGACTGTCCCGGACACGCATGAGTACTGGGCGAACGCCGGGGTAGGAATTCCTATACTAACCAGGGAGGATGAGGCGGATCAGGCGCCGGGAGTCCTCCCCCTACCTTGAAGCCTTCCTGCGACCGCGGCCTCAGCAAAGGAGAAATAGAAGATGGATGGTTCCAACGGCGTCCGGTACGGCAAACCAATGCCGGACATGAAGTATATCAACCACGAGATCCCCATACTGGAAGTCGCCCGGAAACTGGGGTTGGAGGTGCGCGGCAGGAAGGCCACCTGCCCCGAATGCAAGAAGAAGCGGCTGACCTTCAGCGTGAAATACAACTGCTGGCGATGCTGGAACTGCGACACGGCGGGCAAGCGGAAGACGGTGATCGACCTGGTGATGTTCATTCTGAACGTCGACGCCTTCAACGCGGCCGCGTGGATCAGCGAACGCTGGCATGTCGCCGGCCAGGTCCAAATCGAACGAAGTGAGAATCGACGTGGGCTGACGAAGCACGCTTACAGTCGAGTGAGGAACATCCCAGTTCCGGAGCGGGACAAGCCCAGCCTGCAGGCCATCGTGACCAGCCCAGGCTGGCGAGAGATGGCATTGAGCGCTCGAGTCGTCGCCGTGACGCTTTTCGCCCTGGCGCGCATGGATGAGAAGAATAGCGTGACGATCAGCCGAAAGGAACTGTCGGCTCTCACAGGCATCACGGACCCCAGCACTCTGGCCCGGGCGAATCGTGAGGTGCAGGCCGTCGGCCTGTTCGAGATCGACCGGGGGTATCGCACGAAGTACGCCGAGCGGCCAACAGTTTACCGGCTGACTTGGTGGTCGCAGGTCTTCCAGCAGTGGCTCAAGGCCGGGTACGCAATGCCTGAAACCACCACCCCTACCACCCTAAACATCCCCCACCACCAGGGTACTAGTAATAGTGGAGGGTTTCCCCTACCGACGGTCCCCGCGGAAGGACCCCCCTCGCAGGCAGGGAACGACCTGCCGGATGCGCCGGTCCCGGCGAGGGTAAATGATCTCCAGCCGATCGGACAGGCGGTGTAAACCATGAAGCTCGCATCAAAAGAATCCTCTGAACTGATTACCCCCCAGGCTGGTCCAGCACCCGTGGCCAGGAGAGAGACCACCCTGCCTGCCCGGCTGGTCGTGACCATGGACGACTGTGATTACGTGGTGAAGCGTTTGCTGCGTCATGACGATGCGGACCTGTCACGGCGTCTTTACCAGTACGTGGTGACTTTCCCGCTCTGGGACAAGCTGGTGAGACGGGCCCAGCTGAATCACCTGCGCGCCTTCACTCGAGACCTGCTCCTCAACGGCCTGTGCTGCCAGCTGGTCCGCGAGGACCGCAAGGACGGTCAGCCGGATCTGGTCGCCCGAGCCCGCATCTGGCGTCACTTTGCTGAACAGTGCGCCGAGGGGAAGTCCGATATCCCTGACGCCAAGGATTGGGAGATTACGGGTTGGATACCAAAAGACGGAGCCAACGGCTCCCGCAGGGAGACCCGCTACTGTGTGCACAAGTTGGCAGGTGGGCGGAGCTGTAGCCAAGCATTCCGTGTTTGCCCCGACTCCAACCAAACCAAGTGCCCGCCGCACCACAAAGCTGACAGATTCCCGGGGATGGCCTATAAGAACTGACTTTCAAGAACCCGGAGAGGCCACTTTCGGCCTTCTCAGACCCGCTATTTATGCGCCTCCCAGAGGGGTGCGTCCACTTACTCCCCTCCTGGAGTACCCTAGTAAAATCGTCCACTTGCCTGCGAGTGCGTCAGACCCGCATGAACACTGGCGATCGTGGCAATTTGGCCCCCAAATAGGCCCCTTGGAGCCGACGCGTAGAATCGCCTCGTATTGCGTTCTTCATGGTCGACCCATTCCCCACTCTCTGGCGCCGCGTCTCTGAAGACGCCGTCGACTCGCAACTTCCAGTCACTGCGCGTACAAGAGACCACGCCAACTTCATACTACTCTTGGCGGTATCAGCGAGCATGCATAGCGGCTGCCAAACTGGTACCTTAAGGGCATGGTTGATCGTTGGATTGACTAGGTGCGCACGTCTCCACTGGCAGAAATCGGCACGCGTTTCTGCGGATCAACTCTTAGAATCCTCGCCTTCCTCGGGGTGGCCGGGATCGACCTGCGAGGTCCCTGGCGTGTCACGCTCGGGTGCGGGCGCAGTAGCGAAGTCCACCGCCATACTTTGGTACTGTTGAATACCCGTATCTTTATGGGTACAGTTTGGGTTGCTCGTCTTCTCGAACGCTCCCGGTCCAGCGGAGGCATGGAGATTGCCAGCAGCCGAAGTAGTTGATTACAACGAACTGAGGACCTACCGGGCACGCCTGGTCCCCAGCCGGGTATTCGACCACCGGCTGAGCCGCATTGAGCGGCTCGTCCTGGACGCGTACATCGACATGACCACCATCGACTACGTGCGGAAGGAGGACGGCAAGCGCATCGGCCTGGTCAATGGGCCATACGCTGGCACGAAGGAAGGCATGGCGCCTGCTACCACGGCAAAGGACATTGTCGAGTACTGGCAGCGCCGGGGAGCGACGATCAGCGTCAAGAGCGTCCAGGCCGCCAACAGGAAGCTGCTGGCGCTGGGCCACATTGTACGCCGGCGGACTGGCTCAGGGTGGATAATAGGCATCCCCCACAGCGTCAGATGGTGGAATGACAAGACTAAAGACCATATTTCTTATAGGTTTAGCTACTGGAATGACCTGTTCCAGCAGATGGACAAGAACGACTCATATGACCAGGAAACCACGCCTGCAGAAGCTGTTGCCATTGCGGCATGAAGAGCTAATTCCATGTATAATCGACCCACATCATCCTCAAGCAGCAACTGACTCCAGCCAGAGTGCCTACGCATTGCCTATCTATAGAACGTAGTTGTAATAATATAGCTGCAATAATAAGGTTGTTCCCATCACCATCCCTGCAGCTAAGTGACTGCCGCAGTGCAACTTACCCTCTAAACCCCCTGATCTGCCTCCGGAGCCTCACGTACAATTGCCTCGCTGCCCACCAAACGGGCCCTTGCACTGGCTGAGTTGAGCCCGGACTCCCTTGCCTAGACATTCCCACCCAAATGTCCCGCCGAGGCCGACACAAGGCGGCGGTGAGACTGACATGTCCGGCTTGTGCCCTACCATCAAGACCATTCAGGCAAGGTGGATTATACTATTTGTTTTCAATAAGATAACATCTGCTCAGGCGAGTCGATCAAAGGCATTAAAAAGAGCCCGGAAATGGCCCTTCCGCGCGTCGAAACGGAAAGTACGATGTATTGCCTTGGGGAAAAGGCAGAAAACCGTGCTTGGATGCCAAGAACAGTGTAACCCATTGACATAAAAGGAGATAGCAAAAAACACGTCATCCGCCATGGACCGGGGAAACTGCGTAGAATCGGCGCTATTCGTGAACTCTGCGGGCAAGACGCAGCTTTTTGCTCGATTTTGGTGCTGAGCTCGAGCTGCCGATCATGGCAGTCACGGCTTGGAATTCCTGAGAGGTAGGTCCGACCTGAGTGCGGCGCGAGGAGGAGCGAATCAGAGGTTCACGAGATAGCTTGCTGTCGGGGCATTACCAAACCCCACGTCATTCATGCGCTGGCCAATCACATTGGCAAAGTACTGAAGGATCGAGGTCAGCCTCAATGCTGCTTTTCTCTCGCCGACCTTCAGGGAACGTCGCACTGCCAGGGAAAGGAACTGCACGCGGAAATAGAGCATCAGGAGCCTCTGCTCCTTGGAAAAGCCCGGTTTCACATCCGCGGTGTTCCTGAGCAGGTGGGTCAGGGCGAGGAAATCGCATTTCAGTGCCTTGGGCAGGCGGGAATAATCGAGCGAGGCGCCGGACTGTTCCAAAGCCTCTCGCAGGGACGGGAATTCCAACCGTATCACGTTGGCGATGGATCGGAAATACTCGTGATCGAACTGTCGGCGGAGAATCCTCTGGCAGGTCGCCTGGAAGTAGAAGAAGACCATGGCGAGCGAGAGTGCCAAAATCAGCCATGAAAGAATCATTCCTCGATTGCCCTCCACTAATATCTTCATTACAGTTATCGGACGAATCAACTATTTGCACAATGGTACAGGAGTACCGCCCGTGCTGGACACGCGTGGTAGGATTATCATGAATCGCGTCCACATTGAATCAATTAATGATGGCGCAATCCGGTGGGATGCTCCCGACGTACGGGCCGCCGTTGGAGGAAACATGATGGGAGAACAACCGCAGTTTGATTTGACCGGGAAGGTGGCCCTGGTGACAGGGGCGGCACGCGGCCTGGGGCGCGCCATCGCGCTGGCTCTAGCTCACGCTGGTGCCGACGTAACACTCGGATTGCGCGATGTCAACTCGGGAAACAGCCTTGCTCGTGACATTGAAACCACAGGCCGCCGCACCTTGCCGCTCCAAATGGACGTCACCCGCCTGGAACAGGTCTTTCGAGCCGTGGATGACGCGGTCGCGCACTTTGGACGGCTCGATATCCTGGTCAATAACGCTGGGGGAGGTTTTAACAATCTCGCTGAAGATGTGCCCGAGGAGGAATTCGATCAGACCCTCGCGTTGAATCTGAAGGGGACGTTCTTCGCCTGCCAGGCTGCCGGGCGCGTCATGATGAAACAGAAGGGCGGCTGCATCGTCAACATGAGTTCGCAGGCGGGCTTTGTGGCGTTGCCGACCGAATCCGTGTATTGCTCGTCCAAGGCTGCCATCGCGCACCTGACCAAATGCCTCGCCATCGAATGGGGTAAGCACAACATCCGCGTCAACGCCGTTGCGCCCACGTTTATTCGTACTCCCGGCACAGAGGAGGCGCTGGCCGACCCCGCCTTTCGCGCCGACACCATCGAGCGGATTGCGGCGCTGCACCGAATTGGCGAGCCCTCAGAGGTCGCCGGGGCGGTCGTCTTCCTCGCTTCGCCGGCAGCTTCGCTCATTACCGGCCACACAATCGTCATCGACGGCGGCTGGACGGCGAGGTGACCTGCCAAAGAAGGCTGGCGGCAGTTTCATGGACTGACGTCTGGGAACCGGCAAAGCCTTCCTTCCCAGTAGACCCCGGACCTCAATTGCCACACCCACTAAAATCGTCTTCCCGCTCACCTAACACACCCGCGCATGGGTAGAGTTGAGCCAGGTCCCGCGCGTCTAGAGTTCAACCCGGGAGATTTGCTTACAATTTCAGACGGCTGAGGTCGTAATCTCGTTTGCAATCCTGCACTCTCTATCACTCGATTCTGCTGCGTGCTCTCGTTGCTCCTATCGAAATCATCGTTTCATCCATCCTCGTAATGGTAGGGTGAGCCGCGTTCAGAGGCGGCCAAAGCGAGAAAGGCCCAACCGGGATCTCCGTTTGATGGACAATTCTCAGTCTTCAGTGGTAGGTACGTCCGTGCTATTTGTGATTTGTCATCGCCGACGTAGCATCTGCTACGCGACTCTGGGAACCGAGGTTATGTAATCAGGTTCACCCGAACCCGGAAGAAAGGCGAAACAAGATGAAGAGATTGACCATTCTCGCTGCTCTGCTAGCGCTCGCTGCGGCGTGGATTAATGCACAGGACGCACCCAAGAAGACCGAAAAGCTGTGCCGTAGCTTAGAGGAGACGTACTATTTGGTTGGGCCAGATGAGGTCTTTGTGGACGGTAAAGTGTGCAAAAAGGAGACTCCGGCCCCGCCGCGCATATCAGCGCTCGACCAACAAACTCAAAGTCCCGGTCCAGCTGCAACTTCCTCCGTCGCAGCAGCGCCGAATCAGACGAGCAATCCTGCACCTTCTGTCACCGCCATCCCAACTCCCACCTCAGAGTCGGATTCAACCCCCACAACACAGTTGGCGGCTACGGCAGAAGCACGACAGTTATGCACCAAAGTCGTGTCCTTTGGATACATGGCTCCGGGTGAACAAGGCCATCTTCTACACCCCAATATCCCGGACGGCACTTCCAAAGGGTGGCTGAACAATTGGGTGCGAAAGAATGCTCAAAGATACCCCGATGTCTGCTTCTTACCAAATCCCTTGAGAGGTCGCACGAATTATCTGGTAGTTTTGTCAAGCTCGGAAAAGTCTCTCCAAGGATTTCAACCAGTGACGAACACGGAAACTACCAATACGCCAGTGTCGGGTAGTGGAACTGTCACTGACAACTATGGTGGAACTTGGAACTACACCTATAATGGTCAGGTCACGACCACCACGACGACCCATGAAAACGTCCCATACGAGATCGACACAAATGTTCTGTACGCGAACGCCTATAACGACGACGGTATTCTTGTGTCCCATCGTTATCATGTCTACAGCACCCAGACTGGCGGCGATAGCTACTATGCAGCTGGCTATAACATGGGAAACTTATTGAGGGCTGTGAATGCAAGGGGCCGCTTGATAGCCTCAGTCTTGAAAGACATAGCTGGACCACCCCAAAAGAAACCGAAACGATCTTAGCAAACTTAGTGGAGGACTTCGCCTGTGCGAGGGCTGCACAACCCATTCCCTCGGAACCCCTCGTGTTCGGCAAGCGAATCCGCATCCACTCCAGGTCGACCCTGAGATCGGCTTTCTCAGCACTTTGGAGGGCGTCAGCCTTGTCCGCGGCTTGCCCTTCCCAGACAATCCATTCATGAGATCCCGGCCGGTCCTGAGCAGCCGGACCTGAAACGGCTTCGATATTGCCGCTGACGAGCGCAATGACTTTCTAGTGGGCCATGGGGTTGTCAATATTCCTTGCGATGTAATCTAACAGAGTCCCGCGCGGTAGCGGCGTGCCCCATCCCCAATGACGACGTGCGGTTTCCGGTGGGGTATCAGGCATGAAAAAGCCGACGGCTAGACGGCCGCTGACCGTCGACGCTGGGAAACCATTGTGGAGCCGCAGAGTTTTGAAACCACTCCGCTGCCTGCTAGAATTGCGACAGAATTGGGACATGCTCAGGGTTCAGTCCACTCTTCAGTCCACTCTGTCAAGGCGCTCGCTTCCTTGTCAAGGCAAAGTAGAAAGTTCCTAATCTGAGCAAAGTAGAAAGTTCCGCTTTTCGTTCTTTGGCGGCTAACCGGAGGAGCCCGTAGGGCGACGGAGGTTAGCCGCCAAAGAACGTCGGCGACCCGCCCCGTGTCGCGTCCGGCAGAATTACTCCTAAAGGAGGACTCTTCCGGAGATGGAAATCTTTCATCCAGTTGTGCACAACCTTGGGACGAATCCTCGGCGCGCTTGCCGGTTTCCGGGGTGAGGGCGTTTTCGGTTGAGCCAGGCACTCCGCCACGCTCAGGCCGTACTCACGAAACTTCACCGCCATGCTCCCGTCCAGCCGTTGCTCCACTCGCACCCGACCGCCCCGCAGTCCGGGGCGGATATCACCGCGTGCGATCTGGAAGATCTTCCCCTGATAGCGAATCGTGTAGTCGGAGGTCACGATCCGTTCTTCCACCACACTCAAGATCGACTTCAGCTCATGCTCCGCGCGCAGGGGACGATGCGCATCCGTGCTGCTCGCCGGCAGCACCGTGAAGGTCTGGTTCCAGTGCGGCAGGTATTCTTGCTCGAGATAAGTCTGCGCCGCGGGCAGGGTCTCAGCCCGCGCCAGACGTAACCCTTTCACCAAGCGGTCCTGCGCCGTGCCGAAGAAGCGTTCGATGCGACCCTTGGCCTGGGGTGAATGCGCCGGGATCCAACCAATCCCCAGTTCCCGCAGGCCACGCCCGATCTGCGTCAACTCTTCCTTCACCGCTTCATCAGCGGCTTCCAGCACCGGCCGGTTCACCGTAAACAGGCTGCTCTTGTCCGTATAAAACTCCACCGGCCGACCCCAACCCTCCAGGTACCCCCAGAGCACGCGCAGGTTCTCCTCCGTGCTGTCCCGCTCCACAAAACGTGCATAGGCTTGGCTGCTGGCGTCATCGATCATGGCCACCAGGTACAGCCTCGGTCCCCGCCCTTCCAGCCAGTCGTGCTCCGACGTGTCCCATTGCACCAACTCTCCCCGGAAACTCCGGCGCTGCCTCCACACGTGCACCTCCTCGACTGGGCGCCGCTTCCCCCGCCGCAACCCCGCGGCCATCATCCACTGCCGCAGCGTCTCCTTGCTCACCTCCACCGCGTGCTCTTTCGCCAAGTACTCGCAGGCTAGCGTGGGGCCAAAGTCTCCGTACTTCGCTTTCACCAGCTTCAGCGCCTGGGCGCGCAGACTCTCCGCTAAGCGCCGATTCGACGCCCGGCCCCGCAGTCGGTGCACGATACCGCCGTCGCCTTCTTTCTTCACCCGTACCAGCAGCTTCCTCACCCAGCGGTCCGTTACGCCCAACTGCTGCGCCGCCGCCCCTTGCGTGAAATGTCCTTGCTGCAGCTCATGCAATACCTTTAGCCGATCCCGTTCCTTCGTGTTCATCACCAGCAGCTCCTGTTTGCTCATCCGGCAAGTTTGCCGACTTTCAACAGGAACTTTCTACTTTGCTGGAATAGGAACTTCTCACTTTGCTGCGACAAGGCGCTCGCTTCCTTTGACACATTATCGGAAGCGAGATATATTCTCCGGTTCCTAGATCGGTCCGCAGGAGTATGTGTGTAAATTCAACACGCTCATGACGATCTCGTGGAGCGGAGCGTCAGATGCCAAAACAAGTAACGCAGCTTCGGATCGGTCTCTCGTGTCTGGTGATGGGTTGCATGTTGTGGAGCGGCAACGGAGGACAACAGTCAGTGGGGCGGGCCGCCGGACCAGGGAATTCGCTTCAGGAGTTGGGCACCGGAAAGCCCCGTTATCCCGGACCAAGATGGACTCTGCTGTACGGTTCCTACGAAGGGGTCGAAGAGTTCGCGGTTAACGAGTTGCAACGGATGATACAACGCCCAGTTCCGTACGTCCTGGAGGTACTGCCCGCGACCCAGACGCCAGAGGCGACGCGGAGTTTGGTCGTTGTGGGCACGCCGGCAGCAAATCCGAGGATCGCGGAACTAGGTAAGAAAGCGTTGATCAAGTTGCCGACGGATGCCGAAGGCTAGGGGATTCGATGGATTCACTAGAACGATGCATACGGGCCATTCAGCATGAGGAAACTGATCGTGTACCGGTGGCACCGCTCATCATCAGCCATGCCGTCCAACTCGCCAACGTGCCTTTTTGGCGATACAATACGGACCCGGTCGCGTTGGCCGACTGCCAGATTACGTGCTGGCGCAGGTACAGCTATGATGCGATCCACATTACAACAGACAATTGGATTCTTCCTCAGGCGCTCGGGGTGAGGGTTCGGTTCTACCCAGACCTGCCCCCAACGGGCGTGGCGCCGCCGCTTGCACGCGCCAAGGATCTCTCCTTGCTGCCTTCAATCGAAAAGGCGAAGACAGCGGCTCGCATGAACCTTCTCCCGGCCGCTACGCGGTACGCGCGGCAAACGTTAGGCAACGCTTGTTTCATTAAGGCGAACTTCGACCAGGGACCATTTTCTCTCTGCACCGCGTTGCGAGGTATTGAGCAGTTGATGACCGACATGCATGATGACGAGCAGTTCGTACTAAACCTGCTGGAAGTCTGCTCGGAATTGGTGGTTCACTTAGGCATGACAGTTGGGACGGCTGGCGCGCATGCTCTCACCTTCGGTGACTCTGCGGCTGGACTGATCAGCCGGAAAGATTTCATAAAGTACGCATATCCCTTCGAGAAGTATGCGATTGAGAGATTACGAGCTGCTCTGGACCTCCCCATTTTTCTCCACATCTGTGGCAGGGCCTCGCACATTCTCGATTGTATGGCGGACACCGGCGCCGACGCGCTTGAGCTCGATCACTTCAACGATTTCGCCCATGTGAAAAAACAAGTTGGCGCCCGCACGTGCTTGGTTGGGAATCTAGATCCGGTGCGAGTGATGCTCCAGGGGACGCCGGAAGTGGTGCGTCAGAAGAGCGCGGAGTTGATTTCCACCGCTGGTTCTGGCGGCGGATTCATCTTGAGCCCCGGTTGCGAAGTCCCGCGGGATACCCCTGCGGAGAACCTGTTGGCGCTGGTCGAAGCAGCGCGTGATTGCTCTTAAGCCGTCAGTCGAGGAAAGAACCTTGAGGAGACCAATATGAACAAACTCTTCGTCCACGTAATATTGCTATTTGCGGTCTTTTTGCTTTTTGCGAAAGGGACCCCCTGTCAATCTGATTCGGAGAAGACTTTACGGTTGGGCATCATAGGACTGGACACTTTACATGTGATGGTCTTTACCGAACTGCTCAATGATCCGAGCAACCCTCAGCATGTTCCGGGCGCCAAAGTGGTGGCCGCCTTCAAAGGCGGTAGCCCTGACAATGAGACCAGCCGAAGGTATCTCGAGCAATATACTTCCGAATTGCGGGACAAGTGGAAGGTTGAAATCGTGCCGGACATTCCCGCTCTTTGCCAGAAGGTCGACGCCGTTTTACTCGAGAGTGTCGACGGGAGGCCGCACCTCCAACAAGTGAAACCTGTGTTCGCCGCCAGGAAACCCGTGTTTATCGATAAGCCTCTGGCGGCGAGTTATAAGGACGCGAAGGAGATTGCACGTCTGGCGGACGAAGCGGGGGTGCCCTGGTTCAGTTCTTCCGGCTTGCGCTTCTGGGAAGAGACGGTGCGAGTGAAGAACTCGCCCGGAGTCGGGAAGGTGGTGGGGGTTGATGTTTATGGACCTTCGCCCACGGAACCTCATCACCCGGATTTAATGTGGTACGGGATACATCCGGTTGAGATGCTCTTTACGGTCATGGGCAGTGGATGTGAGTCGGTTACACGCGTCCATACGGAAGGAACCGATATTGTGATCGGCAAGTGGAAGGACGGCCGCTTGGGGATGGTACGTGGGATTCGCGAGGGTCAGATGGATTACGGGATCACGATATTTGGCGACAAAGGCATAGTGAAAACCGAAGCGCGACCTTACAGCTATCGCCCTCTGTTGGTGGAAATCGTAAAGTTCTTCCAGACCGGCATAGCTCCCGTCCGCTCGGCAGATACTTTGGAAATGTTCGCCTTCATGGAGGCTGCAGACGTTAGTAAGAGCAGAGGTGGCGCACCCGCACTGTTGAGCGAAATCACAAAGTAGTCTCGCAAGCACTAAGCCGAAGCGCGTCCTCGCGTGCATGCAGCTAATTACGAGCTTTAGGGAGGCGATCGTGAGCAACGAGTTGGGTGTTGGGATCATCGGGACGGGATGGGTGTCGAACGAGCACATCAGGGCCTATCGGCAGAATCCCTATACGGAGGTGCGGGGCATCGCAGGGTCTGAGCGGTCTCGGGCTGCCGCCAAGATTCGGGAGTGGAACCTAGACCACTGTCGTGCCTACGCCGACGTGCATGAGATGCTCAAGGACGATGCTATCAACATCGTCTCCATCTGCACCCCACACCATTTGCACAAGGAGCAAGGCGTTGACTGCGCAGAAGCGGGACGGCACATCCTCATGGAAAAGCCGATGGCAGTGGACCTCGAAGGCGTCCGGGCACTCGATGCCGCCGTGCGCAAAGCTGGGGTGAAATCGCTGGTAAGTTTCGTGCTTCGCTGGAACCCGCTGGTGGAGAATATCAAGGCGTTGCTGGCCCAAGGAATGGTGGGGCCGCTCTCGTATGCTGACGTTGATTACATGCATGGGATCGGGCCGTGGTATTCCGGCTATGGGTGGATTCGGAAGAAGGCGTCAGGTCGCAATAACCTGCTAGCAGCGGGCTGCCATGCCGTCGATGCTCTCCGGTGGTTTGTGGGGAGCGATGCCATTGAAGTGTTCGCGTATGCGAACACCGGTGTGCACAATCGCATGCAATTCGAGTATGAGACTAACAGCATTACGGCCGTGAAATTTGCCAATGGCACGATTGGCAAGGTTGGCTGTACCATCGAAGGAGTGATGCCTTACGTGTTCAACATCATGCTGGTTGGAGAAGAAGGAACCATTCGCAATAACCAGGTTTTCACTCGCCGCTGGCCCGGGCAGAAGGATTGGGCGACGATTCCAACCATCTTGCCGGACACTGCCGATGTGAATCATCATCCTTTCGCGGCAGAAATCGACCACTTTGTGCACTGCATCCGGAACGATATGGAGTCGCACTGCAATTTCGCCGACGCTGCGAAGACGCACGAAATCTGCTTGGCTATGGAAGTCTCAGCTCACGAAAGACGCCCTGTTTCATTACCGCTCTGAAGCAGCGTCATGACACACGCTCGCTGGCGGCGAGAGCACAAAGCACGATCGCAGCAAGCATCAGGATCACACCCGCTCCCATCCGCCGCCGGGCTCCCGGCTCAACCGATTTCCACTCGCCTAGCAGTATCCCCATGACATTCGCGACGACCAGCCCTACGGCCAAGCTGAGAGGCCAGCCAATAGATGGCCCGATATCGCCCAGCAGCGGAGTGGCAGCACCGTATAAGAAAATGCTGCCGGCCCAGAGTATTCCCATAAGCATGCTGAGCCCCCAGGTCTTCAGCGGGCTGGGGCCGAAGAAGAGCCCGAAAGCACGGTGTTTCTTCAGTAGCGATCCGCAATAAAGTATGTTTGGGATTGCGCCTGCCCCTAGCATCAGAAGCCAGATACAATTGGTAGCTGAAAAACGCCGGAGCCCGAGTTTCTCACCGGTGTCAGCGATGGGCAGCGCCAGGCTGTAGCCAATGTTGAACACGGCAGACAGCGCGCCGGCGCTCACGGCAAACAGATAGCCGCGCCAGGATGTCGTGGCGGCGGCCTGCCCAGTTCTACGGTCCCTCATGCGGCCTGCAGCTCCGCACAGCGACACGCCCGCCAGGAAAGCCAGCACACCCATGAACAATGTGACTTGGCGCGCGTCCAGACGAATCGTACCGTGCAGGATGAGCGGGACTACCGAGCCCATGGCCGAACTTACTCCCAGGACCATACTGTTCGCCACCGAAACGCCCAACCGGTCCACACTTAAACCGAAGAAAACTGCCCCAAAGCCCCATGCAAACCCGAAACCCATCGCCGATGCCAACGCTGGTCGCGGAGCCTGCGCGAACACTGCGCCAGGAGCGCTTATGGTGGCGACGACAACCGCACTGGGAATGACGAGGCACGATATGATGATGAACACCAACCAGATGTTCTCCCACTTCCAGCGCGGGATCACCTTCATCGGGGCGGTGAAGAGTCCGTTGCATATCCCAGAAACTACCGCCAAAGAAACGCCAAGTCCGACCATGTTGCAGCTACCCTCCAACGCTCCATTGGTACTGTGCTGGACTCTTCACGCGGAAGTGAAGACCGCGAGTTCGAACCACCTGGGCCCGCCCGCCGTATGCCTCAGTTGGTCCTCACAGTACCGCCATCTTAGCCAACGCGCAAATTATCGAACTGGGTTCAACGAGAATCGCTGTTAGCGCGAAGTGGCACGGCATTTAAAGGCTTCTCCAATGCTGCGAGCCGCTCAAGTTCGAGTGAACAGCGCCACAGCGCTCGCGGAACATGGAAGCATCCCTTCCATTTGCCACCCTTCATGTTCAGCAGGACTTCGCCCCGCCGATTCAGATAGCCGAACCATTCTCCGTATGACGGGTCGGGGAAATGGCTCCACGTATAATCATGGACCTTCTCAAACCAGTCCCAGCATTCTTTCCGGCCGGTCAGCGAGTAGCCCATTAGCAGCGCAATCAGCGTCTCCAGATGTACCCACCACAGCTTTTGGTCCCATTCGAGTTGCTCGGGTGGATGCCCCTGGGTATCGAGAAAGGCAAAAATTCCCCCATGCACGGGATCCCAACCGAATCCGAGGATGCTGAGCGTGGTGTCAACCGCGAGTTCAATTGTAGCTTTATCATTGTTGCGGCGTGCCAAGTCCATAGCGAACCACATTGCTTCGATCCCGTGGCCAGGGTTGCTTACACGACCTTCGAAACAGTCTACGTGCGACCCGTCGGGGGCGACATTTTCAAAAATCAATTTGCGTTCACGATCCAGGAATAACGTCATCACCTCCTGAAGAACAGCGCCACTATCGCGCCGGAATTCGTCACGATCGAGCAGTTGCTCTAATTCGACACAGACGTTAGTGAGAATCATCGGGAGAGTGAAAGCTTTCAAAGGCCGCGTTCGAGGCACTGCAATCGAATAAGGGCCGGAAGGATTTGTCTTCCTACGCCAGATGTTGTGGTAAGTGTCCAGGGCAATCATGCGGGATTCATCATCTCCCGTTGCAAGGAAGTATTGCGCAAAAGCCATTGCGGCAAAGCAGTCAGAGAAGATGCTGAATGGCTGTGTGACTGGAGAGCCTTCTCGTGTGAGGGCGAAGTACCAATTACCCTGTTCGTCTCGGCCGTGGCGTTTGAGGAACTCAATCCCGATTTTTGCCGTCTCTAGCCAAGCCTGTTTTTTCTCCAATTGGTTAAACAACACCGAAAACATCCATGCCTGTCGGCCTTCTAACCACACAAACTTGTCCGTGTCGTAAACCTTGCCCTCGCGGTCCAGGCACGCGTAGTAGCCTCCAAATTCGCGGTCCACTGAATGACGTTCCCAAAAAGGAATCACGTCTTCCAACAGCGCGCTACGATATTGTTTCTTATATGATTCCAAAACCCCTGCCATAGCATCCTCCGATCCATTCTCCCCTTCGGCAGTCGAACGGCGGCTCCACTGCGAGACGAAAGGGTTATTGGCCAGAAAGCGTATCTGCGATCGCCGAAACGGGTACGAAAGCAGGTTCGCTCGCCCAAACGGTACATCAAACAACATATAGAAGTCTATATCTATTGTGAGGTTGTTCGTCGCGTTACGGGACGGATCGATGCGTGCGATCCTCGGGTAACGCAATGATGTGTAAGGAGTTATTCTTGAACATAAGCCATTAAAGGGGGGTTCCAAAAAAAGCTTGACATTTCAGTAGTAGCAGTTATATACATCTAGACCTCTAGATGTTAGGCGTACAAATGGGTATCGATCAGATTCTGGGAGTTCGGGTCAACAGAGCAGACGCCAAGCCACTGTACGCACAGATTGCCGAAAGTGTGCGCGCGTGCCTGAGCGAAGGAGCCATTCCTCCCGGGGCCATCCTTCCTCCAGAACGAGTTCTCTATGAGAGTTTCGGCGTGCATCGGTTAACTTTGCGTCAGGCCTTTTCAATCCTCGAACAGGAGGGATTAATCGAGCGCCGGCGCGGGCGTGGGACCGTGGTGAGCCCCAGGCGCGTGCAGAAGGCACAACACGAGCTCCGCAGCTTTACCGAGGACATGTTGGCTCGCGGCAGCACGGCGTCTTCGAGAGTGTTGTCTTTTCGCTTGACGACGCCCGGCGTTGCTTTGCGCGAGTGCCTGCGGTTGCCTGAGCACGAACTGGTTTTCGAAATCAGACGACTGCGTCTCAAGGATGAAATCCCCGTGGCGCTGGAGAAAGTAGAGATTCCTCGGTATCTGTGCCCTAAACTCGATAACTTCAATCTGGCGACAGACTCTATATACCGGATTCTCGAGGAGGAATTCGGGGTGCATTTGGGACGAGGAGTTGAGGAAATATCAGCTCTCCGGCCAACACGAATGCAGAAGCAGTTACTAAACCTTCCTCGCTCTGCGGTGATCCTGCAAATCAGCCGGAGGACTTACACAACAAACGACACCCCGCTGGAAGTGACTACGAGCGCCTACCGCGGGGACTTCTATACGGCGGTCGTACAGTCGGTTCGAGCTGTAAAAAGATGAAGCGTTGTATTGCAGGGGCGTTTCCCCCGACGGCAGAGGCGAGAAGCTCAGGGAGGGTGAGGGTGTGTGCATGGGGAAACGAGTCCTTTTTATTCGAGTGATTTCTGACTCGAAATGAAGGCGTTGGGTCAGCTTGTGTGTAGGACGAAAGCATTCTAGATTCTGCCGAAACGAGGAGGAAAACCATGCAAGTGCCACGGAAAGCGTTAATGTTTGGAGTCGCTCTTGTGCTTTGCACCTTCTTTGTTGGCCAGCCCTTGCTGTGGGCGCAGAAGGATACAGGAACGATCACGGGGACAGTGCAGGACCCCAGCGGTGCTGCTATCCCAAAGGCCTCTATCACTATTACGAATGTCAACACAAATGTGGTATTTAACACGGAGACTGATCAAACGGGAGCTTACATGGCGCCCACGCTCCGACCAGGAGAATACCTCGTGACCGCAGAATTGTCTGGGTTTAAGAAGGCAACTGTTCCCAGTGTGGTCCTGCAAGTCAACGAAGTAGCCACGGTGAATTTCAAGCTTGAGGTGGGTTCGACCAGGCAAACGGTTGAAGTAAAGGAGACAGCTCCGTTATTGCAGACAAAGAGCGAGACGGAGGGCGCGGTGATCGGGAGCAACTTGGCTAGTAACCTACCGCTCAATGGCCGCAACTTTGTCGAACTGCTCACGTTAACCACCGGGGTGACGCCAGGAGTTCCAGAATCGGCCGAGGAGTCACCCATCCTGTCGAGTGCACGCGGGACTACGGCGGTGCAAATAAATGGGCAAAACGATCTGGCGACTGATTTCATTCTGGACGGGATTGACAACAATGAAACATCGATTGGGGGGGTTATCATTTTTCCGCCAACCGATGCCATACAGGAATTTATAGTTCAAACAGCAAATTCCTCCGCTGGGTTCGGGAGAGGGTCCGGCGGGCAAGTCAATGTGACGCTGAAGTCAGGGACGAACAAATTCCACGGTGACGCCTTTGAGTTCCTCCGGAACGACGCGCTTGACGCCAGAAACTTCTTCGACCCTGCGCACATTCCTGAATTCCGAATGAATCAGTTTGGTGGCACTTTGGGAGGTCCCATTAAGAAGGATCGCGCGTTTTTCTTCGCAGACTACCAGGGCACCCGTATCGTACAGGGACAGAGCGAGTCCTTAACCGTGCCAACTGATCTAATGCGAACCGGGAATTTCTCGGAACTCGGGCCGATTTATGATCCGGCAACGTACGATTCAACCACAAATACAAGGGAAGAATTTCCTAATGATACTATACCCGCAAACCGGATCAGTCCGACTGCGACCAACCTAATGAACATCTTTTTTCCCCCGCCCAACCGTACAGGCTTGTCTGCCAACTATGCCTTTAACCCCGACCGGACGAACGTTACGGACCAAGGTGATACAAGACTGGATTACTATATTTCGGAACATGATACATTGTTCGGTTCCGAGAGCTTCTCAGACTCCAATATTGGTGAGACGTTTTGGGCCACCACAGTTCTTCCGAACCCTCTGTACCGCAACACCTCGCCGCTGAATACGGATCCAACGAACGAAAAGGGTGACATCACAATGCTTGGTGAGACCCACATATTTTCCCCTGCCCTCGTTAACGATGCACGTGTGGGCTATACGCGATTTAATGAGGTATCACTGAATCGTTTGGGGAAGATTCAGGCGGCCCAGTTGATAGGTATCAATAACATTAACGAGCCTTCGATCCCCTACTCCAATGGCCTGCCAGAAATCGACATTTCCGGCTTCAGTTCTGTCGGGGAAGTGGGCTTCATACCCGACATCGAGCGCGTCAACACTTTTGAGTACATTGATACACTCAATTACATCCACGGGAATCACAGGCTGACTTTTGGAGTTGACGCGCGGCGCCGTCAGTTTAACTTTTTCCAACCTCCCAACGAGCGTGGGGACTTCTACTTCGGAGGAGTGTACTCAAACCAGCCATCTACGGTGACTGGGGGCAGCGGGTTGGCCGACATGATGCTCGATCTGCCGTATATTTCGAGCATAGGGGTGAGACTTACTAGCACCACTGGCCAGCGTTCGAACGAAATAAGTCCGTTTATGACCGACAGTTGGCAGCTTAAGCCGAAATTGACTCTCAACCTCGGATTGCGGTATGAGTTAGTAACCCCACGTGTAGAAATTTATGACCGTCAGTCGAATTTCGACCCCAATTACCCTGGGGGGGCTATTCTTGTAGCTTCCCCCACCGCACCTTGCGGCAGGGGCCTCTATTGCACGTACTATCTCCCCTTCGCGCCGCGCGTCGGAATCGCCTACCAATTAAATAGCCAAACGGTCATCCGGGCCGGTTATGGCATTTTCTACGATGCCACAGGGGTGAACGGATACCAAGGAACGCAATACGGTCTCTTTGGAAATCCTCCATTTACCGACACGGAAACTATCATTAACACTGTCACGACGCCGACGAACCTCATGGTGAATGGGTTTCCGGCGGTGCCGAGCGTACCCACAGTGGGTACAAAAGTGAAATATGTGCTGCCAAATGCTGTTCCGGGGGTAACGTTCACCAGTTCGTGGCAGGATCCATATCGCAAGCCGAGCAATGCCCAAGATTGGAACTTGACTGTTGAGCATCAGTTTACTCCGACTTTTCTTCTAAGCGCCGCTTATGTTGGAGCTAAGGGTACGGACCTCCTGGAACACATGGATATCGATCAGGCAGTTCCCGGCCCAGGTGCAGTCGCACCTCGTACGCCGTTTCCTGGTTGGGCAAATATCAATGGGATGGCGGCTGCCGGCAGTTCAACCTACCATTCGCTTCAAATGCAAGCGCAAAAACGCGCCTCTCACGGGTTGACGTTCTTGGCGTCCTACACATATGCGAAGAGCTTGGGGAACGTTCAAATTAACGGAGGGAGTGTGGACCAGAATTACTACGACCGTAGTGCTGATAGGGGGCCGACCGATATGGACGTTAGAAACAACCTTGTGGGCAGCTATCAATACCAATTGCCTTTTGGTAATGGACAGCGCTTTTTGACCAGCGCAAACGGTGTTACCAACAAGATTGTAGGAGGGTGGATATTCGGTGGAATCGTGTCATTGTATAGCGGGCTGCCATTTACTCCTGCGCTTGCTGTACCGACTGTAAACACAGGCACCGGCAGTTACCCAGACCGGATCTGTAATGGGAAACTGGGCAACCCGACGGTGAATCTTTGGTTCAACCCCTCTTGCTTTGTGACGCCACCCCTGTATACATACGGTAATGCGGGCGTGAACATTCTGACAGGCCCGGGGACCCATGAATTCGATTTTTCTTTGATGAAAGATATACATATTGATGAAGAGCGGTATTTTCAATTCCGGGGGGAGTTTTTCAACATATTTAACACGCCTCAGTTTAACGGCCCTAATGCCACTATTGGTGTCCCGGGGGCAGGAGAGGTTACAAGTGAGGGGATCCCCGCGAACTTCGTCAGAACCTCACGGGAGATCCAGTTCGCGCTCAAATTCTACTTTTAACCTTTAGGTGAGGGGCCCTCCTCAGAGGGCCCCTCACCGAGGCCCATTTCACGCCGTATTCCCCCCGTGAGTTGCTTCCATTGAAGAGTCTTAACCCAACGCGGTCTTTTCGCAACTCCCTCATACGCCTCCTGGCTATTTTTCTTTGCATGGGGTTCTTAACTGATCGGCTGGCAAGCGTCCAAGCGGGCAAGCCAAGCAGTGAAGACGCAACGTGCCGGAGGATAGAGCAGGCCCTCCAGAAACATGAATATCCCAGCGCCGAGGCACAGCTTCTTGAATGGGTCAAACAGAAGCCCAAATCTGCAGAGGCCCACTTTCTTCTCGGGATTCTTTACACTGAGGAAGGTGAACCTCAGAAGGCCCGCGGGTTTTTCTTGACAGCTCTAAGACTCCTGCCCAACTCAACCTCGGTGCTCGACAATTTGGGCTTCAACGCCTTATCTCTCGGCAACGAGTCAGAAGCTGGCCATTACTTTAAGAAGGTCTTGAGCATCGATCCAAATGACACAAACGCTCTATACAATCTGGCGCTAGCCGAGCTCAAGCAAAAGGAATTCGCTCAAGCTGAGCAGCACATGAAACGCGCCTCAGTCATCAACCCCAAGGACATTTCCATCTTGCAAGGTCTTCTTGCAGCCGAAGTCGGGATGGGTGCGAAAGAAGACCTGAACAAGACTGTCGATAGCATTCTTAAACTTGCTCCCCGCGAGTCTGAATTCTACATTAAGCTGGCGCGACCACTGGTCGATCAAGGACTCTATCCGGCAGGGTTGCGGGTACTCGAACAGGCCAGGGTAGAATCGCCTGACTCAGCGGAAGTGGCGTACAACCTGGCCCGCGCATATTACTTGTCCGGGAATCCCCAACCGGCACGACAACTCGCCGAAGCGGCGCTGGCGAAGCAAGATTCTGCTCCGCTGCACAATCTGCTTGGTGCAATTTACGAACAAGTTCGTCTTTATGATAAAGCGGTCGCGGAATACCAGGCGGCAATCCACCTTGAGCCCGGAAATGAAGCTTACTACTTTGACTTGGCCCATGAGTTCCTCATCCACTACAACTTCGACCTGGCAGAAGAAATATTCGACACCGCTGTCAAACGATTCCCTGCTTCTGAGAAACTGCGGCTGGGGCTGGCGGTGGCCTATTTTGCCCAGCTCCGATACGACAAGGCAGTTCCCACCCTGAAGGCAGCTATCGAGCTCGAGCCTGAATCTCCTCTCGGGTACTTCTTCCTGGGCAAGGCATTCGTCCTGCTGTCAAATGAACGCGATTTGTTCAACGACGCTTGGGTCGATCTGGATTTTCAAAAGTATTCGGAGCTTCGCCCGAATGATCCCACCCCCTATTACGTCCGCGCGGTCAGGCTCTTGCGACAAGATTCCAGTGAGGATAACCAGCGCGACGAAGCATTGAGGCTGTTGCAGAAGACCCTGGAGATCGACCCGAGCTTCCCGGAAGCCTATTTGGAGCTGGGCAACGTCTATTTCAAAAATAAGCAATACCAGCAGGCCATAGATGCCTACCAGAGAGCTGTAGATCTCAATCAGGCTTCGGCGGAAGCCTACTATGGCTTGTCTCTGGCGTACGCAAGGTCCGGCGACACGGAGAAGGCAAAAGAGGCTTCGACAATGGCGCTCAAGCGGCACAAGGAAATGCATGAGTATGTGGCAGCGCGGCAGAAGGAGATGATGAAATTCGTGTACACACTCAAGTAGGCCGCACATATGACTCGCGAGAATTCGTAATGTACGACCTGTCTCGGTGGCGGTATTTTGGCACAGTAATCGCGCCCCCGCAAAGAGCATTTTGCGCCAGCTCTTGAAACACCTGAACACATCTAAGAACCGCGGGGGGTCTCATGACTAGACAGCGTATATCACGCCGCGTCTTCATTCGGGGGTCGGTAGGGGCAGCCGGCGCAACGCTGGCAGCGACGCCAGCATTGCTGAGCTCTGCCCAGGTCTCTGCTCGTGAGGCTACGACCGGCCCGCAAGGGACAAGCTCCGAGTTAGAGTCAGCAGAATGCCCCGCCACGCGCCTGCAGAAAGCCAGCAAAGTGTACAAGCGACGATACGAGGGACCGCGATGGCATTTGATCTATGGCTCCTACAGTGGCGCGGAGGAATTTGCACTCAGTGAATTGCAAAAGATGACTCAGCGGTACGTTCCTTATGTCATCGAGGTCCGACAAGCTAGTGGGCCGGCGGACCACGATGCGAACCTCCTTGTAGTTGGCACCGGTGTAAACAATCCTCTGATTGCCGAGATCGCAAGTAAGGGCGCCTTCGAATTACCCACTAAGCCAGAATCTTATACGACCATTTGCCTCAGGTCACCCTGGAATAAGGAACGGCGGATCGTGGTTGTGGCCGGCGCTGACTCTTCCGGGACTCTATACGGCGTGATCGACTTCAACAAGAGGCTCGCGAGTCTAACTTCGGACGATCCAACACGGATACGAGAAACACTCGACGACCTGGGTGAATTCAGCGCAGAAGAATCACCTGCCCTGGAGAATCGGGGGATTTGGTCCTGGGGATATGTCATCTATGACTATCGGCGCTTTATCGATAACATGGCTCGGCTAAAGCTGAACCGGCTGCTTTTCTGGAATGACATCCCACCCTTGAACTGCCGCGAGATAATTGACTATGCCCATTCACGCGGCGTCAAGGTCGTGCTTGGCTTCCCCTGGGGGTGGGGCATTGACAACCTTAATCCCAACAGCAGCGAAGACCTGCAATTAGTGAAAGACGATGTTCTGTGCCGGGTCGCAACGTCTTACGAACACCTCGGCATGGACGCGATCTATTTTCAGACTTTCACTGAAACCTCGAATAAGGAGGTCGGTGGGAAGCCCATCGCTGTTCTTGCCCGCGATTGGGTGAACGAGATTACGGCTGCGGTCTTGACCCGTTATCCCCAGCTTCATGTTGAGTGGGGTCTTCACGCCACGTCGATACTGGAAAATTACAAGGACCTGGAGAGCTTGGACCCCAGAGTTGAAATCGTGTGGGAGGATGCCGGCGTAATTCCTTATTCGTATGACCCTCTGCCCACCATCCCCGAAGGCCGCTACCATAATTCTTTAGATAACATTGACGCGACGATTGCCTATTCCAAGAAGTTGGCGACTTTCCGCCCCCATAATGAGTTCGCCATGGTCGCAAAAGGCTGGACCACTCTGAGATGGGCTAGCGAATTCGAACACCCTGGCCCGTTCATCATGGGCGAGCGGGCTCCAGGTTTCATACGAGAACGCCTGCGCGAACGGCAAGCGCGTTGGGACTACGTCAATCGCTTGTGGTTCGTGAATTATCCTTACGCGCTGCGATTTCTTCGGGAAGTGCGCGACTCCGCTTCCAAGATGACGGTTGTGGCGCTGATTGAGGATGGATTGTTCGAAGAAAAGATCCAGCCCAGCGCGGCGCTGTTTGCGGAGATGTTATGGGACCCGCGTAGAAGCACGAACGATCTTCTGGAACACGCAATGAATCCTTATTACACGCGTATAACATGAACGGCTCTGGGAGCGCGGCAGCTCTCCTGCTGGGGCAGAATCCTCCTGCCAGGAGAGCGGGTTTCCCGCGTTCTCGGGTTTTCAGGAGGCTTTGATGAGCGACGACTCGAAGCGTGAAGAAGAAGGAAAACTCCCTGCGAATTTGCGGACGCCAACCCGGCGGCAGTTCATCGGCTGGACGAGCTTGATTGCCGGCTGGGCCGCCCTACCCGGCCAGCGCACGCCGCTCAGCTTGGGCTCCATGCTTTCCGAGTCACCCGAACAATTGAATGAAGGGGCCACCAAGATCACCCTCCTGGAGGATGGCGGTTTTAAGGCTGGCGGTCTGGGCTGGCAAATGGGGCAGGGATGCCAACTCATCTCTATGGAAAAGGCTCCCAGCCCGCAGGCGCTGCACGTCCAGTGTCGCGGCACGTCGAGCGCCAGGGCACTCATCCTGGGCCCCGTTCCCGGCAAGACCTACACGGTGCACGGCTTCATGCGTACGAATGCGGTGAGGCCGCTGGAACCTGGCGGCTGCGCTGTGATGTCACTCGACCAACTCTGGTACCAGGCATGGTTTGCGGAGAAGAAGAAATTCGCCAGCCTCACGGGATCACACGATTGGGCTCCATTCTCATTCACCCTCGAGTGCAAAATGGCGGAATGGTTTGAGCTTTCCCTGGGTCTCTATCGAGCCGAAGGAGAGGCTTGGTTCGCGAATCTCACGCTGGTGGAAGGCACCACGGCGAGCGAGATCAGCGAGGTGGTTTCACGCGAAGAGGAACGCGGCTTTCCCAGTCCCGTACGGAGTGCGAAGGCGAACGTGGCTATTTTCCGGGACAACGTCCCCGTGCGTGGTACTGCTTCGAACCCCGAGTCGCTCGGCAGTTTACTCCAGAGCGCAGGGTACCAGGTGGAGTATCTATCAGCAGAACGACTTTCAGACCCCGGCCAGTTTTCACGCGATCGTTACGATATTTTGGTTCTTCCTTACGGCGCCTCCTTCCCTGCCCTGGCACAGAAGGCCCTGGTGTCGTTCCTGAGGCGAGGGGGGAGTTTCTTTTCCACAGGGGGGTATGCTTTCAATAATCCTCTGCTGAAAACCTCGCGAGGCTGGCTCAGCGAGAGTGAAGCCCTCGCCGAGGAAAAGGGTACGGAACTCATTCGCGAGGGCAGTTTTGAAGGGTCGCTCGATGATTGCAAATCGGCCGGCTGGAAGATTCTCCGGCCCGAGTGCTGTTCACTGGATTCGGCACAAGTACACGAGGGGCGACAATCCGCGAAGGTCGCGGTAAGTGAGAACGAGTGGTGGAAAGAGGCTATCTGGGAATATGAAGTGGGGGACGTCCACGATCGCGACCGCTTCGTGTTCAGTTGTTGGACGAAGACGCAAGACGTGAGCGATCGGTTCGATGGTTACGCCTATGTCTACCTGGAACAGCTCGACGCCTCGCACACACCGGTGGAATGGGTGAAGCCGGAAGTCGTTCGACTGCGAGGCACCACCGATTGGGCGAAATGCGAACGCGAGACAGTGACATGTGAAGAGCCGGCGAACATGTTTGTCAGACCCATAAAATGGGTTCGTGTCCGGTTTGGCCTGTGGAAAGCCTCGGGAACCCTTTGGGTGGATCAAGTCAGCCTTCGCAAAAAATCAGTTCAGATCCGAATCAACACGGCCAAGGGCAACCCCCTGGGTGATAGCCTGCACGTTTCGCCAGACCAGATCGGCACGTTTGATGCTGACTATCGTTTGCAGAGGGTCTCGTATCTCGCCGTGGCGCCGGGCCAACACGTCTTACAGACTCCTCTTCATATCGACGTTGAAGCGACTGGACCCGCCGCGTGTGGACTGCAAGGGCCCGACTTTGCCCGCTGGACACCGCTGCTGAACGCTTACGACAGTTACGGACGCCTGCGGGGCGCCGCCGGCGCGCTGATGCGCCATTACAATGGCTTTTACAGGAAGAGCCACTGGGCGTTCTTCGGAATTGAGAACCGGGATCTGTTTGCCGCCGATGATCCCTCCACCCGTTCGTTGCTTCTGGAAACATTCGAACCGCTTCATCAGAAGTTGTTTCTCCACGAAGTGCAAACTAACTACGCTTGCTATCGTCAAGGCGAGAGTGTGCATGTTTGGACGCGCGTGAGCAATTTCAGCAGCCTTAAACAGAATGCCGTGGTTGCCATCAGGATATCGACCGATCCTCAAAAGGATTCTGTGTTCCATCACTCGCGAGAACTCTCCCTCGAGCCGGATCAAACCTTGCTGGTCACCACAACCTGGAGCCCGGATAAGTTTCAGTCCCCACGCTATGCGGTTGAAGTCGAGCTTGAGCAGTCGGAGCGGAAGATCGACCGGGTGGAAAGTGGATTCGTAGTGTGGGACGAGAGTGTGCTGAAGAACGGGTTCCAATTGCACTATCGCGACAATTACTTGCGTTACAAAGATCGGGCTATCTTTTTGCAAGGGTCTGACGACTACATTCACAATTTCATAGCTCGCTATGAAAATCCTAAGACTTGGTTCGCAAACGTCTCCAAGTACCGCGATAATTGCCTGGGTGTTTATGAGAATCTGATGGGCAGCCGCGGACTCGATGATGTTCCCCCCGAAGAATGGTGGCGGCAAATCGACGCCATGATGCAAATCTGCCAGGAATGCAAGACGATCTTCTTCCCGGGGTTGCTTATATTCGGGGACACGGCGGTTGGCAATCGTGATCTGAAGCATCAACAAGAATTCTGCAGGACGTTTGCCGAGCGTTACAAAATCGCTTCGGGGCTGATTTACTATCTTGATGGCGATCTGGCGCTGCGACAGCCGAACCTTCCGGATTTGAGAAAAATCTTCAACGATTATCTCCTCGAGAGATATGGGAATGCGAAACGTCTTGCCGAAGCGTGGAGCATATCGCCGGCAAAAGCGCCGTTGGGAGCCATACCCCCGTTGGGCGGGACAGAACGCTGGGAAGACGCAAGAACCTTCGACAATTTCATATTTCGCGTGAATGTGGTTCGCCGTTGGCTGGATGCTATGGCCGCGGCGGTGCGGGAGTCTGATTCCAAGCATCCCATCAGCGCTGAGTTCTATCAACGTCCGTGGGACGGCGTTGATGTGGTAACCGGCGTCGGCTCCCTGGACATCGGGAGTATCGGTTACTTCGATCGTCCGGGCGAAGACGTATACGGGTTTCCCCAAACATTTCGATTCATCGACACGCGGGCGCGCGGAAAATCCATCAACGACGGCGAGTTTGGGGTGAGGACGCATCCAGCATGGGAAGATGCTGGAGGATATGACACCACCAGGAGCGCTACCGAAGAGCAACAGCTTTTCCTGACTCTGCCGCATTACGCGGTCGGCCTGGGAATATCCAAAATGCATAACTGGTGCTGGGCATACCCACAGGACCTCGTCACCGGTTGGGGAATCAACTACATGTGGGACCTCGTAGGCCGCGATTCGCTTTCGGTCTATCGCAACACCGGCCTCTTCTTTCGACAGTTTGATTTGAAATATGACAGTCCGGAGGTGTTCTTCCTGATTGCGGATAATCACCGCATGGGCGGCCAAGGCGAAAAGGTTCGTGAGTCGCAATTGAACGGCATCCGGTTTCTCCTCGATTTACACTGCAATTTTGCTACGATCGACGAGCACCATCTGCAAGACATTCCCGCCAGTTGTAAAGTCCTGGTCTACCCCCTGCCCTTTTGCCCTGATGATGCAACTTTCGAGCGAGTTCTGGCATTCGTCCAGGCAGGCGGAATCCTCTATGTTTCGGGCGACGTTTCTTACGATAGCGAGAGAAAACGGACACGCCTGGAAAGACTGCCAAGTCTTTTGGGGGTGGAATTCGTCGCTGAGAACTATCCTAACATAAAGTTCCCGTCGCATGAAGCTGACATCCGCGTCCGAGGTGGTTTTTCGGGGCTCAAGGACTACCGCGGCTTCCCGTGTATTCGCGTCAGGCCCGTTAGCGCCGAGGTGGTGGCGGCCACTCCAACGGGAGAGGCAGTCATCACCACGAATAATGTTGGTAAGGGGCGTGTCTTTTATTCTACCGACGTATTGGAGTTGCACGCGCCGGCGCGCACTACCGATTTCGGCCGTATGGTGTACCTCGGTTTATTACGATGGGCCGGCGTATCGCGGCCGGTCTTGAATCCTGATAAGCCGAACATTCACTATTTCCGTTCCACAACCAGGCAAGGGGACGAACTCTTCATCATCGTAAACCGAGATGAGGCGGTGCCGAAACAGGAGATTAGCTTCGAAACCAAGGCCGGCACGATCCGGCTGGATGTTGATCGACGCATGACGGGGGCGATTGCCCTCACCGCCAAGGGCGCGGTTCAATCACTCGAAACTTCAGGCAAGGTTTCGGCGCAGAACGAAGTGTACTGCCGTGCGGAGAACCACGTGATGCTGTTCAGTCTCGATGGAAGCGATATAAGGGACTCCGAGGCTTTGTGCCTGCTCCCTATAGGGGAAGGAGTCACGCGAATTCGCAGCCGGTCCATGGCGAACGGAGGGCAATTCGAGGTCGGCGAATTCAGAGACGGTAAATGGACCAGCCTTGAAAACCAACAACTCGGCGTCAATAACGGTTGGTTGGAGCTTAAGGTGACGCGAGATCGTAATTTAAGTATCATCTTGTTGGCCTTAGCAGCCTCTATGGCTAGAGCCCGCGAGCAACTAACCAGGGTTTTTCAGTTCGAACCACAGAGCGTCTGACGAGAGTAGCGGAGGCGGATAATGAATTCTCTCGAGCGCATCCGAGCGGTTCTGCACGGCGGAACTCCCGACTGTGTACCCGTCTGTCTTCACAATTTCATGCTGGCGGTGCACGAGGCCGGCATTCCCATGGAGAGGTACCGCTCTGACCCTGAGGCTATCGCGCGCGCGCATCTGATGGCAGTGGAGAAATACGGCTACGACTGCATCCTCATTGATACGGATACGACCATGTTGGCCGAGGCCATGGGAGCTAGATCTGAATGTGCGGCAGGCGAGCCGGGACGCATCGTGGAGCCGGCGATTCATAGTCTGGAGGAGATCGACCGTCTCAGAGTTATCAATCCGGAAAGCGATGGGCGAATACCAGCCATGATTGAAGCGATCCGGCTCATCACCAAACAAGTGGGGAACGAGGTGGCGATCCGCGGTAATGCCGATCAAGCTGCCTTCAGCTTGGCTTGTGCGGTACGCGGGACGGAAGACTTTCTGGCTGAGCTTGCCTTGGACCCTGACAACTGCGCCATCGAGCGCCTGATCGAGGTTTGTTACCAGAGCCACTTCGCTGTGCATCGAGCCCTGTTCAAAGCGGGCGCTCACTTCACGTCGATGGGCGACAGCCTGGCGGGACCAGATGTGACGTTGCCCAAGATGTTCGACCGATTTGCCCGCCCTTACGAAATGAGGTTAGTTAAAGAGTTGGCGGCAGAAGGTATTTACGTGGTCATCCATATCTGTGGAGACACTACAAAGATTTTGGATTACCTGACAACATACGAATTCTGCGGTTTCGAACTCGATTATAAGACCGATCTGCGGCTCGCGAAAAAGACTGTCGGGGCCGGTCATGTGCTGTTCGGAAACATAGATCCGAGTGGAGTCCTGGCACTCGGCACGCCCAATGAGGTTCGTGAAAAGACCAGCCAGTTGATCAGGGAGTGGAAACCCGGGGGGCGGTTCGTTTTGAATGCGGGGTGCGCCATCGCACCCATCACGCCGCCGGAAAATATACGCGCAATGATTGATACAGTTCGAAAGGAAGGTATGTACGAGACGAACTAAAGATGGAGGGAAACGCGGATGTATAAAGGCGAACAGAGGTACAAGCTTGGGCGTCGAGAGTTTCTGGGAGCCGTCGGAAGCGCGAGCTCAGTCGGTGTTTTGGTCGCGAGCGAAGGAAGAGGCGGACGAACTCAGAAAGAAGTAGATTCAAAGAAAACCACACGGATTGGATTAATTGGCTGTGGGGGGCGAGGCACGGCTCTTGGCGAAATCATCGAGCGTTTGAACGCAGAAGGTGAGCCTGTCGAGATCACGGCCGTATGCGATGTCTACCGACCCCGGCTCGAACGAGCGGCGGCTCGCTGGTCTGCCAAACCGTACGCAAAATCAGTGGAACTCATTCGAGACGCCAATGTTGACGCAGTGATCATCGCAACGCCTGATCGCCTTCACGCGTTCCAGACCATAGAAGCCGCCAGGGCGCGCAAAGATGTTTACTGTGAGAAGCCGCTCACGCATTGGCGGCAGCCGGAAAAATTGACGGAAATGGTGGAAGCTGTAAAGGGGAGTGGTATTGTTTTTCAGATTGGTGCACAACGCCTTTCGGATAAGACATGGAAGGAGGCCGCTCAAATCATTCAAAGCGGGGGAATCGGTAAGCCGGTGCACGTGCAAATGGGCTACTGCATCCATGGGGTCCGAGGCGACACCGGCATGCCCATTGACGACCCGAAAGCACAGGCCGGCCTTTCGCTCAATTGGGAAGCCTTTCTGGCAGATGCCCCGCCTTGTCCCTTCAGCGTGTCGCGTTTCTTCCGATGGCGTATGTACATGGATTATGCTGGAGGGCCCTGCACGGACAACAACGTACATTTCTTGATTCTCATAATTCGCACCCTGGGGCTCACTTTCCCCAAGAACGTGGTTGCCTTGGGCGGAATCTATTTCTATGGCGATGGGGAGCGAGAGGTCCCTGACACTTTCGACATGATCGCGCAGTATCCGCAGGATTTATCGTTCACCTTTGTCGGTACGTATTGTAACGACCACGTGATGGAGACCGCGATTCGGGGCACCGAGGCCACCTTCACCCTTCCATCTCCCGAAACGGTTGTGGCCAGAATCGAGCCCGAAGCGGGATCAACAAAGGGCGCACGCGCCCTTGGAAATTGGGATGTGGGTCACGATCACATGCTGGATTTTGTGCGCTGTGTACAGACGCGCGAAAAACCGATCGGAGACATTGACCTTGCGTACCATACTCAGATACTTTTGAACATGGCGATGCGCTCGTTCGTGGAAAGGAAGGTAGTTTCCTTCGATCTTGCGAGTCACCAAATCACGCTGAGCTAGCTACCAGGCTCTGCAGGGGGGATCTTGACCGTCCTATGAAACCAATCCCGAACATTTGCATGGAGTTCAAGAGACAACTCGTAGTGTCCTGTCAGGCGCCCCCTGGGGATGCTTTTCGGGATGCGAATAGCATGGCGCGCTTCGCGCAGGCTGCTGTTGAAGGAGGTGCGGCAGGAATCCGCGCCAACGGCCTGGATGATATTGGGGCAATTCGCAGAGTGGTGTCAGTCCCGATCATTGGAATTCAAAAGAGTGTCCACCCGGACGGCAGGGTGCTGATCACCGCAACCTTTGAAGAGGCTCGTGAGCTGGTTCGAGCGGGTGCTGATCTGGTGGCGCTCGACTGCACTGCACGCGGCTGTGTTCTGGGGGCGCTGGAGCGCCTTCGAAAGATCAAGTCGGAATTGAATGTCCCTGTAATGGCAGACATCGCGACGGTGGAGGAGGCAACCGCCGCAGCCGAGGCCGGTGCTGATCTGGTGGCGACCACGATGGCGGGTTATACGCCTGAAACCAAGCATCATCACGCGTTCGAAACCTCGTTTATCGCGGAGGTGGTACGCAGCGTGGATGTCCCAGTGGTGGCTGAGGGGCGCATTCGGACACCTGATCAGGCCAGGCAAGCAATTGCGGCGGGAGCTTTCGCTGTGGTCATTGGCACTTCGATTACTTCACCGAAGGAACTGACTCGGCGGTTCGCTCTGGTGTTCGAGCACAAAACGGAAGATAAGGAAACTCACTTCATTGGTATCGATTTGGGGGGGACCTGGACCAAGTCTGGTCTTGTGTCGAGCCACGGCAATTTGACTGCGCCGTCCGTACAGGCCACGCCCTCCGGTGGCGGGAGGGAAGTGCTGCTCCGGCACCTTAAGGAGATCGCTCGTCGCTGCTTGGACCAAGCCCACGCGGTTGACTTGCAACCGGCCGCTGTAGGTGTGGCAACGGCCGGCTGGGTGAATCCGGCCACCGGACGTGTGGCGTATGCGACAGAGAATCTTCCGGGATGGACAAACGCCCGGATCGCTGAGGAATTGGAGCCTGAACTTGACCTAGAGGTTTCTGTTGAAAACGATTCCAACGCCTTGGCCATGGCCGAGAAGTACTTTGGCGTCGCCAAAGAGGCGGAGAACTTCGTATGCATTACTCTAGGAACGGGAGTGGGCGGGGGCGCCTTCGTGGCAGGGCGGCTGAATCACGGTGCGCATTTTTTCGCAAGTGCGGTCGGCCACATTCCGATTGAATACGAAGGAAGACGGTGCACGTGTGGAGGTAGAGGATGTCTGGAAGCGTATACCAACGGAGCAGCACTGTTGCGGTATGCAAACGAATCGTTCCCGACGGCGGAAGAGCTGATTGTTGCCGCAAACTCGGGGCACCCTATTGCCCGGCAGGCGGTGAACACCTACTCCCGTTACTTGATGATGGGAATTAGCGCGATTGTGCCCTTGATGGATCCTGAACTGATCATTCTCTGTGGGGGCATTGTGCAGAACAACCCGACGCTATTGACCGATTTGCAAGCAGAACTGCCGAACCATGTTGCTGACTGGGGACATCGCCAATTGCGAATCTGCTTTTCCCAGCTTGGCTATCATGCCGGAGTCCTCGGGGCCGCAGCGGTAGCTTGCGAGAGACTAAGATCTGTTGAAGAGTTGAAATAGACCCCAGTCGAAGGATTCCGCTGTTCGAAACGTTAAAGAGTTTTGTACGCCTGAAAGGAGGAACCCGGATTGGCTAATAGACTTAGCAGGAGAGACTTCATGCGAGCGACGGCAGCTGGCAGCAGCATGGCACTTGTCAGCCCGCCCATACTTCTCAACCCGACTGAGATGGCGGCATCACCAGGCCCTCATCCAGCGAGTGACCGCCTCCGTTTCGCTTCCATCGGTGTTGGAATCCGCGGCGGAGAACTCCTTCGCGCCGCCCTCGCTTGCCCCGGAACTGAAATGGTTGCTGTGTGTGATCTTTATGATCCCCGCTTCATTGCAGCGCAGGAGTATGCTCACAGGCAGCTCCCGACCACCAAGGATTACCGGGCGATTCTGGATCGTAACGACGTCGATTTCGTGATCGTCGCGACCCCCGATCACTGGCACGCAAAAATCGTGCAGGACGCCTGTGCCGCGGGTAAGGACGTATACTGTGAAAAGCCGATGACGCACGCCGCCGACGATGGCTTCGCTATGATTGAAGCTGCGAAAACATACAAGCGGATTGTGCAGGTGGGCTCGCAGCGCCGCAGTTCCATCCTTTACGCTAAGGCGAAGGAAATTTATGACAGCGGAATTCTCGGCCAGGTCACGGCCATAGAAGCGACACTGGATCGCAATACCGCCGAGGGGGTGGGTATTTGGCCGATTCCACCGGGTGCTTCGGAGCAGAACATTGACTGGAACACGTTTCTGGGCAATGCGCCCAAACGGCCGTTTGATCCTTTTCGCTTCTTCCGGTGGCGGTCCTTTTGGGATTACGGCGAGGGAGTAGCCGGCGACTTGTATATCCATCTTATTACTGGTTACCATTATGTCGCCGGTATAAGCGCGCCGCCCGCTCGGGCTACCTCTGTGGGAGGCTTGTTCCGGTGGAAGGAACACCGAGAGGTTCCGGACATGCTCTGGACCTTATATGATTATCAGGATTTCCGCGTCGGCGTGCGCTCCAACATGAACAATGAGTCTCCGGATTCAACCACGTTTTATGGCACAGAAGCGACGTTGGAAATCAGGAATAATGTGGTCACCGTGTACCCCCAGAACATTCCTTCCGCGCCGGAAAACTATCCGCTCGAGAGTTGGCCTTCCGCCATGCGAAATGAGTACTTGCAACAATGGCACAAGGCTCATCCCTCGCCCTCACCAGGGAGTTTTTCCGTCGTTGAGACCGAGCGGGCGTTCACAACCGCTGAGGGATATAACGACACGATGAACCACATGAGCAACTTTCTGGAGTCCGTTCGCTCCCGCCAGCCTTCGGTCGAAGACCCGGAATTCGGAAACATCGCCGCTATCACATGTCACATGGCGAATTTTGCATACCGGAATCAATCGGTCGCTATGTGGGACGCTGATGCGCGAAAAATCAAAGGGTAGCAGGAGCGGCGTGGCGCGCCAGCCTCGCGTGGCGCGTTCTGGCGCAGCGGCGCGACGTTCCTACTGGTACGAGCCATAGTCCATTGAGGCTTGGACCATTGCATCCACATTCTCAGCCGGTGTGTCGCGGCCCACGGCGCAGCCGCTGCTGAGAATAAACCCGCCCCCAGCTTTGGCTTTCTCAATCGCCACACAAGATTGCTCATAGATCGCTTTCGCCGGCAGTTGAATTAGGTCAGTTGTGTGCAGGTTACCTTTAAGGGACATTTGGCAGCCAATTCGTGTCTTTGCTTCGCCTAGATCTACTTGCCAGTCCGCCTCAAAGCAGTCTGCGCCGCTTTCTGCGACAGCCTTAAGAATCTTGTTCGTTTCGCCGCACACGTGAAGAACACTGGGAACCTTCAGTTCTCGCAATCGTTGAGTCAGGCGCTGCTCGTAAGGTAGTACAAATTCGGCGTACTGTCGGGGTGAAATCAGGCTGCCAGAGGCAAGGCCTTCCCCAATCCAAATGCTGGGCGCGCCAAGCGCCGCAATTTCCTCGAGCCAGCTAAGTGATAAAGGCATGCGAGCTTCTATAGCTGCTTTTAATGCCGCGGGCTGTTCGTACATGGCAAGTAACACAATTTCGATGCCTACCATAAAAACAACCTGCGAGAACGGCCCAGTCACGCCCACTGAAATGTCGTAGCCACGCAGAATATCCTCAGGCATGCTCCTCAAGGTGTCGACAATGTGAGGGCGAAGCACTTCTACAGAGTAAAGCCGCTGGTCATCGAAGCTATTAATCTCATGGCGGGTCGGGATACCCGTGTCATTTGTGGAAACATGCCATTGTGAGCCGTCCAGCGTGGTCAGCAAACGCTCGTTTTCACCGCTTGTAATTTCTCGAATTACCTTGGAGGTGAGTCCGATGTTGATGGATAACCCGTCAATCTTTGGGTGGCGCTCAAGAACACGCACCAACGCGCGTGCGTGAAGGGCAGGGTCCAGGAAACACGCGGAGACTGGAACTTTGAGGCAGGCAGCCGCATACGACGTATCGATTAAGGGGACCACTGGCACGCGGTCCGGGATTTCCCGCTTCATTGCCTTCTCGGCGCGTTCTCGTGAGTTCATGTGCTGAACTCTCTCCGTCCCAATAGATTTGCCGCCACAGTAAGCCTGGTCGTCTGCAGCGCGCTTATTCGCAGGATAACTCCTCAATCCCGGCTGACAAGCTGAGCCCAGCAACCAGCGTCGATGGGAATTTCGGCTCCGGTGATGTATCGCGCTTCATCGCTGGCCAGGAACGCAACGACATGGCCTACATCTTCGGCCTGGATGAGCTGTGGAATCGCCTGATGGCGTCTCACATAGCCGTCCAACCACGAATCGACGTCGTTTGTGAGCTTGGCCACAATCTGGCGTGTTTGGATGCCATCGACCAGACCCGGACAAATGGTGTTCGCCCGGATATTGTTGGGTCCGTATTGCACGGCGATGCCCCGCGTCAGCCCGGCGACGCCAGCCTTGATGGCCCCGTAGGTACCAAACAGTGGCATCGTCGCACGGCTATGCACTGAGGCAATATTGATGATCGATCCACAGTTCTGCTTTTGCATATAGGGAATCGCAAATTTGCAGCAAAGCCAAACACCGCGCAGATCGATAGCCGAGAGCCGATCAAACTCCTCGTCAGTCACATCAGCCACAGGGCGGATCAGACCGATTCCCGCACTGTTCACCAACACATCCAGCCTGCCTTCCTGTTGCACAATTCGTTCGATAACGGACTGCACCTGTGTCGCCTGGCTGACGTCGCAGCTAAAGAATCCCGCGCGGCCGCCATCCTTTTCGATTCGGTCCCGTACTATGCGGGCACTCTCGAGATCAAGCTCCAAGATGGCAACAAAAGCTCCCCACGCCGCCAAGACTCTGGAGATACCGTGGCCGATTCCCGGTCCTGCGCCGCCGGTAACGATAGCTACTTTGCCCTCAAGCCTGCACATCATCGCTCCATTCGCAGAGACGGGACAGCAGATGCCAACCACCGGGTCGCCATCGGAGTGTCGCCCACCCGGAGCGCACTCCTCGCGACGCTGCTGGACGCTCTTTTGCGGACCTTTTGGCCACTCGATGAGGGGGCACACCCGAAAGCAGCCCAGGATGACCTGCGGTGGATTTGCTATGTAAACAATGGCCCCGCGCTTTTCCTGGGTTCAAGCAACGATAGGCTAACATACTCGCTCTCATTTTGTAAACATTTCGAATTGATGTCGGTGTTTTTCCAGGTTTCGCCTTCCTTGTAACTCCGCTCCAATTTGACCGAATAGAATTTACCATTTTGGCCGGAATTCTCGAAAATCGCAGCGGTGATGTTGCCGATACGAATCTTATCGACGGGCCGGTTACCGAATAGCTTGATCTCCGCTGTGCTGGCGACAGCGGCGGCTTGAGCTGCTGACATACTAAGTAGGCCAGAAGTATGTAGACATAAACGAGCTAGATCGCTGTATACTGGGTATCTGGCATAAGAAAGAATTGGCGAACCAACTCGGGCGACTTTTGAAGGCGTCTCAGTCGGCTGCCGACCAACGTTTTCAGGTGGTCGGCACCCTCGAGCAAAGCACGCCCGACGCCGTGATGTTTGACGTGATTCCAGACCTGCTCGTCGGGATTGAGTTCAGGCGAGTAGGGCGGCAGGTAGAAGAGCCGCAGTTTGCCCTGGGTGGAAGCGTAGGCACGGGCGGCTCGCGACTGGTGAACCGGATGGCCGTCCGCAATCAGGAAGATCGGCCGAGAGGCATGGTGCGTCAGACGCTTCAGGAACTGCACATAGCGCGCGGTGTTCAGCTTCCCTTTCACCACCATAAAGCGCAACTCTCCGCGCGCGCTCACGGCCGAAATCATGTTCAACCCTACGCGCTGGCCGGTCGTGGGCACGACGGGCGTCTGCCCCCGTTCTCCCCAGGTCGTACCGGAATGATAATCCGAACGCACCCCAGCCTCGTCCGCAAAGAAAATCGCGGCTCCCACTCGCTTGGCCAAGGCGTGAATGGCCGGATACTCTTGCTCTCGCCAGCGCTTCACGCGCTCGGGGTCTTGCTCCCAGGCTCGCCACAAAGGACGCTGGCACGTCAGCCCCAACTGCTTCAGCAGCCGTCCGACACTCGACAGGCTCAGCTTCAGTCCGAACCGCCGGCGCAACAAAATCCGAATCATCCAGCGCGTCCACAGAGCAAACTCGAATTGAAACTGCAAGGGATTCTTCCCCACGACGGTGCGATACAACCAGCGGAGTTGGGCCCCGGTAATCTTCGGTGGGCGGCCCGCCAACGGACGGGCTTTCAGCGCCGCCCAGCCTCCAGCCCGATACCGAGCCAGCCAGTTGTAGATACAAGCGCGACTGAAACCCAGCGCCGCAACAACCACCTCGGGGCTCTCGCCCGCTTGCACTCGCTCGACCGCGCGAATCCGAATCTCTTCCAGGGTTTTGTGATCCAACTTCCGGGCATCTTGCGTAACCATGCCCGAAGTATAGCCGATAGCTTCATTTATGTCTACTTACTTCTGATTGGATTAGTAACTACAAGGGGACAACATGCTCAAGGAATTCAAAGAATTTGCGATGCGTGGCAACGTGCTCGATATGGCCGTCGGCATCATCATCGGCGCGGCCTTCGGGAGAATCGTCAGCTCGGTGGTGAATGACATTATCATGCCGCCGATCGGGCTGGTCCTGGGGCACGTGGATTTCTCGAGCCTTTTCATTAACCTTTCGAGGACGCATTACGACTCGCTTGCGGATGCCAAGAAGGCGGGAGCGGCCGTGATCGGCTATGGCACCTTCCTCAACACGATCATTGGTTTTCTGATCGTGGCCTTCGTGGTTTTCCTGCTGGTGAAGCAGGTGAACCGGATGATGAAGCAGCAGCCGGCTCCTGCGCCGCCACCCACCAAGGAATGCCCCTACTGCATATCGGGCGGCATCCCTCTCAAAGCCACCCGGTGCCCCCACTGCACAGGTGAACTCCAAGCGGCTTAAGTGGGAAGAATGGGAATTGTGCTCGGAGCGGCCATGACCCCGAGTTGATGCCAGACGGGCGGCCAATGGGTCCTCGGTATCCGCTCGAAGAAGGTTGTAGCCGCTGGCATCCCTCCAGCTAACTGACTGGAACCGCGTGACTTACCGTAGTCAACGCCGTGATCTGCCTCCGGACCTCCACGCACAATTGCCTCCCTGCTCACCAAACAGGCCCTTGCACAGGCTGACTTGGCCCTGTGCGACATGTTATAATGTACGTAATACCAGCAGGGGCTATCGTGCTGATAAGGTGCAATCTCTTGCGGTATAAGGCCAGTCTTCCTGGTACCCGGTCAGGGAGCTGTCCAGGACCCCTCAGCGGGATGCTGAGGGGATAACTTGAAGGGACGGGAAAGGTCCTCATCTCCCGGGGCAGTACGGAGAGGGGAGCCAGAAGTCGGGGGAACCCGGCAGATTCCCGTCAGGTGATCTGGAGTTGAGACAGGCCAGGCAGGATATTAGTGTACCCAGAAATGAAGCAAGTACCCTGAAGCAACTTCGTTGACTGTACCCCGATATACCCACCCATCAAGGTAATCTTCCCTGCTCCATGTCCTGATCTTCCAGACAAGGAGTTATATGTATTCAGTTTCTCAATCTTCCGTGGTCTCGGCTTATGGCGACTTCTTCGGTGCCTGGCCCTGGGACCATTACGCTACGTTCACCTTCGGCAGGAAGCTGTCTGATTCGACTTGCCTCCGGCACTGGGATGAGTTTGTTGATTCCCTCGGTCGAGTTACTCATGGTCGTGTGGCCTGGATCCGGGCAGATGAGAGACGATGGTCAGGTTATGCCAGCCCAGAGATCCCGTTGCATTACCACGCACTGCTCAAGTACCAGCACGTGCCTGCTTCTGAAGATGTGGCTGGGCTGTGGAAGGCAAGAGCGGGAGATGCACGGGTAGAACTTTACGATGCCGGCGGCGGTGCAGCGTATTACATTGCAAAGATGTTTCCGTACGGGGATGCCAGATACGACATGGGTGGGCTGGAGCACTTTGGACGGTCCAAGGACCCTGATCGTCGATTGGTCCAGTAGCGATGGCCTCGACTTGCGGCATATGCTTCGTGTCGTACAGCTACTGACTGACGCTCAGCGTGACCGTAGTCGTGCGGCTTAGGTTGGCTTGGGTGTCCGTTGCGGTGAGCGTAATGGTGTATGCGCCCGCCGGCGTGCCGGATGACTGCTGCGTGCTTGAACTGCCACCACCACTGCCACCTCCACAAGCTGCCCAAGCAACTATCATAGAGAGCGCCAAGACCAGCAGGAATATCCCAGCCAGACGGCGCACATTGCCCTCGCTGTAACGGCGCCACACCGAAGGCATGGACAGCCTTATCCGTGCCAGCCTCGGGAGTGCGAGGATTCCAACTAGAAACAGCCATAGCCATCGGCTGGCCGTCCATGGGAGGAACCCAGTTGGAGGCTTTGGCATCCGAGGATTGACCCGGCTCGGAGCGGTCGTGGTGATACTCACGGTGGCCGTCGATAGCCCCGTTCCGGTCGGAGTGATAGAAGAAGGCGAAATCGTACAGGTCGAAAGATCCGGCGCTCCCGAACAACTTAAATTAACCATCTGGTTGAACCCACCTTCGGACTCAACGGTGAGCGTAAATGTCGCCGTTCCACCGGCTGTTACGCTGGCCGAATTCGAATTCGTCGAAAGCGTGAAGCCTTCCCCGCTGCCAGTTAGCGAGACGGCTTGCTGCCCGCCATACCCACCGTTGTCGGCAATAGTCAGAGTGGCGGTCAGCGTGCCGGTGGTGGTGGGCGTGAACGAAACCTTGACGGTGGTGGCGCTTCCTGGCGCCACAGAGATCGGCAGCGGGTTCGACGTGAGACCGAAGTCGACCGCGTTCGTTCCGGTTATGGCGAGGCTGGAGATATTCAAAGTCGCAGAGCCCGAATTAGTGATAGTCAACGCCTGCGGCACGCTCGTTGTCCCAACGAGCTGATTTCCGAAGGCTAAGCTGGCCGATGATAGCGACACCCCCGGCAGGGGTTGCGAAAGGCTGAAGACCGTACCATCGTCGTTGGCCCCCCCACTGGACGTTGTCCCGTAGAAGTTCCCGTCCTTCCCCTGGACGAGCGCCGCAACTGGAGTGGAACCGTCAGTGCAGTTAGCTTCGGAACAGAAGCTATAAAGCGTCGTCAACAGGCCGGTGGGCGTGATTCTGAAGATGGTTCCGCCATAGCCGTTATTCCTGCCGGCACCACCTGTCTCCACTGCCCCATAGAAGTTCCCGTCGCTACCCAGGACGAGCCCTGCGTAGGGGCTGCCGCCGTCCGGACAAGTGTTGATGCCTTGCGAGCAGAAACTGTAGAGCGTCGTCAGCGTGCCGCTGGGTGTAACCTCGAAAACGGTCCCATAGCCGTACCCCCCATTAGACGCCGTCCCGTAGAAGTTCCCGTCCGTGGTCTGCAGCAGGCCTGTCTCGGGGAGATTCCCATCCGGGCAAGCGCCACGGCCTAGGTAGCAGAAGCTGTACACCGTCGTCAGTGCGCCGCTCGGGGTGATTTTGAAGATCGTGCCCCCGCCGCCGCTGTCCCCCCCATTATAGGTCGTCCCGTAGAAATTCCCGTCGCTGCCCTGGATCAGCGCCGCGTGCGGAACGCTGCCGTCCGAGCAAGCGGTTCCCCCCTGGGAGCAAAAGCTGTAAAGCGTCGTTAGCTCGCCGCTCGGCGTGATTTTGAAGACTGTCCCTTGGTTGTTGGCCCCCCCGCTGGACGTTGTCCCGTAGAAGTTCCCATCCGTCCCCTGGACGAGCGCCGCGAGCGGGCTGTTGCCATCGAGGCAAGGCGTACGGCCTTGTGCGCAAAATCTGTAAAGCGTCGTCAGCGCTCCGGCTGGCGTAATCTTGAAGACCGTCCCGCCAAGGGATGCCCCGGTCCAGGACGCTGTCCCGTAGAAGTTCCCGTCGGCGCCCTCGACGAGTCCTGCGTACGGAGCGGCGCCGTCCTCGCCAGCGGAAAAGTTGTAGAGCGTCGTCAGCGTACCTTGGGCGGTGATTCTGAAGATCGTGCCACACCCACTCTCGGCGGTGTTGGAAAAGCATATGTTCGCTCCGCCGTGGTTTGTTGTCCCGTAGAAGCTCCCATCGCTGCCCTGGAGGAGCGCCGAGTTGGGAATGGCACCGTCCGCGCCGTCGAAGGAGTGCAGCGTGGTTAATGTCTGCGCCTTCGCCGACGGATTCGCCACTACCTCAAGCCCCAGCAGCGCCAAAATCGCCAACGCGGTAGTTGTCACGCTTAAGCGTACTCTCGAATTTCGTGCTCCTGCTGCGTTTGTCATGAGAGTTCTCCCGTGCGAGGAGTCGTAGACAGTCGCCATCCTAGCATAAAGCGCGGACTATGTCCCTATACAGCGATGGCCTGTCGGCTCTTGCCCGGCCCAGCGATAGACACTTCGGTAGAATGCCCCACCTGTAGCCGGCGTTTGGCCCAGGATGCGCCGTCCGCAGTCAAAATGTGAGAGCGGGGAACGCAGGGTAGATGTTGTCGAACTCCGGGTATCTCTGTCCAGTGAATCGCTGAAGCGGAGTCGAAATATGGAAGTGAGGACTGCAAGCCGCCGAGCGAGATCCTAGCGTGGCCCCAAAACCCCTGTCGTATCGGATCCGCATCCACTCAAGGTCGACTCTGGGATCGGCTTTCTCTGCGCTAAGGTGGAAGTCTGCCCTGAGCTTGCTTCGAAAACGGCGCGGGGACGACCTGAGAGGCTCGACCAGCGCGATGAGATTACGGACCAGAGACCCAGGCACAGTGCGACGGGCCGAGACAGCGGTCTATTAACGGCTGTTTCTGAATCGGACGTACGACCAGCGCGTTCTGGCAAAGGACAATAGTTTGAACGGCAACCCCTGGATTTCAATTCCAAGAAGAACTTCAGACTATTTAGCGCTCGTGATAAGATTCTCTCATTCTTGCATGTCGGGGTGATCCATGAAGCGCGTTCATTACTTGCGGATATTGGTGGTTTGCCTACTGGCAATCCCGTTCGTGGGCACGGGACGGGCCGCTTTCGGGCAAGAACCTAGCTGCGGCCCGAACTGTGGCGAGGAACGTTGGGCAGTAAAGACGCTGACGGACAACGATGCGGCAAAGGTGAACTTCAGCCCCATCGTGAAAACTGTAGGAGATTTGGTAGCTGTTAAGGCCCCCAACGGTAACTCCGAGACCTCACGACTCAATGCCACGGAGGAAACAACCTTCCAGGTCCGAGCGCGACCGGTGGGGTACAAGCATGAGACTGACCGCGACTTCCACATCGTCATCGCAGACCTAGGTATCCGTCCGGTGAACCCACCTTCCAATTTCAGGTAACCATCCGGAGAGGCTTATAATGCTTTCAGCATGAAATTAGCCGCAGCCCCTTGCCGGTTACAAGTTCTTCTGGCGCGCTCCGCGCCGATGGGTGTCATTTTCCGCCGCGGACCGACACGGTGGATTCAACTCATAAAATGGGACACACGAAAGGATGTGTTTGAGGAGGGGCAATGGTTTCACGGACACATTTATGTTGGCCGCTCCGATCTATCCCCTAGCGGTTCGCTGCTCATCTACTTTGCGAACAAGTTCAACAAGAAAACGGTCACGGATAAAGAGTACACATATGCTTGGACCGCTGTGAGCAAGCCTCCATTCCTGACCGCGCTGGCGCTTTGGCCCAAGGGCGATTGTTGGCACGGCGGCGGGCTGTTCAGGGGACCGCATGATGTTTTTCTCAATCATCGGCCTGCTGATGGCAAATCACATCCGCTGCATCCTCCGCAAGGTCTTCGGGTTATGCCAAATCCTGAGGCTTGCGGAGAAGACGACCCGATTAAGATTCCGCGGATGGAGCGTGACGGATGGGAATTCAAACAATGGTTGGACTACGACTATTATGGACATCGAACTCTCAAGCCGGTAATCATGGAAAAATTGAGCGGCGAAGGGAATCTCAAGCTACGAGTTGAAATTTACCAGGAGCCCGAAGAACAATGGCTCTGCTCAATTGTGACCAAAAAAGGAAAGGAATTTGAGATCGGTGTTGGAACATGGGCAGACTTCGACCAAGGTGGGCGCTTGGTATTCGCCTCGGGGGGCAAGCTCTTTTCTGCGTTCCTAAAGAGTAGCGGGATGGTCATGGATCAGTTGGCTGATTTCAACGCCTCAAAGCCGAGATCGCTGAAGGCCCCGAAGTGGGCTACTAAGTGGTAGTGGCAAACATGAGCCTGCCTTCCAAGGCCCGTGGCTTTTGTCCGCCTCGGATTCATGACCGTGGTATTGGGGAAAGATTTCCGTCAAGGAAAGCTAGGATGTTCGGCAGTTCGGTGCCGGGCCGTCTTCCACTGATCGGGGAGCAATTCGGCCAAGCGGCTTTGGGGATGATCACTGATGCGGGTGAAGATGTCGCGCAAGTAGGCGAAGGGGTCGATCGCCATTCGCTTGCAGGTGGCGATCAGACTGTTCAGAATCGCCGCCGTGCGACCGCCGTTGTCGCTCCCCAGGAAGGTCCAATTTCTCCGACCTACCGCAATTCCGCGCAGACTCCTCTCGGCGCCGTTATTGTCGATTTCCAGATCGCCGTCCTCGCAGTAGCGGGTGAGCGCCTGCCAGTTCGTCAACGTGTAGGCGATGGCTTGTCCCTCCGGGCTCTTAGGCAGGACCTGGAGCTGTTCGCGCTCCAAATAAGCGCGGATGTCCTCCAAAACCGGTTTCGACTTTGCCTGCCGCAAGGCCCGGCGTGCGTCTGAACCGAGCTTCTGATCGCGAGCTTCACGTTCCACGTCGTAAAGTAATCGAATATAGGCCAGCATCACGGTCGATCGCATCAAGTCCGAAGACTGAGCTTCATAATGCTTCCGTCTCGAATGGGCCCAACACGCGACCTCGACAATCCCGCGCTGGCTGTCCTCGTAAAAGTGGTCGTACCCCGAGTACGCATCGGCCTGCAGGAATCCGTGAAATTCCTGGAGGAACGCTTCGGGTCCGTCTCGGCTGCGGTTGGGGGTGTAGTCATATACCGTGTAGGGATGGTCGTCATCCCCGACATACGTCCAGATCCGGCCCGTTCGCGTGCGGGGCAACGCCGGGTCCAGCACGGGGACCGGCGTGTCATCGGTTTGCACCGCTTTCGAGCCCAACACGCCCTGTTTCATCAGTTCGTAGAGCGGGCGGGCGAGATCGGCGCAGGCACGCATCCAGTCGCACATCGTCTGGCGTGATATCTCCACCCCCTGGCGGCGAAAGATGTCCGCCTGCCGGTGCAGGGGCAAGCGAGTCGCGCGGGGGAATCGCACCCCCACGCGCTCCCAGAACCGTACGTGAACCTCTCAGCTCATACGGCTCCCAGTGTTCAGCCCTTGTCCATACAGAAGCGCCCAGTGGGCAAACAGATCCGGCGATGACCGGATCACCCGTGCCAGCCAAGCCCGCGCGACTTTCGGCCGTTGCCTGAAACGCTTGAACTTGCGGCGTGCCCACCGTACCAGAAAGGCATCAATCCGACGGAGCGTCGGATAGAGTTCTGACTTGTAGAAATGGCTGTAGTAGTTGATCCAGCCACGGATGTACGGGTTGAATATCCGGGCCAGGTCGTCCAGCGCCTTGTCGCTCCGGGTCTGTAGTGACCAGCCCCGGATCGCCTGACGAATCGCCTTCAAGGCCTTGGGGCTGGCTGCCGGAAGAAACGACAACCCGTACAGCTCACCCCGCCACTTCGCCCTCCGCGGCCGGAACGTATAGCCGAGGAAATCAAACTGGCAGTTCGGGTATTCACCTTTGCGGTTTGTGTCCTTGCAGTAGACCACCTTCGTCTTCTCTGGATGGAGCACCAACCCACATTGGGAGAACCGCCGATCTAAGACCCGGCGCAATGCCAGAGCCTCGCGTTCAGTGCGACAGTGGCAGATGATGTCATCTGCGTACCGTTCAAACGGCACGGGGAACGCACGCCCCACCCACACATCGAACACGTAATGAAGGAACAGGTTGGCAAGAATGGGACTGACCACCCCGCCTTGCGGAGTACCCCGCTCCCGAGGCACAAGGCTTCCATCTTCCAGCATCGCCGGCGCCTTCAGCCAGCGCTCGATGTAGAGCAACACCCACCGACACTGCGTGTGCTTACGCACTGCCCGGAGGAGGAGTTCCCAATCGATGCTGTCAAAGAAGCCCTTGATGTCCAAGTCGAGGATCCAGTCATAGCGCCAGCATCGCTGCCGTGCTGACCGGAGCGCATCGACCGCCGAGCGTCCGGGTCGATACCCGTAGGAATCCGCATGGAACACAGGTTCCAGCAGCGGCTCCAGATATCGTCGGACCACCTCTTGCGCAACACGATCCGCGACAGTGGGAATTCCCAGCGGCCGCGTTCCGCCATTGGCCTTCGGTATGTCCACCCGACGCACCGGTGGAGGCATGTAGCTGCCCGACGACAGCCGGTTCCAGAGCTTGTAAAGATTCCCAGCAAGCTGGGTTTCAAACTCCTCGATCGACTGCCCATCTACTCCAGCCGCTCCCTGGTTGGCTTTCACACTCTTGAAAGCCTCCCAGACTTCCCGCTTCGGAATGTCAAACGGCTTTGCCTGGTTCAAGCAGCTCCTCCCATTGCTGGTTGGCCACCTGCCCAAGCTGAAACACCACAGCCCCTTCGGTCCAACGCCGTTACAGCGCCTTCATCCCTACTACGAGCTGTTCTGTCCCTGTGCCCCGCCTCGGTACTCAGAGCCTGGCGGGGATCACCCGCTCGGCTCGCTCCCTTTGCATCAGGGCGACAGGTTCCCACGTTCCATGCCAGAGCCTGATCCAGATTCACGCCGCCTTCGAGCCGGATGCCGCAAGGGCCGGACTTCAGGTCTCCGCCCTGGCTGGTCCCGGAGTGACCACCACCCCCGGTTTTGACATCGACTGTACGATTTCGGCAGTTCATCGACGGTTCGCTTTCGCTCGTCTCTCTGGACCCTACCTGACGGGATCAAGTCCCGTCGTTTCCGCGACGCTCACCACCATCGCTCTTAACGACAGCAGCTCGCGGTGGTTTGGAGCCGGCTCCTGATCGCAGGCTCCGAGGGGCCTCCCCTCATCTCTCACACAGCTCCACACCTCCATCGCTGTCGGTGTGTTCGTGGCACACAGTGATCCCCATACTTGCTCACCGCCACCTGCGCCAGCAACCCCGGCCCCGCCAACCCTTTCTCGATCGGCGCCATGGGCTTCGCCGCCGTTATCACGGTGCATCCCTTGGGGCAGGCGTATTTCTGACACGCTTCCTCGATCACCACCAGCGAGGCGGGCACATACTCCAGCCGTTCGCTGACCTCTTCTCCGATCCGCTTCAAATCGCTCTGGCACTGCGGACACAGCCGGGAGTCCCCACCCAGATCGTGGACCACCCGTTGACGCTGCAGAGACTTCGGCAGCACCCCCCGGCCATGGCCCTTCCGTTTTCCCCTCCCGGCTGGAGCTTCTTCTGGCGCCGCCGAGGTTGCGGGCGCGGCGGGAGCCTCTCGACCGGCACTGACCAGGGCGACCGCAAACAGAAAAAGCTGGTTCTCGTTCACCCGCTCGCGCCGCGGCCCATAGCGCGCCCGCAGGAGTTGCTCAATCCAATGCTGCAGTTGCTGCAGCTTCCGTTCCCGCTCCGCCGCTTCCCCGAGCAGCCCCACCACGATCTGCCGTAGGGCTACCGGATCATTCGGGAGTTGGTTGGGATCAATGTCCACTCGCGTGTTTCTCCTCCGCGCGCTCGGCCTTTTCCAGTTCCACTCCCAGACTCACCCACTCGTTCATCAGCTCCCGCAGTCGCTTGTAGTTGGCCACCTTCTGACGCATGGGCTCGACCTGTTCGGGCCGCAGGAAACGCGTACTGCTCTTTCCGCGCCAGGTAAAGCTCAATTGGTAGTACGGCCCGTGCTTCTGCGGTTTCTTGGGATCCTTGCAGTGGCAGCCCGGCTGACCACACACGTTGTACTGCTCGCTGATGCTGCCGGGGTGCACAGGGCCGAGCGAAAGTAGTTGCTGTTGGAGGTGGACGAGGCGCCGCTGAACTTGAGCGAGATTCATCATGCCGATAGCTATAATAAAGCTATCGGTCGCTGTCAAGAGCTAAAATGTGTTTTTCCACAGAAATCTTCAAGGGATGCTCGTCTCAGTTTCTTCCTTTTCGCGTTCTTCCTCCCTTACGGCCGGCAGGCTATAACGCTTCCGCCGCCTGCCCTTGGTTAAATCAATCCCTTCCAGCAGCACCGCCAGCTCCCAAGCCGCGATCTCCTTTCGGCCCGTCTCGGCAAAGGGAAATTCGAATGTTCCGGCCTCTAAACGCTTGTACCAGATCGCCCAGCCGTCGCGATCCCAATACAAAATCTTCACGCGGTCCGTTCGCCGGTTCGAGAACACCAGCAGGTGGCCAGCGTAAGGATTGCACCCGATCACATGCTCAGCCAGCATCGACAACCCGTCGAAAGAACGACGCATATCGCAAGGCACCGTGCACAGGTATACCTTGATCGCCGCCGGAAAACTCAGCATCGCGGATGCTCCAAGGCCGCCAGGACCGAGCGCAGGGTGTCCTCATCCACGCCCTGGCGGATGTGCAACTTCCGTCCGTCGCCGAGCACCAACTCGATACCCGCGTCCCTCGCTGCGGCTTCGTCGCTCACCAGAGCAAAGCTGGCGGGCCTGCCGTTGGCGCTGTTATGCGGCGTCGTTCCAGCTCGCCGACCGGCCCGGAGCTTGTGCTGCCACCAGTAGAACTGGCTCTCTTTCAACCGGCGCTGCCGACAAAACTGTCGAATCGATATCCCGCTCCGCGCCGCCTCGCTGATCGTCCGCTGCCAATAACGTGCCTTCTCCTCGTCGCCCTTCCTCCTGCTGCTCATCTGACACCTCCGCCTCCGAATTCATACATGCGCACCCGGAAAGCCGCATGTCGGTCTTTCAGATCAACTGTCAGGAGATTATCAGGCGGGAGCTTCAACAGCGGAAGGTGGGTTCACCGGACGGATACGACCTAGTGAACCCCAGCCAAACGATGGTCGTCGAAATACCCGATCCAGACTGTGGCGGGGTCTGTGCGTCACCCAAGCTGAGCGACATAAAGAAAGCTCGCCAGGACTTTGCCGCGCAGTTTCCAACTGCACCGCCCGACCCGGAGTTCAAGGTTGTCCAGGGCAATGTCGAGGTGGAGGTTACCGGCGTTGGCTTCTTTGATTTCGCCCATGGACAGACTGGGCTTGCTCAGAACTGCATCGAGTTGCATCCTGTGTTGGCTATCGCTTTCCCCACACCGGGACCTTTCGAGGCCAAGGCCGATGCCCAAGCGGAGCCGCCGAAGCATCCTCAGGAGTGGTATAGCTGCATACCGAGAGCTGCCGGAAGTGCACACGAACCGTGATCGCGTCGCGGAGAGATCTGCTGACTGCGCCGTTGGAGGTGCTGGCCTTCTCCAATATACTCACCCTGAACGCGCTCGTAGACTTACCGGAGGAGCGGGGTGTCCACCGCCAAGACACCATCGGCTCGAAATCCTTTGCTTATTTAGATGGTGAATCCAATCGGCCGCAATCATTCGTCTCCTTTAGTCAAAATGGGAGGCGCGGGGTGGATGTTGGCGAACTTCGGGAATTTGCCCGTCTCTACGGCAAGCCGCTGGACTTCTTTGTTAGTTGAGTGAAGCCTTTAGGCAGGATTTGTGTGGGGTGTTGACCTCCGACGAATCCTTTGCGCTTGAAACCCAAATGAGCGGTGCAGGCACCGCCGCTAGACGATTTTGGCACCGAATTCCGAAAGCGCACTCTATGGCGAATAAAAGGCGAATATGCTACACTTCCCGTCGCCATGAGTCTGCGGTCCTGTCGGGTCACCATTTGCGACATGGAAGGCGTTAAGCACACCGTTGAAGTAACCGCGTCAACTCTTTACGAAGCCGTGGCGTTCGGACTCGTGGCCATCCGTGAGCAGGATTGGGCGGGCGAAATCGCAGAGGGGCTGAACACCGTGGACGTGAGCGTGACGACCGTGCCTGTCGTGCACTCCGTGAAGATGCAGGATTTCAACAAGTGGCTGAGTCGAAAGGGTGGGACGCCGAGCGACATCAGCCAGCGAAAGCACATCCGCCAGATTCTCGGATTAGTGGGAAGCGATGCTTCCGGCTGAGGTTACCCCTTCCAATCGCCTGCGGCTTACGCCGAAGCCCTCTTCACAATCTCGTCGTATCTCTCAAGATAATCGAAGCGGGGAGCCTCAAAGGGATGATCCAGGTCGTGGCCGACTTCCTCGGCGTGGTCACACGGCCAGGTGTCGGCGTCGAAGTCGCCCCACCGCGCAGAAGCCAAATGCACCAGACCGTCGCTGGGCTGGCCGCTGTGGGATTGGATGTACTCGTGGAAGGGCAGGAGAATGACTGCGGTGGCGATGGTGCCCGGGCGACCCGCGCCCGCTGCGGAGAAATAGTGTACGGCGGGGTGGTCTGGATAGCGCTGATTGAACTTCTGCATCGAGTCTGTGGTCAGGTCCTCCAGGCCTTGCAGGGAGATGCCGAAGTGATTAAGGATCTTGCCCGCGCCTTCTTCCAGACCGCTAAGGTCCTTGACGAGACCCTGCAAGTGGTTGAGCACGCCCGATTCTTCAGCGGGCTTTAGCGCAAGCAGGTCGGCAATCAGCGAGCCGCGATGCGGCGAAGAAATGCTGGTAAGCGAGGCAATTCGAACGGCGACATCCTCCCCTGAGGTCTTCTTGCTTGCCGGCGACAGAAGATAGCGGCTGTCGAGACCACCCATGCTGTGGCCGATTATGTGGGCCTTCTCGTTGGGTTCCAGCGTGCCATCGTTGAATGCAGTGATGATCTTGCTGCGCAACTCCTCGCCACGCTGCTCGATGCCGCCGGTGGGGCTCACCTCGGGCACGAAGACCTTGGCAGGGATTTCTCGGAGATGTTCGGCGACGCCGTTGAAATACTCGACGCCAAACCTCTCCTTAAAACCCAGGATCCCGTGGGCAAGAATGATATTCAACGAAATTCCTTTCTATGCAAAGCAGTTGAACTGGCTGAGTGAACCAAATTCATACCCCCGGACTGGAATTCTGACGCGCCAGTCGTAACGATAGGCGGAATCTTGTCGAACCGCGTCCCATCGAGCATATCATACCAGTGCCTCAGGAAGCGGTCTGCGGTGAGCGCGAATCGCCTCCGCCTCCGATGTTGCCGCAATCATTCGTTTACGCTATGTAAAATGAGGAGCGCGCGGTGGAGGTCGTCGAACTTCAGGAATTTAGCCGCCCGTGGGCTTCGCCGCTCTGCACGCCGTCCCTATTCGGCGGCTGAGGGTGCCGGGCAAGTTCGCGCCCGCATACTCCATGTCTTATTCCATTGCTTCCTCATATAGTTTTCGGACATTCCGAGGGTGAAGGTGGGAATAATGCAAAAACATGCTGTACGATTTCCAGCCCAACAGGTTCATTATCACCGTGGGACTCAGCCCCTTGTCCGCCAACCGCGACGCCAGGGTGTGGCGAAGCCTATGGAACGTGAAATAATCAGATGCGCCGGCGTCTCTCCTGTCACGCGACGCAGGCTTTCCACCGGCCAGAACGTGCCGCAACTGGTTCGCTAACCGATCCGCGTTCAGTGGACGGTTTAGACTATTCAGGAATAGAAAATCATGACCGCATCCCGGGTCGCGTTTACTCAGCCACTCACGAAGAAATATCCGAGTTTTCCTGTGGAAGCAGGCCCATCGTTCTGAATCGGTCTTATTAGGAACTCTCACAAAGACACGGTGCCCCTGCATGTCAATGTCCGACATGCGCAGATTGCAAACTTCCGAGATTCTTAGGCCAGCCTCTTCGCCCAGCGCGACCGCCAGCTTTTGTTGCAGGGTCCCTCGCTGGTCCAACGTCCTCCAAATCCGTGCCAGGGCTTGGTCCCTTAGCGGGCGGGGGACTCGCTCTGGCTTGGCCAGTCCGTGCATTCGTGGCTGAATCGGGTTCATTCCCTTATATCTTCCAGCCATCGCAGCCCAGTCCAGAAAAACAGCGATTGATCCCAAAGTGTCACGAAGCTGCGACCTGTCGATGCCCCTTGACTGACACCATTCCAGGAACCCGGTGATCGTGTTCGCCGTGACGGTGCGAATTGTCGAGAAACCTCGGGTGTTCAAGAACTCTAAAAAGGTCAACACCCGCCATCGAACCGTTCCTCTTGAACGAGCTTTGTAATGGGTTTTGGCAAACCCCTGCGCATATTCATGAAAGAGCTTAGCGAACCTTCCGGCACGGTATCGTATCGTTCTCTCGATCCGGGCGAGTCCAGCATGGGCGGTGCTACAGAAATTGCGTATACCTAGCCTGAATAATTCACATTTCTAAAGACACCAAAAGCCTCCTGTGGTACAAACACGGTGTTCATGCGGGTTTGAACCAAACGAGGAGGCTTTCGGTTGACCGAGAATAGTACAGCACAGTGTTTGTTGTTTTCCAATATTTTTCCGAAGCCGGTGGTTGCGCAGTTTGATAAGCGCCAGAGCAGTTCCGATGGCGGCGCGATCCTGCTGAAGGCTGCCGACCGTCGGATGCAACTGACGGAGGCGCTGGCGGCCTGCTTGAAGGACGAGCGGCAGCCGGGCAAAGTCGACCATGCGATCGAGGAACTGCTGGCGCAGCGTATCTTCGGTATCGCCTGTGGCTATGCCGATGCCAACGACGCGGCTCGATTGGGCGAAGACCCCGTGCACAAGATGCTGATCGGGCGCGATCCGGTGGAGGGAGCGGACTTGGCCTCGCAACCGACCCTGAGTCGCTTTGAGAATGTCCCGGACCGCAAGCAGCTTTACCGGATGGGTGAGGCGCTGGCCGACCGCGTTATTGAGCGCCATGGCCGCCGGCTGCATGGGCGCGCCCAGCGGATCACCCTCGACCTCGATGTGACCGACGATCCCACGCACGGTGCCCAACAGTTGAGCTTCTTTAACAGCCACTACGATACCTGGTGCTATTTGCCGCTGCTGGGTTTCTTGAGCTTCAACGACGAGAAGGAGCAATACCTGTGTGCGGCGGTGCTGCGGCCGGGCAATGCGCCAGCCAGCGAGGGAGCGATCGGCATACTCTGGCGCATCCTGAAGCGGGTGTGGGCAGCCTTCCCCAAAGCGCGCGTCCGAGTGCGGTTGGACGGCGGCTTCGCTGATCCGCGGCTGCTGGACTTCCTGGATGTCATGGGGGTCGAATACGTGGTCGCCATGGCTAAAAATGCGGTGTTGAACCGCCTGGCCGAGCCCAAGATGCAAGCAGCCCGCCGGCTTTCGCAAGAGACGGCGAAGACGGAGCACATTTACGGAGAAACTGGCTACGCGGCCGAGAGCTGGTCTTCGCAGCGGCGGGTGATCTTCAAGGCGGAAGTGGTGCGCCAAGAAGGTAAGGAGCCGAAAGACAATCCGCGCTTCGTCATCACCAACCTGAAGCAGAGCCCGCAAGGGATTTACGAGCACGTCTATTGTGAGCGAGGCGAGATCGAGAATCGCATCAAGGAACTGCATTACGGATTGGAGATCGACCGGACGAGCTGCACGAAGTTTCTGGCCAATCAGTTCCGGGTGCTGATGACGGCGGCGGCTTACGTCCTGATGCAGGAGTTGCGTCTGCGGGCTGCACGCACCGCTTGTGCGCGGGCGCAGGTGTGGACCTTGCGCGAGCGGTTGCTGAAGTTGGGGGCCAGTGTGATCGTCTCGGTGCGTCGTGTGGTAATTCATCTTCCTGTCTCGTTCCCGTTCCTGGGCAGCTTCCGCCAGATCGCCCTCAGCTTTGGCGCTTCGAGCGGATAGCCAATTCCTCTTACTGGGATCATGTCGAACCATTTCTTCTGCGACGAGACTCTCGCCGAGGTGTCTTCAAAAACCGCCGCATTCCTGCGCTGACGGGAGGAACGAACCCAACTGCATGCCCTGGCACTTCGGTTCGGGCTGCCGGGTTCGTCTCATGCCAAGCAAAACGAGCCAGAACCAACCTTCACATGCCGTTCATGAATAAAGCGGGCTAGGCGGTCCGGTCTACGATAAATGGGCACTCCACAGTATGCGCATTTGCAATTCGGTTCTTGATGCATGAGAAGGTACCTTCCACGGCACGCACCATCTGCGGAAAGGCCCGCAAACGAGTGGCCAAACCGGAACCATTAATTGGGTGGAGAACGGTCGTCCCAGTGCCCTGTAAAGGAGGCCGATAGGCCCAGCCGCCATGCCCGTCAATTGCTTCTCACTTCAGCACAAGATTCAGCAACCACGCCAGCCTTACAGCGGCCCTCTCCAACTGAACCTCAATGGCCGGGTCCGCCTGCTTTTCATACGCCGGTGTGATCGGCGCAGGGCTCTCGTCGCCGAGATCGCCGTACGCAACCGCCTGGGCGAGATGGTGCCCTTCATTTGCCCAGTCAAGAACGGTCCCCTTTTCCCATTCGGCCACATCCTGGGCCGTGATGCGCCTCTCCAACTCTTCGGCTAGCGCCTGCGGGTCGCGGTTGATGTGTTCGAGCAGGCCGGTGTCCCAAACCCAGTGCAGGTTGTCGGGGTGACGTTCAAACACAACATAGTGTGTGTTGCCGCCCTTGTCGTGATTATCCTCGTCATGCAGAGGTTGGTGAAGGTCGCCAACGAAATGCACCACAAACTTCAGCGCTTCCGCCTTCGCGGCCTGGGATGCGGCGGGGTCCTGCAGGGTGTTCAGGAATTCCTCAGTCTTTGCGACGACGCAATCACCGTGCTGGCAGTCCCTCGCCATGTCGATCTTGGGCTCGGCAAGCGGGCAGTCGATGTAATGCCAAGGGGCCGTTTCCCGATGATCACGGCGGTAATCATCTGCCCAGGATGCAATCGCATCAATCCCGCTGCCGTCCAGCAGGGCGGTCGCCTTTGCCTTCGCGGAGTCCGTCATGTAGTGCTCGGCAATAAGGGCGATGATCTGGTGGCCCTCGTGGCCCCATGCCAAGCAAGGCCGGGGCCAGGAAACAGCAGTCAGCAAGACAACCAACACTCCCACTCTGCTCACTTGGCGCATAGTCTGCGCACCCTCCTCTCACTCTAGAATCTCTAACGGTAATGATATCGTGACGGCCCAATCTTCCCTTTGTCAACCGTTACCTGGGGGACTCTGGCACCAAAGTACTCTTGCAACCAAGATCAGCCGTGCTATCTTCTTTGGCGTTAGAATTCCTTGAATGGGGTGGCCATCCGGCATGGTGGCTGCCCCTTTTTGTTTCCGCCCTCGCGTCCTTTAGCCCTGCCGCAGCCCTCTGCCGAGAGTCCAGCACCAGCGTCGATTTGGCAATCCTTGCCGAGCCAGGTTACTCGCACTGGGCCTTCGGCTCCCCAACGCTCGCCGGTTCGGAAGACGCAGGAATCAACTGCGACGAGGAGATAGTGGTTTTTCTGCCAACTCTGTGGGCAGCATGTGCTATGCTGGCCTGCCCGTGCGCCGCAGCGGAGGCGGCGAAGATGACGATCGACCTTGAGATCAGGCTCAAGTCCTACATCGCCCACCCGATGACCAGGGAGCGGTCCGAACTGATCTCCATCCAGAAGGCGAGCGGCTTCAACCGGGCCCGCAGCCAAGCGAAGCGAAGGCAGACGCTCGCGGCGGAACTGGAAAAGCGGGGCATGAGCGAGGCGGACTACACCGCCCTGACGGACAAGGCCAACGCCCAGTTCTTCACCCTGGATGGCACCGTTTACATCCCGAGCCGCAACTTCCAGTCCTTCCTGGCCCACGTGGCGCACGTGGCACCGAAGGCGGTCGCGGCGGCGGATTACCAGATCATCCGCACGGCCGTCCAGGTCCGGGAGCCGGGCCTGGTGACGGACAGGACTGTCGCCGACGCCAAGGTCTTCGGGAGGTACGTGAAGCTGGAGGCGAGCAACGAGCGGTCGTGGCAGGAAAACTCGTACATTGAGGACGCCACGGCGAACGGCACGCTCGACCTCGACGAGACGATGCTGTCGCCGAAAGACCTGCGCCAGATGATCGAGTGGGGGGCCAAGTACCTGGGCATCGGGGCGGCCCGGTCCCAGGGGTTCGGTCGGTTCGCCATCACCAAGTTTGAGACGTAGTCAGCGCCAACGCCAATGCCTCTGCCATTGCCCATGACGATGCCAATGCCTGTGAGCCGATGCCATTGCCAGAGCCAGTGACGGCGACTACGACTCTGCCGATGCCGGCTATCGCCCCGCGGCGGTAGTCGGCATCGGACGCTCCTGGCGTTCTCCCCGCGTTTCGGCAAGCGAGCGTGAAGCACGGGAGTATGTCCTTCTCGCAAAGATTGACCGACAAGGAGACAGGGGGTAGAGCTTGCAGTGTCGCCGCAGTGTACGGTCGCCCCATCTATTCTGCTAGCCTCTAACCCCATGCCACTACCCCAATCCTTTCAAACGACTACCAGATCACTTTCGCTACCGCCCGTCCCTCTTCTGCCCTTTCTTGAACGTGGCCCGCCCCACCATCACCAGGATCACAAGCAAGGTCAACCAAATCGGCATCACGGTGACGTACACAAGGAGCGGTTGGTGGAGATTCCGCATTAAGGCGAAGGAGATTCCGACCACCACAACTACCAAAGCCAGCAATAGGGAAAACAACGCAATTCGGAACATAACGCGGGTGATTCTACCACTGGTGGTCAAACCATGCGCAAACCTTAACAGAAAACTGCACTCCAGGCCGTCGAAGAGGCTCTTGAAATCCTGCGGGCAGCTTCAATGTTGAGGACCCCGCAGGAGAGCGTGGACGTGCTGCTGGGGATCGCTGTGGAGAAGCTCCACGCCGGTACTTGAATTGTTTGGGCAAAAGGTCTATACCAAGCACGTTAATGGTGCCAATGGCAAAGTTCCGCATTAGCTGCGCTCACTCCTGCTTTTGCCATGCTCCCTTGGCCGAATTGGCCCGACAGCGTATTCGGGAGCTGCCACTATGATGAAATGCACACCACTGCTCGTTGCGCAGGCACTCGCTGCCCTCACGATTCTCTTCGCGGGTTGCTCGGTAGCAGTTGATCCCTATAAGAAGAAGCTGCTTGGACGTACGCTCGTCATAGTCTCATTTGTTGCCGCCGCAGCTCTATTGCTCCGTCTTCCATTTACAAGACCGCCTTTCTATGGGCTAGAGTATGAGGACTCTTACGTGTATGTCTCTGCTGGTCGGCTTATTGCGTCACATGGAAATGTTCTGCCCGATCCGCCGCTTTCAGCTTTCCTGATTACTGGCTGCGCCGTGGGCTCGTTAGAGGCGTGCCAGACGCGAACTGCTTTTGCCGCACACTATCTTGGGTACCCGGCCCTCCTTGCATGGATAGTGAGCCTCGTCGGGTACACACATAACATAGGCTATTACGTTGCTCTCTTGGCCAACGTCCTGAGTATCGTACTGTTGTGCCTGCTGGTTGCCCGAAGCAGTCATAATCAGACCCTCGCCGTTCTAGCCGCAGCCATTATGGCGTTCACTCCAGTTTTTGTTGTATATGGGACGACTTCGCTATCTGAGCCCTTCAGCGCCCTTCTGGTTATCACATCATTATATGGCTACTGCAGGATAAGGGATGCTGAGGCAGGGCACGAAAGGATGCGATTTGTTGTCATTTTGGCAGCCTTGGCGGTGACTTTGCTCTTTGCTGTCTTGGTGAAGAGAGAAAACTTGGTTCTTCCTCTCGCCTTTACCTTCGACACAGCGTTCCTAGCTTTGCTGTCTCACGGACGAAGAGCGAACGATCTTCTCAAAACACTGGGCAGCGTAGCCATGTTTGCAGTAGTTCTGATCCTGGCGTTGTGGAAGCTGGGCATCCTGCAAACAGCCCACAGCGAGGCACGCCAGTTCGGTACTACCCCGTTTTCGCTCCTCTACGCCGCTCACCTCCTCCCATCGCTCGCCGGGGCGCTCGGCCAATGGGGTTGGTTTATGGGAGCTTGGATACCACTGCTCCTTGCCCTAACGGTTAATCTGCGGGAGTCTCACTTGCTTCGAGTTACTCTCTTGACGCTGTTTGGGTATTTGATTCTCTGCACGACTCATGTACGCGGATTCTATTTCTTGCACGGCGACGACAATCCAGTGGGTTGGCTCCGCTATCTTTGCAACATGTCAGGACTTATTTCAATCGCCGTTGCCTTCGGAGTTCTACAAGGATTGGCACTTGCTCGGCGGGTCCTTCAACCCAGCTCCCGGACATCAATCGTCAGAGGCGGAATACTTGTGGCGTTGTGCGGATTAGTTGCCGTTTCAGCGATATGTTCGACTGCCCTAAGGGAAGACCTCGGAGGCGACGAACAGGCGTATCGGATTGTACCTGCATTAAGAGCGGAGAGGATTGCGCTGTCCACTGATGGCGGAGAACCTTACATTGTAACGTTTGAGCCAGTGATCCTTGAAATGTTTGGCGAGGCTAGGACGAAGTTCGTTGACATTAGCGCTGTCACAAACGATCTCCTGAGCCGACTTAAGCGAAGCGGCGTCACTCACGTGATCTTCCTGGATCAGACAATTTACCGAACCGGCGAGGATGCGCAAAGGTTCGCGCAACAGCTTAGTTTGTTGCATAGCTTGGAGGGCAGGTCCATATACAAAGACCGCAATTGCGAAATCGTCATCCTCGACCTGATCGCCGATCACGTCACCACACTAGCCTGAATAATTCACATTTCTAAAGACACCAAAAGCCTCCTGTGGTACAAACACGGTGTTCATGCGGGTTTGAACCAAACGAGGAGGCTTTCGGTTGACCGAGAATAGTACAGCACAGTGTTTGTTGTTTTCCAATATTTTTCCGAAGCCGGTGGTTGCGCAGTTTGATAAGCGCCAGAGCAGTTCCGATGGCGGCGCGATCCTGCTGAAGGCTGCCGACCGTCGGATGCAACTGACGGAGGCGCTGGCGGCCTGCTTGAAGGACGAGCGGCAGCCGGGCAAAGTCGACCATGCGATCGAGGAACTGCTGGCGCAGCGTATCTTCGGTATCGCCTGTGGCTATGCCGATGCCAACGACGCGGCTCGATTGGGCGAAGACCCCGTGCACAAGATGCTGATCGGGCGCGATCCGGTGGAGGGAGCGGACTTGGCCTCGCAACCGACCCTGAGTCGCTTTGAGAATGTCCCGGACCGCAAGCAGCTTTACCGGATGGGTGAGGCGCTGGCCGACCGCGTTATTGAGCGCCATGGCCGCCGGCTGCATGGGCGCGCCCAGCGGATCACCCTCGACCTCGATGTGACCGACGATCCCACGCACGGTGCCCAACAGTTGAGCTTCTTTAACAGCCACTACGATACCTGGTGCTATTTGCCGCTGCTGGGTTTCTTGAGCTTCAACGACGAGAAGGAGCAATACCTGTGTGCGGCGGTGCTGCGGCCGGGCAATGCGCCAGCCAGCGAGGGAGCGATCGGCATACTCTGGCGCATCCTGAAGCGGGTGTGGGCAGCCTTCCCCAAAGCGCGCGTCCGAGTGCGGTTGGACGGCGGCTTCGCTGATCCGCGGCTGCTGGACTTCCTGGATGTCATGGGGGTCGAATACGTGGTCGCCATGGCTAAAAATGCGGTGTTGAACCGCCTGGCCGAGCCCAAGATGCAAGCAGCCCGCCGGCTTTCGCAAGAGACGGCGAAGACGGAGCACATTTACGGAGAAACTGGCTACGCGGCCGAGAGCTGGTCTTCGCAGCGGCGGGTGATCTTCAAGGCGGAAGTGGTGCGCCAAGAAGGTAAGGAGCCGAAAGACAATCCGCGCTTCGTCATCACCAACCTGAAGCAGAGCCCGCAAGGGATTTACGAGCACGTCTATTGTGAGCGAGGCGAGATCGAGAATCGCATCAAGGAACTGCATTACGGATTGGAGATCGACCGGACGAGCTGCACGAAGTTTCTGGCCAATCAGTTCCGGGTGCTGATGACGGCGGCGGCTTACGTCCTGATGCAGGAGTTGCGTCTGCGGGCTGCACGCACCGCTTGTGCGCGGGCGCAGGTGTGGACCTTGCGCGAGCGGTTGCTGAAGTTGGGGGCCAGTGTGATCGTCTCGGTGCGTCGTGTGGTAATTCATCTTCCTGTCTCGTTCCCGTTCCTGGGCAGCTTCCGCCAGATCGCCCTCAGCTTTGGCGCTTCGAGCGGATAGCCAATTCCTCTTACTGGGATCATGTCGAACCATTTCTTCTGCGACGAGACTCTCGCCGAGGTGTCTTCAAAAACCGCCGCATTCCTGCGCTGACGGGAGGAACGAACCCAACTGCATGCCCTGGCACTTCGGTTCGGGCTGCCGGGTTCGTCTCATGCCAAGCAAAACGAGCCAGAACCAACCTTCACATGCCGTTCATGAATAAAGCGGGCTAGGCCACCGCTTGGACCCCAAATAACAACCTGAGTTCCTAAGTGCCCACCAAGATCAATAAGTGGACACCTCCATCCACCGGTCACTTGTCAATACGGCAAGATTCGGATGCTTCCCTTCGGACGCTCTAAATTGCTTTCACTGCGCTGCTGTGATGGTCCACGGCAGAAGCAAAGAACCCGCAACACTGTCCCCGAACTGAGCACGGGCTACATTCATTCAGAAACGTATCCTTCCAGTCAGAGATGCTTTGTCGGGCATATCGCCACAACTCAACAGGCAAGGTGCAAAGCTGATGGTTGTAAATCGAGGTGCAGATGTGATGGCGGGATAGTTCGTGGACTGCCTCACTGAGGAGGCTGCTGTACGCCGCAGGGTCTACCCAGAGTTGGTCGAGGTTGGCCCTGGCAAAACCAGTTGGCTCCATCCCCATCAGTGCAACGTGGGCCACGAAAGGGAGATTTCTCGCAATGAACTCAGCCATCTCGGGCAGGCGCTCGCAATTGAGGCGATGTATAACCACGCGAAGCTCTATCCGCTGGTGACAGCGCCCCAAGTTCATGATCCCTCTTACTGTCTGGTCGAAGGCTCCATTAGCTTGGACGATGAAGTCGTGCTCGTTGGAAAGGCTGGAATATAGTGGAACTGCAATTGTCAGAGACGGATGCTTGATTGTGCTCAATGCCTCACAATAGCTCAGATAAGTGAAGAACCGACCGTTCGACAAGAGGAGCACGCAAGTGTGAGGGAGATTGCTGGCGCAGCACCGGACGAGCCTAAGAAGCTCATCTGGAAGCAGTGTGGGCTCGCCGCCAGTAAGCACAAGTTCGGGCGTATCGATGCCCATCAGAGGAATTGCCTGCAGTAGTTCGTTGACAAGATAGCCATCGGCGGAGTTCCGTGGCGGCTGCGAACACATCACGCATCTATTGTTGCAACGCTGAGTCACCAGTAAGGAATTGAAACGAGAGTTCTTCCGGTAAAGGACGCGCATCTCGCCGCTGCGGGGATTAAGACGAACGATGTCCCCGTTGTCGAGGTATGAAGGCGAAGACGGTATTTCCACTAGAGGCCTTAGCCAACTCGCAACGTCAGACTGCGAATTGACCGTGTTCTCGATGTGAAAATACGCCCGGAAGCCAGGGGTGCCAGTGCTGCTATCAGTCAAGATCAGTGCTTCCTGAGTCCGGTATGGTTCTGGCCGCACCGCAATCTTGGTTATTCTTACAATCAAGGGATCGGAATCCCACGTGCTTCGCGTGTTGGCATGAAGAGCCTGCATGAGATTAGCTTATCCAGGTTTTTAGCACTTCTGACGCCTTCGGATCGGTTTCGAGTAGCCAAATCAAATGTTTGATGATTGCCATGTTTCTGGCACAGAACTCGCTCGTGGGTTTGTAGCCGACTAAATCTCCCTGCGTTCTGTAATGCCGAACTGGATCGCTTCCACAGTACGGTTGCACGCCGCAATCGCAGCACTGCGGCATACCCTCCGTCATCGTGTCTTTGACGAGGCTAATCAGTTTCTCTGACAGCATGATCTGTTCGTAAGTATCCGTGAGAAGATTGCCGAGTCTGAAACGGTTGTCCCCCATTTCTGCCAGCATACGCGATTCGTCGGACGGGTAGACGCTCCCATCATGGTTGAACGCAATAACCCCTATACCCACCCCTGCCGGTGATTGGAGGTCAACAAACCCGGTGCTGTAGGGCGTAAGTATCTTCTGTAGGACTAGCGCAGCATAGCTCTCCCTAAAAGAAATACCCTGGTAGTTCAACTCCAGAATGTAACTGAGCACCTCCTTATAAAACGTTAGCCATTCGTCAGCCGTGTAGCCTCCGGCGTCACCTGTCCGGGCTGCAAGCCCATAGGGGTTGATTGGTCGAACGAACATTGAGTTGAATCCCTGCCGCAAATACTCATCCACAATTGCTACTGGCTGTGAGAGGCTGGCCCGCGTGGTGGTCATCAGGGCAGAAATGTTATCTCGCCCCAAGGCTTCCCTGACACGTGAAATACCAGATATGGTGCGGTCATAGCAATCGAAATCCGGGTTCGGCCTATTCAGATTATGCAAAGCCTTCGGCCCATCCAACGAAGTGGAGAAATAAACCTCATGTGCGGCACAGAACTCGAGAATGTCGTCATCAAGAAGTGAAAGATTCGTGCAAATGACGAACTCTACGTAACGCGATTGCGCTTGCGAACGCTCCAAGGATGTTTCCACGATGTACCTGACCAGCGGGAACTGTAAGAGCGGTTCGCCGCCCTGGAACTCAACCTTCAGACGCCGCGCAGGACTGCGGAACGTAAACTCGACTGCCCGCTCAGCGATTTCAGTAGTCATGTCGTAACCACTGGAGGATGGCCCTTGCCTCGACACCTGACAGTAACCGCAGCGATTATTGCACCTGAGCGTGGGAACAATAATGTGCAACCTTGTGAAGTCCGTAAGATATTCCTGCTTCGTCCTGTATTTGGCGGCTAGCAGCTCGAGCGTGGCGCTCGACTCATCATCGATTAAGAACTGCTTGGATTTGAGTCGTCCGTATTCCGGCGACTGTATTGGAAGAGTACCCCGTAAAAAGCTGTGAAGGGTTTCACGCGGCAAGGCACAATACTCACCGGCAAAGTTGGTCAGCAAATATCGTGTCTCATCCAGCGAAATGAAACGCAATGGCAGAAGTGAGTACGTGCTCTGCACATTGCGGAAATGGTCCAAGGGCTGAAACTGTTTGCGGGCAGTGCATCCTTCAATCATTTGCTTCTCCGGTCCAGGCATACGGAGGAGGCGTCGCGGGGTCGTGTATGCGAAGGGACTTGCTATTCGTGAGTAGTTCTTGCAACACCTATCCCGAGCGGATCGGCGTGGTAATCAACTGTCTCCAACTCCGCGTTCACAAGCGATGTGCGTGAGAATGCGTGGGCGAGCAGCAGGTTCCGAATTGCGTCAGTTTGTTCTGCAACGACCTCGCGCAAGTCCTGGTCCAGCACTTCATTGCAGAACTCCCCGGCTGCGTGTTCTAAATCGTCCACTTGAATCTTCGGCTTGAGCACAACTGCTATAGAGCCATCGTCCGAGGTGGCTATTAGACACTGAAACTCGTTTCCGAACTTGTAAGCAGCCTTCTTGACAGCGGAAAGACGGTAAATGCTCGCGTCCAGAACGACAACAGCGCCTTCTGGATGAGAGACGGAGATGTTGCACCCTGGTACGGCTGTCATCGCTTACAGCCCCGAAGAGTGCGAAGAATGGGAACTGTGCGATGAATGCGACGAGTGCGATGAGTGCGATGAGTGCGAGTCGTGTTGTGCGGCTAGGGCATTCCCGAAGCCGTTCCCGTTCGTTAGAACCAGCGGTGCCGGACCTGGGCTTGCTTTGGGCACCAGCGCCTCAACGGTGGCTTTTCTCGCCTTCCCGATCAAATCTTGAAAAGGAGTGTTCGCTGGCCCCTTGGCCCCGAATAACAACGCGACGGCTGCGGCTGCCACGGAGAGTAACTTGCCCTTGTCATTGCCCATGAATCGCCTCCGAATCCACGGTCTCGTGGTGCGGTAAAAAGACTGCTAGTCTTATTACGCCTTTCTGTTTGAAATTGCAAGAGACACAATGTCGCTCCGCACCTGCCACCGGTCACCGTACTGCCACAGAGTCACTTTTCTTTGCTTGATTGAATCTTGACCTGCGATGGCTCGTTGGCAATGATTTCAGGGACACCCCGGTACTCTTTGATCGTACCCGTCACGCAAACCGACTTCCCCCGATATATGGCTTCAGCATTGCCGAATTTCGCCCTGTCCGATCCCCAAATGAGCACGGTGAAAACTTGGTTGGGATAAGGCTTGTTCAAATTGATGAACGTCGGCTGACCTCGACTCGATGCCGCATATCTTGTGCTGGCGACCTCGCCGCAGACCGTGGCGGTCTCGCCAATGTGGTTCTTGGCTTCAGAAGCAGTTATATTATCGGCACCGAATGTCTGTGTCCAAATGCAAAGGGTGGCGGCAATCACCAGCGACGCCACCAGTAACGGTCTGGTCATTTTTCTTCTCATGTTTCCTCCGTGATCGCTGCGGACTTTCTCTTGCGTCGGTGGTCAATCGGTGTTATACATACACCCGTTCTGCACGTCAGTCAATGAATCCTTCGACGGACCCAAGGAGGACTCAATGCACCCCTACCGACATATCAGATGGATTCTTCTGGTATTCCTCTTGGCGATAGCCTCGGCTGCGACGCCGGCGAGGGCGATGCCACAAGCAAATGGCGACCAGACCGTATACGTGACAAAGACCGGTAAGAAGTATCACACAGCGGACTGCCGCTATCTCAGAAAGAGCAAAACACCGATCAAGCTGAAAGACGCAGTGAAAGCAGGCTACACACCTTGCAGCGTGTGTAATCCGCCGACGTTGAAGAAGTGAAACCCACTCCACCAGGCTTGACCGCTGGCGCTGGCGAGCGTAGCCTGCGTCCATGCGAGGGCATGTCCGCCAGCTCCCAGACGAGTGGCGCGTGGCAAATGGAGATTACTTGGTGGAAACCTCCCAAGTCCATAGCCCGGCGTAGCATGCGCACGTACTCTTTGCCATTGACAGCATCTAATGCTCCCACGGTTTCGTCCCGGAATAGAGTTTCGTAACGAATGCCCTCGCCCTGCCGCACGTTGTAGATGGCGATGCCCAGGTTGACGGCTTCGTTGCCCGGATCGGTTATGTCCGGCTGGCATCTGCGTCAAACCACCCCAGACACTGCGCGGTGTCGGCGAAGTAGCGGTCTCCATCGAGGTGGAACCCGTTGAACCCGTCGGGGAATTCGACTTACAATCATGGTGGGCCGCCTCAAGGGAAAGTCGGGAGACCGAGGGTAAGCCATCATGACGGGCGGTGACACTCAAATCTCTGGATGGAAGACTGCGAGTGATTGGCGGGCTTGGCTGGAAAGCTCGCTGCTGAGAGCGACTGTTATATAATGCGCTCATGCCAAAGCGACTGCCGGATAGCGATTTTCGAGCCCGGCGTATTGTGTTGGCGCGCCGAGATTTCGCCTATGCTCCAAAGCCGGAGCCTCCCGCATCTGACGTGATCGCCAAATCTACCTGGAACAGCATCGTGACCTTGCCTGACGATGTCGCAGTTCGAACCTCGAACTATCATGGCACCACGCTAAAGCAATTGGACGATCTGTGGGGAGCGTGGGTCGAGTCCATTGGCGATGTCCAGGATTGCCTATTTTCAGTCATGTTAGATGCCGGTGATGATTTCCAATCGGCCACCTACACCGTTCTGACCGGCTTTTACCGGCTCTCCATTGCTGCCCTGCGAAGCGCACTGGAGCTGACCACAGTTGGCACATGGGCTCAGGTTTGCACCAAGGACGCGGAGTTTTGCTCATGGCGCTCTGGGAAGAGTACTCTCACCTTTGGACAAGCGTGTGATGGTCTCATTGGCGCAACGAGCACGCTGCAAAAGCATCTTCGTGCAACCGTAAACGACAGTCTTTTTGATCAAAAGACGTTGACCAGCGAAGGCGGCTTTGCTCGTAGGATTTATGATGGCGTGTCAAACTTCGCACACGCCCGGCCAGGGCATTCTGATGGCGATATGCGCGACAGTAACGGCCCAATCTATGTGCGTTCGGCCTTCAATCATGTTTCGTGGATGCAATTTGAAACGATCGGCTTGTGCTTTGTGCTGTTGCTGCTTGCGCGCCCCCACGCAACAATTCCTCAAGCGGTAGTCCGGCTTTTTAAGGACGCGAGTCGAGTCAAGTCGAGAGTAACCCGTAGCGCATTTAATGCCCTTTGTCCCCATGCCGAGTGAAGGCGCTTCGCTCCGCTGTCGGATATCCGTACGGATCACGCCCATTGCGAAGATTGACCACCAAACAACAGCTAGACCGCGGTTCTGGCCGAATGGCAGCACACTTTAGCCGGTGCGAGACTGCTGCCGGCCAAGGCGCGCCTCACCCTTAGCGCTGGAACAATCCCAGCTGATCTGATGACGTGGCGGCACTTGATGGCCTGCGCGAAGCTTTACGCCTGGGCACACTTTCAAGTGAAATACCGAACATGAGGAGTTGTGTCACCACTGCCGGGATCGGTGCTACCGGTGGAATGATGACTTCTGGTACATCCCTCTCCGGCGGTTCTGCCTCCATTTCCGATAGTGTTGTCGCCGCACCCCGAACTCCGAACACTTCCGCTTGCTGCCTTTGCAGCTGCTTCCAGACCGCGTCGGCTGATTCGCCAATTCCTTTCTCGGTGACCAACTCCCTGGCCATCGCCATCAGGATGTCGTCACCTTCGTCGATCGCTTGCAGGCCGTCACTGGCGAACTTCCCTTCCATGGCCAGCGAGACCAACAGCTTCTTCCCCATCAGCCTCAAACATGCTTCCTGCATGGTGCCGGCGTAGTAGAAGAACTTGACGTTGACGTTTGACCACTGTCCAATCCTCCAAGAGCGCCGGCTGGCCTGCCGCAGGGTGTAGATGGAATAACCGGTCTCGTAGAAGAAGATGTCCGGGAAAGACCATAGGTCGAGTCCCGTCTGAACCAAACGCGGGTGTGCGATCACCACCTGAACGCCAGCTCGCAGTTGCCTCTCGTACCAGGACTCACGCTGCTCCGGGACAATCTCCGTGGTCAGCACGGCCACCCGAATACCTTCCTTCGCCAGGATGCTCTCCAGCCGGCGTGTCACATCCCTTCGCTGGGTATATACGGCATACACTTGGACTTTTCTTCCCCGCTCCAGTGATTTCTTAATTTCCTCAATCAGCCGCCGTTCCTTGGCGTATACGAGGTTCTGATCCAAGTCGGGTGTGGCGGCGATCAGGAACGGCTCGCGGCGTTGCGTTTCAGGATTGAACTCACGGCCGATCAAGTCGCCGAAGCCGAAGGGCCGGTCGGGGTAAGCAAGCAGAGCATTCAGTGCCACGCTGATCACCGACTGATTGCCTCGATGCTCGCGCAGTGCCTTCTTGATGTCCTCTTCCAGGTCCTCGTAGGCTTTCTTCAGCGGCTCGTCCATCTCGATGCTGACGACTTCCTCTCGGTAGGGAGGGAGAGCGTCGGAGATGTCCTCCAGCGACACAAACGCACCGAGACTCATCAGGAAGCGGCCGAACAGAAGCGGTGAGGCTCCTGGCCGATGGCGGAGCCTGGTGGTGACCCGCGCCTCCGAGCAGGCGTTGTCGGCCGGCTCGATCACCGTTATCTTCTCCAGCAGTCCATAGGTTTCGGTAAAGGACCGGACACCGGCTTCCCCATATTCAAAACCCTCGTCCAACATCCTCGCAGGCTCAAGGCGAAACAGAATGCTGAAAAGCTCATCTGCGTAGCCGCCCAAGAGTGTGCCGGTGAGCACGGCGATGTGGCGGGCGGCCGCAGCCAGTGCGCCCAGCGCATTGCCCTGTGCTGTATCTCCTCCCTTCAGCTCGTGAACT
>CAWHRX010000003.1:0-222426 GCA_963831905.1 uncultured Acidobacteriota bacterium | reverse complement strand
AATGCCCAGCGTCAGCCCAAGCCGGTTTTGGGGCACGGCGGCATCGGGACGGGCCAGCCTCTCGATGGCGCACAGCGCCGGCAGCTTCGCCTTGAGGGTGTCGACGGGGATGCGGGACTCGTGGGAATAAGCTTGGACCTTATTCGCAAGTTCGTGATAGAGCGTCTTGAATTCCTGTGCGCCGGGGCGCACGCCATTGGCCTCGTGGCCTTGTGCGGCTTCGGAGGCTGCAGCCACGGCCCACTTCAGCTGGCGCCACTGCCAGCCGAGCTTGGCTGACTTGTAGAGGCCAGTCACGGGCTGAAGATAGGCGGCAACAGTCATGCCGCAGGGGCTTGCTTCCTTCGGGGAGTTCGGTTCGTCCATAGGCTTACTCTCTCCTTTCGTTTCTGGTCTGTGGGGATCGTTGGTGGGGGTTACTGCGGGATTTAGATTGCAGGCGTGAGGTGCTTGGGCGTTTCGCCCAGGGTCATTTCAACAGCGTGCTCTTCAGGTTCGCCCAGGAAGAAGCAGCACTGCTGACACAGCCTGCCACGTTTTGGTTGTGGTGGCTTGCCCAGATCTCCGGCTTCGAGTTGCCCGGAGACGCAATCAGTGCTGAAATCGAGTATTCCTTCACCAGGGAAATGACGATACTTGGGGCAATACCTGCGGACTTCCTTGCGGGTGGTAAACACCATGGCGTGATAGTCTTTCTCGATCTGACGCTTGAGCTGACCATCGGGCGTCCGCCAGAGCACCAGCGAAAAGGAATCAACCTTTCCTGCGAGCTTCACCAGGGCGCTATTTGCATTCCGCAGCGCGTCTGGAAGATGAACAACAGCAATCGTATTTGGCATACGCAAATCCTCCCTCAAGTGAATTGAATTCCCTTTTTGAATCTTCGAACCAGTCTTCGTGCCGGCTAGCGTGTTCACGCTTCACCTGACGAGCAGTGCCGATTGGAATGGCAGAAGCGCGTCAGGACCGGCGGCATGACCGATTGCCAGCAGAGCTGGTGTGAGAACCAGCCACACCGATCCAATCTTCAATAGACCTGACCAGAGAGCCGGAATTAACCCTTCGCTCACCTGCTCAATGTCCCACCAAACAAACCGATTGGGATGTGCGGGTGGTGGTGGGTGCCGGCAACCGTGACGACTATCTCTTCGACACGGAGCAGCGCCCATCGAGTGACTGATGTTCAGAGTCATTTCTCCTCCTTGGCTTCCGGGACCTGGAGTAGCGGAGTCCGGGAACCATGTCCTTTAAGGTTGTGCTTGTGTGATTGTTAATTGGGCAAAGTGCAGATCGCGGTGAGCGAGTATTTGCCGTTGGAGACGAGGATGCCTGTGAGTTCACGGGTGACTGCGGTCAGGTACTCACGAGAAACCCAGCAAAGCGGGTCCGACTTCCCTTCGAGGAATACCTGGGCAGCAGGCTCGTCCTGGCGAGTCTTGGGGTTGTGATATATGACCGGCTTGACGGTGACCCGTTGGCCAACTTGATCCTGAAACAGCTTCAGCTCGGCTTCGATCCTCTGGCGATCTTGCTGCTTCAGAGTGGCGTCTTTCAGCTTCTGCTCAAAGCCACTGACTGCAGGCAGGGCCACTGTGGCAGGCTGGGGTGTTGTCTCACTGGTGTCTTCAGTAGCCAGCAGGCCATGTTCCAGCCGGTACTGGCCATCCGGCACGTCCACGATGCCAAGCCAATTGGCGGGATTGGGAGTGCTGCCTACCATCCGCACCAGCGTGTCCTCCACGACGACATCGAGGTTCAGATGGCCGTAGTCAGCACGCACGCGCTCCGACTCCCAAGTGATCGGCACATATTTGCGGGTCGCGCCTGCAGCCCTAGCCATATCCAGGAATCCATCCAGGGTGTGCGGACCACCCAGGATGCCATCTGCTACCGGCTTCACCGAGCCATCTGGATTACGTGGTGGCTCAAGAGTCAATTCCCGGTCGAAGACCAACTTGCTCAGTTCGGCGTAAATCTCCAGATACATGCCGCTGGCCTTAATGCGGTTGTGGACGTCCTCCTCGGCGAACAGATAAGCTGATAGGCCTGCCTCCTGCTCGTTGGTGATGCGCTTACCGCGATGATCCTTGCCAGCCTTGAGGAACTCCGCCTTCTTGGCTTCCCGAGTGCGGTTGTACAAGTGCCAGAAGTCCCTGGCGGCAGTAGCAGCCTCCGGCCGAGTAGGGAACGTCCGAATTTCCAGAGGCACTCGCCAGCAGCGTTTCCAACTCTCCTTGTCGGCGAACTTGCGTGCCTTCTTGAAGATCTCGACCCATTCCTCATGGGCAACGTCCATCGCCGTGCTCACTGGAATGGGCTCGTTGTAGTTGCCGAGGCGATGCCGAGGAATGCGTCCTTCGCCTTGAAAGCCACCTTGCCACCAGAACTTCGGAGCCACGGGACAGGTGTTGCGGAATTCCGTAATCGCTGCGCTCGCCCACTCGACCGACTTCCCGTTCATTTTGATCGAGTCAATGATCTCCTCCAGACGCGAGGCGATCATGGGCATCTGGCTCTTGGGGAGGTCATGCTCCATCCAGTGGATGGCTTCCACGACCTTGCTGCTTGGCTCCATCGCCTTGAGCTGGGCCACGATACTCTCCCGATTGAGCCACAGCAGATTGAACCAGACGATGGCATTGACCACGCACCCGATGCCCATCTGGCCGTGCCTGGCATCGGCGATCATCCTGATGACGTATTCGTCGTCATACCGTTGGACTTCGGGATGCCGGTCGAACAGGGCATCACCGTCATCAATCACCATCGCCTGCGTGGGAGTGGCCATGACCTGCGGATAGTCCTGAAGGGTCTTCCAGTGCGCTACGATTTCCGGGTCGAGCAATGCCAGCACGGAATCGTCGAAATCTGCGCCATTAAAGCTCTTGCCCAGACCCGGCGTGCCGTCCGGGCTGGCTGCGAAGCCTAGATGGACGAACATCACGGCGCCACGGTCGATGTCAGCGAAATGCTGTAGCTGCCGACCGCGCAGCTTGCCGGATTCCTTGTGAGAGGCGTTGGGATTCCTCAGAGAGATGAACTCACCCTCGAATCCACCCAAATACACTGAGTTGACATCGGGCAAGGTCGAGCGCTCCCAGTGCGGATAACCCTGCCGGTCGAAGACAAACGGCTCCGGGAAGATATATTTCCGTACTGCCGCTCCCGCCAGCTCCTGAGGCTTGACGGTCATGAGATCCTTGGGTTCCCGGAAGCGAATGCGGAAGCGATCGGGATCGCTGTTCTGTGGGGATTCCATCTGGGTGCGATAGAAAGCATCCCGGCAATGGCGGAATCGCATGGCTGGCAAGCCTGCGGCATACATCCGCCAGAGCTTCCAGCGATTCTCGTCCGTCACGAGACTGCCGTCTTCATCGACCCAGCTGTCGGGATTATAGAATCCGATCTCCTCCTTGACGCGTTCGTCGTCTCTCATCATCTCGAACACGTCGCGGGCAAACTCCTGGCTGAGGTACTGGATCAGCTTTGCATCCCTTACCTTCGCCAAGTCGAGATTGGAGGCAGTTTGCACGTCCAGATTGGCCGGACTGCCATGGAGTTCGTTGAGGACACTGAAATAGGCTTCGCCATTCCAGGAACGAAGCTCTTTCTTGATGTCGAAGACGACCAAGTCATAATCGACATCCCAGATGAGGCAATGCGCCTTGATCTGCCCGCTGGGCAGGGCGCCGGTGATCTGAATAAGATCACCAATGTGTACCGGATGCCCGGTCAAAAGAGCGCCACCCCGGCGAGAGGCCAGAGCCGCTCCCGAAGTCCAAGCCTCGGGCCAGCGTGGGCCAGGATCGTAGACCGCAGTCTCGAAGGATGTAATCCCATCCGCCAGGATGACTCGATGAACAGAGTCGTATTGATTCAGCGGGCGGACTTCGGCTTCCCTTCCGAATAGTGCTGTCCTGCCTCTAGCCAAGTGCCTTTTGATCCGCTTCGGGATACTCGGCTTGGCTTGTGCAATCCCGAAGCCGAAGAGGCGGCAAGCCTCCTCATAGGGTACCTGTTTATCGAGAAGGACGGCTGAGAACCCATTGTCCCTTACGATCGGGATCACCGGATACCAGCTCTGTCCTTCGATTACGACCCCAAGGCCGGACTGCACGATGTCCAGAGCCAGCCCGAAGGACTCGGCACTGCTACCCAGGCTGATGCGGCCATAGTTCAGGCCGTTCAGCTCGGCATAGTGCTCAAGCACTGGGCTGAGTTCGCTGAACCCGAAGCTCGTCCTGACATCCGGCTTTTCGCCCGGTTGGCGATAATGCCGGATGATCGGCCTGCGGCCAGGACGCTCCGGGTCCTCAAGCACCGACCACTTCTGGTGCGGCTTGTTGATGTCCGGAGTGAAATACAGTTCTCCGTGATTGGGCATAGTTCGCCCCTCCTTCTGTCGGGCATGCCTCCGACGGGCAGGATTGGGACTGAAGATTGGGATCCATTCCGGACGGAATGGGGATGAGGTGGGATTGCCGGAATGCGGGGGAAAGGTGGGATCCCCTTGCTCCCCGGCCAAAGCCGGGGCTTGCCGGGCTTAAGGTGGATTAGCTGCGCAGCCAGCGCAGAATGTGAGTGGTCTGAACGTCCTTAGCACGCTGGACGTTCTCACGCATATTGATAACGTTCCTTTGGAACTGCGCTTCGAGAAATAGGGGCGCATGAGCAGGCAGCTGAGCTGCTCGCTCTTGGGCGATCTGGGTGAGCATAGTCGCCAGCTCTCTGCGCCTCTCCTCTCGGACCTCGCGGGCCATCAAAGCGCGTTCCGGTTGAAAGTACCTCAAGGCACACCTCCTTGTGATCCGGGAAATTGGCTGAATTCGAAGGAATGTTTCCTACTGGTGGGACTAATAAAGGCGGGAAAGCAATTGCGGAGAATACCGCCCTCGACTGGAGCGAGGACAGGAATGTGCTGTCGCTATGAGGGAAGGACGTGTGACCCTTCCCCCCAGAAACACTCACTTCTCGGTGCAGTAGTCGGTCAGCTTTGAGCCGACGTAAACCAGGGTATGCCCTGTTGTCAGCGTAGCTTTCCGTGACAGATTGCAGACGCCAGGTATGACGGTTGACTTGCTGTAATTGATGGTGGCTGCAGCAGCCTTGTCGGCCGCTTTCAGGCATCCGCCGAACAAGCTCGTGAAGATTGTATTCGAATCCATGTGTCCTCCTGGACAAGCCCGGAGGGTCTCTCGACTGCGATGTTCGCGGAGACCCCCGTGGGCTCGAAACGATTTGGATGGGGCCCCCCATCCGTATCGTGACCAGGTGCATATCCGCCTGGGCCATTTCGGGCCTCGCGCCCGAAACCGTCCCCGCCGCAGGGACGATCAAGGCTTTCTGGAATGGGCGACGATTTCGATAGGTTTTGGCTCCGCGATGGGCCTCGCGCGGGAGACCGGCTCATCGAGCCACGGTTTTTAGGGCTAAAGCAACTGGACTGAGGCGGGATATGGAAAGACCGCTTCCTGCGCGGGTCTCAGCGGGGTGGCATGACATGGTTGCTGCGGTCATCGGCGCAGAAACCCGTGGCTCTTTCGGCTACTTCATCGGCTACCTTAAGCGAAAATAGGGCCTAAACAGGACAATTTGACAGTTTTGTTGGACTCGGCGACTCTTTAGAATCAATAAGTTAGGTGGGGCACAATGGCCATACCACCATTTCCTAAACCGTAGGCCGAGGGTTCGAATCCCTCCAGGCCCTCTTTTCAACAACTTACAAGCGTCAAAAGCTACGCGACCCACGGTTTGTTGAACCGTGGGTCAGAGATTTCAATTGCACCCCTTCAAAACCTCGTTGAACCCTGCTCCCCGCCCAAGTTGTGTGCCGGCAGTGTGCACCATCCGACATAAGCCTGGCAACGCAAACGCCACAGTCATCCCATTTTCCGGGAAGGGCGTTATCAGGCCGAATCCGACGTAAGTCGCAGGTAGGGCTCCTGTCGACAGATATTGGTAAACTCTTGGCGACTAATCGTTACTGATTTCAGCCTGATGGGATTCTGATCACTTTCAAAGCGCGGGCGTCCCGTTTTCCGGGCCCGAAGCTCGCGGCATAGCCACATCCAGCAGCAGGACATCCGGTTTGAGCTGGCGGCCCAGCTTGACAGCCCCCTCGCCATCGGCGGCCTCTCCCACTACGCGGAATTGCCGCTCCGCCCCCAGCAGCCGCCGCAGGCCTTCGCGAAAGATGGGATAGTCGTCGCCGATGAGAACACGCACCGGATGGGCGATCTCATTCATGACCTATCTGCGGGACGCGGATTTCCAGGCGCGCGCCGCGCCCCGGAGTTGATTCTACGGTAAGTTCGCCACCGATGGAACGGACACGTTCCATGATGATTGTGGGCCCCTTGCGCTCGGCCTCCAGTTCGGCGTGGGTGAGGCGGCCGGAAAAGTCGAATCCACGCCCATCGTCGTCCACCAGGAGCTTCCAATAACCGTCCTTCGCCTCAAAGCGGACGAGCACGTTGCGGGCTCCACTATGTTTCCGCACATTGACGAGGGCCTCCTGCACGGTGCGCGCCAGTTCGTTGCTGACGCGGGGCAGCAACGAGACTTCCGGGAGCAGCGTCACAAAACGGGCGGAGATCCCCGTGTCGCGCCGGAACCGTTCGACGGCGTCGGCCAGGAAGTCCAGGAGCTGTTTCGGAGTCAGGTCCACCGGCCTCATCTGCAGCATCAGCTCACGAAGATTCAGCACCTCCTGGTGAAGGATCCCCTGGGCGCGGCTCAGATCCTGGGCCAGGCGTTGAGGGGAAGCGTTGGCCTGACGGCGCAGCACGTCCACCTCCATTTCCAGGCCAATCAGAGTTTGGATGACGCCATCGTGGAGTTCGCGTGCCACCCGGGCGCGCTCCACGGCCCCCGCCCGCGAGCGCAGCCGGCGCGTCAAGTACCTGCTGTAAATGGCGGGAGTCACTTGATGGCAAAGGGTCTGGAAGAAGTGCACGGCCGCATCCCGCGTGGGTACCAGTTCGGGCTCGAACATGAGCAGGCAGCCAGACCACTCATTCCCCAAATTGATGGCGGCGCCCAGCAGCGAGCGAAAACTTCGCGCTTGCAAGAAAGCCTCCGGCGGCGTCCACGCGGCATGCTTGCGCCACGTGCCTTCCTCGTCGAGTGCGAAGAGGTCGAACAGTACGTCGCGGCGCGGGCGGCGGAAGACGTGCCAGACCTCGCCGGGTGCGTCAAAGACGTATTGTTCGTGCCGGGCACGATCGAGTTCAGACAAGACCAGATTAAGTTCTTGGCTCGGGTGGTCGCGCCGGACCTCCCAGAGGAAGGCACGACCTGTGCTGATCTCGCGCATCGAGAGCACAGCCCTCCGCGCGGCGAACAAAAAGAGGACCTCGTCAAACGCGGCCCGCAGAGCCCCCAGCACTCCCGTCTCGGCCTGGACTCTGGCGATGGTGCGGGCGATTCCGGCGGTTTCCGCCCGCAGCAGTTTCTCTTCTTCCCCCATGAATCCCAGAAGATAACCTATAATCAACAGGTACAGCGCGCGGATGATCAGCTCATTCAGCGTGTACCGGCCTTCCAGGACACCCGCAAGCCCAGGGCTGATCACCAGGGCCTCCAGAAAGAGCAACACAACCGTCGCAGCCGCCGTGCCCATGGTCTCCCGGTACCCCCAGCGATAGGCCGCGGCTAAAAGAACGAAGATATAAAGGGCGATAAAGGGGCTATTAGGCCCCTGCGTAAAAAAGCCAATAAGGGCAGGCCAGGCAACGTCAATGGCGTGGACAGTGAAACGGAAGGACGATGTGGAAGTCTCGCGAAACCGCACGAGCGCTAACGTGATGAGGCTGTGAATGGCGTAAGCTGCCAGTAGACCGAAAGCCAGCGCGGCATACCGGCTCGGCTGGGTCGGGTCGAGCCAAATCGCCACGATCGAGCTCGCGGCCAGGAACACTCGCCCGGTCGCCAGGAAACGTTCAATCCGCTGGGCTTCACTCGGGGCGACCACCCTACCAAAATCGGCATGCCACCGAGTTCGGACTTCCGCTGAGGCCGGCAACGGGTCCCCTTTATTTATTTGTGAGCTATATTCGCCCGGGATTTCCATTTTGGAATCCTGGACCAGAGCATCGTACCGTCAAGAGTGTCTGCTTCAACATGCCGTAACGGCATCAGGCCAAAGAGGTTCCCGCAATTCTGGGTTTCTCCTCGGTTTTGGCTCGCTTTCGCTTCGCAGCAGCCCGCATCTTTGCAAAGACTTTTGGCAGAACCCCAAGTATTGCACACCCACCGGCTCGTGGCCACCCCCGATTTCGCAAGTCCAGACGCCAGCGCGCCATCCCCCAGCCTACGGTGCGTCTTCGGGATGGATTCAAGCGGCGCCTTGGCCCGTTGCAGCCGCGATTTCTCCGACACTTCTCCCTCCCTTGCCTCGATGTTGATGAATTCTTCTTTCTGCCGTACGGTTTCTGTTAACGGCGAAAACCTCATGACGTCCATGTCGGTGAGTGTGAGTGGGTCAGATACGGTCTATCCCGAGCTGCGCCTAAGATAGTCTGATTTCCTTTGCTCACTAGAGAAGCGCCGTGGCCCTCGAGCGCAGCGATTCCTTGCGAGAACGGCCCTTCCCACAAACAATCGGCGAATAGGTCCTCCTTGACGGCGTAGTGGCGACTTGCCCTTCTACACTGGCGGAGGACGCAGGCGCGAGCACATTAGTCGCCACCTGGCGACAAGGCGAATTACGCGAACCAGACTAGTTTGGTTTCCGGCTCAACCGTTTCGCCGGCGTCACGTTTTTGGCCGTTGCTTCTGAGGTTTTGCGGGATAGTTTTAGCTGCTGCTCGATGAGCGCCGAAAGGACTTCATTTTCCGCCGCCACCCAGTCTTCGAGATCGCGGCCGTGGTCGGCGCCACGCCTCTCATAAAGTTCATACGCACGGGACGAAACACGCTCTCGAACACCCTCATTACCCAGTAGTTGAATTCGTAGTTCTTCGGTCTGCTTCAGCAACAACGCATCGCGCGGATCTGATTCTCGTTGAGACGTCTTGTTCATGAATCCTCCCCTTCTTAATCTCAAGGTGCTTTGTCTTGCCGGGCAAAGGGACCCGCGGCTTTCGGAAAGCACGGGCCCCCGACCCGATCTAAATCTCACTCGCCGCTACCGGCACGGCTACCGCCCGCGGTAATTATCGCGATTGCGGGAGTATCCCCCGCCACCCCGTGGGCCGCTCCCCCCCGCCTTGGGCTTCGCTTCGTTGACGTTCAAGGCGCGTCCGTCCATCTCTGTTCCATTCAACGCCGTAATCGCTTTGGCCGCTTCCTCGTCATTCGTCATCTCCACGAAACCGAAGCCGCGAGCCCGGCCGGTGTCCCGGTCCGTGATGATATTGACGCGCGAGATCTCTCCAAAGGGCTCGAAGATCGAGCGTAGTCCGCTTTCCGTAGTTTCAAAACTCATGTTTCCGACAAATACATTCTTCATTCTTTTGTTCTCCTAAAGTTGCCGCACCGCCTAGGCGGAGCGGACACGTAGGCCAGTCGTCAGCAAATCGCTTCGACACAGCTCTAGGACATTTGATGGAGTCAATTAGGCAGGGAGCAGACACCAACTCGAAATCTTTTCAAGCAAACGGACTACTTCAAAGTCACTTGGAGTATAACACAGCACGAAACATAATTGGGGAAATAATTGCGAGGGTGCGGGAACCCTGTGGTTTTCACGCGCCTGGCCGCAGGTCCCTCGCGAATTGAAAAAGAGGGGCTTCCGGCTCAAGTTTCCGCCCGACTTTCGGCCCAGGGGTGAACTGAATGTATTAATACCGGCCGGTCATCGAATTACTTCATTGCCGGCGGACGAGTCTCGATGCCCGCCAGGCCTCCGATAACGTTGACCAGCGAAGAACCCGCAGGCAGAACGATCTTGGAATTGTTGGCGAGCGATGTTTCTGCCGCCTGTAGTTGCCGAAGCAGTTGCGCATTACCTTTGAAATAGAGGTCGGCCGCTTCATTCACGAGCTTGATTGCCTGAGCTTCACCATCAGCCACCAGTACCTTGGCCTGCTTCTGACCTTCGGCTTGCAGGATTGCGGCCTGCCTCTGTCCTTCAGCCACCTTGATCGCAGCGCGTCTTTCGCCGTCTGCCTGAGTTTCACGAGCCGTCGCAAAGTCAATCGCAGCAATCTTCTCGTTACTGGCCTTGACCACTTTGTTCATTGTCTCTTGGACGTCAGTGGGAGGATTGATTTCCTTAAGTTCGGTACGGACAATCTCAAGCCCCCAGCTCTTGGTCTCCGTGGAAAGGTTATTATAGAGTGCGCTATTGATTTTACCGCGCTCGCTGTTGGCATCTTTTAATGTCATAGTACCGATGATGTTTCTGAGTGTGGTTCGCGCCAGAGCCACAATCTGCAGCATATAGTTGAACACATTATACTGCGATGCTTTAACATCTTCTTCATCGGAACGTACCTTAAAGTAAACCTGGGCATCAACCTGGGCATTCAGACTATCGCTGGTGATAATCTCTTGCAGCCCGGCATCGATCATATTCTCTGTGATATTTACGCGAACCAGGTGCTCGATAAACGGCACCAGAAAGATAATACCCGGGTTAGCAAAACGGTTGTATTTGCCAAACCGTTCGATTAAACCTCGACTGGTCGGCCGGACGGTACGAATGGATTTTCCCAGCAGCCAGATAACAAGGAATACAGCAACCACGATGATACTGATAGCGGTACCCGACATGGTCAACTCTCCCTCCGAATGAAATATCTCTTTGGTTTCTATTGATCGCTTTCTAACGTCTTCTCTCGGCTAGACGATGAGTGTCGTATATCCACTATCGACCTCAGCGTTGTACAACTTCCTGAGTCCCTGCCAGACGCCTCGACAAATGATTCCTTGTGGCATCGTTCTCGTCATTTTTTCAAATTAGTAAGGAAGAAACGGCTGTCACATAGGCGAGCGGACATTCTGCCTCCCACCAAGTCCTGTCGGACAGCTCCAGATACTCTTGTACCCCTGGTGGATTTGCCTGTCAGTTCAATATTGCTCACTCGCTGATTTGCTCGCAGCGCGTGATTGATGGGGTGCGGGCAATCGACCGTTGTCTGGAAGGCAGGCCGAGGCAGCCAAGGACCTTGCGAATCGCCTCAGGCAGGTGGAAATGTGACCAGGTCTGTGGTCAAGCAGACGGTCGGGCCGCGCAAGACAGAAGTCTCACAGAAACCCATCCCGCTGGATGCAGAATTAGGGTGAGTTTTCGGCAGGCCTGCGCAGGTCTGGGGTTGTCCACCATGGCGCGCCAGCAACTTTCCGAAAGCTGACGATCATTGCAAGGAGTGCACGATTTTGCGGGCGCGAAGCAACGCGGAGACGGAGGCGGCCCAGAGCAGGATTCCCGTTCCAACCGTGACTGAGATCACGAGGGCATTCGAGCGAAACAGGGACCAGCAGAGAACGCACCAAAGGGTCATCAGGATGCCGATGACGAGGAGGTGAAGCGATCGAAAGATCTTTGCGAGCGGCAGAAAGTGGAGACCGACGACCATTGCGCACCAGTCGGCTGCGAGGTCCGGGCGATGGAACCGATGCGCGAGGATCCAAACAAGCAAGAGCCCGACGACCTCCATAGACACGACGAGCAAAAACGACTTTCGGATGGCTTGGCGCGCGGAGGCGGGCATTGGCGGGTATTGTTTGCGGAGCAGGCGACCCTTGCGGATGACGTAGATCGAGCAAGCCAGGAGGAAGAGTTCAATACAGCCAAACGCGGGGCCAACGAACCCAGTGAAAGCCCTAGCCTGGCCCAGGCCCCACCCGAGCCACCCCGCTCCAAACATCGCGTCGATCAGTGCGCCGCGGCCTGCACCGATGACATCTTCCGCCGGAAACAAAGCGTCTATGGGATCCTTTTTGCGTTTTGCCATCGTCGCTACCGTTCCTTCGGCGCCAGAATGCGGCGCACCGAGGTGCGCCCCATCTCCAGGCGCGGAAAAAGGCGTGTCAGGAACCGTTTCTCCCAAAAACAAGAACGGGGAACCGCTTTCGGCTCCCCGTCTCAGGTATTTGTCGTTAATGCCGTGGCAGCGTCCGCGGGGCGTCGCCAACGGTGCGCACCGCAAGAGCGGTGTGATTTATCGACTAACCTCTGCTTGCCCGGCGGAGTCTTCGCTCCTTCGGTCAGCATGCTTCTTTAATACTCTTGTGCGCGACGAATTGCAACACACTAAAGTACCAAGCGCAGTTGCGATTAACCGTTACCCAACCTTCAGCATAATCTCGTCAGACGCGAGTCCCTGAGCTTCCACTCGCACGGTGACGCTTCCGGCAGAGCCCGTGGGTTTGATGATAGCCAGGCATTTGCCATGAAACGTTCGGGGGGGCTGCCTGCGGAAGCTCCGCATGTCTTTCGGGTTTGCCGTTCCGACGGCAGCCAGCACGCTGGGCCCACTGATCGTGAACGCAACCGGCACATCGGCGTCGGGCACCACTTGTCCAGATTCGTCCAAAACCTCCAATATCACATAAGCAAGATCGTAGCGGTCGCTGCGGATGGACTGCCGGTCTGCCTTCAGCCGAAGTCTCGCTGGCTTGCCGGTCGTCATAAATGCGAGTTCGGCGATCTGGCTGCCGTGAGCCAGAGCAATTGCGCTCAGTTCGCCGTCAGCGTAGGACACATCAAACTCAGCCCTAAACCGAGTCTCGGCCGAGACCGGCTTCACGCCGATTTCCTTGCCGTTCAGCATGAGTCGAACCTGATCGCCGCGCGAGTACACTCGCACCTTCAACGTCTTGCCTTCGTGATCGGGCCAAGTCCAACTTCGGAGCTCATCCGACCATCCCCAGGCGCTCGTGACCTCGCTGCGTCCATCCGGCAGCGGGCGCTGCACAGCCATCTCCAATTTGCTCTCTCCCCACAACACGCGCTTGTAATACAACTGAGGCTTCGCTTCACCGATGAGGTCGATGTCTCCGCAATAGGAGTTGAACCATGGGTAGTCCGGGGAGATCAACAGGAAACTGGAAACAGGCATGCCCCCAACTTCGCCCGGCTCAGCGGCTCCTCCCTGGTGGAATGGGTTCGGAGAATTCAGTTGGGCGTTGCCGATGCCCGACTCCCCCAAGTAATCCATCCCGGTCCAAGCGAAGTCGCCAAGCACATACGGGTGCTTCTCAACCATTTGCCAGTTTTCGAAGGCCTGCAGCGGGAAAGATTCGGTCCCCATCATCACGCGATGGGGCAGGCGCGCGTGGTCCTTCTCGTACACGCTCCACTGATAGTTGTAGCCTCCCACATCGAGATACTGAAACGCCGGGTCGCTCTCAATCCAGGGACGGATTCCGCCCGACTCAAAGAAAAAGGGGATGGCGGCGGTAATCGGACGAGTTGGATCGAAGCGCTTGATCTCGTCGACGATCTGCTTGGCGATCGCGACCCCGGCGGGGTCAGCCCGTTCGGGAATCTCGTTGCCGATGCTCCAGAAAACGACGCTGGGATGATTCCGGTCGCGCCGCACCATCGCGTCGATGTCGCGCTGCCACCAATCTTTGAAGTAAAGATGATAGTCCTGGGGATTCTTCTGGATGGTCCAGTGATCAAACGCCTCATCGATCACCACCATCCCAAGACGATCGCATGCGTCGAGAAACGCAGGCGAGGGGGGATTGTGACTGCAACGGATGGCGTTAAACCCGTACGACTTCAGCAATTCAACTCTCCGCTCCTCGGCTCGGTCAATGGCTGCCGCCCCGAGCAGACCATTGTCGTGGTGGACACAGCCGCCTCTGAGCTTGATGGCCTCGCCGTTGATCCGCAGCCCAAGCTCCGCATCGACCTCAATCTTACGTATGCCGAATGAGGTCGTGGTGCGATCAACCGTGCTCCCTCCCACCGCCAGTTCGACTTCGGCGAGATAGAGTTGTGGGGTTGCCATGGACCACAGTTGGGGCGCTGGGATTGCAAAGGAGTGGTCCTGCTGGACGCTGCTGCCCGCCCCCACCTTTTGCGTCGCCTCGTGATTCCCGCCCGCTGAGTTCTCCGGACCGAAAACTCGCACCCTGACCGTTACATCTTGCGCGGCGCTTCCGCGGTTCTCCAGCCTCACGTCGACGTTCACATTCGCCGAGTCCCTGCTGACTTCGGGTGTCGTGACCCGCACACCCCAAAGGGGCACGCGCACGTCGCTGGTAACGTTCAGCCAGACGTGGCGGTAAATACCGGAACCGGAATACCACCGGCTGCTTCGCCCTTCGTTGCGCACGCGCACCGCCAGGACGTTCTCGCCTTGGCGGTGAAGATGAGGCGTCAGGTCATAGGCAAACGACGTGTAGCCATAGGGGTGATTGCCCAAGTGCTCGCCGTTCAGCCAGGCGTCACTGTTCATGTACACGCCATCAAATACGATCTCGAGGTGGCGGCCGGCGCCCAGTCCGGGTGCCGTGAACCGTTTGCGATACCAGCCCGTTCCTCCCACGAACCAGCCTGTATCCCGCTTACCTTCGCTCAGGTACCTGTCGAAGGGACCGGTGCGGAACGGCACCACCGTGCCGCCCCAGATCGCTCCCTCACCGCTGGATTCCGAAAGAGGCGGGAGATCTTCGACGCTCCAATCATGCGGCAGATCGACCCCGCGCCAGGCAGTGTCATCAAACGCGGGGAGTTCGGCGCCGGGAGCATCACCGCGGAAGAAGCGCCAGCCGCCGTCAAACGACTGATTGCGCTCGTTGGCGACCTCGGGCTCCGCGCCGGCCACCGGCTCGCTCTCGTGCTCGCGAGCCCGTTCAGCCACGAGAGGCAGTGCGAATCCGGCAGCAAAGGATTTCAACGCATCGCGCCGGCTTACACCTTCGGGGCTGCGGCCATTCGGTTCTGCACTCTTATCACGAGGTTTCATATTGGACTCCTGCGCAGGATCTCTACTCTTCTGTAATCATGCCCGGGTCGTCGGGATTCAGGCGGTACGTCGAGTAGACGACGATGCTCATGGGTGGAATGCGGTCGGACAGCTCCTTCCTGACTTCCAGTGTGCGTTCCGGTCGAAGCTTCACTTCGGCCTTGTCCTCCGCATCCTTGCTGAGCGAGTAGCGCGCGAGGCGCACCGGAGCCGTCAGGTGCTCAAGTTCGATGCTGGCGTCGGCGGCCCGATGGCTTTCGTTCACCACCACCACCGTAAGGTTGCCTTTGGGCGTACGCAGGGCGGTAGCCACCAGCTTCCGATCCCTTGCCGTGAAGGGCGTCTCGACGCGGGTGGCGAGCACGCCGGAATGCTTGGGCAGGAAGCGCGTGAGCATGGCGAACTGATAGTACGCGTTGGGCTGGGGTGTGAAGGCATCGAGCAGCTTGTTGTGGTCGATGTCCCAGGTACGCACCAATTGCCACTGCCCGTCCAGATCCCCGCGGTTGGCGAAGCTCCAGCGATTGAATCCGTCGACCCCGGCATTGATGCCGCGCACAATCAGAGAAGCGTTCTTCAAACCGGACTGGTAGCAGGCCGGACCGGCATCCTCGTTGCCCCATCCGAACGCCATGGTACCGAATTCGGAAAGAAAGAACGGCTTGTTCCTGGCGTGCGCCCAGTTGGCCCAGCGGGCCATCCGCTGCTCAGCCTCAGTGAGATTGTAGCTGCCGTCCATGGAGTCCATGACCGCGTTGTAGGAGTGCAGGTCGTAAGCCCCAATGTAGGCGTCGAAGTCCACTTCGGCAGGCTTGAGGTCCGGCAGATCGGTCCAGTCGGGTCCGGAAATGGGTAGCGCCAGACCGCGGCGATCGAACTCCTCCCGAACCGCTTTCAACGCCGGGGTGAAGGGAGCCGACTTCATGTTGGAATCCTGCCACCAGGAGAAATCGTCATGGCCCGGCTCGTTGGCGACCGAGACCCAACGGATGCACTTGTAGCCCTTCACTCGCACCAGGTGCTGGACCAAGTCGCCGATTCCTTGAGCCCAATCCGGAATCGAATAAGGCGCGCTGCGCAGCCGCTTGACGGTGTCCTCCGCATTGCCGGGATAAGCGTTCCAGGCGACGTCGCCCCACATCTGCTGAAGAAAGACGTCCACGCCGCGGCGGTCAGCCCAATCCAGGATGCGGTACAACACCTGCATCTCGGGATTGTCCCAGTCGAAGACGCCGCGCCTCGGCTCGTAAACGCGCTGTTCAAGCTCGACGCGGCACCAATCCAAGCCAAGCCATTCCGCGTGTTTGAACAACTCCTGCCAGTGCCGGTCGTCGCCAGGGTTCGGATTGCCGCCCCAACCGCTCCCTGACCAGGAATCGCCGTTTGCTTTCCTGCCGGGTAACTCCGTCGCCATGACGTGAAAGGAGGCGCCTATCCCGCCGCGCATGGTAGAGACCGGTGCGCCGGCCGCTATATGGATCCGTACTTGAACGGGCTGTTGAGCCCAAGCGATAGTGGAACAGAGACAAAGCAGATAAATGCAGCGCATGATTCACCTTCGGTAGTGCCATCACAAGAGATGGTGGAAACACCTCGCCTCGCGGGCGAAGGGATTGTACCTGAAGAAGGGTAGTTATGGTAAGGCAGCTCGTGGGCCGAACGCGAACTTCCGGCCTGGGGACGCTACGCGTGTCAGATCCCGGCGTACCACGCGTACCCGCCTTCTGCCGCCGCTGAGCCCATGCCGTGACCGAAGCTTTTTAGGTTATCCGTCAGGGTGAGACGCGTAATGTACTTGACGCTCTTATAGCCGAATTGCCGGGGAACCCGCAGGCGAAGCGGTCCGCCAAAGCCGACGGGGAGCTCGCCGCCGTTCATGGCGTAAGTGACGAGCGTTTGGGGGTGCAAGGCATCGGCCATGTCGATGCTCTCATACCAATCGGGTTGGAACGAGCGATAGAACACGTAACGCACCTGGGGGAGCGCCCCCACGAGGTCCATCAGGTGCGAGAGCGGCACGCCCTTCCATTCGGCGACATAAGACCAGCCTTCCTCGCACGCGATCTCCGTGATCTGCGAGCGCGAGGGGAAGCTCTTCAGCTCCGCCAGCGAGAACAAGGCCGGGCGGGCAACCATCCCATCGACGGCCAGGCGCCAGTCCGCAAACGCTCCCTGCTGAAGGCGCTGGAACCCCTCGCCGAGGGGATCGACGGCGTTAGCGAAGGGGTAGTTCGAGATCTGGTTGGGGGCAAACTCCCGCGCCAGCGCGTGGCGACCCAGTAACCGCTGCGCAGCATAGGTCAGTGTCTCGCCCGCCCCGTAGAGGACGCCCGCATCAGGCGGGATGAGTCCGTAACGCGCCGCGAGCTTCGCCGCCACGGCGAGCCCGGAGGCGCCCGCCACGGTTGCCAGGCCCGCCGTAATCAGTTTTCGTCGAGACATCCCGCTCATACTCTCTCCTTACCTGGGATTATGCGACCGGTGATCATGGCTCCTACCCGGTTTCGGAATCCTGCGAGCCAAACCATAAAGACGTGAACCAAAAGGAAGAGGACCAGGAATCCGGAAACAAAGAAGTGTATCGTGCGCGCGGATTGGCGGCCGCCCAAAAGCGTGACGGCGCTCGGAACCACCGAAGTGAAGCCCGGGGACATGGCCAGGCCCGTCCAGATGATCAATGGAAAGAGAACAAAGACGACCAGCAAATAGGCCAGGCGCTGCACGACGTTGTACGACCAGGCTTCTTCCTCACTCGGCCGCCGGAAACGCAAATGCCGGAAAATGGCCGTCGCGAGTCCCTTCGGGGAGACGTCGGAGAATGCGGGAAGCAGGTTTCGCCTGAAATGCCCTTTCCAGAATCCAAAGGCGACGTAAAGTAATCCGGTCAACACCGCCAGCCAGGCAGATTCGAAGTGCAGGTACCGGCTCCAGCCGTTCTGGTCGGGAAGCACATAGCCGTAGCCGGTCGGAACGGTGCCTCGCGAGGACGGAATTCGCAGAGTGAATAGGGGTCGAGTGTTTACGTTGCCGGTCTCACCCCAATAAAAGCGCGGGTGCGAGATGAGAATCTCCACTCCGGTGACGAGCAGCGCCAGGAAGGCTAAGGTGGTGAGCCAATGGGTGACGCGAACCAAGGCCGCGTGCCGGATTTCGAGCCTCGGCGAATCTGTACCCGCGGCCCGCCCGTTGATCCCGGAGAATTGCGCCTGAGCTGGGACAGGCGAGGCGTCGCCCGTCTCATGACCGGCCACAGCAGTCCGACCGATGGTCTGAAACTTATCTGGATTTCCCATTGATTCTTCAGCCCTGTGTACAACGATACATCCGGTTGCTTCTCAATGCAACTACCGTTGCGTTTGGGTAGTTCCTCAGATTGAAGTGGCATGGCCGCGTGGCAGAGGAAGTCTCACTCCCCATTCAATTTCTCAAATCCCGCGGCCACCAGATCTGCAATGCTGAAGACACGCTGCACTCCAGACGCTGAGCCCCCGATCTCAATTTCGCCGCCTTTACTCTCCAGCCTGTCCCTGATGCCGGTAATTTGAGGTTCCGGAAGATGCAGGGCGCGCATTGTTTTAATGAGTCCCGCGACTTTAAGCGGCTTGGTCGAAAATGGAAGTCCCTGAGGATTCAAGGGACGCGCACCCAGGCGGAACAGACCGCTACCCTCGGCTTGCGCCCGGACTACATACGTGCGTTCCTCGTATTCTCCAAAACGGTCTATGATCACTGTTCCGCCATCAGGGAATACGGCCTGAATACGGAGTTCCCCCCCACTGCGTGAACGTAGTTCCTGAGTGTGCTGAGATACATGTCCGTACGCTGCTCGATTCGCGAGATAGAACTCTGCGGCACGTCCAGCATCTCGGCCATATCAGCTTGCGTAAGTTGCTTCGCCCCCCGAAGTTCTTCCAGGGCCATTCGCTGTAGCTCCTCGCGCACCCGCTGAACGTTTTCGGAACGGATTGCGGGGTCCATCATCGCCTGAAGTTCTCGAAAGTTTCGTGCCATATGCTTGTCCTCCCAACTCTTGGGCGGGAACATTTACGACGAGCCTTTTTTCTGTTCGTTTTCGATCTCGCGCAAATGCCGGTCATAGAGCTCGTCTGCGAGGGGTACATATTCCTCGTACCAACGGTCGTTGCCGGTCTTGTCCCCACCTATCAACAGAATTGCAGCCCGGCGAGGGTCGAATGCGTAAAGAACTCGATAAGGCCGTCCCTCGTGCTGGACGCGCAGTTCGCGCATGTGAGAGTGGCGTGACAAAGCGACGCCGGAGGAATGCGGCATCTTCAGTGTGGGACCAACTTCTTGCAACAGGCTGACCGTAAAGTCGACGCTTTTCTGCTCGGGCGCAGCCAGGTGGTCCCACCATTTGCCGAATTCATCGGTAAACTCAACTTCCCAGGCCATGAGCGATTATGTCACGCACAGCATAATGCCGTCAACGACATTTTTGGGAATGGGTCGCGACAGTCAGTGTGTAGCGCAGACCTGCGTCCTTTGCAGGTCTGCGGCTCTTCCCGTGTTCCCACCAGAAAAGCCGCAGGGTCGAAAAACCTGTCTCAGGCCGGCACCCCCGCTGCGAGCTTAAGCAGTTCGACGCGATAACCGAGGTCGCGGAGTTGGCGGATCATTCGGGCGGTGCGCTTTTGCTTTGACTTTTGGCTGACCGCTGGGCCGCGTTCCTCGTAACGAACTCCTTGGTGCAGAATCTTCCAGATTAAGCGACAAAGCCGATGTGCAATCACCGCGATGGTTTGGTTGTGCCCCAAGCGCGCCACATAGCGGCGGTAGAGGATCGCAAAGACGCTGCCTTTGAGTTTAACTGCGGCGTGGGCCGCCTGATTCAGGATGCGCCGCAGGTGGCGGTTGCCCTTGGGCGAGCGGCGGTTGTGGTTGACTCCCGCGCTCTCCTCCTCGCCTGGGCATGCACCCACCCAGGAGGAGAGAGCTTTAGCGGAAGGGAAGGTCGCTGCCGAGGCGCCCACCTCCGCCAGGATCTGCTGTCCTGAATCCACCCCCAGGCCGGGTACCTCCGCCAAGCGCTGGACTTGCTCCTGGTGGGCAGCCAGCAGCGTGGCCATCTCTTGGCTGAGCTGAGTAATCTGTGCCTCGGCGCGTTGCCACTCCTCCAGCGCCCTCTGCAACAACCGGCGGTAGACGGGATGGAGCTCGCCACAGGCACCCAGCGCATCGCATAACTCTTCCGGCGTGGCGCGCAGGCGATAATCCGCTCGTGCCGCCACCGCTGCCGGATCCGTCTCCCCTTCCGCGATGGCCGTTAACATACGCCGTCCACTGAGGCCCAGCAGGTCGGAAACCAAACTGGACAACTTCAGATGCGCCTCTTCCAGCAAAGCCTCCAACCGGTTCTGTAACTGCACTTGGTTGCACCTCAACTGGTACTTGGTGCGCATGACCGTGCGCCACACACGCTGCTCGGCACTCGGCACGAAGCTCAGGATCAGTTCGCCTGCCACCAGTCGTTTCACCAGACGTTCGGGGTCGGCGAAATCGTTCTTCCGCCCCCGTGGTCCCCGGTTCGACTGTGCCTGCGCCAGATGCAGCATTCCCGACATCGGACGAGCCCCTTCCCGTCCTTGCTGGAGGGGCTTCCAGTATCGTTCCAGGATTGCCCAGACCGGTTTCCAATACTGTGCCGTGGACTCCATCACCACTTCCTCAACCTCTTGCTCCACCAGCCAAGCGGCCAGTGAGCGCAGGTGCGAGGGGGTACTGCCACACGGTCGCCGCTCAAACTCATATTCACCCCTTACTTCCACATCGCAAACCACGACCGTCAACATTCTCTTATGAACGTCAATTCCTGCTATTCTATAAGGCATCACACGCTCCTTTGGGCGGGAGCGGAGAGCGTGCCCAAAGTTACCTTATGCAGGGTCGCGGGCTATCGCCGCTCCCCCCTGAGGGAGACAGCAACGCCCAATTATTCGCTCAACACGCACGCTCCGGATCAGACAGACCTACGGCCTCAACCGCTCCACTGCGACTACGATCTCACCGCTCTCGACCGTGCCTATCATAACCCAACACCTTTTTCATGAGCTTTCGCGGGCCGAAGGCCCATGGGGACAGACCTCGGAATGCACGAGGTCTGCGCTACTTGCTGCTGCCCGCTGCCAGTTGCCTTCGGTAGCAGTGGGGTGTACGCTCCGAAGCGTCGCAGGGGTTGAAAGTGGAAATCCCAAGTTAGGCGATTCGTTAGGAGAACTCATGAGCGCAACCGCCCCGCCATTTCCTCCCCCCATCCTGATTTCCAAGAGATTCAAAGTTTATGACAAGGCAATCCGGGATATCTGGGAGTCCTACCAATTTCATCGGTTCTACTTACCCGTGTTACATACCCTGATCAAGAAGGAAACGGTCCCAGCATTCATCCTGCCGAGTCTCGGCGCAGCGTCTGGGCAAAAGGAGCAAAAGCGGAAGGACACGCTCGGTGCGATAAGCCACATCATGAGCCAAGTTAACCCGCAGCGTAGTTTGCTTGCAGCCGTTTCCCAGTCCGAGCTTTTTCTTCAGTACCTGGTCACTCGTGTGCTTAGGGATCACCCAGGGCGGCTACTTTCGGAAGCTCAGGTGGAAGTAGCGGGCCGCGGGACCAAGTTCCTTGAGATTCTCATTACGAGCGATGATAAGCGCGAAATGCTCGAAAGAGTCATCGAGGAGCGAGTCCGAACTCTGTTCTACGGGGCGCCTGCAGACTTCTTTCTAAAGGACAAGGCCAAACTCGGATTTGAGGATCACTTTAGCGCGAAACTCCCGAAGACAGTCGAGGCTTATGTAGAGTTCACTGCCAGAAGGAATCTGCTCGTTCATAGTGACGGCAGAGTTGACCGTAAGTATCTCCGCGAAGTTCCAAGCAGCACCATGACGCTCGGGCAGAAAGTAACCGTCGAGGAGCCTTACTTAAGAAAAGCTCTGCTTATTCTTCGCGGGCTCTGCGCGCACGCGGGCGTGCTCGTGTGTGAAAAGGTTTACAAAAATACGGTCCCCGCGGGCCGAATGTTGCTGCGGCGCAATGCGCTAAAACCGGGTGCCGCAAAGGATTTGTAGCGGACACCCCAGAGGTACGCGGGTGGCGCATACGTCACGACGCGTTTTGTCGTGATGTATGCGCCCCTCTGAATCCACACGGAGGGGCGCAGACATGCCAAAAACGGCACGTCTGCGCCACCCGACGCCAAACACTAACCACTAGCCACTAACCACTGCTTTAAGCCAGGTCGTACCGATCGAGATTCATCACCTTGTTCCACGCCGCCACGAAGTCTTTCACAAACGTCTCCTTCGAGTCGTCACTGGCATAGACTTCCGCGATGGCTCGGAGCTGGGAGTTCGAGCCGAAGATAAGGTCGACGCGGGTGCCGGTCCACTTCAATTCGCCCGTAGCGCGATCGCGCCCCTCATACACGCCTTCGGATGCAGAGGAGGGCTGCCACTTCGTATTCATATCGAGCAGGTTGACGAAGAAATCATTGCTCAGCGTCCCGGGCCGTTTAGTGAAGACGCCGTGTTTGGACTGCCCGAAGTTAGCATTCAAGGCGCGCAGACCGCCGACGAGAACCGTCATCTCGGGGGCCGTCAGCGTCAGCAACTGCGCCCGATCCACCAGCCGTTCCTCCGCGCTTCTTGGGTCTCCATTCCGCAGGTAGTTGCGGAACCCGTCTGCGCTCGGCTCGAGTACGGCGAAGGAGTGCGCATCGGTCTGCTTCTGCGAGGCATCCGTGCGCCCGGGCGAGAAGGGAATCTTCACGTCGAAGCCCGCCTTTTTCGCAGCTACCTCGATGGCTGCGTCGCCGGCCAAAACAATCATGTCAGCCAGCGAGACCTTCTTCCCGCCGGACTGCGCGCTGTTGAATTCCTTTTGAATCGCCGTCAGCTTCTTCAGGACCTTCGCCAGCGCGGCCGGTTGGTTCACTTCCCAATTCTTTTGCGGCTCGAGGCGAATGCGCGCGCCGTTCGCCCCACCGCGCTTGTCGGAGCCGCGGAACGTGGACGCCGACGCCCAGGCCGTCGTGACCAAATCGGAAATCGACAGCCCGGAAGCGAGGATCTTGGCCTTCAGAGCGGCAGTGTCCTGCTTCCCGATGAGTTTATGATCCACGGCGGGAACGGGGTCTTGCCACAACTGAGGCTCCTTGGGAACCAGCGGGCCAAGGTACCGCGAGAGAGGCCCCATGTCGCGGTGCGTCAGCTTAAACCACGCCTTGGCGAACGCCTCGGCGAACTCCTTCGGACGCTCGAAGAAGCGCTTCGTGATCGGCGCATAGATCGGGTCCATCCGCAGGGAGAGGTCCGTCGTGAACATGATCGGGGCGTGCCGCTTCGTCGGATCCTGGGCGTCGGGAACAGTGCCCTCTCCGGCCCCGTTCTTGGGAAACCACTGGTACGCGCCGGCCGGGCTCTTCCCGAGCTCCCACTCATAGCCGAACAGGTTTTCGAGATAGCTGTTGCTCCCACTCGATGGGTTTGTTGCTCCACGCGCCCTCCAGCCCGCTGCCGATCGTATCGCCACCGCTGCCGCTGCCATAAGTGCTCTTCCAGCCCAGGCCTTGCTCCTCGATGGGTGCGGCCTCGGGTTCGGGGCCGACATACTTTTTCGGATCGGCAGCGCCGTGGGCTTTGCCGAACGTATGCCCGCCGGCAATCAGCGCCACGGTCTCATAGTCATTCATCGCCATGCGGGCGAACGTCTCGCGGATATCCCGGGCCGCAGCGATGGGATCCGGCTTGCCATTGGGTCCTTCCGGATTCACGTAAATCAGGCCCATCTGAACAGCGCCGAGAGGATTCTCGAGCTCCCGATCGCCTTTGTAACGTTTGTCCGCCAGCCACTCGCCCTCCGGCCCCCAGTAAATGTCCTCTTCCGGCTCCCAAACGTCCACGCGCCCGCCGCCGAAACCGAAGGTCTTGAAGCCCATCGACTCCAAGGCGACGTTACCGGCCAGAACCATGAGGTCGCCCCAGGAGATCTTCCGGCCATACTTCTGCTTGATCGGCCAGAGCAACCGGCGCGCCTTGTCGAGGCTCACGTTGTCCGGCCAGCTATTGAGGGGCGCAAATCGTTGGTTGCCGGAGCCTGCCCCGCCCCGGCCGTCGGCGATGCGGTACGTACCTGCGGCGTGCCACGCCATACGGATCATAAACGGCCCATAATGGCCATAGTCCGCCGGCCACCATTCCTGCGACGCCGTCATCAAGGCATGAAGGTCCTTGATCACGGCATCCAGGTCGAGGCTCTTGAATTCCTTGGCATAATTGAAATCCTTGGCCATCGGATTGGACAAAGCAGAGTGCTGGTGAAGCACCTTCAGGTCCAGTTGATTCGGCCACCAGTCCGCGTTCGTCAGCGTCTGCCGGCGAGTGTCGCCCGATACCGGGCACTTGCTTTCGGTTGACGTGGTATGCTCCCTAGCGGGAGCAACCGTCCCCGCTGTAGTGGTAGGTTGATTGCCCATGTATACTTCCTCCTTTTTTAAATTCGCCCAGTCGCCGCCGGCCGCGCTGGCCGGCGAGCGCCATGAATCCGAAATCCACACGCCTAGAAGCTGTGAAAAAACTTGAAAGTGTCATCCAGAGCGAAGCGAAGGATCTCTGGAGTCGTCCGCAAAACATCGAACCCTGGGGAACTGCGGAGATCCTTCGCTTCGCTCAGGATGACATCCGGTTGATTTCTTCACACCTTCCTACGATAGTAAACGGGGAGCTTTACGCGCAGCGCACTTCGCGCAGAGCCCCCGGAAAATGAGTTCGCACTCGCGAAGAACCCGCGCACCGAGGGAGCCCGAGGCAGGCTTCGGCACGTCGTACCACTCCATGTCCTCAACCTTACCGCAGCGGTCGCAGATGAAGTGGTGATGCCGCATGCCCTTCGCATCAAAGCGCGCGGCGCGGCCCTCCACGGCCACTTCCCGCACCAGACCCGCCTGCACCAAGTGCCGCAGATTGTTATAAGTCGTGGCCCTCGACGAGCGCGGATCGGCGCGATTCACGCCTCGGAAGATTTCAGCAGCCGTGGGATGACCGGTCTGTTTCCTCAAGAAAGCCATCACCGCGAAGCGCTGCGGCGTGCACCGCAACCCGCTGCCTTCCAGGGATTTCTTGATCGCCTCGGTGTTCATGAGTAAGTTAGATTAAATCTAATTTGAAAATTTGTCAAGATTTTCGCTTGCGGTTGCTGCGGCCAGCAGAGAACCGGTGGAGACCGTATTGAAGATCCTCAGCGAGCTTTAATCGCCGTAGGAATGGCGAGACTGATGATGTTTTGAGAACAATGGTGGCCAATCCTGTCATCCCTTACCAGGAGGGGGCGAGATGGGAATCGCCTCTGGATATGGTTGGGGAGGCAGGGTAACGACAGCGAACCAAAACTCATGGATCGACCGCACGACCTTAACGAACTTGTCGAATTCAACTGGCTTGGTGATATAGCAGTTGGCGTGGAGGTTGTAGGACTTCAGAATGTCCTCCTCGGCGTCGGAAGAGGTGAGGACCACCACCGGTATGGCTTTCAGGTCGTCCTTTGCCTTGATTTCCCGAAGAACCTCCCGACCGTCCATCATGGGGAGATTCAGGTCCAGCAGGATAAGGTCTGGGCGTAGCTCGCTCGCGAAAGGGCCTTCCCTGCGAAGGAACGCGATGGCATCAACACCGTTTTCGACGACGTGCAGCTTGTTCAGAAGCTTAGAACCACCGAGGGCCTCCCGGGTCAGTAAGGCATCGCTCGGGCTATCCTCCACCAGAAGGATCTCGATGTGTCTATACATCACGGCTTCAGGCATGAAATTCCCCTCCGTCCTGGCGATGATTTGTTCGGGCATCCAATAAGCTGAAACAAAAGGTGGCTCCCTCGCCCGGCACGGACTCCACCCAGATCCGGCCTCCATGCCGCTCCACGATTTTCTTGCAAATCGCCAGACCAATACCGGTGCCGGGATACTCCCTGCGGGTGTGCAGCCGCTGAAACACGCCGAAGATCCGTTCGAAGTATTGGGGGGCAATTCCAATACCATTGTCTCGAACGGAAAAGTGCCAATGCGTGCCGTTCCGCTCAGCGCTCACGTGGATACGAGGAGGCGCCTCCTGGCGGAACTTGAGGGCGTTGCCGATCAAATTCTGAAAAAGGGATACGAGTTGCGGGAGGTCGCCGTTCACAGCGGGGAGTGTGTCGTGCGTGACTACGGCGCCGCTTTCCTCAATCGAGGTCGCGAGGTTTTGAAGCGCCGTGCCCAGCGCCTTGGCGCATTCGACAGGCTGGAGTTCTCCGCCCTGAGTGCCGACCCGCGAGAACGCGAGCAGGCCATCGATCAGCGTCTCCATTCGCGCCGTGCCATCGACGATGTGGGTCATATACTCGCCGGTTCGCTCGTCGAGTTTCCCCTCGTAAACCCCCTTCAGAAGTCCCACGCAGCCGCTCACCGCCCGCAGAGGTTCCTTGAGATCGTGCGAGGCAACGTAGGCAAACTGCGCAAGGTCTGCGTTGGAGCGGGCCAATTCTTGGGCTCTTTGCGCCAGCGCCTCTTCCGCCCGCTTGCGCTCGGTAATATCTCGCAAGATGACCGTGAATACTTTGTTCTCTCCCAACGGTGCTTGCGAGATCGAGGCTTCGATGGGAAACTCCGTCCCGTCCGCTCTCAGCCCGCAAATTTCGGCGCACTCCGACATCGGTTTGTGGGCAAGCCCCGACTGGCCAAAGTGCGGGATGTGCTCGGCATGCGCGGCTCGGAAGCGCTGCGGAATAAACCGTTCCAGGGGATGGCCCAGTGCCTCCGTGGCGTTACATCCGAACAGCTTCTCGGCCGTGGGGTTAAATAGCACGATGCGCTGACCTTCGTCCACCGTGATCACCGCGTCCATGGCGGAACTGATGATGCCGGCCATCCGTTGCTCGCTAGTGCGCAGTTCGGACGTCCGTTCATTTACCCGATTCTCGAGCTGATCCCGCGATTCCTCGAGGGCCGCCTCGGCGCTGTGGCTGGCCGTGAAGGCATTCCCAATCATCCAAAGCGCCGCCGCCACAATAAGAACGGCCAACGCGCTGCCTCCCACGATTTCGATCTTCGCGACTACGGCGGCACGCTGTTCAATCCCCTCCCGTTTGGCCAGCAACGCCTGCTCGGTTGCTTCCATCTCCTCTACAACCTCCCGGATCCGGTCGTGAAGCTGCTTTCCCGCACCGCTCGAAATAAACGCCTGCGCCGATGAGAACTCCTGATCCCGGCGTTCGATGTCCTCATTTAGAATCGCCAGTCGTTCCGCGACGAGAGGCTCCAGCACATTCAGCCGACGTTGCTGCTCCGGGTCATCCTTGGTCAGACTACGAACCTCGCTGAGCGCGCGGTTTACACGTTGCAGGCCGGAGTGGTAGGGCTCCAGGTATTCTTGCTTGCCGGTAATAATGTAGCCTCTCACACCGGTTTCGGCGTCGGTGGCGCTGGAAATCAGCAGCCGCAACGTGGCAATGACCTGGTGAGTATGTTCCACTCTGGCCGTGTCCTGGCGCAGCCGGACGAGCATGGGATAAGACACAGCGGCCATTGCGATGAGACAGGCCAGCAAGACCGCGAATCCGGCTTGAACCCTGCGTTGTGCGGTAAGAAGTAAACTCCCCGCGTGACGGGAGTGTTGCGCCAGCGGCTCGGTCCCCGGCCGCTCCCGGCGGCCCATCAGAAAGCTGATGAGCGTCCCCGCAGCAGCCAAGGTGATCCACTTGATGTTGTCGGCGGGACTCGCGACGCTCCAGGTGTTCGCGGGAGGCAGGACGAAGTAGATGGTAGCAAGAGTGGAGAGTACCGTCGAAAGCAGCCCTGGGACCAGACCGCCGGCGTAGGCGCTCAGCAGGATTGGAAGCACGAAGACAATCACCGGCGTGTTGCCGGGTTCGCCACGCGACGCTGCTTCAACCACAAACAAAGTCACTGCTGTCGTAATGAACGGCAAACTGTACGCCAGCCAGAGTGGGTGCCGCCTGCCGGCGGCTGCAAACCCGGAGCGCTCAGCCGCCTTTCCCGGCGTGATTGCTCCAGGACTCGCAGACCTAAAGCCGATTGCGGCTAGAGCCCGCTTCAGAGCGTTCATAAACACGTCCAATAGCGTCAAATGGGCCAGCGTGAAACGCAATCGCATCCTCTCCCTAATCCTTTGTTGCTGGTCGCCAAGAGGGGACAAGCATTCCCGGTCAGGTGAAAACTGCCCCGGCGAAAGTGAGCACGCAGGTCAACCCTGAGTCGCTGATAGTATGACAATGCCTAGGGTATGTCAAACTTATGCAATAAACATAGGGTCATTATGTCCCACTTACATCCCAGCCCATTTCGGCGGATCTACAAACGCGCATACAGCGCCGTATTCAAGTGCAAAATCGATGAACAACTCCTTGAGCGTCAACACCGCACTCACGATGGGCCGCACACACTGTATCCGCGCGTGCCAGGGGGCGAGTCCCAATGCCCAGGCAGCGGTCACGCCGCCGCCGGACATGTTGTCCCAGCCATCCGTTGGCGCATCGGCTGGCTTGAAACGGCTGCGAATTGGAGGAAGATCCCCGCGTTTTTCCGCATTTTTCACTGTTGTACCTCGATGATAATGTCCCCTTTTCTCCACTTTAGAAATGTCCCCTAATAGAGTCTCCGAAAGGAGGCAGATTGGGGCGAACCGGGATGAGTGAGAGGGAGTTGAGGCGGTGCGGGTTACTGGCACGGGTAAAGAGTGCCGAGTTGCGGTTGGTGGATGGGGCGGAGCTGATGGGGTTGAGCTATCGGCAGGTGAAGCGCTTGTGGAAGCGCTACCGGGAGGAAGGGGAGGTAGGGCTGAAACATGGGAATGCGGGGCGGCGCTCGAACCGGGCCTACGCGGAGGAGTTTCGCCGCGAGGTGCTGGAGTTGGTGCGGCAGAAGTATGGGGGTGGGGAAGGAGAGCGGTTTGGACCGACGCTGGCGGCGGAGCATCTGGGGAAGGAAGAAGGGCGGGAGGTGGCGGCGGAGACGCTGCGGCGATGGATGCTGGCGGAGGGGCTGTGGAGTCGGGAACGGCGGTGGCGGAAGCATCGCCAGCGGCGGGAACGACGGGAGCATTTTGGTGAGATGGTGCAGATGGAGGGAAGTTTTCATGCCTGGTTGGAAGGGCGCGGTCCCGGCGGATGCCTGATGGATCTGGTGGACGACGCCACGAACACCACGCTGGCGCGTCTGGGCGGGGAAGAGACGATTTGGGCGGCGGCGGGGGCGTTGCGGGCCTGGATGGAACGTTACGGGGTACCGCATCAGCTTTACGTGGACTGGAAGAATCTGTACCAGCGGGGCGCCACGCCCAAAGAGAAGTTGAGGGGCGAAGAGCCGGTCACCCAGTTCGGGCGGATGTGCGCCCGACTGGGGATTCGGCTGCTGCCCGCCAACTCGCCGCAGGCCAAGGGTCGGGTGGAGCGGATGCACGGGACGCATCAGGATCGGCTGGTCAAGAAGCTGCGGAGAAAGGGAATCGGGAGCCATGCGGGGGTCAACGCGTACCTGGAGGAGGAGTACCTGCCGGAACACAACCAGCGGTTTGCGCGGCCGGCGGCGCGGAGTGAGGATTACCATCGCCCCTGCCCTGCGGCGAGGGAGTTGGACCGCATCTTCCGCCTGCAGACGGAGCGGGTGATCAGCAATGACTGGGTGGTGCGGTACCACGGTCGCTTCTTGCAGTTGCAGCCGGAGAGTCGGCGCTACGCGCCGGCGCGCAGTAAGGTGGTGGTTTGGGAAGGGCGAGAGGGGCAGGTGAGCATCGATTATCGGGGCCGGGAGATTGCTTGGAGCGAGATTACGAAGGGTGAGACACCGGCCCGTTGCCAACCCGCGCCCCCGCCCGCGACGACGGCCACGCCGGCCGTGCCGGAGGTAAAACCCCAGTGGGCGCCCGCCGATGGACATCCCTGGCGGAACACCCGCTGGCGCCAACATACCCGCGCCCAAGAGGCCCGGGCGGCCGCGCGCGCGTCGCCGGCCTTGCCCTCCGCTGCGCCCTAAGCGCTCCGCCCTCCGGGCTCCGCAGGGCTCCGCTCCGGGCAAGGCCGGCGAGAGACCAAAGCCGGAACAAGCTCACAGCAAGAAGTTCGAAAAGGGGACATTTCTAACGAGGTAAGGGAGGGGACATTTCTAAAGAGCGTTGACATTCCGCATTTTTCACTTGACAAACCCAGGGACCTATGCTAGCCTATAAGCGTGGTCATTTTGTGGGCACCTTGTCGCGGTCAAACGCCGCAAACCGGCGAGGCGCGAGGGAAGTCGGGAAGGTCCGGGGACTCGGGAAAACCCGGGATTGAAAGCAAATAAAAAACGTTACGATCGAAGCCAATATGTTGTTGAAAACAAACGAGGGCATATCGAAAACGAAGCTAAAACGAACTCCAATTGAGTGCCTAATGCGTGCCATAAACCCAAAATTCGAGCCTTTTGATACCCTGCGCGCTCTGGCGGTGAACTGGAATGGGGGAATGCGGCCGGGTCGAGATTGCCCGACGGGCGGAAATCCGGCGGTGCGCGAGAAAATACAAAAACAGTGGGAACGAAGCGAAGGAGTCCTTGAAACAAAGGAGATCACTTTTTTGAACGCTGCACACGACGCGCGTTTTGTGCGCCAATCAGCACAAATCAGGGCCTGAAAGGTGCAAAAGACTCCGCATTTTGCGGAGACGAACCGAAAACTGAAGCCGCAACGCGAGGCCGGGATGGTGACAAGTAGTCGGCTAGTACCTGGTGACCAAAGTCCGCGTCATATTGCGGAGTGCCGGGAAGGGCGGGGGCTGAAGCCCCGCCACGGAAAGCGGCTTATCACTGAGGGCTTTAGCCCCTGAGGCAACATTGCTTCAGGGCCTGAAGGCCCAACTCGTCGGGTTCGCGGAGTCGGCGGGGCTGAAGCCCCGCCCTTCCAGGTGGCCGGGAGAGCCGAAATGCACAGACGAACTTTCATCAAAGCCGGAGCGGCGCTGGCCGGCGCGCTGAGCGTCGCCAGACCCTCTAGCTACGCCGTGGGACCCACGGCCGCTCGTGAGAAGCTCTCGCTGATGCGTTACCGAGACGTGAAGCTTACGGGCGGCCCCCTCAAGGCACAGTTCGATCGCATTCACGCCGCCTATCTCGCCCTGGACGAGGACGGACTGCTGAAGGAACTTCGTGTACGCGCCGGCCTTCCCGCACCCGGAGAATACCCGGGAGGCTGGTACGACCGCGACGGGTTCGCCCCGGGTCATTGCTTCGGCCAGCTCATTTCGGCGCTGGCCAGATTCTCCGAGGCCACCGGTGATGAAGCGACTCGCGCCAAGACGCAACGCTTGGCGGAAGGGTTCGCGGCCACGATTGGGCCCGACGGCTACTGCTACCCCAGCCAAAAAGCGTCAACGAATTTCCCGGCCTACAACTATGACAAGTACGCGGTGGGCCTGTTGGACGCGTACCGGTTTGCCGGCATCTCCTCCGCTCTCCAAGTCCTCGATCGCGCCACCCGGGGCGCAGTCCGCTGCATGCCGCCTCGGGCGCTCGACAGAAACCTTGACCCTCACCCCACCGCGCCTGATGACGAGTCCTACACGCTGGCAGAGAACTGCTTTTACGCCTACGAAGTGACCGGCGAGCCGCAATACCTGGAGCTGGCCCGGAAGTATCTGCTCGACCGGACTTACTTTGATCCCCTCAGCCGCGGCGAAAACGTCTTGCCCGGACGCCACGCCTACAGCCACTGCAATGCCCTGAGTTCGGCCGCCCGAGCGTATTTGGACCTGGGCGAGGCGAAGTATCTCGAGGCCGTACAAAACGCCTGGGACATGATTGAAAAGACGCAGCAATTCGCCTCCGGCGGCTGGGGTCCAAACGAAACCTTCGTGGAGCCGGACAAGGGCAAACTCGGGGAGAGTCTGACAAGTACCCACGCCCATTTCGAAACGCCTTGCGGGGCCTATGCGCATCTCAAGCTGGCCCGCTACCTGTTGCGCTTCACCGGCCAGTCGCGCTACGGCGACGGCCTGGAACGCGTTCTTTACAACACTGTGCTGGGCGCCAAAGACCCGAGTGGCGACGGACATTTCTTTTATTACTCCGACTATCACTCTGCCACGCGGAAGCTCTACTTTCCCGATCGGTGGCCGTGTTGCGCCGGAACCCTGCCGCAAGTGGTAGCGGACTATGTAATCAGCGCCTACTTCCAAAGTTCCGATGGGATCTATGTCAACCTCTTTGTGCCGTCCGAGGTGAAGTGGAGAATCGACGGGAGGCCCGTCAGAATGATCCAGACCACGAACTACCCGGAGTCGGAGGCTACGGAGATGAGGTTGGAACTCCCCGCACCGGCGGAATTCACTCTCTACGTGCGGATTCCCGGTTGGCTGAAATCGCGCGCCGAGCTCCGGGTGAACCAGAGGGCCATTTCGGTCGCCGCCGAGGCCGGAACCTTCGCAGCCCTACGGCGCGTTTGGCGTCACAATGACACCGTCCAGGTCGATCTGCCGTTTTCCTTTCGCACCGAGCCCATTGACGGCCAGCACCGAAATACGGTGGCGCTGATGCGGGGGCCGCTCATGTTGGTGGCGCTCGATCCCCAGCCGAAGCTGGACGCGAATTCCCCTCAGGCGTTGCGGAAAATCCCCGGCTCCGTTCAGACGTTTGAGGTGACGGAGCTTCCAACGAAGCTCCGCTTGGTGCCTTTCTACGAAGTTGGCGGCCAGAGCTACAGCGCCTATCTCGAGCAGGCGTGAGAAGCGCCGGCATTTCCTAGCGCTTACTTGCAGGAGTAGGCGTTCTTTTTCGTTTGGCGTCGGAAGGGCGGGGCTTCAGCCCCGCCGCAGAGAGCAGGCCACTCCCTGGGGGCTTTAGCCCCTGAAGCCGCGTTGCTTCAGGGCCTAAAGGCCCCTTCCACCGTGCTCTGCGTACCGGCGGGGCTGAAGCCCCGCCCTTCCACGACGCAGAATAATTGCGCCTATTAACACAAATAAGCACGAGATCACCGCACGCCGGGCCGGACCTGGCACCTTTTCTCGCTCCGGGCCCGGTAACCTATTCGCCACGCTTTACGTCATGTTCGAAAGAGGAAAACACCATGAAAAGCCTTGGCCAGAAACTCCTAGGCGCGTTCGTGTGTCTTCTCGTGCTGATCGTTGGAGCAGCCTGGAAGCGAGGGGATCCCCAATCCGCCCAACCAGCGCCCGCCACGCCCGCGGGTGAACGTGCTGTCACACCGGCCCAGGGCGCCGACCGCCAAATAACCCTTGACGTTGTCGTCACGGACCACTCGGGGAAACCCGTGGCCGGCTTGCAGCAGCAGGATTTTACCGTCCTTGACGACAAGCGGCCGCGCACGATTTCCTCCTTTAGCGCCTTGGCCAAAACCCGCGGCTCCGAGGACCTGCCGGAGCAATCCGTGGTGGTGGTCGATGCCGTTAACACCCCCTTCAACGCCATCGCGTACCAGCGGGAACAGCTCGACCGTTTCCTGCGGCAGCTCGGCAGCGAACTTCCTCTTCCGATGTCCGTGAGCGTTCTTACGGATAAGTCAGCCAGCCAGTCGCCGGCCTCGAGCGACGGAAACACCGTGGCGAACTCCCTGGATGCCGCGCAATCCGGTCTGCGCATCATCAACCGAGCGCAGGGATTTTATGGAGCGCAGGAAAGGTTTCAGATTTCCCTTCCCGCCCTGAATCGACTCGTCGACGGTGTGGCCATGCAGCCCGGCAGGAAACTCGTGATCTGGGTTGGTCCCGGATGGCCCCTACTTTCCGGACCGGGGATGGAAATGATGATAGCCCGGAAAGATCAAGCGCAGATCTTCAGCAGCATTGTGAAGCTTTCCAGCGCCCTCCGGCAGGGTCGCGTGACCCTTTACAACGTCGACCAGCCGGGGTCTGGCGAGTCGATGTCTCGAGCATTCTATTATCAAGAATTCCTGAAGGGTGTAAGCTCCGCTAATATGGCGCAATTCGGCAACCTGGCGCTTCAGGTGCTCGCCGTGCAAAGCGGCGGGCTGGTGCTCAACAGAAGCAACGACCTCGGCAGTTCCGTGGCCGCTTGCCTGGCGGATGGCCAGGCCTTTTATACGCTTGCCTTTGAGGCGCCGGCGGCGAATTCTCCCGACGAATACCATAGCCTGCAAGTCAAGATGAATCAGCACGGGCTTACCGCCCGCACGCGCACGGGATACTACGCCCAACCCTAGATTGATCGTCACCCAACGTGAAGAACTTTGTGTTGGCTCACATTGTCACCGTCGCCGCTTTTCAATTTGCGGAAAATGATGGTGGATAAGATGGTGAACCCACCAAGAACGAGCAATGCTTCGTGGATGCCGTGGATCATTTCCCGGGGATTGGAACGAAAGCGATTGGGAATGAAAAACGCGGTGGCCAGCCCCGCCGACGCCACGCCAAAGCTGATGGACATTTGCTGCATGGTGCTCGCGATGGAACTTGCGTTGCTCGTCTGCTCTTCGGTGACGTCAGCATAGACGAGGGTGTTCATGCTCGTATACTGCAGCGAAGTGAAAGCCCCATAGAAGAACGCCAGCAACACGATGACCCAAATCGGTGTGCCGAGTCCAATGGTCGCGAAAAGCATAAGAAGAAGACCGAGGATCACGGTATTCGAAACCAGCACGCCGCGGTAGCCAATGCGGTTCAGGATTCGAGGCAGCAGGAACTTCGTGCTCATGGCAGCTATCGCCTGGGGCATGATGAGCAGGCCAGAATGAACGGGTGTTAATCCCAGGCCAACCTGGTAGAGGAGCGGCAGGAGGAAGGGCACTCCGCCGATGCCAAGGCGGGTGAAGAAGCTGCCGCTCACCGCCGCCCTGAACGTGCGAATACGAAACAGACTCAAATGCAGCAAGGGAAAGGCGATCCGTGTCGCATGAAGTCCGTAGCCTGCGATAAGCGCCAGAGAAATCGTCAATAGCCCCAAGATTTCGCCCGTCCTCAGCGTATGTTCACCGAATATCTCCAGCACATAAGACAGCAGCGCGACACCGGAACCGAAGAGGATCAGCCCCACAATATCGAGCGGGTCGGTTCGTTCTTCGCGGTAGTCCGGTAGATGCAGATAGACCATCAACAAACCAACGAGGCCTATCGGAATGTTCACGAAAAAGATGAATCGCCAGTGAAGGTACCCGACGATGAGACCGCCGGCAATGGGTCCGAGCATTGGGCCGATCAAAGCTGGAATGGCGACGAAGCTCATGGCGCGGATGAGTTCGGATTTTGCAAACGTTCGCACCAGCGTGAGCCGGCCCACCGGCACCATCATGGCTCCGCCGCAGCCCTGCAGGATGCGGCACGCGACCAGCAGATGGATGGTGCTCGATATGCCACAGAGAAAAGACCCGAGGGTGAACAAGCCGATCGCGGATGCAAACACCCGGCGCGTTCCGAACCGATCCGCCATCCAGCCGCTGATCGGAATGAAAACCGCGAGGCTCAAGGTATAGCTGGCCAGCACGGACTTCATGCTCAGCGGAGCCACTCTGAGAGCCTCCGAGATGGCGGGCACCGCAGTGTTCAGAATCGTCGTGTCCAGCGACTCCATAAAAAACGCGACCGCCACCAGCCACGGTAAGAGGCGCTTACTCGAAGCGGACGGGGAGAATGGAAACGAAATGCCGCTGATGGAATTGACTGGACCCATAGCATTCGCGTGGCGCAATTAAACTGCTAACGAATCAGCAAAGTCGCTCGCCCCGGCAACCTTTCTTTAGTATCTACAATGTCTCACGTTCGGAAGGGGCCATCAAGGTTCAAGTGGCGCCCGCCGGGATCAATCACGAGTAACGGCGCAAATGACAACCTTCAGGGTACGCGTCCCCGGTGTCGTCATTCCCGCGAAAGCGGGAATCCACTCCTGTTGTCTGAATCGCGGTTTTTTTGTATTTTCCACTTGACAAATCCAGGGACATATGCTAGCCTATACTTGTGGTCATCTTCACGTAGGGGCACGCCATGGCGTACCCGTACAAAGTCAAGCGAGGCGTGATTTTCGGGAGAGGCGAAATGCAAAGACGAAGTTTCCTCAAAGCCGGAGCGACGCTGGCCGGTGCGCTGAGCGTTGCCGGACCCGGTCCGACTCGCGCCGACGTCCCTGACCACAATTGGGACGGGTACGATTTCGGGTCAGGTCCTCCCGTGCGAAATCGGCTCAATCAGGGGCCGTTTGGAATTGAGCAGGACGCAGGCTGGCTGACCCTCGCGACGACCACGCCTTCGGACCAGCAAGTCAAGAACTTCGGACTGGGACTGGTGGGCTACGCGTGGGAAGAAGGCGGCCCTTCCCTTGCCGCCCGGCAGGGGAAAGAAACGCTGGAGCAGCACGTGGAGAAACTGGCAACGCTGCCTTTTGTCGATGTGCTCTACATCCGCTGCGACTGGCGCGACATGCAGAAACGGCCCGGCAGGCTTGACCCGATGCCCATCTGGAGGCTGGCGTTTGAGGCGGCCAGAGCCTACCACCTGCGCGTCGCATTCCGGGTGCAGCTCTCCAGTCCCAATATCCAGCCCAATCGGGTCTCCCTGCCTGATTTCGTCAGGGAGAAGGTGCCGCTCGTCAACATCGGAAGAAAATCCAAGGAGGGCGACAGCGATTTCGACTTTTACGAACCGCAATATGACCACCCGGAATTTCAAAAGGCCTTTCGTGAGCTTACCGAGTTGTTAGCCGCGGAGTTCGACAACCATCCGCTGGTGGAGTTCATGGACCTCATGATGTACGGCTTCTGGGGAGAAGGCCACACCAGCGATCACCAGCCGACGCCCTTCCGCGACTACCTGGTTGCGGAGCGGACCTTCGTCGGGATGACCCAACTTCAGCTCGAGGCCTTCCAGCGAGTTCCCATCGCAGTTAATACGCAGCCGGATATCAGCCGCGTGGGTAATCGCGAGGTGCAGGACAGGGTGGTCCGGGCGGGCGGCTGGCTGAGGTCCGACAGCGTCGTTGTGGACGAACCCATCCAGATCGAAGCGCTGGGCAATCGCCCTCCCTGGCTCGCGGCGATTCTCGAGGACGGCGCCGCCCGGCAATACCTTCTTTCCGGCGCGTCAAAAGAGAACGAGGACGACATGGGTTATCGCATCGACGAACGCTATCGCGAAGTCGTAGGCCTGCACGCCCTCGACCTCGGGGCCAACTACTTTGCGTTGTGGACGGAGGCGGACAATATCAAGCGCTATTACGAAAAATATCCGCGTTCGCTCGATAGGATGCAGCGCAGACTAGGCTATCGAGTTCGCCCCTCGTGGATCTGGCAGCGCAAGCGTTACGGCACGGCGGAACTCGTCCTGGGCATCGCCAACGATGGCGTGGCGGGCGTGCCCGGCGTCCTGGGTGTGTACGCGGAAACTCCGGATGGAAAAGTAAGGGTCGGTGGAAACCTGGATGCCGGCCAACCGTACTCCGGGAAAGTTCGCCAGGCCTCGCTCCTGCTCCCACCGGGATTAGATGGCAAGGAATTGCGTCTGAGCGCCGAGATCGAAGTGAAGGGAGTAAGCCGCCCGGTCCGCTGGGCATGCCAGGAGGCCCTCAATCCCGACGGTTCGTTGACGGTGCGCCTGCGCCGGAACGACGACGCGCGATTCAGGAAGGGAGTCTGAGCAGCTCATAACTTGCGATATATCTGACCCCTCGGTCCGATGTCCGCGACAATGAGGGTATCAGACTCGATCTCAAACAAGATTCGGTACTTACCAACCCGACTGCTCCTCTTTGTACTGCCAGTCAAAGGGTAGGACAGGCGAACATCCATCGGCGCTTGAGCAATCTCCCTCAGCTTCTCGCTTATTCGTTCTCTTGTAACTTTATCGAGGGACTGGAGGTACTTGAATGGTGTTGAAGTAAGCTTGATGGTAAGAGGCACCGCTATTCAACCTGGCCCAGGTCGTACAACTCGCCGCGCTCCTTCTCCTGTGCAGCCCTGTCGTAAATCGACTGAATCACGCCTTCGCTTTGGGTGAGCTCCGCCAAATCTGCTAACTCTATGATTTCCTCACCCCAGTGCTCGATATTTCGGAGCGGTCCAGCGGTCAGCGAGTTGTTTGTTAAACCGATATGCTTTGAAGCCTTTATGATCGTATGGATGGTGCGGTGGAGTCTTCTTAGCGTGATGATTCCCTCACGTACCTTTTCGGGGTCTACCGTTTGTACTTGGGGGGATTCCAAAGTCTTGTAGACCCCATCGCGGAAGAGTTTACAGAGAGCCGAATCTAAGCGTCGCAAACGAATTGCCAATCTGAACGCCTGGGTATGGCTCTTCACAAGGAGTGCCAGACGCGACGCTAGCGCCATTACAGCGTAAAACTCCGCGTTCCAATCGTCCGATTCAAACCTGCTTAAAATCAGTGCAGGCGCACCCACAACTCCTCCAGAATATTAGATGTTCCCGAAAGAGAACCGGTAGCCAATGCGCATGCCTACCGAGCGGCACTATTATAGCACTTGAATCAAGCCCTAGACCGAATGGTACCATGGCACGTCCGTACTAACCAACGGCAACTCACCTTCCATATTTGGTTAGAGTATTCAAATCCCGAATTCAGAATGACCCACTACCGCGGGCTGGCACAGAAGTTAGTGCAGATCGCTCAAGGCGGGGCGGCTGACCGCTCTCGGTGAATGGGAGCCTCTCCTGTCTTGGTTCGTCCTGGAACCACAAAAGAGTGCTGGGGCTGGACGGGGACAAAGGACCCTGCGGTCAAGGAATCATACGCAAGCAGATTCTCCGTTTCGCCTCGAATCGCCGCCCAGCCCCTCGAAAGCACATCGTTGGCGGCGTTGGTTTCCATCACCGCGTCCTGCGGAATCACGGCGCCGGTCTCATTCGAAAATGGGCTCTGCACGCCCGCGGAGACTGCCGTGACCGTGTAGTAATACTCGGCCCCGGCCTGCGGCCCGTAGTCAACGTAGGTGCAGTTCGCCTGGCTCGCGCAGCCGGCATCCACCGGAGAAGGGTTGATGGGCCCGGTTTCGTTGCCCGGACTCGTGCCGCGATAAACGTTATAGCTGTAAGCCGGATTCCCCTGCGCGCCGGCGGGCGGCGTCCAGGTAAGCGAGATGCAATCTCCCCGCCAGTAGCTCGCTTGCCGGGCCAGCGTGTCGCCGGTGGTATTGCTTTCGCTCAGGGTGGCGAAGTGGGCCGCCTGCTCGGCGATCGAATCGGAGCTAGCGCTGCTTTCCACCGGGTTGGCCTGGAAAGAAAGCTTGGATTTGAAGGCCGCCACGATCGCAGCGTATTTCGCACCCGAACACTGATTCGTAAAGTTCACCGCCGTGGCGCCGCTCGAATTCAAATCGTATTCCGACGCCCCGCCGGACTCATAGTTTGTGAGCGGCGGTACGCCCCCCGCCCCGCCCGTCCACACGCCCAGCCCGGCGCCCGCCGCTGGCGCGGTCATCGGACACGCACTGCCGGTGGGAGGCGCGAGTTCAGGCGGAACCGCGGCGGCGTAAAGAAGCTCGTTCGGCAGGCTGGGAGTGATCGACGGCGAGCTGATGGCCGTGCCGGACGCGCTTCCGCCGGACACGCCGGCGCTCGTGTCAAACGTCACGCTCCCGCCCGAGGGATTGAACTCGTCCGCCCAAACGTCCCCCATGGCCTGCCCGCTCGACCAACTGACGTTGATCGTGCTCGAAGCGTTCGACGGCGCGTTCAGCAGGTAGCCCAGCCACAAGTTCGCGTAAACCGTGCCGCCCGAGCAGAGGCCGGAGGTGACTGCTTGTGACAACGTGGCCGGCGTGGAAATTACCGTGTAGCTGTTGCTGTTCGCGTCCTTGATCGTGACCGGAGGCGGCCCGCCGTTCGTGCACCCGATGCTCGCGAAAGCCGCCACCACCAGGTCCCCATGCGCCGGGTTGCTCGCCAGGGTCAGCGTAAGAGGGCTGTTCGTCCAAGCGCTTGTGACCTGGACCATCGCGCCCTGGACGTGGCTGAACCGCTGCCCGAAAAGCAGTGACGAGTGACAAGTAAAGAGCGCCAGAAACAGCAGCAAAGTCAGTGCCCTCTTCGGTTCAGCGCCTCGTTCCCGTCTCGCCGTCTTGTCGACTTCCCCAGCTTCTGCCATTGGACCCGCTCTTTCGGTCACTGAATCAAGGCTATCATGCCCGGAATGAGAAAATGGGAAACAGTGCAAAAGATGTGAATGAATATTTTATCTGCTTTAAATTGAATGCGATCGAAGGAAAGAGCTTTTTCACATTGTGAAAAAAACGCTCCCAAGTGTGGCATTTTGACACATATATGCAAAAGTCTGCATATATGCGGCGCAGCCCCGCCTCGCGGGGGTAGCGCTCTTCGGGCCCTCCTTCCAGCGAACAACCTCGGGAGAAGACGGTTACCTCAAGCGCCGGTTTTACGCTATACTTCGTCGGCCATCCGGCGCCGGACAATGTGCGTTCACCAATCAGGCATCGGAGGGACGGCCCTCGCGGCCGCCCTGCGCCCCAAGACCCGTGGAGACAGACCATGTGGAGAGTTCTTCTCTTGCTAGCATTCCTGCCCGCCGCGGCGACGGAGACGCCGCACCCGATTCTTAGCCTCGGCTCACCGGCGCCGAACTTCCAGCTTCCCGGCGTGGACGGGCGCCTGCATCAGCTCTCGGACTACTCAGCTAGCCCAGTGCTTGTCGTGGTGTTCACCTGCAATCACTGCCCGATCGCGCAGATGTATGAGCGGCGCATTGCGCAGCTTGCGGCCGACTACAAGGACCGCGGCGTGGCCGTCGTCGCCATCCAGCCCAACGATCCCAAGGCCATCCGCATCGACGAGCTCGACTCCTCGGACACGAGCGACAGCCTGGAGGAGATGAAGATCCGGGCCGAATACAAACATCTGGCCTACCCCTACCTCTACGACGGCGAAACCCAGTCGGTGGCCGAAGCTTACGGGCCGCAGGCGACGCCTCACGTCTTTGTCTTCGATCGTGAACGCCGCCTGCGCTACGAAGGCCGGTTCGACAACAGCTATCGCGCCGAATTGGTGAAGACCCACGAAGCGCGAGACGCCATCGAGGCGCTGCTGGCCAACCGCGAAGTCGCCGTCAAGCACTCGGGAGTATTCGGCTGCTCGACCAAGTGGAAGGAGAAACAAGCCTCGCGCCTCGAGGCCTTGCGGAAGATCGAAGCTCAGCCGGTCGAACTCGAGATGGCGTCAGCCGCCGACCTGAAAACCTTGCGGGCGAACTCCGGCCACAAAACTCTGTTAGTAAGCTTCTGGGCCACCTGGTGCGGGTCCTGCATCCACGAGTTCCCCGACCTCGAGGACACTCTCCGCATGTACGCCGTGCGCGATCTGGAGTTGGTGACGGTGGCGGCCAACCTGCCGGAGGAGAAAGCCGGCGTCCTGCGGGTGCTGGAGAAGATGCATGCCACCAGCCGCAATCTGCTGTTTGCGTCTGACGACACGGCGGCGCTGCAGGCCGCCTTCGATCCCCAGTGGGAATCCGCGGTGCCTTACACCGTCCTCATCGGCCCCGACGGCAAGGTGCTGTACCAAAAGCAAGGCTCGCTGGACATCCTTGAGTTAAGAAGAACCATTCTGGCCAATCTGCCGTCGGACTACGAGGGATTCAACCGCTATTGGGCGGGGCAGTAACTGCGCAGGCCGTAATCGTGGCAGGTGAGAACTATGGACTTGGACACAACCTGGGTGCCCATGAAATGGCCGTGCGGTCCGCTCGAAATCGCCCGCCGCAGCCGCTCGATCCGATTCAACCCCGGCCTCAAGGATACGCTAGAGGCATGGGCTCAGCCATCCGCCCTGGATTTCCTGCGGGGCGCGCCCGTCAACTGCCTGGTGGTGGACTGGGCGAACGGCAAGCCCGAGGATGCCGCTCAGCAGCAGGCCTTGCAGCCTCTCCTCGAAGCGGGCCGCCGCCTGGGGATCAGTTTCGTGGGAAGAGTCGCGGTGAAGGAGGGTGCGGGGCCCGCCGTGGCCGCGGCGCGAACCGCCGGCCTTTCCGCCGTGCTGCTCCGCCGTGCCTCCGGGGAAACCTTCGACCTCCCGGCCATCCTGCAGTTATCACGCGACAACGTTGTGGGAGAAACCGTCTCCAGCGTCTTCTGCATCGGCGGCAACGCCTGGCCGGGAGTGAATCTCGAGACTATGGCGGGAGACAACGCCCGAGCCGGTGCAACGGCGAACCCCTGGGTGAACTCGAACGCCTGGGTTTCGCTGCTGGCGGGATCGCTCCAGCCCGGCAAAACCCTCTGGCTGGAGTTCGACCCTCCTGATTCCTCCAGCCTCCTCCGCCCCGCCAACTACGGCCTGGCAGTAGCCGACAGCCGAGCCTACGGAAGCCGGTGGATCGTCTCCCTGGATGACCAAGTCCGGGCCGCGCTCCCCAAAGGCGATCCCCAGGCCAAGGGCGTTTGGGCGGCGCTGTGCGAGGCGCTCGCCTTTTTCGAGAGCCACGGGGAATGGCAAGCCTTCCAACCGGAAGGCACCCTGGCGGTTTTCTCGGACTTCCGCGGGGACAACGCATACTTCAGCGGAGAGGTGTTGAACCTGCTCAACCGCCGCCAGGTTCAGCTCCAGATCGTCGCGCGATCGCGCCCCCTGCCCGCGCCGGACCAGGAGTTGAAGGCTGTCCTCTGGCTCGACAAAGACGCGCCTAGCGCCGGCCAACTCTCGCAATTCCTCGCTTTCGTCCGGCAAGGCGGACTGCTGATCGCAGCCGCCTATTGGGGCCCTCCCGAGGTGAAGCCAACCCAAGGCGAACCCTCGCTTCACTACGACCTCTATAACCTCGGCACGGGACAGATCGCGGTGGCCCAGGAAGGTTTCCAGGCGCCCGACCAGGTCGCCCTGGACGCTCACCTGCTGCTGAGCCGCCGGAACGATATCGTCCGCCTCTACAACCGGGCCACGGTGAACTGCCATTCCAGTGTTGATCCCGGCCGCAAAAGGCGGCTCGTTCAAGTCCTGAACTACTCGGTGAAGCCCGCCGATTCCGTCACCCTCTGGGTGAACGACGACGTTAAGTCGGCGCGTCTCTGGCAGCCGGGAACCAACGAGGCCGTTACCGTTCAAGGCGTCGCGGCGTCCCCGGGAACGGAGTTCAGGCTTCCCCCGCTCTCGCTCTATTGCGCGCTGGAGTTTGAGGGCGCGACCATTTAGCCCCGAAGTGTAGGCCTACCCATCCCAGGCCAACGGCCTGGGTCGAGAGTCCGCGCCGCCGGGATTCGTGAGCCCTGAAGGGGCGTAATAACCAGGCCGAGGCGGCTGTCCGCGCAGATGCGCAAGGCTAATTCGCCCCTTCAGGGCTTGCGGCGAGAGAGGGCGTGTGACAGGTCCGGCCGCTGGCCTGGGCTGCGCTAGGCCGCCCCTTCGGGGCTGAGCGGGCGCAGTTAGACTTTGGCAATCCACCTGCACCAAACGAAGATTTTGGGGCGGAGAGGGGCCAATTCTCACGGCGCATGCGTCGAACGACCCAATGTGAGAGGGCGGGGGCGAAAACTCTGACAGTTTGTCCACCTTTCGCCGCGCCCCTTTGTGGCCAGCAGAAGGGTTTCCATGATTAATCGCAGGAATTTCATAAAGTCTTCGTCATTGCTGGTGGGCGCGGCGGCTTTCACCGGCCGATCCTCCGTGTTTGCGGCCGAGTCCGCCCCCTCCGGCTTTTTCGGCGTTCACCCCTTCGTGGAGCAGCACCCTGAGGCGGTCTTCATCCTGCGGACCCACGTTGACCGCAAGACGAATTCCGCCGCCTGCAAGCAAGTCGGGCTCGACCTTGGGCGGTCGATCTTTGTTCCCATGGACAGCACTGGTGTTCCAGTAACTCACAACATTGCCACCAAGCCGAACCTTACCGCCCACGAGCCGGTCGATGCCGCGAGAGGATTCACTCTTGAGGACACCATGGGCATCGCCACCGACGCGAACTTCGTCGAGGGTCTGTTCGAATCGTTGAAGGAAGTGGGCGTTGCCGGAAACAAGATGCACACCCGCGATGTCAACGGCGGCGGCGTGCTGGACGCCCGCGGCTACCTGGCGATGGGCCGGCGGGTGGGCGCCACGGTCCGAACCGCCAAGAACACCATCAAGACGGAGGACGACGCGAGTGACGAGCGGGCGTTTGTGTGGAAAGAAGTGCCGGGCGGCGTGATCTGGACGCAGGTCCCTTACCTCTGGCCCTTCAACGCCCGGGATTCCTGGAACCTGAATGTGGCCAAATTCAAAGCCCACGAAATGGGTTTGACCCTCACCGCCAAGAACTGGCAGGGCACCCACGCGGCGCCTTTCCAGGGCTACTGCCAGAAATGGCAGAATATTGATGAAATGCAAAAGCTTGAGGAAGTGATTAATAAGGAGAGTATCAATCCTAAAGTTCATGAACTGGTCGAAGCAAGTTTTAAGCGGCACGCCGAGTATATTCCCCGCTGGAATACCCCGGATGTGGCGAAGAACGATCCCAGCTTCAACGACGCCTATTGGTACAACACTCTCTGCATGGAACTGTGGGCGCAGCGGACCATCGACAACCACGCCGCCTCTCCCATGGGGCTTCAGATCGTCGAGGGCATTTACGGCCGCGACGGCGACTTCAACCAGGGACCCAATCCGTTGGGCAACGAGAACAACTACGACGGCAGGGCCTGGGACTACATGACCAACGTCGTGATCTTCGGCAAGAACTCTTACCTGGTGGATAACATCGGCCACTGGCTGGGCGGCCACGAACCGGGGAACTTCGGGCTCTTCCACATTGCCATGGAGCGCGGCAAGGCCGGTATGATCAACCCCCTGCACATTCCCGTCTATGAGTGGCAGGATGGCATCGCGGTCCGCCGGCCGCTGACGAGCTTCACCCGCACGCCTTTGCGGTCGTTCTACCTCCACCAGCGCGGCCAAGAGCCGCTTTGGCACCTTGTTGACCAGCCGTTTGACTACTCCAAGGTCAGCGAAACGAAACTCAGCATTCCCCCGAAACCCACCGCGCGGGTGTTCAACCAGCATTATCCCAACGCCGGCAATCCGCAGATGGCCATCGAGTTCAGCGTCCCTCAGAAGGGATGGGTGCTTGTCGAAATCCTCGACCAGGAGGGCAGGAGCCTGGAAGTGATCTCAAACTCCATTTGCGAGCCTGGCTACCACATGGCAGCGTGGAACACCGCGAAATACGCCTCCGGCAGCTACCAGTATCGCCTGCGCTACAATGGCTACAACGAAGTGCACGAGTTGGTCCTGAACAAAGCCTGAGATCAAGAATACAACGCTCAACGAACCCCGATGTAGGGGACGGCTTGCCGTCCCCGGACGGTTCCTAGGCCGACGAGGGTAGGGCAAGCCCTACCCCGACGCCACCTGCGCTAATCCTCGTTGCTCAGTCCGGCCCGAAAGGATTACTATACTTGGTCAAAGATCAGGGCAGTAATGCACAAAAGGAGGACACATGATCAGTTCCAAAATGCAAGAAGCCATGAACCAGCAGGTCAACGCTGAACTTTATTCCGCCTACCTCTATCTCGGCATGGCGGCCGATTTTGAAGAGTCGAACCTGCACGGCATGGCGCATTGGATGCAAATCCAGGCCAAGGAAGAGGCGGGCCACGCTCTCAAGTTCTTCAAGTACATCGTCGAGCGCGGCGGACGGGTGACCCTCGATGCCATCGCGGCCCCGCCCTCTAAGTGGGGTTCACCACACGCTATCTTCGACGAGGTCTACAAGCACGAGCGCAAGGTGAGCAGCTTGATTGACAAACTGGTGGATCTGGCGGCGTCCGAGAAGGACCACGCCAGCAACGCCTTCCTCCAGTGGTTCGTTACCGAACAGGTGGAAGAAGAAGCCAACGCCAGCGACATCCAGCACCAGCTCAAAATGATCGGGGAGTCCAAACAAGCACTGTTCATGCTGGACCGCCACCTCGCCCAGCGGCAGTAAGGCATCCGCAGATTGCGCAGATTACGCAGATACAGAACAAGAGATTCTGACCGCACGGCGAGTTTTCCAGAGCGAGATTCGCGACTCCGAGGGCTAAGTAAGGTTTCTTTGCTCCGCCGGAACCAGAATCGAGAAACCGAGGGGAAAGTTGTTTTTCTTTAGCCTTGCTGATCTTTGAAATCTGCGTAATCTGCGGATAATTCCGTCTCCCATGGCAACTTTTTTCGGTCACCCTCGCGGACTCGCGACTCTCTTCCTCACCGAGTACTGGGAGCGCTTCAGCTATTACGGCATGCGCGCCCTGCTGATTCTCTTCATGACGGCATCGCTCGAAAGAGGCGGCCTGGGGTTCGACGTTGTCAAGGCGGGCGCGATCTATGGCATGTATGCGGGGATGAGTTACCTCATCACCTTGCCGGGGGGATGGATTGCCGACCGCGTGATGGGCCAGCGGAAAGCCGTGCTCTACGGCGGGCTGGTGATTGCCGCCGGCAATTACGCCCTGGCGGCCCCGCTGACCTTGACCTTCTATCTTGGCCTGGGACTGATCGTGATTGGCACGGGCCTCCTGAAGCCCAACGTGAGCACCATGGTCGGGCAGTTGTACGGGCAGGACCACTCCCGCCGCGATGCCGGTTTTTCAATCTTCTACATGGGAATCAATCTCGGCGCACTGGTTTCGCCGCTGGTGTGCAGCTATCTGGGCGAGAAGATCAATTGGCATCTCGGTTTCGCGGTCGCCGGGCTGGGAATGACGCTGGGTGTCATCCAATACCGCGCCGGCTGGAAGCACCTGCCCGGCGTCGGCGCCGCTCCCGAAAACACCTCCGCCGCCCGGCGCCAACTCGGGAAGTCGCTGGGCCTCGCGGTACTGCTGGCCGCCGCCGCCGTCGTCCTGGGATGGGCCGGAGTCTTCAAGGTCACGCCTGCCGGTCTTTCAAAATCCCTGGGATTAATGCTGCTCATCATCGTCGCGGCCACGTTCACGTGGCTCTTCCGAATGAAGGGATGGACGCCGCTCGAGCGCAAGCGCCTGGCGGCCGTGCTGGTGTTTTTCTTCGCCTCCGCCTTGTTCTGGTCGCTCTTCGAACAAGCGGGGTCCACGCTGAATCTCTTCGCCGAGTTAAACACCAATCGCAGCCTGTTTGGAGGCTTCCCTGCCGGATGGTTTCAATCCGAGGAGCCCTTGTTTGTGATCATGCTGGCGCCGGCCTTCGCCTGGCTTTGGGTGCACATGGGCAAATGGGAGCTCTCGACCGGATCAAAGTTTGCCACGGGCCTGCTGTTCGCCGGGTTCTCATTCCTGATTCTGGTTCCCGTCGCCGGACGCACCCACAACAGTCCGTTGTGGCTCACCTGGAGCTATCTCCTGGTCACCGTCGGCGAACTCTGCGTGAGCCCGGTGGGCCTGAGTGTAACCACCAAGCTCGCGCCCGCTCGAGTCGCAGGCCTGATGATGGGCTTCTGGTTCCTTTCCGATTCCGTAGGGAACTACGTCGGCGGCACTCTCGCTTCCTTTTATCAGTCCGTGGCTTTGCCCAAGCTGTTTGGATTCGCGGGCCTGGCGGCCATTGCCGCCGCCCTTGCCCTGTTCCTGTTCGTCCCGTCAGTGAAGAAGCTGATGGGCGGCGTGAAGTGAATTCAGGAGGACTTCGAATGGCCACCAGGCGTGGTGCGGGCGTCTCGCCCGCAGGCCTTTGGATTGAACCGACAGCCCTCTCCCGTGGTGAGAGGCTGCGTGACGGCTCGTGCAAGGGAGGAACGGCGCCGCAGGCGCTTTGGAGTGCGGCAGCTTGCTGCCGCTTTACTCCAGGCCAGCTTGCTGGCCGGCAGGGGAGACTGTACCGGGCGGGCGCGAGCGAGCTCACGCCCGGTGAAAGCGGCAGCAAGCTGCCGCACTCCAAAGCCGGGCTTCCGCCCGGCAGGCGACCCCTATTCGCGCCGGTCGAGTCATCACACGGCCTCCCAGGGAGAGGGCTGCCTCCCGGATTCGCTGGGCTACTCGCCTGCCTCGTCGCGCTGTGCGTCTGGCCCGGAATGGCGCGCGCGCAACTCTCAACGCAATTGACGGAGATGCTTCACCGGGTCTTTGTGGGCAGCGAGTTTGACGGCAAGGGGTTCGGCCCGGCGCGCTGGCTGAACGAAGGCGAGTCCTACACCACGCTCGAGGCCTCCGCGGAAACCAAGGGCGCCCGGGACATTGTGAAATACGACACCGCCAGCGGCGCCCGCACCGTCCTGGTTCCCGCCCAGGAGCTTATTCCTCCCGAGGCGAAAGCCCCGCTCGCCATCGACGGCTATTCCTGGTCAAAGGACATGAAGCGCCTTCTGGTGTTTACGAATTCCCGGCGTGTCTGGCGGCAGAATACGCGCGGAGATTATTGGGTCCTCGACCTCACCACCCGGAAACTGCAACAACTGGGAGGGAACGCTGCGCCTTCCACCCTGATGTTTGCCAAGTTTTCGCCCGACGGCTCCAAGGTAGCCTACGTGCGCGAGCAGAATATCTACGTGGAGGATCTTGGCGGCGGAGCGATTGCCGCCCTGACCACGAATGGCTCTCCCAGCTTGGCCAATGGCACTTCCGACTGGGTTTACGAAGAGGAATTCGATCTCCGCGACGGATTCCGCTGGAGCCCTGACGGGCAGAGCATCGCCTACTGGCAGATCGACTCGTCGGAGCAAGGCAACTTCCCGCTGATCTATGACAGTGGTGGGCCTTACAACGTAGTCAGCCAGCTTCCTTACCCGCTTTATGGCGTGTACCCTCACGTCATTAATATTCCTTATCCCCAGCCCGGAACTACCAATCCCGCCGCCCGGGTGGGCGTTGTGAAGGCATCGGGAGGGCCCACGACGTGGCTAGAAGTGCCGGGCGATCCGCGAAACAACTACATCCCCTACATGGCTTGGGCCGGGAATTCCGTCCTGCTCGAACAGATGAATCGCCTACAAAACACCAACGACGTGCTGCTGGCGGACGCCCAAACCGGCGCTGTGGCGGAAGTCTATCGCGAGCACGACGAGGCCTGGCTGGATGTGGAGAGCGATGTGACGTGGATTCACCAGGGAAAGGATTTCCTATGGGTAAGCGAAAAGGACGGCTGGCGCCATGTGTACGCGATCTCGAAGGACGGGAAGCAGTCGCGGCTGGTGACTCCAGGCCAGTTCGACGTCATCGGTCTCGAGGGTGTTGATACGCAGGAGGCGTGGGTGTACTACATGGCCTCGCCGGACAACGCTACGCAGCGCTACCTTTACCGCAGCCGCCTGGATGGCTTGACCGCGCCGGAGCGCGTGACTCCGCCCGGTCCGGCCGGCTCCCATTACTACCAGATTTCTCCCAACTTCCAGTGGGCCTTTCACCATTTCTCAACTTCCGACACGCCTCCCGTCATCGACCTGGTCACGCTTCCTGCGCATCAGGAGAAGCGCCTGCTCGAGGATAATCACGACCTGCGAGCCAAGACGGCGCAACTCTTCGCGACGCCCACGGAATTCTTTCCCGTCGATATTGGCAACGGCGTGACCCTTGACGCCTATCTGATCAAGCCCCCGCAGTTCGATGCTGCCAAAAAGTATCCCATCCTGATTAACATCTACGGCGAGCCGGCGGGGCAGACGGTTGTCGACGCCTGGGGAGGCAAGACCGCGATATTCCATCGCCTGCTCGCCAAGGAGGGGTACCTCGTCGCCAGCGTGGACAATCGCGGCACGCCCGCGCCCAAGGGCCGAGCCTGGCGCAAGATCGTCTATGGCTCGGTGGGCGTGCTCTCGTCCCAGGATCAGGCGGCGGCGCTCCAGGCCATGGAAAAGGCGCGCCCGTACATTGACGCCGGCCGCACGGCCGTGTGGGGCTGGAGCGGCGGAGGCACCAACACCCTCAACCTGATGTTCCGTTACCCGGACGTTTACAAAGTCGGCATGTCGGTAGCGCCGGTCCCCGATCAGAGGCTATACGATACGATATACCAGGAAAGGTATATGGGACTTCCGCAACAGAACACGGAAGGATACAAGCAAGGATCGGCCATCAACTTCGCCGCTGGCCTCAAAGGCCGCTTGCTGCTCGTGCATGGTTCCGACGACGACAACGTGCACTTCCAGGGCAGCGAACTGCTGATCAATCGCCTTGTCGAGCTTGGTAAACAGTTCGATATGATGGAATACCCAGGAAGGACACATAGCCTTTCGGAAGGCAAGGACACGCACTACCATCTGTTCAGCTTGCTGGCCCGCTATTTGGTGGAGCACCTGCCGCCCGGGCCGCAGTGACAAGATCACCACGGGGCGCGCCGCAGGAACCACGTCTTCTTCAATCGACACGGGCGACCCAAAAAAGCGAAACACAGAGGTCACAGAGAATAGCTCACAGAGCGCACGGAGAAGAAAAAACGGTCTCTATTTCTCTCTCCGTGATCTCGTGGGCTTTCTCTCTGCGGCCTCTGTGTTGGAGGCTTTTGGCTGCGTCTCCGCTGCGCTGAGCTACCAATTTCAGGACAGAAATCCGCGGAAACGCGCGGGCGAAACCGTGAAGCCCGGGAAAACGCTTTCCGGCCGTCGCGCGCCCAGATGGCGCACGGCCACCTCCGCGAAGACGTCGCGGAAATCGGTAGTCAGCGCCAGATCTCGCCCTTCGTTGAGGTCATCGGGCTTGAGTCCCGGCCACCGCCCGTACACCTTTCCGCCTTTTACCGGCCCGCCCAGCACGAACATGCAGTTGGCGTGGCCATGGTCTGTGCCGCGATTGCCGTTCTCGCGCGCGGTGCGGCCAAACTCCGACATGGTCAGGAGCACGACCTGCTCCATGCGGTCGCCCAGATCCTGGTGAAAAGCGGCGAGCGCCTCGCCGAAGACCTTCAAGCCCGCCGCCAACTGGCCTTGCACGCCGCCCTCGTTGACGTGGTGGTCCCAGCCTCCGACTTCCGCGAAGGCAACTTCGAGCCCCAAATCCGCCTTGATAAGCTGCGCCACTTGCTGGAGGCTGCGGCCCAGCGGCCCTGGCGGGTATTGGGCGGCGTTCGCAGGTTGATAATTCTCAACTCCAATACGTTGCAAAGTGGATATGGCGTCAAAGGTTTCGTGGGCGGCGCTGCCCAAAAGAGGATCGGCGGTGGAAGCATACATTGCCTCGAAGGCGCTCGCCAGGCCGCCGGCATTCGGCCCGCCGCGGCCAAGATTGGCAGCCAGGTGGAAGCCTCGCAAATCCTGCGCGCAAAGCGCCGACGCCGGCCCGGCCAAGGTGCGCGGCATGCCGGGCGCAAACGCTACGGCCCGAAACGGCGTGGCGTCGGCCTCAGGATTCACCTGTAAAAGCCGGTTCAGCCAGCCGTCAGAAGTGGATCGGACGCCTGGCGTCGCCGTTTCCATGTAGTCTTGCGCGTCGAAGTGCGAACGCGAGTTGTCCGGCGAGCCGGCGGCGTGGACGATCGCCAGATGCCGCGCGTCAAACAGCGGCTTCAAGGAAGCCAGGGACGGGTGGAGTCCGAAAAACCCGTTAAGGTCGATGACGCCCTGGCCTTCCCCGGCGTTCCTGCCCGGCTGCGGGATGGCGATGGTGGGCCGCATCGCGAAGTAGTCCCGCTCCGCAAAAGGCACCACGATGTTGAGCCCGTCCGCGGCGCCGCGCTGAAACACAGCCACCAGGATTTTCCGGCGCGCGCCGACCACCGGCTGATCGAGGGCATACGCGGTGCGCCTCAAAAAACTCGGAACTAAGCCCGCGCCGAAAAGGCTCAGGCCTGCGGTCTTCAGGAAATAGCGGCGAGGAATGGTCATGGTGCACTTCTCCAAATTGCCGGCAGTGTCACTCCGAGCTACCCGACTACGTCGTCACCCCCGCGAAAGCGGGGGTCCATTGTCGGTACGGAACACAACGGATTCCCGCTTTCGCGGGAATGACGTGCCTTGCGAGCGCGCGGAGCGAGGAATGACACCGTAAGTTACCTTCTCTGAAAATCCGGCGACGCAACCAATACAGCGGCGACCTTGAGCGCCGGTGCGGCCCAAGGACCGCCCATGCCAGGCGCCTCGGAACCCTCTACAGTCTTCACAATGGCCTGGCGCGTTTCGGGCGAAAGCTCTCCGCCGACCAGCCGATCCGAAAGTTCCTTTACGACTTCGTTCGGACCGCTGTCTGGCGCGACGGCTTCGAAATCCACCTGCGTCCCGCGTATGCGATTCGCAGCCAGCAGAGTTGCGAAATTGATTCGCTGGAGAAGCGTGCCGGAGTTGATCCAGGCGCTGCCCCGGTCCGGAAACCCTGTCGGCGCCTGGTAGTAAAACAGCGGCTGCCCCATGCGCACCATCGCCGCGAGGAGCGGAGGTCCGGCGTCGGTCTGGCCGTCGAGGGCGCGAAGCGAGCTGGCTACCAACTCGAAGGGCGATTTCACTTTGGCGCGGAACGCCGCGCTCGAGTTGAACTCCGGCGAAGTCACAATGCTCAGCAGCACAGCCCGGATATCACCCTTCGACTTCAGAAAGGCCTTGCCGGCTCGATGCACAACCGAAACCGGTGGATCGTCCGCCACAAAGCGCCGGCAGAGCTTGAGCGAAATGAAATGCGCCGTGGAGGGATGGTGCGCCAGCATGTGAAGCACTTCGAGACCGTCTTTCTCTCCGCCACCCGGCTTGATCTTTCGCCGCAAGATAAGCTTCTCGCCGAAGTCGTGCAAGCGGGGATTGAAAAAGAAGCTGCCGCCTTGCTGAGGACGCTTGATGGTCCAGCCGGTGAAACATCGCGCCACTTAGCGAACGTCCTGCTGCGTGTAGCCGCCCTCGACGCCGAGGGTGTGGAGTTCCATCAGCTCGCGGGCGTAGTTTTCGTTCAGCCCGCGGCGGTTCTGAAGTTTTGCGAAAGGCCGATAAACACTGCCTTCCGTAGTCGTGTAGGGCGCCACGCTCAGCCAGTTGTCGAGATAGAAAAGCATGGCGGGACTCTTGGCTGTCGCCGCCAGCAGATCCTCGAACTTGCCGAGAGCGTGAGGGCGGATGGCCTGGCGCTCGAAGGACGTGATCAGCCAGCGGTCCGCGCCCTTGCCGGCGAAGATGTTGAAGTGATTCATCCAGAACTGGACCATCACTTCTTCGAGCTGGCGCTGGCTGTAAATGGCGCGCCAGAGTTGCTCGCGCGCCAGTTCCATGGTGATGCGGCGCGGGCCTTCCGGCTCCTGCATCGCGCCCGGCCCTTGCATGGCCGACATGTCGCGTGCGGTGTTCGGGCGAGTCATCTCCGCCGAGTCCGAGCCCTCGCTTCCCTTCCCCCTCTCCTGCGCCCGCGCTTGAGCCTGCTGTTGAGCCTGGTTCTTGGCGGGAAAGTTTTCCGCCAACTCTTCGGGGCTCATGGAGAGCGTGGGCAGGCCGGCAATTTTGCGTTCCACGGCCGAGTCGTCAATCCTCTCAGGATGGAACTGCTCCTCGAGGAACGCCTTCGCGCCCATCTTCTCGACCCGCGCCACGTCGCCCGGACGCGGGCCGAATGTAACACGGTTCAGCAAATGCCAAGCGCGGTGCTCTTCCGGCAGCGGTTCATGCCAGTTTGCCATAATACTGACCTCACGAGTGTATACCAGGCCCTGCTACCACTCCTCAGACGCACAGAACCGGATTATGGTTGCAAGACCGCGGCCGTGGCGCGTACTTTGAATTCAATGTGTGCGCCACACTTCCGCGCTACATTTCCAATTCTATAAGACGTGGAGAATAGTTCCAGAGAATGGCAAACGAAGGTTGCGCAGCATCCCTGGCGGTGTAGCGGCAGGGCCTGCCCTGCCCTCGTCGGGGCCAGCGGAAATGCGGAGACGGCAAGCCGTGTCCCTACAGCTCCGGAATTGCCTGGCGAACGATTGGCCTTGGGTCTGGCGGAGCATCACCAATCAGGAAGCCCTGTTCAATCAACGGCAGTGCGCGGTCGAGGCGCGCCGGGGAATTGTAGTGAATCGTGCAGAGCGGTTCACCGGCTTTCACCGGCTGTGCAACTTTTTTGTGCAGCACGATCCCGGCCGCAGGATCCACGGCATCACCTTCCGACTCGCGGCCGCCACCCAGGATCACACTCGCTCTGCCGATGGCTTCGCACTGGATCGAAGTGACATATCCGGTCCTGGGGCTCGCAACCTCCAACTTGCCTTGCGCCTTCGGCAGGCGGCTCGGGTCGTCCACTGCCTTCACGTCCCCGCCTTGCAACCTGACCATCTGGCGAAACCGATCGAAGGCTTTGCCTGCGCCGATGAGTTCCGCGCCAAGACGCTTGCCCGCGTCCACCGAATCGACCCTTCCTCCAAGGTGAAACATCCATCCCACCAGTTCCAGGCACAGTTGGCACAGGTCTTCCGGTCCTCCTCCGCGGAGAACTGAAATAGCCTCCTCGACCTCGAGTGCATTGCCGACGTTAAAGCCCAACGGTTGATCCATGTCCGTGATGAGCGCCACGGTTTTCTTGCCCATGCGCCGACCGGTCTCAACCATGAGTTTTGCCACGTGCGCGGCATCTTCGTCGTGCTTCATAAAAGAGCCGGAGCCGGCCTTGACATCGAGGACCAGCGCATCAATGCCCTCGGCCAGTTTCTTGCTCATAATGGAGGCGCAGATCAGAAACGGGCTCTCCACCGTGCCCGTGGCGTTTCGAAGGGCGTAGAGCTTTCGGTCTGCGGGGGCGATTTCCTCCGTCGCGCACGCAATGGCGCAGCCGCAGGTTTCGAGGACCTCTCGAAAGCGAGGCAGCGGGAGCTTGACCGAAACGCCCGGGATGGCTTCGTATTTGTCCAGCGTGCCGCCGGTATGGCCGAGGCCGCGGCCGCTGATCATGGGCACAATCAGGCCGCCCGCGGCGGCCAGCGGCGCCAGCACCAACGAGGTCTTGTCGCCAACTCCTCCCGTGGAGTGCTTGTCGACCTTGGGGGCGGGGAGCGCGGAAAGGTCCAGCACTTCGCCCGAATACAACATGGCGTCGGTCAGGCAGGCGGTTTCCTGCACCGTGAGGCCGCGCAGCACCACCGCCATGAGCCAGGCCGCCGCCTGGGAGTCCGGAATCTCGCCCCGCGTGTAGCCGCGAATAAAAAAGTCGATCTCCGCGCGCGAGAGTTCTTCTCCGACTCGCTTCTTACGAATAACATCGAGAGCCGAAATGCTCATAACCCCATTTAACCACCAAGGCACGAAGACACCAAGTAGTCCCGTAATTACTTTTGTCCTGGCGCCGCGGTTGATGAAGTTATTTAGGCGGGCGCTGGCGCAGGCTGGTACAATGCCTGTCAGCGTTCGAATCACGAGGCAATTTTCAGGACGGACGTACGGGAAGGCTCGAACTCATTGACCCAACTTAGAGGAGGAATCATGAAGCGAGTGAAGATAGCAGGATTAATCGTCGTCATCGTGCTGAGCCTGGCCGTCAGCGGGCTGAGCCAAGGCATGGGCGGCCGCAGGGGCTCGCGCGCCCCGCAGATGTTCGGCGCATTCAAGCCCGAGGTCGGCACGGGAGCGCAGTACCAGGCAACCACCAAAGATCGGCCCATGGAGTTCGCTTACGTCATCGTCGGCAAGGAAGATGTGGAGGGAAACACCGGCTACTGGATGGAAATCCGCACCTCAGGCGGAGAGATGGGCGGCGAAATGGTAATGAAAGAACTCGTGGTTACGGGTGGGGACAAGCCCCAGATCAAGCGAATGATCATGCAATCTCCTGGGCGTCCGCCGATGGAAATGCCCATGTCCATGATGAACATGACGCAGCGTGGGAGTGGGGGAAAGGCAGGCGACACTGACCCCGGCGTGAAAATGGGATCGGAGACCGTCACCGTCCCGGCCGGCACTTTCGATTGCGAACACTACCGCAAGCAGACTCAGGGCGGGGCCGTGGATGTCTGGGTATCCGCCAAGGTCTCTCCTTACGGAACGGTGAAAATGACCAGCGGCGAGATGACGATGGTGCTCGAAAAAGTGCTGAGCAACGAAACCTCGCACATCAAAGGCGAACCACAAAAGATGGATTTCCAGATGCCGAGGCCCTAGCTTTCTACAAAACTTATTACCGGAGGCTTTTTATTAGACGATCCCGTATCTTGGTGGTTCAGCTTTCAATTCTGTGTCATACTAAGCAGCAATGAATAAGCATCCAGCCACGTGGTTGCTGGCCATGCTGGTCGCACTGGGAGCGGGGCAAGCCATACCGCTCTCGAGCCTGCGGCGGAGCCTTGAGACTTGCGTCATCATGAAAGCCATCAAGGTACGCCGCCTGCAACAGGTGCCCCGCGAGCGCGCCGCTCGAGCGTGCGCGCATCGGCGTGTGCAAGTTGCGCAGAGCTACGATCTCCCCACCCTCGTTCGTTATTTCTGGAACGCTCGACTTCTCCGCGCGCCTCCAGTCGTCCCTGTCCTGAGCTGAGTTCCCAACCAATTGTCATCCTGAGCGAAGGATCAGTGAAGTTCGTCAATAGGCTCGACGAAGAGCAATCTGCATTGATCCGCTCAGGATAACCGACAGAGGAGGGCGCTGTGTTCCAGTTTCTGAAGTCTCTACTTCGCGGTTCATCGTCAGTGCATGCTGATATCGAATCGATCAACGAACGCCGCGCGGAACTCTCGAAATTCCCGGACAATGAACTGAAAACCGTGGGCGAGCGAGCGCACGAACTGCTGGAGATCGTTGCCGTAACCGCGGTCGTCGCGGCCCGCGTGCTGGGGTTGATGATGTTCGACGTGCAACTCCGGGGCGCCCTGGCGCTTGCCCACGGAAAGATTGCTGAGATGCAGACGGGCGAGGGGAAGACGCTTGCCGCCGTGCCTGCGATCGTGGCTTATGCCAAAGAGCGGCAAGGGGTCCACGTAATGACGGTTAACGATTATCTGGCCCGGCGCGATGCCAGATGGATGGGCCCAATTTACGAGTTCCTCGGACTGTCGGTGGGCTGCGTCCAGCAAGGCATGAGCGTTGAGGACCGCCAGCGTGCCTACTCGAGCGACGTCACTTACGCCACCGCCAATGAGGTGGGGTTCGACTATCTTCGAGACTGTCTTGCCCTGTATCCAAGCGAGATCGTGCATCGGCCTTTCGCGGTCGCGGCAATTGACGAAGCCGACTCGCTGTTGATCGACGAGGCCCGTATCCCCTTGGTGATTGCGGGGGGCGAGGCGGAGGGGGCGACGTTGGTTCATAGAGTGGATCGTCTGGTGCGTCACTTTCGAGTGGGCTTCGAGTACACTCGGGATGAATTCGGAAGAAACCTCGCCCTCACGGATTCCGGAATTCAGGCTGTCGAAAATGGCTTCCAATGCGCCAATCTCTATGCCGAGGAAAACCTCCGCTTGTTGACGGCCGTTCAGAACGCGCTGCACGCACACGCGCTGCTTCGCCGGGATGTCGATTACCTGGTGAAAAACGGCGCAATCGAATCCATCGATGAGTTCAAAGGCCGCATCGTGATGGAACGGCGATGGCCCGCGGACTTGCAAACCGCACTCGAAGTCAAGGAAGGCGTCGCGCCCAAGGCGCAGGGCAGGATTCTAGGATCAATCAGCATGCAGAATCTGGTCGGGCTCTATCCCAAGGTCTGCGGAATGACCGGTACCGCCGCCACACAAGCCGCGGAGTTCCGGTCGATTTACGGACTCGAAGTGGAGGTGATCCCCACAAATCGGCCGGTGATCCGCGTGGACCATCCTGACGTGCTCTTTCAAACCAAGCTCGAAAAAGAACGCGCCGTAATCGAAGAGATCCGCCGGGCGCATCAAGCCGGCCGCCCGGTGCTGGTGGGCACGGTGAGCGTCCGGGAGTCCGAGCGCCTAAGCGCCGCACTTCACGATATTCCGAACCAGGTCCTCAACGCTCGCAACGAGGAGAAAGAGGCGGGGATCATCGCTCGCGCCGGAGAACTTGGAGCGGTCACCATTTCGACGAACATGGCCGGACGCGGTACGGACATTCGGCTTGGAAAGGGTGTAGCCGAACTGGGCGGATTGTATGTCATCGGCACCAACCGGCACGAAAGCCGCCGCATCGACAACCAACTTCGCGGCCGCGCGGGGCGGCAAGGGGACCCGGGAAGTTCCCGCTTCTTCATTTCACTCGAAGATGACCTGCTGGTCAAACACGGCATCCTCAATTCCAAGCTTCATCACGATCCGGAAAGCGTCCAGCGATTAGTGGAAGGCCAAAACCTCGACATCCGCCAATTTCTGAACAAATATGAGGGCGCCATTGAGGGGCAGCGGCAGGCAATTCAAGAACGACGCGAGGCCATCCTCACGGGCGCCGCGCCATGTGCTTCGGAACTGGAGCGGCTGGTTTCTCTGACCACCATCGATGAACTCTGGTCAGAGTACCTGGCCAATATTGCCGAGTTGAGGGAAGGAACAGGATGGGTCTCCTACGGCGGCCGTGAACCACTTTTCGAATACCTGAGGGTTGTGCACCGCCTGTTTCCGGAGCTCCAGAAACGGATTGTTGAGGAGATCCCGAAACGTCTGGCGGAAGCCGAAACCCGCGGCCTTGATCCCTCGCAGCGCGGCGCCACCTGGACTTACCTCAGCACCGATCAGCCGTTTGGTACATTGGGAGAGCGTTTTGTCGCCGGTCTCATGCGCAAGATGCTGCGAAGAAACATCACCTAGAGGTACGCCCTGGCGTGCCCCTATGGGGCCAACAATTCTTGCTTCGCACGGCTCGAATGCGTCAACGAATACTCGAGCCCTCGCTATGGTCAAAGAAGCTTCTGACCTTTGGGCGCAAGAGGTAGAACAACAACAGGCCGGCAATCGCCAGGCCGATTCCACCTCGTATGAAATCGCCCCTGAGAAGATTTATCAGATCCCCCAGGGCTTGAACAAGGATCACGATGGTGGCCAATCTCCATCCCCACAGGCGGCGTTTGAACCATCCCACTGCGGCACACGCGAGAGCCGCGCTGAGCAGCAAAAAGACAGGCCCCGCGATTGCGCCGAGAGGGGCGAGCCGCTCATAAGCAGGCATATTGAAAGCCCATAATCTGTCGAGGACAGTTCCGCGCCAAATCAAAGTCGCCCCGGCAAAGGCGGCCATAACCGCGCCGAAGAACAAGAAAATGCCCACCGCAGTAATTCCCGCCGTCGACCCGCTGCGACCGGCCTTGTCCAACATCGAAGCCATAGTGATCCAACCCGTGTTGAGTATAAACTGAATTCGTTCTGCCACCCGTGAGCGGCCAGTAAAGACGGTTTTACCACCACGGCACAAATACACCAAGACATAAAGGCACGAGCAGACCCAAGCTGCTTTGCTTTGGCGACTTCGCGTCTTGGTGGTTCACTGTTTTCTGCGGGAATGTTGTTGATGCACCCGCGAATTGTGAGCATAATGCGCAGTGCAGCCGTCACGCTTCACTACCGAGGAATCCACATGAACGCAAAACGCTGGTTATCCGCAGGCATTTCTTCTCTGCTCCTGGCATCCTGCCTATGGGCACAGGACACGCGATTCGAACCACAAAGCGAGCAAATCCCGGGGCCGGACAACACCAAGATGGACGCCGACCAGTGCTGCTATCGCAGTGATGAAGTCCAGGATCCCATGAAGGCCTTCCAAACCTGGATTACAGACGTCCGCCACTGGAGAAGCGAGCGCCGGATTCGAATTGGCTACGACGGCTCGCAGTATGATCGGCCGGAGCTGCTCTGGACGCAGTCGAGCTTCATCCAGCCGCAAATGATGATCGAGGATCGCTACTTCTACGATCCCGTGGCGGGCAAGTACACCGTGGACCGCTACCTCGACGACCTCGAGAAGCGCTACGGCGGCATCGACTCGGTGCTGATCTGGCACACCTATCCCAACATCGGAATCGACAATCGCGACCAATACGACCTGTTGCGCGATATGCCGGGCGGGGTCGAGGGCTTGCGCCAGATGATCCAGGACTTCCACCGCCGCGGAGTGCGCGTGCTCTTCCCGGTGATGCTGTGGGACCAGGGGACGCGCGACCCGAAGCTGTCCAACGCTGTCGCCACCGCCCAAGCGATGGCGGAAATCGGCGCGGACGGCATCAACGGCGATACGCTCGATGGCGTGCCTCGGTCGTTCCGCACGGCTTCCGACCAGACCGGTCACCCGATTGCGCTCGAGCCCGAGGGCGGCCCTGCCGACGAAGCGCTCGCGTGGAACAACCTTTCTTGGGGCTATTGGAAATACACTTTTGTGCCCATGATCAGCCGCTACAAATGGCTGGAACCACGCCACATGGTGAATGTCTGCGACCGCTGGAATCGCCGCAAGACTGACAACCTGCAATTGGCCTTTTTCAACGGCGTTGGTTATGAGAGCTGGGAGAACATCTGGGGAATCTGGAATCAGATCACGACGCGCGACGCGGAGGCCTTGCGGCGCGTCGCCAAAATTGAGCGCGCCATGGCCGCCCTGCTGATCAGCCCGGACTGGGAGCCTCACACTCCCACGCTCCGCTATGGTGTGTTTGCCAGCAAGTTCCCCGGACAAGGCCGGACGCTCTGGACCCTCGTCAATCGTAATCAGTACGACCTCGGCGGACGCCAGATCGAGCTCCCTTATCACGCCGGGGAACGCTTCTATGACCTCTGGCACGGCGAGGAGCTGAAGGCCGAGGTGCAGGGCGACCGCGCGGTGCTCAGCTTTGAGATCGAGGGCGAGGGTTTTGGCGCCCTCCTCGCTGAGGACCAGGAGGCCGAGAGGGCCGTCGCCACCTTGCTCAGCCAGATGCGGGAGTTTGCGCGGACGACCCTTCAGAGCCTATCGAACCAGTGGAAGTTCCTGCCGCAGAAACTCGTGGAGATTTCTTCCACCTCGCCCGCCGCCTCGACGCCGGAAGGGATGGTCAAGATCCCGGAGGGGGATTATCTGTTTCGCAGCGACGGGATCATGATCGAAGGCGGAAATGACGTGGGGGTGGACGTGCAGTTTCCGTGGGAAGACGCGCCGCGCCGTTATCATCTTTATAAGATGCACATGAAGCCTTACTATATCGATAAATACCCGGTTACGAACGCTGAGTTTAAGAAGTTCCTGGACGCGTCCGGCTATCGCCCCAAAGACGATCACAACTTCCTGCGCGATTGGAAGAACGGCAGTTACCCCGCCGGCTGGGACCGGAAGCCCGTCACCTGGGTCTCTCTCGAGGACGCGCGCGCTTATGCGCAGTGGGCGGGCAAGCGGCTGCCCCACGAATGGGAATGGCAATACGCCGCGCAAGGCACGGACGGCCGCACTTATCCCTGGGGCAACGAGTGGGACGCGGCGCGAGTTCCGCCGCCAGAAAAAGGCCGGGACATGCGCCCGCCCACGAGTGTGGACGCCTACCCCAAAGGGGCGAGCCCGTTCGGAGTGACGGACCTGGTCGGAAACGTGTGGCAGTGGACGGACGAGTTCGTCGATGAGCATACCCGCGCCGGAATCGTCAAAGGAGGAAGCTACTATCAACCGCAAGGCTCGCTGTGGTACTTTCCCCAGGCTTTTAAGTTGACCGAGCATGGGAAGTATCTCTTGATGGCGCCCAGCAAGGACCGCGCGAGCACGCTGGGATTCCGTTGCGTTGTGGATGCAAAGTAGGGAGTGCGCCTGCGGCGGAACAGATTCAAAGGCGGTTCAAGGAGAATCATCTGGCATTGAAAACTGACGGCGTACAGGCAAGCCCGGAGACTCGTTACGAGGCGCTGCGGCAGGCGTCGGGCATTATCGCCTCGCAGGCGGATTTGAATGGAGTGCTGGAGCACCTCGCCCGGTTTCTTCCCGCAGTGGTCAGCTTCGAGTTCGTCGCTGTGGCTCTTCATGATGCGGAGCGCAAGGTGGCTCGCATCTATGCCCTCGGCGGATCCTTGGCCGACCGGGCTGAAGTTGGCACAGAAATCGCTCTCGCCGAGTCCTCCGCTGCGGCCCTGATGCTGGAAGAGCAGAAACCGATCATCGTCGATGACGTCGAGAAGGAGACTAGGTTTGCGGATCTCGTCGAGCGTGCGCGTCCCTATGGTGTTCGGTCGATGTGCCTGCTGCCTCTGACCTCCCCGCGACGACGGCTGGGCGTACTGGTCTTTGGGACGACTCACCAGAAGGACTATAGCGAAGAAGATTTGAAGCTGATGTTGACCGTGGCCGCCCACGTTGCGGTGGCGCTCGAGAACGCTTTGAATTACGAGGAGGCTCGTTCCTACCAGCAACTTCTGGCGCGCGAGCGCGACCGCCTGCGCCTGCTGCTGGAAGTGAACAACAACGTCGTTTCGCACCTGGAGCTGAGCGATCTATTTCAGGCGGTCTCGGCCGCGCTGCGGGAATGCTTCCACCACGAATACACGGGCCTTTGGCTGATCGAGGAAGACGGCACACGGATCCGTTGCGTGGGCCTGGACTTTCCCGGCAGCCGCGGCTTCATTCAGAACCTGCAATCGGTGAGGTTGACTCCTTCAGAACTGGCCGAGATTCGAGCTCGCACCACCAAACTGATCCGGCGCGAGGATATCGGTCAACTCCCGGCAGCGATCGCCGCGCCCGTCCTGGCGGAGGACTTCCGCTCGGGGGTGGTCATTCCGCTGGTCGCCGGCTCGAAACCCTTCGGCGTCCTGGGGCTGGGAAGCATCAGCGAGTCTACCTTTCAGACTGAAGAACTGGGCCTGCTTCAGCAGGTTGGCAACCAGGTAGCCCTGGCCACGCAAAATGCCTTGGCTTTCGGCAAAGTCGCAGCGGCGCGCGACCAGCTCAGCACGGAGAAAACCTACCTGGAAGACGAAATCCGGAGCGACCGCAACCTGGAAGACATTGTCGGAAAGAGCCAGGCGCTACGCGAGACCTTGAGCAAGGCGGAGCTTGTGGCCGGGACCGACGCCACCGTGCTGCTGACGGGGGAGACGGGGACCGGGAAAGAATTGGTGGCAAGGCTGATTCACAGTCATAGCTCGCGCCGGGATCGCACCTTCGTAAAGCTGAATTGCGCGGCCGTCCCATCGGGCCTCATGGAAAGCGAGCTGTTCGGGCACGAGCGGGGAGCCTTCACCGGCGCCATCGCCGCCAAAAGCGGCCGTTTCGAGTTGGCCGACCGAGGCAGCCTCTTTCTCGACGAGGTCGGCGACATCTCCCTGGAACTTCAGCCCAAGCTCCTGCGGGTGTTGCAGGAGAAGGAATTCGAACGGCTGGGAAGCACGCGAACCATCAAAGTCGACGCGCGCCTCATCGCCGCCACCAACAGCAACCTCTCGCAAATGGTCGCGAGCGGAGAGTTCCGGGAGGACTTGTACTATCGCCTCGCGGTCTTCCCCATCCAGTTGCCGCCGCTGCGCGAAAGACGCGAAGATATCCCCCTGTTGGTTCAATACTTCGTGGACCGCTACGCGCGGCGAATGAAGAAAACCATCAGCCAGATTCCTGAGCGGGAGATGCAGGCCATGACGGACTGGGGATGGCCGGGAAATATCCGCGAGTTGCAGAACTTCATCGAGCGGGCGGTGATTCTGGCCACGGGAGAGCGCCTCGAGGTGCCGCTCGAAGAACTAGGCTCGAAAAGTATGGGACGCGCCCCGGCAGCGACTGCCGGGAGCCTCACCCTCCGTGAGGTTGAACGAAATGCCATCCTGGACGCTCTGCGGAAGAGCCGCGGGCGCGTTGGCGGTCCGCGAGGTGCAGCAGCCTTGTTGGGCCTTAAACGCACCACCCTTCAGTCTCGAATGCGCCTGCTGAACATCGAGACGTTCTGATGTCCGCTGATTGCCTTCCCTTCGGCAGAGTGCCGTCGTGCGGGCACTTCGAGCCTCACCCGGCCCTCTTCACCGTTAGATAAGAGCCGCTATATCAACTAGTTACACAGGAGGCGCGGTTGGCAGCCGACATGCCCAACTGTTCGGTGTGCTTGGAAGCAAACTCGGCGCCCCAAAAGATCGCGTCCAGGTTGTCCTAGACGGACAAGCGAGTACCGACTCCGGTCGCTGGCTCATCACCGCCGCCGTGATGCTTGCCACCTTCATGGAGATCCTCGACACCACGGTGGTCGCGGTTTCACTCACGCATATTGCCGGCAGCCTTTCCGCGACGCCCAATGAGGCGACATGGGCCCTCACGTCGTACCTGGTGGCCAACGGCATGGTCATTCCAATCTCGGGATGGCTGGCGAATCACTTTGGCCGCAAGAACCTGCTGCTGGTTTCCACCGCAGGCTTTACGCTCGCCTCGCTTCTCTGCGGACTCGCGCCCAGCATGGCTCTTTTGGTGACCTTTCGAGTCATTCAGGGCGCCTGCGGCGGTTCACTCCAGCCCTTGTCGCAGGCGGTGATGCTCGAGGCCTTTCCTCCCAAACAACGCGGCAAGGCGATGGCGATCTGGGCCATGGGCGCCATCGTGGCGCCGGTTCTGGGGCCGGTTCTGGGCGGGTGGCTCACCGACAACTTCTCGTGGCGCTGGGTTTTCTACATCAACCTGCCGGTAGGATTGGCGTCCGTGGTCATGATCAAAGCGTTCCTCAAGGACCCGCCGTACATCCGCCGCTCGTCGGCGAAGATCGACTCCTGGGGTTTGGCGGCGCTGGCGATGTGGGTGGCTGCGCTCCAGATCATGCTGGACAAAGGACAGGAGAAGGATTGGTTCGACTCGAGGTTCATCTGCGTTTTGGCGGCGGTCTTTGCCGTGGGACTCGTGGCCTGGGTGGTGCGCGAATTGAACACGCCGCACCCCGTGGCCGATCTTCGGGTGTTCAGGCAGGTACCTTTTGCCGCGGGCACGGTGGTCATGGCGCTGACCGGGTTCGTGATGTACGGCGGCCAGACCACCATCTCCCTTTGGCTGCAAACTCTGCTCGGTTATCCATCGATGCAAGCCGGCGCCGCCATGCTGGCCATTGGGTTGGGAGCAGCCTGCGCCATGCCGGTCGCCGCCTCGTTGACGAGCAGGTTCGATCCCCGCAAGGTGTGCCTGGGCGGAGTGCTGGGCCTCAGCTTGTCGCTCTATCAGCTCATGGGCTTCAACTTGAGGGTCGGCTACTGGGATATCTTCTGGCCGCAGTTTCTGCAAGGCTTTTCGATTGGGACAGTGTTTGTTCCCCTCGCTGTCGTGACCATGGCGTTCATCCCCAAAGAAAAAATGGGGAACGCCACCGGCTTGTTCAACATGATGCGCAACATCGGTGGGAGCGTCGGCATTTCCCTGGTGGCAACCATCATGACCCGCCAGGGACAGCAGCACACACACCTGCTGGCCGCCAACATCACGCCGCTCCTCCCTTCTGTGCAAGGATTGTTGGGCGGGCTGAAGGGCTTGTTTGCAGCTTCCGGTCCGATGCTGGCTGACCAGCAAGCCTACGCCGCCCTCTTCGGCCTGGTGCAGCGCGAAGCCGCCATGGTGGCGATGGTGCGGGTATTTCAGTCTCTGGGAATCCTGAGCCTGGCGATGATTCCTTTCATCACCCTCACCAAACGGCCGCAGAAGGGGGAGGCATCAGCTTTGGAACTCTAGTAGTTGCGCGCCAAGGCGCAGGCCAGTCCTTAATTCGCAGGGGCGCGCGCGGCAAAGACTTTGTTAACGAACTTCTAACTGAAGATATCTGTCCAAGCTCGTGGTGGCCGAAAAACACCGCCCTAACTGAAAACCACCAGAACCGCTGCTCCCGGGTAAAATCGACAATCCCTCCGAATCCTGCCAATACCTTAATTCCAGGGTCCTTAGCGCGCCGGCGGGGAAACACCGGTTTGGCAACTCCCGTGCCTCATACAAGGTTGAAGTTTGAAAGGGCTCTTGGGAGCCGAGGAGGTACGAACCATGAAAAAGCTAATGCTACTCAGCTTGCTTGGTGTGGGTTTGATGGCAGCGCCTTCCGCTCATGCTCAACCGGTGGTTTTCGGTGTGGGAGTGGGACCGGTTTACGTCGGAGCGCCTCCAGTGTGCGTGTACGGCTACTACTCATACTACCCCTACGCGTGCGCGCCTTACGGCTACTATGGACCGAACTGGTTCGCCGGCGGGGTCTTCATTGGCGCGGGGCCCTGGTTCCACGGCGGGCATGGCGGCCCAGGCTATTGGGGCCGTCCAGGCTACTACAGCCGCGGCTATGTTCGCCCGGCCTACGCTGGACGAGAAGGGTTTAGGGGAGGTCCCGTGGCACGCGGACCGGTGGCTGGCGCACGGGGTCCAGCGGGCGGCGTGAACCGCGGTGGCTTCACTCGAGGCGGCTCAGCAGGCGGTTTCCACGCGGGTGGAGGTTTTCACGGCGGCGGACACCGGTAGAGTACATCCCTGAGTCCCTCCTTAACGGCCGGCAGTGGGTACTGCCGGCCCCTTCCTCTCGCTTGCTATCGGCGCATATATCGCGACATGACATTCTTTTGACATTGACGGGGCTCATCAAACACCGCAACAGATCATGAGCATTTCAGAGCTTTTCGTTCGCAGGCCGATCGCGGCCACGTCGCCACCATGTACGCCCGGCTGAACCAGTAACCGTGGTCATGGAGGCGTCCGCGAGATTGGCGCGAACACACGAGAAGAGGCACGAAATCGTGCGGCGTCACCCAACGAGTACGTGATCCTTACCTGATCACAACGGTAGTTTCGTTTTCTGAGGTTTGTCCAGACATCTATAACTGCCCGTAAGACCACAGAGATACGTCTCACCTCCTGCGGATTGGTAAGTTAATTGCCCTACCCTGGTTGACGGTTTCGGCTTCGCGGTGGCTGGCGGCCCGCCAGGGGCTCCGTTTGGAAATGAGCTGCGGGCTAACCACAGCGAAGCGTTGCTTGGGCCTGTAGGAACCGGCGGAAACGAGCAAGGCTGATGTTGACAGATACGGAGTCACCCAAGGAGGGCAATATGAATTCAGAGCGCAACCCGGAAGTATCTAACCGGCTGAGAGCGACAGACCAGGGGTTCCCTGCGACTTTGAGCGGACCCGCCCGGAGCGATAGCGAAGAATCGTCATCGAGGAATAAGCGCGCCGGGCTCGCCGCTAAATGCTCAGTAATAGGTATGTTGTTATTATTGTGTGCGGCTATGGCCGTGTCGGTTCCCGCCCCGTCGTTCGGCGGAGAGATCGGGATCTCGATTCGCATTGGCCCGCCTCCCCTGCCCGTCTATGCGCAGCCCCTGTGTCCGGGTCCCGGCTATCTCTGGACGCCGGGCTATTGGGCCTACGATCCCGTGGACGGATATTACTGGGTGCCGGGCACCTGGGTGCTGCCGCCTGAGCCAGAGTTCTTATGGACCCCCGGCTATTGGGGTTGGAGCGACGGACTCTTCCTCTGGCACGGGGGGTACTGGGGCCTGCATGTGGGTTTCTACGGTGGAGTCAACTATGGATTCGGCTACGCCGGGGTAGGTTACGAAGGCGGTTACTGGCGGGGACGGGATTTCTTTTATAACCGCGCCGTGAACAACGTGAACGTGGTGAAGGTCACGAACGTCTATAACCGGGCGGTAGTGAATGACGTAAACGTCACGCGGGTCAGTTACAATGGCGGCCCGGGCGGCTTGAGCGCGCGGCCTACTCCCGCTCAGGTGGAGGCCGAACACGAGCGGCATATTGGCGCCACGGCCTTGCAGCAGCAGCACGAGAACTTTGCCCGACTGGACCGCGCGCAACTTGCTTCCGTGAACCATGGCAAGCCGACGGTAATGGCCTCCGCTCGGCCGGGCGAATTCCATGCGGGCGGCGCGGCAAGACCAGCCGGCAAACAGGCTATGGCGACACACGGCCCGACTCATGTGCCAGCCAACAACCCGCGGCTCGAACACTCGAACTCCGCGGGCGGCGCCGCGCACCCGTCCAGAGCGGCGGCGCCTCCCGCCAACCGGAATCCTGAAAGGCCGCAGGCCAAGATCCCGAATGTGGAGTCGCGCCAGACACACAAGGAAGCATCGCACGCGGCGACATCCCACAACTCTTCGCCTCATCCGCAGGCCCACGAGGAACGTAAAGCTAGTCCGCCCGCAGAAAAGAAACCCCAGGGCCGCGAATCCGAGCCGCACCATTAGGTTCCGGCAGGTTCGGCAGAGCGATGCGGGCTTGCTCTGCGACCCGTGAATTCAGCTTCGGGCCCGCGAGCGCGGACTTCTCATCGGCTCTGTAATTGATTCCCCCTCCGAAGGAGGGGGGATAGGGGGTGGTGGTTGCGCGACGATCGACCACCCCTCACCCCTCCCTAGCCACGAACAGATCTCCCGACACCGACATCGCCGTGACCTAGCACTCTGAAGCATCGCCCCTCAGCCTGATGGCCGCACACCCGACGTTCCCCGCCAAACGCACCTTCCCATCTAGGCCTCTCTCGGGTCTGGCAACATTTGATCTCCGTCGCTCGGGTGGGCCAAAGGCCCACGATAACTCTCCTCAGGACGACGAATCCAGATGTTTTTCAACAGCCTGCTAAAGCCAAACCGCGCGCCGCGACAGGTCTCCAGCGGGCACCATTCCTTTCCCGCAGGCATCCAATAGGGTGGATTATCAACGAGAGGAGAACATCCATGAAGCCGAGCCATCGACACTTTTTGCGCGACAATCTGTTGGGAATCAGCCTCACCCTCATTGGCCTGCTGTGTATGGCAACCGTGACGATTACCTATATTGAGCGCAGCGGCCACCCGAGGTTCGCCAGCGCGGCGGGGAAAGCGCTGGATGGGCCAAATATCGACGCCTTGCGGACACTCAACAAGGCCTATGAGCAAATCGCCCAGTCGATGACCCCGTCGATCGTCTCGATTCAATCGACGCAAGTTGTTAAAACGCAAATGTCTCCTTTCTTCTCTGACCCGTTCTTCCGGCAGTTCTTTGGACCGCAGGGCCAGGTTCCACGGGAGCAACGAGAGCACGCGCTCGGCAGCGGGGTCCTGGTTTCCTCCGACGGATACATCCTGACCAATAACCACGTGGTCCGGCACGCGACGTCGATCAAAGTGATGCTCTCGGACACGCGCACCTTTGACGCGAAAGTCGTAGGCGCGGACCCCCAGACGGACGTTGCCGTGGTCAAAATCGCGGGCAAGAACCTGCCGGAGGCGGCTGCCCTCGGCGACTCATCCAACCTGCGAGTGGGTGACATTGTGATGGCCTTCGGAAATCCCTTCGGCCTCAATTTCACCGTGACCCGCGGAGCTGTCAGCGCCTTGAACCGGACGGAAGGCGGCATTGAAGACATTCAAAACTTCATTCAAATCGATGCTCCTATCAATCCCGGCAATTCCGGCGGGGCTTTGGTGAATGTCGACGGCCAGGTGGTTGGCATCAATACCGCCATTCTGAGCGGCGAAGGCGGTATGGGAGGGGAGGGCGGATTTATCGGCATTGGCTTCGCAATCCCCATTAATATGGCCAAGCACGTGATGGAAGACCTGATCAAGAACGGCAAAGTGACGCGGGGTTACTTAGGTGCGAGCATCAAGAGTTTGGACGAAGGCGTGGCACATGCTTTCAAGGTGCCTGACACCTCGGGAGCCATCATTGAGGACGTCAGTCCCGAAGGACCCGCCGCCAAGGCAGGTTTGAAGAACGGCGATGTGGTCCGGAAGTACAATGGGCAGCCCGTCGGCGACTCCGGCCAATTGATTGCTATGGTGACCGATACGAATCCTGGGACTACGGTGAAGCTCGACATACTCCGGGACGGCCAGCCCATGACCATCCAGGTGACGCTGGGCGAACGTCCCGCGGACTTGAGCGTTCACGCCGGTCTCGGCTCGACTCCTTCGCAAGGCACGCTGCAAGGGATTACAGTTCAGGCTCTAACTCCGGAGATTCGCCAGCAGTTCGGCCTGCCGGCGGACCAGCAAGGTGTGGTCATCAGCAACCTGGATCCGGAGAGCCCGGCGGCTCAGGCGGGTTTGCAGCCTGGAGACGTAATCGAGGAAGTCAATCACCATCGCGTAAACTCGGTGGGGGATTTCCAGCGCTTGGCAGGCGAGACAAAGGGCGACACACTACTGCGCATCAATCGACAAGGAAACGGGGCCTTCATCGTCGTTTCACCGAACGGTGACGGCGAGGACAATCATCAATAGCACGCAAGTGGCGCCGGCCGAACAAATGTGGTAACTCACCGTAGCAGGGCCGACCCCTGTGGCCGCCCTGGGAAACCACAAGGGTCGCCGCTGCGCACGTTCAACCCCAGAGTCTCTTATGCCATTTCCCTGTGACGGTACCGAGGGCAGACGACTTCGGAAGGCCCTTCAGCCATGCTTGCGCAGGCTTCCTGCGCCGATGATGCTGGATGCCGACGCGTAGCTGCGGACCGCGGGCCGTTTGCCGAGCCAGCCCCGTCGCGCCGGATGCGAGCTGTTGCTGGCGGCGCGCAGCAATGATCTGGAGCAGCAGTTGGTCTCGCTCTTGGCTGGAAATCGCCAGGTCCCGAAGGCGCGCGTCCCCATCCTTGGAATGGGATTTCAGCAAGGTCTTCAGGTGGGGATAACTTTGAATCAAGTCGGAGACCTTCTCCTCAATGGAGACCGCGACGCCCGGTGAAACATTGGGGCGGCCGTCGCTCACGGCGTGCGGAACGGAATAACGATAGGCGCTCCGCGAAACACTAGTGTCAATGTGCTCAGGCTGCATCCAACTGGCATCGTCCGGCATTTACCTCACCTCTGTACCTTTGATTCTAGGGTGATGACTTTCTGGTCAGCATCCCCGCCGCCTGTCGCTGACGAGGGCTAGATGCTGCTGCTGGCCCGCGAGGTGCGCCCGGCTGGGAAGCCGGGCGCGCCTGCCTTCCCCTACCTGCCAGTTGTCGCCAGAGTCAGCTCCACCGGCTGTCTGGCCACGCCCAGAGAGCAAGCCTTCGAAAGCCACCACGAAAGTCACGCTTTATCGGAGTCGAGAAGATCCTGCTTCCAAGGCAGCAGATTAATCGGGGCTTGCCGTCCTGACAACTCGGAGACTTTCCAGTTTCTTGGGATGCCTTTACGTGGGTGGCTCAAATTCTCCGTGCTCCCCTTTCAGCCTACTCCCCACTAAAGGGAGCACGGAGAGAGCTTTTTCAGTTGCGGCCGCTCCTCTAACATCTACCTGGGTTACCCAAAGCATAACGCCCTACCCGGCCGAGAGCTACTGGGAAACTTGCTAGTTTTCAGTGGCGAAGATACCAGGAGGTGGAAAGTCAAACCTAGGTCGGCTGGATAATACCGTGGGTGATGGCATAGGTGGTCAACTCAGCGATGGTTCGTACGCCGGTGGTCTCCATGATGCGGTACTTGTGGAACTCCACCGTTCGAGTGGAGATATTCAACGCGGCTCCGATCTCCTTTGGTGATTGTCCTTCCGCCAGAAGCTGAAGGATCTCCCTCTGTCGCGAGGTCAGCTCCGGCTTAAGGTCCTCCGGATGGTCGCGCTTGGCCAGGAGAGCATTCAGAACATCGCCCGCGACGAGCGGCGAGATATAGGTTCGCCCCCGGGTCGCCTCCTGAATGGCCGTGATGATTTCCGAGGGCGCGGACCGCTTTAAAACGTAACCGGAAGCCCCGGCCTGAAAAGCGGAGGTGGCGAAGGTCGCATCGTCGTGCATGGTGAGGAACACGATCTTGGGAGGGTGCGGCATCTTGCGGATCCGCCGCGCAACTTCGATGCCGTTTAGCGACGGCATCGAGATGTCAGCGACAATCACGTCCGGCCGCAGCCGGTCGACGGCATCGATCAGCTCTCGCCCGTTGCCGATGAGACCCACCACCTCAAAATGCGGCTCGAGGATACGCCGCAATCCTTCGCCGAACATGACGTGATCATCCCCTAACAGAACCCGTGCACGTCCCATCGCTGGCCGCCTGCCGACCCAGAATGACTCCTTCCAGGGGCAGGCCCTCCGTGCTTGCTGAGTGCGCTTTCCGCCGGTACGGCAACGCCGGTTTACAGGGAGGCCATTATATGCAAAATCTTGCCGAATTGCGAACCGGAGTTGGCAAGAAGGTGGAAGGGGTGAAGGCTGAAGGGTGAAGGTTAAAGGGTGAAGGGTAAAAGGCAAGGTGAGGGGCAAAATGCCCGCAATATTAAGGGCTCAGGAATCGACGTGTTTCCAACTGTCTTTAAAGTTCTACTTTATCCTTTAACCTTTAACCCTCAGACTTCTTACGGCGTTTTGCGATGGTCCTGGAAGGGGGTCGCACCCAACTCAGGCTGCGCGACGGCTGTACCCTTACCGCGAAGCGCCCGTCGCATCGCGGACTGGATCATCATGAACTCGCCCACGTTTTCGAGCGCCAGCATCCCCACCAATTCCCCGTTGTGCTGCACGGGGAGCGATCGGCAACCGCAGCGGTGCAGCACCTGGACCGCCTGCTCGAGCATGTCATGAGAGTCGACCGTTTCGACATCCCGCTTCATCGCGTCGCGCACATGCTTTCCGGTTCCACCCTGGGCAATGGCGCGCATCAGGTCTTCGCGCGTCAGTATACCCAGCACGTGCGTGCCGAACACCACCGGAAAGTCCTGCTGCCAACCGGAGAGAATATGCTCCACCGCCTGATCCAGCGTGTCGTCGGGCAGCAAAGTCTGGTAGTCCGTTAACATCACCCGCTGCACAGGGATGCCCCCCAAGGAAGTGCGCATTTGCACCATCCCCGCTTCGCCGCTGGCGCCCATCCAAACAAAGAGGGCGATGAAAAGCAGGAAAGGGTCGAAGAACAAGCCGAGGAATCCAAAAACAAAGGCGATTCCCTGGCCGACGTGCGCGGCCGTCTGGGTGGCGTCCGTGTAGTCCATTCGCTTGGCCAGCAGGGCGCGCAAGACGCGGCCTCCATCCATGGGAAAGGCTGGAATCAAGTTGAATAACACCAGCCACACGTTGACCGCGACCAGACTGGAAAAGAAGTCGTGGCCTGTCCAACTGATCGTCTCAGCCTGCCGCAGCGTCGGAAGCCGCCCAGCCAAACCCAGCGACACCAGCAGCACCGCGGCAATCAGCACGTTCACCGCCGGTCCTGCCACCGCCACCAGCAGTTCCTGGTTCGGATCTTCCGGCATGCGCTCGAGTCGCGCCACTCCGCCGATGGGCAGCAGCATGATATCGCGCGTGCGAATGCCGTATCGCCGCGCCGTGAGCGCGTGCCCTAGTTCATGCAGCACGATGCAAGCAAAGATCACCAGAACGAAGAAGACCCCAAACATGGTTTGGTCGATGTTGTGGCTTTGCGTCCAGTTGACCACGACAATGAACCCCACCAGCAACAGGAAAGTAGCGTGCATGTAGAGATCGATCCCAGCCAGCCTGCCGATTTTCCACGCCCAGCGCATAAGATGACTCCCTCCTTAATATGATAACCCCAGACGGGGAATGGTTGCGAAAAAGAGAAGGCCGGCGTAGACGCGCCAGGTGCTGTAGGGGCGGGCCTCGTGCCCGCCCGCACGGCCTCCGCCACCCGGCGTAGGGGCGGTTCGCGAACCGCCCCTACAGAACCTGGACCGCAATATGGGCATCTAAAGGTAAGACTCGATGCAGCGAAGCTCGAGCAGCCTTCCGGCAGAGGAGTATGTCCATGAAACGCGGATTCCGAGTGTGTTGCTTGTCTGCAGTGGCCCTGGCCTTCGCAGTTTGCGGTTGGAGCCAGTCGAGCACGGACCAGAAAACGGCGGAGACCAAGGAGACGAAGAAAGCTACCCATTCCACGAAAAAGACTACCGGGCCTGCAAAGGAAATGGGAAAGGGCAGCGCGGACATCGGGAAAGGTGTAGCCAAGGGGACGGGAGATTTAGCTAAAGGCACCGCGCAAAGCGTCGGGGATCTGGCGCACGGCGACGTGGGCGGCGCTGGAGCTTCGCTAGGCAAGGGGGCTGTCGGATTCGGCAAGAACACGGCGGAAGGCACAGGCAAAGGAGTCGGCAAAATAGGTAAAGGAATCGGCGGGGAATTCAAGAAGCTCGACGGCAAGTCAAAAGAGAAGGAGAAAGCGGAAAGCCAGAAGCAATGAAAAACCGCGCTGTCGCGGCGGCCAATGAGCGCCGCATGGGCAGCGCAAGTATCGGCGCTCGCCGGGCGCCGCTGCGAGATGCACGGGGAGTCCGCGGCACGCCGCGCTTAACCCTCGCCGGCTTGGCGTGGCCGCAGTCCAAGTCGCCGCCCTCGGGTAACCCATAGGGCTGCATCGTTACGACATCATCCACGCCAGCAAATCATTTTCAACTCCGTCATCTCCTCAACCGAGAAATGCGGACCCTCGCGGCCGATTCCACTCTTCTTGACCCCGCCGTAAGGCATATGATCGGCGCGGTAAGCGGGAACATCATTCACGATGACGCCTCCCACCCGCAATTGGCGGGCGGCTTGAAACGCCTTGCCAATATCGCGCGTGCAGATGCCGGCCTGCAAGCCATACTCGCCCGCATTCACGGCGGCGATGGCGTCCTGTAAATGCCGGTAGGTGTGCAAGGCGACAACCGGGCCAAAAACCTCCTTGCAACACACCTCCAGTTCGGGTGAGACAGCAGCGAGAATGGTAGGCTCGAGTGTGGCGTTTTGCCGTCTGCCGCCCGTCAGCACGCGCGCTCCGCGGCGGCGAGCGCGCTCGATCCACGCTTCCACCCGCTCGGCTTCTCCCACGGTAATCATCGAGGAAATATCGGTAGTCTCCTCGAGGGGATGACCAATCTTAAGTTTTTGCGAGGCCGCGATGAATCGTTCGGTGAAAGTCTCTTCAATGTCTTCGTGGATGTAAATGTTCTGCACAGAGATACAAACTTGCCCGGAATGCGAGAAGCTGCCCGTGACGCAGCGCGGAATCATGGTGTCGAGATCACAGTCGGGCTCAAGGATCAGCGAGGAATTCGAGCCCAACTCGAGCGTGACGCGGCGCAGGCCGGTTTTGGCGCGGATCTGTTCTCCCACCGGCACGCTGCCCGTAAAGGTGATCATCGCCACTCGCGGATCGCCGATGAGTTGCCCTCCCACCGTCTCTCCTGGTCCGGTGACGACGTTGTAAGCGCCCGCCGGCGCCCCCGCCTCTTGAATCAAACGTCCCAGGCGCAGCGCGCTGAGGGGAGTGTTGCCGGAAGGCTTATGGACCACGCTATTGCCGGCCGCCAGGGCGGGGCCGATCTTATGCAGAGCCAGGTTTAAAGGAAAGTTGAAGGGAGTAATGGCGCAGACGATGCCCAACGGCTCGCGCACCGTCATGCCCCATCGCCCTTTTCCTATGGGCGCCGCCTCCATCGGAATCACTTCACCGCGCAGATTCCGAGCGGCGTCTGCGGACGCGAGCAGAGTCTGCTGGCCACGATCGACCTCGATCCGCGCTTCGCGAATCGGCTTTCCGGTTTCATAGCAAACCAGCCGTGCGAACTCCGCCGCGTCGCGCTCCAGTAATCGGCGCATGCGATCGAGCAGTTCGGCTCGCTCGTATGGGGTGAGGCCCGCCATCGCCGATGCTCCCGCCTGGGCCGCCGTGACCGCACGCTCTGTTGTCGACGCATCCGCCTCGTAGGTTTCTCCCACCGGCGTGCCATCGTAGGGGAGCCGGATCGTGCGCCGCACCTCCGTCCGCACCCACTCGCCCCCGACCAGCATCGGAAAGTCCTGTTTTTCAGTCACCGGTGTACCCATAGCCAGCTCTCCTCATCCTGCTGGCCGCGCCTCCGAACTGAGCAGCCCGCAGTCGAAGGTCAGGTGGTAAGACCCACCCTCCAGTGTAGCGCGTTTATTGCATCCGCGGCGAACCACCCCCATCACTTGCCCATCCGAGGAGAGCAGCTCAGAATCGTCCCGCCCCAATCCGTCGGTAACGACGAGCCAGACTGGTCTGGGCGTATGGCCGTGGCCACCAAGCGACACATCCGGGTTCACCTGCAAGGTGCTGCCGAGAGGGGCGAGGCGCCGCTCGCCCCTACGTCCTCTTGGTTTACCCACACGTTATCGAGGGATCAGGGTCCGGCCATTTGACTTGAACCGGAGCCGTCGATATTATCCAACTGTACAGATTTGCGGGCGTGTAGCTCAGGTGGATAGAGCAACGGATTTCTAATAGGATTTAAGCCGTCCAAGTTTTTCCATAGAAAACCAGAAAACCCTTATCCTAGATACACTTAGATACACTTGCGTACACCACGGCAGGCACCGTCCATGGGGTGCCGTGATGAAAAAAGTTGTCATCATTGTTGTTATCATTTTCGAAGTTTTCGTTTTCTGCGGGGTATATTGCGTACAGGAGGAGGCTACAACATAAAGACCAGCACAGCAGCATTGATCGTTCCGCTCGTCCTATCGTCCTGCGTCACGGCGGCGGGAATGGTTACCGCAAGCGGCAGTTCGAACTAAACTTCGACATGTTGAAGACGAAAACTGCAACGTGGTTCACGAAAACGGCAGGTGCGTAACACTATGAACGGCTCCGCCAACACCGACATCGAACTTCGTTCCTGGCCCCGCTGGGCATCGGAAGGGGGCAACACGCCGATGTTCGTCCGCACGGTTGCCGAAGCTGCCCTCATCGCTTGCTTGCCAGATTACGCCTTGCTGCGGCCAGTGCTGTTGGAACTGAAACGCCAGCATCCCCAGCCGCCGTCCGGTCCTGCTGCGCCTGACGACCCCGAACTTGCCCGGTGGCTCCAATGGGCCACGAGGGGCGGCAATGTGCTGTCGTTCGTTAGCGGAGTCGCGGAGGCGGCTGCTTACGCTTGCGCAAACGACTACGCACTGCTCCGGCCGGTCCTGATTGAGTTGAAGAGGCGCTACCCAGAGAACCTGCACATCACTGTCGCCGAAACGTTCGGCTCGTGTGGAAATGCTGGACGGGGAGGCAGCATGGCGCCCACGTACCCCTGTTCTCTCAATGGGGTCTCGTCAATCAACTGGGGACCAGAAAATACAGCAGCGATCGCTTCTCGCGCCGGAGAATCAACTTCTGGCTTCGCAGGTCAAGGCCCTCTGGCCCGAGTGCCCGGCGCGCGTTTCGAGCGATGGCAACCATCTTTTCATCGCACCTTCGAGAGGCGCGTCCGCGACAAAGCCACTTGACGGATCCTCAATACTTGTTGACGCGCAGGCCATCACCATCAGCAAAGCCGAGCGTACGCTTCGCCACTGAGCTCCTCGATACTTCTTCTACGATACCTGGGACATTATCTTTAGCATTCGGGGAAATGTAAACACGTACGGCTGTGGTTCGCCTATACTAGGTCGCGGCCCCAGGCAGCCTTAGCGACCAAGCTTAACAATGTTAGCGGCCTACGGCTAACCCGCTGGAATCACTGACGGATGAGTTTTTGGTAGGTCACGGGCAGCCGGGTTGCGAACGTGTCCGCGCCGCCTCGATTCCAGAGGAACCCATGAGCTCAAATGCCAGCGTCAGGACCGCGCTGAGCGCCGGTCTTGCAGTCCTCGCAGTCCTCGCCTGTACCGATGTATCCGCAGCGTCCCGGCGGTCCTGGCCGGAACCCAAATATCCGGTCCGTATCGAGGAGGATGTCATGGTGAAGATGCGGGACGGAATCAGACTGGCCACCGATCTGTACATGCCCGTCGGAGCCGGCGCTAAACTGCCCGCAGTCCTTATTCGCACTCCTTACAATAAGGCTCCGTATCGCACCGCCGACAGCGACGCGCACAGCCTTGCCGGACAAGGTTATGTCGTTGCCGTGCAGGACCTCCGGGGCAAGTATCAGTCCGAGGGCGACTATTTCGAGTTCTCCGGCGATGCCACCGACGGCTATGACACAGTTGACTGGCTGTCGCATCAGCCCTGGTCGAACGGTAACGTGGGCACCTACGGTTGCTCCTATCTCGGTGACGTGCAAATCCTGCAAGCGCCGCAGCGCCACCCGAATCTCAAGGCGATGATTCCGGCTGCTGCCGGAGCTTCGGTCGGCAGCGCGGGCGACCGGTACTACTACTTCGGCAGCTGGAAAGCGGGAACCTGGGAACTCGCCAGCGGTCTGGGTTGGTATGCAAATGCCGGGAGTAGAGTGCGCGGTCTGCCTGCTCACGAGATTCCCGACAGCGCGCTGCGGAAATTCTGGATGACGCTCCCGCTGCTCGGTATGGTGCAGCGGGCCGGCGGGCCGCCTACCGATTGGGACGACACGCTGTCCCACGAACTGGGGGATCCGTGGTTGGATCGATTCGGTCCGCTCCGGAACGATCACCGCTTCAATGTTCCAGCGCTGCACATCGATTCGTGGTACGACTATGGCGTCGCCGAGGTTCTAACGGAGTTCAACCTGCTCCGAACCAATGCGGACAGCGACTTGGCCCGCAATAATCAGTTCGCCGTCATTTCACCGGGCAACCACTGCCAATCCGAAAGCTTGACGGAAAACACGGTGATCGGAGCACGCAAACTGGGGGATGCCCGCTTCGACTATTACCCGCTCTACTTGCAGTGGTTCGACCACTGGCTGAAGGGGGAGGACAATGGTGTGACGGCGCGGCCCAAGCTCATGCTCTATATCATGGGCCGCAACCAGTGGCGGGCGGAGCAGGAATGGCCACTGGCGCGAACGCGATTCACTCGCTACTACCTGCACAGCGACGGCCACGCCAACACCCGAACCGGCACCGGCACGCTCTCCACCGCCGAGCCCGCAGCGGAGCCGTACGACGGCTATACCTACGATCCCGCCGATCCTGTGCCTTCCCTCGGGGGGCCGATTTGCTGTACGGGAAATTCCGCAGCCGAAGGAAGCTATGATCAATCGAACGTGGAAACGCGACCGGATGTTCTGGTCTACACCACACCCGTTCTGACGGATGGAGTCGAAGTGACGGGTCCGCTCAAAGCGGTCCTTTCCGTCGCCTCTTCCGCGCGAGATACCGACTTCACCGCGAAACTGGTCGATGTTTATCCGGACGGCAAGGCGTACAACGTCCAGGAAGGTATCCTGCGCTCGCGCTACCGCGAGGGCTTCAGCAAGAAGGTATGGATGGATCCGGACAAGGTCTATGAGCTGACGGTGGATCTGGAAGTGACGGCCAACTATTTCGGTCCCGGCCATCGTATCCGCGTCGAGATATCGAGCAGCAACTTCCCGCGGTTCGACCGCAACTTGAACACGGGCGGCGACAACTATAACGAGACAAAATGGAAGACGGCGCAGAACCGAATCCACCACTCCGCTGCTCATGCGTCCTATCTCCTGCTCCCTGTCATCCCGCAAAATTGAAGGCGGGGCCAGATCAGCTAGCGGAAGTCGGTGCGAGAGCGCCGATAGAAAGGACGGGCGGCGAGTGGCGCCCGTGCTCAGGCTCGCAGTGCAGACAACTAGAAGCCGCATTTCACGGTCAGTTTGAGCACCCAGCCGGGCGCCGCGTGTCCGATTTCATGGACAGCTTGCTCAAGACCTCTTCAGCCTATCGCTTGCGCGGGTAAACGGAGCGAATCCTACGCGCTTTGGCATCTTGGTACCTGAATGTCAATAACCGGGGCCTTGAATTGCGAGGGAAGATAGGATATAAGAGGCAGGCATCCGGGCGCCTTGGATAGGCCACCCAATGCGTCCTGAATGACCAGCCGGCTCGCGAGACAGGCAAAGACGGCGTGGCGACCCTGGAAATCATTTACGCGGCGTACGAATCCGCCGGCACGGGGCGGAGGGTCAACTGGCCTTACGAGCCGAAGGATCCCGGTGCGATTCCCGTTAACCTCTGGCTCGGAGCCTGAGGCAGGACGGGATTGGCCTTCGCGTAGAAGTTGCAACCGCAAAGGAGGCGGACAGAAGTGGACTCCAAATCTAAACCCAACCTCACGGGCGAGAACTCCCGGCGGGACTTCCTGCAAAAGATCGGATCACTCGCCGTCGTCTCAAGTTTCGCGGCAGACGCTTCTGCGCACCAACCGGCAATTCGGCGACCGGAAGCGCAGCAGCCGGCAACGCAGCAATCCTCAATGCCGATGGTTCGTTTCGGTAAGCACATGGTTTCGCGCTTGATTATGGGAACCAACCCCGCCGACGGCATTTCGCACCTGTCGCAAATGATCGATGAGGAGATGACTGCGTGGCACACTCCCGATCGGCTGGTGCAGATCTGGAAGCACTGTGAAGAGTTGGGCATCAACTGCATGGAACAAGCCGAAGATCGCGTGGCCAAGTACAATGCGGAACACGGCGGTAAAATGCTCTTTTCCTGCACCAACGAGGTGGAGTTGGGCAAGGACGGGAGCTGGATTGATCCCACACCGTCCATCAAGGCCACGGCGGCGCTGGGACCCATCGCCATTCACCACCCCGGCTGGGGCGAGTCCGGCACAGACGCCATGTGGCGAAAAGGCCAGCTCAACAAGGTTCGGGACTGGTGCAAGATAGTGCGCGATACCGGTGTGATGGTCGCTATCAATAGCCACCGGCCCGAAGTCTTCATGGAAATCGAGTCCCAGGACTGGGACGTGGATTTTTATCAGACTTGCTTGTATAAATTTGGCCGCACCAAGGCAGAATGGGGTAAGGCATTCGCGTCCAACCCTCAAATGGTGCCCGCCGAGATCGGCCACTCGAGGGAGGGCAGCTCTCCGCATTACGGGGGAGAAATATCCTTCGTTCGCGGCGATCCGCCGGAAATGTTCAAAGTGATAAAGCAGACCAGGAAGCCTTGCTGGGTGTACAAGATCCTTGCTGCCGGCCGGCTTTGCGAGACCCAGGAATTCGTGGAGGCGACGTTCAAAGAGGTTTTCGCGAACATCAAGCCGACCGACGCCGTGGTGGTCGGGATGTACGACAAATATATCGACCAGTACGCCATGAACGCCGAGTACGTGCGTCGCTACGGGTCGAACACCGGAATCTCGTGAAGGCGCACTCTAGGAGGTGCCGTATGGTCAACCGTCGGGAGTTTCTTGTCAGTTCAGCGGTAGCGGTCAGTGCAGCCACAGCGTGGGGGCAACCCACCGACCAAGCCAAATTGGATCGCATCGCGGTGATGAGTTACAGTTTTGATTCTATCGTCAAGTGGGGCGCGAATGCGGACGATCCACAGCGCACCATCGACATCCTGGATTTTCCCGCCATAATCGCCCGACGCTACGGTGTCCATCATGTGGAAATCCAGCACGCTTACTTTGGTTCGACCGAGCCCGATTACCTGGAGGAGTTCCGAAACCGGCTGAAGGCAGCCAATTCGCAGATGACTCAACTCGTCCTGGAGCTCGGCGAGCTGAACATTTCGTCTCCGGATCCCGTGCTCCGGGTGGAGACGATTGACTTGACGAAACGATGGATCGATCACGCGGTGACTCTCGGCTGTCCGCGGGTGATGATTAACCAGGGCACGTTGGCCCCCGAGGTGCGTCAGACCGCTATCGACACCTTGAAGAAGATTAACGCCTACGCCAAAGCCAAGAAGGTCTGGGTGACCATTGAGAACCGTGACGATCCCCCCGGAGAAGGCGGTCGTGCGGCCGCAGGCGCACCACCGGCAGATTGGCGTGACGAGTACGAATTGATCAAGGCCGCCGGTATCTGGGCCAATCCCGACCCCGGCGGATTCCCGGACAACCAGGCGCGGTGGCCGGGATTGCGCGCGCTGTATCCGCTGTCGTCCGGCAGCAGCCATTTACAATACAACCCGAAACGGTGGAACGAGGCCGAGGTGATCCGGATTTCGAAGGAGGTCGGATACAAAGGGCTGTTTTCGATCGAAGCCGTACCTGAAGCTAATGGCCCCGATCCCTACAAGGCGGTGCAAAGCATTCTGGACGAGTATCTCCGGGATATTTAGTTTTTGCGCCTGCGGAAGCTCTCCGCTCTGAAAATGCGCCGGTTTCCGTCGTTTGCCTAGTTGTAGGGGGACGGCTTGCCGTCCCCCAATGATCGCGGGTAGGGCAAGCCCTACCCCTACACGTTTCCAAAGCAGGTGGTGTGACCTATGGAAGGCCGGGATGCCAGAATTAAGCGTCGTACGTTTCTTCAGGCGGGACTAGCGGCCACGGCGGCCGGGTATGCGATCTCATGCGCCAAAAGCGGATCCGGCGCCTGGCGCTTCTTCACCGAGGCGGAAGCGCAGACGGTAGAGGCCATCTCGGCCCAACTCATCCCCGCTGACCGCGACCCAGGCGCCAAAGAAGCCTTCGTGGTTAACTACGTCGATATCCAGCTCACCCGGCAATTCAAAAAGCACCAGCGCGCCTATCGCCAAGGCATCGCCGCGCTGGACGCCGCCTGCCGGGCCAAGTACGGCAAGCGATTCGTGGAATTACCTCCGGAAGCGCAAGTCGAGGCGTTGAATGCGCTCGAAGAGAGTTCACCGTCATTCTTCCAGTTGGTTCTCGCCCACACCCGGCAGGGATTCTACGGCGACCCGCGACACGGCGGCAATCGCAACATGGCGAGTTGGAAAATGCTCGGGCTGCCTTACCCGCCGATCCGCGGCCGGCAGAAGTACAGCGAGCCGAAGGCCGGGTGACCCATGGCCCTCAAACGAGTGGATGCGGTGGTTGTCGGAGCGGGCGCGGGCGGCGGCGTGGTGGCCAAGGAACTCGCCAGCGCCGGCCTGCGCGTGGCGCTGCTCGAGCGCGGCAAGTGGTATTCGGCGGCCGACTGCCGTAAGGACGACCTCTACAACCAGCGCACCCAAGTGCTGGGCGCGAAGTTCGGTCCCGACGACGAGCGCAGCCCCCGTGTGCTCGTGGACCAAGACGGGCGCGAGACCATCGTCGTCGCCAGCGACGGCGGATACAGTAACAACGCAGCCTGCGTGGGAGGCGGGACGTTCAGCTATGGCGCCATGGCGTGGCGCTATATGGAGAAGGACTTCCGCATGCGTTCGACCTATGGTGCGGTGGAGGGAAGCACGCTCGAAGACTGGCCCATCGACTATTCCGATCTCGAACCGTACTACGAGAAAGCCGAATGGGAATTGGGCGTCTCCGGCGACGTTACGAACAACATCTTCCAGGCGCCACGCAAGAAGCCTTTGCCGATGCCGCCGCTCGCACCCAATAAGGAATATCAGATTCTGTTCCCGGCCGCCGAACGCCTGGGCCTCCATGCCTTCGGCATTCCGATGCTGCGCAACACGGTTCCCTACAACGGCCGCGGGTCGTGCATGCGCTGCCGCTGGTGCGTGGGTTTCGCGTGCGAGGTCAACGCGCGGACGGGCACGCACAACACCGTCATCCCCGCCGCCCTAGCCACTGGGAACTGCGATCTCCGAACGGAATGCACGACCAGGGAGATCCTCCTGGACAGCCGGGGCCGTGCTACCGGAGTGGCGTACTTCGACGCCCACGGCCGACTTCAGGAGCAGCCCGCCGGATTGGTGATCGTGTGCGGAGGCGCCATTGAATCGGCCCGCTTGCTTCTGAATTCGAAGCACCGGCTGTTCCCCAACGGCTTGGGGAACCGGTACGACTGGGTAGGGCGCAACCTTCAGTCGCACTCCTACTCGGGCGCCACCGGCCTGTTCGACTACGAGACCTACGACGACTTGGGGCCGGGTGCCTCCATCGCCATCTGCGACTACAACCACGGCAACCCCGGGCTGGCGGGCGGCGCGATGCTGGCCAATGAGTTTATCCGCTTGCCTTACCAGTTCATGGCTCAAGTTCCGGCCTGGGTCGCAGAGTGGGGGCAGGAGCACAAGGAATTTGTCCGCAGCGCTTTCAAGCGGACCATTGCCATTCAAGGTCCAGTGCAGGAGATGCCCCTGTTCGATGCCCGTATTCAAATTGACCCGAAGGTCAAGGATCATTGGGGGATTCCGGTGGCCCGACTCTCGGGTGGACGCCACCCTCACACGATTCAGATCGGAAGGTTTATCGCTGGAAAAGCGGAAGCTTGGCTAAAGGAGGCCGGCGCCATCCAGACCTGGAAGCGCGCGCCTGGAAAATCGCTGAGCGGCGGCCAGCACCAGGCGGGTACCTGCCGGATGGGTACGGACCCGAAGACCTCCGTCGTAGACAAGAACTGCAAGCTCCACGACGTGGATAACGTCTACGTCATTGATGCCAGCGTGCACGTGACGAACGGTGGTTTCAATCCGGTCCTTACTATCTTGGCGAATGCTTACCGGGCGTCGGCCAACTTACTCAAATCGTGGAAAAGCTCGGCGGCGAACTCCTGAAAAGAATCGTCCTCACCGCTGGGTAGTATCTTAATGGGAGACAAAACGATGAAAATGATGCAGAAGTACCTTGCCGCTTGTGCGGGCGTGCTTCTCAGCTTGAGTGCGGCTGCCTATGGGCAACAAACGGCCTCAGTAACACTGGAGACCAAGACGATCACCGTCGATTACGCTGTGCCCGCAGCCAGCAACCGCGTCGTCGGCACCTTTCATACTCCTTTCGATCTGGCGTTCAAGGGACTCAACGTTCCGAAAGGGCTCTACACGCTCTACGTTTTAACGGATGGTCCCCGGTGGCAACTCGCCGTCAATAAGGCGACCGGCCCGCAGGCCACCGCCTACGATTCGAAGCAAGACCTGGGGCGCGTGCCGATGCTCATGATCAGGCCTCCTGCGCCCGCGGCGGGCTGCAAGATCACGCTCTCGAAGATCGCGCCTATTGCGGCAGAGATGACGGTGGTATGTAACGACAAGGCAGCTTCCACATCCTTCCGTCTTGACCGGGGCGCCAACGACTCGGAATGGTAGTGTGGTCACGGGGAGACTAGCTTTGAAGGCCGTGCGGCTCTTACCGCCAACCCGGCGCCGACACCACCGTCGTGGCGGGGCGTCCGGCCGCACGCACCGCAGGACGATCGAAGCCGTGAATAAACTGACCCGCCACGTCATCCTGAGCCTGCCATGCTCTTCGGCGGGTGAAGGATCCTCGCAGTGGCTGTTCGGAGTCGGCAGGTTACGAACAACCGCAGGGATGCTTCGCTCTGTTCAGCAGGACAACTTTCGAATACTTTCGGACCTTCTACTACGCCGTGTTTTCGCGTCCGTCGCACTATTTGCTCTATTGATTATTCTAGCAACCGGTCTGCTCGCCGCCGAAAAGCCTCCGAATCCAAAGGTGCAGACCCTCCTCCGCCGCATGACCTTGGAAGAGAAGCTGACGCTCGTCCATGGCACGCGAGACCCAGAGGAACTGGGCGAGGCGGGTTATTGGCCCGGGCTGCCGCGCCTAGGCATTCCGCCGCTTCGGTTCGCCGACGGACCCGGCGGCATAAACGTGAATCGCGAATCCACTGGTCTGCCTGCGCCTGTGGCGCTGGCCGCGACGTTCAGCGTCGAGGCCGCGCGCCTTTACGGCGCCCTCATGGGCTGCGAAGCCAGGGCGCTCCGGCAGCAGGTCCTGTTAGCCCCTCAAGTCAACATCGTTCGCGACCCCCTATTCCGCCGCAACCATACGTCACTGGGCGAAGATCCTTATCTCTCCGCTCAGTTGGCATCCTCCGAGATCGCAGGCATCCAAAGCCAAGGCATCATGGCCCAGGTGAAGCACTTGGCCGGTTACAACGGCTCCGACAACCCCTCGATCGACGAGCGGACGTTGCACGAAATCTACCTGCCGGCCTTCCAGGCGGCAGTGGAAGCCGGCGTGGCATCGGTGATGTGCTCGTACAACCGGATCAACGGCCCCTGGGCGTGCGAGAACGCCGATCTGCTCAACGGCATCCTGCGGGGAACTTGGGGCTTCGCGGGGTTCGTGACCTCAGACTGGGGCGCGGTGCACAGCCCGCAGGCAATCACCCAAGGTCTGGATCTGGAAATGCCCGGCCGCGAGATCGCCGGGCGCCGGGGCGGGCCACAGTTCACCGATGCGCTGAAATCCGCTGTCCAGACCGGCGCAATTCCGGTTTCGGCCATCGACCAGGCGCTGGCGCGCATCCTTGTGCAGATGGACCGCTTTCATCTTCTCGAAGGGAAGCCACCCGCGCGGCCGCGAGCGATCAACGTCGAAGCGCATGCGAAGGTCGTGCGCCGGATCGCCACGGAGGGCGCTGTGCTGCTCAAGAACGACGCAGGCACGCTACCGTTGACCGCCGAGGATTTGGCGTCGCTCGCCCTGATCGGCCCCACCGCCGGTCAGCTTGCCGCTGGGTTTCTTGGGGAGCGCGCTTACGGTTTCGAAGCCCGGCTGGTATCGCCGCTTGACGCTCTTCGGCGGCTCTCCCCGCGAGCCAAAATCGCCTACTCTGTTGGCATCGACCTGACCGGCATTGTAATCCCGGGCTCCGCGCTCTCTCACGATGGGCAGCCCGGACTGCTCCGCCAGCCGAGCGCCGGGGAATCTGGACCAGCCCACGTTGACCGGGTGGTGGATTTCCAAGGCCCGTCGGCGCTCGCCTCCGGCGTGGACTATTCGTGGACGGGAGTGCTCACCGCTCCTGAGACTGGCGACTATACGCTCATGGTGCAGCCGGAGTTGACGGGCGGGTCTGAAGGTGGCGGGACGCTAGTCATCGACGGCCGCCTGGTCGCAAGGACCGGCGGTCCCGGCTTCGGTGGGAGCGGCATGGTAACCAAGAAGTGGTCCAGCTTGCTCCCCACGACTGACGATCGGGACAACGGCATTGGCACGATCCGACTGACCGCCGGTCCCCACCAGGTCGGCCTCACCGCGAACTCCATCGGCCAAGGGCCCCTGTGTATCCGTTTCTGCTGGATCACGCCGCAGTTTCGCCGGGCGGGCATTGACGCCGCCGTCGCCGTGGCGAAGGCCGCGCGGGCAGCCGTGGTATTCGCCTGGAACGGGATGGGAGGCTCCTTTTCACTACCCGAGGATCAGGACGACCTAATCGAGAAGGTAGCGGCGGCGAACCCCAGGACGGTCGTGATTCTGAACACCGGCGGCGCGGTTGCGATGCCCTGGGGGGGCAAGGTACGCGCCATCCTGGAAATGTGGTACCCCGGCCAGGAAGGAGGCTGGGCGACGGCGGACCTTGCCCTCGGACGTGCGAACCCCGGCGGCAGACTTCCGGTTACGTTTCCCGCGAAACTCGAGGACACTCCAGTGCGCGCGGCCGGACATCCAGAACACCTCGGGCCGCCCCGGCAGCCGCCCGCGCCGGGTGGAACGGTCCCTGCCGCACCGCCGGTGGCTTATTCGGAAGGTATCGCGGTTGGCTACCGATGGTACGATCAACAACAAATCGAGCCGTTATTCCCGTTCGGGCACGGGCTTTCTTACACCCACTTCGAATACTCCGGGCTCGCCGTGAGTCGACTCGTGAACGGCTTCGATGTGATATTCACGGTGCGCAATACCGGCCCGAGGGCGGGCGAGGAGGTCCCCCAAGCATACGTGGGACCTGTGGAGAATGCGCGCGTTCCGATGGCTCCAAGGTCTCTCGTCGGCTTCCGTCGGATCGAACTCGCGCCCGGCCGTACCATCCGCGTAACGTTCCATATCGATCCTAGGCAACTGTCCTACTGGTCGACGGATGCGCACCGGTGGGCAATCGCCCGTGGAAGCCGGAAGGTTTTCGTGGGCGCCTCCTCCCGCGACATCCGGCTTCAGGGGACACTCGCGCGTTGACTATCACCTTGCAGCCCAATGGGCATGCTGCTCTGAAAAATCGGTCCTGCGTCAAGGCGCGGGGCGGGTTCACCGACGCAGAGTCACCCGCACTTCGGACCGGCGCGACCATCAGCGCAGGGCCGAACATGAACTGGTCACCGACATTCCAGGTTCTGGGGTCGGTGCGCCAGTCCATCACCAGCGGCCGCTGGATCGTGTAGTCGTCGCTGGCCACTTTCCATGCCAGCGAATAAATGTAAGGCATCAGCCGGTAGCGCAGCTTGTCGTACTGAATGAGGATGGGCTCGGCCGCCTCATAGGTCCATATCTCATTTTGCGGCCGATGACCATGCGTACGGAATATCGGACAGAACGCCCCGAACTCGAACCAACGGGCGTAGAGATCCTGGTAGTCGGGTTCTTGCGTGGTGCCGTTGTATGCCGGCCAGTATCCTCGGGCTCCGCGCTGTCGAGCCAGAACGCATCCCAGGCCAACGGCCCATAAGCGTTAACCTAAAGACGCGAGGGCTGCCAGAGCCGCTGAGCGGCGCCAGAAAGTAGCCCACGGCGTAAGCCGTGGGACCCCGCACGGCGTTCATGTCCGCAGCCCCGGAGGGGCGACAGAAACAGGGCCGGGGAATCTGTCGCCCCTCCGGGGCTTATAAAACCCGGGGCCGCTCTTCGATCCCACGGCTTAGAAGCTGTGAAAAAATCAAAACAGCTCACGCTAAGGCGCCAAGTCGCAAAGAAGCGCGAAGAAGAAGTCCTTGGTTTTCTTTGCGAACTTTGCGTACTTTGCGGCTTTGCGTGAACCTGGTTTCTCGGTCCATGGATTAATTCACAGCTTCTTACGCCATTGGGCTACTCTCTGTCGGCCCTCCGGGCCTCTGAAAGCGGCCAGTGAGTGCTACGTAGCGTGAGCTGAGCCATTAGGTTAACGCCTATGGGCCAACGGCCTGGGAGAGACAGTGGTTCCCCGAGTTGGGCCCTGAAGGGGCGACCTACGGAATGCGCGCCTATCACGCCCCTTCAGGGCTTGGGGTCGGGAATGAATTCTCCCCTTACCCCTACCACCCAGGCCCTTGGCCCGGCTTTGCTAGGCCGCCCCTTCGGGACTGTGGGTTGCAGGTGGAGATCAGTTTTGAACTTCAGACACCGGGCCAACACACATTTAGGACACCGCACAACACCCGGGACTCTGCGCGCTCTAGAATCGCCGTTTTCACCCCTTCAACGTCTACACCGAAAAGAAGCGCCGGGAGAAACTGAACTCGGTCAGGCGCGGGCTGGTGAGTTCGCCTGGGGATTGGCCGTGGTCAATCTGGCGGTATTACTGACGTGTCCGTGCTCCGCATGGATCGACTGGACTGCGCGGGCGGCACAGACCTGTCCCTTCGGGACATCGCAGACTCCAAAAGGCAGCAGTCTGCGCCAGCCCGCCCGTCTCCTTGCTTTCCTCAATCAAGAATGATATGAGTTCACAGGCGCCGATCGGCTGCGCACAGTCAACACTCCAGAATAGATCCATATAGCCCAGGTGGGCGGAGGGGCCCCATGGCTAGAGGCACTAGCGGTCCGGGACGAATTCACGAGCAGATAATTGAAGTTATGAAACGATTCCCGAAGGGGGTTTCGGCAGGACAGATCAGACATGCGTTAGAACGTATGGGAGTTCCGTCCGAGGACTCGGCCCATCTCGTGCGTCGCATTGAAGAACTGGAAATGTGGTTCATCATCGAAAAAACAATAGTCGTACAGGACGGCAGAGGTAAGCAGCAGCCCACCCGTAACGAACAAAGTGTTTCAAAGGTCTTACGAGCCCAGGTACTTTATGGGGCGCACGGAAGTTGTCAGGGTTGCGGGAAGACGATCGAAAACGATGGCGTCACACTCTCTGTGCAGCGAAAAGAACTGGGCCGTTGTGAAAAACCCTTCGATCGAGGAGACCTGTGGGCCGTGTGCCAAGATTGCGGCACCCTGGCGGTACCTCTGGCTCACGATAGAGTCAGGGTTGGAACCCGCCCGAGGTGCAAAGGGCGCAAGGCAACCAGCGGCGGCACCTAGGGTGTGCAGCCTCGGGCGGCTCGACGCCGAGTTGGTCAACACTGCGTCTATCCGGCACGCGTCCTCACGCTTGGCATGTTAAAATTCCACCTCATACCCAAGTCGCTTCCCCGCGAGTCTATCTCCAGGCGGATGTTCTAATCTAGAACATTTTGGCCCGACGGAAGAGGTACCCTCTCTGTGTGACCGAGCGCGTAAATGCCAGAAACATCGTGGGCCAACGGGTTGCCCAAGCGCGTGGAGAACTCAACCCACAGCTTACTCAAGACGCTCTTTCGGGCAAACTCGCTCGACTGGGCGTCCAGCTGGACAGGGCGGCAATCGCAAAAATCGAAAACGGCTACCGTCACGTCCTCGATTTTGAACTGAAGGCCCTCGCACGAGCTTTGGGAGTGGAGCCGAGTTGGTTACTCGGGGATGAAAGGAAATGACGGACCCCACGTCTCAGCTCCGTGCTGCAACTCGTCGGGCCAAATCCGATGTGGCAAACAAGCTGATTAGTATGTTTCTTCACGAATTGAGTCGAAGGATCAGCCAGGACTGGTCGGTCAAAGTTGACGGCGAGGAGTACGAACGGATGGTGCGAGAGCAGTTTCGTAACAAGTGTCCCTACTGTTCGTGCGACCTCGTTGCAACGACGCCGGTAATAGAGCACCTGGACGGCATGAACCGCTATCGCGCTGGTCTTCACATTCCAGGTAATGTTTTAGTGGCGTGCAAGAGGTGCAACGGGGAGAAGCGCCGAGACGATTCGTTGAGAGTTCTTTCGCTCGCTGATTCAGGTTGGGCGTCATTCCTGTCCCACGACGGATCCCACTGCCCCCAGTCGTGTGCGACGTGTGCGTATTGGAGGACCGTGTGGCAGGAGGATTCGGAGCGGCGGCGGAGGATGAACGAAAACCTTCAGCGCATTCGGGCGTTCCGCGGATCCTTTCTTGAGTTTGAGCAGGCTCATAAGACCGTCATCAAAACGTTGCCGGATTTCCTGACAAAGCTGTACTTGGACTGCCAGACATTCGCCGAGAAGGAGATTAAATCTCTCCTCGAACGCCTTGAGGCAGCAGCGGTCCCGGGCCAGTGAGAGAATCCGAGAGCTTGATTCACTGACCCGCTCGCCCGAGCTTACTGTCCTTTTCGCTTTTCTCCGTCAGTCCCCATATTGGGGCGAATCGCACGTCTTGCCCTCGTCGGCCCCAGGTCGGGGCCGCCATGCTTGAGAGACCCACCAACAATGGTTGGAGCGATCTCGTCCGCTTGCTCCCGCCATGCCTTCGCACCTTTCCATCCGTCGGCGGCCATAAGATCGTACAAAACTTCGCCGACAGTCCTCAGGGGCCGCCGAGATTCCTCGGGCCAGGAAAACAGGTCTGCACAATCTCGCCGAAGCGCGACGCACACAACCCTGGGCCTGAGTTGGGGGACTCCAAAGTCGGACGCATTCATGAGCTTCCAGCCGCTCTGATAACCGAGCTTCTTTAGTTGGCCAGAGATGAATTGTCGGTAATCGTGAAAAACTGCATCTAGAATGCCCCGTACATTTTCGATCATGATTGCCCTTGGACGAACCTGATCCACCAAGCGAATCATTGCGGGAAATAGGTTTCGTTCGTCCTTGGTTCCCAACTGTTTTCCAGCTACGGAAAAGGGGGGACAAGGCAGACCGCCGGAAATGATATCGACGCCAGCATACGGCGCACCATCGAAGTCGTTAAGGTCTCCTTCAATTACGTTCCATTTTGGGCGATTCAACCTGAGAGTGGCGCAGGCGTGGTTGTTGATCTCGACCAAGACTACGTGATCGATTCCGGCCTGCTCAAATCCGAGGGCTTGCCCCCCAGCGCCAGCACATAACTCCAGCGTCGTTACCCCGCTTGCTTTGCCGGCTGCCATCGCCGACCGGGGGATTGCCCGTGTGAACCAGGGGCTTTCATTTCCGCCCGTAAGCCCCGGGAAGCTCCTTTGAGTTGGCAGAGTCGGCCTTATCATATGGTCGCATCAACCCCAGCTATTATATCGGTCTATTCTGAGGATCTCCTTAGAGAAAATTAAGCGAATGAAAGGCGAACCGCAAGAAGTTTTTCTTGGAGTGTCAACGCGTCTGGCGCAGCTCTGCGGTCTCTGTTCATCCCAGCTCCACGCAACACAGGGCTTCGCCCTGCGCCAGCCTCGTCCAGGTGCTTGCTGGTTGCCGAGAAACCTGCCAATATTCTGAGCCCTCAGCGCGCCGTTGATTAAGCCCCAAAGGGGCGATCTAACGAAGCCCAGGCTGAAGGCCTGGGTTTAGATGATCCGCCCATTTTGCCGCCAGCCCTGAAGGGGCGAGATAGGTGTTCCCCCCTGCCGCAATCGCTTTCGCAACTCTAGGTTCAACTGATCTTCAGCGCCAAACATCGCGCGCCGATGTTATTGTCGCCCGTGCGAGAAGACCTCCACGCCTACCTGGCGGCGGTTCTCAATAACCAAGACTCTGAAAGTCGGAGGCATAAGCGACCACGTTCATGCGCTGTTTCGATTGTCGAAGAACCTGGCGCTGGCAAAAATCGTGGAGGAGGTGAAGACCAGCTCATCGAAATGGGTCAAGACGCAAGGGCGCGGCTTGGCGAATTTCCATTGGCAGAGCGGCTACGGCGCGTTTTCGGTGAGCGCGGCGGATGTGCAAGAAGTCGTGCAGTACATCGCGCAACAAGAAAGCCGCCACCGCGTGGCCAGCTTTCAAGAGGAATTCCGGAAGCTCCTGGACGCGCATGGCATTGCCTTCGACGAGCGGTACGTGTGGGATTGAAGAGCATTGTTCCGCCCTTTCAGGGCTGAGGGGTCGATTCGGGCCCTGTTGACCCAGGCCTTCAGCCTGGGCTTCGTTAGATCGCCCCTTCGGGGCTCAAGCCGTTGGCCTGGGCTTCGCCCTGCGCCGGCCGGCGCGGCGGTGTTTCGCACGTAGGGGCGGTTCGCGAACCGCCCCTGCGCCTTGCCTTGCTGACTTGGCGGAATAGCTTATCATTCTGGGCTTGACAGCCTAGTCCTGTTTCTGCTATGCTATGAGGGTTGTGAGTGTTCGTCTCATCTTTTGTGGGGACGGCTTATCTGCCGCCCCTGCTCTCAACCTTCCAATTTATGGAGTCACTATGTCTTTACGCAAATCTACTTGTCTCACTCCCCAGCGGCTCGACGCCGCTCGGCGCAATTCGCAGCGCTCCACCGGGCCTCGCAGCGAGGCCGGCAAAGAGCGCATGAAAATGAACGCCCTCAAGCACGGCTGCGATGCCGCGCCCGAAAACGAAGCCGCCGTCATGCGCGCCTTGGGCGAAGATCCCGAACGCTATGCAGACTTGCAACGGGAACTCGCCACCACCTACGGCCCCGGCGACGCCTTCTGGGACCAGCAAGTCGCCGACCTGGGCAAGCTCTACTGGCGGCGCAACCGCATCGAGCGCATGGAGACGGGCCTGATGCGGGACGCTCTCGAGGGGGTCGAGGAGCGTCGGCGCCGGCTTGCCCGGGACCTCGCTGACGTGACCTTCGAACCCTCCCAGTGCGAGGCGGTGGCGCCCCACCTGCCTCAGCCCACACACCCCTTGGTGCGGCTGCGCCTGCTGATTTCGCTTTGGGGGGTGATTCGCGAGCAGGTGCGGCGGCGGTACTTCTCGCAGCCCCACCACCAACAGATCGAAAGCTACTACCAGGGTGAGTTGGGGTGGAGGCCCCGGCAGATCGTCCGCCTGCTGGCGCTCTTGTACGAATGGGCGCGCCTCTTCCGCAACGAGGACCAGGCAAGTCTCGACCAGTATGTGAAGGATACCTTCGGGGACGAGGCTGGGCGGAAGGGCCGCTGCCAGGAACTGGAGCGCCTGCTGGAGGAGCAGATGGCGGCGGTGGAGGCGGTGTTCGCGGAGGAGATGAAGGCGCAGGAACGGAAAGACGCGATTGCGCGGGATGCCTGCCTGGCTCCGGCGGGGGAGACTTGGGAGATGTTGACGCGGCAGGAAATGGCGCTCGACCGCTCGATCGACCGCAAGGTGAGGATTATCCTGGCCATGCGCCAAGAACATGCACGCCGGGGTGGGGGAGGTTCGCGAACCGCCCCTACGGCTGAGCCGGACGACCGCGCGGCCGAGGAACTGAGTAAGGTGGTGGGGCTCGACGCTGAGACAGAAAGTCCGGCAGAGGAAAACGCCGCCCAAACACCAAAATCGCCAGAACAAAGCGAGAATGTCCTAGAAAACAAAGGACCGGCCGCAGAGGGGGTCGCTGCATGAGGCGTGGTGCGGGCGTCCCGCCCGCTGTCAGGGGGGCGTCTCGCCCCCAAAACAGGCTGCGGGCAGGGCCCGTCCTGAGCGGAGCGAGGGAATGCCCGCGCCGCAGCGGGCGAGAAACTCCATATGGCCGTCGCGCCATGTTCCCAGGTCTTGCGGACTGATCCGCCCTTCTGGCGTAACGGCGGCGGCTTCCGTCATAACCAGTCCCTGCCCCGCCCCCACGCAGGTTGGAGAATCGTGAAGCGGACGTGCTGACCTTCGAACCCGGCTTTAAAAGTGTGCTTCCCGTGTATGTGCGTGAGGTTTTCCGTAAGCTGGCTCGTCGAGTTGACTTCCACCGAAGGCAGGTAGCCGTTGCTTCCCAGTTGGCCCAGTCCCGAGATAACGAGGGTCGGCAGCCCACCGTTCGAAGCCAATTGGGGGATTCCCTGAATCCTGTATTCTGCCGGAATGTTCGAGCTGTCCGTCGCATTCGGCCGTTTTCGCGACGCGCCGATCCGGCTGAAGCCCACTCGAGCTTCGTTTACAGTGGTCGGAGAAAACGTATGAGTTTCGCTAGCGGCAATGTTCACCGAGGTGGCAGTCTGATAGCCTTGAGCAAAGGCCCCGCCATCAGCGATTCCCTTGAACGGCCCGGGAAGACACTGCGGATTGTCGGAATAGCTGAACCGGGCAAACATGGTGTCGCGCTCGCTAAAGTTCTCGTCCCCTCGAATAATGCAGCAGGCGCTGGGATCGTAGGGCGGGAGTCTGTCCCTCATGATGTCTGAGGCTCAGTCCGAGCCTCCCTCACTGGCCAATGGCTCAAAGTAATGCGTCAGCGCGCTCGAAAAGGTTATACCCAGCTTGTGGCCGAAAGACAGAAGTGTTTCAAGACTCGCATCGGGATGAATGGTGTGAGGTGAGGTAACAGTGTACGCCGCCAAAAGCGCGCCGAAATCGAGGGCGCTCTCCAGTGGACGATCGGAAAAGGACGTTCGAGCCGGGCCGGGCCTGATGAAGGACATTCCCACAGCGAGTGCCGATATTACTCCAGCCAGCAATGCGTCGCCGGCTCCAGCCGTACTGACCACCGGAACATTTGCAGCCGGACAGTAGTCCCAAGTTCCGTGGGCAAAGGCGAAGGCTCCCTGCTTCCCGACGCTGACGATTATTTGGATAAGGGGTTGGTAGGCCCTGAGCGTGTCAGCACAGCGGTCAAGAAAGGCCTGAGCGTTGGCAGCGTCGAAGGTCTCACCGACCAGCATTCCAGCCTCATCTTCGTTCATGGCCAACAGGTCAACATGGGACAACATGCCTTCCCTGCCGGCCGTCTGCATTTCCGACGAGGTAAAAGAGGCTGCGCGAAATGCGTGATGACGATCCGCCAGCTTCAGCAGGTGGTCACGCGTCTCAATAGGTACTTCCGGCGCTGCTAAGGCGATACTGTGTGAGTCCCCGCAGGCTAGAAGTTCAGCGCACCGATCGACATCGCCGTGCGTCAATGCAGAGGCGGCGGATTCACTGGTCGTGACATTCCCGCCCGAACCATCGGGATACTGGAAGCACACACTGAGGAGGGTCGGCCTGTCCCGGAGGATATCGACGTATTGGGTGTCCATGCCGACAGCAGCCATTTCTTGAATCATCCGACGGCCCGCGTCATCGTCGCCCACCTTGCCGACGGGGACAACATGAAAAGGCGAGCCGCTTGGCTCGGCACCGAGCAGAATGGCAATGTAATGACTGATGATGTGAAGCTTGCAGTAATCGCGAATATTGAGTAACCGGGCTGGGCGGCTTTCATTCCGGCCCAGAGTATGTTGGCCTTCCAGCGCGAAGAAAAGGCCAGTCCCGATACCGCCGACTCCAACCAGCCGCCGGTACGGAGAATGAGGATTGAATTGCAGTGTTCGCGGAGGCATCTTGAACCCTTTAAGTCCGGAATCAAAAGAGCTCCCACTCGGGGTGCTCGCTTATAGGATGACGGGCCGTCTCAAGTGTCGCGGTGACGATCGCGTCAGGGTGTCGCTGTAATAGGGTCATTGGGTACTCCGGCGTCGGTTCTGAAAACAACGCCACTCTCAGCGCAGTTTGCTTCCAGGCGCCTGTGTCACTGTATACCCGGACACGTCTTGCGGATAAGCACTCACGAACGCCCAGCGTCACGGACATCGGCGGGACGAACTGGTAAGCAGCGCCAAAGGTTCGTTGGGCCAGGGCCAGAACCGTATCCAGGTTGTTCTCCTGAATGCGGATGGTTGAATTGGCTACGTCATCGAGAGTTAAGTGGCTGAAGGGGTGTCTGCGAGCCTGATTGTAAGCAATATGACCATCCTGTCCCCAGCCTCCAATTGTGACGTCGACCGGCGCCTGTTCCAGGGCCGCACGGACGCGATCGATGGTTGAGGGTAACAGCCAGAACCTTTGAGATTCCGGAACCGCAAGGTCAGCCGTGATGCCTCCGTAGAAATGCTTCTCCATGAAAGCACGAAAATTGTACGGATGATTCGTCGGCAGCGGATGACCCTGCCAATCCAGACACTCATCCATATGGAAGACAAATAAATGCCGAAGCGAAATCCTTTTGGAATTCACCATTTCGGTGAAAGGCCTATACCAGCAATTCGGCCCGCAGGGAACAATAGCCCGCGTCGGACTCTTCAATGTGTTGTTTTCTTGGATCAATTCGAGGAACTCACGCGCCATCAGTTGACCCATCTCATCAGAATCGCGGACGATACGGAAACGAACGCGCAAATCGGGATGTTCAGGTAACTCTTCACCAGGGATTTTGCACCACTTATACAGGTCTCTAGGGTCGACGCAACTCATGCTCTGCCTCCGGCCATGCAAATCCTCATTCGCTCGTAAATTACTGAAATTCAGATAACGCAATGACGGCATCTCCCATCAGATCTTGGCTTCGATCGTAACGTGAAGAGAGACCGCCATCAGGATTCCATGCCGACGTTGGCCACCGAGGCCCTGGTCTGTGGATCTGAAAGCGGCAGACGGTGACTCCTCACGGACCTCGAACCCAGCTCAAGGTCTGCCCAGTCGCGATTACGATCAACCTTCACTAACGACAGGAGTCAAGGATTTCATTGATTTCTGCGTAGGATTCGGTCATGTAAGGCGCCTGCTCCGCGAACAGGGCTGTGTGTTCGGCATCCGTTGAGATCTTTGAAAGAGCCCCTTCAGCTTCTGCGAGGGATGGAAACTCGGACTCCCAAATGAGGGTGTGCGATGGTTCGCGCCCAGCAAAAGGCTGAGAACGTCGCCCTTTCGGCCAATCAGTTCGGCGCTGCTCCATGGCAGCGAACTTGGCTTCCACCTTCATAAAGGCCGCGCGCTGCTCCGGATGATAATGTTGGACAAACCGCACAATATAAGCCATTTTTGATCCTCCTGCGATTAAGACATCCTCCATGACGGTACCGGTACCGAGTGCTTACCATACCATTAAAAATCCCCTTGTCAAGACATTTTGGAGAAGTGTTGTTAGCAAGTGAAAATGTCCGGTCCTATTAAGCAGGTAATCTCTCCGCCCACAGTCCGGCTCTGGTGTTAGGCCTGTCGGCCGAATCCGCGCAGGCTCGCGCCGATCGGCAGATTCGTCGACAGCACGCCTCCCGGACGCCAAGTGTTCGGTCGAACGCAACCCTGGTGCTGGCTCACGCTCGCTGGAACCTACGCGCCATAGCACGCCGCCAGCGCCTGGTCCTCAGCCTCGCTCTTGGGTGCCCTCTGCTCCGACGTGCTTCTTTCCAAGCAGCCGATCGTCACCTCGTGTGACGCTCAAAAATCGAGGACAGACAAGATTTGTTATTTTGGACTCAGTCTGGGCTCGCCTGTCAGTATGTCGGCGGTTTGCTGGGGAGGACCGTCCCACGGAAGGGTCTGGTCGCGGGATGGAACTACAAGACCAACTTCGCCGTCAGAGTAACGAGTTTCGCGAAAAGCGTAGAGGTTGGACTTCAGAACAATATGGGGGGATACGTAGTAGAACGGCGGGAAGGGACGATGGTTCGCAATGTGATCGACCACCAACCGCATGGCGAGCTCTCCCTGAACGAAGGGGCGTCCGTGTATGGAGGCGCGAATGGTGCCCTTTTCGAAATATGGAATCATGCCTGCAAACAGATCGGTCGTGATGAGCGCGATCTTGCCTGAGAGTCCATGGGCACAGATTGCCCGACAAACTGGGAGACAATTAACCGTGTTAACGTAAAGACCCGCGAGAGACCTGTATCGTCGGAGGAGTGCAAAGCACTTTTGAAAGGCCTCTTCCTCCTCCTCATGGGCCTCAACCACCTTAACCACTCTTCCGCCATTACTTAATTGCGGATATAGCTCGGAGAAGCCTTTCGTCTTCTTGCCGTGGTCTTCCGTGGCCAGCATCCCTGTGACAATCGCCACCTGCGAGTGGGGTATGACGAAGCAACTCATAAGTTCGGCCGCCACCTTGCCAGCGATTTCCGCGTTCACGGAGACTACGGTTGATCGGGCGCTGGCAGGCGCATCGCTGTCCACACAGACCACTCGCACGTTCTTTTTCTCAGCTTCATCAATGACAGGGGTCAGTTTTGCAAGATCGCCAGGAGCGATAAGGATAGCCTGGACCTCATGGTTCAACAACTCCGTAAACCTTTCAACTTCCTCGGCGCCGAGTCGCGCGGTTGGACGGTAGAGAACCCGGACCCCTAGTCGCTCCAGCCTGCTGGCTTCTGTTAGGATGCCGCGCAGTAACTCGTCAAAGTAATAGTGAATCTCCCGTGGGATGCAAACTCCCACCAGGATCGGTACCCGTCCCAAAGACAACGCACGCGCCGCCGGATCTGGTCTATAGCCTGCTTTCTCCGCAATCTCGAAGATACGCTTCCTTGTACTCTTGTTAACGCCCTTCCGGCCATTTAGGGCGCGGTCGACAGTCCCCAGAGAGACGTTTGCTAGCTTTGCGATTTGTCTTAGTCCGATCTTTCTCATGGTCTGTACTGCAAAAAGGCGATGTCAAGCGAGTTGGTTGCACGTCCTCGCAACCATGAGCATATCACATTCTTCTAATCTTCTGTGCTGTGCCGAGCCGTTCGCTAGCCTTCGACCTTTTTGCCATCCTGCCCACTGTCGGAATCCTCTCGCCTCAATGAATCGCCGGGTGCGGTCGTTTTTCCTATTGCAGGCAGCGCACAGGTCTGCTAACTTACGCGAGATCGCGGTACCGGACACGCACAGCGGTCTTACCTGCTGAGTGACATTGCCGCCTGCTAAACTTTTCGGGCAATGTTCCCGTGTGTGCCTCTCCGGCCCAACTCACCGCTGTGGCGGATGTTGTCATCCCGTTCGGATTTCGAGGTGGAGGGATACGTTGAGCGAACCACCAGAGATGAGTGCTTTCCCTGTAGAGCAAGTCCCTGCAAAAACTCAGGTCAGACGAGAGCTCGGGATCCTTAACGCAACTTCCATCAACATGTCCAACATGATCGGGATCGGGATCTTCATCACCGTCCCGCCCATTATAGCTACATTGGGAGGGCCTCAGTCGCTACTGAGCTGGCTGGTGGGAGCAGCATTGGCCTTGTGCGATGGCTTGGTGGTTGCTGAACTTGGGGCGGCCCTTCCTGGTTCCGGAGGGTCCTACGTTTATCTTCGGGACAGCTTTGGTCGAGACCGTTTGGGGAAGCTAATGGCATGGCTCTTTGTTTGGCAATTCCTCTTCAGCGGGACACTCGAGATAGCTTCCGTGAGTATTGGTATGGTGCAGTATCTCAGCTTTCTGTGGAGGGCGCTGCTGGGGCACCCATGGGTGCTCAAACTCATGGCAGCGGGCATTTCCACACTCGTCATGTTTGCATTGTACCGGAAAATACATGATGTAGCCCGCGTGATGATGTTGCTTTGGATCGTGACGCTGGTTACGACCGGTTGGGTCATCGTTGCGGGGCTGACCCACATGAATCTCGGATTGGCCCTGAACTTCCCGCCCCATGCGTTCAGTCTGAATCTGGCATTCCTCACTGGGCTTGGGAACGGGACAGTGCTGGTTATTTACAATTACCTTGGGTACTACCAGGTCTGCTATTTGGGTGGAGAGGTAAAGAATCCTGAGCGGACAATCCCCTATGCTGTGATCCTTTCGATCCTCGCGGTGAGTGCGATTGACTTTATTGTTTCGTTCAGCTTCGTCTCCGTGGTCCCGTGGAAAGAAATCGTGGAGAAAGGTTCACCTGCCTATAATGCACTAGCCTCGGTATTTATGGCACGGATCTATGGGGAATGGGCTGCCGTCGCAATCACGGTCCTGATCCTCATCACTTCCTTTGCATGCGCCTTCGCCCTGATGCTTGGTTATTCTCGGATCCCTTATGCGGCTGCACTCGACGGCACTTTCTTTCGTTGGTTCGGAAGCCTGCACCCGACTGGAGAGTTTCCGAACCGATCTCTTGTTCTGGTCGGACTGCTAGTGATAATTGCAAGCTTGTTTGATTTGGCGCAGATCATTACGGCCCTGATCTTGGCTCGTTTGCTCATCCAGTTCGTGGGACAAATCATTGGACTATTCGTTTTCCGAAGACGCCGTCCGGACGCTGAGAGGCCGTTCAAGATGTGGCTCTACCCGGTTCCGGCGGTGGTAGCCCTGATTGGATGGCTCTATGTGTTCTGGAGTCCGGCGGCAAAGCCCGGTGGCTGGATGTACATATGCTATGCCTTCGTGACGGTTGCCGTCGGCCTCGTTGTGTTTCTTCTCCTGGCCTGGCGGAGACGGGGCTGGCCTTTTTCTGGAACTGCCATCCCCTGAGGGGAAGACGAGGCGTGACCGCTCGGCGGGCTTCGAAGGTCGGTAATTCGCGAGGCAAGTGATTTCGCGACTGGCTGCTGACATGGCACGGTAGGTGCCATCGGATCCCGCCGGCGGTTCTCGAGAGGCGTGGCGAGCCGGGGGTCTACCAGCGGACTAGGCTGAAGCCCGCCACTACTGGGTCGTCAGCACCTTCACGTCGTACGGGAGAACCTGGACGTCCATCGGTTCTGTCTTTCCGGTCAAAGCGTTATGGCAGGCCTGATCGAGCGGCACCGTTTGCGGACTGCTCGTGTAATTCAGCAGGAAGAGGATTCTCGTGCCGGGCTTTTGGCGTGCGGCCACCTCTACGCCCTGCGGGATCTTGATATTCAGCGCCAGTGTATTCTTCTGTGCGGCGCTGGCAATCAGCCGGTCGTAGAAAAAGGGCGAGGCCGCTTCGGTGCCTACATAATACACCAAGCCTCTCCCCACCCTGTTTTCGGTCACGGCCGCCTTACCCGCGTAGTAGCCTTTGCCGTAATACGCCACGACTTTGGCCGTGGTGGGTTCGAGGATATCGGACCAGACGCGCGCGGGGAAGTGTTGCTCGCCCGGTCCCATCACCTCCTGTTCCTCATTGAGTTGCGGGTCGAAATCATGGATGGCCACGCCGGTGAGTTCGGCGAAGGCACCCGGAAGGGTCCGGTTGGTCACCACGTTGTGCTCGTCTTTCACCCCTGAGCGAAAGGTGAGGATCAGCGTCCCGCCGTTCGTCACGAAGGCCGTGAGCTTGTCGGCCAATCTTTGGTCCGCGACAAACAGCGAGGGCGCCACAACCACTCGATAAGTGGAAACATCACTCTGCGGGAACGCTACGTCCACGCTGACGCCAGCCCTACGGAAGGCATCGTAGAAGTCGTGGAACTGCCGGTCGTAGCTGAAGCCTTCGACCAACGGCTGGATCTCAAATGCCCAACGAGAATCGGGGGAAATCAGCATGGCGACAGGCGACACGACCTTCGAGCCGTGCAGAAGTTCCGTGAGCTTCCCCAATTCCTTCCCGGTGCGCGCAACGGCCTGGTAGCGGGAATTGGGGTAGCTGTCCTGGTCCAAGACTCCTTGCCAGTATTGTTCTGTGCCATAGCGTGAAGTTCGCCATCGGAAGTAGCAGACGCCGTCCGCACCGTGCGCCACAGATTGGTAGGCCCACACGCGATATAGTTCAGGTGGGGCCTGTCGTCCCCAGAATACATACCAGCCGGGTATGCCAATGCCCTGCTCCATCACCATGAAATTCTGGTTGTCCTTCGATCCGCGCATCACGTCGTGCTCCAACCCGGGTACGGTATACTGCGCGTAGTCCTTCTCCTCCATCATCGGATAGTCGTTCCAGCCGGGGAAGTCGATCGACCGATTTAAGTCGTAGTAGTCAACGCCCGGATACATGCCCATTTCGTCGTGGGTGATGGCTTGGCGGGGGGCGATCTGGCGGAGAATCGCCGCCTGGATGTCGAGATACTTGTGCGCCGAATCGCTGCTAAAGCGGTCGAAATCGAGCGACAGACTGGGGTTGGGGGCGTTAAAGACCGTGTTCCCGGGCAGCGGAATTTCCGCCCAGGCTTGATACGTGTGGCCCCAGAAAACCGTGCCCCATGCCCGGTTCAACGCGTCGAGGGTCTGATATTTGTGCTGGCACCACTTTTGAAAGGCGACGCCGCTAACAGGGTCAAAGCATTTCGGATCCCCCACCTCGTCGTCGTCAATCTGCCAGCCGATCACTCCGGGATGGTCCTTATAGTGTTCCGCCATGGCCGTGACGATCCGGCGTGTAGCCGCGATGAAAGTAGGATTGTGGATGCAGCAGTTGTGGCGTGAGCCATATCGATAGCGGATTCCATTGGCGCCCATTACGGCGATGTCGGGATGCTTCGCATACAGCCAAGCGGGCGGCGACGCGGAGGGCGTTCCCAGCACGGCTTTGATACCATGAGCATTCAGCACCTTTAGCACCCGGTCGAGCCAATCGAAGTTGAAGTGCCCTTCCTGAGGTTCCATCTTCACCCAGGCATATTCCGCCAGCCGGACGAAGTTGATTCCGGCCTCCTGCATCATAGTCGCGTCCTTCCCCCATTGACTCTCGTCCCACGCTTCCGGATAGTAATCCACACCATAGACGAATTTGCCGCCGTTCCATTCGATCAGGTCGAAGGGCTTCGCAGCAGCCCGCTCCTGTCCCTGCACGGCCGGCACAACGACCATGCAAAGGCTTGCCAACCCGCACACCGTCCCTGCCCATCCCCGCATAGTGATTCACCCTCGTTTTCTGGCAATGACCGACCCTCGGCGACATCCTGACACTCTGGTTCCACAAGCGGCTTTCCTGCGGTTTGCAGAGGCTCCCTCCCCCTACTACGCCGGATTTCCAGTTACGGTACCGGTACCACGCCCAAACTAGCATCACGAAAACGTCGATGTCAAACACTATTGAGTCCCGACGTCACCAGAACCTCTCAAGGCTGGACTGATTTCGTCTTCACGTTCCAGCCCTCCACTTCCACGATCGGGGCGGACTGGCCCAGGTCCTTCGTGTTGTAGCTTGCGCTGACTTGGCGACTCTCGCCGGGGAGGAGCGAGAAATAGTTGTCCTGCCACAAGATGGGCAGCACACCTTCGTCAGTCGGACCGTGGCGGTTAACGCAGCAACCGGTCCAGGCCCTCTCGATCTTCAGTCGGATGCCGAAAGCGAGCGTCCGGCTCGGGTTGCGAAGGGCAACCGTAGTAGAGCTTTGGGATTCCCCGCGCTGAGACTGGGCCATAACCTCCAGATCGACTGGCGGCAAAGTGTTCAGTGCTGTGTAGTCGGCGAACGATTTTGTGGGCGTCCAGGTCGAGTGATGCGGGTCATCGGGTTCGTCCCGCGATCTTCCCCAGTCGAGAGTCTCGGGTTGGGTCGAAAGCCAATAGAAGTTTCTGCTGACCAGACTGCCGGAGGATTCGAGGGTCAAGTTCAAGAAATACGTTGAGCTAAGCCCCTCCGTTTCCGGCAGGGTGAACACGCGGGTACTGCTGTCGGAGCCCACCTCGACCGTGGCTTCGCGCGAGAACTTCTCCGCCATGTCAAGGTTGTACACCTTGGCCGTGACCTTGAGGTTCGGAAAGGCCTTGTAATACGAGTTCACGATCACAATGGAGCGGTCGTCATACGCGTACTGGACATGCAGTGGTTCGCAGGCAAGCTTGACGCCGAAGTAAGAACCGCCGGGGCGGAGATACCAATCGTACAAGTGCCAGATCATGCTTGGCCAAGCATTGTTGAGCATCCACTGAATGACACCCGTGGACGTGTACTTGTTGCGCCCATACGCTTCCATCATGGCTCGGTGGGCCTCGTAGGCCTGCATTTGGGCTTTGCGGGAATACTCTTCGGCAGAGGCCGAGGCACCGTAGCGCTTGTTGAGCGCCTCCGTGAATACACTGAGAGTGCTGGACATGCCCCCGGCGTGGTACTCCCACACAGAGTCAATCGGCCAAAGATGATCCGCCGGCAACATGCGGCGCAGACTCTCGATGGTCGGGATCGCCGGACCGGGGCTCGTCTCAGTGTTAAAGCCATATGCTCCGCCGAAGTTTGTATCCAGGTACCAGAAGGATGGGGCTACATATTCATAGGGACCGGTCATCTTCACGCCGCTTGGGCCGACGGTAGTTGGCGTGGCCGAGGCCGAGGACACGGCGGGATTGGGCCAGTCGCACTCCTGAAGAATCTGGAGGTACATCTTCTCCACTTTGGGCGGAGGCGGGTTATCGCTGCCGTATAGCCAGGTGAACACGGAAGGGTGGCGCTCGAGCCGACGGATCTGGTCACGCAACGACGCGGCGGCAATCTCCTCATTCTCGGTGTCCCACCTACCCCACTTCTCCCACTGGTCGCAACAGCACCACCCTGGCATGACCAGGATGCCCAACTGATCGCTGAGGTCGAAGAAGTGATCATCCTCCAGCTTGCCTTCGAGACGCACGGTGTTGAGATTCAGATCGCGGACGTAATTCAACTGGGCTTCCTGCCGTTCGGGCGACGAGCGCATCAGGAGGTCCATGCTGTAGCCCGCGCCGCGGATGAGTATGTTCTGGCCGTTGATGTGGAACAGCCGGTGCCCATTGGAGTCAATCTCGGAAGTTACCTGACGTATGCCGAAGCGAATGTGACTGGAATCCGAGACTCGTCCGCCAACTTCGAATTGCAGGTCAAGCGGATAGAGGTTTTGAGGCCCAAGTTGGGCCGGCCACCAGAGGCGCGGGTTCGCCAACCTGAGTTGCGGGAAGCTCTCTGGCCTGAAACGGACTACCTGCATTTGGCCAGGGCCGAGTCGCACCGGTTGCGAAAACTCGATGTTCTCGATCTTCCCTTTCAGGGAGCCTTCGACAGCCTGAGCACTGCCGTTTTTCAACTCTACCCTGACCGTGAGTTGAGCCTGCTCGGTGGAAGGCAGGTTGAGCTTGGTGAGCACCGCGGGGTAGCGCAGCGCGACGGGGCCTGTGGCCGTGATGTGGACGTCGCGCCAAAGGCCCATCTCTTTGTCGGGTGGCATGGGAGCCCAGTCCACCAGGGTAATGGCAAGGTCGTCCGGTTGGGGAGGAAAGACCTCGACAGCAAGCGAATTCTTCTCGCCCGGCCGGGCGGTGGCGGTGACATCGAACTCGAACACCCGCCACGTACCCGCCAGCTTATCGGCGGACGCGATTTGGTGGCCGTTCATCCAGACGTTGGCGCGATAAGTGACGCCGTCAAAACCTAGCCACAGAGTTTTGTCGCGGTAGTCGGCGGGAATCCGAAATTCCGTGCGATACCACCATGAGTGCCGAAAGGGGCTGCCCGGCGGCATGGGATAGTCGGTGAAGTTCCCATAAATTGGATAAGTGGCACCAAGAACCGTGCGTAGGTTCATGCCCACATAGGGGTCTGGGTAGCAGTGCTCCTGCACAAGAGCACTAAGCACAGTGGTCGGGACCGTGGCCCGATACCAGTCGCGTGCCTTAAATCCCGGCGTCGAGATAGCCGCTCCCGTTTCGTGCACTTCGGCGGAGGACTGAATGGCCCAACTCTCCCGAAGCAGAAGCCTGTTTGCCACCGCTGGCGTCGCTTCCGGCGGAGAGACGACCAGGGCGAGAAAAAGAAACGATAGAAGTGAAATCCGATCATTGCACATTTAATGCTCCTCCATTGGCGTGCGGCCGGCGGTAAGCCTGTTCCCGGCCGAATATGCGGATTCGTCAGAGGCAAGTTGTCCCACCGAGCTTCTCAACGATGCGGTGGTGGGAAACGATCTTGTCGACCATGGGCCGCCTCTCTGCGAGTGGTCTAGCAGCTAACTTCGGGTGAGAGCATCATAGGCCGCACCTTTGGGCAAGTCAACGCGATCCGCGTTACGGGCAGGAACTTCGCACGGTGCGACCTTGCGGGTGCCGCCTGGTGGACTTTTGTCGAAGGAGTTCTTGGGGGGAGTCTTGAATGGTATCGAGGTTGTGTGGGGGAGCGCCGAATGAGGGGGGGGAATAGAGAGGGGGTGCACGGGTTCCAGTTTCGAGAGACAAGTGGGCCGGCCGCTCGTCAGGTGCTGAGCGGAGAGGGGAAGCCCAGACAGCTAGCTGTCCCGGCTGAGGTTCGCTGAAGGTCTGATCCGGTGCGCGGGCTCCAAATAACCCCAGGGCATCCTGATAGAGGTCGCGGTTCTCTTGTTTCAGGCTGATCATCACGTTCCATCCGATTTGCTGCGCCAACTTCAACAGGGGAGCTTGCGCGTAGAGCTTTGAAGATGAGTTCAAACATAGTCGAACCTCCTGTAGAAGTGAAAGGTTCGACCAGAATGTGAGGGACCAGCCCCGGAATCCCAGCAAATTATGTGCAGAGATCACCGGCTGCAGCCCCTGTCTGAAGGACTCAGTGGATTTGCACCACACAACTGAATACGTCACGTAATTTAAACAGCCGGTAGCGCTCGAACGCAACGAGGAACGAGATCTGCGGGTTCTCCTGGTATGGAATCCGTACCGGGAGTTTTCCTAACGGAACAGCCTGGGAGCGAAGTCGTTCAGATCGCGCCGCCAAGTGAGCCACTCGTGCGCCGTGCCGGGCGAGGAGAAAAAGACGTACTTGATACCCGCCTTTTCGAGCATGGCGCGGAACGCGCCGATGGCGCCCGGGAATGGTTCAGGCTCCTGGGTGCCCATGCCGATCCAGAGCAGTTTGACTTTCGCGTTGAATGCGGCGCCGTCCTTGAAGGTCCCATTGAAGGCCGTGGCTGGATCGAGCGCTTCGGTGCTGAGCCCGTTCATCGTGCCGCTGAAGCCGGCCATGTAGGCGAAGGTGTCCAGGTTGTGGGTCGCCGAGATGGAGCGCCTGGTTGGCGCCCATGGACAGGCCCGCCGCGGCCCGGTGATCGCGGTCCGGAATGGTGCGGAAGCCGGAGTCGATCATGGGGATGAGGTCCTTGGTGATCACCTCCTCGAAGGTAGTGAAATCGCCCGGTCCCCTGACGCTGGGCGGTCCGAAGGGCCCTGCCGGCCGCGAGGCGTAACCGTTGTCCATGACAACGATCATCGGCACCGCCTTCTTCTCGGCGATGAGATTGTCCAGGATGAGGTTGGCGTGGCCCTGGAAGATCCATCCGGTTTCATCCTCGCCCATGCCGTGCTGGAGGTAGAGCACCGGGTAGCGCGCGCTGAGGTTGGTGTCGTAATCCGGAGGCGTGTAGACGAAGCAGCGCCGCCAGTCGCCCGTAATCTTCGAGTGGTAGATGCGGCTGTGGACATCGCCATGCGGCACATCTTTCATCAGGTAGTAATCCGGGCCGTCTTCGGGCACTTCGATCCCGCTCGCGTCCTTGCCAGTGCCGAAATATGCGTGGCTGCCGGGATCGTTCACGCGGACGCCATCGACGATAAGCTGATAATAATGGAATCCCTCGACCAGCGGCGGAGTGGTCACGCTCCACATGCCGTCCGCGTCGCGGGTCATCGGATACTGCTTGTGCATGATGTCAACCGCGACGCTGCGGGCCTCCGGCGCCTTGAGCTGAAAGGCCACCCTGTGGTCGGCCAGAATGCGAGGATACTGGGCGTCCATCACGTTCGTCGTGGCGGGCCGCGCATCCTCGACGGCGGAGGCGCTGACGCCCTGCGGCGAGCGCCGCCAGGCAAAGTAGGCATCGAGCGCCTTGAGCCCTTCCTCGTTGGGAACCGGTCCGGTGTGGGGCGTTCCGACGAAGTACATCAGCTCGGGAGACTGGTCGCTGAATGCCGGCCAGTTGGGCATGCCCTTTCCGTTAGGGTCTCCGTATTTGGCGAAGTTGGTCCAATAGGTGGACATCGCGTCGGAGATCGCGCGGTCCGCCTCCGTGGGCTGCTCGTTGTGGAGTTCGTTCAGGTGGCCGAAGACGTACGCAACCTCCCGGCCATGCGGCGCACCGAGGTCAGGCTGGGGCGAGTTGGCAGGCGGCTCCGGATGCTGATCGAAGTAGTAGTAAAAGACCTTGGACTTCCCGAGCTTCGACTGAAGCTCTGCCCAGACCCAGGTGTGCCAGCCGAACGCCGCATCACGGCCCAGGTCGCGGGCGGTCTTGGGCACCGTCGTCTCGCCAACAGGGTAGGCCTTCAGCAAGCTGTCTGCGAAACCGGCGTAGCGTTTGTGCACGCCATCGATGTATTCCCGCGGCGTGCGGTCATGGGAAAAGCTCGCTCCCTCATCCGAGTTGTATCCGATCAGGACAGGGACATCGTTAAACTGCTTGGCGGCGTAGAGCGTGTATTGGTCGTTGGGGATGACCCAGCCGTCGATGATGGGCCAGGCCATGCCGCGCTGGCCTCGTGTGGCGGCCAGAATCTTGTCAGTCGGCATCTTGCGTAGGTCGGCGATGGAAGCCGCACCCGCGGTTCGGGCAAGCAACGCGCCGGCCCGTTCGGCGGCGACGAGCGTTCGCATGTTCTCGCCCGGCAGGCCGGCGAGACGCGGGGGGCCAAAGGAGCCGCCGCTCTCCGAGACCGCGCCCTCGAACAGCCTCTTGGCCAGGGGCGAAGCGCACAACATGCTCACCGCAATGCCACCGGCCGACTCGCCGAAGATGGTCACCTTGTTCGGATCGCCGCCAAAGGCCGCGATATTCTTGCGGATCCACTGCAGGGCGGCAATCATGTCGAGAAGGCCGTAGTTGCCGGAGACGTGCTGGGGCGACTCCACGCTTAGCTCCGGATGCGCCAGGAAGCCGAGCGGGCCCACGCGATAGGCGATGCTGACCAGCACCACGCCCTTACGGGCCAGCACCTCACCGCTGTAGGTGGGGACCGAGGTGGCTCCGGCGTTGAATCCGCCGCCATAGATCCAGACCAGCACAGGGATGCGGTCGGAAGCGGACCGGGCTGGCGTCCAGACGTTCAGATAGAGGCAATCTTCGCTCATCGCGGGCGGCTTGCCTCCCTCCGGCGGCGGGCCGAAGCCGCCCTGCACGCACTGTGGCGCGAACTTGTCGGCGGGACGCACGCCGGTCCACTTCGCGGCCGGCTGCGGCGCACGCCAGCGCAGATCGCCGACGGGCGGGGCGGCGAACGGGATGCCGCGGTAGACGGTGAGTCCGCCTTCTTTTGTGCCCTGTAGGACACCTTGCTCAACTTTCGCGGTGACGCTAGCGGAGACGCTCATCCACGGCGCCGCCGCGACGACGACTGCCAACAATAGCGGCTTCATCTTCGATGTTCCTCCCTGGCTGGAACGGTCTCATGGAACGGGTCCGGCGATCCGCAAGCCCGAACGCCCGCCACTTAGCCTCATAGGCGCCATCTCCACTCGCGCCCTGGCAGGAGCGGAGGTCGCAGCATCTGAACTCCGACTATGCCCGTCCTTCCGGATCCAGTTCCGACAAAAAAGGCATGTCCCGCCGCCACCTTCCTTCTCGCTTCATTTGATAACCAGACGATGTGGTGCTTGTTCAACAAAACCACCTGACCCTCGAGAAGGATCGATCGCGGACACGACCGCGCTACGGATCAATTTGCAGACGAAAGCTGTCACGTGATGACCGCGCGGGCAAGTGCTCGCACGGCGAAGGTCCTGCGGGCGTTGGGCGGGGCGGGTCACGCCTGATTTTGGGTAAGGATTCAGCAATTGGCTTAACCACCCAGCCTGCGGCGCATCTGCGTCCGCGCAAGAGCATTTCCACCTCTCGTTCCCGCACCAATCATCTCCCTCGTCGGTTCATCGAGTCTTTCGGTCCTGGGGGTGCGTACCCAGCTATGCCGTGGCCCATTTTCGACAGCGTTGAACAGCCTTCTTCCAATTTGCCAGCCGTGATTCTCTTTCGTCTTCCGAGATACCCGGTTCGTATCTCTTTCGGAGCTTCCATTTCGCACTTATTTCTTCCAGACTTCCGAAGTCCCCGATACCTAGCGCCGCCAGATAGGCCGCGCCCAAGGCGGTCGTTTCCTTGATCACCGGCACATCCACGGGGATCCCCAGCATGTCCGCCTGAAGCTGCATCAGAAATCTGTTGACCACCGCCACGCCGTCCGCGCGCATCTCCTTGATGTCCGTGCCTGAATCGATGCGCATCACATCCAGATTCTCTCGCACCTGATAAGCAATCGCTTCCAGTGTTGCCCTGGCGATATGAGCTCGCGTGGTCCCCCCGGTAATACCAATGATCATGCCCCTGGCGTACTGGTCCCAGTGCGGAGCGGCCAGCCCTACGAACGCCGGGACAAAGTAAACCCCGCCGCTATCAGGGACCGTATACGACAGGACCTCCGCATCGGAAGTCTTTTGAATTATTTTCAGATTATCTTTCAACCATTGTATGGCGCCGCCGGTGATATAGACGCCACCGTCGAGCGCGAAGGTTGTTCCCCCATGGAAGCGCCAGGCCACAGTGGTGATTAGACCGTTCAGCGAGCTCACCGGCGCCTCTCCAGTGTTCAAGAGCATGAAACAGCCCGTGCCGTAAGTTGTCTTGACAGCCCCGGGATGGAAGCAAGCCTGGCCAAATAAAGCGGCGGCCTGGTCCACCAGGCTGCTGCCAATGGGGATGGTTGCGCCGAACCGCCGGTTTCGGGTGACGCCTAGCACGCCTGAGCTGTCGACAATTTCGGGAAGAATTGCACGCGGAACGTTCAAGAAATCCAGGATCTCTCTGTCCCAATCACCCGTGTGAAGATTGAACATCATCGTGCGGGACGCGGTGGAGGGATCGGTGACGTTGAGGGCACGACCGCTTAACTTCCAAAGAAGATAGGTGTCAAGCGTTCCGGCCATTAACTCGCCCTTCTCTGCCCGGCGCCGCGCATCCGGGACATTGTCAAGAATCCAGCGAATCTTGAGCCCGGAAAAGTACGCATCCACAGGCAGACCAGTCTTCTCTCGAATAGGCTCTTCGTGGTCTGTTTTCAGATGATCCGCGGCTTGCGCGGTGCGGCGATCCTGCCAAACGATGGCGTTGTAGACCGGTTCGCCCGTTTTTCTATCCCACAGCAGGCAGGTTTCACCTTGATTGGCCAGACCCAAGGCACGAATATCGCGAGCTTCCAATCCAGCCGCATCCAGGGCCGAGACGATTGACGTTTGGGTTTTTTGCCATATTTCTTCGGGGTCGTGTTCAACCCAGCCGGGTTTCGGGTAATGCTGCTGGTGTTGTGCGTAGCCTTTTCCGCAGACTCGCCACTTCTCATTAAGAATTAGGGCGGTCGTCCCGTTCGTCCCCTGATCTACGCCCATGTAGTACGCCTTTGACATCGGCAGATCTCTCCTCACGAGATTTCGGAAAGGCGATGGAAATACTATTGACGAGGAGCAAGCGTACATCAAACCGTGCCGCTATGCCACCTGCCATATTGCCGAACGGGACGGTTATAAGGCCGATCAGAAGACCTCTCACAAAGAAGGACCGGTCTCGGTTATCGATGAGGCCCAGGGCTCCGGGGATTGAGAACGCCAGGGTACACCCAACATCGAGGACACGATCAGCCCCGCGAAAATACCGGCCTGTTAGTTCTGAGCCAAACTCATGGCGAGGGGGAAGCTTGGTCGAGAGACACGGACTACCTCCCGCTGACAACGCTCAGGCAGGAACTAGCAGCGGTCTGATAGTCATAACCTCATTTTAGAGTCGGACCTCTCTGTGCAGGAGGGGCGGTGGATTCCCTTACCATCAACTGGGTGGGCAAGACGACCGTTTCGACCTTGTCCTCACTAGGTGCGCGCATTCGCCTGAGAACAACCTTGGCGGCCGTGGCTCCTAGCTCTGAGGCTGGCTGCCGGACCATGGTAAGCGCCGGCGAAAACAACTTGCTCCAGGCGAAATCATCGAATCCGATCAGCGATATCTCACTTGGGCACACTATGCCCCTTTCCCGGATGGCGGTCAGCACTCCCAGGGTCATGAGCAGGCCACACGCTACCACGGCAGTCGGCCGGTTGGCCAGGCGCAACATCTCCGACCCGTGCCAGTACCCTGAATCCTCGCTGTAATCACCGTCACGGACGAGGGAGCGGTCGAGGGGAATGCCCTGAAGGCGCAGGGCGCTCTTGTAACCATTCAAGCGTTCGACCGCATTGAGCAAGCTCAGTGGACCGGTGATAATGGCGATCCGTTGATGGCCGAGGCCGATCAGGTGTTGCGTCGCATCATGAGCGGCTTTCATGTTGTCGACCAAGACGCTGGGCACCTGACACTGAACAGGACATCGGTCGACATAGACCAACGGCACACCTCGCACAATCTCGGGAATCGAAGCGATCTGCAGGTCGGTGGCGGCACACGGCACGAGGATAATCCCATCTGCAATCATTCCCGAAAACGATACGAGATAATCGTGCTGGCGTTTCCAGTCCTCGCGGGATTCCGCCACCAGCATCTGATAGCCGACCGAGCACAAGTAGTCTTCTGCTCCTCGCATCAGGTTTGTGAAAAAAGGGTCAGCGAGGTTGGGAACGATTAACCCGATCCGGCGCGACTGGTGCAATCGCAGGCTGCGCGCGGCGCTGTTGGGTTGATAGTTGGCTTCTTGCAGAGCCTTCTCCACGCGGGCCCGCATGGCAGCGCTGACGTAACGGCGCTTGTTCACGACCGCCGAAACCGTCGAGAATGAAATGCCCAGCTCTTCGGCAATCTGGCGAATAGTGGCCATTTACGTCAATAGAACCTCATTGTAACGTTCGTGTCAAGTTCATCGGCCATTGAGTGCCGCGTGAGAAAAATGTGTTTACTTTTCGAATTCGTCCCATGTCGGTGTGGCGCCGACCATTAGGGCGTGCCCTGAGCGCAGCGAAGGGTCGACAAGCGCTGACCTAAAGGTCAGTGCTGCAGGTGACCGGAAATTTCGCATGCCAAACTCGCGAAGGGTGGCCTTTTACGTCCATGAAAGCTTCTTGTAATGGTCGCGCAACGTTGCGATAACTTCCTTGTACTCCCCTTATGACTCGATGTCAATGACTTGTTCCGCTTTCCTTTGTATAGCTTCGAACCCCTTGGAGTAGCCAGTGCCCTCTCCCGGATCGGCCCAGCGCCTTTGGGCCTCATCAACGGAAGCAGCCCCAGCAGGGCAGATAAGAACTTCAGAGGGTGGGTGCCTTACGCGAAACGTCCCTTTCCTGCCGCTGCCCCGTTCGGGAGCTAAAAGCAAACCCAAAAAAAAGATTCAAAAAAAGCTTGACAAGCAGGGGCGACTTAGCTGAGAATATCGCAACGTTGCGAGTTTTTACACGATCAGTTGCAGACCAGGACTCCCGCACGGCTGGATTTTGCGCCGGAGGTGAATGTGCAAGGGTTCGAAGCACTTTTACATAGGAGGCCAACTCCGGCGTTATACCCCAACGACGAACTCGGAGATCTTTTCCAAATCGATAACTCGCAAACGAAGAACTATTCCCCGCGGCGGGCTGAGGACTTCGCCGGTGGGGCTCAGTAGTCTCGCGTAGGGCAGTAGCTGCTTCTATTCACGGCGGTAGGTGGAGACCTCAGCGAAATCTCCGAACTGAGTCGGTGCGTCCGGTCAACGAGTCAATTTAGGCTAGGCTTTCGGTCGTTGAAAACTCAGATAGGTGGTGCCAAAAGGAGGAGTTATGCTTCGGAAGATCTTAACAGTGGCAGCCGCGCTTTTCTTTTGCTCGGGGCTAGCGCTCGGCCAATCAACCTTTGGGACGCTGGTGGGAGTCGTAACTGATCCCACCGGCGCAATGATCCCGAACGCAGCAGTCGCCGCTACCCATGTAGCGACCAACACTAGCAAGAGCACGTCCACGGATTCGTTCGGAAGCTATGAGTTGCCCAATCTGCTGCCGGGCATCTACCGCGTTTCCGTGAAGGCAGCAGGTTTTAAGGAACTGGTCCAACAGAATATCCCGCTTGACCCACGGGCCACGGTTCGTGTAAATGCGGTTCTACAGGTCGGCTCGGCACAGACAGTGGTAGAGGTCAAGGGGGCACCCCCGGTCGTTACAACGGAAACCGGCACTGTGAGCGACATCGAAACCAGCCAGCAAGTCAGCCAATTGCCCATCAACCAGCGGGCCATCGACACGAGTCCTTTTGCCATCATCACCACGATACCCGGCGTGGTAGTGGACTCTCGCGGGACCTCCAGTGGCACCGATGTTTCCATTGGAGGCGCCCATACCTCAATGACGGAATACTCGGTAGATGGCTTTTCCGTGGACACTGTCCGCAATGCTGGAGCATTGCCGGAAATGTATCCTTCCACCGAGGCCATCTCCGAAGTCAAAGCGACCACCGAAGTGGCGAGTGCGGAATATGGCGCCATGAGTGATGTGGCATTTGTTACCAAGGGAGGCAGCAACCACTTCCATGGCTCCCTGTTCGAATATCTGCAGAACGACGCTCTGGATGCCATCCCGGCCTTCGCGACACACAAGCCGAAGGTGCGGGATAATGATTTCGGCGGATCGATCGGCGGGCCGGTCATACTCCCTCATTACAACGGCAAGGATCGCACCTTCTTCTTCTTCGATTGGGAGAGCAACCGCCAGCACTCGGCTGCCGCCATCACCCAGAACGTTCCGACCACGGCCATGCGGAACGGAGACTTCTCCTCGCTGCTGCCCGGCACTCAACTGTACAATCCCCTTACGGGGACGGCCTTCGTGAACAACCAGATTCCTGTCAACCCAACCTCCGCGGCGATTCTGAATACATTCTACCCGGTGGCCAATACTCAACAAGCCGGCGCGCTGAATACAACCAATAACCTCACCGCGAATTACGCTGCTCCGGTGACCGCCAACTTGTTTAACGTCCGGATTGACCAGAACATTACCAAGAAGCAGTCTATTTTTGGCCGAATCAGTTGGAAGAATTTGGTAGCCGATAGCCCTCTGGGGCTCAATCTCGGGCCCCAAGAGGTGTCGACGCAACCCCGAACTTACGTCCTCAGCCACAACTACGCATTCACCTCCGGGCTGCTCAACGAGGCCCGCTTTGCTTACAGCCATCAGGTAAAGCTCACCAGCTACCCGCAATTCCCGGATGGCGCAACCCTGGTGACCCAAACCCTCGGTCTGCAACAACTCCCGGCGCCCTTCCCCAAGGGTTCCGCCATTCCCGGCTTGTCTTTCAGTGGATCTTCCGGCCTCACGAGTATTAGCGGCAGAAGGCAGGAGCCTCTCAAGGAGGGCACGATCCAAGTCGCCGACAACCTCACCTGGCTTCGGGGCCGCCACACCTTGAAGTTCGGATTCGACGTTCGAGCTTACAGGCTCGGCGACTACTCGAACTTCGATGGCGCGGACAACTTCGGCAATTTCTACTTCAACGGTGCGTTTACGGGGTCTGACATTGCCGATTTCTTGCTCGGACTGCCAAATCAAACGCAAGTGGTCGCCGCGGGCGCTGACTACATAGGCCGGGCGAAGTCTTATGGCTTCTTCGGGCAGGACAGCTTCCGGGTTAGTCCCAAATTCACGATCAACTTCGGCGTTCGCTACGAATACCATCCTCCCTTTCACGACGAGACCTATCAGATTACTCAGTTCGATCCTGCGACGGGTGGATTCATCGTACCGGATGAAGGCGCGAAGTTGACGACTCTGGCATTCGAGGAGGGGGTCAACGCCTGTGGTCTTTCGACTCCGGTTCCCACCCCCTACGGACTATACCCTTGCACACCCATGGAACTCGCGTCAAAAGTGGGTATACCGCAAGCACTGCGATTCGGTGACAAGACGAAGATGCTCCCTCGTCTGACCCTCGCTTATCGTCTCTCGGACAAAACGGTGGTACGGGCCGGTGCGGGATTGTACGACGCGATGATGAAGGGAGCTATTTTCAATGCCTTGACGAGTATTTCCAGCAGCAACTATCAGGCATTCAATAACTCGATCACCGCTGGTGCAGCCACAATCCAGTTTCCGAATACCGAGAGCAACAATCCATCCACGGGAGTATCCGCCGCGGGCAGCGAAGAGTTCGGCACCGCCACCGACATTCACCTTCGCGACCCGTACAACGAACAATGGAGCCTGACGGTTGAGCGCGACCTTGGACGCCAGACCGGCTTGCGGGTGACCTACAATGGCATGCGTTCGGTGGGACTCGTCGTGAGCCCCGATCTTAACGAGATTCAACCACAGGCCGCACCTTGGACACCAACGGAGAAACCCTACCCGAATTGGGGGCAAATTGAGACGCTGACCAACGGTGCTTCGGCCATCTACAATGCGATGGAAACTTCCGTCACGCACCGATTCAGTGCCGGCTTGTTCGTTCAGTCCACCTGGACGTGGGCCAAGAACCTCTCGGATGGCGAGGGGGACGTTCTGAATAACAACTTCCAGAGTGAATACGGCGGCCGGGTCATCAACCACTTTGACCTGCCGGCAAACTACGGAAATGTTGCCTTCACGCGCCGCCATCGCTGGCTGACGACCGCGGTGTTCGACATTCCCGTGGGGCGCGGGATGAAGTATGGGTCCTCCATGAACAGCGTTCTCGACGGCATCGTGGGTGGCTGGCGCACTTCCAATATCATCGTTTTGGAAACCGGACCCTACATCACTCCCCAATATGGCGGCTCACTGGATCCTTCCGGAACGGATGCGCCCGGTCGGCAAGGACAACAGCGGCCAGACCTGCTGCCCGCGAGCGCTTGCTCAGGGACGGATCAGTCGGAGGAGAAACTCTATGATGGGAGTTGCCTCTTTTACGGTTGGCCGGCGAGGCCCATTGGCCGCTTCGGGAATGCGGGCTTTGGTATTTTCGAAGGCCCGGGAACGGCGGTTTGGAATTTCGGGCTGTCCAAGAACTTCCGCCTGAACGAAGCCCTGAAGCTGCGCTTCGAGGGCACGTCCACAAACATTCTCAACCATGTGAATTATGCAATCCCCAACATGACGGTAAACTCGGGTGCGTTCGGCACCATTAGTGGCGTTCAGACCGCGGAGGGCACGGGCGCTCGTACTGTCCAATTTGCATTGCGGCTTGACTTCTAAGCGTAGCGCAGTGTGAACAGCAACTCCAGATGGAATGCGCTCTCCCTCCGCTGCGGCACATAGGGACGATGCGGCGTGGGGAGAGCGCAACACGGGAGAAAGAGCGCCCCGGGGCAGCGGTAAGGTCGTACGCCCTGGCGTAATGCCAGATGGGTTTCGGGCGGATTCAAGCCGGGTAGTAGCCGTATGTAGCATTCTTTGAGGCCTTGCCGGACGATAGGCGGAGTTAAACAACCCATGAATCAGACATCGACCCGACGAGGCAAGGTCTTGTATGACTGGCCCGGCGTGGGTTGTGAATCGTCACTGAAGTTCCTGGATTCCGATGAACTGGGGCCACAACCTTTTGACGTGATCGTCGTGGGAGCCGGTGCGGTGGGCTGTGCCCTGGCTTATCGACTCTCCCGCTTTCGATTGCGAGCGCTACTGATCGACCAGAACTTTGATGTGGGTGAAGGTACCAGCAAGGGCAACAGTGCCATCATTCACACGGGTTTTGACGCCACGCCCGGCAGCCTGGAGTCAAAACTTGTCACGCACGCTTGCCGGCAATGGCCGATCCTGGCGCAGAAACTCAGGATCCCCTATGACCCCTGTGGCGCGGTGCTCCTCGCCATTGATGAGGAGCAAGAAGCGCAACTCCCGAACATCCTGAAGAAGGCTCGGGCGAATGGTGTCGACGATGTGAAACTGCTCGGGCGAAGCGAAGTTCTGGAACTTGAGCCCAACGTTCCTTCCTACGTCCGAGGCGGTCTGGCAGTGCCTCGCGAAGCGATTGCCGACCCGTTTACTGCCCCGATCGCATTCGCCGAGGTCGCGCTGGCGAACGGGGCCGATGTTCTCCTGGGCGCTGGCATCGTGACCGTCGAGGACCCTGGCGCCGAGGTCAAGACTCTCGTAACCTCATCAGGAAAGCGAGTCACCACTCGCGTCCTCGTAAATACGGCGGGGCTGGGGAGCCGCGCTCTCGCTGACGCCTATGCCGGCCAGCCGTTTGATATCAACCCGCGCCGCGGCCAGTTCCTGATCTTCGATAAGGTCAGTCGCCCATCCGTTAGGGGGATTCTCTTGCCGGTTCCGACACCGCAGACCAAGGGCGTGCTGGTAATTCCCAGCATCTTCGGGAACCTGATCGCAGGGCCCACGGCGGAGGACCTGCCGCTGGGCTCGCCCGATGCGACTTGGACCACAAAAGAAGGCCTCAAAGCCGTGCTCGAGGGAGCGGCAAGACTTCTTCCTGATTTGAAGCGGCAGCCCGTAATTGGCACTTATGCGGGTGCGCGCTGCAATTGCTCTCAAGGGAGTTACCTGATTCGCTACAATGATCGCCATCCGGGGATCCTCACCGTCACCGGCATCCGATCCACAGGACTCACCTCCTCACCTGCGCTTGCTGATTACCTGATTCAGGGTTTAACCGACAATTGCGGATTGAAGCTGGAAGAAAGAGCCGACGCCCTCGACGGCCGGCCTGAGCACGACTTGCCGGGATGGTGGCGAAGGCCATTCGAGAATACCGAATTGGTAAAGCGAAGGCCGGACTACGGCCGGCTGATTTGCACCTGCGAGAATGTGTCGCGGGGGGAGATTATCGACGCCTTGGAGTCGCCGCTGAAGCCACGCACGCTGGACGCCGTCAAGCGGCGGACAAGGACGCAGATGGGAAGATGTCAGGGGCTAGGATGCTTGGTGCCCATAGCTCAGATTATTTCGAGTCACTGCGGCATCCCGTTGCCAAGCGTAACCAAAAAGGGACCCGGAAGCGAGTTGTTGTCCTCGTAGCCGGGGCCCTTTGGAGTATCGGCCGTTATGAACTCCATGGAGAAAGCCAAAGTTTTGGTGATTGGCGCTGGACCCGCGGGCGTGGGGGTGGCGATCGGCTTGGCCCGGCGAGGAATCAAGCCCGTCATCTTGCTTGACCGCAGTGAGAGGGTCGGAGGCGTGCCCTCACTTTATAAGGTCAAACGCGGAGGAGTCCCCACTTTTGTGCTGTGGACCCAGGGAAGGGTGATCTTTGGACAGCAGATGGCCGAGCGCCTTGCCCAGAAGTTGCAGGGCAGCGACATCGAAGTCTGGCTCGAGAGTCAAGTGAGCGAGATCTCGCCGCAGGATAAGAAAGTAACCGTCGTGAGTCCCAACCGCGGAAGGTTCCAGGTGTCGGCGGATGCTGTAGTGTTGGCGTGTGGTGCACGCGAGAAAACGGCCGCTGAACGAGGCTGGATCTTCGGCTCCCGTCCGAGCGGCCTATTGTTCCTGAAGAACTTACTGGACTTGATGGATCACTGCGATGTCCGCGTGGTTTCAAGACCGATCGTCTTGGGATCGGACTCGACCGCTTTCACGGCCGCCGCGATCTTGAGAAATGCCGGGGCTTCAGATGCAATTGTGGTTGATCGGTCCCACAAGCCCCATTGCAGTCTGCCTGCTAGAATGTACTTTCGACGCTGGGCCAAGCCTGTCTATCACGAGGGGGCGCCTGCGGTGACGGTAACGGGGACGCAAGCCGCCTCAGGCGTGACGCTGGCGAACGGGGCTCAAGTGCATGGCAGCACCATCATGATCTGCGGCGACTTCATCCCCAACACTGAGTTGTTGCTGACGGGGAATCTTCAAGTTGACCTGACGTCGCGCCGTGCCGTGGTCGGCTCCGATTTCCAGCTTTCAAGGCGTGGGTGGTTTGCCGCTGGGAATATCCTCGGTGATTATCACGGCGCTGAATGGTGCTACTTCAATGGTCGACGTGTCGCCCGGCGTGTGGCGGAATACCTAAGTCGTCCTGATAACAGGGCTAAATACTCGAGCCCTGTTTGATTTCCAACCACTGCGATTGACCGCGACGCCGCGGAAATGTCCATTACGAGAGTTCTCGGGGCTCTGGATCGTGGATCTGTCGCTGCCAAAAACTCGATGACTCCAAGCAAAGGATATGGCCGGGGAAGAAGAGGCTTTGCCGAGATGGGGTTGATCTTCCACCGTTGGAACAAATTCACATAAGGAGAACGCCATCTCGCCTTGGGACTCTTCGATGTGACGTACGAAACCTCGTCCAGTCAAATTTCTACGAGGCCACCCAATCGAAGCGCCGGGTTATTCGAAGCCGCTTGTGATCTTAAGCTGACTAACCCTACCGAAGCACCTGACGGCAGACCCAATGCTCAGGAAACTAACCGGTCAGAGCGTTTAGACATTACAAACTAGCCTCGACGCGTTTTGCGACGTGCGGGTGTCAATCTCCTCTTTGCCGCTCGGCGACCTGACGGCCCAGCGTGGTGTTCTCAGCCTTATAGACAACACCCATGCCCCCGCCGCCCAACTTCTCAACGATGCGATAGTGGGAAACGCTTTTGCCAATCATACGAGGGTCCCGCCTCGGATGGCTATCTTAGGCCGCGTTTGCACCTGAGTCAACGCACAATAGAACACGGAGTAGGACTATCCGGGCCAGTTCAAGTAGCGGAACAGTTCGCGGGAGGGCTATCTACAGCAGCACCTCTCCGTGCTGGATCCACTGCGAAGTGGTCCCGGCTGCGGACCAAGATTCCCCTAAGGGGTCCTGTGCGCATCATGGGTGCAGGCCCATACAAAATGGATTGGGAATGATAGGTCGGCTTCCTGGAAAATGGCCGCCAAGCGGTTCAGACCCTGTGTGACGCCGTAGGGTGGAACGATGTCCCTCAAATCCTGGATGGTCGCTAACCTTGATCGGGAACCTCGCCCTCCCCGCCGGCTCGGCCTCGGCGAGAATCGGTCGGCGGCGGTCGGGGATTCGGGTCCGCCGAGCAGGTTGGGGTGACCACAGGCGGCCCTGGTTATGCCTGGCTTCAGCCCACGGTTGGCTTCCACCCTCCGAGCTTTGAGACAGCCGCAAAGGGAAAAAGACTAGTTGGAGCGGGGAGGCCCGCAGGGCGTCGTCCTTTCCGATGGATTCTCACTAGGCGTAGCGTCTTGATGGGTAACAATTCGTGGCTCAGTTCCCTGAAACCAAGAAACTCTAAGCAGCAACTGCCCGCTGGCAAGTAGCCCGTGCGACCCCCGTTTGAGCCGAGACGGCAGACCATGAAAGACCTTGTGCCCTGAGCCCTCGAATCTCGGCGGCGTTGACCTCGGCCTTTGGCCGACCGAGAGTCTTGCCTTCCCGGCGTGCGCGTTCAAGGCCAGCCCTTGTGCGTTCTGAAACCCAAGCCGCATCTCACAACGCACTGCATCCTTGGCCTGCCTGCTTCTCTTACCCGCCGTTGGTTCACCGACTGTAGTCTGGCAACCACCTGAAATTCCTCTTTCCCCATTTTCTTGGGATGTCTTATCCCCGCTAAATCAGCAACTTCGAGCGACAGCACAAGGCGGCAGATTTTAACCTTTTGAACCAGGGCACAAATGCGGCAAGAAGGCGGGGGTCAGCTCGCTCGACACGTGCTGGGGTGCTCGTTGCATGCCCGTCAACTGGTCACCGGTTTTGGCCGGCTGGATTCCGGGAGGGAAGGGCGTTATCAGGCCGAATCCCACAAGACTCCATGAAGCGCGAGGGAGCGAGCCGGACTCACACCCCTTCTCGGTGGTTTTACGCAGGTGGTCACTCGCTATTCAAGGGAGTGCAGCACACTAACCTTTTCATCCAATTGCGACTCGTCATCCCGTATTATGAGCCATGTCATTGACATTGTTTCCTGCCTGGATTATTACGAAACAGTAAAATTCACGCTCTCGGGCGCCTTATGGAATGCAAAGGTCGCCTATTATTCCCGCCTTCCCATTCACCCGCCGGCCCTGGGGAATCAAACCCGTTCTCAGACACTGAGCACGACACGCGCTGTTCGGCCACCTGGGGTTGTTGGGTCGCTCGGCGTGGGATATCGCCCTCTCACGGGCCTGACCGAATTTTGGCGTCTCAGGTTTGCAATCCCAACGCCCGCGTTTTGGCGGCGCGACAAAGCCCTCATTATGGAGACGGTGCTTATCTCCATTCATTCAGTTAGGAGGTGTGAAATGTCAGGAACGAACCAGGGCACGGAGGGAATTCTGGCTACGATAATTAATTCGGGCTCCACCAACACGAGTGGCTACACCGTTGTGATACGCAATGACGGCAGCGCCTCGTCAGTAATTAGGGGTAAATTGGACCCCATGGTGGAGACGCGGGAGTTTCCTCCCGGAACAATCGATACAAAAACACTGCTTTGCCTGCTTACAGCGATTGGCGATGTTAGCGCAATCCCGACCGCGCTCTGCGCGAAACCGGTCTCCTTCGCAACGACTACCACGATTTCGTATGCGGGCAAGACCAGCGGTGATCTGCAAAGCATCCCGCAGCAAGCATCGGGCGGCGATCAGGCACTACTGCAAGAATCGAAAGACTTGTACGGATTCGTGCAGACAATGCTGAGCCAATTAAAGATTAACGATATGCGCGTCAGTTCGACCCAGTAGAACCGACGGCACACGAAAGGCCCGTTATGACCAAGAACACAAAGACCGTTGTACTGGCCGGCATCGCCGCAGGTGTGCTCATCGTTTTGGTAATTGTGGCGCGGGATTGGTTGCTAACCTCGAAAACGATCCGGTGCAGCGACGGACAGAGAAGAACGATCGATACGCGCGATTTTAACACGAAGTATTGGGCTTACTCAGTAGAGTTTGAGGCCAGTGTTGCGGACAAGGCGAAATTCTCTGGCAAGCTGGATCCAGTTCAGTTACAGCAGCTTTCGGAAGCGATGCAGAGCGCCAATGAGTTTCGCAAGTATGTGGTGCACGGATACAACGCTTGTGCGATTGGCGGGACGAGGTACGACCAATATGGCGCTCGGTTTCAGACTCTCGACAGCCTATCGCGCGAGATGGACACGATGGCTAAGAGAACAACGCTTTCCGGTGAGGAAAGGTTGCAGCTCGCCGATCTCACGAAGCAATATCTCGAGGTTGTAAGGAAGTTGGGGGAGTGATGAGGCGGTGCCCATGGTTACGACTGCGCAGGAGGATAGCGAGCCTATCCGCTTCGCTTTTGTTGCTTTTCTTCGCGTCGGCCAGCAGATGCTGGGCGCAGAATAAGAAGAGTTGCCCGGACGGTGATCACTACGAGATCGACGTGAAGCAAGTCGCCCTTCAGTACGACGTATCCTCCTTCGCCGGCACATTGAGCGCCTTGAGCGTCCTCGGTGCCCGTCTGGAAGTAGCCCCAAAGAAGTTGCAGGAGGCCTCTGCTGCTACGCAGCAATGGGATGTCTTTGTGAAGGGACTGGCGGCTGGATACAACAGTTGTGCCATCACCAGACAACAGTACGCCGACGGACTCAATCGAATCTACCCGCGCCTCAAGGAGGACGCTGCCGGATTGGAGGAAATTCGAAAAGCGATTGCCGAAGGAAAAAAGGCCGACGAACAGCATCTACAAAGCCTGCTGGATAGCTACTACGCCAATCTTCGCCAATTCGCGCAGGCTAGCGGCAAGGAGATTATCCTCGAACGTATCGAAGCCCTCACAGAGCAAGTGGCGAGCGGCCAGACGCAGATCCTGCAACAAATAGCGGCGATCAATGCCAAGCTGGATGAGTTTAACCAAAAAACCGCTCAATCGCCACCGCCGACTCCCCGCGAAGTTAGCAGCGAGATCAGCGAACTCAGGAAGAACTTGCTGGCAAAGGCAGACGAAGCAAAAGCCGCCTACGAAAAAGGCTACGAACTCCTTGACCGGTATCATTTTCGGGAAGCACTTCCCTATTTGGAGCAAGCAGCCACGGCAGTGCAACTGCCGGATTTCTACTTAACTCTGGGACGTGCATATGAGGGGTTGCCCGACCTGCCCCGAGCAGAAACTGCGCTGCGTGCGGGGCTAGCCCTCATCGCCGGGAAGGGCGATGAGAAGCACGAGGCTCTGCTCGATATCGAGTTAGCGGCAGTCCTGGGGAGTCAGGCAGACCTGGACGGCGCGCTCAAGTCCGCGCGGCGGGCGCTGGAGATTGATGAAAAGGTCTATGGACCGAGCGATTCTCGGGTGGCGATCGATGCCGACGAGATCGGTACCATTCTCTCTAACAAAGCTGATTTTGAGGGCGCGCTGAAGTCCGCGCAACAAGCGCTGGAGATTAATGAAAAGGTCTATGGATCCGACCATCCTTCGGTGGCTCGAGACGCCCGAAGCCTCGGCGTGATTCTCCTGGGTAAAGGAGACCTGGGCGATGCGCTCAAATACACACTGCAAGCGCTGAAAATCGATGAAAAGGTCTATGGACCGGACCATCCGGATGTGGCGGCAGACGACAAGAACATCGGGTTGATTACGAGGGCGAGAGGAAATCTGGAAGCCGCGCTGAGTTACACGCTAAAGGCGCTGAAGATCGATGAAAGGTTCTATGGACCCGACTATCCGAATGTGGCCACAGACTGCAACAACCTGGGCTTGATTCTGATGGACAGAGGGAACCTGGACGCGGCACTGAGTTACGCCCAGCGGGCGCTGAAGATCGATGAAGCGGCCTATGGACCCGACAATCCTCATGTGGCCTTACACGCCGGCGTTATCGCCGTGATTCTCCAAGCCAAGGGAGACCTGGACGGTGCGCTCAGTTCCGCTCAGCAGGCGCTGAAGATCGACGAAAAGCTCCTTGGACCTGACCATCCTTTTGTGGCTAGAGATGCCAACAACATCGGCTCGATTCTTTCGCAGAAGAAAGACCGGGACGGTGCGATCAGTTACTTCCAAAAGGCGCTGAAGATCGATGAGAAACTCCATGACGATAATTCAGTGGTTAGAGATGCGACCAACGTCGCTTCGATACTTTATGATAAGCAAGATCTGGACGGTGCGCTCATTTATGCAAGGCAGGCACTGAGTGTAAAAGAGAAGGTCTACGGACCTGACGATCCTAGAGTCGCCATTGATGTCTACGGCATCGGCCATATTCTCAAGGCCAAAGGAGACTTGGACGACGCACTTAGTTCCACCCAGCGCGCATTGAAGATATATACCGATCACTATGGTCCCAACAATCCGCCAACAAAAAACGTCGCTGCCGCTCTTAAGGAGATCGAGCAGGCCAAAGAAGCCAAACATCACTAATTGTCGAATAGCCCGCAGCGGGTTGTGCGGGGATTGAGTGCACAGGGGGGTGCCTCGCGCGAATTCCGCTCGCGAGATTGGGTTTTGCCCGCGTAACTTCTGGAAATTCCCCTTCCTACCACTGATTTTCAGGTGATCGGTATCGCCGGGAGCGGATTGGGAATGAGAAGTCGGCTCCCCGCTCCGTGACTACATCTGAGCTCGACAGCAGAGCACGGTGTGACAAATCGAGACAATCAGACGGAACGGGGGTTTGCGGAGCGGCCGGGAATGATTACGATAGTCGACATCGCAGTCGGAATCGCAGCAGCCTGCCTTGAGTTGCCTGAAAGCGCTACAGACCTTGGTTTTGGTATCGGGCGGGGACCTGCGCTGAAGTTTCTTCGATGGCGTTATCCGTGAGCAAGAAACAGATGTTTGCCGCTCGCTGGAACCGGCGACTTAACCCCTTAAATCTCAATCCCTGCCAGCGGCCCGGAAAGCGGAGTTTTTTCGCTCACCTGCCGCGAGCCTCAGTCTCACTCCTACCGCCGTGGCTCTCCAGTCAGGTTGAGAGGCCAAAATGGGATTGCCCTGCCTTTGGAGTTCGGATCACTCTCTCAAGCCAGACGCCTCGATACCAATCCTCCCGGAAGCACTATTTCTTGACCATCTCTTAAACAGTCATTGACTCAAGAATACGAAACGCCTAAAATTCGATATCGGGCAATTTACCCAGCAACCACACTGCATCTTTTCTGGGGAGTCGTGTAAAAGAGCCCCGTGTGAACGAATCAGAAGCGGCACAGGACTGGCCGTTCCCGCACAAGGATGCCTGCAACATCCGGGTTCCCGACAAGGGCGCGTTTCCTACTTAATTCACAGCTTCGACGGCTCGAATGGAACTTGATGTCGGGGGCATATCCCACGCTCATGACCTTCCTAGCGGCACCGGTTCTTCTGAAGGAAAAGAGGGGGTTTTCCCTAAGTAACGGCCCAAAACGCAGGATTTTAGCCGGGTAGCCATTGGATGAAGGCTTCTTCGATTTTTCCGCCATAGGCCACGCCCGGGGCGCTTAACCCTCGGCAATATGATCTAGTATTGCAGGAAACAGGAGCCGATACCTTAAGCCGAAGAGCACGGCATCAGTTGAGCCCACGAGGTTAATACTGATAACAGGAGGACATATATGCCCAAACCAACCCTTGAGCAATGGCCTGATCTTTTGCGCCAAATTGCCGCCGAAGTAGCGGCGGTGACAAAGAAAAGCATGAAAGAAGTGCTTGTCGGGAGCGTCGGGTCCCCTGGGTTGTCGTTGATGACCATTAACAACAAGCTCGAGAAAAAAGGATTCGAGAAGATTACCGCCGCAGAGTTCAGAGGGCTCAAGACACTGATTACGGAGATCGCAGACACGATCGAGCCTCCCAGAAAGAAGGCACCCGACAAGTTTGCGTATCCCAAACCACTAACGGAGTTTAGCTTCCAATACTGGTTCAATTACTTCTATGTCGAACTTCCCAATCCTGCCCGGAGGCAGTTCTATTTTGACCAAATCACCAATGTCGACGGGAGCTACATAGCGGAGGCGGCTCTGGATAGAAGAAGGCTCTTGGACGAAATGCGAAGAGAGGGATTCGAAGAGTTCACCATAAGAGAGAAGGTGGATCCGGAGGTTTTGTACAAGGATTCCGCTAGAAACTACCAGTTGCAAGGTCAAGGCGTTCGTATCGTGTTTCGAGGGGATGGCCGCACTCCGCAGCAGATTGAGAACAACCAGGGAACTCTTCCCCAGTCGCGAATTCCACATTTGCGGCAAAAATCCAATATGGACCAGGATTGGCACCCATTCAACACTCTGGGAAACAAGGTGTTTTTCCGGAAGGGCGCAAATACTGATAATTGCCTCTTTACCGCGATCAGCGTTACGCCGGAGTTCTACACCGCAACCAAATTTCCCTTGCAGGACGAGCTGCGGGCTACGAATCCCAACGCCCTCGGCACGGCCACCGTGGAAGTAATCCCGCAAGGCCTTGGAACAGGCAAGGGAACGAAAGCGTTGGCTCAGAACTATATTCAGAGCCATAAGGCCGAAGTAAAAGTGTTGCCCGCATCGAAGACCACTATTTACGTGGTAAAGACCACGGGGGGGTGGAATACTCAGGAGCGGCAAATGCAGCTCGGGGCTGGCAGCTTTCCAGAATACGCGTTTGAGCATATTCCTTGGATTTATCACCTGGCGAGTGTCCCAGTAATTCGGCTTCACTATGGGGAAGAGGCCAACCTCGGACACCTGATCGTGATTGAGGGCTGGTCTTGGCTACAACCCGCGACGCTCCTGCAGAGGCTACTGGGCAGCACCGTCGGCGTCACGAGGCTGCATGACTTTCTCGTTGACCTGCAGGCGAGGGGAAGCGCTGAAGCTGGCGGCATTCCTTATTTGCCTCCAGGGACCGACCCGCCCGAATGGAAGATTCAAAGGATCGTGAAAGTCTTTACTCCAGGCGTTGGCAAGCTGGAAAAGAATAGGATCGATTCAAAAATGCCCCAACCGTCCCAAAAGCCGGTTTTGCAGCCGGCCAAGCAGGCAGTTCGGAAGTCCGATACGTCGTGGATAAAGCAGTGATCTAAGGGGCTCTGTCCAACTTGCAAACGCACAATCTGGCTCGAGGCGCCCGGCGTTGCCAGCCCCGATTTGATAGCCGAGCTCCTTAACGATTTGCTGAGATTGCTCCGCCTTGCTAGTCTTTCTTGCGGTCCTCACCGCCGAACATGTCTATGAACAGTTTCCCCTCCGGACAGTTCCGTGACCGCTCCATGAGTTCTGCGTAGCGCTCTGGGTAAATCGCATACTCCACCGCACAGCACACCCACGCCTGGGTGCCATCGGGCAGGCCAATCAGGCTCATGTCAGTGTGCGGACTAGACGTGTGGCAGGGGTCGCAGCAGGCTGCTTTGAGGTGCCTGAAAGCGCCACAGGTCTTGATGTTGCCGTCGGGCAGCCTGCGCCCAAGCTCGGCGATGACGGTCGAGAGGCGACCGGCTTCGTCGCTGGACTGGCTGCCATCTTCCGAGGAAGACGACAAGTTCATTTCTCTCAGGGTCTTCTCAATGATTTCTTCCCTGGTCATTTCAGGCTTGTCGCCGTAATGGCTGTCCTGGACCGAAGGCGGAAACATGCCTGCCTCCCTCAGGGTCTTCCCGACGCTATCGTCCTTGGTCATTTCAGCGTCCATTCCTGCGCTGACAGCGGAATGACGGCACGATTCTAGCCGTGCATATTGTACGTCGGCGGTAAAGTTCCGCCAGTATGGCCTGAGCGTGGCGGAGTGCCCGCCACGACCGAAAACGCCCCCACCCCGGAAACCGGCAAGCGCGCCGAGGCTTCGCCCCAAGGTTGTGCACAACTGGATGAAAGATTTCCATCTCCGGAAGAGTCCTCCTCTGGGAGTAATTCTGCCGGACGCGACCTGGGGCGGGTCGCCGAGGTTCTTTGGCGGCTAACCTCCGTCGCCCTACGGGCTCCTCCGGTTAGCCGCCAAAGAACGAAAAACGGAACTTTCTAATTTGCTAAGAACAGGACATTTCTACTTTGCTTTGACAAAAAGTCTGAAAAGTCTTGCGCCAAAGCGCTCCGACACATATACTCTACCAGCGTTCAGGGAAGCCAAAATGGAAATCCCGGCCTACAACTCGCGGCGGGACTTCGAAAACGTGATGCTTCACACTCGCGATAATGAGAGGTGATGAACATGCCCTTGAGTAGCAGCAACAACGCAGTTCTCTTCGACAATTGTAAGAGTCTGCAGAACCTGACTGTAACCCTCCATGTCACGCTGGACTTGGTCACGTCCGGGAATAATGGATTCTCGCTGCAATTGAATTGCTATCCGCAGACCAATCCACAAGCTACCTATCGTGACAAGCCGCTGAATTGGTTTCAGTACGTAATCGCCGTAGAAAACAACTCGGTTCAGGGGGGGATCCAGTACTGGTCCGAGGTAAAGGGTTTCGGTTTTAGCCCTAGCCCAAATTACGTCCCATTCGCCTCCGCCACATCGAATCAGGTGCCGGCAGGCTCAGTGATGAGAATTGCGCTTGCCACTGAGCCCAACGGCAATGTGACAAGTGCGACGTTCAGTATTACCGATCCCGCGGGCACGCTTTCCAGCCACACGTTCACGTTCCCGTCTGACTGCTTGTGCGCGATCGATGGCTTCCAGGTCGATCTCGTAGGACCGCCTAGCGGCACTCACACCTGCACATTCACATCAGGATTGGGGGTCCTGACCTACTGGGTATCATCAGGCACGCTTGCGGTACAGAATACGAACACCTGCGGCGGCTCTCAGCCCGGCACGGGTGAGACGTCCAATGTCCTGTACGGCGATGTCGTGCCGGCTTCCGGCGAGGAGATATTCCAGCTGTTCGTTGGATAGTTCGAAGGCCGTTGTTTTAAGGTGATCGGTGCCCAATACCGCGATGGCGCAGGTTTCGGGAAACGCACGCGCTCCTACAAGGGTGGATTGTAAGCGGTGCGCCCTCACCACGGTGATCGGTTGCGGACATCGTGGAAACGCGGGTTGACCGCCGGTTCGCCGGATGGGCTCGTTCCGCCGGAGGAGCGATGCCGATGAGGATCGAAGAGCAGCTACGCGAGCGACTGCGGAAGGTCGAGGCGCTGTATTTCGGCGCGACGAGCGCCTTCTCGAGAACTTCTGAGCAAGGCCTGGAGAAATTCCGGGCAAGGCCTTCGAGCGCGACAGCCCTTCCCTTCGCTCCAGGGCAGGTTGGGTGCCGCTTTGACTCCGCAAGCTTGCTCGCCAATCTGCCTCAAATTGCGGGAACCCGTGCTGCGCTGCAGCGGCCGCAGTGAGCCCCGCCAACGAACGCCTCAGAAACCTGCCAAAGCCCGCCCGATTACCCGCGATCAACGACGTAATGGCGAGTAATCCGTTGGCGCCGGATAAGTCTAAGCTTGCCGACTAGGCAGGACCGATCTACGAAATCTGCGGCAAACCCTAAACGTTTCAGAGACTTTCTTCGACGGCGATCCCCAACTATCGGGTAGGCGAGTTCAACGGCGACGTTGGGGATAAACCCCACATTCTGCCTCGGAACTCACGCCACCATAATCCGAGTGATGTTCTCTTACTTCTGACTCCCCTTTAGATATCGGTCGAACCACTCGATAGTCCGCTGGATAGCGTCGATCTGGTTTTCGCGCTTGGCGAACCCGTGGCCTTCGTTGGGATAATAATGCGCGTCCACCGTCTTGCCGGCGCCCTTCAAGGTTTGTGCCACTTGCTCGGCTTCCTCCCTGGGCACGCGGATGTCATTGTCGCCCTGCAGCACCAGCAGCGGAGCTTTGGCGTTCCGAATGTACTTGAGGGGCGAGTCATCTTCATAAATGCCGCGGTCCTTTACCGGATCACCCAGCAGAGACTTCTCGTATTCTTGCAGGAAAGGGTCCTCGTGCTGGAGCATGGTGAGCCAGTTGATGATCCCGTATTCTTCCACCGCCGCCGCCCACACATCCGGGGTCTTGCCGACTGCCATCAGCGTCATGTAACCGCCGTAGGAACCGCCGGTGATGCCGATCTTCTTGGGGTCCGCGTAGCCGGTATCCACGAGGAAGCGGGCTGCGTACACTTCATCCTGCAGGTCTCCACCCCCCAGATCCTTGATGTTCGCCTTCTGAAACTCCAGCCCGTATCCGGTTGAGCCCCGAACATTGGGAGCGATGCACACGTAGCCGCGAGACGTCAGCGCGGCTGCTGTCCGGTTGAAGGAGTCGGTTGTCTGTCCGGTGGGACCACCGTGTGGAAGGACGATTCCGGGGGTGCTTCCGTCCCGCTTCAGGTTGAAAGGCATCCACAGGAAGGCGCTGATTGTCTTTCCGTCGAAACTTTTGTAGTGCACCAACTGCGATAGCGGCAGCAGCGCGGGGTTGAGGCCCGCGATCGCGGAAAAGCTTAACTGCGCGGCTTTGCGTGATGCTAAATCGTATACCCACAGATCGGATGGCCGCTGCGAGCTTTGGTGCGACACAAGCAGGCGGTCGCCGGCCGGTGAAAACGGTGTTGGATTACCGGAAAAAAAGGTCAACCCGGCAGGAAAGGAGATTTTCTCCCGCTGCCCGCCATCACGATCGGCCACGTAGGCGTCGGTGCGCCCGTCCTCGTTAATGATGAAAGTGTATTTGCCCCCCTGCGGCGCAAAGTCCCCGGCGCTGGCATCCCAATGGGTATCGGTCACCCAAGTCAGCTTCTTGCTTGCGACGTCGAGCATCGCGACGTTGTTGAATCCCGCTTTTTCGTTTGAAGTCACGAGCAGAGTCCGCCCATCGGCAGAGATTGAGGAAGCCTGATAACGAACCTGGCCCTGGTGAGGTGTCAAGTTCTCACGGTTGCCGCTCGCCACGTCCACGCGGAAGATGTCGGAGTCGGTGAATCCCACATAAGCTCGATTGGCATAAATGCTTTTTCCGTCTTGGCTCCAAGCCACAAAGCTCCAAAGATGATCTTTCGTCGTCTCTTGGGTGACGTTGCGCACCTTACGGGTTTGCCAATCGAGAAGTGCGACGTCCGGGGTCGGCGAGGTCTTGGGCTTATAGGAGATGGCCACCGTCGTGCCGTCCGGGGAGAAGTGGGCGTCCGTCTCTGAAATATCGTCCGTGTTGGTGAGATTGATCGCCTCACCACCGGCGCCCGGGATCGCGAAGATGTCGTAATACTCGTTGCCGCCACGATCCTGCTCGAAGAGTATCCACTTGCCGTCAGGAGACCAGACAGCGCCGCTTTCCCGGTCATCGGACTGAGAGAGTTGGATCGGCCAACCACCCGATGCCCGCACCTTCCACAGGTTGTTGCGGCCCGTTAGATTCGTGGTGAACACGATCTCCTTGCCGTCGGGGGACCACGACGGTCCGCCGACGCTGCGCGTGAAGAAAAGGTCGTCGATGGGTATGGGTCGGGCCGCTGGATTGGCGGGCGAACTGACGGACTTCGGGTCCGTCACCTGGCGATCGTCAGGTCCGGACGATGCCATCAGGACAACTGTGGCAAACAAAATCACTAGAACACGGCATATTCTCACGGGTACCCCTCCAAAGAAGATCAGCATGCTCAGACTGTTTTCTGCGGGTCGTGGTCTCGTTCCAGCGCACTCCGATCCCATTTGGCCAAATTGGCCGCGGCTTCATAAGTCGACTGGAGAAAGTCAAGAAGGGTGTGATCCGGAGCCTCCGACTGCCGCACGATGTCATACGGCAGGATGAATTCCCGAAAATCGGCGCTGTAAAAAGCCCCGTCAGGCTTGACAGACGCCTTCGAGAACCCGCTTGGCTCCGGATACGCGTAGGAGTAGAACGCGGCATAGGGGACGGCTCCCCCACCGGGCCAAAACCCGCAGCTACTCACCTCGTGTGAGTACGCCTCGCGGGTAACCCAATCAGGCAGGTTGGGAATCCCGCCGGGATGTTGCGGAGCCCGCCGCCCCGAAAACCGCGTGACCGCCAGATCCAGGGCGCCCCAGAATACGTGCACGGGACTGACTTTACCAATGAACCGGGCGCGGAACTCCTTGAGCACCCGGTCGGCCTGCACGAGGATTCGCCAGAAACGATGGGCGTATTCCCGATCATATGAGCGGTGGGATTCGTCCTGGTCAAAGTTGATCGGCTCGGGAACTTCGTTAGGTTTCTTGTGGATGACTACAGGCAACTCGAGTTTCTCCATCTCCTCCATTAGGCGGCGATAAAACGTTGCCACGGATTGAGGCTCGAGTGGAAGAGTACCGATACGCCCGTCGCTGGTTTGGATAACCAGTTGGTGAAGGAGGAAATCGAAGTCGATTTGGAACGTCCGGGGGCCGTATGGTATGGGCGACGTGGTGAGCCCTCTGGAAGTCACATAAAGCGTGACATGCCAGGAGTGATTGATCCAGGGACTTCGCACGAGGCGAATCTTGCCAACGATCTGAGTCCACATATGCAAAGTCGCGTAAGTGGCGCTCCAGGACTCCAAAGGAAGGCTCGGCCAAGCTTCTTCGTGCGAATCAACCGCTCGTTTCACCACGATCCTCCTTCGGCGCAACTGCCTTTTCGCGGTCGCAATCATCTCCAGACGGGCCTGGACAAAACCGTTCGTGGAAGCCCAAGACGAAAGCACTGACAGCGTGCCTTGCACAGGAGTTGTTCATCAATTCCCCGCTCCGGGAAACTGCTGCGGCGAAAATCAAGAATAATTCCACTAACACGCTCAGTCAAACGGGTATTACACGGCAACCCACTTCGCACGGCTATTTTCGCCTCGGGTGTCGCCGAATGCAGCCCGACACCGGAGATAGTCGATAGATCCCGAGTAACGGCGTAGTGGCGAGTAATCCGTTGGCACCGGATAAGTCTACCATCTCCAGAGCATCGGCAAGCCGCAAACGGTCGGCCGGCAGTGGTGCCAGTGATAGCCGGCGGCGATTACGTGGGGCAGGCTGGGGGGCTTGATGGCAGGAATGACATCCTGAAAAGGTGTAGGGTATAGGCAGTGCAGCCGCCTTGGCCAAAGTCCCATGCGAACAGAGCTGTAAACACTTTAGTAGAAGCTGGCTGCCCGCCCTACGATCCTTCCCTACATTCAGTCCATGGCATCCATAGGCAGCTTGGGCTCGTCCCACTCGCTCAAGCGTGTAGCCTTGTGTGCCGCTGTTGCCTTTAATTCAAGTCTTCGGGCTGAATTTCAGGGATTGGGAATGTGGGAATGTCAGGGAATGTATTTCCGTCAGCCCCCGTGAGAAGCTTTCCCCCCAGCTCGGGTGAAATATCTTCCCGCACATTCCCACATTCCCGATTTGGCGCATCGGTGTAGTATTCTCGGTGTGTTTTCTTGCCTTCAATCAAGAAATGGCACTTTCCGACCGTCCGATGGTCATAACGCCCCAGCAATCTTCCCATCGTGATCTGGTCGGATTTCTTCATAAGGTCGCCCGCACCCCCTACCAGGCTCTCGAAGCACCCGTTTTTCCTGCACAGGGTCACGATCTCCCCGAAGGTGTATCTCTTCCCCGGCTCCATCATCCCTACCAGAGTCCGCATGGCATCCCCGTCTTCGTCCGCTATGTCCGCTACACGGGCGGTTTCCAGTGCGCATCCATACCCGGCAGATTGGACAATCCCCCCGATGGTTGTTGCCCAGTCATCGAAGGTCGAACTGGACCGTCTTGGCCCAGGCTGGCCGGCTTCGTGCCCCTTGCGCACGAGTGACCAGCAGGCTGCCAGGATTCTCGAACGCAGTGACAGCAGGGTTGCAAAGCTAAGGTTGCGGCGGAACTTGCGGTCCTCGGCCCGCTCTTCTTCAAGGTGGAGTTCAATGAACAGGCTGCGCCGTCTCATATCCGGGGACACCTTACAGCCGTTGCTGGTAACGAACACCGTGGCAAGGTTTGGGAAACTGACCGTTTGGTTGACACCCAACAGCCTGTCGCTCCAGGTCGGCGACCCGATGAAGGCTTCCAGGGATGCGCTTGACAGTTTGGCTTTCTGGTTGTCGAACAGTATCAGCGTCCTGCCGTCCCTTACAGCGGAGGTTAGGAGTTTCCGTGTCTCGTCTTCGTCGGCTGGCTTGACGCCGGTTAGCACTTCCCCAAGGATGGTCACGCCGACACAGTTCACAAGCGGCGTGGCTCCCGCTCCTTCCGCATTCTTCGTCACGACGAAGGAGGGGCGGATGGATCCGGGGGGAAGCAGTTGTGCCGCATACATTCCTATCAGGGCAGCAATGGACACAGCCTTGCTTCGCTCGCCGTCTGCAAAGACAAACTCGCCAAACAAGTCATCAATCGTTGCCTTGGCTTCTTCCAAGGGCATATCGTCGGCATAGGGTACGTTACTAATCGTCAGGGTCTTGGATCCACGGTCATAGCCTTCGGGGAGTAGTTCAGGCCTGCTGCCCTCCCCCCAGACCGGCAGACGGCACAGGTTGAGCCTTTTGACCGTCCGTAGCTTTCGCTTGAATTGCAGGGACGCCAGTAATCCCCTTGCTTCCCCTTCTTCCATCGTTACATTAATCTCGTAGGCTTCCCTTGGCCCCTCTCTCAGCCGATAGCACACCGCATAGTGCTCAACCAGAGTTCTGAAGGTTTGAGGTGTGACGAGTTCCAGCTTGCGGTTGCGGAGTATGACGATTTCATTGTTTCGGATGAACAGCGGCTTGTCGGCCAGACACTCGCCGAGCTTCTCAGCAGTGCTTGACAGCAAATAGTCGGCCCCCGGCAGCCTTATCTTCGGGCGGGGGTCCAGGACAGCCGTCCCGAAACTATCACGGGGGATGATAGGCTTGAACTCGTCTTCTATGAGAGTCTCGCCCCTAGCCACATTCTCATGCTTGGGGTTTACCCATGCAGCTTGTGTGTCCGCCCCCGTCTCAGGCTCAGGGTCCGGCTCATTGACCAATTCCACCACTTCCAGCCCTGCCTTTGCCGCATCGGCGAACAGAAGGGCTGTATCATTGTGCCGGTAGATTGCCTCCTGCCAAGGCGCCCAGTCGGGATATTCTTCCGCCATCCGGTCTTCGAATTCCTGCCGGGTGTTCACTCCGCAGGCACAGCAGACAAACCCGTATCCATTTCCCCCGAGCTTGAATTTGGTCACGAAATTTGTCTGCGTGGAGTTGGGTCTTGATGGCTTTTGGCACAATGGGCAGGATTCCGCCACCAAGTCATAGCTGCCTTCATGCATCCCTTCCGTGTCGCCGTCCGCCAGGGAAGTCTCGTTCCATTCCAGGAAATCATCCGTATCGAAGTCCGGGTGAAATTCCCACCTTTTCCTGCTGCCCGTGAATTCCGCCCTGGGCTTTGCCTTCCCATGCGCCTTGAACCATTCCGCCAAGGCCGGGGCATGGGGGCAGGGTATGGCCTTGCCGCCATCGGGGATATAGAATCCTTCACTTTTCCTGCCGTCATCGGAAGCACGGCGGAAGCTGCCGGGGGCTGCTATGGAGGCATTGTTCAGCTTGAGTTCGGCTATCGGGCGAACACTGTCGTTTGGACCGAACGCATCCACCTTTGCGCCCTTGAAGGCATCGAAGGCGGCGTGCCAGGGCAGGTAAATATGGAATCCCCCGCTCGGCGTGTTCACCTTGAATTCCCCTTCGATCCATTTCGGGTCAAAGCCTGCGTCAAGGCATCCCTGCCAGTCATCGACATCCAGGGCGGCGCATTTCCCGAACTTCGCCACCATCACAAGCTGGCAGCGGGAAGCAAGCCAGCCCTTGATCGTTTCGGGGTCTGCCGTGGCAACGGTGTTCCAGCCTATATCCCCGTGTGTCTCGCCTAGCCTGGCGGGGGCAAAGTGGAAGCCTTGCTGCGCAAGCATGCAAGCGAAGCGTAGGCGCATCTTGGGGGTCTCGGCAATCTGCTGGTCGGTGTATGCCTTGGTTTCAGTGTCCATGTCAGTTCACCCCTTCCTTCCCGGTCTCGGGGTGCTCTGGGCACAGGCGGATTCCGGGGTGCCCGCCCAATCGCCGTATTCCCTGCTTTTGGGCAATTGCCTGCACCTTCCATTCGGGGATCCCCACGGCCAAGCCGATTTCCCGGTAGCTCTCCAGGGGGTGTGTCTTGATATAGCTGCCAACGTAGGCATCGAACTTCTCCTTCGTCTTTCTTATCTCTTCGTAATTCACGGTCTGCCTTCTTTCTGCGGTCAAGGAACCTGCAAAGGGAGCTTGGAATTATCTGGCTCCCTGTTAAATGCCCTCCGTAGTCGTTATTTTGGGCTCGCTGGCACGGCCGGTCGGAAGGCTTCGGGGGAAATTCAGGGCAGGGGGTTTTGGAGAGAGGAAAAATCCGAAATACGGGCATCTATAGTAGGCGCTCTGGTCGGTGTCTCCTTGATTTCAGCAGTCTATAGGCCCGCTCCCGCCGCAACGGGGGCGGGCCTATTTCTTTGCCCATCGAACCCTTCGCTGCCAGTGAAGTCGGCGGCCAGCCAGGACCGATCAGGGAACTGGCGTGGCTGAGGACACTGCGCCACGGGGACGTCAGGAGATGTTGGAGATCGGTCCCCCATCAGAGCGGAACCCCTAGAAAACCATCAACAAGGCTTCAATGGAGAAGGAAAGAACATCAAGGCTACCCGCCAACGTCGGGCCAGTATTGGCGAACGGCGTGATCCGATGGCCGTCCCCCCGCTGAAATCCCGCGGTTTTTGCGGAAATTTGGCCGAAAGGCTCACTTTTTTCGAGAAAACCCGGTTTTTCTACGTATATTATAGGTGGTGGAAGCATCTCCTCCAGGCATCAAACCCCGCATGTTTGCGGCCGATTTCAAGCGCCTCCCAGGCGACTTGGGCACCACCGCTATCGTCCTGGCGGACTCCCCCGAGGCCGCCCTCTGGAAAAAGCCTCCAACATGTTCCCGGAATTCCTCCGAGCGGGTCGCCCAGGGCACGTCTTTGAAATCGAGTATGCAGAAATAGACTGGGACACGGGCCAGAACTTCGTGATTCAGGTGCGAAAGCGGCCTCCCACCCTGCTGCTGTACAAGGGCGGCGCCCGCCGGGGGCCGAGGGCGGGGATCTGGAGGGATGGCAGTCTCTGTGGGCGCAACGCCCCCTGTCAACTATTTCTATTTTCTGCCCCATGACGCCCGTCCCGTCCCGGTGGAGGGACGAAAGGAGAACAACAAACCATGCGAGTCGCCCTGTACGCCCGAGTCAGCACCCTAAACGGACAGAACCCCGAGACGCAGCTCGTCGAGTTGCGGGAATACTGCACTCGCCGCGAATGGAAAATCGAAGCGGAGTACGTCGATGCGGGCGTGTCAGGATCCAAGGATTCCCGTCCCAGCCTGAACCGCTTGATGGCCCACGCCTAGCGGCGCCGCTTCGACGCCATCCTGGTCTGGAAACTGGACCGCTTTGGGCGCTCGCTCAAGCATCTCGTCACGGCGATAGCGGAGCTGGAGGCGCTGGGAGTCACGTTCGTGAGCATCAAGGACAATTGGGACCTCAGCACGCCATCCGGGCGGCTGATGTTCCAGATAGTCGGTGCCATGGCCGAGTTCGAGAGCTCCCTGATTGCGGAGCGCATCCGGGCAGGCATGCGCAGGCGCAGGCTGGAAGGGCTGCCCTTAGGATGGGCACCCCTAGCCGTTGACCATCAATCCCTCATCTGCGACCGCCTGTCGGGAATGTCGCTGACCCGGGTCTCCACGAAGTACGTGAGCCGCGCCAGCGTCGTGAGATTTGCCCGCGCAGCCATGAGGGGCGAATGCCCACAAGTCGGGGCGCTCCTGCCAGCGGCAGCTCAAGCGCCAGCCGAGTGCGTGGCCTAATGCCAGAGACCAGTCATCCCCGGAGAGGCGAAGAGGATTCTGAACAGACTCATCATGGGAGTCGGGGCAACTTGCAGTGCCGCCGGGCTTGGCTGTGCATCATTCAACATCGGCTATGGCATTGCGAGTTCCGGGAATTTCGCTGACTCGAATAATGTCGAGACCGGCCTTTTGCTCTCCATAGCCGTTGCCGCATGGGGCATCTTCGCCCTTCAACTTTGGCGGAAGTCGGGGAAGGAATAGCTGCCCCGGTGGCATGCAGTGGTCCCAACGCACATCTTCCTTTTGGAGGCAAACCCTTATGACAGATTCCACAGCCGTCCTGCCCGAGGCCATCGAATGCCCGCTCTGCCTTGGCAAGGGCGAACTCAGCCGCACGGAAGTGCTTGAGGGGCTGGGCATGAAAGACTTCGCCCGAGTTGCCCAGCTTAGCGCAGAAGAAGCCATACGCCTCATCCTGAAGAAGGAGAAGGATGCCGAGCAGGCCCGCTGAGCAAAATTCGAGGTCGAACTCACGAAACGCCTGGCCGCCGCAAGCGACAAGCACAATGCCGAATTGCAGAGGCTCCAGGCCGAGAAGAGCGAGCTGGCCGCCCGCTTGAAGGGAATCGAAAAGACCGCCTCGGCCACGCTGGCTAACGCCAGGCAGGAGGAGCGGCTGGCTGCCGAGAAAGAATTGCAGAAGCAGCTCGCCACCCTGACGAAGCAGATTGCGGATCTTGAGGCCGCCCAGAGGCTGGCGGAAGAGCGGAAGAAAGCTGAGGTGATGAAGGTAAAGACCGAGCTTGAAGCGGCATTGAACGCCGAGAAAGCGAAGGCGAACGACCTGAGCCGCCAGGCAAAGGACAACTTCCAGGAGATGGGCGGCCTCCGCGAGCGGAACCAGCAGCTTGAGGCCGAGATGGCGAAGGTGGCCCGTGTCGGCAAGAGGGAGGAGATGGACTTCGCCGACGAGGTACGGTCGTGGCCTGGCATCTGGGTTGGGGAGAAGCTTCCCCGCAACGGCGATTACCTGATGGCCTTCGCCGACGCCGCCGGGAACGCCCTCGAGCCGGTCATGGTCTTCGACAACAAGGACAAGGACGCCGTCGCCGAGGCCGACGTCAGGAAGCTGGTTCGGGATGCCAGGGAGCGCAAGCTTCCAGTCGCTGTGCTCGTGACTCGGGAGGAATCGCAGTTAAGGCATGTTGACCGACAGTGCAGATGGGGTCAGGAGGACGGCGTGTGGCTGCTGCGCTCGACCCGAGCATGGCTTCCTCGCGACCTCGATGTCCTGCGCCCGGTGTTCGTGCGAATGAGGGCTGAGGGGCCGGACTTCCTCCAGCGGAACACCGCCCTGGCCAACGAGGTCCAGCGGACGTTCGTGGACATTGACGAGATTGAGGGGCAGATCAACAAGGCTGGGACCGCCATTGAAAAGGCGCAGGCGCTCACGGCGAAATACCGTGCGAGATTGACGGGGTTATGCGGCAGCGCCGCCGCTAGCCAGGAAATGCCGGGCAGAGCGGAGCGGAAGACCGGAAGATCAAGCGCCGGGAACGGCAACGGGACTCTGGAACGCCAACAAGTCAATCAATAGGAGGAATCAGCATGAAGCTCGAACACATAACCTTAGTTACGTCTGACGGCAAGAAAATCGTCACCGGCACCTGGAAAACCGACAGCGGCAAGGTGACCTCGCAGACCATCAAGTCCATCGACCTGAAGACCGGAAAAACGACGGTGACCAACGTGAGCGGCGGCAAGCTGCTGCCTTAGCGTGCAACCTCACAATTCGATTTTGCAAGGGTGCCATGAATTGGCATTCATGGCGGTCAATGACCCTTGCCAGTCCACGCAACTTAAAAGGGGACCAATGAGCCACCGTCATTTCTGTGATGTCGTTGGTCACTGGTGGGAGTGCAGTGGAGTGGCCTTCCGCCGTGGCGAAGAACAACCATCGGTTTGCCTTTGCCGTGGATGCCGTCTTCCGCTGGCGGATGGCGATCATGCCCGATGCCAGAATCGGGTCGAGGTCGTCGCCTGCCCGGAGCACAGGGACGAAGAGCGCCGGAGGATGGAAGATGCCAAGCGGGAATACGAGCGGCGTGCCGCCGAGTTTGGATTCGACGGGAAGTGAGCAAGGATGAAGGCGCTTCCGGACGGGCCGGAGAAGCACGGCCTCGCCCCGGAAATCGTGGAGTGGCTATTCCGATAAACTGCAACCTTCAGCGGCAGTCTGGCGGGAGCAAACGATGGACGCCGGGAATCGGCAGGGACCCCAACAATGCGCATAGTCTGCATCTCTGACACTCACGAGCTTCACCGAGAACTCGCCGTGCCGCCCGGCGACCTGCTGGTCCACGCTGGCGACATCACCGTGATGTCGAAGCGCCCCCTGGGTGTACCGCCACTTCAACCTCTGGCTCGGGGAACTGCCCCACCGGCACAAGATCGTCATCCCGGGAAACAACGACTATCTGCTGGAGGACCCGAAAGAACGTAAGGTGATAACGAACGCGACTCTTCTTATCGACTCGGGTATTGAGATCGAAGGTCTCAGGATTTGAGGTTCGCCAGTCACGCCTTCGTATGGCGGAGCGTTCGGCAAGTCATGGCCCGAAGACCGGCAGAGGCTCTGGGCATCAATTCCCGAGAGCTTGGACATCCTCGTCACCCAGGGTCCGCCCTTTGCCATCCTTGACCACGGACTCCCCTCGAAGCCAAGGGAAGGGTGTCCTTATCTTTTCGAAGCGGTCTTCCGGGCCAGGCCACGGCTCCACGTGTTCGGTCACATCCACGCCGGATACGGCACGCTGCGGACGTTGGATACGGTCTTCGTTGACGCTTCGCTGTTGGGCGACAGCGGCAGCCTGGACAGGGAACCGATTGTGATTGACCTCGAGTCCCGCTAGGCCCAACAGTTCTTCGTCCCGCCGAAGTGGAATTTCCGCAGTTTGAATCTCGCCGTCAATTTGCTGTCAGCGTACGAAAGGACAGTGGAATGACCACGGAAGAAGTTTTCGAAAAGCTCCTGAGAGAGAACAACATCTATCCGCCTTCCGTGCAGAACAGCCGCCACTACGACACGCCTGAAATGACTAGGGCCGAAATCATTCTGAAAACCCTGCGGGAGATGGGCATACTTTTGCCCTCGGGACCGTACGCCCGATCCGGCGACGACGCCGATTTCCTCTCGGACATCGTCACCGAGCTTCAGCGCAGGCTGCCCTACGGTAGCATCAAGACCTGCGGCGCATTCAGGCACCTCCAGGCAGGTTGCTGCAACTCATGCCACACGGAATATCCACATGCCAAAATGAAGCTGATCGACCTGCCTGATGGCGGTACTGGTTGGGTGTGCTGTGCGATGAACAAGGCAATTTACCCGGAGCGATATGCGAAACGCATGGAGCGATTTTGGAACTCCCCAAAAGGTAAGCTGTGGCGGGAAAGTTTCGCCGATGCCGACCGCCGGAGAGACTAGCAACGCGGAACGATCACGCTGCGCTTCTACGTGAGCCACCGGGCCGAGCGTATTGACGAACGCATCGTGGATGCCCAGGAGAAGGGAGATCAATAAAATTATGCGAGTCGCACTGTACGCCAGGGTGTCCACTCTAAATGGCCAGCATCCCGAGATGCAGTTGTCCGAGCTGCGTGAGCACGCATCCCGCCGGGGATGGGAGACTGTCGACGAGTATGTTGACGAGGGGGTGTCCGGATCCAAGGAGTCCCGCCCCGAGCTGAACCGCCTCGTGACCGATGCCCACCAGCGCAAGTTCGACATCGTCCTCGTTTGGAAGATCGACAGGTTCGGCCGATCGCTCAGGCACCTGGTGAACTCCCTCGGCGACCTCGGCGCCTACGGCGTGACGTTCGCCAGTTTGAAGGACAACCCCGACCTGAGCACACCCTCCGGGCGGTTGATGTTCCAAATCATCGGGGCCATGGCGGAGTTCGAGCGGGCGCTAATCCAGGAGAGGGTGAAGGCGGGGCTGCACAACGCCCGGCGCAACGGGAAGAAGCTTGGCCGTCCCCGCCGTGTCGTAGACATCGACGGCATCGCCCGGATGAGAGCGCAAGGCCAGAGCCTCCGCACCATCGCCGAAAAGCTCGGGGTCGGCTACGGAACGGTCCGTATGCGGCTGGTCTAAAGCGGCGAATATTCACATATTCTCTCCTCGTCCGAATTCCAGCGCGACAGCAAGGCCGGACGCCGCAGGGGTCACAAAGGACCGTCAACTGGGTTCATCGCAAGTACCGAGCGCTGCCAAACTTTTATTGTCGTTGGTGACGACAATATCGCTGCGCCAGCGGTGACCCTGGGCGGACCAGCCTGACCAATGGTGACCGGGTGACGGTGCGCGGCCGGCGGCCGGTGAGCGGAAAACCTCCGCTTCCCAGGCCGTCGGCAGGGATTGAAATGTAAAGGGTTAAATCGCCGGTTCCGGCGAGCGGCAAACACTTGTTTTTTGCTCACGGAAAACGCCATCGAAGAAACTTGAGCGCAGACTCCAGCCCGACCAGGACTCTTTGTTGATGCCCCCACATCCTTGTTGTGAGTTGTAATGGGGGCTGTCGGAATTGCCGAATCGCGATCATTTGGCCAGTTCCGCAGCATTGCGACCGTCAGCCCGAGTACCTGGTTCGGTCTGGGCGGTTGCTTCAGACGCGTGAATGGTAACGGGTTGCTTAGGGCGCTCGTCAACGTGGAGTTGAAAGATATCCGGACGTGCGTAATGACCGACAACATCCAGATCGAATTTGCCTCGGATGGTCTGCGCGAGGTCGATTTCGGCGGTCAGAATCGCCTCGCCCTCCAGATTAGGCCCCGCGAGAAAATTGCCGAACGGGTCGACGATGCAACTCCCGCCGCGAGTCACAACTGTGTCCGGATCGTCTCCAAAAACCGAACGATAATCGGCCGGGAAGTCGCGGCGCAGTTCGTATTGGTTACAGGAAAGCACGAAGCACCGCCCCTCGACAGCAATGTGGCGCATCGAGGCGATCCAGGAGTCACGCGCATCAGCCGTAGGGGCGCAGTAGATCTCGATGCCCTTGGCGTACATTGCTGCCCGCATCAAGGGTAAATAGTTCTCCCAGCAGATCACTGCGCCGATCTTACCCAGCGGCGTGTGGAACACGGGCATGGTGGAACCATCACCAAAGCCCCACACCAGGCGTTCCGAGGCGGTTGGCATGACCTTGCGATGCTTGCCCAGGTAGCTGCCATCTGACGCAAAGAACAAGACGGAGCAATAGAGAGTGCCACGGTCCCTTTCGACGACGCCCACCGCAAGGTAAATGCCGTGGCTCTGCGCGGTCCGCCCGAGGGCGTCGACGGCTGGACCCGGTACGTCCACACTGCTCTCCCAATACCGCCGAAAGTCCTCGCGACCTTGCTCGGAACGCGAGCCGATGACAGCCCCGAAGTCGAGCCCTCTCGGGTAAACCGAAACAAACGCTTCGGGAAAGAGGACAAGCCGCGCGCCCTGGCTGGCCGCCTCACCCGAAAGAGCGTGAACTTTCTCAATTGTCCGCTCGCGATTGAACGCAACCGGGGCCGCTTGCACAACGGCCACTTTGAATCGACTCATTCCCGATTCCGTTTCTTTCGCTTGGTGATTCGCAGTATCCATAGTTTACCGATACCCTACGGATCGGAACACATATCATACCCCACGGAAGGCTGGGCCACATCCTCGCGCGTGGAGACCGTCGGGAGGTGTCTTCTGAGGTCAGGTTCGGGGAGACGTGATCAACTCATGCCAACATACTGAGGACTGCGACATGCCTGGGCCCCCAATCCTCGGGGAGAGTCTGCACCGCCGTGCCGGGGGTAGGCGAGGGGATCCCCTGGATTTTCCGAGTGTCACAGAACTTAGCACGTCCTCGTAGGAAGCAAGACGCCCTTCCACGCCGGAATCCAGCCAAACGCCAGGATTGTCGATGGGAAGCCGACTTATCATTCCCAATCCATTGTGTAAGCGCCCCGTGCTGGCTCCGGTTTAATTTTCCACATATCTAAGTTACTGCTGGACCTCGGTGGGCGCAGGGTTCGTATCGGCCTCCGGACTTCGCGCTTTCGCAGCAGCGCTGGCTCCGGGCCTGGTTAAGAGGAACAGGGCACGCCCGCTGATCTCCTCATCGAATTCGACGCCGCCTTTCTCAAATGCCAGCGTCACCCCTTCCACTTGGTGTTCGGGAGGCACCTTGCCAAGAGCGCAGTTCACTTTCAGCGTTGCGTCCTTCGCGAACCCCAACACTGGAAGCAGGCGGATACGCAGCACAGCTAGGCCCCCCGCAGGCATGGAGCCAGAGAACATTGGCAAACGGTTGGGGCCGAACTGTCGGGGCCCTAATGCCCAGCCTTCGCGCATCAGGGCTCCCGGCGCGATGCCGTAGGAGTCAAAACTGACGAGTTCACTCGCTACCCAGACGCCTGTCTCAAGCACCACTCCATCGGCGGACTTGTGAGTGAAAGTTCCGGTTGCCGTGACCGACCTTCGTTGCGGAGCGAGCGTGCCCGCGCCGCTCATCTCGTAACTCGCGCCATCGGCGGACTTGACCACCGCCGGACAAGCTGAAGAGTCACCGGAATCGCAGAGAAGACCAGAGCCGACTAGGAAGATGTAATCACTATTGCTGCTTTGGGCTATCGCCGGGACAACCGCCAGAAATAGGGTCAGGCTCGGCAGTGCCTCCCACGCGATGACCCGGTTCAGAAATGCCACTTGGAATGACATAATCTCCTCCCATCGTCTGCGTAAGCTAAACAGAACCCGTAAACCTTCCACTCTCGGCAGCGGGGGAATAGTGTGGCCCACAGCGAAAGCAATGGGCTGCTGGTGGCGCGCACAACGAACAGTCCCGCCCTGTTAGACGCGGATGAGCACGCTTGGGACGACACACATCCACCCTCTGCCACTCCCGCTTGCAACTTTCTGGGCGGTTTGGCTGGCCGGCGGCTGCGCGTCGGGAAGCCGCGCAGCCACGCGCAGCATCAGCGTGAGCAAAAAACTCGTCGTGTGTTACCCGCTGAAACAATCGCCTACGGGCTTACGGCGTGCGCAGGAAGCCGTGATGCATCATACCGCTCGTGTCAATGTAGTCTCCCGTAATCACCCCCGCTGGGTTGATGCTGTGGGGGACGGTGCCCTGGCCGCTTTCGGTGCCTGCGCCTGGAGCGTCGAACGTCGTGATCTTGCCGTCAGGAGCGCGCACGAAGCCGTGATATACCCAGCTCGCGTCGGCGTAGTATCCCGTGATCGCCCCCGCCGGGTTGATGGCGACGGGGTAGGTGCCCTCCCAAGAGCCTACGACTGTGCCCGCGCCCGGAACGTCAAACGTCGTGAACTTGCCGTCGGGAGAACGGGAAAAACCGTGCGTGAGCCAGTTGGTGTCCTGGAGATATCCCGTGATTGTCCCGTTCGCATTGATCGACAAGGGATCGGTACCTTCCCCGTCGCCCGGGTCCGCGCCCGCGCCTGGAGCGCCGAACGTCGTGATCTTGCCGTCAGGAGCGCGCAGGAAGCCGTGATATACCCAGTTCGCGTCGGCGTAGTATCCCGTGATCGCCCCCGCCGGGTTGAGGGCTCCGGTAGTCCAAATGCTCGTGCCCTGGTAAGCCTCGGTGCCCGCACCCGGAGCGTCGAACGTCGTGATCTTGCCGTCACGAGCACGCACGAAGCTGTGGTACACATAGCTCGCATCTTGGTAGCCTCCCGCGATCGTCCCCGCATCGTTGATGCTGCCGGCGCCGGTGCCCTCGTACTCAAAACCAATGGGCGCGCCCGGTGCCGTGAACGTCGAGAACCTGCCGTCGGGAGCAAGCACGAAGCCGTAACCTACCTGATTTGCGTCCCAATTCTCTCCCGCAATCGCCCCCTCCGTGTTGAGGCTGAAGGCATACGTTCCATAGTAGGCGTCTGTTGTGTCAGCGCCCAGAACCTCGAAAGCCGTGATCCGGCCGTCCGGAGCGCGCAGGTAGCCGTGCGCCACAAAGCTCGTGTCGAAGTAGTATCCCACGATCGCCCCTTGCGTGTTGATGCACCAGGCGTAAGTGCCATAGTCCACAGCGCCCGGAGCGTTGAACGTGATGATGGTGGGCTGTTGAGCAATCGCGGAGATGCCCAGCCCCAGCACGCACAAGGTCAGGCAAAGGGCGAGCGCTGCTTTGCGTCGCACCGCCGAACAGAATCGGTAAAGAGTAATATGGTTCGTCATCATTGGTTAATCTCCTTTTGGCTTATCTCTGCCAGCATTTCCGCCGGAGGTAGGGGTAGGGCTTGCCCTATCCGTCAGTTGACGGAGACGGCAAGCCGTCCCCCTACGAACGAACGGAATACCATCCAGCTAGAAATAGGGTTCGGTGGATTGCTCTCAACATGAAGAGCTCTCCTTGCGCGAGCACTTTCCGGTAGCCACGTGCAGGCGTCAATGCACAGTGGATAACAACTGGGTACAATGTTTATATGTGACTAGAGCATTTCCATTTATTATGTGGCGTATCGGGCGCTAAAAAAGAAGCCCTTGCAGTCCGCGACGGATATGGACTGGAAGGCCTCTCTCGCTGCAGAAAGCAGTTGTTCGTCGTCCCGGGGAGCGTGGCCGCGCAGGATTTGTTTGATCTTGCTCCACATGGGCTCGATGGGATTGAAGTCCGGTGAATAGGGCGGCAGGTAGAGCAGCCGGGCGCCGGCGGCTTCCAGGGCTTCCCGGACTCCCCGGATTTTGTGGGTGGCGAGATTATCCAGAATCACCACCTGGCCAGGGCGCAGGGCGGGGACGAGCCCCTGCGTCACCCAAGCTAAAAACATTTCTCCGTTCATGGGCCCTTCAAAAAGCCAAGGAGCACAGGGACCCTCCAGACGAATCCCAGAGATCAACGTGCTGGTCTGATAATGTCCATGGGGGATCCGCGCCCACAGTCGTTGTCCACCGAGTGCGCGGCCTCGCAGGCGCGTCATCTTGGCGTTGGCTCCACTTTCATCTACGAACACCAGATGGGCTGTGGGCTCCCCCGCCAGATCCTCATGCCAGCGCGCCCTTTTTTCGGCGACGTTCGGGACGTTCTTGCTCGGCGGCGGCCAGAGTTTTTTTTAAACCTCCAACCCAGCCGCCGCAGCCAGAGATCGATCGTGGAGGTGCGGAAGGGACGATCCAGGCCCGCGCCCAACTCGGCCAGCGTAGCGTCGGGCCGTTCGGAGAGAAGTTGGCGCAGACGTTGTTTGCGCTCTGCGGTGAGCAGCGTCTTGCGTCCACATAAATACGTCCGGGGGTCCAGGGTGCGGCGCTCCTGAAACCGCTGGCGCACACGACGCACTGCTGCGATGCAGAAGCCCGAAAACTGCGCGATCTCCCGCGTGCTCCGGCCGGTTTGGTAGAGTTCCAAAATGCGCCTGCGGATCGGAATCGGTATGGCTCGCATGAGCACACTCTGCCACAAAAGTCGGCAGTTTGCAAGCTACATTATTTATGGAAATGCTCTAACCCCCTGAGTGGAGGCGGCTTGTCCTCCAATATACTTTTGGTGGTTTGCCTTTCAAGGGAACTCGTGCAGTGATACACTTGCCGTCAAAAGGGGGGAAGCGACCCCAATGAATGACAGTAACGCCCGACCGCGCCTGTTGCGCTTCAGTGTTTTCGAAGTTGACCTTCGCACCGGAGAGTTGCGCAAGCAGGGACTGAAGATCAAGCTACAAGGTCAGCCCTTTCAAGTCCTCGCCATGCTGCTAGAGCGTCCGGGCGAACTGGTGACCCGCGAAGAGATTCGACAAAAGCTCTGGCCGGGGGACACCTTCATTGACTTTGAACACAGTGTCAACAACTCGATGAAGAGGGTGCGCGAGGTCTTAGGGGACGATGCGTCTGCGCCGTGCTTCATCGAAACCTTGCCGCGCCACGGGTATCGCTTCATCGCGCGGGTGGAACCGCACCACCCCCTAACGCCCTCCTCAGAGAGGAGGGGAGCCGTTGGTGATTCCCCTCCTAGTTTAGAGCCCGCCCTGAGCGGAGCGAAGGGAGGGGGCCAGGGGGTGGTGGCGGTCGGGGTGATTCACGGTCCGACTACGCTCACCGTCCCTGAGCGAAGTCGAAGGGACGAATCGTCCCTACGAAAACACTCGGTTGTCGCGGTGGCGGGCATGAAGCTCTGGAAGGTTGTTGTTCTCGCCGCTGTGATCCTTGTCGCTGCCGCCATCGGGGGAACGCTTTACTTCCGCTCGCGCCAGTCCACGACCCGCCTGACCGACAAAGACACCATCGTCCTTTCCGATTTCGACAACAAGACGGGGGATGCAGTATTCGATGACACGCTGAAGCAGGGGCTCTCGGTGCAGCTTGAGCAATCGCCCTTTCTCGCCCTGGTTTCCGAGCGCAGGGTGAACGAGACGTTGAAGCTGATGGGCCGCTCCGCCGGTGACCGGCTGACGCCGGAGGTCACCCGCGAGGTCTGCCAGCGCACGGGCAGCACGACGATGGTGACCGGCTCGATTGCGGGGCTGGGCAGCCAGTACGTGATTGGGTTGAAGGCGGTGGACTGCAACACCGGGGACTTGCTGACCGAAGCGCAGGAGCAGGCGGCGGGCAAGGAAGGGGTGCTCAAAGCTCTGGACGCTGCGGCAGTCAGCTTGCGCGGCAAGCTGGGCGAGTCGCTCAGCTTGGTGCAGAAATACGCCACGCCGTTGGAGGAAGCGACCACGCCATCGCTTGAGGCGCTGAAAGCCTACAGCCTGGGAGTAAAGACGCGCAATGCGAAAGGGGCCACAGCCGCGCTGCCCTTCTTCAAACGGGCGGCGGAGCTCGACCCGAGTTTTGCCATGGCCTACGCCTGGATGTCGGCCGTCTACTGGCCCCTCAACGAAGCGGGGCGGGGGGCCGAAAATGGACGTAAGGCTTACGAACTGCGGGAGAAGGTAAGCGAACGGGAGCGGTTCGAAATCGAGGGGGACTACTACCTGCTTGCGACGGGGGAGCTGGAGAAGGCGGCGCAGACCTACGACTTGTGGAAGCAGACCTACCCAAGAGACGACCTGCCTTACAGAAGGCTGGGAACTATTTCCGGCACCCTGGGAAACTGGGAAAAGTCATTGGAGGAACGGCGAGCGGCGCTACGCCTGGAGCCAAATAGTGCGACCAACTATAATTGCCTCGGCAACACCTACATGGCCCTCAACCGGCTGAACGAAGCAGAGGCGGTGTTTAAGCAGGCGGAGGAGCGCAAGCTGGAGAACGAGTTTATGCTCCAGAGCCGCTACGGGTTGGCGTTTCTGAACGGCAATGCGGCGCAGATGGCGGAGCTGGTCTCAGCCACCATGGGCAAGCCGGGCTCGGAAGAACTGTTGCTGGCCGCGCAAGCGGACACGGAAGGTTGGTACGGCAAGCTGAAGAACGCACACGAGCTGACCGGGCAGGCGATGGATTCGGCCCAGCAGAACGACGCCAAAGAGGCGGCCGCAGGATATCAGGCAGCGGCAGCGCTGCGGGAGGTGGAAGCGGGAAACCGGGAGCAGGCACGTGCCGAGGCCAAGGCGGCAATGAAGCTGGCCCCGAACCGCGTTGTGCAGGTTATGGCGGCGCTGGCCCTGGCGCGGGCAGGCGATACGGCAGGGGCCGAGAAGCTGGCCGCCGAACTCCACAGGACCGCCCCGCTGGACACGCGGGTCCAGAGGTATGGCCTGCCCACCATCCGGGCGGGGGTCGCCCTCGAACGCAAAGACCCGAACAGGGCAATCGAACTATTGAAGGTGTCGAGCACGGTCGAACTTGGTGGACCAACGAACCTTACGATATTCCTGTGCCCCGCTTATTTGCGTGGGGAAGCCTATCTCATGCTGCACGACGGCAACCGAGCGGCAGCAGAATTTCAGAAATTCATCGACCACCGAGGACTAGTGGTGAACTTTCCCTGGGGTGCGCTGGCCCGGCTCGGACTGGCACGCGCCTACGCCATGGAGGGCGACACCGCCAAGGCTCGGACGGCCTATCAGGATTTCCTCACGCTCTGGAAAGACGCCGACCCCGACATCCCGATCCTCAAGCAAGCCAAGGCAGAATACGCAAAGTTGCAGTGAGTGACGAATGACCAGCTTGGGGGGCCGCATCACTCGAACCTGTATGGGCCTACTTAAAGGAGCCCGCCCCACACTTGAGTCACGGGTCCTGGGGCCCTTTGAGTTTTGAATGGTGCATTGGGAACATAAAGCCCTTCCCGGCCCGAAAAACATGACGACTGTGCCTTCAAAGCGTACCAGACTTTCATCGGCTTGATATTAGTAATGGGTAGTCAGAATTAACCGGTCCAAATCTGCTTGGACCTCAATCTGGCGTAAGCCCTGTAAAATCAAGCAGTTTGGCCGGTTAATTTCGACATAACTGGTCCAATCTGTGCACGCGTTTATATCCTCAATGTTCGGCTGGGATTAAGTCCAAAGCGGGCATCATGATTGGCCAGTTATGTCGCCTACTGTTTACTGATCGCCAGTGGCTCTGCAGGCCGGGCACTTTGACGGTTGAACGGCCAAACGTGAAAAGTGCCCTCCCCACTCTGGGCAGCACCAAAACAGCAGTCACGGACGGAGATCCATGATCGACGGTGCAACCCTACTGAGATGACGGGGGAGATGATTGGCGAGGGAACGAGAGGTGGAAATACTTTTGCGCGGGCGAAGATGCACCGCAGGCTGGGTGGTTAAAAAGGATAGCTAGCGGACGGTATCCAAGTGCCGTGATTTGAGCGGCAGTATCGGCACGTCGGGGTGGTCAATTGGCTGCAGTCAATTGACTACGGCCTGAGGTGACGCTTGTTTTGCGGGGCGGTCTTTTTGATCCTCGGTCTCTGCGCCGCTGTCTGGGCACCAAACAGGAAGAAGAGATGAATGACTCCCCGGATGTGAAGGTGGTGCGCTGCCTCGAAGGCACGGGGAAGTTAGCTGGCAGCCTGGGCGCCAGCCGCCTCACGGAACGAATGAGAGACGAGTTTGTGACAACCGATCCCACCTCGAGTTAACAACCTCACCACTCATCTGGAACAGGTTGAGATGCAAGGTGTCCGGCTAGCCATGTTCTTTCACTACAGGGAAAGCAGAGATCCATATCAAAACGTAGAACGTTCCAGGGAAATCGTAACGAGCCTGCGGAACTATCGCCAGCACGCTACTCGGGTGCTTCCTTTTCCTGTCACTCTCGTTAGTTTATTCCGGCCTCGAAGAAAGTTCTCCGCAATTTTCAACACGTTGTCGAGACCCAGACGAAGAGAGCCACGTAAAGCGCATTCCCAAATCGTCAGCATGCGCCACCCGCTTTGAAGGAGTACTCGGCGAGCGTTCCTGTCCCTGTCAATATTGGCAGAAATCTTCTTTTTCCAAAACTCGGTCCGCGTTTCGGGGAGCCTGAACAGGCGACATCCGTGTCCGTGCCAGAAACAGCCGTGAACAAAGATCACGGCGTGGCATCTCGGGAAAACCAGATCAGGACACCCCGGAAGATTCGGCTGATGGAGACGGTATCTGTAGCCACGTCCATGCAGTCCATTTCGCAGCAGCATCTCCGGCTTGGTATTCTTGCTCCTCACGCGGCTCATATTGAGCCGCCTCTGCTCGGGTGTAAGAACGTCCGTCATTCCTGTATCTGCCTATCGTCTTCTTTTCAATCGGCCGCGCCTCGGGCCTGAACTGCCTGCTCCGCGGCGAGTGGCTATTACATCAACCTAGTACTACTACGTTACGTAAATGTTGACTTCTCAAACGTTCGCATATATGCTTCGGAAGCATGAACTCCCGACAGATGGAAGCCTGTGCGGATCGGCTGGAAGAGTTCCTTTCGAAGCTTCTGCGGCATGTTGGCCGCTCGGAGCGCCGACACCATGGCGCGTTGTACGTGCAAGGCTTGCTGCTGGACGGGGAGCGCAAGTCGATCGAGCCTTTGGCCGAACGGGTGCCGGGCGGCAACGTGCAGGCCTTGCAGCAGTTTGTGGGACAGAGCCCTTGGGCGTGGGAGCCGGTACGGCGCCTGCTGGCTCAACAGATGGAAGAAGAACTGCTGCCGGCCGCGGCCTGGATTGTCGACGACACCGGGTTTCCCAAGCAAGGGCACGAGTCGGTGGGGGTGGCCCGCCAATACTCGGGGACGCTGGGCAAAGTGGGCAACTGCCAAGTGGCGGTGGCGGTGCATTGGGCCACGGAAGAAGAGAGCGTGCCGCTGGACTGGGCGCTGTACCTTCCCCAGGCTTGGATTGAGGATGGCGAGCGTTGCCGCAAGGCGGGGATCCCCAAGGACACCCCGTTTCGCGCCAAAGGGGAGTTGGCTTTGGAGCTGGTTGACCATCTGCTGGGGTGGGGTTTGAAAGCGCAGCCGGTTTTGGCCGACGCGGGCTACGGCAACAGCGCCGAGTTCCGCCAAGGCTTGGCCGATCGCCACCTGCTTTATGTCGTAGGGGTGGAGTCGAGCACGGCAGTTTGGGACCGGCCGACCCAGCGAGTCCAGCCCCGCCGACGAGGACGCATGGGTCGCCCGCGTCGACCTTATTATCGAGGCGAACCGCAGGCCGTGAGCCAGCTGGCGATCACTCTGCCGCCTGACCGTTGGCGGACCGTGACGTGGCGGCAAGGTAGTCGAGGTCCGCAGCAGAGCCGCTTCGCAGCTTGTCGGGTGCAACCCGCCCACGGCCATGCTCACGACCGGCCCGAGTTGCCACGGGTCTGGTTGTTGATCGAGTGGCCTCGGGAGGTGGAAGCTCCCAGCAAGTATTGGTTCTCGAACCTGCCCGAGGGTCTCTCGCTCCGACGCCTGGTGCAACTGGCCAAACTGCGCTGGCGCGTGGAGCAAAACTACCAGCAGTTGAAAGAGGAACTCGGCTTGGACCATTACGAGGGGCGGGGCTGGCAGGGCTGGCATCACCATGTCACCCTGGTGTGCATGGCCTACGCGTTCTTGCTGCTCGAAAGAGAGCGGAATAAAAAAAACTCCGCTTCCGACCTTGCCTGAGGCGCGGCGATGTTTGCAAAAAGTCTTAGTCCGCATGTTCGGCGTCTGTCCCACGTGCCGTCAGTCGTTCCGCGGACGGGGATCTTGATCACACTTACTTAACGTAGTAGTACTAGCTTGTCGGTTGACGCGTGATTTGCAGCCCGCGCACCAGCAGCTGCATCAGGCCCGTCCGTCCGAAGCTTGGTCGAAGGAATTCTAATCGCTGGTCCAACGCCAGAAATAAGGCGCGCCTCCGAGTTCGTCAGGTGTTCCATAATTGAACGCACAAATGTCTGATCCCATGGATTCACCAGCCGCAGGATCAGGAGGGAATTGCACTGCGAGATGCTCGACTCATCCAGCCTGCTCGGCCGTTGGGAAATCAGGATAAGCCCTGATCCGAATTTTCTTCCACCGCCGGTGTACAGCAAACCATAAGGTCGGAGCCGGTCACTGCACGGATACAACTGATTTCCTGATCAGGCACAGTCCCATCCAATCGCGGCGAGGTCGCGATCCTCTTCGGCAAGCCCGGAAGAACGCGGCAACACTCGTCGAATCTCCCGAGCAAGCGCCAGCGCCATAAGAGGCGGCACCGCGTTCCCGATCTGGCGAAATGCCGGGTTCATGGTCCCGCAAAACTGGAATCCGTCCGGAAAAGACTGAAGCCGTGCGGCTTCACGTACGGAAATCGTCCTCGCCTGATCACTGTCATAATGAATGTGGCTGTAGCTAGGATCTCGCTTGGCCCCTTGCAGTCCGTCGCTTCCCCGGAGACAAATCCCACTCCACAAGAGCCCGAATCGCCTCTTCAGCCAGAGTGCCCAAGGAAGGGATTCCCGCGGGCCATATTCCGAAACGGGTCCTTCCACCGTTCTGAACGGGGCCACACGTACTTTTGTGCCCTTGACGCCTCGAGAAAGCAGTCCAAACTATCAGCGTATATGCGCTTCACTACCCTGTGCATGGGGTCTTGCGCATGTTCCTGCATCCGGAGTGGGGTGGCGTATATATGGACGCCAAGCAGACTGCCGCGAACTCCGAGAGTGATTTTCGCTCGTCGACAAGGTCGTGCCGGCGGTGAACACCAACCAACGGCTTCAGCTTACTGGCCCGCCCCTGATCGAGTGCCCGGACCTTTGCTGGAGGTCTTGGTATGCTCCAGGGCAAAGCCGTAGGGATGTGGATCGTCCGGTAGAGGTCCTTACCGAAGCTCCTCGATGGTTCAAATCATAAAGGGCGGACTGTGAAAAACTAACGCTTGCAGTCCGAATACTAAAAGGAAAATCCGGGAAAAGAGAATATGAATATGACGTTCGAATCCTTAAATCAGCAGGTTGGCAAACACCACGGCAAAGGGGGGTGGCCTGTCGACTTGATTTATGAAGCCAAGGAAGATGCTGACTCTGTCGAAGTTGCCGTAAGCGATGCAGGATCAGCCAATGATGGGGTCTGGAAGCGAATCGACACCTGGGGGTTTGCTTTTGTATATGAAGTCCAGAAGGTTACGAAGATTACCAAGAAACAAGTTCGACTGACATTCTCGGTGCGATCTCCGAACGCGCAAGTTGATAAATGCCAGTACGAGGCTTTAAAACGTCGGGTGTCTTACTTGGCAGTTGCAAATGATGACCTGCAAATTACCTTGGTGAAAGGAAGTGTCGATCCACTTTATAGCTGGACGGACCTTACTAATCCGAATAATTCGCGTTTCCTAAAGACACGGAAAGCCTCCTATGGTACAAACACGTTGTCGAGACGTTGTTTGAATGACCAAAGGAGGCTTTCGCTTGGCTGACGATACCACAACAGAGTGTTTGTTGTTCCCAAATATTTTCTCGAAGCCGGTGGTGGGGCAGTTTGACCAGCGCCAGGGCAGCTCGGACGGTGGCGCGATCCTGCTCAAGGCCGCCGATCGCCGTCTGGGATTGACCGAAGCCTTGGCCGCCTGTCTGGTCGATCCGCGGCAGCCGGGCAAGGTCGAACATGAAGTGGAGGAGTTGCTGGCCCAGCGCGTTTACGGCCTCGCCTGTGGGGATGCCGATGCCAACGACGCCTCGCGGCTGGCGGCCGACCCGGTGCACAAGCTGCTGGTGGGGCGCGACCCGGTCGAGGGCGCGGACTTGGCTTCGCAGCCCACGCTCTCGCGCTTTGAGAATGCCCCCGACCGTAAGCAGCTTTACCGGCTGGCGGAGGCGCTGGCCGATCGGGTGGTGGAGCGCCATCGCCGCCGGCTGCACGGCCGGGCCCGGTGCATCACCCTGGATCTGGACCCCACCGACGATCCCACCCACGGGGCTCAGCAATTGACTTTCTTCAATGGCCACTACGACACCTGGTGCTATTTGCCGGTGATGGGATTCGTCAGCTTCAACGACGAAAAGGAGCAATACCTGTTCACGGCGGTGCTGCGGCCCGGCAATGCCGTGGCGAGCGTGGGAGCTATCGGTATCCTCTGGCGCATCCTGCAGAAGCTGCGGCGGGCCTTTCCCCAGGCGCGCCTGCGAGTGCGACTGGACGGCGGATTTGCGGACCCGCTCCTGCTGACGTTTCTGGACGCGATGGGTGCGGAGTATGTAGTGGCGATGGCCAAAAATGCGGTGCTGAACCGTTTGGCCGAACCCGCGATGCAACAGGCGCGGAAACTCTCGGAAGAGAGCGGCCAGACCGAGCACCTCTATGGGGAAGGCCGCTATGCCGCCGAGAGTTGGCCGGCGGAGCGGCGCGTGATTTTCAAGGCCGAGGTGGTGCGAGCCGAGGGCAAGGAGCCCAAAGACAACCCCCGCTTCCTGATCACCAACCTGCCGCAGAGCCCACGCTGGATTTACGAACAGGTCTATTGCCCGCGGGGCGAAATCGAGAACCGCCTCAAGGAACTGCACCAGGGCCTGGAGATCGACCGCACGAGCTGCTCGAAGTTCCTGGCCAACCAGTTCCGGGTACTGATGACGGCGGCTGCCTACGTTCTGATGCAGGAACTGCGGCTGCGGGCGGCGCGGACCGGATGCGCGCGGGCGCAGGTGTGGACCTTGCGCGAACGGCTGCTGAAACTGGGCGCTCAGGTGGTGGTTTCGGTGCGCCGGGTGGTGATTCATCTTCCCGTCTCGTTTCCGTTCTTCGCCAGCTTTCGTCAAATCGCCCTGGCCTTGGGCGCCTTGAGCGGATAGCCTCTCAACTCTCTTCCCCGTATCCTTTCCCTCTTGGGCGCCGCGCCGGATCCAGGCAGCAGTGTCGACGGAATCAGCCAGACTCTCGCCTCCAGCCGGTCCGCAACTGAGGAAATGCGCCTCCGGCGGCCGGCCGACCTCCAAGGCCACGAACATCCGGCTCCGAACGCCTCAAATCCGCGTTGTCCGGCGCATTCATGAATAATAGGGTTTCACAAAACTAGCTTTTCCGGACCTGTCGCTACAAGGTTTGGGAGGAAGGTTCGTACAAAGGCCAGTTGGTCGGAGCACCCGCTTCGGTGGGCGGCCAAGGCGACGAGCAACACCGTGATGTGGGCGATGGTGCAGAGGTTACGAGCCGAGTCGAGGCCGCGCGTCGGCAGGTCTTGCATGGCGATGGTGAGCAGGCGCGAGAAGACCCGTTCCACCGCCGTCCGCTCTCGATACAGCTGCCGGAACGATTCTGAACCATACGGAATCTGTGAGCGGATATTGGGGCTCGTGCGCAGCAGGTAATTGCAGCCCTTCTGCTGAAGGAATTTGGGGTGAGCAGCGGGGCACATCAAGAATCGTTGCTGCAGGGTGCGATCATAGTGGAGAGGGCACGAAAACTGGATATAGCTGATGCCGGTGCGCCGGGGTGTCATTTTACCGCGGCGGAACATTTCGAGGTTGGCGGGGCAGACGACGGCAGCGCCCTGCACCCGGAAGTCGGGGTTGGCATGGCGGCGAGGATGCAGTGCGACGACCGGTTGAGCGTGCAGTTCCTCGACGGTGAACTTCAGCAGGGCGTCGGCATCATAAGCGGTGTCGCCACAAACCGCCTCGACCGGCAAGGGGAGACGGTCGAGCAAGGCGCGAAGCAAAGGCACGGCGAGCGGGCTGTCCTTACGATCGGCGGGTTCGGTTTGCTCCCAAAGCGGGAGTTCAGTTTCGGTGTCGACGACCACATGATTGCGGTAGCCCCAGAAGTAAATAACTCTTCGGGAGTCGCCGCGCGCGAAGCTGGTCAGTACGCCGAGACGAGCCGTGGGATCACCTTTGGGCAAGCGCTGCTTGTTGAAACGATCACGCACGGCGGTTTTTAAATTGTTCTCCCGCACGGGAGAGAGGAGGGGACAACTATCGAGTGCCAAGATGCGACCGGTGAAAGCGCCCTCCGCGAAGAGCGCTTGCAGAAGCCGCAGGCGGATATTTTGCAAGGACTCCTGCGGAGCGGAGCGCAGCCAGTCCGAGAAGCGCTCGACGGAGGGGATCTCACCGAGCGGGTCCAGACCGACAGCCTCGAGCACGGCGGGATTTTCCCGGAGGGCTTGCACCAGATCACTCAGCGAGGCGAGCCGGCGAAGGGCGCGGTAGATCAAGGCGCGGAGTAAAGCATTGCGATCAATCGGTGGTCGTCCCCCTGGGAACGAAATCGCTGGGCCGTGCGGTGGGAAGGTGGGTAGGTGAGAGAACAAATTCTGATAAGCAAGTCGGACCGACAGATGCTCGGCATGAAAGAGTCGGGGCGGTTCCATCCTGGCCTCGCGGTTTTGTGAAACGTGCCTTTTCGAACGCCCCGAGCATGACCCATTATGAGGAGGGTTAGGAAGAGCAAAAGCAAGGGAGGCAGAGAGTTCATGACGACGAATAGCAGGGTTTCACGAAACCGGGGCTTTCCTAACCAGGCTTTTGGACGGGTCGCAAAAGACCCCTAACTCGGCAAGAAAATAGCCTAGTCAAGAACTAAGTCCTTGCAGCACAAGGGTTTGCGGTGATTAGGATAACGGCGCAATAGAGGCCTGTAACTACTTGCAGCTAAACCACTTAGAGTTTTGTGAAACCCTCTGAATAATGCAGACTAGTCCATGACCGGAGCGATTACGATGCGGTTCTTCTAGAAGCTTTCGACCACGTGCGAAACGACAAAACCTTTAGGCAACGTGACCAGTTCACGACGATTTCGTCTATGGGTTGGGAGCGGTGCGTTCCCCTACAACTGGCAGACTTCCTTGCCTACGAAAATTTAAAAGTCATCGAACGCGAATCGGCGAGCCGCCCTCGGAGGAAGTCCATGGAACTGATAGTGGAAATGGACTCCTTTGGCGGCCGGGGGGCAAAGCTACAAAGAGCGGGGCTCCGAGACATAAGGGGGAAACTTGACGCGGAATCGAAGCAGATACTCTTCGAGAACGCGAGGATACGACCGACGCAAGATAGTGATGGAAAGCCGCCCAAGGCTCGCCGCGTCCCGAAATTGAGCCTAGGCCAAATGCGCGAATGACGGGTGTCGTGACAAATAATGCCGGGCTCCAGCCACACAAGAGCCTTCCAGGATTGACCCCTATCGCCGGAATTGCCGCCGGACAGCGAGCAGGAACAGGGCGACCACCGTCGAGGTGAAAAGGGTCTCAAGGATAGCCAGCAACCTGCCCCAGGGATACGCGGGCTCATACGTGGGCTCTCGCTGGAAAGATGCGATACCGACCGCGGTCATCAAGCTATGGCCGAGCAGAGACAAGGAGGTGACGGGTGGCCCGCCGGGTTCGATGCTCCCATAGCGGATGAGGTTCGAGTAGCTCAACTCTGGCATCTGTTTCCCGGTCACGGGGCGTGAAATCTCTGACGCGGGTTCCGTAACAGAGGACTTGTCACTCAGCCGCAGCCCCCAAATGGGAAAAAGAAACATACACAGGGCCAGGATGCCGACAAGCCAAAGTAAAGGGCGACTGTAACTCTCTCCATACTCGCTCGCATACTTATACCAAGCCACGAGACCCAAATTCTGGCGCAGCCAGCGGAGCGTGCCGTTCCGGCGTGGGCTATGCAAGCGCTTCATTTCCATCTCGCCCCAGTGGAAATCGCCCGCAGTCCAGTAATCCCGGCGGTCGTCATAGTTCTTCTTCAATTGCTGGTAAAGCTCGGCGATCAGGCCGTAGTTGCGTTCGTCAGGGTCGTCCTTTCCCGTCCGCAGCGCTGCCGCCTTCATATCCTCCGTGTCGATCACCTCTTCAAACACCATCCGCTTGCAGTTGCCATCGCGTTTGCGCCAACGAACATCCGAGAACGTTAACTTCGACACATCGCAGTTGTGCAGCAGGGCCCGCCCCAGATTCGTCTTGTAGAAGACCACACGCTCCGGCTTTTCAAATTGCGCCAGCACCAATACGAGCGTGGAGTGCACGTTATCCCCGTCGAGAAAAGTCGTCTGCCGAAATTCCACCGACGATTCGAAACGTGCGTGGTGAAAGTCCGCAGCTTGATTGAATTGGCAGCGCCAGAAATTCGCCGCATTTCCAAAGGTAGCCCCGGCGAACTCTGCTGCCTGGTTGAACCTCGCCATGCTGAAATTAGCCAGCGCCGAGAGGACTGCCTCTTGGAAGTCCCCCCTCGCGGCAAAACCACATGAACTGAAGTCGGCAACGCCCTGGAAATGTGCGTTGTAGAAATCCGCATCACCATTGAATTTGGCTTGGTCGAACTTGGCGTGCGCCCCAAACTTGGCCTGGCCAAACCTGGCTTCCAGCATGAACCTGGCCCTGCTAAAGTCAGCCTGCCCCGTAAACACACTCGAGAAGAAGTTGGCAGCTTGGGTGAACACAACCCCGCTGAAGTTGCCGTCCCCCGTGAATGCAGCCCGGCTGAAGTCGACCTCCTGCGTGAACGCGGCCTGGCTGAAGTCGCCCTTTTGTGTGAACTCAGTACGGCTGAAGTCGGCGTTCTGCGTGAACGTGGCCCTACTGAAAATAGCGTCCTGCGTGAACATGGCATGGTTGAAGTCGGCGTGCTGCGTGAACCTGGCGGAGTAGAAGTGGGCGTCCTGCATGAACGTCACCTCACTGAAGATCGCGTCCTGCTTGAACGTGGCATCAGAAAAGATGGCATCCCTTGTGAACGTGGCTCCCGAAAAAACGCATGCTGGTTTGAATTCGCGTTTCGAATAGTTCGAAGCGAGGAAAACAAACTTTGTGAAATCCGCAACACCCTCGCCGGCATCCCGAAGGATGCGCTCGAACTCTTGTTGAAAGGCTTGATTATCTTTGTCGCGGTGGTGCGAGTGCATCAGACAGACGGGTTTCAGGTCAACTTTGTGAGGCGCAGCGTAAATCGGCCGTCCGCAGCGCCGTCCCTCGTGCATCTTCACAGGGCAGCCTTGGTCGGCTTCCACAATCTGGGTTTCAGGTTGTCCCTGAACTTCTGGGTCTGACATGTTAGGGGAATTTTACCAGAAAACCTTTATGCGGCTCATAACAATCCCGCGACGTTGGTGCAGGTACGGGTTGCTGCTTCCTCTCTGTATCGGGAAATCTCCCAATGACTTTGTCTTTACCCGCTCTGGCGGGACGCCCGTGTCTAATCCCTACAAGGCTTGGCACCGTGCCGTGAAGGAAGCGGGACTGGACGGGGTGAGAATCCACGACTTGCGAAGGACGGGCGCAACCAATTATATTGGTTTCGACGTGCCGCAAAAGACTGTTATGGAGATCGGCGGCTGGAAAACTGATAGTATGTTTCGCCGCTATCACATCGTCGGCCTGTCCCACGTCCAGGCAGCGACTGACAAGATGGGTGAAAGGCAGCAGGAAATCTTGAAAAAATCTGGTATCATTGATGATATCACGGCCGTAAAACGGGGTTCAGCGGAGGAAGCGTTGTAGCTTGAAAGGCCTAAGAATCAATAGGATAGGGTGTATGGGCGTGTAGCTCAGGTGGATAGAGCAACGGATTTCTAATCCGTGGGTCGGGGGTTCGAGTCCCTCCACGCCTGCCATTATTTTCAGTCACTTAGCGCCCTCCCGCTTCGTTTTTACGAGCTTTTACGGGATGTGGTTCCACTTCCGGTTCCATTGTAACAGTCGATCCAAGTCGGTCGATCCACTTGATATTTCCGCCGGGTACGAGGTGCCCATAAATGTCCACGGTGACTTGTATAGAGCTGTGGCCCATCTGTTCCATCACGTATTGAAGGCTCGCCCCACTCTGGAGCAACATGGAAGCGAAACTATGGCGGAGTGCGTGAAACGTGACACGCCTTATACCTGCTGCCTTGAGACAAGGCAGGAAATCCCGATGGTAGACATTTCGAGAATCGAGTGGGCCTCCGGTTTCCGACGGAAACACCAATCCAGTAACCTCGAACTCACCGCGCTGCATTGCCTCCAACATACGCCGGTCACGTAATTCGATTAACACGCTTCTCAACTCCGCATTTAAATCAACCCGCCTCTCACGCCTGTTCTTTGGGCTTGTAAACTTGCCGTGTGTGTAGTTATGACAAACCAAGATAAACCTGTTGGAATCAGTCTCGCTTTCCCCAAATTGAATGTCGTCCCACTCAACCGCCAGCAATTCGCCTAATCTCATTCCTGTCCGCAGGCCAGTCAGAAAAAGCGGGTAACGGTCTGGACAGAGGGCTTTTGCGGCTTGAAGAAACGTTTCAGCTTCCTCCCGCGCAAGGAATTCGGCTTTCCGACCCTCGCCTTTCGGATTAAACTGTCCCAGCTTAACGGCGGGATTGCTCGATAACAGTTCATCCTCAACGGCGCGCGATAGCATGGCCCTGAGAATTGCGAATATGTTCTTTATTGTATTCCGTGACTGTTCGCCTTTGCCCACCAGTTCATCGAGGTAGCTTCTTATGTCCTTCCTCGCAAGCTTCTCAAGCGGCAATTTGCCGAAACGGGGTCGAAGATGCACGTCGAGAATCCCTTCGTAGCTCTCTGCCGTTGACGGTTTCAAGTTGGGCTGGACATGTGACTCCAACCAGCGTTTCGCGTATTTAGCGAAGGTGATTGGCGTCCCTTCCGGGACTTTCACCAAACCCAATTCCAGGCGCGCGAGTTCAGCCTTGGCACCTGCATACGACTGTCGTTGCGCCTTTTTCTTACGCCTCTTACCATTAGCGTCCCTCCACGCGACCCAATATTGGCCATGTCTATCAGCTCTTTTCCAGATCCGGTCTCCGCCTCGCATGATCGTCCCTCCCAAGACATAGAACCCTGTCGCTCAAGGTCCCCTCGCCGAATTTCTTCGTTTCCGGCAAAATCGGCTCTTCATAGATCATGTCTATTATACATATTATCTACTTCTGATACAAGCACAAAACTAGTAATATCTTACTAAAGTACTACCTGTAAATGGCCGATATTAAGGGGTTTCTCGCGGTCTTCGGATCGGTCGGGACGGGGAAAGGGCTTGCCTGCGTCGTCGGGGGCTTATTATTCGGAGATGAACGCGGGTTTTCGTTTCGGCTTAGCTAAGGGAGAAATCCGGCTTTTCTTTGGTGGCTGTCGCAGGCGATTGGCTCTCAGGCGAGCAGATACATGTCGGATTGGTATGGTCTGGGCGGACAACTTTCAGGGGATGCTGAAGCGCCTCATCCACGACTTTTGTCCACGACTTTTGTGTCCACGACTTTTGTCGCCTGCCGGTTTGATTCCGTGATATCATGCGCCCGCTGTGCCGAATAGTTACCCGCCCAGTCACTTGCTGCCCGACGTTCTCCTTCGGCGTTGCGGCCCTGAGGGTGGGAGTTTTTCTGCCGCGCTGTTCGTTGTCACAAATAATGCCGGACGGCAGGTCAGCACTCTGGTGACTTGCCGTCGCAAAGGGAAAACATGACAAGCACAGAGAAGGTCATACAGAAGGCGGTCGAATTCATCGACGCTTCCCCAGCAGGAAAGCGGTACTCCGAGTTGGTCAGGGATATTTCTGCCGCCTTTCCCGATATCCCAGTCAACACGATTCACGGGTCACTCCATAGGTTTCGAACTGAGTTGCCTGTAAACGTGTACCAGCCAAGTCGTGGTCTCTACCGCGCTGTAAAGTACCGGGAAGAAGGCGAGAAACAGGAACAGGAGGTCACCAAGCAACTCAAGAGCGAGAAGATAAGAGAAGAGGATTTCTACGACGCTTTCGGCGAGTGGTTGATAAACGAACTTGAGGAATGCACCAGGACCATTAGCGTTGGCGGAAACAAGTTCAAGGACAAGTGGGGCACGCCAGAACGTCATCGGTGTGCGGGAAGCCAAGCGGTCCGATATCATCAAGCCCCCTACCGAGATTGTGTCGGCAGAAATCAAACTCGACCCGAGTGGCCTCATCACCGCTTTCGGCCAAGCGTGCTCATACAAACTCTTCTCGCACAAATCGTACATCGCGGTTCCCGACAGCTCTTCGGAAGACGACATCGCCCGCCTGGATGCCCTGTCCCGGATATTCGGGATCGGCTTGGTCATCTTTAATCCGTTGAACCCCAAGAGCCCGGAATTCCAAATCCGCTCGCGTGCAGCCAGGGAGGAACCAGACATGTTCTACGTCAACAAGTACCTGAAACTCGTCGAAGATGAACTCTTCGCATAGCAGAGATGGGTAGCCTTGACATGCCGGTCCCGTTGTGCGAACATCAAATTGTGCGATGACCCCCTCCCTTGTGAGGCTGGTCGGCCCACTCAGTTACCTTGACCTCCCCCGCCCTGTGGGGAATGTCACAAATCCGAACAATTTGAACCGATTTGGTGCGCTTCGGCGATGCTGTGCCCCGGCCCCGGATAGTAAATCCTAAGGGGTACTTCGGTGGGCTGTTTGGGACTAACCTTCCACTGGCTTCCCAGCCAGCCTCCAGGCCGGAGACAGCCTGCCGGAGCAACCCCAAATGGCCTGGAGGATAACATGACGATAACGCGACTCATTCTGGTCGATGACTATGCTCAACGGTGCTATGTGAAGACGAAAGACGGCGCGGTTGGGTACGTAAAGAACCCGGTCGGGAAGTTCCGGCAACGGAAGCGTTTGGAGCGGCACATGGAAGCCGAGTTGAATCGAACCTTACTTAAATGGGCCATCGCCCAGAAAGTCAAAGCCCCCGACAAATCGCCAGCCTCGTTCAACAAACTCTACAACACTGGGCGGCAATTCTTCGCGCCGCTCAACATCATCGTGTCCCGGGGAAACCCTAAGGATCTCGTGATGTTCTGGAGGAAACAAGCCATCGCAACCATCAGCCCGAAGTCGCTTGAGCGATTCATTGCAAATCTCGTCAGGTTGAAGTCCCAGCACAAACTGTGGCTGAAGACCCAGGGGAACACGTCTGCCGAAGAAACTGAGGACGATCCTGAGCAGGACGAATCCTGGGAAGACGGTGAAGAGGAATTGTGACCTTCCTCTTCCACAGCAAATCTTCCAAGTTCCCTCTATATTCTCAAGCGAAGGTACTATCTATTTCTATACTTCTATTATAGATAGTACCTTCGCTGTATCAGCCTCTTTGAATCTATTCTGATACAGCCAAAATGCTCCACATCACCTTGATTTAGCCAAAGACTCCACATTACCTCTATACTTCTGCACTTACTTCTTTGATAGAAGAAAAACGGCGGGTTCCGACGAAACCGCCAAATGGCGTATATAGGAAATCCGGCATCACAGGCTATCCCCGCCTGTGCCGGCAGTTCTGATTATCCTTGCGGCACAAGTTGTAACAGGGCCATGGGGAGCGAGGTATTAAGTTTCACCCCCTCTATAGGCCGTTTGGCGGATTTCCACGGGGCCGCTCTCCAACAGCATGTTCGAGGGAAGTTTTCAAATCTCAGCAGGCCACTGCAAAATCCTGTCTCAAATGAGTTTTCGCTTCGGCCACCTTGGGAATCGGACCCGGCCGTCGGTTCCTTGTCTCAGAGTCCGGGGATGCCTCTTGTCCCAGTTTCTCCACCGGCATTTCGATGAGCAGAACTTCTGCCAGGAGCGGTACTGTGTAAAGTCGTTCCCGCATTCCGCGCAGTTCAGGGTCTTCTTGGTTTGCTTAGTTCTCGGGCGCATCAGTCTCACCTCCACTACCCTGATAGAACCCCAGTGCGTTGCCAACGTGGTGGCATGGAATTGCCGGGAATTGGGGAATTAGCCCTCAGAAAAATGAAGCGTTTGCAAACGCATTAAGCCATCCATCTATGTCCGATGCCTGAAGCAGGCGTGCCAACGCCTCCAAACGCCCGCAGAGGCCATCGTAGCGAGGGGTGGAAACCGCATTTTCCGCCCGCCGATCGCCCGGCTGAAACGAAACCAATTCCGGTACAGGCAGGACTAGAATTTCGCGGTCAGAATCGGATGCGTACCCAACCGCCCTCCTGCACCCTCGATGCCCGTCCCGGAGACGCCCAACGCCGGGCACAGGTTCACTTTTGTGGAGTTCTCGGGATGCTTTGTGGATAGACGCCCTCGCTAAGGCCGGGGCAAGGGATCTGTTTGATCCCGCCCGAAAACGGTGGGCTCCCTGCCGCGCAGCGCCTTGTGACCGATCGACTGGCGAACCAGCCGCAAATCACGACGGACGGGCTGCTCGTAGGTTTGGGGAGTCAAGCAGGCCTTCGGCGCGGACGTGAATCACGGGATGCTCATTGAGAGCTACGCAGAGGAGCATGGGCAGATGGTGCTTGCGGAAGAGCGGCCTTTTACTGGTTTTCAATCTGCACCAGCGGGCGTCGCGTGCCCACATTTTTTCCTCCGTCGCACAATAGATTTAGTATTATTGCTCCCCAAGCCTGGCGTGGTAACTTCGTACTCCGAGTGCCACGCCCGATGCCGAGGCACAAGTGTATGACCGTGACAATTGCAGCTCTATGCGGTGCAGATAGTACAGCACAAACCGGAAGTTTCATCTTGTGTGCCGACACATTGGTGAGTTGGAGTTTACATGGCGTTCCAGTCAGCGGAAATCTAGGTGGCTCTAAGATCTACAACATGCCTAACGGGTTCTATGTTGCCGTATGTGATGATATTAGCCGAGCGAGCCAAGTTGTGACCTACCTGTACACGGAAATGGAGAAGTTTCAATCTTCCGATCCCCGGCTTATTGATTTAGTGAAGAACGCCCTAGATAGGACATCGGAATACGTTCGTCTCTGGATGCGTCGAGAGGTACTGGCTGATTACGGGCTCAGTGAAGATGAATTTCTGCACGATGCCGCGCTGATTAACAGATCCGAAATTGCTGCGGAAATGAAGAACAGAGCGATGTCCACCCAACTCACGATTGCTGGATTCAAAGATACCGGCGTTCCAATCCTCCTTTTTTCGGATTGCGTTACTTCTCAGGAGCAGGCCGCTCCAGGATTCTTTTGCGCTGGTGGCGCTGGGGATTTCGCTGCGCTAAACTGGCTCAATTTCAGGAAGCAAAACTGCTTTATGTCAATTCAAAGAACATTTTTCCACGTTCGCGAAGCCAAGCAGTTCTCAGAGGTTTGTCCAGTCGTGGGTGGCTTAAACCAAACTCTTCTTTTACGTCACGGGAAAGACCCGGTAAACCTTAGTGCCGTTACTCCGCTCTTAGACATGTGGTTTGCAAACATGTTTCCGACGACGACTGACGCGCTCGAAAAACCGGACACTTGGAACTGGCTAGCCGCAGAATATGGAATCAATGATTGAGGTTTTTTCCATCTTATTAGGGCCTCCTTTTTCGCGATAGCGGCACGTTTCCTGGGTGAAATTGCTTGCGCCCTTGCCACTCCCTCAACGATGCCAGCCTGCACGCCCTTTCACAGTATCCGGGTTCCTTTTGGAATCGCTGATCGTATCCTCGACTTCCCCAATTGCAATATCTACAATCATCTTTGCCAGCTGGTTTGGATCGCGTGGACTCTTCTCCATGCCCTCATCATGGCACCCTCGTAGAGTGAGCCAAAAGCCGTACAATTCAAACTGAGACACTACCGCATTTTTCCTGTCCGGCATTTTTCCTTGACGTGCCCTCTGACCTAGGACTAAGCTTGGCGGGGGATGAAAGATTGATGGCGCCTCGCGCAAGGACGCCTCAGATGCACATATAAGGTGGGGAGAACTAGCTTGCCAGTGTGATGATTACCTACGTAGCCTTGTTGTACGGTCTCCGGTACTCTGACTTCGTTTTGGAACTGTGGGTGCTCGTCTACATCATTTGGCGGGGTCAGCTAAGACGACTGATTGGGCCCTGGTTGTACGTCTGCCTTGCATTCACCCTGAACGGGTTCGTACGGCCCTTGGCCCTTAACAGCTACGGGCAGAACTCACGCCAATACCTGGTCGTTTATTCATTGACGGATTTATGCTTCACGCTGGCCACGTTTCTTTTGATTTGTAGCTTCTACCGCCGGGCCTTCTCCTACCAAGAACGAATCTGGAAGTTATCGAGGATACTGTTGGTGTTTGTTTTCCTTATCGTAGTGGTAGTCTCGGCCCTCGAGACCAGCAACCCGCATGCGCAATTCCTCACGTTCTTCTCTAATATGGAACTCACCCAGAACCTCTACTTCACCTGTCTTGTTCTGACCGCGCTGCTTTTCGTCCTAATTGAGCGGATCGAAAGCGTTGATGACGAGCTGGGCTTGCTCGTGTGTGGAGTGGGCGTCCAGGTTGCAGGCCCGACCGCAACTCTTGCGCTGTTGAACCTCACTCGCGGTAGCGATTTTGCTCAGTCATTGAATTCTCTCGTCATACTCTTCAGCACTTTCGGAATGCTTTTAACGTGGTCTTATGCAATAACGTGGCGGTGGCGGCTGTTAGGAAGATCGCGACGGGATCACGTCCCGCCGTACGCCCTCCGGCGTAACCACGCGCGAAGTGACTCGGCGGCCTGACTCAAGGCTCGTACATAGACTAAGGACATGCGAGACGCCGTCCGCCAGACAATTCAGTCGATCCTCACACTTATTGGTGTGCTGGTGGCAATTTCGGCGTATATCGGAAGGCGGCGCAGGAAGGAGCTACGCTACCGAATTGTCTCCGCGACTCCTTTGCTTAGTCCCGGCGAGCAGGTTGGGCACAAGGTTCAGGTTCTGTTTGACGGCAAACCAGTCGAGGATGTTCAGGTGATTGTAATGGAAATAATGAATAGCGGCAACGTGCCCATAAGGCCGGCGGATTTTGAACGCCCTCTTAGTTTTTCTTTTGGTGATCGCGCGCATGTACTGCTTGCCGAAGTCTTAAGCACGGATCCAACCGCCCTGAAACCGGAACTACAGAGCGGCGGGAGGAGTATTAAGATTGCTCCCGTCCTTATGAACGGGGACGACTGGGTTAGGATCAAAGTCTTGGTGGCCCGCTACGGGAATCACATCACTCCAGATTCTCGCGTGGAAGGCGTTAAGGACGTGCTCCCTTTCCGTGAGAGTAGGCGCCTACTATGGGTTGTTGTGTTAATCACGGTCGCGATTTCCCTCACCGGCTGGTTGCTATCATCTTGGTACGCGCCGCCACCTGTCTCAGGTGGGCAATTCGTGCTTGTTCCTGGAACGCGATGGCGGTTCCCTGTGTACCTCTCTATCGTTATCCTGTCAGCAGTTTTCTGGATTTGGACCAACCTACGAAAGAGAAGCAAAAAGTAGGCCTACAGTGTTTTCCTTCCTTTTTCCCCTCGGGAACTCGGGGCCTTACAGTGGCCGTTGCTTGCAAGGATCGCCGTGGGTTTGAACCCAATCGAGGAAGGCCGTCACGACCTTGGGATCGAATTGGGTGTCTGGCCAACGGCATATTTCCGACACCGCATCCTCGAAGGAGCGGGCACGCCTGTAAGGTTGGTCGTTGACCATAACGTCGAAGGCGTTAGCAACAGCGACGATGCGTGCTCCTAACGGTATGTCGTTCCCTTCGAGTCCCCGAGGATACCCCGACCCGTCAAACCGTTCATGGTGCGCCAGAACGATCTCAGCCACAGGCGCAAGGAAGGGGATGTGGCAAACCAGTTCGTAGCCGATGCGCGAATGGGTCTGCATTACAGCGACTTCTTCAGGCGTCAACTTGGCTGGTTTATTCAAAATCGCGTCCGGGATTCCGATCTTACCGATATCGTGCAAGTAGGAGCCACGCAAAATCTGGACGATTTGCTCGCGCGTGCAGTTTGCCGCTTTGGCAATCTCCAGGGAGTAGTGGGCCACACGCCCAGTGTGTTCCCTTGTTTCATTATCCCTCAAAGCCAAGGCATCTCCGAGCTTCTTCAACGTCTCGTCGTAGGTCTCTTGGATCTCGTCGTACGTCTGTTGGACGTTCTTGAGGGCGGCTTGAAGCTGTTTCGTGCGCTCTGTGACCATTATCTCAAGGCGCTCGCGATACGCTTCGACTTCTATTCCGAGACGCTTTTTCTTGAGAGCACGACCCACTGCTAAGGCAACCGTCTCAAGGCGGAACGGCTTCAAGATGTAGTCGTCTGCGCCTTGCTTCATCGCATCGACGCCCAGTCTCACATTCTCAACGCCGGTGGCGATCAGAAAGCTCATCCAAGGGTATCTGGTACGCGCCGTCTCCAGAAGCGACAGACCGGACACCCCTGGCATCCGCAGGTCACAGATGAGGACATCAAAGCGCTCACGCTCCAATAGCTTGATCGCTTTGTCGCCGCTCGCTGCGGCCCGGCACTCGAATCCCATTGGAGTCAGGCCCTCAATGAGTAGCGCGCAGATTGAGGGTTCATCGTCCACAATGAGAATGCGGGCTTTCGGAATTGCATCTTTTGTCAGGTCGTTATGTGCATCCATCAAATTTCCCTTTCCTTGCCTCTCGCCGGGTCAGCCTCCGATTACGAGATTCTCTGGCTCAACGTATCCTACGCCTGAATCCTCCCTGCCATTCGGGAACTTGCCAAAGCAATTGTGGCGGCTTTCTGCCGTATGCCATTTGAGGCTAATATCTTGGGCCTGGTGCGATGCACGTTTCCAGATCAACGAATCCGGTGCCGGAATACGGCTCGTAATTTCTCAGCTTGACCGTCCAGTGACCGCGGGAATCCAGAGTCACAAGATCGCCTTCGCCATCCTCGTAATAGGCATGAGTCAAGTTCACTCTCACAACATGAAAGCCAAGGTCCAGCAGCAGCAAATGCTTTGCGCAGCCGATCTCAGCCGCCAACTTCATCAGTACTTGATCGTATTCCCGGCGAAGGGGGGAAGGCTTGCCGTTGGCTTTTGCAAACGGAGAGTCCACTTTCTCAACTCCTGCCGTGCTATGGTTTCTGCCAACGTTACCTAATCCGATGAACTGAATTCTATCTCCGAGGATGCGGCCCTTGAAATCGTACTAAAGTAAGGTAGCGAAATCGCCAGTAACTCCCCGCATACGGAGAAAAAACGCGAACGGTTCCTGCCGTCTCTTTTCCAAGTTCAATTTTTCGTGAAATAGTATTGTTACGGCTGATAATGCCAAGAAACGATAAATTGACAAATTAGGGACGGGGAGGGCGTTTTAAAGGCCGAAATTCGGGCCTAGGAGCCGATTTTAGGGGGGGATCGGAACCCGGATAGGGCAATCGTATAGGCACTTCCGCCAAGTCATTGAATCTAAAGGACTTCATTTTTTGGCTTTTTAGAACACCCTTTTGCCGGGCCGGGGAGGGCATTTCTCAGCGTTTTGACGATTTTGGCCCTCTAAATTCGGACATTTGCGCCTTTTGGGGCCGGAAGCAGCCGCTGCAATCAGCGAACGTAGCCTATGCTCAAAGGCAACCGTGTAGCTTAGCTATAGGCTACTGATTCGTCACGGCCAATTCACAGGTTCAGCAAAGGACACGCCGTTGTTTCCGGCGACCCGCCCGCTAAGCGGCTGGGGACCCCGATTGCGATTCCTTGTCAAGCGGTGTCGGTACTATCTTCGGCCCGTATGTGTTCGCGACACGCTTGGATAGGGATAGGTACAACCACCAGCACACGGACGGCACTGCCGCGAACAGAATACGGTGGCTCTGACCCATGAGTATGAGTGCAATTACCGCGACGCCCCCGCCGACAAGATAGAATGCCTTGGCGAATGCGACCGCGTTCGGGCGGATTCGCCACAGCCGGTAGCCAGCGATAGCTCCGTAAACTGTACAGACAGGCGTGCCTAGCTGCATCAGGACCGACCCGGCGAGCTTGGGGTGCAAAGTGCAGGCCGCTAAAAAAGCCCCAGGGTGAGAGACAACGGTGTCGGACAACCGCAGGATCATTGCAAACAACAGCCGGTTTTTCGCATAGTAGATTAGAACATACAAAGGGGCGACGAGAGTCAGAACGACGCACAGGAATTTCAGCCATCCATGAACGCCCGTGAGTGGAGGTTCACCTGCCCATTTTGGGCGATTTGCTTCGCCAACCAACTTCCCCACCTGCCCGATGCTGAAAGTGTACCCGCAGTCGCAATGTATAGTCCCGGCAGGGCTAATTAGGCCGCACTTGGGGCATTTCATGTGGCCAGAAGGTTCAACGAATTCGCGAATGCGGTACCAGAGCAAGCCCAGGGACCTAATTTCGACAATGAACGGGACCAGTAGTCCGGTAACCAAAACTAGCGCTATCAGGATGACGATGCTCATTTCCATCCTTGCTTGGGGGTGGGGCGGGACTCGCCCGACATGACGCGGGTCGCTGCGAGTTCAACTCCGAGGCGAGCGTAGGGTACCACAAGTCCGCTCAAAGTAAAGTGCCGGGGCCGCCATTGCCAGGGTAGCTGCGGCTGGGGCTAATTTCGCGAGTATTCTCAGCGTCTTTGTGGGTACAGGCCGACGCTAAGCGGCTAAGGGATCTGTTGTTGATGTCGGCGAGAGCGGTCGCCCCACCACCCTCAGGTATTCTCTATGCTGCCTCCCTGAACAACTCCGCGAGCCACTGATACGCTTTGGGGTAGTAGTCGGCGTCCAAGACGAATTCCTGCCCATAACCGACGGTCTTTAGCGTAGCCCATCGCCTACCCCTCCCCCATCGTTTCTTGTCCGTGTGATGGGACAGTGGGAGCTTATCTGGAAACGGATACATCCATGCCGGTAGGCGCCAATTGCGTCGGGTTTCTCCAGGCCCGGTCAGCAGGAGTCTTTTGTGGAATTCCGTGAATACGCCCCCGCCTGGAAGTCGAGTGCGCAGACCGGGGAGTTCGAGCCGCCTCCGGGCGATGAAAACAGCGTCCACGGGTTTTCTAAGATTACAGAACCCGTCTCTTTCGCCACGAACATGAGCGTGGTCATTGGCCCATTTCGGGAGAACCGGGTCCGTATTGAACCAGCCCCAAACCTCACCGACTTGCAACCAGCCGAAAATCAGATGGACGTTTTGCCGTTGGGGGTCAAACTTGAAATGCCCATCGGCATCTTGCAGCCGGTGAAACCAGCCGAAAAACAAGAAAAGGTCTCCCTCTCGGACACCGTTGTTGAGAAGGTGGGCACATGCCTTGCCAGACTGCCCAAACATGGGCAACCAGCCAGCCTTTCGGTCAAGGTCGCCACGGATAAGGTCAGGGTCCAAATGACAAAAATCGGTCCTTTTCATCCGGGGTTTCCTCTTACGATGGTTGAAGCTCAAATCCTCAACCACCGACCCAAGGTCCGCTGTTTCATTGCTCAGGTCGTGGTACGTGACTTTGTACCTGGGTGCCGGAGGGTGTTTTTGGTCCCACAGTGACGGAATCGGGAGAGAGCGTAAGCCCCCGTCAGGAAAGATTGGACTCGCAACGCCGCCGTACCTCTTGTCGAATCCTTTACGGCTGAAGATGATTTTCATGCCGTTAACCCTCGCAGGCGCGGACAATCCCGTGCAGTCTCAAGTGTCCCGACGACCAGCGGCGGCAATTATACATCTCACAGCAATACAATATCGACAAAATACCAGCTATAGGCTTGTTTCTAATGAATTGGCTTCCCGCTAACGTCTAGGCGGGGAGATTGGATGAACCAGCTAAAACTATTCGGGATGCGGCTTCGCGCCATCAGGAAAGCGGGCAGAATTACACAGGAAGAAGCGGCAGAAAAAGCCCGCTTGAACCCAAAGTATCTTGGTCAGATTGAGCGGGGCGAGAAACGGCCATCCTTTGATGCGATCATCACGCTTGCGAAGGCTCTCCAGGTTGCGCCGTCCGCCTTTTTCCAATTTGAGCGCGAAGGAGCCGATGAGAGGACCTTGCGTAAGAATATCGACGCATTGCTCCGCCCATGCACAGCCGAGCAATTGCGGCAGCTTCATCGGGTCATTAAGGCACTGGTGGAGCCATAGGACATTCGAGAGGATTGCGGCACGGGAAACTCTGCGGGAAAGAAAACGGCAGATTTGTCGGTCGGAGCGTCAGGAACGAGGCCGCCCTGTGATCTGCGCCTATTACTCAGGGCATTCAACCTAGTTATGCTTGGGAAGCTGGTTTGAGGAGTATCCCCCCAGCCTTTGTGAAGAGAATGACGCGCTAAGCAGGCCGTGGAGGTCCCCTGGGATTCGCCGAAACCGATGCCCCTCGCTCATGGCGGATCACAAAACATTTCGGGTACGAACGCGGCCAGCCCCTCAGAAAGCGCCACTTTTCACGCTGAATGCGTATAGCAGTTAAATTGAGCAGTGCGAATTGAATCCCTCTCCATCAGGTCCCGACGATGAAGTGGTCGATGATGGCCGCTGCGTCGGTGGCGATTTCACGTTCGAGTATGTCTGCGGCGGCGCGCGCCTTGGCCGACGCTTCGGCCAATTCCGCAATGGCGAGTTCTTCGCTGCCTGTGAGCCGAACAACTTCATGCGCAACCACATCGGATACGTCAATATGCGGAATGCTCGATCCGTAAGCCAGCGATTTCACCACGGGACGACCAAACAGAGGATGTGATATAGCAGTAACCAGGTAGCCCGCTCTAATTGCCGCATCCGTTTTCGGTTTGATACGTATGACATCATCCGATATCACCTTTTCTTCCAAATCATTCTCAGCAAGGGCGGCGGAGCCAATGATTCCGTAAGTCTGACCCGAGCGAGCCATAAGAATCCACCCGGATTTCACCCTTCCGCGATACGGGTCTCCGAAGTCGCTATCAGCAATTGTCTTTGTGATGTCGGGGTTGATCTCTGTCAGTAATGCACTTTCGACAAGGGGCACTCCGTCTTCTGCTGGGACACGTCTGAAACGATTTGGGAGCCACACATCGTAACCAGCGGCACTTATCGCTGTGAAGCCTTCCCCGTGCTTTGCAAGATGCCGACGTATGGCCGACACGCCCGGATTGTGAAAAGTGGCATCCATACGCCGACGTCTGGAGGTGAGCGTCTTTGACGCGCGGACGATGAATCCGTGCTCGCCCCAGTCTTTGATCGCGACTGGACCGACGGCTCTCTCAAATCGGGATTCGGCATCAAGCGTCAGCCGGTGACCTTGGCTGCGCAGCTCCAGGATGCGCTCTACCCGCCGTAGAAAATCGGCCGCCGTGTCCTCATTCACTGTCGGAATGGGTAACGCATCCATGTGGGACGTTTCCAGATGCTTGATGATATGGCCGTAGTGGACGCTCGTGGTTATCGCCCGGGTCTGGGGAGCGTGCAGATAGGCGTAAATCCATCCCCGGTCCTTCTTGTCCAACGCTTCGACGCGCAGAATGTCGTGTGAAATTAGCGTGCCCTCGTGCGCGGAATAGACGAGCGTTGGGCGGCCCACCGACCCGGAGCATGTCACCAGAATCATGCCGGGACGCACAAACCGGTTATTTGCATCGTCGGTGCGGTCGAGGGAGAGCCATTTGCGTGGAATCGGTCGAACGTCAAAAACTTGTGTGGCGGCAAGGAATGGTGTTCCGAAGGTAGGCCCTACCTGGATGCCTTTCAATCGGCTGGGCTGCCAGGATCGCGCCATTTTGGCGAAGCGGGTCCATCCGTCAGCTTTGCTCTCAATGGCTATCCTGAGCCCGTACCCCGAGGATAAGTAAGTGTCGCCCTCCATCCGACGGTCCCCGCGTAACATGGCGGATACTGGAATACTGCCTGATTTGACAGAATGCCAGGGCCAAACCGTCTTAGGCGGAGGAGGAGGGGCAACTAATCTTGCTCGGAGAGCCATCGAAGGAACTCCTGAGCAATTTGGATTGTGTTATCGTCAGCCACTTTTCGACGGGTGGTCTGGCGCTGATAGGTGGGTGTCCCGTCCTGCCACTCTTTGACCAATTCTTCGGTCTCCTCAATTACCTCGTTGCCCTTTCGGTCGCGAACATAGGTCTTGTTTCCGCGTTTGTCGTGGCCGACGTGATTGGCCAGTGCCATGAAAACTGGATAGTCGTTGATCTTGCCCGCCGCCGTCTCGACGGCGATGAGGTCGTCCGGTTTGCGTTGGAGAATTAGCACGCTGGTCTGAATGCTAACGTCAGGCTGGAATGTATCAGGGTGCAGGTCAATGCTAGCCAGAATGTGAGTGTTGCGGAGAATCCATTCGCGCACATATCCAAGACCGGGTGAGCCTAGAATACCATCAGGTAAGACAATTGCCGCGCGCCCCGTCCCCGGCTTAAGAAACTTGATGCATCGTTCGATAAACAGGATTTCGGGCGGCTGAGATTTCTGAACTGCCCCTGTCTGCTTCCACTGGTCGGCGTCCTTGTCGTAGCTCCAGGTGTGTCCTAGGTCATACTTTTCGAGGATACTCGGATCGCTGACGGGGATTTTGGAGCCGAACGGCGGATTGGTGAAGAGAATGTCCACGTGGCCCATGACGTTTCGCTCGACCAGTTCGGGGTCCCAGGTTGGGGGTGCTTCCAATGAGTTCGCCTGGAACAGGCCTCCCGACCCGTCGTTGTTCATCACCATGTTCATCTTGGATGCCTTCACCAACTCCGGGTTAAAGTCCATCCCGATGACCGACTGTTCGGCAAACCTCCTAATTCTCGACTTTACCGCTTCTTCAGCCCGGCTGAGGTTCTTTCCCCACTTCGCCAATTCCGCCGCACGGATTTTCTCGATCACATGGTTCATGGCCGTGATGAGGAATCCGCCGGTTCCGCACGCAGGATCGAGAATCAAGTGCTTCTCGCTGGGATCGAGCATTTCGACAGCCATACGGCATATGTTGCGGGGAGTGAAGAACTCCCCACGATCACCGCGCAGATTTGATCCAACGATTTCTTCATAGGCCCGGCCCTTCACGTCGATATCGCTTTCTAAAAGTGAATACATCTGAAGCTGCGTGACGAGATAGGCCAGCACCACGGGCTTTAACTCGATCACCTCTCCGCTCTTAAAGATGGTCGGGTAGTCTTTCTTTACCTGCGTGAAAACCGATTCGATCCGCTTTTGGACTTTCAACGGGCCGTTCACGCCGTGGCGTTCGGTGGCGGCAGCGAAAAATTGAACCTCGTCGCTGTGGCGCTCGTCGTGAATCTTGCAAAAGATCAACTTGAGGAGTTCCCAGAACGCCTGAGGTTTCTGGAGTCCCTGATTACCCGCGATGTAGTTGTGACACCGCCGGAACGCGAATAGTAGAGCATCGGATGTCGCGGGCTTGAGCTGGTCAAAGCGCGGGCGGTCGTCCCCCTCCCCTTCCCGACCAAACTCAGGCAGGTCGGGAACATCTTCGTTGTTTACCTGTCCATTTCTTTCAACACGACGATAGCAAAATCTTTCAACGCCATTTGTCCACATTCCGTATGTGACGTTTGGACACGCTGCCATGTAGCTCTGAAGCTGACCTACACCGTCTTTCTTGTCTGCTGCCTTCACAGTCGAAGCTTTACACTCGACAATGAATGAAGCGCTTTGTTGGGTATGAGGCATGTCCGGCGGGAAGATTACGAGATCGGCCCGTGGCTTGCGACTCCCTAGCCTGAATAATTCACATTTCTAAAGACACCAAAAGCCTCCTGTGGTACAAACACGGTGTTCATGCGGGTTTGAACCAAACGAGGAGGCTTTCGGTTGACCGAGAATAGTACAGCACAGTGTTTGTTGTTTTCCAATATTTTTCCGAAGCCGGTGGTTGCGCAGTTTGATAAGCGCCAGAGCAGTTCCGATGGCGGCGCGATCCTGCTGAAGGCTGCCGACCGTCGGATGCAACTGACGGAGGCGCTGGCGGCCTGCTTGAAGGACGAGCGGCAGCCGGGCAAAGTCGACCATGCGATCGAGGAACTGCTGGCGCAGCGTATCTTCGGTATCGCCTGTGGCTATGCCGATGCCAACGACGCGGCTCGATTGGGCGAAGACCCCGTGCACAAGATGCTGATCGGGCGCGATCCGGTGGAGGGAGCGGACTTGGCCTCGCAACCGACCCTGAGTCGCTTTGAGAATGTCCCGGACCGCAAGCAGCTTTACCGGATGGGTGAGGCGCTGGCCGACCGCGTTATTGAGCGCCATGGCCGCCGGCTGCATGGGCGCGCCCAGCGGATCACCCTCGACCTCGATGTGACCGACGATCCCACGCACGGTGCCCAACAGTTGAGCTTCTTTAACAGCCACTACGATACCTGGTGCTATTTGCCGCTGCTGGGTTTCTTGAGCTTCAACGACGAGAAGGAGCAATACCTGTGTGCGGCGGTGCTGCGGCCGGGCAATGCGCCAGCCAGCGAGGGAGCGATCGGCATACTCTGGCGCATCCTGAAGCGGGTGTGGGCAGCCTTCCCCAAAGCGCGCGTCCGAGTGCGGTTGGACGGCGGCTTCGCTGATCCGCGGCTGCTGGACTTCCTGGATGTCATGGGGGTCGAATACGTGGTCGCCATGGCTAAAAATGCGGTGTTGAACCGCCTGGCCGAGCCCAAGATGCAAGCAGCCCGCCGGCTTTCGCAAGAGACGGCGAAGACGGAGCACATTTACGGAGAAACTGGCTACGCGGCCGAGAGCTGGTCTTCGCAGCGGCGGGTGATCTTCAAGGCGGAAGTGGTGCGCCAAGAAGGTAAGGAGCCGAAAGACAATCCGCGCTTCGTCATCACCAACCTGAAGCAGAGCCCGCAAGGGATTTACGAGCACGTCTATTGTGAGCGAGGCGAGATCGAGAATCGCATCAAGGAACTGCATTACGGATTGGAGATCGACCGGACGAGCTGCACGAAGTTTCTGGCCAATCAGTTCCGGGTGCTGATGACGGCGGCGGCTTACGTCCTGATGCAGGAGTTGCGTCTGCGGGCTGCACGCACCGCTTGTGCGCGGGCGCAGGTGTGGACCTTGCGCGAGCGGTTGCTGAAGTTGGGGGCCAGTGTGATCGTCTCGGTGCGTCGTGTGGTAATTCATCTTCCTGTCTCGTTCCCGTTCCTGGGCAGCTTCCGCCAGATCGCCCTCAGCTTTGGCGCTTCGAGCGGATAGCCAATTCCTCTTACTGGGATCATGTCGAACCATTTCTTCTGCGACGAGACTCTCGCCGAGGTGTCTTCAAAAACCGCCGCATTCCTGCGCTGACGGGAGGAACGAACCCAACTGCATGCCCTGGCACTTCGGTTCGGGCTGCCGGGTTCGTCTCATGCCAAGCAAAACGAGCCAGAACCAACCTTCACATGCCGTTCATGAATAAAGCGGGCTAGGCGCAGAGTGAACTCTACTTCAATGTTGGGTTTCTCGTAGCGGTACTCCCGCACCAACGACTTCGCAATTTCCTGACGGACGTATTCCTCAGGCGTATCCGGTCGCTGAGTATGACCGTCGATGAAGTCGAGTATCTTGCCCTGCTGAATGATAATTGCAAGATTACTTAGCGGCTGTTGGAACGGTGTCGGTTCCATGGTTCCGTATGTTACTTCATGCCGACCCCGGACCGCAACCAAATGGGTCAGACCAGAAAATCATAATGAGTTAGCGTCAAACTCCAAATCCCGCCGCGTGGGTCTGCTCTTGCTGCGGGTCGAAGTGATTCCCAATGGAATACCACCGGCGACAAGCCACTTTTGGGGAGATGCTGAGGGCAGTTGTGGGTAGAAACCCGCGCTAAGAGGCTAAGGGATCTGTTTTGATGGCGAGCAAAAACGGTGCCCCCCGGTCACCGCTGCTTGCGAGGATCACCATGCGTAGTGAACCCAATCGAGGAACTCCGTTACGACTTTCGGGTCAAACTGGGTGCCGGAACACCGGCTGATTTCGGCGACGGCATCCATGCAGAAGAGGCCACGCTTATAACTCTGGTCATTGACCATAACATCGAACGACTCAGCCACAGCGACGATCCGCGCCCCCAGTGGAATTTCTTCCCCTTTCAGTTGGTCGGGGTAACCCTGGCCATCGTATCGCTCGTGGTGGTAGCGGACGATGAGCGCAATTGGTTGCACTTTCAAAGGCTCCAACAACTGCGCCCCGGAGACCGCGTGGCCTCTCATGATTGCCTGCTCCGTGGTCGTCAGCGGCGCAGGCTTTGTGAGCACGCGCAACGGCACGGTGAGTTTGCCTATATCGTGAACCAGGCCCGCCAGTCGGATTTCTTCAATGGCCGCCTCTGACAAGCCGATCTGGAGCGCGGTCTTGGCTGCCAGCCTGGAAACATTTTCGCAATGGCTCCGCGTGACCAGACCTTTGGCTTTAAGCGGGGCAACCAAGGCCGCAATAGTGTTCAGAAGCGGCGAGCCTTGACCCAAAACTGCGTCGTCGCCCTCTAGGACTCGTTTGAGATTCTCTTCCTCTACTATCTGCAAGTACTCGTTCAGGGAATCAACGCCCGTTCCTGTTCCACCGTTATGCCAACCTTTATCTTCATCGAGCGGCAGAAATCTATGCTCCCAAAACCCGTCCTTTTGAACATAGATTCTTTGCACCGTGTGCCTGTTGGCACGGTCCTCTGCGGAACACCTCCCGTAAACCGCCTCATCGCCTTCAGGCTGGTCCGTGGACGGGACGGCCTTGGAATATCCGTATTGCGTAAGAACATCGTCCATTTTGCGAAGAGTTTCTGGTTCCATGGGCTTACCGCCCTTCCGCTAGGAATTACCTCAATTCTATCCACGACGATAAGGGCATTCAACGGTACTGAGGTAAGGTGCCGAAGTTGCCATTACTGGCCCGCTGCCATTCCAAAGAGTACAAATTGTAGGCCCACACCGTTCCTGGCCCTTATTTCCCTCAGAAACTCGGGGCCTTACAGGGGCCTCTGCTCGCAGGGATCACGGTGGAGCATATCTGATCCCTTATCGCTTCCGGTCCTTCGATTCTTCGTCGCCGGAATCATCAGCAAAGATGTCAAACCCAAAGCACTTGGTCATGTCCTCGCGGGAGAAGGTAACATCGTCATCATCTTCATCATCAATAGGCTTCTCACGAGACGGAACTGCCCTTTTACCTTTGCGGACGTGGGTACCAGGGCTCGTCAGCTTCTTGCTTTTCTTCTTCTTGTCCTTGTCGCTCATATAATCCCCCATTGAATCCGAGTCGGTTTCCCTTCAGGACAGGGTGAGCGTTTTTTGTCGCCGCCCTCCCGAATGTAGGTGGCTTGGCGCGTCCTCGGAGGGCCTCGGCAACCCGTTACCCGCCCCTTCCCGGAGGCAAAATGGCCCCGGATTTCCGCATTTTCCGGCAAACGTGGTTCCACTTATGGTTCCATTAGAATTGCATCGGAAGTGAGATACGTATAGCAGGAATTTCGCTGTGTCCAATGAATTCGCAGGAATTAGCGCTATTTCGCTTGACGTCTAGGCGTGAATTCGTATTTCTAATCCGTGGGTCGGGGGTTCGAGTCCCTCCACGCCTGCCACGTTTTCAAGGACTTGCGGGCAGGCCCTGATTTGGCGTCACAGTTAGCGTCACACTTAAGGGCGAAAGCGGGGCTTTTGACCCCGCCTTCCGCTTCTCTTGAAGGTCTGCACGAGCAGCATCCAATCTACGTTCGATTGCCTGCGATGCCGCCACCTGGGCCTGGTCTTCCGAGTGGGAATAGATGAGGTTTACTCGGTCACTGACGTGCCCCAACCGATCCATTCGAGTCGCCACGTCTACGCCTTCGTTCAGCATCAACGAATTGTTCAGGTGCCGAAGTGCGTGCCAGTGGATTCCCTCGATACCAAGTTTCTCTGCGACGGGCTTGATATGTTCGGACATAAACCAGTGCATGTCCATCGGCCGGTTCCCTCGGCCAGGAAACAACCATTCATCCAGGCCGGCACTGGCGTGATTTTCATCTTTGTACCTCCTTAACTCAGCGATCTGAGTTGGGGTAAGGACAACCTTCCGGTAACCCTTCTTCGTTTTTGGCTGCGTGCTGTTGCCTTCCCAGACGCTTTCGGTCACCAGAATTGTGTTCTGCTCCCAGTGAACCGAACGCCAGCGGAGTCCTCGGATTTCCCCACACCTGTTCCCCGCCCACAGCATAAGCTTCCAAGCCATTCGATGGCACGGGTTCGTCAGCTGCTCTTCAACGGCAATGGCCTGTTCCGGAGTGATGTAGCGTTGTGGTTTCTCCGTTTGTGACGCCGGTAGTTTCACACCTCGGGCGGCGTTATGGGTGACTCCCGCCTCGAGCCTCAAAGCCGAGCTTAACACGCTGCTCAAGTAAGCTCTGAACTTCAAAGCCGTCCTGCGGGCTATCTGTCCTTCCCCTTCACCAATTGTTGGGACCAGGATCTTCTGAATATCGGCGGTCTTGATGGTATCCATCCTTCTGTGCCCAAACTGGGGAATCCAGATTTGGTCCATCGTCCATCTGAAGTCGCGTCTTGTGCTGGGACGTTTGTTCAGCAACTCGTCTTTGTAGTTCGCTCCGTCCCAGAAATGCTCCTGGTAAAAACGTGCCAACGTAATCGAGTCCCCGGCGACCTCGCGGTGCGAATTGATCTTTTCCATAAACTGTCGCTTCGCCCGTTCCGCTTGGCTGCGGGTCATCTCGTCGCACCATCCCAGTTTGTGCGATAACCTCTCGTTTCCCTGAGACCATTGGACAAGATAGAGCTTCCTTTTCTTCCCTCGTTTCAACAACGTTCCTTGTCTATCGCGGGTCCGAGTCATGCATCCTCCTCGGACCGCTGAACCCGAACTCAGGTTATCGCCCTGCGTAACGCTTTGCAAGTAGCCAGATATCACTCCGCGGTCAAACCGGATGTCCCGAGGCGTAAGCCTGGTATGCGGGATGAACCGCGGATGTCCCTTGCGGCAGCGGCGATAAATGAAGTCCTCTGAACAATTCCATTCGCTGGCTAGCTCGGACACGGTCAGCAGATTGCTGTCCATCGTGCGTGAACATTCGGCTCGCGCACTGACTGCCGAAGGTTCACCTTATTGGGGGCTACTCCGTAGTCCGCCGGCATAGGATTTGAAATGCTTTTCTCACTTGTTCTAACTTCCTTTCTGTACGCGATCTTGATCGCGCACTCGAGTCTCGCCGCGGTGATCAACTGGCTTTGCCAGATGCCATCGGCGAGAGTTGGGGCTTCGGCTTTTGGCCGTTGCTTGGTTGAACCATCGGGTCCAACGAGGGACCCTACCTCCAATAAATGTGGTGTGGAATCTGCCTGTTCGCTGCTTGGGCTGTTGCCAAGCTCCGCAACAGGCGCTGTATCCCCCATCCTGGTCGCCATTTGCAGGCCGGAATAGACTAGGGATGGTGGTCGCCGTCGTTTCCGGTATGTCTTCCCCGACGGCTAATCGCCCGACTATATCGGGCGGGATCGCTAGTAACTGCGCTCCACTATTTCCGCGGCCGCTACTCTGGATCCCCTTTTTCGGTGGAAGGGGCCGTGTGCGGCCCACCCCGGTATTTCGGGTTGGGCTATCGTTTGCGCCTGCCCTCTACATTAATAGGGCGCGCATACATATTATCTTACACAATACTCGGTGCTGTCAGGCCTGTTTGCTGCCTTGCAAGCGCGCTGCAACGCGGCCTTTTTTCCGTTCCCAGTCGGCGCTGCGTTTTCGCTCGGCTGAATGATGTTTTCGTTTTCAGGTTTCAACTTTCACGATCAGCTCACAACGAACCGGCGCCTCGGCCCAACGCCGGAGCCTCTTCCCGCGGTGTCGCCAGCCGGCAGAATGCGGAGACGCGGGGTTCGGTAATATAGAGCCCGCGAATCGACGGGCAATAGGGCCCGCTATAGACGCGGGGGAGAACGGTTCCATGTGCACCTAGTCGAGGCTAGAGTTCTTGTTGCATCCATAACTTATTCTCCTAGGCGGATTACTTTTCCGCCCAGTTGTCGATCATCTTTACCTCCAGGGGGCCGTGGGCGACCGTCTTCATCACTTCACCGTAAGCCTCCAGCATACAATCCCTCATGATTTTGGCCACCGCTTCGGCATGTTCTTCGCGCGCGGTCATGAGGATCTCGTCGTGCACGCATAAAATGAAGTGAGCGTCGTAGATACGGGGCTTGGTAAGATCTCCGCCATGCAGAGCAAAGTTGATTTTAGTCAGGGCCAGCTTCAGGATGTCGACGCAAGTCATCTGAATTGGATTGTTACGAGCCTGTCTTCGTATGTGGGCTTCTTCTTCCTCCCTAGCCTCTCTCGCCGCTGTCTTTTCTGCTTCCGTCTCGGCTATTTCCTCGAAATCTGTAGTTGGCGGACTATAGAATCGCGTCCGTCCACGTTTCGTGCTGACGAAGCCGAAAGTCAAGGCTTTGGCCGCCTCACCATCGAACCAAGATTTGAGACCTCTCGCTTTGCGATAGAAGCGGTTGATCAAGTCGCGTGCATCAGCTTCAGAGATCTTTGCTCGCCATGCCAATCCCTTAGGCCCTGCGCCGTAGAGAAGTCCAAAAGTGATACCCTTAACGTTCGATCGGCTTTTTGAGTACTCGTCGTGTTTCGGGTGTTGGTGGTCTTTCCATGCGGTGTAAAACTCGTCATAGGGGATACCATACACATCGGACGCCATATAGCAGTGAATGTCTTTACCGGAGTTTATGGCGGCGGTAAGCCAAGGATCCCCTGACAGCTCGGCCGCAATACGAATTTCAACCTGCGAGTAGTCGGCATCCAGGATTTTCCAGCCTGGCCGCGCGCGTATCGCCTCGCGGGTGCTTGGTACTCGCCAGTACAGGGCGTACTTCCCGTTCTTACGCGGGCCTTCGAGCCAGACTTCTTTCCCACTGCTCAAGACCCCTATGAATCTACTAGCCACTGGTGTCGTTGGGCCCTCGATTTGGGTCGAGGGAGTACAACCCGTCTCGGTCAATTCGCTTTCCTTCAGATTCTGTGCATTAACTTCCATACTAACGTTCTCCTTAATACATCCCAACTCAGGGTGGCCCGGGTTGCCGGGTTCCACAAAGTCGGGTCTCACTCACGTTACTGCATCGCCTCGGCCCACGGGGCCAACTTAGGGGTTCCGTGGTCCGAAGCCTGGAATGTGAGCTGCGGAGCGTGAGTGTGCAGCCCCATCCGCGTTTCCGGGGGTCGCACGCTAGTTGTGGTTGCCCTCTCTGGAATTGGGGTGCCTACACCCAGCGTGTGACATATCTCTTCTGAAACAAACGGGAACTCTCGCTAGTGAATTGAGAGGACGGAAGTTATGCACTTCTCCCATACGGCGGCAAATACTGGTTCTTGATGAGGTCCAAACTCGTGCGCACTTGTGAATAGCTGCCGGTGTCAGCAGGTAGGGTGCTCGCCTGAAATGCGAGATCGTCGCAGCTAAGCTTCAGGGAACACCGTGCACCGCGTAAATCCAAAACATTAGATCAAACAACTGTGGGTATGCCTGACTCACGCGGAGGTATATTGCTGAAGAGAATGTGACTTGGCCAAAGGACGCTTCCATTAACGTTAGATAGCGTACCCTTAGCAATCAGCGGTGCTGTGATTCGACTTTCGTCAGCAGAAGAAGTACTCAGAGTTCAGGACGGCGGAGATGTCCAAGTTCCCGGTCGCGGGCGGATCTGGGAGCCGGACATGTGGATTGGCGCGCCGCTGCTCTTCCCAGAAGCGTTCCAGAACGGGCTCCTTATAGATGTTAACGAATTCTTCCCTCAGGACCCGGTTCATCAAATCAACGTCGCAGGCATGAACGCCGTACCCATCGTGTATAGCGGCAAAGTGCCTACGCCCCTCGGAATGAAGTTGGCAAATTGTGCGCATCATGTGAGCTGCATCCATCGAGTGCACGAAATTCGGAGCAATGCCACTCCGCTGCTTCCTCTTGTTCAGTTTTTTCCTACTGCTATACTCCGCTACCCGTACTGTCCAGATCTTGGTCTCACCTAAACCAGGGGGACAAGGAACCTCAATTCGGCGCACCTTAGGCTCCCTTTCTTCATGAACAACCACGAAACCGGCAGGTGTCTTCCACTTCAGCCCGCGGTTTGCCTTGGCCAGCTCCTGAGCCATTCTCCTTAATTTCTCCATAACCTCGACCGCTTTGGTGACTACTTCTTTGACGCAGCCATCGAGCAAACCAGCAAGGTACTGGGCACCATCCCATGCGTCTGCGCAATGATCTGCGTGTTTCTCACGCACGAGGGCTTCCTGGATTCCTCTCCGCGTAATACCGTATGGCTTGTTCATTGTCGCCAACTTTGCGATCTTTCGATTGATCTGTCCAACCCATTCCTTCGCTCTGGGGTTGCCCCCGTCTGCCTCTTGCTGCACTTTCCGAGCCACGTGGTCGGCCACCTCTTGGTAAATATCTCTCGGGGCATCGCCTGGCACCAGATTAGTCCACTCCCCTCCCTGTAAGTCGCGGCCCATAGCGCTGAGGTGTTGGAGGCCATTGCAAGTACCATCCATCAAGATGGGAAGGTAAGAGAGCGTCCCCGGACCACCCTGCCGATACGCAACCCATTCTTTACAAGCGGCGAGAAGACTCCATGGCTTTTCGTCAATTGTCCAAAAGCGATGGATAGGATCATGGAGTGGAGCGCTGGCGAATTCGATAATCTCCTTTTCATGCTCCTCGACCCACTCTACTCGCTTGGGAAACGGCTCCTTATCCAATCCAGCTAAGTTCGCCAAATGGACTGAAAGCCAGAAAGCTCCCCGGTCACCCAAGGGTTTGCCATCGGCAAACCTCAGTAGTGCGCGACCCAAGTCATCGGACTGAGGATGAAGTGTCGTAGGGATCGGATACGCTCGACCCCGATGATCGAGGCTGTACGGAAAGTAGAAGGGTTCGTCGAGAAAACCCTTAGAGACATCCATCCGATCCCGCACCAAGAGGAGTTGGGCCTGGCGTTTGGCTTTCTCAACCTCCATCAGGCGTATCTGGGCGCTCCGCCGCTTAGTGCTCCAGGATCTTGCCTCTGGGGGTAGGAACATAACGCCCGTCATCACACTGCTTGGCGGGAGCCCCGGCAGGTCAAGCCCACGGTCCAGAGCTTCGTGGACGACTTCATAAATCCCGCGATTAATCTTCCATGGAGTATCTTGCAGCGCGTTTACCGCTTGGAATACGAGACTTAAATCAGCAGAATCCAACGCCTTTTGGATACGAGAGTTGCCACTCCGCTTAACCAGATCGAGATCTTTGATGTAAAGGTATCCTCCTCTTTCCGATTTCGTCCAATGATCGGGCCTCGCAAGCATCGGCAGATAGGGCGGCCGTCCGATTGTTATTAGCTTAATCTTGTTAGATTCGAGACTCTGTTGCGCGGCGGCAGATAGGCGCACCACCTGCTTTCCTGCCTTGACTTTATCTCCATCGGTCTCAAAAGTCTTGGTACGCTCGAACAATTTCACACCCTCCCGTGTCCCGGCGTGCTCCAGAGCGAACCTTAGCAGGAAGACCCCTAGCTGCTCCCACTGACGATCTCGACGCCCATCTCGGAGGTCCAAGCCAGCCGCGCCCAGAGCCTTACCATGCTGAAAAGACCACACAAGCCTGCACCACCTACGAATACCCGTTGTGATCTCGGCTTCACACGGTGCCTGGCCATCGTCCACTCCTCTTGTCAGGATTGCATTCAGGATGCTACGCAAGGTTATAAGCGCCAGCTTCTCGGCATCGAACCACACTAGCACCGAAGCGTATGCCGGAACCCGGCGTCCCCGATTCCGTAAGCGGTTCTGCTGGTCACGAATGGCCTCCGTCATCCGCGGAAAGACCTCCAACAGCAAGTGCCAATCGGCCGCGCTCCAAGCCCGGTTTAAATATCTGTCCCCCCACATGTCCCGCGATATCTCTAGCGTCTCCTTCTCCAGCAAAGCTTCACGCTCGCCGAGGTCCTCTCTATAACTAAGAATTTGACTAATACAGTTCGGTACGTCTCCGCTCATCTCGATCCCTCACATAGATATTAGCCGACGAAGGCCATCCGTCAGTCGGCACGCCGGGACTCTAGCAGAGCTTGAGATTAAAATCCAGTCAACTCTTCCCCGCTCAATCAGCTAGCGAGAATTCCCGTCTGTTTTAGAAGGGATGTGTAACACGCTGGGTCCGGAGCCCCCCAACAATGGAGAGGGCAACCGCAACTTGCGTGCAATCCCCAGAAACGCCGGCCGGGGTGAGCCCCGGCGCACGGCACAATTATCACTTGGTCGGTTCTGGCCGTTCCTAGCCTGAATAATTCACATTTCTAAAGACACCAAAAGCCTCCTGTGGTACAAACACGGTGTTCATGCGGGTTTGAACCAAACGAGGAGGCTTTCGGTTGACCGAGAATAGTACAGCACAGTGTTTGTTGTTTTCCAATATTTTTCCGAAGCCGGTGGTTGCGCAGTTTGATAAGCGCCAGAGCAGTTCCGATGGCGGCGCGATCCTGCTGAAGGCTGCCGACCGTCGGATGCAACTGACGGAGGCGCTGGCGGCCTGCTTGAAGGACGAGCGGCAGCCGGGCAAAGTCGACCATGCGATCGAGGAACTGCTGGCGCAGCGTATCTTCGGTATCGCCTGTGGCTATGCCGATGCCAACGACGCGGCTCGATTGGGCGAAGACCCCGTGCACAAGATGCTGATCGGGCGCGATCCGGTGGAGGGAGCGGACTTGGCCTCGCAACCGACCCTGAGTCGCTTTGAGAATGTCCCGGACCGCAAGCAGCTTTACCGGATGGGTGAGGCGCTGGCCGACCGCGTTATTGAGCGCCATGGCCGCCGGCTGCATGGGCGCGCCCAGCGGATCACCCTCGACCTCGATGTGACCGACGATCCCACGCACGGTGCCCAACAGTTGAGCTTCTTTAACAGCCACTACGATACCTGGTGCTATTTGCCGCTGCTGGGTTTCTTGAGCTTCAACGACGAGAAGGAGCAATACCTGTGTGCGGCGGTGCTGCGGCCGGGCAATGCGCCAGCCAGCGAGGGAGCGATCGGCATACTCTGGCGCATCCTGAAGCGGGTGTGGGCAGCCTTCCCCAAAGCGCGCGTCCGAGTGCGGTTGGACGGCGGCTTCGCTGATCCGCGGCTGCTGGACTTCCTGGATGTCATGGGGGTCGAATACGTGGTCGCCATGGCTAAAAATGCGGTGTTGAACCGCCTGGCCGAGCCCAAGATGCAAGCAGCCCGCCGGCTTTCGCAAGAGACGGCGAAGACGGAGCACATTTACGGAGAAACTGGCTACGCGGCCGAGAGCTGGTCTTCGCAGCGGCGGGTGATCTTCAAGGCGGAAGTGGTGCGCCAAGAAGGTAAGGAGCCGAAAGACAATCCGCGCTTCGTCATCACCAACCTGAAGCAGAGCCCGCAAGGGATTTACGAGCACGTCTATTGTGAGCGAGGCGAGATCGAGAATCGCATCAAGGAACTGCATTACGGATTGGAGATCGACCGGACGAGCTGCACGAAGTTTCTGGCCAATCAGTTCCGGGTGCTGATGACGGCGGCGGCTTACGTCCTGATGCAGGAGTTGCGTCTGCGGGCTGCACGCACCGCTTGTGCGCGGGCGCAGGTGTGGACCTTGCGCGAGCGGTTGCTGAAGTTGGGGGCCAGTGTGATCGTCTCGGTGCGTCGTGTGGTAATTCATCTTCCTGTCTCGTTCCCGTTCCTGGGCAGCTTCCGCCAGATCGCCCTCAGCTTTGGCGCTTCGAGCGGATAGCCAATTCCTCTTACTGGGATCATGTCGAACCATTTCTTCTGCGACGAGACTCTCGCCGAGGTGTCTTCAAAAACCGCCGCATTCCTGCGCTGACGGGAGGAACGAACCCAACTGCATGCCCTGGCACTTCGGTTCGGGCTGCCGGGTTCGTCTCATGCCAAGCAAAACGAGCCAGAACCAACCTTCACATGCCGTTCATGAATAAAGCGGGCTAGGGGAATTCGACAGTGATTAACGCCACCTGCTCGGTGGGCAAGCTTGGCAACTTGCCATTCACCACCCAGCAGAATCCCTGGGTAATCGAATCCGGAAAACCTGATAAATGCCGCATCCAGCGGCATCTCTTGGTAGGGGCGATTACCACAGTGGTAAAGGAGGTGTAGGCACTCACCCAAAAACGTAGAAATCTGAACAGATGCCGGTTTGGGAGAGTGAGACATCATCATCGCCGGAGGCGGTTTGGGCTTGAATATCATCGCCGCAGGCGCGTGCGAGAGGAGCGTGATTTGGTAGGATAAGTTCCCGGAGGCGTGAAGAGGAGAACCCCGGTTGTTCGCGCAACCGGGGTTTTTCATTGGTGGCCCCGATCAAAGGACCTCCAAGTTAATCGCGAGAGTCATCCTGCCATGATCGTCGCCGGTTGTCCAGTGCTTCCTCTCGAAACCGGTGCCGGTGGCTTGTTCCGCGGTTTTTCGCCAGCGCGTCTGTCAGTTTCCTCCCTGTAGCGCGGTGTTTTATCTCTGCCGCCACTGTGACCGCGGCCAGCGTTATTGCAGTTCCCGTTGCCGGGAAAAATCCCGCCGTCTGCAGCGCCGCGAGGCCAACCGCCGCTATGAACAAAGTCTGGGCCCCGAGGGGCGCCTCGACCATCGTCAGCGCCAACGCGAGTACCGCCAGCGCTTAAAAGCTCGCGTGACAGATCAATCTTCCCTGCGTAGCTCTCCCTGTGTGAACCTGACCGTGCGTCCAGCTCCTGCGCTGGCGGAGGCTCCTGCGGTGGTGGAATTTTGGCCTTCATCCAGAGAAGCAATCCGCGCCGGCTGGGTCGTCTGTCAGATCTGCGGACGCCGGGGGCGCTGGGTCAATCCTTTCCCCGAGGTGAAGCATGATTTCTGATGAACAAGTCGCTCAGATTCGTCACCTGTTTCACGCTGAGCATTGGAAAATGGGCACCATTGCGGCAGAACTGCACCTGCATCCTGATACGGTGCGCGCCGCGCTCGACACCGATCGCTTCCGTAGCCAACCCCGGCTGCGCGACCGTCTCACCGATCCTTACCTCGACTTCCTGCGCCAGACCTTGCAGCAGTATCCTCGCCTGCGTGCCACCCGCCTCTACCAAATGATCCGTCTGCGCGGCTACGCCGGCAGCGTCAACCAACTCCGCCGCGTGGTGGCCGAACTGCGCCCGCCCCAGCGGGAAGCTTTTCTGCGCCTGCGCACCTTCCCCGGCGAGCAAGCACAGGCCGATTGGGCCCACTTCGGCGAAGTCACATTGGGCCGTGCCCGCCGGCGTTTGTCCGGCTTCGTCCTCACCCTCTCCTACAGCCGTGCCTTATGGGTGGAGTTCTTTCTCGACCAGAGCCTGGAGAATTTCCTCCTCGGCCATGTCCACGCCTTTCAGGATTGGGGCGGAGCGCCCCGTAACCTGCAGACCGACAATCTCCGCAGCGTGGTCCTGGAGCGCCGCGGCGATGCCATCCACTTTCACCCCCGCTTCCTGGAACTGTCGGCTCACTACCACTTTGCGGCTCGACCTTGTGGCCCTGCCCGCGGCAATGAAAAAGGCCGCGTCGAACGCGCCATCCAGTACGTTCGGCAAAGCTTCTTTGCCGCCCGTCCCTTCACCACCCTGACCGATTTCAATCGTCAAGCCCTCGACTGGCGCAACCAAGTCGCGCATCAGCGCGCTTGGCCCGGCGATGACTCACGCACCGTCGCCCAGGTCTTGGCGGAAGAGAAACCGCACTTGCTGCCCCTTCCCGCTCACCCTTTCTCCTGTGACTTGACCCGTACCGTCTATGCCGATAAGACCCTCTGCGTCCGCTTCGATCTCAATGACTACTCTGTGCCGCCCCGAGCCTTGGGCCGCGCTCTGACCCTCGTCGCCTCGCCCGTCCGCGTGCGTCTGCTCGACGGCCCCACCGAAATCGCTTCCCATCCTCGTTCCTACGACCGGCATCAACTCGTCGAAGACCCCGCTCACCGCCAAGCCCTGCTGGAACAAAAACGCAAAGCGCTGGGCTCCACCGCTTCCGGTCGCCTAGCCGTGCTGGTCCCGGAAAGCCAAGCCTTCCTCGAGGCCGCCTGCCAGCGAGGGGAATCGACCGCCCGGCTCACCGTGCAACTCCTTCACCTACTCGATGACTATGGCGCCGGGGAACTGGTCGCTGCCCTGCGCGAGGCTCTGGACCGGCAGACCCCGCGTCTTTCCTCAGTGGCTTTTATCCTCGCCCGCCGCCATCGCCAATTGCGACGCCGCGTCCCCTTGCCGGTGAATCTCTCGCGCCGCCCCGATCTGGAAGACCTCGCTGTCTCGAATCCTTCTCTGGAGGCTTACGATGAACTCTCTAAAGACCCCGACGAACCTGATCCCGAGCAGTGACTTGGTCACGCAACTACGACGGCTCCGTCTGCTCCGCACCGCCGAATCCCTCGATGACCTGCTGGCCCGCGCCTCGACTCAGCACTGGAGCCCGCGCCAACTGTTGGAAGAAGTCGCCCGCACCGAGACCCAGGACCTCGCCCGCCGTAGCCTGGAACGCCGCCTGGCTCAGGCCCGCCTGGGCCGCTTCAAACCTCTGGCTGACTTCGAATGGAATTGGCCTAAGAAAATCGATCGCCCCTTGATCGAACGCGCCCTCACCCTGGACTTCCTCAGCGAGCCTCGCAACTGCGTGATTATCGGCAGCAATGGGCTGGGCAAGACCATGATTGCCAAAAATATCGCCCATGCCGCCGTGCTCGCCGGCCACTCCGTCCTCTTCCGCACCGCCGCTGATCTGCTCGCTGATCTGGAGGGCGATTCCCCCGGCCTGCGCCGCCGCAAGTTTCGCTTCTACGCCCGACCCACTCTCTTAGTGATTGATGAATGTGGCTACCTGGCGTATGACGCCCACGCCGCCGACCTGCTCTTCGAAATCGTCAACCTACGCTACGAGCGCAAAGCCATCTTGCTCACCACCAATAAAGTCTTCAAAGACTGGAACACCGTCTTTCCCAACGCCACCTGCATCGCGGCGCTTCTCGACCGCCTCACCCATCACGCCGACATCACCGTCCTTGAGGGCACTTCCTACCGTGTGCGCGAAAGCGAACTGGAAGCCGCTGCCCGCAACAAACCCAAGAGCGAAGGATAAACCCATGCTCACTGATCGCGAGACTTATCGGCAGGCTGTGATCTCTCTCTATCTCCGCCTCCCCCACACGCCCCGACGCCTGAGCCGCTTCGACCTACGCTTGCTGGATCAACTTTGGCAGCGCCAGATCCCGTTGACGGTCATCGAAACCGCCTTCCTCCTGGCCTCTCTTCGCCGCGCCGCTCGCCGCCCCGACGCCATGCCCCTCGGACCGATTCGCTCCTTGCACTACTTCGTACCGGTAATCGAGGAGTTGCTTGCCAATCCCATCCCAGAGTCCTACCTCGCTTACCTGCGCAGTAAAGTTGCCCTCTGTCCAGGAGACGCCAAAACGGCCGCCGACACAGCCCGACGTTGAACCTCACCTCGGAAACCGGCTAGTGTTCAAATTTCTACGTTTTTAAATGGTCGCCGACAGGAGGTTACTTTGAGCATGAGGTTTAGCAGGTGACTGCGAAGAAAGAGGTGAAGAATGAGTGGTGAACCCAATTCAACAGTACGGCAATGGCCCGACCCGCCGGCCGAGGAAGCCTATTACGGGCTGGCGGGCGATGTAGTCCGGGCTATCGGCCCACACACCGAGGCGTCCGAGGTGGCGCTTCTGATACAGACGCTCGTGTGCTTTGGGAACGTTATCGGGCGCACGGGATATTTCGCGGCGGAGGCCAGCAAGCACTTCTTGAACATGTACGTTGTGCTTGTCGGCGTTACGTCGATGGGGCGGAAGGGCTCGAGTTGGGCGCAAGTCCTGCGACTCTTCCGCGCGGTAGATCCTGACTGGGCACAGCATTCGCTTCAGGGCGGGCTTTCGAGCGGCGAAGGCTTGATCTGGGCAGTGCGCGACCCTATCACGAGATACGAGGCGATTCGGGAAAAAGGCAACAAAGCCACCGGGGATTATCAGGACGTGACGACAGACCCCGGAGTTTCCGATAAAAGGCTCTTGGTTTTCGAGAGCGAGTACGCATCACCATTGCAGGTCATGGCACGCGAAGGGAATACGCTGTCGGTGGTGATGCGCCAGGCGTGGGATTCAGGTGATCTTCGCACCCTGACAAAGAATTCCCCCGCTACCGCAACGGGTGCTCATGTGTCGATCGTTGGGCACATCACGCGCGATGAACTTCGCCGTGAATTGAGCACGACAGAAATGGGGAATGGCTTCGCCAATCGCTTCCTATGGGTGTGCGCGACGCGTTCCCAGGAGCTGCCGGAAGGCGGCAATCTCACGGACACCGATCTTTTGCCTCTTGTGGAAAGACTCAAGGAGTCCGTGCAGTTTGCCCAGACTGTGGGCGAGATGAAGCGCGACTCCGCCATCAAGGAGTTATGGGCGACGACCTACCACGAGTTAACAGAGGGGAGACAGGGACTACTGTTGGCTGTCACCTCTCGGGCAGAGGCCCAAACCATGCGGCTAGCTTGCATATACGCGCTTTTGGACAAGTCTGCTGTCGTGCGGCAGGAACATCTGCAGGCTGCTGTCACTTTGTGGAGGTACTGCCTGGCCTCAGCACAGTTCATTTTCGGGGCCGCGGTAGGTGACCCCGTAGCCGATACCATTTTACAAGGGTTGCGGAATACGCCGGCCGGCCTCGACCGGACGGCAATCTCCTCACTGTTCGAGCGGCACAAGAATACAGAGGAGATTTCCAAAGCCCTGACCGTGCTGCGAGGGCATGGGCTTGCGAAAGTAGGCCCGTCTTCGCAGGACGCAACCGGCAGGCCACGAGAGGTCTGGTTCGCGGTGGGTGCGCATGAGGCGAACCAGGGAGGAAAACCAAATAGCAACGGCGCCGGCCCCACCAAAGCCGTTGCTGCAACGCGAGTGAAGAATGGGCGAACGCTGAACTGAACACGCACTTAGTTCGCTTTCTTCGCATATTTCGCACTTGGCCCTGGGGCTGAAAAGCCCCAGCGCCAAGTCGAATGTTAGACCAATTTCTGGGGGCTCGGAGCCGCCGAGCTTCCCAGAGCTGGTTACTGATGATTGGAGATGAACGATGACCGAGTGCGACGAACACGCTTCGAAACAACACGATTACTCGCACAACTTTTGGATAGGCTGCCACAAGTTTACCGAGGGCTGCCGAAACTGTTACATGTTCCACGCCCAACGCAGACGGACGGTAGATCCAGAGGAAATAAGGCGGGTCGTTACGCAATGGGACGAACCGCTCAAGGTGCAGAAGAAATTGGCCAAATCCGGAGAGTACAAGAGCGTTTTCGCTTGCAGCTATTCGGACTTCTTCATGAAGGAGGCCGATGGGTGGCGAGACGATGCGTGGGCTGTCATTCGGGCTACGCCAAATCTAATTTGGCAGCTCACCAGCAAACGGACGCACTTGATTGCGAACCGACTTCCCCCAGACTGGGGCGAAGGCTACAAAAATGTATGGCTCGGCACTTCGGTCGAGCTAAAAAAGTACCTGCACAGGCTGGACCAGTTGCGGGAAATTCCTTGCGTATTGAGATGGGTTGATTTTTCTCCGACGTTGGAAGACCTCATGCCGGAACTCACTGATCACATCGCTGGCATTGGGTGGGTCTGTGCGTCGGGGGAAACCGGGTGCGGCGTTGCGGAGCCTAGGCCTTGGAATCCACAGTGGGCAAGGAACATTCATGATCTCTGTAAGGAACGAGGAATTCCCTTCTACTTTGGACAAGTGGCAGGGAAAGCTCGATTCAACAGCCATCTGCTCGATGGCGTTGAGTATAACGAAGTGCCCCCCTGTTCACCTGAACCGGCAACGGCAGGCTTAACCGACAGGCGGGAAGCAAGAAGAAAGGAAGTAAATGGCAAAGAGACACACACCGGAATTCAGTCGAGAAATGACTGAATTCTACAAAGAAAACAAGGACGCTAGCCTCGCAAAGGCCAGGAAATATGCGGCAAGGCAGGGTTACCCAGAGTTCAGTAAGGGCGCCCATGACGAATACCGCAAAAAGGCCGAAGGGAAGAGGCTACGTACCAACAGACGCAAAGCAGCTGCCGGCGAGCTAGAAGCCCCAGAACGATGCTGGATGGATTTGAGCACCGGAAGGTTCTGCACGGACTTCGATTCGGGTAAGCCGGGAACACAGGTCGCAATCTACCGGCGGGTAGCTACGGGCGCGATTAGCCTGGCCTATCCGCCGGAAGCGTAGTGCGAATTAGGCGAATTAAGCGAAATTAGGGGGCGGTCTTGCGACCGTCCCCGCCTAGTTCGGGATCGAATATGAAAACGTGGGTGTTACGTCGCTCACGTTCAGCCGCCCGCCCACGGAACCCGTAAGTTGGGCCCCCGTGGGCCGGGCCTGACATGGTTGAGACAGAAGCTTGGCCGCAGCCGGTGCGGAGAATTCCGGCAAGGAGGAATTACAGTGGACGACAAGAGGAACGATTGGCAGATCACAAAGAGGGCTACAACTTTTACGCTGTCCTCTCGGCATTGCAAAAGGCGATTCGACGCGGCGATGCGCGGCTCGCTTGCTATTGGGCCGCTGAGTTATATGAGTCCGGTTTTGGACCACACGTTTGGAACCGGTTACTCATCATTTCGGCAGAGGACTGCTGGGGCACGGTGACACAGCATGTGGAAGCACTCCGGCAGGAGGTCAAGGCTCTCGAAGCTGCCGACAAGCAAATCAACAAAGGCAAAGACGGAAGCATTAAGAATCCACTCAACGTGCTGTTCGTCCTGAAAGCTGCCTACCTGCTGGCACTCGCGCCAAAGTGCCGGGATGTGGACAACTTCTACTGCCTAAAATACGTGCCTGCAGCCATACCGGAAAAGGAGCTGCTTGCAGATTTGGAGGCTGCACAGAACGAGAAGATCACGATCCCGGAAGATGCCCTTGATAAGCACACCATTGAGGGCAAGGCGAGGCTGAAGAAGCTGGGCTTGTCAGAGAAGCAGATGACCCGGCAGTTCATTGAGAAAGAGACGAAAGCGCTGAAGCCTAGGGTTCCGGGGATATTCGATGAGGAGTTAGGTCTGCTGTAACTTCACGGCAGCCGCCTCGGCGCGGACACTGACCAACGGAATGCGAAATAGGCGAATTAAGCGAAATAGTCGAGGAGATGACGCGATGGGAACCAAGACCGCAATCGGTAACGTAGACCAGCGGAGAAGTACTTTGACCCGGCGACACTCGCCCCCTGGGCAGGAATGCCGGGCATTGATCTTAAGGAGAGAGGAATAACAGAAGGAGAATAAGCACATGGGAGAACACACAGCATCGAAAATCGACAACCACACGCAGAACTTCTGGTGCGGCTGTCAGCCGGTTAGTGAGGGATGCGCACATTGTTACGCTCGTATGGCACATGAGCACCCCACCGAGAAAACAGAGAGGCATGCAAAGCAGCACCCCAATTTCGGCATTGTTAGACATGGGTCGGCTGCACAATGGGCAGACCCTTTTAGCTGGCAGAGGAGCGCAGCCAGGGCCGATGAAGTTAGGCTGGTCTTCACCTGCTCTTGGAGCGATTTCTTCCACCCTGACGCTGACCAATGGCGGCCGGAAGCATGGGCCATTATGAAGAACACGCCCAATTTGATTTGCCATCCATTGACAAAGCGCCCGGAGTTGATCGAGGAAAGGCTGCCTCCGGATTGGGGCAACGGTTATCCAAACGTCTGGCTTGGCGTAACCGTGGAGTTAAGAAAGTACCTCTGGCGCATGGACACCCTACGCAAGATTCCGGCTGTTGTGCGTTATCTTTGCGCCGAGCCGCTCTTGGAAGACTTGACGCCGGATCTTGAACAGCACATTGAAGGATTCCATTGGATCCTGACCGGTGGAGAATCCGGCTGGGGAACGAACAACTACCGTCGAATGGACTTGCAATGGGCAAGGAACCTTCGGGACTTGTGCAAGCAACACAGCATCCCGTTTTACTTCAAACAGATTTCCGCCCCATGGACACAGATGGGTGCAAGGTTAGACGGCATCGAACAATGCGAGCTCCCTGCTGCATGGGATACGTATAAGCCTGCCTATTTTCCAATTGCATATAAGCGACGTGCACATAAGCTACGTGACTTGCCCGGTCAACTTCGGTTGTAGACGGAGGAGGATTTTGCATGACAACCACGGTTGTTAGCAAAAGAGCACCTGGCTTCAAGCCGAACGCCAGTCAACGGTACATCGGAAGGGGTTCCCCTTGGGGGAATCCCTTCACCCACTTGCCACTGAGCCGGACGAAGGCTCGGTTTCAAGTCGAAACCAAGGAAGAGTCAATGATCCGCTATGAGGCTTGGCTCCGGGAGAGGCTGGCGAAGGAGCAGAACTTCGGCAGAAACTATTGGAACTTGACGGTCATGAGTTAGTTTGCTACTGCAAAACCGCACCATATTCAGTGACGTCCTTATTAAACTGATCGAGGAACTCAAGCAGGGTGTTCCCGCAGATTATTCCCGCCGCAACAACTCCTTGCAATTCGGATTGTGCTCGGGCTCCTGAGGCGCCGGCGGGTATGTCCGCCGGAAAGCTTTTATCCCGCCAGATTTGTCGCCCCTCTTCTCGATCGCCATGCCCAGCAGAAGACGCGTATCAGCCAAGTCCGTGCTTCCGCCGCTGAGGCTCGCAGATTTGGCGAGGTGAGTTTACTCCGTAAAGCGCGCACCCTGACGTGCAGGAATCACACCAAGACAGACCTTGCTCAAACGAAATCAGAACAAGCCGGTTCTCTAGCCTCGTTCTCCTAAGGCCGTTGGAGAACGGGGCTATTGGATCGTTCGGAGTAATCCCACCAGACAAGAGACAACCTGCCCAAGACCCGCATGAATACTGGGCGAACGCAGGGGGGAAACCTTGCGCAAGTCGGTGCCGACGCGGTGGTGACTTCGGATGGCGTACTCGTACGCAGGTCGGATCATGGCGTCGTTCCATCAATGTGATGAGTCCTGGAACGGCACGTCGTGTCCCCGGCGCATTCTGCCATGTGCAGGCATTCAATATCCTGAGTACGATTGAAGTCCTCGAAGGATCGCAAGAGGCATTCACGGCATCCCGACTCCGCATCCGGAACCGCCAACGGTTGCAAGCCTTCATCCCAAAGTCCCACGAGGAGATCGCCGAAACCGGCGAGCCGGCGCACCGCTTCCACAACCAGGCGAAGCGATGGGGGAGCATAGCGCCCCGCCAGGAATTCCGCCGCGAGGCGGGTACCCGGGACGACGAAAGTGGGCTGCAGAGCGATGCGCGCGCGCACGCCATAGCTGCTTGCTAATTCGTGAACGTACTCGGCTGTGGCCACCACGTCTTGCAATGCATCTTTTTCGGTCATCGGCATGGCCTTGAGCATAACGTAAGTGAGCAGGTCGGCACCCGCTTCACCCAGTAGCTTTACTGCGTGCTGGAACAGCTTCCGACTTATGCCCTTTCGTAGATATCGTTCCCGGATGATGTCGTTGGAGGACTCCAGCCCGATTCCAATCTCTAATGCCAGAGGCCGTGAACGGTCAGCTGATCTGGTGAGCCGACAGAGGCCCGCGACTGTGATGTACTCGGGGCGCGACTCTACCAGCAACACACGGACGGCGTTTTCCTGCCTCACCCTGGCAACAATCGCGGATTGCGCCCCTAGAGGAATCTCGTCCTCATTGAGGAAATTGCCCGAGTTGTATACGTCCAGTTCAAAGACGCGTTGCGTTTCGCAATCCAGGCCAGAGAGAGCGCTTTCAACCTGGGCGAGTAAATCAGCTGGCGACAATGGCGCTCCGCCCGAGGTGAGGCGCCGCAAGCCGCAATGAGCGCACCCACCCCGTGGTAGCCGATCCCAGCCACAACCTGGAGCACGTAGAATCACCATCGCGCGATGGGCACTTACGCCGCGCACCCAAGCTGGGACGACCTCGCAGCCGACGGGGACTCGCTGCGGCGCGGAAGCATTAGCAAGCAGGGCCAGTGTCAGCTCCTTCTCACGAACAATTAACCCGGCATCATACCATCCGGTGTCAGCAGCAGGAAACCGCTGCTTATCAGCTCTAGCCTTTCGTGATAACCCTTGGACAAATAAGAGCGCACCTGCCAAACGGGCGACTGACTGTCCCGGACCCGCATGAATACTGGGTGAACGCGAAGGCAGGAATTCCTATACTAACCAGGAAGTGGAGGGGCCGAATAAGGCAGCGGGAGAACTCCAGAAGGCTTGGGACCTCGTGCGACCACGGCGCCACCAGAGGAGAGATAAGCACGTGGACAAGTTCAATCACAGGCACTCCAGCAAGAGAATGCTTCGCATGAAACATACCAATCGCCGAGTCCAGGCTGAGCGGAGTAAGAGCCGAATTAGGCGAACGAAGCAGGTGTCCCATCGGGTGTGGCGAACACCCGTCCCCGAGCGGGACAAGCCCAGCTTGCAAGCTGTGGTGACGAGCCCAGGCTGGCGGGAGATGTCACTGAGCGCTCGGGTCGTCGCCGTGACGCTCCTCGCCCTGGCGCGCATGGACGCCAACAACAGCGTGACGATAAGCCGGAAAGGACTGTCGGATCTCACCGGCATCACCGATCCCTGCACGCTGGCCCGGGCGAACCGCGAGGTCAAGGCGATCGGGCTGTTCGAGATCGACCGCGGGTACAAGACGAAGTACGCCGAGCGACCCACGATCTACCGGCTGACCTGGTGGTCGCAGGTCTTCCAGCGGTGGCTATCGGCCGGGTACGCAGTGCCTGAAACCACCACACCTATCACACCCCACCACCATGGTACGAGTACTAGTGTGAACTTTTCCCTACCGACGGTTCCTGCGGAAGGACCTCCATCGGAGGCACTGAACGACCTCCAGGATGCCCCGACGTTGGCGGAAGCAAATGATCTCCAGCAGATCGGACAGGCGGTGTAAAACCATGAAGCTCACATCCAAAGAATCTGACGAAATCAAATCCCAAGGGCTCTACATCGCGGACAAGTGCGATAGCTGCGGCAAGCCGCTGAATCAGACGATTCGTTATACCCGCCCTGATCGCAAGGGGCGCGTCTATTGCTCCCCTGAGTGCTGCGATCTGGCGGGCAACGGAGAAGGGCTGCCCGAAGCGACCTTACCCCACAGCATCGCCGGCAGCGTCGTCCACGAATTGATAGTGGAGAAGATCTACGGCTCCTGTGAGTCCTGCGGGCTGCCGCTGAGGGACAGCACCAAGGCCATGCATATCCCCGATCTGCCCGGCCTGTACCACACCGTCCTCTGTGCGGAGCAAGGCATATGCGAACGGGGCTGCAATTTCTGCGGTGGCGAACTCCCGTCGAACTCTCACCGGTTTTGCTCAGACCGGTGTGCCAATGCAGCTCATGCCTGCCAATTTGGTGACGGGCATCGGCTGCTTGCTTGGCTGAGGGCGCACAGCCCGGAGTTGGTCGGCGGAGTCCCGCGCTCTGAGGAAGAGAAAGATAAGAAATGTGCCTACTGCGGCGACCTGATGAAAGGCAAGCGGCGCCACGCGAAGTACTGCTCAAAAGCTTGCCAGAAGCGCGATGAGCGATTACGGAGCCAAATAGGAACGGGGAAACCCCAAAGGAGCCCAGAAACGGCGACAGCACCTCTTTGTTTACAAGGGGTTACAGACACGCAAAGTGCCCAGATTGTCTCGCCAGTAGGATAGTAGCTAAAACACGAATGTCGCCGTTTCGACGCGTAGGATCGCCTGCTATTGCGTTTTTTATGGTGGGCCCACCTCCACTCTGTGGCTGGCGCGATGAGCAACTGGGGGAAAGCGGCGCCCGCCTAAGATATAGCCCACGCCTCCGAGGACACCCTCGTGCCGCAAATCCCAGCCGCTGCGCGTACGAGAGACCACGGAGACTTCATAATAATAATGAGGGGAGCCAGCGAGCTTGCCCGGCAGCCACCAGAGTGGTCCCTTAAGGGCATGGCTGATTGTGGATTCCCCCAGGTGCGCACGTATCCGCGACCTGAATTCGGCACGCCTGCCTAATGACTAAGTTAACCGTGACAGAGAGAGCCGGGTATCGAAGAAGCTAACGCCCGGCCTAAAGAGAGGAAAGAGCACAATGAACGATTTAACTGTAAACCTTGCTAAACCAAACTCGGGATGAGCGGCAATCTGGAGAAAGAACTTTCCGTTCCTTCGGATGTGGGTCAACTTGCCGGGTTGTGGGCGGCGGAGAGGCAGACCGCAGGGATCAAACGGGCGTGCGTGAAAGGCGAGTTCCTGCTTTCCGGTCTCGCGCTACTCGCGGGCAAGGTGAATCCATTCGAGTTGCCGGAGCCGCCGTTTCGTCACGCGGAGGGCAGGAAAACAGGTGCGAATTGTGGCAGAAATGGGCGTCAAAAAAGTGTCAGTACGTGTGTCAGTAGACCCCGTAAATCGGGGCATTTGATGTCTTTCCATGACACATCGTGGTCGATCTAAGTTGTTAGAAACATAGGTAAGTGCTTGAAAAGAGGGAAGCTAAAGGTTCACTTGACACGGTAGAGGGCGACGGTTCGAGTCCGTCCGGGCCTACCAAATCAAGGACTTACAGACGGCTGACCTCTACCGGCTAGAATAGATTCCCTAGGATGATAAGTGTCGAAAATGGACAGGGTTACGTGACTTGAGAGAAACAGTGTGCAGCAGGTGTGTCAGTAGAATTCCAGTTTCTTGACTCCAATCGAAAAGGCCTGAGCATTTTGAGGGTTGCCGAAGCCCTCGCCCTTCGTGGTCCCATCGGCGGCAAGATGCGCCGGCCATTGTGGAACCGGCGGATAGGATCATCCCCAAAGAGGTTCACTGTTTTGGGAAATCCAAAAGATAGTGTCACTGACTTCCCCGATCAGTCACATGCCTCCAGAGCCCGAGTCAAAAAATGAACTTCAGCGCGAACTGAATCTCTCGCCCCGGGTGTGCATGGAGGAAACGACCGAAGAACGGATTGGGAACTACGGTTCCCCCAAATGCCGACTGGCTCTGGGACTACCCGATCTGGCTGAAAGGCTGCCGGGAGTTTACCCTATTGAAGCGGTTAATGAACTCGGCGCGAAACTGCAGCTTCTTGCACTGCGTCTGATTGGTATCCTTCCAGAAGCACAAAATCGAAGCCCACCAAACCCGGTCCACCGGAGGTGTTGCGCGCATGTAGGCTTCGTTGAAGGGTGGCCACTTGAAAAACATCGAAAGAGCTCGTTGCGCTGGTACCCGCACACGGGAAGAGCGAATAAACGATATGGGGGTTCGTCGGCAAGTTTGTTTACGAGGCGTCGCGAGACCACCTTGCCAGCGCGAGTGCGCACGCGAAACTCGATGCTTGCATTTTTGAGAACGCCTTCACCCGTGGCCCGCGGAGAGTCGAGTGCCGCCGAAAGCGGGCCGCCCCACGCCACCAGGCTCTCTAACAACTGACGCCAAGTGACCCCAGCAGGCCTGCACAATTTGAGTGCCTCACGCTACCCAAGAAATGCCGCTTGTTTTCGCCGCCATCGGTTTCCGGATGATTTCCATCCGGAGGGAGTTTTTGGTAGGCGCAGATGGCAATTGTGTGATTTCAAAGTCGGCTGGAGTTCTGGCGAAAGCAGGCTGCAGCCGCTCCGACGAGACCTGCATCCACCCCAAGTGCTGCGGGCAAAATGGGTAGATCTCGAGTCAGAACTGACCATACGTGTCTTCGCGTGGACTCGACGAAACTCTGCCAATAAAGTCCCCCCGCAAGGCCCAGCCCTCCACCCACAACCAGGACCATGGGGTCTAATATGTTGATGAGAAACCCCACGCTGCTACCGAGGGCTCTGCTGGCTGACAGAACAACTTCAACCGCCAAGGGGTCTCGAGACTCAGCCGCCATGATAACATCCTCGCATCTCGACAACTTCTGCTTGCTCCTCTTGTTGTATCGTCTCACCAGGGCTGGCCCTGAAGCGAATTCCTCAAGGACTTGACTGGTTTCCTTCCGGCAGTGCTGGCACTCGATGGTGAGCGGCGCGCTGGCTAGAACGAGGGAATTACCACGCGCGCCGGCATAAGGCCGTCCCTCCTGTACGAGCGTGTAACTGATGCCCGTGCCCACCGTGACGTAACAAACCAGGGAGTAGCTTTTGCCCGCACCGAAGCAGGCCTCGGCAAGCGCCGCCGCTCTCACATCGGACTCGACAACGGTGGGAGCAATTGTCGAAAGTCGCTCTTGCACGGGAATATTTTCCCATGCGATCGTCTGTTCGCTAGTTACGTTTCCGGAGCCGTCTACGAGTTCGGCAACCGCTACGCCGATGCCAGCAAAAACTGCGGACGTGTCTTGACCCTGTGCCGCTAGACCCCGTGCCAGGGCCATCACATCCGCCAGGACCGCCTCGCCCCCGCGCTCAGGTTGCGTCGGAATGACCTGCTTGGCTATGACCTCAGCGGAGGGGAAGCGGACAATTCCCGCGGCTATCTTCGTGCCGCCCACATCAATCCCCATGGCACAGCCTCGATCCCCGAACGGATCCGCTGAATTGGATTTGGCTTCTCGCATTTCGGTTTCAATCTCTGTTCCAGCCTCCCGGCCCTATCTGAGGGCCGAATTGGGGCAACGATTTAAGGATCTGGCTCCCGCCGCGAGTCGTGAACACGCTCGGCAGCCTCCATGGTCCACGCAGCCTGCAGTCCCGATCCTGGCGCTGCGAATTGTGTCACGTTCTTGCATCGAAGACTGCGGCAACAAGGCGAGCGATTTTATCAGCAAAGTGCCTTCCAGGAAAGGAGAACAGACTGATTATTCCGCATTCACTCGCTTTAGCGTGTGTCGATCCTGTTGGGTGGTTCCAGCCGTTCGCTAACTGCGTTGCAGTCATGCCTTCGCATCTGCGGAATCGGGCAGGCTCACGCTTCGCCTCTGCTTCCACTCATCGATGAACACCTCAAGGTTTTGCCACGTCTGGGGCGCGTCCACGGTGATGTTATCGACAGGGGAAAGGATGAATCCCTCCGGCCCCAGGGTTTCGATGGCCCGCCGCACAGCGGCGCGAACTTCTTCCGCGTCGCCCATTTCTACGGTGATTGCTCCCGAGACACCCGCCCCCCACAAACAAATCCGCCCGGCGGCTTTCTTCTTGATCGCCCCCAGGTTGGTGCTTGTGCCCTGCACGGGATCAATCCCGATGAGGACATCAATTCCGGCTTCCAGATAGTCGTAAAGACACGGCGAGATGCCGCTGGAACAGATGTAACCAAATAGAGCGCCGTGCTCATGCGCGAGGGCGACGCTCCTGAGCCGGGGAAGGATCGCCTGCCGATAAACCTTGGGGTTCACAAAATCAGAACCCTCATACCATGCCCGGTAAATGAAAAGATCGACCTTGCCAGAGCACCACGGCCATGCGCTGCTGATTTCATACGTGAATCATTTCGAAGAGTCCCTCTACGTACGCAGGCCGGTCATGTTCGAGCAGCATCAAGTCTTCAAACCCGCAAAGCCACTTTGCCATATCCGCGCCGACGCCCCACCCCCCCCGGGAAGCAGAACTCCTTGCTCGCGGGCAAAAGCATGGGCGCGCTCGGGTTCGGCTTTGAACTGCGCTATGTCATTGGATTGAGGAGGCGTCAACAGGTAGTGCAAGGCTTCGAGCTCCACCGCGTCGCCGGTGAGCAAAGGCTTAATGGCGCGCGGCACCTGGTAATCGTCGATGAATGGAATGTGATCGCCATGTGGCCAGTCGTCAGAGATGCGTACGCTGGTCTGAAGCTTGCCGGCTGGCGTCGAGTATTCCTTGTAGAGGACCAGGTGCTGGCTGGGAACGTGTTCCCGCCGATCCTGTATTCTCGCCGCGGGATGAAACCGCACTGGTAATCCTCGCAGTTCAGGGTGTTCCGGCCGGAGGGGACGTGACAAGGTGGGTATGAACAGAAACGAATCCAGGCCCATGAATCGCTCGGCTCTGACCAACTCGTACATGTCTTCATGGCAGCGGCGGCGCAACGCCGCAAAACTCATGAAACAACAGAATACATGATCAGGTGTCTGATGACCCAGCGCCCGGCGAAAACGTTCTTGCGAGGTGAGGTTAGGCATTCAGAAAATTCTCCTTTCGGAGTCTCTGGCAACCCCACTCCTATTAGGGGGGCTTTCTGCTGCGGATTGGTTGCAAGAAACGCGACCGCAGTTTATGTGCGAAGAACTTCCCCGGCTTGGAGCGGTGTAATGGCCTCGCGCAAAATGAACGAAGCAAGCACAACCACGACCGGCGGGTATAAGGCCGTGAGCGGCAAATGTGATCAACGTCCCGCTCCGCCATCCGAGAGATGCGTTGAGGCCGAGGAGGCAAACGTCGCCGCTGATTCAACCCCAACAACGCACTTGGAGGTGGAGAAAGATAGACCGACCTGCACCGCAAGGCGGGACCCGCGACGGTCAATGTTGAGATCCGATGGCCAAGTGGCGAAACTCAAACCGTGACGGGTCTGCTGCCTAATCAATACCACCGAATCGTTAGGCTTTCAGAAAACAATGAATGACTCGAGAGCTCGCCCACCTGCACGTCTCGCAGGGTCAAGCGAAGGTAAGTTCTCGCTTCGCTTCGCAGACGATCTCATCAAGCGAGTTTACCAAATCTGCCGCAACGGGGTCGGGCTTGCGGGTGCGTAGGATTTGTTGCTTCCGCTGGTGGCAACGCTCCTCGGTGCTCAAGGCGCCGCCTTCCAACCAGCCCTGATAATACTGTCGGTCCAGCAAAGTTGGCACCCAGAGTTCCTTGTGAAAATGCTCCAGCGTGTGATCCCGGTCGAGAAACGTCCTGCGGGTTCCGGCAACCGCCTCAATTTCCTCAAGGCCAAGAGTGCCGTCGCTGAACTCGATCTTGCGCATCGCACTTTCGACGAAGGAAATCACCTCATGCTGCAATACTAGAACGTCCAACGATGCGGCCTGATCCGCACCGCAGACACCCACATGGCCGAAGTTATCGGCACCTGCAGCCGCAGCCATTACTAATGTGGCGGCTGCTTCCAACCCTGCCTGGGCGTCAAGACGCTTGGAATCCGTCAATCCAGCATTTACGTAGACCGGTAAGCCGTACTGTTTGCCCATCTGAGTCATCGCCACTCCAAAGATGGTCTGTTCAGGCCCGCTGAAAATGATCTGCGTCGTAGCCATGTCGAAGGCATGACAGATTCCTCCGTACATTACCGGCATGCCTGGACGGATCAACTGAGTAACGCAAATTCCCGCGAGGATTTCCGCGTTCTCCTGGGCCAGCGAACCGGCGATGGTTGCCGGAGCGGAAAGGCCCATTTGCGCCATCGGCGCCACAACGGCCGGCATGTTCAGCCGCGAGGTTTCAAAGAGTATGTCAATACCGTCAAAGGGAAAACGCAGCGGGCTAATGGGCTCGAGTAACGGATAGCAAAGCGGAAACTGGGCGGCCCTTTCCTCGCTGCCCCGGAGGGCAATCAGCATTTCCACCACATACTTCGCAGTACCACGATTGTTGAACCAGAATAGGATTGGCTTCGTCGTGTTCTTTATCAGAGTTGCCATCAATTCAACGGGTCGATAGTACCCGGGGAGTTCTGGCGGGTCTGCCATGGCACCCACTATGTCGATGTATTTCAATCGGTCGCAAAAGCTCGCGGCGGTGGCGACATCGGAGAGAGTTGACGGTCGGCGTTCTCCTCCAATGCTATCCAACCAGAATGCCTGGCCACCAGTACTGTTATAAATGCGCTTCCCCTGGCCGAAATCCGCATGGCGGGCAAGGTCGCGTCCGTAAATCGTAAACTGTTTTCCGGCTTGCTGGAGCGAACGATTCACGAGGTCGGCAGGTATTCTGACCCGCTTTGTGTGGGGATCGATTTGTGCCCCGGAATCCGCGAAGCGAGCCAACATCTCAGGGTGTGGAACCTCAACGCCCACACGTTCGAGGATTGTCAATGACGAATCATGAATCCAGTGGATCTGATCTTGAGTCAGCAGACTACTCGCCATGTTTTCACCTTTCATTAAAGCAAACCATCGGTTCGGGCGGGAAGTACGTTCAAGGAGATTTGTCCAAGAAATAGCGTACTTAGCGGCGATGTTGGGCCCTGTTCCCACCGACAAACTACATCCAGAAATCCTTTAGAGACCGGCGGTTTCACTCGCTCAGTTGAAATCATAGTCGCCAATTTCTGCGCAGGCAGAATCGTCAATAAGGGGGCAACCTAATGACGAGCCGGCTCGCGCCGCGGGTCGTGAATACGATGCGCAGCCTCCGTCGGCGAGGACCTGACACCCAACTTCAACGGTTCGAAGTTAGTCCGGATTTCTTTCGCCTGCCCATCGCGGCCTGACGCTTGTGCGGCTAGCATAATCTCCAGCACATGGCAAGCGTGGTCGGGTGTGACGAGCGGCCGAGTACCTTTCTGGATGCACTCGACGAGATGTCTCAGACCATCGGTCCAACTCCAGTGTGGATCCGTTTCGTAGAAGTATTGCCATGCTCCCACTTTATTAAGCCAGAGTTCGTAGCCCTCGGGCGCCCAGTCGTCCCCAAGCATCTGCAACGTTCCCTCCGTGCCGTATAACTCAAATGCGGGCGATCGGTACTTCTGCATCGTGAAGCCGCTGGTCACGACGGCAAAGCGGGACTCTCCGAAATCCAACAGGATCTGGGCGTTATCTTCCGCCTCGACGTGTATGATTTCGCCGTTCACAAGCCGTTGGGGAATAGCGACACCAGTCATGGCTGTGACGCGCTGAGCCGGCCCCACAATTCCAGTCAGGCTGGTGATGGTGTAAACGGCAAGATCGAATATGCATCCACCTCCACGCCGGTAAAAGGATGGGCTCCAATCTGATCCTGACCAACCGTAACGCGCCCGGGCAAGGCATACTTTTCCGATGTCACCGCCTTCCACACTTTTCCAGATGGTCTGATACGTGGGACTCAGAATGCTGAAGGGCGCGCAAACCAAGTATCCCGGGCACTTTCCCGCCAACTCGACTAGGCCCTTAGCCTCCAGGAGCGTGGCCGCAAACGGTTTTTCCACCAACACATGCTTTCCAGCTTCCAGGGCCTCTCGCGCCGCGGCTCCATGGGCAGACATCGAGGTAAGGATGAGTACCAAATCCACCTCGCTCGATTGGCACAGCTCTCGATAGTCGTCAGTGAAACTCTTGATACCCCATTTGTCCCGAACCCTCTCGCCTTGATCGCGCCGGATGTCGCAAACAACGGTTACCTCTGCCACCTCTTGATAGAGGTTCAGCTTGAGGACCGCTGGCATGTAGGCGCCATCCATGACGTTGCCACAGCCGACGATTCCGATCCTGACCGCCCGATGGGTGTCACGGTGTTGCATCGAGATAATCCAATCAGTTCACTTGGCCCAAATATCAACAATTCGGGCTTCATTGAAGCGCGAAAAGGGCCACCGCCCCCAGGGCACACACCACACCCAACCCCTGAAGGCGGGTGATGGTCTCCCCCAGGATGATAGGGGCTGCGATGACCACCACTAACGGGTAAAGAGAAGTGAGCGGGATTACCACGGCGGCCTTTCCATGCCGCTCCAAAGCCGCCAATAAGGCCCAGGAACCTAGAGTGTTCAGTGCCCCGCCGAGCAAAATCAGCAACAGGTTTTTCACGGGAAAGCTCGCCAACGAGCGGTCGGGAAGTAGCCAAGGGTCGAGGAGGAAAAATCCGACCGTCAGCCAGATCAGTGCTGCCTCGGCAGAGATATTGTTCGTCGAGAGTTTCTGAAAAAGGCCGGCGGTCCCCCAAAGGACCAGGGCCAGCGCTGCAAATCCGAACCAAACGGGCAGAATTATGGTCGAAATTGCGATCATTTCGTGAGTCTTTCTCTTGCCGAGGGCCAAGCAGCGACCGGCAACATCTCTCTGTTTGGAGAGGCGGATCTTTCCCTCATGAAATTACAGAATCCAGTTTGCTTCCGCAGAGTAAAAACACGACTATAGAGAAAAGATGACAATCGCGGCCGCTGCCAAGATTAGCCCCAGGATCTGCAACTTCGTCAACCTTTCGTGCAAAATCAGGAGAGCTAGCACGACCGTGATCATGGGGTAAAGGGCCGTGGTTACCATGATCACAGAAGTGTTGCCGCCACTCCGGAATGCTGCGTAGAGTGCTATCATTCCAATTCCGGATGCAATACCGTTAGCCAGGGAGTATCCCACGCCCTTTCGATTGCTTTGGATCCGAAATCGTTTGGCCACCAAAAGTGCCAAAACCACGGGCAACGCTCCAATTGTGAAAAGAAATTGCGTCGTCTTGGCGGGGATGGCTTGCGACCCGACTTTAGACAAGATTGCCCACGCACCCCAGAAGACCACGGCCACGAGCGAGTACCAGAACCAAGTCGCTCTTGAGGTCGCGGAATTCGTCAGCTCGTCAATTTTCATGGCACCCTCACCGCAACTGCACCCCCGACCCCTCCCCCCAAGGGGGCGAGGGGAGAGTTGATTCTAGTTTTGTTACCCCCGCTCCCAAATATGCACGTACCTCGCTTCCGCCCACCCGTGGCTGATGATGGCGGGCCTTCCAGGGGTCAACTCCACCACTTTAGCCCCATTTTGATGCCCAAATCTGTTATCGATCGGGTGGCGGCTCCATATGAGGCCTTTAGGATCGGCTTTCTTGTACGCATACAGGCGGCACTTGCTGCGGCAGGGCTTGAAGGGGTCGTGTTCGCCGGCGATGACCTCCATCTCTCCGTCCCCGTCGAAGTCCCCAACTCCAAGGGAGCGCGGAGAACGGATTCTGTCTATAATGTGCACGTCGAACTTTCGGTCGCGCAAGCTACCGGTATTCTCGAGCCAGCCTACTGGCGCCAAATAGCCCCTTTCGAGGACACCTCTTAGGTCAAGGGATCCAAAGAAGCTGATACTCCAGTCCACATCCTCGACGGCAAAGAGAATGTCAGGGCGGCCATCGCCATTCACATCCGCAATCGCGATCCTGCTGATCTTATCGAGATTTGAGGATCTCAGGTGCTCCGGGTCAATCAGGAGATGTGGCTCGAACCGGCCATCGCCCAAATTCTCAATCCAGTAGGGCCCCGCCACGATGTCGAGCTTCCCGTCTCCGTCCAGATCGTAGGCGATGATCTCCCCGCCGTATGGAATATCGGCGATAACGCGTTTCTTCCACGGATGCTGTTTCGGGTCTTCCGGAGCCTCGAAACGAAACAGGTGCATGTCCTGGATCTGCGGTGGATTGTAGCGGAAGTCGTAGTATCCGCAGACCAGCGCCACGCGGCCGCCAGGCAGCAATGGCGCAATCGTATTTGGTGCAATCGTATTCCCCTGCGGCCAATCTCCCTCGCCGGTACCAATGCTGTGTTCTTCCCAAAGGTCTTTGCTCAGATCGCTTGGCTTCAACCAGACCAACTCACTGGAAAGCGCACCGTCGGCGTCGGCTTTGATGCCGATCAGCTCCTTTCTTCCGTCCTTGTCCAGATCGTAAGCATTGATGATCTGCGCAGCTCCGGGAATCACATGCCTTTCCCAGGTGGGGTTTTTGTACCACCATGCGCCACATACTATGTCCAACCTGCCATCCCCATCTACGTCAACGGCATGAATGTCGAAGCCTGGGTATGGCTTCTCACGGTCGACCAAGGAGTGTTGGTATTGATCGAATATCGAAGGGCTCTCGCGCGGGCGGAACATCTGAACCCATCCGGTGTAGGAACCCGACTTGGCAACGACATCTGAGCCGGCCCCAAAGATAACGTGCCTGCCGGAACCGTCCAGGTCGGCGTAAACGGCCTCATGCGTTCCCTCACCCTGATAGATGAGCTGGCTGCGCCAAGACTTCCCTCCCTCCAGAGCCGTGTACTGCAACAGGCGTGCGTCCCAGTTATAGGGAAAATCCCAACCCCCTTGATTCATTTCGCCAACCAGAACCTGCACCTGTTTCGTCTTGGGGTCATGCCAGGTTCTTAATGAATGCGGATAGTAGAAGGGAGCATCGATCCGATGCTCGAGCCATGGATTCTTGGGGTCGGTGGTAAGGCGGTTCTCAAACCATGCAAGCCGGCCATCGGGATAGGCGTCCTCGGAGAGAACTACGTCCAGAAGACCGTCACCGTTGACGTTGATAATTGCTGCGCGGCATAGCTCACGGAAGTCCGGCGCCAAGGGTTGAATCTTCCAAGGCTGTCCAGAGAAAGCACCAGCGCGAGGTGCAGAAAACAAGTAGGGCCCACAGACGATTTCTTCTTTGCCATCCCCATCCAAGTCTCCCGTCCTGGTACCCTCCGCGGTGTAGCCCTTTTGCACCACCTGCTTTCTCCAGGGCTTCGTGGGCTCGGCAGGCACTTTGTAAACAAACAATGCGGGATGACCCCCATACAGGGCGTTTGCCACCAACTCCCGCTGTCCATCGCCATCCACGTCGCCGAAGGCCATATCGTGTGGATAGTCTTGCGTTTCGCTGTCCAGGACGTGCTCTGTCCAGGGATCGTGCGTCTTCGCGCCGGACTTGTACCAACAAAGGACAAACTGCCCCGTTGTATTCACCTGCTTCCCAGTAATGATCTCTTTGCGCCCGTCCGCATCGATATCCTCGAGCGCAAGACCGATACCGAAGTGGCCATGGGCGACAACAACTCCCTTCTCGGAAGTCGAGGGCCTATACCAGACGATTCCACCTTCCCCAGTAACGACCACTTCGGTCTTACCGTCGCCGTCGATGTCGGCGGCCGCGACGCCCTCCATGAGCCCATCCCACGGACAAGCGTCCAGAATCACATATTCCCACGAATCGCTGCCACCGCTTGGCGGGACCACTGAAGGAACCTCACATCCGACCTGCCGCGGTGGATTGCCTTCCGCTGCACTCACCGTGGAAATACCTGCTGCGGTCAAGGTCCCCGCAAATACTTTACTGAAGGTACGTCTGTTCATCTCAGATTACCTCTGCTCTCTTCTGTTTTAAGTGCAGTTCAGTTCGACAACTTTTCGAGCTCCGTGAACATCTCTTCCCCCGCTTGGGGGTGACCAAACTTGCCGAAGGCAAGACCCTGTAAACTTCCATCCGCCTTCGGTGAAGGTTTCGCTTGCTCCGGATCCGGCGCCTGCGGCGGCCGCCTCTGGGGAGGCGGCCGCAAGCCTGCGGTCAGAAGAGAAACTTCATCGAAAACTGCATCGACCTCGGGTCGTTCTGGATATTGGTGATTCTGCCGAAGCTACAACTGGCCGAGTGCACTTGATCCGTTTCACCGCCTGGCCCGGGAGGCAGGCAATAGCCGGTATTAGGATACGCGAGATTCATGTGATTGAGCGCGTTGAATGCCTCCCACCGGACCTCCAGGGTTTTGCTCTCCGTGATCGTGAAACGCTTGACCAATGCCGCATCGATATTCCAAAAGCCTGGGGCGCGGAAGTTCGGCAGTGCGGCCCCGGCCGTGCCCCAAAGATACGCGCGCGGGTCGGTGGGGTCGTAGTTCGCCCAGAAAGTTTGATCGTTGCCGTATGGCGGTTGGAAGGCTGCCGGGTTGATCCACTGTTGAATACGTTGTGCTTTAGTGCGGCTCCCCGAGAAGCCTGCATATCCAACCATGTCGGGCCTGCACGTGATCTGATCACAGGGTCCGTAAATGGTTAACGGTACGCCACTCTGCGCGTTGAAGGTCCCCGATAGTCGCCACCCTCCGAAAACACCATTCAGGATCCCGCGTTGATTCAGGAAGGCCCGACCAACCCCAAACGGCAACTGATACGTGGAGGAGAAATTGAACATCTGGGGAATGTCGCTGGGGGCAAGTGTACGGTCCCCCCTTATGTTGTCGATGTTCTGGTAGTTGCCGCCGTTGATAATTCCCGGCACGTTTCCCGCCCGGCCGCCTATAAAGCCGGCTTTCTTATGTGCCGGGTCGGACACCATGGAGAAGGCCTGGGCAAGCGCTGGAGTCTGAATATCCTTCGAGACTGTATAGGCCGCGAGAAAATTCAGGCCGTGGGACAAGCGCTTCTCTACCCGGAGATTCATCGCATCATAAACACCAAGCCCTTCGAAATCCTGTTCATCATAAACCCATGAAAAGGCGGGGTAAGTCGACAGCAGAAGCGCCCGCGGGAGCGAATCACTTCCCCATATGGACGCCAATGCCGTGGCTGCTTTCCCGGAGTAGTAATCCGTGATCGGAACTACGGAGTTGATCGACTGCTTGTACTTAATCAGGTCGCTCGGGTGGATGTAGTCATAACTACGCCCGGTAATTAGCATATGCGTTGAGAGACTGCCGACATAACCAATGCTCACCATCATGTCGGAAGGCAAGGCGCGCTGAATTTGCAGGTTCCAGATTTGCAGCATGGGGTCGCGGGGGGGTTTCACGAACATGGCGACAGAGCCCCCCAGCAGAGGATCGCGCCGTTGCGCAGGAAACTGCAAGGACGACACCGGAGGTGTGGCCAAGCTCGCCTTGTTGGTAGAAGTGTCACTCAACGGGAACGCCACACATTGGCCCGTGTACGAGGGGCATTGGCTGGGGTAGTAGCTGCCGCCCCAATACGTTGGATCCCACCACCCGGGCATGGAGCCTCCAACTGCTTGACCAGAAAAGTTAGTGGCGTTAATTATGTCGGTGTAAATCACGTCGTAGCCACCGCGGATGACTGTCTTCTGGTCGCCAAAAGGTACCCAGGAGAAGTTGACGCGAGGCGCGAAGTCGGTATGGTTGGCGGGGAAAATGTTACCGCCTTTTGGAAGCCCAGGATCACCCGAATAAATGACCTGCCCCTTGAGACCAGTGAGAGGGTTTAAACAGCCCAAGCAAAAGTTGGACATGACGGGATTGGAGACGCCGGTAAAGCCCGCCCCAGACCAGCCATAGAGATCGTAACGTAGGCCGAGATTCAGCGTAAGACGTGGCGTCACGCGGAAATCGTCCTGCACATATCCCGCCCAATATCTCCAGTGGTCATAATATGGGGCGCCGACACCGGTAGAACCGCCCTGGGGAACGGCTCCCATGAGGAATTCCGAGAGGCCACCGCCTCCTCCCAGACCGGTGATGGGGTTGGAGACAAGACCACCGCTGAACCCGATGATCGTCGGCATGGACCAAATCACACCGCCGTGCTCCAGGCGGTACATGACCCCCGTCTTCAAAGTGTGTTTCCCCCACACTTTGACAAGGTCATCCGTAATCGTGAGGGCGTCGTTTTTGTTGATTTGGTTGGACCACGGCTGCGGTCCGATGTCGAGGCCGCCGCCGCCCGGAATATCCATGCTGAAGTCCGGCACCGGATAGGAACTATTGGTGGGGAACTGGACCGGTGCCAACAACTTTTCGATAGCCGGGTAATTCATAAGCTGTGAGAGGGAACTCTGTGCGGGAGACTCCACCTGGCGCGCGTAGTTGACGTGAAACTCATTGATAAGAGTCGGGCTCAAGGTGAAAGTATTCCCTACGCCGACCACTTGACCCGTAAAGTCGAGAGGGTAGCTGGAGTTGTAGCCGACAAAATTGGCGGGATAACTCGGACCAGTCCAGGGAGCACGATAGTTGCGGTACTGGGTAGGATTATAGAGCCACTCGGCTACATATTTATTCCGCTGGCTCCACTGATGGTCAATTTTGATCGAGATATTCTTGGGATCCTGCGAACTTCCCACCGATCCCAAATAGTTATCGCAAACCAGGTACCCACCCTTCCCCATGGGGCAACTGCTCAGCGGACTGTTGTAGTTGGGAAGAGGGTACGAATTCATGAAAAACTGAGCCCTGGGATCCAAACCCGGCAAAGAGCCGTTCGGGGTGGCGATCGTGGCGGGTATCTGCGCCGAGAAACTGCAGGTGGCCGCCGTGGGATTGACTGCCAGTCCGCCGACGATAGAACCGGTACACCCGTTGGGGGTAATGGGCGTGCCAAAAGCCGAACGCGCATAGGCTCCATTCTCGTCAGGCCCCACCGTCAAGTACGGATTCCAAAGGCCGTACGTAGTTAAGTTCGGGACCTCACTGAAGTTGCCTGCGCGCATTAGAGCAGTCGGAACGGTGAAAACCTGGCTGCCGAACAAATGCAGAATACTGGCATCGAATGAGAAGAAGAAAAAAGTCTTGTTTCTGCCATTGTAAATCCCGGGCAGGATGACCGGGCCCCCCAGTGTGCCTCCAAAATCGTTAAAGCGAAGGCGCCGCTCCGGAATGATGTGGCCAAAGCTGTCGATCGAGGTGAAGGGATTGCGTGCATTGGTGGCGTTGTTACGAAGGTACTCATACAGGTCCCCATGGAATGCGTTGGTGCCAGATTTGAGCACCACGTTGAAGGCGCCGCCACCGCTATGGCCGTATTCCGCCGCCAAGTTGTTCGTAATGAGTTGAAATTCCTGCACGGCATCCGGCGAGGGAGTGACTGCCGGATTGTCGGTCATAGCGACAACATTGAGGTTGCCGTCCATGTACCAGGCATTCGTCCCGCCCGGACTGCCGTTAACCTCAATATCCGAACCAAACACATTAGTAGGATCGGGAAAGGTTCCATATTGACTGTTGAACCCGAAATTGGAGCCCGGAGGCCCGCTCACGTTGTTGACTCCGGGAATCAAGAACGTCAGTTGAAGGAGGTCGCGTCCGGCCAGCGGCAAATCGTTAGCCAGGTTGGAACCGACCGTCACGGTGGAGTTCGAGGCCCCCGTCTCCACCAGAGATGCTTGGGCTGCGACCTCGATCGTCTGGCGGGTCGCGCCGACTTTGAGCTGAGCATTCAGCCGGGTTTCCGTCCCAGCGGTTAGTTCGATGTCGGTCATCACCAATGGAGAAAAGCCAGCCAGCTCAAAGTGGGCACGGTATTTGCCGGGGATGAGGTTGCCCACCCGGTAGTAGCCTGTAGCATTGGTTTTCGTAAGGGTCGCGATATTTGTGTCCACCGAAGTCACGGTGACATCTACTCCAGGTACAACACCTCCCTGAGGGTCTGTCACAATGCCCTGGAGAACACCCCGATTGATCTGTGCCGCCATGGGTAAGGTCCACAAAAACATCAGGACCGGCAGCATGATTGCGGTGAATAGCTTGCCGATCTTCATATTGTCCTCCTGTAGAAGTTCAAAATTCAGTCTCCGACGGTTGGAGGCCGGTCCATGAGCAACGCTGAATTCGAGTTGAGTGATGCGCTCGAACTAGAAGCATCGACTCAAAGGTTCACCTCCGTGGTGGATGCGGGTTGAGGACCCAACACGCGACGAAGTAGAGCAGCTAGTAGTGAGGCCGTTCTGGCCTTCGGGCTCGGTAATCGGGTCTAGCCCGCCGGGCTCGGGGGTATCTCTGAGAGTGTCACAGAATTCTTGTCGCACGGGAGATCTAACCTGGCGCAGCTTTTATGCCTGTAAACGGTCTCTGAGACCGGTTACAGCGCCTAGTGTATGCCACATTATTCAGACGCTGTCAAGCAAATTCTTTGGCGATTGTTTACTTGACGCAGCAAAGATGCTACCTTGTCTGCATGGCAAAAGGGGTATGTCTGTTTTGCCAACAATATCGAATCTTAACACGGGAGCACACATTCAGCGATTGGATCAATCGCATGTATCCGACAGTGCAAGGTTATACTTTTACTGAGACGGCCCCCAATGGTGATACAAGACAGTGGAAGAGCAAATATGTCAGTCAGAAATTGCGCCTGCCGTGTGAGGAGTGCAACAGTGGTTGGATGAGTGGCATTGAGTCTGCTGCTCGCGACACCCTTAAGGACATGGTGAACTACCGTGGCGGCAGCATATCAATCCCTGTTGAGAGCGTTCCTGCGCTTGCGGCGTTTACGTTTCTGAAGGCGAACGTCCTTGATCATGCTCCAGTGGTAATAAAAGACCAGAGTCCCTTCTTTGCTCCCAGCGTACGGGAAAAATTCCGTCATACCCGGGAGCTTCCGAACGGCATCTATCTGTGGCTCGCGGCGTGTCATAGACGCCAAGCGGCGCATGCAGGACTTCTTCGTACCGTATATCATAAAAAGAGAAGATTCGATTTCTGGGACTTCACATTCACTCTTGCGTTTAGGTGGGTTGTCCTGCAACTCATGGCGTTTAGACCCTCCCGACATTCCCGGACCATGTTCAATTTTCCTCAGCCCTATGAAGGTCCTGAGTGGAGAGGGAGTACAATCGCGTTCTGGCCCCTGCTTGATCGTACGCCGCTTGCTTGGCCCCCCAAGACGTTGCTGAGTGATGACACTCTTGAGCAATTTGCCTGCCGGTGGAACCAGGCGCCGTGGGACCTGTCGCCCTGATTTCTTCGTCCTGTTTCTGTTCTCCATTGGGTGCCTCACATACGCAGATTTCCGATCCGAAAATTTGTTTCCGCCGTTGACTGCTCAGAGGTATAGAATGTGCATCGCCGGAAGGTCCAAGGTTCTGATTCATGCGGCTAGTGGAGGTAATACCTGTGACTTACGGGAATGCAGAAAACTACACAACAATACGCTGTTGGCCCGATGACGGCGACCGAGCAAGATTCTTGATCCACAGGGGTTCTCCCACAAACCATGCCACGATCTGTTTAGCCTATAATCTCGGCAGCGGGTTCCATTCTTGGCCGGTTTCTGAGCGGGTACAACGGGTGCGGGAACTCATAAATCTGATTGGGTTTGTGCTTGAGGATGCTATGCAGGCGATGGCGGATGAGCTAAAACGTGATGATTCCACTGGGGCGTCAGAGGATTTTGCCGAAGAAATACGACAGCTAACGGTAACCGTCCGGTGAACCCATCATCCGCATCTGAAGATTCCGCCTAATGCTGCCTGACAGGTGAGCGCGCCGTGCGGAGAGATAGAACAAAGAGTCCCATCGGAAATACGCCTGTAGCAAGGGATGCTCTAAACTGCTGAAGCCACGATGGCCGCTCACCAAGTTCGGCTAGTGCGCGTCAGTCGCGAACGAATTAACCTTGAATCGTTGACGTGAGGGCTATGCTCTTCGTTGAAGACATGCGCTTAGAAGGGAAACTCTAGTAAAATCCCAGCGGACGAGGACTATAATTTCTGAGCGTGGTTGGTCTTCTTGGAAAGGATCAAATATGTCGGCCACACGACAACTTGTCGCCAGCATTGCGGGCCTGACGCTGGTGTGCGCGGCTTTTCCCATCCAACAGCCCTCGACCAGTCAACAAGACTGCGAAGCCCCATCCTATTTCGGCATCTGCGACCCGTACGTCCCGGGAATATATATCGGCGGGTCAACCGACAACAACACGCTAAACGCGATTGACACCTGGCCGGACGGCCCGGCAGAGAAAGCGGGAATCTGTGGCGGTGACCACATCCTCGCCGTCAACGGCGTTCCGGTGCCAGGCCACACCTTCGAGCAGATGCTGAAAGAAATCGTTTCACCTTCTCCCGCCCGTATCGCCTTGAAGGTGAAGCGCGGAAGCCAGGAGATGGAATTTCACTTCGACAGGGTGAGGGAATCCACGCTGGCTCAATTGAGTCAAGAGAAATTCATGCGACACCGAATGCTTCTCGACCGCATCCGGGTGGGCACAGTACCTCTCAATGAGACCCGCGAGGAACTGGAGGAGCTCACGCGCTTCTGTGACGCGATCGATCGCCGCCTGGGTTTCAAGTTAGCCAGTGACATGATCGTTCCCGAGGGAACTCCCGAGGCACAACTCAAGAAGCTCATGGCGACTCAATTCGGAGGACCTGAGCATGACAGGTCGGTGGGGTCGACGCGATTTCAATTCACCGAGAATTCCTCCGTTCCGGGATTCGACGCGGTGCTGCTCAAGAACCCGGAAGAGGTCCTCGTGAATTACGTATTTCCTGACTCGCCGGCCCACCACGCAGGATTGTTTCCGGGCGATCAAATCCTGGAGGTTAATGGGCACCCGGTTCCCGGTCTGAATGAGGATCGGCTCACGGACCTGATTTTGAAGCCTGATGAGCCGCGCGAGATCAGCCTGACGCTTCGCCGCGGCGCTTCCAAGGTCAACTTGAAAATTCAGACCCAGAGGGTGAACGATTTCACCGCCACCGCCCCTTTTGGCCGCGCTCCCGTCCACTCCATGGCAATCAAGCCTGGCTCCTATGTTTTAGGCTTCGACGTGCTGTACGCCGAGAACCCGCGGGAGGCGATGGTGGATGAAATCCGCTACCCCTCGCCGGCCTTTGATGCGGGCCTCCTCCTGGGAGACCGAGTCTTAAAGATAAACTCGGTGCCGATTGAACAAATCACCCCGCCACAACTTCGCGAAATGCTCCAGCCCAAAGGAGCTTCTGTATTGATGCTCGAAATTTCGCGGCTTGGGAAAACGATACAGTTTCAGATTAAACCAGCGACCTACGCTGAGGACGAGGCAAAAATCGGAAGGAAAATCACAAAGAAGGGCCCGGCACCGGACCATTGCCCTGAAGGGTGAATTCCTTTTTAGCAGGGGTACCCACCGTTGCGTCAAGGCCACGGCCGTGCTCGGGTCAGGACATGAAGGAAGATTAGGATGTACGTGCTGGTTGCCGGGCTATCTTCCACTGGTCGGGGAGCAGCTCGGCGATGCGGGCGCTGGGGTGGGCAGCGATGCGACCGAACAGATCGCGGAGGTAGGCGAACGGGTCCATGCCGAGGCGTTTGCAGGTGGCGATCAGACTGGTCAAGACGGCCGCGGTTCGTCCCCCGTTGTCGCTGCCATAGAACGTCCAATTGCGGCGACCGACAGCGATGCCACGCAGGCTGCGCTCGGCCCCGTTATTGTCGATGGCCAAATCGCCGTCGTGCAAGTAGCGGGTCAGGGCTTTCCAGTTCGAGATCGTGTAAGCGATGGCCTCGCCCTCGGGGCTCTTGGGCAGCACTTGCGGCTGCTCTCGTTCCAAGTAAGCACGGATGTCATCGAGGATCAGCTTGGATTTTTCCTGCCGCAGGACGCGGCGTGCCTCACCCTTCAGCTTTCGTTCGCCCGCTTCGCGCTCCACATCATACAGCAACCGGATATAGGCGAGCATCACTGTCGAGCGCATCAAGTCCGAAGACTGCGCTTCAAAAAAGCGCCGCCTGCAATGCGCCCAACATGCGACCTCGAGGATGCCGCGTTCCGGTTCCTTATAGAAATGATCGTAGTCGGGTGAGAGAGCGTCATTGCTGGCGCTCCCTCCCCTAAGAACCGGACATGAAAGTTTCCCTTCATCCGGCTCAAGCCGTGGACAAGCCCTCCGGTTGGGAGAGCCGGTCATGCACGACGGTGTAGGGCATTGTTGAACCACTGGCGCTTGGCCCGTTCCGCGAAGTACGAGTACCATTGGGGATCGAAGGGGTTGGCCTCTCCTCTGATCTTGCGATGGCGTCGTATGGGCGTGTCACTCGCATAAACCAGCCGCTGCCAGGAAGACTGGTTTGGCTGATGCTGGACGCCGGTTGGCGCCGCAAAGGCCCACGTGCGTCCGCCGATTGCATGAAAGTACCGAGCTCTCACCCAACCGGCATTCTTAGTGGGATGTCTACGACGACTCCAACGCCACAGTTTGCGCCAGATTTCGAAGTCCATGCGGTCGAACGCGCGGCTGGCCACACAGCGACAATGATAATTCGCCCACCCACGTATGATGGGATTGAGCTGAGCGATCAGACTGCCCTGTGCCGCCGACTTGTTCTTCACGATCACTCCCCGGACCTTTGTCAGCAACGCTTGCGAGTTCTTTTTCGAAGGCGTTACCAACAACTTGCCACCATACTTGCGCAGGTGCTGTCCGAGGAAGTCGAATCCATCTTGAATGCGGGTCACGCGAGTCTTTTCAACTGACAGGTTGAGCCCCCGTTCACGCAGGAACTCTTCCACCAGCGGTTGAACTTCGTTAACCAGCAACGAGTGGCTGCTGCCGGTGATAATGAAGTCATCGGCATAGCGCACCAAATGCACCTTGGGATGGACCCAGCGTCCTTTTTCCTGACGACGCGGAAACATCTTCGTCAAAAGAACCTCAAGGCCATCCAAAGTCAGGTTGGCCAGCGTAGGCGAAACAATACCTCCTTGCGGGGTACCGGCCTCCGTGGCGTACCAATTCGCATTTTCGAGGAATCCGCATCGCAACCATTTCTCAAGGATGACTGTGTCCATGGGAATATGGGCGAGCAGCCATCGATGACTGATGTGGTCAAAGCAGCCCTTAATGTCTCCTTCAAGAATCCATTCCGGAGCATCACGCCCTGACAGAGCGGTGAAGCCCTGTTCGATGGCATCTGCCGTGGAACGGCCTCGCCGGAAACCATAGGAGTTGTGGTCAGCATAGGTTTCAGCGATAGGTTCCAAGGCCATGCAATACAAAGCTTGCATGGCCCGGTCCTTCATCGTGGGAATACCCAGCGGCCTCAACTTGCCGTTGGATTTTGGGATGTACACCCGTCGTAATGGCAGCGGGCGATATCCCCGGCGCTGCAGCGATGCGATCGCTTGGAGTTTCGATCGTGGTGTGGACCAGAGAACGCGGTCCACACCCGAAGTTCGTTTGCCCTTGTTCTCCGTCACTCGTTTCACGGCCAGAACTTTGCCGCTGAACGAGCAGGTGAGCAGCCGTTGCAAGGCTCTGACCTTGCCCCAACGTCTCGCCTGTGATGCCTTGACGATACGCGCCTGCAGCCGTTCTACCTGACGTTCGCACTGTTTCCAGTTAATCTGGCCCCAGTTCGTAACGCCGGCTGAGGATGCACACACGGGGTATCCCGCGTTCATTTGCGTTGTCCTCATAAGAAGGTTCTGCCTGTTCTCTCGTCAGTCACGACCCGCTGGAAGTCTGCCTGTTTTGACAGGGAAGTTGGCCTGCTTCCTATCCGTCCCATTACAGGACGGCTTTGGCCTTTTCCAGCATCCTCTGCCCGCAGCCCTATCGGCGTCTCTTACGAGGCGCTTTCCCCGTCGAGCGGGGAGAACCACGGGGTTACCATGTTTCGATTCAACGACCGGATTGATTTAGCCCCCGCCTTTACACCGGCAGTCGTAATGTCCGTGTGCTTCCTACCGGGTCTGAGAAGCAACCGACTGCACGCCTTTTGGCTTCAGCCTATCAGCGTCTTTGGCTGGTCCGCTTTAACGATGTGTGCGGCGGTTCACTTGCGTTGGGCTTGTCATCCAGCCTAACCCTCTGACCACCTTGACGCTGGTAGTCAAGGAGACTTCCTCGCGGCTGTCCCCCTCGCAAAACTAGCGGAGGATATTGTCTCGGCAGCTTCCGATCCGGCCGTTGCCGACCGCTATGGTGCCGATAGGCTACTGTGGACGGAACCACAGGTTCGCTTCATGAGGAATCCATGTCGAACAATCGTTGAATCAACTTCATGTCACACCCCGGAGTAGGCATCGGCCTGGAGGTATCCCCGGAACTCTTCGAGGAACGCTTCCGGCCCGTCACGGCTGCGGTTGGGCGTGTAGTCATAAACCGTGTAGGGATGTTCGTCATCTCCCACATAGGTCCAGATCCGGCCCGTGCGGGTGCGCGGCAAGTCCGGGTCCAGCACCGGGACGGGGGTATCATCGGTCTGAAGCGCTTTCGAATCCAACACCCCCTTTTTCATTAGCTCGTAGAGGGGGCTCGCCAGATCGGCGCAACTTCGCATCCAGCCGC
>CAWHRX010000002.1:0-227184 GCA_963831905.1 uncultured Acidobacteriota bacterium | reverse complement strand
AGTAATTGATTACCAGTTTTGTGCCTTGAAAGATGATCGGCTTCGTGACCAGTTCTCCCCCGCTATAAGGAGCTGAGGCTGAGACAAAGCCGTCTGTGCGGAGCACGGCGCGGCGGATGTGGATACTGGGAAGGTGATATCCCTCCAGTACGTACAAGGATATTTCGTCTTTTCCCGTCGGGACTACTCCCCAAGCGACATAGTTGCTGCGGTCTGTCCAGTTCAGTGGGTCTGTTCCCCCTGCAATAAACGCCTCGGGATAATACTGCCAGTGCTCACCATCTCTGCTGGCCATGAATAGCGAGTCCGTGACACCTTGTTCTCGGACCTTGTCATAGACCTTAGGCAGGAAGTCCGCATAACGGTTCGGCATAAATCGCATGGGGAAGCCCAGATAAATATGCGGCGCGCGGAAGTAAGGTGTGATGGCGTTTGTGTAGAAGTGTTGCGAGGCGCTGTTGCCAAAGTCGATCCACTCGGGAGTCGACCAGTGGATGAAGTCCGCGGAGGTCGTACGCCGAATTCCACGCGTCATCTCTCCGGTCCCCGGCTTGGGGTACATGTCCCGAATGTAACCTACATACTGCTTTTGGATAGTGTCCCAGAAGGCGACATTCTGGGAATCGAAAGCATTTGCCATCGGATACTTCGTCATCGCCTTAGTCATTATAGGTTGGGTCGTCTTTCGTTTCCACTGAATGCCATCGGGCGAAACAAAGCCATACAGTCCAAGATCAACCGGGACACTCTCGCCTGCAACTGCCTTGTACCTTTCTGATTCGGGCGCATTAGGATTCAAGTCTTTGAAAGCAGCGAAATTGGATTCCTCGTTCCAGTCCGTGGCTCCATTGGAAGGGATCGACAAGATATTGTTTTGCCTGCTCCCGCCAAATTCGACAAGACCCAGGTTGGGCCGTTCCCAATGAAGTCCGTCCCTGCTTTCTGCATAGCAGGTGTGGATCACCCACCCCTCGCCCGTGGGTGATATATTGGATCCTGCGACGCAACGGTAATACATGCGGAAGAGGGAGCCGTCTTTGAAGACCGTAACATAATGGTTGCCGCCCCCTTCCCACGGACGATCAAAGCTGATTGCTATCGCCCCCATGGAGGGCCGGTGTAGTTGGAGAGACACGCCTCGCATCCCCTCAATCAGCATCCCGTCCACAAATAGCTCGAGCCTCGAACCGATGTTAGTTGGCGCCGCTGCCGTCGCGGTAACTGTTTGGTTGATGTCTTGGCCAAGCAGGCTGACCGACACACTGAGAAGCCAGACTGCCAGCATGAGAGCCGACCGCCGGTGCTTCATAAGAGAGTTCATTTTCTTTTCCATGTTACCAAGACTATCGTCGGCCAAATAACCTTCCACGATGATTTCCCACCTTCCCCGCCGTAGGTCGGGCGACAATCAGGTCGTTTCTGGCTTCCTTGGCGGGGGAAGAATCATCCCCAACAGCCAGGAACTTGGTCTTGTTGAGAATGGGCTTGGTGGTTTCCCTGTAATCCAGTAACTTGTTGGGGAAAACCGCCTTTGTAGCTGCCCTTTCTCTCCACTACCATGGTTCGCCATATCTAGAGCGAGTCCCCCCTGGTAACACATTCGCGCCTTCCCGCTTAGCTCGCTTGCAAATTCTGCTGAACAGCCCTCAAAACACAATCTGCAAGTCGAAGCGGACCGCACGCGCGTCCCCCAGTTCGGCCGTAGAACCGTTGTCATAACCCATATCGTCAGCAATGGCTACTGCCGGATTCCCGTTGATTATGAAAGGTCCGGTACCGTCGCTTACTCTTACGGGATGATTAAAGATGTTGAGGGTGGTCATCGCGACCCGCAACCGCGGCATCCTCTCGTTGTTCGAGAAAGTGAAGTCCTTCCAGATGCCAGGGTCCAGCCTCCACATGGGCAAGTCCTCGAGGATACCTCGACCAGAGTTGCCATAACGTCCATCGGGGGGCTGAACAAAGCAACTGGGGTCGAACACATGGTTAGCATCTCGATGAGCAAGCCGCCCGCTGCAAACGCGGTCGGGCCGGATGAGGGTCTCGCCCGTGTTGGCTGCGTCAAATCCTGACCATATAGGACTGTACCAAACTCCTGATCGGGTGTGGAAGAACCCGGAAACCGTCCATCCCCCGAACACTCCATTGGCCGCCCTAGCAGCCAATCCGGTGGGATTTCCTAGAAAGTGCTTGCCTTTTCCAATAGGCAGGTCGTATACGAAGAAAGTACGGAAGTCCCTGGTTTGCATCATTTCGCAATTGCCTCTATCGCGGGATCGATCATAAGGATCTTCAATGACCGGCCCCAGTGGACCCACAGACCCCCATTGGAACTCAGCACCGCCCTCGGACACATCGCTAAGACACTTCTGCCACTCGAAACCGCCTCGCATTGAGAGACCGTACCCAAAATATTTTTCGTACCCTAGATCCAGTACGTGGTATGTCTGATTACCCCCGGAATCCGCATAGATGGCACTGTAATACTCGGGATAAGTGAGGCGCTGTGGCGTAAGCGGAATGGTGCTTGCCGGAGGGAGATTCAGATCCCGCTGGAAGGGTAGGTATGTGGATTTGGCGCCGACGTACGAGGCACGGACCGTAACACCCCCTCTGAGTTGCCGTTCGAGCGTCGCGTTCCACTGGTGCGTTTGGGGAACGCGGAGATTCGGATTCACTCCGTTAATAGCCATTCCCGACACCACATTGACTCCCGTGCTGGGAAACGGGTTGGCGAGAGAAAACTCCGGGGCGCAAGAGGCTCCGGCACACACGTCCTCGTTGGTAGCAGACGCAGAACCCCCGGAATATAAGTTACCACCCTGCGGGGCTCCATTAGCAAGCAGATTGTGATACAGGCCGTACCCGACCCGGAATACAAGATTGTTAGAAAGCTGATACGCGATGCCGGCGCGAGGGTCGAAGGTAACATGAGAATTCACAAGTTGAGCAGGAAATCCTGCGGCACTGGCTTGCACGATGTGCGCGAGCAGTTCGGGCGAAAGTCCCGGAACGATTTCACTGAGCGAATGTTGATTCGGCAGGACGAGGTCACCGGTCCGCGGATCGAAGTTGTAATACCTGCCGAACTTCTCGGTCGGGGGTGAGTTGTATTGTACTCGGAGTCCAAAGTTGAAGTTCAGCCGGCTGTTCACGCGGACACTCTCTTGGCCGAACCAGCCGAGTTCGTGCTGCCACGATTCGGTAATACCCGAGGGAAGTGAGCGCGATGTAGTGGCTGGAAGCCCAAGAAGAAAGTCCCCAAACCCGAAACCCGTAAAGAGACCTGTAAAATTGTAGGTCCCGAAAACCCCTCCATAAGATAAGGAGCTTGTTCCGTTGCGTACGCCTTCGAATCCCGCTCTCGTGGTAAAGCGCCCCTTCGCCCAGCTTACGACGTCCCGTATTGTTTCGGCGCGCGCGTCGGTAAAGCCCTGTGGATAATCAACAGTCGCATGGGTTATTCCCGAAATCTCGAAGTCTGGCATACCAGAAACGTTAGGCGCGCCAGAAGGAACCGGCATACCGACGGATTGGAGCACTTGTACGCCATTCAAAGTATTCACAGTCGTAATGTGTGGACCCAAGCCGGTGCCGAGGTTGATCTCGTTGACCACAGTTGGACTGAGTATTTGGACATCGCTGACATTTACGAAATTGTAGGTATTCAGAAAGTTACTGTACCCAACAAGGGGCTGAGGAAGATCACCCTCGCCGAAATCTTCTCCCCCAAGCTTATCTGGGGTGTGGGCATAGAGATAGCTAACGCTAAGAGTGTTCCTGCTCCCAAACTGATGGTCGACGCGGTACAGCTGAGACCAGTAAATACGGGACTGCGGGCCTTGCCACGAGATGTCGCCATAACCGAACGGCGTATTGCCGATGTTCGGATAAAACCGATTGAGAATGGCCGTTGCAATCGGAGAGATACGGGAGGGCGGGATTATGTTGTTTGGAAACGGCTGCTGCGTGGTGGGATCAATTACAGTAACCCCGACCCCCTGAAGATTCCCACCAATCATGGCCTCGTTAGGGACAGTAGACACCTCACCAAGGTCATAGGGTTCATAGAAGCGGTTATAAGCGGCAAAGAAGAATGTCTTGCCGCGGCCATTGTAGACTTTGGGGAAATATACAGGACCGCCGACCGAAAAACCAAATACAGGCTCAGGCAGGCCTGGACCCCGTGGGCCAGCGTAATACCACGGAACGGCTTCGAGCGCCGCATTTCGCTCTTCATACCACATCTTGCCATGCAGTGCGTTCGTACCTTTGCCCGTGAACATCTTACTTGTGTCGGCCGTCTGTTGTTCCGCGTCAGCATCCAACGATGAGGATTGCACCTCACCAATGCTGTCGCGCGGCATAATTATGCCAAGGGCATTAGAAAAGCCTATAACCGCGCCATCCAGAGTAACGCGTCGGTCGTACGAGCGGTCTCCGTACGCAGGCGAGTTTCGCCCACCGCCAAAATCGTGACCCTGTAGCACCATGATGATGTTTTCACTCGGCGCCATATCCCCGACCTGGATTTGGCCTGGTTTGTCAAGGTAGGTAGTCAGAGCGTGGTCGCTCACCGCCGCCGATTCGGTTTCCACCGCACCTACTTCGCTCTTGACCTCGACACTTTGCGTGTTCGGGCCGACCCTCAAGTGCACGTCGGCACGGGACACTTGTCCTGCCGCCACTGCTATGCCGGTGAGGCGATAAGCTTCAAACCCGGCCATGGTTGCGGAGACTGTGTAAACTCCCGGCAGAATGCCGTCGATCAAGTAGTCACCTGCACTTGTAGAAACCGTCGAAAAACCGGTACTCGTTGCTTCATTGGTGGCTCGAATCGCCACGCCCGGCACACTCGCGCCGCTGGAGTCTGTGGCGATGCCCGCGATGGAGCCAAACTGGGTTTGTCCTAAGGCCATAGTTACACAACTAGCCATCAAGCTGACGAGCAGCGTAATTCGCCGCAGACGGTAGGTTAAGCATAGACTCAGCATCGCTTGCCTCCTCCTTACTGAAATAGTTGCTTATTCGGAAACTGCCCGCTCAAAGCACAGTGAGAGAACTTCCTTGAGCTTTCGCATGGACAACGGTTCATCGCTTCTTGAACACCCTTTTTCAGATTGGATGCATGGTACGCGAGGAAGCCTGAGTTGTCAAGAGATTTTTTGCAAAATATATACTATCGCTGCACTGTTTTTGCTAAACTGTCCAAAGTTAGTTGTTTTTTTCGACGTTTATTGAGAATGGTTTGTATCGAAGATGGTAGCTATGGTAGGGTTATGGGGGATTTACGAATATCCCACGCCGCAGGATCGCAACTCTCGGCTTTCGCCGATCTTCGCTAATCCATGACCACAGCGCATCCTCGGCAGCACTTCAAGGGACCCTGCAGGACATTTGTTCTATGAAACACCACACGACGAAGCCCCAGCGCGACCTCATCATGATCGAGTCTTTGGTTCGGAAACACGGCACCTGCACCCGCGGCAAGATTCACGAGCTGACCCTCCTGCAGCGCAGCGATATTTCACGCTCGGTTCGGACTCTGCTGGACCAAGGTAGGTTGATCGAGGCCGGCAGAGCCGAGAACTTAATAGGTCGAAAACAGATTCTGCTTCGCATTAACAAAGAGCGCGGATTTGTTGTGGGCGTGAGTTTCGACGCGGAGACCGTGGTTGCGGCGACCCTGGATCTCGACAACGAGTTGAAATCGCTGGTGACGGAAAGCACGGATCTGGATGGCGGTGAAGCGGGGCTGGTGGCGCAGTTGCTTTCCTCATCGCGCAAGGCCATCAAACATGCGGGAGTGGCATCCGACAAATTGATGGGGATCGGAGTCGCCGGCTGCGGTTTAGTGGACACGCGCGAGGGAACAATGATCATGTCAGCCACCCTCGATTTTCTGCGGGACGTCCAGCTCAAAAGGATCTTTGAGAAGGAGTTCAGGGCTCCAACCCTAGTTGAGAACCTCTCGCATGCAAAAACGGTAGCCGAGAGAGAAACCAGTCCAGCAGAAGCAACGGACAACATGATTTACATTGACTACGGAATGGGTATCGGGGCTGGGATTATCGTTGACGGGAAGTTGCTTTACAGTCGTGTTCCCGTTGGCAGCGAGTTCGGACATACCCACATGACGGAAAATGGTCCGCCCTGCAAGTGCGGAAGTTTTGGCTGCCTGGAAGCCATTGTGGGGTACGCTGCTATCCGAGCAAGAATCCAAAACGCGATCAAGGAAGGCGGATATTCCGAGGCTCTGGCTGTCGCGGGAGGTGACCCCAGTCAGATTTCATGGTTAACGGTCCTGAAGGCCTCCAAGAATAAAGACAAAGCTTGCATGACAATCGTTGAGCAGCTTGGTTTGTACTTAGGGGTGGGACTGGCGAATCTTGTGAACATTTTCAACCCTTCGCTGATTGTTCTTGACCATCGCTTGAGTGCAGCCGGGGATGATCTGCTCAACCACATTACCGAAGTTATCCGAAGAAAGGCTCTCACCCGTTTCACCAAAGACCTGATCGTGCACTTTGGGCGACTGGGTGTAGAGGCTGGCGTCCTAGGCATCGGCTCGCTGGTCCTGGACAGGCTCTTCGAAATTCCCGCGCTTAAATCGCCGCCCTTCTTGATGAAGCCCTGGGGGGCACCCGCGTCACGTCGTGTACCGCCTGAAGCACGATTGCTCCAAATTGAATCGAATGAGGACGCCTGCCAAGGAAGCTGATATTCTCTTCGCCGAGCCGTTGGCCGGTTCGTGAACGGCGAGGAAGACGACCGGTAGTGCACGAGTTGCGCAACGACTGTAAGATGCTGTGTGTGAGCCTGTCAAGTGCTCGCTACTTTTCTTTTGAGAGCAAATAACAGACCAGGAGGTGAACCGGAGATGCCAAGTTCAAGGGATAAGTCGCCCCGGTACTTCTCAGCTCTGGGGAACTGCCGCGAGAATTCCCATCAGGTAGGGACGAGCATGTCAAGCGTGATCTTGTGGCCGAGAGCCTCGAGGCGTTCGGCGTAGTAGCGAGTGAGGCGCTGGGTTCCATACAGCAGAAGAAGTGACCCCCTAGCTCAGCGTAAGCCCTGTGTGGTTCGTAGGAGCCCTGCCCCGGCGTTGACCAGCCAAGATCTGAGCCGGAAGTGGAGTCCGTCCCCCTGAAGAGAAAAATCCCACCTGGAAGAGAATAGCGCTTCTCAGCTCCGCCTTTTAGAGGTGTAATTTAAAGGATTGGCCGGTTAATGGCCGAAAGCTCGCGAACCAAAAACTCGATCATGATGAGGTCGCGCTGGGGCTTCGTCGTCTGGTGTTTCATAGAACAAGTGTCCTGCAGGGTTCCTTGCAGTGCTACCGAGGGTCCGCCGTTGTCATGGTTCAAAGAGGATCGGCGAAAGTCGAGAGTTGCTATCCTGCGGCGGGGGATATTCGAAAATCTCAAATAATTCTACCATCGCCGTAACCTTCAATGCGCCCCATTCTCGATACACGTCGGAAAAAACAACAAACGTCGACCGGTTTAGCACAAAGGGTGCCTCGATAGTATGTATTTTGAAAAAAACCTCTTGACAACTCAGACTTCCTTATCTACCATGCATCCCACCTGAAAAAGGATATTCAAGGGCGGCTTAACCGTGACTGAGAAATTCAATGTTTCCAGAAGAGTATTTTTGGGGGCGAGTGCAGGGATGCTGGCCACTCCTCTTGCGGCCCGGATTCAACTCACGTTTGGGGGCGCGTTAGCTTCGTCTCCAGAGATTCCTGGGTCATGCGCTCAGAATCCCAGCGACCCAACGGCTGTGCGCCCTTATCGACATATTATAGGGTAGAATCCCGGGTTTTAATCGACAGGGCGGTTAGCGTATAACTCTACGGGGGGATAAGGCTGAAATCGCAACTTCCCGCACAACGGAGGGTAGGCCCAATGCGGATAGCATTTCGAATTGTCGTAGCGATGGTCTTGGTGGGGTTCAGCGTACGCGCATGGGGAGCTGAACCGTCGAGTGCGGCCATCACGATTTTTTCCTTTGACAACGTGACGATTCCCTTCACGCAAAACCTCTATCTCACGATGGTGCCGGCCAGCAAGTATCCGGGCAACCCCGTGTTAGCGCACGGTCCCGAGGGGTCGACGGATGCTTGGCGCGCGCAATTTTATGGCAGCATTATCAAGGTAGATGGAAAGTACCGGATGTGGTATTGTGCCGAGGATGAGCCGAACCCACCTCCTGAAACACGACCTTACCACTACTGGCCAGCTTTCGCAGAAAGCCTGGATGGCATCCATTGGACGAAACCGAAACTCGGGCTAGTTGAACATAAGGGAAACAAAGAGAACAATTTGCTCCAGTTTTCTCCTCAACCCCATTTTGAACTCACGGAACCGCTGGTGTCACTCGTGCTCTACGAGCCGTCGGATCCTAATCCGTCGCATCGTTACAAGATGACCTTATACGGGCTTTACTACGAAGCTGACGACGTGGAGTATAAACACCCTCAATCAACCATTTACCCTTATTTCAGTGCGGACGGCCTGCGCTGGCAGCTTGCGACGCCACCACCTAAAGGCGACGCCTACACCGAGGCGGAGGCCCCCATTGTACACAATTGCTGGTTTGAACTCGGTGGCTTCTATAAGTTCGGAGGCCTTTATTACGTTGCCGGGCAAAAGGGGGGGGGCGAGAAGGACTGGGCGGGGGAGGAGTGCGATGTCTGTATGCCGGACGGGAAGCCAACAGGCCGAGTGATGGTCGTCCACTGGTCAAATGATTTCGTGCACTGGTCGAGGAACGACGCACTTTCGTTCGTGCGTTACGGCTATCGCTCCCTAAAAGAGAACCTGGATGAAGCACACGAGCCTGCCGCCGTATGGAACCGGAATAACGTGCTGGTGGCAATCTATGGTTTGTGGCATGGGGTTAGCCAGGCGGAGGACCCCAAATTGGTGGACGAACGTCGAATGCCGCTGGGATTTCTGATCAGCAACGACGGCATTCACTTTCGGGAACCACAGCCCGACTTCCAATTTATTTCCCCCGGCGCAGACGGCGAGTGGGATCAGCGCGGTCTGATTCATGGCCAAGGCTTCGAAAACGTCGGCGACCAGACACGTGTGTATTACGGAACTTGGGATCCGTCAGCAGAGCGCTCTCATTCCATCGCCGGTGACCCGAAGGGGTCAGTAGGACTTGTCACTTTGCGGCGCGACGGCTTCGGTTACCTATCTGTTCGGGTGCTCCACTCGCGTTTCGCCAGCCGCAACGGAACAGATGAAGGTGGGATGTTGACAACAATGCCCATTTCCTTTCCGCGAGGCGCGAACCACATCTGGGTGAACGCCAGCGGTCTCGGGCAGGAGGCGCACCTGCGGCTGGAACTTCTCGACCAGCTCGGAAAAGGAGTGCCCGGCTACTCAGGAGCGCAGGGAGCGGTTGTGGATCAGGAGGGTGTGGCCGAGCCGGTCGGTTGGTCAAGTGGGCAACTACCCGCCGGCCCGGGACCATACCGGCTTCGGATTCATTTCGAAGGAGCTGACCGGGGCAGCATCCGGTTCTACGCAGCTTACGTCGAATAACTTCCGAATCCACGCTCTGCGCTAGGGGGCGCAATTGAGCGGTTTGGGTGAGCGCTTGGGCTTCGGTGGGCTCATCCAGCGGGAGCTAACCGGTCCTTGCGGGAAGAACACGCGGCCGCTGACTGGCTTGCTGCGGCAATCGGTCTACGGCCGCCTCGGGGGCCACGAAGACCTGAACGAGGTGGCCCGGTTGAAATTCCCGCACAACGGAGGGTAGGCCCAATGCGGATAGCATTTCGAATTGTCGTAGCGATGGTCTTGGTGGGGTTCAGCGTACGCGCATGGGGAGCTGAACCGTCGAGTGCGGCCATCACGATTTTTTCCTTTGACAACGTGACGATTCCCTTCACGCAAAACCTCTATCTCACGATGGTGCCGGCCAGCAAGTATCCGGGCAACCCCGTGTTAGCGCACGGTCCCGAGGGGTCGACGGATGCTTGGCGCGCGCAATTTTATGGCAGCATTATCAAGGTAGATGGGAAGTACCGGATGTGGTATTGTGCCGAGGATGAGCCGAACCCACCTCCTGAAACACGACCTTACCACTACTGGCCAGCTTATGCAGAAAGCCTGGATGGCATCCATTGGACGAAGCCGAAACTCGGGCTAGTTGAATACAAGGGAAACAAAGAGAACAATTTGCTCCAGTTTTCTCCTCAACCCCATTTTGAACTCACGGAACCGCTGGCGTCACTGGTGCTCTACGAGCCGTCGGATCCTAATCCGTCGCATCGTTACAAGATGACCTTATACGGGCTTTACTACGAAGCTGACGACGTGGAGTATAAACATCCTAGATCAACCATTTACCCTTACTTCAGTGCGGACGGCCTGCGCTGGCAGCTTGCGACGCCACCGCCTAAAGGCGACGCCTACACCGAGGCGGAAGCCCCCATTGTACACAGTTGTTGGTATGAACTCGGTGGCTTCTATAAGTTTGGAGACCTGTATTACGTTGCCGGGCAACCAGGGGGAGGGGAGGAGGTAGATGTCTGGACGCCGGACGGCAAGCCAGTAGGCCGAGTGATGATCGTCCACTGGTCAAATGATTTCGTGCACTGGTCGAGGGACCACGCGCTTTCGTTCATGCGTTACGGCTATCGCTCCCTAAAAGAGAACCTGGATGAAGCACACGAGCCTGCCGCCGTGTGGAACCGGAATAACGTGCTGGTGGCAATCTATGGTTTGTGGCAGGGGGTTAGCAAGGCCACTGGGTCGGACCCCAAATCTGTGGGCGAACGTCGAATGCCGCTGGGATTTCTGATCAGCAACGACGGCATTCACTTTCGGGAACCACAGCCCGACTTCCAATTTATTTCCCCCGGCGCAGACGGCGAGTGGGACCAGCGCGGTCTCATTCATGGCCAAGGCTTCGAAAACGTCGGCGACCAGACACGTGTGTATTACGGAACTTGGGATCCGTCAGCGGAGCGCGCTCATTCCATCGCCGGTGACCCGAAGGGCTCAGTAGGACTTGCCACTTTGCGGCGCGACGGCTTCGGTTACCTATCTGTTCGGGTGCTCCACTCGCGTTTCGCCAGCCGCAACGGAACAGATGAAGGTGGGATGTTGACAACAATGCCCATTTCCCTTCCGCGAGGCGCGAACCACATCTGGGTGAACGCCAGCGGTCTCGGGCAGGAGGCGCACCTGCGGCTGGAACTTCTCGACCAACTCGGAAACGGAGTGCCCGGCTACTCAGGAGCGCAGGGAGCGGTTGTGGATCAGGAGGGTGTGGCCGAGCCGGTCGGTTGGTCAAGTGGGCAACTACCCGCCGGCCCGGGACCATACCGGCTTCGGATTCATTTCGAAGGAGCTGACAGGGGCAGCATCCGGTTCTACGCAGCTTACGTCGAATAACTTCCGAATCCACGCTCTGCGCTAGGGGGCGCAATTGAGCGGTTTGGGTGAGCGCTTGGGCTTCGGTGGGCTCATCCAGCGGGAGCTAGCCGGTCCTTGCGGGAAGAACACGCGGCCGCTGACTGGCTTGCTGCGGCAATCGGTCTACGGCCGCCTCGGGGGCCACGGAGACCTGAACTAGGCGGCCCGGTTATGGGGGGACCCAACCTTGCGGCTGATAGGCTCGGAGAAAGTCTGGGAGCGTGGGGCAACTGTGACCTCCTGGGTGCAATCGTTCGAGGTGGAATTGTTGACCCAAGAAGAGTACCTTGCTGGTCTGGCCGCGATCAACCGAGAGCTTACGGCCAGAATGGAAAAGACTGATGCCCCTCAGGGGGTGGTGTTGGACATGGACAGCACGGAGATTCCGGTGTACTCCGAGCAGGAGCAGAGTGCCTACAAGTCCACGACGAGAGTCAATTTGTAATTGACGGTCCCACGAAGCTATCACCTTCCGGGCAGTGGTGCGTTACTCGAATGCTGGTCCGCGAGGTTATAAAAGCAAAATATGAACCATCACAAGGAGGAGTTATGATTGACCTAGCGAAGTACCGCGTTATAGATCTGTCTTTTGAGCTGGTTCCGGGAGAGCTCAGGATCAACGGTCAGTATCTACATGGCAACCCTTTGTGGGGGCGCCCGATCGAGCTTCAAGAATTTATCGCCTACGGGGCCCGAATGCATTTTATTCAGGGCCAGACCCATTCCGGTACTCACGTCGAGGCTCCCTACAAATACTCGGAGTCTGGAGCTGACCTGGGTTCACTACCAATTAGTTCCTACATGGGCGAAGCGGTAGTTTGCAACTTTTCGAACAAAAAGCCTGGTGAAGCCATCTCCGCTGAGGACCTTCGTCAAGCCGGGGTGAAGTCGGGAGATATCGTTCTAGTGTGGGGGGCCCCTGATCCGCACGAGAATTTCCCTTATCTCGTCCCCGAAGCTGTTGACTGGTTGATCAAGACCAGGATCAAGCTGCTTGGCAATCAGAATGTCCTATTGTCGCCGCCCGGCACGCCGCTTGGGCTTGGCGACGCGGACGCTAAGTGTCTGCTTGCAGGCATAACATTGGTGGATAATCTCTTGGGCCTCGAGCAGATCAAGAAGCCGCGCGTTTTTTTCATTGCCCTGCCAGTCAAACTAAGGCGCGTTACAGCCTTCTGGACCCGGGCTATCGCACTAGAAGAAATCTAGTGTGCCGTCCCAGCTAGTTCTTTTCAACGGCGCACCTTGTCGAGGACGACATCTGCCGCGGCTTTCCAGATGAACGGCCGGGAGTGGTGGTTCCAGTTTGCCAACCACTGGTCGATGGTACGCTACAGTTCTGCGAGAGTAGGGGCTGATTGCGAGCCCCCGCGGCAGAAAGCGGCGCGCGTGGCCAGAACCGTCGGACGCGACAGCCCGGTTTGCTGAGCAATAGAATCCCTTGGCTCGCCAGCAAAATGACCTCAGACTTGCGAGCCACTTTTTGCGGGGTAGTGCCGGTCCGAGCCAAGGACTCCAACCGCTGCTTCTGAGCTTCATTGATCGTAAGAGCGGTGGCGCGGGTGAACATGCGCCCATCAGATCACGGCACGGCGCCATTGTCGATAATTAAGTGGGACGGGAGACTGGTGAGTTCATCCCCATCCTATGTTAGGCGAAGCGATACTTTACACTAGGCGCGTTTGCGCAACACATCAACATGGCCAACTTTCATTGGGCTAATTATTTAGTCTTAGTTGCCTACATCGTCGTGATGGTTGGGGTCGGCGCTTATTTTGCTCGCGGCCAGAAGACCGCGCAAGATTACTTGCTGGCGGGGCGAGCAATGGCGTGGTTGCCGATCGCAATCTCCGTGGTAGCAGCTAACTGCAGTGCGATAAGCTATCTCGGCATGCCTTCCTGGACCTATCAGAACGACATGACGCTGTGCATGGTAGTCATTCCAAGCCTGTTGATAGTACCCATTCTCAATTTGATGCTTCCTTTTTACGCGCGACTAAAGGTCTTCACTATTTATGAATATCTCGAGGTGCGCTTCAATAGCAAGGTGCGAACAGCAACCAGCCTGCTCTATCTTGTGTCTCAGGGACTCTACTTAGGCGTCATTGTTTATGCACCAGCCCTGGTCTTCTCACTGCTAACGGGTTTTTCGCTAAACCTGAGCATCCTCATCATGGCGATCGTAACGATCCTGTATACGACCATGGGGGGCATCAAGGCGGTAATATGGACTGATTTTATTCAGTTCTTTGTGTCGGTCGGTGGCGTGCTGATTGCAGCCGTCATCATCTTGCGGCACATCGACGGAGGCTGGCCGGAATTTTGGCACGTCGCGCAACAGACCGGAAAACTGCATATCGATATCTCAACGGACCTTACGAGACCCTTCACATTCTGGGGAGTTTTGATCGGATTAACTTTCTCTAACCTTGCCCAGTGGGGGACGAACCAGACAATTGTCCAAAGGTTTCTGACGGCCAGCTCGTTGCGGGAAGAAAAAAAGGCACTTTGGCTTCAAAACCTTTTCCTCGTTCCTTACACGATCTTATCCTGCAGCCTGGGCCCCTTGTTATTTGTTTTTTACCGTCAGCATCCCGCCTTGCTTAACCCCAATATGAATCCGGATATGATCCTGCCGCACTTCATAATCCGGCAGATGCCCGTAGTGATCTCCGGCTTAGTAATCGCGGGGATTTTCTCGGCGGCGATGTCAGCCTACTCCTCTAATCTCAATGCTTTGACGACCGCGACACTTCATGACATCTACCGAAGGTATTTCCATCATCAGGGCGCGCCCCCTGATGAGGTCAAAATCGCGAGAATGTTAACTGTCTTCTGGGGTATCTGCAGCGGCCTGTTGGCTCTGGGATACAAATACATGGGGTCTCTTGTGACTATCGATCTAAAAGTGATGGGTCCGCTCGCGGGAATGGTCTTAGGGGTCTTTCTGCTTGGCATGTTCACTAAACGTACCACCGCTGTGGGCGTTTTTGCAGGTGTAGTCCTAGGGTCCCTCGCAACTTACAGCGTTATTCTTCTCACGAAATTATCTTTCTTATGGTACACGGCTCTGGGCTGCATAGCTGTTTTCGCTTGCGGCTATCTGGCTAGTCTTCGGCGGAGTGGAATTCAGCGATAGCTGTCGACTACACCAACAGTGGTGCGCCAGTCGTTGACTGCCACGTGCCGGGGTACGAAAACCTGCGACGACGCAGCAGGAGAAGAAAACATGAAGCCGAAACACAATTCCGCTTGGCCGATCCCGATCACTTCGAGAACGATGCCTCCACCAGAATCTCTTCGCTCCCATCACGACCTGAATCGGATCAGAATCGCTGCCTGGAATGTGATCGGAATCAGTGACCACCTTCACCGCAATCAGCAACAAACCGTGGAAGTGAAGAAACTAGGCCGGTACAACGTCGGTTTCCCCCCGACTCCGATTTCACATTCACATTACACATCTCTTGTCGATCGATTGGTACGCTTTAAGTCTCACGGCCGAATGCCGGCGATTTTCAAGTGAATCCGATACAAACTCGTGCTGGCTGTGATGTAAAGGGTCTTACCATCGGAGTCGCCCCAGGCACAATTGGAAGTGATCTCCGAGAGTTTCAGCGTTCCAAGATGCTTCCCTTCCGGCGAAAAGATCCAGATCCCCCCTGGACCCGTGGCGTACATATTCCCGTTCTGGTCCACCTTCATGCCGTCCGGGTTGTTCTCTCCGGGAGTCGAAGCCAGATCGTAGAAGACCGTTCCCGGGCCGAGAGTCCCGTCCGGTTTCACTTTGTAGCGCATGTAGAGCCGCTGCGGTTCCGAATTGTCCACATAGAGGTACTGTTCGTCAGGGGAGAAAGCGAGGCCGTTGGGATGTGTGAGATCCTTGACCAACAGAGTCACTTTACCGCCTGCAATGCGGAAGACGCCGCTGAACGGCAATTCCTTCTTGGGGTCTTTGTCTTCCTTGGGGAGACCGTAAGGAGGGTCAGTAAAATAGAGGGAGCCATCGGATTTGTAAACCAGATCATTGGGGCTGTTGAATCGCTTGCCCTGATAGCGGTCCGCCAGAACTGTGAGGTGCCCGTCCCTTTCCAAGCGAGTAATACGCCGATTCCCTTGGTCGCAGATCGTGAGCCTACCCTGCTTGTCCAGGGTGAGACCGTTGCTGCCGGGTTCCCCCGCCGTGGCTGCCTCCTCCAAGGTGAATGCTGCCGGCCCCAGATAAGTTGTGACCTTTCCTCCCGGGATCCACTTGTCGATTACCGCGCTTGGGATCTCGCTGAATAGGAGAAATCCGGAATGAACCCAAACGGGTCCCTCCGGCCATTTAAAGCCACTCGCCACTTTCTCGATCATGGCGTGCGCCGGAATGATGGCATCAAGCTCAGGGTCCAGCCGTTCCACCGAGCCGCCGCCCCCCGTTTGGGGTTGTGGCGAGCCAAGAACCGTCACGGCAATGACCAAACTACTGAGCAGGCAAATCCTCATATGAATCTCGCTACTGACGCTTTGCAATCCCTCGGTAACGTGCCAACTAGCTTTTCCGGGTTGCCACAAGTATACACCTTGGACAGCCTTGTACTACGATGTTAAGTTAATGTGAACGGTTTCGCGTGCGAATTACACCGCCACAATACGCACACTGGCCTGTCCAGGTAAATAACAGGCATTGGACCTCACGGCGCGTCTGTGGCAGGGTCCACCCAGAAGTCTTTTTGTTGCGCGACATCTCCAGGGTCAGGAATGCATGCGCCAACATGACCAAGGAAACGTGATGGTGCCAACCCGTCCAATTGCGGCCTTCGTAATGGTCCAACCCCAGCTCCTCTTTGAGTTGCTGATAATCCTGCTTGACCTTTCAGCGGCTTTTGACGGTACGCACCAGTCGTCGCAGACTGCAGCTTGGGGGCGGGTCGCAGAGAAAAAACTTGGTGGGCTCGGCCTCGCCGTGCGGTCATTCGATGAAACGCCCCCCGCGATTGCATGGCACAGAGGCGCAATCTGTGATAATTTCAGTGTCTCTGCGCCTCTGTCGATTTCACTCTCTCCCTGCGGCCGAAGGGGCGGCCTACAGCGAGAAAGATCCTTCTGACGGGGTTGCAGGGAGCGATCCGACCAGCATCCGCTCGACTCGGGCGGCGGCCTAGTCCTGTATGCTCGGAAGAACGTGGGGATATCGTTCCAGCGTGACAGAAATGCTCGGGTGCCCAAGCTGATCGGAGATCGCCTTGACGGGTGGGTTTGCGGCTCGCGGAACGAACGGTGAATCGTTTTATTGTGATATTTCCGCGTCCCGGCTGCCGCCTCCCGAGCGAGAGAGATGCGGACCAGCCAAGTCCACGGTCCGCGTGAAAAGAGTTACTCAGCTCTCCGGGCCATTTGACACCTCTTGCCCATAACCCGGCACAATACCCGCACACAGGCGCAGCGGAGATCAGGTTTTATTGAGGTTTTATGGCGTGCTACTGATCAGGGAAGTCAGCAACAACTTCGCCTGAGTTTCCCACAACGACCCCTCCCTCACCGATCGAAAGGATCCGATCTGCCAATTCCCAAACGAGCAGCGCGCGGCAAATAAATATCACTTGACGGAATCCACCTAAATTCACCGCCCGACGCAGCATGCGCACGTATCCCTTGGCATTGGCGGCATCCAGAGCTCCCACCGTTTCGTCCCGGAATAGCGTCTCGTATCGAATGCCCTCGCCCTGGCGAATATTGTAGATGGCGATGCCTAGGTTCACGGCTTCGTTGACTAAGACGAACTGCCCGCCCGAAAGTTCATCTACAAGGCAGGTGCGGTCCAGATTCTTGTTTCGGACCTCAACGTCAAAGTCATCTACCATCCCCCTACCGTCCGCCTTGGGACGCTGAGTTCTGAATCGGATTTCAAACTTGTTGTCGAAGCAGCCCTCCAATAGAGCGTTGACTAGGGCCGAGACTTAAGGCCCGGCGGGCTGAATTTCGCAGAACTGGATCTCGTCGGGACCGAGGACGTTGGCGAGGTTGTTCGCGACGCGACAATGCGGCCGCCTCGCTGCCCATCCTGGGCCAGGGCGTGGCAGGAAACTGGACGCTGAGCTTACCAAACACGCGGGCTACAGCCGGCGCGTTTCAAAATGAGTAAACCCAAGACATTCTGTTTGTTATCAGTTAAAACGCCAAAACTCCCGCATGCCCAAGTCAGTAGGCGTAGCACTCTGTCGTATCAAAGAGTTACGTAAACGGCTGGGCGGTTGGTCCGACTCCCCCCGCCTCCACCATATTACTCCTTTGTTTTCAGTTGATTACGAGGAGCGATTTCGGATTGTACGGAAATTGTACGGTTCAGCGATGGATCGACCTTCCAAGCCCTCCTAACGTCTTCGTCCATTTGCTCCTGACGCTCCCGTACCCATGGCGCATAGTGTCTCTCAGTTATTTTCAGCTTGAATGGCCCAACTGCGATTCCCAACTCGAAAAGGGTCAGATGTTCGGGCCGGCTGATGCTGGAGACTATCAAATGCAGGTCGTGCAGCTTCTTCGGATCGACCTGAACTAAAGACCGCGAGAGCAAATCCGCTTGCTTTTGATTATCGCCTTCGAGAACGATCCGGTCGCCGGGTGCGATCAGCAGTTCGAGCGACTCGACCAACTTCTCCCGCGGCAGCAACGGACCATGCATCCACGGTGAGACAAGCCGCAGGCGTCGTTATTTTTCATCGCGGCGGGTCGTCCACGAGGGAACCGAGCTTTGTAAATATTCCGTAGGATGTGGCATTACATATCTCCATCGGCTTTGACCACGATTTCGTTTCGGCGAAGCATCGGCGTGTGCAGGAACAAAACCGCCAGAACTTTGGGTCTAATGGCTGTTCTGCGCGGCGTGTTCGATCAACGCGGCCACTTCCTTGGGCCGTGATTCATACACGGAGTGACTTGCGCCTTTAACTTCAACCGTGTAGCTGTGAGCGCGAGCGGCGTACCATCGCTCAAGGTCCGGGCTAATAATCCTGTCGGATGTTGCCACCATCATCGAGCTCGGCTTGGTCTTCCACGCGGGAGTAGAGATCTTGGCCGTGAAGTTGACCGTTGCGGTCAATACCTGCGAATGAGCCTCGTATTCGGCTTGCCGAAGAGGCAGGTCAGCTGCGAAGTACTCAGGAAACTCCGAAGGCTTCAGATAGTCAAAACCATCGGGAGTGGCCTGAATGAAGCCGGACTTGCTAACGTCGCTGGGATAACGCTTCCCGTCCGCGCCCTCGCTCTCCCCCGAGTCAGGCATGTGCGCAGCGATGTAGACGAGGCCGACAACGTGGGAATCTGTTCCTGCCTCCGTTATCACCGATCCGCCATAGCTGTGACCGACCAGAATGCACGGGCCTTGCTGTTGAGCTAGAATGCGCTTCGTCGCCGCAACGTCCTCATCGAACGAAGTCAACGGCTCCTGGACGACGCTGACGTGGTACCCGTCTTTCACCAAGATGTCATAAACGGGCTTCCACCCTGAGCCGTCTACCCAGGCGCCGTGCACCAGCACGATATTCTTCACTGGGTGGCTCTGTGCTCGGACCGATGTTCCGCCCAAGGCAGTAAGCAATGCGATGGAGGTAAGGCCAGCTTTGAGGGTTTTGAACAGCATACGAATACTCCTTTGCGATCGGACATACGTCTTGGGACTGCGAACCGTTCCGCGGTGGGCAGAAATAGGCTCCCACCCAACCAAACATGCCGCCCCCCACATCATTGGCCGCGATGCGACATCACCGCGTGCACGACTCGCGCCATTTGTAACCAGTTGAAAAGGCGCAGGAAAAGACCGGAGCGCTGGCGCGATTTTCGTGAAATTCGCGAGAATCGTGATTTTCACGATGCTGAGACACAGCCCCCTTTTGGAAACGACCCATGTTGCATTTACCCCAATTACAGGCGAAAATTGGCATGTACCGATTTTTGGCACCCCAGGGCTGTCAGCAACTTAGCTTCGAGGGATGAGGTCCGGGATTTCGCGGATTATCTCGTCGAGTTGTGCCCCGAAACCCATCATTAGCAACCCGGAGGGGAGGATATGAGATGAAGGAATCTGAGGATCAGGTTCGGCAGATCATTGACACCATCCCCACCTTCGTGTGGTCTGCAAGTCCAGCCGGATCGGTGGAGTTCTACAACCGGCGCTGGCTGGACTACACCGGTCTCACCCTGGAACAGGCGCAAGATTGGGGCTGGACGACAGCCATTCACCCGGATGACCAGCAGCTGCTTGTGGATTACTGGCGAACGCTTTTGGTCTCTTCCGAGCCAGGTGAGGCTGAAGCACGCCTCCGCCGATCCGATGGAGTCTATCGCTGGTTCCTTTTCCGTGCGACTCCCTCGCTCGACGAGAACGGACGAGTCTTCAAATGGTACGGAACGAATACGGATATTGACGACCGGAAGCGCGGCGAGGACGAACTGCGAGTGGCGATGTCCGAGCGAGCCCGCCTCGCCGCCGTGCGTGCGGAAATCGGCATGGCGCTGGCGCGGAAAGACAATTTGCGGGGCATTCTGGATTTATGCGCTAAGGCGATGGTTCGGCATCTTGATGCAGCGTTTGCCCGCATCTGGACTCTTAACCGCGATGGCCGAGATTTGGAGTTGCAAGCCAGCGCGGGAATCTACACCCGGCTGGATGGTCGCTACAGCCGAATTCGCCTTGGAGAACTCAAAATTGGCCTCATTGCCCAAAATCGGAAAGCGCACCTGACCAACGATGTCCAAAACGATTCGCGGATTAGCGACCGCGATTGGGCGAGGGCTGAAAAGATGACTTCCTTTGCCGGCTACCCTTTGGTCGTCGAGGATCGGATCGTGGGTGTTATGGGTATGTTCTCCCGGAGCCCACTTACGCCATCCACACTGGAAACTCTTGCTTTCGTCGCTGATGGCATTGCACAAGGCGTCGAGCGCAAGCACGCAGAGGAAAGGTTGCGGCGGAGTGAGGCTTACCTGGGCGAGGCCCAACGATTGAGTCAAACGGGCAGTTTCGGTTGGGATGTTTCCAGCGGAGAGCTTTACTGGTCTCCAGAAACCTTTCGAATCTTTGAATGCGAGCCCACCGCCAAGGTCAAGATTGAACACGTGCTGCAGCGAACTCACCCCGAAGACAGGTCGGCGGTGCAGCAACTCATCGACCGCGTTTCACGCGAGAGGACGGAGTTCGATTTTGAACATCGGCTGCTGATGCCTGACGGATCCGTAAAATACCTGAGGGTCATGGGCCGCCCCTCAAAGGACCCGTGGGGCGCCTTTGAGTTTGTCGGAGCGGTCACAGATGTCACCGAGCGGAGGCGCGCGGAAGAGGTTTTCCGCGCGAGCGAACAGAGCTTTCGCCTGATCGTCGACAGCATTCCAGGTTTTGTTTGTACTTTGACGGTGACGGGCGAAATCGAATACGTAAATCATCAAGTCCTGGAATATTTCGGCAGGACGCTGGAGGAATTAAAGAACTGGGCTGCCTCCGACGCCGTTCATACGGGCGATCTGCCTAACGTCATCGACACGTTTAGGACCTCGATCGAGACCGGCCAGCCGACTGACGTTGAACTCCGCCTTCGCCGCGCCGATGGAGTATATCGCTGGTTTCTCTTACGCCGCTTTCCCCATCGTGATATCGACGGCCATATCGTCCGCTGGTACACCTTGCACATCGATATTGACGACCTGAAGCGGGCCGAGGACGCTCTGCGCTCGAGCGAAGAGAATATTCGGCTGACACTCGATAGTATTTCCGGGCTAGTGACAACTTTTTCCGCGTCAGGCGACCTCGAATTTGCCAATCGGCCGTTTCAAGATTATACCGGCCGCACCCTCGAGCAGTTGAAGAGCGATCGCGGTATTCTGCACCCGGACGATCGCGAGCGCGTTATGAGCCAGTGGCGCAACTCGCTCGCGACGGGCGAGCCACTTTACGCGGAATCTCGCCTCCGCCGAAGTGACGGCGTCTTCCGGTGGTTCCATTTGACCTCTCTGCCTTTACGGGACAAGAACAACGAAATTGCCCGCTGGTGCAGCTTAATTACCGATATTGACGAGCGCAAACGAGCGGAAGAAGGACTACGGCAGAGTGAAGCAGATTTACTGGAAGCACAGCGGTTGACGCACATGGGGAGCTGGAAGCATGTTCTTTCATCAGGGAGAGTCGAAGTCTCGCCGGAGATCCATCGAATCTTCGGCACGAACCCCGATGAGGATACGGTCGACCCTGCATTCTGGTTTAGCCGGATTCATCCCGAGGACCGGAAACGCACTCAGGAACTCTTTGCAAAATGTGAGATCGAGAAGACCGATTATATGGCGGACTATCGCCTGCTTTTGCCCGACGGAACTATCCGGCACCAACATTCAGTTGGTCATCCGGTCTTAAGCGAGTCGGGCGAGCTCATCGAATTTGTCGGAACGGCGCTGGATACCACCGAACAAGTACAGGCCAGAGCTGAGCTGGAGAAGGCTTTTGCCGAGATCAAGGTACTGAAGGACCAGCTCTATAGGGAAAACCTCGCGCTACGGGACGAAGTGGACCGAGCGTCGATGTTTGAGGAGATTGTTGGCAATTCCCGCGAGTTGCAAGCCGTGCTTTCCCGGGTTGCCAAAGTTGCTCCCACCGACTCCACCGTTCTCATCACCGGTGAGACGGGCACCGGAAAGGAGTTGATCGCGCGCGCCATCCACAAGCGCTCGCCGCGGTCGCCACGGGCCTTTGTCAGCGTCAACTGCGCGGCCTTGGCGCCTTCACTCATTGCTTCGGAGTTATTCGGCCACGAAAAGGGAGCGTTTACCGGCGCCATGCAGCGTCGGCTCGGCCGTTTTGAGTTAGCGGATGGGGGCACGATTTTTCTGGACGAGGTGGGCGAGCTCCCGGCCGACACTCAGGTTGCGCTCCTGCGAGTCCTGCAAGAACGGGAATTCGAACGGGTTGGGGGCAAGCAATCCATCCACGTTGATGTTCGGGTGATTGCGGCCACCAATCGTAAACTGGACGCCGCAACCGCACAGGGCGCCTTTCGAGCAGACTTGTTTTACCGGCTCAATGTGTTCCCGATCGAGGTCCCCCCACTCCGGGAGCGCAAGGAAGACGTTTTGATGTTGCTGGAATATTTCCTCGATCGCTTTGCCAAGAAAGTTGGCAAGAAGTTTGGACGGATTGACAGACAGACCTTGGAACTATTTCGATGTTACGATTGGCCGGGCAATATCCGCGAGCTGCAAAATGTTGTGGAAAGGTCCGTGATCTTAAGCTCGAGCGACGTATTCTGCATCGATGAAGCTTGGCTCTCCACGGATGCCGGCCCAGTGCCTCCGCGACAACCGGCGTCGGCGTTTTCCGTGGCGGAATCAAGTCGTGAACGGCAAATCATCGAGGCCGCGCTTGCCAAAAGCCGAGGCCGGGTTTCGGGTCCCCTTGGAGCAGCGGCGAAGCTGCGAATCCCGGCGTCAACTCTGGAGTCCAAGATCAAGAGGCTGAAGATCCCTAAGTCTCGCTTTAAGCTCGGCTCAGGTTTTGCCTCAGAATCGTGAAATTCACGATTCTCGCGAATTTCGTGAAATTCGCAAGAACGCTACCACCTTCCTCCCTTCTCTCTCAAGCTCTTACGAATGGCTCTCGATTTGCATTGAGCGACAGTGCACGCTGAAAGAAATATAACGCTGCACCAGGGGCAGCTCTCGAGAAACCGATGACCTGCAAGATCCAACTGCTCGCCACTGGCGAGGAGGCGGTCGTGTTGCGCGTGTCTGGCAGAATGCGCGAGGAACATGTGAGCGTTGTGAAAGACCTGATCGAGCGGCAAAGCGGCGCAGTGGCCCTTGACCTCACCGAAGTGACGCTCGTCGCGCGCGAAGCAGTGACGTTCCTGGCAACTTGCGAGCTCAAAGGCGTCGAATTCCTGAATTGTCCGCCCTTTTTGCGTGAATGGATTAACAGACAACAGCTGGGTATAGCCGCGGAGACTCTAAACGCAGAGTCAGAAGCAAGCAACGAACCAGAAGACGGCAAAGACCCTTGAAAAGGAGGACTCATGTCAGACGGACTTGGACGTACGCTGAAGCCCCTGCCGAACGTCGTGAAGGCAGAAGGCGCTGAACCCCTCTTCAAAACAGGTGACGAAATCAAGATTTCTATGCGGTTTCCCATCGGTCATTTCCGCACGCCGAATTACATCCGCGGAAAGCGTGGCCTCATAGAAGCGGTGATCGAACCGCCTGCCATCAACAACGAGGACGAAGGGTTCGGCCGGAATGCAGGAGTCAAGCGTCACTACTATCGCATCGCCATTCCGCTAACGGAACTGTGGCCGAAGTATGCAGGTTCCAAGAATGATGGATTACGAATCGAAGTCTACGAAACTTGGCTGGAAAGGAGCTGAAAAATGGGATCACAGGTAAAAGCACACACGCCCGCGCCCGACCTGCCCGAGCAGAAGCCGGGCTATTACGAGATCATGGAGACTGCAGTCCGCGAGCTGCTCGTTGAAAAGAAGGTAATTGGCGCCGTCGAGATCCGGCAAATGCTGGAAGTGATGGACACTCGCACGCCTGCTCTAGGTTCCAAAATAGTCGCACGCGCCTGGGTTGATCCCGAGTTCCGAGCCCGGCTCCTCGCCAACGGCCGCGCCACCCTGGAAGAGCTCGGCATCGACTTCTTCGAGGACACCCAGCTCATCGTCCTCGAGAATACCGATAAGGTGCACAACCTCATTGTTTGCACGCTCTGTTCGTGCTACCCGCGCGAGATCCTCGGGCTGCCGCCCGACTGGTACAAATTGAAGCCCTATCGTGCGCGGGCGGTGAAGGAACCGCGGGCGGTTCTGGCCGAGTTCGGCACGACGATTCCGGATGATGTGGAAATTCGCGTCAGTGATTCGACGGCCATGATTCGATTCCTGGTTTTACCCCAACGGCCGCCGGGCACTGAGAACTTTACCGAGGAACAGCTCGCTGCTCTGGTCACGCGTGACGCCATGATCGGCGTGGTGAAGCCGAACATTCCGAATGCGAAGGAGAGATCCCAATGAGTCAAATAGAAGACCTCATAAAGCACCTGTCCACGGAGCTTGGTGGGCTTGAGGCCGGCCCTATCCAACGCGTCGAGCACGAATACGCGCCGTGGGAAAAGCGTTGCCATGCGCTGGCCAACGTTCTCGATATCCACAAGATCGTCAACACCGAAGAGAAGCGCCGCGGCATTGCGAGCCTGGGGAGCGAACTCGTTGGAAAGCTGACGTATTACGAGAGGTGGATCGTTGCCTTCGCCAACATCCTGTTCCAAAAGCAGATTCTTACTCCCGAGGAGCTGGCGCGAAAAATGCAAGAGGTCGAGGCTCGGTTTTCTGGGGCTGCGCCATCGGGCTGTTAGGAAACAAGGGAGCCGGTGTGCAAACGTTGGGGTCGGATGGGGATACCCTCAAAACCAAGCGCCTGGTGATCGGCCAGATCTCGATGTGCCGTGGGTGTTGTTGCGGAAATACCGATCGCGGCAAACCGGAGGTTCCCGTCGAGTGGCTAAAGGCGGAGTGGCGGAGGATGGGGCTCTTGAAGAATGTTCAACTAACGATCAGTGGATGCCTTGGGCCGTGCGATCTTTCCAATGTCGTCACCATTTCGGATTTCTCGGGTTCTATTTGGCTGGGCAATATCCGGCATTTGTATCAGTACCAGGCCCTGGTCGATTGGGCCTTTCAGAGCAAGGTTGCCGGAAGGCTTCTGCCGCTACCCGAGGAGTTCGCCGACCGTCGATTCGATCCCTTTCGCCGAGTCGGATCGGAAGCCGAACGGCAGGATGAATTCAAGCTTCGCGCGGGGGAATCCTCCATCGCTGGATAGGTTCAAACGGGGTGAACGGTTTGCGTGGGGCCGGTTGGCTAATGGATTCTGCCACCCTTTCGTATGTGTGTCGTCTTCGTGAAAAAGAAGCCGGGAGTAACTCGTGAATGCCATAGCGCTCGTCGGTTTGGCGCTGGGAATGCGCCACGGGACGGATCCCGACCACCTTGCGGCGATTGACGGTCTCACGCGTCTTCGTCCTCGAGCAACCAATGGCGTCTATTTCGCACTCGGCCACGGGCTTGTGGTGATTCTGCTGGCTGTAGGGATCGGGCACATTGTTGCCCAGCGCTTCGCATTCGTCGGTCCCTGGAGTCTGATCCTGATCGGCGCAGTCAATTTGTGGCGGCTGCTTAGGGGGTCTTCGCAACTGCCGGTCAGTACACACCCCGTCATTGGTCAACCCTTCTTGTTGGGCATGTTGCTGGCGGCCGGATTCGAAACCGCGTCACAGCTTTCGGCGCTGATTCTTGCCGGACAGACCAACGCACTCGTACTGGGAGCCATGTTTTCGGCCGGAATGGTTTTGGTTGACGGATTCGACGGCTACCTCGCGGCATCGACGCAACGCCTTGCGGCGTTTGGTCAGGCAAACGCGAAAGCCGCCTCGCGAGCGCTCGCGATCGTGGTTGTAATCTTTGCGTTCGGTCTTGGCGGAGCCGAGCTGATGGGCGTGGAAATGACGGGGGTTGCCCTTCCCTTGGGGCTGTCACTCTTTGCGGTGGTGCTTGGAATCCGTGTCTGGGCGAGATCGAATGGCCGGACTGCGAGGCCTGATGTGGCGCAGAGTTCCAGCTTGGACACAACAAGGCTCTCGTGCAGCCGGGGTTCGACGGTTGGAGGAGCAGCGGATGAAGCGCGACCGAAAAACAATGCTCAGGAGGCTGCACATGCGTAAGAAGGGATGGTTAGAGCATTTTTAATTTAAGTATATACATTTATGTGCGATAATGCCTCTTCCGGTTGAGGGGAGGCGGAGGATGCAATCCTATTCACAAGATTTGCGGGATCGGGTGTTATGGGCATTGGATCGCGGAGAACGTCCGACGGCGATTGCGCAGCGGCTGGAAGTCAGTCGCGTCTGGGTTTACCAGGTGCGGGGTCGGGAGCAGAAGACCGGACAACGCACCAGCTTTCAGATTGGAGGCCATCGCCGTTCGCGGATCGCGGAGATGGAGCCCGTGCTGCGCGCCTGGATCGAACAAGCGCCGGGTCTGAGCCTGGCCGAGTTAGGTGAACGTCTCGCCGAGCAGGGCATATCGATCAAGATCGGTGCCTTGTGGCACCAGTTGAACAAATGGAACCTTACCTTCAAAAAAAACCCTGCACGCCAGCGAGCAAGAACGCGAGGACGTGCAGCAGGCAAGAAAAGCCTGGCAGCAAGCGCTGCCCACGATGGAAGTCGAAAAGCTCGTCTTTATCGATGAAACCTGGATATCTACGAGCATGACGCGACGCTACGGACGCGCCCCCCGAGGTCAGCGTTGCCTCGACTCGGCACCGCACGGACATTGGGAGACGACCACCTTTGTGGGCGCTCTGCGCCGCCGCCGGTTGACCGCACCGATGGTTACCGACGGGCCCATGGACGGCGAGACGTTTCTGGCTTATGTGCATCAATTCCTGTGCCCAACACTCCAATCGGGAGACACCGTGATTCTCGACAACCTCAGCAGTCACAAGGTGACCGGAGTCGCGAAAGCGATCACCGCGTCCGGAGCTACCCTACTCTATCTGCCCCCTTACTCTCCGGACCTGAACCCGATCGAAAAGTTCTTTTCCAAACTCAAGGCGCTGCTTCGCAAAGCCGCCAGGCGCGATATCGATACCCTCTGGAAGGAAATCGGGGAGTTGCTCAATACGGTCTCCCCAAGCGAATGCACAAATTACTTCGCCTCCTGTGGATATGTAAATACTTAAATCGAAACCGCTCTAGTGGTTCTGTTTGTGACCTGTTGCTTCATTGGTCTCGGCACAGCGTACAGGGGAGGCAGCGCCAATGCACAGGCCGACCCGGCGCTTCACATCGACATTCCCACCCGGCTGGAGAAAGCGAATGTCGTGATCGACTACGGCCACCTGGTGTTTGGGGGCGATATGCCTTTCGCGCTCGGTGACATCAATCTGCTCGCGACTGACCTTCGCGAATGGAACGCCAAGGGCGAGGTCGTCGTCATATTTCACGGTGATGCTGCATTTCTCGTATTGAATGATGATTCGTACAACCTGAATCGGCATGTGACTACCGGGAATCGTTACAAAAACATTCTGAACGGGCTAATGGAAAAGGGCGTGCACCTGGAACTGTGCGGCGCCACTGCAAAAGGAAATCACTGGGGCAATGCGGACCTTCTCCCCGGGATCAAGGTCAATGTCAATGCGATGGTCAGGTTGACTCAGTTGGAGCAGGAAGGCTACACGATGATTTACCAGTAAAGCGGCCACACAATCTGACCGTTTCATACGACAAAAGGATGATCCGGAATGAAAGGAGGCTTGTCATGAACTTTTGGGCGTTGGCTCTGCTGTTCATGGGTTTTGTTCCGCCAGGATTGGCGGCAGATAAAGGAATCGTCACCGTTCCGAGCAATCACTCGGTAGATGAGACGGTGGATCGGCTCAAGAGCATTTTGCAATCCAAAGGCATTACCCTGTTTGCGCTCATCGACCACAGTGGAGAAGCGGAAAAGGTGGGAATGAAAATGCCCCCCACCAAGCTATTGATCTTCGGCAATCCCAAAGGTGGCACACCTCTCATGCTGGCTGCTCCCGGCATCGCCATCGACCTCCCTCTGAAGATTTTGATTTGGCAAGACGCGCAGGGAAAGGTCTGGCTTTCGTACAACAGCCCCGAGTACTTGAAGGACCGGCACGGTTTGCCGCAGGATCTACTTAAGAATATCGCTGTTGTAGGAACGCTGGCGGCCAAGGCTGGGGAGTGATTCGGATACGTCATGCTGTTGCAGACGAAATCCGATGGCGGACTCGGTGCGGGAATGCGACTCTGGACGATTCTTTTCTGTGTGGCCATCGCCTCGGCACCGCTTGCAGCACAAACCCCGCCGACGGGTTTCCGCGGTACGGATTGTCAGAGCTGGGATGAACTGGATGCCTTGACTCGTTTGAGATCTTACCTTGACGTTACTTGGATTGCGCGACTCAGGCTCAGCACGAATCTGCCGAACCCGCAGCATTATGTCTTCGGAACGGACTGGAACTTTAGTGTGGGCAAATATCTGGTGCTTACGCCTTCCTACTACTATGGCACCTACCGCACCGCGTCGGGCGCTACCGGGCATCGGCAGGTACCGATCTTTGCGGTCACGCCGATATTCGCGCGCGGAAGGGTGACCCTGTCAGATCGGAATCGTTTCGGCGGCAGGTTTGATACGAAAGCCAATGAGCCATCGTGGTTCTATCGAAATCGCCCGAGCATCGATTACCGGATCGGCGCCTCGCATTGGGGGACATCGCTCTTCGCATGGGATGAGATTTTCTACTTCTCGAAGTATAGCGGCTGGACCAGGAACCGAGTCGCCGCCGGTGGACGCAAAGAGATCGGTGAGCGCCTCACTGCCAACCTTTACTACCAGCGCGAAGATAACAACGCCGGAAGCCAGCCACCGCATATCAATACGATCGCCGTGCTGGTTGATCTGAGGATTCGGTGAACTAGATTGCTTAAAGAAAAGGCGTCTAGAAAATGAAGAAGGAGGACGAAATGAATGGACTAGCCACAACCGGCATGCCTACCGAAAATCGCTTTCTCTCGGGCCTATTCGCCCCGGTCACAGAGGAGATTACGGCCTTCGACTTACCCGTTACCGGTCGCTTGCCTGCGGAATTGAACGGACGCTACCTGCGCAACGGACCCAACCCGATGAGTTTGGCCGACCCCAATTACCACTGGTTTGTGGGGCCCGGCATGGTGCACGGTGTACGGCTGCGGAACGGGCGGGCGGAGTGGTACCGCAACCGCTGGGTTCGTTCCAAAGCTGTCGCGGAGTCATTGGGGGAACAATGGAAGTCTGGACCGATCCACAACGGCATGGACTCCGCTCCCAATACGCACATCATTTCTTATGCCGGCCATACACTAGCCCTGGTCGAGGCCGGTTCGCTGCCGTATGAGCTCACCGATGAGCTTGACACCGTCGGCCCGTGCGACTTCGCTGGCACCTTACCTGCCGGTTTCGCCGCCCACACAAAGGCCGATCGGCGCAGGGGTGAGCTGCACGCTATCGCGTATTCTTTTCGTCGAGAAAACGTTCAGCACATCGTCATCGACAGCACCGGTAAAGTGAGTCGCGTGACGGAAATTGTGGTTGCCGACAAACCCATGATGCACGACTTCGCGCTCACGGAACAATATGTGGTTCTCTATGACCTGCCCATCACGTTCAGCATGGACGCGGTGTCCGCGGGCCGCGAGATGCCTTATGTGTGGAATCCGAAGCACGAGGCTCGTGTTGGCTTGCTGCGGCGCGACGCGAGCTCCGTCGATGTGCGTTGGTTTGCGGTCGATCCGTGCTTCATTTTTCATACACTAAATGCCTATGACGACGGCGACCGCGTCGTGGTTGACATGTGCCACTACGAAGGTTCCTACAACGTCTCCCTTTTGAAGGGTCCGGGGCCAGTGACGCTTGACCGCTGGACCATTGACCCGACCGCAGGCAAGGTAATTCAAAAGCGCCTGGACGAGCGCTTCCAGGAGTTTCCGCGCGTCGACGAAAGGGTCGTCGGCCGCCAGCACCGATATGGTTACAGCACCGTGATCGAAGAAGTCAGGCAGGACGTCATCTCTCCCAGCGGCCACTTCGCCCACACTGCAGGTGCGAATGTTCTGTACAAACACGATCTGGCAGCCGGCACCGTCGAGGCGCACAACTTCGGGCGCGGTGCCGCCGCAGGAGAGGCAGTTTTCGCGCCGGCTTCTCCCGATGCCGCCGAGGACGACGGCTACGTTATGGCTTTTGTCCACTCTCTCGACCGCGGTGCCACGGACTTGGTGGTCCTCGCGGCGCAGGATTTCACTGGCGAGCCGGTTGCGAGCGTGCACCTGCCGGCTCGGGTCCCGCTGGGCTTCCATGGCAGCTGGATCGCCGACCGATAGATTCGCCTGATAGACAGAGGTGCCGGCCCGAGTCCCACGCTCGCTAAATAAACTGTGTACAGGAGCTCTCATGGCCATTGACGAACATAAGAAAGCGATCGCTCGGCAGTTTCTCGAAGCATTGCGAAGCCGGGACTGGGGTTTGCTTCGATCCATTATGACAGACGACATTGTCTGGACTTTGCCGGGAACAAGCCTGATCTCCGGGGAGGCAAGCGGCGTGGACGCGGTAATCGGCCGTGCCCAGCGCATCGTGAGCTATGGGCTCACATTTGAACTGAACCACATTCTGATTGGTCAGTCTGGTCTCGCCCTGTCACTGCATAACACCGCGAGGAAGGGAACCCAGAGTCTCGACGAGCATTTGGCCACAGTTTGCACTCTACGGGATGGAAAGATTTGTGAAATCAATACGTACCTGTCGGACGTCGAAATGGTAAACGCGTTCTTTGTTTGAATCCGTGACGGAGCGGGATCTCTGGTGGTGAAGACTGCGGGCTAGGGGTATATCAGACCCGCGAGGCGGACATGGGGTAAGGTAATTCAGCGACAACTGGCGCTTAGGTCCAGCCTGTACGCCGATATCAGATAGGCGCCGGGCGAATGATGACCCTGGTGGCGTTGGTTCCGGAGGTAGCATGAAAATGCGTAACGTTTCAAACATTTCGACTCTTAGTCGAAGAGTTCTATTGAAGACCGCCGGTGCGGCCGGAGCCGGATGGGCTATTCCTCTGGCTTCTTTTGCGAACCCGGAAGAGCGGGTCATGACCTCCAACGGTGGCGCCGATCCATATCCGATTCCTTGGCTGGACAAAAACGGTAGCCACAATCAACCGGCGGGTCCGAATCTCGAGCCTTCTCACATCTATCATTTCAAAGGCAAAATCGCGCGATGCAGCACGTTCACCGGAATGGGGACGGACAACAAAGGAAACCGCATCGGTTTTGGCACGCCGACCACCGATTACGGCGTAATGCAGGGCGAATACTGGGCGGCGAGAGCGCCCCAACAAGGCGTGTTCACGCACATATGACTGACGCTGTTTCGGGGACCGTTGGTTCCCTCAAACCAAATCCATGATTTGCACCCTCCCATTGCACCTTCGGGACTGTACTGGGTGGTACCCGTGCCAGCGAATGGCCTGACGATCAGCGCCGATGGGAAAGTGGTCAGGCTGGAAATGCAGAACGTTCCCATCATCGATCAGCCGCGCTGGCCCGCGCTCGACTCCGTTGCCACGCCGGCGCGCATGTCGTTCAAGATGGTCTGGAAATCCAATGGGGAGCTCGCGGCGTACGAAGACGCGAGCAAGCACTTCCGCTTCACCGGCACCCACGCTATCTGCCAGATGGAAGCCAGAGTCGAGGTTCCATCCATCGGATTCTCGTGGCAGTCTGATCCGCTCGAGACCTCGAAATGCGATTTCGCGATCGTGGGTGAAGAGGTCAATGGACGCTATTATGATCCCTAAGGAGGCTGTCGTATGAAGGAACTCCTCAGCTCAAAACCTCTGGGCTTCCGCGGGGTGGCAATAATAGCCACTGCCGTCGGGGCGGTCGCAGTGGGAGCAGTTGCGATCGGCGCGTTAGCCATTGGCAGGTTGGCGATCCGCCGCCTCTCGGTGCAGAGCGCCAGATTCAAATCTTTAGAGATACAGGACCTCACCGTGATGCGGATTCATGCCGCCGAGGTGACCGTCAGTGACTCGCTCAAGCTGCCCGAAAATGCAGATGGCAAGAGGCCATGACGAGCGAGGCCGACCAGGTTTGAAATCGTCAGGAGATGAGTTGACGGAGGAAATTATGTCACGAGCATCGCGAATGTCTGCGGGGATCCTACTTGTAGTTCTTCCTTCGGTGATGTACGGAGGCCTCTCGCTTCTCAGTTTTCTAACGAGAAATGTGCCCGGGTATAACGACAACCCGCTGCGACACGATCTCTGGCGTGCCGGACATGCGCATGCGGGTGTTTACCTTGTCCTGTCGCTGGTCATGCTTCGCTATGTTGACGAGGCGGTGCTTTCGCCCTTTTGGAAGTGGCTGGCCCGAACCGGCGCGCCGATCGCGGCCATTCTGATCCCCGCTGCGTTCTTCCTGTCGGTCGTCTCTCCAAAAGCGACGGTGCCAAACGGCCTGATCAACCTCGCTTACCTCGGCGCCTTGTTTCTTGCCGCTGCCGTTCTAAGCCTCGGGGTCGGGCTGATTCGCGCCGCGCGGCGCATAGAAGATTGATTTTTATGGGCAGTCCTGCGGAGATGCTCTCGGTGAGCAGAAGCAGAAGGGGCATGGCGTGCCGCCGGACCTCATGCAAAACATTGCCGTGGTGAAAACACTGGCAGCCAAGGCCGGGGAATAACTACCGCAGAAAAGGCAGGTTCTTTCAATGCGCGCGCTCAATAAGAACGACACGGCGCAGTTCCTACGTCAGATTGCGGCCAGGTTGTGCATCTGCGTTTGCTACATGCATCCTGGACTCGCCCAAACAGACATTTCCAAAATCAAGCCGAATTCCGCGTCGTTGCAGCCCGTACAAATTCCAAGCCATGAAGCGCTCCTGAACGGATTTGTTTATGTAGCCGCCGGCGAGGGCCCGCATCCGGTTGTGCTACTGCTGCATGGATTGCCTGGCTACGAACGCAATCTGGATCTCGCACAGGATCTTCGCCGAGCGGGTTGGGACGTTCTCTACTTTGACTATCGCGGCTCTTGGGGATCGCCGGGGACCTTTTCGCTCTCGCATTGCATCGAGGATGCTGCAGCCGCTATTGCCTATTTCCGTCGTCCGTCCATCGCCAAGGGCTTGCGCGCGGATTCCTCTCGCATCGTTCTGGTCGGCCACAGCATGGGAGGTTTTGTAGCGGTTGAGGCGGCCTCGGAAGATTCCGAAATCGCAGCAGTTGTACTCATCTCCGCCGTTGATCTCGGCGGACTAGTCCCACAAAATCTTCCTCAAAATACGGACAAACTCGTAAAGGCGTTAAGCGAGGGGTACGCAAGCCAAGGATTGGCGCCGCTTTCCGGTTGTACTCCAGAAGGATTGGCACTTGAAACACTCACCCATGCGCGACAGTGGAGCTTTTTAACGAAAGCCAGCACTTTGACTGCTAAGCGGTTGCTTATCGTCACTTCAGACGACGGTTTTGCCCCCGGGAGTGATGCGCTGGCAGCGGCACTGCACGCAGCGGGAGATCGACAAACAACCACCCTTCATCTATCGACCGACCATTCGTACTCGGACAAGCGAATCGCTTTGTCGAAAGCAATTCTTCACTGGGTCTCAAGAAGGTACGTTACCGACAACAAGTTTATTCCGAATCTTCCGGAGGAGGATGAACACGCGACACAATCATCAATCCACCGGTGATCGCAATCTCTGCGGGATGATTGCGGAGAAGGAGGTAATTGTGAACCGAAAGGCCCTGAAGACGATTTGCCTTGTGGCGTTTGCAGCACATGCAGCGATTGCGCAGAACCGTGTTGGTAACATCGTGACCGGCCGAGCCAAGGTGCAATTGCTTTACCGCTACGACGGTTCAATCGCTCTTCCCAGACCTGATCGAGTGCTCATCCAGGATTTCCCAACGGAAGGCGAAGTCGTTATGAAGAAATCTCGGTTTCACCACCATCATCATCTTCTGCATCACGAATCGGACGAAGATGCTTCGCCGGAAGAACTCATGCAACATGTTCGGGACACCTTTGCGAAGGCCGTAATCGAGCGTCTTGAGAAAGAGAATGTGAAAACGGAGAGAGTTCTGGATGCGAGCACGGAAAACGCTCCTGAGCTAATCGTTCGCGGAGAGTTCATCGGCGTCAACCAGGGAAACGCGAGGAAACGGATCATGATCGGTTTCGGACGTGGAGCGAGCGATATCAAAACGCACGTAGTTCTCACGCTCGTTGCAAACGGGCGGTGCACGGTCCTGCTCGACTACAACATCAACTCTCAGAGTGGCAAGGAGCCTGGCGCTCTGGCAAGCACAAGTGGCGTTGGTATTGCGGCTGGAACGGTCGTCGGAACCCTCGGGGACAACAGATCGGCAACCGTAGAGGTAGACGCTGTGCGCATGGGAAAACTCGTTGCGGAACAGACCCTTTCCGTAATGACTGCGGAGAAGTGGCTCTCGAAAAACTAATGTTCGAGTCGGATGTAACTGGGAAGCCATCTAGAACCCTCGAGGAGTCATCCCTTGAACGACGCAGAAAAGAAGGCAACCGCTGAGCAATTCCTAGCAGGATTACCAGAGGAACATCGACATGAGCACCACGACGAAATATCTGACCGCGGTATCCACGATTGGGCTGTTGTGGACAATTCTAGGAGGCACCAGTATGGGACAAGGTCCTACTCTTCAGGAGAAAAACAAGGAAATTGTGCTCACGAGCTTTAATCACTGGAAAGCCGGCACGGGCGGTCCTTTTGAGCTGCTTGCTGCAGACGCAGACTGGACAATCGTGGGATCCTCGCCGCTTTCGAAGACTTATCATAGTCGCCAACAGTTCCTGGACGAGGTGATTGGACCTTTTAACGCCCGGATGTCCAAGCCGCTGGTTCCGAGCGTGCGCGGTATCTACGCTGATGGGGACATGGTGATCATCTTCTTTGACGCAGCTGCAATCGCCAAAGACGGCAAGCCCTACCACAACACATATACGTGGTACTTCCAGATGAAGGACGGGAAAGTCATCCACGCAACTGCGTTCTTCGATACGAGGGACTTCGATGAGTTCTGGAACCGCGTCCGTCCCTAAACCGGATGCGGGGCTAGGGGTCCAGTAGGCGCGACGCGATCGCTCTAAAGACGACCGCAGTATTCGAGAGCTCCAGGTAACAACCTCGCCTAAATGTGCCTGCCCCTTTGTTCACAATGTCTCTCTGAACCCGGACTTGCTGAGTTTCTTTGATTCAAGTTGACGCCCGCTTCGTTCGATCAGTTCAAACTCACGGCTCTTAACCACCTCGGCATGCAGAACGCTATCCCATTCTTGGTACAGCGTGATTTCCTGCTTATATTAAGTTCCCTCTGATCCTGTACCTGTAACGAGAGTAACAGGTCAAAAAGCCAATCACCTATAGAATCTATTTGCGCGCCTTCCGGTCTTAGAATCTAACCTGGCACACGATTGGCACACGAATCGTCGCGGAAATTGTTATTTGTGCTGGTCTTGAAAGGGTGACACTGGTCGGAAGTCAGTAACAACTTCGCCTGAGTTTCCCACAACGACCCCTCCCTCACGGATCGAAAGGATCCCATCTGCCTATTCCCAAACGAGCAGCGCGTGGCAGATAAAGATTACTTGACGGAATCCACCTAAATTCACCGCCCGACGCAGCATGCGCACGTATTCCTTGGCATTGGCGGCATCCAGAGCTCCCACCGTTTCGTCCCGGAATAGTGTCTCGTATCGAATGCCCTCGCCCTGGCGAATGTTGTAGATGGCGATGCCTAGGTTCACGGCTTCGTTGACTAAGACGAACTGCCCGCCCGAAAGGACGGTGAGTTCTGAATCGGATTTCGAACTTGTTGTCGAAGCAACCCTCCAATAAAGCGCTGACTAGGGCCGAGACTTCAGGTCCGGCGGGCTGAATTTCGCAGAACTGGATCTCGTCGGGACCGAAGACCTCGGCGAGATTGTTCGCGACGCGACAATGCGGCCGCCTGGCTGCCCATCCTGGGCCAGGGCGTGGCAGGAAACTGGACGCTGAGCTTACCAAACACGCGGGCTACAGCCGGCGTGTTTCAAAATGAGTAAATCCAAGACATTCTGTTTGTTATCAGTTAAAACGCCAAAACTCCCGGATGCCCAACTCAGTAGGCGTAGCACTCTGTCGTATCAAAGAGTTACGTAAACGGCTGGGCGGTTGGTTCGACTCCCCCCGCCTCCACCAAGCTAAGTACTTTTCAACAACAGGTTGAGAGCTTAACCCCAGGTGCGATTTTCCAGTCGCGAACTTTCTTCGCCCCTCCAAGCTCTGGCCGACACGGGTGGTGTGGACTGTCTCCCTTCCCGGGGGAGAAAAACTCGGGCGGGTGAGGCTGGGCCGGTGGTATCATCGCGGGTCTGTAAAATGAAACAGTCGGAAAGCATGGGCCACACGCCCAGGGGGGTAACGAGTGGAAGAGCAAATACTCTGCTTCAAACGGGAAATCCTGCGGGCTTATCCCGCCAAGACGTTCTACGACGAGGGTCTCTGGCGCCAGATCCTGGCCCACCTCGAACCCAAGGCGCGATCCGTCGCGGAACACGACTACGACACCAAACAGCTTGTCGTTTACGTCCTCATCAATCATGAACAGACCTTCCTGAGCTATCAACGCACACCCAAGACCACCGAGACCCGCCTCAAAGCCTTGTATTCGATCGGCATCGGGGGGCACGTCAACGTGGATGACCAAATTCAGCCAACTCTATTCGGCACCCAGGAGGCGGCCTGGAAAGACTTCGTTCTTAAAGCCGTCCGGCGAGAGGTCAGCGAAGAGGTCCAAATCGAGGGAGTGAACGCCCAGGAGCCCAGACTCATCTGCTTTGTCAACGATGATTCCAACGACGTGGGAAAGGTGCACTTCGGTGTGGTTTTTGCCATGGAACTGGCCAAACCGAGCGTCGCCATACGAGGCGAGCGGGGCATCGGCAAGCTCAGCTTCCGCACTCTTCCGGAGCTCATCTCCATGCGCGACACGCTGGAGACCTGGTCGCAACTGCTCGTTGACTTCCTGTCGCGCGAAAGTGCCGTATGGCAGGAATGACTCACCTCCAGTCAGTGGGCACCTAATTCCTGGCGAGATGCTGTGCCTCTGACTCGCCCGCTGGTCCCGTCGGGATGGCGGACTTCACGAGGCGGAAGTCCGGGACAGCCACGCGCTTCGCGGGCGTCCGGCTTGGTTCAAGAGTGCTATAATTCGCGTGTTGGGATTACCCCGCTCAAGGAGTCCCGATATGTTAGCCCACGTCCCACGTCGATTCCTGTTTTGCAGTTTGATCTTCCTCATAAGCTTGTTGGCGAATGGGCAACTTCATCCCTGGGTGGTACGATTGAAGGCGGAGGCTGCCAAGCCTGCGCAACTCGTCATCCAGACATCTTCCAGCGCCGAGGTCTACCTAGACGACATCTTTAGAGGCAAAGCGAGCTCAGAGGGGCGTTTGGTGATCGACAATCCCCAACCTCGCGAGCACGCACTGAGGGTTTCCCTGGCAGGAAAGAGAGAGTCGCGGCAAAACGTAACGATTGTAGCGGGGCAGGAAACCAGAATCGAAGTCCTGCTGGAGAGCAATGCGCCGCCGTCTCCGGTTGAGACGCGTAGGAACTCGGAGGACGGCTTGATGTACGTTTGGATACCGCCGGGTAATTCTATGATGGGCTGCTCCCCAGAGGACGATGCGTGCTTCGACAATGAAAAACCGGCGCACCAAGTGACGATTACCAGGGGCTTTTGGATTGGCCAGACGCCGGTTACGGTGGGTGCCTACAAGCGCTTTACTCAGGCAACAAAACTCCAGATTCCTCGTGCTCCCAGTTCAAACAGTAGTTGGATCCATGAGGAAATGCCGATTGTTATGGTGAGCTGGGAGAATGCCCGCGACTACTGCGAATGGATGGGCGGGCGGCTGCCCACGGAAGCAGAGTGGGAGTACGCAGCGCGAGGCGGCAGCACGGAGCCACTGTATGGGCTGATTGACGAGATCGCATGGTACCGGCAAAACAGCTTGGACCAAACGCACGATGTAGCAGAGAAGCGCGCCAATAGTTTCGGGCTATACGACATGTTGGGAAATGTGTTGGAGTGGGTAAACGACTGGTACGAAGTGAATTACTACGAGAAAAGCCCAACGCAAGATCCTCAGGGGCCGTCTCGGGGCCAATGCCATGTTACGCGGGGCGGGGCTTGGGAATTTCCTCCTCCCTACATTCGCGTATCGAGGCGGCGCGGAGATAATAGTCAGGACATCGGGTGCGTCAACGTCGGTTTCCGTTGCGTCGGGGAAGATTTGTAACGCTGCCCTGCTTTCGACCGCGGGGCTTGAGTTTGAAAGCGGCGCTCCCTCGCTTCAGAGGATATACGATCTGTAGGGCCCGCGTTGCCGAATACCCCTATAGGTTGCACTTTAAGGCTTGACAAAGGCCCAGCCTAGAGATAAGTTCCCCTACAGCTTGTCCAGAGCCGGACCTGCCTCGAGGAGGCAAGCCGACCGGAGTTGAGCACTCGTTGCGCGGTGTCGCCAAATTCTTGTTTCAGCACAGGAATCCAATAGCCAACGGCGCGACTGACCCCGTGGAGGATCAAAATGTCTGAAGAGCGGGCTGTCTCCACAGCCTCAGAATCTGCTACTTCCGAGATGCAAACGCAGGTTGAACACGGCTTGAGGATCAAACGCCTTTTTACCAAACCCGGCTTTCATCCCTTCGACGAAATCGAGTGGGAATTGCGGACCACCACCATTCAGAACGAAAAAGGCAAGGTAATCTTCGAGCAGCGCAACGTGGAAGTGCCGAGAGACTGGTCGCAGACCGCTACGAACATCGTGGCCTCCAAGTATTTTCACGGCAAGTTGGGAACGGCCGAGCGCGAGTCGAGCCTCAAGCAGCTCCTCAGCCGCGTGGCGGACACCATCGCCCAGTGGGGCGTCGATGACGGATACTTTCGCAGCGAAGAAGACGCCCGGGCGTTCCACGACGAGTTGCTCCACCTGCTGGTTCGCCAGAAAGCTTCGTTCAATTCTCCGGTTTGGTTTAATTGCGGGTTGTGGCACAAGTACCGCCGCAGCGGTGCGGGAGGAGCGTTCTATTGGGACCCCGCCGCGCGCGAGATCAAAAAGGAGACTGAAGCCTACCGGCATCCGCAGTGCTCGGCCTGCTTTATCAACTCCGTCCAGGATAACCTCGAAAGCATTCTCGAGCTGGCGAAAACCGAGGGGATGCTCTTCCGGTATGGCTCGGGCAGCGGTACGAATTTCTCGGCCCTCCGTTCCTCGGCCGAGTCGCTGTCAGGCGGCGGCATGGCCTCCGGTCCCCTTTCGTTTATGAAAGGCTACGACGCGTTTGCGGGGGTGATCAGATCGGGCGGCAAATTGCGACGCGCCGCCAAAATGGTGATCCTCAACATCGATCACCCCGACATCGAGGAGTTCATCCAGTGCAAGGTCAAGGAAGAGCGCAAGGCATGGGCGCTGGTGGATGCCGGCTATGACCCATCGCTGGGAGGAGAGGCGTATAGCTCCATCTTTTTCCAGAACGCCAACAACAGCGTGCGCGTCACCGACGATTTCATGAGGGCCGTCATCGAGGATAAGGATTGGGTCACACACCGGATCACCACGGGCGAGCCCGACACGTCCCATCGCGCACGCGACCTGATGAAGAAAATCGCGGAAGCCGCTTGGCAGTGCGGCGACCCGGGCGTGCAATTCCACACCACGGTCAACAAGTGGCACACTTCGAAAGCTACCGCGCCCATCAACGCCTCGAACCCCTGCAGCGAGTACATGTTCCTGGATGATTCAGCATGCAACCTGGCGTCCCTTAACCTGATGAAGTTCCTCGCGCCCGACGGCAAGTTCGACACCGAGGGCTTCCGGCACGCCGTGGACGTAATGATCACCGCGCAGGAAATTCTGATCGACAACGCGAGTTATCCTACGGCGAAAATCGCGCGCAACTCCCACGATTTCCGCCCGCTGGGCTTGGGTTATGCCAACCTCGGCGCGGTGCTGATGGCCAGCGGCCTTCCCTATGATTCCGACGCGGGGCGCGACGCGGCTGCTGCCATTACCGCGGTGATGCACGGCGAAGCCTATCTCCAATCGTCGCGTATCGCGGAGGAGATTGGCCCCTTCGCCGGCTACGCCGTCAACCGCGATCCCTTCCTGGGCGTTATTTCCATGCACCGCCAGTCGCTTGAGAACATCAACCCGCGCTACGTGCCGCCCAGCCTCTGGGACGCGGCGAAGCAAGCCTGGGACGATTGCCTGGCCAGCGGCATGAAGTATGGCTACCGCAACGCGCAGGTCACGGTGCTTGCGCCCACGGGCACGATCGGCTTCATGATGGATTGCGACACCACCGGCGTCGAGCCCGACCTGGCACTGGTGAAATACAAGAAGCTGGTGGGCGGAGGGGTGATCAAGCTCGTGAACAATGTCGTGCCCACGGCGCTGCTCAAGCTGGGCTACAGTGAGGAGCAGGCCGCGGAGATCGTCAACTACATCGACCAGCAAAGCACCATCGAAGGCGCCCCCCACTTGAAGCCGGAACACCTACCGGTTTTCGATTGCTCGCTTAAGCCAGCGAACGGAAAGCGCGCCATCCCTTATATGGGCCACGTGCGCATGATGGCGGCGGTGCAGCCGTTCCTCTCCGGCGCGATTTCCAAGACCGTCAACATGCCGGAAGAAGCGACGGTCGAGGACGTTGCTAACGCTTACATCGAGGCGTGGCGCCTGGGGTTGAAGGCCATCGCGATCTACCGCGACGGGTCGAAGCGCACCCAACCGCTCAACACGAAAAAACAGGAGTCAGGATCCAGGATTCAGGATTCAGAAGCCCCAGCACCTGGGAGCGCGGCCATCTTGGCCGCAGGCGGGCTGGAAGCCCGCGCTCCCCAGCCCCTAGCCCCTGCTAAGCCTTACCGCCGGAAGCTGGCCGATGAACGCCGCGCCATCACCCACAAGTTTTCGATCGGCGCCCACGAAGGCTATCTCACGGTGGGCTTGTACGAAGAGGGGCTTCCGGGCGAGATTTTCATAACCATGGCGAAGGAAGGCTCGACGGTTTCGGGTCTGATGGATTCCTTCGCCACCGCCGTCTCACTGGCACTCCAGTACGGCGTGCCGCTCAAAGTGCTCTGTGACAAGTTCAGCCATTCTCGTTTCGAGCCCAGCGGCTGGACACCCAATCCCGACATCCGCATGGCGAAGTCGGTGATGGACTACATCTTCCGCTGGCTGGCGATCAAGTTCCTCTCGGGCCACGCCCAGCCCACCGAGGAGGCCAACGGGCTGGCCACGCAGTTCACGCCCTCGACTGGGGAGCGCGCCACGGTATATCCTGATGGTTCCATACAGCCCAGCCTTGCGGGTGTGGAGTTGTCCGACGACGCTCTCTGTTGCTCCGAGTGCGGCGCTATCATGCCGCGCAACGGCACCTCGTATCGCTGCATGAATTGCGGGTCAACCGCCGGCAGCTCCTAGCCGCCGGACGAGTGGAACGGGTCTCAGAAGAGAGGGCTCAAAGACACACACCTTGATCAGATTCAGGGCCGTTGCTGCCGCGCTTAGGGTCCAAGCCTGCCCCGCGCCACACCTCGCCTAGCGCTCAAGCGGGCTGTTGCTGTGTCAGGCAATGCAGCGTCCCGAAACCCAGCACCAAATCAACGGCATGGACACCCACTACGGTACGATCCTTGAATAGTTCGCCAAGGAGTCCAAGCGCCAGGCGGTCTTTGGGATCGTTGAAGGTGGGCACCAGCACAGCCTGATTGGCGATATAGAAATTTGCATAACTCGCCGGGAGTCTGTCACCGTCGAAATAGATCGGGCCGGGCATAGGCAGCGCGATGACCTCCGGCCTGGAACCATCCTCAAGTCGCAGATCCTGAATGAGGTCCCAGTTTTCCGCGAGCGAGCCATAATTAACGTCCGCGGCATTCTCCTCCTTAATGAGGACAAGGGTCTTTCGATCGACGAAACGGCAGATGTCATCAACGTGGCCGTGGGTATCATCCCCGGCGACGCCACCCGCAAGCCAGAAGACGTTGGTCGCACCGAGATAATCGTCGAGTGCTTTTTCAAAGCCTTTCCGGTCCAAGCCAGGATTCCTGACCTGGATTTCCGATTGCAAATAGCACTCTTCAGTCGTCAACAAGGTCCCGCGCCCATTGACTTCGATTCCACCCCCTTCGAGGACGAAACTACGGTTGCCGATCTGCGCGTCGAAGAGACGCTTGGAGAGGTGTCTGGCCGCAACTTCAGGCACCTGTCGATCTTTCTTCCAGTCGGAATACTTGGCCCAGGCGTTGAAATGGAAATGCACGATGGCGGTTTCGATACTTCGTTTCCGCTGGCGCCGAACAAAGATGGGCCCGCTGTCCCGCATCCAGCCGCGATTGGTTGGGTGCCTGATGAACTCGACACGCGTCGGGTCAGTTCCGGCGCGCTTCAGGTAGCGCTGCGCGGTCTTCTCGGCAGCCGCTGAATTGACCAGCATCCTGATGCGCTCACCGGGCGAAATTTTGCGCACGATTTCGCCGTAGACCCAGCAAATCGTATCGAGCTTGTCCGGCCAGTCGGTGGGATTATGAGGCCAAGCGAGCCACGTCGCTTCGTGTCGCTCCCACTCCGCGGGCATCGAGAAGCCCTTTGCAGACGGCGTGTTTTTTGAATTATTCATTACTTTCCCGCTGGAGTTCGCTACCAGTTCCTGCCGAATCGCGTTGCACGCTTTTCCCCGGTCGGCTCGCTGTGCTAGTCTAATGGACTCGATGCCCAAATTCAATTCGAGCGTTTCGTTGTGTTACAAATACGGAGTTTCGTCGCGAGCCGCGAAGATTTGTCTCCGTTCTCTTTGTGCCAAACGAAAGATAAAACACAGAGCACACTGAGCGTCTCCGTATGCTCTGTGTTGGTGCTTCTACAGGCACAGAGTCCACGGAGAAGCCCTTGTGGCCGCGGCCGAAAGTCGCGCTATATTCAATGGAGGAATTCGATCAGATCATGGCTAAAGCCCAAAAGTCACACCATCGTTATCGCGAAGACATGTCGGAAATGCCCGATTGGATGAAAAAGAAGAAGTGCCCGAACCGCGACCGCTTCCTCGCCGGAAAGCGCATTCTCCCCAAGAATCTGACCGGCAAAGAGAAGCTTCCTGACATCGTGGACGAGGTGTTTCTTGCCTACAACTCGGCCCGCCTCAAAGAGGGTTGCAAGCTGTTCGTGGAAAGGATGCTGGAGCCGGACGTCACGATCGGCATGACGCTATCGGGGGCGCTCACACCGGCCGGGTTGGGGTGCTCTTGCATCGTTCCCCTGATCAAAGCCGGATTTGTGGACTGGATTGTCTCGACCGGCGCCAATTTATATCACGACATGCATTTTGCCTTGAACTATCCAGTGCGTGCAGGAAACTTCACCATGGACGACACGGAGTTGCGCGACAACGATATCGTGCGCGTGTACGACGTTCTGCTCGGTTACAGCGATTGCCTGATGGCGACGGATGAAATTCTGCGCAACATTCTTACTCAACCCGAATTCCAGAAGGAAATGGGCACCGGCGAACTGCACCATCTGCTGGGCAAGTATGCCGCCGAGTGGGAGCGCAAGGCGGGCCTCAAGGACGTTTCCGTATTGGCCGCTGCCTATCGCGCCGGCGTGCCCTGCTTCACCTCGTCGCCCGGCGACTCAACCATTGGGATGAACGTGGCCGGCGTAGAATTGCGCGGCAATAAGCTGCGTGTGAATCCGTCGATCGACGTGAATGAGTCAACCGCTTACGTTCTTGCTGCGAAACGGTCCGGAGGCAAGAGCGCCGTAGTTCTATGGGGCGGAGGCAGCCCCAAAAACTTCATGCTCCAGACGGAACCTCAGATTCAGGAGGTGCTGCGCATCAAGGAGTTTGGGATGGATTATTTCTTGCAGGTCACCGATGCGCGTCCGGACACGGGCGGACTGAGCGGAGCTACTCCCAGCGAAGCGGTAAGCTGGGGCAAAGTGGATCCCGACCGCCTGCCCGATGCGGTGGTTTGCTACACGGATACGACCATCGCCATGCCGATCCTCACGCATTATGCGCTTGCCAGGCACCCACGGCGGGAATTGCGAAGGCTTTACGACCAGCGCGGTCAGATGATGAAGGCGCTGACCAAAGAATACTTCACGCACAACAAAGTGAAAATGCTCGACGGCACGGATCCCGTCGTTGACGAGTAGGGCCGAACAGCGTTCGGCCAAGCCCAGCGTTGCTGGGCCCTACAGGTGCTGGACGAAGAGAGGCGCTTATGGCTACAACCCGCCAGCTTCAAGCAATCGCCGCGCAGCACGGGACGCCCGTGGTGGTGATCGATCACGAGATCATCCGCCGCAACTATGCCAAATACAAGAGGCGCCTTCCTCGAGTTCAGGCGTATTACGCTGTAAAAGCGAATCCGGCGCGGGAGATAGTGCGCACTTTGTTCGACGCGGGGGCCAGTTTCGACGTCGCCTCGCTTCCGGAGTTCATGCTGGTTTATGAAAACATAAAACACCTTCCCCCCAAGGAACAGCAAGACTTTATCTGGGACAAAATCATTTTCGCCAATCCGACTAAACCCAAGGAGACCCTCCAGGCGCTTGACCGCTACAAGCCCCTCGTCACCTATGACAACCGCAACGAGCTGCTGAAAATCAAACAATACGCCCCACACGCGGGCGTTGTGCTTCGCTTGCGAGTTCCCAACACCGGGTCAATGGTGGAGTTGTCGTCCAAATTCGGCTGTGACGCGGGAGAAGCGGTGGACCTGATCTGCGCTGCCTTCGAAATGGGATTGGAGGTCGAGGGACTGAGCTTTCACGTGGGCAGCCAGTGCGCCAACTTCGAGAACTTCGTTCAGGCTCTGAATATTGCAGCCGCGGTTTTGCGAGAGGCGAACACGCGCGGCCATGCCATCAAGATCCTCGACATCGGGGGCGGCTTTCCCGTCGCCTACGATCGGCATGTGAAGCCCTTCAGCCTGCTCGCCAGAATGATCAACGCCGAGATCGACAGACTGTTCCCGCAAGACATGCAAATCCTCGCGGAGCCGGGCAGATTTTTCGTTGCCACGGCCGCGACCCTCGTCGCCCGGATCCTGGGCAAAGCGGTGCGCGATGGAAAGCTCTGCTACTTCATTGACGACAGCGTCTATCACACGTTTTCCGGCATCATTTTTGACCATTGCCAATATCATCTCAAGGCGTTCAAAAAAGGCCCGACCGAAGTCTGCGCGGTCTACGGGCAAACCTGTGATGGTCTGGACACCATCTCGCAATCCGAGCAATTGCCTGACCTCCAAATCGATGATCTGGTCTATTCGGAAAACATCGGCGCCTACAGCAATGCTTCTTCGACCTGGTTCAACGGATTTCCGCCTGCCACCGTCGTTCACGTCAACCAGTAGAGGACTCTAGCGTCTCTCCATCGCGAATTTTCCGTTCGGTGAAAGTGTCTGGGTCGCCCTTTTGCGGTGGGGTTGGAGAGTTGGCCCGGCTATCTTTCGGAAGCCAGGGGAAGTTTAGCGGCCTCCCAGGCGGCGAGGCCGCCTGCCATCTCAATCAGACTCGTGATCCCGTACTGGTGCAGGATGCTGGCCGCAATCGAGGAGCGATAACCTCCCGCGCAATGCACTGCGATGCGGCGGTCGCGGGGGATTTCGGCGATGCGCTCCTGCAGGTGGTTGAGCGGGATGTTCACGCTTCCGGCAATGTGCTTGGTTGACCACTCACGGGGAGTTCTGATATCCAGCACCAGGGGAGCCTCGGCACTCGCCAGTTCCTCTGCCGCCACGAGCGGGCTCACTTGCTCCGTTTGCCACACCAGGTCCGGCCGGCCGGCCAGCGCTTCCATCCCTCCCTTGAGGTAGCCTCCGACGTGATCGAAACCGATGCGGCCCAAGCGCAGCGCGGCCTCATGCTCGCGTCCGGGCGCGGCGATGATCACGATGAGCTTGGCTCGGTCGAGGACTGTGCCTGCCCACGTGGCGTACTGGCCGCCGAGGCCGATGTTGATACTGCCGGCAAGATGATTCTTGGCGTACTCGAGGGGATCGCGGACGTCGAGAATCTGAGCCCCGGTATCTCCCAGTCGCACGACTTCGTCCAGCTCAATGGGGCGGAGGACTTGCTCGAGATTCTTATCTAGCTGGGCACGCTCGCGAGTGTTGAGAACAGCGTCGAAGCTGAAATACGGGGGAGCGTCCGGCTGATCCGCCGTGACTAGGCGAATGAATTCCTCTTTCGTCATGGGCTGGAGCGCGTAGTTCATGCGCCTTTGGACTCCCAGCGTGGAAACGGTGTCCGAGGAAAGATTTTTTCCGCACAGCGAGCCCGAACCGTGAGCGGGGTAGACGAGCGTCTCATCTGGAAGTGCCAGGAGTTTGTTGTGCAGCGAGTCGTAAAGGTGAGCGCCGAGTTCGTTGGCGCTCCACCCGAGCGACGCCCGGAGATCAGGGCGGCCAACGTCCCCGATAAACAGCGTATCACCCGTGAGGACGGCGAACGGCTTTGTCCCATCCTTCTCAAGATCGAACACCAGGATGGAGATTGACTCGATGGTGTGGCCGGGAGTCGCCACCACTTGCAGGCGCAGCCCAGGGAACTCCAGCGTGTCGCCGTCGTTCATCCGCGTAAAGGCGTATTCCGCCTCGGCGCGGGAGCCAAGATGGATGGTTGCGCCGCAACGGTCGCGCAACTCCAGGTGGCCCGCGACAAAGTCGGCGTGGAAGTGGCTGAGGAAGACGTGGCGGATCTGAAGATGACATCTCTCGGCTTCGTCGAGGTACCGCTGGACGTCGCGCTGAGGATCCACGATGATGGCCGTCGAGCTAGCCTCGTCTCCCAGCAGATAGGAAGCGTGGGCCAGGCAGCCAAGGTAGTACTGCTTCAGAATCATAGACAGAATTCCACGTTTGTCCGGAGCTACAAAGGCAAAGGCTAATTCGATCGCAACGGCGTCTCCGGACGCGGCACCCCGCTCGAAGACCGCCTACCCCTTCAGCGTTTCCGACATCTGACCCCGGCAAAGACCCGGTTTTGATTCTATTTCGGCTGGGGGACGATTCGCAGATAGGGCCTGGGCGCCTTCCAACCCCCGGGGTAGATCCGTTTGGCTTCGTCGTTCGAGACCGCACCCGAGATGATGACCTCTTCGCCTTGTTTCCAGTTCACAGGGGTAGAGACTTTGTGCTTGGACGTGAGCTGAATGGAATCGAGGACGCGCACGACTTCGTCGAAGTTGCGGCCCGTGCTCATCGGATAAACGAGCATCAACTTGATTTTCTTGTCCGGACCGATCACGAACACGGTACGCACCGTGGCGTTGTCCGCCGGCGTGCGTCCCTCGCAGGTTTCGCCCGCCTCCGCCGGCAGCATGTCATAAAGCCTGGCAATTTTGAGCTGCGGGTCGCCGATCATCGGATAATTTACCTTGTGACCCTGAGTCTCTTCGATGTCCACGGCCCACTTGCCGTGGCTCGAGACCGGGTCAACGCTGAGCCCGATAATCTTGCAGTTGCGCTTCTGGAATTCCGGCTCTAAGCCCGCCATATAGCCTAATTCGGTGGTGCACACCGGAGTGAAGTCCTTGGGATGGGAGAACAGGATAGCCCAGCCGTCACCGATCCATTCGTGGAACCGGATGGGGCCCTGGGTTGTTTCAGCCACAAAATCCGGGGCCGTGTCATTGATACGGAGTGACATAGTGACCTCCTCGCAGGGAATTGAATTTTCAGGCTTAACCCTTCAGGGCATTCTAGGCGCGGACTTTTCGTCCTGTCAACCGCTATTCCCGACTGGCAGTTGTCCGAGAGAGCAGGCCCGCCTCCGCTTTTTGCAGCTTGTGTTGAACGGATTCCGATTCTCGCGGATAATGGCAGTCCTATCGACTTACAGAGAGGACCAGCGGGTTCCGGGGAAAACGCGCAGACCAATGCCCAGACGCAGTATCGATTTCGAAACCGTTCGTCAAATAGGGCTGGAGTTGCCCGGCGTAGAAGCGAGCACCGCCTACGGGCTTCCGGCGCTCAAGGTCCGTGGAAAGCTCCTGGCTTGCCTGCCGGCAAACCGCTCGGCAGAGCCTGATTCGATTGTCGTTCGCGTGGGTTTCGACGACCGCGCCGGGTTGCTTGCTGAGGCGCCCGATGTTTACTACCTGACGGACCATTACGTTGGCTACAACGCGGTTCTGGTTCGCCTCTCGCGCGTGGACCGGGAGGTGCTGCGGGACTTGCTCGGAATGGCCTACAAATTTGTGACGGCCGGCTCACCAAGCCGTCCGCCCTCGCCGAAGCGCCGAAAGACGGGGCCAGAGGGTCAATGACCTTTCTCCCGCACGTTCCTTCGCGGCGTTTACTCCCTCCCTATTTCACCAGTTTCTTCACCACGGCAATCAACTGATCGGCATTAAACGGCTTCACGATCCATCCGGTGGCGCCGGCCTTCCGTCCTGCGTCCTTTTTTTCCGCTTGCGACTCTGTGGTCAACATAAGGATAGGCACAAACGAGCACCCCGGAAGTTTACGGACGGCCGTAATCAGTTGAATGCCATCTACATTGGGCATATTAAGATCGGTAATGATCAGATCAAACTTCTCTTTCCCGACCTGGCCAAGGGCGTCCTGACCGTCGACCGCACCGGCCACGTCGTACCCGGCTTGGCGCAGGGTGAAGCCGACCATCTGCCGGATGCTGGCGGAATCATCCACGGCTAAGATTCGTTTCATCGTGACCTTCAACCCTCAGGGCCCGACTGGCGGGCTGCGCTAGCCGAATACGTTCCCTTGCGCGGCCAGGGCGGCGTAAAACCCTTCTGACGAAGGCCAGGCACGGTTTAAAAAAGTTCGACACTGTTCCCTTCAAACGATGACTTCGCCACCGGCAGGGGTTCGCCGGCCAGGGCAGCGCGCAGCACGGCGCGCTCCGTTTCCGTGGTGTACGATGACCCGAACAACTCTTCCACTTGTCCGACGTTGTAACACGTTTTCACATCGGGTTTGTTCGTCTCCCACTCCCGCCTTAAGCCTTCTATTTCGTTCACGACTGCATCGATGCGGCTGAAACACGAGTCAAAAAGACCGACACTCCGCTCGACCTCCGAGGTCTCGGCCTGCATTTTCTCCGTGGAGCCTTGTGTCTCCTGCGCCTGCCTGGCCGCGAAGTCGGCGGCGGCTCGTAAGGCTTCCAGGCCCGAGCCCGTTTCCTTCTGCGCTTCCCTCAGTTGTGCGTTCCGGGCCGCGGAAAACACCCCCATCAATTCACCTGTCCCCTGCTCCAGGCTTTTGACCTCCTGCATGGAGTGTTCGGACTGCGAGGTAACCTGGGCCCATCCGGCCGAGATATCTTTAATGCTGTTGGCGATCGCCAATATCGCCGCGGCCCGCCTGCCCAACCGGTTGGCCTCGATAATCGAGTTGAAGGTGAGAAGTTGCAAGTGATCGCGGATGGACGTTGACCTTTTCAGGTGGTCGCTCACCAGTTGCACGAGGCTGGCGAGCCCGCCAAAGGTGCGCTGGATGTTTTCACTGTAAGCCAGACTGTCGCGTTCCAGCTTTTCGATGTGCGCAAGCTCCGCGGAGATGTTCCGTTCCCCTTCCAGCACCGCGGGCCCGATCCCCACTACCTCGGAAGCGCTCACCTTCAGGATTCCCTCGATGCAAGTGCGGATCTGCGCCGCCCAACCGGCCACGGTTTCTCTGCTCGATCGCAACTGATAAGCCTGGATGGTTAGCCCGGCGTAGGCAGTTCCCAGCTCATTGGCCGGCCCGTCCTCCTGGTCTCCGGCCCCGCTCACTCTCGCTGCGATCAGCGTAAGTGCCTCCTGCACATGCTCGATTTGCTGGCGTGTGATGTCGTGAGCCTGAATGGCCGTCACCACCCCGGCGATCTCGCGGGCGACGTCCTTCACACACTCCCGAAAACGCAGCGGCGTCCTGGAAAGCCGTTCCAGGGCGGAGGTGACCGCCGATAACGCCTCGCCCAAAGCCTCTTCCATACGGGCAAACTCCTTGCGCAGGCGGGGAAGTTCGCTGGTCAGGACACGACGGGTTTCCTCGACGGCCACCGCGTGGGCGTCCCTGTGGCAGGCGATTTCGTGTGTATCCTCGGCCACCGATTTCGAGAAGCCGGCCAACTCGCGCGCCAGATACTCGAAACCTTCGCCTTCCGCTCCCAATCGAGCCACCTCGACGTTGGTGAGAATGCTCAGAGCCCTGGTCTCGAGAGCGATCGCCTCCTGGCCGCGAGTGACCTCCGAGAGTTGCCTCAGAACTCGTCCTTCCATCGACACCGCCTCCAGAATCCTGGCTGTCGCCTGCACACGCTCTCCAATGCACTGCTTGGCAGTCGCTCCCAGGGTTTGCACCTTGGGCAAGACCGAGTTTACGCTTTCGCCCTCCACGCAGCCCACAATCGCGCCGGCTAAACTCAGAATGGTCTCCGCGTGACCCGCAATGTTTTCGAAGGCTCTCACCACCGACTCGATCTCAGTTGCAGCCGTGCGCCCCAGCGTCGCAAGCTCATCTTTGGCGCGCCTCAGCACTTCGATGACCTCGGTTCTACGATCCCCATTCATCGCGACTGGTTCCGCTTCTCATTTCGAACTTCCGTTCGGCGACCCATCCTAGGAACGATTCCACTCCTGACGTCCCACCTCAACGCGCATGGGCGAGGATCGCCCCGGCGACTGCATCGAGGGGCAGAACCTTGCTTACCGCAGAGCGTTTGATGGCCTCCTTGGGCATTCCAAAAACCACGCAGGTCGCCTCATCCTGGGCGATCGTCACCGCTCCCGCCTGCCTCATCTCCAGCAGGCCGTTCGCTCCGTCGTCACCCATCCCCGTCAGGATTACGCCCACCGCGTTCTGGCCTGCGTAACGCGCCGCGGATCGGAATAACACGTCGACCGACGGACGATGGCGGCAGACCAGGGGGCCATCCTTGATATCGACGTAGTAACGCGCGCCGCTGCGTTTGAGGAGCATGTGGTGATTCCCCGGTGCAATCAGCGCGCGCCCGCGGATCACCGTGTCGTTCGACTCCGCCTCCTTGACCGTAATGTTGCAGAGCTTGTCCAGCCGATTGGCAAAAGCGCGCGTAAAAAGCTCCGGCATATGCTGCACAATGACAATGCCGGGCGCATCGGGGGGGAGGACCTCGAGGAGGCTCTTGAGCGCTTCCGTTCCGCCCGTCGAGGCTCCGATGGCCACCACTTTCTCCGTCGTCTCGGACATGGCATGGGTGCCCGGGCCCAGTACCGCGTCCGCGCTCAGCTTAGGCTCCACCTTGTGGCTTGGGCCCAGAGGACGCAACCGCGCCAGGGCCGCTGCTTTAACAGTTTGACAAAGCGCCACCCGCGAGTCCTCGAGAAACTGTTTGCTGCCCAGCCGAGGTTTGGTGATGATATCGACCGCACCGTACTCGAGCGCTTTGAGTGTGCTTTGTGCCCCCTCTTCAGCGAGGCTGGAGCAAATCACGACGGGAATAGGGTGTTGGGTCATGATCTTCTGAAGGAACGTCAGCCCGTCCATGCGCGGCATTTCGATGTCCAGGGTAATTACATCCGGCGACTCTTGACGCAGGCGCTCGGCCGCCACGAAAGGATCGGACGCCGTTGCCATGACCTCGATTTCCGGGTCGCTCGCCAGGATATCGCTCAATGTCTGACGAACCACCGCGGAATCATCCACGATAAGGACGCGAATCTTCCGTGTATCCATCACCAGGATCCCACTGCTACGTCATGAACGCGCGCCGCCGCGGCGCGCTCGCGGAGGGCAGCCACCCTCCGACCGCCGGGGAACCAGAATGCTCGCGCGACCCCAGTCGAGAGGCTTCCGCCGCGCCGCACCGGGCGCCGGCCATCTCGTTTCGAAGCACCCGACGTCGTCATCGCTCGAAACTCCGTTCCAAAACCGCACGCGACAACCAGCGGAGGCGCACTTCACCGGTTCCGGTGTTGAATTGAATGTTGCGGCCGCGCGTGCCGCCCAGGCTCGAGGCCACCAACTGGAACCCTTCGGCTTCCACTGCTTCCATCGCAACCTCACAATTCTGCTTGCCTACCGTCGCCGGCCGTGTCACTGCATGGCTGACGGGAAGAACGTCAGAGCCGCCGAACAGCTTGACTTCCACCTCTCCGCGCAACGCCCCGAGTTTGTCGAACTTCCGCCCCAGTTCACGAATCGAGAAATCGACGAAGCGATAGCCGTCCGCAAGTGTAATGCCGTGGCGCGGGTTCTTGGGGCATCTCGGCAGCAGAGCGTGGCAAAGGGCTCCACAGCCGAGCCTGGGACTCCAGAAGGTGACCCCCACGCAGGAACCTAGAAGCGTTCGGATAATGGTCGGCTTCCGGGCCAGATAGGCTTCCCCAGGTTGCAGGTATACCTCCGCCAGTTCAATTTCGGTGTCGAACATCGACTTTCCTATAAAGGGTCGGCGCAACGGCCACGAGCGGGATATTCATTTCGTGCAAGGTCTCCGCGTGGCCGACAAAAACATAGCCCCCAGGCAGAAGGTACCGTGTCAGCTTTTGCAGGAACTTCTCCTGGGTTGGCCGATCGAAATAGATCAGCACGTTCCGGCAGAAGATGACTTCGGCCTTCTGCGCCAGGCAGAAGTCTTCATCCATGAAGTTCAGCCGCCGAAACTCCACGAGTCGCCGCAGTTCCGGAACCACCCGCACCGATTCGGATTCTGGATCGCGGCTACGCATGAAGTACTTTCGCTGCAGGTTGCGCGAGACGGGGCCCGCCGCTTCCAGGCTGTAAACTCCCAGCTTTGCCTTTGCCAGCACGGTCATGGAGACATCCGTCGCCAGAATTCGGAAGCGAAACCCGGGATGCGCTGACGCGTACTCACTGAGCACCATCGCCAGCGTGTAAGGCTCCTCGCCGGTCGAGCAGGCCGCGCTCCAGACCGACAGTTCCCCGCCGCTCTGGCTCCCCGTCCAGACATCCGGAATAACTCGTTGCACCAAAAGCTCGAAGTGCGCCGGCTCGCGAAAGAAATCGGTCTTATTCGTGGTGACAACGTCAATTAGGTGTACGACCTCCTCTTTTTGCCCACGGCTCCCGAACAGATACTCACAATACTCCGCGTACGAATTCAAATTGAGGGTCCGCATTCGCCGCTTGATGCGAAGCTCGAGCATCGTCTTCTTATCGGAATTCAGGTTGATGCCCGACTCTTCGTAGATCAAGCGGCGAAGCCGGCCAAAGTCCGCGTTCGAGATCGTTGCCTCATGATGGCTCATGCAAGGGACAGGGCGGCCCCCTCTCCACCCCCCTCCGTCAAGCGGCTACTTCAGCAAGCGCTTTGCCGCCGTCCGGCGCCCGCACCGCTGCCAACTCCTCGGTCGAGAAGACCCGATCGATATCCAAGATCATGATGAACTGCGTGTCTCGCTTTCCCATCCCCTTGATGAAATCGGTCCGAATCTGGGTCCCGATCCTGGGCGCCGGTTGAATCTGTTCCGGTTCGAGATCGATCACCTCCTCGACGGAATCGGCCAGCGCGCCGATCACGGTTGATTCGTTGTCCAGCACCACTTCCACAACGACGATGCACGTATTCCGGGTCCGCTCGGTCTTCGACATTCCGAAACAGAGGCGGAAATCCACCACGGGAACCACGCTGCCCCGCAGGTTGATGACCCCGCTCATGAACTCGGGCGTCCTGGGAATAGCCGTGATGGTCGTGAAATCAAGCACCTCCCTCACCTTCGCGACGTCGGTGGCGAAAACCTCGTTGCCCAGCTTGAAGGTCAGATACTGCCGTGTCTCAGTTATTTCACTCACGCTCATAATCAGCTCCTTTCGCATTCTGTCGGCGGGCGCGGACCGGCGGCAGTGCGCGCCCATCCCGTCAGTAGCGCTCGAATTCCTTGTCAAGGTCATCGCCCTTTTCACTGAGAGCGACATTCACTCCGGCCTTGGCGGCGGCTTTCAATGCGGCTTGGCCATTGGGCTTCGGAGGCTTTCCCGGTGCGCCTTCGGCCCGCTTGGCGGGCTTGGGGCCGGCGGGCCGCGCCGACGCAGCCTGCCTCTCGTCGCCGATGTGGAAGAATCCAAGGGCGCTGACAAGCTGGTCGGACTGGCCGGTCAACTCCTCGGTGGTCGAAGCCATCTCTTCCGACGCTGACGCGTTTTGTTGAATGACCTTCTCAAGCTGCTGGAGCGCCTTGTTGATCTGCTCGGCGCCCGTATCCTGTTCCTTGCTGGCGGCGCTGATTTCCTGCACCAGTTCCGCCGTCTTCTGGATATCGGGCACCAGCTTCTCGAGCATTTCCCCGGCCTTCTCCGAGACCTTCACCGTCGTGCCCGAGAGTTGGTTGATCTCGCCCGCCGCCTTCTGACTGCGTTCGGCGAGCTTGCGGACTTCCGCCGCCACCACGGCAAATCCCTTCCCGTGTTCTCCGGCGCGTGCCGCTTCAATGGCGGCGTTCAGCGCCAGGAGGTTCGTCTGCCGGGCGATTTCCTCAATGATCGAGATCTTGCTGGCAATCTCTTTCATCGCCGCTACCGCCTCCGCCACTGACTTGCCGCTTTCCTGCGCGTCCTTCGCCGACTTGTTCGCGATCTTATCGGTCTGCTGGGCGTTATCCGCGTTCTGCTTGATGTTGGACACCATCTGCTCCATCGAGGAGGAAGCTTCCTCCGCCGAGGCCGCCTGCGCGCTGGCTCCGTTCGACACTTGCACCGAAGCCGTGCTGATGGCCTGGCTCGCCGACGCCACCTCGCCGGCGATGGTGCGAACGTCTGAGACCGTGCGCGTCAGGCCCGCCACCATGGAACTGAGCGCCTGCATCAGCTTGTCCCCCGCCGACCGCTCCTTGATGGTTACGGTCAGATTGCCATTCGCAATCTCCTCCGCCGCCTTGGTTACGTCGTTCATCGCCACGATCAGCGTGTTCAGGTTGTTTTTGATGTTGTTGAAGTCGCCGTGGTAGGTGTCAGTGATCTGCGGCGGTACGTCGCCCTTACTGATCCGGTCCACATACTGGGCCGCCACGTTGAGCGGAGTTATGACGGCATCCAGAATACCGTTGACGCCGCGCACGATGATAGCGTAGGCGCCTTGGAAGAGCTCGAACTTTCCCCGCTCGGCGAGCCGCCCCTCTTTGGAAGCGTCGGTGAGGCGTACCAACTCCTTTTGCAGCCCTTGCAGCACCACCGCAACGTTATTCACCGCCTGCTTCATCTTTTCGTGATCGCCCCGGTAAGTCTGGGCAATCAGTTCGTCGATCTTGCCGCTGGAGATTTGCGCCAGTATGCGGTTGCCTTCGCCAATGGGAAGCAGGATGGCATCCAGCATCGTGTTGACGCCCCGCACAATCTCCGCGAACGCCCCCTGGAACTGCTCCGGCTTGCCGCGCTCGCTGAGCTGCCCGTCCTTCGAGGCCTCGATGAGACGACCCAATTCCTTTTGCAGCCCTTGCAGCACCGCCGCAACGTTATTCACCGCCTGCTTCATCTTCTCGTGATCGCCCCGGTAAGTCTGGGCAATCAGTTCGTCGATCTTGCCGCTGGAGATTTGCGCCAGTATGCGGTTGCCTTCGCCAATGGGAAGTAGGATGGCATCCAGCATCGTGTTCACGCCTCGCACAATCTCCGCGAACGCTCCCCGGAACTGCTCCGGCTTACCGCGCTCGCTGAGCTGCCCGTCCTTCGAGGCCTCGATGAGATGCCCCAATTCCTTTTGCAGCGCTTGCAGCACCACCGCAACGTTATTCACCGCCTGCTTCATCTTTTCGTGATCGCCCCGGTAAGTCTGAGCAATCAGTTCGTCGATCTTGCCGCTGGAGATTTGCGCCAGTATGCGGTTGCCTTCGCCAATGGGAAGCAGGATGGCATCCAGCATCGTGTTGACGCCCCGCACAATCTCCGCGAACGCCCCCTGGAACTGCTCCGGCTTGCCGCGCTCGCTGAGCTGCCCGTCCTTCGACGCCTCGATAAGGCGCACCAATTCCTTCTGCAGCCCTTGCAGCACCGCCGCAACGTTATTCACCGCCTGCTTCATCTTCTCGTGATCGCCCCGGTAAGTCTGGGCAATCAGTTCGTCGATCTTGCCGCTGGAGATTTGCGCCAGTACGCGGTTGCCTTCGCCAATCGGTAACAGGATGGCATCCAGCATTTCGTTGATGCCTTGTACGATTTCGCGGTGAACGCCGTCGAACTGGTCAGCCCTGCCGCGCTCGGTAAGACGGCCTTCTTTTGACGCATCAACCAGGCGCATAATTTCCTGAGACACCAGCAGCAAGTCGGTGTCTTGCGCTTTCTGCGAGCTGCCGATGCGGCCGCGCGCGGCTCGTCCGCTTCCACCGTTGCCCGCATCAGCGCTCTGGAACTTTCGGTTTTCAGTCAGAACTTTCGTGGCCATAATTCCTTCTCCTTTCAGATTGAATTCATTCCGTGTTAATTCGATCGTGGCTCAACGGCGTTTTCAGGCACGCCGAGCGAGCAATTGGGTCTCCGAGAAATCTCATTCAGCGCAGTCAATCCGCAACCTTCCTCAAACCTTCTGGGCCAATGCGCGGACCACGCCCCTCCGCGCTGCCTCACTCCGCTGTGGCGCGGATGGCCTCCTGGGCCAGCCGATGGGGATCCAGAATCAACGCCACGGATCCATCGCCGAGGATGGTCGCGCCGGAGATGACTTGAACGTGCCGGTACACCCGCCCCAGGTTCTTGATCACGGTTTGATGGTCCCCAAGCACCTGATCCACCACGAAGCCGTAGCGCCCCTCCTCGGTTTCGGTCAGCATAATCTGTTCCCGCTCAGGGCGTTCCGTGTGGATGTTGAAGTACTCCCTGAGATGAATATAGGGAACCAGTTCGCCTCGGATGTCCGCCAGGTGCTTGCCGTTGGCCTTCTCGACATCCTGATGGGTCAATTCGATGCATTCGAGGGTGGTCGCAAGCGGCATCACGAAATAGGACGGCCCGATGCGCACCAGCAATCCGTCGATAATCGCCATGGTAAGGGGCAAGCGCAAGGTGACGTTGGTCCCGGCGCCGGGTCTGCTCGCGATCTCAACAGTTCCGCGGAGCGCCTCCACGTTGCGCCGCACCACGTCCATGCCGACTCCTCTTCCGGAGACATCCGTGACCTGCTGGGCAGTGGAAAACCCGGGCGCCAGAATCAGAGACAGGATCTCGCTCTCTGTCAGTTGGGAATCGCTTGCCATGAGGCCTTTTTCGACTGCCCGGGCGCGAACCGCTTCCGCATTGATGCCTGCCCCGTCGTCAGAGACGCCGATCAGGACGGTGGCGCCCGAGTGTTTCGCTGAAAGGCAGAGGGTTGCGGTGGCCGGCTTGCCGGCGGCGATGCGGTCCGCAGGCGGCTCGATGCCGTGATCCATGCTGTTGCGAATGAGATGCATCAGCGGGTCGTTCAACTGATCGATCACGGTTTTGTCTAACTCGGTATCGCCGCCCTCAATGGTCAGATCCACTTCCTTGTGCAAGTCTCGCGCTAAGTCGTGAACCAGGCGCCGGAAACGTTCGAAGGTAGCGCGGATCGGCAACATGCGAATGCTCATGGAGTTCTCGCGTAGCGCCGCTGTCAAGCGCTCGATCTCCTCAGAGACTGCCGTCACCTCAGCGTCATCGCGCCGGGCTGCCACCTCTCCCAAGCGCGCTTGCACCGTGACCAGTTCACCCACCAGGTTGACGAACTGGTCGAGCCGGGCGGCCGGCACGCGAATACTCGAAGCATTGTCAGGGCTGTCATAGGCGCGGCGTCCGTAGCCGCCACGTCGCTCTTGCGGGGTGCTCGGAAGCGCTTCCGCAGCGTGCTCGCGGGGGGCCAAATCCGGCTCGATGCTCAGCTCACAGGAATCTTCCACGAAGATGAAGACATCCCGGATCGCCTCGCGACCGGCAGCGGTCGTCAGCAGCATGTCCCAACTTATGTAACAACGCTCGGGGTCCAACTCCTCCAGACGCGGGATCGCCGCCATGCTGGCGGTAACGTGCAATTCCCCCAACGGCTTCAACTCGCCCAACAGCAGCATTGGATTGGCGCCGTTTCGCAGCAGATCAGGGCCGGGGCAAAAGTGGATTTTCCAGGTGCTCAGCGCACCGGCAGCCCTCAGGGGAGCCTGCGGCGCAGGGGCGGCTTCCCGGGCGGCTGATGATTCCGACAATCCGGTCAACGCATGGAGCTTTACCAGGATTTCGCCAGAGACCACCCGGTCCGCGGGCGGCCCGCCGGCCGTTTCCTCCAGCATGGCCTTAATCTGGTCAAGCGCCATTAAGGCCACATCCAGTAGCCCTGAGGTGACATTGAGGCGCCCGGCGCGGACTTCATCGAAGGCTGTTTCCAGGTCATGCGCGAAGGCGGCCAGCTCGTCGAAACCGAACATCGACCCGGAGCCCTTGATCGTATGCAAAGCCCGGAAAACGCGGCCCACCAAACCCTGATCGTTCTGATTCTCGTTCAGTTCCAGCAGAGCCGATTCCAGTTCGACCAGAACCTCGCGCGCCTCTTCCTGGAAGGCTTGCCGGTACTTTTCGAGCGCTTGGTCGTTGGGTAATTCAGGCACGGGATTGGCTCAAATTGGTTTTGCGGGGAGCGGAAATTCCTCAAAGCCTGCCGCAGCCAGGGCGAGGGCGACATCCTGAGGGCATTGCCCCGCATAGCTGAATCCGACCCCCGCTCCTTTTGCTTGGCGCTCCGCGGCCCGGAGAAGTTGGACCGCGCTTACATCGAGTTCAGTGACAGAGCCGAGATCGACACGGATGTCCATTCGACGCGCTAGCACTGCCAGCAGCATCCGCTTCAATTCTGCGGCCGAGCAGATGTTCACGTTGCCCTGCAAGCGGATAAGAGACAACGCTTCGCCTTGATCGCAGAACACGGGCATCCTTTTTCACTCCGGGAGAGCACTCTTCCGGCGGGGGTCTGCTCGCTGGAACACTTCCGTAAGGCTTGGCGGATCATACGCCTTGCCACCTTATAGCTAATCGGAGGGTTGAACAGGAAACTTGAAGAGTTTTGATGGGATTGGGCGGAGGCCCTGCGGCCCGGGCTACCCGCCGCCACGGCAATGAAACCTCGCGCATCCGTGGCAAGCGACGCTCACCCAATCAGCCGCAGGTACTTGAGGTGGTTGATCAGATTCCCCGTATCGATCGGCTTGAACACGTAAGCATCACACAACAACTTGAACGACTCGACCACGTTCTTCACATCGTCCAGCGCGGTCGTCATGATGATCTTCACACCCTCCGTGGACAACGTGCCCCGAGCCTCTTCGCAAGCGCGGATCTCCTTGACGGCCGACTGTCCATCCATCTCCGGCAGCATGATATCCATGCAGATCAAATCGTAAGGCTGCCCGCCGTCCAAGGCATGGTGGAACGCGTCGACTGCTTCGCGGCCGTTTACGGCAATGTGGCAATCACCGTAACGGCTGAGCAGCGTCTGCAACAGCAAGCGGCAGGTGAAATCGTCTTCCACAATCAGTGTGCGCATCTCCACAACCCCCTGGGCAATCTGCCCTACCCCCACCCCGTCTCCGTCGTGGCGGCGGTGAGCAGACTCGCTGCTTCCTCCAGCTTGGGCAGCAGAGCCGAGACTCGGTTGAAGTTCCCCGCTTCCGCGGCGTCCTGCAGTTCGCAGCAGGCGGCCCGGAGGGTTTCCGCCGCCACCGTCGCCGCCGCCCCTTTCAAGGCGTGCGCCTGCAGGCTAGTGCCTTGGGCGTCCCCCTTCTCAACGCTCCGTCGCAAGGACGCGACCTGCTGTGGAAGCCTGCTCAAAAAGCCCGCCACCACCTTTCTTGCCAGCTCTCTGTCTCCGGAGAGTCGGGCCAGCAGGCTACCCGACCGGAAGACGTCTTGCATTCTAGGTGTCTCCGGTCCCCCTGCTGGCACGGCGGGCGCTGCCAGCCACTTCCCCAAGACCTCTGCCAAGTGGCGAGGATCAACCGGCTTGGCGAGGTAGTCGTTCATGCCTGCCTGAAAACACTTCTCACGGTCTCCGGCGATGGCGTCCGCCGTCAGCGCCACAATCGGGATCAGGGGATTTCGCGCGCCTGTGCGCGGATCACGAATGCGCCGGGCCGTCTCGTATCCGTCCATCTCGGGCATCTCACAGTCCAAGAGCAGCAAGTCGTACGCGCGCTGCTGGAGCGCCTCGAGAGCTTCCACTCCGTTGGCGACATGATCGGGACTGAAGCCCAGCTTCCTCAACATCATCCCGGCTACTTCCTGGTTGGTCGGATTATCCTCGGCCACCAGAATCCGGAACTTTGGCTCTGCTCTCGAGCGCCGGGAGGCAGTCTGTGAGATACCGCTACCGGGGGCCTCTGAGGCCCGCCCTTGACTGCGGGTCGCGAGCAAAGTTTCAAGCAGCTTGCGCTCCCAAATCGGCTTGGCAATCTGGCCTGCGAACCCCATCGCTTGCAGTCGAGCCCCGTCGACCGGCCGGCCGAAACCGGTCATCAAGTAGAGCGCTGTAGGATCGAGTTCCGGGTCAGTTGCAATCCGACGCCCCAGTTCTACTCCCTCCATGTCGGGCAAATCCATATCCAGGACGGCGATCTGGAACGGTTCAGAAGTCCGTGCAGCCTGCTGCAGAACCGACAAGGCGCTACCCGCATCCGCACTCTCTTCGGGCCAGCAACCCCAGGAACGCAGCAGCGCGCAGAGCAGATGGCGGTTCGTGGCGTTGTCGTCTACCACCAACACTCTCGCCTCTCGCAGGTCCGGCTGAATGCCCGTCGAGGGCGCGCTCGCCGCGGGTTGCTTCTCGAAGGTGGCAGTGAACCAGAACGTCGCGCCCTTGCCCTCCTGGCTCCGGACGCCGATCTGGCCTCCCATCATCTCGACCAGTTGTTTGGAAATTGTCAGCCCCAGACCCGTCCCGCCATAGCGGCGTGTTTTTGATCCATCCCCCTGAACGAACGGCTCAAACAAAACCGAGGCTTGCTCCTGGCGGAACCCAATCCCCGTATCGCGCACCGTGAAATGCAGGGTCGCCTTTTGCTCATCCTCCGTATCCACTCGCACCGTGACGGAAACCTCGCCCTGGGGGGTGAATTTCACAGCATTGCCCAGCAGATTCACCAGAACCTGCCGCAGCCTGCCCGCATCGCCCCGCAGAAGGCAGGGAGTCCCCGGCACGACTTCGAAGAGTAATTCCAGTTTCTTCTCAATCGTCTTGAGCCCCACCAACGACGCAGCGTACTCGAGCACACTGCGCAAATCGAAATCGGCGCACTCCAGGTTCAGCCTGCGCGCCTCGATTTTGGAGAAATCCAGGATGTCGTTGATGACGGCCAGCAACGCCTCGCCACTGGAGCGGACGATCTCTGCATACCGTCTTTGCTCGAGTGACAGTTCGGTATCGAGCAGCAAACCGGCCATCCCGATCACACCGTTCATCGGGGTTCGGATCTCATGACTCATATTGGCCAGAAACTGGCTCTTGGCGCGATTGGCAGCTTCCGCAGCTTCTTTAGCCCTGTGCAGCTCCTCTTCCGCCCGCTTCCTCTCCGTGATGTCTTCCTTCACCGCAAGGAAGTGAGTGATGGCTCCTGCCGAGCCTCGGATCGGGACAATCGAAGCGGACTCCCAATAGATCTCTCCGCTTTTCTTCCTGTTGGCAAATTCCCCACGCCATTCCCCCCCGGAGAGAATCGTCGTCCAGAGTTCTTCGTAGACGCTCGGAGACTGCATTCCCGACTTTAGAATGCGCGGGTTTCGGCCCTTGACCTCGGCCGCCGTATAGCCGGTGATTTGCGTAAATTTGGGATTGACGTACTCGATGGCTCCATGAATATCGGTGATCAGCACCGCGGCAGGGCTCTGCTCGACGGCGCGCGAAAGTTTGCGGAGACGCTCTTCGACTCGCTTGCGCTCGCTGATGTCGTGCGCGATCGTGGCCGCGCCGGTCACTTCGCCACTGGCGTTCATAATCGGTGACACGGTGACGGCGACGTTGACCCGGGCTCCGTCCTTTCTCAGACGCACCGTCTCGAAATGCGCGATCTTTTCCCCGCGCCTGATCCTCTCCAGGATGTTGGGGATTTCATCGTAGCGGTCCGGCGGAGCGAGAATCGAAATCGGCCTGCCCATAACCTCGCCGGCGGAATAGCCATACAGAATTTCCGCCCCCTTGTTCCAACTCAGAATGGTTCCGTCCAAAGCTTTGCCGATAATCGCGTCCTCCGAAGACTCGACGATCGAGGCCAGCAGAGCTTTCACTTCCTGAGAACGCTTGCGCTCCGTGATGTCCTGCAGTGTGCCTCGAAGCCAGGTGATGCGCCCACTGGCATCGCGGCGGGGTTCCCCGCGGCTTATGACCCATTTCTTCGAGCCGTCGGGGAGGACCATCTCAACGTCAAGTTCGCACGGAGTGCCCGTGGCGAGCGTATTCTCCACCGCCGCCTTCAACCGCTGCAGACTCTCCGGGGCAAACATCTCCGCCTGGTCGGTGAAACTCGGGGCGGGAAGTTTTGGATCCCGCCCGGCAATGCGAAAAAGAGCTTCATCCCAGGTGACGGTATCCGTGCCCAACGTCCAGTTCCAGACGCCCATCTGCGCGGCCCCCAGTGCGTCCCTCAGTTCGGCCTCGCGGTGCCGCAACTCCTCCTCGGCCCGCTTGCGATCGCTGATGTCAACTACCGTCCCCTCAATGATTTCCTGGCCGTCTTCCTCGGTTAACGTCATGTTGGCGAGAAGCCACGCGGTGGCGCCGTCTTTGCGCAGAAATCTGAACTCGTATCCGGTGAGAATCTTCTCATTCCTGAGCCGGGCCAGCATGATGTCCCGGTCTTTGGGATCATAATAAAGGTCCCGAATCCGGCGGGTCTTCAACTGCTCCAGAGAATCGTAGCCCAGGAAGCGCAGCGCAACTTGATTGCAGTCAATAATGGTGCCGTCCAGAGTGTTGCGAATGACGGCGGCAGCGCTGCGTTCAACAAAGCGCCGATAGCGGCGCTCGGAGGCTTGCAGCGCCAGTTCCGTCCGCTTACGTTCGCTGATGTCGCGCACGAAGGTGAAGCTGTATTCTTTCCCGCCAAACTCCAGGTACTTGGCGCTCACTTCGACGGGAAACACCGTTCCGTCTTTCCGCCGGTGCTGGGCCTCAAACGTCATCGAGCGGCGCTCTTTGACGAGTTGCCAGGCTTTCTCCCATCCTGTTTGGGCAACCTGCGGATCGATGTCGGGGATCGACAGGGCCAGGACTTCTTCGCGGGTTCGGCTTAAGGAACGGCAGGCTGCCTCGTTGGCGTACACGATCCGGCCTTGCCAGTCCATCCAAAACACGGCGTCGGAAGCGTGATCGACCGCGAATTGCGTGAGCCGAAGCTCTTCTTCGGCGTGCTGGCGTTTGATCAACTGCGAAAGGGCAAGATCTTGGCGGCCCAAAGCTCCCGGCACGCCGGCCACCCCCTCGAGGCAGTTGCCGGACTTGAGCCGGCGCAGTTCAACCGCACGCTCCACGGCGGCGCTCAACTCCAGAAGGCTGACCGGCTTTTGGAGATAATCGCAGGCCCCGCGCTTGAGCGCCTCTGTGGCAACGCGGATGGCCACATGCCCGGTCAAAACGATGACCTCAAGGTCAGGGTCGAGTTCCTTCAACGCCTCCATCGTTTCGAGGCCGTCCATTTCCGGCATGAGAAGATCGGTAAGGACCACATCGAATTGCCGGCTTTGCAGCAGCTTCACTGCCTCTTTACCGCTTTGCGCGGTGACCACCGTATGACCTTCCGCCGTCAGCAGGCTACCGAGCGTATGGCAAACCGCGGCGTCGTCGTCGATGACCAGAACAGTGGCGGGGGCCGGAGGCGCTGAGGGACGGCGATGCGGACCGATGCTCGAACTCTCCAACACGCTCATAAGCCACCCATCGAACGGGTTCGTTACTCACTCGGAGCGCAGCCCAACGCCGCCACGTATTCGCCCTCGGCGACCTTCCGGAAGTCTTCATCTCTCTATCGGCACCTTGAGGGTGGAGGATTACGCCTATGCCGAAAATGTTCCGGAACGCGTGCGCCAACATCTAAGGACTGTGGGGAAGGGATCGCTTCGCTTTGCGCACGAAGTATGACGCGATAATTGTCGGCTCAGGACCTAACGGGCTGGCCGCCGCGATCACCCTGGCGCGGGCGGGGTGTTCGGTCGTGGTGTTCGAGGCGGCAGAGACAGCGGGCGGTGGAACGCGTTCAGCGGCGCTGACCTTACCGGGGTTCATGCACGATGTCTGCTCCGCGGTTCACCCGCTCGCCCTTGCCTCACCCTTCTTTGCCTCACTGCCTCTTGCCGATCACGGTCTTAGCTGGGCGCAGCCGCCGGCGCCGCTCGCCCATCCTCTCGATGGCGGCCAGGTCGTAATGGCCGAGCGCTCCGTGCAACAGACAGCGGACGGCCTGGGTCATGACGGCCGCGCCTATCGCGCCTTAATGGAACCGCTGGTGGCGAATTGGAATGACTTAAGTGAATCACTGCTGGGCCCTCTGAGGTTTCCGTCCCATCCGCTGAAACTGGCTCGCTTTGGCCTTCACGCTTTTCGTTCCGCGCGCGGACTGGCGCGTTCCCTCTTTAAGCAGGGACCCGCTCGAGCCCTTTTCGCGGGAATGGCAGCCCATTCCGTGCTGCCGCTCGACAGTTTGGCGAGTGCGGCCTTCGGACTTGTTCTCGGAATCACCGCTCATGCGGTGGGCTGGCCCCTCCCGCGAGGAGGTGCGCAGAAGATCGCCGATAGCCTGGTGGCCTGCTTGCATTCGGCGGGCGGCGAGGTGGTGACGAACTTCGCCGTGACGGCGCTCGGTCAACTTCCCGCCAGCCGCGTGGTTCTGTGCGACCTCACTCCCCGCCAGTTTCTCCGCCTGGCGGGAAATCAACTTACGCGGGACTACCGTCATAGGCTCGAGCGATATCGGTACGGTCCCGGTGTTTTCAAGGTTGACTGGGCCTTAAGCGGCCCGATTCCCTGGCAGGCCCCGGGGTGCCGTCGCGCGGCTACGCTTCACCTCGGAGGCACGCTCGAGGAAATCGCCGCCTCGGAGCGCGCCGCGTGGGAAGGGCGCTCGGTGGAGCGGCCCTTTGTCCTGGTGGTGCAGCCAAGCTTGTTCGATGCCACGCGGGCTCCCGCGGGAAAGCATACGGCGTGGGCATACTGTCACGTCGCGAATGGTTCCAACGAGGATATGACGCCGCGAATCGAAGCTCAGGTGGAGCGCTTCGCGCCGGGCTTCCAAGAACTCGTGCTCGCCCGCAGCGTCCTGAGCCCCGCCGACCTGGAGCGACGTAATCCCAATCTGGTGGGCGGGGACATCAGCGGCGGCGCAAATGACTTGGCACAACTGTTCACCAGACCCACTCTCCGGCTCTATCGCACTTCATCGCCGCAGCTCTATTTGTGTTCCGCTTCCACACCGCCCGGCGGAGGAGTCCATGGCATGTGTGGCTACTTCGCTGCCCAGGCAGCCCTGAAGGACCACTTCGGACAGTAGGCAATCGGCAGTGGGTAGTCAGCAATCGGCAGTCAGGAATGCTTGTCATTCTGAGCGCAGCGAAGAATCTCGCTCTGCCCCTTCGCTGCCAACTCGGCCCCGCCCACTATCATTCTGAGCGCAGCGAAGAATCTCGCCCTGGCTTCCTTACCACACTCGCCCGCCGTTACCGCCGGATCAGGGACACCATCTCTGACCCGGAATGACAAAATGACCACCAGAAGGATTTTTCAGCAGCCTGGTCAGGAACGACCGCCCCAGGTTTGCACTTTTCGCTTGACAAACTCGCCCGCCTATGATAGCCTACTGTGGTTGTCTAGTTCTTGACGTTTTGTCGCTAAGGGAGCGCCGGCATGCTCGGAAGGGAAGGAAAAGCGGGGTCGTCCGGGCGAGCCGGGGAAACTGGGGTTCGAAACAACAAAAACAATACGATCGAAGCCAGTATGTTATTGAAAACAAACGAAGGCGTGTGCAAAACGAAGCTAAAACGAACCCCAAATGAGCCGCAATTGAGTGCCGAAATACGCGCCTCACGTGTAGAATTCGAGCTTTCAAGTAGTCGGCTAGACAAACTCGGGAAATCCATCGGCGCCGATCTGATCTCCGGTCGGGTCGCCGCATCTTATCGACGGATGGTGGCCTTTTGGCACACTACGTTGATTCCGCACCCCTTTTGGAGTAAGTTGGAGTGAGGTTGGGTTGAAGCCACTCACCGGCAGCCATAGAGTGGGGGGAGCGAGATGAGAGCCCTCAAAGCCTATGCACTCGCAGTCCTAAGCGTCACTATCGCTTTGCTCCTCACGTTGGTCATCCCTCCCATCCGGGAGCAGTTCAGGTTTCTGCTCTTCATTCTCGCCGTCTTCGTCAGCGCCTCAGGGGGATTCTGGCCCGGGATTTTCGCTACGCTGTTGAGCATGGCCCTGACCTATTACTTCCTGATGGACCGTCTCTTCGACACTTCCAACCCCGCAATCTTCATCCCCATGTTGGCATTCTGCGGCGTGGGCGTTGTGATCACTTGGGTTACGCATCGCTTATCCCGGTCCGAAGAGGAGGCTCGCGCCGAGGCCGCGGTCATTGAATCTTCAGCCGACAGCATCATTCGAGCCAGTCTGGACGGAACCATCTTGAGCTGGAACAAAGCGGCGGAACATGCTTATGGATACACTGTCAAAGAGGCGATAGGCCAGTCCATCTCACTGATAGTCCCGCCCGATCGCAAGGAGGAACGGCAGCGCCTGGCGGAGCGCGTGCTGCAAGGGGGCGCCGTCCAGGACTTTGAAACGGTCCGGGTTAGAAAGGACGGCACGCGCCTTGACGTCTCCCTGACGATTTCACCGGTTCAGGATCGTTCCGGAAAAATCGTCGCCATGTCCACCATCTCCAGAGACATCACTCAACGCAAGCAGGCCGATGAGGCTTTGCGCGAGTCGCTCGACAAGCTGGAGCGCCGAACTCATCAACTCCGGCTGCTCACGGAGATGGGCCACCTCCTGCAGGCTAGCTCGACTCCCGCGGATGCTTATGCAGTCACCGCCCGATTTACCCAGACGCTCATTCCCGCCACCGCCGGCGCCCTGTACGTCTATTCCCCTCAGACCAAGGATCTGGAGATTGTCAGCCGGTGGGGAGAATTGCAGCCGGACGATCCCGAGTTCCTGACTCTCGATCAGTGCTGGGGACTTCGAACCGGGCGGGTGCATTTCGTGGAAGACTCTCAGACTAGCCTACTGTGCCGCCACTTGCCGAATCCTCCGCCGGCCTGTTACCTCTGCGTCCCCATGATTGCTCACGGTGAAACCTATGGACTTCTTCACCTGCGGCTGGGCCAAGCACCGCAAGGCTCAGCCGGGGAACCGTCCGCAGGGTCCGTGGAACTCCCCTGGCCCGCCACCTCCATCGCGGAGCAGTTGGCATTGGCTGTGGCCAACATGAACTTGAGCGAGGCCCTGCGTGCGCAGTCCATTCGTGACCCGCTCACCGGCTGGTTTAATCGCCGTTACATGGAAGAGACGCTGGAGCGGGAGATTTCCCGCGCGGCTCGAAACCGCCGGCCCCTGGCAGTCATCATGCTCGACGTGGACAATTTCAAGCAGTTCAATGACACCTATGGGCACGAGGCCGGCGACCTGGCCCTGCAGAATTTGTGCGAGACGCTGAAGAGCCACATCCGAAGCGAAGATGTTGCCTGCCGTTTGGGAGGAGACGAATTTGTGCTGGTGCTTCCCGACACTACGGCGGCGCTTGCCACGCAACGGGCGGAGGAATTAAGCAAGGCCGTTGCCCGCACGGACATTCAATACCAGGGACGCCCTCTGGAACCCATGGTTCTGTCGTTTGGCGTCGCCACCTTTCCCGACAACGGCAGAAGTCTGAAAGACCTTCTGCGTGCCTCCGATAACGCCCTCTTCCGCGCCAAGGACGAGGGGCGCGACGCGCTGCGGTCTCACGAGTAGTTCCGCGGCCTGAACGCGTTCGCGTCCTTGCCGGTCAAGGCTGCGGCTGTGCAGCGCCAGACCAATGGGCGTGGATGATCCGCCATCCTTCCGGCTTCTTCCAATAAACTAGAGTTCCATTCCAGTATTTCGTCGCGGAACCCCGGTGCTGCGCTAGTTGGTAGGTCAGTACGGCCATGTCGCCGCTTACTCGAACCTTGGGACTCAGAATCTCATAACTGTCAAACAACGGCACACCACGATACGCGGCGTAGAGTTCTTTCACCGCTGCGAGCCCGTCCAGGCGCTTCCCCACCGCCTCATGAATGTAAGTGATTTCGGGATCGGAGATGGCCAACTGTGGTTCGGGATCTCCTTTGAGCCATCCGTCCATCGCCTGCTTCTCGAGTGCCAGGAGTTCGCGCACGGTGTCAGCATCGGAGCCTGCCCAAGCGGGCGGGCTCCACAAGAATACCGCGCAGGCGAAAATGCAAAGTGTATTCTTCAAGTTTCCACCTCCGCTCAATTCAGGGGCTCTACCATAGCTGGCGGAGAGCATACGTGAAGTTGGAGTGATAAGGCAAACTCACATGATGGCGTGTAGGATCCCAGTTCGAAAGCAGCGCCGACCTTTAGAGACTGCCCTGAGCGAAGCGACGGGTCGGCAGATGCTGGCCTGAAGGCCAGCGCTACAACTCAAATTGGGACACCTGATGCTGGGAAGGAGGAAGGACGGAACCGTCTGCGCTTCATGTAAAGGTAGGATGCGGTGCTGAAGACCTCCTCGCCCGGCCCATGCCGGCGACTCAAGGCGCCGGCGGCGGACCACCCTCTCCCCGCATGCTGAGTGCGCGGATATTTCGTACGGGGAGAGGGTCAAGACGCTCCGGCCATTTGTTCTTACCGGTGATGCTCGTCGTGTTTCTCTGCGTGCTTGGCCTCGTTACGGTGTTCTTCCTTGACCGCCCGTCCGGCCTTGGCATCTGACCGTTCCTGCTGCGAGCGGCGTTCCAGTTCATGGTGTTCCGCCGGGCGCGGCGCCGAGCGCGCATAGCGCTGAACCGCATACGGGTGGACGTAGGTTGCGCGATTCGCCCAAGTCCTGCCCCACGGATGGTTGTTGACGATCATGGCGTGATGGCCCCAATCGAAGTGGGTCCAGCCGAAGCCCCATCCCCAAGGACGAAACGCCAGGCCAATGGCTACGCCAAAGCCAAAGCGGATGGCGGCGCCCACGACGAAGCCGAGGCGCGGAGCCGCAAACACGATCCCCGGGCTGTACGCGGGAACCACAATGAATCCCGGGTTCACGGGCATGATCGTGATATACGGCCCAGGCGCCACCACGACCGCCTGATTGGTCCTAAGATAGCCGTAGTTGTAGGCTCGCTGGCGCATCACCTGCACCGCATCCATCACGTCCGGCCGCTGCGCCAGGACGGCGTTGCCCAGTTCCTCTGTCCATTGCATGGCAGAGGCCATCATATCGAGAACCGAGGGAAAGGGTAGCAGCGCCTGCACGCTTGGATCCCAGGGTAGCTGGTCGGCGGTGATGGCTTGCGCCAGCGCGTCTCCGCTCAGATAGTGGTGCTGGTCCGCCCACTGCGCGGCGGCGGGGATGTCGTTAGAAAAAGTCGCAGCGGTGAGAACCTGCGCCAGCAGAGGGTCCGGATACAGAGCAATGGGAGACACGATCCTCTGCAACTCCTCCGGCGGGAAGGAGGGCGGCGCTTCCGGCGGCGGTCCTTGTTCCGGCGGCGGCCCTTGATCAGGCGGAGGCTGCGGGAGCGGCGCCTGCGCAAACAAGGTGCTGCTGAACAGTTGCGATGCAAACACAAGCCCCAACAAGGCGGCCATTAATCGCGTGACGACTCTGGCTTCTTTGATTCTTAGGTTCGGCATTTTAAATCTCCTTTTCTGAGCTTTTGGGCCCAGGGGTTACACTTCTCAGCTTGCCCTCGCGCCTGCGTAGCCTACTCATCGCTTCGGGCGCCCTCGGGTGGACTCGCTATAAAGTCTTGCGTGATGTAAAGACTGCCGTCTGGGCCTTGCACGACTCCGATTCCCACGTCGGTATAACTCGCGTTCAAGATGTTGCCTCGATGATTGCTTTGAAAGCGCGGCTCGTTCATGAAGGCGGATTCCGCTCTCTGCACCGTATCGTAGATGGCGATGTTCTCTCCTGAAGCCTCCCAGGGAATCCCCGCCCTCTTGATGCGCACCGCGAACGTCGTGCCGTCGGGGTCGTTATGCGAGAAGGACTGCTGCTTGAGCATGTTGAGCGAATGCGCTCGCGCCACCGCGGCCAGACGCTCGTTCCACTTCAGCGGACGCGCTTGCCCGCCCGTTTCAGCGAGTGCCTCGGGTCTCAACCGGTCCTGGTTGACGAGCGCCCACATCTGCTTCTCCAATCCGCCTGTACGCCCAGCACCAGAGCCTTGCCATGTTGCCCCGGGACTCGCCTTCTGCACGGTACGGTCAGCCCCGGTCGAGTAAGCACCGCCGGTTTGACTGCCCCGCGAAGTTGCGGCATTGCCCTTCTCGCCGAAATGATGCCACACGCCCCCGGTCGGGAATTCGCGCTTCGGCGCGCTCGGGGTTCCGTGGGTCGTGTTCGTCGGCTTCGCCTCCTCGGGCGTGGTGTTCGTCTGCGCCTGAGGAACGGCAAAAGCAAAAGCTGCGGCTCCTAAAATTCCAACCAAACAAGCCGCCCATCGGCAGTGAACAGCGGATTTCAATTGGCGTCGTCTCTTCATGGTTCGCGACTGTTAAACCGAGCGCTTCGAACGACTCGCCAATCTGTAGGGCAAGTCAGTTGCCAATCAGGACTCTCATTCGGAAATCTATCACGTGTATTTTGTGCAGGTTAGGACGATTGACAGCGGATGGACGAGAAACCGGGCGGGTCCATGGCCGATCTCGGCCATCCAATGGCCGAATTCAGGCACGGGTCCGGAGGCCGCAGTCCGGGCCGCTTCCACCTCGATGTGATTTGGAGATCGGGCATGGTCCAGGCCAGCGTTTGCAATCTCAGGTTGCCGATTATATAATTCTATACTGCTGTATAGAAACGGCGAAGGGTCGGAGACAATGCCCCTGAGTATAAAGAACCCTGTGACTGAACGCCTGGCGAGGCAACTCGCGAAGGAAACAGGCCAATCCATTACCCTAGCGATTCAGCACTCTCTCAAAGAAAGCCTGCAGCGCCTGCCTGATCGCCGGCGCGGCCGTATCATGTCCGCAAGACTCGAGGACTTACTGCGGCGTGTGGATGCCCTTCCCACCTTGGACACACGGCCCCTCGACGAAATTCTAGGCTATGATGAACGGGGGCTCCCTGACTGATGATCATCGACACATCCGCTTTGCTCGCTATTTTTCTCGGCGAACCGGAACGCCGGAGGTTTCTGGATGCGATGATCCAGGCTGAAACGCGTTCGATCTCGGCGGCCAACAGCCTCGAGACCGGCATTGTGCTGGAGGCGCGCCGAGGAGAATCTGCCGGGCGGGAGTTCGATCTGTTCTTACGTCAAGCGAAGATAGACGTGGTTCCCGTAGACGCGGACCAAGTTGAAATTGCCCGCCTGGCATGGCGCAAGTACGGCAAGGGTCGCCACCCGGCAGCTCTCAATTTTGGCGATTGTTTCGCGTATGCGCTCGCAAAGGCTTCAGGGGAACCGTTGCTCGCCAAAGGCAACGACTTCGCGCAAACGGATATCCCGACCATTTAGAAGTCCAGCAATTCAGCCCTACATCTGAAACCAAGCTCAGAAACCCACTGCTACGCAAAGCGCCGCGACATCGCCGATGCGTTCGTCGAGCGCCGCGGGCACCACCTCGCAGCGTGCGACCGCAGGAGCCAGCGCTTCCCGCTGCATGACTGAACGCGCCGGGTCGAGCAGCAAATCGCCCAGCCGCATGGCCAGACCCCCGATCACGATTCGTTCCGGGTTCAGTAAGTCCACGAGAATGGCAAGCACCGCGCCCAGCCGCCGGCCTGTCGATTCCAGAATCCGGATAGCCACGGCGTCGCCATTTCTGGCCGCCAAGCCAACGTCTTTGGCGGTTAATGTCTTGCCGGATTGCAGGATTTTACGGAGGACTGTCTTCTGTTTGTTCTTGCCGGCCCTCAAGACGGCTTGGACCGCCACCTGGGCCATACCGCCGCCGCTCGCCCATCCTTCCGCTGAGCCCGCCTTGTTATGGCCCACCGGTCCGATCGGCGTCAGCCGGATGTGTCCGACCTCGCCCGCCAGATCATTCGTGCCGTGATAAAGGCGGCCGTCCGTGATGATGCCCGCGCCGAGGCCTGTGCCCATGGTCAGGAAGACCATGTTTTGCGTCCCCTGGCCGGCGCCAAATCGGTGCTCCGCGACCGCTCCGGCGTTGGCGTCATTCTCCACCTGGCACTCCACCCCGAATTCCTTCTCCATGATTGCCTTGATGGGAACGTTATCCCAGGTGGGAAGATTGGGCGGTGACTGGATCATCCCCGCGATTCGGTCCAAGGGACCGCCGCAACTGACGCCAATCCGCTGGATAGCGCTTGCATCAAGCCCCCGCTGCGCCAGCAGCTCACGAATCCCTTCCTTGGCAAGCTCGAGAGCGCGGTCCGCTCCCTTCGCCGGAAGCGTGGCGAATTCCGTTCGCCCCAGAACTGCGGGCGGCTCCGCGGATATCACGATCGCTGTCTTAGTTCCACCCACGTCTAATCCGACCCACACATTCTCAGTCATGGTCAGTACCTGCCCTACGCCAACAATTCGTCCAAGCTGACAAAAGCGAGACCGGCTTTCGCGGCGCCGTCAAGAATCGCAGGCAAGGCCTGCACGGTCGCCGAACGGTCGACTCGTTCCCGCGCATAGGCCCTGCCGCCGTCGTGAAGCAGAACGATGGAGCCAGGGCCCAGGGACTTGAGGGTTTCACGCACAATCCCGTCCCGGTCGAGCTTCCAATCGTAGCCCGTGTCCGACCAGTTCACCAATCTCAGGCCGCGCGCCTCGAGCACGGGCCGAAGCCCCAGCCATCGCGCCCCGAACGGAGGCCGAAAAAACTTCGCACGCTTCCCCGTCACTTTCTCGATCGCCTCCTGCGTGCGGTCGACCTCGCGCGCAAAGAACTTGCGCCTGTGAAAGAAAGGAAAGGGGTGCGAATAACCGTGGTTCCCGATGGTGTGCCCGTCAGAGTGAATACGCCGCAGAAGCTCCGGACTGCGCTCGATGTTCCGGCCGCAAACGAAAAACGTGGCCTTCACTCCCCGCTCGCGAAGTATTTCGAGAATGGGCTCCGTGTAGCCGGCGCAGGGACCGTCGTCGAAGGTCAGGGCGATACGCTTGCCGTCGGCAGGGCCGCGCAAAATGGCTGGCGTGAACAATTGCAAGGTGGGAATGCTCCACGCGTAGACATACAGGCCGAATACACCGCCCAAGAGAATTGCGCAGATTGCGATGATCCAGATGTGAATCAATTCGAGTCCTTACATTAGCCTACGCCGGTTGATGAAACACCGTCTTGGGGCGTCATTCCGAGGAGCCGCAGGCGACGAGGAATCTCGCTCTGGGGCCGAGTTGGCAGCGAAGCGGCCGGGCCAGATTCTTCGCTTCGCTCAGAATGACAGCCGTCCCTAACTGCCTACTGCCGACTGCCTACTGCCCACTGCCTTCGTCCGCTACACCAGCACCAGATGCGGATGGTAAACGCTTCCCTGAACATGCCGGGCCACGGCGATGAGCCGCCGCTCGGGATTCAGGATCTTCAACAAAGCGGCGACAGGCGAAAGGGCCGTGCCGCCGCGCCCGGCGCGCATGGATTGCGCCAATTCGAAAGCGTGTCCGTGGCGTACGCCCACCTCCTGGCGTCCGCGAACGATCAGTTCCGGGAATTCCGGCAGCAGCGCTTCCAGCGGCACCAGGCAGCTTTCTACCTTCTTCTGCCCGCACGCGTCGGCGAGCCGCTCCAGTGTGACGGCTTGGCTCTCCTTGAACTCCGCCACAGCCGTGCGCCGCAAATCGGCGAGATAAGCTCCCGAACGAAGTCGCTGGCCGAAGTCGTGCGCGAGCGACCGCACGTACGTCCCGCCGGAACACTCGACGGCAAACCGCACGTCCGGCCCCGCGATTTCCAGCAACTCGAGCGCATAAATCTCCACTTCCACCGGCGCGAGCGAAACAGGTTTATGCTGCCGGGCCAATTCATAGGCGCGCACCCCGCCCACGTGTTTCGCCGAAAAAGGCGGCGGGGTCTGCATTAATCGGCCGGTAAACTCTTGGAAGAGCTTCTCCAGACTCGCCGTCTCGAGTGTTACGGGCTGATCTTCTGAGGTCGCTCGGCCGGTCGAGTCGTAGGTGTCGGTTGAATGGCCGAAGCGGATGACACCCGAATAGGACTTTCGCGACTTCAGATAGAATTGCGCAAAGCGCGTCGCCTTACCCACGGAAACAGGCAGCACGCCGGTAGCGAAGGGGTCCAGTGTGCCGAAGTGCCCAACCTGGCGAATGCCCAGAATGCGGCGCACCTGCGCCACGACATCATGCGAGGTGAGCCCCGGCGGTTTGTCAATGACGAGGACTCCCGAGATTTCCACAGCGGCATCAGTCATGAGACACGAGTTGACAGTCGACAGTTTACAGTCGACAGTCAAAAGTCGAGAGCCCTAATGTTCCCTCTTTCTGACAGTCAACTGTCGACTGTCAACTGTCGACTCTCAATAAAACTCCACAAAATAATTCGCCACGTCGTCGCCCAGGATTTTTTCGGTCTCGGCCAAGACCTGCCGGAACACGGATTCCAGCAACGGCTGGCTATCGGAGACCGAGGCCACTCCCAGCGTGGCGTGCTGCCAAACGTCCTCGTGACTCAACTCGGCGACGGCGACGTTAAAGCGCGAGCGCAGCCGATCGCGCATCTTGCGCAGCACGGCCCGCTTTTCCTTGAGGGAGTGAGCGTAGGGTAGCTGGATCTCCAGGGTAAGCAGACCAACGGGCATTGCGTTCGCACCCGGCGAATCACGTCATTCCCGCGCAAGCGGGAATCCATTGCGCTCAGGCCCGACAATGGGCCCCCACTTTCGCGGGGGCGACGGCGCCTTGTCATTCTGAGCGGAGCGAAGAATCTCTGCAGTTGCGACGCTCGGCATCGCCGAGTAACTTCGCTGAGTTTGCTCTGAGCCCACTGCCGGGATTCTTCGCTTCGCTCAGAATGACAAGGGAAGGATTCAGAATGACCAGCCTGAGGGCATCACGCCATCACAGGCTCGGGAACTCTCTCCTTCACGAAGGCCTCGATCAGGTCGCCGATCTTGACGTCGCTGAAATTCTCAAGCGCGATGCCGCATTCCATCCCGGTCCTCACTTCCGTGACGTCGTCTTTAAATCGCCGCAAGGATTTGAGTTTGCCCTGGTGGACCACCACGCTATCACGGAGCAGGCGGACGAGCGCCTCCCGGGTGATCTTGCCGTCCTGAAGGTAACAGCCCGCCACCATTCCGACGTTGGAGATCCGGAAAACCTCCCGCACCTCCGCGCGGCCCAAGATCGTTTCCTTGAAAACCACGGCCAGGAGTCCCGTCATGGCCTTCTTGATTTCGTCGGTGACGTTGTAAATGATGGTGTGCATGCGGATGTCGACCTGCTCCAACTGGGCAAGATCTGTAGCCTTGCGCTCCGGCCGAACGTTGAAGCCGATCACCACCGCATTGGACGCCGAAGCCAGCAGCACGTCGGTCTCGGTGATGGCGCCCACGCCGGCGTGAATCACCTTCACCTTGACCCTGTCGGTGCTCAATTTGTTCAGCGTGTCGGAAAGGACTTCCACCGACCCCTGCACATCCGCCTTGATGATGAGCGGTAATTCCTTGACGTCGCCCGCCGCAAGCTGTGCGTGCAACTGCTCGAGTGTCAGCCGGGCGCTCTTGGCCAAGGCGGCTTCACGCTGCTTGGCCTGGCGATGCAGCGCAATTTGCCGGGCCTTCAAGGTATCGTCGATCACCTGCAGCCTGTCGCCGGCCTGAGGAACATCTTCCAAGCCCAGCACTTCCACCGGCGAGGAGGGCAGGGCTTCGATCACCGGCTGGCCGCGGTAATCGAACATGGCTCGCACTTTGCCGTAAATCGGGCCGATGATGAAAGAATCGCCGACTCGCAGAGTTCCATTCTGCACCAGGAGCGTCGCCACCGGGCCCCGGCCGCGGTCCAGTTTCGCTTCCAGCACCGTTCCCGTCGCAAGGCGCTTGGGATTGGCCTTCAGTTGTTGGAGATCCGACACCAGGAGAGTCATCTCCAGAAGCAAATCGAGATTCTTCTTCTGCTTGGCGGAGACCTCGACGGTCACGGTTTGTCCGCCCCACTCTTCCGGCATCAAGCCATGCTCCGTCAGTTGCCGCTTGACGCGTTCCGGTTGGGCATCCGCTTTATCAATCTTATTGATCGCCACCACGATGGGAACGTTGGCCGCGCGGGCGTGGTTAATAGCTTCCAGCGTCTGCGGCATCACGCCGTCGTCGGCCGCCACCACCAGCACAACCACATCGGTCACTCGCGCCCCGCGCGCCCGCATCATCGTGAAGGCTTCGTGGCCGGGCGTGTCGATGAAAGTCAATTTGCGCCCTTGGGCTTCCACCTGGTAGGCGCCGATGCTCTGGGTGATGCCGCCCGCTTCGTGCGCCGCGACATTCGTCCGCCGGATGGCGTCCAGCAGCGAGGTCTTGCCGTGATCGACGTGTCCCATGACCGTCACCACCGGCGCACGCCCTTCCAGGTCTTCGCGGCGATCCGTCACTTGTTCTTCCTGGAGGATTTCCTCTTCGTAGCTCACCACATTGGCTTCCGCTCCAAATCCCCGCGCCACTTCGGTTGCCGTCTGGCCATCCAGCGTCTGGTTGATGGTTGCAAAGATGCCTTTATCCAACAGCCGCTTGATGACGTCTTTAGCGCGTACCTGCAACTTCTCGGAAAGCTCTTTGATGGCGATGCCTTCGGTAATCGTGATCTTGCGCGTAAGCGGAACTTCTTCCGGCACCACCGGCTTGGGCGGCGGCGGTGCGGGATAACTCATAGGACGCGGCGGCGCCGAGACGGGGCGCCCCGCCGGTGGCCGTGTTGCGGGTACGCCGCCCGTGGCCACGGCGCCGGCCCCGGCACTCGGCATCGAGCGTGCCGAAGTGGGATGCATGGGCCGCGGCTCGCCGGGCCGGCGAGCCACCGGCGGGCGCGGGGGCGCGACTTTGGCCTTGGCCGCGTGGGGGTAGATCGGTTGGCTGGACGAGGGGTCTCGCCGCACCACGCGCGTGGCGCGCGCCGACTTGCCCTCCGCAATCGCGCGGGCCACCAGGTTCGGCACGTCGGGCACCCTCGCCGCCGACGGCGGAGCTTCCGTCATGCCACTTGCGCGCGCCACCGGCGCAGGTGGGACTTCGATCCTGGCGACGGGCGGCGCGGGCGGAGGAGTCGCCGGGCTGACCACCGGCCGCACAGAAGGCTCGGGCGGCGGGGTGGGGGCAATCTGGCCGCCAATGGCTGCGGCCGCTGGCGCTACCGGGATTACCGGGCGGACAGGCGGGGGTGGAGTGGGCGCAGGCTTGTGCACCGCACTCGTCGGCTTCAAGGCCGCTGCCGGCGTCTCCGGAACATGTACCACCCTCGGAGGTGGGGGCGCCATCGCTCTGCGTGCGGCATTCTTAATTTCTTCAAGGGTCCGCGTCAGCGGAGTGTTCAATTCGGCCTTGATGATATCCGGCAGCCGCTTGGGCTCGAGAAACACATGCGGCGGTTCTTTCACCGCAACGGGTGCAGGCGGAGGCGCTATGGGTGCTGCCTCAAAAGTTGCGCCCGCTTCGCTCAAAGCACGGAAATGTTCTCGAACCTTGTCGGCGATGTCGTCGTCAAGCGCACTGGAGTGAGACTTCTTCTCCACCCCGAGTACGTTCAGGTACTCCAGGATCAGGTGACTCTTGACTTCCAGCTCGCGCGCCAAAACGTTAATTCGTATGTTGCCCATTCGGTCTTCTGTTCTTACTCTCCCTCGCTTCCCGCCCCTCACAAGAGGATTGGGTGAAATCTGGGGCCGAGGCGCCTTCGAGGCCGACGGCAGGACTTGCAAAGCCCCGGCCTTCTGGAAGGGCAACGCCCAAATAGTCTTATTTCATTCTTCCTTCCCCCCTTCCTCTCCGGCGGAGGTCTTATCTCCGCTGGAGGCAGCTTCCTCTACAGGCGCCTCGGCAGCTTCCTCTGCAGCTTCCGGCTGGGCAGAATCCTCGGTGCTCGCCCCCTCTTCGCCCGGCTCTTTCACATCGGCGGCAGGCTCCGCAGGCGGCTCTTCAACCGGCACGCCTTCCGCTTCCGCAGGGGCAACTTCCTCGGCCGGGGGTTCACCCCGGTCCTGTTCAAAGTAGTCCGTCACCACGCGCCGAATCTTCTCGACCGTCTTTTCCCCGATGCCAGGGATCTGCGTTAGATCATCGGGAGTCATCTGGGCCAGTTGCTCGACGGTCTCAATGCCTTTCTCCCTCAATCGCTCGAGTGTCTTTTCGCCCAGGCCTTGCAACTCCGAAATCGAGGCGCCGCGCAATGCCATCGCCGCCATCTGCGATTCGATCTCCTGGCGTTTCTCTTCTTCGCTCTTAATATCGATATGCCAGTCGAGAAGCTTCGCGGCCAGCCGCACGTTCTGCCCTTTCTTCCCGATCGCCAGGGACAATTGCGTGTCGTCAACAATCACTTCCAGGTGCTTCTGCTCCAGTTCCAGAATCGAGACGTGGTTGATCTTGGCGGGGCTCAGTGAGTTGGCCGCGAAAACCAGCGGGTCGTCATTGTATTCGATGATGTCGATCTTCTCCCCGCGCAACTCCCGGATGATCGACTGCACGCGCATGCCTTTCATACCCACGCAGGCGCCCACGCAATCCACGTCCGCGTCCTTCGAGAAGACCGCGACTTTCGTCCTGTCGCCCGCCTCCCGCGCAATGGCTTTGATCACTACGGTGCCGTCGTAGATCTCCGGAACTTCCATTTCGAAGAGCTTCTGCACCAGCATCGCGTCGGCCCGCGACACCACCACCTGCGGCCCCCGCGCCGCGCGGTCCACTTGCGTGATGACCGCCCGGATGCGGTCGCCGATCTGGTAATTCTCCAGGCGCGACTGCTCCTTGCGCGGCATGCGCGCTTCCGTTCGGCCCAGATCCACGATGACGTCAGGACCCTCCACCCGCTTCACCGTACAATTTACCAACTCGCCCACGCGCTGGTTGTACTCCGCGTAAACCGTGTCGCGCTCCGCTTCGCGTACTTTCTGAAAAATCACCTGCTTCGCGGCCTGCGCGGCAATCCTGCCCAGAACATCCGTGGCCTTCGGAATTCGCACCTCGCCATCCACGGCCGCCTGGGGATCTATTTTCTGCGCCTGCTCCACGCTGATCTCATGATCTGCATCCTGGACTTCCGCCACAACCTTCTTGACGGCGTACACCTCAACCTGTCCGGTCACCTTGTTGAAATGCGACTGAAGATCTTCTGCGGACTTGTAATACTTGCGCGTCGCCACCAGGACGGCATCCTCCACCGCCGCCACGATAATCTGCGAGTCGATACCTTTCTCGCGGCTTAATTGGTCAATGGTCTGGAACAAAAGACTTGTCGTCACCGGAGTCCTTTCAGAGTCGAGAGTCGAGAGTCAAAAGTCGAAAGTTAAGTGCGTTCTTCTTTCGACTTTCAACTTCCGACTCTTGACTGCCTTTTCAGTGTCGAGAGGCGAGAGTTAAAAGTCGAAAGTAACCCGCCTGCGACTTTCGACTTTCAACTCTCGACTCTGGACTGCCCTTCAGATTTCCACCACGAGCCGAGCTTTTTGAATGTTGGAGAGTTCGAGTTCCTTGAGGCCAGCGTCTCCCAAGTCCAGCCGAACACGACCCGCTTCAATACCCGCCAGGCGCCCTTCCAAAACCTTCTGATCGTTCACGGGCTCGCGCACCACCACCCGCGCCTTCCGCCCCGTGAAATGCTCAAACTCGCTCAGTTTAACCAGTTGCCGGTCGAGGCCGGGCGATGACACCTCCAAAGTGTAGCTGCCGGGGAACGGGTCCTCAACGTCCAGGATGGCGCTCAACTGTTCGCTCACCAGCTCGCAGTCAGCGTGAGAGACTCCTTCCGGCTTGTCGATGTACACTCTCAGCAGGCGCGTTCCCCCACCGCCTTTGAGCTCCACATCAACCAGCGACAGCCCTTCAGAGACCGCAACTCGCCGCGCCATCTCCGTGATTATCTCCAGGTCTACCTGCATCGCCGAACTCTTTGCAGTCCTCTCCTGTTGCGAATCCACCGGGGGAACACCCCGACAAGACTCACGACTAACAAAAAAGTGGGCTTTCGCCCACTTAGTGCGTTCGCCAAGTTAAGTATAGCCTTGTCGCCGGGCAAAATGCAAGGCGGTGTCGGAATTCCCGGCAGCGTCCTAAATGTGTACTGCCCGGTGTCCTAAACTCAAAGCTGGACTTCGCCTGCAACTCACAACCCCGAAGGGGCGGACTACCATAGTCCGCCCCTTCGGGGCTCAGTTAGTGGGCCGCGGACACAAACCGGCGCGCGATTTGGGGTACAATCACACCCGTGATTCGCCCAAAGCTTGGACAACATTTTCTCCACGACCGGCGGTTCCAGCAGCGCATTGTCGCGGCCCTGGCGATTCAGAAAGATGACCTTGTCTGCGAGATCGGCGCTGGCCGGGGCGCGATGACCGGATTGCTCGCGGAACGAGCCCGGCAGGTAGTCGCGCTTGAAATCGACGCTAACCTCGTTTCAAGGGTACAACAAGAGTGCGCCAAGAGACCAAATATCGAAGTCGTGCAAGCTGACATTTTAGAGACCTGCCTAGCCCGCCTGTGCCAGCGTTTCCGGCAAGACCGGTGCTACGTTTTTGGGAATTTGCCGTATTACATTACTTCCCCAATCCTCCACCATCTCCTCGATGAAGCCGCGTGGATCAAAGGCATGGGATTCGTGATGCAGCGCGAAGTCGTGGAGCGCCTCACTGCCCTGCCCGGCTCGCGCTCTTATGGTTACCTCACCGTCTTGACGCAACTCGCGACGCAACCACGCTTTGAGTTCGGTATTCCTCCCGGCGCCTTCTCACCTCCCCCCAAAGTCGATTCTGCCCTGGTCACGTTCGAGATGAGGAGCAACCGCCTTCCGGCCGAGGATCGGAAGGCTTTGCTGGAATTCGTGAAACTGTGCTTTGCGCACAAGCGCAAGAATCTGCTCAACAACCTCCAGTCAGTTTATGCGCGCCGGCGAGTGGAAGCCGAGTTGGCAGCTCTCCAACTGCCCTTCTCGATCCGCGCCGAACAACTGCCGCTTCAGCAATTTGCAGAACTCCACGCGCGCCTGCGCGAGGGCCGGCGGACGTAGGGCCAAAATGCCCGAAAACTACGCTAGGCCCCTCTCCGGCCCCGCAAAGGGCAAATCCGGAGAGCCTCCTCACGAAACCCGCTGAAAACGCGCCTTTCTCAATTGGGAGGCCATCGGAGCCCAACCCCAGCCCCGAAGACGCGTTATTCTGGCTGGCAGGGGGCCTGGCAGCCCCTTCTACGCAGCCGCCCCGTTTCGGAAGAGGGGTGTTCCGGACATCTGACTTTATGTCTGGGTCGCAAGGCTTGGCGGTGCCGTCTTCAAGAACCGGACGAACCGACACGGCTCAGGGGTGGCCCGCGGGCAAGCCGGTAAGGAATTGTCTCACTGCTGTCTCGTAGGGTTCCGTGTCCAGATTGAACCCCTCGCCGTGACGCTGCCCGGGCAGAACGATGACGGCCTTTCGTGGGCTGATTGCGTGCGAGTAAAGGTCGCGAGCAATCGAAGGTGGCATCCGGCGGTCATTCTCGAGTGCCACGAACAGGGTGGGACGGTCGCCGATGCGGGTCACAGCCTTGACGAGGTCAAAATCGGACGGCCAAAAGCCACCGCGCCAGGCGAGCAAGTAGAGGACTTCATCGGCGATGGGAAAGCTGGGAAGGTGAAAAAACAGCCGCCAGTGGTGCCTCACAGTGTCGCTTAAAGACAAGAATGAACTGTCGGAGATCACGGCGGCAATGTCCGGTGACTCCGCCGTGGCCATCAGCGCCGCCGCCGCGCCCATCGAGACACCCCACACGATCACGGGGCGCGCCGCATGCTGTTGCTCCAGAGCATAATGAACGGCCCCGATCACATCGAACCGCTCCTTGTATCCCAAAGTCGTCACGCTGCCCCCGCTCGAACCCTGATGTCGTAGATCAAACAGCAGCCCGTCGTAACCGAGTTGGTGTCCGAAAGTTGCCATGGGTAGCATCTCAATGCGGGTGCGGTTCAGTCCGTGGCAGTAAACAATCGTGCCGCGCGCTTCGCCCTGCGCCGGAACATACCAACCTTTAAGGGGAATGCCATCGCTGGAGCGAAACTCCACCCAGTCGAACTTCATGCCATACGATATGGGCGTCTTCCCGTCGTTGGGGTCGGGATAATGATAACGGCCTCTGGTCCCAAGGCTTGAAAAGAACCAAGGAACGAAGAGAAAAAAGAAACCGGCGACCAGCGCAGCAAGAATGAGAATCACGTTTCTAATGATGTGCCAGATTCGTCGTTTCGTCATTTAGCGAGCCTCCTGGAACTCGGCAGTAGGCAGTGGGCAGGTCGGCAGGTGGGCAGTGAACACTGCCTGTCATCCTGAGCGAAGCGAAGGATCGCCGCAGTTGGTGTCCTGGCGACTGAGGAGCAACTGCAGGGATCCTTCGCTTCGCTCAGGATGACTAGGTCGCCAGTTCCTCAAAAAACTCGATGTGATAAAAGCGCCAACGAGGAGAGAGCTGCCTTCTGCCTTCTGCCTTCTGCCTTCTGCCTTCTGCCTTCTGCCTTCTGCCTTCTGCCTTCTGCCCTAAGCCCGTTCTGCCACCGGCTGCGGTTCCACGATGTGGGTAAACAACAGCAGCGCTACTACGCCCGTCATAGCCGCGCAGAGCGTTGTCACCGCTGCGTAACCGTGCCGCTCAAAGAGGAATCCGCCGACCACGGCCGCTGTGCCGATGCCGGTCTGCGAGAAGATATTCCGGAGCGCAATAAACGCGCCGCGCTGAGTCGAAGGCACCAGTTCAGTGATCAGCGCCGTCAAGGGACCTTGCCGGAACGCGGCGCCCATGCTGGCGACGGAAAACACGGCGAGGAGCCAGAATCCCCAGGAGAACAAGGGGATCGCCGCTACAGCCAATGCCAGAATGACGTTGCTGACGATTGCCACCGAGCGTTTGCCGAGGCGGTCCGAAATGATGCCGCCCGCCGGCGCGCTTCCCAGCGCCATCACACCGCCGAGCATGAAGACCCATCCGATCGTCCGCGTGGAGGTGCCAAATGCACTGCTCAACCATTGGCCCACGTATGTGAGGAATCCCACTAGTCCCCCCGACACAAGGAACGCTATGCCCAGGGCAGCGGCGGTATCCCGCCGGACGAGAAAGGAGCGGAAGGCGCGGCCGGCCGCTCGCAGCTTATCGGAGGAAGGCTCGGAGCTTAGCTTATCCTTTGGCAAGCCAAGTGACACGGCACCTACCGCCAGAGCCAGAATAGCGAAAAAGAGGAATGCGCGGCGCCAGCCATAGCGGTCTGCTATCTGCGCCGCCAGCGGCACGCCCAGAATTGGCGCGGCGAAGTAAGCCGAAGAGATCAATCCCAGCGCCCGGCCCCGGACCCGGTACTCGAACCAGTCCGCCGCGTAGGTGATGGAACACGTGGAGAGCATTCCAGCCGCAAAGCCCGTCAGGCCTCTTGCCAGCAAGAGCGCCTGGAAACTGCCGGCGCGCGAGGCGACCCAAGACGACGCCGCAAACAACAGCACGCCCAGGAACAAGAAACGGCGGCGGCCATAGTGGTCGGAAAGAGTGCCCGAGACGAACGAGGACAGTGCCGCCGCAAGGGAGTAAACCGCAACCAGCAGGCCCGCCATTCCGACGCTGACACGCAGCGAGCCCAGCAGCGAGGGGAGAAGAGCGGCGATCATCTGATTGTCAGCCAGACCGAGGAACAGCAGAAGAAATAAGCCCGCGATGACAAATGAGTCCAAGCGCGCCTCAGAGTTCGCTATTCAAAGTGATGGAGGTCGAGTTTGATGGCCGCCCTATCGGACATATCCACGACGCCCGCGGCGGCGATGCCGACCGCGACCACAATGGCGTCGCTGATTTCTTGCTTGGTCGCCCCCACTTCAAGCGCTTTCTTGATGTGTCCTTCCAAACAGCCCTCGCACTTGGCTACCAGGGAGCACCCGATGGCAATCAGTTCCTTTGTTTTAAGGTCAAGGGCTGTGGGAGTGAAATAGCTTTCCTTGTAAAACGTCAAATAGATGTTACGAAATCGCGACTCGATCATACTCATCGATTTCGGGGGTGCGACCACTGTTGGTGCGTCATTCGCCATAGCAGAATCCTCACGTATTCGAGTTTTAACGAGCAGTCGACAGTCGACAGTTGACAGGATCGGGAGTTTCAACTGTTGACTGTAAACTGTCAACTGTCGACTGCTTTTTTCATCACGTCGCCACCTGCGCCGTTTCGACGGCAGCAGGCTGACCGAAGTTTACCAACTCCGGAATCTCGATGCGAATTGCGGTCCCGTTTCCGGGTTGGCTCTCAATCCTCATCGTATAATCCTGGCCATAAAGCACTTTCAACCGTTCATGGACATTACTGATGCCGATGCCGGACTCAAGGATGCCGGGCCGGCGCTGCTCGGAAATACCCACTCCGTCGTCAGCAACCTCGATGCGCAATTGTCCTTTGTCGCGGGTCACACGAAGTGTTATCGTCCCTCCCTCGATCTTCGGTCCTATTCCATGCCGGATGGAGTTCTCGAGCAAGGGTTGGAGGATCATGCTGGGGATCATCACGTCCAGGATTCCGGCTTCAATTTCTTTGCGGATCCGGAGCTTGTCCTTCCCGAATCGCACCACCTCAATATCCAGGTAGTCGTCGATGAATTCCAATTCCTGCTTCAAGGGCACAAAATGCAATTGGCGTTTCAGGCGGCGGCGCAGAATGTTGGACAGCTTCAAGAGCACCGTCCGCGCCGTGTCCGGGTCAAAACGGATCAGAGAGGAGACGGTATTAAGGGTATTAAACAGGAAGTGGGGGTTGATCTGGCTGATGAGCGCATCCACGCGGGCCTGCATAAGGGCTTTTTCCTGTTCCGCGAGCTTGCGCTCGATCCGGGTGTTGTTCCAGATTCGCACCGGAAGGCCGACGGCGATGAGCGTGGCGAACACAATCAAGCCTCGGACCCACAAATGCGGAGAATCCATGTAGTAAAGATACTTGCCATGCCCTACCCAGCCGCCGAAGGTCATGCGCGCGACTTCGAGCATGACGCAGAGAAAAGAAAACAGTACCTGCCAATCCACCGCCGGGTGCTGGAATCGTTGCTTGATGGAACGGTAAAGGCTAAGGTCGATAAATCCGGAGAACTGCCAGATTACTTCCTTATCCGGACAAACCCACCGGGCTGTCCCGGCAACGACCGCGTAGAGCACCGCCATGGGCGCCGCCAATAATTCGTGTCCAATCAGAACCGCCGGCATGGCGACCATCATACCTACGACGAGGCTAGCGATGGTCCCGCCCAGCAACCCCGCGAGGACCGTTACCTCCAAGCTGAGATCGGTGGTCGGGAACGGCCCGATCGGTTTGCCGAGATTCGGATAGCCGGAGAATAAGCGCGCCAAAACACCCAACGTGAACGGTATGCCGAGAAAGACGGCGAATTCAAGCTTCTCTCTTGGAGAACGCTGCTCGATGAAGATCAATTGCCTGAATCTTCCGAAGCGGGCAATGAAACCTGCCAGCAGAGAGATCACCGCCAACTTGATCAGCAGAGCCACGAAGGTGGCTGCGGGGGAACTGGTGAGATAAGGATTCATGGGCTTTGGCAGGCACCACTCGAGGCCGCCTGCTTCTCACGAGGGCAGCTAAGAACCCTGCCCCGACGCGCTGCCGGTGCCTGTCTGGTGAGTGCAGGCGCTACGCCTGCTACTCCAGGCCGCCACCTACCAAGTGTACCACTTCCAGCCGGTCTCCAGGTTGGATCCGAGTCACATCCCAACCGGTTCTGGGCACGATCTCAAGATTCCGCTCCACCGCGACGCGGTCTCGGGGCAGGTCCAGCCATTCCAGCAGCGCCGCAAGCGTCAGGCCCTCCGGCACGTCGCGCAGTTCACCATTCAGTTGCACTGTTACCACTTGCGTCTCCACGCTATCGATCTCAGCCCTTGTATTGGCGGGCAAGTTACGCAGCCTCGTAGAAAATATGGTAACGATGCGAGCCACCGACAGGCAAGAGAAAAGGTGGCGGGTTAGTTGGAGTAACAGTCATCCCAGGAGCCGCAGACCGTGGAACGCAGTTCTCCAGTGCTCTGAAAACACCCTGGAGCACGTGCATCCTACCCGCATTTCTCGCCGCAATGCCACTCACGCTGCGGGCAGGGTGCCCGCGCTCCGGGGTATTTCATGCTTTCTGGGCGCCCGTCGGCGGACGGGTATGAGCGACTGCATAGAAAAAACTTGACACTTTTGATTCGCGCTTCGTATAGTTGAATGTTAAGCAGGGTTCAGGACATTCACTGTAAGTGATTGCAATGACAAGCCCTTATTTGCCTTTGCTGATCTATTTCCTGGTCGTCGTGGCGGTGAGCGCGGCCATCCTGAGCCTGTCAGCATGGGTGGGAGTTAAGCGCACTTCACAAGCCAAACTGAGCCCTTACGAGTGCGGAAGTCCCCCCGTAGGGGACGCCCGGGAGCGTTTTTCGGTCAGCTTTTACCTCGTGGCGATGCTCTTTATCCTTTTCGACGTGGAAGCAGTGTTTCTTTATCCCTGGGCAGTTGTTTTCAAGAGTTTAAAGTGGTTCGGCTTCGTCGAAATGCTCTTGTACATTGCCGTTTTATTGGCAGGGTATGTCTACGTTTGGAAGAAGGGTGCCCTGGATTGGAAGCGGTAGCGCCTGTTGGGAGCGCCTTGTCGCCTCGCGCGGAATAGCAACTTTGCTCGATGATTCCGGGCGCCGCATCTTGATCGTCTGACAACGATACGACCACTCGTCATGCCTTCAGAACTCGAATCAAATCTCACTCTCAAGAAGCTTCGAGAATTTGCTCCCCAGGCGGTAGATGAGGCGCGGGAGTTTCGAGGCGAGATCACGATCTACATCCGGCCCGATATGCTGATCCGGGCGTGCGAGTTCTTGCGGGACGAACCCGACCTCTCCTTCAGATTCCTCTCCGACGTCACTGCCGTGGACCTCTACCCCAGCGAACCGCGCTTTGAGGTTGTCTATCACCTGCTCTCGCTGAAGAATGCGAAACGCCTTCGACTCAAGGTGCGCACCGGCGGAGACAATTCGGGTGTGGACTCTTTGGTTCCCGTGTATCCTTGCGCCAATGCCTTCGAGCGTGAGGTTTTCGATCTCTTTGGGATACAGTTCGCGGGACATCCTTACTTGCGAAGGATCCTGATGCCGGAAGACTGGGAAGGCTACCCACTTCGCAAAGACTACCCGACCGAGGGATATCGCTAGATGCCCATTACGCTGGAGAAAATTCCGGGCCAGGAGGAGCGGGTCATCCTGAGTATGGGCCCCCAGCACCCCTCTACGCATGGGGTCTTACGCCTGGTGCTCGAACTCGACGGTGAGACGGTGGTTCGAGCCATGTATGACATCGGCTACCTGCATACGGGGTTCGAGAAATCCTTCGAGGACAAAACCTACTCACAAGACATCACCCTCACCGACCGCATGGATTACCTCAACCCGCTCGGCAATAACCTGGGGTTTTGCCTGGCGGTCGAGAAGTTGCTGGACATCGAGATTCCTGCGCGCGCCCAGTGGATTCGCGTGTTGTTGACCGAACTCACGCGCATCCAGAGCCACCTGGTTTGGCTGGGAACCCACGCGATCGACCTCGGGGCAATGTCCGTCATGCTCTATTGCTTCCGGGAACGCGAAACGATCCTGCACATTTTCGAAATGGTTTCCGGCCAGCGGATGATGACCAGCTATTTCCGCATCGGCGGGTTGGCGCTCGAGCCGCCGTTGGGCTGGCTGAAGCTGGTGGAAGAGTTTGTCAAGGCATTCCCCGCGCGCCTCGAGGAGTACGAAGGTCTGCTGACCAAGAATCCGATCTGGCTGAAGCGCACCGTCGGAATCGGCACACTTACCGCCGACGAGGCCATCGGCTGGGGACTCTCCGGCCCGTCGCTGCGCGGCTCCGGAGTGGATTACGACATTCGAAAAAAAGAGCCGTACTCGAGCTATGAGAAGTTTGATTTCAAGGTTGCCACCCGGCCCGAGGGCGATGTTTATGCGCGTTACCTGGTGCGACTCGAGGAAATACGCCAGTCGCTTCGCATTGTGCAACAAGCCATGGATGGAATCCCGGAAGGACCGATCAAGGCCAACGCACCCCACATCGTGCTGCCCGACAGGGAGAGCATGAAGACTTCGATCGAGGCGCTGATTTATCACTTCAAAATCGTGACGGAAGGATTTCATCCGCCGGTCGGCGAAGTCTATCAGGCCGTCGAATCACCGCGTGGAGAACTGGGCTTTTATATGGTCAGCGATGGTTCGCCCAAGCCTTTCCGCTGCCACGTGCGCGCGCCTTCGTTCGCCAATTTGCAGGCCTTGCCGAAGATGATCGAAGGGCGCTTGATTGCCGACGTTGTCGCCTGTATCGGCAGCATCGATATTATACTAGGCGAAGTGGACCGATAAGGCAGTGACGAGTGACAAGTGACGAGCAAAAAGGCAGAAGTCAGGAGCCAGAATCAGTTCACTTTCTGATTTCTGATTTCTGATTTCCAGTTTTACTACGATGCTTTCCGACGCATTGCTGGCACAATTCGAGAAACTGATTGCACGCTACCCACTGAAGCGTTCGGCGATCGTCCCGTGCCTGCTTTTTGCTCAGGATGAGATCGGGCACATCAGTGACGAGGTTATCGAAGAAGTCGCCCGGCGGGTGGAAGTGCGGCCGATCGAAGTGATTGAGAACATCGGCTACTACTCGATGCTGCATCGGAACCCGTTGGGCAGATACAACATTCAGGTATGCACAAACGTTTCCTGCATGGTGCGCGGCGGCGAAGAGATCCTCGGGCATTGCAAGAAGCGGCTGCGAATCGGGCATAAAGAGACTACCGCCGACGGACTGTTTTCCTTGGAGGAAGTCGAATGCCTGGGCGCGTGCTGCGGCGCGCCGGCTATGCAAGTGAATTACGACTTTTATGAAGACCTCACGCCGGAGAAGATCGACGTGTTGCTGGAGAGGCTGCGGGCAGGGACTAGAGAATAGTAAATAGTGAATGGCGAGGTATTAAGGGTAAAGGGTAAAGGCTGAAGGGTAAAGAGTGAAGCCTAAAGGGTAAAGGGCCAAAAGAGGAGAAGTTCAAGCAGACTTCAACCTTTAGCCTTTACACTTCACACTTATTCCCTGTTCCCTGATTGTCGTATGTCTGATTACCAAAACTATTTCAAAGGCTCTCCGCTGGAGGTGAAGGTCCTCACCCAGCGGGTTGGTCTGCCCAACTCGACCTCAATCGACGTGTATCTTGAGCACGATGGTTACAAGGCCTTGAAAAAGGCCTTCGAAATGGGGCCCGACGCCGTCATCAACGAAATGAAAAACTCCGGCCTGCGCGGGCGCGGCGGGGCAGGCTTCAACACCGGCATGAAGTGGAGTTTCGTTCCCAAGCAATCCGCCCGGCCCAAGTATGTCGTCTGCAATGCCGACGAGAGCGAGCCCGGGACCTGCAAGGACCGTCCGCTGATCGAGTTCGATCCGCACCAATTGCTGGAGGGAACCATCATCGCCGGGTTCGCGATCGGGTCTCACCAAGGCTTTATCTACACCCGCGGCGAATACCGCTATTTGATCAATATCCTGGATCGCGCTCTGGAAGAAGCCTACGCGCGCGGCTTTCTGGGGAAGAACATTCTCGGCAGCGGCTTCGACTTCGAGCTCACGACGCACACCGGCGCGGGGGCCTACGAGTGCGGCGAAGAGACGGCGCTGCTGAATTCCCTGGAAGGACTACGCGGATACCCGCGCATCAAGCCTCCCTTCCCTGCTATTGTCGGGCTCTACGAAGGACCAACGATTATTAATAACGTTGAGACGCTGGCTAACGTCTCGCATATTATCCTGAATGGCGCGGAGTGGTATGCCAAGCTGGGGACGCCCAAGAATGGAGGCACTCGCCTATTTTGCCTGAGCGGCCACATTTCGAGGCCGGGTGTTTACGAATTGCCCATGGGATTTAATCTCCGCCGCATGATCGAAGAAGTGGGCGGCGGCGTACCGGGCGGAAAGAAGCTGAAAGCGGTAATACCCGGCGGCTCGTCTTGCCCGGTGCTGAAGGCGGATGAGATCGATGTCGCGATGGACTTCGATTCGGTGGCCAAAATCGGCTCCATGCTGGGTTCCGGCGGAGTCGTCATTCTGGACGAAGATACCTGCATGGTCAAACTCGCGCATCGCATCATGAAGTTCTACGCGCACGAATCCTGCGGCTGGTGCATTCCCTGCCGCGAAGGAACGGCCTGGTTGAAGTCGCTGCTGGGACGATTCCATTCCGGCTCGGGACTGAAGGATGATGTGGATACAGCCTTGGATGTTTCCCTCAACATGTTGGGGAAAACCCTCTGCCCGCTGGGAGACGCGGCGGCGATGCCGACCATCAGCATATTGAAGAAGTTTCGCTCCGAATTCGAAGAGCATTTGAAGCTGGGATATTGCCCGTATGAGAAGAAGGCGGTGGCGGCAGCGTGAGCGAAGGCTTTGAGAGTTGTAGGGGGACGGCTTGCCGTCCCCTCGAGGTGGGTAGGGCAAGCCCTACCCCTCCAATCGGTCGAAAGAAGGCGGTAGCGTGAAAGACGAGCAGCCAAAACCGGGCTTTGAATTGCTGGATCAACCTGCGAAGCCGGAAAACCGCAATGTGGCGAGCCCCTATGTTCGTAGCGCCGCCTTGACGCCAGGTCCTTCCGCCAAAAGCGCAGCCACGCCCGAACCGGTCAAGCTCACCATCGACGGCAAGGCCGTGGCTGTACCGCCGGGTACCTTGCTGATTGAAGCCGCCAAGCAGGTGGGGATCGAAATACCCTCGTACTGCTATTATCCGGGTCTGAGCTTGCAGGGCGCTTGCCGCATGTGCCTGGTGGCGATCGAGCGCATGCCCAAGCTGCAGACCGCCTGCACAACCATCGTGACCAATGGGATGGTGGTCCACACCGATACCGAGGAAGTGAAGAACGCGCGCAAAGTCGATGCTGGAGTTTCTGCTCACCAATCATCCCTTGGATTGCCCGGTTTGCGATAAAGGCGGCGAGTGCGAACTTCAGGACGCCGTCTTCCGCTACGGCGCGGCGGACACCCGTTTCATGGAGCCCAAGCTCCACCACGACGAGCAAAAGTTCTCAAGCCTTGTCTATTACGATTGGCCGCGCTGCATCCTGTGCTACCGGTGCATTCGCGTCTGCGACGAAGGGATGGACGTCAACGCCTACGGGATCGGCTTCCGGGGTTCGCACAGCGAGATTATTCCCAATCGCGGAGAGAAGCTCGAGTGCGAAGAGTGCGGGATGTGCATTGATATCTGCCCGGTGGGCGCGCTCACCAGCGGCACTTATCGCTATCACACCCGCCCGTGGGAGTTGACCTACACGGGAACCATCTGCAACCACTGCGGCGACGGCTGTAAGACCACACTCTCTGTTAGGAACAATCGTATTATCCGCGCCAATAACCGCGACCACTCCGGGTTCAACGGCGAGTTCCTCTGCGTCAAGGGGCGCTTCGGATGGGATTTCGTGAACAATGACAAGCGCCTCACCGCTCCCTTGATCCGCCGCAACGGCAAGCAGGAATCCGGCACCTGGGATGAAGCTCTCGGAATGACCGTGGATCGCCTCAAGACGATTCTGGCGGGAAATGGCCCGGAGGCTATCGCGGTCTTGGGCTCCAATCGCATCACCAACGAAGAGAGTTACCTCCTGGGGCGCTTCACGCGAACCGTGCTGGGCACCAACAACCTGGACCATCACCGGACCGCGGATTACTCGTCTCTCGTGCGCGCCTTAACCGAGGCGCAGGCCGGCGACCGATATGCGGCCATGGAGGACATTCCGCAAGCCCCGAGCGTCCTGTTGGTCGGAAACGACCCAACCCAGCAACACCCTCTTCTGGCCTACCAGATTCGCCAAGCCGTGCAGCGGCACGGAGCGAGGCTGTACATTATCAATGATCGGGAAATCAAGCTGCGCCGCCAGGCGAGCCTGTATATTACGGTTGAACCCGGTAGAGAGGCTGAACCGATTCGCGCGCTGGCAGGTACAGCACTGCCCCCTTCGGAGCTCACCAGTTGGTTTGATGCTCTTAATTCGTTGCGTGAAAAGCTGCGCGCGGAAAGCGATACGGTCATCATCTTCGGCGATGAAATCCAGGGCCCGGCGATTCGTGATTTGGTGAAGTGGGGGCTATCGCTTCCCGGAAGAACACGTTTCATTGCTCTGGGCGATTACGCCAATTCGCGCGGCGCGGCTGACATGGGAGTTCTTCCCGGGACGCTCCCGGGTTACTCGCCGGTCACGGACGAGGCGGCGCGCGCGCGCCTTGAATCTGCTTGGGGCGCGAAGATTCCCGCCCGGCCCGGACGCCATGCGCGTGAGATCATTGCCGGGATCGAGTCGGGTGAAATCAAGGCGTTGCTGGTTTTCGGATCGAATCCTGTCAAGACGTATGGCATATCGAATGGGGTGCTCGGCAAGCTCGAGTTCCTGATGGTCGCCGAGGTCTTCCCCACCGAAACCACGGAGTTGGCGGACGTGGTATTGCCCGCCACGACCTTCGCCGAGAAATCCGGCACGGTCACCAACACCTGCGGCCAGGCACAGGCGATTAAGAAGACTATGCGTAAAGCGGGCACGAACAGCGATCTTGAAATTCTGTTATCTCTCGCCCGCCTGCTCGGCCAAAAGTGGAATTACCAAACCGCCGATGACGTCACGCGGGAGATCATCGCCAAGGTGCCCGGCTACGCGCTGCCGCTTCCCAGCTTGCTGGTGGGCCGCGCCGTCGCGACACGCCCCGAGGGAACGCCGGATGAACTGGAAGGCGCCGGCCTGGTTTTTTCCTCGCGCGATACGCTCTTTACGTCCGGGACTTTAAGCCGCTACAGTTGGGCGCTCAATTCCGTGGACGAAGCCAAGAAACCCGATGGCCACATTTTCTGACACAGGGTGGCTGCTCCTGATCACCCTGATAAAAATCGCGGTCGTGGTCTTCATCATGCTTACGTCGATCGCCTATCTGACCTGGCTGGAGCGGAAAGTTGTGGCCCACATCCAGTCCCGCTGGGGGCCTTACCTGGTGGGATATTCCGGCCTTATGCAGCCTCTGGCAGACGGACTCAAGTTCATTCTGAAAGAAGATATCGTGCCTCTCGAGGCGGACACAATTGTCTACTTGCTCGCGCCCTTTCTCGCACTCACTTTGGCCTTCCTCTCCATTGCCGTGATCCCGTTCGGGGAAGGCTTTACCATCCACGGCCACACTATTCTTTTCCAGATTACTGACCTGAACGTTGGCCTCCTCTTTGTATTTGCCGTCACCTCGCTGGGAGTCTATAGCATTGCGCTGGCCGGGTGGTCGTCCAACAGCAAATACCCGCTGATGGGAGGGCTGCGCTCGTCAGCACAAATGATCAGCTACGAGCTGTCGCTGGGCCTGGCCGTGGTGGGTGTCTTGATGATCTCGGGAACGTTGAGCCTGCGCAGCATCGTCAATGGCCAAAGCGGCTTCTGGCACATTGCGGGAGTGAACACCTTCCTTCCCCATTGGAACATCTTTGTGCAACCCGTGGGATTCCTCGTATACTTCACCGCCGCGATCGCCGACACCAACCGGGTTCCTTTTGACCTCCCGGAAGGAGAGAGCGAGTTGGTAGGCGGCTATCATACCGAATACAGTAGTATGAAATTTGCCATGTTTTTCATGTCGGAATATGCCAACATGATAACGGTCTCGTGCCTGGCGACGATACTTTTTTTTGGCGGCTGGCATGGTCCCGTTTTCGGCCCCTACGTGCTGCGTGTGCTTCTTCCGGTCTTCTGGTTTTGCTTTAAGCTCTTTTGCTTTCTGTTTTTTTACATCTGGATGCGGGGGACTCTGCCCCGCTTTCGTTACGACCAGCTCATGGCGTTCGGTTGGAAATTCCTGCTGCCGCTGGGCTTGCTGAATGTTCTGGCGACCAGTTTCGTGGTTGCGTGGTTGAATGCATAAAAGGTGTAGGGGTAGGGCTTGCCCTACCCGGTTCGCGAGGGGACGGCAAGCCGTCCCCCTACAAGCTTTCAGAGGCGTAGTGAGAAATCCGGGTTAGTTCGCTGGATTCCAAGATGGCAGTGCTCTTCTACATTTTCGCCGCGGTGACCGTGGTTGCGGCTCTGAGCGTGGTCGCGCAACGCATGCCTGTGCATAGCGCCTTGTCGCTCATTGTAGTGCTGTGTTCGCTGGCGGTCGTTTATCTCTTGCTGGGCGCGGAGTTCGTCGCCGTGATTCAGGTGATCGTCTACGCGGGCGCCATAATGGTGTTGTTCGTCTTTGTCATCATGCTTCTGAACGCAGGCCGGGAAACGCCCAGCCACCGCAGTCGAATGGCGCACTGGCTCGGCGCGCCGCTGGTGGCGGCTCTCCTGCTGGAGGTCCTGTTTGCAATCTGGAAGCAGTTTCCCTCCGGCGCCTCGCACGCTGCCGCTGCCGTAGACGCGGGGCCCGCTGCCATTGGTCGTCTGTTGTTCAGGAACTATGTGCTGCCGTTCGAGGTTACGTCAATCCTGATCCTGGTGGCAATTCTGGGCGCGGTGGTTCTGGCGAAGAAGGAGATCTGAGGCTTCGAAAATGGTCCCGCTTTCGCACATATTGGCCCTCAGCGTCACGCTATTTGTTATTGGCGCCGCGGGCTTTGTGTTTCGGAAAAACATCATCACGGTTTTTATGTGCATCGAGATCATGCTCAACGCCGTCAACCTTGCATTCATCGGGTTTTCACGTTATCGCGGAAACCTGGACGGCCAGTTGTTTGCCTTCTTCGTGATTGTAGTGGCGGCAGCCGAGGCCGCAGTAGGCCTGGCCATCATCATCGCGCTCTACCGGAATCGTGAGTCGCTGAACATCGAGGATCTCGATTCAATGAAGTTGTAGAGTCGGCCGTTCGCGAGAAGTCGAGAGTCAAGAGTCGAGAGTCAAAAGTGAACCGACGGAACGCTTGTGCGACTGACAACGGGCAACTGACGACGGACAACTGACGACCGAAAATGGAAACTCTCCTCATCCTGATGCTGCTCCCGCCGCTCGTGGGCACGGCCTTGAACGGCCTCCTGGGGCGCCGTTTCTCGCAGGCCGTCGTGTCGCTGATCGGGTGCGGCGCTTCCGGGCTCTCCATGGTCTTCGCGCTGCTAAGCGCTTGGACCTATACAACCTCTCCGGGTCAACCCGCGCCTTTCATACACAGTTACTTTACTTGGATCGAATCCGGGAATCTGCGCGCTGATTATGCACTCTTCTACGATCGCCTTACGTTGGTCATGACGGTCACCGTGACGGTGGTCGCCTTCCTGATCCATCTCTACTCCCGAGGGTACATGGAACACGAGGGCGGCTACTATCGGTTCTTCACTTACTTGAACCTCTTCCTCTTCATGATGCTGACGCTGGTCACCGCCGCCAACTATCCCGCTCATGTTTGTGGGTTGGGAGGGCGTGGGCCTGTGTTCCTATCTGCTCATTGGGTTTTATTTCCGCAAGCAGTCGGCTTCCGACGCCGGGAAGAAGGCGTTCATCGTCACGCGCATCGGCGATGCGGGATTCACCGTGGGCGTGGCGCTGCTCTTCTGGACGTTTGGCTCTCTGAATTTCCAATCGGCATTCCAGAGCATCGCGGCGCTTCAGGCGGGAGAGCAACAGACCGCGTTGACCGCCATCGGCCTGCTTTTCTTCCTCGGCGCGGTTGGGAAATCGGCCCAGATTCCGCTGTACGTGTGGCTTCCTGACGCCATGGAAGGGCCCACGCCGGTCAGCGCCTTGATTCATGCCGCCACCATGGTTACCGCCGGCGTTTATCTCGTGGCCAGGTCGAACCCCATCTACTCACATGCGCCGATGGCTCTCGAAATCGTGGCCGTCGTAGGTTGCGTGACCGCGTTTTTCGCGGCGACGATTGCCGTCACCCAAAACGATCTGAAGAGAATGCTGGCCTATTCCACCATCAGCCAGCTTGGTTACATGTTCGTCGGCTGCGGAGTGGGCGTGTTCGCGGCCGGAATCTTCCACCTGATGACGCACGCCTGCTTCAAGTCGCTCTTGTTTCTTGCCGCCGGAAGCGTGATGCACGGCCTGGACGGCGAACTCGACATGCGCAAGATGGGCGGCTTGCGGCACAAGATGAAGACGACCTTCATCACCTTCTTCGTGGCCACCCTGGCCATCAGCGGCGTGCCGGGGTTGTCCGGATTCTTCAGCAAGGACGAGATTCTTGCCGCAGCCTACGAAGGCCCTTTGGCGCGGCACTGGATCTATTGGCTTGCCACGATCACGGCCGGCCTGACCGCCTTTTATATGTTCCGCGCACTTTTCCTGACCTTTTTCGGTAAGTCGCGCCTGTCGCCCGAAGCCGGGCACCACGTGCACGAGAGCGGTTCGAAGATGACAACCCCGCTGCTCATACTGGCGATCTTTTCGATCGTGGCGGGCGACGTGAGCTGGCCCAAGGTCTTTGGGGGAAGCGAGGCCTTTGATCGCTTCCTCGATCCGGTGTTCAAGACCTCGAGCGATTTTCTGCGAGCTTCCGGGCCGGAGTCCGGGGCCCAGGGCTTTTCCGCCGGCGCCCTGATGATCTTCGCGCTCTGCTTTGCGGGCGTCGCCATCCTGGCGGCTTGGTGGCTTTACCTGAAGAACACCTCGCTGCCTCACCGCGTTGCGGTGCGGTTCAACAGCGTCTATCAACTCCTGATTCACAAGTATTACGTGGATGAGATCTATAACTGGCTGCTGGTCAGGCCGCTAAGGGTCGGCTCGGAGAAGATCCTCTGGCAGCGCATCGATGCGGAGGTTATCGACGGACTCGGTGTTAACGGAACCGGCGAGAGAGTCGCCGGAGTGGGCAGTATCCTGCGCCGCATTCAATCCGGCAACATCCGCAGTTATGCGGCGTGGGTCATGTTGGGCGCCACGGTGTGGTTGGCTTACGTCCTGTGGCCGAAGTGACAGTAACGAGTGATGAGTGACGAGTGACGAGTTTAAGAACGAAGGCGCTTGGTTGATTTTATGGACTGGCTAGCTGATCATCTTCTCACGATTGCAATCCTGCTGCCGCTGGCGGGGGCCGTCATCATCGGTTTTCTCGGCCCCGCGCGCACGCAACAGATCCGCTGGGTGGCGCTCGTGTCATCGCTGCTCACCTTCCTGGTGAGCGTGATCCTCTATGCCGGCTTACGAACGGATGCTCCGGGAATGCAGTTCGTCGAGATCCATCCCTGGATCACAACGCCGCCGATTGACTATCACCTCGGAGCGGATGGTTTAAGCGGACTGCTCATCCTGCTGACGGGTTTCCTGATGCCGCTCTGCGTGCTGGTCTCCTGGACGGGCATTACGAAGCGAGTGAAGGAATTCTTCGTCTTCCTGCTGGCGCTCGAGACGGGAATGATCGGCGTCTTTGCTTCGCTCGACCTGGTGCTTTTCTTTGTCTTCTGGGAAGTCATGCTGATCCCCATGTACTTTCTGATTGGCATCTGGGGTCACGAGCGGCGGATTTATGCGGCAGTGAAGTTTATTCTTTACACGATGGTCGGCTCCGCTCTCATGTTCGCGGGCATTATCTATCTTTATAGCGTCACAGGAACTTTCGACCTGGTCCGCATCGTCGCTACATTCACTAACAGTCCTCTCTTGTCTCCCTCGACGGAGCGCTGGCTCTTCCTGGCCTTCTTTATAGCCTTTGCCATCAAGGTTCCGCTCTTCCCATTTCACACCTGGCTGCCCGACGCCCACGTGGAAGCGCCCACGGCAGGCTCCGTAATTCTGGCCGGGGTGCTGCTGAAGATGGGCACCTACGGCATGTTGCGCTTCTGCCTGCCGCTCTTTCCGCACGCCTCGCGAGAGTTCGCGCCGCTTGTTATCGCCCTGGCGATTATCGGCATCATTTACGGCGCGCTGGTGGCAATGGTGCAGCCTGATTTGAAGAAACTGGTGGCGTATTCCTCCGTGGCGCATCTTGGCTTCTGCGTGCTGGGAATTTTCGTGCTTAACACCCAAGGAATGGAAGGCGCCATCTACCAGATGTTCAGCCACGGCGTTTCCACCGGCGGCTTGTTTATCCTCGTAGGCTTGCTCTACGAACGCCGGCATACGCGGCTCATCCGCGAGTTTGGCGGCCTCGCCACTTCCCTGCCCGTCTTCAGCACCTTCTTCCTGATCGTCACACTTTCTTCTCTCGGCCTGCCCATGCTGAACGGATTCGTGGGCGAGTTCCTGGTTATACTCGGCTCCCTCCACCGGCGGGCCGTTTACGCCTCGCTTGCCGCTGTGGGCGTGGTGCTGGCGGCGGTCTATTTGCTCTGGATGTACCAGCGCGTCTTTTTGGGCGAGATTACGAATGACAAGAATAAGCGCCTCCCGGATTGCAGCACGCTCGAGAAATTCATCCTCGCCACCGTGGTGATTGTGATTCTCGCCGTGGGGATTTATCCCCAACCCTTCTTGCGCCGCATGGACCATAGCGTGGACGCCGTCATGTCGAGAGTGCAGGGAACGGGGAATAGGGAACAGGGATTAGGGAATAGGGAACAGGGAACAGGGAACAGGGCAGCGGCCGTCGCAACTCTTGATTCGCCCGCCAGAAGTGCGGCGCTGAACGGCAAGGCTTTCAGGTTGTCCCCTCGTACATCTCGTGCCCTACCACTTACCGTTTTTCGACCTGTTCCCTATTGCCTGTTCCCTATTCCCTCCGCCGCCGGGGGTGGCCGATGATCACCTTCCAGGCCATCGACACCCTGCGAATCCTGCCGGAGATCATCCTTTGTGGATTCGGAATTCTGGTGATGGTCTTTGAGCCTTTCGTCGCGCCCTCCAGAAAGTTCCTGCTCGGGTGGCTTGCGCTGGGCGGAATTCTCGCCGCGGCCGGCGGCACTTGGTGGACTTCCAATAATCCAGGGCTGGCCTTCGGCAAGGCAATCGCCGCGGACCAATTCAGTTTCTACTTCTTCTATCTGTTTTTGCTGGCCGCGGCGCTGACGGTGCTCGGGTCCATTAACTACCTCGAGCGCGACGGCCTTCAACACGGCGAGTTCTACGCGCTGCTCCTGATGGGGACGGCGGGGATGTGCTTCATGGCAGCCTCCACCGACCTCATCATGGTGTTTATCGGACTCGAAATCTCTTCCATCTCCACTTACATCCTGGTCGGCTTCAGGCGAAGGGACCCGCTCGCCAACGAGGCGTCGTTTAAATACTTTCTGCTGGGATCATTCGCCACGGCCTTCTTCCTTTACGGTATTGCCTTTGTTTACGGACTGACGGGAACCACCAACTTGCTGGAGTTGAGCACGCGGCTTGCACGTCCGGAGCAGTGGACGACGCTCGGGCGCGTGGCGCTGCTTTTGATGTTCGTGGGACTGGCGTTCAAGCTTTCCACCGCACCATTTCAAATCTGGACGCCGGACGTTTATCAGGGCGCGCCGGCGCCGGTGACGGCGTTCCTCTCCGTGGGTCCAAAAGCCGCCGCCTTTGCGGTTCTCCTGAGGGTTTTCCTGGGCGGACTGGCTTCGGCGACTTCCACCAGTTTCTGGGTTATCTGGGTCTCAGCCATCCTCACCATGAGCCTGGGCAATCTCGCGGCGATCTGGCAGACCAACATCAAGCGGTTGCTGGCTTATTCGTCCATCGCTCACGCGGGTTATGTCCTGGTGGGTGTGGCAGCGGGAAGCAAAGAAGGCACCTCCGCGGTGCTCTTTTACCTCACGGCCTACGCTTTGATGAACGTGGGCGCGTTCGTGTTGATCGCCCACCTGGCGGGGAATGGCGAACTCTCGACGCAAATTGAAGACTATACAGGCCTGGCCTACGTGCGGCCGGGTACCGCCGCTTGCCTGACGGTCCTCCTGCTCTCCCTCGCCGGAATCCCCACCACCGCGGGATTCTTCGGAAAATTCTTCCTTTTCCGCGCCGCCATCCATTCCCACCTGATCGGCCTTACCATTATTGCCCTGCTCAACAGCGTCGTCTCGGTGTACTACTACCTTCACGTCGTCGTCGCCATGTATATGCGGGAAGGCACGACGAAGGCCTCCGGCGCTGCGTTGCCGATGGCGCTGCGCACGGCCTTGGCTGTGAGTTTGGTCGGTATCTTCTACCTCGGCCTCTTTCCTAACCTGTTCCTGGGCTTTTCAAATGCTGCAGGGATACCGCTTCCGTAACTCAGACCAGCAGGCTGCGCAAAAAACTCCTTTTGGTGTCATCCTGAGGAGCCGCAGGCGACGAAGGATCCCCGCAGTTCACTGAAATCACAACTGCGGGGATTCTTCGTATCGCTCAGAATGGCACGGTGCAAGGGTCTTTCCGCTGCGGGGGGATGGTGACGAGAGCCGCGGGCCTCAACCACGGAGGTCCGCGCTACCACTCTCAGGCTTTTCGGGCTTCGGGGAGACCGAACCGGTTTGGGCCAACAGTGCCCGGCAGAAGCCATAATTCGATGCAAGGCCAGAGATTCACGATAGGGAGCAATCCCATAAGCAGAAACCACCCGGATCGATTACGATCGTGGCATCTCTTTACGCTCGCAGCAATGGAAGGGTAAACGGCCAGTAACAAGAAGATTCCAGAAAAAATCCCTAAGCCCTTCTCTCGATTAAGCGTTCCGAGTACAAAGTCAAGCCAGACCGATGCTAAACAGATAACAACGAAGGGCAGGTAGAACTTGAGCCAATAAGTTGACCGGCCGATTCGGCCATTTAGGGAGAACAACAACGCGCGAAGGGTGATGGGCGACGCATACCTATTGGTTACGGCACGTTTAACAAAATCATAGCCGCAATCACACCACTGGGCGGTGGGCGGATTAATGAGACCACATTGTGGGCAAGAGTTCACCATGGTTACCAGCCCGGAAGGCGTTGAGTCAGCCAGATCCACTGCCGAGCATCAATCCACTGCGGTTTTATAGATGAGATTAGTGTGAAAGTCAACGATTCGGCAGGCTGGCGCATCAGAGCGAAGCTCTGCACTCTTCAGGCATGCCGTTCGTATTATTGCCAACAGATGTCAAGGCCCGGAAAAAAAAGGGGAGGCCGAAGCCTCCCCATTTCTTGACCGAACCGGCGCAGGATTTACACCCTATCCGATTTTGACTTTGGAAATGTTGAAAATCAGAGCGGCGATTATGGCGAAGGTGTAGAGTGCCATGGATTCAATCAGCACCAGAGCCAGAATCAAGGAAAACTGAATGCCCGGCCGGGCTCCCGGATTGCGCGCCAGGCCTTCGCAGGCCGCTGAGGTAGCCTTGGATTGCGCATAGCCGCAAACCGCCGAAGCGATCGCCATTCCGAATCCGGCGGCGATAATCGCCCATTTGGAAATCTCCACGCTGGCCCCGCCACCCCCCGTCTCCTGCGCGAAAACCGGCGTAGCGACGAGAAGCGCACCTACCAATGTCAAAAACATCGCAACATAACGATTCATTTTCTTCCTTCCTTGAACTCGACCCGCTCAGGGCGAGTTCAGAATGAATTTCCGCCAGGAGGTGGTGTCCCGCCAACCCTCGAACAGACGGGGCTCACACTTGCGGATTTGATGTAGCCTGGGCGTCTCGCCCGATTCACCGGCAGCGCTGCGCGTCCGCGCCAACCCCCGGGCACTACGCCCGCGCCACATCAAGATCAAATACTAGTGCTCTTCCGAGACCGCCATGCTGATATACACGGCGGGCAAAAGCATGAAAATATACGCCTGCAAGAGCGAGACAAAAATGTGCAGCGCCATGAAGATCACCGGCACGAGCACCGGGACCAAGGCGCCAAACACTGCTTCCAGCAGATCGCCCACCATCATGTTGGCATAAAGACGGACGCTGAGCGAGAGCAGCCGGCCCAGGTTCCCGATAACTTCAATCGGGAACATCAGGAACCCGATGGCCAGCATCGGCCCGCAAAGGTGCTTCAGATAGCCCAAGACCCCATGCTGGCGGACTCCTTGAAAATTATAATAAAGGAACGCCGCTACGGCGCAGCCCAGGGTCACTTGAACATGCGCCGTAGGCGTCTGCAAAGTCGGAATAAGTCCGAGCAGATTACACAGCACGACGAAAACCCCCAGGCTCACCAACATCGCCACATAACGCCCGCTGCCGTGGCCGATGATCTCCTCGCACATGTCCTGCGTGAACTGCACAACGACTTCCATCACATGTTGAAATTGGCCCGGGTTTTCAACTGAAAGCCGCCGACGCAGAATGACTATGCCAGCCAACATCAAGAGAATGATCAGAATTTCCATCGCCACGTAATTCGGGATGGGATGAACCGGGTCTGCCGGCGTCTGGCCGATTTTCGCCAGAAGCGGCGTTACGGCACTGCCCAGAAGCTTGTTTAGGATTGCAGTGAACCAAAGTTGATGTTCCATGTTCTTTCAGGCCAATCCACCACCGATTTGCACGATGGCTTCGATCAAAAGTCCCGCCACGGGCACGAACAGCCCCGCCAATATAGCCATCGGCGGAAGCCATCGGGTCTTGAAGAAGAAAATCACGACACCGAAAGCCAGCGGATATCTTATCAGGAATTTTGCCACGAGCAACTTGGGAATTCGAGCCTGCCCGGCCATCGACAACGCCCCCACCGCCTCGTGCAGCCAATAGTAGTTTAAGATTCCCAGTGCGGCGCCCAAGCTAAAGCCGACGGCGATCATCCCTTGGCGGTACAACAGTATCACGAGCAGCGCCACAGCTCCGCAAAGTACCATCCAGCGTGGCAGGCGTGCTTCAGCCCGAGCCAGGTCCGGCATTTGAATCGTCTCTGTCTGCATCCTTCTCCGCCCGGCCTAAAATCCGCAAAACCTCGGTTAAACCGGCCGCTGCCCCCATAAATCCCAGGATCAGAGTGAAAACGGGAGAGGTGTGCAGCCAACGATCCAGCAACCAACCGGCTGCACCTCCCGCGAGCGCGCCCGCAGGCAAGATTAAACCCAGGCTCGTGTAAAGCCCCACCTGGGCCCAGATGTTTCCCGACTTCGTTGCCATGGACAATCGCAGGTGATGAGGAGCGTACTCTCAGTTCCCTACATAAAGAACGGCCGGATCGCCTCGCGCGCGATCAAAATAAACGGCTGGGGATATACCCCAACCACCAGCGTCATACTCAGCGTGACGGCGAGCGCCACGCGAATACCCGCATTGGTCGCGAGCGGAACTGCCTCTCCAGCCTTTCTCATGAACATCGCAACCACGATGCGAAAATAGTAATACAACGCCACGACCGCGTAGGCCACCGCCAGCACGGCCAAATAGTAATGTCCGGTCTCAATCAGAGAAAGAAAAATAAAGTACTTCCCGATGAACCCTGCGGTCGGGGGAATGCCTGCCAGGGAAAGGAGGAAAATCAGCATCAGGATCGCCATACCCGGGGCGCGCGACATCAGGCCGGAGAAGTCGTCGATCTCGTCGCCGATCAGGTCCTTCCGCCGCATCACGATGATGACCGCGAAAGCTCCCAGGTTCATGAAGGCATAAACCAGGAGATAGATGGCAATGGCTGTAAGGCCTTCGCGATTTCCATCGGCGGTGGCGACAAGGCCCAGCAAAAGATAGCCCACGTGGGCGATAGTGGAGTAGCCGAAAAAGCGCTTGATGTTGGTCTGGGTGATCGCCGCCAGATTCCCCAAGGTCATGGTGGCGATGGAAACTCCGATGGTCAGCACCTGCCACTCGGCGCGCAGCGGCCACAACCCGGCGATCAGGATGCGAATGAAGAAGGCGAAGGAAGCCACTTTCGGGGCCACGGAAATAAAGGCCGTGATGGAGGTGGGCGCGCCTTCATAGGCGTCCGGCGTCCATTGGTGGAACGGCACCGCCGCCACTTTAAAATAGATTCCCGCCAGCAGCGTAATCATGGCGATCCAGGCCAGCGGGTCATGCACAGGACGGTCCGAGAGCCGCTGGGCAATCACCAACAGGTTGGTTGAGCCGCCGATGCCGTACAGCAAAGACATGCCGTAAAGCAGCAAGCCGGAAGAAAAAGCCCCCAGCAGGAAGAACTTCACCGCCGCTTCGTTGGAGCGCCGGTTGCCCCGCAGGAATCCCGTCAGGACATATTCGCAGAGGGCCATGAGCTCGAGGGCGATAAACAACACGATCAAGTCCGTTCCGGATGCCAGGAACATCATACCCACGGCCGAGAAGAGAAGCAGGGCGTAGTACTCGCCCAAATTCGCATGCTCAATCTCGAGGTACTTTACGGAGAGCAGCACCACTATCGCCGTCGCCACCACGATGATGAACTTGGCATAAATAGCGAACGAGTCTAAGACGAAGACGCCGCCAAAGCCGTGGTACCCTGCCCCCCCCATGGCGACCCAGAACATTCCCAGCTTGAGCCCGGCGAGAGCCAGGCCTGCCAGGGCTGTCAGCGCGTTCATGTACTTATCGCGCTTGTCGAGCAGGAAATCGAACAGCAGGATCGCCAGCCCGAACATCGCCAGAAGGATTTCCGGCTTGATCGCCTGGTAGTCTGAACCGCTGAAGAAGGAGGTGATCATGGGCGGGCGACTCCTCCTGGCTGAAGCGCAGGCGAAGAAGCATCGGCCTTCAAGCCGCGACTTGGCGGAGTGGCGCGGACCTTCAGGTCCGTATTTGCCGACCCTTCGCTGCGCTCAGGGCGGGCTCTGAAGGTCGGCGCTACAGTGACATTGGAAGCCGATGCAACAGGAGTAAGGGCCTGTCGAGGAGACTTTAGTTTTGCCGATGAAGATCGATAGAAGTCCGGATTGACCCGCTGCACGATGGCCGTCACGGGCTTATCGAGCACGTTGAAGAACGGCTTCGGATAGAGGCCAATCCAAAAAGCCCAGACGATTAAAGGCGCCAGAGTCATGATCTCGCGCCAATTCAAGTCCTTCAGCACCTGGTTCTTGGGATTGTCGCAGGCGCCAAACATGGTTCGCTGGTAAAGCCAGAGCATGTAAGCGGCGCCCAGAACGATTCCCACCACGGCCCAGGCCGCCCAGTGCCGGTTCGCCTCGAACGCTCCCTGAAGGATTGTGAACTCTCCAATAAAGCCATTTAGCAGAGGCAGGCCGATCGAGGAGAGCATCACGATCATAAATAACGTGGCGTAGACCGGCATGACATTCGAAAGGCCGCCGAATTCCTTGATTTCGCGCGTATGGCGGCGCTCGTAGATCAAGCCCACAATCAAGAACAAGGCCCCGGTGGATATTCCGTGGTTGATCTGCTGGATCACGCTTCCCTGCAAACCGTGCGGGTTCAGAGCGAAAATTCCGAGCGTGCAGAATCCCAGGTGACTGACCGAAGAATATGCAATCAGCTTCTTCATGTCGCGCTGCATCAGCGAGACCAGGGCGCCATAAATGATGGCGATGATCGAGAGCACGACCATGACCTTGACGATCGTGGGGTTGCTGCTGGCCTGGGGCAAAAGGGGCAGCGAAAAACGAATGAAGCCGTACGTGCCCATCTTCAACAGTACCCCGGCCAGGATCACCGAGCCCGCCGTGGGCGCTTCCACGTGCGCGTCCGGAAGCCAGGTGTGAAACGGGAACATCGGCACCTTGATGGCGAACCCGATCATGAAGGCCCAGAAGACCCAGTATTGAAGGTTCAAGGGCCACGTGTGCTGCATCAACTGCATCACGTCGAATGTGTAGGTCCCGGAATCAGTATGGTAACGGAAGTAGAGGGTCAATATCCCGAGCAGCATCAGGACGGACCCCGTCAGGGTGTAGAGGAAGAACTTGATGGCCGCATAAAGCTTCCGCGGGCCGCCCCAGACGCCGATAATGAAATACATCGGCACAAGCATGACTTCCCAGAAAACGTAAAAGAGGAAGAAGTCCAGCGACATGAAAACGCCCAGCATGCCCACCTGCAAGAGCATGAACATGGCGTAGTATTCCTTGGCCCGTTCTTGGATCGCCGACCACGAGGAGAGCACCGAGAGGAAGCCCAGCACGGTGGTCAACATGATGAGCAGAAAGCTGATGCCATCGATTCCGAGGTGGTATTGCGCACCGATGCTGGGAATCCAATTATGGATTTCCACAAATTTGAACTGCTGCTCCGGCGACTCCTGCGAAAACCAGAAAACCAGCGGGAGCGACACCAGGAAGCTCACGAACATGACGATGTTGCCCCACCAACGGATGGCTTGCTTGTTCGCACCGGGAACGAACATGAGCGCAATCAGCCCCACCGCCGGCGTGAACAGGACGAAACTCAAAATGTGATCGTGAAAGTAAGCCATCGTGGACCTCGGGAGAACAGTTCGCAGTCGACAGTTGACAGTCGACAGTTAAAATCAAAACCCTCTTTCGTTCTGACCTCTCACTCAGGACGTTGACTACCGTTTCTGGACTGTCGACTGTAAACTGTCGACTGTCGACTCCGACGCTTCACTCAACCCTAGAAATGCACGAAATAATACACCATGAAAATCACTACGCCCAAGGTGATCATCCAGGCGTAATTCTGCACCAGGCCGGTCTGGACGAGCCGCACGGGATAACTCAGGACCTTCACCACGAACGCGGTGACGTTCACAAGGCCATCGATAACCCAGGTGTCCCAGTAACGCGAAAGCTCGCCGGACATACGCGTCAACCAACCCGCGCCGTTAACTCCCCCGTCGATGACGCCTAGGTCGAAAGCGGCGAAGGCGTTGCCGACATTCTTTACTCGATTCACAAACAAGGCATCATACAATTCATCAATATAGTATTTGTGCAGTACGAGATTGTAGAGAGGCTCGGCCTTCCCTGCCACGCGCTCTGGAACTTCCGGGCGCCGCACGTACCAGAAGTAGGCAATCAGAAAACCTATCGTAGCGATCGCCACGGAAAGCAGCATGAGACCGAACTCGCTCTGCCAAGTGTGTTCAAACGCCGCCCTGGCGCTGGGATTCTCGAAAACCGGCTCCAGGAAGTGCGCAAAGTGATTCGATCCGCCGAGTACTTTCGGCCAGCCTATCCACCCGGCCGCCAGCGCCCCAATCGCGAGGCAGATCAGCGGCACCGTCATGACCTTAGGCGACTCGTGAATATGGTGCTCGAGTTCGTGCGGGACGCGGGACTTGCCTGCAAAGGTCATGAAAAACAGCCGGAACATATAGAAGGCGGTGAGGCCTGCGGTGGCGAACCCGACGAACCAAAGCAAGATGCTTCCGTAAGGGCTCGAAAAGGTCCGCCAGAGGATCTCATCTTTACTGAAGAAGCCCGAAAAAAGCGGCGCGCCGCTGATGGCCAAGGTGGCGATAAGCATGGTTTTCGCGGTCGTAGGGATGCGGCCCCACAGGGCGCCCATCTTGCGCATATCCTGTTCGCCGCTCATGGCGTGGATTACGCTTCCGGCGCCAAGAAAGAGCAGGGCTTTGAAGAAGGCGTGCGTCATCAGGTGGAAGACGCCCGCACCGAAAGCCCCCACGCCGCACGCCAGGAACATGTACCCCAGTTGACTGATGGTCGAATAGGCCAGCACGCGCTTGATGTCGTTCTGCACCAGGCCGATGCTCGCTGCGAAGATGGCGGTGAACGCGCCAATGCCGGCCACAAGGGCCATCGCTGTGGGCGCCAGAATGAAAAGCGCATTCGAGCGCGCCACCATGTAAACACCGGCCGTCACCATGGTGGCCGCATGGATCAGGGCGCTCACCGGCGTTGGGCCTTCCATGGCGTCCGGCAGCCAGACGTACAATGGAAATTGCGCAGATTTCCCCATGGCGCCAACGAACAGCAAGATGCAAATCGCTACGATGACGGTGCTGCCCACCGGAAAGCGTCCGCTTCGGGCCTGCTCCGTGACCTGCTGGAATTCCACGCTGCCGAAGGTGACCGCCATCAGCATGACACCCAGCAGGAAGCCCGCGTCCCCAATGCGGTTAACGATAAAGGCTTTCTTGCCGGCATCGGAAGCAGATTTGCGTTGGAAGAAAAAGCCGATCAGTAGATACGAGCAGAGGCCCACGCCCTCCCACCCGACGAACATCATCAGGTAGTTGTTCGCCAGGATCAGTACCAGCATGGAGAACATGAAGAGATTCATGTACCCGAAGAACCGGTAGTAGCCCCCTTCGTGCGCCATGTAACCGACGGAATAGACATGAATAAGAAAGCCGATGCCCGTCACCACCAGCAGCATCACCGTGGACAGCGGGTCGAGTTGGAAGCCCACGGGAACGTTGAAGTTGCCCAGCGAGCCGTTCGATAGCCTGAACGCGCCGGCGGGCAGCCATGAATACAAGACCTTGGTGAAGACATGGACATCCGCCGGCAGCCTAAGAAATTCGCCCACGCAACCCAGAGCCCACAGAAGTGCCATACCCGGGAGCCCAACGGAGACCGCCGAGACAGCATTCTTAGACAGACGTCGGCCGACAAACAATTGGATGGCGGCGCCCAAGAGCGGGAAAAGGGGAATCAACCAAATGTAATCAAGCATGTTTAAAGTCTATAGGGTAAAGGATAAAAGCTAGCGTCTAGCCTTCGTTCTCCTCTTCGCACTCAGGATGATCCCGGTTATGACGGCAAATAACTCCTCAGTTTCCTTGATCAGGGGCTTCAACCTTGGCAATGATACGATCCCGGACTCAGCTAGCAACTTAAGCCAGTAGATGCTCTCCCTTGCTTCCTTTTGAGCTATTCCGTATTTATGCACAAAATCCAGTCGGCTCTCCCCGGATTGCGCCTCTTCCACATTCGCTCCGATCGACGTGGCCGCCCGGAGGTATTGTTTTCCCAAGACCCACCCAGCCCCATCCTTCCCCTCCTGCAAAGCCCGGTAAAACTTGATTGCTCTGAGCGAGTATCCGTAAGTCCGCCTGCGGATGTCTTCTGGCTCTTTACTCATTCCGCTGTGATGGCTCTCCTCGCACAGGCTGAACTTCGGTAACTGACCTCTTGCACTTTAGCCTTTACCCTGCACACTCTAACCTTTTATCACCATTTCAAAAGATCAATTTCATCCGCGTTGACTGTTTCCTTGTTCCGGAAAAGCGCGATGATGAGGCCGAGTCCGACCGCTGCCTCCGCGGCCGCATCCGTAATTACGAAAATGGCAAAAACCTGGCCGTCCACGGAATGGAAATACTGCGACAGCGCGACCAGGTTGATGTTGACGGCGTTCAAGATCAGCTCGATGGACATCAGGATGACGAGGACGTTGCGCCGCGTCAAAACACCGATCACGCCAATCGTGAAAAGGCCGCTGCCCAGCAGGATGTAATACGACGTTGGAATCATTCAAACTTCCTCTTCGCCATGATCACCGCGCCCACCATCGCCACCAAAAGCAGCAGTGATGCGATCTCAACCGGCAACATATACGTCTGGTAAAGCGCCTGGCCAATCGCCTCGGTATTGTGCGCGGAGGCAGGACTGGCAGGCTGGGCCGGCAGGCTCATGCCGCTCCCGATCTTGTAGATCACATAGGCCAGTTGCGCGAATACCAATACGGCGGTAAACAAACCCAGTTGCCACTGGCGGCTGAACTGCGCCTGCTTCAAAGCCACGTCAAGGTTCACCAGCATGACGACAAACAGGAACAGCACCATGATGCCGCCCACGTAAAGAATGATTTGCACCGCAAAAAGAAACTCGGCGTGCTGCAGCAGGAAGATCCCGCCCACCGCGAACAGGGTGACGATCAGCCAGATAACGCTATGCACGGCATTCCGGCGGGTAATCACCATGACACCCGAAGCCAGAGCAACCGCCGAAAGCATTCCAAATGCAATTAGTGAAAGCATATTCGTAAGGACCGAAACTCGAAATTCAAAAATCGCAATTCGAAAAGCTGCCGTCCGAATTTCGATTTTCGAATTTCGAATTTCGACTTTGCTACCGTGTGTACCGCACGGGCCGCGGCCCTTCTTCGAGGGCCTGCCGGTCCCAGATCATCCCTTGCCTCGAGTATTGAGCAATCTCAAAATCCTGCGTCAGTTCCAGCGCGTCGACGGGGCAAGCGTCCTCGCACAGGCCACAGAACATGCAGCGCGACAGGTCATAGGTAAAGGTTGTTAATCGTTTCTTGCGATCTTCGGTCCGCGCCCACCCTACCACGATCAGGTTCTCCGGGCAAGCAATCGAACAGAGATTGCAGGCAATGCAGAGTGTTTCGCCCGATTCCGGGTGATTGTTGAGGCGAGGAGCGCCTCGATAGCGTTCCGCAACCACCGGGCGTTCCAACGGATACTGGTCAGTATAACTGGCGCTGGGGTGCTGATACGAAAAGGTCAGCTTCAGACCTTTGATGAGGTCAACCAAGAACACCCGGCGAAGAAAATCTCGGACCTGCATCAATAACCTTCACCTCATGCCATTCTGAGCGAAGCGAAGAATCCCGGCAGTTGCACTTTCAGCGAACTGCGGAGCTCCTTCGTCGTCCGTCGGCTGACGGACTCCTCAGGATGACAGTCAAATGGACTTCCCCACAGCCTCTCAGCCCAGAAACTGCCGGACTGAAGGTCGCCGCTACGCTCTTGCGCTTACGAAGTATCGAACCACCGCAGTCACGATCAAGTTCCCCAATCCAATCGGGATCATCCAGTGCCAGCCGACCGTCATCAGTTGGTCGTATCGGTAGCGCGGGAACGTTCCGCGGTACCAGATAAAGGCATAAAGAAAAACCAGCACCTTGGTGCTAAACCAGAAGATTCCTTGCACGGCGCTCAGCACGGCAGGAACAGCCACCAGACCGGCAAGCAAAATGCACACCACCGCCAGAGCGATGAAAAAATACCGGTCCAAGGGCAGGAGGCTTCTCAGCCCGAGCCAAAGGATAAACGCGGCCGCCCCAACCAGCGAGACTACCGGCGCGAACCGCAGGAAATCCAGAGCCCGGACATTGGTAAAGGGTCTGAGCCATCCTCCCAGGAACATGGTCACGGCGATGCAGGAGACGACCACCATGTTGGTGTATTCAGCAAGGAAGTACAAGGCGAAACGGAAGCCACTGTACTCAGTGTGGAACCCCGCCGTAAGCTCGGACTCGGCCTCGGGCAAGTCAAAGGGATTGCGATTGGTCTCCGCCAGTCCCGCAATCAGGTAAATCATGAACGCCACCGGCTGAAGGAAAACGTTCCAAACGCCCATCTGCTGCTGCCGATTCACAATCTCGACCATGCTGAGCGAGTTCGAGATCAGCAGCACTCCCACCAGCGCCATCCCTGCCGCCACTTCGTAGCTCACCAACTGGGCCGCGGATCGCATGGCCCCCAGCAGAGGGTAATGGCTGTTCGACGACCATCCGCCCAGGATAATGCCGTAGATTCCCAAAGAAGAAATCGCCAGAATAAAAAGCAGACCAATATTAATATCGCTGATGAAGAAGTTGCCGGCAAAGGGAATGACGGCGAAAACCGTGAAGGCAGCCGTCACGCTGACGGCCGGCGCCAGCAAGAACACGAACTTGTCCGCTCCGGCGGGAATGATGTCTTCCTTGAGCAGGAGTTTGATGCCGTCGGCAACAGGCTGAAGCAGGCCCCATGGGCCGACCCGCATTGGCCCCAGCCTCGCCTGCATAAAAGAGAGAACCTTGCGCTCCATGTACACCAGGTAGGCCACAATGCCGGAAAGCACGAGCAGCACAATCAAGATTTTGATGAGTGCCAGAATGAGCGGATGAGCTTGGAGAACCTCGATTAGGTTTTGCATATATTCAGCGACGAGTGACGCGCAAGGAGTCAGAAGCCAGGAGTCAGAATACGGTCGTACGTGCGTTTCCGCCCCATTCTGACTCCTGACTCCTGACTTCTGACTCCTACCGGTCTACCTCGCCGAGCACGATATCCAGCGTTCCAATCACCGCCACCACGTCGGCGACGAGGTGGCCGCGAATCATGATGTCCAGCGCCTGCAAGTTAACAAACGAAGGGGGCCGCACCCGCACCCGGTACGGGTTTACCGTTCCATCGCTCACCACGAAATAACCCAACTCGCCCTTGGGCGCCTCGATGGAGTGGTACACCTCACCGGCCAGCGGCTTGATCACCTTGCCCACTTTGCCGAAGATGGGTCCGGGCGCAAGGCGTTCCACGCACTGCCGGACGATGCGCACGGATTGGCGCATCTCCTGAATTCGGACGATATACCGGTCGTAGGTATCGCCGTGCTCACCGGTAGGCACGTCAAATTCCACCTTGTCGTAGGCCTCATAGGGCTGCACTTTGCGAATGTCCCACTTTACTCCCGAGCCCCGCAGCACGGGCCCCGTCACGCCGTAGGCGATCGCATCTGCGGCGCTCAGAACGCCCACGCCGCGGGTTCTGTTGATCCAGATGCGGTTCTTGGTCAGCAACTGCTCGTACTCATCGATCTTGGGCAGGAGGTATTCGCAGAACTTCAGGCAATCCTGTTCCAATCCGTCGTAAAGATCGTACTGCAATCCTCCGATGCGGAAAGCGTGCGTGGTGAGCCGGGCTCCGCAGTATTTTTCAAAGATCTTGAGAATTTCCTCGCGCTCCCGGAAGGTGTAGAAAACCGGGGTCATGGCGCCCAGGTCGAGCGCATGCGTTCCCAGCCACAGCAAGTGGCTGGCAAGCCGCTGCAATTCGGCCAGGACCATCCGCGTGAACTGGGCGCGCGGCGGGACCTCCACTCCCAGCAATTTCTCGACAGCCTCGACGTAACCCATGCCGTTGGTGACCGCGGCCACGTAATCCATGCGATCCGTATAGGGTGCAAACTGGGCATAGGTCCGGTTCTCGGCAATCTTCTCCACCCCGCGGTGAAGGTAACCGATGACGCATTCCGAGCCCAGCACCCGTTCGCCGTCCAGCTTCAATTTGACCCGCAGAACGCCGTGCGTGGCCGGGTGCTGCGGCCCCATATTGATCATCAATTCGCTGGCGTCGAGGTAAGTGGTTTCGGGCATCAGTTACTGTCCGCTCTCGATTCCCAGGTTGGATTTAACCCATGCAGCATCTTGACGCAGAATGTCGTAGTCTTTGCGAAGCGGATGGCCAACCCACTCGTCGGGCAGAAGAATACGCTTCAAATCCGGATGGCCTTCGTAAAACACTCCGAACATGTCGTAGACTTCGCGCTCCAGCCAATTGGCCGCGGGCCAAACCTCGGTCACGGAAGGAACGGGTTCGGCCGCAGCAGCAAGAACCTTTAGCCGCAAACGGTCGTTGCGCTCGAATGAATAGAGATGGTAGACGATGTCGAAGCGCTTTTCCCGCTTGGGATAATCCACCGCCGTCTCGTCAGTGAGCAGGGTGTAAGCCCCGCCTGCTTCGCTCCTTAGAAAATGACACAGTGCGAGCAGGGATTCCTTGGCGACCGTAATCGAGGGCATCTTGCGGAAGATCACCGCCTCCTGAATTGCCCCGGGAAACGCCTTCTGAAGCGCGTCCAAAAGCGGGCTCGTCCATGGGTCTGGTTTGACCGGAGCTTTGGGGGCAGGCGCAGCAGCAGGCTTTGCCGGCGCAGCCCCTGTGGGCTTGGCGGGCGCGGCCGCCGCGGGCTTCGCAGGCGCAGTGGCCGCCGGCTTCGCAGGTTCGGGGTTCGAACCTGCAGGTGTTCCAGGAGTACCCGAGGGAGGACTACCCGCCGGCGATGCCTCAGCCTTGGAAACAGGCTTTGGCGTCTCGCCTCCGTTGTCCGCCTTGGGCGGCGACTTCTGTTCGTCAGCCATTGCGCTCGATGCTTGCGGGTAAGTCCCTTTCTTTGGTTAGTAGACTAGAAATTTTTGCACAATGCCGATCAGCATGTCAACCGGCAGAACAGGTCTCAGGTGCCAGGTGTCCGATCCCACTTTCGACCGCCATATCTTGGGTCATGACTTCTCGGCATGGCTAGGCTATCATGCCGAAGCTTTGAGAGATTCTTCTCGCAATTCTCCAAGAATAGGTGGTAAGCCTTCCATGGGTCCCATCCATTTGAGTTCGCGTTGAATGTCGGGATGCAGGCGGTAGTTCCGCTTGACCGACGCGAGGTTGGCGCCGATAACATCGATCTTCTCCAATTCGTACTGCCCCAAGCCGACCTGCCCGCAATAAGTCAGGTATCCGATCCAGGCCGAGTTAATCCCCATCGCCTCCAGAGCGACGCGGTCCGCGGCGATGTAATCGGTCGAGGCAATCGCGATGCGCGAGGGCACCGCGGTGCCGGAGCCCGGCCCCTCCCCTTCCATGCCCTCAAAGCCGTCGATGACGGCCACACCCCAGTTGGGCTGGAGTTTCTGTGCCGCCAGCATCATGTTGTAATGAGTTTGGCGCACGCCTACGTGGAATTTACGCTTGTCGCTCCACTCCGGGGTTTCGCCTGGCGCACTGTGCAGCGGGGCGCCCAGCACCATGTTCTTCACGGAAAGGGTCGCAATGACAGTGTTGTGCGTCTTCATGATCGCCGCGCCGATCACGAAAGCGTCCGGATCAAGAAGTCGCGCCGCCAACCGGACTTGCGTGACATGAAGATCAAAGTCAATGAGCGGCAAGGTCTTGTATTTCGCCTCGCGATTCAGGTCCGTCAGGCCCAATTTCGTATACTCCGGCACGAGGTGCTCGTAGTGCTGTCTGTCAAAAACCTCGAACGTGTCCCCGGAGGACGACTCCGCAATCAACACCGGCCCTCTGAAACGCGGCATCAGGTAATCGAGAATCCCGCGCAGAGTGTCGGGATGGGTAGAAGCCAGTGGATTCTCCGCCGCAAGACCATTCGGTTTGATCACGACGTACTTCTTAGCTGCCAGTTTGGGCTTGACCTGCTCATCGATGGCCGTCAAGGCATCGTGTACAATCTTGCGGCGCGCCTCCCCGTAGATGACCGCGACTTTCGATTGACTCGGAACAGGTGCGGACGGCGCATGCGGAGACATGGCAGACGTGCGCTGCGCCTGCAAGAGCCGCGATTCTGCGAGCAATAACCCTGTCCCTGCCCTGCCGAGGAATTGCCTGCGTGAGATAAACACAGAATAAGTTCTCCTTGTTCTGGATTTCAGAGCGGTCGCTCATACCCGTATGCTGACGGGCACTCAGAAGCGATGAAGTTCGCGGGAGCGCGGGCATCCTGCCCGCAGCGTGCGTGCAATTGCGGCGCGAAAGGCGGGCAGGATGCCCGCGCTCCCGGATATCTTCAAAGCAGTCGCTCATGCCCGTCGGCTGACGGGCACCCAGAAACCATGAAAATACGCTCCAACAAGAACGGTACAACGAACGGTTCGTGGCGGCGTAGACTGGGTAAGGAACCGCGCTGGGTCAAGGCCGGCCTCTCACTGGCGCTTGGAGCCCGTAAAGCAGTCTGGCTAGGACGCCGCCACGAACCCGAAACTGATGCCGCGCAAGCGAGCTCGCAGAGCAGATTGTTGCTTTCCTTCCGGCGTCCCCCGAGCGCGTTCCACCGGGAGGAACGAGTATGGAAGGGATCTCGACGATGGATGTGGTTTACAGGTGTTGCGCCGGTTTGGACGTGCACAAGCAGACGGTGGAGTGCGCGGTTCGCCGCTTGACGCAAAGCGGAACCGTGCAGGTAGAGATTCGGCAGTTTGGAACTATGACCGACGATCTGTTGGAGATGGTCACCTGGCTTAAAGCCCAAGGTGTGACCCACGTGGCGATGGAATCGACGGGCGTGTTCTGGAAGCCGATCTACAACATCCTGGAAGGGCATTGCAGCGTGCTGCTGGTGAACGCTCGGCACGTGAAGCAGGTGCCTGGGCGGAAGACCGACGTGCGCGACTGCCAATGGCTGGCGCAATTGCTGCAGTATGGGTTGTTGAAGGGCAGCTTCATTGCCCCTCGCTGGCAGCGGGACTTGCGCGATCTGACGCGCGAGCGCACCCAACTGACGGATGAGCAGACCCGGGTGGCCAACCGCATCCACAAAGTGCTGGAAGATGCCAACATCAAGCTGGGCTCGGTGGCCACGGATATTCTGGGGGTCTCGGGTCGGGACATCCTGGAACGACTGATGGCGGGCGAGGAGGACGTGGAGGCCCTGGCCGAGCGAGCGCGCGGCAGGTTGCGGGGCAAAATCCCAGAACTGCGTCGCGCCTTGCGGGGCCGCCTGAGCGAGCATCATCGTTTTCAACTGCGTTTGAACTGGGACCACCTGCAGCGCTTGCAGGAACTGATCGAGCGACTGGACCAACGCATTCGGGAGTTGTCTCAGCCCTACCATCCCCAGATCGAGCAATTGGACAAGGTGGTGGGCATTGACCAAACGAGCGCCGAGTCGATTGTGGCCGAGGTGGGCGTGGAGATGAAGGTCTTCCCCAGCGACGGGCATCTGTCCGCTTGGGCGGGTATGTGCTCGGGCAATAATGAAAGTGCCGGCAAGCGGCGCAGCGGTCGTACCCCGAAAGGGAATCGTTGGCTGCGGCGCACGCTCACGCTGGCCGCCCAGGCGGCGGGTCATGCCAAGGACAGTTTTCTGGCCTCGCGTTTCCGACGCTTGGCAGCCCGACGAGGTAAGAAGCGTGCCTGTGTTGCGGTGGCCCATTCGATTCTGAAGGTTGTCTACCATATCCTTAAAGATGGCCGGCCTTACCAGGATCTGGGCGGAAGCTACTTCGACCGTCTCGACCCCCAGCGGCTCACTCGCTACTTGGTCCGCCGCCTGGAAAGACTCGGCCTTAAGGTTACCCTCGAGCCCGCGACAGTCGCCTAAACTCGATGACTGTCGCAAGATCGGGGAAGAACAAATTTTCAGAGCAGCGCTCCTCAAGTACGATGGTCCAAAATGTCCTTCGTTTTCTTTCGTCAAGGCGTGTGACTCTAGCATTTCCGAGGGGAGACGTCAAAAGCTAGTGCAGGTGGGTAACGTCCTGATTTGGGCGCAGCACCTCGACACGTCGGGGCATTTGAGTCTGCTGGAGCATTCGATCTTCGTGTCATTCCGAGGAGTACCCATGAACACGCAGCCCACCCGAGTGAATGAAAATCCACACGTCATCCCCGCGTACGGGCACGCCATGGCGTGCCCCTACAGTTGACGCCTGGAATGAGGTTTTCAGAAAGATTCATGCGGCTACTTAGGTAGGTCAAACAGCAAAGGCGACCCATGCCACGGCCAGGAAACCAGGACCTTGCTGCCGTCGGCAGCCACTTGCACTTGTGGCTTGCCTGGGGCCGCTTGCACCCGCGTGATGCGCTCGGCCAGTTTGCGCAAAGCAGGCGGCAGCCAGCCAAGGTCCTGATTTTGAGCGGCTTGCTTCCCGGCCGGGTGAGTGAGGGGAGCGAAGCTTGGTGAAATGCGAAGCAAGTCTCCGCTTCGTGCATCCCATAGGGCGAATCTCTCATCGACGTTCTCGGGCAGATCCTGCATGTTGCTCCACGAAAAGCCGAATCGCTCCTTCCCGACGTAACCCACCAGAAAACTCCCGTCACGCGAAAGTGCAAGGACGTCGTGCACATCCCTGCCGGGACAGGCAATCGTGCGCTCAACGGAGCCGGTCTGTGCGTTCCAGACCGTCGCCTTCTGGGCGACGCTCTTCGCGAAGAAGAAGTGATAAGGGGCTGTAAACACCTCGTGACGAGGCCCAAGGCAAATGGGCCCGGCAACGTCACCGGTGTTGAGCCCCAAGAGCACATGGCCGGAAGCCGAATCGAGAATCAGGACGTTGTGGTCGACTTTCCTTTCAGGGCAAAAGGCCTGCGCCACCGGGTCCTGGCCTGGACTGGTTTGAAGCGTCAGAGCCAGGCTCGATCCATCAGGGGCCCACCCAAGGCCGCCAATCCGGGCGTCCTCGATAGGCGCCTTCCACAGTTCTCCCCCGGTCCCCAAATCGTAAACTCGCGCCTCGCTCCCTTGAAACGCCTGACACGACGCTCCGTTGCCGAAGCCGATTGAGAAGTCAATCGGAGAGAGAGCAACGGCGATGCGGTCACCATCGGGTGAGACCTCGAGGTCGCTGATCCCGAGAGTCCTCGGGTCTGAAGCGAGCTCGAGGTCAACTGAACGAAGCTCCCGCAAGTCATCGGCCGCGAGGACGTGCAGGCGAGCCTGCGATGCGGAGAATGATGAGGTCCCGCCCTCCGGCTCCGCCCTGACGCTGCCTTCGCCGACGACGAGTGACGCGCCGTTCCCCGCATACCGCACAACACACTCGAGCGGTGCGACCTCACGATCGGGAGATGAAGTGTCCCTCTGTGATTGGCGCGGGACGGCAATTTCCCGGCTTCTGAGCAGTGTTAATTGTTCAGCGTCCCAGATTTGCAGGGTCAACGGATAGGGTCCCGCACCCAGGGAAGCGGGCGGAACTATGGCGAGAACTGCAACGCGCCGGCCGTCCGGCGAGAGCGCCACAGCGAGCGGAACGCCGCTGTCCAGCCCGCTGTAAGCGGGGATCGCACGGGGCTTTAACGAACCTCGCACCTTGGATTTTGCGAGCCCCTCCACACCAGTTGGTACGGCGACCAGGAGCAAAGCGATAGCAAGAGAGCGGAGAGTTTTTACCATTGCCTTAACCGCGAAGCGGTGCACCGTGAGTAGCCGTGGGCGCAAGCCCACGGCCGGTGACCCCATCGCGCCATCCCCAACCTCGCAAGGGGTTGTCCAAAAGGTTCGGCCCCTTCAGGGCCGAGTGCCGCTTGATGCCTCCATGCCCGTGGGTCTCACCCACGGCTACTCGAGGTTCTCCCCCTGCGGGGAGAAGTGCCAAGGCATTTCACCGTATGAAAACTTCCCTCATTTGCACCAAGTTTCACACTTCAAGCTTCTTAATGTGACGGCAACACTCCCACGGTAAGTCCCGAGGGCAGCTTCGCCGACCGGTAGACACGTTCGGTGGCCTTCTGAAAGTCGCTGGCTTTCGCCTCGTCAATCTTCACGAATTTCTGCGGGTTGCGATCCACGAGCGGAAACCACGAGCTTTGCACTTGGACCATGATGCGGTGTCCGCGCCGAAAAGTATGGAACACGCCGGGAAGCTGGAACTCGACTTTGTCCGGCTTGCCCGGCTCAAAGGGCGCCGGCCTGTCGAATCCTTTTCGGAATCTTCCACGAAACGGCTCGCCGCGAACAAGCTGCTCGTAGCCCCCCATCCGAACGCCTCTGGGGTTGGGATCGGGATCGGGGTAGTTGCCGGGATAAACGTCGATCAGTTTAACCACCCAGTCGCTGTCCGTACCGCTGGTGGAAACGTAAAGCGTCGCGGTGAGCGGCCCCGCCACGCTCAAGTCCTCATCCAAGGGCTCAGTCTGGTAAACCAGCACATCGGTGCGAGAGGCGGCGAACCGCTGGTCGCCAGTCATGTACTCGTAGGTCATGGCCGTACTGGTCCAGGAGATGTGCGGAACTGGTTTCGCCGGATCGCTAATGTATTCGTCGAACTCCTCGCTGGAAGCCGAAGGTGGCTCGAAAGATAGCTTGCCGGTGCTCTGGAAGTAGAGTGTCTTCTTTACAGCCTCTGACGGCGGCCAACTGTCAAGCTTGTGCCACGCATCACGCCCGGTCTCAAAGACGTAGGCGCCCGCAAGCTTCTCTTCCCCTTTGTCTTTGAGATAGTGCTGGAAAAACGGAAACTCGATGTGCTCGCGGAAGTAGTCCCCGGTTTTCTGGCCGAAGTGAACATCGCCGAGGTACTCGGCCTGATCGTAGTTCCATTGGCCGTGCGACCACGGGCCCTCGACGAGAATGTTCACGGTGTTGGGGCTTTGGTTGCGGATGGCTTCATAGGTGTGAGGGGGACCGTAGATGTCCTCCGCGTCGAACAAACCCCCCACCGTCATAACCGCGGCGGTGATGTCCTTCAAGTATGGGAGCGGGTCGCGCGACTTCCAGTAATCCGTGTAAGTGTCGTGAGAGATTAAATCGTGCCACCCCTCGATCTTGCCCTTGAAATATTTCTGGTCGGCGTTGGCCAGCGGTCCCATGTGGAGGAAGAAGTCATAGCCATCCGGAGTGCCGAAATCGAAGCGGGGGCCGGGGATTTCGTTCTCTCCCGTCTTCGGACGTCCGAAGCCGGAAAAGAATCCAAAGGCGTGCGCCAGAAAGAGCGCGCCGTTGTGCCGCCAATCATCCCCGATGAACCACTCGGTAACTGGAGCCTGAGGCGAGACGGCCTTTAGCGCCGGGTGCCGGCTGAGCGCCGCCATGGTGGCGTAAAAGCCGGGGTAGGACGTGCCGGAGATGCCCACGCGGCCGTTGTTGTTCGGAATGGTCTTCAAGAGAAAGTCGATCGTGTCGTAGGTATCGCTGGCCTCGTCAACCTGGGTTTTGTCCCGCTTGTCGGGAATGTATGGCCGGACGTTCTCGAAGGTTCCCTCCGATTTGCCCTGCCCCCGCACATCACAATAAGCGAAGATGTAGCCTTCGCGCGCGAAGAACTCCGAGGGGCCGAGCGAGCGGCGATAGTTATCCGCGCCGTAAGGCGCCACGGAGTAGGGTGTGCGTTGCATCCAGATGGGATACGTTGTCGAGGTGTCCTTCGGCGCGTAGACGGAGACAAAGAGACGAACGCCGTCGCGCATGGGCGCCATATACTCGTACTTGGTGTAATTGGCCCTGATGTAATCTCGAAGCTCCTCCGCCTTTCGTCGAAGTTCCTCCGCCTGTCGGCACGCTTCGTCTCCCCGCGCGCACCTTTGGGCGGCAACGGGAAGCGCGGTCAAAGCAACAATCAAAAACGCGGCAATTCCAACCAGCTTACGCATGTTTCATGATCTCCCTGTACTGTTCCTGGTAGCACGGGCATCCTACGCGAAAACTCGCCGCGAAGTCAACGCGCTCAGTGGTGTATTATTCATGATGTCGGGAATTAAGGGCCCTGATGGAAAAATGCGGCCGATTCGGGGGGACGTTGATGACGGGATCAAACCAGTCACGGGCCGTCGCAGGCTTCTGGCGCGGCGATGGTGTTTTCCATAATGCCTTGGTGGTTTTGCTGGTTGTAGCGCTGTCGTGGACAACTGCCGGAGTTGCCTTTGCGCAAACTTCCCCTTCCCCTGATCCATCCCTGGTCGCAGCCCAAGTGAAGAAGTTCGGAGTAGGAAAATCCGTCAAGGTCAAGCTGATCGGGGGCGAAGAGCTGAAAGGGCACATCCGGAGCATTGGCGCCGAGGGTTTCACTGTTCGGCTCAGTAAGGCGGGCGGGGAAAAGTCGATCCCCTACGCTCAGGTGGCGGAGGTCAAAGACCCAGGTCCGATTTTCTGGATGCTGGTCGGCGCAGCGATCGTCGTCGCCATCATCGTGGCGGCGAAACGCTGAGGAATCCGCACAGGGCCGGAGGTCATTTTTGACAGGCCGTCGCAGACAGGCCTCAGACCTTTCTAGCCGACAAATTGTCTGTGTTCTGCCTCGCCTTGCGACGGTCAAGCCTGACCTCGTTTCCCTTATTGCCTTGCTCCCTTCAGGGCCTGATTTGTGCCGGTTGCCGCGCCAAGGCCCCTGTTTTGAAGCCTACAAAAAAGTGATGTGCTTTGTTTTCAGCCACTTCTTGGCTTTGTTCCCACTGTTTTTGTGTTCTCTCGAGGTCCCCCGGGTTTCTACCAGTCGAGTAATTTCGGTCCCTGCCACCTCCCCCACGATCCAGTTCCCCGCCCCAACGTGTGCGTTGTCAAACAGCTCGAGTTTTGGTTCTATTTCACGCATTTGAGCGCTCAATTGGAGTTCGTTTTGAGTTCGTTTTAGCTTCGTTCTTGACATGCATTTCTTTGTTTTCAATAACATACTGGCTTCGATCGTACTATTTTTTGTTTTTCCCGGACCCCGGTTTTCCTCAGTGGCGGGACTATTGCGATTTTCCTCGCGCTCCAAAGCCTGCCCACGACAATGTGTCCACCAAATGACCACAGTTATAGGCTACCATATGCGCCTGGGTTTGTCAAGTGAAAAACCGCGAGTGGTACAGTTTGATGTCGTAGCGGCGAGTTTAGCTCGCCAAGTGGCGGTGTAAAGTCGCCTCTACATCAAACTGTACTGGTTAGCGAAAAATGCGAACATCGTGGCCGGACGCACCTGAACTGCCCCACCGTGCCAAGCCACACCACTCCGAGAAGACGGGCTATGACGAAATGTCGCTGCCCGGCACGCCCGTCCTCGGAAATGATACCCTGACCCTTCCCCTGAACCCCAACCGCTTCCGTAAGAGTCCCCCCCAGCGGCTATTGTACGGGCGCGCCATGGCGTCCCCTACGTGAGGGTGACGAGGGGGCTTGCATCCACCCAGGCGCTCCAACGGCCTATGATAACTACCACGAGGTCAATTGTGCGCTTTCGACTGTGCGTCCAAGTAAACCCTCAGATTGTATCCGAGTAGCCATCCGCTCGGAACCACCTGCCGCCGCATCTGCGGTTACCCCGTTATACGGCCAAGTGCCGGGCACGGCGCCTCCTCGGTCGAAAGTAAACAGGAGGCGACAAGGCAGTAATTTTACGCTACCACGCCGCTCCGACTAGTTTTTCTACCTGCGCTTTGCCCTTCGCCGCAAGAGCGGTAGGTTCACGGCAAGGATTCGGGGCGATTTTCTGCTGGACAAACGGCTCGAGGAAGACTAAGGATATTGAGCATCAGGGAGGATCCATGGGATCGAAGAAGAAGATTGCTCAGCCCTTGATCGCGATTTCCGCGGGGTTTTTGCTAGCGATTGTGGGCTACCCAGTACATGCTCAGGAAGCCGCAAAGACGGGTCGCCCGGCTGCGGGCTTTAACATTCCGCAGAGCGAGACGCCCTGGTCCTGGGACGTCGTCGCCATGGACGATGCGGCTCCGACCAAGGCTTACGCAACTCCAAAACAAGCACGCAAGATCTTGGTGCTCTGTAAAGCCGCTGGATTCGTGCACTCCTCGATCCCGCTCGCCGCAGCCACGATTAAGGAGCTCGGTGACCGCACCCGCGCATGGTCAACCACGATCACTTACGACCCCGCGGAGATCACTGTCCAGAATCTCCAGCAGTACGATCTGGTCTTCCTTGACAGCACCACCGGCGAATTCCTTGACGATCCGAACAATGAGGAGCTGACGACCGATCGCCGCCAAGCGCTTTTGAATTTCATCCGCAGCGGCAAAGGGCTGGCGGGCGTTCACGCAGCAGTCGACTCGTACCACACCAGCCCATCCATGGGTGGACGTGGACGTGGGCGTGGGGCCGAAGCAGCCAACGGCGCGCCGGCAGCTCCGCCCGATCCGGCACAGAGGCGCGCTGCGATGGCCGCCGCGGAATCATTCGTTCCTACAGGCACATGGCCTGATTACAACAAGATGATCGGCGGCTTCTTCAAATGGCATTGGTCGTATCCGCAGGTCGTCACTGTGAAGATCGATGACACGAAGAGCCCGCTCACGCAAATGTTCCACGGACGGGAATTCGTCATTCACGACGAAACCTACACGATGGCCCAGGACTCCTATTCACTTAAGAACGTCCACGAGCTCACCAGCATCGACTATTCGAAGATGAGCCAAGAGGACAAGGAGAAGGAACCCGCCGCCTCACGACGCACCGATGGCGATTACGGCTTGAGCTGGATTCGCCGCGAAGGCAAAGGCCGCGTCTTCATCGAAGTTCTCGGCCACGACGAACACATGTACGAGATGCCGGTCTATCTCGAACACTTGCTCGCCGGCACGCAATACGCGCTCGGCGATTTGCCGGCCGACGACGCTCCGACTGAACACTAAAATCACTCTATCTCAGACACGCGCGGCCGACCCGGTGACCTCCTTTCAACAGACGCTCACCGTGGGGCACGCTCTCGAAATCGCCGGGTTACAGGTGCCAGACCAGGAGCGCGAGGGAAAAAGGTGTCGGGAAACTGTACATGTGATCTGTGTGTCGTCCTTTACGTTCAAGCGCGGATCACGCGGCACTTGGAAATTGGAGATTTGAAAGCTCAGCGTAGCTCAGCGGCGCTTCGCGGCGGACTATAGCGCGCATTGGAAATTGGAGATTTGAAAGCTCAGCGTAGCTCAGCGGCCCTTCGCGGCAGACTATAGCGGGCATTGGAAATTGGAGATTTGAAAGCTCAGCAGTCGCAGATTGGTGGCACGGCATTAAGGAGGAAAAACTGTCACAATGCCAGGGCATGGCATAAAATGGATGGTCATCGGGGCAGCAAAATGGATAAGCGCGGGTTCGTCCAACGAGTCTCTCGCATGCAGGCTGGCATGAAGAAGGCCTGCCTCCCCATGCTGCTTAGGGGCCCCAACATTCCAAAGTGCGCTCCAAGGCAGCCGCCGCCATTTATACTGCCGCGCATGCGTCCACGAGCGAAGGGCTGCCGCGACTATGCGGTCACGGGGTAGCCGGAGGCGCGAACGGCTTTCACCATCTCGTAGCGGCTTTCCACTTCCACCTGCTTCATGATTCGGTGAAGGTGATTCTTGATGGTAAACTCCGAGAGATTTAACTGCGAAGCGATCTCTTTGTTTGTCAAGCCGGTGGCGACAAGAGAAATAAGTTGCTGTTGGTGGATCGTGAGACTACGCAGGGGTTTCGGATTAGCCGGGATCGGCGTCTCCCTGACAGACCGGGCTACACAGCGAAAGAGAGCAAGGCACAGCCGAGGTGGGCAGACAGCTTCCCCACGGGCTACGGCGCGGACGGCGGAAACGACGTCGCTTGCTGAGGCATCATTCAGCAGGTAACCCGAAACCCCAGAACGAACTGCTTCAAGGAATTGCTCTTCGTCGTCTTGCATATCGACCAACACGACACCCACCGCGCTGGCCGCTTGAAGTCTATTGAGGAGACGAGGGCCAAGGAGCGATGCTGTGTGTAGATCGTCCAGGACAACGATATTGCACTGGGAATTAAGGACATCATCTACTTCAGCGGAGCCGCCCTGCCCGACCACGGCTAAATCGGGCCGCCTGTGAAACAGCCGAACCAGGGTCTCATGGACCAGGCGGTTCTCGACGAGTAGAAACACTCGCGTCGGACAATCGGGCAGATGTCTTACCGACTCTGTCATTTTCCAAACCCCGTGAGGCTGCTCCACCAAAAACTCCAGGATAATTTCTGATCCGGGTACCTTCATATCTTTATCGGCACCTTGCAGGTGGACGACTACGCTTATTTAGAGCGATATTACGAGAGGTCGATTTCCCGATCCCCACCGCCTCGGCCATCCGTCCGCAAGGGACCAGATGCCCCGATCACAGCGCGTTAGATACTCTCGAACTGCGTTCGGGTCCGAATGCGCGGCAAGTTTCTCTCCATCCTACGGACCAATTTCGGACTAATTTCGGACTAATTCCGGCATTAGATCTTTATTGGTCCCCTCCTGCAATCCATTTTTAAACCTTTTTTGAACCTTGTTCCGTATGCCGGTCGTGGCCAATACTGACGCGCGATGGAGAGTGCCATGGGAAACCCTATTCGGGTTTTAGTAGCAAACGGTCCCCGTCTCATGCGCGAGCTGATTCTCACTACATTCTCTGATCAGCCCGACATTGAGATTGTCGGCGAAGTTCCGAGTGAGGCCGACATCCCAGAGAGAGTGGAAGAGACAAGCCCGGATTTCGTCGTGCTTGCGCAAGACACCTTGGGGGAGCGGCCTAACGTCTGCGACATTGTGCTGGGAAAACGCCCAGACATACGAATGATTGCGATCGCGCCACACCATAATTACTTGGTCTACTATTGGGCATCACCTGACATTCGTTCCCGCCAGGCCGAGGCCTCAGAAGAAACCCTCCTTGAGATCCTTCGAACCAAGCCAACCCGAGTGGTGGCCTGACATGAATTTTCCCGGCCCAGCAAGGAGCAAGAAGATGTTGCGCAACCTGAACCTGGCCCAAGGGAACCTCTCCATTTGCACGGTTTCTTTTCCGCCCGGTGTGCTCGCGCTCGCCCAGCGCATGGTCACTGGAGCGCTGGTCACTTTCCTCGTTGCAGTCTCAGCCGCGTCGGTTGCACCTGCCCAAGAGCACGAACCAACCTCCGAGCCCCAGGAGCACGGAAGAGCGTCCGAGGCCCAGAACCACGAACGAGCCTCCGATTGGGCTACGGACAACCTTGACCGGGTGTCGGCATCGGTCACGCAGATCCGGGACGTGCTGACCAAAGATCCCGGCCTGATGGTGGAGCTAAAACGCCTATTCGCCAAACAGGCCACCGACCGGGGGCAAATCGTCACAGAACAGGATATGGCGGATATGGCCATCCTGGATCGGCTGGAGAACGATCCACGCTTCCGCGCCCTCGCCACCCGCCTGTTGAAGCGCTACGGCTACCTGACACCGCGGATCAATACACAATCGCCCGAGGGGGAAGAGCAAGACTTAGTCCGGAAAGCTCGAGCGGCCCGGATTGCCCGCTCAGCGACGGACCTGGGGCCTGAACCGGGACCGTCTGTGTCGCCGTCCTACCCCATACAGGTGCAAACCAGCCAACCCGCGCCGTCCCCGAACCCACCTCCACCCGTGCAGCCGGGGACCGAGACTATCCCCCCAGAACTTCAGCGCCCCGACCTTAGCGCTCCATCGCTGCTCACGGCCAGTGCTGTTTCCTTGACAGGGCCGGCAAAGGCGAACCCGCGGCCCGGTTCGCCTCGGCTGGAAGGCATCACCGATGTTACCGGCGGGATCCCCGCTGTGATCCCCGAGCTTCCAGAGAAGCAAGGGCCGCACAGTGTTGCGTCACGAAGCCAGCCGGCGGCGCCGACGATTTTCGAGCCTGTGGAGATGGTGAAATCGGCCAACCCGTACGCCGATGTGCCCTCGCTTTACGATCTCTACGTGCAAGCCGCGCCGCGCACGGGGCGCCTTGAACGCTTTGGCTTGGAAGTGTTTCGCCGGCCTTCCGAGAGCACAGGGATTCCCATGGACCTTCCTGCTGGCCCGGAGTATGTCCTCGGGCCCGGGGACGGATTGACGATTGATCTTTGGGGCGGCGTCTCGCAACGGCTGTTCCGCACGGTCGACCGCGAAGGCCGCCTCTCATTGCCCGAGGCGGGTCCCCTCCTTGTGAGCGGTAGGACGCTGGGTGAAGTGCAGGAAGTCGTACAGCGCATCCTGCGCACGCAGTACCGGGACGTGTCGGCTGACATTTCACTCGGGCGCCTGCGCACGGTGCGCGTCTACGTGGTGGGCGAGGTGGCATCACCGGGCGCCTACGACATCAGCTCACTTTCGACGCCGCTCAACGCGCTGTTCGCCGCCGGAGGCGTCACTACGCGCGGTTCGCTCCGCCTGCTCCGCCACTCACGCGGCCGGCAGCTTGTCGAGGAGGTGGACGTTTACGACCTGCTGCTCCATGGCATTCGCGGTGACCTGAAAAACCTTGAAAACGGGGATACGTTACTCGTGCCGCCCGTGGGCCCGCAGGTGACTGTGGACGGCATGGTGCGCCGCCCGGCGGTTTACGAACTGCACGGCGACACGAATCTCGCCGAGGCGCTCGACTTGGCAGGCGGCATTCTTCCCGCTGCGGCATTGCGCCATATTGAAGTTCAACGGCTCGAGGCGCACGAAAAGCGCACTATGCTGAGCGTCAACCTCGATGCCACCAGCGATCCCCAGGCGGTTCGCCGCGAACTCGCTACGTTTCGGGTGCGCGATGGCGACGAAGTGCACATCTTTCCGATTGCCCCTTACAATACCTCTGAGGTCTATCTCCAAGGTCACGTGCTCCGACCCGGGCGCTATGCCTACTCTCCAGACATGCGCATCCCCGACCTCATCGCCTCTTACCAAGACCTTCTTCCGGAGCCGGCCAAGCATTATGCGGAAATCATCCGCCTGCGCCAGCCCGACTGGCGGCCGGTAGTGGAAAGCTTTGACCTGGAGGCGGCGTTCGCAAATCCCGCGGCATCGCCCAAACTCGAACCGCTTGATACCGTGCGCATCTTTGGCCGGTACGATCTGGAGGCCGCTCCAGTGATGTGGCTCTCCGGGGAGGTGCGCACCCCGGGTCAGTACAGTACCACGGGCCAGATGCATTTGCGTGATGCGATCTATCAGGCCGGAGGGTTACTGCCGGATGCGGCGCTTGATTCGGCGCAACTGTTCCGCACCCAGCCAGACGGCTCGGTCAAAATCCTGGATGTGAATCTCGCTGCGGCGCTCGGCGCCGACCCGCTCGAGAACGTCCTCGTACAACCGCGCGACCGCATCATCGTACATCGCAGCCTCTACCGGGTGGACCCGCCGAGTGTGTACGTCGAGGGGGAAGTGGAAAATCCGGGCCGGTACCCGCTCGCTGTGAACATGCGCATTGGGGATTTGCTGCGTGCCGCGGGAGGTCCGAAGCGGAGCGCCGACCTCAAGGATGCAGACTTGACGCGCTATCACGCCGTGAGCGGGGCTACACCCGCGGGTGAGCACAGAAGCGTCGACCTAACCGCGGTCTTCCAAGACGCGAGCCGCAACCTTCCCCTCAAGGACGGCGACGTTCTCAGCGTGCCGCAACTGCCCGGGTGGAACGATCTAGGTGCGGCCATCTCCCTGAAGGGCGAGGTCAGAAATCCCGGTGTCTACGGCATCCGCCCCGGCGAGCACTTAAGCTCCGTTTTCAAGCGCGCCGGAGGATTACTTCCCACCGCCTACCCCCAGGGCATCATTTTTACGCGCAGTTCGGTCCGTGAACTCCAGGAAAAGAGCCGGCAGGAGCTTATCCAGCGCCTCGAGCAGGAGACACCGATGGTAAAGACAGCCGTGACCACCACCGGAACGGAAGAAGCCGCGCTCCAGTTGGAGGCCACGCAACAGCGCGAGCGCGCCATTGAGGCGCTGCGGCGGGCGCCTGTTACCGGAAGACTCGTGATTCGTATGTACCCGGGTCTGAAGGGATTTGAGAATTCATCGCAAGACATCGAACTCCGCAAGGGCGATGCGATTGAAATTCCCAAGCAGCCGGGATTCGTCCTCGTGGTTGGCCAAGTCTACAACACCAATGCCATCACCTACACGCCGGGCAAGAATGCCGGCTGGTACCTCTCCCAAGGCGGGGGCGCCACCCGCTTGGCAGACAAGTGCGCCATCTTCATTCTCCGTGCGGATGGAGAAGTCGTAAGCCGCCATGGCAATGAGTGGTGGTCCGGCAATGTGCTCTCCGCAGCGGTTCATCCTGGCGACACCGTTGTCGTCCCGGAGCGGGCTGTCCTCAGCAGCACCCGGTGGAAAAACATCATAGCCCTTGCACAGATTGCGGAGGTAGGCGCCATTACGGCGGCGATCGTTCCATGAGCAAGAAAACGCGGCCTGGCCGCAGCCGAAAGGACGATCTCGGTGTCCTCCGTGCCTCTCAAGTTTTAGCACGGAGTGCAGGGAATTTCTCGACGATCTCTGTGCTGAGCACCTCTTCATTCCCCTCCGCTTCTCCCCCACGGGGGCGAGGGTGGACCGCCGCGGGCGCGATCTTCGGCCGGGGCGGGCCGGGCAAGGGGGTTCCCGCCAATAATGCCGTGGGACGGGACACAAAAGCGCGTAAACGGAAGTGCCTGGCATTGCTTGCTGCCACGCTGGCAATAGGTTTCCTTGCAGTCTCGCCGGCGCGCGGGCAAGAGACTACGTCGAACGACGTGCCCGTTAAGGCAGAAGGCGAGGCAGGCGGGGCCGGACGGCATTCTTCCCAGGACCTGGAGAACGCCAAACAATGGATCAAGCGCTTTGCGGGAGACCAGCGCGATCTCTGGGCGAGTCCTGGTCGAATCCGCTCTAACGACACAAATTGGTTACTTACGCTCGGGGGGGTTTCCGCAAGCTTAATGGTCGCCGACCACTCCATTATGCAAAACAATACCCTTTCGGCGGTTAACACAAGGCGAAGCGTCGATTTCTCCAACTTTGGCGTGGGAGCACTGGTTGGTGTTGGCAGCGCACTTTATCTCTTCGGGAAAAAGACGAGAGACGATCATGAAAAAGAGGCGGGCTTCTTAAGCGGAGAATCGGCGCTCAACGCTCTTGCGGCCAGCATGGTCCTCCAAGGCCTCTTCGGCCGTGAGCGTCCGAGTATAGATGCTGCGCAAGGCAAATTTCTTAGGGGCGGCACGTCCTTCCCCTCGGATCAATCCGCGGTTGCTTGGTCCATTGCCAGCATGATCGCCCATCAGTACCCCGGCCCACTCACGAAGCTATTTGCTTACGGACTTGCCGGCGCCGTAAGCGTCTCACGCGTCGCAGGAAATGAACACTTCCCCTCTGACGTGCTTGTAGGTGGGACTCTAGGATGGCTGACCGCGCGGGAGATGTACAACAAACATCACGACCCGAACCTCGGGGGAACAGCCTGGGATAGCCCATCCGGGAATGACAGCGGGCAGGAATCGCAGAAACCTCAAAACCTGGCCTCACCCTACGTTCCACTCGACAGTTGGATCTATCCGGACCTGGAAAGATTGGCCGCGCTGGGTTACATCCACACGGAATTCCTGAACATGCGGCCTTGGACAAGGACCGAGTGCGCACGCCTGGTACAAGAAGCGGGTGAAACAATTCGGGAACGGGAATCCAAGACCGCGGAAGCGAACAGCATTTACGAGGCCCTCGCGCTCGAATTCTCTCCCAATCTTGATCCCCCTGAACCGAGCCATAGCCTGCAAGTGGAGTCCCTCTACACGCGCCTGCTGGGCATTTCCGGCCAGCCCCTCAATGACAGCTACCATTTCGGGCAAACCCTCATTAACGATTTCGGACGCCCTTATGCCGAGGGGTTTAATCCGGTGACAGGATTTTCCGGCTGGGCCACTTGGGGACGATTCGCCCTTTACGCGCGTGGCGAGTACCAACATTCGCCCTCGGCGCTCGGTTATTCCCAGGGCGTTCAGGATTTAATTGCTCAGATCGACGGGACTCCTGTGCAGCCGGCCCACCCTGCGCCGGAGATAAACCAGTTCACTCTCCTGGACACCTATGCCCTGACCAAGCTTGCCAATTGGGATTTTTCCTTCGGCACGCAGAGCCTCTGGTGGGGCCCGAACCGGGGAGGGTCCCTGCTGCTCAGTGACAATGCCGAACCCATCTGCATGTTTCGTGTTGCTCGCGACATCCCGCTCACTCTTCCTTGGCTGTTTCAGCGGCTGGGCCCAGTCAAGATGGAGGCCTTTTTCGGCCAGCTCGCGGGGAACCAATTCCCACCACGCCCTTTCTTCCACGGAGAAAGGATCAGCGTCAAGCCAACCGAGAACCTGGAACTGGGCTTTTCGCGTACGGCTGAATTTGGCGGCGTGGGGCGGCCTCTGACCCTGGGCGCACTTTTCAATACCTACTTCAGTCCTAGGTCATCAGTCTTGTACCCCGCGTGGGACAATCCCGGGCAGCGCAACGGCGGGTTCGATATCTCTTACCGGTGGCCGGGGCTGCGCAACTGGCTGACGGTTTACGCCACGCTCATGTCGCGCGACGATCCCACGCCTCTTTTCGCTTTTTTCCCCGTGCGGGCGCTGATGAGTACCGGTTTCTATGTGCCTCACTTCCCGCATGTGCCACGGCTGGATTTCCGGTGGGAGGGGGTGACCACCGATCCGCGCAATGGAGGAAATAAGAATGGGCAGTTCGCGTACTGGGAGACCTTCTATCGTGACGATTATACGAACAAGAATAATCTGATTGGCGACTGGATTGGCCGCGTGGGTACGGGCTATCAGGGATGGAGCACGTATTGGTTCAGCCCGCGGACTTCCCTCGAGCTTGGGTACCGGCATGCCCAGGTGGCGAGCACCTTCATTCCCCACGGCGGCACGCTCAACGACGGTTCGGTGAAACTTAATTATCAGATTGGCAGCGGGCTTACTGTGTCCGCCTTCGTGCAATACGAACAATGGCTGGTGTCAGTACTCGCTCCGGCGGCCAAGAACAACGTGACGGAATCGTTGCAACTAACTTACTGGCCGCGGCACTGGGGTGTTAGGAAATGAAGGAAACTGAACCAAACACGTTGGCCGGGCTTGCGGACCTCGAGGCTCCCATCTCTCTGCGCCCGGAGAACGGCGCCCTCGTTTCCGGCGAATACGAGTCCCAGCTCGAAGTGGACCAGCGCGCGGCTCGCGAGCGGACAGTCGCTCATCTCCGGCTGCTCTGGGAAAGCCGCCGGTTCCTGGCGCGCGTCGCGGGCGCCAGCCTGCTGCTTTCTGTGATCGTGGCGGTTCTCATCCCCAGTCGTTATCAGTCGGCCGCCCGCTTGATGCCACCCGATAACCAGTCCGGTTCCGGCTTGGCCATGGCGGCCGGCGCGCTGTCAGGCCAAGGCAGTGGACTCGCAGGAATGGCGGGCGACTTGCTTGGCCTCAAGAGCACCAGCGACCTGTTTGTGGGAGTCTTATCCAGCCGCACGGTGGCGGACCAACTCATCCGGAAGTTTAACTTACAGAAGGTCTATGGAATCCGCCGGATGGAGGATGCACGCAAAGGTTTGGCGGCCCGGACCGACATTTCCGTAGATCGCAAGAGCCAGATCATCACGATTACGGTCACCGATAACAAGCCGCAAAGGGCGGCGGCGATGGCCCAAGCCTACGTTGAAGAACTGAACCGCCTGCTGGCCGAGGTAAGCACGTCCTCCGCACGCCGGGAAAGGATTTTCCTGGAAGGACGCTTGCAAGCTGTCAACCAGGATTTGGAGGCAGCCGAGAAAGAGTCTAGCCAGTTTGCCAGCAACAACACGGCGATCGACATCAAGGAGCAGGGCAAGGCCATCGTGGATGCGGCCGCCGCTCTCCAGGGAGAATTCATTGCGGCCCGATCGGAACTCGAAGGGCTGAAGCAGATTTACACGAACAACAATGTCCGCGTCCGTGCTGCGGAAGCGAGAATCACCGAACTCGATAGCCAACTCAATAAGCTCGGCGGCAAAGGTGAAAGCTCCTCGTTGCAGGATGCTGAAAAGAACGATCCACTTTATCCGTCGATCAGGAGGCTGCCCTTGCTCGGCGTCGCTTACGCTGACCTATACCGCAGGGCCAAGGTTCAGGAAGTTGTGTTTGAGACACTCACCCGGGAGTACGAGCTAGCCAAAGTCCAGGAGGCGAAGGAAATTCCCAGCGTGAAGGTGCTCGACCCTCCCAACCTTCCGGACAAGAAATCATTTCCTCCCCGTACCCTCATTGTCCTGTTGGGGACCGCGTTCGCCTTCTCGTGTGGAGTGGCTTGGATATTTGGCAGAACGCAATGGGAACGAACGGACCCGGCTGATCCCAGGAAGCTCTTCGCGCTGGAAGTCTTCGATACTGCGATGGCTGCGATCCCCTGGGCTTCGCGAAATGGGTTTAAAGACATAAAGAAGTCTGACACTTGAAGCTGGAATCTCCCATTTCGGATCACGCCCGGCTTCGATGCGACGGGTCGCATTGACAGTAGGTAGTATTAGCTGAAACTGAACGCTAACTAGATGATATATAAATGGTTAGGTCACAAACACCTCTGTAAGTGACAGGGCGGAGCTGGAAGTGGCAGTGATCAGTGGTTAGTGGTCAGTAAGTGCCCCTGGTTACTGGAAACTGAGAACTGATGACTGTGAACTGAATGGTCACTCGGGCTCGACTTCAGAATTCCGGCGAAGACCATTCCCGATGTCATTAGCGGCGCGGGCATCGCACACAGGGCTTATGTCTTTGGCAATACCACATGTAGAAATTCTCTCCAGGCCCAAGCAATTTCGCGCCTCACTGAAAGGCTGGATACCTTGGGTGGGGAAGGGGTCATTCGCGCTTCTCGACCAAGGGCTCTTCGCTGGGGCGAATTTCATCGCCAACATATTGCTAGCCCGGTGGCTGCCCCCCGCCGGATACGGCGCCTTCGCCCTGGCCTATTCCGTCTTCCTGCTGCTTGGCGTCTTCCACAACGCCATGTTCACCGAGCCCATGATGGTGTTCGGTCCCACCAAATACCGCGAGCGCTTTCCGGAATACCTGGGCATTCTGCTGGGCGGCCACTTCGCTCTGATGCTGCCCGGCGCGGCGCTACTGGTGGCGGCGGCTTTTTTGCTCGGATGGCTCTACTCCCCGGCGGTCGACCGACCTTTCCTCTCGCTGGCGATTGCCGCTCCTTTCATGTTGCTTCTGTGGCTGGTTCGTCAGGCCTTCTATGCGCGGTTGCAACCCGGCTGGGCAGCAGCGGGCGGAGGACTGTACATGCTCTTCCTCCCAGCTTGTATCTACGCTTTGCGAGCCATGGAACGCCTCTTACCGGTCACCGGCTTCTTGGGGATGGGCTTTGGGAGCCTGGGTGTCAGTCTGCTCTTGCTGATGGCGCTTATTCCCCGCTGGTCGGGTGCGCACAAGAACCCGAGCGTCTCGGCTGTGGCGAGTGATCACTGGCAATATGGAAGGTGGGCGATGGCGACGGCAGCTCTGGCTTGGTTTCCAACCAATATTTACTTTGTACTCTTACCGGCCTGGGTCGGTCTGGGGGAGGCAGGGGCTCTGAAGGCCCTCATCAACTTAGCGATGCCCGTCCTACTCAGCATCTCCGGACTTTCGCTGTTGTTACTGCCCGTGCTGAGCATGCAATTCGAACAAGGTGCGAAGCAAAGGATGAATAGAACGCTCTGGTTTGTGTTCGGCCTCTTCTTCCTGGGCTCAGGCCTCTACTTTGGTTTGCTGTGGGGCCTTCGAGGGGCCATTTTCCAACTTCTCTACAGCGGCAGATATCGAGAGTTTGCCGGCTGGCCATTAGTCGCAGTCGGCTTATGGCCATTCGGGCAGGCCATCACCGCAATACTCGGTAGCGCTCTAAGAGCTCTGCAGTGCCCTGATTACGTTTTTTGGTCTTCCGTTGGGGGTAGCGCCGCAACGCTTCTTCTGGGCATCCCCCTTGCCTGGCGGCTTGGTGTCGGCGGCGCACTTGTCGGGAGCGTACTCGCTTTCCTTGCAACAGGGGGATTCATGCTTTTCTTCGTTATGCGATGTGCGCATCGCGAGAGGAGAATAACACGGATATGAAAGTCCTCGTTTCTGCCTATGCCTGCGCACCCGGCCGGGGCTCCGAACCCGAAGTGGGCTGGAACGGTGTACAGCAGGCCGCGCGGTTCCATGAAGTCTGGGCGCTGACCTGGGCGGAACAACGGCCAGCCATCGAACGGACATTGTCCTCACGCCCGCTCCCCACTGTACACTTCGTTTATGTGGATTTGCCACGATGGAGAAAGCTTTGGAGGCTGGGCTGGCCTGGCCAACACATCTTCCACCACCTATGGCAGATTGCTGCGTACTTCGCCGGCCGAAAACTGCATCGCCGCGAAAGCTTGGGCTTGGTGCACCATGTGACCCTCGTTTGCTACTGGAGACCTAGTTTCTTGGCGCTCCTTCCGGCACCCTTCATCTGGGGGCCGGTGGGAGGGGGCGAGTCAACGCCACGTGCCTTTAGGTCGTCCTTCAGCCTCCGAGGCAAGATGTTCGAACTGGGACGGGACGTCGCTCGCAAGCTGGGCGAGTGGGACCCCTTCGTTCGGTACACGGCGCGGAAGGCTACACTGGGTCTGGCAACGACGGAGGAGACCGCCAACCGAATGCGAGGGCTGGGTTGCAAACGGGTATCTGTACTTTCTGAAGCGGGTCTGCCTCCAGAGGAAATCCGGAGTCTGTCGTCGATCCCCCTCCGTCAGGGCAGCCCGTTTCGGCTCATCAGCCTCGGTCGACTGGTAAACTTGAAAGGTTTTCACCTGAGCCTGCGGGCGTTCGCACAGTTCCACCGCCAGTTCCCGGAAAGCGAATATTGGCTCCTCGGCGACGGACCCGAAAGGACGCGTTTGGAGGAACTGGCGCGCCGCCTTGGAATCAGCGACAAGGTTACGTTCTGGGGTTTCATACCCCGAACCCAAGCCCTGAAAAAGTTTGCGGATTGCGACGTCATGGTGCATCCGAGCCTCCACGATTCTGGCGGGTGGGTCTGCCTGGAGGCCATGGCCGCGGGTCGTCCCGTGATTTGTCTGGATCTGGGCGGACCCGGCCTTCAGGTTACAGACGAGACCGGGATCAAGGTGCCGGCCACCTCGCCCGAGCAGGTTACGCACGACTTGGCGGAGGCGTTCTGCAAGCTCGCTTCCGGCCCCGAGCTACGTGCACGCTTAGGCCTTAGTGCAAGGAAGCGGGTCAGTGAGCACTTCAACTCGGATAAGAAAGGGCTCTTCATGACCAAGCTTTATCAAAGCCTGTCTACGCCTGAAGAGTGAGAATTCCCTTCACCTCTGACTCCCCCAACTCCCATGTGGCGTAGGGTTTGCGAGCTAGTACATTCGTTGGACCGGCATCCCGTAAATGAATATGTCCAGAGATTCCTCGGCTATGAGCCTCGCTCCGTCGTAGGTTCTAGATAGGGGACAATCTACCTCCGCCGGGCTCCTCGGGACGAAACGGTGGCAGATGGAGGGCGCACCGAAACTTCTCGAACGAACTTTGGGACTTCAGCTCGAAATCCGCCTCAGGCCGCTTTATGGAGGAGAGACGCTCTTCCAACCGACGGTGGAATATCTGCGGGCGATGGATTTTGATCTTTGGGGATTGAGTCCGAGATTCGTGGACAAGAAAAACAGCCGGGTGCTCCAAGTAGACGCAGTATTTTTCCAGCCGAGGGGCGAGGACCAGTCGTTGAATGCAGGTTGTATCCGATGAAGGCGCCATATCTCGTAATCGGCTTTCTCGTGGCGGTGGCGACCGGCTTGGCTGGTTTCGATTGGCGGACGGGGCTCACCTTCGCATTAGTTTGTATATACCTTGCCTTTTCAATGATTCATCTTGAGTGGGGCATTTATATCATTGTGGCCGCAGCGGTGATTTTCATTGACGGGTGGAACCCGAAGCGGGATCCCGAAGAGGTGTTTTTTCGACTTGCCTTGGGCCGTGTCTACATAATGGAAATTGCGGTGTACGGGCTGGTGTTGATCTATGCCCTCAAACGAAATCTCGGGTGGGTTGCTGTACGCCAAAGGACTTTCTTATCTCGTACACCTCTGGACACGCCACTAATGGTATTTGCCCTCTTGTTGCCCTTTTTTGCTTTCTACGGCCTTGTCCTTGGCAACCCGCTCCTCGACGCCCTTGGGTACATGGAATGGCGGTCGCTTTTCACGGCGATCGTCTTTTATTTTCTCCTTACTACCATCATCAGTACCCGCGAGAAAGCTCTTCGGCTCTTCTGGTGGTTCTTGGCTCTGGATACAGTCATCGGACTCTATTCCCTTGCCCTCTATGCTCTCAGGACTGATGGGCCGCTCCCTGCGCTTTTGGGCGCAGGCCCGGTTGGTGAAGGTCCGATGAATTACACCTTCGCATTTGCAGCGCTCGGCGGAATCTCATGGTTGCTTTACTGCAAGGGAAAAGACCCATGGAACCGCAGATTCCTCATGCTCGCCGTGGCTGTCCCTGTGGTCAATATCCTGGTCTCTGAGAAAAGATCCGCCCAGATCGGCTTGTTCGTGGGTTTGATCGTGCTCACCTGGAAGATCCCATTTTGGAAAAGGTTGAAATGGGGAGTCACTTGTGCCGGCGCAGCATTGGTGATCCTCCTGTTCGTGAGGGTGCTAGGAACGGGTGAGCAAAGCACTGGCCTTGGAAAATCGGCATCGCGCTATACCGAGGTTGTCGAGTTTGTCAGGCATGGTGAGCTGACTCACTCCGGCGACGATGACCTTGGATTCCACCTCTTCGATTTCGTCGATTCCTTCAACTCGGTCCGATTGCGCCCTATTCTTGGATATGGTTTTGGCGGCCAATTCCAGCGTGAATTGACGAGCTTGGTGGGTGGCGATCTCATCGAGCCGGGCATTGTCCATGACCAGTACTTGGATTTCTGCGTCAAGATGGGTCTCCTCGGACTTCTCGCTTTTCTATGGGTTCTCTTCCGCTTCCTCTCCTTTTCCCACAAAGCCATTTGGCGAACCCCGGTTCTGGAACATGAGGCAATTTCTCTGGGCTTGAGATCGGCGATATGCGGTGACATGGCACTTGAGGTTTGGATGTCGAATTGGCGGGGCAACACCCAGATGCCAATCGTGTTTTTCTTGAGCTTTGCTCTGGTTGTCTGCCTCCTGCGAAACCCGAGACGGGAGCTAGCGAAGCTACGATTGAACGAAAGACTCTGATGTCGACACTGTACGAACATGTACGGAACCTGTGATAACCACAATTAGAATTGACCACTGTGGGGCGACCTGGAGCCCTTAAATTCGCCGGTGGTCCAAATTCCTCCTGCTCAAGTTAAAAGGTGAGCCAGCATTCCTTATGAGGTTTCGAATATATGACAATCTCTTCGAAGTTCCGCATATCTATTGTTACCCCGTCCTTGAACCAGGGGGCTTTCCTGGAAGAAGCTCTATTGAGCGTCAAGGAGCAGAGCTATGCCCCTTTCGAACACATCGTGATGGATGGAGGATCAACCGATGGAAGCGTGGAGATCCTCAAGAGGTGTAGCTCTCAACCGGGCTGGGAGCATTTGCACTGGGTATCGGAGCCCGATGGCGGCCAGAGCGACGCTTTGAACAAGGGATTCAAGATAGCAACTGGGGATTTCGTCGGTTGGCTGAACACCGATGAGCGATACCGCTCTGGTTGTTTTGAGACCATCGCAAACAGTGTTGCTCGATATCCTGAGGTTGATGTCTTCTACGGAGATTCCACGTTCATGAACGAGAAAGGCCACATCTGGCGGATCCGCCATGAAATCGAGTTCAATCGTTTCATCCTTCATTATCTCTCCATGCTCTACATCTTAACCGCCGCCACGTTCTTTAGGCGGAGGATTTTCCAAGACGGCAATTGGATCGACACCAAGTATGATTATGCGATGGATTATGAATTCATGTTGCGCCTGGACGACAGAGGGTACAGATTCCAGCACATACCAGAACTTTTGGCTGACTTTCGTATTCACCCTCAAAGTAAATCGATCAGTCACCCGGAAAGGTCACGCGCGGAACACAATCTGATCGGAGTGATGTACTCGCCAGTTCTAAGGAGAATGGGCGGCACACTTTCCACGAAAGTCGTTCTAAACGGATTGCGCTTTATTGCGAGAGGCCTCCGCTGCTCAGAAAAATTACTGCGGGGTTACTATCTCGAACAGCTTTCGCCTTCGATGTCAAGAATAATTAGGAGTCGCACACGTTAATGAGCGATCGTTTGGCATTCGACATCCTAGAACGGTCCATCAGTAAGCTCAAGGGAAGGAGATTCGTTTTAGATCGCTCCATCCCTTTTGGCCTCTTAGTGGGTATTGTCTTGCGCCGTTTTAGTTGGCTGATTCGCGGCGCGGTAAAGTGCCTCATTCTGCAGCAGGAGTTCCGCTTAGTGTTCATGGCGCCGAAGGTCAACCTGCGCAATGCTGCGCTGATCCGCTTCGGCAATGGTGTCACCCTCGAGAGGGGGGTCATTATCGATGGTCTTTCGCGTGACGGCATCAGGTTTGGGAACAACGTGATGATCGGCCCGTACTCGCTGGTTCGCGCCAGCGTCCTCTCGAATCTGGGGGCGGGCATTCGTATGGGCGATAATTCCTCCGTAGATGCGTATTCCTATATCGGTGCAGCCGGACCCATCACGATCGGTGAAAACGTAATTATGGGCCAACATGTTTGCTTTCACGCGGAGAACCACAATTACGACCGCGTGAATATCCCCATCAAGCATCAGGGTACGCGGCGCAAGGGCATCGTGATTGAGGACGACTGCTGGGTTGGCGCCAACACTACTTTTCTAGATGGCGCTCATGTGGGACATGGGTGCGTGATTGGGGCTGGTTCAATCGTCCACGGAGAAATCCCCCCGTTTTCGGTTGCCGTTGGGGTCCCAGCACGCGTTATCAAATGCAGGCTGCCGGACGGAACGACCCCAGCCTCGTCGCATGTGAATCCGGCGGGTGATGTGTGATGAATTCGACCCAGGCTGCAATCGCAAGGTAACTGGGAAGATTCCATACTTTCCCTTTAAACAAAAAGCTGATGACCGAGAACCCTAACGGACTGAAGAGTATCCTGTTCGTGCATGGCAATAATGATTTGTATGGTGCGGAAGTAGTTCTATTGCAACTCCTAAGAAGGTTGGATCGGAGCAGGTTTTGTCCGATCGTAGTCCTTCCGACAGACACGAAACACATTCATCGCCTATCCGCATGCCTCGATCAAGAGGGAATCGAGTACCACTATGTCCGGATGGGTATTCTGCGGCGGAAGTATTTCCATGCAATGGGGCTTGTCCGATTCTGGATAGACTTTGTGTTCGGCATTGTGAGCCTGGTCGCTTTCATTCGCCAAAGACGGGTTGCTCTGGTCCACAGCAACACGATCGCTGTGCTTTGCGGGGCGTTTGCTGCAACCATTACGAGAACACCACATGTTTGGCACGTGCACGAGATCATTGTCGACCCAGTTATTCTAAGAAGGTTTCTGCACTTTCTAGCCTGTCATCTGTCACGCGCGGTCGTAACTCTGTCCGGTGCAGTGAGAAATCACGTCCTGAAGGATTGCGCAGGCCATTCGAACAAGATTCACATTATTCACGATGGCATCGAAATGGAGCGGTTTGCGACTTCTGGCCACGGTGAAGAAGTTCGCGGGAATTATGGAATCCCCTCTGAAGCTCTGCTCGTCGGAATGGTAGGTAGGGTTTGCCGCTGGAAGGGACAGTTCCTATTCTTGCAAGCAGCAAAGTTGGTCCTGGAGCGGCGGCCTGGGACTTATTTCCTCGCGGTGGGTGGAGTCTTCGATGACGAGACTTTCTATCTGGACCAGTTCCACGAAGCGGTAGAAAATTCTGGTTTGCGGCAAAACTTCGTAATTAGCGACTTTCGTGCCGACATTCCGGATGTCTTGAGCGCACTCGACATTTTTGTGCTTCCATCCACTCAGCCGGAGCCTTTTGGGATGGTGATCCTGGAAGCCATGGCAGCGGGTAAGCCGGTTGTTGCCGCTGCGCACGGCGGGCCCGTAGAGATAGTAGCCGACAATCAGACAGGGTATCTGGTGCCTCCGAAAGATGCTCAGGCGCTTGCCTCTGCCATCATGAGACTTGCGGAACGTCCGAGCCTCATGGCTGCCATGGGGGCAGCAGGCCGCCACCGCGCATGGGAACACTTTCACGTGGACCGATACGTGGCGGATTTTGAATATCTGTACACCGAACTCCTGTCGGGGGAGGTAGGATCCCCCGGCGCAACGAACACACCAAGCAGGTCGCATCGCGTTCAAACAGTCCTCCGCAGCTAGCAATCTCCGAGTGCTTTCAGCGTGCATTTCCGCTTGGAATGGGCCAGGGAGCCACCTCCTGAGCCAAAGATGTTTGGAACTCCCTTCTTTCCCCAGCTCATTAATCCTCGGAAAGGGTGACCCGCGGCTTCACCATGGGTCCTGTGCGGCGAAATCAACCCGCAGCCATCTGGAACAAAACATCATGCGAATTGCCATAATCGAAATCAAGGGAATCCCGGCGCGGTTTGGCGGATTCGAATCCGCCCTGCACGAGCTATCACGAGGCTTGGTGAAACGCGGACACTCCATAGGCATTAAACTCGAGCGGGCAACGGTGGGGCGAGCGCCCACGGATAAGCACAGTGGTCAAAGGCAGGCAGACTCCTTTCCTCTAACCAACGACGAGGTACAACCGGTCGCGGACTAGCTGTGAAAATAGCCATTCTAGGAGCACGCGGAATACCGGCTTGTTATAGCGGCTACGACACCTTAGCAGAGGAGCTGTCCCTTGGCCTCGTGGAGTCGCACTCCGCCGAGGTGCTTGTATACTGCCGAAGCGGCTATTACAAGGAGCAACCTTCTTCCTGGCACGGTGTCAAGTTGGTTTACCTCCCCGTTCCTCGCGTCAAGGCCCTGGAGAGTTTAATTCATTCTTTCCTCTCCTCATTGCACGTTCTTAGAGAAAAGGTCGACGTGGTTTACTTTCTCGACCCGGCCAATGCGCCGTTCTGCGTCTTGCTGCGATGCTTCGGCAAGCGCGTCGCGATTCACACCGACGGGTTGGGATGGAAACGCCGGAAGTGGGGCCCGCTTGCGCGGCGCTACTACAAGATGGTGGAATGGTTCTGCGCAAGATGCGCCAGCGCCCTGGTCACGGATAATCCCGGGATGCAGGAATACTACCGCGAAGAGTATGGCGCAGAAACGCTCCTCATTTCTTACGGGGCGGCCAACCGTCACGGAGTTGACACCAGGATCTATGCAGATTTGGGACTCACGCCCAAGCAGTATATTCTCGTCGTGGCTCGACTCGAGCCTGAGAATAATACCGATCTACTGATCGCCCAATACACAAAGTCGAGAGTCGCGATGCCGCTCGTGGTCGTTGGAGATGCTCCGTACGGCCCCCATTACATGGACCGGCTCAGGAACCTGGCTAATGCCAAGGTGTTGTTCCCCGGCCGGATCAACGACCAGTCAAAGCTCAACGCGCTCTACCGCGGAGCGTATCTCTATATTCACGGTCACGAAGTGGGAGGAACCAACCCGTCGCTGCTCCGCGCAATGGACGCTGGCGTCGCTCCCGTCGCCCTGAATGTCCCGTTTAACGCGAGCGTTGTCAATGGAAGCGGCGTGGTCTTTGATAAGAACAACGATTCCCTAGCGGGAATTCTCGAACATCTAGTGGCGCACGCGTCTGAAGTCCAGCAAATCGGACAGCGTGCGAGCTTGCGAGCCCTAAAGGATTATTCTTGGGACACGGTGGTTGCCAAGCACTATGGCCTTTTCACACGCATGACCTCCGCTGGCCCTCCGCCAACGCAGGGCAGCGATTCTGAACAGCATGAGTCGAAGGCTGCGGCCGCCTAGGCGACATGGACAGCGGCTGTAGGGACCAGCTACTACGGGTCAGAAGATGGAATGATTCTTTCCTTTCCTATTATTTCTTTGATGCTCTGCGCACTGTGCCTGCTCATCGCAATTGTAGCTGGCGCGTATCGCCATTGGTGCAAATGTCTTTGGATGAGGACCGAAATCGTGCTGGTCTCAGATGGCGGAGACAACGAGACCGAGGAGTTGCGTCTGGGCGCCTACGTACCTGCCTGGAAGTCACGCACGGTCCGAATAGGATCGTGGCTTTTGGTAACGGCGTTCAGTACACTGGGCGCGGCTTTCGGAACCGTCCCGCCGCGGGGTTTCGATATCGGGCATGGCAGCAAGTACTTTTGGGGAATTCTGCTCGCCCGATGGCTTTTGTCCGCCCTGCTCGGCAGAGGCGTGGCGAATTACACCCTCCGGCGGGCCCAAAGTCTTCCGAGGGATCCAGCGGAAGTTTGCGATGAAGTATTAGAATTCTGCGGATTTACCGCTGCGAAAACGAAGTGACTCCTTGGATCACTCTCAGCGCAGTAAAGTCACCAGCCACATAACTCGAGGTCCCCTCACCCTTTTCCGGGCGACAAAAGTTTAGCCAAGCGAGGAGGCTGCATATGGGCGCTTCACGCCGGCGGCTGTTATTGAAGGTCTGGAAGCTTCTCGATTTATGGATCATGTCATCCATGTTTGTGTTAGCGGCGGTGACCGGTTTGCATGGGGGTGGAGAGGTCTCGCTCGCGGATTTTCTTTCCATGCGAATCAAGGTCGAAAACTTCTTTCTGTTTGTCGGCTTGCTGGTGGTATGGCACATCGTTTTTGTATTCCTGGGGGTTTATCAGTCGCAGAGATGGGTGTCGCGGCAGGAGGAACTTACGCGTGTTTTCGGAGCCACATCTGCTGGAGCACTTTGTTTGGGCCTGCTATCGCTCCCCTTCAGAATTCGAATGGTAACCCCGAATTACCTGCTGGTGTTTTGGCTTCTGACGACGGCCACGGTGGTGGCCAGTCGGTTGGCGCTTCGCTTCATGCTGGAAAGCGTTCGCCGCCGGGGTCGGAATCTTCGCTACGTCCTTGTGGTGGGAACGAACTCGCGTGCGATTGAGTTTGCCCAGAAAATTGAATCGAAAGCCGTGTCCGGCTATAAGGTCATCGGATTTGTGGACGAACCCTGGAGCGGTCTCGCGGAGTTCCAAAAGGGGCCGTACCGCCTGGCTTGCGACATCCGGGACCTCGCGTCTTTCCTCCGCAAAACCGTGGTCGATGATGTGGTTATCGGATTGCCTCTCCGTTCCTATTCCTATTATGAGCGGGCTTCAGCCATCGCGGCCCTGTGCGAATTACAGGGAATTGTGGTGCGATTCCTTCCCGGTCTATTCAATTTGAACTTGGCCCGTCCGCAGGTCGAGGAATTCGGGGATGACACCGTGATTACGGTCTCAACGGCTCGCGGGGGTGGGTGGCCGGTGGTTCTCAAGCGGGTCCTGGATATCACGCTTTCCGTGCTCCTGCTCCCCTTCCTAGTCCCCTTGTTTCTTGTTGTCGCCATCCTGATCAAGCTCACCTCCGAAGGACCTGTATTCTTCACCCAGGATCGTTTGGGACTGAACAAGCGCCGGTTTCGAATCTACAAATTCCGGACGATGGTTGCGGACGCGGCACAGCAACAAGCCGCAGTGGAGCATCTGAACGAGCAGCAGGGCCCAGTATTCAAGATCCACGCTGATCCGCGCATCACCCACGTCGGCAGGCTTCTGAGGAAATCCAGTATTGATGAACTTCCGCAGTTGCTCAACGTTTTGATGGGAGAGATGAGTCTGGTGGGGCCTCGTCCACTCCCAATTAGAGACTATGAGGGGTTCGATCAGGATTGGCAGCGGCGCCGGTTCAGTGTACGACCCGGGATAACGTGCCTGTGGCAGATATCGGGACGGAGCTCCATCGGGTTTGACAAATGGATGGAGTTGGACGTGCGCTACATCGACGAGTGGTCGCTGTGGCTGGATTTCAGAATCCTTGCCGGAACCGTCGCCGCGGTCCTGAAAGGTACTGGGGCGGCTTGAACGATTTTTGAATTCGCCAGTCCAGAGAAGCGGCGGAGGCCGGAGCAAACTTTGTCCTCCCCGATTCTACTGAGTTGAAACTATCTGACCTCTTTGTGCTGTTTCAGCCGCAAAGCGCGCCTGAACAGAAAGCAGCCTCGCTTCCTTCCTCAACTCGCCCTTGCCTTTTCGCCCGCCCGCCTCCTCCCATCCGGCGACCCACTCCTCTCAACATCGCTGAGAATCTCTCCCCAACCCTGCCTTCACTCCTCCAATACCTGACACCAGCCAATGATCGCTGTGGGCTGGTGAAACCTTGCGATCTGCTCCCTTAGGAATTTGCCCGGGGGCGGCGGAGGCGAGGCAAGGCGATCAGCGTGGCGCCGTAGACGAGCAGGGAAAGGAAGAGAGCGGTTTTCCGGTCCTGGCGTAGATCGTCGGAGAGCAAGCGGTATCCGCCCAAGAGCATGAGCGGATAAACCAATTGGGCAAAGTCCCGGAAGTTAGCCTGTGTGCCGATCGCCGCTAGCAGCAAGGTAACGCCCACCACCGCGAGTGTCCGCAGGGTGGCACAATACGGGTCGCCGGCAGGGACTGCAAATAGCCCGTGGTAGGCGCCGGTCAAGCTCCCGGCAGCGACGCCGGCCACAAGCCAGACCAAGGCCGCGGCCATCGCCACGCGGAAAGCGCGGAGCGTCCATCCCTCCTGCATGGAGCGCGAAAACCTTCTCGCCAGCCAATAACTTGCTCCAGCCACGGCTGCGCCGGTCCAGAGCGCAAACGGGATCGAATCAGGCCAGAGATCGGTTCCCAAGAGTGCCCTCGCCGATTGGTGCAAGGCGCCGGAAAACAAGAGCGCCAGCAGAAGGTAGACGCCGCCGTGGACTTCCAGTGTCAGCCGAGTCCAGAATCCTCCCGCGCCGATGCAGGCGAGCGCCAGCATGAACCAGGCGATGGCGGCCGAGCCGTCGCTGAGCAGAATCCTGCACCCGACAACGACCAAAAGGATTCCGAATGTGGAGTAGGTATAAAAGTTCCGGCCCTGAGAAGCTTGGCGGGCCAGTAGCCTAAATGAAATGGCGTAGCAGGCCGCTCCGCACAAGAGAGCGAATCCCGCGATGGCAACCGTGAGATGCGAACCCTCGGAGGCTAAGCGAATGGCTCCGCCGACCCCAATTACGAATGCCAATATACACTGTGCGGTTTCGAAGGTTGTGAAAGTGCGGTCGCGCAGGAGCGTTCGCGCCATAACGCTGGAGAGGTAGATGGCCAGCAGCGCAGACTGCGCGGCGAACAACCCCGCAGCCGGAATGGGGGCATAGGCTTGCGGAAGGCCGCGGGGATTGGTGACGAGCCAGGTGGCCAGGAAAACTGCGAGATCGGCAGCGGCGGCGGCCAACCAGCGGTCACCCAGCCAATGGTTAAAGCACGCGCAGGTTTCAATGGCCGCGGCGATTGCCAGGAAGGCGAAGGTGAAAGGCAGCACGTCGTAGGTGGCGACGAGCAGCGCGGCGGCGGTGCCGATTCCCGCCACCGTGGAAACGGTGGCGACCACCAGTAGGTCCTTACGCCATGATACCGTCAGACCAATCAGGTTGAAGGCCACAAGGATTACACTGGTTTGCCACGGCGAGACTGTGTGAAAGCGGACCGTAGCCTCCCAAAGAAGCGGAGAAAGGATCAGCACCGCGGTCAAGCTGTAAAGGATGGCAGCGAGCCGGCGTCCGGCGTGGGCTCGCGCCGCCCAAAGCAGCCAGGCCACCGCATAAAGGGCTGCCACCGCAAAGACGAGCTTGGAGGGAATGACTCCGGATTCGGCGATGGCCCGCAGAAGGTAAGCTCCGGCCAAGCCGAGCGTTGCTCCGCCCAGGACAGGGAGGATGGGAGTAGATTGGGGCACCGGGAAGAAAGCGGTACCCGCTTCCAGTACCTCGGACGGCGCGTCATGAGGCGCGCCTGCATCTTGCGTCAAGGGGGCTTCGGGTCGGACTGCCAAAGACGCTTCCAAACGGGCAACGCGGTCCGCAAGATTGCGAACCTGCTGGCGCAAGTCGTGCAGGTCTGCCTGCATCATGGCACCACCCCTCGACTGGCATGAACATACGGCCCCTCCCTAACCAAGAAGGGGATTACCCGGCAACATTTTCGCTGGCTTTTCCCTCTGCCCAGGGGGGCAGCAGCTTGACCAGGACAACGACGATGATGAAAGGTAAAGCCATCAGTCCGATGGCGGAGAGCAGGCCTTCCCTCGCCGCGAAGCCGACTTTGTAAGTGGTGTACCCGAGGAAACTCTTGGAGAATAACTGGCCGCCGATCACCACGTTCCAGCGCATGGCGAAGATTCCCATCATGGTGAGCAGAGAGGCGGCGAGATACATCGCCTTGCGACGCGACTCGGAGAACCTCCAGAGTTGATTGGCGGCGAGCAGTGCCAATGGCACCAGCGTTCCCACGCAAATCTGGAGGATCACCTGCGATCCCCACAAGCGCGTGTGGACCATGAAATCGAGGGTGCGAAAGGACTCATCAGCTTCGTAAGTGCGTTGCAGCAGGTCCAGCATTTCGAGCGAAAAGTCGATGACGAAAGTGTAGAAAAGGTATTTGGCGATGGTATCAAGGCAACCCATGTCGATGGGCATCTTCTTGACCTTCATGAAGGCCATGTACAGCACCAGCACCGCCGCGATCCCGGAAACCATCGCCGAAAAGAGAAACACAATCGGCATGAGCGGGCTGGACCACCACGGATTCGCCTTGATGGACCCGAAGATGAACCCCACGTAACCGTGCAGGAGAAATGCCGAGGGGACTCCGATCACGGTCACGATGTAGCTCACTTTGTCGTCGATTTGCCGCGCCTCCGGGCTTACGTTTTCCGAACCCAAGGTCAGCAACTTGTAAACGAGCCGCCGCCAACCGGTCGTGGTCTGGGCAAGGTGCACGATGTCGGCACGATACTCGAGCCAGATTTCCAGCAAGAGCACCACCATCAGGTACCAGAGGTAGACAAAACCGAACATAGCCATGGCCGACGAGCGGTGGGGCGTGAGGTACATCTCGAGCGAGCGTTCCGGGTGACCCAGGTGCAACTGCAACGGCAGGGGCGCCACCAGCAGGAACGCCAGGGCGGTGAGCAGCGCCAGTCGGTAGGTAGGCCGCACGGCCTCCACCTTAAAGACACGCTCGAGCGACGCCAGAATGAAGGCTCCCGCCACCAACCCCGTGATGTAAGGGTAGAGCACAATGAGCAGGCCCCATTGCAACTCGACCTCGTTGGGGTATATAAAACCGTCAACACCCGGAATCATTCCCTGACTCCTTTTCCCGTACGGGCACGCCATGGCGTGCCCCTACATCTAGCGCACGGCGCCGTCCAAGTCCTTGTAATAGACCTTGGCCCCGGTCGCCATGTAAGGCTTGAGCACCTCCACTTTGTTGTTACGCAGGAACTCGTGAACGGGGTCCTTGGGGTTCTTGAAATCGACCAACTGGCGCGCGCCGGTGGGACAATTCTCGCAGCAGGCAGTCGTAAGGCCCTTGGTGATGCGGTGGTAGCAAAGCGTGCACTTGTCCACGGTGTGTTTCTGCGGATGCAGGTAGCGGCAACCGTAGGGGCAGGCCTGAACGCAATACCGGCAGCCGATGCAATAGGTTTCGTCCACCAGCACCACGCCGTCGGGGCTGACGAATGTCGCGCCCACCGGGCAAACCTGCACGCACGGAGAAGATGCGCAATGGTTGCACAGCTTGGGAACAAGAAAGCTCTTCAAGTCCGTGCGCTTGGAAGGCGGAAAGCCGTCCATGGCTCCGTTGGGTGAGTCGACTACAGGCTGCTTCCCTTCCTCCACCTGGTACCTTTCCACCCAGGTGCGGAAGTATCCGGCGGGCACCTGATTCTCCTGCGAGCAGGCGCGTACACAGCTTCCGCAGCCAATGCATTTGTCGATGTCGATGATCATCCCCCACCAGTGATCCGCCATCCGGTAAGCTTCGGAAGGCGGGGCAGCGCCCAGAATCTCGTCGAGCGTGGCGCCGGCAGAGGCCAGCAGCAGTAGCTTGCCGCCGATCTTGAATATGTCTCGCCTGCTCAGATCCATGCTCCAGAATCCTTCCTCAAAGTTGGGGGTTGTGAGGCTGGTGGCAACTGTTGCAAAGCACGCCTTGTGAATGCGCCACCGTATCCACTTGGTGGAAGCCCTTGGGCTTAGCAGCGTCCTTCTCGTGGCAGCGCCGGCAAAGGTTGGCCACATCGGGCAGCTTGGGAACGTTGGCAGTGGGGTCGTCAGCGTGTTTGGCCAAAGGTCCATGACAGGCTTCGCAGGCGACCTGAGCGTGCATTCCGCCACCGTGCACCTTGGCCTCCTGAGCGTGGCAGAGGAGGCACTGCTCGTGCCCCGCATAGCCGAAGGGGCGGGCGCTGATCATTCCCAGCGCGCCCGCCCGGTAATGTCCGTATTCCCCAAAGTCTTTGGGCACTATGACAGCCCGGATGATCAGGAACACCGCCAGCCCCGCTACTAAGACCACAGCGGGACGAATCAGATGTGCAGCGTTCCGGAATAATTGACTCAAGGCAACCCCAATCCGAAAGCGTATTTTTGTCCACGTTCGCGGTCGGCTAACAGCCTTCCACAAGCGAACTACTTGACCCCGTGGCAAGATTGGGACCAAAAGTAACTCCGGACAAAAGGACCGTTCATGGGGGGCGTTGTGCAAAAGTTAAACACTTTGAGGGGAGTCGCGGCGACTTTTTTGAGGAAATTCCCCCACCCGTGGGTAAAGTCCTGCAGGTCACCGAATAGGGAGAGCTGAGCGTAAAACTCCTCGGCACTTGACTTATAAGCACTCCACCAGACGCTCAGCGTTGACTCCGTTTCACACTTAGCTGGGATTTCCGATTTGGACTCGTTGCCCGTCTGCGCGTACGCCTCTCCTGCCCTCAACACCCGGAACCGATGACACGATAACCGGGTCCAATGCGCCGCCTGCTTGCCTTCTTCGATCCATTGCTCGGCCGTGCCTCTCTGAGACTTCAACCTCAGGTGAGTGTCGCAGGGAGTCCACCCTCGCGTTGGGGCACGGTTTTTGGGGCTATGTCTTATGGGTAGGGGATTGACCATCAGCCCCGAGGGCGGGATGATTTTGTTGTCCTCATGGGTTATTGTGATATGTAGCCCGAATGAAGTTTTTGATGAGGCTGTGAAAGGGGTAAGTTTCATGGATGGACGGAATCGAAGCGACGTGGCGCGTGGAGCAGACGTTTCAGTTGTCCGCAAAGAGGACCAGCCCACAGGGAAACAGACCCGAGGCATCGTCCAGGACCTTCTCACGAAGTCCCCATTTCACCCGCACGGGATCAAGGTAAGGCTGCAGGACGGTCAAGTCGGCAGAGTTCAAGTCATCCATAGCGCCGGGCATCCTAATCGTGCTTAGTCGCGACGGCCCTGGCGGTCGGAGGCGTGAAGCCGCCTGAGCGGCTGAATCTGGCTGGCGCCATAGGCGTCTATGGCGTTCTTGGGATCAACACTCAATTCTAGCACTGTGTTCTTCGACAACCGGAAGCCCCCGCCGCCTTGGGCCGGTTCGGATTCAGGCTTGGAAGCGCGTTTTCCCCTCCCAATCCCCGTCCGCGGATGCGTTCATTGCTATGGCCGTCCTCGCGCTATAACTGGTAGCGCGGACCACCGCTTCTGTGGTCCGCGGCTTTTTCAATCGAAGGACTTGCTCCCCACGACGCAGGAAAGCGTACCTGGAAGGTGTGAAAAAATCGCGCTGTCATGCTGAGCGAAGCGAAGCATCTGCATTTATCTCCTTGAAGACAAGCAACTGCAGATTCCTCGCTCCGCTCGGAATGACATGGCCCATCGATTATTTCACGCCTTCCTGACACGCATTATGAAAGGGCGCCCCTGATTGTGTAAGGTTGGGTTGCTACGAAATCCAACTTTGACAAGGAGGAGCACCCTTATGAGCGAGGACAAGTATATCGCTTTTGACGTGCATCAGGCGACGACGGTGGTTTCGGTGATGAATGCGGCAGGACGGGAGGTGAAGACGGCGGTTCTTGCGACGCAGGCGCAGCCGCTGCTGGGCTTCCTGGAAAGCCTGCGGGGAAGGTTGCATCTGACCTTGGAGGAAGGAACCTATGCGGCCTGGCTGTACGATTTGCTGCAGGGGCGGGTGGCCGAGTTGGTGGTCTGCGATCCGCGGCACAACGCGCTGCTCAAGGAAGGGAGCAAGACCGACCACCAGGACGCGCACAAGCTGGCCGACCTTTTGCGCACAGGGATGCTGCGGCCGGTGTACCACGGCAACCGCAGCCTGCGGAACCTGCGGGAACTGGCGCACGCTTATCAGGCCTTGGTGCAGGACACCACGCGGGTGATGAATCGGATCAAGGCCTATTATCGCAGCTACGGCATCGACTGCGCGGGGCGCGGGGTGTATAGCCGCAAACAACGGGAAAGCTGGCTGGGGCGTTTGCCGGCGGGGGCGAGTCGGGTGCGCGGCGAACTGCTGCACGAGCAACTGGAGCAACTGCGCAGCCTGCGCCGGAGAGCTCGGCGGGAGCTCCTGGGGGAGAGCCGCAAGTACCTGGTGGCGGCACGTCTGTGCGGGCTGCCGGGTTTCGGACCTCTGCGCGTGGCCTTGCTGATCGCAGGGATGCAGACTCCTCATCGCTTTCGCACCCGGGGCAAGTTGTGGTCCTACTCCGGCCTGGGGCTGGTTCAAAAGGGCAGCAGTGAGTATCGGCTGGTGGAGGGACGCGCGGTCCGTCGGCCCGGCGCCCTGCAATTGCGTGGGCTTAACCGCAGCCACCGGCCCGGGCTGAAAGCCCTCTTCAAATCGGCCGCCCTGGTGGCCATCCGTCAGCCCGGACCCTTTCAGGACTATTACCAATCGCGCCTGCAACAGGGGGTCGATCCGGCCATCCTGCGCGTGACGGTGGCGCGCAAACTGGCGGCGCTGGTGCTGAGTTTGTGGAAGAAAGGAGGGCGTTATCGAGCCGAAGGTGTGAAGCAAGCTTAGTGCCGGGAATCTCCAAGCTCAGCCGGGAAAAAGTTTTCCCGCAGCGAGTGAGCAGCGAGTGTTCCGGCGCTCGGGTCGGAGAAGTTCCGAAGGGAACCTCTCCCACGGGGGTGCGCATCTAGGAAACGGTTAGGCGGGGTTTTCCCCCTGGCGGGCTCGCCTCCTCTGACACGCTATGCCCCCTCGCACGACCTCAAAAAGCCATAGGCCTTGAGCCTCTTATAGAACCATGGTCGGCATTCGTCCCGACCCACAGGCTTGCTCAAGCTCCGAACCACTTTCGACTCGCACGCTCGCGCATGGAAAAACTCCGGCCAAACCCGTGCATGCAAATCGGTCGAGTTAATCAGCAGGGGGCTGGATGCCAAGAAGAACAAAATCTCCCTCTAAGAGGGGGAGTGTTTTCACTTGACATCCCCTTTCATAGAACCCTTTCTCCCTTTCTCCGATTTAGCCCTTCAAAATGAGCCAAAACCGCGCGATTTCAAGATCCAAACCGTCAGGGTTTTTGGCCGCCCCTCCGGACGCGGCAAAGCTGAGATCCGTGCAGGCTTTACCCTCGCGTTTCTCCGCAGGGCCAACAGACTTTTCCCTTGCAGACGGGTGCCCTGCGGCAATACGTAGCGAAACGCAGACGGAGAGTGGCCGTGCAGATGAAAGAGATCGGCTCCGGGGCCTCTCTACGCGAACATAGGGGGAAGTTGCTGGAGGCCGCGCGCTGCCGCGAGATCGACGTGGTGCTGGTCTGGGGGCTGGACCGTCGAAGAGGCGAACCCCTCAATGCGAATACATTCAACGGCGGTTTCCTTCAGCCGCGGACGCTGGTTCAAACGACACTCGCCAAATGAGCTTTGCACCGTCATCTGAAATCAACAGGGATCCGTCCGGTTCGGTGGCCACACCCACCGGGCGCCCATAAACAAACTCGCCCATGGGATCAGGCACAAATCCGGAAAAGAACGTAGTTGGTTCTCCGGTAGGTGAACCACCATTGAATGGGATAAACACAACCTGATACCCGTTCCTGATGCGGCGATTCCACGAACCGTGCTCAGCGACAAATGCACCATGTCTGTAAGTCGGAGGGAACTGCTGTCCTTCGTAGAAAACGAACTGCAGCGGTGCAACGTGTGCCCCCAGCAACACGTCCGGGACAATCGCTCTTGCGACAAGGTCCGGTCTTGGCGCCACCCGGTTATCCGCATGCGGGCCGATGTAACTGTAAGGCCACCCGTAAAACCCGCCTTCTGTGACGCGAGTAAAATAATCGGATGGGACATCATCACCGATGTCGTCGCGCTCATTGACTGAGGCCCACAAGTCGCCAGTCTGTTGATTGAAGCTAATGCCTACCGCGTTTCGCAACCCGGTGGCGTAAATCCGCATGTTCTTCCCATCAGGATCGGCAACCATAATTGATGCACGGCGGGGATCGGACTCGATTGAGACGTTGGTTCGCGATCCAATCGAAACAAACAGCCTCTTACCATCGCTACTAAACGCAAGAGATCGCGTCCAATGCTGGTTATATCCCATTCCGGGGAGGTCAACGATGTGCTCTGCATTCCCCAGGCGCTTCGACGTTTTTGGGTCATAGCGAAAACGCAAGACTTCGTTGGTGTTGGCAACGTACACGTAATCGTCGTGGAAGGCAATCCCGAAAGGTAGGTTCAAACGATCGGCAAACACTTCGCGCGACTCAGCCCTGCCACGCCTCTCGTGGTCGCCTAATACCATCACTTTTCCGGCCGCAGAGTCGGCCACAAAGACATCGCCATTGGGGGCAACAGCCAACCATCGGGGTTGGTCGAACCCGCTCGCGAATACCGACACCTTGAATCCTGGTGGAACCTGCGGTTGAAAGTTCGCTGGCGGTGATACAACCACAGGTGCGTTGTTGACACGCAGCAATCTCGCCTGAATGCGTGCTCGCCAGCCACCGACGTTCAGCAGGAGAAACGTCGCGATAGCCCCGAGTGAAACAACCGCTAAAACGAGTAACGCCCGCCGCACCATTTTGCCAGTCATCTCGTTACCTGTTCATGATTTCACATTGCATTCCCGCTTCACTGCAGGCCCGGATTGGGTCAGCGGCCAGAGAACGCACCCAAACATGATACAGAAAGCCTGCTTCAATGACGAATTCGTGTCCCCGCGGCCACAACCGTAGCACACCCGTGTGCGGTTGCCGTGCTTGCGTCGCACCAATAAGCGCCTGATTTTGGCGGGTTCGGAATTGTCGCATCGATTAACCCGGTAGCCCGGCTAGCCCAGATCCTCGCCTGGTTACTCCCTCTGCAACTGCCGGGTGTGGCGGACAGTTCGCGATTTTCAAAATCTCCGCGCATCCCGCAGGGCTTACAGATTCCTGGGCAGCGTTCATTCTCCAATGCTGGCTTGCACCCACGGATACCTGGCCTAAATGGTTGCATCCCTGAGGTTCAACGGCGTAAGGCCGCCATGGCCAGATCAGAGACCAAACCGGCGGGAGCCGCCGTGACTACTTCGTAGGTATGCACGCTTCCCGAAAGGACACGCAAGTTCAACTTCGACGAAGCCTAAAGAGTGTATGCTCAAAGAGTTCTGCTCACGCATCACGGCTCCGAACGTCGAAGAATCTAGTGGCGATTGCATCCGGGGGCTGAATGTATGAGGTTCCTCGGGTGGAAGTGCCTATTGGAAACTCCGGGTTAAATCTTGTAGTTTGGGACAGTATGACACCCGTCAGCCCGGGAATCTCTCCGGAGGAGGAAAGAATGTTTTTGCCATCACGAGTTCGCTATCTTTTCCCTGCCCTCTTCGCGTGCCTATTATTGTTCTTACCCGCACTTTACGCCGAAGGTGAACAGGCGTTAGGTCTGGTCCGTTCTTCCCATGCCGCGAGTTTGGGGGGAGTGCCAGTTCCAGGGTCGATAGCCATTTTTGATGGCGATTTGCTCACCACCTCGGAGGGGGGAATCGCCCTCGTGGAACTACGCTCAGGAACTAGAGTGCGAATGGCCGAGAACAGCTCCGTGCGCTTTGTTCGCGACGGGGAGGTAGTGCGGGCGGATTTGGTTTCTGGCGCGGTGGTTTCTGAGGGCGCCGGCAAACCCGACATAGTTGTGACCACACCCAAGTATCAATTCGCCTCTGCGCAGGACGGAAGCTCTCGCTACATGGTTCAACTGTCGAAGGAGCAAGCCATGGTCGCTGACGCGATGAAGGGAAATGTGATCGTCAAGCCCAAGAAGACGAACGCCCGCTACGTACTCCATGAGGGAAGTTACGCCGCCATTTCCGCCTCAGCGGTGGGCGTGCCCGGCCAGTCCGCGGAAGCGGGCGCTAGCCCTAAAGCTTGGCCCGCCGGAACCGTCCTTAACGTCATCCCGGAAAGTGTGGTGCAACGCCAGGGCCGAGGGGCAGAAACCGCCCTTAAACCGGATGATGGTATCGACACGGGCGACATCATCACAACCAGGCAAAACGGTCGGCTAGGGATGATGCTGTTGGATGGTTCCCGCCTAAATGTCGGGCCTGGCTCAACCCTGAAGATCGTCCGGCTCGAACTCCAACCGCCTCAGACTTAGATCGAATTAACCTCCGGGCGGATGCGAGTTCGGACGGTCCAACTGAGCCAATCGGGTTCCGGCCGGACAGTGCAAACTGCGACAGCCATAACATGGGTTGTCGGGCCGGACTTAATTATCGAAGCCGACCCCAATGCTACCACCGTCTTATGTATCGAAGGATTGGCCTCTGTAGGGAATATCGACCCGGCCATAACGGGGCACGTCATTGTGTCTGCCGGGCAGTTTACGGCCGTAGCCCAGGGGCGGGCTCCATCGGATCCCCAGAGCGAAACCAATTCCGTGTTGCAAACCCAAATGGACCAGACTAACGTAGGGCCGCCCGAGCCCGGTGGGCCAGGAGCAGTAATGCCGACGCTCCAGATCGGCTGGCACATTGGCGACCTCTCGGAGGCCGAGTCGATCGCGGCGGTTGCTGGTACGGCAGCCATAGTCGCTGCAGCGATTGCCATACCCCTGGCTCTTGTCAGCCCCAGTGGACCCTAACCCGCAGAGAAGATTGGCACTTAACGTTCCGGTCAATGGAGAAGTCTGAACGCCCCCGAAGCGGAACGCCCGACTTCAGCGGCGTCCTCCACGAACTCCTGCGCTCGAGCCAGCGCGTCCATTCCGGGGATGCCGAGGTGACAACCTGATTCTGCATCCACGCATGACGCAGCTTTGGAGTGCGGCAGCTTGCTGCCGCTTTGTTGCAGGCCAGCTTGCTGGCCGGGGTTCCCTCAGAAACTAACTGACCGCGAGCAAGCTTGCGGGGAAAAAGCGGCAGCAAGCTGCCGCACTCCAAAGCTCCGCAGAGGAGTTCGCGCCGACCAGCCAAGGCCGCTCGTCCACGAGATCAAGTTGGCGAAGCGGGTGCGAGATGTCTTGAAACGCCGTCACGGTCAGAGGTGCGATGATACGGCTAATCTCAGGCTGAAATGCAACACGGCTGGTTGGCGCTGACTCAAAGCAACGGAATCTGCGCCGGCCGAGGTGTCATCGGGGTGGTTAACTTAGTTAGTACTTGACAAATGTTCTGTTATAGGCTATAATTCTGCGCTAAGGTCGGCCAAGACGCTCAGGGCCTGCCGGGTACGCTATGCCAGAAAGTCCTCTTTTGTTTTCGCGTTCCTGCCTGTGGTTTCTGTCCCCAAGTACAGTCGAGAAGTCGAGGAGTGCGAAAGCAAGCGCAGGTAGGCAGATGGGCAGGTGGGCAGATCGTGGTCGAGGAATTGGACACCCATTGCCGACCGCAAGCGACGGACCGCGGGCCGGAAGGTGGCGGAGGGCTCCCCAACGTCTCGACTCCTCAACTTATCGACCGCAAAACGGGGGAACAAAGCGAGAATGTCTATGAAAACAAAGGAAGAGGTAAAAAGTCGAGCGGTCAAGCGCAGTCACTGGCGTTGACCCACCCCTCATCCGGCTCGCTCCTCTCGCCACCCTCTCACCAGGGAAGAGGGCTGCTGAAGAGGTTTGGTCGGGAACCCGAAGCAATGCGAGAAAGTGCAAAAATCGGGAGAACAAAGCGAGAATGTCTATGAAAACAAACAGTCGAGGAGTCGTGAAGCCGAACCGGGAAGTCAAGCGGCAGGATGCCGACTGCTTGTCACTCTTCGACTCTCGACTTTCGACTTTTCGACTTGAATTCGAGCGAACAAAGCGAGAATGTCTATGAAAACAAAGGACAAGTACAAACAGTCGCTCAGTCGTAGAGTGTCAGTCCGGACGCCTGCCTCATCGGCCCACATGCACCACGGACACTCTCGCAACGATGTCGTTCGACGCACCCTGCGCGATGCGCTACGATCCGGGAGGAAAGGGTCTGAGGATCATTGCGCAATCCTAAATGTGTATGCGGTCCAACTCGGTCATAGGGGACGCCGCCGTCCGCCGAGTGCGGCAGGCCATGGCGGCGGGTCTGCTCATTACCGTGGTTATCGCAAATCCGGCGGCGGCGCATGCCGTAAAGCCCGGCGCTCGACTTCAGAACACATGCGCGGCGGTTAGCGCAACCGCCATACAAGGTAAAGTGAGTGAAAACATGAGTTCTAAAATGGCAGATGTCCCAAGGATGTCCCGAACCGGGGAGACTGGAGAACTCCAGGTCGTTGACTCGGCGGAACTGACGGCACGTTGGCGCGTGCCAGAATCAGGGATTAGGAATCGTACTCTCGCCCGCACTCCAAAAGAGGCAAGAATCCCCTGCAGACGGCCTGGACGCCACGGCCGTTTTGAATGGGGATCACCGCAACTGGTCGAGTGGCCGGCAAAAAAGAGGCAGTAGCTTGCAATTTTCCTCTCTACATGCTTAACGCTAAGCAAGATAATCACAGGCATGGGTAAAAAGAAAAACCCGAACGCACAGGCACTAGTACTACTACGTTAAGTAAGTGTGATCAAGATCCCCGTCCGCGGAACGACTGACGGCACGTGGGACAGACGCCGAACATGCGGACTAAGACTTTTTGCAAACATCGCCGCGCCTCAGGCAAGGTCGGAAGCGGAGTTTTTTTTATTCCGCTCTCTTTCCAGCAGCAAGAACGCGTAGGCCATGCACACCAGGGTGACATGGTGATGCCAGCCCTGCCAGCCCCGCCCCTCGTAATGGTCCAAGCCGAGTTCCTCTTTCAACTGCTGGTAGTTTTGCTCCACGCGCCAGCGCAGTTTGGCCAGTTGCACCAGGCGTCGGAGCGAGAGACCCTCGGGCAGGTTCGAGAACCAATACTTGCTGGGAGCTTCCACCTCCCGAGGCCACTCGATCAACAACCAGACCCGTGGCAACTCGGGCCGGTCGTGAGCATGGCCGTGGGCGGGTTGCACCCGACAAGCTGCGAAGCGGCTCTGCTGCGGACCTCGACTACCTTGCCGCCACGTCACGGTCCGCCAACGGTCAGGCGGCAGAGTGATCGCCAGCTGGCTCACGGCCTGCGGTTCGCCTCGATAATAAGGTCGACGCGGGCGACCCATGCGTCCTCGTCGGCGGGGCTGGACTCGCTGGGTCGGCCGGTCCCAAACTGCCGTGCTCGACTCCACCCCTACGACATAAAGCAGGTGGCGATCGGCCAAGCCTTGGCGGAACTCGGCGCTGTTGCCGTAGCCCGCGTCGGCCAAAACCGGCTGCGCTTTCAAACCCCACCCCAGCAGATGGTCAACCAGCTCCAAAGCCAACTCCCCTTTGGCGCGAAACGGGGTGTCCTTGGGGATCCCCGCCTTGCGGCAACGCTCGCCATCCTCAATCCAAGCCTGGGGAAGGTACAGCGCCCAGTCCAGCGGCACGCTCTCTTCTTCCGTGGCCCAATGCACCGCCACCGCCACTTGGCAGTTGCCCACTTTGCCCAGCGTCCCCGAGTATTGGCGGGCCACCCCCACCGACTCGTGCCCTTGCTTGGGAAACCCGGTGTCGTCGACAATCCAGGCCGCGGCCGGCAGCAGTTCTTCTTCCATCTGTTGAGCCAGCAGGCGCCGTACCGGCTCCCACGCCCAAGGGCTCTGTCCCACAAACTGCTGCAAGGCCTGCACGTTGCCGCCCGGCACCCGTTCGGCCAAAGGCTCGATCGACTTGCGCTCCCCGTCCAGCAGCAAGCCTTGCACGTACAACGCGCCATGGTGTCGGCGCTCCGAGCGGCCAACATGCCGCAGAAGCTTCGAAAGGAACTCTTCCAGCCGATCCGCACAGGCTTCCATCTGTCGGGAGTTCATGCTTCCGAAGCATATATGCGAACGTTTGAGAAGTCAACATTTACGTAACGTAGTAGTACTAGGTAGTCTTGGCGGAAAGGCGCGGGCAGAGAGCCTGTCCGATGCGGAAATCACCAAGATTGCACGGAAGGGCGGGAAGGCGAGGGCCGCGAAGCTGACCGCCGCCGAGCGCAGCCGGATTGCGAAGTTCGCTGTTGCAGCCCGCGAGCGTAAGCGAAGGGGGAAAAGCTAATGGGGAATCGAAGGCAAAACGGGCAGATTATTCGTACCGTTGGTACGTTCGCTATTGGCAGCATCGGAGCGTCGGCGGAAACGTCGAGCGAAAGCGGGTTACGCATCAACTTGGCCCAGTGACGACACTGGGCAAGCGCCCGCCCGAAGACATTGTGCGCGAAGCTGAGCGACAAATGAGCAACCCGGGTCAGTACCCATCAGGATTCAAGAGTTGGCAAGTGCTTGACGATGTAGGATCTGGCGGAGAGGCAGGGATTAGACGCCTTCCATGCTAAATCCTTCAGAAAACACGATATATTCGCACCTGGTTGATTGTCAACGACTTTCAGATACATGCTTGATATATCTTTTACTATCATGTGGTTACCGTTATCGGGGTAACCACGTGTATACAAGAATCCGTTAGGAAGGTTAGGAAGCTTCGAGGCTACTACACTTGTCGCCACAAGTGTCCCGAAATTTAGCTGGCTGCGATGTATACTGTCAGTGACTCACTCCCGGTTTGGGAGAACGCTTGGCGGCACATCCGGTATGGCTTGGCACCTGCAATGACCTCAACCTGCAAAATCGTCCTTCCCAGCGAGAGGTTCAGGCTGGAGGAGATAAACCTGCCCGAGGACCTGGCCTCCGCCCTAGCGGGGCAGGCAGTGGACGCCGAGGTCCATCCCGAAGCCGAAGCCGGGACACTCCGCCTCGATATGAACGCCCTTCCAGACGGCCTGCCGTTCCTGGTCGGCGATGACGGCACCTTATGGAATGGCTATTGGCCCGCACGGGTCTTCTACACGGACGCTGGCGGCCGCATGTGGAGACTGCCACGGCACTGGCTCAAGCGGGGCACGTCGCATGTCATCGAGGCCAGCCGCTACTCGGTTACGAAGGAGTCAAGCTGGCTCGAAAGCTGGTGCCCGCCGACATTGTGGGACCTTTGGGATGCGAACATCGAAGAAATGCCAGGCGCAGAGGGCCAGCTAGGCGCAGGGGACATTCAAGTGAGCGTTGCTCCCGGCGAAATCCCGAAGGTCCTCTGGAAAGGTCCGTCCGGGAAGGCGTGGAGAATTCCCCAGGATTGGCGGCGAAGGCGCATCAGGCTGCCCGACTGCGAGGGGCTGCTGGAAAACAACTTGCCCCAGGACATCGCCGAGGAATTCGGGGGGAGAATCGTTGCCGTGAACTACCACCCCGGCTCGCTGTGTTGTCTGAGCGACGGGTACAGGGTCCGTGACGGACGGGGCGGGAAGTGGCCCGTGAGGGCGGCCGATTGCGCAGTGGTCGGGTTTGGAGACGAGGCAGAGAGGTATGCCTGAGCGCCGTCATGCCAAAGGCAAAAGCCAAGGGTTGGTTCACGAAGAAGGCATCTGCGTAACAGCATGGACGACTCCGGCCTCACCGACCCCGAACTCCGAGACTGGCTCCGCTGGGCATCCGAGGGCGGAAAGGTGCCGAGCTTCGTGTGTACCGTTACGCAGGCTGCCCTCGTCGCCTGCATCCCGGACTACGAGCTGCTCCGGCTGGTGCCGGTGGAAATGAAGCGGCTGAACACGCCCCCAAGCGCCCGCACTCGCTGGTAATACTCTGCACCGAGTAGTTGGCTTGGCGTTGCACGGCGAGGCAATCGAGAGTACCTTAACGCCACGGCAAAGAGCGAAAGCCCGGCGTTTAGATTTGCCCTTGTCGGACCGCCAACAGCGTGAACTGATGGCGCACCATCCGTCGTCCTCCCGTTGCGCGGGGAGCACAGGAGTCCAAGATGGCAATTGCCTGCGAGATTGCTAGAAGCGTTGACGACTTTGTAAAGATAGCTGCAAAGGCACGGAAAGACTGGGCGCTGAAAGAGGTACTTCCCTGGTTTCGCGGACAGGCAAGTGCTGAGTGGTCCCTCGTGCCAAAGTTTTACAGGCAGGACGACCGGACCAGGGTCAATGAGGACAATGTCCGTGAAGAGTTTATCACCCGTGCCCCGACTCTGTCAGACATGAACCCAACAAACAAGTGGGATTGGTACTTTCTGATGCAACATCATCGTGCTCCAACAAGGCTCCTTGATTGGACCGAGGGTGCCCTAATCGCACTTTACTTTGCCGTCAGGGAGAATCCAGGACTGCACGACGCCGCCGTTTGGGCGCTTGACCCGTGGGAGCTTAATCGGAGGGTGGTCAAGAAAGACGAGGTCGTGCCGCCCGGAGACCCAGGGACTACAATGTTGGACAGACGGCGTTACGACAAATGGTTGCCCGACCGCTTCGCCCCCAAGAAGAGGTGGCCGCGATTGCCAGTCGCAATCTACCCCGGCCATATCATGAGGAGGATTGGGGCGCAGCGCTCCTGCTTTACGATTCATGGCTGGGACCAAGTGGGTCTCGAAGAGATTGCGGAACGCATCGACACTCCCCTGATGAAGGTCACGATTCCCAGTTGGGACGCCAAGACCATCCTTAGCACACTTGAAACGTGCGGCGTTGACGAGACGACGGTCTTCCCGGACTTGGAGGGCTTGAGCAAGGTGCTGGAAGTGAGATGGATGAAGCGTGATGAACCCTTGCCGCACCAGAAAGTCAACACAAGGCTTCGCCCATCGATTGTCGCCAAGGGCGGGGTGGGTGTGTTTGCAATCCGCAAAATACGGAAGGGTGACCCGCTCTTTTTTGGAGACGTTGACGAAATGGTCTGGATAGAAAAGAGCCGCCTGCCCAAAGCCCCGAAGGCTCTCAGGAACTTGTACGAGGATTTCGCCGTGGTCAAAACAGACGAGCAAGACAACAAGACGCGGTACGGTTGCCCTCTGAACTTCAACCGCCTTACGGTATCCTGGTACTTGAACGAGTCGAGCAAGCCGAACGTCCGTTGCGACCCCGCGTCATACAATTTCTTCGCGTTGCAGGATATCGAGGCTGGCAAGGAACTGACCGTTGACTACTCCACGTACAGCGAGTTGCCACGGTGAGGCTTGTTCTGACCGTGCGCTCTGTTCCCATGCGAGGGTATAGGTTTTCGCCCTGTGCGATCTGGTGGTTGTGGCAGGCCATTACGCGGACTAGGGCAGGCGAGTAGAAGCAAGACGGTACCGGCGGGGATTGTGCTTGGCGATGCACGCAAGAAAGACACGGCATGAGCTGTGCCTTTCGAGCATCTGCTGCAAGTGAAGCGTTCACCTCAACATCGTCCGGCAGCCTGCTCGTAGGCGGCAACGGCGCTGGACCTTTCAAGTATTTTTCTGCGACCTACGGACATCCAGTGGCAGCGGGCGGAAAGGCTGCAATGCTTCTAGAGCATTTTTAATTTAAGTATATACATTTATGTGCGATAATGCCTCTTCCGGTTGAGGGGAGGCGGAGGATGCAATCCTATTCACAAGATTTGCGGGATCGGGTGTTATGGGCATTGGATCGCGGAGAACGTCCGACGGCGATTGCGCAGCGGCTGGAAGTCAGTCGCGTCTGGGTTTACCAGGTGCGGGGTCGGGAGCAGAAGACCGGACAACGCACCAGCTTTCAGATTGGAGGCCATCGCCGTTCGCGGATCGCGGAGATGGAGCCCGTGCTGCGCGCCTGGATCGAACAAGCGCCGGGTCTGAGCCTGGCCGAGTTAGGTGAACGTCTCGCCGAGCAGGGCATATCGATCAAGATCGGTGCCTTGTGGCACCAGTTGAACAAATGGAACCTTACCTTCAAAAAAAACCCTGCACGCCAGCGAGCAAGAACGCGAGGACGTGCAGCAGGCAAGAAAAGCCTGGCAGCAAGCGCTGCCCACGATGGAAGTCGAAAAGCTCGTCTTTATCGATGAAACCTGGATATCTATGCGGATTCCGATGATGGTGATGGGTGATTCCGATTTGATCGTGATGGTCGTTTCCGAACGGAATGATCATCACGATCGGAGCGAAGCGACGCTGACCTTACGATGGTGTCTGAACTGACCGCGATCGGTCAACTGGAATTTGGTTTCGGGTTCATTTTTGTCCTTTCCGCTTGATATCGAGCCGCCGCCGGCGCGGTGGAAATGTGGAAATCCGACGCTCTTGTTTTTGGTCGGATTTCCAAGCCCGGTGGAAAGAGTGGGAAACTCGCTTTTGGTTTTTGAGTTTTCCACGCTTTCCACGGGGCGTCATTTCCACGGCGCCTTTCACCTCTTTGTCAGGCTTTCTTTCCGCCACGTTCTTTGCGCATCGACTCGCCGTGCATCTCGATGCGGTGGGCGTTATGTACTAGCCGGTCGAGAATGCTATCGGCCAAAGTCGGGTCCCCGATCTGCTCGTGCCACTTGGCGACGGGGACCTGACTGGTGAGGATCACGGAGCGCATCTGATAACGGTCCTCACAGATTTCCAGGAAGTCGCGGCGCTCACTTTCGGCCAGCGGCGCATGGACCCAATCATCGACGATCAGCACGTCGATCCGCGCCAGCCGAGCCAGCCGGGTGCCTAGGCTGCCGTCGGCGCGGGACAGGGCCAAGTCGCGAAACAGTTTGGGGGCGTGAACGAAGAAAGCGGTGAACCCGTCTCGGCAGGCCTTCTCGGCCAGGGCACAGGCGAGCCAGCTTTTCCCCATCCCGGTCGGCCCCAACAGAAAGACGTTTTGGTGCTGCGTCACCCAAGCCGAGTCTTGCGTTAAGGAGCGGACCAGAGAACGGTCCAGGCCGCGCGGGGTGCGGAAGTCGATGTCTTCGACCGAAGCACGATAGCGGAATTTAGCTTGGGCGACCCGGCGAACTAGGGCGCGGTTCTGCCGCCACATCCACTCTTGATCGACCAGCAAGGCGAAGCGTTCCTCGAAGCTCAGAGGCGCTAAGCCGTCCCGTTGGGCCGGGTCCGCTTGGGCGCGAAAGGCCTCGGCCATGCCGTGCAGGCGGAGGGCTTCGAGTTTGTTAAGAGTCGGTTGATTTAACATGCGTTCTCCTTTGCAGAATAAAGTGGGAGTTGGGGTCCCGTGCTGCGGGACGAGACCTCGAAGTACGAAGCGCCACGAAGGTTCTCGTGCGCGAGCGGGGCTGAGGGCGGCGGCGTTGCCAGAGGCTGTCGGTCGAGTGAGCGTTCCAGAATCGACTTCACGCTGTGGTAGGAGCAAGCGCCGGTCGCGACAGCCCGCCGCGCAGCCGCCTCCAAACGCTCCTTCGAGTAGCGCGTGCCCAGTCGCAGAATCCCCAAGCAGGAGCGATAGCCCATTTCCGGGTGCGGTTTACGTTTGAGAATCTCGGCGAACAACTGCGCCGTGGCCGGTCCCACGGTCTGAGCCCAGTGGAGCAAGCGCGAGGGTGGCCAAGCCAGATGCTGCTGATGGCTCTTGGGGCGATGCTCGTTAACCGTCGTAGCTTGATAAGGCTGATGGCTGCGGGTGTGGGAAGCCACGCGCTGGCCGCGGTGAAAGATCTCGATGGTCGCTGCGGTGGAGCGAATCTCCACGACCTGGCCGGTGAGCGTGTAAGGAACGCTGTAGAAGTGGAGGTCGAACTGGACGTGGTAGTCAATATTGACACGCGCTTGCGACCAGTGATGGAGCTGGAAGCGCTCGGCGGGGAGCGGTCTGAGGGCCGGCCGATCCAGCTCTGCGAATAAGCTGGCCCGGCAGCCGGGGCGCTTGCGGAAGGGACGGTGGTTGAGCTTCTCTAGTAATTCGCGGATTGCCTGGTTGAGATCCGTGAGGCTGAAGAAGCGGTGATGGCGGAGGGCGGCGAGCACCCAACGTTCTACCACCAGCACCGCATTCTCCGCTTTGGCCTTGTCGCGGGGTTTTGAAGGACGGGCAGGCAAAACACCGACGCCGTAATGCCGGGCCATTTCCTGATAGGCTGGGTTGAGATCGGGTTCGTAGCGGCAAGCGCGGCTGACGCCGGTGCGAGCATTGTCGGGAACGACCAGCCTGGGAACGGCAGCAAGAAATTCAAAGGTGCGGACGTGAGCGCCCAGCCAATCTTCTAAACCTTGGCTCCAAGTGGCTTCGGCATAGGTGTAATTGCTGGCACCCAGAACGGCGACAAAGATGGATGCCGGATGATCCGGTCCGCCCTTCGGGTCATGGATGGGAATCGTATCCCCGGCGTAATCGACGAAGAGCTTTTCGCCAGCCTTGTGCTCGTGGCGGAGCACCACGTCCAGACGACGGCGCCAGCCATGGTAGAGTTCGCAGAAGCGGCTGTAGCCGAAGCCCTCGGGATGGTTCTGTCGATATTCCTCCCACAGGAGTTGCAGCGTCAGGTGACGGTTGGATTGCAGCTCCTGATGAAGGTGCGCAAAGTCCGGCGTGGGCCGACGGGTTTCGTAGCGCCGCAGGCGATGTCCGAACAGCGTCTCTTCCAGCCGGGCCTCGTCCCAGCCTTCCGGCAGCGGCCAACTGACCCCTGCCGCCCGCATGCGTTCCAGGCACTTCGAAACGCTGGCTTGCGAGATCGAACAACTGCGAGCGATCTGATCTTGGCTCAGGCCCAACTCGAACCGAAGCCGCAGCAACTCGGTGAATTTTCGCATGGACAACCTTGGTGTTGGCAATGTGGATTCCTCCCGCTTCCAGAGGAATCTCAATTGCCCGATTGTTGTCCAGCGTCGCTCGCCCTAACCCTGCCTCTCAGGGGCGGATTCTGACACCCTCCCGCGCCTCCTCCAAAATCGAGCGGCTCAAAACCGGAAGGGCCATCCCTTCACCCCCGCAATGTTTATTACGCTCCCCGGAATCGCCATCACGATGACCCCGGAATCGTTATTACGATCATTTCGGAATGCCCATCACGATCATTTCGGAATCGCCATTACGGTGCCCCGGAATCCACAATATCTACGAGCATGACGCGACGCTACGGACGCGCCCCCCGAGGTCAGCGTTGCCTCGACTCGGCACCGCACGGACATTGGGAGACGACCACCTTTGTGGGCGCTCTGCGCCGCCGCCGGTTGACCGCACCGATGGTTACCGACGGGCCCATGGACGGCGAGACGTTTCTGGCTTATGTGCATCAATTCCTGTGCCCAACACTCCAATCGGGAGACACCGTGATTCTCGACAACCTCAGCAGTCACAAGGTGACCGGAGTCGCGAAAGCGATCACCGCGTCCGGAGCTACCCTACTCTATCTGCCCCCTTACTCTCCGGACCTGAACCCGATCGAAAAGTTCTTTTCCAAACTCAAGGCGCTGCTTCGCAAAGCCGCCAGGCGCGATATCGATACCCTCTGGAAGGAAATCGGGGAGTTGCTCAATACGGTCTCCCCAAGCGAATGCACAAATTACTTCGCCTCCTGTGGATATGTAAATACTTAAATCGAAACCGCTCTAGTCATACAAACCGACGCTGAGGAGTCCACGGTGGACGGTAGGGCCGCCGTCGTACTCGATGGCGTCAGGACACGTTAAGAGTGAGCGTCACGCTGTGGCTCAGGGCAGTGGAACCGGAACCCACTGTGGCTGTCACCGTGACGGTGTAAGTGCCTGCTGGTGTTCCAGGGTTGCTTGAGCCTCCTCCGCCACCACCTCCTCCACCGCCGCAGGCGGCGACCGCGAGGACCAGCAACAACCCCGCCGCGAGCGGCATGAGGGCTGTCCGCCGCCGACTTGCTCCCACTTTCCCCCAGCCCCGGATTGTCCAAGCGATGCCCGCCAAAAGCACGGCAAGCATCAGCAGGGTTTGGGGTCCGGGCAAACGCGGTTGGATGGGAGGAACGGTTCGCGGGGCACTTGCCGATGGGGCGGTGGTCGTGACCGTGACGGTGATATTGCTGCCGGGAGCCACAGAGCTTGGTGAAACCGTGCAATCTGACTCCGAGGGAGCCCCTGCACAGGCAGCACCCACTCCCTGGTTGAATCCCCCCTCACCGCCCACAGTTAGAGTGTACGTTGCCGCCTGCCCTGGGGACACCGTATTCGATGACGGAGTGCCAGAGGCAACGGTCAGCGTGAAGTCCTGACCCGTTCCGCTGAGCGTGACGCTTTGCGGGCTGCCGGAGGCGTTGTCGGAGATGGTCAATGTCCCGCTCCGCGTGCCCGCGGCCGTTGGCGTGAAAGTAATGTCAATCGCGCAGTTGGCATCGGCGGCTACCGAGTTCCCGCAAGTGTTAGTCTCAGCGAAGTCACCGCTCGTGGCGATGCTAGCGATGGTCAGCGGAGCCTCACCGCTATTTGTTAAGGTCACGGTTTGCTCAGCGCTCGTTGAGTGGACGACCTCGGCGGTGAATGTCAGGGCGGGTGGGGACACGCTCGCTGCTGGAGAGGAGGTTTTCGGCGAAATTTTGGCAACGAACCCATCGAAGTTCCCGCCGAGGCTGGTCTGCAAGGCGTTTTTCGTAGGGAAGTTAGTTGAGTCTGTTGTTCCTCCCACGTACACATTGCCCCCAGGGTCTACCGCGACCCCGTAAGCCGCATCGTCACCGCTACCTCCAAGGTATGTGGAAAAAAGGATTGAGTTTCCGCTCGCGTTCACCTCCATCACGAAAGCATCGCCGCAAGGCACGGTATATTCGCAGGTGCCTCCAGCATACGCCCCCTGGATGCTGTTCACTTGTGGGAAGTCTGCGGAGGTGGTTTGCCCGGCGATGTAGGCGTTCCCTGTGGAGTCAAGTGCCATTGCGAATCCACCGGAGCAGTAGTCAGGGTTGTTCCCTGCGCCTCCAAGGTACGTGGAGAACAGTAGCCTGACCCCGCCTGGAGCGAATTTAGCAAGGAACGCTGCGCACTCATTCGTATTCGTCGGCTCAATGGCGTTGACCGTGGGGAATCCTTGCGTGTACGTACCTCCGGAAACATATGTGTCGCCCAGAGAATCCACGGCCACCCCGTAGCCGCCATCGCCGCTGGGACCCCCAAGGTAGGTGGAAAACACCAGCCCGCTTCCGGTCGGGTTTAGTTCCGTCACAAACGCGTCACTGTTGCCCCCAAACGCTGGCTGCTCTGCGTTCGCCGTCGGAAAGTCTGATGAGTGGGTTATCCCGGTTACGTATGCATCGCCTGACGCATCCAAGGCAATGCCGCCCCCGTCATCCTCGCCGCTGCCACCGAGGTACGTCGAGTACGCTAAGGCGCTTCCAGCCGGATTGAGCTTTGCCACGAACGCGTCACTGCTTGGCTGGCTGCCGTTGCAGCTCCCGCATGTGGGCTGGAAGGCGCTTACGGTGGGGAAATCGATAGAAAAAGTGGTGCCCGTCAAAAAGGCGGAACCCTGTGGGTCTACTGCCACGGCCGTCGCCACCGTGCCACCGGTCCCTCCGAATTGCGCCGAGTAGACCAGCGCATTCCCTTGGGGAGTAAGCTTTGCAACGAACGCCACCCCGTCCCCTGGGACGCCGTTCTGAAGCGAGCCTGACGTAACAGGGAAGTCCGCCGAGTACGTCCGACCAACGGTGTAGACATTCCCCGTGGGGTCAAGGGCTAATCCATACGCGTCGTCCTGGCTGGTTCCCCCAAAGTAGGTTGACCAGACCAGTCCCGACCCGTCGCTCGCGATTTTGGCAGCGAAGGCGTCATCGCAAGAAGGTGTGCCCGCAGCAGCGCAGCTTCCGCCACCTTTCTGGGATTGCAAGGGGTTACTCACAGGAAAGTTCGCAGATTCCGTAAAGCCAGCCACATACACATTTCCGGTGCCATCGAGGGCAAGAGCCTGCACACTGTCGTCGTCACCTCCTCCGAGGTAAGTAGAGAAAGTTATGCCTGGGTCAATTACCAGTGGCTCCGCATGGTCGTAGGCAGCCAGTTGGAATGTGACCTCGTACTCTTGGGTTCTCGATTTTGGATTTCGCGCTGTTCTCAGGAGGAAGCCGCCGCCGACGTATTGACGGTTGGAGACAGATGACGCTTGCCTGTCTGCTGCCAACTTTTCCTGAAACACCACGGGCTTATGAAAACGGAATTCGCTGCCGTTAGCGGGAATCACCAAGTCGCCATCAGGGGCGATGCGAAGCGGTGCCTCTGAGTATCCACTAGTGAGTTTCGAGTCTCGCGCCTGTCTCTGCACCCTAAGGGTTATGGCTCTAGGGTCCGCGCCCGGCGCAACCACAAAATCATATTCCAATTGCCCAGTTTGGCTGCCATGGTAAGTGAGGTCAATACCGGGATATACGTCCCGGTATCTCACTTGGGCGTAGGTCGGCACGTTAGTGCGCCACTTATTCGGGTCGTTGCCGAGAAAGTAGTTCACCTTTCCAGGTAGTTCATCCGCCCCGGTAACCGCAGCCTCGGCGTTCGCGCCCTTCAGCCTCATTCGGACTACGTCCGAGGCTCGTGGTCTGGAGTTCGAGGTCTGCGCCGACACGCCATGAGTGCCGCCTCGCGGAGAAAAAAGGGCTCGGACGGCGGGCGAGGGGCTTCTGAGGGTCAGCACCGCCTCATCGGCGGCGAGGAACAACACATAGCCCTGTGCATGCGAGAGGAACTTTACGCCGCTAGCCGTCTGGCCTTGGTTGACCTCAAAACTCAAAGGCAGTTTGGCATAGGACACCGCGGCCTTTGCGACCCTCACCGTACCGGCATTAGAGCATTTCCATAAATAATGTAGCTTGCAAACTGCCGACTTTTGTGGCAGAGTGTGCTCATGCGAGCCATACCGATTCCGATCCGCAGGCGCATTTTGGAACTCTACCAAACCGGCCGGAGCACGCGGGAGATCGCGCAGTTTTCGGGCTTCTGCATCGCAGCAGTGCGTCGTGTGCGCCAGCGGTTTCAGGAGCGCCGCACCCTGGACCCCCGGACGTATTTATGTGGACGCAAGACGCTGCTCACCGCAGAGCGCAAACAACGTCTGCGCCAACTTCTCTCCGAACGGCCCGACGCTACGCTGGCCGAGTTGGGCGCGGGCCTGGATCGTCCCTTCCGCACCTCCACGATCGATCTCTGGCTGCGGCGGCTGGGTTGGAGGTTTAAAAAAAACTCTGGCCGCCGCCGAGCAAGAACGTCCCAACGTCGCCGAAAAAAGGGCGCGCTGGCATGAGGATCTGGCGGGGGAGCCCACAGCCCATCTGGTGTTCGTAGATGAAAGTGGAGCCAACGCCAAGATGACGCGCCTGCGAGGCCGCGCACTCGGTGGACAACGACTGTGGGCGCGGATCCCCCATGGACATTATCAGACCAGCACGTTGATCTCTGGGATTCGTCTGGAGGGTCCCTGTGCTCCTTGGCTTTTTGAAGGGCCCATGAACGGAGAAATGTTTTTAGCTTGGGTGACGCAGGGGCTCGTCCCCGCCCTGCGCCCTGGCCAGGTGGTGATTCTGGATAATCTCGCCACCCACAAAATCCGGGGAGTCCGGGAAGCCCTGGAAGCCGCCGGCGCCCGGCTGCTCTACCTGCCGCCCTATTCACCGGACTTCAATCCCATCGAGCCCATGTGGAGCAAGATCAAACAAATCCTGCGCGGCCACGCTCCCCGGGACGACGAACAACTGCTTTCTGCAGCGAGAGAGGCCTTCCAGTCCATATCCGTCGCGGACTGCAAGGGCTTCTTTTTTAGCGCCCGATACGCCACATAATAAATGGAAATGCTCTAGCCTTCCGAGGTTGACGGCTGACTTGCCCCGTAAGGAGGATACATCCCCCCCAAAGGCAGAGCATGAGAACGCATGAATTCCAGAGAGTTTTTCGGTACCGCATCTTCGACTCCTGAAGGACAGCGAGCAGGGTGGCCCTGGAGATAGGTAGGAAGGGATCGAGAGACAAACTACAGGACTCTCAATCCAATAAGCGTGGCCAGCGCACGGAGGCGTCTTGGCAGAGAGGAGAAACGTACCTGCCCCCTCGACTGATACCCTACAAACGAACGGTTTAAGGACTTATTGGTACTGCGAAATGGTGCGACAGTCAAGTGAGTAATGGGGAGAGTTTTCTTCCGAGTAAGTTCGTCGCGTCTGCCCTTTCGTTCAGTTACCGGACGCGAAGACCCGCTGCGCCCCCCTTTGCTGACCACCGCATCCGAAGGAACCCTCAAACTGCTCAGGCAGTGGTCAATTGACTTTAGTCTTTTGACCCCCGGAACCGTGCCGGAACCGGAGCTGGAAATAGGGGAGTTGGAGAGCGCCGGGATGGATACCTTGTGGACCACCCCCAACGGACGCCAGTCCGTGGCTGTCGCAGCCATCCTTGCCCTTGGGAACCTCGCCCTGTGCAGAGGGTCGGCTCTGGTGAAAATCGGGCGGCAGCGGAAGGCAATCGGGATGTCCCGCAGCATTCAAAAGTCCCAATCCACTTTCTCCTGATTCCGGGTGGGCTTTTTCCGAAGGCACTTCAGGCAGCGGTAGTGATCATCGGGCAGCACTCGTGTATTCTTGGGGAGCCTTAGCCTGTTAATTATGGCCCTGACCAGCCTCTTATTCCGGATGATGCACCGGTCGGCGAACAGGGTGATCCTACCGCTCGAATCCTCGTAATTCACTCTCCCCCTAGGGCAGTCTTCATAGGGGCTGTCATTCGGAGCCATGCCGCCAACCTGCAAACGCTCCCAGAACTCGGGATGGCCAAGAGCGCATGTCCGAAAGCCCGCCAGGCTTGGGACTTCCGTCCACGGCAGACCGTCAACGAATGGCTTCCCGTTAACCACAAAGAAGAGTCCGACCCTAGGCTCGTTTGCCGTCTTTTCATCCGCAGTAGGTTTCCTCATGGGCTCCTCCGTCTCTTCTTCGAGTGCCTGGGACTTCGTCCTCTGAGGGCTTCCGTGATGGCGGCGTCAGCACGCCTCCAGAATTCCTGCTCAAGTTCCGGCATGTTCACAGGCAGGCGGATTTGCGGCACAACTTCTCCGGCTGTCCTAGCCCAGTAGCAGAGTGCGGACTCCCAGTACCGCCGTGAGTCCTTCCTTGCCCTTGCGGTCATGGCGTCGAAGGCCGTGCGAGTGAAGTCATCGTCGGCGTGCCTGAGCAGGCGGCGGATGACGGCGAAGAGCGGTGTCTTGCGAACCTGTCTCAGCGTGGGGGCCGGGGGCTCGTCCTCCGGCGACGGGTCGTTTGCCCTGCGGACTTGGTCCCTGATGAAGGCGGCCGCCTGCTCACGCAGGAGCGACTCGAACACCCGCATGAAGCCGCAGCGTGCGGTGCGGGTCGCCAGGCAGCAGCGCTCCTTCCTCGGCTCGTGCTGCCAGCACCCCTGCTCCCGGAAGGTCAGCAGCCCCGCCCGAGGCGACCCAGGATTTGCGCAGACGCCCCAGTCCGACCAGGTGCGGAACAGCTCCGTGAGCCAGCAGCACGTCGTGCAGTCTGGTCGCTCCTGCGGGGGTCCGAGCCACCTCCGCTTCCCGAATGGCTCCCAATCTGACGGCAGGTTCCGGCAGGCGTCCCACAACTGCTCGTCGCTGGGGTTTCCGGCTTCCATCGTCTGCTCCCAGTACTCTGCCGCTCACGCCTGCTGCCTATCTGAACAGCCACTTCACGAACTCTTCGGCGAGTGCGTCCTTCTCCGATCCGTCCGGCAGCGACTTCATCCTTGCCCACTTCTCGTCCAAGCCAAACTCGGCACGTTGCCGGTCGTATTCCTTCCTGGCCTCTACCATCCTCCGGCGCTCTTCCTCCCTGTGTTCGGGGCAGGCGAGAAGCTCGACGGGGCCGTTGCACCTGCTGTGGTCGAAGCCTTCCAGCGGACGGCCGCACGGCAAGCAGACGCAGACGGACGGCTCTGCATTCCCGGAACGCAGCGCCGTCCCGTCGCACTCCCACCAGTGACCGGCGACATCGCAAAAGTGCTTGTGGCTCATTGCTGCTCACTTTCGGCGGCAGGCTTCGCCCAGTCGCGGATGAAGCGGCACTCGCCGGTGCGTGCGTTAATCCAAGCGCCCTCACGCAGGTGCCCCATACCGATAACCAGGCAGATTTGAGTTTGGCGGAGGGTTCTTCTGCCAAGGTCCGAATTCAGAACCGCTGAGCGGTGTTACCGCTGCCCTGTTCCCCAGCACGTCCGGCAGTCTCCCGAAGCTTGGCATGTTGCGCAGGGCGTGCGGAACAAGTCCACCGGACCGTATCCTGGGTAGCCCAGGCGGCCACTCCCCTTACATGTTTGGCATTTGCCTGTCCCGTGACAACTGCTGCATTCCTTTTTCATGTGACCCTCCACGAAAACCAGATGTTTGTCCCTCGGATGGACGCCCACTTCGGGCGTCGTGCAACTTTCACCGGTAAGCCATCAGCAGGAGGAAAACAAGGCACGCAACCGCAATGATGATTCCCTTGGTCCTGGACTCTTCCTGTTGTCTTATCCTTTCCTTTCTGCGTTCCTCCGCCTCTTCCGCATCGACTTTGTCCCAGTTCTTCGCTTTGCTTTCAATGGCGTCCCAAGCCCTTTGGTCCGTGGGCGACAGCCGCTCACCACAGGCCTTCTTCTTGTCGCTGACATCCCGCATGGCCTGTTGGTAGGCACGAAAGTGCTTCCTTGGCAGGGAGTTGATGTCCAACGTGCCGTCAGCGCAGAAGCTCACGTGATAAGTTCCAAAGCCCCCAATAGAGTAAACGTCATGTCCTTGCTCCTTTAACATTTCGGCGAACACCACTGCGTAGGACGGCTCCTCAGCCTCGGCGTTTTCCCTCGCTTGCTTCAGTTTTTCTTCCACCACCGGGAGTACGGCCGTGATTTGGTCGAATAAGGCACCAATTCCTTCGGCGGGTATGTCTTCTTCCATTCCCAGGCTGCTCCGCAAGCCCTGATACGCTTCCCTGAGTTGTTGCTCTATTTCCTTCTTCTTTTCTTCTTCCTTCTTCCTTTCTTCCTCCGCCTCTTCCCTCCTGATCTCCTCCCTCTCCAAGACGGCCTCCCACGCCTTCCGGTCCCTGGGCGTCAGTTCCTTCCCCCGGTCCATGTAAAGATTCATCAGCCCCCTGAACAGGCCGAACTGCTCGTCCGTCAGGGACCAGATGTCAATTGTGCCGTCGCCGAAAAATCCCACGTGGGCGTCAGGCATCTTCTTCCCGATCACCAGGGCGGCCTTCTCGGCGTAGCAGGTCGGGGTTTCTTCTGTGGCCATGGTTTTCTATTCCGAGAAAATCATCCAGCTAATCTGAGCGGTCGCCCGCCCGCAGGAGGCGCTCCTGAATTTCGTTTCCAGCCGTCGTGATGAGCGCACTCGAACCTCTGGAAATCGGACAAGCTACGGCACGTCCGTCTGATCGCCGGAGAATTCCAGACAGAGCTGCAATGCTGGCTCCGGCTCCCAAGCGACGGCCATCGTCTTGAGCCACTTCTGGTCCGCCTTGGAAGGGCGGATGCGAAGCCCTGCGGGATATGGCGGTGGAACCGGCGACGGCTCGTAAAGCAGGCACGCCTCGACGCCGAGGGACCGGAGGAACGCAGCATCGCTGCGCACTACCTCGTCGCCCGGCGTGAACTCGAAAAGCCCACGTTGTTCACGTTCCGGCGTAGGTCCTCCTCAGTCGATGATCTTGCGTGCGGCGGAGCCATCGCAGCCTTCGGGTACGCTCGGCTCAGATTCCGGAACCGGCGGGACCGGGGCGGCGGCTACCACTACCAGCAGCGTCCGCCCCTCCATGGAGTGGAAAGTCCCGACCACCACGGCCCGGTTCTGCGCACGTGCCTTCTCAACATATGGTCGCATCTTTTCGGACTCGGCAAGTTGGCGCAGCCCCTCGCTGAGTGTCCTGCACGGCTGACGTTTGACGATGCCGCCTGGGCGGCGGAAGCTGAAAAAGACGCCGGGCTTGCGAACGGCTTTCATGAATATCCCCCCTTACGCCACTGACTCGACTGGCACCTTAAGTGACAGCGGCTGAAACTGCCCGACCGGCGCTGATCTCCGCTGAGCATCGTGAACAAAGCGGACGACCGAGGCTCGGGACACACCGTGTATCTTTGCCGTCTCACTTAGACTCCTCCCAGAGAGGCGGTCACGGACGATGGCGTTACGGTCTACGTCGAGCGGTACCCGCCCGAGCCGGTAGCCTTCCAGCCGACGACGGCGCATTCCCGCCTTGATGCGCTCCACGATCAGGCTTCGCTCCAGTTCGGCGATGCTGCTGACCAGGACGATGAACATGCGGCCCATGGGTCCAGAGGTGTCGATATTTTCACGGGCGGAGACGAACTCGATTCCGAGGTCGCTGAGTTCATCCACCACGGTCAGGAAATGCTTGACCGACCTTGCGACCCGGTCGAACGCCGAGACGAGAATAATTTCAAACCTCTGGCGGTGGGCGTCGGCGAGCAGGGCGTCGAGACCACCACGCCTTGCTTTTGACCCGGAGCCGATATCCGTGTACTCGTGGACAATCTCGTATCCACGGCGTGCGGCCATCTCACGCAGGTCGTAAAGCTGGTTCTCAAGACACTGGTCAGGGGTGCTCACCCGTGCGTAAATCGCAGCCTTTTTCATCAGGACGACTCCTTCAATCTCAAAAGGTTGGGCTTGGACTAATCGACCGCATTTTCGAAGTCCGGAAGAGTCCACGTCGTGGGGGAATTGGTTGGGAGGGATAACCCACACTCATAATATACAAAGCGGAACTGGATTTTCTCGGAGAAAGTGAGGTTTTTTGGCAAAATAGCGAAAAAATTGAAGGCACTTTGAGGATTCGGCGGCTGGGCTACGGACTGGGCTGTGGGGCGGGAGGTGAGCGCCTTGTGTTGGACCGCTGAACCGCAGGTTCCACCAGCACGTGCTGCCGCCGACCGCGCAAATTCTCAAGCCAAATTATCGACTGGTGGACTGCTCACTTCCAGCATTCCGGTTCCAAAAGGTATCGCAACGAAAATACTCCACCACCTGGATGTCCTCCACCAGGTTGTGTTCATTCACGATGGTCTTGTCGACCTTATGGAAGTACCAATCCTCCGGGCGGTCCTGCATTACCTCCCAGAGTATCAAACCGATGAACTGACCTGCGAACTTCTCGTCACAGCCCATGGCCTCATAAACAGGCACATAGATATCCTTCCAGTCGCTACCATGTCCCGGACTGCACACCAGCCACTGTGCTCGGACGACCTCCCTGTTAGTGACCTCGGAGTTCAGCGCCTCGAATATACCGTGATACTGGGCCTTCGTGAGCTGTGCCAGCCACGTTTCGTAAACTGTGGGACGCGCCCAGTGCTGAACGACGTGCACTTCACCTGATGCTGTAAGCTTCTTCAAGCTCATTCGAAACCTACCCTCTATCACTTGATTTCAACCTTCACTGCATCGGCGAGATTCAGGTCCCGCAGTATTTGCGTGACCTCCTGCTGGAATGCCTGTGCTGTGTCCCCTTCGACTTGGACGGACACGTTCAGCGCAACCGACAAGTCGGTTCCGGACTTCAGCTTCGGTATCAGCGTCCGCCCCAGGCGGTTCCAGACTTCGGTTGGAATCTCGCCTCGGATGGTGACAGTGCGTCGTGGTGATACAGTTGTCGCCGGTCCCGGCTCCCCGGTCGCCGCCGGGGGGGCGAACAGTGAACCGCCGGGCGTGCCGCCCGGTCCGGTTCCTGCGGCTGCGAGAGGCGGCTCCGTCACCACAACGACGGACTTGGAACTTCCTTCCTTTAGCTCCTGCGCCACCTTCGGCAGCACCAGGTACACATCGGAGTCGAAGCTGATTTCCTCCTGTGGCAGCAGTTCCTTGAACCAGACCCGCGTGTACGCGGTGCCTGTTGCGCCGGAGGCATACCCGAAGTCGCCGCGCAGGACGAACTCAGGAATCTTGTTTCTGATGTACGTGTCGGGTTCGAGGACGCGCTCCATGGTGCCGTTGAGGAACGCCTGCCGCAAGGCGGAGACCGGCCACGCGCCGGTCTTCTTGAACGGCTGCGGCCATCGCCGCTCCAGGTAGCTCGCTCCCGGAGACTCGTTGAGCAGCGCTCGCGACTTCAGCGTGGTGATGACGCGCCCGGTCAGCGTCTCACCCGAGTTCGCGTGTCCAGCGCCCAGGTCGATGACGGTCAGCCCCGACTCGGCTTTCGTGTCGTACAGGGCCACATAGCGGTAGCTCGCCCACACCTCATCGCATGCGGCCTCGTCGGCATCCTTCAGGCGGGCATTGATTTCCTCTCTGTCGGCTTTGTCGAAGTCACCGGCGAGCGTCCCGTCCACGAAATCACGGTGAACGTTCCGCCACGCCAGCAGAATCTCGACCTTGTTCCTGAGGTCCCGCCCCTCCTTGCGGACGCACCAGATGAGGGAGCCGGGATACAGGCGCGGGGAGCTTCCCCGGTTGCGGGTCCATTCATAGATGGTCTGGCGCAGGTTTCCCTTCTCCGTCCACTCCTGCTCGGGGCCAAGCACCACGAGTGAGAGCTTGGTCGTGTCCTGAACAGATGTGCCGTCTTCTGGGAATGGGATAATCGGGAGCGCCTTGCCACGCTCGAACTCCTTCTGTACGATTTTCAGGGTCTCGGTCCGAACCTCGTCTTCTTCCAGCGAGGCGCGTCGGTCGTTGACGACCTTCTTCAACGTGGGCTTGAACCCGAACTGGTACCCGTCCGAGCCTTTCTTGCGGATGAAGAACCCACGCGCCTCCATCTGGGTTGCGGCGTTGTCGATGGAGGTCGTCTCAACGCCCGGCTCGCCGAGCGCGAACCGAAGCTCTGGCGAATGGGCAAACTTGTCGGTCTGCCCTCCCGAGGACTCGAACAGGATTGCCGTGGCTACGCGGCGGTGAATGTCGCGCAGGGGGCCAGTGGCGTCCGCGTCGAGCGCACGGGCCTTGCTGTACTGGCCCGCGATGTCGGTCTCGATGGCATTCAGCAGCCGACTCTCGCCAAGCTGGCCTAGGACGGCGGCACGGAAGTCCGGCGAGTCCAAGGGGGCCGAACCCAGCGTGACGAGCGGTTCATTCCGTGCCTTCGTGTACGACTCCTTGTACACGTACGAAATCCACTGGGCGAGCATCGCCAGCGCTCCACGGGTCTGCTGGAACTGCCGCAGGGCCTGCCACTTCCGGTGGAACACCGACAGGGTCGCAGGATGGAACGGGTAGCACGCCTCGAACCGGGAGCGCAGGAATTCCCGTGCCTTCGCCTCGGTCGTGGCGGTGTCCACCGCCGTCCATTCCGGCGGAAGCTGGTTCCGCCGCTCGAAGCACCAGTCGGCGTATGCGTTCGCGACCGCTTTCTTGACCCTCTCCGAGCCTAAGTCCTCGAACAGGCGCTTGCGGACGACCTCGCTGATCTCAGCCTCGTCGTTGGCGATGAGGTCCTTTGCCACCCGGCGCACGACCTTGTTTATCTTCTCCTGCCACTGCATGTCGTAATCGGTCATCTCCACTTGGCTGCGCGGCAGGCTGATGACCGCCGCCGACCGCTGCGTGCCCGTCATCGCCACCGTCAGGTTCTGGACGAACGAATGGAACTTTTCCGCGTCCTCACCGCGATAGCGGTTGATGTAGTTCAGGACCTCGTCGCAGAGAATCAGCACGGAGCCGCCTGCTGCCTCGATGACCTTGCCTATCGCCGTCGTGCCGGGGGGAATCTCTTGTGCGGAAGTGCCGAGTGCCTTGACGCCCTCGTCTCCGGCAATCTGGCGGGCGATGTCAATCCACGGCGTCTCGCGCCCCTTGCCGCCGTCCCAGGCGTTGCCCACAAATACTGCCACCTTGGCGGTCGGCACCTCGCTCAGACTGGCATCGGACAGGAGTTGCGCCACACCGGGGTCGCGCTTCAGCTTGTTGCCGGATTTCGCCAGGTGGTAAAGCGCGGTGAGGGTGTGGGTCTTGCCGCCGCCGAACTGGGTCACGAGCGTCATCACCGGGGCGGAGTTCTCCGTCCGCCCCGCCAGACGCCGCTGGACGAGCCCCATGTGCTCGCGCAGGGCGCGGGTGAAGCAGGTGCGCGAGAAGAACTTCTCCGGCTTGCGATAGTCGTCCGGACCCTTGTCCGCGACCACCTGCTCCAGCGCGATGGCGAACTCGTTGGGGTTGAATGAGCGGCCCTCGCGCACTTCGGCGCGGGGAACAGTGTTCTTGTACCAGGGTTCCATGGTTGCGTCTCTCTTAAGCCTTGCTGAAATTAACCGCTGCGGCCGCTGGTGCCGCCTTCCGTCGATATTGCAACCGCTCCAGCAATCTGGCTGCCCTCGCCTTTAACCTGAGCAGGTTGGCGTATCCAATGGGCTGGAATTCCTTAGCGGCACCGTAGAGCCGATATCGGAAGCCGTCCGTGAGCAGCACATCGCAGCCGCCGTGCAGCTTCTTAGAATACTCGACCGCTTGCTGGAGTGCGCTCTCAGCGCCTATGCCGAGCCTCTTCGCTTCCACGACGAGGCAACAATCTTCCGGAACCCGTGGAAGCGAACCAAACACCGCCAAGTCCACGTAGTTCCACTTGACCGCCAGCAACTCCTGCGGCCAACCCAGACCGCGAAAAAACGGGATAACGAAATGCACCAGCATTTCGTCTTCGCTGGGTAGCCCTTGAAAGTTACCCTCTTGCCAAATCATCCTCGACCAGTCCTGAGCAAGACCAATGAGACCATCCAGCCATTGCGGAGGGTTTTCCCACGCAGGTTCTGGAGGCGGCAATCCCGGAAGTCGAGCGTTCTGCCATGCGTCAAGGTCGACCGCCATGACTTCATTTGCGAACCGGATGACCTCTTCGGAGTTCACCCGCGAAAACCTTGGCGGGTTGCCTCCGAACACGCGGCTCGGGAATACCTGCGGGCTGGGAAGCTCCCGCCAGCGCACCCGGCGTGCATGCTGCAAGTCCCACCCATGCACGTCATCAAACTGTTCGAGATATTGGTACTCGCTGGCGAAAATCCCGACGGCGACGACCCGGTCGCTGCCGATTCGCAGGAGCACTACGTCGCCAATTTGCGGCTCCGTGGCGAAGCGCCGGACCCACCCGCCGTCGTAGTCCTCGTCTTTTCGGTCAGGACTCCACTTGCCGGGGTCGCCCGGCCCAATCAGGGCAAGCCGATGCGTCGTGAGAAGCTCGCCATAAGGGCTTCCCGATATTCCTCCGCCGACCTGCCAAATGGTTCGCATCGCTTATCGAGGCACCGCCAGCAGCATGGCATCGAGCAGCCTTTTTTCTTCGCTGTCTTTCGGGTACAGGGCGGAAAGTGCGTTCGCGCGAGCCGCAGGAAGTCCGGACCACGCTGGATTTCCTCCCGCAGCATCGCCCGCAGGCCGTTCGCCTGACCGCCCGCCTGAAGGAGCATGGCGGCATGCAGGCGGTCGAGCGTGGTGACGGTCTGTGGGGAGGGCGCGTGCGCTGACGCCGCTGCTGCTGCCGTGGCCTTGCCTCGCCCGCGAGACTTGATTTCAGGCACTGCACCGGCATCCTGCATGAACGCGAAGGCGTAATTGAGGCTCGCCTGCACGTCCCGCTCAATCCTGTGGGCGATGGCCGAGGCGTCAGATTCCCCAAATAGCTGCTTGCTGCGCTCTGCAAGCGGGAGAAGGCGGACAATACCCTTCTCGGTCTCGATGATTCTGCCTTCCCACTTGTCGAGGTGAATGCCGAGGGGTTGAGCGAAGCGACGAGCAACGTCGTAGATGAGCGTGAATCCTGCCTTCTTCTTTTTCGGCGTTTCGTCTTCGTCCTCCTCGCCATCCGCCTCGTCGTCGGCATCTGTGCCCCCGCCGTTTGAGGCAACTTCTGTGGTCTGCAATGTCCACAGGAACAGCGCCGTCAGCCGGGAATCTTCCTCCAAAGCCCCGGCTCCGCCGTTCCGCGCCTGTGCCTCCGCCGTGCCCAGGACCTGTTCAAGCGCAAGGCGACCAACGGTCTCCCACACGTAGGCCAGAAATCCGCGCTTATACGGTTCCGTGGCGGTCGGGTCCCCGCCAAGAGGAATCTCGCGGCCTTCGGCGTCCTCAACACGCCGATAGCGGCTGAAAACTTCCATGGCTGGGCCGATGCAGGCAAACACGAGGTCGGCACCGCGCACACCTTCATGCTGGAGTCGCTCCATCCAGTCACCGACCCGAATAGGGAGTTCACGGAAGACTTCGGTCCAGTCGCCAATAGGTGCACTCTCCGGTCGAGGTCGGCAGACCAAGTGCACACTCGTGGCGAGAGCAGCCGAGTCTCGGGCTCGCAGCCGCGTCTCCGATTCGGTAGCAATTGGCCACGAACCGGTAATAACCCACCTACCCCGGACGATTCCCGACAGAAGTGCCTCCCAGCCTTCTGTCGTTTTGTGGGCGAACACGATGCTGCCAATGCCGTCATCACGCAGGACGCGGCGGCCCTCTGAGAAGGCCCGTGCCATAGTTGATTCGAAGAACGCAGCGTCCTTTGGAGTACCTTGCACCGTAAGCTGCGTTTCGTCTTGAATTGCTTCCTGCGCCTTTGGCGTTAGCGGATTCGCGGCGTCGAAAGGGTCTTTCAGAAAGCTGACATTCGGCAGTGCTCGCCGCAACCAAACAAAAAAGAAATCCGATAGCGAAGCGTAGGGGATGGCGTTGTAGTATGGAGGGTCAGTAAACCAAACAGCCGCTTCTTCATCAGGCAAGCCGGAACTCGTCGCGTCCCCCACTGCTGTCGTACCCGCGTTGAAGTCGAAGCTGAGGGAATTCTCGATGGCGTAGGCCGTCCGCTCGAACGCACTGTAAAACGAGCCACTAGACTCCTCAGTCAAAACAGCTTCCGCCCAGTCCCACAGCGGAGGAATCTTGTGGCTAGAGAATAGATGGACGGGGCATTCTGCACCTGGCTTCCAAGGAGCACCAGCATTACTGAGGTCGGCAGTCTTCCCGAGCGACAGTGCAAGGAGGTGGGCAACTGGCGTGTTGCCGTGCTCTGCCTCATCGCGAATCAGCCGCGTCAAGGTAAGTAAAGCCAGTTTTTGTCTAGCCGAGAACATGCGGCCCCAATCCGTGATTCCGTAAGGCTGCACTCGGAACCCGAGACTGCCTTGAACAGGTAGGGGTTCGTCCGGAGGTCGAATATCTGAGTTCGCGAGCTTCCTCGCCGCTAGATGAACTGCTTCGTAATCGCCCTTCCTAGCAGTTCTATAGCTTCGCCCCGACCCGTTGCCCAGCGTGGCAACACACAGAAGCAGAGCACCTCCGATTCTTTCGCTATTGGCATTGAACTTCACGTCTGCACCGCCGTGTTGTTCACGAAGTTGAGCACGCACCCGGTCTGGCGAAAGAGTGGTAAGGCAGGCCAGACATGTGGCCTTAGCACGATTCACTGTTCCTGATGGAACATCAGAGTCGCGCTTCGGCTCAAATACTTCGAAGGTGATTACGGCGGTAGGTCCCTTTCTTGACACCGAGAACCGCAGTGCTTTCTTGCGTTTCGTTTTCTTGCTGAGCCAGAACGAGCGGATGAGCGGAATCTCCGCACCGCAGCTATCGCAGTTAATAGTTCGTGCCCAAATATAGGCAATGGGCTCGGCTCCGTCAGGGTCACTCGGATAAACCTCCGCTAATTCTTTAGCTGCCGCTTTCTGTATCTTCTCCCCAGCATTGCGAAGGTCAGTTGACACCATTCGACCGGTGCGTGGAATGTCTTCTAACATCGTTTTCAGGATTAGACAGGCGACGGGATTCAGGTCGCTCGCGTAGGTGTCACACCCGAGCCGCAGAGCCTCCAGTGAAATCGCACCACCCCCTCCGAACGGGTCTACAACTAGTGGAGCTTCTGTTCCATGTGCGGCACGAATCAATGCTCGCCCAGCCTCAAGGTACGAAGGCTTCGACGAGTTGTCCCAGCTTGAAGCATCGCCAACGAACCTCAGAAGTGCAGTCTGAAGCTCCTTGTCAACAGTTCCGACTCCCCCCTGAAGACGAGGCAGAATGTTTCGAGCACGCTTCTTGAATTCTTCTGGGCAGCGCTCATCACAGGGGTCAGGCAGCAACAACGCTAATAGAATCGCACGGCATGCCGCGAGTGGTCGCCGTGCCCACCAAAGGTGCAGTGTGCTCGGATGGCCATGCCGAATGGACTTTTCGCGAACAGAGTGCTGGCTCACCGCCGCAATGGGAAAATCGACTTCTGCTAGCCGCTTGCACTCTTTCGGTATCATCAGTGGCCCAGCCCTTCTTTTCTACTTCTTCTTCCCTGTGTCCGGGTACAGCCCTGGATCGGTCGAAGCGAAGCTGATTGCCGAGAGGGTAAGGTAAAAGTGGTCAACCTTTTTGACCTCAATCCACGGCATCTTCGCCGGGTTCGGAATCGGCTCGTTCAGCAGGGGCTGCTCGCTCTTGCAGTTCGTGACGACATATAGCCAGTAGCAGTCCGGCCTGTCCTCCGCCACGCGCTTCTCGTTAGGCGTCAGGCACACCGTCCCGGTGCTCGCGCCGATGCCCTTGACCTCGATAAGGCGTAGCTCGCCAGACTGGTGGTCGATGCTGGTCAGGTCGTATCCAAGGTTCTTGTCGGAAACGTCCTGCACTACACGGCCTAGTTCCCGTTCATGCTCCATGGCAACCCGCATGGCTGTGGCCTCGGTTTCCGGGTTGGAACGTAGGTTGGCGATGTCAGGACGGTCGCGCTCGGGGTGGGGCAGGACGATGATGCTGGTCAGGCGGTCAACGGCCTGGAGCGTAAGCGACTTCTGCCTCTCCATCTCGCGGCGTCGGTTTTCGCGCCGTTCCATCAGCAAAGCGTGGCGGTCCTCTGCCTGCTTCAGGTTCCCGGCAGCGCCCTCAACGCCACGCCCGGCTTCCTCTTCCCAACGGCCTATAGCCGCGTCTTCCTTCGCAATCAGTTCCGTGAGGGACATCTCGATATGAGCGGCGATGCGCTCGACTTCCGCCGTGCGCTCCTTGCGGACATCCTCCAGAAAGGGCAGCAGAGCGTTCTCCTGGAGCCATGCCGAACGCTCCGGCAAGGCGGCAAGCACTAGTGGGCACTCCGCATCGGAGGCAGGCTGCAAGTTGCCCAGGATGTTTGGACCGGAGAGCCGCGTGGAGCCGTCACTGCCAAGCTGGGCAGCGAACAGCCGCTCATGGACGATGCGCCCCAGCCCGTCAACAATCCGTGCGCGGTAGAGGTCCACCCGCATGGGGGCATCGACTTCGAGCGAGTAAAAGCACGCGCCTTCGGCAAGGGCATCCTGTGACCGGACTACTGCGTGACGACGCAGCGCTTCGAACAGAGGGTGCCCCGGCGTGACCCATTCCAGGTTGTTCTCGTCCGCGACCTCGCGGTCGGTCGAGAACCGAGGATATCTGGCGGCCACGGGCTGCCCTTTCCAGTCCGGCTGCTTGTCGTACTGGCGCAGAGCGGGAGGTGTCGCGGTCGGCTCGAACGTGTATGGAAGCGTTGCGAACGTCTTCAGCGTGAGCGGGACTAGCGGAGCGGCATCCTTGATAAATCGGGCGATGGTCTCCGGCACCACCCGCCGTTCCTGTGCCCGCGCCCGGCGCTCGATGAGCATTTCGAGGTTCAGTTTCTTGGTTGCCAGCCCCTCCAGCGCGTTCTGGCAGATGGCACGGAAGCGGTCCTCCTTCACGTCGCGCATGAGGCGCTCTTCGAGGTCGGCGTTGCCAATCTTCCCTGCGTAGTAGTCGCGGAGGATGCGCTCAATCTCGTTGGGCGGGAGAATCTCGCCGACCACATTGAAGACGGCATCGTCTTCGAGCGCATTCCGAATCTCCTGCAACTTTTCGAGCAGGCGCTGGAGGACGTGACCCTCGACGGTGTTAGTGGCGACGAAGTTGAAGATGAGGCAGTCCTTCGTCTGGAGGTACCGATGTATGCGGCCCATGCGCTGCTCCAGCCGGTTCGGGTTCCACGGGAGGTCGTAGTTGAACAGGATGTTGCAGCACTGGAGGTTGATGCCTTCGCCAGCAGCCTCCGTGGCGACGAGCACCTGCGTCCCGCCCTCGCGGAATTGCTGCTCGGCGTGCAGCCGGGTTCCAGGGTCGTCACGCGAGCCGATGCCCATGCCGCCATGAATGGTGCCGACCGAGAATCCCCAATCCTTGAGCCGCTTCACCAGGTAATCGAGCGTGTCCTTGAACTCCGTGAAGATGAGCAGCCTCTGCTGGGGGTTGTCGAAAAATCCCTGTTGCTTGAGGAGGTCCTGGAGCTTTGACAGCTTCGCCTCGCAGTTCGCGTCCTCCACGCGCATGGCGTGCCGCGCCAGCTCGTTGAGTTCGCCGATTTCCTCCTTAGCCTGCTCGGGATTCCGGGCGAGGCTGACGGCGGCAATCATGTCCTCCAGCCGCTCGCGCTCGGAGTCCTCCATCTCGTCCAGTTCTTCCATGTCGGGCAGGTCGGTCGGGGCGTACCGGGCGACCTCCTGCGCCTTCTTCAGCATTTCGCCGAGGCGCTTGGCCCGGTTCTCAAGCGAGCGCCGGAGCGCATACGTGCTCGACGCTAGCCGACGCTGGTACAACGCCATCAGGAACCGGATTGCCCTGGCACGCGGATCGTCGCCGTTCGCCGCCGCCCGGTGGGACTGCGCCTTCACGAACGCAGTCACCTCCCGGTAAAGCTCGTCTTCCGGGCCGTCGATGTGGAAGTCCACCGTCGTCGGGATGCGCTTAGTGAAAATCTTCTTCGCTTCCCAGGTCCCGTCCGGCTTGCGCTGCGGGAAATAGACCATCGCCTCCTTCGTCCGGCGCAAGTAAAACGGGGCGCGTCGGCGCTCCATCGCCTCGCGGATGGACTTCACGTCGGCATAGGCGTCCTCATCCAGAAGCTGGAGGAATAGGCTGAAATTAACCGGGTCGCCCTTGTGCGGTGTGGCGGTGAGAAGCAGCAGATGGTCGGATGAATCCCGGAGCAGTTCGCCGAGGGCGTACCGGGCGGTCTTGCGCGACGGCGGCGACCATGACATGCGGTGCGCCTCGTCTACGATGACTAAGTCCCAGCGAACCTGCTTCAGGCCGGGCAGGATGTTCTCGCGCTTCGCCAGGTCCAGCGAGGTGATGACCTGCGGCGTGTCCAGCCACTGGTTGATGCCAAACTGCTCACGAATCTGGTCGCCCCTGAGGACGACGAACTTCTCCTCGAACTTCTCCTTCAGCTCGCGCTGCCACTGGAACGTGAGGTTGGCGGGGCATATGACCAGCATCCGGTCGGCGAGGCCACGCAGCTTCAGTTCCCGAATGAGCAGGCCCGCCATGATGGTCTTGCCCGCCCCGGCGTCGTCCGCGAGCAGGAATCGAACGCGGGCTAGCTTCAGAAGGTAGTCATACACGGCCTCAAGCTGGTGGGGAAGAGGGTCCACACGGGAGATCGACAGACCGAAGTACGGGTCGAACTCATAGGCGATGCCGAGCGAGTACGCCTGGACGCCAATCCGAAGGACGTGCCCGTCGCCCTTGTACGTGAACTGGGGCTTCTGAACTTGGAGTTGCGCGAGATCGGCTCTCGTTAGGGTGACCCTGCGGAATTTCTCTGTGGTAAGCCCGCACAGGCCGACAACCCAGGTGCCAAGCCCGCTCTCTCGAATCGTCTCAACCCGCATCGGCTCGCTGAAGAGCGTCCCGCTTACGACCTGCCCCTCAACGAGCGGCTGGACCGCTTGCGCTACCTTCGCACCTGAGTCCGCCATTCTGGCCTTGCCTCCCAACTTTGCCAACTCGCACAACCCGCCACGGTGCGGGTTTCTCGGCGCTTAGGTCGAGCCTTGGCGCGGAACCTGGTAGCGGATTGTACATCTGGTTGCCACGTCAGTCACTCCAATTGTTGATCGCACTTGCAATGAGGCGATATTGGAAAGTCTTAGGAGTTTGCGGGCCCGCGGTATATGATTTGCCCACCTCTGGCGGAGGGCAAGAGGGACTATGACCTTATCTTCCTACGCTAGGCGTCAAAATCTCGATGCAGCGCTGGTCAGCTTTTTGGATGGGTTGGGGGACCAGCCGTTTTGCACCTTCTAAATTACTCCTTCCGATCACCCTACCGTACTGCCGACCACGTGGACAGAATTGACCGACCGAGGCTTGCTGAAAGACATGAACATGAATGTTGAAATGTACCAACTTACGCAGCTCGGCTATGTTACGGCTCTCAAGATATCAGGGCGTACGGACGACCCTCAGTTCCGCGAAAAGCTTGGGATGCTCTGCAAGGTTTTGAAGAGTTCCCTCCACGGCAGGACCGATTTCGGTTTAATCGCGTTATACGATTTGGTGAGGGAATCCGGCGTCTCCGAGAGTTTCGCACGCAACGCGCTTGACGCTGACCTAATCCGCCACATATTTGGGAAAATCGGTGCTGCGTGGGAAGGGGAACACATCGTGAGGGTGCCCAGCAATTTCGGCCTTACCCCGTTATGAGACCGGTGCCGCAGTCATTCGAGTCTGCGAGCGCCCAAGCGCGATATTCTGTTGGCGTCAGCCCATGCTCCGAAGGCAACGTGCAATTCTAAGGCTCCTGGCGGCCTCAGGTCCACGGGCAGAGTCGTGAAGGTCGGACCCCGCTCGATGCATGTGCTGTTCGACAAGAGCGTGGAGCCGAGCTTCATCCAGTTCGATGACCCGCAGTGGATGGACTACATCACCTTCGACAGATAGGCAAACCGACCACACCCTGCCCCCACCGCCTCCGCCCCTTCCTCCGCTTTTCGGTTAATCACCTGCCCAGCCCGGCTGTATACTCTGATCAGCAGCCCAGGCCGACATTGACCAACGGGAACGTGACGGCATCGAGATACCCCATGCAGCTCACCGCCTCCGACATCGTAACCCTTTACAGACCGACCCCCTGCCCGCTTAGGGTGTACCTGCGCCAGCGGGGCGTCGAGAAGTCCGAGCCGAGCGAGTTCGAGAAAGTCCTTCAGGACCTTGGCACCCGCCACGAGGCGGAGCATCTCGCATCGCTCGGACCCTATCAGGATATCTCCGCAGTCCCGGTCGAGCAGCGGATTCAACGGACTGTAGAAGCCATACGGAGCCGGGTGCCGGTCATCTACCAGGCCGAGCTTGCTGCCGACACGCAGATTGCCGGTTTCCCCGTGACAGTCGTCGGCCGCCCGGATTTCCTCATCCTCGACTGCGACGGCCACGTCATCCGTGACTCCAAACTGTGCCTACATGTGGACGAGGAGCGCCATCCCGAAGTCACGCTCCAGCTCCAGCTTTACGGGTGGCTCTACGAGCGGACGACCTGCGTGCCCGCAAAGCGGCTACAGGTGCATGCAGGCGGGGGCGACATCGTGGACGTGCAGTACGACGGCGGAACCACCGCCCTAGCGGAGCTTGCCCTCATCCTGGAGCTGAAGAGGCTCGATGCCGAGCCTTACGAGCCGCTCGGCTGGACGAAGTGCGGCGGCTGCGGATTCTCGGGGCGCTGCTGGCCGCAGGCTGAGGTCCGCAGGGATGTGTCGCTCATCATGGGAGTTGACCAGGGACTGGCACGCAAGCTGCGCGGGGACGGCATCGAGACAGCAGAGCAGTTGGTGGCCGGCTTCGACACGCTGAGGCTAAGCCAGCTCAAGCGCCCGTGGGGAGACCGGGAGCAAAGGGTCGGGAAGAAAGCCGGGGCGATTCTGACGTATGCGGAGGTGCTTGCGACCGGCAGGGAGCGGGTCATCGCTCCTGCGGCGATTCCGGTCAACGAAAACTACGTGATGTTCGATCTTGAGGGGATGCCCCCGCACCTCGACGAGCTTGAAAAGATTTACCTCTGGGGGATGCAGGTATTCGGCAATCGCCCGGGCCCGTTTATGGGCGTGACTGCGGGCTTCGGCGACGGCGGCGACAAGGAAGGATGGGACAAGTTCCTCCGTGCTGCCGCCGGAATTTTCGCCGAATACGGCGACATCCCCTTCGTCCACTGGGCCCCATACGAGAAGACCCACGTGAAGCAGTACGTCGACCGATACGGGGACCCGGAGGGCATCGCAGCCCGTGTGCTCAGGAACCTGGTGGACCTGCTGCCGATTACGAAAAACGCCATTGCTCTGCCGCTGCCAAGCTATAGCCTGAAGGTCGTCGAGCGGTATGTGGGGTTCAAGCGAAAGCAGGTCGATTACGGCGGCGACTGGGCGATGGCGCAGTTCATCCTCGCAACCGAGACGGGAGACGAGACCGAGAGGAACACCCGGATGGCGCAAATCCTGGAGTACAACAGGGAGGACTTGGCAGCCACGTGGGCGGTTTTTGAGTGGCTGCGAAGCAAGGCGGCTGCGGTCCACGTTCAGCCATGAACGACGACCCAAATTTCGGCGGTCTGTTCAAGGGGTTTATGTACACCGAGCTTGCGTCCGCTGTCAGCCGGGCGGCTGAATCTGGGGGTAATGCCCTTCGGACCGTCCAGCGAAGTTGCGGCAACCCCGTGTGGATTAGTTGCGAGTCGCTTAACGCCTGCGCCAGTCGGCTCCCGCAAAGACCGTCAAATTCTGGAAACCTTCCCAGACTGTCCCCCATCGTCCAAAAATATGTTATGGCACCTGCGACGGGAATGTCTGTGATGGTTTCCTCCGTCTTGCGATTCTCGCGCCGACGGAATCTCTCCAAGTCCTCGTTTGCGGTTTCGGGATTGAGGCGCAAAAACACGCCTCTGACTTGACCGCCCCATTCCAGGCTGCACGTCGGCGCACCGTGGCGTCCCGATGAAATCCACGCCTATGCCCTGTGCCACCCCGGCAGGATTCCCTCTCGCCACTCCACGACCGCCGCCGCACCTGTCCCCCGGATCAGCGAACCATAACCGAAAATCCATGGGTGCTCCTGGTTGCCTGCCGTGCGGCTGCCTTCCATCCCCTATTTGGTTGAGCGCGAAGTTGCGACGAGCCCGGCCTTCTTACGCACAGGGTATGAGTTCCAGGGTTGGGAAACCACCGCCGGGTTGCCCGACGAGGTTCCTGTGGTGCCTTATGCGCAATTTTCGCGGCAATTTTGGGCTATTTCTCGGGGATTTCTGAACCGTCTGCCAGAGACCCAAACGGTCGGCTAGAAGAAGGGGCGCATTTAACCACGTGTTGTCGGGATCTCAGATACAAGGCTAGTGCAAGGCGTGATCTGGTTAGTGAAGCATCCTTTTAACCGTTGCAGCAAAGGGTGGATGAGGTGCAAACGACCCCGACCGCCTCAAAAGGGAAAGGTCGATATACTTTGCGATAAGACCGTTGTGGATCGTGTTCACATATTCTCTGCGGTACTTCGTCCATATCAAGTCGCGGAGGTAATTCTTGGGATCGGCGAGGGACTCGGGATCTCCTGGAACTTTCGGTGGCAGATTTTCGTTGAACGCTGCCGCGATGGCCTGTCCATCATAGAGAAGCCATGCCTCAATTTCTCGTTTTGGAATCAAAACAACGGTGACTTGCGCCCTCGCGGGGGCGATTGCTTCGGTGAGCTGGGTTCGAAGTCGTTGTTCATCGTGCACATCGAGGTCATGTACCACCATGATCCATGGACAGCCCTTCCGGACTAATGCCTGCGCCCAAGGTCCACACTTACGCCGCAGCTTGCCGCAGCCGTGGCCAACGAACTTGCTGAACCCGACCCGCTTCGGTCTAAGAAGAGACAGCGTGACCTCGCGAATTACGGCGACATCGCTGTCGTCCTCTGCGATTATCCCCATTTTCACGGTTGATCTCCTAGCCCACCCTCACGCCAGTAATCGCCCAGATTACCCACCTGTTCCAAGTACTCACGAAGGGCCGAATACTCCTTATGAGTCATCGCCTCTTGGATGGGCTGGGCCGAGGTCCCCAATGACTTGTTAACTGTGACTCGGTACACGTTCTCAGGACTAACGTGGTCCAAGACGTAGTCGGAATGGGTCGAGATTATCATCTGTTTATTCCGCGAGTACGACTTGACGAGTTCAAGGATACTCGAGAGTAGCCCGTGGTGCACACACACCTCCGGCTCCTCTATGAGCAAGGTGGTGCTATCTCCTGTTATCACATGAAATAGCAGGGCGAGAGTCTTAAACGTCCCTTCCGATAGCTGGTTTGGGGAGAGCTTCTGCTTGCCAAGCCTGAACTGAGGAATGACTAATAGCTTGTGCCGCGTCCGGACCTCCACTCTTCCACCAACCCGAACAGAATACTCAGAGGAGGACGTTCGAACTTCGCGAAAGGTCAACGCGTCAATCAACTTTAGTCCCCGAGGCCCGACAATATCTATGAACTGGTTGTACCGATGGTTCGGATCTAACTTCTGGGCAGAATACATGTTGTAGAGAATCCTTGCATGTCCCCGAAGACGGGTTAGCAATTGACGCTTGCCCTCTTGTTCAACCTCGAAGGAAACTGGGCAGGAGCCTGGGTTCGTGAACTGGGATGCCCCGTAATATCTGATCCCCGCGCAATACGCGGCGACGGCTCCCAAATCACGCCTCACCCAATGGGGAATCTCGTCGGGCAGTCTCAAAACCCTGTACCGGTAACGGGCGCTGAAAGCTAGGTCGAGTCGTCGTCTCATGAAGTCGGGCGTGAGATGCCAGATGAAGGCTAGGGGAATCTCGATGGAGAACGGTTGCCCGCGTCGTCTCTTGAGTAACCACTGTTGGCGAGATCCTAGGATTTTGTCGTTATTGGACTCATCTGTGTACGCGTCAATAGAAGCAGTGAGGTGTATCTGATGATCGCGGCTTTGGAAGGTTGCCTTGATGCGGGAAGTTACGCCGATTGCGGTGCTATGCGACCGGCGGAACGAGTCTTCATCAGTTAACTTGTTAAGCAGCATGACAGCCTGAAGGATGTTGGTTTTCCCGCTGCTGTTTGGCCCTATGAGTACGGAAAGATTGGGATGAAACCCAATTGATGTCCGCAGGCACGACCGGTAATTCTCAATCAAAATGCGCTTCAGCATATTTTGTGAGACCATCGACCAAAGAGGTTCTTCCCGCGAACGCGTAGGATACCACATGGGGACGGTTCACAACCCGAAAGTTAAAGGCACGTGATCTTGCCGACCTGAATTCCAACGTCGGTTTGTAACAAATGCCATCGGAAATTCTCGTGCCCGGCGCACAGGCCGAACTCGCTGTCAGGTGCGCAACCGGACCGGCTGCGCAAGTGCCCCGCTAGCCTGGTCAATAGACTCGCAGAAGCCTGCGGACCACCCTGCTGTGGATTCCGGGGCACCTGCCGCATCTCAGCATAAGGAAGCCTAAGACCGAGGCGGCAATCGCCCGCATGCACAACGTCGAGGGGCACGGCCGCGAGGATAAGGGCTGGTTCCGGCCTGTTGGCTGCCAACGAGGTCGAGGCTCGTGGGAGCTGGGTCTATTCCCTTCATGTCCATATCCAACGGGTTCGGATTGCCCTCCACCGCCGCCACGGCGAGGTCCAGGGCGGTTTCTTCTGGCTTCTTCGGTTGTGGTTTTCTGAATGCCATCTTTCGATTCCACTTCGTCACAGTGCTGACTTGCTCTCACCAGCTTCGACGGCAGTAGCCTGAACAGGTTCCTTAGGTGTGGCGGTGGGCTCTTCCGGTGTCTCCTGCGCTGAGGCAGCGCCATCATCCAAAAGCTGCGGATTCGTCTCGGTCGCCGGGGATTCCGCCGGATGCCCATCGCCTTCAGCAGGCAGCGGGGCCGGACAGGCCGCCTCGGCACTCACGCCAGTGCTGGTCACGCCGTTTGCAGGCTTGGACGCTGCATGGAAGATCATCAAGCCTTCTTCCCGCCACTCGTGCCGGACGCCCGAGGCAGCAGCAATGCAGCCGATGAACTGGAGGACGGTCTCTTGCGTGTCCAGGACCTTCCTGAAGCGCTGCCACACGCCCTTGGCCACCTTCTCGGCAGAGTCCTCTGGCGAGCTTGAAATTGCCCCACTGGGGGCATCTTCTTCGTGATTGCACAGGGTCTCGGCGTGCCGGGCCACGAGGCGGTCGGCGGTACTGCGATTGATGCTCCGCTCCCGCAGCCACGACCTCCACTGCCCTCCTCTTCCCGGTCGGGACAGCAACGACTTCATTTCATGGAGTCGCTCAGCCAGCCTTGCGCGGAGTTGCCGGAGTTCCTTTGCCGTCACCTTGCGGTCCGTGCTGAGCCTAACATGGTCCGACCAGAGGGTGCTGATTTCCTGACTCAACTGGGTTTCGATGGTGACATCGCCGGGCTGAGCTGAGTCCGCCTGGGTCTCGGTCTCCGGCTCGTCGGCGACGACGTTCTGGATTGCACAAACGATTTCGTCCATGTTGCATTCTCCTCACTTGGAATTGGGAGCAGAATCCGGCCTCGGAAGCTGCTCCTATAAGTGAGTCCGATAGTTCGTTTTTTTTCGCCGCCTCAAGATTTGAGGATTTGTTGTCGGCGGGGGGATATTCTAGGGTTGCCTAGGTGTTGCGGAACAGGCTTGAGTTGCCTTCCCGGCGGATTCCTGGGTGTGATGACTAAAGCGAGGCAGCTACCAGCCCGGCATCACCGGCTTTCCCCTCTTCCGGCTTATAATCCGGGTCCCATATCTCACGACCCATCTCTAACAACTGGGGGTGATCTTCGGCTGCTTGGGATGTATTCAGCCACTCTGTATACTCTTTGTAGAGCCACCCCTTCACTCTATCCATGCTCGACTCAAAATATGCAAACGGATCACGAGCGTCGGCAATCCTCCTCAGCACAGAGGGACGATTTCCCAGCCAAATAAGAAAAGCTCCACAATACTCAGGGCCGCCAAGGACAAGCATATCAAACCGAAATTGGGCAGCGGAGCCTTCCGGCTCCTCTTTGTTGATCATCTTGAAAAGGTATGAGCAAAGCAGTTGAGCTTCGGGACTAGCGATTCTGGAGGATTTGGAACCATTTTCAGGCCTTGCCACTTTTTTGGGGGGGGCGGCGGGTGCTGGGGGGGATACGCCGCCGCAGGCGGCGTCCTCAACAGAATCTACGACATTTGACTTTTCGGAACTGGGACCTTGTCCAGAGCCCTCAGACGGAAGCTCCTGAACTGAAGCGGAGCCTGACTCATTCTCTAGCGTAGCGATCTCTCGTGCCATCTCTTGCTTAAGCTCTTCGTCAAGCCCTGTCGAGGCTGGTGCATTCGCACCGGAGGTCATCTCTTCCTCTTTCCACGCACCGGAGGTGCGTTCGCTTTCTGCTTTTGATTTTGTAGTTGAAGTTGACGGCACAGCCGCTGCCTCCGCAGCCGCCCCGGGTAGTTGTTGCTGTTGCGGCTTCACCTGCGTATTCTCACTGAGGAATAGCCTCAGGGATTCATATGAGGGTTTGGGGTGCGCCACGCACCCACCGTCCGTACCGTGCGCACCCACCGTCCCTGCGTGGTACACCCACCGTGGATGTTGTACGCACCCACCGTCCGTGCGTAGCGCACCCACCGTGGGTGCGTAGTACACCCACCCCTCGGTGTCTGGCGCACCCACCCTTGGTGTCCACCTAGCCCATGCCGAATGTCCAAATCGCATAGAATCCGTGCGGATCACCCTTTCTTCCCAGCCTTGAAAAGCCTTGACGCCGCTCTTGTGGTCAGCCGCTCCTTCAGGGATATCGACGACTTGGCGCAAAGTTATCATGTTACTGGTCCTGTCCCCCTCGTCCGTCCACCTTTCCTCTATCTCCTTGATGAGCGTTATGGCCCACAGCCACTTGATCGCTTTCCGAACTGTGCCTCTGTCGAGCCCCGTTCCCTCGGCCACCGTCTGGTTTGAGGCCCAGCACTTCCCAGCGTCGGTCGCATGCCAGCACAACTCCCAAGCAACTTGCTTGAGGGTGCTGCCCAACATTCCAGGCACATCTGGAAGAAGGGCGTAATGCAGGGCGTCGGTGTGACGATTGCTCATTTCAGGTCGTCCTCTCGGTTCGGATCACCGGGAGCTTGATTTTGAGACGCAGCTTCGTCTTCTTCGATTTTCCACGGTGGTTTTTCCAACACTTCGGCCCGAGCCTTTGGTTGTTGAATCCGTACCCTCTGCGACTTCGATTTAAAATTCTCTTGAAGGACTATTTTCAAGGTTTCAACCAGAGGCTTGTAGTTATCGTCGACCTCTTTCGAGTTCCAGGCAAGTTCGACGGCGATGAGCCGAATACAGATATCCGGCTCCGGCTTTGATGATTTACGCTGATCGTCGTCCTGTGGCTGATTGGTCATGCTAGCCTCCGGATGGTGGCCGACCCGTCTTTTGCCCGGCGCATTTTTAGCAGCATCCCGTAGCGCAACTTGTAGTAGGACAAAATGCCATGGAGGCTGTTTGGATTGTAGGTGTTGGGTTCCGGATTCTCGGAATAATCTATTCTCGTGAAGTTCAGGACATCCCCAACCTTCATGTCCCGGATGGTTGAATACCTTCCGGGTCCTGCTTTTATCGTTCCGGTCGTTCCAGTCGTCGTTCCGTTTTGGTGCTCCGACATCTTCGAAGTCTCCTTTGATTTGTAAATCCTCTTTCACTTACCTAATGCTGCGTTCCCGAGTTCGTTCCTGCGTTCCTTTAATTGCTCCTTCAAAGAGTACTTTTGATAGTCGAAAAACATGCCTCCGACGTGCACGACGAGCTTTTGGTATCGTCAAGGCACTTATTGCCTAGTTTAGTCTATCCATGTATAGCATATGTATATCAGTGTATCATCGGTGTATCTCCAGCACGTGTATCCTCGGTGTATCCATCCAGTACATGTATCCTCCGTGTATATACCAAAAGACATATATGCAAATCCATAATCTGTAGAATAACAGAGCATCTTGCGCCTTAAGTCGCTGAAAACACGAGATGGCAACTTTGGCATTCGGTTTGCAAGCATTGGCTAGTCACGATGGGCGGAGAAGAAGTAGCCCTTCGGGATTACCACCACCGAGTTGACCAGGGAGCTTCGCTGGAAGAGTTGGGCGTGGAATTCCCTCAACAACGCCAAGTTGCTGCGGGTCCTGATGTGCGAATTGCAGCGTAGCTCATGTCCTTGTCCTTGAAGTTCAGCAAAACCAGGACAAGGACATTGGCATTTTGCCCTCTTGTAGGGTATCAAAAGGTCGCCAATAGTTCTTGGCACCTAGCCGGAAGCGGCGGTCGGGCTTGTCATTGTCCTCACTTTTTGTGAAAACAGCAGGACAAGGACATAAAGCCCGGGGAGGGACCAATGGCGGAAAGGCAGCAGCTCCGCGAGGCCGACCCCTGCAAGATGTGCGGCAAGGCCGAGGGCGATGTCAAGAACGTGGAGGACTGGCTGTGCGGGGCGTGCGTGCAGAACCGTGACGCCTGGCTGAAGATGGGCGGAACCGAGGAAAACTGGAGAAAGCACCGGGAGGAGTTCCTCAGCGTGCGCACGGGCAAGCGCACCCAGGCGATGTCCAAGGACCAGGATAAGTTGCTGGGCATTTACAGCAAGCTGATGCACCTGCTCAACCAGTTGCGTTGCACACCGGAGCAGAAGAAGAAAATGATCGCCGTTATCGAGAAGGAAAGGCTCGCCCCCATCCGGCACGAGATACCGATGCAGTACAGGTCGATCTCCGACGACCAGTGGGTGGCCATTCTCCAGGAGAGCCTTCTCAACGCGCACCAGGGGAGGCGAGGGCAGATCGCCCAAGCCGTACCGGACGGCGGCGGAGCCGCCGACGCGAATGGCGGCCCCGCCGCCAGCGACGGTGATGATGAGGAAGGGGAAGGCGACGACAGCGTGGGGGTTCCCAAGGATGCGGTGGCACCGCCGGAATTGCCAGAAGAAGAAAGCAAGCCTGAAGCGGCAGAAAAGACCCAAGCTCCGCAGCCGCCCAAGCTTCGTGATGCCGTGAAAAAGAAAGATGTTGTGCCTCCGGCACCGTTTATACCGGAAACTCCGCCTCATCCTGAACCCAAACTCGCAAAAGTCTCACCCGAAGCGGCGGCTGCGATGCAGCAGGCGGCGGAGAACGAGCCCGACAGCAAAGAAAGCGAGCTGCGGGAAATCCTGGGCAAGGCCTTGGAGCCCGGGGAGGTGGAGGACGCGATTGCCGCAACCCGGGGGCTCAAGTGGGAGGAGCGAAAGCAGAAGCTGGTCGAGCTGCTGAAGAAGCGCATGCAGGAAGTGAACGAGAAGTACAATGCGGAGGTCCGCAGGCTAGAGGCCGAGAAAGAAGAGAGGATCAAATCGCTGGAGGCCGAGATCGAGCAGGCCAAGTCGCGGGATGGGAAGCCCCGCCAGCCCAAGCCCAAGGCGTATGGTCCCTACGCCGAGAAGGTGGTGAACGCCTTCGCCGCGCGGTCGGAAGAGTGGCTGTACACCGAAAATGTTGCAGTGGCCTCCGGCGTCCGCGTCAGCACGCTGAGGAAATACCTCAACGAATTTCACAGTGCAGGCCTGTTGGAGAGGTGGCCAGGGCAGTGGGGGCAGTGGAAACTTATACCGGACTATAAGAATCACGCGATCTATTTGAGGTTTTTTCCCAAAACAGGAGAAAAATCCGAGAAAAGCGCAGCGGCGGACGCCCCAGAGCCTCGTGTTGAAGCGATCACGGCTGATGCTGATGTTAAGAGAGCCGAGCGCGAGCGACCTTCAGCATTCCTCGACGCCGAATTCGGCGATAAGGCTCCGCAGCCGCCCCTCGTCGAGATGGAGGCTGCCCCCAAGGACTTGGCTGCACATAGCGCCGGGTCTCTGAAGTACGCCGAGAGGGCAGCGGAGGAGGAGGCGAAGTAGAAGGCGCTGGCGGACCTGGACGCCGCCCACGGCGAGCGCAGGAAGTGCGCAGACGAGCTGATGCACCGGCTCGGGTCCGACATGATCCACGCTTGGGGTCTGGACAATTTCCGTGACCGCAACGAGTACCTTCGGGGACTCACGGACAACTTCCTCAGGGACACCCTCAACCTGCTAGCGCGGGCGGGCAAGGCGCGGAAAAGGGGAGATGCTGCCCGACCATTGCCGTGTCGCAATATCCCCGTTGAGACAACAGTTCACGAAAGGATTCCATAGGTTTCTGGGGAGCGGCAAGGCTGAGATGGAGTTTGGAGGGCGGCAGAAATTCACATACGACATCTGGCAGCTAAATGGCACCTGACGAGCTTCGTGCCGCAACGGCACAACCCAACTAGCACAAGGCAAAGGTCGCCAGGCTGGAGTGGGCGATGACGAGACTGAACGAGAAGCGTCGAGGCGGCAGCCCCGGCAAGGGAGAAAAGGGAATGGCAAAGGACAAGGAAGAAACGGCAGCAAGCAGGAAGGCGGGAATCTCGGGTTCCCTTGTGAAGGGATTATCGGAACTCCTCCGCGCGGAAGAGGGGAGCATGGAAAGCGGACCCAAGAAGCCTCCTGAGGTCGATGCGTTCCTGACGGTACCGAAGCATCCGCTTGACTGGTATGAGGCGTCTGCCCTCATCAACTTTTGGGCCGTCAGAAGCTGGGATGGACTGACGGAGGAGTCGCCGCTGGGCAAGAAGGACTACAGGGCCACCGTCCGACGGGCAATCGACGACATGTTCAGAATCGGCGAGGGGAGGTACGAATTCCCGGAGCGGCTCGTGAAGGAAATGGTGAAGTTCTTGGTCTACCTCCATTTCGAGGACGATGGGGAGTGGTATGTGGAGCTGCGGGAGAGGCCCCCGCGATACGAGCACCAGAAGACCGAACCCAGCCGCATCACCGGCAAGCCGATGGGGGAGGGCCTCCGACCCTTGATTTCAGCCAGCGAACGGAAGCCGAGGCCGAAGCGGAAGTAGAAGGCCTATTGGGCCATCGCCGCCGTAGGCAGCCCCTCTGGCGGCTGGGCCCAGATTTGTGCCACTTTCTCGGCTTTTTCAGGCTTCCGCAAAGCTTTGATATAACGCCGCAGGGACTCTGTATCACGATGGCCCAATTGTTCTCTGAGCGTTTCCAAATCCATCCCACGGTGTAAACAATGACAGGCAAAGGTCGCCCTGTATTTATGCAGGTAAAATGCGGCGGCATCGAGTTCCGCTTTTTTCGCCACTCGTTTGCAAAGCCGGAGAAAATGCCCATCCGGCCCGCCGAATTCCGCCGGGAAAACCAGAGGATCATCGTGGGTCTTGAGCCATGCCCTCAAGGCCGAGGCGAGTCCCGGGTCGATTAAAACGTCCCGAATTTGGTATTTCTTGGGAACGAAATTATACTCCGGGCGCTCCACGATTTTCAGGCACGGTGCCGGGCCGTCAAGCACGCAGTCTTTACGCCGGAGCGTGGAAAGCTCCTGCTCACGCAACCCTGAGTGAAGAAAGGTGGTGAATACAATATGATCCCGGGGCATGCACACGAAAAAGAATTTCGCCAAGTCCTCAGGGGTATAAATCTCCACCTCGGATTCGGTGAATTTCGGGGCGTCCTTGATGCCGAGGGGGCGAGACTTCTTCCCTTCTCTGACCATGGGGACATGCCCGGCATGCTTCAGCATTTGCAGGATCAGCAGGAATTTGTTTGCGGCGGTCCGTGCGGACTTGGTGGGCGAGTTTCCGACGCACCACGCCATGTGCTTAGCGATTGTGGTGGGAGTTACATCCGTTATACGCTTTACGCCGCTCTGCTCCACGAACTCTGTTACCGCCAGCCTTGAAACAGTCAAAGTTCTTGGGCGTCGGCTCCGGCTGGCCACTTTCAGTTCGAGGTCCGCCAAAAACGCTTTAGCGGCTTCAGCGAGAAGCTCGCCATCGCCTTCCGGCTCCGGGAACGCCTCCCCCGTGGCCTTCTCGTATTGCTGGCGGGCAAGGCGCTTCTTCTGTTCGTTGAGCGCCTCCTGGGCGCTGTCTCCAGTTCTTACCCACTGGCCGTTTATAAGCAAGTAGTAGGAGCCCTCTTTATGCATTTCTTTTTGGCCATTCATTATGACCATGTCTTGCACGATCTTCCAATTTGCAGCGAACGCTGCTTTGCAATATCTCCAGCCCTTATTAGTCCGAACGTATTTATAAACCTGCATTTTGGCCATAATGCCTCCTATGGACTAATACTGAAAATTTAGGTTTCATTAGGAAGAAATTAGGAAGGCACCTAAGCCACTGATTCTAAAGCTCTGGCGGAGAGGCAGGGATTTGAACCCTGGGTACAGCTTTTGACCGTACAACGGTTTAGCAAACCGCCGCCTTAAGCCACTCGGCCACCTCTCCGTCGTTTTGCTTTCAATAAGTTACCATAGATTCTCTTCTCTGGCTAGCGTCTACGGCAACAGTTACGGCAACAGTTTTTAGTGAAGCGGCTGGGATTTTGTCCCAGCCGTCCACTAGCTTTGAGGCTACCTGCGCAGCCTCTCGTGCTGCTTTGTCACTGAAGTGAATGTACCAATTCTCGGTCGTACGGCAGTCGGCATGGCCTAATCGAGATTGGATTGTCTTGACGTCCATGCCTTCGTAGTACAGCATGGTTCCTGCCCAATGACGGAGTCCGTGCCATGTCAGATTCAATCCGAGCCTCTTGGCCGCTTTCTTCAGCCCACAACGAAGCGCATTCTGCTCTGTCATAGGCCGGCCTGAGTGCTTAGGATCCGGAAATACATAATCATTCCCCGTCACATTCGGCACCCGTGCCTTGAACTTTCTCAGGCACTCAATCGCCTCCTCGGCCAGGTACACGGGTCTGTCGCTCCTGTGCCCCTTCGTCTTGTGCTCTTCACCCATGTAGACCGCGGAGAGAAACCACACGCACCGATTGTCAAAGCTGACAGCACCCCATTTCAAGCCTAGTGCCTCACCAATCCGGCAGCCGGTTACGCAAACGAACCACGCCAGCGTCCGGTAGGGGTCATCGAGAGCATTCAGTACTTGGCGTATGGTCTCTCGACTGGGCACTTCCCCTGGCGGTTTGGGAGCGTACGAAGGAAGATCAATGTCCGATGCGGGATTCTTATCCAAGTATTCGTCCTTTATCGCTTCCCTGAATATCGAACGGAGACAAGTCCTTATGTTGTTGAGCGTCCGCCGTCCGAGTTCCTTCGCCACGAGGCGATTCATGCAGTCTTGAACGTCCCGCCTTCGGATTCGATCAATTTCCATCTTGCCGAAGTACGGGAGCAGGTAGCATTTCGTAATCTGTTCGTAGCCCCTGCGCGTGCTGGGCTTTCGATAAGGGAGGAAGTCCTTGAGGAAGGATCCGTCCGCGTATTCCTCGAACGTCAGGGCGATGCGTGGAGCGTGTACTTCCTCCACCTGCACTTTTGCGAGAATCTCCTGCAGGCGGCGCTCAGCTTGACGCTTAGTGATTTCATCTTTATAGCCCAGGTTCCGCGACTGCTGGCGCCCTTTCGGGTACTGTTCGTCGTATACCCTAAACAAACCTTGATAATATGGTCTCTTTACGTTCGTCCGAAGACGAACGTGACCATGTTGGCAGTGACTCCGAGACATTCTGTGTATCCTCCTGTCTCGGGCACTGGCACCTCCGCCAACCGGTAGGTTATCACAAGACCGGCTCGATTCACGAACTTTCAACCATGCTTGCACCTCCTCCAAATTGAATCTCAGCGCCTTTCCGACATGCATGCAAGGGAGCGGGTCAACCGCTCCTTCTTGTGTCCTTCTATAAACCCAACTAACTGAGACTCCCAACGCCTCAGCCAGTTCACGGGGACTCAGCCGTCGATCTACCATGGGTAGACCTGTGCGTGACGGGCGCCTGGTATGTCAGGCGCCAATCACAATCGCGCGGCCTCCCGATCTGGTGTTTTTTCCTTCATAGTACCTCCTTGGTTTCAAGAATGACCGACCCGAATAAATCAGAGCAAGGGGGAGGGGGGCCTATGCCCCCCGGATCGGCTGCAACACTGCAACACCCCTCCAGCGACTCGGCGTCCGGCAGGACTTGCACTTCGCCGGGCAACTGGTCGCCCACAACGAGCTGGTATGCGCTTCCTCGCTTGCTGTTGAGATTTCTCAAGTAGCCTCGTTCCAGGCAAGCGTCAACACGCCGAGAAGTCACTGATTTGTGCAGGTTCAGGGTCTCTGCGACCTGCTTAAGAGATGCCCCGGCTCCGTCCCTGCGAAGCCGCGCATTGGCTTCGCGGACTGCCTCCACCGTCTGCCGCATGGTATCGGAGGCCGTCAGCTGCAAGCCCTGTGACAATATGGGTTCCACCAGGTCCCTGACGACTCTGTAGTCGTCTAGAGTGGCGATTATTTGCCCACGCTCGTCCACTTGGCGATTCGCCTGATGGAGGATCGCGTGGGCCTTGATTAGACTGAGTACCCGTTGGAAGTCACGCCGCAAACGGGGAGCTACGTGAGGTATCTTATCGGCCAGAGCCTCCGCATATGGAATGGCGACGTTGTGATTTGCCACTTCAAGCCACTCTTGAAGTTCTACAAACGTGCCAATATCTTCATCCGTATTGTCATCAGCGCCCTGGTTTTCGCTCGCCGCTATGGCCTTGAGGACTCTTCGTGTTTGTTCCGGCGTGTCATCGACCTCGACACTGAAGAAACGTGTTTCGTTTTCCGGATGAAGGTTCATCTCTGTTGTGGTCGTAATCAGCCCCGTCGGACCTTGGCGCCGGATCCACAGTGACCTCGGCCCGTCATCAGTGCTCGCCACAGTTAGGTAGCTGATGTAGCCCTCAGACTGCAGCGTGCGATTGAGATAGTTAGCCATCTCCCCGTGCAACGGTATGGCTTCCAGAAGCACGATGAAACGGTGCTCGAGAGGTTCTTCCCAATATGCCAGCCCTTTCTCCGAGGTTGCGGTCAGAGTGCAATAGGCGCTGGGAGGGAAGAATCGCAGAACTTGCTCAGTGAGAAACGATTTGCCGCAGCTCGAAGGCCCCTTCATTGCGATCGACGCCGGATGCTTGAGAAAGCGGCTTCCCAGGGCTAGGTAAAGTAGTCTTACCACGGGCCCCTCACCGACCACGAATCTGCGGCCGATGGCTTCCTCGAACCAGTCCAGGATGTTCCTCTGTGCGGCTAGCTCGTGTATCTGCGGCCGCACTCTCTTGTTACGCGCGTATTCGGCCAGAGTTAGGGCCCTACGGACCTGCACCGTTTCAATTGACTTCCCCTGGTGCACGCCCCCAAGACCCTCGCGCCTTTCATACGCCAGCTTGTGCTGATTTAGCGGAGCTTCCGCGACTTCGCCGTTTGGGGCGGCACCCTGCAACGCACTGATTCCAGCGATCGAATACAGAGGAACCCGTGCGGTGTGCAGGTTAACTGTGTGCCTTCCGGTCACGCGAAACGCTCCCTTGTCTCTAGTGTCTTCATATCTGTTTTCAATTCTCCTCCTTCACTTGAATTGTGTTGCTTGACAGTTTGATGCTAATAGTGGAAAATTGATTTGTCAAGCAGAATCTTAGTAGGAGGTAATCAGAATGCGAGACAAAATCCCGGTGACAGTTTCAAATCGGAAAGCACCGAAGGAGCGGCTTCTGGAGTTCGAGGCGCTCGCAGATTTCGTGAACCTTGGCGATACGCCTGATGATGTGCGAACGTTCCGGGAGAAGTGGCCCGACTTCTTTCCGGAAGAGAAAACGGAGTGGATTTACAGGAATGCCGAATTCTGGATGACATTCTCAAATCTCCCTGATGAGCGCCCTGACAACTATCGAGAGATCTTTCGCAGAGTTCTTCCCGCTGCTGATTCTCCTATGACTATCGAGGCTTGGGCGGACATGGCCAAGGACCTTAGGGGTAAATTACGTTCCTGTAGGCCACCACTGCTCTGGTACCGCGCTTTGCTCCGTGCAGTTTGGAGGAGGGAGGACCCAGATGGCAGTTGTCTAAGGGAATTGCTCGGGTTCGACGCGGATTATATACCGTTCCCCGGAGAGGAAGATACAGAACTCGAGCCGTTGAGCTTGTTCATGTGGAAGGAACATCCAGAAAAGAAGCCTCACCCGGTCACCATTAATGGCATCGCAATGGAGATCAGGCAAAAGGAAACAGACACGATCGCTGGTTTGCCGTATGGGACTCCCGTGGTTGATGGCGATACGGGCATCATTACTTGGAGCTTCGGCTGCACGTTCCAACGCGACGTTTATGATCTGATGCAGGATAGGTGGCGAGCAATGGTTTGCCCAGAGTGCGGAACTTACTTCGTGGCGGATAAAACCGCGCAGAAGTTTTGTTCACCAAAATGCTGGGCGATAAGGAAAAGGGAGCAAGCTCTTGACTATTACAATCGCAAGGGTAAGCAAGCAAGACAAAAAGCAAAGAGTTTGCGGGCCAAGCCTCAAAGGAGGATCACTGGGGTCGAACAAGGCGATGCGGGCGCTCCCGTACTCCAGGGACTCCACCGACGGTCGCAGCGGCGACGCGTAGGGACCACGGCCAGGATCGCACGTTAGCGTTTCAAATATCCCAAACGAGCCGACCGGAGAATCCGGCGCGGATCGGAAGGAGAATCAATGGACATCAGAACATGCAGTGGCCGACACCCGAACCTTGCACGAGATCTCGTGTTGGAGCCGCTCACGGCAGAGGAATTGGCCGAATGTGCCTGCGTGGAGTGCGGAGCACCTATCAGGAAATACCACCTGGTAGCGAAGCGGAAAGATACCCTGACCTGCTCTGGCCGGTGCCGGAAGCGGAGAGAAAGACGCGGGAAGGCAAAAGTGGGTCTGCGAGCAACTGAAAACAAAGGAGATAGAGTGGGACAAATCGCGTTATAAGGGGATTGTATTACCCGGACGGGCTCCGTGATCGAATCGGAAGCAAGTTATTGACTGTAATCATCACAAAACAGACGACTTATCCGCACTGACACCCTATTTCCCTCCAACCGAGCTGTCACACGTAAACTCTGTATCCCTAAATCCGGCATTGGCGCATGAAGATGTCCCACTCCGGACACGGGCCACGCCTCCGAGGACGCCGTCGACTCGCAACTTCCAGCCGCTGCGCGTACAAGAGAGCACGGAAACCCTACACTACTGATGGCGGCAGTCAGCGAGCATGCACAGTAGCCGCCAAACTGGTACCTTTACGGCATCGCTGATTGTCGATTCCCCCAGGTGCGCACGTCTTCACTGGGAGAAATCGGAACGCGTCTCTGTGGATCAACTTCCAGAATCCCCGCCTTCCTCCTATGGCCAGTTCTTCAGTGCCTGGCCCTGGGATCATTACGCTACGTTCACCTTAGGTAGGGTCGACAGCACCCCCGCATCGCCATTTCGCAGCCCCGATGTGGCCACCAGTTCCACTTGTCGTCATCCATGATTCAGCGTGCCGCTCAGCTTGTCACCTATTCGCCGCCCGGACGAATCCAGCGTAGCGAGTTGAATCTAGGAGTATAATCTCTTGGCATAACTGCTGGGAGGCGACGAGATGGCCAAGACCAAAATGTTGACAGTCACAGTTGAGAACACGCCCGGCGCAGTCGCGCATGTCGCGGCGGCAATGGGGAAGGCGAAGGTGAATATCCTAGCGCTATTTGGAACGGCCCATGGAACGGTCGAAGGGGATGCCGGTCCAGTCCACCTTGTGGTCGAAGACGTCAAGCGAGCAAAGAAAGTCCTCGACTATATCGGCCTTGCATACGAGGAGACCGAGGCGGTGCAACACGAGTTGGCGAACAAGCCCGGTGCGCTTGCACAGTACTTGAGGAAGCTAACATTAAGATCTGTCAATCTGACTTCAATCGGTGCCACGGCCGTAAAGGGCGGGAAAAAGGCGGTTGTGGTTTACACAGTACATCATTATGGCACGGCTGTCATACTTCCTACGTATCCAGTGACGCGCGCACGAGTACTGCCCCAACCCGGTCATGGTGTAGTTTCCCCCCGCCATTTGGCGAGGTAAACTCGCCGCTACAACAGCAAACTGTACCACTACCCCCAACTGGGTAGTGTGAAGTAACGCCACGACTCACATGCGTTTGTCGTTTGAGCCCAAAACTCTCCGGGCTCAGCGGCGAGCGCTGGTGTGTGCCCGTCAGCAACGGACTTTGTTTTTGCCCCTTGTGGAATCCCGTTCTTTTGGAGCGGCGTTGTTTCGACTGAAGCGAGGGACTGCAAAGGGGCTATGCGAGATCCTACCGTACGTCAAGATCCCTCTCGTAGCGAATGCGCATCCACTCCAGGTCGACCCTTGGATCGGCCTTCTCCGCACATTGGAGGGCTTCAGCCTTGTCTGCGGCCGGGCCTTGCCAGACCATCCATTCGTGGGCTCCTGGCCGGTCTTGAGCAGCCGGGCCCGAAACGGCTTCGATCTGGCCGTTGACCAGCGCAATTACTTTCCAGTGGGGCATATTGTTGCCAGTGCTCCTCGCGGCGTATTTTACCATCCGCGGCGATGCAACATTGGCCCAAATCGAGACGCCGAACCCGCCGGAATGGGCATATGATTGATAGACCGTGACAAGGAATCCGTGGATGCTGCCAAGTCCTTACACACAAATCGACTTGATTGACGCCTTTCACTGGGGGCTCGTCTCCAATAGTGGTGGAGGCCCGTTGGAAACGCACATTCCCGTTAGCGAGCTTACATTGCCTGCGGCGATAGAATTGCTTTGTATCGAGCAACACCTTTGCAAGTCTGCAAATACTCTGGGCCGCCTTCACTCCAACCAGTCCCGTCCATGGAGGCTACTAAAAGCACTAAATTGGCCTTGTTGTCCTCCAGGCTCAGCAGTGAAAGATGGCGGGACTCGGCTTATGGTGCTCCCGCGAGATTCACAAGACTGGCAGTGGACAAACTTCCTGCAGAGCTTGCAACGAGACTTAATACAGCACGGCTTTCCAGATAATCTCTCTGGAGCACTGACGGGAGCGATGGGGGAGATGGTCGATAATGTGTGGGAACATAGCAAGACTTCCATCCCCGGGCTCGCTGGATATGAGGTCGCTCACCAACGTCTAGACTTTGCCGTGGCGGATCTCGGCATTGGCATCCTACAAAGCATTCGGAGAAATCCCAGCTATCGTTTCCTCAACTCCTCAATGGAAGCCCTTCAGAAGGCTATCCTTCGTGGGGTATCAAGGTTCCGCAACCAAGACCGCGGCTACGGGTTCTCAACCCTCCTGCAATCGGTAGCAGAGCTCTGGGGATTTACCCGGCTGAGGAGCAGCGAAGCTGTGCTCGTTTTTGATCGTCGAACAGAAAAACGCAGGCGGCTGCAGAAGTATCTACCGCCGCTCCCCGGCGTACAAATTACCGTCTCATGCGGCTTAGATGGTATCGGCGGTCGGCACAGACAATTTGCTCCTTGACAAAACCATTTCCTTCATTCATACTGGTGAACGATATGAATAAGCGAGGAGAGGCATGCGATCCATTGAGGTTAGCAGAATAATCAACTCGAAGATGTTGATCGGGAGGGGGCAGGGCCAACGCGACCTTTCCAAGTTTCTCGAAGTCGCGTTTGTACCCGTAGCGACGGAAACGATTTTGTGGGATTGGTCCAATATACAAGTCGCAACCGCGAGCTACTTAGCTGCAGCCTTTGTTCCTGTGATTAGAATGTTGATTTCGGGCGGTATCGAGAAGTACTTCATCCTATACGCCCTGAATGAAAACTGCCGAGATGAACTGGAGTTCGTCCTCGAAACTGAAGGATTGGCCGTACTCCTTGCTGAAGATATGAGGGAGGGACGGGTCCTCTCGGCTCGTACCATTGGAAAGTTAGAATCTGTGTATGCCCAAACTTTGAACCGAGTGATTCAGCGGCCCGGCATCTCTGCCAAACGACTATATTCTGAAACTTCTGGCAGGAAGAAACCCACAATTGGCCAGACCGCATGGATAAACCGCTTAGTTGCTTTGCACAATCTTAGGCTGGTCACAAGGAAGAAGGTCGGAAAGGAATATACCTACGCAGTTCCGTACATGGAGGGCTGAAATGGGAGAAGATTGGATTAGAAGAACCGAGAAGACTTGGAAACAATCAGTGCGGAGGAAGGTGGAGCGATACTTGGCTGGGCCATCTCTGCTCGAAGCCGGCGAGGATGGCTTAATTATCTACACAGGCCAACTACTTGATCCTTCGTGCCCAATTCCCGTGGGGTCAAACGTGGCGATATTCCAGCGTGGTCCCAATGCGACCATAGCCGTCTTACACGAGAACCAAGTCATCGGTTCAATTGATGGGGATGCTGCACGGGATTTGAAGAATATGTTCGATGCCGAGCCTCGCTTATGCAGGACACTAAAAGCTGAGGTCACTGATGCCGACAGGGTTTCTGGGCGTGTGGAAGTGACTGTTGCAGAGAGGTGACCGGATGGCCAACGAAATCTTTGATCGTTTGGGGCCAATTGGTCCAATGTCGAGAGTGGGTCCATTCGCAACTGTAGGACTAGGCTGCCGAGCCTGTCATTTCTTCCGGGAATGCGGCGGAGTTTACATGGGATTCGACTGCATGTCGTCCTGCTGCTATAAGCCTACGACCTGCACCCTCGCATGCCCGAAGTCCCCGAACTTCGTCGATGCCATTAGAGACATCGGCGGCCTGGATTCCTCCGGTCCTTGGAGAATCAGGCAAGAATTGAAAGGGCACCTGCCGCTGTACGTGCCCATGATCAAAAATGGCTCTGGACGCCAAGAAGACTTGGAATTTCCGTTCGTTGCACTCCCAACGATTGAAGTAACCAGGGCAAGGGTCGTCAGTGGAGGAATGTTTAGAACGCCCAATCAGCTTAAATCGTTCTTCCATATAGGACGCCACACGCGGGTGATCCTCATCTCTATCGCCGAAGACACAGACCTCGAACGTTACTGGGAGAATTCAATCATCGAGTCACTACCTGACCGGTTAGCAGCACTGGGAATCGAACTGATTACTACACCCAACTTTTCCTTCCCTTTAAATGTTCCCAGGACTGTGCACCTCGCAAACAGGAAGCGGTCGCTAATTTGTGCACAAGAGTTTTCCGATGCGGGAATCAGTGTTGTTCAGCACCTGAATGCAGTAACGCAGACGGATTGGGACTTCTGGAGGGATTTCCTGCGGGAGCACGCGCACATTAAATTGGTGGCTAAAGAGTTTCAGACTGGCGGTAAAAACAAAAGTGTTGCGCACTGGCACATAGGCCAGCTCCGGCGTATTGAAGATGCTTTGGGGAGAGGAGTCCATTTGATCGCCGTGGGTGGCAGAAGGCACATGCGGCTGTTAGGTTCGCTCTCCGCGTACACCATCATCGACTCTGTTCCTTTCATGCGCGCGATTAAGCGACGAAAGCTCCGTGGCAGAGACGGCGTTTGGAAGATGAATAGAACTCCCCAGGGGGAACCCATAGACCAACTCCTAAGGGACAATATTGCCGCATATTCGGACATCATTTCCGACCACGCAGCTACGTTGAAGCAGTACCCACTCGCTTACGGCGACAACAGTTTCCTGAAACCGCCTGGAGCAACAGGTGACGGAAGGCCCCCAATATCAGAATGGATGCCACCCACTGAGCAGTTAAATCTTGGCTACCCCAGTTAGACTCCCGATGTTAAACAATAAACGGAACCTTTCGCCATCAGTCGATGATGAGGGGAAAATCGGTTCCACCAATACGCATTACCGGAGCATCGCCACTTCAGAGGTCTCAGCCCGCCGACCTTATCAAATACCACGGCGATCCAAGCTGCCGTCGGGGTGACCATGGGCCGGGTAGAGGTGCCCGCGGTGACTGATTAGCTTCAATATTGCCTCTGCATCGCATCACGTGCAGATTGACCGCATGCCCAGGTTGTGGCGTTCGGTCCTTCATGACCCCGGCATCTTCGTAACTGTCGCTTTCCTAGAGGTAAAGCGTACAATTTGCCCGTATTCACGCAGCGACCACATTCTGACACACCTTGGGTGTATGCTCTTGGCATGCGATCTCCGCTTTCGGGTAGGGATCTCCAGCAGTTGTGCTCCTGGTAGTCCGGAGGATCTATGTGGCTTTCAAAATCAAGATTCATCGCGGGCTGGCAGTGCCTCAAGCGCCTGTACCTGGAAGTTCATCAGCCGGAACTGGCAGCGGAGCCTGACGAACGATCAATGGCGGTCTTCGAGCAGGGTCACGACGTGGGCCGCGTGGCGCAGAAGATGTTTCCCGGCGGTCTGCTCATCGAGGCTGGGCCTGAGGAGATGGGCAAAGCCCGTCAGCAAACTGAGGCGGCTGTAGCAGGTAGGCAACATGCCGCCATCTTTGAGGCGACATTCGCAGACGACGACATCCTGGCTATGGTTGACATTCTGGAAAGGCTGCCCAGGAACAAGTGGCGCCTGATCGAGGTGAAGTCGTCCACCAAAGTAAAGGATTACTACTTGTTCGATGTGGCCATTCAACAGCTCATTCTCGAACGGCTGGGGATGAAGGCCATTCCTTGCCTGATGTATCTGAACCGGGAATATGTCTACGACGGCAACCAATATGAATTGGATAAGCTTTTCGTGACCTGGGATGTCGCAGAAGAGACCAGAGCCCTTGGTAAAGAAGTAAAGGATCTTATCCGGGAGGAGCGCAAAGCGCTCGACCGGGCCAAGCCGCCAGACATCGAGCCGGGAAGCCACTGCACCAGCCCGTTCACCTGTGAATTCCACGATGTCTGCAACAAACCCCTGCCGGTCGACCACGTTGCCAACCTTCCAGGCATAACGCCCAAGAGACTGGAAGAATTGGCGCTCCAGGGTATTGAGTCGATCGGGAACATCCCGAAGACCTTCCCGCTGAATGAGCGGCAGAAGCGGGCGTGGGAGTGCGCAAGAACCGGGAAGCCGTGGTTCGGAAAGGGACTGAAGGAAGCTCTCGCGGGGCTGCGCTATCCCCTCTACTTCATGGACTTCGAAACCCTGGGAGTGGCACTTCCCCGATACACCGGCATGTCTCCTTACGACCAAATCCCTTTCCAATGGTCGGTACACATTCAGTGCAAACCCGGAGCCGAACTGGAGCACTATGAATTCCTGGCGGACGACTCCAATGACCCGCGGCCGGAATTTGTCAAAGCCCTTTGCCAAGTTATCGGAAAGAAGGGGAGCATTCTCGCTTACAGCAGCGGGTTTGAATCAGGACGCCTAGCAGACTTGGCGGAATGGCTGCCTCAATATAAGGATGAGATCGGAAGGATCCAGGAGAGGTTGTGGGACCCATTACCGCGCATACGCGCGCATGTCTATCACTTGGAATTCCGCGGCTCGTATTCGCTCAAGGCTGTGCTGCCGGCGCTTATCCCTGCCATGACGTACGAGGGCATGGGAGTTTCCGATGGCGCGGAAGCGGGGCTGGCTTGGGAGCGGATGCTTCGTGCCCATGCAGGTAGCAAGGAAAGGCAAAAGCTCAGAAGCGACCTGCTGGCTTACTGCAAACAGGACACGCTCGCCATGGTTCGCCTGCTGGAAGTCCTGAGGGCAGCCTGAGACGCGCTTGTGAACGAGAGCGGCAACTGCTCCGTCAAGTGGGCGGGAGTGCACGCCATAATCAGTGGTTTCCCCAATCTCCATAAGTGTTAAAATACCGAACTCGCCGGAAGGAGGTGGGCGTCCGCAAGGCGCGTGCTGCCCCAGAATAGTCACATCTGTCACTCTGTTAACTGTCGACGGGAGAACCAACATGCCTGAGCCCTCAATTATCAGAAGCCTCATCACTCCGCAAGACCAAACATTGCGGACTGTTTTCAACGTCCAGCGTTCATATTTCATCGACATATACCAAAGGGAATATAAGTGGACAGAGGAAAACGTTAGAATGTTGCTCAACGATATTGAACTCCGTTTTTCATTAAGTCCACGCACAAAGGCGCAACCCAAGGAAATTCAAGAGCACGTTCTCCGAGAATTCGAACCCTATTTTCTGAACACGTATTTGACCTCCACCACAGCGGCGAACACTTCTATCGTGGATGGTCAACAACGCCTCACGACCTTGTTGCTGATCTTGATCAAGTTCTACCACATCCTGAAGGCAGCCGAGACAAATCCAGAGAATAAAGGGAAGACCTTCGCCAGTAAAGTAGTTGAGCAGTTAATATTTGAAACAAACGATTTCGGCGATGCGGAACGATTCAAAATCTTCAATGACAATCGTGAGGCGGCGTTCAAGACATTGGTTGGAGGTGGCACAGTCGAGGGGATCGACCAAACCCGAAGTCGCATGGCTGCGAATTTCGAGATCATCAGCCAATATTACGACGAGTTCCTGAAAGGCGATCAGGCGGGCTCGTACGATCTGGTCAAAGCCACTTACTACCTGACCTATTTGTTGGACCGGATCTCGATTGTCGAGATTCGGATCGAACGGCAGCAAAATGTCGCAATGATCTTTGAGGTCGTTAATGATCGGGGACTGGGGTTGAAGCCATATGAGATTCTGAAGGGGAAGATGATTGGGGGGTTAGCAGGCGACCAAAAGGAACAGGCTAATACAATCTGGACGGATTTGCAGGAGCGTTATTTTAAGGCTGAGCTTAAGAACACCACAGAAAAGAGCCTTGATCTAGACATGTTTTTCCAAACATTCTTCCGTGCCAAATTCGCAGATACCGAGAACGATTACGAGAAATTCGAGGGCGACTACCATTACGAGATCTATCGCAACCCAAAGGTGCGCGGATATCTCGGTGATTTCGAGAACCAAAGCTTATTGTTCAGCCGGATCTGTGGAGACATCAAGTACTTCGCAGAATTGTACTTGGAGTTGCGCACAAGCTACGAGTACGAGTCATTGATCTTCAACAAACTACTCGACCAAAATCAGCAGTATCTGTTGATCATGTCGGCAATGCTCAAGGACGATGTAGAACGAGCAGCCAAGATCGAGGGCATCGCAGCCAAGTTCGATCAGTTTCACACGATCCTCCGACTGCTCGATGCCTACGATAGCAACGCGTTTCAAAGATTGGTCTATCCTCTGAACAGAGATATTCGGGAAAGAAACCTTGCTACCGCAAAACCGCTCTTTGACAACGCATTGATTCTTAGTTTGGTAACGGAAAATGTCTTGCAGCCTGGTCAGTGCGGTAACGCATCGGCTGTTTTCGAATATGAGCGTTTCAAGGGGGTCCGGAATCAGTGGACGAACTTCAGCAAATACGTCCTGATGCGAATTGACCGCTACCTCGCCAAGTTGCTGGATAAACCTTCGTACGCAGACGAGTCGCTCGAGGAGCTTGAAGACCGGTTCAATAAGAACAATCTCCGCCGTCGAGGTATGCACCTGGAGCATATATTGACACAGCATCCCAAGAATCGCGCAATGTTCATGGCAAACGGTGTATTTGATGAGGTAAAATTCACCCAGACAAGGAACTTACTAGGCATGGTATTGTTGCTAAAAGATAAGCAAAACCTTAGCAGCAACGATGAGATTTACAAAGACAAGCAGGACACCTACGCGAAAAGCAACTTGATTTGGAACGAGCTCTTGGTCGGCCACATGGCCTCTGTGGATACGCAAAACCTTCCTGCCGAATTGCGAGTGGAGACGGTTAAGCCTATCGATGGCGACGGAGTGTTTCCGCTCGCGGCAGTTCCGGGGCGACAGAATATTGTATTTGAAGCGATTAGGCGAATCTGGGGGCAAGTGTGAAGATCATTGAAACAGAGATTTGTGCCCGAGCATTGCATTACGTGAATAGGCCCACAGGGAAATGCTTGACCTCTGCGCCATTCATACCCAGTCCCAACTGGCTGGAGTAAGTGTGGACAGGGGTAGCGGATCAAAGTCTCTTGGGAAGCGGTTGAATGACGCAATCGACCCTGACCGACTACCACGCCAAATACTTCGCGCACGAGCTGACCAAGCGCTGCTCGTCAGACAGTTTGGAGAAGCTGGCCGGTGCGGTGGCAAGCGCGCAGGTGGATTTGAACCCTCATCAGGTGGACGCCGCCCTCTTCGCCTTCAACTCGCCTCTGTCTAAAGGGGCGCTGCTGGCAGATGAAGTAGGTCTTGGCAAGACCATTGAGGCGGGCCTAGTGCTCTCCCAGAAATGGGCCGAGCGTAAGCGGCGAGTGCTCGTCATCACGCCTGCCAACCTCCGCAAGCAATGGCATCAAGAGTTGACGGAAAAGTTCTTCCTGCCCTGCCAGATTCTCGAAACAAAATCCTACAATGACGCCGTCAAGCGTGGCAATTTCCACCCGCTGGAGATTCCAGACGCCATTGTGATCTGCTCCTACCAGTTCGCGCGAAGCAAGGCTGTCGACGTCGCTAACACGCTGTGGGACCTCGTGGTGATTGACGAGGCCCACCGCCTCCGCAATGTATACAAGCCCTCGAACGTCATCGCCAACACGCTTAAGCAGGCGCTGGCGGGCAAGAGCATGCTGCTGCTCACCGCCACGCCCCTGCAAAACTCGTTACTGGAACTATTCGGCCTCGTCAGCTTTATCGACGAGTATGCCTTTGGCGACCTCAAGAGTTTCCGCGAGCAGTTTACGAATCTCACCCAGGAGCAGGTATTTCACACGCTCAAGGCGCGCCTAAAGCCCCTGTGCCAACGCACCCTCCGTCGCCAGGTCACATCCTACATTCCCTTCACCAAGCGCCTGCCTATGGTGGAGGAGTTTACTCCGGAAGAAAGTGAAGACCGCCTCTACAATTTGGTCTCTGAATATCTCCGCCGCGAAAACCTCCAGGCGCTCCCCGCCAGCCAACGTTCGCTGATTACGCTTGTGCTGCGCAAACTGTTGGCATCCTCCACTTTTGCCATTGCCGGAGCTTTGGAAAGCATGTCCAAGCGCCTCAAGGCCAAGCTGCAAAATAGCAAGCCGGCCGAACCCCTGGAAGACGAACTTGACCAGGACTACGAAGCTTTGGACCAAACCGCCGAGGAATGGCCAGAGGAGCAGCTGGCCGAGCCCCTTTCCGATGCCAGCCGAGCCGCGATTAAAGCCGAGGTCGGTGACCTCGACGCCTTTACCAATCTCGCCAGATCTATCGAGCACAATGCGAAGGGCAAGGCGCTGGTGAAGGCTTTGGCAATTGCCTTCCCCAAGGCCGCGGAACTCGGGGCGTTACAGAGGGCCATCATCTTTACGGAGTCGAGGCGAACCCAGAACTACCTCCTTCGGGTCTTGGCTGACAGCCCCTTCAAGGACGGCATTGTCTTCTTTAACGGCACCAACACAGATAACCGGTCCAAACAGATTTATGCGGCGTGGCTGGCGCGCCACCGGGGCACCGACCGCGTTACTGGTTCCAAGACCGCCGACATGCGCTCTGCACTCGTGGACTATTTCCGCGAAGAGGGTCGAATCATGATCGCCACGGAAGCCGGCGCGGAAGGCATCAACCTCCAGTTCTGTTCGCTGGTAGTAAATTACGATCTCCCCTGGAACCCCCAGCGCATCGAGCAGCGCATTGGCCGCTGCCACCGCTATGGGCAGAAGCATGATGTAGTAGTGGTGAACTTCCTCAATCGTAAGAACGAAGCGGACAGACGCGTCTTCGAACTCCTGTCTGAGAAATTTAAGCTTTTCGAGGGAGTCTTTGGCGCCAGCGACGAGGTGTTGGGCGCCATCGAAAGCGGGGTGGATTTTGAGAAGCGTATCGCCGCCATCTACCAGGGCTGCCGCAAGCCCGAGGAGATCAAGACCGCCTTCGACCAGCTCCAGCTTGAACTGAGCTTTGAGATCAACGAGACGATGAGCCAGACACGCCGAAAGCTGCTGGAGAACTTTGACGATGAGGTGCGGGAAAAGCTGAAAGTCAGCGACGAAGCCTCCAAGGCTTACTTAAACCGCTACGAGCGTGTGCTGATGCAGCTTACCCGCCACGAATTGCGGGACCACGCGGAGTTTGTCAATGATTCCTCCTTCCGCCTCAAGGCGTGCCCATTCCCGTCCGTTCCCGGGGAGATTCCCCTTGGGCTTTATGAGCTCCCGCGCCGCTCTGGTGAGGCCCACCTTTACCGCCTCCATCATCCCTTGGCGGAGGCCGTAGTGGCACAGGCGAAGGATCGTGAACTGCCCGTGCAGCAGCTCCAGTTCGGCTACGGCGAGCACGATGGCAAAGTTTCAGTGCTCAAACCGCTGATAGGCAAATCCGGCTGGTTGACGCTCTCACAATTCTCCGTCGAATCGCTTGACCAGGCCGAGGATCATCTGATCTTCGCCGCGGTCACCGATGATGGAATGCGGCTCGATGAGGATGCGGCGGCCCGCCTGTTTACCTTGCCCGGCCAAACCGGACAGCAGGCATTTTCCGCGCCGTGTGCGGACGCGCTTCGAGCCCACACCACCGAGCGCCAGGCGGCCATCCAGCGCACGATCTCCGAGCGCAACGCCCGCTATTTCGAAGCCGAAGCGGAAAAGCTCGATGGCTGGGCGGATGACATCAAGCTCGGCCTGGAGCGCGAAATCAAGGAACTCGACCGCCAGATTAAGGAAGCGCGCCGCGCCGCCACGATGGCGCCCACGCTGGAGGAAAAACTCGCTGGACAAAAGCAAATCAGAGCGCTTGAAGCTGCCAGGAACGAAAAACGGCGATCGTTGTTCGATGCCCAGGACAAAGTCGACAAGCAACGGGACGAACTGATTCTAATGATAGAAGGCAAACTGAAGCAAAATGCGTTGCTACGCAGGGTGTTTCTAATTCGCTGGACGTTGAGGTGATCATGAGCGCACTGGATCCGTCACATTTTGCCATGCTCGAGAGGACTCTGGAAGCCGATTTTATCCCTCATCTTCCACCCCTGCTAAACACCACGAAATCGATCGAAGAACAGCGACAAAAGAACTTGTCTCGTGCCTTCAGCGCCTTTGCACTTCATCACATGTGCAAAATATCAAACGTGGAAGCGGCAAACGCAGTAATTGATGATTTCAATGACGATGGTGTCGACGCAATTTATTACTATGCACCGACAGAAACCCTTTATTTCGTGCAGTCGAAGCTAAAGGCGGCAGAGCAGTTTAAACAGACTGAGGCACTGGCATTCTGTCAGGGCATCCGCAGACTCCTACGACAAGACTTTGATGGTTTTAATGCTAACGTTCAAAATCGAGCGGTGGAAATTGAGGGCGCGGTAGACAACTGTAGTCGAATTACTCTTGTAGTGGCTCACACCGGTTCGGGCATCAGCAAGCATGCAAAGGAGGCAATTGAAGACCTTGTCGGTGATGATGCTCATGGCGAGGACCGATTTGAGCCACAGCCTATCGACTACGATGCCAAATGCGTGATTTCGGACCTGCTCTCGGCAAAGGCATACGAACAAGTGAACATCGACTTGTGGGTTCACAAGATATCGCATGTTACCCAGCCGCGTGTCACATACTTCGGCCTCGTTAATCTGGCTGACTTGGTGAAGCTTCACGAAATATACGGGAATGGGCTATATGAGCGAAACATCCGCACTTTTCTCGGGCACAAGACTGAGGTGAATGAATCCATACGGCACACTCTGGAAACAAATCCAAAGGACTTTTTGTATTTAAACAACGGTGTTACCGCCCTCTGCGAAATTATCCAGCCAAAGGGGGAAAAGACCGAACGTAAACGGCTGAAGCTCCGGGGATTCTCCGTCATCAACGGGGCGCAGACAATTGCCGTGTCTGCAAGGCTTCTCGCCGACAATAAAGGATGTGATATTTCCGGCGCCAGAGTTTCCCTTACCCTTATCAAAGCAGACGCCGGAGGGGATTTTGCCAATGCGGTTACCCGTGCACGAAATCACCAGAACCCAGTCATGTTCTCGGATTTTGCCGCCCTGGACGCCGAGCAGGAACGGTTGCGCCGAGAAGTTGCCTATCTTGGCGTCCACTACACCTACAAGGCGGGGGCTCCCGACTCCGCTTATGACCCAACCCACATTCGGATCGACGAAGCCGCACAAGCGTTGACTCTGCTCCAAGTGGATCCACGCTATATAGTTTGGGCCAAGAGGGAACCCGTACGGCTGCTTGATACAACGTCGGACCAGTACAAGGCACTATTTAGCCCCACCCTAACCGCGTTTCAGCTCGTTAATGCGGTTCGATTCAATCGTTACGCCCAAACCAGGGTCACGGCCGAAGCGGGGCATGCCACGGGACAAGAGCGTTTAACATACAAGCATGGCAATTACGCACTTGCTTGGGTTCTTGCGAAGCGCGTCAGCGGTGCGCTGAAATCGGCGGCTTTGCTCAACGAAGGCAACCTTCGTACGGAGATCAGCGCCCCCTTTGATCAGCTCCGTCAAACGTTATGGGACAGAACAAGAGCCATCTTGTCCCCGGCCAAAGGGCCTCTTGCTCTGTTCCGAAATCAAGCGGACGTCTTGCCTTTGGTGCGAGACATAGCTGTAGAATGTTACGGGCTCAGCGCAGACCCTGTGGTAGAGCATAAGAAGAACGAGCAGAAGCCAGACCAGCCCTATCCGGCGGATTTGTTCCAATATCTCGTTTCGAAGGCGCCACAGATCGGGAATCTAATATGAATTCGAAGCAAAGGCTTGAACTGACGTGGATCGGGAAGGAGAACCGGCCCAAGCTGGAGCCGCGCGTGCTTCTCGAAGATCCGGAGAAGTCCTACTACGCGGCGCAGCGCATTACCGATAACGACCTCTTCGATAATCGCCTCATCTTCGGCGACAATCTCCTCGCCCTTAAGGCGCTCGAGCATGAGTTTTCAGGAAAGATCAACTGTATTTATATCGATCCTCCATACAACACTGGTAGCGCCTTCACGCACTACGACGACGGCGTCGAGCATTCACTTTGGCTGACGTTGATGCAAGCGCGACTCGAACTCCTCTGGACGTTGCTGAGCAACGACGGGTCGCTGTGGATTTCAATTGACGATGACGAAATGCCTTACCTTCGGGTTTTGATGGACCAAATCGTAGGTCGTGACAAGTTCATAGCCCAAAACGTTTGGCAAAAGCGCTACTCCCGCGAGAATCGAGAAGCCATTGGTGACGTCCACGAGTATGTCGTAGTCTATGCAAAGGATCCGTTTGGATTTGAACAGCGTCGCAACAAGATTCCGCTTACTGAAGATCAGGCGAAAGTCTACAAGAATCCCAACAATGATCCCAGAGGACGGTGGCGACCAATCCCGATGACGGCGCAAGAAGGGCATGCCACGCCAGAACAGTTCTTCGAAATTGTGGCGCCGGGTGGGAAGGTTCATAAGCCGCCGCAGGGAAGATGCTGGGGGTTATCCAAGAAGACATTTGAAGGGCTTCGCGCCGAAGGTCGAATCTGGTTTGGGAAGGACGACAATTCGCAGCCGAATGTTATTCGTTACCTATCTGAGGTAGAAGGTGTTGTGCCTTGGACGTGGTGGCCTAGTGAGGAAGTCGGCCACACCGATGAAGCGAAAAAAGAGATTCACGGACTTTTCGGTAAGGTTGATGCATTCGATACGCCAAAGCCGGAGCGTCTAATGCATCGAATCTTGACGATTGCCTCGATTCCCGGCGACATCGTCCTAGACTCGTTCGGAGGGTCGGGCACGACGGCTGCCGTGGCACATAAGATGGGCCGCCGCTGGATCATGGTCGAGTTGGGCGAGCATTGCCAAACGCACATCGTCCCGCGACTAAAAAAGGTTATCGATGGAACCGATCCCGGCGGCATTACCCAAGCAGTTGGTTGGAAGGGTGGTGGCGGGTTTCGTTACTATCGCCTTGCACCTTCGTTGTTGGAAAAGGACAAATGGGGCAACTGGGTCATCAGCAAGGAATTTAATGCTGCCATGCTGGCCGAAGCCTGCTGCAAACTGGAAGGCTTCCAGTATGCGCCGAGCGACACCGTCTATTGGCAGCACGGCCATTCCACGGAGCGTGATTTCATCTACGTGACTACCCAACAACTGAATGGGGAACAACTCGCCCAACTAAGTGACGAAGTCGGGTCGGAGCGTACCCTGCTGGTGCTTTGTCCCTCCTTCCGGCCGCCACGCGGCGGAGCCGACCGTCATCCCAACCTGACCGTCAAAAAGATTCCCAAGGCGGTGCTAGCTCGCTGCGAGTGGGGCCATGATGATTACAGCCTGAAGGTTGAAAACCTGCCGAAAGCACCACCCCCGCCGCCCAAGGTGGACAAGCGGGGCCAGCAATCGCTCTTCAACAAGGAGGTGGGCAAGTGAACCGTCATGTCAACGCCATCTGTGGCCGCCTGAGCCTGCGCCTGCCCCAGCGCCGGTCGCTGGAAATCCTCGATCGCATTACAGAGATTGTTCCCCCCAGGAAAGGCGGAGACATCGAGGCGTCACTTGCGACGATCAGTAGCGAGTTTCCGACGGTCAGCGACTTCGAGCGCGAGTTTCCTTCGCTCTGCTTTGCCCTGGCCACGGGCGTGGGTAAAACGCGGTTGATGGGCGCTTTCATCAGCTACCTCCACTTGGCGCACGGCATCAACAATTTCTTCGTGATGGCGCCCAATCTAACCATTTACAACAAGCTCATCATGGACTTCACCCCGAACACGCCGAAGTATGTCTTTAAGGGCATCGCGGAATTTGCCACTGACCCGCCGGCGATCATTACCGGCGACGACTACGAGGCCAAGGCGGGAACGCTGTTTGACCTCGTGCTGCGCTGTAAAGTAAACATCTTCAACATCTCGAAAATCAACACGGAAGTCCGGGGCGGAAAATCGCCGCGGATCAAGCGGCTCTCGGAATACATCGGGGAAAGCTACTTCGAGTATCTGGCCGGTTTGCCTGACCTCGTGCTCATCATGGATGAATCACACCGCTACCGGGCATCGGCTGGTGTGCGGGCCATCAACGAATTGAAGCCCGTCATGGGGTTGGAGCTGACGGCGACACCGTTTGTGGAAACTGCTCGGGGGCCCCAGCAATTCAAGAACGTCATTCTTGACTATCCCCTCGGCAAAGCCATGGCCGACGGTTTTGTGAAAGAGCCGGCTGTCGTCACGCGCAAGAACTTCAATCCGGCTGGCATGACGCCGCAGGCCATCGAGCAGATGAAGCTGGAGGACGGCATCCGATTGCATGAAAGCGTGAAAGTGGAACTCGAAACCTACGCACGGGAAAGCAACCAACCCATCGTGAAACCGTTCCTTCTGGTCATCGCAAGGGATACCACACACGCTGGGCATTTGATGCAATTGATCCAGTCGGACGCCTTTTTTGAGGGGCGGTACAAGACGAAGGTTATTCAAGTGGATTCCAGCAAGACCGGCGCAGAAGAAGATGAGATGGTCGAGCGCCTCCTAAAAGTGGAACACACTGACGAGCCGACGGAGATCGTAATCCACGTCAACATGCTCAAGGAGGGATGGGACGTCACAAACCTTTACACAATCGTTCCTCTGCGGGCTGCAAATGCACGAACCCTTATTGAGCAGTCCATCGGGCGGGGACTGCGCCTGCCTTACGGCAAACGCACTGGCGTAAAATCCGTGGACCGCTTGAATATCGTCGCCCACGACAGATTCCAGGAAATCGTGGACGAGGCAAAGAAGCCGGATTCGCAAATCCGCATGCAACAGGTGATTCTGGAGCCGGAGCAGCTTGGCCAGAAAACCGTGACTGTGGTCTCGCAGTCACAATTGGCTAGCCAACTTGGCTTCCAGCCCGAACAGACGACCACCAGCACGTTGATTCCCAGAGCCGCTGAACCGCCGGTGTTTACCAAGCCGGAGGATCAGAAGGTGGCCCAGATTACCTTTGAAGTGATTCGCAACCTGGAAAACCAGCCGCAAAAGCTGCCCAGCGTCTCATTTCTCGCTCACAAGGAAGTGCAGGAACAGGTCACCCAGGCCGTGGCCAGCCTTTATCGCCCATCACAATTGGAGTTGGAGGGCGTCGTCGCAAAACCTGACATCGCGGCAATCGTGGCGAAGACCTCCGAGATGGTCATTCAGAAGATGATTGATATTCCTCGCATTCTGGTCGTGCCGACCGGGGAAGTTCAGTCGGGCTTTAAGCCCTTCACGCTGAACCTAGACACCGTGAAGTATCCGGCGGTGTCGGACGAGCTTTGGGCCAAGTATCTGCGTACCGACGAGGTGGATATCATTGCCATGGGTAAAGGCGGGATGGAGGAAGCCCGCCTTGAGGATTACGTGGTGAGCGGATTGGTGGATTTTGATGACATCTCCTACGATGCGCACGCCGACCTGCTCTACGACCTCGCCTCCCAGGTGGTGAACCATCTGCGCACCTACCTGAAAGAGGAGGAAATCTCCAAGGTTCTTCGCTGCTACCAGCGCGACATAGCCCGCTTCGTTCACGCCCAAATGCAGGACCACTATTGGGAGGAAGCAACCGGCTACGAAGTCAAGATCAGCAAGGGCTTTTCGGAATTGAAACCCAGCGCCTACACGGCGTCAGCCACTGAACCCGTCCTCGATTACCGCCAGTCGCCCGCCGACAAAAGCAATATGGCAAAGTATCTCTTCGGCGGTTTCCAGCGGTGCCTTTATCCAGTGCAAAAGTTTCAGTCAGACCCAGAACGGAGGCTGGCGGTAATTCTGGACCGCGAGGCTCAGAAGTGGTTCAAGCCCGCCAAAGGGCAATTCCAGATTTATTACAAATCCGGGCCCGACCACGTCGAATACCAACCTGACTTCGTGGCTGAGACGAAAACGACGATTTACATGATGGAACCCAAGGCCAGAAACGAGATGGGCAACGAGGAGGTGCTCGCCAAGATGGTGGCAGCCGTGAAGTGGTGCAAGCAGGCCACTGACCACGCCGCCACTTGCGGCGGCAAACCCTGGCACTATCTGCTCATTCCCCACGATACGGTCACCGAAAACATGACCATCGCCGGTCTGGCAGGCCAGTTTGGCGTGAAGTGACACGCTGCCGGAGTGAGCGCGAAGACTTTCTACCGGCTCATAAACCTAAGATATAGCGCCACAGCGGAAACTGTGCCCTCCGACCAGGGCCTTGAGTAGGAACCTCTCAGAATCCGCCGGCACCCGGCGGCTTTCCGGTATGGGAAGGCGACGAAATGAGTGAACCACTGACATACACCCTAACTGACAAGACCGTCACGGATCTGATAAATCTGCAGGAGAACCGGCAGTTGAACCTAAATCCGTCGTTCCAGCGTGACAGCGTCTGGAAGCCGCTGCATCGGCGACGGTTCATCCAGACGATCCTCGATGGCTATCCAGTGCCCTCAATCTTCCTCTATCTCGACGACGCTGGCATGTATCAAGTCCTCGATGGTAAGCAGCGGCTGGAAACTATTTTTAAGTTCGCCAAGGTCAGCGGCGTTCGGCGAGAGGATCTGGCGGTGAAGTACCGGCTAGCAGACGAAGACAGGTGGTTAGATTGGCGAGCACTTAATAAGGCCGGCAGGGCTATGGGATTCCGTTCCTATCGGATGCAGGTTGTCGAAGTAAAAGGAGAACTGTCCGACATTGTTGAGCTGTTCGTCCGTATCAACTCGACCGGCACTGCGCTAACGCGGGCGGAGGTTCGCAACGCAAAGTTCTACAAGAAGGATTTCATGCGGCAGGCCTGGAAACTGGCGAACAAGTTCCGGCGCTACTTCGAGGTAGCCCGTATTGTGTCCTCATCGCAAGTAATCCGAATGAAGGATGTCGAGCTGGTGAGCGAACTGCTCGCATCGCTCGTGAACGGTGGGCCGATAAACAAGAAGGCCGCAGTGGATCGTGCAATCGCGGGGGAGGGCGTAAACGGAAACACTATTAAGCGGATCGTGCGGGAGTTCACGAGCACGATGAACCAACTGCGGAAGATGTTCCCCAATCTTTATGCAACGCGATTTCACAATCTCAGCGAGTTCTATAGCCTCTTCATGGTTGTCTATGAGCTTCAACAACAGAAACTGATTCTACGAGATCGAAAGCGGAATCGGATCGCTCAGGCTTTGCTTCAGAAGTTCTCAGCCGGCGTGGACGACGTGCGAGAGCGGCAGAAGAGGTTGAAAGGCGCGCGGCCGGACGAAATGCTCTTTACGCGATATCTCTTGTCCGTGCAGCAAGGAACTGACGCACTGAGCCAGCGAAAGATCAGGTCGGAGATTCTCCACGGCTTGTTCGCTGGCCTTTTTGAGAGGAAAGACGAGCGACGGACGTTCAGCCCCGAACAACGGCGGCTGATCTGGAATAGCGAGGATGAGCATTACTGTAAGAATAAGCGTTGCCGGGCGAAGTTACGATGGGGTGATTTCCATGTCGACCACAAACGAGCGCACAGCCGGGGTGGCAAGACCTCATTGGAAAACGCGCAGTTGCTCTGCCCCCGGTGTAACATATCGAAAGGTGCCAAGTGAACGGATGAGGCGGGTTGACGGGGTCCCTTGCCCCCATTCTTGGAGCGAGCGCAGCCTCAAGGCATAGGGCCGGGAGAAATTCGCCTGCGACGAGCCCAGCTTGGACTGGATGGTCTCCACTTGCACGCCCTCAACTCTGAAACAATCCCAGCTGATCTGACGCTGTGGTGGCATTCGATCGCCTGCGCGAGGCTTTACGCCTGGGCACACTTTCAAATGACATACCGAACATGAGGAGTTGTGTCACCACTGCCGGAATCGGTGTTACCGGTGGGATGATGGCGTCTGGTACATCCCTCTCCGGAGGACATGCTTCCATTCCGGGGGATGTCTCCGCACCCCGAACTCCGAACCCTTCCGCCTGCTGCCTTTGAAGCTGTTTCCACACCGCATCCGCATTCTCCCCGATGCCTTTCTCAGTCACCAGTTCCCTGGCCATCGCCATCAGGATGTCGTCACCTTCGTCGATCGCTTGCAGGCCGTCACTGGCGAACTTCCCCTCCATCGCCAGCGAAACCAGCAGCTTCTTCCCCATCAGCCGCAGGCATGCTTCCTGCATCGTGCCGGCGTAGAAGAAGAACTTGACGTTGACGTTTTTCTTCTGCCCGATCCTCCAGGAGCGCCGGCTGGCCTGCCGCAGGGTGTAAATGGAGTAGCCGGTCTCATAAAAGAAGATGTCGGCCATGGCCCATAAATCAAGTCCGGTTTGGACCAAACGCGGATGGGCAATGCATACCTGCATGCCTGCCTGTAGTTGCCGCTCGTACCACGACTCCCGCTGCTCCGGCGGAACCTCCGTGGTCAGCACGGCCACCCGGATGCCTTCCTTCGCCAGGATGCTCTCCACCCGGCGTGTCACATCTCTTCGCTGGGTATATACGGCATACACCTGTACCGACCTTCCGCGCTCAATCGAAGACTTTATTTCCTCTATCAGCCGCCGTTCCTTGGCGTAAATGAGGTCCCGGTCCAGGTCAGGTGTGGCGGCGATCAGAAATGGCTCACGACGCTGGGATTCGGGATTGAATTCGCGCCCTATCAAATCTCCGAACCCGTAGGGACGATCTGGAAAGGCAAGCAAGGCATTCAACGCCACGCTGATCACCGACTGGTTGCCTCGATGCTCGCGCAGGGCCTTCTTGATGTCCTCCTCCAGGTCCTCGTACGCCTTCTTCAGCGGCTCGTCCATCTCGATGCTGACCACTTCCTCCCGGTAGGGAGGGAGAGCATCGGAGATGTCTTCCAGCGACACGAAGGCGCCAAGACTCATCAGGAAGCGGCCAAACAGTAGCGGTGAGGCTCCGGGCCGGTGGCGGAGCCGAGTGGTGACCCGGGCCTCGGAACAGGCATTGTCAGCCGGCTCGATAACGGTGATCTTCTCCAGCAGGCCGTAGGCTTCGGTGAAGGCACGAACGCCAGCTTCGCCGTGCTCGAAGCCCTCTTCCAGCATCTTGCGTGGTTCGAGGCGAAACAGGATGTTGAATAAATCCAGTCGCGTACCCGCCCAGCAGTGTGCCGGTAAGTACGGCGATGTGGCGGGCGCAAGCGGCCAGTGTGCCCAGGGCGTTCCCCTGGGCCGTATCTCCTCCCTTCAGCTCGTGGACTTCATCTGCAATGCCATAATCGAAGAAGCCGTCCATGTACCGGCCGATGAAGTCGACAGGAGCAAAGCGGCGAATCTTCTTGCCATCCGCCTGCCAAAGGGCGCTGTAGAGTGGCCGGCGGGCATGATTGGTTCCATCACCTTGGCCCAGCATTTCGCTGAGCTTCACCTTCTTGAAGTCCATTGCCAGCAGGCGTTCGCCCTCCGTGCCGAGGTAGACCGGAGCCCCGCTGTCGGGATTGACAACGCTGCCTTGATAGCGGCCGCAGCGGGCAACCTGGTAGGCGTGCCGCCAGAAGTACCCAAGCTTGGCCCGATCTCGACCCACCACGAACAGTGCCGGAGAAGAGCAAATTGAATCCCAACGCTTTCTGGCTGAGGGAGATGACTTGCGTAGACGTAACTCGCTCAAGCTGGCCCTCAATCCCTCGCGCACAATGCGTTTGTTCCGCAGTTTGACTTCGTTCACGCCGTGGTGACTGTTGGAGTTGGTGGGCGTGCGTAGGCCGTCGATGATGAACACACGGACACGGGGCAAGGTGAGGATCGCTTCCCGGCACCACTTCTCGACCAGCTGGGGCGGGACCATGGAAATTGCCGTAAACGGCCGTCCTTCGGCCTGGGTGTAAACGGCTCCCAGGGAGATCAGGGTCTTGCCGGTGCCGCATTCGGCGATCACTGCGCCTGCGCGAGCCTGTTGCCAGCGGCGGACCAGGCCCATGATGGCGAGGGTCTGAGCCGGATAAGGCTTTCGCAGGAGACCGGCCGATGAAGTCAACCGGTGCAAAGCGTCGAATCTTCTTGCCATCCGCCTGCCAAAGCGCACTGTAGACTGGCCGGCGGGCGTTATTGGTTCCCTCATTTTGGCCCAGCATTTCGCTGAGCTTCACCTTCTTGAAGTCCATTGCCAGCAGGCGTTCGCCTTCCGTGCCGAGGTACACCGGGCAGCCACTGTCGGGATTGACAACGCTGCCTTGATAGCGGCCGCAGCGAGCAACTTGGTAGGCGTGCCTCCAGAAGTAGCCGAGCTTGGCGCGGTCCCGGCCGACAACGAACAGTGCCGGCGAAGAGCAAATAGAATCCCAGCGCTTGCGGGCTGAAGGTGAAGTCCTGCGCAGACGCAACTTACTCAAGCTGGTCCGTAATCCCTCGCGTACAATACGTTTGTTCTGCAGCTTGACTTCGTTCACGCCGTGGTGGCTGTTGGAGTTGGTGGGTGTCCGCAGCCCGTCGATGATGAACACGCGGACACGCGGCAGAGTGAGGATCGCTTCCCGGCACCACTTCTCGACCAGTTGAGGTGGAACCATGGCGAGAGCCGTAAAGGATCTATCCTCAGCGTGTGTGTAAACGGCTCCCAGGGAGATCAAGGTCTTGCCGGTGCCGCATTCGGCGATCACTGCGCCTGCGCGAGCCTGTTGCCAGCGGCGGACCAGGCCCATGATG
>CAWHRX010000001.1:0-42228 GCA_963831905.1 uncultured Acidobacteriota bacterium | reverse complement strand
AAGTTCACGAACTGAAGGGAGGAGACACAGCACAGGGCAACGCACTTGGCACACTCGCCTCCTGCGCCCGCCACATCGCAGTGCTCACAGGCACACTGCTGGGCGGCTACGCATTGGATTTGTTCAACATCCTGTTTCGCCTCGAACCACGCAAGATGCTGGAAGAGGGCTTCGAGCACGGCGAAGCTGGCGTGCGGGCCTTCACCGAAGCCTACGGCCTGCTGGAGAAGATCACGGTGATCGAGCCCGCGGACAACGCCTGCTCCGAAGCTCGGGTCACAACTCGGTTCCGCCACCGGCCGGGAGCGTCACCGCTGCTGTTTGGCCGCTTCCTGATGAGCCTTGGCGCCTTCGTGTCGCTGGAAGACATCTCCGATGCTCTCCCACCTTACCGGGAGGAAGTCGTCAGCATCGAGATGGACGAGCCGCTGAAGAAAGCCTACGAGGACCTGGAGGAGGACATCAAGAAGGCACTGCGCGAGCATCGAGGCAACCAGTCGGTGATCAGCGTGGCGTTGAACGCTCTGCTTGCTTACCCTGACCGGCCCTTCGGCTTCGGCGAATTGATAGGGCGGGAATTCAATCCCGAAACGCAACGTCGTGAGCCGTTCCTCGTCGCCGCCACACGCGACCTGGATCAGAACCTCCTTTACGCCAAGGAGCGGCGGCTGATCGAGGAAATTAAATCTTCGCTTGCGCACGGAAGGTCGGTACAGGTGTATGCCGTATATACCCAGCGAAGGGACGTGACACGCCGGCTGGAGAGCATCCTGGCGAAGGAAGGCATCCGGGTAGCCGTGCTGACCACTGAAGTTCCACCGGAGCAACGGGAGGCTTGGTACGACCGGCAACTACAGGCAGGCATGCAGGTATGCATTGCCCATCCGCGCTTGGTTCAAACCGGACTTGACCTTTGGGCCATGGCCGATATCTACTTTTATGAGACGGGCTATTCGATTTACACGCTGCGACAGGCCAGCCGGCGATCGTGGAGGATCGGGCAGCGGAAGGATGTCAACGTCAAGTTCTTCTACTACGCCGGCACCATGCAGGAGGCGTGTTTGAGGCTGATGGGGAAGAAGCTGCTGGTTTCACTGGCGATGGAAGGGAAGTTTGCCAGCGACGGCCTGCAAGCGATCGACGATGGTGATGACATCCTGATGGCGATGGCCAGGGAACTGGTGACGGAGAAAGGCATCGGGGAGAGTGCGGATGCGGTGTGGAAACAGCTTCAAAGGCAGCAGGCGGAGGTGTTCGGAGTTCGGGGTGCGGAGACAACACCATCGGAAATGGAGGCAGCACCTCCGGAGACGGATGTGCCAGAAGTCATCATTCCACCGGTGGCACCGATACCGGCAGTGGTGACACAACTCCTCATGTTCGGCATGTCAATTGAAAGTGTGCCCAGGCGTAAAGCCTCGCGTAGGTCATCGACTGCTGCCACGACCTCAGATCAGCTGGGATTGTTCCAGAGCTAAGGGTGAGGTAAGTTGCGCCCGGCGGCAATCCCTTATTGGCTGATGTGCGCCGTCACCCGGCCAGGACCGCGGACTACCACACCGAATCGCCGTTAACCACGTGGCGACTTACTAGGACCAATCCTGATTGGACAGTCCTGTGGCCATCTGCGTCATCGGCGATTGAGCAGCAGCTTGGAGCGACCTTGATCGCAGTCGCATGCGGCCTACTCCGGAACGCACCCGCCCCAAGAGTCGCCCGCCACGGCGGTCGGGAGCACGCCCATGATGTCGTGGAAGAACGGTGACATCTTGAGGTCTGCCCAGAAACGGCTGCCGGTCGTTACAGTCAGACCGAGTTGCTTCGCGAGGCCACGACCAATTCGCAACGCCCTGGATATCACCAGCGTCTCTTTCGCGCGAGTGATTGAAACGTAAAAGAGCCGCCGCTGCTCGTCGGCGTAGTCCGCGTCAGTACCGGGATACTCGTCACGCCGCTGGCCCGGAAGCGTTTCCTGGCATACTCCGAGGATGTAGACGTGTTCGGCGGTCACTCCCTTTGCTCCCCAGAGTGTCGTCACCTGAAGGTCGCTCGGTTCACCGGTGGCCAGCTCTTCGTTGGTGGCGATCTGGTGACGCAGCCGTTCCGCGACTCTGCGGAGGTGATGAACCGGCGCGTCATCAGGCTTTCGCTCCTGCTCCTGCTTCAGCAATGTAAACGCCTTCTCGCGGAGGAGCTGCAGGTCGAGGGTCGCCCCGGCGACCATCTCCTTGTCGTAGGCGCTCCCGATCCAGTGTTGCGGATCGAAGATGTTGCTCACAAATCCCTCGGCGTCTTCACCGCTCCAGACGAACTTGGTCTTAAGGTCGAGGAACCGCTTGGCACGGTCCCAGACCGCACTTCCGCCCGCGCCGCGGATTCTCGTGCGGGGCTCCGCGGCCAGCGCCTCGATTGTCGCGTCGGTGATCGTGTCACTGGCTCCCGTCAGAAGTTGCAGGTAGGCAGCAGCGCTGCGGCAGGGCGCGCTGAAGTCTTTACCCGTGGACGAGTTCTTATACCCGAGCCAAGCCCGCCATGTCGGCCGGTCAGGATCAATGCGAAGGCAGAACAGAAGGAACGCCTCCCGTGCTGCCCACGATTCCAGCAGCCCCTCCGAGAACCCGAGTTCGACGCGCAGCTCATGGTCGAGTTCTGCGATCTTGTCGCGAAGCCAATACCCGAACTGCCGCCGCGTGACCATCGCGAGGTGACGCTCGTTCGGCTCCGCGTGGATGTTCTGGACGATAGCGGTCGCCATGCCTGCCGCCTCGGCTTCAGGCGTTCTCCAGGTGACGACATGGATGTTGGCCGGCGTCTCGCTGACCGGTACCATCTCCTGGGCGCCGGACAGGGACATGAGTTGGTTCGCGGCCACAACGATCGGCCTTGGGCACCGCTGGCACTCGGTGATCGGCACGTCCGTGACAGCCGCGCCGTCGCCTACCAGTGTTTCAATCTTCGCGAGGCCCTGACGATCGTTGCCGCGGAACGTGTAGATCGACTGGCGCGGGTCCCCGAGGGCGACAAGTTGGGCGCCGGGGCGTCGTAGCCGGAACATCAATTCCTGCTCACCGGGTGTCAGGTCCTGAAACTCGTCGACGATGACATAGTCGTATCCCTGTTCCGGGAAGTCGCCCCCCATCAAGCGCTCGAGGAGAAGCCGTGGAAGATCGCTTACGAGATGCGCCTTGTGCCGCAACAGCCATCTTCTAGCGGCCTGCCACAGCAGTAGATGTTCACTATGGCCAGCCTCGTGATGTCGGAGTGCCTGTTTGGTCTCGTAGAAGTCGTTGTAGAGTGCCGCCACTGCGGGAAACTCTTGGAGAACGTCGTAGATCATTGCGTCGACTTCATGCGGCAGGAGCATCCGCAGCTCTTCACCTATGACCTCGACACACAGCGCGTGGATCGTACGGATGACCGGCTCGTGCGTGTATTCGAAGGTTCTCAACCGGGCGCGAATGTCTTCCCGGAGCTGCCGTGCGATGACCCTGTTGAATGCGACGACGAGCACATCGTGGCCGTCAACGGCCAGGCCTTCGGGATGTAGAATGCGCTCAACACGGCGCACCAAGCCGAATGTCTTGCCGCTTCCCGGCCCAGCGACGCAGCGTATCGTACTTGCATTGGAGTTGATGAGAGGTAGCAGCTGGGTTCCGCGAACATCGTGGTTCCAGGACTCTGGCATGAGGCAAGTATAACACTGCGCAACCGATGTCTGGTTCATGGAGGGGGTTGAGGAAACCCTCCTCGTTCGCCCCACCGTTCCCCATTAACAGAAGAACGAACTCGTGTTTCGTCATGAAGGGAGCGCCACGCATGCCCTTACGATTCGGTCACGCCGGTGATTTCCACCTCGATGAAGACCGCTACTTCGCCGACACCGCACAGTGTCTAGATTGTTTGTGGCGCGTGCCGTCCGGGCGTAACGATCCGGGCAACGCAACCGTCGATCTGCGCAGCGCCATCCACGACATGCGGCAGGGCGAACGGGTTCGTTACGAGCGATTGTTCCGAGACGAAACGGTGGGCGCCCTGCCGCAGCCAACGCCAAGGAGTTCGTGCGCATGCTGCGCGGGGCCATGCACCTTGGGGGGTTTCACCAAGTCAGCTTTATCTACCACACGCCACTCGTTTGGGAAGTGGCGGATCGAGCCTTAGAGGTAGATGGTGGGCAGGTCTCTGCCGCTTGCAGGGCCCCAGGGGCCCACAGGTACCAAAGTGCCTCGCTGACCCGCGGCTGAGTGATACGCCCGAATCGGGATTCGCCGCCCTTACACCAAGTGGGGAAGAATCCTTTTCTCGCCCACTCTTGACCGCCTGTAAATAGGCTAGGGCAGAGATCGCAGTTCCTTGCCGGGCTTGAAGCGCACAGCTTTGCCGGGTGGGATGCTGACTTCCGCTCCGGTTCTGGGGTTCCGCCCGATACCGATCTTACGGGGTTTAACATTGAAAACACCAAAGCCGCGCAATTCAATGCGATCGCCCTGCGTCAGGGCTTCCTTCATGGAATTGAACACAGTTTCAACGGCCATCCCCGCTTTTGCCTTCGTGATGCTGGTACGATTGACGACTTCATTGACGATGTCCAGCTTTATCACGCAAACCTCCTGAAAATAGAGGCTTTAATCCTAAAAAGACGAATGGGAATTGTCAAGAGCGTTCTCATAGACTATAGTGCTCGTCTTTTTCCATGCAGGACGAGTAGAAATTCCAACCAATCGTCTGGCCTTTTCCACGATTGATCCTTCTAACGAAATCAGCGAAATGCGGCGGGCGTCACAAAACGGAGGTCCGAGCTACGGTTTGTGGTGTATGTATCCCGCTAAAGCATTTCCTCAAGGCGTTGTTCCAGCCCGTGCTGTTCTTCGTCAGTGAGTCCAGCCATTTTGTAGAGGAATAGGTCGATCAAGTCCTGATAGGGTTGCGCTTCTGCCGCAAGTTGCGATCGGTCGTGGCGAGATATGTCTTGCCGACATCTCTCGATGGAAGAAATCCTGCGAGCAGCGGCGATGATGGTGCGAGCGATTGCAGCGGGGAAGGGTGGGTCTTTGAGAGCATCCGCCAAAATCTTATCAACGTCGGAAAATCGCTTCTGCCGAAGCGCAGAAAGTGCAGCCTTGCACACCGCGCGGTCCGACACGGAATTGCTGAAGGAGAATCGAGGGCACGGCAGGATGTTGAATTGGTATTCGTTGACCTTCGAATTCGTACTACCAAGGCGAAAATACCATTCCAGAAGCTTGGTGTTTAGCAGCGCAAGAAGCAGGGAGAGCGGGATCCGCGTTTCGTTCTTGGGAACGTAGCTGACTGTGTCAAAGCAGTATTGCCCTCTCGGGATCGGACATGCGATGAGGCGGCGGAAATTGTTCTGAGGGGCGCTGCGCTGAAATCCGATCCTGGCGTAACGGTGCGCGTAAGCCTTGGAGTTCTCGGGCTTTCCGTACAGAAACAGCCTCTCTGACAGGTAAAGGTCCTTTCCTTGTGATGCCTCCCGTAGGGCGTAAAGACATACGTTTGCGCCGCGCAGCACATGGGGCCCGGGCGGTTCTCCGGAGAGGGCGGCTCGGTCGTTAGTCTCATTGACCTCGCCTTGATACTGGGTGCACAAGTAACCGAGGCGCTGCATGCGACCGGATTGAATGATGCGGACTGCCAAATCCCAATCCGCTTGAGAACAACTCGTGATGGTCATGTTTTCCGGGTCATAGAGCGGAATATCCGCAGAGGTCAGGCGGAGTTTTGGCGCGTCGCGTTCAATCTTATTCTCTGGATGAGTACGGAGAATGAAGGGCTCCGCCTTTGCGTTTTGTGCTTGGTTTTTGTGGACGATCACAATCGCAGTGGAGAGTTTGGCGTCAGGGAAAACCCGCTTTGCCGGGTTGTCCTTTTGCGGAAACGCTTCGACCTTGGCAAAAGCACCGATCCGGAGGATTTCTTTCCTGACCCCCGAGGCCTGCTCGTCGCCGAGGATCGGCATCGGCGTGATGAAGCCAAGCCTTCCACCCTCAGTCAGCAAACTGAGTGCCCGACAAACAAAAAGCTTATAGAGGTTGTTCTTGCCAATAAAGGACGGCTGATACAAAGGCCAAAAACGATAAAACTCCTTCACATGCGAGAGGTCCCGGCCGATCTCCTTTTCCGAGAGTACGTCGTATGGAGGATTGCCGAGAATTGCATGAAAGCCTGGGTTCGGGCGCGGTTGTTCAGAGTCGAAAAAGACCTCCGGGAATTCTAACTCCCAGTGGAACGGGGTGACACCCTGTGCTGCTTGTGCTCGGAGGGGATCCTTAAATGGGGACTCGTTGAGAAGCGCTGAAAGCGTACGCGGGGTTCTAAGTTTGCTTGTTGCCCTGCGGTAATCTTCCAATGAAAAACGCGCGCTGGGCGCCACAAAGAAAGTCGAGCACCAGAGGTCAGCTACGCGGCGGAATGGCTCCCGAGCCGGTTCCAGTTTTTCACGGAGGAGCTTTTCCTTCTGCTTAACCTGCAGGACGGTGTCGGACGGTACGTCCTGAATCTCTTCTAGTGCCTGGAAGAATGCCGGCAGGCCGGCGCGGAGTTCTTCCTTGAATTGATTCGTAGCGAGCGGCGGTGCATCTGGAAGGCCGTGTAAGACATCGAGCGAAGCGCCGATTAGGCTGTCGCCCTCCCGAAGGCGGTAATCGAGGAACGTGAGGGGGTGTTCGACCGCTACGGTTTCCAGCCATAGGGCCAGCTTGGCAAGCTCGACCGCGAGCGGGTTGCGGTCAACACCGTACAAGCATGCCTCCACAACTCGGCGTTTCCAGTAGGTGAGCGTGGATTCTTCTCCCTGAAGATTTTCCGCGATGGGGTCGCGCGTATTTGGGTTTGTGGCGATTTGTTCCGCAAGGTATTGACAGGCGCGAAGCAAAAAGTGCCCAGAGCCCATGGCTGGATCAAGGACGCGTAAGCGCAAGATGCGACGATCAAAGTCAGCTCGGAGCTTCCGAAGGTTGTCAGCAAGGGCCTCTCGTTCTTTGCCTGTGGACCTAACCATCCGCCCTTCAAGGTTCATGATTTCTTCCTGAAGACCCCGATGAATTTCATCGCATATGGAGCCGAGTGTCGCCTCGACAATGTCGTCAACGATGTCGTTAGGAGTGTAGTAGCTTCCGGAGGCCCGGCGTTCGCCCTTCTCGGTGAGAAGGTAAACTGATCTACTCTTATAAGTAATACCTACGGGGACGAAACCTCGGGGAGTGGGCGGACGATTGGGAATCACGCGCTCTTCGTCGTTTCCGGCTTTGCGAACCACGATCATGTCTTCCGAGGCAAAGTGCGGCTGCAGCTCAAGGAGGCCTTCATAAACGTTTCCGAGATGCTGGATCGCTAAGTCACGGTAATCCACCCGTACGACACCCCCCGCCGGATGCGCGGGATCCGGGGCGCGGGCGAGTTGGTCAATAACGCGGGCGAGGTACCCGTCTGGCATCTTGTTCGCAGAAAGAAATGGGTGGCTAGCGCTGTCGAAAAGGCCACCGTTGTATGCAGGAACCTTGTAGCGAGCCGCACCTCTGTCGATGAGGTCAAACAGCGTTAAGAGGTCTTCCCACAAAGCGCAGCTCTGGGGCGGATATTCTGGCTCCCGACCGTCTTCTATATGATCCAGGCGGGAAGCAATGTCATCCCTAAAGCGTCCGAGCGAACGGTTGTCGGTATACGCGCGGTCCACGCGAAAGGGCAGCAACTTGCGGTCTTCGGCGAAGAGGATGAATAGCAGCCGGTACAAGAGGATGAGGCTGTTCTGCCTACTGGAATCAAGGTGGTCTGCAGGGCTGAGGTGATTTGGCTCGTAGGATAGAAACCCTTCGATCGAGAACCGCAATGCGTCAAACACGCGCTTTTTCAGACCTTCTCCTACGCCAAGTCGGTATTCAGTGCTGCCTTTCCTCGCTCGATTGATGAGCGGCGCGCGATCTGCGGTCGGCAGGAAGGCCGCCGGTGAGAAAAGCAAGTAAAAGCGGAGGAATTCCTCAAAGGCTTGAGACTCGTCGAAAAGTTTGCGCGGCGCCTTTAACCGGTCAGAGAGGATCTGGGTAAGATCGCACTCGCAGTAGGTTTGGAATCTGGGCTGGCCGGGGTCGTGCTGCCTGGGCACCAATCGCCAACGTCGGCCGTTGGTGAGCAAGCCGTAGTCGAGCAGGCTATTGTTTAGGTACCACTCGATTTGTTCCGGGGGGTACTCACGAATGGCTCCAACCGAGGTGGGACGGTCCAGCGGGACTAACCAGGCCTTAGCGTCAGCGACGACGGTCGGATATTTCCAAAAGTCAGGGCTCAGCCGTGTGGCCGCAAGCGCACCGTCGAGGCTCGCATCGTCAAGAAACAAAGCGTAGTCTGGCTTTCGTCCTCTGAGATGGGTTTGGTAGATGAGTTTCCAGCCCAGCGCCTTCAGCACAGGCTGGATGAAGGCTTCTTCCAAGGCCGGCTCGCCGCCGTACTGGGAAACGCGCGACTGTTGTGTCTTCCAGAGTGTGAGTAGGTCCTCAAGAACTCTTGTGGCCGCCGCGCGAAGCTCCGTCCACTCTGGCTCAAGCGGCAAGCGCTTTGCGAGCCAATGGTTGGAAAAGAGCTCGCTGTTGTGAAGCGAGCCGAATTGGAGGGATAGCTGTTTCGCGCTCAGCGTGGGCACGTTACCTCTACCTTTTTGTGGGCATCCAGCCAGCGGGGCCACCGTCAGTCGCAATCCGATTCACCACGGGCGTTTCCCTAAATCCAAAAGCCCGCGGTCGGCAAACGCCTGACCGATTTCACTCCTCATCGGCGGCCCGCAGTTTGTCGGCTAGTTGTCGTGAAATCAGGGTCCGTGCCGCCCTGTTTGAAAGAATTCCCATCGTACCGCGTTGCCAGTCGAGAGTAAGCTTTCCCCCTCCGGGCAGGTCAATTACCGCGTCCACCAGAGGTACCATCTGAGAACGGAAGCCCTCGGAGGTATACTGTCGGCCACAATTCAGGTCACACCGTTGCTTGACCACCCCAAGCAGGCTGAGAACTATTTCGAATCCGATTGCCCTGCAGAGATTGTACTTGCCGAGTTCGCCCCAGGCATCAGGCCACAGCTGTTCAACCGCACGGAAGTATTCCTTTACGATCTGAGCTTTCTCTGCGACCGTTTTCTTTGCTAAGATGCCGCCTGTTGTCAAGTGCGGAGAGAGCCATTGCTTCAGAGCTGTGTTCTTGATCCATGTCCCCTTGTCGGTGTCCATCATCCGAATGCGTCCACGTAACGGGGAGTCAGGGTCTCCGTTGAGGCGGACGAGCACGTCGACCACCGGAGTCTCCTCTTCGGGTAAGTCCTTTATTTGATAATACAACGCTAATAGCTGGACGTCGCTTACAGGTACCTGCTTGCTGTTAATGTCTGCAAATATCTTGCCCCGCAACGCGTCGTCGGCGTTGTGGATTGCGACTACCGGCAAGTCAAACTCAATACCCTCACTATACTTAAACCCTTCGAGGCGGTGTTGTCCGTCCAGGATGTACGCCAATTTACCTTCATCCTGGGGAAATCGAAGTACCTTGACCCCATCAGTACCGCATGGCTCTACACTCACCTGCTCTGACAGGTTTACCACCAAGGAGTTTGGAAGCAAAGAGTTGGCTTGCTTGATATAGTCGCCAATTTCCTTTGCCCGCTTCGGGCTGAGTATCCGTTGGATTTCGTCGGGATCGTCGTGGGACCTGGGAGTGACATAGCAGATCTGTCGGAGGCGACTGCTATTCATTCCAAAAAGATAGAGTTCTCGCCCCTTTTGTTTTAGGACCGCTGCGTTTACCACAAATCCAGCCATGGCTTGGTGACCTCCCGTTGATCGGATTTCTGAAGGTTATGTTCTGCGCATAGAAACTGTAAATTGGGACGCTTGGACGGGCCCCCTCGGGATGCAGGAATTACATGGTCCACGTGGAGCGTGACGTCCGGCGGGCTTCGATGGCAGCGAGAACATTCCCAGGGTACCTGCCAGAGAAGCTTGAGATACTCCTCATAGGGAATGGCAGAACGGTACTGCTGGGCTTTCTCCGTTTTCACTCGGTCGAACAGCAAATCGAGGTCGTGCTGGTCCCAAGACCGCTGGGTCTTGTTCCTCAAGATATTTCGAAACAACTTCAAGGCATCGGGACGGTCGAAGAAATCCGTTCCAATCTCTGGGCTCTTGCTGAGGATCGAGGCCAGGTGCTCGCAAAGTGCCCATTCAACGAAACGCAAGAACGACTCCGGGTCAAGACCGAGCGCCGCGAGTAGGAGTTGCACCCTTCTGTTTTCGGTCACGCTAGGTGGCACTCAAATGATCCTGTATGGGTTTCTCGAGCCAAGAACCCACGTGGACACGCGATAATCTACACCCGATTTAGTAGGGGCGCAATGGTAAACCGATTGGGCTGACGCAACCTTTAACAGCCTAAGATCCACGGTCACCCTCATCGAGTCCACGTTAATCCGCAGCGGTACTCTTGCCCTGCCGCAGCCGTACCAGAATGCTCGTACAGAATGCACCAGCCACCGCGGTTTCTTCCTCGATTCGGTCTGCGCCTGAAGCTGCTTCACCCGCTCCAGGACTCCTTGCTTGGTAATTAGGCGCTTCTCGGTGAGCAGTTCCACCAGCGCATTGAGGGTCAGCATGTTCGAGTAGGCCAATTCCTCGAAGCTGATTGTTTGCCTGTTGCCTTCGGATGCCACCTTTTCCCCTCCGATCCGCGGTCTCACATGGTCCCGTCCTACGTCGCAACAAGTGGCGAGCTAGTACGCATTGACCGCCTGGGCGATCCCGATCGTGTCGCCCCTTGGAGTATAATGTGCCAGGTGATGCCGGTCGAGTAGCTATTCGCGTGCCTCAGCGGGAACTGCTTGGGCCAGAGGCGGCATTCGATGAGAACTCTCATAGCATTGATCATTGCAGGCATGCTGGTCTTGGGTCTGTTGGGTCTGGCCTTCAAGCTTCTTCTCGGTCGGTACGTACTCGTAATCGTCCTGGCATTCTTCGGCATCCAGTTTGTCGTTACGTTCTTGGCGTTTGTGTTTGTTATTTTGACGGCACCACGGCACACAAGCACGACAGAATTCGACTTGGTACATAAAAATATGGAATCTGGGCGAGGGAGGATGTCTCAATGGTTAAACTGAGGAAAATCATTCTACTGATCGCAGTCATTTCCGTCTTCGGGCTGTTTCTCGTGCCCACCTTGGGAGCGCAGGAAAGCACTCCCCAGACGGCCACCAAAGCTGCTTCAGCGGGCAAAGCGTCGCCGACGACCGGCAAAGCCAAACTCCTCGATCTCAATTCGGCCAGCAAGGAAGACTTGAAGGCGCTGCCTGGAATCGGGGACGCTTATTCGCAGAAGATCATTGATGGAAGGCCCTACAGGGCCAAGACCGACCTTGTAAGCAAGAAGATCATTCCGGAGGCGACTTACAAGAAGATCGCGCCTCTGGTTATTGCGAAGCAGCCTCCCAAGAAGTAGCTCGATGATTTATTTGATTGATCGACGGTAGACTAGGACCTTGGTGTCAATAGTCTAAGACGCCTGCTCCAAAGGTCAGAGGTGTGCATTGAGACTAGCAGACGCCTACGCGAGCTGCGACTCGCCAACCCGTTGAAGCTTGGTTTCCTTCAAACTGGTGAAGAAGTTCTCCCCTTCGACCAGCCCTGCCACTTGAAGCTCTACCCCTTGTCGCCTTGTCGAACAATGTGTGCGAGAAGGACGTACTCCCGCACTTCGCGCTCGCTTGTCGAAACGCGGGGAGAAAGCAAGGAGGGTCCGATGCCGACTACCGCCGCAGGGCAATAGCCGGCATCAGCAGAGTCGTAGTCACAAAGGCATTGGCATCGTCATGGGCAATGGCAGAGCCATTGGCATTGGCTACGTCTCAAACTTGGTGATGGCGAACCGGCCGAACCCTTGGGACCGGGCCGCCCCGATGCCCAAGTACTTGGCTCCCCACTCGATCATCTGGCGCAGGTCCTTCGGCGACAGCATCGTCTCGTCGAGGTCGAGCGTGCCGGTCGCCGTGGCGTCCTCGATGTACGAGTTTTCCTGCCAGGACCGCTCGTTGCTCGCCTCCAGCTTCACGTACCTCCCGAAGACCTCGGCGTCGGCGACCGTCCTGTCCGTCACCAGGCCTGGCTCCTGGACCTGGACGGCCGTGCGGATGATCTGGTAATCCGCCGCCGCGACCGCCTTCGGTGCCACGTGCGCCACGTGGGCCAGGAAGGACTGGAAGTTGCGGCTCGGGATGTAGACGGTGCCATCCAGGGTGAAGAACTGGGCGTTGGCCTTGTCCATCAGGGCGGTGTAGTCCGCCTCGCTCATGCCCCGCTTCTCCAGTTCCGCCGCCAGAGTCTGTTTCCGCTTCGCCTGGCTGCGGACCCGGTTGAAGCCGCTCGCCTTCTGGATGGAGATCAGTTCGGACCGCTCCCTGGTCATCGGGTGGGCGATGTAGGATTTGAGCCTGATCTCAAGGTTGATCGTCATGTTCGCCGCCTCCGCTGGGGCGCACGGGCAGGCCAGCATAGCACATGCGGCCCCCGGGGTTGACAGAAAAACCACTATCTCCTCGTCGCAGTTGATTCCTGCGTCTTCCGAACCGGCGAGCGTTGGGGAGCCGAAGGCCCAGTGCGAGTAACCTGGCTCGGCGAGGATTGCCAAATCGACGCTGGTATCGGACTCTCGGCAGAGGGCTGCGGCAGGCATGAAAGGCGCGAGGGCGGGAACAAAAAGGGGCAGCCACCATGCCTGATGGCCACCCCATTCAAGGAATTCTAACGCCAAAGAAGATAGCACGGCTGATCTTGGTTGCAAGAGTACTTTGGTGCCAGAGTCCCCCAGGTAACGGTTGACAGAGGGAAGATTGGGCCGTCACGATATCATTACCGTTAGAGATTCGAGAGTGAGAGGAGGGTGCGCGGACTATGCGCCAAGTGAGCAGATTGGGAGTGATGGCTGTCTTGCTGATGGCCATTGCCTCGCCCCGGCCTGGTTTTGCATGGGGCCATGAGGGGCACCAGATCATCGCCCTTATTGCCGAGCACTACATGACGGACTCCGCGAAGGCAAAGGCAACCGCCCTGCTGGACGGCAGCGGGATTGATGCGATTGCATCCTGGGCAGATGATTACCGCCGTGACCATCGGGAAACAGCGCCTTGGCATTACATCGACTGCCCGCTTGCCGAGCCCAAGATCGACATGGCGAGGGACTGCCAGCACGGTGATTGCGTTGTGGCCAAGACGGAAGAATTCCTTGGAGTCCTGCGGGACCCCGCCGCATCCCAGGCAGCGAAGGCGGAAGCGCTGAAGTTTGTGGTGCATTTCGTTGGCGATCTTCACCAACCCCTGCATGACGAGGATAATCACGACAAGGGCGGCAACACCCGCTATGTCGTGTTTGAACGCCATCCCGACAACCTGCATTGGGTATGGGACACCGGCTTGCTCGAACACATTAACCGCAACCCGCAGGCGCTAGCCCAAGAGTTGGAGAGGCGCATCACGGCCCGGGATGTGGCCGACTGGGAAAAGGGGACCGTTCTTGACTGGGCAAATGAAGGGCACCAACTCGCCCAGACGGTTGCGTACGGCAATCTCGGCGACGAGAGCCCTGCGCCGATCACACCAGCATATGAAAAGCAGGCGGACCCGACCATTGAGGTTCAGTTGGAGAGGGCCGCTGTTAGGCTGGCGTGGTTGCTGAACCTCGTGCTGAAGTGAGATGCAACTGATGGGCATGGCTGCTGGGTCTATCGGCCTCCTTTACAGGGCACTCGTGCGACCGCTCTCCACCAAATCAATCGTTACGGTTTAGCCGTTAGTCTGCACACCTTTCCGCAGGTGGTGCGTGGCGTGGAAGGTACCTTCTCATGCATCAGAAACCTAATTGCAAATGCGCATACTGCGGAGTGCCCATTTATCGTAGACCGGACCGCCTGGGTATACGCAATTTCTGTAGCACCGCCCATGCTGGACTCGCCCGGATCGAGAGAACAATACGATACCGAGCAGGAAGGTTCGCTAAGCTCTTTCATGAATATGCGAAGGGGTTTGCCAAAGCCCATTACAAAGCTCGTTCAAGAGGAACGGTTCGATGGCGGGTGTTGACCTTCTTGGAGTTCTTGAACGCCCGAGGTTTCCCGACGATTCGCGCCGTCACGGCGAACACGATCACCGGGTTCCTGGAATGGTGTCAGTCAAGGGGCATAGACAGGTCGCAGTTTCCTGACACTTTGGGCTCAATCGCTGTTTTTCTGGACTGGGCTGCAATGGCTGGACGGTATAAAGGGATTAACCCCATCCAACCACGAATGCACAGACTGGTCAAGCCAGAGCGAGTCCCCCGCCCGTTGAGGGACCAAGCCCTAGCACGGATTTGGAGGACGTTGAACCAGCGAGGGACCCTGCAACAAAAGCTGGCGGTCGCGCTGGGCGAGGAGGCTGGCCTAAGAATCTCCGAGGTCTGCAATCTGCGCGTGTCGGACATTGACATGCAGGGGCACCGTGTCTTTGTGAGAATTCCTAATAAGACGGATTCAGAAAGGTGGGCCTTCTTCCACAGGAAAACTCGGAGATTGCTTCGTGAGTGGCTGAGTAGACGCGATCCCGAATGTGGTCACGATTTCCTATTCCTTAACGCTCTAGAGCGTCCACTGAACGCGGATCGGTTAGCTAACCAACTGCGGCACGTTTTGGCCGGAGGAAAACCTGCGTCGCGTGACAGGCGACAGGCCGGCGCATCTGATTGTTTCACGTTTCATAGGCTTCGCCACACCCTGGCGTCACGGTTGGCAGACAAGGGGCTGAGTCCCACGGTGATCATGAACCTGTTGGGCTGGAAATCGTACAGCATGTTTTTGCATTATTCCCGCCTTCACCCTCGGAAAGTCCGAAAACTATATGAAGAAGCAATGGAATAAGGTATCGAGTTTGCGGGTGCGAACTTGCCCGGCACCCTCAGCCGCCGAAGAAGGACGCCGGGCAGGGCGGCGAAGCCCACGGGCGGGCAAATTCCTGGCATTTGACAATATCCATTGCTTGGACACAGCGGCATCAGGGTGACCAAGAAACACTATTCGCCCTAGGTGCGGGCACGCCAGGAGCAGCTTGAGATCAACGTTCCGGCGTACCTGGGAGGCCCCGACTCCCAAAGGGAATGCCGCAACAGGGATACAGTGAAATCGGAGGTAGCTGTGTAACAGACACCGATTGGAGAAGGCCACATGCCCCAACCCGTTTGGTCTCTTGACTTGTAATACCAATTACCTTACACTGCGAGGACGTTATGCCGCGTAAAGACAGAGTGGAACTAATCAAGGAAATACAAGCCTCCAGAGGCTCGCAACTAATATGCTGTCTGACTTCTGATCGGCAGAATGCCCAAGGGATCATCGCTAAAGACTTTATCCCCATATTCTTTGAGCACTTGAATCGGTTGAGAGACCGCCAGAAAGTCGACGTTCTTTTGTTCACCATGGGCGGAGACACTCTGGCGGCCTTTGGTTTGAGCCGCCTTCTGTGGGAGTTTACCCCCTTTGTTGGGGTTCTCGTGCCAGAGAAGTGCTACAGTGCAGGGACGCTGTTCGCCTTGGGCGCGAATCAGATATTCATGGGAAAGGCCGCCACGCTGACCCCGATTGACCCTAGTGTGACGACTCCCTTGAATCCCATTGTGGAAATCGTTCCAGGACAGAGGATGCTGCAACCTGTGAGCGTCGAGAGCGTAGCGGGTTATTTGACGCTGCTTAAAGAGGATTGGAGGCTGAACGACGAGGGCACCACTGAAGCGTTCCGGATTTTAGCGGAACGAATAAACCCACTCGCTTTGGGTGACGTTTATCGGAGTCGGCAACAGATAGAGCGCCTTGCCAAGGTGCTGATCAACCATCATCGCAAGGATGAAAGAAACATCGAGAGGATTGTCGAGCAGTTCACTCGCGGCTTTGGTTCCCACGATTATCTTATTTCGCGGAGTGAGGCACGCGACATACTGGGTCAGCAGATGGCTCCCGATGATAGCGCACTTGAGACTTTAATCTGGGCGTTATACATGGACTTTCGTGATGAGATGAGGTTGGGAGTGATTTTCGACCCTGGCATGGCTATTCAAACTGGAGTCGCGGCAGGCAAGAAATTGCCGATTTTGGACGAACAGAAGGTCGTAATCATCGAGAGCGAAACCAGGGCCGACGAATTTGAACGCGTGATGCAAATATCGTCAGTGCAAACGATGACTCCTGCAGGTCCCGCCCCGGGTGTCCAGGTCGCGGTTGTCCGTGCAGGGTGGAAGAAGTAGAATTGAGGTTTGAGGTGAAGCCGATGAATCCCGTTAATACTAACGGCTATGTAGCTCCTTCGTCATTGTCCGTGACCTATATGAACTTCAAACCTGGCAACAATTGGGGTGTCGCTACTGACATGCACGGCTGCGAGCTTTTAGCGCCTCATGCTGTGATCTTTAATCCGATTATGAACACTCATGTCGGGACACGACCCAATCGCCGCAAGGTGATGTCAGACGCTGCAAAGGAGTTTGCTGCCGCGAATCGTGATCTTCTTCGTGAGCTTGCTCGCTAGACTCGAGAGGTGAGCGAAGATTCCCTACCCGCCCCGCTTCAAGAGGACCTCGCAAACCTGCGCGAGGCCATCGTCGAATTCCATGATCAGACAATTAGAGAAGACGGAGGCTTGCCCGGACTAAGAGATGAGAACCTGCTTGAATTGTGTGTCGCGCGCCCCTGGATGAGTGCGTACGGCGAGGACGTATACACGACTCCCTACCAGAAGGCTGCGGCAATCGCGGAAGCAATTGTCTGCCACCACGCCTTTAATGACGGGAACCATCGTGCAGCTCTCGGCGCAGCATACATTCTGCTCGACCAATATGATCTACAGCTTGTCACCCCGAAGGATGAGACGCTTGATGCGATCAGGCGATTGGAAAGTAGGGGGATGAGTACAGACCAATTTGGTAGTTGGCTTGAACGGAATTGTGTCCTCCGGCTACAGCCGCCGCTCTAAGCCTTCTAACGCTGTCGAGATGTCTTGGATATTCGTCGCTGGCTGTTGCGCGGTCCCTAAGATAGCAGACGAGATGGGACGACCGTACACTGCGCTGACAGTTGGTTAGGCCAAGGTGTTAATGCTCGACTCGGCAAGCAAGAGGGGGAAAGAGCACTTCGTCTACGACTTCAAGCTCAAACTGATTGTCGCAACGAGCCGGGAGAGCAGCAGGGGGGCTGCTGGCAGAGCCAGCGAATAGGTTTAATCCGGCGCGTCTGTGTGTACCTGTTGATGATCCAGACGTGCATCTCGGCATCGTGCCACGCTAGCGACCATCACCCGCTGCCGGTCAAGCGATCAAAGTCAACTCGCCGTTCGTCCACTCCACGACGCAGAAGTAGCCGGACTGCATAAGTGCGGCGCCCAGACCGACTCAAATTGCCATTGCTTTTTCCTGCTGGTGTGGTAGGCTGCACCTATCGTTAGCGTTGAGAATCTGCGATTCTCCGTCGGGCTGCGCTCCCTGCACAAGCACATTTGCACAACGGACGCAGACTCGTATCCTAGCCCCGTTCCAGAGCCGCTCGATTCGTTTCTGCCGACCGTCGCCAGATGGCTTTGGAACCATTGCGGACAAATTGTCATCTAAGTCAATAACTTACTTCAGTGGGGAGGCAGGCGCTCATGGGACAAGCAGTTTTGCCTGCCTCCTCCTTCCTGCGGTCGCTGGTGCGCCTGCGAGTTTCGGACACCTTGCGCAGGTAGAATGTAATAATCGACGAGGCGCATTCCCGACTCTGGTAAGATGCCTCCTAAGGAGCATCGTCAACCACATGGCCCACTGGAAAGTCATTGCGCTGGTCAACGGCCAGATCGAAGCCGTTTCAGACCCGGGTGCTCAAGACCGGCCGGCAGCCCATGAATGGATTGTCTGGGAAGGGCCAGCTGCCGACAAAGCTGAAGCCCTCAAGTGTGCAGAGAAAGCCGATCCCAGAGTTGACCTGGAGTGGATGCGGATTCGATACGAGAGGGATCTTAACAAACGGTAGTGCCGCGCTGCTCGGAAAAAGGGTCTGGGATGCTTGGCCCCGAAACGAGAGCGGGGAAACGCTTCCGGCTCACCGTCTCAGGTATTCGTCGTTAATGCCGTGGCGGCGTCCGCGGGGCGCTGCCAACGGTGCGCACCGCAAGAGCGCTGTTCAGCTGAATCCCGCCCTTCCGTCAGACAAACAATGGTACATCGCCATCGACGATGTCCGCTTCCGTTTCCATCCGTCGCTCGCCGCGAGGTTGCTGATCCTCATTCAGCTTGAAAGCCAGTACGGTTCCCACAGCGGCAGAACTGAGTAACAGGACTCCCGGGTGGCACATTGCCCACTGCACCACCTGCTTCGTGCGAGATGGTTCATCCTGAATCTTTGAACGCTCCGGTTTGTTATTCGACATAGGTCAAGACCTTCTCGTTTTCTTTATCGTCACATCCCGTGCAAGCTCAAACCGCGAATCGTCCGTAATTCGGACGTGCTTTCAGCTAATACCAACCTGGATTCTATGCATGGAAACATGTGTATTCAATGGTACTAAGGTAGGGCCCCACAGTTGTACGCCTCCGCCTGCGCATCTCCTGCCCGTGCCTTCCACAGAGCAGCCACATCCTCGGGGGCAGGAACATTCCGGTACTTAAGCAGGGCATGGTACTGCAGCGGGATCTCCGGGCTGGCATGGCCGGACCTCTGTCGCTGATCAGCCCGGACCCAGGCAACTCGACCATGGGCAACACGACCCAGGGAATCAATGAATTGATGCTAGTGACGGAGACAGGAGGATTCGGACAGCCACGCCCGCCTGCAAGCGCAACGTCATCCTTCTCCAAACCTGGTGTCAAGAGGTCTGTAGGGCGGTACTCCTGTACCATTGTGCAAATAGTTGATTCGTCCGATAACTGTAGTGAAGATATTAGTGGAGGGCAATCGAGGAATGATTCTTTCGTGGCTGATCTTGACACTCTCGTTGGCCATGGTCTTCTTCTACTTCCAGGCTACCTGCCAGAGGATCCTCCGCCGGCAGTTTGATCAAGAGTATTTCCGATCCATCGTCAATGTGATTCGTTTGGAGTTTCCGTCCGTGCGAGAAGCGTTGGAGCAATCCGGTGCCTCGCTCGATTATTCCCGCCTGCCCAAGGCACTGAATTGCGATTTCCTCGCTCTGACCCATCTGCTCAGGAACACCACAGATGTGAAGCCGGGCTATTCCAAGGAGCAGTGGCTCCTGATCCTCTATTTCCGCGTGCAGTTCCTTTCCCTGGCAGCCCGACGTTTCCTGGGGGTCGGCGAGAGAAAAGCAGCATTGAGACTGACTTCAATCCTTCAGTACTTTGCCAATGTGGTTGGCGAGCGCATGAACGAAGTCGAGTTTGGTAATTCCCCGGCAACAAGTCTCGTGAACCTCTGATTCACTCCTCCTCGCGCCGCGCTCAGCTTCGACCTACCTATCAGGAGTTCCTGGCCGTGAATATCACAATCACCGGCAGGCAACTCCAGTTCGGCACCAAAATCGAGCAAAAAGCTGCGTCTTGCCCGCAGAGTTCACGAATAGCGCCAGTTCTACGCGTTTTCCCGCGATCTGTGGTGGTTGCCGTGTATTGAGCATCTCCTCTACTTTCAACTGGTTACGCTGATTTTGGCATCGAAGCTCCATTTGCTGCCTTTTTCCCAAGGCAATACATCGTTCTTTCCGTTTCGGCGCACGGCAGGGCCGTTTCCGGGCGCTTTCTTGATATTTTGATCGACTCGCCTCAGCTGACGTTATCTTATTGAAAACATGGAGCATAACAGCTCGCCTGAATGGTCTTGCGGCAGGGCACGGGCATGTCGGTCCGGCTACGGCCGCCTTGCGTCGGCTTCGGCCGGACGCTGGGTGCGAATACTCGGTGCAGGAAATCCAGGCTCAACTCAGCCAGCGCAAGGGCCTGTATGGTGAGCGGGGAGGCAATTGTGCGTGTGGGTCCGTAGGCAGATCACGGCGTTGACTACGGTAAGTCACGCGGTGCCAGTCAGTTCGCTGGAGGGACGGAAATGGCAGCCACCTTATTATTACAACTACGCTTTATTGATCGGCAATCGGCAGGCACTCCTACGCGTATCTGTTGCTGCTCCATGACGAGATGGTTTGATTATACATGGAATTCGGTCTTCATGCCGCAATAGCTCCAGCTTCTGCAGGCGTGGTTTCCTGGTCGTATGAGTCGTTCCTGTCCATCTGCTGGAACAGGTCGTTCCAGTAGCTAAATCTATGAGAAATATGGTCTTTGCTCTTGTCGTTCCACCATCTTATGCTGTGGGGTATCCCTATTATCCACCCTGGGCCTGTCCGCCGGCGTACGATGTGACCCAGCGCCAGCAGCCTCCGGTTGGCTGCCTGGACGCTCTTGACGCTGATCGTCGCTCCCCTGCGCTGCCAGTATTCCACGATGTCCTTGGCCGTGGTTGCAGGCGCCATGCCGTCCCTCGTGCCGGCGTATGGCCCATTGACCAGCCCTATGCGCTTACCGTCCTCCTTCCGCACGTAGTCGATGGTCGTCATGTCGATGTAGGCGTCCAGGACGAGCCTCTCGATGCGGCTCAGCCGGTGGTCAAAGACCCGGCTAGGGACCAGGCGTGCCCGGTAGCTTTTCAGTTCGTTGTAATCAACTACTTCGGCTGCTGGCAATCTCCATGCCCCCGCTGGACCGCGAGCGTTCGAGAATACGAGCAACCCAAACTGTATCTGTGAAGATGCGGGTATTCAACAGTACCAAATTATGCCGGGTCGCGGGGTCGCTAGTGCGCAACAGGGCGGACAACACCGAGACCCAGCGCACGGGAATCCCGTGCAGAATATCGGTACGGTAAGGGTATCTTTCAGAGCGTCTGCTCTAGATTGTTGGTGATTTCACCTGATTCTCTCGTCCGATGGCAATAGAGGGTACCGTGCTCTTCGGTTATCACTAGCTCTCCAAAGTGTTCTAGCTCGCACAGTGCACGGGTAAACTCCAATTCGCTGAGCGGAGGCACTAGATATTCCGCAGCATTGCAATGCAGGCTCTCCACGGTGTCAACCAAGGGCCGCTTGGAACCAATTGCGTCATCTAGTGCAATCGCTATTGAGCCTAGCGCCAGGCTGTGTTCAGAGCACTTTATTCCGGCCCATGTGTGGTCCTTCGTGTCCTTGATTTGCCTTCTCGTTTCTGTCGCCTCGGCCATGATTTGTTTTTCACGTCTGGTAACCGTCTTTTTCATTTCCTCTCCCCCTGATGCCCGCCAAGCTTGGGTTGGGCAAACCGCGCGGGAATCTTGCAAGTGGCTCGGCGGGCTACAGGCCCGGAATTAGCTCTTGCCAGTCTTGCGCCCGCGTAACCTGCATCATACCGCCATCGCATTCACCCGCCTATGGCACAGAAGTACCGATCAGAATCCTTGTGCGTGAGCTTGCCCGCGAACCAAAGAACGATATGCAGAAACGCCGCATCTGACCCATGGTGGGCATTCTTTTCTATGAAATATCACTCTGTCCGTACCCGCAATCGCTACCTCAAGCTGGCGAAAGAGTCTCCCATGCCCCCGGCCGAAGAGCCGGAGCCAGAGCTGCCAAACGCGATCAGCAAAGGTAAGCTCCTCGACTGGTTCGACCTGGCCGCAACGGTTGTCAATCAGTATGGCATGCGCTTCGATAACACCCTGACCAGGGATGAGGAGGATGTTTTCCGTCAGTGGATCGGAACGCGCACTTGGGGCTATACAATCATGGCCCTCCACCGGCTTGCCGACGGCGAAGGAAAGAATTCACCCGATGCCTGCCGATTGTATTTCGATAAACGTGAGGATTATTACCGCCAGGCGGTGGACTTCATGAATGCGCCCGCGCCCGAGAGTGACACGTCAGGGGCGTCGCAGGTCGATCCCGGCCCCCGCGAGGGGGAGTGAGGATTCTGGAAGTTGATCCACAGATCTGAGTGCCGATTTCTGCGTGTGGACGGACGCGCACCTGGTCAATCCGACAATCAGCCATAGCCGCAAGGTACCAGCTTGATGGCTACGATGCATGCTCGCTGATGCCGCCATCAGTAGTGTAGGATTTCCGTTCTCTCTTTTGCGCGCAGCGGCTGGAAGTTGCGGGTCGACGGCGTCCTCGGCGCCGTGGCCCATGTCCGGAGTGGGGCGTCTCCATGAGCCAGCGCCAGCCCCAGGAGTACAGAGTTTATGTGTGACATTGCGGTTGGAGGCAAATAAGGCCTCATTACGGATAAACCATCTGTTTTGTTAGGATTACCGTCAATAACTCGCTTCCGATTCGATCATGAACCCGTTCCGGCAATACAATCCCCTTATAATGCGATTTGTCCCACTCTATCTCCTTTGTTTTCAGTTGCTCGCAGACCCACTTTTGCCTTCCCGCGTCTTTCTCTCCGCTTCCGGCACCGGTCAGAGCAGGTCAGGGTATCTTTCCGCTTCGCTACCAGGTGGTTTTTCCTGATAGGTCCTCCGCACTCCACGCAGGCAGATTCGGCCAATTCCTCTGCCGTGAGCGGCTCCAGCACGAGGTCTCGTGCAAGGTTTGGGTGTCGGCTACTGCATGTTCTTATGTTCATTGATTCTCCTTCTGGCTTACCGCCGGTACTCCGGTCGGCTCTTGCGCGATAATTGAGAGGTCGTTGTGTGCTTCCGGCTGAGATCCTTTCCCTGCCGCCACTGGGACCGTCGGTAGGGCAAACCCTCCACTATTACTAGTACCCTGGTGGTGGGGGGTGTTTAGGGTGGTAGGCGTGGTGATTTCAGGCATTGCGTACCCGGCCCTGAGCCATCTCTGAAAGACCTGCGACCACCAGGTCAGCCGGTAAACTGTTGGCTGCTCGGCGTATTTCGTCCGGTAGCCGCGGTCGATCTCGAACAGCCCGATGGCCTGTACCTCACGATTCGCCCGGGCCAAAGTGCTGGGATCGGTGATGCCCGTGAGATCCGACAGTCCCTTGCGGTCGATCGTCACGCTGTTGCGGGCGTCCGTCCGCGCCAGGGCGAGGAGCGTCACGGCGACGACCCGAGCGCTCAATGCCATCTCCCGCCAGCCGGGACTCGTCACGATGGCCTGCAGGTTGGGCTTGTCCCGCTCGGGGATCGGGATCGACCTCACCCGACGGTACGCGTGTTTCGTGAGTCCATGCTTGTTCTCACTCCGCTCTACCTGGACCTGGCCCACGACACTCCAGCGCCTGCTGATCCACGCGGCCGCGTTGAAGACGTCGACGTTGAGAATGAACATCACCAAGTCGATCACCGTCTTCCGCTTGCCCGCCGGGTCGCAGTGCCAGCATCGCCAGCAGTTGTATTTCACGCTGAACGTCAATCGTTTCTTCTTGCATTCAGGGCAGATGGTCTTTCTGCCACCCAGCGCCAATCCCAGTTCCCGGGCGACTTCCAGGATGGGGATTTCCCGGTTGACATACTTCATGTCCGGCATAGCTTTGCCGTACCGGACGTCATTGGAACCATCCATCTTCGATTTCTCCTTTGGTGAGGCCGCGGTCGCAGGAAGGCTTCAAGGTAGGGGGAGGACTCCCGGCGCCTGATCCGCCTCATCCTCCCTGGTTAGTATAGGGAAATCCTACCACTGCGTTCACCCAGTATTCATGCAGGCCTTGGGCAGGTGGTCTCTTGTCTGGTGGGATTACTCCGAATGATCCAATAGCCCCGTTCTCCAACGGCCTTAGGAGAACGAGGCTAGAGAACCGGCTTGTTTTGGATACGTTTGAGCGCGTTCTGTCTTGGTGTGATTCCTTGCACGCCAGGCTGCGCGCTTTACAATCGTGCCCGGCTTAATGGTGAAGGCAGAGTTCAGGTAACACGCCCCCCCCCGTCAGAATAGGCGGGGCTGCGTTCGGGGGTATTCTGCAATTTCCGAGTTTCGTTCTGTCGAAAATGCGTGGCGCAATTGCCATTTTCGCCCGGTATTCATCGAGTAGGGCTGGGACTGCGCGATACTCCACGCCGTCTAGTCGCTCGCGCCCCCAGCCATCCCCGCTGCCGTGTAGGAATGCGAACGCGATTCCTCGCTTCGCGCACAGGTCACGAATGTTCCTGGCCCACTGATAATCGAACGGGCGAGGCTGAACGAGACCACATCCGACTTCGCCGGACTGAATGACCCAGTGGAACCCGTCAATGTGATCTGCGAGTTCCGGCATGAGGGCTTCCAGAGTCGGCATGAGATTCAGCCAGCGGAGCGCGCATGGAATTCCGCGCAGCGCATCGAGCCGGGTCAGATGTTTTCTCGATTCGACCGTCACGCCTAGCCACACGTTCCCGTAGCCGGTTCCCCAGTCTGCCGGGAGTCTGTCAGCGATATTCTCGGCCCGCTTCGTCACCAGATGCCAAACGAGATTCGGCGTCTGCTTGATCACGGCCCATGCGTCGTCTCTCCATGCGTCAGCTTCCTCGATGAAGAAGTCCGAGTACGAGCACGCCGTGACCGTATAGACTTTTCCGGCTGCCTCTGCCTGCCTCTGAAGTTTCAGCACGTCTCCAGTGGCTGTCTGATACTTGCACCTGTATATGCGGGACGGGTCAACCCCCCGCTCTGTCTGCATGAGCCACATATGACAATTCTTGCAGCCGTCGCTATATTTCCGGCAACCCATCCAGAAATTGTGTGTGTAGTTGTGGATGTCATAGTTGCGTGTTCCACATTTATTCATGTCTTTTGCCTCCATTGCGTCATGTGTTCCGAGGCTGATAATGCATATTGCCGGCCAGCGAGAACTGTGTTGACGTCAAACATAGAGTATTATACCATACCGCTGAGGAGCAATGCCATATGCGAAAACCTGCAGTGATTCAACCCTGGTTGTCGGAGAAGAAACTTGAGGCGTGGGTCCGAACCGCCCGCAGCCGCGAGGACTATCAGAAACGCGTGGCCATCTGGATGACCATCGAGGGTCCTTTTCCGGCACATCGTGTCGCCAGCTTACTGCTCGTTTCCAAGCAAGCCGTTTGGCTGTGGGTGAGCCAGTACAACCGCCTGGGGCCAGACGGTTTGCAGCGGCAAGGTCGGGGCGGGCGGCGCCGGGCCTATTTGTCTCTGGACCAGGAGAAAGCCCTGCTGGAGAGCCTCAAAAGGGATGCGGAGCGAGGTAGTAACCCCAGAGCTAGAGAGGTGCAGGAAGAGATTTCAAAAGTCACTCGTAGGAACGTCTCGATAAGCTACGTCTACCGCCTGTTTGAGCGAATTGGATGGCGGAAGTTGGCTGCCAGGGGCCGTTTGACCGGTCAGGATCGAGTACCCTGTCTTCCTGGGCATTGATAACCTCTATGATTGAAGTATACATAAATTCACTGAGGGAGCACCCTGGCAGATTAGGGATTGGCCATTATCTGGGGAAACCGCCGCCAGAGAACCTGTCTCTTGCCACAACGGCGGCGAAGGAGTGCACGTGCTGTCATCGACCGTTGGCTCGTAGGTTAAGCCGGGGGCTTTGGCGGGCGAGGTCGCTGGCTTTCCTTATTTAATCGCGCGGCCTCTGCCTGCGCTTCTCTATGCGGCACGAAAGATCGGCAATCTTAATCGCTCGTTTGCCATCCTGTTTCACCCTCTTTACCTCGGCTTTATTTCCAGCATACCCGAGAGGAAGATAGCAACTCCAACCGGAAAAGCCGAGGGCGGACCCGAAATGAAACTTGCGAGCTTACAACTGCCCCCGTCCTTTTGTTGAGGATAAAATCTCGGAGAGTCCGCGATTTTATAGCACAACACCGCCTGTTGCCTGTAATGTCCTTGCGTAAATTCCATGACCCTTTTAGCCTCTGGCTTGGTAGCGATAAATCTTACAGGCATCATTGGTTCTGGATAGTCGAGGTCCAGCCAGTATCCCGTTGCACAGGCCAAAACAGTTAGTCCTTTGGATAGTGCGAGAATCTCTCTTTTCCAGACGGTGTGATGCATCTCAAGAAAGTAGGTGCCCTCATTGTTGCATACCGGAATCAGGATTTCCCAAAGGGCTTTTGAGCGCATCCTATTTCACCCCTTCCCGTCTTGCCCGGCTTGCGGCTGGGCTGGCTTTGCGTACCACGCGTACTTACGACTTGGCAACTGGCCTACGTTTTCAGGCTATAACTTTCTACAAAGACTCGTAATAGAACGAAAGTACCGAATTAAGGCCTTTGAGCCGCCGCGGGAGTGAATTGGATATTGTCGGAACCCGCGTCTCCGCATTGTGCCGACTGGCGGCGCTGTGGAGAAGAGGTTCCAGCGCTCGGCAGGGGCACCGAAGCGTCGTGAAGTGGTCGTCAAAGTTGAAACCTGGAAAAGAGAATTTCATTCAGCCGCACAACTCGCTGGGCAGATGGTCAATGGAAAGGGGATGGTCCATATTGCCGACGCCGGGCAAAGTAGAGGCGATGTATGCCCAGGGTTTGAAACCGAAAGCAAGAGAGGGTAAACTTCAGCTATGGCCGTCTCAAAACGTGGTCGGGTTTATCACTATGAGTTTGAGCTGGGCGGACGCCGGTATCGCGGCAGCACCAAGCGCACCAATCGCCAAGATGCGCTCAAAGTTGAAGCCACCAAGCGCACCCGGCTATTGAACTCGCTTCAGGACATCCCGCACCCGACCGCGGTGCCGACCTTTGCCGAGCTTGCGGACCAGTTCCTGAACTGGGCGAAAGTGAACTTAGCGAAAGCTACGGCTGTACTACATCGGGTCAACATCGACAGGCTTAAACAGTTCTTTCGTGGTAGGCTGATCAACGAGATCGACCGTAAGGGCGTGGAAGAGTTCAAGGCCTGGCGAGCGGGCCAAAACCGCAAGAATGCCAAGAGCAAGGTTTCCGGGGCGACGGTGAATCGAAATCTGACCACCCTGAAGAGGATCTTCAATTATGCCGATGCGATGGGTTTGAACGTTCGCAATCCGGTCAGGCACGTGCCCTACTTCAAGGAAACCGGCAGGATTCGTGCTTTGACTATTGAGGAAGTTGATAAATACCTAGCGGCGGCGAAGGGTGACCTGAGGGACTTTGCCATTCTGGCGACGGAAACCGGTGGCAGGCCGAACGAGATCCTGGCTCTTCACAAAGATGAGGTCTACTTGGCAGAGGGTTACGTGAGCTTGCCGGGGACCAAGAACCGGAGAGCCCACCGGGACGTGCCATTGACTGACGACGCCAAGGGAGTATTGGAAAGGCGGATGGCGAAATCGAGTAACGGTTACATCTTTCCGGTTCGGCGTCCCAAGACCAAGCACTGCGAGGTATTGCACATCGGTTCTCTTAAGAGGGCACATGAGCTAGTCATCGAAAAGACCTTCCCGAAGGACCCCTTTACGATATATACTTTTAGGCATACTTACGGTACGCGGCACTCTCAAGCTGGAACGGAGTTGCCGGTGCTGGCGGAACTCATGGGTCATGCGAACATCCAGACGACCATGATTTACGTGCACGCCGCCCGCAAGCAGAAGATCGAAGCCACGGCCAAGTTGCAAGCTTACGTCGAGGCAGCACGGAAAGCCAAGACGTTGCAGGAAAAGCATGAGGCAGAGAGTTTCAAGCCGCCCGAGGATGAGTGGGGAAATCCAATCTACGAAAGTGAAGGAGAGTCCCCACAAAATCCCCCACAAGAGGCAAAAGATGAGAATCTGCCGTTTTGAGCAAGCCACGTAGTTTCAATAATGTGCGCCCGTAGCTCAGCTGGATAGAGCACTTGCCTACGAAGCAAGGGGTCGGGTGTTCGAATCACCCCGGGCGTACCACCTAACTCATTCATTCTTAAGAACCGCCCCATAATCTCCAACCTGTTCTTAGGCTTGGGTGTTCCAAAAGTGTTCCAAAAATCGCTAATTTACGACCGGTGTTCCAGAATTCTCCCGGTGTTCATTAGCCTGCCTGTCGAGCTTTTCGAGAGCTTCCCGCATCATGTTCAGTTTGGCTTGGCTGTACCGTTTGAAAACCTGCGCATCGCCTTGCCGCAGCATTTGGGTCACGAAATTGTCCGCGACTCCCCCTGCACTGAGGCGAGTGGCAAACGTGTGTCGAAGGTGGTACAAAGGAAAATACGGCACGCCTGCCCGTCGAAGTGTGGTTCGCCAGGTTCTGGCTACCTTTGAGATGTACGGCTTCGTAGCTCGCGGACTTGGGGAGGGAAACAGGTACTCACTGGACGGCGTCGCTTGGACTTGCTCTTGAAACGCCTGTTTCGCGACAGACGTCATGGGCATATCCGCCACACCGCTGGGAGTCTTCGAATCGGGAATGTGCACGACCCCGTTTGCCAGGTCGAGCTGCAATTTGAGCATTGGAAAGAGTTCCTTCTGCGGACGTAATCCCATCTCCGAAATTATGATCACGATCCGTCTCAGGTAGTCTGGCGCAAAGAACTCGATCTTCTTTTGCTCGTTTGACGTCATATAATGCGGCTTTCGTGTGGCCGAAAGTAGGATCATTGGGAATTCGACAGAGCTGCAAGGGGTGACGGCCAAGAGTTTTTTCTTGACCGCGACGTTAAGGAGCCGTCTGAGCACCCTGAACTCCTGGTGAACGGTGACAGGTCTGATAGCGTCACGAAACTCGACTCCAAGTTTCTTGTGGACCTTTCGTTTTGATTGGAGCCGTTCGTGGATGTAGTCCTCGATGGCATCCGCCGTGATCTCGGACAGCGGAAGTTCACCGAAAACAGGCCGAAGGTATTTGGCCGCATTAAGGTTCTGCTCGTGCGTTTTCTGCGCCCTGAAGGGTGGTTTTGAGCGGGTTTCCAAATACCAATCAAGCCATGCTCCGAAAATAACTTTTCTCGATGCAAAGAGGATGGGTAACCTTCCCTCATCCCTTGCCTTTAGCCGCTCTTGAAGGATTTGCTCCGCGGCATTTTGGTCCACAGTTCCTGTTGATTCTTTGTGTAGCTTGCCTTCTTTGTCGCGATAGCGAATCCACCAAAAGGCTGACTTCCTACGTTGGTAGATAATCGGCCTCTGAGGCCGGCCTCGTCTAAACATTGATTCCTCCATTCACGAAGAACTGACGGCGCCATCTCTCAAGTTCAGCTAGGCTGAACCGGATTGAGCGGCCCATCATTCGGAAATGGGTACTGACGGACTTGGAGAGGCCTCTGCCAAGGTATGGCCACGGGTCCTGGCCGTGGCTCGCAGGGAGTTAAGCGAAAAGACCTCTGCCGAGGAAGGCAAGGCGCTGGCCCTGGAAGCCTGGGGGGACACGTTGCTATCAGTTGCGGAGACGCTCACGCACCATCCGGTGCCCCACTTTGAAATCGTGCAGGCCCTCGTTGAAACCCTGGGCTTCCGCAACATCGGCGTGGTGCGCGATGAGTACGCGGTTTCAGGCGATGGCATGAAGATGTTCGGCGTCCTCGACCTCGAAACCAGCTTTGCGGAGTGCCGGTTTTCCATCGGCATCCGCAACGCCAACGACAAGTCGATGCGGCTCGCCATGACGGTCGGCTATCGCGTGTTCGTCTGCGACAACATGGCCTTCTACGGCGACTTCACCCCCGTCCTCGCCAAACACTCGAAGCACTTCAGCCTGATTGACGCCATTTCCGTAGGCGTGGACCGGATGCAGCGCAATTTCGAACCCATGCGGCGCCAGGTGGAGGGGTGGCAGGGACTCCAACTGCCCGAAACCCACGCCAAAATGGTCATTTATCGCGCCTTCATCGAAGGCGAACTCGAAGCGCCTCGCCACCTGGCGCGCCAAGTCCACGAGCTGTACTTCAATCCCCGGTTCCCGGAGTTCGCCCCGCGCACCCTCTGGAGCCTCTCGAACGCCTTCACGTCGGCGTTCAAGGAACTCGACCCTATCCCGCAATTCAAGGCCACCGCAAAACTCGGCCCCTTCCTCGAAGCCGTACGGCGCTAGCCAGCCTGACCAGCGGGTTGGCCGTGATCCCCCGAGCAAAACGGCCACCTTCCCCAATGATGTCATGGGGGGGGGCAGCGATCTCAAATTCTTTTGCGCCTGATTTTGAAAGCCTATCTCGCACGACCTATCCCAAACCCAAACCAAAGGAGATGAAGCACCATGAGTACTGTCGAAACTCTGGCAACACCGATGAGGCCGGCTGATAACGTCCTCGTCCAGGAAATCAGCCTCGACCAGATCAAACCCCCGAAAACCAACCCGCGCCGCCGGATGGACCTGGCGGCCCTCGCCGAGCTCGCCGCGAACATCCGTGTGCGGGGCGTTCTCCAGCCGATCGTTGTCCGCCCCTTCAATGGCGCCGGGTATGAAGTCGTCTGCGGTGAACGCCGCTGGCGAGCCTCGAAAGAGGCGGGCAAGGAAACGATTCCTGCGCGCATCATGAATCTGAACGATGCGGAAGCCCTGGAGCTCGCCGTCATTGAGAACGTGCAGCGCGAAGGCGTTCACGAACTTGATGAGGCGCTGGGCTACAAGGCGCTCATCCAGCAAAACCCCGACTTCTATACGGTGGAAACCATCGCCGCGAAAGTCGGGCGTTCCCCGAAGTACGTGTACGGCCGCCTGAAGCTTGCGGAACTGACTCCGAACCTCCAGAAAGCGTTTTACGAAAGCAAGCTCACTGCCGGCCACGCGATGGAAATTGCGCGGCTACAACCCAAAGACCAGGAGCAGGCGTTAAGCGAATGTTTTCCGGGGCATCGCACGGCTGCGGCGATCCTCAAAGACAAGGATCCGCGTCCCATCAGCGTTCGCGAGCTGCGGAACTGGATTCAGCGCGAAATCCACTTGAGTCTCGCCCACGCGCCCTTCGACGTGAACGACCCGAACCTTCTCCCTGCCGCCGGGCCTTGTACGACTTGTCCCAAGCGGTCCGGGAGCAACCCGTTGCTCTTCGCCGACGCGATCAAGCGGCCCGACATCTGCGCCGACCGGGAATGTTTTCGCAAGAAGAAAGACACCCTGGTCGAGCTTCGCCTAAAGGAAGTGCAGCAGTCGGGTGAGAAGCCGGTCAAGGTTTCGGACTCGCATCTGTTCTTTGGTCAGAGACCCCTGGCGGGTGTCATCTACCGGCCCAACTACCACGACGCGCAGCCAGGCGACTGCCCTGACACCGCCGCTGCGGTGGTGGTCGAGGGAAACCGCGCTGGCACAAAGCTCCACGTCTGTACCAACCTGAAATGCAACACCCATGCGACACATTCGGTGGGTCTTAGTCCTGACGAGAAAGCAGAACGGAAGAAGCAGGCCGCGGAATTGCGCATTCAGCAGGAGTTCCGCAAGCGCCTGCTCCAAGAGGTGTATAAGCGTGTGCCCGGCCAGCTATCCGGCCACGAGCTCAGCCTGGTAGCCCTCCGATACTTTGAACAATTGGGTCACGATAGCCAGCACCGTATCTTCAAATTCTTTGTGTGGGAGGCGGCGAAGGCGAAAGCGCCGAACGGCGGCTACGTGGACTACCCCAAGCAGGCGAGCGCCAAGCTGAACGCCATGACCATGGCGGAGATCGGAAGATTCCTCGTGGTCTGTGCTCTCGCCTCTGACCTCTACTTTCCGTCGTACCTTTCCAGCTCGACGCTCCCCAAGGACTCAACGCTCGCAAAGGAAGCCGCGCACTACAAAATCAACGCGGACAAAGTCCTCCGGCAGATACGGCAGAGTTCAGCGAAGCAATCCCCGAAACCGAAGAACCACTCGAAACCGCCTACGTCTGCAACACTCAAGAGGTAAGCAAGTGGCGACAAAACCCCTTAAGGCAGGCCCCACACGACCTGCCTTCTTCTTTGATCCGCAAAGACCTTGTGCTCGCGCGGGAACTCGGCTTGCCAAGGAAGGCTCTCCCTTGAGAGCCATAGTTGGCTGCCTTTAACCTAGGGGTTTCCCTCACCAGCCTGGTTCTTCTGGGCAGTCCTAAATGTGTCTTGGTCTCAAAATGGCAGAGATAATCGTCGCAACTGATTAATCGGCGCTTACGAGCGTTCCGTCTTTGAAAGTAACGCTAAGGTCCACCTTAGTATTTCGTCCCCTGGAATTGTCCCCATTTTTGAGACAAACAGTTGGTGTGCACCCCGGAACTGAGACATCGTAAATAGGGACACCCTACAGCGAATGGAGGTGTTTCTTGAAGGGCACACGCAAGCTGGAACGTCGCACGGCGGAATTCAAAAGAAACGCAGTCCGACGGATGTTGGCTGGCGAGGCTGTCTCCAGACTCAGCCGAGAACTCAAGGTAAGGCGGAGTCTGCTGTATCGCTGGCGCAACACCTATCGTAAAGTGGGCACGGCCGGCTTCCGGTGGATCGGGCGGCCGGGACGGAGCCAGGCGGAGCGGGCGAAAGCGGCCGAGGCACGCATCAGTGATCTTGAACGCAAGGTTGGGCAGCGGGCGGTGGTCATCGATTTTTTGCGAAGAGCCTTCAAGCGTGTCGAGGAGTTACGTCAGCCGAGCAAAGGCGATGGCGGAACGGCATCTATGGAGAGATCGAGGCCATGATGCAGCTTGAGGGCTCGCCGATATCGACCGACGAGGCCTGCCGTGCAGCGCAGGTAAGCCGTGCCGGGTATTACCGATTTTTTGACGAACATGCACCCCGGCAAGCCGAGACGGAACTGCGGGACAGGATTCAGCGCGTGGCGGCGGAACTGCAACTCCAGGTTGCTCATTTCCGAAGGCGGCGCAAGCTCGGCAGCTACCACCTAAAAAGGAGCTCCTAAAGGATGTCCTACTGGTATACAGCCACTGCTGGGCGACGGTCGCTCCCGTTGGCACTCAGTGCCGCAGCAGTAAAAGCCTGGCGGGCAACATGTTTTGCCGCCGCAGCATGCCGAAAAAGGCCGGCAGCATGCGCCGTTGCAGCAGTTCCGAGTCTTAGGGCAGCACGATGCACCGCAGCAATTCTGTGAATTATCGCAGCAGTGAGTATTCGAGCAGCAGGTTTGGTCAGCGAAGCACACTATCCTGTCGCCACAGCACGTAGAGCCCCGGGGATAGCAGTGCCCATTGCAGAAGACTCCTCGCTCTGGACACGGGAAATCCTGCGCTCCCTGGGCACGGGCAGCCCTGCCAAAGCCCAACGAGGCTAAGACGGCGCCTCCCACGGATCCCGTTACCATTTTAAACGCCTCCCGTCTGGAAACGGAACTGGCAATGGCCCTGGAAATGTCGTCTATCAATGCGCCCATTTGTGCCCCCTTTTAACCACGCGCGGCCGTTATGGACCAGCGCCAGTATAGCGTCTTTCCCAACGGCCGGATTCTTGGCGATCATGCCGTTTTCCGCGACAATCAAGAAAGCTGCAGGCGTGGCGAGAATGTCGTACGCCTTTGTGCGGTTAGTTGAGACTGGGTGCAATGGCGACTGCCTACCCAACCGTTAACCTCACGCTACGAGCTTGAGTGACCCTCCAAACCCGATCTAAATACATAGAGAACACTCCCGTGGTCGTCTTTCCAATACCCGAGCGTGGTATTAACTTTGTGGTTAGCGGTCGCCCAATCGCTACGGATTCCAAACCCTCGCCCGAACTTTGGCTTTATCGAAGCCGGAGGAAATTGGGCAGACTTCCCCTCCTCGGTGATTTCGGCTTGCTGCAAACTCTCCCCAAGGGCACCGAGTAGCAAAGCTGCCCGTGCTCAGCCAGGTGGCAATAAGCACAAAGCGTTACGAGATTCTCGAGCGAAGAGCCTCCGGGGGAGGCTCATCAAAGAAGAATTGTTATACGAGGCTTTCGATCCGCAAGCCTTTGATGTGCTCGAAATGCCTGCGATTATTGGTGAGGAGGGTGAGATCGTACTGGCGGGCTGTGACGCCGATAATAAGATCGAAGTCGGCGACACGCTTTCCCTCCGCGCGTAACCGGCCTCGTTCCTTTCCGAACCGTTCGCACGTTTCCTCGTCGATCCCAAGGAGCGAAACACGCCTCAAGAAATTGTGCAAGCCGCGCTCGCTTTCGTGCGTATCTCGGGAATAGTGCACGCCTTCCCATAGTTCGGCGAGCGAGACGGCCGAGAATCCGAGCCCTTGCCCTTCCAACTCGTCCATGCGCCGTTGGATCGGCTCGTTGCTGTGGAGCCAATGGATCGCCCAGTCGGTGTCTACCAGGTATGCGAGCTTCACAGTTTCGGCTCCTCTCTGGTGTCGATCAGGCGATCCTCGTAGATGTCGTGGATGAGTTTTTCGGCATCAATGAGGCCTTTCCAACTTCCTTTCGAGCGCAGGAAAGCTTCGCGGTCCGGGCCTTCTGCGACGCGGACGACAGTAATCAAGACTTCCTTTCCTTCCGGCAGGTCGGTCTTTTCGAGGGGTTCCAACACCCCTCCTCTTACGCGAGCTCGTATCGTTCCGCCCATAGTGGTCCTCCTTTGCTCTCTTCGTTGAGATGCTCTCTTACGCGCTATGGTTAGTGTACCAATAATGTCGACTTTGCGGCAGCTTCGCAGATGACCTTAGTGAGGTCGGGTCGTTATCGTTCCTACGCCTTGATTCGAACTGTGGGTACAACCTCAGGCCAGGGAATCCGATTTCGAGTTTCCGATCCCGAGGCGCCGGCTCGCTTGGACGCAATTTTCGGATAGTTCACTGGCGCCAATCCGTGCTCAACCATCGAACACGACGTTATAGTTCCATCAAGAAGCAAGCTTCTTGAGTGTGGGGCATCTGCAGGTTCTCAAGCGCGCCGCACTTCTGACACCGCCATCCGTCCCGCTCCAGCACCCGCTTCATCAATCGCCGCTACACCTGCCGTCCGAATTTAATCGGTTTGACTTTTTGCAACATCCTCCGACAGTCTCCAATTCCTCCGGTCTTGGGTAAGCGTACGGTTTTGGCCGTCTAGGCGGATGTGTTCTTAAGAGACATTCTTCCAAGTGGACACTCTGGTTATGTCCACTTGGAGGTCAGATGGATAGTTCGAATGCCGCAACCCTTGATGCGGTCTCCTCTCGCAAGGCCCTTCCCCCAGTAAAGAGGCAGCATCGTAGTCCGGAGTTTAAACGCCAGATTGTGGAACAGACTCTGGCACCGGGCGCCTCGGTGGCCCGCGTGGCGCAGGCACACGGTGTGAACGCCAATCAAGTATTCGCTTGGCGTCGCCGCTATCAACAAGGGCTGCTGAAAGCGGCGAAAAGGTTGCCGCCTGGTTTGTTGGCGGTTCGCGTCGCCGAGCAGGGAGTGCCGCCGGGTGAGACCAAGACGCCCCGCCCCCTCTCTGGCATGATTCAGGTAGAACTTCCCAAGGGGAAGTTACGACTGACCGGGCATGTCGATCCGGAGGTTTTGCGGGTGGTGCTGGAGGCCTTGCGGGGATGATCGGGTTGGCAGCTGGGACGAGAATCTGGATTGTAGCGGGTGTGACGGACCTGCGACGTGGGTTTGTGGGCTTGAGCGGGATGGTTCAGACGGTGCTGAAAGAGGAGCCGTTCTCGGGGCAGGTCTTTGTTTTCCGGGGTCGCCGGGGCGACTTGATCAAGTTGCTCTGGTGGGACGGTGACGGGCTATGTCTTTTCGCCAAGCGGCTGGAGCGGGGTCGATTCATCTGGCCGCAGGCCACCGGCGGCGTAGTCTCCCTGACGCCCGCGCAACTGTCCATGTTGCTGGAAGGGATCGACTGGCGGCGTCCGGCACGAACTTTTGCACCGCAGATGGCGGTGTAAGCCAGGGGTTTCGATTCTGGTGTATGTGTTCATTAAAGATATTGCCTTTTCGCGAGTTTTCTTATTGCATATCATGAAAACTATGGCATACTGCAAGTACGATGAGCTGCCGCGCTGGACTTCCGGATCTCGACACCCTGAACCAGGACGCCTTGAAAGCGCTCATCCTCGCGCAGCAGCGACGGCTGGGGGTGCAAGAGGAAGAGATTCTGGCTCAGCGTCAGCAGCTTCAGACCAAAGACGAACAGCTGGCCTGGCGCCAAGCCGAGATCGAACGCTTGCAGTTGCTGATCGCCAAGCTACGGCGGATGCAGTTCGGGCGGAGGTCGGAAAAGCTGGATCGGCAGATCGAGCAGTTGGAGTTGCAGTTGGACGAACTGCAAACGGCGCAGGCGGAGACCAGAGCAGATTCTCCATCGCTAGAGGCGACAGAGCAGGCCGCGGATAGCGCGAAGCCCGGGCGGCGGCCGCTACCCTCCCATCTGCCACGCCAAGTGAGGCGGATTCTGCCGAAGGAAACAGCCTGTCCGGACTGCGGCGGCGAGTTGAAGGCACTAGGCGAGGATGTTTCGGAGATGTTGGAATACGTTCCTGCCCACTTCCAGGTGATTCGGCAGGTGCGGCCCAAACTCGCTTGCTCACGCTGCGACAAGATCGTGCAGGCGGAAGCGCCGAGCCGCCCGATCGCACGCGGCTTGGCAGGGCCGGGGTTACTGGCGCATGTCGTGGTCTCAAAATACTGCGACCACCGTGTGCCACGAACACACCGACAGCGATGGAGGTGTGGAGCTGTGTGAGAGATGAGGGGAGGCCCCTCGGAGCCTGCGATCAGGAGCCGGCTCCAAACCACCGCGAGCTGCTGTCGTTAAGAGCGATGGTGGTGAGCGTCGCGGAAACGACGGGACTTGATCCCGTCAGGTAGGGTCCAGAGAGACGAGCGAAAGCGAACCGTCGATGAACTGCCGAAATCGTACAGTCGATGTCAAAACCGGGGGTGGTGGTCACTCCGGGACCAGCCAGGGCGGAGACCTGAAGTCCGGCCCTTGCGGCATCCGGCTCGAAGGCGGCGTGAATCTGGATCAGGCTCTGGCATGGAACGTGGGAACCTGTCGCCCTGATGCAAAGGGAGCGAGCCGAGCGGGTGATCCCCGCCAGGCTCTGAGTACCGAGGCGGGGCACAGGGACAGAACAGCTCGTAGTAGGGATGAAGGCGCTGTAACGGCGTTGGACCGAAGGGGCTGTGGTGTTTCAGCTTGGGCAGGTGGCCAACCAGCAATGGGAGGAGCTGCTTGAACCAGGCAAAGCCGTTTGACATTCCGAAGCGGGAAGTCTGGGAGGCTTTCAAGAGTGTGAAAGCCAACCAGGGAGCGGCTGGAGTAGATGGGCAGTCGATCGAGGAGTTTGAAACCCAGCTTGCTGGGAATCTTTACAAGCTCTGGAACCGGCTGTCGTCGGGCAGCTACATGCCTCCACCGGTGCGTCGGGTGGACATACCGAAGGCCAATGGCGGAACGCGGCCGCTGGGAATTCCCACTGTCGCGGATCGTGTTGCGCAAGAGGTGGTCCGACGATATCTGGAGCCGCTGCTGGAACCTGTGTTCCATGCGGATTCCTACGGGTATCGACCCGGACGCTCGGCGGTCGATGCGCTCCGGTCAGCACGGCAGCGATGCTGGCGCTATGACTGGATCCTCGACTTGGACATCAAGGGCTTCTTTGACAGCATCGATTGGGAACTCCTCCTCCGGGCAGTGCGTAAGCACACGCAGTGTCGGTGGGTGTTGCTCTACATCGAGCGCTGGCTGAAGGCGCCGGCGATGCTGGAAGATGGAAGCCTTGTGCCTCGGGAGCGGGGTACTCCGCAAGGCGGGGTGGTCAGTCCCATTCTTGCCAACCTGTTCCTTCATTACGTGTTCGATGTGTGGGTGGGGCGTGCGTTCCCCGTGCCGTTTGAACGGTACGCAGATGACATCATCTGCCACTGTCGCACTGAACGCGAGGCTCTGGCATTGCGCCGGGTCTTAGATCGGCGGTTCTCCCAATGTGGGTTGGTGCTCCATCCAGAGAAGACGAAGGTGGTCTACTGCAAGGACACAAACCGCAAAGGTGAATACCCGAACTGCCAGTTTGATTTCCTCGGCTATACGTTCCGGCCGCGGAGGGCGAAGTGGCGGGGTGAGCTGTACGGGTTGTCGTTTCTTCCGGCAGCCAGCCCCAAGGCCTTGAAGGCGATTCGTCAGGCGATCCGGGGCTGGTCACTACAGACCCGGAGCGACAAGGCGCTGGACGACCTGGCCCGGATATTCAACCCGTACATCCGTGGCTGGATCAACTACTACAGCCATTTCTACAAGTCAGAACTCTATCCGACGCTCCGTCGGATTGATGCCTTTCTGGTACGGTGGGCACGCCGCAAGTTCAAGCGTTTGAGGCAACGGCCGAAAGTCGCGCGGGCTTGGCTGGCACGGGTGATCCGGTCATCGCCGGATCTGTTTGCCCACTGGGCGCTTCTGTATGGACAAGGGCTGAACACTGGGAGCCGTATGAGCTGAGAGGTTCACGTACGGTTCTGGGAGCGCGTGGGGGTGCGATTCCCCCGCGCGACTCGCTTGCCTTTGTACCGGCAGGAGGAGATTTATGCCCGAGAAGGCGTGGAACTGGAGCGAGCCACGCTGGCGGACTGGGTAGGTGGTACGAGCCAGTTGCTGGCGCCGTTGGTGGAGGCGCTACGCCGTCACGTGATGAGTGCCAGCAAGTTGCACGCCGATGACACCCCCGTGCCGGTGCTGGCTCCGGGTCTGGGAAGAACCAAAACGGGGCGGTTGTGGACCTATGTTCGCGATGACCGGCCAGCGGGGGACGCTACACCTCCGGCGGTGTGGTTCGCCTACTCGCCGGATCGAAAGGGCGAGCACCCCCAGGCTCACTTGCGCCACTTCTCAGGGACACTCCAGGCGGACGCCTATGCTGGATACGATCACCTCTATGAAAGTGGGCGCCTCCGAGAGGCTGGCTGTTGGGCCCATGTCAGAAGGAAATTCTACGATCTTCAGGTGGCGCACAAGTCGCCGGTGGCGCAAGAAGCGCTGGAACGGATCGGCGCTCTCTATGCGATCGAGGATGAGATTCGGGGGCGCCCACCCAACGAACGACGTGAGATCCGGCAGGCCCGTGCGCGGCCCTTGCTGGAATCGCTGCGGGCGTGGTGGGAAAGCTGCTTGACCAAGCTGTCGAAGAAATCGGATACGACCGTGGCGGTGAAGTATGCACTGGGGCGCTGGGAGGCGCTGACGCGCTACGCGGAGGATGGCAGCTTGGAGATCGATAACAATGCGGCTAATGCCGCTAGCGGCATTAGCACCGGAATGCCGACTTCCGGATTATGCCGCGCGATTTCACCTCCAACGGATAGCGAGCGGGTGTCGGCAGCATTGATTGTTGCAGACGCGGCATAATCGGTGTGGTCTTATCATTCCGGCCATTGCGCCGGAAAAGGAGAGACCACATGATGACGAATGTTTCGGAAGTTCTTGGGCTCGGCCGGTTTCAGCACCACATTGATGCTTTTGTTGACCACCTGCACGCCAAGCGGTACGCACCCCAATCAGTTGCCCTAAAGAGGTCGATAACTATTGCCTTCGGTCGGTTGCGGATTCCGATGATGGTGATGGGTGATTCCGATTTGATCGTGATGGTCGTTTCCGAACGGAATGATCATCACGATCGGAGCGAAGCGACGCTGACCTTACGATGGTGTCTGAACTGACCGCGATCGGTCAACTGGAATTTGGTTTCGGGTTCATTTTTGTCCTTTCCGCTTGATATCGAGCCGCCGCCGGCGCGGTGGAAATGTGGAAATCCGACGCTCTTGTTTTTGGTCGGATTTCCAAGCCCGGTGGAAAGAGTGGGAAACTCGCTTTTGGTTTTTGAGTTTTCCACGCTTTCCACGGGGCGTCATTTCCACGGCGCCTTTCACCTCTTTGTCAGGCTTTCTTTCCGCCACGTTCTTTGCGCATCGACTCGCCGTGCATCTCGATGCGGTGGGCGTTATGTACTAGCCGGTCGAGAATGCTATCGGCCAAAGTCGGGTCCCCGATCTGCTCGTGCCACTTGGCGACGGGGACCTGACTGGTGAGGATCACGGAGCGCATCTGATAACGGTCCTCACAGATTTCCAGGAAGTCGCGGCGCTCACTTTCGGCCAGCGGCGCATGGACCCAATCATCGACGATCAGCACGTCGATCCGCGCCAGCCGAGCCAGCCGGGTGCCTAGGCTGCCGTCGGCGCGGGACAGGGCCAAGTCGCGAAACAGTTTGGGGGCGTGAACGAAGAAAGCGGTGAACCCGTCTCGGCAGGCCTTCTCGGCCAGGGCACAGGCGAGCCAGCTTTTCCCCATCCCGGTCGGCCCCAACAGAAAGACGTTTTGGTGCTGCGTCACCCAAGCCGAGTCTTGCGTTAAGGAGCGGACCAGAGAACGGTCCAGGCCGCGCGGGGTGCGGAAGTCGATGTCTTCGACCGAAGCACGATAGCGGAATTTAGCTTGGGCGACCCGGCGAACTAGGGCGCGGTTCTGCCGCCACATCCACTCTTGATCGACCAGCAAGGCGAAGCGTTCCTCGAAGCTCAGAGGCGCTAAGCCGTCCCGTTGGGCCGGGTCCGCTTGGGCGCGAAAGGCCTCGGCCATGCCGTGCAGGCGGAGGGCTTCGAGTTTGTTAAGAGTCGGTTGATTTAACATGCGTTCTCCTTTGCAGAATAAAGTGGGAGTTGGGGTCCCGTGCTGCGGGACGAGACCTCGAAGTACGAAGCGCCACGAAGGTTCTCGTGCGCGAGCGGGGCTGAGGGCGGCGGCGTTGCCAGAGGCTGTCGGTCGAGTGAGCGTTCCAGAATCGACTTCACGCTGTGGTAGGAGCAAGCGCCGGTCGCGACAGCCCGCCGCGCAGCCGCCTCCAAACGCTCCTTCGAGTAGCGCGTGCCCAGTCGCAGAATCCCCAAGCAGGAGCGATAGCCCATTTCCGGGTGCGGTTTACGTTTGAGAATCTCGGCGAACAACTGCGCCGTGGCCGGTCCCACGGTCTGAGCCCAGTGGAGCAAGCGCGAGGGTGGCCAAGCCAGATGCTGCTGATGGCTCTTGGGGCGATGCTCGTTAACCGTCGTAGCTTGATAAGGCTGATGGCTGCGGGTGTGGGAAGCCACGCGCTGGCCGCGGTGAAAGATCTCGATGGTCGCTGCGGTGGAGCGAATCTCCACGACCTGGCCGGTGAGCGTGTAAGGAACGCTGTAGAAGTGGAGGTCGAACTGGACGTGGTAGTCAATATTGACACGCGCTTGCGACCAGTGATGGAGCTGGAAGCGCTCGGCGGGGAGCGGTCTGAGGGCCGGCCGATCCAGCTCTGCGAATAAGCTGGCCCGGCAGCCGGGGCGCTTGCGGAAGGGACGGTGGTTGAGCTTCTCTAGTAATTCGCGGATTGCCTGGTTGAGATCCGTGAGGCTGAAGAAGCGGTGATGGCGGAGGGCGGCGAGCACCCAACGTTCTACCACCAGCACCGCATTCTCCGCTTTGGCCTTGTCGCGGGGTTTTGAAGGACGGGCAGGCAAAACACCGACGCCGTAATGCCGGGCCATTTCCTGATAGGCTGGGTTGAGATCGGGTTCGTAGCGGCAAGCGCGGCTGACGCCGGTGCGAGCATTGTCGGGAACGACCAGCCTGGGAACGGCAGCAAGAAATTCAAAGGTGCGGACGTGAGCGCCCAGCCAATCTTCTAAACCTTGGCTCCAAGTGGCTTCGGCATAGGTGTAATTGCTGGCACCCAGAACGGCGACAAAGATGGATGCCGGATGATCCGGTCCGCCCTTCGGGTCATGGATGGGAATCGTATCCCCGGCGTAATCGACGAAGAGCTTTTCGCCAGCCTTGTGCTCGTGGCGGAGCACCACGTCCAGACGACGGCGCCAGCCATGGTAGAGTTCGCAGAAGCGGCTGTAGCCGAAGCCCTCGGGATGGTTCTGTCGATATTCCTCCCACAGGAGTTGCAGCGTCAGGTGACGGTTGGATTGCAGCTCCTGATGAAGGTGCGCAAAGTCCGGCGTGGGCCGACGGGTTTCGTAGCGCCGCAGGCGATGTCCGAACAGCGTCTCTTCCAGCCGGGCCTCGTCCCAGCCTTCCGGCAGCGGCCAACTGACCCCTGCCGCCCGCATGCGTTCCAGGCACTTCGAAACGCTGGCTTGCGAGATCGAACAACTGCGAGCGATCTGATCTTGGCTCAGGCCCAACTCGAACCGAAGCCGCAGCAACTCGGTGAATTTTCGCATGGACAACCTTGGTGTTGGCAATGTGGATTCCTCCCGCTTCCAGAGGAATCTCAATTGCCCGATTGTTGTCCAGCGTCGCTCGCCCTAACCCTGCCTCTCAGGGGCGGATTCTGACACCCTCCCGCGCCTCCTCCAAAATCGAGCGGCTCAAAACCGGAAGGGCCATCCCTTCACCCCCGCAATGTTTATTACGCTCCCCGGAATCGCCATCACGATGACCCCGGAATCGTTATTACGATCATTTCGGAATGCCCATCACGATCATTTCGGAATCGCCATTACGGTGCCCCGGAATCCACAG